>CAWDZG010000001.1:0-948943 GCA_963806955.1 uncultured Gaiellaceae bacterium
TGGCTGAAATCATCGGACTCATCATCGGAGGCCTCATCGTCGGCGCGCTCGGGCGGCTGCATCAACCCGGGACCCGATCCGATGGGGTGGCTCGTCACGATCGCGATCGGCATCGCCGCGATGCTGGTCGTGGGCCTGCTGATCGGCGGCGTGCTGGGATTCATCCTGGCCGTGATCGTCGCCGCGGTGCTGGTCACCCTCGTCCAGAGGGTGCTGCCTGGTTCCGACCGGCGTGTGACGACCTAGCTCGACCGGAAGGCGAGGGGCTCACGGCCGCGCGGGAACTCCCGAACGGCCGTGAGCCCCCAGCCGTCCTCACGCCAGATGTAGGTGAGGACGCGCAGGGAGCTCCGCTCGATCTCGTAGACGTGCAGGCCGCGCGCCTCGCCACGGCGGTTCGGCCTCGGCTGCCCGAAGCCGGGCGCGATCGAGACGACGACGGCGTGCTCGCCGCCGGGTGTCGAGAGCTCGAACTCGCGCCGCTCGGCGACGGTGCTCTGGTGAATGTGGCCGGCGAGGATCAGGTCGGCGCCCGCCTCGACGAGGCCCGCGAGCACCCGGTTCCGCTTTGCGACCGGCTTCTTCCGCGAGCGCCAGGGCGCACCGAGCAGATGGTGATGCAGGACGACGATCCGGAAGGCCTGCTCTGGGGCGTCCTCCCGGAAGAGCTCGGCGGCGCGCTGCACCTGCTCGTCGCGCAGCCGCCCTGACTGGTGGCGCCAGGGACGGACGGAGTTCAGCCCTGCGACGAGGAGGGCCTCGGAGCGGTAGACGGGCTCCGTCGTCTCCCACTCCCGTTCGAACTCGGCCCATGGACGGGTGAAGCGCTTCGGGAAGGTGAAGGGGATGTCGTGGTTCCCCGGCACCGTCAGCAGCGGGATGCCGAGATCGCGGAGAAAGCGGCCGGCGCGCTCGTGCTGCGCCCGGCGGCCGCGGTGGGTGAGATCCCCGCTCGCGATCACGAGCTCCGGCGCCTGCTCGGCGATCAGCTGGGCGAGTGCCTCGATCGACACGAGCCGGTCGTTGCGGCCGAAATGGAGGTCGGAGAGGTGGAGCACCCGGGTCGCCACAGCCGACGGAGGCTATACAGTCCAGCTCATGGCCGATCCAGGGTCAGAAACGGGCTCTGAGACAGAGCCCCCCGAGATCTTCGACGACCTCTACCTCGGGTTGAGGGCTGGTGGCGCGCTGCGCAAGCAGCGGCGCGGCGAGCCGCTGACGAGCGAGGAGCAGGAGGCGCTCGGACGCTGGCAGCGGCTTTCGATCGCGCGCAAGTCGCTCGCGGTCGGGGCCTTCTCGCTCGGTACGTTCGGGCTCGGGTTCACGCTCGGCGGACTGATCTTCGGGAAGTGGCGGAAGGCCTAGCCGGCCGTCTCCGCCTCCTTCGCAGAGAAGATCACCGCAGGCACTTCCTCCTCCGCCGGATCCTTGTCGCGCACGATCACGTCGACGAGCGTCGCCAGCACGGCGGCGAGCGGGATCGCGAGGATCACCGCGAAGCCGCCGAAGAGGAGGCCGCACGCGGTCACGGCGACGAGGACGACGAGTGGGGTCAGGCCGACGGCGTCGCCGAGCACGCGCGGGATCACGAGGTAGTCCTCGAGCAGGCGCACGACGAGCACGATCACGCCGGCGGCGAGTGCCGTCTGCCACGAGACCGTCAGGCCGACGCCGACCGCGAGCGCCCCGGCGGCGAGCGGCCCGATCACGGGGATCAGCTCGACCACGCCCGCGAACGCGCCCACGAGCAGCCAGTAGGGCAGGCCGACGGCCCAGAAGGCGAGCGAGAGCACGGTGCCGACGAGGGCGATCAGCACCGCCTGCCCGCGCACGTAGGCGCCGAGCTTGGCGTCGATCAGGTCCCAGGTGTCGCGCACCTTCTTCCGGCGCGGCCGGGGAAGGAGTGAGCAGACGAGGTTTTCGGCGCGGTCGCGCTCGAAGATCCAGTAGGCGGCGCAGGCGAGCGTGAAGAAGATGCCGAGCGCGACCTCGAAGACGGTCAGCGTGATCTCGACCGCCGGGTCGACGAGGCTCTCGCCGGAGGGGACGTCCTCGAGCCGCCGCTGCACGCCGACGAGAATGTCGTGCCGGATCCCGGTCGACTCCTGCGCCTGCTCGTTCAGGTCGGAGCGCGTCTGCGGAAGGTCGCCGATCGCGGCGTCGACCTGATCGATCGCCCGCGGCACGACGAGCCAGAGGAAGCCTGCCACCAGCGCGAAAAACGCGACGTAGTGGAGCGCGATCCCCGCGGCGCGCGGGAGGCCGACGCCTGCGAGCCGGTCGACCGTCGGCCGCATCGCGGCGGCGAGGATGAACGCGAGGAAGAGGAGCGCGACGACGAGGCGCAGCTGCCAGATCGCCAGCGCGAGCACGACGATCGAGCCGACCACGAGCGTCGCGAGGGCAGCACGCTTCGCGGTCTCCTTCACTCCGCGGGCTGTTCCCCGTCGGGTCGTTCGCGTAACTCGGGCGCCCGGCGTGCCTGCCAGACCCGGCGCGCGACGACGCCGATGAACGCGAACGAGATCCCGTAGAAGGCCTCCACGGCGAGCGCCTCCAGCCAGAGCGGGTTGCCCTCGCCGTCGCCGGACGCCGTCGCGACGAAGAGCGGCGGGCACGCGACCACGATCGGCAGCGCCCAGAACGAGCCGCTGGCGATCCCGTAGAGCACGTGGACGGCGAGCCAGGCGAGGAAGAACGGCAGCGAGCCGTCCCGTTCGTCGCCCTGCACGAACAGCGCGGCGGCGGACGCCGCGAACACGGCCGCGACGGCGATGTCGGCGGCGCGGGCTCGGGAGCGCGGGGACACGGCAGGGACGGTACTTCACGCCACCGGGACCGCCTGGACGAACGTACGTTCGCGCGCTAGAATGGCCGCCACATGGCTGCCGACGAGCTGATCGTCCACGGGGCCCGCGAGCACAACCTCAAGGACATCGACGTCCGGCTGCCGCGGAACGCCCTCGTCTGCATCACCGGGCTCTCCGGCTCCGGCAAGTCGTCGCTCGCGTTCGACACGATCTACGCCGAGGGACAGCGCCGCTACGTCGAGAGCCTCTCCGCGTACGCGCGCCAGTTCCTGCAGATGATGGAGAAGCCCGACGTCGACTCGATCGACGGGCTCTCGCCGGCGATCTCGATCGACCAGAAGACGACGTCGCGCAACCCGCGCTCGACGGTCGGCACGGTCACGGAGATCTACGACTACCTCCGTCTGCTCTACGCGCGTGTCGGCCGGCCGCACTGCCCGGTCTGTGGCCGCCCGATCGCCGGGCAGAGCCTCGACCAGATCGTCGAGCAGATCCTCGCGCTGCCCGAGGGAACGAAGTTCACCGTCAACGCGCCGATCGTGCGCGACCGCAAGGGCGAGTTCCGCGACGTGCTCGACGAGCTCCGCGCCGACGGCTTCACGCGCGTCAAGGTCGACGGCGAGCAGCGGCTGCTCGAGGAGGAGATCGTCCTCGACAAGAAGTTCAAGCACGAGATCGAGGTCGTCGTCGACCGGCTCGTGCAGAAGCCCGACCTGCGCCAGCGCCTGACCCAGTCGGTCGAGACGGCCGCGGCGCTCGCCGACGGGCTCGTCGCGGTGGACGTCGTGGACGGGGAGCCGATGCTCTTCTCGGAGAAGTTCGCCTGCCCCGAGCACGGGGTCTCGCTGCCGGAGCTGCAGCCGCGCATCTTCTCCTTCAACTCGCCGCACGGCGCGTGCCCGCGCTGCACCGGGCTCGGCTCGCAGCTCGAGATCGATCCCGACCTCGTCGTGCCGGACACCTCGGTCACGGTCGGCGACGGCGCGCTCGTGCCCTGGTCGGTCGGCAACGGCGGCTTCTACGACTCGGTCGTGCAGGCGATCTGCGACCGCTACGAGATCGATCCCGACACGGCGTGGCGCGACCTGACGACCGAGCAGCAGGATCTCTTCCTCCACGGCACGAAGGGCGAGAAGCTCTACGTCCAGTACCGCAACCGGATGGGCCGCCGCCGCTCGTACACGATGGCGTTCGAGGGGATCGTCGCCTCGCTGCAGCGCCGCTACAAGGAGACCGACTCGGCGCAGCAGCGCGAGCGGATCGAGGAGTACATGAGCTTCCGCCCTTGTGGCACCTGCAACGGCGCCCGGCTGAAGCCCGAGGTGCTCGCGGTCACCGTCGGGACGAGGTCGATCCACGACTTCACCCGGATGTCGGTGACGCGCTCGCTCGCCTTCCTCGACGAGCTCGGGCTGACGCCCACCGAGGAGCTGATCGGCCACCGGATCGTGAAGGAGATTCGCGAGCGCCTGACCTTCCTCGACAACGTCGGGGTCGGTTATCTCCAGCTCGACCGCGCCGCGAAGACGCTCTCGGGCGGCGAGGCGCAGCGGCTCCGGCTCGCGACCCAGATCGGCTCGCAGCTCGTCGGTGTCCTCTACATCCTCGACGAGCCGTCGATCGGCCTGCACCAGCGCGACAACGACAAGCTGATCGGGACGCTGCAGCGGCTGAAGTCGCTCGGCAACACCGTGCTCGTCGTCGAGCACGACGAGCAGATGATGCGCACCGCCGACCATCTCGTCGACATGGGGCCGGGCGCCGGCGAGCACGGCGGCTGGGTCGTCGCCGAGGGGACGGCCGACACGGTGATGCGGAACAAGAAGTCGGTCACGGGCCAGTTCCTCTCCGGCGAGCGGCAGATCGCGATCCCGCCGCGGCGCGAGGACGACCACGGCCACTTCACCGTCCGCGGCGCCGCGATGCACAACCTGAAGGGGATCGACGTGGAGTTCCCGGTCGGCAAGTTCGTCACGGTCACCGGCGTCTCCGGCTCGGGCAAGTCCACGCTCGTGAACGAGATCGTCTACAAGGCCTGCGCGAACCGGCTCAACCGGATGCGCGTCAAGCCCGGCGACCACGACAGCGTCGAGGGGATCGAGGTCTTCGACAAGGTGATCGACATCGACCAGAAGCCGATCGGGCGCACACCGCGCTCGAACCCGGCCACCTACATCGATCTCTTCACACACATCCGGGAGCTGTACTCGCTCACCCCGGAGGCGAAGGTGCGCGGCTACAAGCCGGGGCGCTTCTCGTTCAACGTCCGCGGCGGTCGCTGCGAGACGTGCAAGGGCGACGGCACGATCAAGATCGAGATGCACTTCCTGCCGGACGTCTACGTCCAGTGCGAGACGTGCCACGGGCACCGGTACAACAAGGAGACGCTCGAGGTGCGCTTCAAGGGCAAGTCGATCGCGGACGTGCTCGAGATGTCGGTCGAGGAGGCGCTCGGCTTCTTCGCCAAGATCCCGAAGCTGCACCGGCGCCTGCAGACGCTGCACGACGTCGGGCTCGACTACATCAAGCTCGGCCAGCCCGCGACGACGCTCTCGGGCGGTGAGGCGCAGCGGGTCAAGCTCGCCGCGGAGCTGTGCAAGGTCGCGACCGGGCGGACGCTCTACATCCTCGACGAGCCCACGACCGGGCTGCACTTCGCCGACATCGAGAAGCTGCTCGAGGTGCTGCAGCGGCTCGTCGACGCCGGCAACACCGTGCTCGTGATCGAGCACAACCTCGACGTGATCAAGCAGGCCGATTGGGTCGTCGACCTCGGGCCCGAGGGCGGCGAGGCGGGCGGCGAGCTGATCGCCGCCGGGACACCGGAGCAGGTCGCCGAGACGGAGGGCTCGTTCACGGGGCAATTCCTCCGTCACGTGCTCGCGCCGAGCGGCGAGCCGGTCGCCGCCTGACCCGTCCGTTCGGCCCATGGCCGAACCGCGTCAATCCACGTTGCGGGGACTGTCCCCGGCCGTTCGGTTGACGGCGAGACACGTCTGTTCAGGCCGCTTGTGCGGGCGGTTCGCTCGACGGAAGATTCGGCCGTGGGCTCGCTCGACCTCGATTCCTACTTCCGCTCGCTCGGGGTGCGACCGTCCGAGCCGATGCTCGAGGGGCTCAGCACCCTCGGAGAAGCACGGGCAACCCTGGCTCGCGTGGAAGCGCTCCTGGTCGCGCACGCACGGCGTCGAGGTAGCAGCTGGACGGAGATCGGCGCCGCGCTCGGGATCAGCCGGCAGGCCGCCCATGCCCGTCAGCGCGCGCTGTCAACGAGACGGACGGGGACTGTCCCCGTCCGTGCGGTTGACGGCGAGCGGCCCTAGAGGACGGCCTGTGTCTGCGTGACGCGGGCGACGTGGCGGCCGTCGCCGTCGTGGAGGTCGGTCTCGACGACGATCGTCCGCTTGCCCACGTGCAGCGGGCGGGCACGGGCGTCGACCGCCCCCGAGCGAACCGCGGCGAAGAAGTTCGTCTTCGACTCGATCGTGGCAGTCGCCGTCGAGCCCTCGGGCAGGTTGAGGAACGCGCAGTACGCGCCGACCGCGTCGGCGAGCCCCATCAGCACGCCGCCGTGGAGGAGACCCCCCGCCGTGGTCAGGCGCTCCTCCCAGATCGCGCGGCCGCGCACCTCGTCGGTCGAGGCGGTCAACAGTTCGATCCCGAGCGTCTCGGCGTACGGCATCGCCTGCCTCAGCGTCCTCGTCAGCGCCTCGTCCACGACGCCGCGAACCTACCAAGTGGGGGATGGAGCGGGCGCTAGGCAGTGCCGATTTTCCTCCCATGTTCAGGCGCGCTGTTCTCCTCGCGGGCGTCGCAGTTGCGCTGGCCGGGTGTGCCGGAGAGTCCGGGCTGCGTGCCCAGGAGCTGTTGCAGCGGGCCGCTGCAGCACAGCAACAGCTGTCGTCGTCGTCGTTCGAGGGCCGGGTCGCCGTCACGCACGACGGTCAGAAGATCTCGGTGGACTTCGCCGGGGTCACCTCGGCGGACGGAGAGCTCTTCTCGCTGCGGGCGACCGGAGTGCCCGGCGCGGACGGCTTCTCGCTGCGGATGCTCGTTCGCGGCAAGCGCGCGTGGCTCGACTTCGGCGATGGCTGGCAGGCGACACCGGTGCCGCCGTCCGCGCAGGCGCGAGGTTCGCTGAGCGCCGCCGCGTTCCAGCAGCTCGGGCGGTACGTCAAGGACGTCCGGGTCAACGAGCACCAGCTGATCGACGGCAAGTCCGTGACCACGATCGGGGGCGAGATCGACACCGCCGGCTTGATCGGCGCAGTCACCGAGATGGCCGGCTTCGCCGGCAAGTCGTTCGACCTCTCCGACCTCGACGTGTCGTTCGGGGACATCCACACCGTGCTCACGATCGACGAGCGCACGCACCTGCTGCAGAGCGCCTTCGTCGACTTCGCCGTCGACGCCGAGGGGAAGCACGGCGAGTTCGCGATCCACTACCGGCTCACGGGCGTCAACGAGCCGGTCGAGCTGCCGACGCCGTAGCTACGCTCGGGCCGTGGAGCCCGACCGCGACCGGCAATGGTGGCTGCGCGTGCCGGCCGTCCTCCTCGCGCCCCGCTCGGTCTTCGTCGCGCTGCGCGACGAGTCGCGGGAGGATCTCGACGCCCGGGCCGAGCCCGTGCTCGCGCTCGTGCTGCTTCGCGGGGGTGTTCGCCGCGCTCACGTCGGGAACCGCCGGCCGGCTCTACGACGACCCGATCTACGACGGTCCGCTCGTCGTCGCGCTCTGGGTGGTGTTCGCGGCCGTCTTCACCGCGTTCGTCGGCTACTTCGTCGTCGGCGGCGCGCTCTATCTCGGCACGCGCGGGCTCGGCAGCGAGGGAACGTTTCGGCGCGCCCGCCATCTCCTCGCGTTCGCGGTCGCGCCGCTCGCGGTCGGCGTGCTCCTGCTCGTGCCGCTGGAGCTCGCCGTCTTCGGCGACGACCTCTTTCGCACCGGCGGCTCGGACGACGGCGACGCCGGGCTCGTGTTCGCCGTTGCCGAGGCCGGCTTCGGCGTCTGGGCGGCCGCCCTGATGCTGCTCGGCGTCCGCACCGTGCACGGCTGGAGTTGGGCGCGCTCGCTCGGGTCGGTGGCCCTCGTCGCCCTGTTCCTAGCGGCGTTCCACTACGTCTTCTAGCGCCTCCTCGAAGCGCGCCAGTTCCTCCTCGGGCATGCCGTACGTGTGCTGCTCCTCCGGGAAGCTGCGCGTCCGCACCTCGTCGACGTACGTGCCGACCGCAGCTTTGATCGCCGTCGCGAGATCGGCGTACTGCTTGACGAAGCGCGGCGCGTGACCGTCGTAGAGGCCGAGCAGGTCGTGCCAGACAAGCACCTGCCCGTCCGTGGCCGCGCCGGCGCCGATCCCGATCGTCGGCACCGTCAGCGCCTCGGTGATCCGCTCCGCGACGGCGGCCGGCACCGCCTCGAGCACGATCGCGAAGCAGCCCGCGGCCTCGAGCGCGAGCGCGTCGCGGTAGAGGCGCACTGCCTTCTCCGCTGTGCGGCCTTGCGCCTTGAAACCGCCGAGCATCGTCGCTGACTGCGGCGTCAGCCCGAGATGGCCCATCACCGGGATGCCGGTGTCGACCAGCGCCTGCACCCGCGAGAGCATCCGGCCGGCGCCCTCGAGCTTGACCGCATCTGCGCCGGCCTCCTTGACGAAGCGGATCGCATTGTGCAGCGCCTCCTCGTCGGAGACCTGGAAGGAGCCGAACGGCATGTCCGCGACGACGAGCGGGCGCCTGGCGCCGCGCGTGACCGCGCGCGTGAGCACGATCATCTCGTCCATCGTCGCCGGGACGGTCGAGTCGTGGCCGAGCACCGTCATGGCGGCGGAGTCGCCGACGAGGATCAGGTCGGCGCCCGCGGCGTCGGCGAGCCGGCCGGAGGGGGCGTCGTACGCGGTGACCATGGCGATCGGCTGGCGGCGCGCCTTCAGCTCGGCGAGCTCCGTGAGCGGGAACTTGCCGGGAGCGGGCGTGCCCGGAGCGGGCTTCCTGGGACGGGTCGTCATGCTTCCTCCTCCCCATTCACGGGAGCTAGCGGGACGTTGTCGATCAGGCGGGTGGCACCGACGCGGACGGCGGCGGCGAGGACGGGCGGGTCGAAGTCGGCGACCTCGACGTAGTCGACGTCGAGGCCCGCCAGGGCGGCGCGGGCAGCGGCGGCGTCGCGGGTGGCGAGCGCGCGGGGGAGGGCGAGCGCGAGCTCGCGCTCGGCCGGGGAGAGGCGGGCGTTTCTGGAGGAGAGCGCGAGCCCGTCGGCGTCGCGGACGGTCGGCAGCGATCTCACCGTCAGGTCGAGGTTGAGGTCACGAACCATGCGCCGGATCACGGCGACCTGCTGCGCGTCCTTCTGCCCGAAGTAGGCGAGCCGGGGCCGGACGAGGTTGAAGAGCTTCAGGCACACGGTCGCGACGCCGCGGAAGTGGCCGGGTCGATGGGCACCCTCGAGGCCGCGCGACAATTCCTCCACGTCGACCCAGGTCTGGAAGCCGGGTGGGTAGATCTCGTCCGCCACCGGGGCGAAGAGCACGTCGGTGCCGGCACGTGCGGCGATTTCCGCATCCCGTCCCTCATCCCGGGGGTACGCGTCGAGATCGCCCGCTTCGTCGAACTGCGCCGGGTTGACGAAGACGCTGACGACGACCGTGTCGCATTCGGCCCGTGCCGCGCCGATCAGGGCCTCGTGGCCGGCGTGCAGCGCGCCCATCGTCGGCACGAGCCCGACGACGCCTGCGCCCGGCGGCAGGTCCGCGATCCGCCGAACCGTGATCACGCGAGCGCCTTCGTCGACTCTGCGAGTGCGAGGTACATCGGCTCGAGCTCGGGCCGCTGCGCCCGGATCGCAGCGACGTGCGCGTCGACGGTCTCCCAGTCGCCCCGCGCGATCGGGCCCGTCAGCTCGAAGCCGTTCTCGATCGTGCGGCGCATCAGCGGATCGAGGGCCTCCGGCGGCGCCCCGGCAGCCTCGAGCAGCGAACCGGCCGCCCGGCGCAGCGTGACCAGATAGTTCGAGGCGATCGCCGCGCCGGCGTGGTACGCGGCCCGCTTGGCGTCGTCGAGCGGGAACGGCTCCAGCCCGAGCGTCCGGGCGAGCCAGGTGCCGACGGCACGCGCCTCGTCCGTCTCGCCGCTGACGGCCGCGAACGCACCGTCGAGCTGCTCCGGCCCGCGCTCTCGCGTGAAGGTCTGGAGCGGGTGCAGCCCGAAGCGCCGCACGTGCGGCGCGAGCGCGTCGAGCGGGGTGGCACCGCTGACGTGTCCGACCCAGGGCCCGGGAGCGAGCGAGGCCGCCACCTCCGCGATCGCCCGGTCGGGCACGCAGAGGAGCACGAGCTCCGGTTCGGGCGAGGACAGGTCGAGCCCACGCTCGCGCAGCCGCGCGGCCAGGGCCGAGCCGACGCGTCCTGCGCCGATCACTTGGGCTCTCTCGATCATGTGTATTGCTCCAGTTCCTGCCGGATACCGGGCGAAAGTAGTGTAGCGCCATGCGCATTCAGGTCGACGACGTCCGCCTCTTCTTCGACGTCGAGGGAACGAAGCTGGTGGCCGAGGGCCCGTGGATGCGGGAGCGGCCGACCGTGGTGCTCCTCCACCCGGGGCCGGGATTCGACCACAACCCGTTCAAAGTGCAGATCGGGCCCTGGCTCGCCGCCCGTGCGCAGGTCGTCTACCTGGACATGCGCGGCGGCGGCCGGAGCGACCAGGGTGCGCCCGAGGAGCACAGGCTCGAGCGCTGGGCCGACGATGTCCGTGCGTTCTGCGATGCGCTGCGGATCGAGCGGCCGATCATCCTCGGGCTCGGCTTCGGCGCGATGGTCGCGCTCGAGTACGCGGCGCGCCATCCGGACCACCCGGGTGCACTCGCGCTGATCGGGCCGGTGGCGCGGATCGATCCCGCTCGCTCGATCGCCGTCTACGAGCGCATCGGCGGCCCGGAAGCGGGGGCAGTCGCCGAGCGGTTCTACGACAACATGGACGAGCGCGGCTTCGCCGACTTCGTGCGCGTGTGCTTTCCGCTGCTCTCGCGTCACGACCTGATCGACGACGTGATCGTGCGCGCTCACTGGCGCCCGGACGTCTTGATCCGCTGGATGTCCGGCGAGGCGAAGCGCATCGACCTCAGCGACTCGCTGCCGCTCGTGCGCGTGCCGACGCTCGTGCTCGCCGGCGACGACGATGCCTGGGCGCCGCTCGAGAGCGTGCGCGAGGTCGCGGAGCGGCTGCCCGAGCGCTCGCTTCCACAGCTTCCCCGGAGCCCGACACTCGGTCATCCGGGACGAGCCGGCGGCGGCGGCGGAGCTCCAGAGCTTCCTCGAGTCGCTGGAAGGTCGCGGGGACGCGGCGTGAAGGTCGAGGCCAACGGGATCGACCTTTTCTTCGACGTCCAGGGCACCAAGCTCCTCGCGGAGGGGCCGTGGATGCGCGAGCGGCCGACGGTGCTGCTGCTGCCGACAGGACCGGGTGTCGACCACTCGCTCTACAAGGAGCACATCGGGCCGGCACTCGCCGCGCACGCGCAGGTCGTCTATCTCGACCTACGGGGCACCGGGCGCAGCGGCTGGAGCACGGCCGAGCACTGGACGCTCGACACCTGGGTCGACGACGTGGCCGCGTTCTGCGATGCGCTCGAGCTCGAGCGCGTGGCGGTGCTCGGCACCGCGATCGGCGGTGTGATCGGGCTGCTGCTTGCGGCGCGCAACCCGGAGCGGGTCGAGCGCCTCGTGCTCGTCAGCACCGTCGCCCGGTACGTGCACGCGCGCTCCGTCGCCGTCTTCGACCGGGTCGGCGGCCCGGCGGCCGGCGAGGTGGCGGCGCGCTACTTCGCCGACCCGACCGAGGCGAACTTCGCCGAGTTCATGCGCATCTGCATCCCGCTCTACAACCGCAGGCCGGTCGAGCCCGACACGATTGCGCGCATCGAGCTCAACCTCGCGCTCTCCGCGCACTGGGAGCGGACGGGCGCCCGCGAGTACGACGTGCGCGAGGACGCTGCCCACGTCGCGTGCCCGACGCTCGTGCTCGCCGGGGACGACGACCCGTCGACCACAGTGGCCGGCACGGAGGAGCTCGTGGAGGCGCTGCCGGTCGGGCTCGTTCGCTACGAGTGCTACCCCGAGACGGGCCACGGCATCTTCCGCGACCGCCCCCAGGCGGCCGACGTCGTCCGGGACTTCCTCCTAGCGCCCGAGCCGGCGTAGGAGATTCGCCCGCACGGCGGGCCACTCGTCGTCGAGGACGCTGTACCAGGCCGAGTCGCGCCGCTCGCCGCCCCGAACGAGCATGTGCTTGCGGTGGATGCCCTCGAAGTGCGCGGGGAGCGCCGCCATCGCGCCGCGGGAGCGCTCGTTTCGGGCGTCCGTCTTCAGCTCCACCCGCAGGCAGCCGAGCCGCTCGAACGCGTGCTCGAGCATCAGCAGCTTCGCCTCGATGTTGATCCCGGTTCCCCACGCCGCCGGCGCGAGCCAGGTCCAGCCGATCTCGACGCTGCGGTGCTCGCGGCGGAGCGCGAGGAAGCGCGTGCTCCCGACGACCAGGCCGTCGCTGCGGCGCACGGTCACGAGCGGCAGCTCCTCGCCCGCGTCGCGGTTCGCGAGCGCCGCGTCGACGTAGGCGACGAGCTCGTCCTTCGTCTGCGGCTGCACGATGCTGAGCCAGGCCCAGGTGCGCTCGTCGCGCGATGCGTCCCAGAGTCCCTCCTCGTGGTCGCGGCTCATCGGCTCGAGCCGGACGAGCTTCCCCTCCAGGACCGGTACCGACCACGCCGCCACTAGAATGGGAGCATGCCGATCTACGAGTACGCCTGCATGACGTGTGAGTCCCACTTCGAGGAGCTCGTCCGCAACGGCGACCAGGTCGTCCTCTGCCCGGATTGCGGCGCCGGGAACGTCCTCAAGCAGCTGTCGACCTTCGCGGTCGCAGGCGCCTCCTCGCAGCCGTCCTTCGGTGGCGCCGCCGGTGGCGGTTGCTGCGGCGGCGGCTGCGGTTGCGGCTGACCGTCCTGCTGCGGTCGTAGAATCGACCGCGTGATCGACGCGCTCGCGCAGTACGCAGAGGAGACGTCGAGCTGCACGCGCTGTCCGCTCGCCGCGACGCGCACGCAGGTCGTCTTCGGCTTCGGCGACCCCGCGGCCGAGCTGATGTTCGTGGGCGAGGCCCCCGGCTTCCACGAGGACCAGCAGGGCGTCCCGTTCGTCGGGCGGGCCGGAAAGCTGCTCGAGACCCTGCTCGCAGGGATCGGGCTCACACGCGACGACGTCTACATCGCGAACGTGCTCAAGTGCCGGCCGCCAGGGAACCGCGACCCGCAGCCGGAGGAGATCGAGGCCTGCGAGTCGCACCTCTTCCACCAGATCGAGCTGATCCGGCCGACGCTCGTGGCGACGCTCGGCAACTTCGCCACGAAGCTCCTGTCCGGCAAGCCGGCGGGGATCACGAAGGTGCACGGCGTCTCGCAGGAGGTGACGCTCGGCGGGAACGCGGTCACGCTCTACCCGCTCTACCACCCGGCGGCAGCGCTCTACACGCGGTCGATGCTGTCGGTGCTCGAGGAGGACTTCGCGCGGATCCCGGAGCTGCTCGGGCGCCCGGCGCCCGTTGCCCACGTGCCGGCCGAGCCGGAGCTCGTCGAGATCGAGCCGGAGCACGCGCGCGAGCCGGCCGTCCAACTCGGGCTCTTCTAGCCCGCCGTGGAGATCCGCTCCGCCTCCCCCGGCGAGACCGAGGAGATCGCCGCGCGGCTCGCGCGCCAGCTCGAGCCGGGAGACGTCGTCACGATCGCGGGGGAGCTCGGCACCGGCAAGACGACCTTCGTGCGCGGCGCCTGTCGCGCGCTCGGCGTCACCGCACCGGTGACGAGCCCGACCTACACGATCGGGCACCGTTACGAGGGCGACCCCGACGTCTCGCACCTCGACCTCTACCGCTTCACGGCCGTGTCGTCGGCGGAGTGGGGCGACCTCGAGCCGTACTTCGACGACGCGATCGTGTTCGTGGAGTGGCCCGAGGCGGCAGGCGGGGGGCTCCCGCCCGTGCGCGTCGCGGTGCGGCTCGAGCATCTCGACGAGACGACCCGCCGGGTCGTGATCGAGGGCGACGTGATATTCAGGTGAGCGTGTGCTGATCCTTGCGTTCGACACCGCCACCGATCAGGCGACGAGCGCCCTCGTCGACGACGGCGAGGTGCTCGGCGAGCGGGTCTCGCGTGCCTCGACGCTGCTCGCGGACGTCGACGCGCTGCTCCGCCAGGCCGGCGCGCACCCGGGCGACCTCGGTGCGCTCGCGGTGGGGACGGGCCCAGGGAGCTTCACCGGGATCCGGATCGGCCTCGCCGCCGCGCGCGGGCTGGCTCTGGCGCTGGGCGTGCAGGCGGCGGGTGTCTCGACGCTCGACGCGCTCGCGGCCGGGGCGCCCGGCGCGCTGCCGGTGATCGACGCCAAGCGTCGTGAGGTCTTCGTGCCCGGCCCGCGCGCGATCGCGCCCGACGCGGTCGAGCTCGAGCCCGGCACCGTCTGCGTCGGCGACGGCGCGCTCCGCTATCGCGACGTGCTCGAGGCGGCCGGCGCCGAGGTGCCGGCCGACGACGACGAGCGGCATCTGCCGCGGGCGCGCTTCCACGCCCTCCTGGCCGGACCACCCGGGCCGGTCGAGCTGCTCGAGCCCCTCTACGTCCGCCTGCCGGACGCCGTCGAGGCCGCGCGATGAGCGGCGTGGTCGGGGCGGGAACCTTCGAGCTCCGGAAGCTCGAGCTGCGCGACCTGAACGAGATCGAGCGGATCGAGCGTGAGTCGTACCCGACGCCCTGGTCCCGCTCGATGTTCGCGGGCGAGCTCGCGAAGCCGAGCTCGCTCTCTCTCGGCGCGTTCGAACCGGGCACGGGCGCACTGCTCGGCTATCTCGTGATCTCGCGGTATGTCGACGCCTGGCACGTGATGAACGTCGCAGTCGCTCCCGCGCACCGCCGTCGCGGGATCGCGCGGACGCTGCTCGACCGCCTCTTCGACGAGACCTCGTCGGACGAGCGGCGGGGATACACGCTCGAGGTACGCGTCTCGAACGAGGGCGCGATCCGGCTCTACGAGCAGCTCGGATTCGTGTCGCGGGGCGTGCGGCGCGGCTACTACACGGACAACCGCGAGGACGCGCTGATCATGTGGCGCGACCCCGTCGCCGGCGAGCACGCCGAGACCGGATGATCCTCGGGATCGAGACGTCGTGCGACGAGACCGCGGCGGCGCTCGTCACGGCCGACGGCGAGATCCGGGCGAACATCGTCTCCTCGCAGGCGCAGCTGCACGCGCGCTACGGCGGGGTCGTCCCGGAGGTGGCGTCGCGGCGGCACCTGGAGCTCGTCACTCCCGTGGTGCGGCAGGCGTTCACCGAGGCCGAGGCGACGCTCGACGACATCGAGACCGTCGCGGTCACGCAGGGCCCCGGGCTCGTCGGTGCCCTGCTCGTCGGGCTCTCCGCGGCGAAGGCGCTCGCCTGGGCACGCGGATTGCCCCTTGCCCCGGTCGACCACCTCCACGGCCACGTCGCGTCTCTCTACCTCGGCACGAACCCCGTCGAGCCGCCGTTCCTCTGCCTGCTCGCGAGCGGCGGGCACACGCTCCTGCTCGACGTGCAGGAGCGCTCCGGCTACGCGGTTCTCGGCACCTCGATCGACGACGCGGCGGGCGAGGCTTTCGACAAGGGCGCCCGCCTGCTCGGGCTCGGCTACCCCGGTGGGGCGGCGATCGACCGGCTCGCGCGCGACGGCGACCCGGACGCGTTCTCCTTTCCCGTCGCCCGGGTCGACGGGGTGGACTTCTCGTTTTCCGGCGTCAAGACGGCGCTGCTCTACGCCGTGCGGGACCTCGGCGAGGCCGCGGACTCCCGTCGGGCGGACCTCGCGGCCTCCTATCAGCGCGCGATCGTCCGCGCCCTCGTCGAGCGGACGCAGGCCGCAGCGGCGCTGAGCGGCCACACCACGATCGCAGTCGTCGGCGGCGTCGCTGCGAACTCGGAGCTGCGCGAGTCGCTCCCCGGCGCCCGCTTCGCACCACTCGCGCTCTGCACCGACAACGCGGCGATGATCGCCTCCGCGGCGAGGTACGGCAGACGCCTTGCCTATCCTCGTTACCTTGACCTCGACGCATATGCATCGCGGGCCTGACCGTCGTAGCCTCGCCGCGGGGCTTGTCGTCGCCGCCGCGCTCTTGACGGCGGGCGGCGGCCAGGGCGCTGAGCAGCCGGTTCCCTCCGATGGCGGCGCAGCCGCGTGGCGGGGTTTCGTCGACGGCGAGCGCAGCGCGGTCGCCATCGGGCAGCGGATGATCGTCGTGCTCGAGCACCCATCGCTCGCCGACCGCATGGCGGCGGCGGGCGGCCATGCGACCGAGTCCGTGATGCGCCAGTGGACGGCCGGCGCGCTCGCCGCTCAGAAGCAGATTGCCGGCAGGCTCTCGCAGGAGGGGATCCAGCTCGTTCCGGACTTCGTCTACACGCGCACGTTCAACGGTTTCTCGGCACCGATCGACGGTCGTGCGCTGGCGCTGCTCGAGCGGGACAAGGACGTGCGCGGCGTCTATCCCGTGCGCGCCGCCTTTCCCGCCTCGCTCTCCGCGGCGGAGCTGCGAGACACGGCATTCGCGGCCGGCTCGGGCCGGCGGGCGGAGCTCGGCATCCCGGGCTTCGACGGCGGCGGCGTCACGGTCGCGCTGCTCGACACGGGCGTCGACGTCACGCATCCGTTCATCCGCGACCGGCTCCTCGACGGGATCGACCTCGTCGACCCCGAGTCGGTCGCGGTGGCACGAGCGCATCCCGACGACGCGACGCGGCTCGAGCGCCACGGGACACAGCTCGCAGGGCTGATTGCGGGGCACGGCGGCCCGAACGGGCTCCACGGCGTCGCTCCCGGCGCGTCGATCCTGCCGATTCGCGTCGCCGGCTGGCAGCCCAGCGCCGAGGGTGGCTACTCGATCTACGGCCGCACCGATCAGTTGCTCGCCGGCATCGAGCGCGCCGTCGACCCGGACGCGGACGGCGACGTGCTCGACGCGGTCAGGGTGGCCGTCGTCGGCGTGACCGAGCCCTTCGCTTCCTTCCCGGACGGGCCGGTCGCGCTCGCCGTGCGCGGTGCGGCAATCCTCGACACGCTTGTCGTCGCCCCCGCCGGGAACGAGGGGCCGGCCGGGCCGGGCTACGGCAGCGTCGGCGGGCCGGGCGGTGCGCCCGACGCGCTGACCGTCGGAGCAGCCGATCTTCGCCGCGACACGGCCACGGTGCGCGTGGTCGTCCGGTCGGGGCTGAACGTGCTGCTCGACCGCGAGCTGCCGCTCGCCGGCTCCGCGACACCGTCGCGTCCGCTCGCGCTGACGGTCGCACGGCCGCGACCGCTCACCGCGCCGGGGCCGGCCGACGAGCCACTCGCCCCGTACTTCGACCGGGCCGGGTACAGCCTGGTCGCGGGACGCGCGACGTTGCTCACCCGGGCAGATGGCCCGGCGGACGCGGCCCGCGCGGCAGTGCTCGCCGGCACTGCCGCGATCCTCGTCGACGGCCTCGTCCCCGCCGGGGCGCTCGGGCTCGACGACCGGCTCGACGTGCCCGTCGTCGGCCTGCCGCACGAGGTCGTGGCCGGGCTGCGCACGGCACTCGCTCGCGGCCGTGACGCGCAGGTCTGGCTCGGTGCGCCGGCCTGGCGCTCGAACGACCGCCGCGCGTCGATCGCTCCGTTCTCCTCCCGCGGCCTCGCGTTCGGTGGCGGAGTCAAGCCGGAGGCGACCGCTCCCGGGGTGGAGCTGATCACGGCCGATCCCGGCCGGAACGCCGACCGGACGGCGCGCTACGGAACGATCAGCGGCACCAGCGTGGCCGCCGCACTCGCAGGAGGTGCCGCGGCCGTGCTCGCGCAGGTCCGGCCGGAGCTCGACGCTGCTGCGCTGAAGGGCGCGCTCGTGGGCACCGCCGTCCCAGGGGCCGGAGCGGCTGCAGCGGCGCAGGGCGCTGGCGGCCTCGACCCGCTCGTCGCCGCCGCGGCGGAGGTCGTCTCCCAGCCAGCGGCGATCGCGTTCGGCGCCGCCGACGAGGCGGGTTGGCAGGCGGTCCGCACGATCACGGTCCGCAATGTCACCACGCGGCGCATCGGCGTCCAGGTGGCGACCGCAGCAGAGGGGTTCGCGGGCGTCTCGGTCGTCGCCGAGCCGGACCGGCTCTCGCTCTCGCCCGGCGCTCAGGCGAAGGTGACACTCACCGCGAAGGTGTCGTTCCTCCCCAAGGGGCTCGGGGCGATCCAGGGCCGCGCGCGCGTGCAGGTGACGGGTGGCGGCGGGGTGGTCGTGCCGTGGGCCGTCGCGCTGCCGGTCGGCGGGTCGGCGCTGATCGGCGGGATCGAGCTCTCCGCCACGACGTTCAAGGCATCGGACCGCGCACCCGCGGTGTTGACCGTCCAGGCCGGGCAGGTTCGCGACCTCGCGGGCCGGCGCCAGCTGCGCCCGGTCTCCCGGCTCGATGTCGAGCTCTGGCGGGGCAAGGAGAAGCTCGGGCTGCTCGCGCGGCTGCGAGACGTGCTCCCGGGCACCTACGCGATCGGCCTGACGGGGCGCGGGCCGCGTGGTGCGGCGCTTGCCGCAGGGGTGTACCGGCTTCAGGTCGTGGCGATGCCGCCCGACGGCGAGCCGGAGATCGAGCAGATCACGTTTCGGATTCGCTGACGGGAGGAGTAGACTCACGCCCCGGATGAGCACGACCGAGGCAACACATCTCCGGCAGAACCCGTACGACCTCGCCCGCCAGCAGCTTCGGCGCGTCGGCGAGACCTTCGGGATCGACCCGGATCTGATCCGCGTCCTCGAGTACTGCAAGAAGTCGGTCGAGGTCTCGATCCCGGTGACGATGGAGGACGGCTCCGTCGGTGTCTTCGAGGGCCACCGCGTCACGCACAACATCGCGCGCGGGCCGTCGAAGGGCGGCATCCGCTACCACCCCGCCGTCACCCGGGACGAGGTCAAGGCGCTCGCGATGTGGATGACGTGGAAGTGCGCGCTGATGGGTCTTCCGTTCGGCGGCGCGAAAGGCGGCGTCGTCTGCGATCCGAAAGTGCTCTCGCGCGGAGAGCTCGAGCGGCTGACGCGCCGCTTCACGAGCGAGATCATCAACGAGATCGGGCCGGAGAAGGACATTCCCGCCCCCGACGTCGGCACGGACGCGAGCGTGATGGCCTGGATCTTCGACACCTACTCGATGAACAAGGGCCACTCCGTCCTCGGTGTCGTCACCGGCAAGCCGCTTGCGATCGGCGGCTCGCTCGGCCGCGAGGAGGCGACCGCCCAGGGAGCGCTCTACGTGATCGCCGACGCGCTGCAGGAGGAGAACGGGCAGATCGAGGGCCTCCGAGTCGCCGTGCAGGGTTTCGGCAATGTCGGCCGGAACCTCGCCCGCCTGCTCGACCAGGCCGGAGCCTCCGTCGTCGCCGTCTCCGATTCCGGCGGCGGCATCCACGACCCCAACGGCCTGGATCTCTCCGCCGTGATCGCGCACAAGGCCGAGCACGGCACGTTCGACGGCTACAGCGGCGCCGACGCGCTCACGAACGAGGAGCTGCTGGCACTCGAGTGCGACGTGCTCGCACCGTGCGCGCTCGAGCAGGTGATCGACGAGGACAACGCGCCACAGGTGCGCGCGCGGATCGTCTGCGAGGGCGCGAACGGCCCCGTGACACCGACGGCGGACGAGATCCTCGAGGACCGTGGTGTCCTCGTGCTCCCGGACGTGCTCGCGAATGCCGGCGGCGTGGTCGTCTCCTACTTCGAGTGGGTGCAGGGGCTCCAGGAGTACTTCTGGAAGGAAGAGGAGGTGAACGCGCGGCTGAACGAGATCGTCACGCGCGCGTTCCAGGAGACGATCGAGACGCGCCGGAAGCACGGCACGAGCATGCGCATGGCGGCCTACGGCGTCGGCGTCCGCCGCGTCGCCGAGGCGACCGTCACGCGTGGGCTCTATCCCTAGGGTCGTCGTCTACACCGCGCCTGGATGCTCGCTCTGCGAGCGGGCGCTCGAGGTGGTGGAGCGTGTGTGCGCCGGCGACTTCCTCCGCGTCGACATCGCCGGCTCGCCTGAGCTCGAGCAGGCCTACCGGACGTCGATCCCGGTGGTCGAGATCGACGGCGAGCGGGCCTTCACGTACTTCGTCCAGCCCGACGCGCTGCGGCAGCGGCTGCGCGGCTGCCGCTGACGGTTCCTTCGGCGGTGCCGGAAGACCGTGGGCACAATGTCACGATGTTGTCACAAGCGAAGAAGGGGTCGACGTGGCGGATCGCTTGACGGTGGGGGTCGCTGCGCGCCTCTCGCGCTACCTGCAGGTGCTGTCCCAGTCGAAGAAGATGGGCAAGGACCGGATCTCCTCGCAGGAGATCTCCGACTACACGAACATCAACGCGACGCAGATCCGCCGCGACCTCTCCGGCTTCGGGAAGTTCGGCAAGCGGGGCGTCGGCTACAACATCGACTCGCTGCTGGGCGAGATCCGCAAGATCCTGCGCACGCAGGGCCAGCACAACATCGCGCTCGTCGGCGCCGGCCGCCTCGGCCAGGCGATCGCGAGCTCGCCGATCTTCGCCGAGCACGGGATCAACATCGCCGCCGTGCTCGACACCGACCCCGACAAGGCCGGCCGGTCGATCGGGGGTCTCAAGGTGCAGCCATACGAACAGCTGCGCGACGCGGTGCGCGACAACAACATCATCGTCGGGGTGATCGCCGTGCCCGCCGACACGGCGCAGCGTGCCGCCGACGATCTCGTCGCCGCTGGGGTGAAGATCGTCTTCAACTACTCCGAGGCCCTTCTCGACGTGCCGTCCGACGTGGCGGTGCACACGTCGAACCCGGCTGTCGAGCTGCTCTACGCGCTCTACTTCCACCTCACCTAGCCGTTTGTCATAGTCCCCGTCGCCCCGCCGTCAGTGGGGCTCGAACCGAGGGGGATCAACATGACTTCAGCAGTGAGGCGGCTGTGCGCCGCCACCGCCGTCGCGGCACTCGCCGGCCTCTTTGCCGGCACCGCGCCGGCCGCAACCTACGTCGTGCTCTACAAGGGCGAGGCGACCTCGCCGGACGCCGGGTCACGGGTGCTCGGCGCCGGCGGGACGCTGGTCGCGAACTACAACGAGATCGGCGTCGTGATCGCGCGTTCGGACAATCCGAGCTTCCGCGGCGAGCTGCTCCGCGACTACTCGATCGAGAACGTCTCGGCGACGGACGCATTCGGCGTCCAGTTGCCGGCCCTCGACGCGGCCGAAGGGCCAGGCGAGCTGCCGAACACGCCCGCGACCGACGCGGACAACCTCTCGCCGCTCCAGTGGGACATGCGGCGGATCTCCGCGCCCGAGGCGCATGCGATCACGGGTGGCAGCCG
Organism: uncultured Gaiellaceae bacterium; assembly: GCA_963806955.1. Classification (GTDB taxonomy): domain Bacteria; phylum Actinomycetota; class Thermoleophilia; order Gaiellales; family Gaiellaceae; genus Gaiellasilicea. The sequence continues at coordinate 21,199 of CAWDZG010000001.1, forward strand.
GGCAGTCCTGGTCGGCGATCTCGACACCGGCCTCGACAAGGATCATCCGGATCTCCGGGCCAACATCGACTTCGCGAAGAGCGTGTCGTGCGAGAGCGGCGCGCCGAACCCGGATCCGAACGCCTGGGACGACCGTGCCGGTCACGGCACGCACACCGCCGGCACGATCGCGGCGGCGGCGAACGGGTACGGCATCGTCGGCGTGGCTCCGAACGTCCGGCTCGCGGGTGTGAAGACCTCGAACGACGAGGGCTACTTCTTCCCGGAGATGGTCGTGTGCGCCTTCATGTGGGCGGGCTCGCAGGGGTTCGACGTGACGAACAACAGTTACTTCGCCGACCCGTACCGCTTCAACTGCCACAACGACCCGGAGCAGCAGGCGATCTGGAAGGCCGAGTCGCGCGCGATCCGCTACGCGATCAAGCAGGGCGTGACCGTGGTGTCGTCCGCCGGGAACGAGAACGAGGACCTGCAGCACCCGACCGGCACCGACAGCACCCAGCCGGGTGCGACGAAGATCGGCAACCAGTGCGTGAAGATCCCGGCCGAGGTGACCGGCGTCGTCACGGTGACCGCGACGAGCAGCACGAACCAGAAGGCGTACTACTCGAGCTACGGCGTCAACGAGGTCGAGGTGACCGCGCCCGGCGGCGACTTCTTCAACCGGGCGCCGGACGCGGCCGCCAACGGGCTGGTGCTCTCGACCTGGCCGGCCGAGCTCGGCGGCAGCCGCCGCATCTTCGACAACGAGCCCGGTGAGCCGGCGGCCTGGTACCGCTACCTCCAGGGCACGTCGATGGCGTCGCCCCATGCAGCCGGGGTGGTGGCTCTGATCATCAGCCGCTACGGCGATCTGAAGACGCCGCAGAACGGGAAGCTGCGCCCGGGTCGGGCGGAGCAAATCCTGAACCAGACCGCCGACCCGATCCCGTGCCCGCCGAGCCCCTACCAGCCGGCGGGAGCCTCGCGGCCGGCGTCCTGCCAGGGCGGCACGCCGTACAACAGCTTCTACGGCCATGGCCAGGTGAACGCGCTCCGCGCGGTCAACGGCTAGCTCGAACGTCAACGTGGGTTGCGGGGACAGTCCCCGCAACCCACGTTGCGCTTCCGGCACGATGCGCCGATGTCGACGCCGCTGCGCATCCTCCTCTGGCACGGCTATCTGCTCGGAGGCACGGGCTCGAACGTCTACACACGCGCGCTGGCCCGCGAGTGGACGCGGGCCGGGCACGACGTGACGGTGCTCAGCCAGGAGCCGCACCCCGAGCTGCACGACCTCGGCGGTGCCGCGAGCGTCCGGCCCGACGTCGGGGGCCTGCTGCCCGTCTTCGTGCTCGACCGTTACGAGGGCTACGAGGTCAAGCTCGTCCAGGACTGTACGCGGGCCGAGCTCGACGACTGGGTCGAGCGCAACGCGGCGGCCGTGCGTGCGCTGCTTCCTGCCGATCTCGTCTTCACGAACCATGTCCTGCTCGGCGGGCCCGTCGGCGCCGCGAGCGGCGCGCGCTGGGCGGTGAAGGCGCACGGCTCCGAGCTCGAGTACTCACTGCGCGGAAACGAGGCACTGTCGGCGTGGGCGAGAGAGGCGCTGGCCGGCGCGGAGGCGGTCTTCGTCGGCTCTGCGCACATCCGCAACGTGCTCGAGGAGGTCGTCGGCCAGGTCGAGCACGTGCATGAGGTGCCGCCCGGGGTCGACATCGACGAGTGGCGCCCGCGTCCGCGTGAGGAGGCGCTCGCGGGCCTGCTCGAGGAGGCGCGGCTCGACCCGCCGAATCCCGGCAACGCGAGCGAGCGCCTGCCTGACGAGGGGAACGCCGAGCGACTGGCGTCGTTTCTCGCCGGCGACGAGCCGACGGTCGTCTACTTCGGGAAGCTGCTCTACAACAAGGGTGTCCACGTGCTGCTCGAGGCGCTGCGCGGAGTCGATGCCCGCGCGGTGATCGTCGGCTTCGGCGACTACCGGGCCGAGTTGGAAGCGCTCGCCGGCCCGCGAACGCTCTTCACCGGCCCACTCGAGCACCGGCACCTCGTCCATCTGCTGGGCCTCGCCGACGCCACCGTGGTGCCGTCGATCTTCCCGGAGGCCTTCGGGATGGTCGCTGCGGAGGCCGCTGCCGCGGGGTCGCCGCCGCTCGTCGCGCGCCACTCCGGCCTCGCCGAGATCGCGGACGGGCTCGAGCAGGAGTACCCGCCGCAGCTCCGGCATCTGGCGAGCTTCGCGACCGGGGACGCCGCAGACCTGCGGACGAAGTTGCGCGAGCTGCTCTCGCTCCCGGACGCCGACCGCATGGCGTTGCGAGCGGCGGCACGGAACGCCACGGTCGCCCGCTGGAGCTGGGCCGGGGTGGCGCGCCGTCTGCTGGATCCGTTCAACTACCCTGGCCCCCATGGGTGACGAGCAACGGCTCGGCTACGAGGAGCTGCTCGCTGCGGCGCGCGACGGCTTCGAGGAGGGGACGGACTTCACCGTCGCGGTCGAGGAGGAGTTCGCGCTCCTCGATCCGACCGGACTCGATCTCGTCAACCGCTTCGAGGACGTGCAGGCGGCCGCAGCCGGCACCGCGCTCGAGCCCAATCTCGTCGGTGAGCTGATCGCGTCCGAGGTCGAGATCAAGACCGGTCGCTGCGAGACGTTCGCCGACATCCCGGCCGCGATGGCGGAGCGCCGCGCTCAGCTGCAGGCGCTCGTCGAACCGATGGACCTCGCCCTCGGCGCCACGGGCACGCATCCCTGGGCGCCCTGGCAGGAGCAGCGGATCATCGACACGCCGCACTACCGCCGCAACGACGAGCTGCTGCGCTACGTCGTCTGGCGCAACAACACCTTCGGCCTGCACGTGCACATCGGCATCCGCGGCGCCGACCGTGCGATCGCGGTCACGAACGGGCTCCGCAACTTCCTCCCCGAGATCCTCGCCCTCTCCGCGAGCTCGCCCTTCGTCGAGAACGTGAACACGGGCTTGCACTCGGCCCGGACGCAGATCTTCACGCGCTTCTTCCCCCGCTGCGGCGTGCCGGACGCGTTCGCAGACTGGCAGGAGTACGAGGACTATGTCCGCTTCCTCTACGAGACGGGCTCGCTCACCGAGCCCACGCAGCTCTGGTGGAGCGTGCGCCCGCATCTCACCTTCCCGACCGTCGAGATCCGGGTCGCGGACGGCCAGCCCGACCTTGTCGAGGCGCAGGCGTCTGGCGGCGTTCGGCGCCTCGCTCGCGGCCCGGATCGCCCGCGCCCACGACGAGGGCGAGCCGCTGCCCGACCAGCCCCACCGGCTGATCGAGGAGAACTTCTGGCGGGCGATCCGCTGGGGCCTCTCCGGCGAGCTGATCGACTTCGAGCGCGGCGACGTCCTGCCCGCCCGCGCCCGGCTCGAGCGGCTGCTCGAGTGGATGGCCCCGGTGGCGGAGGAGATCGGCGCGGCGCCGTATCTCGCGCTGCCGGAGCAGAACGCGGCCGAGCGGCAGATCGCCCGCCACGAGGAGGGCGCGACCTTGCGGCAGATCTACGCCGAGCAGGTGGGGGAGCCGGTTCATGGCTGATCCGGAGGTGAGCGAGGAGCAGCTGCTCGAGGCGCTCCGCAGCCTCAAGGTCTCTGATCTCCTCGTGCAGACGCTCTCGACGGTCGCCTCGCTCGGCTACCAGCGGCTCGGTGAGGACGAGCCCGAGCTGGAGCAGGCCCGGCTCGCGATCGAGGCGCTGCGCGCGTTGACACCGGTGCTCGCGGGCGCCGTCCCCGAGGAGCTCTTGCGCGATCTCGAGCAGGTGACGGCGAACCTCCAGCTCGCCTACGCAGCCGCGGTCTCACCGAGCTCCTGAACCGGGGCGGCCGCCGCCGCTTGTGATACATAATCCCCCGCGCCGAGGACACCTCGGCGTTGACTTTGTGACGGGGTAATTCAGACCGGAGGCTTGATGGATTTCTTCAATGACCACGCTGTTGCGTTCGCGCTCGTCTGCGCGGGCGTCGCGGTCGGATTCGGGCTCTACTTCACCGCGTGGCTGCTGCGCCAGCCTGCGGGAAGCGAGCGGATGCAGGAGATCGCGCGCGCGATCCAGGAGGGCGCCGCCGCCTACCTGCGCAGGCAATACATCACGATCGCGGGCGTCGCCGTGGTGCCGTTCCTCGTGATCGGGCTCTACGGCAAGCTCGGCTGGGGGCCGGCGATCGGCTTCGCGGTCGGCGCGATCCTCTCCGCTGCGGCGGGGTTCATCGGCATGAACGTCGCCGTGCGCTCGAACGTCCGCACCGCCGAGGCGGCCAAGAGCGGCCTGCGCCCCGCATTCGACGTCGCCTTCAAGGCCGGCTCGGTCGCGGGACTGCTCGTCGTCGGTCTCGGACTCCTGGGCGTCGCGGGCTACTACGGGATCCTCACCGTCATCCTCGACAACAGCCAGGAATCGGCGATCGACGACCTGATCGGCCTCGCCTTCGGCGGCTCGTTGATCTCGGTGTTCGCCCGCCTCGGCGGCGGCATCTTCACGAAGGCGGCCGATGTCGGTGCCGACCTCGTCGGCAAGATCGAGGCCGGGATCCCGGAGGACGACCCGCGCAACCCGGCCGTGATCGCCGACAACGTCGGCGACAACGTCGGCGACTGCGCCGGCATGGCGGCCGACCTGTTCGAGACCTACGCGGTCACCGCGGTCGCGGTGATGCTGCTGGGGACGGCATTCCCGCTCGGGAACCTGCCCCTCTACCCGCTCGCGCTCGGCGGCGTCTCGATCCTGGCCTCCGTGATCGGCATCTACTTCGCCCGGATCGGCAAGGGCGGCTCGATCATCAACGCGCTCTACAAGAGCGTCATGGTCGCCACCGTGCTCTCGGCGATCGGCTTCATCCCCGTCACGATGGCGTTCGACGACGGCCGGTTCAGCTTCGGCGAGCTCTACGGCTCCGCGCTCGTCGGGCTCGGGATCACCTTCTCGCTCGTCGCGATCACGGAGTTCTACACCGGCTCCCGCTGGAACCCGGTCAAGTCGATCGCGAAGGCGTCGCAGACCGGGCACGCCACGAACATCATCGAGGGCCTCGCCGTCGGCATGCGCGCGACCGCAGCCCCGGTGATCGTGATCGCAGCCGGCATCATCGCGGCGTTCGAGATCGCCGGCCTCTACGGAATCGGCGTGGCCGTGATGGCCCAGCTCTCGATGTGCGGCCTGATCGTCGCGCTCGACGCGTTCGGGCCCGTGACCGACAACGCCGGCGGGATCGCGGAGATGGCCGGGCTCGACGAGTCCGTCCGCGCGATCACCGACCCGCTCGACGCGGTCGGCAACACGACGAAGGCGGTCACGAAGGGCTACGCGATCGGCTCCGCCGGTCTCGCCGCGCTCGTGCTCTTCGACGAGTACACGCGAGGCCTCGACGAGGCGGGCCTGAACACGGCGTTCGCCCTCGGCGACCCGTACGTGATCGCCGGGCTCTTCATCGGCGGGATGATGCCGTTCCTCTTCGCGGCCCTCGCGATGACGGCCGTCGGCCGCGTCGGCGGCGAGGTCGTCCTCGAGGTGCGGCGGCAGTTCAAGGAGATGCCCGGGATCATGGAGGGCACCCAGCGTCCCGACTACAGCCGCGCGGTCGACATCGTCGCGAAGTCGGCGATCAACAAGATGATGCTGCCGGCGCTGATCCCGGTCGCGATCCCGATCATCGTCGGGATCATCAAGCCGGAGATGCTCGGCGGGCTCCTGATCGGCACGATCGTCACGGGCCTGTTCCTCGCGATCGCGATGACCTCGGGCGGGGGCGCCTGGGACAACGCGAAGAAGCTGATCGAGGACGGTCTCTACGGCGGCAAGGGCTCGGAGGCGCACGCGGCGTCGGTCACCGGCGACACCGTCGGCGACCCCTACAAGGACACCGCAGGCCCCGCGATCAACCCGATGATCAAGATCGCCAACATCGTCGCGATCCTGATCATCCCGCTGCTCGTTTCGATCCACGGCTAGCAAAGACGCTCTGTAACTGAGAGAGAGGCCGGAGGAGACTCCGGCCTCTCTCGTTTGCAAGCACGAAAACGTTGTTTCTTCGCTGCGAGGGGCGTACGATCGGCCGGTTTGGCGCGACGGTCGCCACCCGGGCGGCGGTCAACACTCCAGGGGAGAGAGACACATGGGACCGATTCCTGCGCGCGTGGCGCGCACACTGGGACTTCTGGCGACCGCGGCGATCCTCGCCGTACCGGTCGCGCTCGCGGGCGACGGACCCGCGACCGAGGTGGGCACCGTTGCCGCCCGGGACACGTCGGGCGCACTCGTCAACGAGTCCTCGCATCTGTACTTCCTCGAGTTCTCCGGCTCGAAGGCGGACTTCACCGGCCAGGCGAAGACAGCCGGCCTCAAGTACACCGAGCGCTTCTCGTACGGGAGGCTCTTCAACGGCATCTCGGTCAAGCTCGCCCCCGGCGAGCGGGGCAAGCTCGGCGGCTTCGGCAGCGTCAAGGCGGTCTGGCCGGTGCACGAGGTGCGGCTGGCTCCGACCTCGATGCCCGAGCTCGCGACCGCGGTCGCGCAGACCGGCGCCGATCTCGCGAACGCGGCCGGTTACACCGGCGCGGGCGTGAAGGTGGCGGTCATGGACACGGGCATCGACTACAACCATCCCGACCTCGGTGGTAGCGGCGTCGACACCGACCCGCTCTCGAACGACGGCGTCTTCGACGGCGACTTCCCGGGCAGCCGCGTGATCGCGGGCTGGGACTTCGTCGGCGACTCGTACGACGCCAGCGAGTTCACCTCGACCGGCGCGCCGAACCCGGCGTACAACCCGGTGCCGTCGCCGGATCCGGATCCGGACGACTGCCACAGCCACGGCACGCACGTGTCCGGCATCGTCGGTGCCAAGGCCGCCTCGGCAGGTGGAGTCACCGGTGTCGCCCCGGGCGTGAAGTTCGGCGCCTACCGCGTCTTCGGCTGCGGCGGCTCGACGACCGACGACGTGATGCTGGCCGCGATGGAGCGGGCGCTGGCCGACGGCATGGACGTGCTCAACATGTCGATCGGCGACGCCTTCAACAACTGGCCGCAGTCGCCGACCTCACGCGGTTCCGACGCGCTCGTCGACGCCGGCATGGTCGTCGTCGCCTCGATCGGCAACAGCGGCGCGGACGGCCTCTACTCGGCCGGCGCTCCCGGTGTCGGCAACAACGTGATCGGTACGGCGTCGTACGACAACAGCCATGTCGCGCTGTCCACGTTCCGGATCACCCCGGACGGCATGCAGATCGGCTATGCGAACGCCACCGGTGCGCCGGCTGCACCGACGTCGGGCAGCCTCCCGATGGCGCGGACAGGCACGCCGACGACGGCGAACGACGGCTGCGACCCGCTCGCGCCCGGCAGCATGACCGGCAAGGCCGTTCTCATCCGCCGAGGCACGTGCACGTTCTATACGAAGGCATTCAACGCCCAGGCAGCGGGTGCCGCGGCGGTCGTGCTCTACAACAACGCGGCCGGCCGCTTTAGCCCGACCGTGGCCGGGACGCCCCCGATCACGATCCCGACGGTCGCGATCTCGGACACGGAAGGTGTGCTGATCAACAACCGTCTCGCAGCCGGCCCGGTCGACATGACCTGGACCAGCGACAACGGCACGTTCCTCAACCCGACCGGCGGGCTGATCTCGTCGTTCAGCTCGTACGGGATGACGGCCGACCTCCAGCTGAAGCCGGACATCGGAGCGCCGGGCGGGCTGATCCGCTCGACGTATCCGCTCGACAAGGGCTCGTACGCCACGATCAGCGGCACGTCGATGGCCTCGCCCCACGTCGCGGGTGCCGCGGCGCTGCTCAAGCAGGCGCGGCCGACCCTGGCGGCCTCGAAGTTCCGGGCGATCCTGCAGAACAGCGCGGATCCGAAGAACTGGTCCGGCAGTCCCGGGCTCGGCTTGCTCGACTTCGTGCACCGGCAGGGAGCCGGCATGGTCGACGTCGACGACGCGATCCTGTCGACGACGACCGTCACGCCCGGCAAGCTCTCGTTCGGCGAGGGCAGCGGTGGCGCGGCGACGCTCGCGATCGCCAACGCGGGCTCGTCCGCCGAGACGTATGCGCTGTCGCACGTGGCGGCGGTCGCAAGCGGCCCCTCGAGCAACCCCGCGAACATCTCACCGTTTGCGTTCAGCGTGTTCGGTGGGGCACAGACGGCCACGTTCAGCTCGGGTAGCGTCAACGTCCCAGCAGGTGGCACCGGCTCGGTCGACGTGTCGATCGCTGTCACGCCCGGTGGGCTGCCGAACCAGGCGCAGTACGGCGGCTACATCGTGCTGACCCGGCAGAGCGACGGCCAGGTCTTCCGCGTGCCGTACGCGGGCCTGCTGGGCGACTACCAGTCGATCGTGGCGATGCCGACTCGGGGCGCGTTCCCGACGCTCGGCAAGGAGGTCGCGATCAACTCGTTCGCGATCGCAGCGCCCACCGAGGTGTGGACGCTGCAGAGCATGGACGAGATCCCGAACGTGCTGCTCCACTTCGACCATCAGGTGCGGCGGCTGGAGATGGAGGTCGTGAACGCCGCGACCGGTGCCAGGTTGCACCCGGTCTTCTCGAACGTGTACGAGCAGGACTATCTGTCGCGGAATCAGACCGCGAGCGGGTTCTTCGCGTACCCGTGGGAGGGCGGTCGGCTTCACTCGAACGGGCAGGGCTCGAAGGCGGGGCTCGCCTGGAAGACGGTGCCGGACGGCACGTACAAGCTGAACGTCCGCGCGCTGAAGGCGCTCGGCGACGCTGCGAATCCCGCGCACTGGGAGACGTGGACATCGCCGGCGATCACGATCGACCGGCCCTAGCGGGCCGGGTCGCGGAGGGAGGTTGGGGCCGGCGCAAGCCGGCCCCAACCGTTCCGGACGCTCTCCCCAAGAGGCAGTTGATTGCGCAGTCAATCGGGGCTACGATCCGACAAAACTCAGGCAGGCGCCGCGCGTCTGTGCGGCTGGGGTATTCCAACCAGGGGAGAGACATAGATATGAACGCGGTAACTCGAAGGCAGCGGCGCGTGTTCGCGCTCGTGGCCCTGCTCAGCCTTTCGGCGCTGACGCTCGCGGCCGGAGGCTCGGCTGCGAAGTCGCCCGAGGGCGCGGGGACAGCAGGGCTGATCACGCCCGTCTGGACACCGCTCGGAATCGGCGACGGGACGACGACCGTCGTCGTCGAGCTTTCCGGCGATCCGGTCACGGTTGTCGAAGACAACTCCGGGCGCAAGCTCTCGAAGAGTGAGAAGCAGGCGCTCAAGCAGCAGCTGAAGATGAAGCAGGACGACCTGCGCGGCGCCATCCAGCAGGCCGGCGGCGAGGTGCTCGCCGACTACCAGTCCGCGTACAACGGCATCAAGGTGCGGATCGACCGGCGGAATGCGGACAAGCTGACGAGCCTTCCGGGCGTCGTCGCCGTGCGCCCGCTGCAGCTGATGACGCCCGACAACGTCCGCGGCGTGCCGCTGATCGGCACCCCGGCGGTGTGGGACGGCCTCTTCGGCCTCCACGGCGAGAACATCAAGGTCGCCGTGATCGACACCGGCATCGACTACACGCACGCGAACTTCGGCGGCCCCGGCACGACGGCCGCCTTCAACACGGCTGACGCATCCGACACGCTGCCCGCCAACGCCTCGCTCTTCGGCCCGGCTGCGCCGCGCGTCAAGGGCGGGATCGACCTGGTCGGCGACGACTACAACGCCGATCCGAGCGATCCGGCATATCAGCCGGTGCCGCATCCCGATCCGAATCCGCTCGACTGCAACGGGCACGGCTCGCACGTCGCCGGCTCGGCCGCTGGCTCGGGCGTGCTTGCGAACGGCTCCACGTACGCGGGCTCCTACAACGGGTCGACGATCTCGTCCAACTCGTGGACGATCGGCCCGGGCGTCGCGCCGAAGGCCGACATCTACGGGATCCGGGTCTTCGGCTGCGGAGGCTCCACGGACGTCACGGTCGACGCGATCGAATGGGCCGTCGAGAACGAGATGGACGTGATCAACATGTCTCTCGGCTCCGCGTTTGGCACGAACGACGACCCGTCCGCGGTCGCCTCGACGAACGCGGCCAAGTCAGGCGTGATCGTCGTGACCTCGGCCGGCAACAGTGGCCCGAACCAGTACATCACCGGCTCGCCCGGGACCGCGTCGGGCGCGATCGCGACCGCGGCCAACGATCCGACCGAGAGCTTCCCCGGCGTCATCATCGCCGCAGGCAGCCTCTCGATTCCGGCGATCAACGCCAACGAGCACGAGTTCGTAGGCCCGCTCAGCGGCTCGCTCAAGATCATCAAGGACGACCCCGCCACCGGCGTGAACGAGGCCGAGGGTTGCTCGGTCGCGGCCTTCGGAACGCTCGCCCCGGGCACGATCGCGGTCGTGAACCGCGGCACGTGCGCGCGGGTCGCGAAGGCGATCTTCGGCCAGCAGGCCGGCGCGATCGCGGTCGTGATGGTCAACAACGCAACGTCGTTCCCGCCGCTCGAGGGCAAGATCACCTCGAACCCTGACGACGGCACGCCGTACACGGTCACGATCCCGTTCCTCGGCGTCAAGGGCGACAGCTCGTTCTCGTCCTCGACCGACGGCGGCAAGCTGCGCCTCCAGCCGGACGGGACGGCCACCACACTGACGCCCACGGCGCTCACGAACCCGGCCTTCAAGGCGTTCGCGAGTTTCTCGTCGGGCGGCCCGCGTAGCGGCGACAGCGCCCTCAAGCCGGACATCACGGCGCCGGGCGTCTCGATCGTCTCGACCGGCGTCGGCACGGGCAACGGCCCGGCCACGATCTCCGGCACCTCGATGGCCTCGCCGCACGCGGCGGGCGTCGCGGCGCTGACGCGGCAGGCGCACCCGAAGTGGAAGGTCGCGGACATCAAGGCCGCGATCGTCAACACGGGCGACCCCGCGCAGGTGACCGACTACCGCACGAGCCGCGGCGGCACCGGGCTGATCCAGCCCGCCAAGTCGACGCTCACGCAGGTCGTCGCCAAGGCGAAGGGCGAGAAGTTCGCCGTCGCGGTCAACTTCGGCTTCGAGGAGCTGAAGGGCGACTTCTCGAAGTCAGGGAAGATCGAGCTGCGCAACCACGGCTCGTCTGACGCGACGTTCAACATCGCCCAGGCGAACGCGTCCGGCTCGCCGCACACGCTCGGCCTCGGGCAGAGCTCCGTGACGGTGCCGGCCGGTGGTAAGACCGACGTGGAAGTGACGCTCGCCGTCCCGGCCGCCACGGCCGGTGCGTCGAACGGCTCCGGCCTCTCCTTCCAGGAGGTCGCCGGGCTGGTCGCGTTCACGCCGGCGTCCGCATCCGACAACAGCGGCGTCACCCTGCGGGTGCCGTACTACCTGGTGCCGCGGGCGCTGTCCGACATCGACACCGACCTCGGCAAGCTGAAGAAGGGCGCGACCTCGACGACCGCCACGATCACGAACAAGAAGGGCATGATCGCCGGCGACGCCGACTTCTACGCCTGGGGCCTCGAGGACGGGAAGGACAAGGGCAAGGTGTCGAATGACGTTCGCGCGATCGGTGTCCAGTCGTTCCCGTGGACGGCGACCACGCAGTTCATCGGCTTCGCCGTGAACACGTACGACCGCTGGTCGAACGCCTCCACGAACGAGTTCGACATCTACGTGGACGTCGACAACGACGGCACCGACGACTACATCGTCGTCGGCGTCGACCAGGGGGCCGTCCAGACCGGCTCCTTCAACGGCCGGATGGCTGAGCTTCGTGTTCAGCACGCGGAGCGGCGGTGCAACGGCGAACTTCTTCGCCCAGGCGCCGACCGACAGCTCGTCGGCGGGGATCTTCATCCTCTCCAGCCAGCTGTGCCGCACGGGCGAGCCGTGCCTGAGTGCCGCCAACCCGCGCTTCACCTACCACGCGATCAGCTTCGATCTCGCGAACGGTGGCGTGGACGTCGTCGACGGCTCGGCGAAGTTCAATGCCTGGACGAACGCCGTCTCGACCGGCGGCTTCCAGACGGTCGCCCCCGGTGGCTCGGCCACCGAGACGATCGCGATCAACGAGGCGGAGTGGGCGCAAGACGCCCGCGCTCGGCCTGATGGTGCTGTCGCTCGACAACAAGAGCGGCAAGGAAGAGGCCCAGCTGCTGAAGCTGAAGGTCAAGTAGCACCAGCCAGCACCAATCGGACGAGGGGCCGGCGGAGACGCCGGCCCCTCGTCGTTTCCCGGCCCTTGCGGCTTCGCCGAATCGCCACTACGATCAGCGCCTCGAAGGGGAAGGGTCGTCGTCTGCGGCGACCGACTAATTACAGGGGAGAGACACTGATGCGATTTCGCTCGTTGAGCGCGCTCGGCGCGTTCGCGGTACTTGCAGCTCTGCTCTCGGTGGCGGCTGCTTCGGGTGCCGGGGGCACCACGAAGTCGACGTACATCGTCCAGATGCTGGCTGAGCCGGCCGTCGCCTACACAGGCGGCGTGGCCGGGATTCCGGCGACCAAGCCCGCCAAGGGCAAGAAGATCGATCGCGGCGCCGCCGCGGTCCAGGCCTACGTCAACCACCTCAAGGGCACGCACGACAAGGCACTTGCCCGGGTCGGCGGCGAGAAGGTCTACGACTACAGCATTACCTACAACGGCTTCGCAGCCGACCTGACCGAGGGTCAGGCCGACGCGCTGAAGAAGGTGGACGGTGTGCTCGCCGTCACCGAGGACGAGATCCTCAAGCCGGACACCTCGTCCACGCCGAGCTTCCTCGGCCTCGACAAGCCGGGTGGCCTCTGGTCACAGCTCGGCGGTGTCGGTTCCGCCGGTGAGGACATCATCGTCGGCGTCGTCGACACGGGCATCTGGCCCGAGCATCCGAGCTTCTCGGACCGGCTCGGGACCGACAAGACCGGCAAGGCCGACGGGGCGAACAAGTACCCGCACAAGGCCAAGGACTACACCGGCACGTGCGACGCAGGCGAGGGCTTCGCGGCCAGCGACTGCAACCGGAAGCTGATCGGTGCCCAGTACTTCTACGAGGGCTTCGGCCTCGGCCAGATCGCCGACCGCGACTTCCTCTCGCCGCGGGACTACAACGGTCACGGCAGCCACACGGCCTCGACCGCCGGCGGCAACAACGGGATCCCGGCGACCGGTGACGCGGCGGCGCTCGGGAAGATCAGCGGCATGGCGCCGCGGGCCCGCATCGCGGCGTACAAGGTCTGCTGGGAGGACGCCGGTGACGGCGGTTGCGCCACGTCCGACAGCGTCGCGGCGATCGACAAGGCCGTGGCGGACGGTGTCGACGTGATCAACTTCTCGATCAGCGGCACGCGCACCGACTTCCTCGCTCCGGTCGAGGTCGCGTTCCTGTTCGCCGCCGACGCGGGCGTCTTCGTCGCCGCCTCGGCCGGCAACACCGACGGCGCATCGCAGGTCGCACATCCGAGCCCGTGGATCACGACCGTCGCCGCCAGCACGCACGATCGCGGCGGCGTCGGCACGGTCACGCTCGGCAACGGGGCCGTCTTCACGGGCGCCTCGCTCGCGCCGAACTCCGTCACCGGCTCCCTGATCGACTCGGAGACGGCCGGCAACGCACGGTGCGGACGCGGACCCAGGTCCGCCTCTGCTATCCCGGCACGCTCGATCCGGCGAAGGTGACCGGCAAGATCGTGCTCTGCGACCGCGGCACGATCGCCAGGACGGACAAGAGCTTCGCCGTTCGCGAGGCAGGCGGTATCGGCATGGTGATGACGAACACGTCGCCGATCGGGATCAACGCCGATCTGCACTACGTGCCGTCGATCCACCTCGAGAGCACGGACCGCGCGGCCGTCAAGGCGTATGCCGCGACGACGGGCGCGACGGCGACGATCTCGAAGGGGCAGATCTCGACCGTGCCGGCTCCGTTCATGGCCGGCTTCTCGTCCGACGGCCCGCTGCTCGCGGGCGGCGGCGACCTGCTCAAGCCGGACGTCACCGCTCCGGGCGTGGACGTCCTCGCCGCCGTGGCGCCTCCGGGCAACCGCGGCCGGCTGTTCGACCTCTACAGCGGCACGTCGATGTCGAGCCCGCACGTGGCCGGCCTCGGCGCGGCGCTGAAGAACCTGCACCCCGACTGGTCGCCGATGATGATCAAGTCGGCGCTGATGACCACCGGCTACGACGTCCCCGGCACCGTGCGCGGGATCTTCGAGTACGGCGGCGGTCATGTCGCTCCGAACAAGGCCGCGGATCCGGGCCTCGTCTTCGACAGCGGCTTCGGCGACTGGCTCGCCTTCCTGAAGGGCCAGAAGCTGTGCTGCGCGACGTCGGCGTCGATCCCGTCGCTCGACGCGAGTGACCTGAACGTCGCGTCGATCGCGATCGGCGATCTCGCCGGCTCGCAGACGGTCACCCGCACGGCCAAGAGCGTCGGCTCCGCCTCCGAGACGTACACGTTCTCGGTCAGCGGGCTGACGGGCATCACCGTGACTCCGTCGGTGGCCTCGTTCACGGCCGCCCCGGGCTCGCAGACGCAGTTCGGCGTCACGTTCCTGCGCACGACCGCACCGATCGGCGTCGTATCAGCAGGGCTTCATCACGTGGACGGGCGACAAGGGTCACGTTGTCCGGATGCCGGTCGTGATCCGTCCGGTCAACATCGCCGCTCCGGCGGAGGTGACCGGCACCGGCGGTCCGATCAACTGGACGGCCAAGCCGGGCTACAACGGGACGCTGAACGCCGTCGTCCGTGGGCCGGTTCCGGCCACGGCGACCACGTTCACGCTCGCGCAGGATCCCGACGCGACGTTCAACCCGGCCGATCCGACCGGGACGTACAGGAAGGACATCCTCGTTCCGGCGGGGGCGCTCTTCCGGGCCGGGATCTACGAGGACGCGATCACGCCCACGGGCACCGATCTCGACCTCTTCGTCTACCTCGGCTCGTCCCTCGTCGGTTCGAGCGCCGACGGCGACTCGAACGAGGAAGTGACGCTCCGCGTCGGCGCCAGCCCGCTGACGCTGTCCGTGTACGTGCACGGCTGGTCGACGAACGGGCCGTCCGCCCAGGTGACCCTGTTCGACTGGGCCGCGAACGCGGACACGGGCCTGATGACCGTCTCGCCGGCCTCCACGGCCGTCACGACGGGCAACCCCGTCTCGTACTCGGCGACCTTCACCGGGCTCGCCGCGGCGACCCGGTACTTCGGGGCCGTCGACTACAACAACGGCACCGCTCGGATCGGCCAGACGTACGTGGCCGTCAAGACCCCCTAGGGTCGCGACCGGTGTAGGACGACGCGAGGGGGCCGGGTATCCGGCCCCCTCGCCGTTTCTCTAGAGTGCCCCGGTGCCCAGCCGTCGCCGCCGGCAGGTCGAGCTCGAGCGCGTCCTCGGCACGCCCGCGCTCTTCGCCACCGCATACGGCAACGTCGGCTCCTCGATCTACTACGCGCTCGGCCTGACGGCGGTCTTCGCGCTCGGCCTGACACCCGTCGTCTTCGTGATCGCGGGCGTCATCTTCGCGGCCACCGCTGCGACCTACGCCGAGGGGACCGTGCGCTACCCCGAGGCGGGCGGCTCCTCCAGCTTCGCCCGCCACGCCTTCGACGAGTTGACGTCGTTCGGGGCCGCCTGGGCGCAGATGCTCGTCTACGTCGTCACCGTCGCGACCTCCGCCTTCTTCGTGCCGCACTACCTCTCGATCTTCTGGGAGCCGCTGCGGGAGAACCCCTGGGACGTCGTCGGCGGGATCGTCGTGATCGTCGCGCTCGTGGTGCTGAACATCGTCGGGGTGCAGGAGGCGGCGCGGCTCTCGATCACGCTCGCGGTGATCGACTTCGCGACGCAGATCCTGCTCGTGCGCGCTCGGGTTCGTGCTCGTCTTCAACCCGGAGATCCTCGTCGACAACATCCACTGGGGCGTCGCGCCGACGTGGGGAAATCTCGCGATCGCGATCCCGGTGGCGATGCTCGCCTACACGGGGGTGGAGACCGTCTCCAACCTCGCCGAGGAGGTGCGCGACCCCGTCCGGAACGTGCCGAGCGCGTACAAGCTCGTCGCCTACGCGGTGTTCGCGATCTACTTCACGCTGCCGCTCGTCGCGCTCTCCGCGCTGCCGGTGCAGCTGATCGACGGCGTGCTGACGACGCGGCTCGCGCTCCCGCCCGACGAGGGCGGGTTCGCGAACGACCCGGTGCTCGGCGTCGTCCGCAACCTCGGCGTCGAGGGCGCGCTGCTCGAGGCGCTCGAGCTCTACGTCGGCATCCTCGCCGCGACGATCCTCTTCATCGCCACCAACGCAGGCGTGATCGGCGCGTCCCGGATCACGTACGCGATGGCGACCTACCGGCAGATCCCGGAGGTCTTCCGGCGCCTGCACCCGCGCTTCAAGACTCCCTGGCTCGCGATCCTGCTCTTCGCCGGGGTGGCGCCGATCGCGGTGATCCTGCCCGGTGACGTCCGGTTCGTGGGGACGCTGTACTCCTTCGGCGCCACGCTCAGCTTCACCGTCGCGCACGCCTCGCTCGTGCGCATGCGGATGCGGCCCTCCGGCGAGGAGATCATGTACCGCGCGCGGCCGAACCTGCGCTTCCGCGGAATCGACTGGCCCCTGTTCGCGCTCTTCGGCGGGATCGCGACCGGGATCTCGTTCGCCGTGATCGTCGTCCAGAACCCGACCACACGCTGGGCGGGCCTCGGCTGGATCGCCGCGGGCTTCGCGTTCTACGCCGTCTACCGGCGCCGCGTCCTCGGCGTTCCGCTGACCGAGACGGTCAAGCTGCCGCCCGCCTACGGGCCGGCGCTCGCGCTGGAATATCGCCGCCTGCTCGTGCCCGTGCTGCCGGGCCGCGCCTCGGACGAGGCGATCGACATCGCCGCCGGGCTCGCCGCCGAGCGGGGTGCCCAGATCGCCGCCGTCAGCGTGCTCGAGATCCCGCTCGACCAGCCGCTCTCGGCCGAGCTCCCGCTCGAGGAGGAGATCGCGAACCGGGAGCTGGACGAGGCGCGTGAGGTCGGCGACGCGTACGGCGTCTCGGTCGTGCTGCGGCTCGTGCGCGCCCGGAGCGCGGGTGCCGCGATCGTCGAGGAAGCCGAGCGCCGCGGCAGCGAGATCATCGTGATCGGCGCGCCGCGCAAGGATCTCTCGCGCGGCAAGCGCGCCGTCTTCGGCCGCACCGTCGACTACGTGCTCAAGAACGCGCCGTGTCGCGTGCTCGTGACGGCGACGGCGGAGCAGCCGGCGTGAAGGCCTACCGTGCCGCCGTCGCCGTGCTGGCGCTCGCGTTCGTCGGCATCGGGGTCGCGATGCTGGCCGTGACGGCCGCGCACGGCGGCGGCGTGATCGGCTTCCTGCTCGGCGGGCTCTTCGTCGCGCTCGGCGTCGGCCGCCTCACACTCCTCCTGCGGGGCGGCCACTGATGGCCCGGAAGGTGCGCGGCTTCCAGCGCGTCCTCGATGCGCCGGCGCTCTTCTCGATCGCCTACGGCGAGATCGCCTCCTCGCTCTACTTCGCGCTCGGGATCGTCGCGGCCTACGCGCTCGGCTTCACACCGCTCGTGCTCCTCGGCGCCGGGATCTTCTTCCTGATCGTCTCGCTCTCGTACGCGGAGGGAACGGCGGCGATCCCGGAGACCGGCGGCGCCGCGACCTTCGTCCGGCGCGCGTACAACGACGTCGCCGGCTTCCTCACCGGCTGGGTGCTGTTCCTCGACTACCTGATCGTGATCGCGCTCTCGACGATCTTCCTGCCGCACTATCTCGGCGTCGCGCTCGGGGTGGAGGAGTTGAGGGAGTCTCCATGGGACGTCCTGATCGCGGTGGCGGTGATCGCCGGGATCGCAGCTGCCCGCCTGCTGCGCCGGTCGCGGCTGCACGGCGCCGGGCTGGCGGTCGCCGGCCTCGACCTCGCGACCCAGCTGCTGCTCGTGATCCTGGGCCTGTCGCTGCTCGTCTCGCCCGACGCGCTCACGCAGGGGACGTCGCTCGGCACCGCACCGACCTGGGACGAGCTGGCGTTCGCGCTGCCGCTCGCGATGCTGGCCTACACCGGGCTCGAGACGGTCGCGAACCTCGCAGAGGAGACGCGCGAGCCGGGACGCACGCTGCCGCGCAGCCTCTTCTCGGCGCTCGGCCTCGTCGTGGTCCTGACCGTGCTCGTCGCCGCGGTCGGCCTCTCGGCGTTCCCGGTCGAGAACGGGCAGACCGCCCTCGGCGACGAATGGCTGAAGGCGCCGCTGGCGGGGATCGTCGAGGCGCTGCAGGAGTCGCTGCCGGGCTGGCTCGGAGAGGCGCTGCTCGTCTACGTCGGCCTGACCGGAGCGCTCGTCCTGCTCGCCGCCGCGACGACCTCGATCTCCGGCTTCACGCGCCTCGCGCACTCGCTCGGCGGCCACGGCCAGCTGCCGCGGACGTTCGGCCGGCTGAACCGGCGCACGCTCGTCTCGCCCGCCGCGATCGTCGCGGCCGCCGTGATCTCGAGCGGGCTCGTGATCGGCGTGGGGCTCGCGGGAGACGACGTCGTCTTCCTCGCCAGCCTCTACTCCTTCGGGATCCTGCTTGCCTTCGCCGCCGCGCAGCTCGCGGTCCTGCGGCTGCGGATCACCGAGCCGGACCTGCCGCGACCCTTCCGAGCGCCGATGCTGGCGCCGCTCCTCGGCGCGCCGCTCGCGATCGCGATCTGGGTCGTCTCGATGGTCACCCATCCCGGCGCCCGGTATGCCGGGCCGATCTGGGTCGCCGCCGGTGTCGTCGTCTACGTGACGGTGCGGCGCCGCGACCGGCGCGGGCTCCTGACCACGACACCCGCGGCCGAGCTGCCGGCCGGCGCCGACTTCAAGCGCGTGCTCGTGCCGATGAAGCTCGGCGCGATCGGGGAGGAGATGGTCGCGACCGCGGTCGCGCTCGCGAAGGAGCGCGACGCACAGGTCGATGCGCTCTTCGTCATCCTCGTGCCGCTCGACGAGCCGCTCGACGCGCCGCTGCACGAGCAGGAAGAGGAGGCCGCGGCGTCGCTCGCCGAGGCGGTCCTGCTCGGCGACGAGCACGGCGTCCACGTCGAGCCGGTCACGGTGCGTGCGCGGGCGATCGGGCGCGCCATCCTCGAGCAGGCGGTGGAGCTCGGCTCGGACGTGATCGTGCTGGGATCGTCGCCGCGCTGGCGGCGGCAGTCGGCGTTCTTCTCGCCGACCGTCGACTACGTGCTCCGCCACGCTCCCTGCGAGGTGCTGGTGGTCGCGTTCCCGCAGGGTGTGCTCGAGGACGTACTCTGAGCGCATGAAAGTGGTCGTGATCGGATGCGGCAGGGTCGGCTCGGCCGTCGCGCGTGACCTCGCCGCCGAGGGCTGGGACGTCACCGCCGTCGACGAGCAGGAGGAGGCGCTGGCGCGGCTGGGCGCACGCTGGTCGGGCGGCTTCATCGTCGGGCACGGGATGGACGCGGACGTGCTGCGCAAGGCCGGGGTCCCGGAGGCCGACGCGGTCGTCGTCTCGACGAACGGCGACAACACGAACCTCGTGATCGCCCAGGTCGTGCAGAAGCGCTGGGACATCGCGTCGGTCGTCGTCCGCGTCCTCGATCCCGCGCGCGCCGAGTTCTACGCGGCGCGCGGTCTCCGCACGATCTGCCCGACGCAGACGGCGATCTCCGCGCTCACGGAAACCGTCCGGCGCGACGCCGCGGTGCGAGCCTGATGTACGCGATCGTCGCGGGCGGCGGCAAGGTGGGCTCGAACGTCGCGCGCTCGCTGCTCGCGATGGGGCACGAGGTGACGCTGATCGAGCAGCGCCCGTACCGCTTCGACCAGTTGCAGGACGAGTTCGAGCACCAGGTGCTGCTCGGCGACGCCACGGAGCTGCACGTGCTCGAGCGGGCCGGGATCGCGCGGCCGCCGGAGATCCTGCTCGCCGTGACCGGCGACGACGAGGACAACCTGATCATCTGCCAGATGGCGACCGAGGGGTACCGCGTCCCGAAGGTGATCGCCCGCGTCAACGATCCGCGCAACCAGGAGCACTTCGACCTGCTCGGGATCGGCCAGACGGTCTGCGCGACCTCGAACGTGCTCGGCCTCGTCGAGCACGAGGTGCCCGAGCACGGGATCGTGCACCTGCTCGAGCTGCGCAAGGAGAACCTCGAGATCGTCGAGCTGCAGATCGACCGCGACTCGCCCGGTCGCCGGCAAGCGGATCGGTGGCCTCCGGCTGCCGGACGGCTCGCGCCTGATCTCCGTGATGCGCAACGGCCGCTCCGAGCTTGCCGAGGACTCGACGGTGATCCGCCCGGGCGACCAGGTGCTCGCAGTGCTCGAGCCCGGCAAGGAGGACGAGCTCCGCCGCGCTCCGAGCGCTAGCCGCGTCGCGCGGTGCAGCCGGGGACAGTCCGTGACGGCCGCGGGTGGGCCGACAGGCCGGGGCAGGCGCTGCCGGGCGTTGCGCCAGTAGTGGCGTGAGAGGAGCACGACGATCGGGATGATCTCGAGCCTGCCGAGCCACATCAGCCCGATCATCACCGCCGTCGAGAGGTCGCTGAAGGGCTCGAACGATCCGAGCGGGCCGCCGATCCCGAACGCCGGGCCGACGTTCGAGATCATGCTCGCCGACACCGAGACGGCCTCGATCGTGGACAGCTCGAGGCCGGTGCGGGCTGCGTCGATCGCGAGCACGAGCGCGCCGAGGATGAAGATCCCGATGTAGAGGAGCACGAACGCCGCCACCGCGCGGAGCGTCCGTTCCTCGACGACCGTCCGGTTCAGCCGCACGGGGAGCACGGCCTCGGGGTGCAGCGTCTGGTCGATCTCACGGCGCAGGACCTTGCCGAGCAGGACGTGCCGCACGACCTTGACCGATCCCGTCGTCGAGCCGGCGGAGCCGCCGACGAACATCAGGCCGACGATCGTCATCAGCGCGAGCGGCGGCCAGGCGTCGTAGTTCGCGACCGAGAAGCCCGTCGTCGTCATCGTCGAGATCGCCGTGAACGTCGCGGCGCGGATCGCGTCGAAGCCGGAGAGGACGTCCTCCGTCCAGACCTCGGTGATCAGCACGGCCGCACCGACCGCGAGCAGGACGAGGTAGAGGCGGAGCTCCTCGTCGCGCGCGACCACGCGCGGCTGGCGGCGGACGAACGCGCGGTACATGAGGGCGAAGTTGACGCCGCCGAGCACCATGAACAGCATCACCACCCATTGCGTCGCCGGCGCAAACGCCGCGAGCGAGTCGGCCTTCGTCGAGAAACCGGCGGTGGGGATCGTCGTCAGCGCGTGTGCCCACGCGTGAAACGGCGTCATCTCGTCGTCGACGCCGGTGAGCCCGAGCACGAGCAGGATGCCGAAGAGCGTGGCCGTGAGAGCGACGTAGAGGATCCAGACGCGCCGGGCGGTGTCTCGGATCCGCGTGCTCAGCGAGTCGATCTCGGGACCAGGCATCTCGTGCTCCAGCAGCTGCCGGCCGCCGACCCGGAGTCGCGGCAGCACCGCGAGCGCGAGCACGATGATCCCGATCCCGCCGAGCCACTGGGTCAGCTGTCGCCAGATCAGGAGGCCGTTCGGCAGGTCCTCGACGCGGGTGAGGATGCTGCCGCCGGTCGTCGTGAAGCCGGACATGCCTTCGAAGTACGCGTCGAGCGGCCGGTCGAACTGCGGGTCGCCCGAGAAGACGTACGGGAGCGCCGCGAGCGCCGCCGCGGCGAGCCATGTCAGCGAGACGACGAGGAATCCCTCGCGTGTCCCGAGGCGGTGATCGCCGCGCGTCGCGAGCGCGACTCCCCCGGCGACCGCGGCGGTGATGCCGCCGGCTGCCAGGAAGGGCCAGACGGACTCGCCGGAGACGAGGGCCACGACCGCCGGCACGAGCGTGGCCGCGCTGAGCGCCGCGATCAGGAGGCCGACGATGTGGAGCGCGCCGAGCACGTCGACGGCGAGGAACGGCGCGCGTTGCCTCACAGAGCTTTCTCGACGTCGGGCACCCGCTGCGACTCGGTGAAGACGATCACGCGGTCACCGGGCCGGAGCACCTCGTCGCTGCGCGGGAAGACCGCCTTGCCGTCGCGCACGATCGCGCCGATCAGCGCGCCACGGATCGGCATGTCCTTGAACGCCAGGCCGACGTACTCGCTGTCCCGCTGGGTCGTGATGTCGAGCACCTCGAAGCGGTCACCCTCGAGCATCACCACCTGCTGCGTGCGCGGGTCGTGGGCGAAGCGGACGATCTCCTCGGCGGTGATCTGGCGCGGGTTGACCGTGACGTCGATCCCCGTCTGCTCGAAGACCTGCTGCGAAGGAGCGTCGTGCACGATCGCGATCGTGAACGGGGCGCCGTGCACCTTCGCGAGCGCGGCGGCGAAGTGGTTCTTCATGTCGTCGCGCATCGCGAAGATGGCGACCTGCGCGTCGGTGATCCGCTCGCGCTCGAGGAAATCGGGGTCGAACCCGGTCGCGTTGTACACGCGCGCCGCCGGCAGCTCCGCAGCGACGTAGCGCGCCCGCTCGCGATCGGCCTCGATCATCCGCACCCCGATCCCCTGCTCGAGCAGGAGCCTGGCGGTCGCGATCCCGGCGCGACCCGCGCCGAAGATGACGACGTCGCGGACGGTGCTGGTCCCCGGGGCGATCAGCGAGCCCCAGGCCTGCGCGGCATGCGGGGAGCCGATCACGACGATCCGGTCGCCGGCGCGGATCTCCTCGTTGCCGCGGGGAACGACGACGGCATCGTCGCGGATGATCGCCGCGACGCGCGAGTCCGGCGGGATCCGTGCCTCGCGCAGCGGCGTGCCGAGGAGCTCCGCATCGGCCTTGTCGGTGACGTCGAACTCAACGAGCTGCACCTGCCCCTCGGCGAAGACGTCCGTCTGCCGGGCGGACGGCACGCCGATCGCCCGCGAGATCGCGTGCGCGGTCTCCACCTCGGACGAGACGATGAAGTCGACGTCGAGCTGTCCCTCGTGCCACACCTCGAGGTACTCCGGGTTCGTCGTCCGCACGACGGTCGTCGTCCGCGGCGCGCACGCCTTCGTGATCATCGCCGCCACGATGTTCGACTCGTCGCGGGACGTGCAGGCGATCAGCAGGTCTGCCGAGGCGATGCCGGCGGCGGAGAGGACCCGCCGGCTGGCGCCGTTCCCCTCGACGGTGGCGACGTCGTAGCGCTGCGAGATCGCCGCGAGCCGCTCCTCGTCCAGGTCGAAGACGGTCAGCTCGTGCTCGTCGTGGAGCGCGTCGACGATCACCGCACCCACTTGCCCGGCACCGATCACGAAGATCTTCACGTGCGGAGGTTACTGGTCTCCCTCGACGGCACCTTGGCTACTCTGACCTGCGATGCGCCCGCTGCTGCCCCTCCTGCTGATCGCCGCTCTGGGCGCGGCCTGCGGAGCCTCCGCGGCGCCGCAGCAGGCGCAGGAGCAGCAGGCAGCGCAGTTCAAGCCGCGTCTCGTTGCCGGGGGCTTCTCGCAGCCGGTCTTCGTCACCGGAGCCAAGGGCGAGGCAGGCCGGCTCTACGTCGTCGAGCAGGGCGGGACGATCCGGGTGCTGAACAAGGGCAAGCGCCGCGCGACGCCGTTCCTCGATATCCGCCGGCTCGTGACCTCCGGCGGCGAGCAGGGGCTGCTCGGGCTCGCGTTCCACCCGTCGTATCCGAAGGTGCGGAAGATCTACGTCCAGTACACGGCGCGCAACGGTGCGACGATCGTGGCCGAGTACCGCACGAACGCGACCAGGGCTCTGACGGCGACCTCCCGCATCCTCTTCTCCAGCCGCGACCCGTACGGGAACCACAACGGCGGCATGCTCGCCTTCGGTCCGAACGGACGCCTGTACTTCACGATGGGCGACGGCGGCGCCGGCGGCGATCCCGAGAACCGCTCCCAGAACATGAGCTCCCTCTTCGGCAAGCTGCTCTCGCTCAACGTCGCCACGAAGGGCCTCCGGATCGAGGCGCTCGGGCTCCGCAATGCGTGGCGCTTCTCGTTCGACCGCGCGAACGGCGACCTGTACATCGGCGACGTCGGCCAGAACGCGATCGAGGAGATCAACTACACCCCGGCCAAGAGCCCGGGCCTCGAGAACTACGGCTGGGACGTCTACGAGGGCCGCTCGAAGTTCGAGAACAAGCCGCTCGGCAGGGGCAAGCTGGTGCAGCCGGTCGCGCAGTACACCCACGCGAACGGCTGCTCCGTCTCCGGCGGCTACGTCTATCGCGGCTCGAACAAGGCCCTGGCCGGGCGCTACATCTACGGCGACTACTGCAGCGGCACCGTCTGGAGCTTCAAGGTCTCGCGCGGGAAGGCGACCGGCCTCCGTCGCGAGAGCTTCAAGATCGCGAGCGTGACCTCGTTCGGCGAGGACCTCACCGGCGAGCTGTACGCGGTCTCGCACGGCGGCAAGATCTACCGCCTGACTCCCTGAGTCGAGTCGAGCCCGACGTCGAGACTCACCTGCGGAGGGCTTCCCCCGGCCCGATCCTCCGGTTATCGTGCGTCAGATGCGGTCGAGGCTCGCACTGGTCTGCACAGCCGCCCTCGTCGCAACCTGCGGCGCTGGCGCGGCGCCCGAGCAGGCCCTGTTCAAGCCTCGTTCCGTCTCGTCCGGGTTCGCTCAGCCGGTCTACGTCACGGGCGCGAAGGGCGAGCCGGGCCGGCTCTACGTCGTCGAGCAGGGGGGCGTGATCCGCGTGCTCCAGGGTGGCAAGCGCCGCCCGGTGCCCTTCCTCGACATCAGGGAGCGCGTCAACTCGGGCGGCGAGCGGGGGCTGCTCGGCTTCGCGTTCCACCCCTCCTATCCGAAGGTGCGCAAGTTCTATGTCCAGTACACCGGGTCCGACAACTCGACCCGCGTCGTCGAGTACCGCTCGAATGCGACGCGGGCGCTGACGGGGTCGGCGCGGCTGCTCTTCTCGAGACACGACCCCTACCGCAACCACAACGGCGGCATGCTCGCGTTCGGCCCGAACGGCCGGCTCTACTTCACGATGGGCGACGGCGGCTCGGCCGACGATCCGGACGACCGATCCCAGAACATGCGCTCGCTCTTCGGCAAGCTCCTCTCGCTCAACGTCGCGACGAAGGGGATCCAGATCGAGGCGCTCGGGCTGCGGAATGCCTGGCGGTTCTCGTTCGACCGGGCGAACGGCGACCTCTACATCGGTGACGTCGGCCAGGACTCGGTCGAGGAGATCGACTGGACGCCCGCCGCGAGTCCGGGCCTCGAGAACTACGGCTGGGACGTCTACGAGGGAACGTCGACGTTCGAGGACAAGCCGCTCGGCCCCGGCAAGCTCGTGCAGCCGGTCGCGGAGTACAGCCACGACGACGGCTGCTCGGTCACGGGCGGCTACGTCTACCGCGGCTCGAACGTGTCGCTGCGCGGGCGGTACATCTACGGCGACTACTGCAGCGGTCTCGTCTGGAGCTTCGCGCTCCAGGGTGGCGAGGCGACCGGCCTCCGGCGCGAGAGCTTCAGGATCGCCACCCTCACGTCGTTCGGCGAGGATGCGGCGGGCGAGCTCTACGCCGTCGCGCACAGCGGCAGGATCTACCGCCTCACGCCCTGACGGACTGCGCTACTTCGCGCGCCTGACGCGCGGGCTCTGGCCGAGCGCGGCGTAGGCGAGCGCGTTCAGCGACTCGTTCAGGTTGCGCAGCTCGCGCGCCAGCAGCTGGAAGCCCTCGGCGTTCTCCGCGTGCCGGTTCAGGCGGGCGAGCTCGTCTGCGATCCGGTCGAGCCGCTCCAGCACCGCCTCGAACTGACGGTCGGGCATCTCCTTCGCATCCATGGGTGGACTCTAGCGGCCGAACCGCCGCCAGAGGGCGACTCCGAGGGCGACGCCGACGGCGTCGATCAGGACGTCGAGCGGGCGACCCGACCCGGCCCTCGACGAAGTGCTGGTGCAGCTCGTCGCTGGCCGCGTAGGCGATCCCGGCCGCGAGCGCGGCCCGCTCGCTCCCGAGTGCCCGCAGGAGCAGCGCGCCGAGCACCGCGTACTCGGCCACGTGCGCGAGCTTTCGCAGCAGCGAGATCCCAGGTGCCGAGGCCGGTGCCGAGATCGGGACGGCCGAGAAGGCGAAGATGACGGCCGCCCAGGCGAGCGACCGGCACCCACAGGCGCAGCGCGGCGGAGCTCGGCACCGGGCCATGGTAGGCTCCCGCCCCACACAAGGAGCGCAGTGAGGGAACCCGGTGCAAGTCCGGGACGGTCCCGCCGCTGTGAGGGGAGATGCCCGACGCGGAAGTGCCACTGGCGAGAGCCGGGAAGGCCGCGAAGGGGGAGCCCCGAGTCAGAAGACCTGCCGCGCTCCCAGACCCCGAACCCCTCGCGGAAGGAGGATTCGTGCTTCGTAGGCTCTTCATTCTCACGGCGCTGCTCGCCGTCCTGACGCCGTCTGCACTCGCGGCGAACGTCAAGATCCGGGTCGAAGGCAAGACACAGACGATCTACGGCGCGGTGCAGCCGCGCGTAATCGCCGGCAACGCGCTCCAGGCGCTCGACGCCGCCTCGACGGCCGGCGAGTTCTACTACGGCATGACGACGACCGAGTTCGGCCAGTACGTCAGCCAGATCGGCAAGTACCCCGGCGCGGGTGCGGCCGGCTGGGTCTTCAAGGTCAACGGCGTCTCGCCACCCGTCGGAGCCGACCAGGTGACGCTGAAGGACGGCGACGTCGTGCTCTGGTACTACGCGACGTTCGGCGCCGCGGGCGGCCCGCCGACACTCGAGCTGCAGCGGCTCCCGGGCAACTGCTACGTCGTCCAGTCCCTGAACGACGCGGGCAAGCGCACGCGCGCGGCGAAGGCGACGCTCGTCGTCGACGGGAAGCGCTTCCAGACGAAGAGCGGACGCGGCTGCGTCGGCCGCCACAGCGGGCTCGTGCGCGCGGTCGCGGCCGGCGCCGTCCGGTCGAACGCCCAGAGGTGATCCGGCGCGCGCTCGGCGCGCTCGCTGTCCTCGTCCTCCTTGCCGGCTGCGGTGGCGCCGCCGGCGGGGAGGAGGGGACGGCGCAGCTGTGGGTCACGCGCGACCGCGGCGCCGAGCTGCTCGTCGACGCGGAGGTCGAATCGGGCCAGACGCTGATGCGCGCGCTCGCCGCCGAGGTCGACCTGAAGACCCGCTACGGCGGCCGCTTCGTCCAGTCGGTGAACGGCATCGCCGGCTCGCTCGAGCAGCAGCGCGACTGGTTCTGGTTCGTGAACGGCTACGAGGGCGATCGGAGCGCGTCCTCGTACCGGCTCCGCGACGGCGACGTCGCGTGGCTCGACTACCGGGCGTGGCAGCAGGAGGGCGAGGCGCGCGTCGTCGTCGGTGCGTTCCCGGAGCCGTTCCTCCATGGCTACGACGGGAAGTCGCGTGCTGCCGTCGTCCGCTTCGAGGGCGGGCTGCGCGGCCGCGCCCAGCGGCTGGCTCGGGACGTCGGCGCGGATTCGGTCGAACCGCTCGGGACGACAGTGCCGCCGGGAGCCAACGTGCTCGAGGTCCGCGAAGGGCCCGCGGGCGCCCGGGCCGAGCTGCTCGGCGAGGCGGCGGGCGACCCGGTTCGCCTCGTCGTCACCGGCATGCCCGAGCTCACGCGGAGGTACGCGGTCCCGTGAGCCCCGCGCCGGCCGCCCTGCTCCTCGCCGCCGCCGCTGCCGCGGCGCTCCTCGCCGACCGGCTCTGGGCGGTGGCGCTGCTCGCGCTCGTCCTGCTGGCGGTGTGCCTCCGCGCGCCCGCGGGCCACCGCGGCCTCTATCTCTTCGGGGCGCTCGCGAGTGCCGTCGGCGTGCTCGTCCTCTCACCCTTCCTCTGGTCGAGCCCGGACGGAACGATCCTCTGGCAGGGGCCGGTGCTACCGGTGCTCGGCCAGCTCGACGTGACCACGACCGAGTTGTACGAGGCGGGTCTGAACGCGCTCCGGCTCGCCGCGCTCGGGCTCGCGTTCGCGGCGTACGCGTTGCTGCTGGACCACGACCGCCTGGTCGCCGCCGCCGGCGCTGCTCGGCGCTCGGCCCTTGCGGTCGCACTCGCGACGCGACTGGTGCCGGCGCTGGAGCGCGATGCCGTTGGCCTCGCCGAGTCGGTGCGCGGGAGGGGGATCCGGCTGCAGGGCGCGCGGGGCTACGCGACGCTGCTCTCGCCGCTCGTCGCCGGCTCGCTCGAGCGCGCGACCGGCCTCGCAGAGGCGATGGAGGCACGCGGCTTCGGCCGGGCAGGGACGACGCGCGCGCCGCGGCCGCCGTGGAGCGGGCGCGACCTGCTGGCGCTACCGCTGGCGGCCTTGCTCGTCGTGGGGGCGGCGCTGTGGCTCTAGCCTCCGTCGCCGGCCTCTCGTTTGCCTACCCGGACGCGCCGCCGGCGCTGCGCGGCGTCTCCCTCGAGCTGGAGCCGGGAGAGATCGTCGCGCTGCTCGGTCCGTCCGGCTCGGGGAAGTCGACGCTGCTGCGCGCGTTCGCGGGGCTCGTGCCGCACTTCCACGGCGGCCGTTTCTCGGGCCGGGTGGAGGTCGCCGGGCTCGACACGCGCAGAGCCCGCCCCGCGGAGCTGGCCGGGGCGGTCGCGAGCGTCTTCCAGGATCCGGAGGACCAGGTCGTGATGACGATCGTCGCCAACGAGGTCGCGTTCGGGCTCGAGAACCTCGGCGTCGCCCCGGCGGAGATCTGGCCGCGCGTCGAGCGCGCACTCGACTCGGTCGGCGCGCTCCACCTCTGGGGCCGCAAGACCGTCGAGCTCTCCGGTGGCGAGCTGCAGCGCGTCTGTCTGGCCTCGGCGCTGGCGCTCGAGCCGCGGCTGCTGCTGCTCGACGAGCCGCTCTCGCAGCTCGACCCGGACGGGGCGGCGCTGCTGCTGGCGGCGGTGGAGCGGCTCGGTGCGACCGTCGTCCTCTCCGAGCACCGCGTCCCCCGTGCGCTCGAGCTCGCGACGCGCGTCGTCTTCGTCGACGGCGGCCGTATCCTGCTCGACGCCCCGCGCGCCGAGGCCCTCGAGTGGCTCGCCCACGAACGCCCGGCGTACACGAACGCTTGTGTTGCTGAAACACAAAGTCCCCTCGGCGACCTCGTGCTCGAAGCGCGCGGGGTGTCCTTTTCGTACAGGGAGGCACTGCCGGTCCTGGACGGGGTCGATCTGGCCCTGCGCCGCGGCGAGATCGTCGCGCTCGAGGGGCCGAACGGCTCCGGCAAGACGACGCTTGCGCGCATCCTCGCCGGCCTCGTCGAGCCCGGTTCGGGCACGGTCGAGCGGCATGGCCGGGTCGGCTACCTCTGTCAGGATCCCGGTCGCTACCTCGTCGCCGAGACGGCGCTCGCGGAGGCTGCGCTGGCCGTGAACCGGGACGAGCAGCGGGCTTGCGCGGCACTCGACCGGGTCGGCCTCGGCTGGGCCGCCGCCCGTCACCCGCGCGACCTCTCGAGCGGCGAGCGGGAGCGGCTCGCGCTCGCGTCGGTGGCGGTGGCCGAGCCGGACCTGCTGATCCTGGACGAGCCGACCCGCGGGCTCGACCCGGAGCGGAAGGCCGCGCTCGGAGCATGGCTGCAGGCCTACGCGGCGTCCGGAAAGGCCGTGCTCGTCGCCACGCACGACCGCGACCTGCCGGCGCATCGCCGAATCGGACTTTGTGTTTCAGCAACACAAGCTCCCGAGGAGGCGACGGTTGGCACCTAGGGTCGCCGGGATCGCGGGCTCGGCGGCGCTCGCGCTCGCCGCCTGGGCGGCGCTCGACCCCGGCCGGGGCGGGATCGCGACGCTGCTCGCGGCCGTCGCCGTGCTCGTCGTCGGCTTCGCGTGGCTCGAAGGCGGCACCGTCTCCGCGCGCGACCTGACGCTCGTCGCCACGCTCGGCGGCCTCGCCGCCGCTGGACGCGTCCTCTTCGCGCCCGTCCCCGGCGTCCAGCCCGTGACGGTGATCGTCGCCGCCGCCGGGGTCGCGCTCGGGCCGCGCCGCGGCTTCGCCGTGGGCGCGCTGGCAGCGATCGCGTCGAACTTCTTCCTCGGCCAGGGGCCGCACACCCCGTGGCAGATGCTCGCCTGGGGCGGTTGCGGGCTGCTCGGCGGGCTCCTGAAGCCGCTGCTGCGCCGCCGGCTCGCGTTCGCGGCCTTCACGGTGCTGCTCGGGCTCGCCTTCGGGACGGTGCTCGACCTCTGGCTGTGGCTCGCCTTCTACCCGCACACCGAGGCGGCGCTGCTCGCCCGGCTCGGCGCGGGTCTCCCGTTCAACATCGCGCACGCCGCCGGCAACGTCGCGCTCGCGCTCGTCGCCGGGCCGGAGCTGAGACGAGTGCTGGAGCGCTTCGAGCGCCGCGGTCGCACGGAGGTGGTGTGGGCGTGAAGCTCCTCGCGACGCTCGCCGCGACCGCGGCGCTCGCCACCCCCGCCGGCTACGTCCAGGGCCAGCAGCGCGACGACGGCGGCTTCGGCGGCATGCAGGTGAGCGCCTGGGCGACGCTCGGGCTCGTCGCCGCCGGGAAGGACAGCGACCGCGCCGCCGAGTATCTCGCGGCGCAGAAGCCGGCCACCGCCACCGACGTCGCGCTCGTCGCCCTCGCGCGCAGCGCTGCCGGCGATCGCCCGGGTGACCTGCTGCCACGGCTGCGCGCGCACCGGCCCGGGAAGCTCGTCAACGCGACGATCTGGACGATCCTCGCCCTGCGCCAGGCCGGGGAGCCGGCGCCGCCCGCGCTCGTCAGCGCCCTCAGGAAGGCGCAGCGCCCGAACGGCGGCTGGTCGTGGCTCGCAGGCGGCGCGCGCCGACGCGAACGACACCGCCGCGGCGCTCCAGGCGCTCCGGGCCGTCGGGCGTGAAGGGGAAGCCGATCGACCGCGGCGTCGCCTTCCTCCGCCGCCACCAGAACCGGGACGGCGGCTTCGAGCTGACGCTGGGCCGCGGCTCCGACACGCAGTCGACCGCGTGGGCGATCCAGGGGCTGCTCGCCGCCGGCCGCAAGCCGGGCACCGCCGCCTACCGCTACCTGCAGCGGATGCGGCGATCCGACGGCAGCTACCGCTACAACGCCCGCTACGTGACGACGCCGCTCTGGGTGACGGCGCAGGTGCTGCCCGCGCTCGCCCGGAAGCCCTTCCCGCTCCGGGCCGACCGCTAGCATCGACGGGTGCCCGTCGCCTCGCCCGAGCAGTACCTCGCGAGCCTGAATCCCGCCCAGCGGGAGGCCGTCCTCCACACCGAGGGGCCGCTGCTCGTGATCGCCGGCGCCGGCTCAGGGAAGACGCGCGTGCTCACGCACCGGGTCGCGCACCTGCTCGCCGCGGTCGGGGTGAAGCCGAACGAGATCCTCGCGATCACGTTCACGAACAAGGCCGCCGGCGAGATGCGCGAGCGCCTGACGACGATGCTCGGCCCGGTCGCGCGCGCGATCTGGATCCTCACCTTCCACGCCGCCTGCGGCCGCATCCTGCGCAGCGAAGCCGAGCGGCTCGGCTACAAGTCGAACTTCACGATCTACGACTCCGCCGACCAGGTGCGGCTCGTGAAGCAGTGCCTCGAGGAGCTGGAGAAGGATCCGAAGCGGTTCGTCCCCCGCGGCGTCCACTCGCAGATCTCGAACGCGAAGAACCAGCTCGTCACGCCCGCGCTCTACGCCGAGCGGATCTCCTCCTTCTACGACCAGACGATCGCCGAGGTGTACGAGCTCTACCAGCGCAAGCTCGCCGCCTCGAACGCCGTCGACTTCGACGACATGCTGATGCTGACCGTCCAGATCCTCGAGACCTTCCCCGACGCCCGCAAGCACTGGCAGAACGCCTTCCGCTACGTGATGGTCGACGAGTACCAGGACACGAACCACGCCCAGTACCGGCTCCTGCAGATCCTGGCCGAGCAGCACCACAACCTCTGCGCCGTCGGCGATCCGGACCAGTCGATCTACGCCTTCAGAGGGGCGGACATCCGCAACATCCTCGAGTTCGAGCGCGACTTCCCCGAGACGCGCACGATCCCGCTCGAGCAGAACTACCGCTCCACGAACGCGATCCTCGAGTCGGCGAACGCCGTCATCGACAACAACAGCGAGCGCAAGCCCAAGCGGCTCTGGTCGGAGCTCGGCGACGGCGACCCCGTCCGCGTGGTCGAGGTCGAGGACGAGCAGTCCGAGTCGCGCTACGTCGCCGCCCAGATCGCCGGTCTCGTCGAGGAGGGCATCAACGGCAGCGAGATCGCGGTCTTCTACCGGATGAACGCCCAGTCCCGCGTGCTCGAGCAGACGCTGCGGCTGCACCAGATCGGCTACCAGGTGATCGGCGGGCCGCGCTTCTACGAGCGCGCGGAGGTGAAGGACGCGATCGCGTACCTGCAGGTGCTCGACAACCCGGCCGACGCGGTCAGCCTGATGCGGATCGCGAACCGGCCCAAGCGCGGGATCGGCGACACGACGATCTCGCGGCTCGTCACGTTCGCCGAGAACCACGGCCTCACGCTCTACGACGCGCTCGACCGCCCCGACGAGGCCGGCCTCGGCACCGCCGCCGTGAAGGCGGTCACCGGCCTGAAGAACATGCTCGACTCGCTCCGCGCCGCCGCGCAGGAGGAAGAGGTGCCGGAGCTCCTCCAGACCGTGCTCGACCGCAGCGGCACGCTCGAGGCGTACGAGGCCGAGCGGACGATCGAGGCGCGCGGCCGGATCGAGAACCTCGAGGCGTTCGTCGACGGCGCCCACCAGTACGTCACCGAGGCGGACGAGCCGACCCTGTCCGGCTTCCTGCAGGAGATCTCGCTCTACTCCGACCAGGACGCGCTCGGCGAGGAGCAGTCGAACGTGACCCTGATGACGATCCACAACGCGAAGGGGCTCGAGTTCCGCGCCGTCTTCGTCGTCGGCGTCGAGGAGGAGATCTTCCCGAGCGCGCGCTCGATCGAGGAGCAGGGGGTGGAGGAGGAGCGCCGGCTCTTCTACGTCGGCCTCACCCGGGCGGAGGAGAAGCTGACGCTGACGCACGCCTCCTCGCGGCTGCTCTGGGGCCGGACGACGAGCCACCTGCCCTCACGGTTCCTGGACGAGCTCCCCGACCGCCACGTCGAGCGCGAGCGCCTGCGCCCCTCCTCCTGGCGCAGCTACGGCACGCCGCAGCAGACGCGTGAGATCGCCCCGCGCAGCGACCATCCTGCGCTCGCGACCGGCGACAGCGTCCGGCACGGGACCCTCGGCGAGGGCGTGATCACGCGGATCGAGCCCGGTGGTGTCGTCACCGTCCGCTTCGCGAACGACGCCAGCGAGCGCAAGCTGATGCTCGACTACGCGCCGCTCGAGAAGATCGCCTGATCTAATCGCCGTATGGCGATCGAGATCAGGCCCCCGGCCGACAGCGAGCTGCGCGCGGCGATGGAGGCCGCCGAGTCGGCGTTCGGCTCTGAGGTCGAGGACCACGACTGGGAGCGCGAGCGGAAAAGCCCTGCCCGCGTCGCGTGCGCTTGCCGCCTACGACCGCGACCGGCCGGTCGGCCTCACAGCCGCGTACGCCTTCGACCTGTCGATTCCGGGCGGCGAGCTGCCCTGCGCGGGCGTCACGTGGGTCGGCGTGCTGCCCTCGCACCGGCGTCGCGGCCTCCTGCGCGACTTCATGCGCCGCCAGCTCGACGACGTCCGCAGCTGGGGGGAGCCGATCGCGGCGCTCTGGGCCTCCGAGGCCTCGATCTACGGCCGCTTCGGGTACGGGCCGGCCGCGCCGGGGATCTACGCGAAGTCCGATTCGGCGCGGTTCGCGTTCCGGGACGACCGGCCGACCGGGGCGACCGCCCGGCTGACCGACGTCGAGGAGGCCTCGCGCGTCTTCCCGCCGGTCTACGACGCCGTCCGCGCCCGACGGGCCGGGATGTTGTCTCGCTCCGAGACCTGGTGGCGGGAGCGTCGGCTCGCCGACCCAAAGGAGTGGCGCCGTGGCGCGAGCGCGAAGTTCTACGCCGTGGCGGAGGTCGACGGGGCCGTCGAGGGGTACGCGATGTACCGCATCAAGAGCGAGTGGGATGATGGGTTCCCGCGCGGTGAGGTCCGCGTCGTCGAGGTGTTCGCGACGTCCGTCGCCGCGGAGCGCGAGCTCTGGCGGTTCCTGCACTCGATCGACCTGACGGTCAAGGTCGACATCTACGGCCTCGACCCGGCGTCACCGCTCTTCCTCACCGTCCGCGACCCCCGCGCGCTCGGGTTGAAGCTGGCCGACGGGCTCTGGCTGCGGCTCGTCGACCTCGATGCCGCCCTGAAGGCGCGCTCCTACCGGCCCGCGCCGTCGGTCGTGCTCGAAGTCACCGACGAGCTGTGCCCCTGGAACGCCGGCCGCTACCGCGTCGGCGACGACGCCGGCCGCACGGAGGACACGGCGGACATCGCGCTCGACACGTCCGACCTGGCCGCTGCCTACCTCGGCGCGTTCGACTTCCACCGGCTCGTCAGCTCCGGGCGCGCCGACGAGCGCCGTGAGGGCGCGGCCGAGGATGCGACGCTGCTCTTCCGCACCGACCTGCCCCCCTTCTGTCCGGAGGAGTTCTGATCGCCTGGGACGTGCGCCCGACGCGAGACCTGGCGGAGCTCCGGGCCGCCGTCGGCGCGATCGGCCACTACTTCGGCGGCGGCTGGATGGCGGACGACGAGCGCGCCGAACGGTTCGCGCGGGTGCTGCCGCTGGAGCGGATGCACGCCGCCTTCGACGGCGACCGGATCGTCGGCGGCGCCGGCGTGTTCCCGTTCCAGATGAGCGTCCCGGGTGGCGTCGTGCCGTGCGCCGGGGTCACCGTCGTCGGCGTGCTTCCCACGCACCGTCGCCGCGGGATTCTCACCGCGCTGATGCGCGCCCAGCTCGAGGACGTCCGCGACCGCGGCGAGCCGGTCGCGGCGCTTTGGGCGTCAGAAGAGGTGATCTACCGACGCTACGGCTACGGGCTGGCCTCGTTCGCGGGCGACGCAGAGCTGCCGCTCCGCTACGGCCAGCTACGGGCGCCGGCAGATCCGAGCGGGACGGCGCGGCTCGTGTCGCTCGACGAGGCCAAGAGCATCGTGCCGCCGATCTACGAACGGGTACGGGCGCGGACTCCCGGGATGATGAGCCGCACGGAGGACTGGTGGGAGCTGCGGAACCTCGCCGACCCGCCCGAGCGGCGGGAGGGAGGCGGCGAGAAGAACGTGCTGATCCTCGACGTCGACGGCGCACCGGCAGGCTATGCCCTCTACCGCATCCACATGAGTTTCGAGGCGGGCTCGTCGGCCGGCCACACCAGCGTGATCGAGGCCCTCGCGGACGGGCCCGTCGCGACGCGCGAGCTCTGGCGCGTGCTGCTCGGGATGGACTGGTCGGCGTCGCTGCACGCGCACCTCCTCCCGGTCGACCATCCGCTGTTGCACCAGCTCGTCTATCCGCGGCGGTTGCAGCTCCGGGTCGGCGACGGGCTCTGGGTGCGGCTCGTCGACGTCGGCGCAGCGCTCTCAGCGCGGGGCTACGCGGGCGACGGTGCGGTCGTGCTCGAGGTCGCCGACGCGTTCCTGCCCGAGAACGCCGGCCGCTGGAAGGTCGCGGACGGTCGCGCGGAGCGCACCGACGACGACCCGGACCTCGAGCTCGACGTCGGCGAGCTTGGTGCCGTCTATCTCGGCGGCTTCGGCTTCGGCGAGCTCGCCCGCGCGGGAAGCGTGCGCGAGCTGCGTGAAGGAGCGGCGGCCCGGGCGGACGCGCTCTTCGCCGTCGACGCGCCGAAGCCCTGGTGCCCCGAGATCTTCTAGAAGGGGAGCCGGGCGCGGTGCAGCGCCGCCTTCGCCGCGATCGCGCCGGGACCGCCGTGGACACCGCCGCCGGGATGGGCTGAGAACGACGCGAGGTAGAGCCCCTTCACGGGGGTCTCCGGCCGTCCGAGGCCGGGGATCGGCCGGAAGACCAGCTGCTGGTGCAGCTGGGAGGTACCGCCGCTGAGCGCGCCGCCTCGGAGGTTCTCGTCGGCCGCCTCGAGGTCGGACGGCTCCCAGACCCGGCGCTTCCGGACGAGGCCGCGGAACCCCGGCGCGAGGGCCTCGATGCGCTCCTCCATCCGTTCGGCGAGCCCTGCCGTCGTCACGCCGTGCGGCAGGTGCGTGTAGGCCCAGGCCACCTCCTTGCCGGCCGGCATCCGGGTCGGGTCGGCCATCGAGTACTGCCCGATGACGAGGAACGGGTTCGACGGGCGCAGCCGCTCGCGCGATCTCGGCCTGCGTGACGCTGAGCTCGTCGACCGACTCGGCGACGTGGACGACCGGGGCGCGCCGGGCGTCGCTGCCGTCCACGGGATCGGGCCGTCGAGCGTCCAGTCGACCTTGAACGTGGCCGGGTCGTGCTCGAAGCGCTCGATCGCGCGCGAGCACGCGGGCGGGCACCGCCTCCCGGGGCAGCAGTTCGAGGTAGAGCGGCACGG
This sequence comes from uncultured Gaiellaceae bacterium, assembly GCA_963806955.1. Classification (GTDB taxonomy): domain Bacteria; phylum Actinomycetota; class Thermoleophilia; order Gaiellales; family Gaiellaceae; genus Gaiellasilicea. Next base: position 57,452 of record CAWDZG010000001.1, read on the forward strand.
CGTGGACGCCGGCCAGGATCGCCTTCGTCGCGGTCACGTCGCCGGCGGCGCTGCGGACGGCTCGTGCGCGACCCCGCTCGACGACGATCTCGTGCACGCGGGCGTCGCAGGTCACCCGCCCGCCGCGGGCCTCGAGCCGGCGCACGAGCGCCTCGGTCAGGCTCGACGCGCCGCCTTTCGCACACGGGAAGCCGACCGTCTGGCCGAGGCAGGTGAGAAACCAGCCGAAGAAGCCGCCGACCGCCGACTCGGGCAGGAGATCCGTGTGCATCGCGTTGCCGGCGAGAAGGCGGCCGCCTCCCTCGCCCCGGAAGCGCTCGTCGGCGAGCCGCCGCATCGAGATCGTCGCCAGCCGTCCGAACTCGGGCAGGTCGCGGCGCAGTCGCAGCGCGATCCGGAGCCCGGCGCGGACGGGTGGAAACGGCGTTGCGAGCGCGTCCAGGAACGGGTCGCCGATCCGCTGCCACCACGAGAAGAGCTCCCGCCAGGCATCGCCGTCGCCCGGTGCGAACGCAGTCGAGCGAGGCGGCGGTCTCGTCGATCCCCCGCGAGAGCGACGCGCACGTGCCGTCGGTGGCCGGGTGCGCGAGCGCGAGCGGCCCGTGGGCCCACTCGAGCCCCCAGCGGCCGAGCTCGAGGCTGCGGATCACGGGGGAGGCGGCCGCGAGCGGGTAGAAGGCGCTGAACTCGTCGTTGACGAAGCCGGGCTCGAGCAGCTCGTCGCTCTTGACCGCGCCGCCGGGGCGGGACTTCGCCTCGAGCACCTCCACCGACCAGCCGGCATCGGCCAGCAGATTCGCGGCGACGAGCCCGTTCGGGCCCGCTCCGATCACGACTGCGTCGGGCATGGGAAGTGGGTCTCCGGGCGTTGTTTCCCGCAAACGGATGCCGGAGAGAGTGGAGGATGGCCGCGAACGCAACCGTCCTCGTCACCGGCGCCACGGGGCACATCGGCTCGCGCCTCATACCGGAGCTCGTCGCCGGCGGCCGCACGGTGCGCGCGCTCTCCCGCCAGGAGCGTGACAGTAAGCCGGGTGTCGAGACGGCCGTGGGCGACGTGCAGGATCGCGAGTCGCTCGACGCCGCCCTTGCGGGCATAGAGGTCGCCTACTACCTGGTGCATGGGCTCGCGGACACGGACGACCTCGAGGAGGTGGAGCTCGAGAGCGCGCGCACGTTCGCGGCGGCCGCCCGCGCTGCAGCCTTGCAGCGGGTCGTCTATCTCGGCGGGCTCGCTCACGGCGACGATCTCTCCGACCACCTGCGCACGCGGCACGAGGTGGGGGAGATTCTTCGCGCCGAGGGGCCGCCGACGGTCGAGTTTCGCGCGTCGGTCGTGATCGGCGACGGCAGCGCTTCCTTCGAGCTCGATCCGGACACTCGTCGACTATCTGCCGGCGCTCGTCCTGCCCGACTGGGTCGACACACCCTGCCAGCCGATCGCCGTCGACGACGTCGTCGCGTACCTCGTCGCCGCGCTCGACGTCGAGCTGGACGGCTCGGCCGTCTACGAGCTCGGCGGCGCCGACCGGATCACCTACCGCGAGCTGATCGAGCTCTACGGCGAAGTGGCCGGCTCGGAGCGGCCGCTGCTGACGTTCCCGGCCCTGCCGCTGCCGTTGCCGTCGCTGCTGACCCGCTTCGCGCCCGAGCAGGCGCGCGTCTGGCTGAAGCTCGCCGAGGGGCTCCGCTTCGACTCGGATGTCCGTGACGAAGCGGCGCTCGAGGCGTTCTCGATCCGTCCCCGCGGGGCTCGCGAGGCCGTCGAGGACGCGGTCGCCGCCTCCGTGACGTCCTAGCGAGCCTGCTACCCTGCCGCGCTTGATGTTGCGGCCATTCCGCGGCGCGCTCGTTGCGCTGCTCGTCAGCCTGTCTCTCGCTCAACCGGCCCAGGCCGTTCCTGACGGCCCCCTCGACGTCTATCTGGAGCACCTGCAGCCTCTGACGCTCGAGTGGCCGGCAGCCGGGACGATGACGGACGGCTACGGACCGCGCTGGGGCCGGATGCACCTCGGCGTCGATGTCGGCATCCTCAGCTCGCTCGACGTCCGTGCCGCCGCGAGCGGCACCGTCACCGCCGCCGGGTGGCTGACCGGCTACGAGGGCTACGGGAACGTCGTCACGATCGACACGGGTGGCGGCTATTCGCTCCTGTACGCCCACCTCGCCAAGTCGCACGTGGTGCCCGGCCAGTGGCTCGCCGCGGGCGACTCGGTCGGGACGGCGGGCTGCACCGGCTCCTGCACGGGAACGCACCTCCACTTCGAGCTGCGCCAGCACGGGGTGCCGGTCGACCCCGCGCCCTACCTCGGGTAGGCGAAACCTCCCCCGATCGAGTGATGGCACCCCGCAGCGACGTGGCTACGGTGCCACCTGCATATGACACGGACGCTCCTTACATGGAGCGCGCTCGTCGTCCTGCTCTCCTCTCTCGTCGTCGCCTCCGGGGCCTCGGCTCGCTCGGACAGCGTCGCGCGCCTGCAGCTGGTCTGGCCTGCCAACGGCACGGTCACGTCGACCTACGGCGCCTGGCGGGGCGGTAGCCGCCACGACGGGATCGACATCGGCATGCTGCGGACGCTGCGGCTGCGGGCGGTCACGGCGGGCGTCGTGCGCAAGACGGGCTACGTCGCGGGCTACGCCGGCTACGGCAAGGTGATCCTGCTCGACCTGCCTGGCCCGTACACCGCGTTGTATGCCCACCTCTCCAACGTCGGCGTCCGCAAGGGCCAGCGGGTGCGCCGCGGCCAGAGGATCGGACGGGCCGGCTGCACCGGCAGCTGCTCGGGCACGCATCTCCATTTCGAGATCCGGCGCGCCGGCGTGCAGGTGAACCCGCTCCGCTTCCTCCGCTAGCCACCCGCGCAGGGCTCGCGTTACCCTGATGCCCCGGATGGGGAAACGGACTCTCGCAGGCCTGGGCGGGATCACGGCGATCGCACTCGGGCTCGGCTGGCTGCTCTCACTCGCGACGACACGCGTCGTGAACTGGTTCGTGATGACGGACGAGCTCTACTACGAGCGGCTCGCGATCTCCGTCGCGCAAACGGGCTCGCTGCTGCCGCGGATCCACGGCGAGCTGATCGGCAACGTGAATCAGCTCTACCCGGTGTTGATCTCGTTCGTCTACGGGAACGGCAACGTGCCGGAGAGCCTGCGCGATGCGCACCTGCTGAACGCCTTCGTGATCGTCACGGCGGCGATCCCCGTGTTTCTGCTCGCCAGACTGGTGGGACTGCGCCTGGTGACGAGCCTCTGGGTCGGCGCGCTCTCCGTCGCTGTGCCGTGGGTCGTGCTCGCGTCGTTCCTGCTCACCGAGGTGGTCGCGTACCCCGCGTTCTGCTGGGCCGTTCTGGCGGTGACCTACGCCGTGCTGCGGCGCACGGACGTCACCGACCTGCTCGCCGTCGCCGCGATCGGCTTCTCGGTGCTGGCGCGCGTCCAGTTCGCGCTGCTCGCGGTCGTGCTGGTGTTCGCGATCGTCTGGGACGGACTGCTCGTCGAAGCTGGAACCGGCGCACGGGGTCGCGCGCTCGTCCGGTCGGCCGCTCTCCGGCTCGTGCGGACGCGGCGGCTGCTCGTTGCGCTGGTCGCGTTGGGTTTCGTCGGCGTGCTCGCGGCTGCGCTGACCGGCGACGTGTCGCGGCTTCTCGGCGCGTACTCCGTCACTGCGAGCGGCGTCCGGCTCGATCTGGGGCTGCTCGAGCTCTTCCTCGAGCACGTCGCCACGCTGGCGCTCGGTCTCGCGATCCTGCCTTTCCTCGTCGGCGTCGGCTGGCTCGTCGAGCGCGCGCGTCCGTCGGCGGCCGATCCGCAGCGCGCGTTCGCGCTCGTCGGCTCGCTCGCACTCCTGCTGCTGACAGCCCAGGTGGCGTCGTTCGACCAGCGCTTCGGCGCCGGGCTCGTCAAGGACCGCTATCTCTTCTACGTCGTCCCGATCGTGCTCGTGGCGCTTGCGGCGGCCGTCGACCGGGGCCCCTGGCCGCGCTGGTGGGCGCTGCTCGTTCCTGCGGGGTTGAGCGCGATCGGCTTCGCCACTCTCGGGCTGCCGCGCTACGAGAAGCTGAACGTCGACTCGGTGCTCGCGATGCTGAACGACGAGCTGGTGCGGCTCGCAACCTCCGAGGGCTGGGCGCGTGCGCTGCTCGTGCTCACGGTCGTCGTGTCGCTGCAGCTCCTGCTCGTGCTGGCCACGTCATGCCCGGTTCCGCTCGCGTCTCGCCGCCGACACCGCGGTGCGCGACTGCCTCGCGCTGCCCGCTGGAGACGGTGTACGCTTTCGAGCGGCTCTTCCGGGTCGAACGGCACGAACGGCCTGCCCGTCACCCTCGACCAGGGCATCGTCTTCAACTGGCTCGACCGGCACGTTGGCGCGAGACGGTCGCGTGCTGATGGTCCGGTACCCGCTGTACCGCACGGACTCGGTGGGCCGGACAGGGCTACTGGTGGGATGCGGAGTTCTGGAACGAGAGCGTCGGTCGAGGCGTTCGACGCGCCGAGCACGTGGGAGTCTCTGCTTCGATCCGCGCACCGGCGTCGTGTTTGGACGCACCGGCACGAGCAGCTACGCGCTCGTCGCAACGACGGACGTACGCTTTCGCCTCGCCGGGGAGCAGGTCGACGACCGACCGCGGCGCGTACCTGTTCGAGCTCGCAGCGCCCCTGGCGCGCCGCGTGGGTCACGGACGGTATCCATCCCGACGGCTGGATGCGACCGCACACCCCGGCCACGATCTCCGTCTTCGCCGAGCCAGGACAGACACGTCCGCTTGAGCGCTACGTGACGCTGTCGCTCTCGTCACCCGATGTCGATCAGCGCTGGCCGGTGAAGATCTCGAGCAACCTCGACCGCTCGCACCCGCGAGCTCGGCCGCAGACACGACCCTCGACCGCCTCGTCACGGTCTGCGTGCCGCTGCGCGGCTCCGGGCGACGGTCGTGATCGAGACTCCCACCGTCGCGACGCGTGTACCGCGATCCCGACCGACGACGGCAGCCGACGGGCGAGACTCGACCGGCCGGTCGGGCTGCTGCTTGGCACAGTCGCGCTCGCAGACGAGCACGTGCCCGTCGAGCGCTGCCCGCCGACCGGTCGTCCGGTAGAGTAAGCCGCCTGCAAGGGCGGTTAGCTCAGTTGGGAGAGCACCAGCTCGACAAGCTGGGGGTCACTGGTTCGAGCCCAGTACCGCCCACCTCCCGTAACGCGAAGGCCCCGCAATAGCGGGGTTTTCTCGCCCTTCCGCGGCCCATGGTCTGACCACAGCGCATCTAGGGGTTCCAGCTGCCGCGGAGAAAGCGGACGACGAGCGTCGCCAGCGTCAGCAGGAGCGCGGCGGTCACGGCGGCGATCGCGAACATCGCAACCGGATCGGAGTCGCTGCTCGGCAGCTCGCCGAGCAGCGGCACGCGCACGCCGGCGACACCCTGATCCTCGCTGCCGACGATCGGCGGCAGGGCTTCGGCTGTTGCTGCACCGGGCGGACGCGTGGGAGCGGGGTCGCGCCGCCCCTCCTCCAGCTCTCGGCGCAGGAGCAGGGCGCGCGCGGTGCTCTCGGCCGCGGCGGTCGGCTCGCACGCCGGCTCGCCCCGCTCGGCGACCGGCACGACGCTGCGCTCGGAGACGACGCGCACAGCGGTCGTCGGCGCGGTCGCGTCGAGCCGGGGCCGGCGCGAGATGCTGAGCACGTAGGTGCCGGGCTCGAGCTGCCGCTTGCCGAGGCGGCCCGTGAAGTCGAGCGTGTTCACGCCCTCTCGCCCTTCGAGCCGCTGGACGGCCGCGACGCGGCACGACGGCGCCGGGCCGCGGGCGAGGAGGTAGAACCGCCCGGCCTCGGACAAGCTGAACTCCAACTCGACGAGCCGTCGTTTCCCGGCCCGCTTCTGCGTTGCGCTCAACGGCTTCGCGTGGCTGCGCTCGTTGCGCGAGGCCGAGGGATGCTCGGAGGAGCCCGCACTTGCTTGGGTGCTCGGCCCGCTCGAAGCTCCCGGGTCGGGCGACGGGGCTGCGGACGACCCGTTCGGTTTCGGGGCAGGCGGGACCGGGGCCGTAGCGACCGGTCGTGTGACCGCCGGCGCTGCAACGGACGGCGGGACGACCGGCGGTGGCGGGACAACCGGCGGTGGCGGCGGAACGACCGGCGGGATCGGTACCGGCACGGGCGCCGGCGGCACCGGCGGCACCGGGACGGGCACGGGCACCGGGGCGGTCACGGGAGGCGGCACGCCGGGTATGGGTACGTCCAGCGCGCGCGCAGGCTGAACCGCGCCGAGCGCGGCAAGTGCGAGGGCCAGCAGTGCGAGTCGGGACATGCGCCGCTCCAGTCCGGGAACCGAACTTCCGTCGCTACAACGGAGCCGGCCCCCGAACGGATGCGGCGGAAACGCTACGCCGGGCGGTCGGTTTCGCTGCTCGGCGGCTCGGACGTCGGCATCCCGGCCGGATCGGCCGGCGGGGCGACGGGCTCGTGCGAGTGGTCGTGACCGGTGTGGTCGTGGTCGTGCCCTGTGTGGTCGTCCCCGTTCGACGACCCACCGGAGAACATCGATTTGAGCTTGTCCATGAACGACATGTTGGCGGCTCCCTATTCGAGGGTGAACCGGGATCCTAGGTAGGTGGGGCCGCCGCCGCAACGGAAGCCCTACGCAGTTGTCGCTGACCGGGCTCCTCGACGTCAAGCCTTCTTGACGACGAGCGTCGCGTGCATGCCTCGTTTTCGGTGGTCGGAGAGGGAGCACCAGAGCGTGAATCGGCCCGGCAGGAAGCGAGCCTCGAGCTCGCCGACGCGGCCCGGCCTGACCTTGCCGACCCGGTAGATGCGCGTGCCACCGACCCGGCGGAGCCGCAGGTCGTGCTCGTCCTCGCCGAAGTTCGCGAGCTGCACGATCGCCGGCCCGGCCTTGATCGTCTGGCGCGAGAGCGCGTAGCCGTACTCCTCTGCACCGACCTGGAGCCGGGCGGGGGCGAGCGTGAGCAGGACGAGGGCGGTCGCGATCACTTGAGCAGCTTCGGCCGGGCGAACGAGCGCGCGCCCGGGATCACCGCCTCCGCGTCCGTGTCGAGCCACTGCTCCAGCAGGCCGCTGTAGACGCCGCGGAAGTCGGATGTCGCGCGCAGGTTGCCGTGGTCGTCGAGCTTCGCCAGGCCGGGGAACTCGCCGATCATCCTGCCGCTCGCGCGGCTGCCGATCAGGAAGCCCGCACCGGCGGCGCCGTGATCCGTGCCGTTCGAGCCGTTCTCCTTCGCGCGCCGGCCGAACTCCGACCAGACGTGCACGAGCACGCGGTCGGCGAGACCGCGTGACTCGAGGTCACGCTGGAACGCGAGCAGGCTGTCCGCGGTCAGTGCGAGCCCGTCGGCGAGCTCCTGCGGCTGGTCGTCGTGGGTGTCGTACATCCCCGGCGCCGACAGCGCGGCGACGCGGACCGGCAGGCCCGCCCCGAGCATCGCGGCCAGCCCTGCGAGCCGGCGTGGGAAGGAGTCCTCGGCCTTCGGGATAGGCGACGGGGCTCGTGTAGCCGGGCTGGTTCTTCTGCGGCTTGAAGGGCAGCAGCTGCTCGCGGAGGCGGGCCGACTGCCGTGCGGCCGCCGTCGCCTGCGTGAGTGCGGCGTCGCCGCCGGTCGGAAGCGCTCCGAGGGATGAGATCGCCTGCAGCATCTGCGCCTCCACCTCGCCCCAGACGTTGCGGGTCCAGAAGTCGTAGCGGTCGGGGCCGTCGATCGAGGCGACGGGAAGCCGGGCCGTGGCGAGCGCCGGCTGCAGGCGCGACTCGAGCGACAGCCCCTGGAGCGGGTTGTCCGGCGAGCCGACGCGGTCGAGGTACCGTCCGAGCCAGCCGGTGCGCAGCTGTTCGTTCGTGGCGCCGACCTCCCAGAAGTGACGCGAGGTGAAGTGCGACTGGTCCGGCCCTGTGTAGCCGACACCGGGCAGCACGCTGACCTTGCCCTCGGCGTGCAGCGTCGCCAGCGATGCGAGAGACGGATGCCAGCGCAGCCGCTCGTCCTCGGCGAAGGCGATCCCGGCCGACTCGGGCAAGGCGAGGCGCGGGCGGAGGCGCCGGTAGAGCGGGTCGCCGCTCGGGAACAGCATCGAGAGCGAGTCGGCACCGCCGTCGAGGAAGACCGAGACGAGCACCTTCTGCGGGCCTGCGGCTGCCGCGGCCGCGATTCCATCCTCGAACGCGCGCGGCAGCAGCGCCCCGCCGCCGTAGACCGCGAGCGCCAACCCGGCTGTCCGGGCGAGGAACGCTCGTCGATCGAGCCCGGTTCCGGCCGGGAGCGGCATTCCGGCCTCGACCGCCGGCAGTCCGCGCCCTGCCTCCGCCGCGGCACGGCGGAGCAGGTCGGTGCGCGAGAAGTCGGAGCAGCAGCGGGCCATCAGGAGGTCTGGAGGTCGGGGGAGACGGCGATCAGCTGGCGCAGCGCGTTCGCGGTCAGGAAGCGGTAGCTCGTCTGCTTCCAGCGCGCGTCCGCCTGGCCCATCGACTTGCCCGCGAAGGAGACGAGCGCGGCCCGCGTCTCCGGCCGGAGCGTCGGCTTGCCCCAGAACGCGATCGCGGCGTCGACGAGCGCGGCCGGGTCGGCGGGAAGGGACGCGGCCTGCTTGTCGGTCAGCGAGTACGGCTGCGTGGCGTAGTTCGCGACCTGCCAGCGGCCGCGGAAGGTGGCGGTGTCGAGCCAGCGCTCGTCGTCCCAGCCGGAGACGTTCGGCGGCATGAAGAGCCGCTGGCCGGACTGGCCGGCGAGCCACGCCCATGACTGCGTGTCGACACCGCGTCCGAGTGCGCGGAGGAGGCCGGCGGTGTAGACGGCCGGCGGCTTGACCATCCGCGGGCCGGTGTAGAGCGTCGGATGCCGGAGAATCGCTTCGAGCACCGGACGGAGCTGGAAGTCCTTGCGGTAGAGCGCCTCGAGCGAGCGGCGCGTCGCGGAGTCGGGCGCGGCGGGGACGAAGTAGCCCCAGAGCTTCTCGACGAAGAAGGAGGCGTGCTGCCGGTGCTGCAGGCAGAGGCGGACCGCGTCCTGCCAGTCGAACGTCCCCGCCTTGCCGAAGATGCGCTTGCGGCCGCCGTCGTGGCGGTCGCGCTCGTAGCGGAAGTTGACGCTGCCGGCCCCGCGCCGCCAGTCGTTGCGAAACCCGGTCAGCGCGCGCGCCTGCTCGCGGACGTCGCTCTCGGTGTAGCCGCGCCCGGCGCCGAGCGTGAACAGCTCCATCAGCTCGCGCGCATAGTTCTCGTTCGGCGACCACTTCGTGTTCTTCGTCCCCGAGAGCCAGAGCAGCATCGCCGGGTCCTTCGTCACCTCGAGCACGAGCGAGTCGAATGCGCCGAGCGCGTGCCGGCGCAGGAGCTTGTTCTGGTCCAGCATCAGCTTCTGCGAGCCGACGCCGGCGAGCGACGTGGCGAACCAGTCGTGCCAGACGAGGGTCATCCGCTCGACGAGCGGGCGCGACGTGCGCACCATCCGGTCGAGCCACCAGAGGTGATCGTGGCCCCAGGCGTCGGCCGGGGCCAGGGCGCGGCCCTTGTCGTCGCGGGGCGCCGGCCCGACGAACCGCTCGGCGCGCGGGCGGGTCAGCGAGCGAACGGCGCCGTCGAGCCCGAGCTTCGCGAGCGCGTCGGCCTCGCCCGGGCCGCGGGCCGAAGCCGGCACGCCAGAGCAGGCGCTCTGCCTGCTGGCGCCCGAACGGGCCTCGGTAGGCGGTAACCCCCATCCCGAACGGTGTATCGGCACGGGAGCCGCGTCGCTACAGCCGTTCGGGTGAGGCAGTTGCAAGGGTTTCGTAAAGCCGGCCTAGTGCCTGCGGCCGGGGGACCCTTTCTCCGGTTGTTACTGCGAGATCCGCTGCACCGTCTCGCCCGTGAGGGTGTCGTGCCCGGAAGTGGCGACATCGGCCTGGGCAAGGATTCCGACCAGGCGTCCGTCCTCCTCGCACACCGGCAGCCGCCGGACCTGGTGCTCGGCCATCAGCCGCGCTGCCTCCTCGAGGCTCTGCTGTGGATCGACCGTGACGAGCTCCTTCGAGGCGATCTCGCCGACGGTCGTGTCGCCGCTGCGGCCCTCGCCGAGCACGCGCAGGGCGAGGTCGCGGTCGGTGACCACGCCGACGAGCCGGTCGTCCTCGACGATCGGCAGCGAGCCGACGTTCTCCGACTTCATCGTCCGTGCCGCCTCGGTGGCCGTCGCGGATGGGTCGAGCGTGGCCGGGTTCGCCGTCATGGCGTCCTGGATCGTGTCGTGCATGAGCTGCTCCCTTCGTGGCTTCCGAGCCTCTCTCTACCCTCGGAGCGAACGTGAAAACGATCGCCCTCCTCCTCGCCGCGTCCTTCGTCGGCGTCCAGCCGAACCAGGCGTCGGTGGGAGAGGAGATCACCGTCACGGGGCCGCCGGTGCGAGTGGTCGTGCTCGAGCCGTTCGACACTGCCGGCGGGCCGATGCCGCTCGGCGCCACGGGCACCGACGGCACGCTCGTGGTCGAGGTGCCCGACGTCGCCGTCGGGACGTACCGGATCGTGATCGGCGGCGAGCCGGAGGCGCCGGTGCTCGAGGTGACGGCCGCGAAGCTCTCGCGCGACACCTCCGCGCTGCTGCTCGGATTCGGCTTCGTGCTCGTGCTCGGGCTGTTCGTCGCAGGCGTCGTCGTGCACCGGCGCTGGCGCGACGCGATCTCCTAGTCCGCGGTCGGCACGTCCTCCGCGTCGCCCTGCTCCTCCTCGGGATCGGGGACGGGGGAGCCTTCGAGCTCGTCGTTTCGGTCGTCCTCGCGCGGGTGCTCAGTATCCTGATCTCTCATGAAGGTGCTTCTGCCCGACTCCTCGGAACTCGAACTTCCGGACGGCGCGACCGGCCTCGACGCCGCGCGCGCGATCGGGCCGAAGCTCGCCGAGCAGGCGGTGCTGATCAAGCAGAACGGGAACGTGCAGGATCTGCGGGCGCCGCTCGCCGACGGCCAGCCGATCCAGATCCTGACCACGCGGGACACCGGCGACCGCGACGCGCTCGCGGTGCTCCGGCATTCGACCGCGCACCTGCTCGCCGAGGCGGTGCGCCGGCTCTATCCCGGCGTGAAGGTCGCGATCGGCCCCGCGATCGAGAACGGCTTCTACTACGACTTCGAGTTCCCCGAGCCGATCCGCGAGGAGGCGCTCGAGCGGATCGAGGCCGAGATGCTGCGCGAGCTGCAGGAGGGCCGCGCCTGGGCGCGCGAGGAGATCACCGCCGACGAGGCGAAGCGCCGCTTCGAGGCGGAGGGGGAGACGTACAAGGTCGAGCTCGTCGACACAGCCGAGGGCGACATCTCCCTCTACACGCAGGGCGAGTTCACCGATCTCTGCCGCGGTCCGCACCTGCAGGACTCCAAGCCGATCAAGGCGATCAAGCTGACCTCGCTCGCAGGCGCGTACTGGCGCGGCGACGAGCGGAACACGCAGCTGACGCGGATCTACGGCACCGCGTTCTACTCGCAGGCCGATCTCGACGCGCACCTCGAGCGGCTCGAGCAGGCGAAGGCGCGCGACCACCGCAAGCTCGGCCGCGACCTCGACCTCGTCCACTTCGACGAGCACTCGCCCGGGCTCGCCGCTCTGGCACCCGAAGGGGATGGCGATCTGGAACGCGCTCGAGGACCTGCGCCGGCGCGAGAACGCCCGCCGCGGCTACAGCGAGGTGAAGACGCCGCTCCTCTACGACACCGAGCTCTGGGTCACCTCGGGTCACTGGGAGAAGTACCGCGAGAACATGTTCCTGATCGAGCAGGAGGACAAGACCTTCGGCCTCAAGCCGATGAACTGCCCCGGGCACATGCTCCTCTTCGGCTCCGACCTGCGCAGCTACCGCGATCTCCCCGTGCGCTTCGCCGAGTCGTCGACGCTGCACCGCGACGAGCCGACGGGCACGTTGCACGGGCTGCTGCGCGTCCGCCACGTCACCCAGGACGACGCGCACATCTTCTGCACCCGCGACCAGATCGAGGACGAGATCTTCGCCTGCCTCGACTTCGCCGCCTATCTCTACGGCCTCTTCGAGATGGACGCGCGCTTCGAGCTCTCCACCCGGCCGGAGAACAAGCTCGGCACCGACGAGGAGTGGGACGTGACCGAGGGCGCCCTCCGTGCTGCGCTCGAGCGGCGCGGAATCGACTACGAGCTGAACGAGGGCGACGGCGCCTTCTACGGGCCGAAGATCGACCTGCACATGACCGACGTGCTCGGCCGCTCCTGGCAGATGGGGACGATCCAGCTCGACTCGCAGATGCCGCAGCGGTTCGGGCTCTCGTTCATGACCGCCGAGAACGAGGAGCAGTTCCCGTATGTGATCCACCGGGCGCTGCTCGGCTCGCTCGAGCGCTTCATCGGCATCCTGATCGAGCACTACGGCGGCGCGTTCCCCTTCTGGCTCGCACCCGTGCAGTTGCGCCTGATCCCCGTCGCCGAGAGCCACCGCGGCGCCGTCCACGAGCTGCGCGACCGGATCGGGGCGGAGGGCTTCCGCGTCGACGTCGACGAGCGCGACGAGACGCTCGGCAAGCGGATCCGCGACGCGGAGCTCGAGAAGATCCCGTACACGATCGTCTACGGCGACCGCGAGTCGGACGCGTCGCTCGCCGTGCGCGAACGGGGCGGCGAGCAGGCGACGGCGAGCCTCGCGGAGCTGCTCGAACGCTTCCGTGCGGCAGTTGCTACGATCAGCCCCTGAAAAGAAGGAGCGGACCACTGCCCCTCACCCTCCCGGGCCCACGACGCTCGCGAGGGTTCAACCGAGCCGGTTGGACGAGGAAATGTGGCCGCTGCGTGCAGCGGTTTTTGTCGTCCATGAGGAGGATTCAACGAGCTTGGTGAAGAGCCTTTGAGGCCGAGACGCCGTCCGGAAGACCGGCGCGTACCACAGCCGCAGGACCGGATCAACGAGAACATCCGCGTCCCCCAGGTTCGCCTGGTGGGCGAGGCCGGAGAGCAGATCGGGATCAAGTCGACGGACGAGGCGCGCGAGTACGCGTACTCGAAGGGGCTCGACCTCGTCGAGGTCGCGGCGCAGGCCGATCCGCCGGTCGCGCGGGTGATGGACTACGGCAAGTACCGCTACGAGCAGGAGCAGAAGGCCAAGCTCGCCCGGAAGCACCAGACCCAGATCAACGTCAAGGAGATCAAGTTCAGGCCGAAGATCGGCATTCACGACTACGAGACGAAGAAGGGCCACGTCGTGCGCTTTCTCAACCAGCGCGCGAAGGTCAAGGTGACGATCATGTTCCGGGGGCGGGAGAACCTGCATCCGGAGCGCGGTCGCGACCTGCTGCTTCGTCTCGCCGAGGAGATCAAGGAGCTCGGCCAGGTCGAATCGCCGCCGCTCCTCGACGGGCGGAACATGGTCATGCTGCTGGGCCCCACGAAAAACGCAGGAGTGAAACCAGATGCCAAAGATGAAGAGATCGAGCGGAGCGAAGAAGCGCTTCAAGGTGACGGGGACGGGAAAGATCCTGCGCCGTCACGCGATGCAGAGCCACAACCTGGAGCACAAGTCGGCAAAGCGTAAGCGCGCCTTCGGGAAGGACTACCAAGTCGCCGATGTCGACGCCCCGCGCCTGAAGAAGCTGCTGGGGTTGAAGTAGATGCCACGCGTAAAGCGATCCGTTCACGCGCGCAAGAAGCGCCGTAAGGTCCTCGGCGAGGCGAAGGGCTACTGGGGGCTCAAGAGCAAGAGCTACCGCTACGCGAAGGAGCAGGTCGAGCACTCGCTCGTCTACGCCTACCGCGACCGCAAGAACAAGAAGCGGACGTTCCGCCAGCTCTGGATCGTGCGCATCAACGCGGCGGCCCGGGCGAACGGGATGTCGTACAACCAGTTCATCGCGGGGCTGCACAAGGCCGGCATCGAGCTCGACCGCAAGGTGCTCGCCGACCTCGCCGTCGCCGACCCCGCCGCGTTCACCACGGTTGTCGAGCAGGCGAAGGCAGCGCTCGCGGCCGACAAGTCGTCGGACGACAAGGCCGCCTAGCTCCCCTTGATCACCTCGGCGTCGAACCCGGCGCTGAAGCTCGTCCGCAAGCTCCTCGCGCAGAAGCGCAAGCGCGAGGAGCTCGGGCTCTTCGCGGTCGAGGGCGAGGATCTCGTCGCCGCCGCGGCCGCGGCCGGGATCGAGCCGGTCGAGCTGCTCGTCGCCGGCGAGACGGTCGAAGAGGAATTGCTCTCGGCCCTCTCCACGCTGGCGCACCCGGCCCGTGTCGTGGCGGTCTACCGGGCCGCCGACCTGCCGCGCGAGCCGCGTGAGACGACGCTGGCGCTCTGGCACGTGGTCGACCCCGGCAACGTCGGCACGCTCCTGCGCACCGCGGACGCGTTCGGCGCCGCGGTCGCTCTCTCGGCGGGCTGTGCCGACCCGCTCGGTCCGAAGGCGCTGCGCGCGTCGGTCGGGGCGATCTTCCGCGTCCCACTCCTCCCGTTCGACGAAACGCCGGGCCAGCGGGTCGCTCTCGTCGCCCACGGCGCGCCGCCGCTGCACGAGCTCGAGCTCGCGGGCCCGATCACGTTCCTCCTCGGCGCCGAGCGCGAGGGGCTGCCGGAGGACATCGTTGCTCAGAGCAACGCCGTCGCCTCGATCGCGACGCCGGGGGAGGCGGAATCGCTCAACGTCGCCGCCGCCGGGGCGATTGCGCTCTACGAGCGCGCGCGCCGCGGCTAGGGCGCGCCGGCGAGAAACCAGCGCACTGCGGCGGCGGACGTCTCCGGCGAGACCTCGTGCCCACCGTCGAACCGGCGGTACTCGACGGGGTAGCCGGCGTCGCGCAGCTGTTTCACGACGGCGTCCCCGGCCCGCGCGATCGGGAGCACCGAGTCGCGCGTCCCGTGCGAGACGAACACACGCGGGGCGCCGACCTGCTCGCCGCCGACGATCCCGCCGGGCGAGAGCGCCATGATCGCCGGGAAGAGGTCACCGTTCGAGAGGCCGAGCGTGAGCGCGTAGGTCGCGCCGTCGGAGAAGCCGCCGACGGCGACCCGGGCGCGGTCGATCGGGCAGCGCTCGTACGCCTCGGCGAGCGCGAAGTTGACGGATTCGAGGTCCTCGTCCTGCTCCGAGCGGAGGACGCTCCAGGTCTGGCCCTTCGACGCGGGAGCGACCAGGACGAGGCCGGGCTCCTCCCAGCCGCCGCGGAACGCCTCGAGTGCTCCCGTCGGCGAGCCGCCGGCGCCGTGGAGGACGACGATGAGCGACCGGTCGGCGCCTCCCGGCGCCGTCACCCGCAGCTCCGCCGCCTGTCCGTTCGGAAGCGTCAGCGAGCGAGTGCCCGGCTCGCAGGATCGGGCGGTGCGCTCCGTGGTGGCCGGCTCCGGCGCGACGACCGGGTCGCCGCTCTCGTCGCCGGCGCCACCGCAACCCGCCAGCAGGAGCGCGAGCCCACCGGCGAGCGCCCTCACCAGGCGCCGCCTCCGCCTCCGCCGCCGCCGCCTCCGCCACCGCCCGAGAAACCGCCCCCGAAGCCGCCGGAGCCGGAGGAGGGAGGGGCGAGCGCGGAGCCGAACCCGGCTGCGAGGTCGCCGATGCCGAGCGAGGTGGGGCCCGAGGCGAGGTCGCCGTGCGGGCCGATCCAGTAGAGCGTGCTCGCCTGGGCGAGCGCCTCCGGCATGTGCAGCTGGGCGCCCTGCAGCACCCGCTCCGCGATTCCGAACGCGATCCCGTAGACGAGGAAGCGCTCCCAGAGCTCGAGCGTCGCGGCCGGGGCGACGTCGAGCCGGGGGAAGTCGGTCAGGTAGCGCCGGAACGCCTCCCAGCGCTCGGCCTCTGCCTGGGCCTCGGGCGAGCGCCGGCGCCAGAGCCGCCGGTTGAACGCGGAGACGACGAGGATCGCGGCTCCGACGAGGCCGCAGACGCCGAGTGCGATCGCGACGACGCTCGACCAGCTCGGAGCGACCGGGTTGTAGCGCCCGATTCCGATCGCGAGCGTCAGGCCCCCGGCCGCGCCCAGGATCGCGGCGCCGCCGAGCAGCATGGCGAGCCCGACGTTCCGGAACCAGCGGCGTCCGCTGACCTCGCTGCCGACCGCGGACTTGAACGACTCGAACCGCTTCGCGTTCTCGGTGCGGTCGTCCTCGATCCGGTCGCGGAAGAGCGAGAGCCGTTCCGGGCCGTCGGCGAGGATCGAGTCGACGACGCGGGCCACCGGTGCCTCGAATGTCTCGACGGGCGCGTCCACGTCGCCGAGCGAGAGCTCGAGGTCGGCGACCTGCTGCGTCTTGAGGCCGCCCCAGATCTTGCGCTCCGTCGTCACGGGCTCGTCGCGATAGCGGCCGCGCCGGATCAGGTCGAAGAGCGTCGCCGTGAACTCGAGCGACCCGGGCGTGCCGCCCTGGGCGAGCAGCGCCGTCACGAGCGCCGGCTGCGTCTCGGTCGGCGGCTCCTGCTCGTACTCGCGGTCGTACCCCGTCCGCTGTTCACGCCCCCAGCGCAGCCACACGAAGGCGATCACGGCGAGCGCGGGGAGGAGCGCGAACGCGAGCAGCTTCGCGAGCGTGGCGCCGAGGTTCGCCTTGGCGTCGTCGATCTTGCCGCGGTCGCGCTCGTACGCGGCGGCATCGTCGCGCTCCTCGGCGACGATCGCGTCCAGGCCGGGGCCGGGCTCCACCCTCATCCCGTCGGTCGAGGTGAAGACCCGTCGCGGGATCAGCGCACGCAGCTCGACGAACTGGCCCGCGGGTACGCCCAGTGCTCGCAGGGAGGCGCGGCGGCCGTCGAGGGTGACATCGCCGCGGACGCCGACCGGGTGTCCCCACGCGCGGGAGATGTCGCCGGGCGCGTTCAGCACGGCGGTCAGCTGGCCGAGGCCGACCTCCCACTCGCCGCCCCACACCTGCAGGTTGACGTCGACCACATCGTCGTGAGCGACGGCGACGCCGCGCAGGCGGTAGCCGAGCCGGAACGTGCGCTGCTCGTTCAGCGCCGAGTAGTGCCAGACGATCCGGACCGCCCCGCTGCGCTGCTCGATCCCGAAGGTGCCCGGCGTGCCGGCGCAACCGAGCTCGGTGCACGCCCCGGACCGGTAGACGACGTCACCCTCGCTGACCGTGACCTGGTCGAGGCTCTCGCCGTCGCGCAACGGGATGTCGCGGTAGGCGCCGCTGAAGTCGCCGTCGAAGGCGAAGGCGATGTTCTCGGCGACGACGAGGCCGCCGTCGCGCGCGACCTGGACGACGACGTCTGCCCGCGGCAGCGCGAACGACTTGGCACCGGCGGTCCCGGCGAGCGCGAGCGCGCCGAGGACGACCGCCGCTAGAACGCGACGCGTGGGGCCTCCCGGGCGGCGTCCTCGACCTCGAAGAACTCCTTGCGCCCGAACCCGAACGGCCCGGCGATCAGCAGCCCCGGCACGGTCTGGATCGCCGTGTTGTAGGTGAGGACGGTGTCGTTGTAGACCTGCCGCGAGACGGCGATCCGGTTCTCCGTCTGGGCGAGCTCGTCCTGCAGCTGGCGGAAGTTCTCGTCAGCCTGCAGCTCGGGATAGGCCTCGGCGACGGCGAAGAGGCGCCCGAGCGCCTGACCGAGGATGCCCTCGGCGGCGCCCTGCTGAGCCGGACCCTGCGCGGACTGTGCGGCCGCGCGGGCGTTCGTGACCGCCTCGAAGGTCTCGCGCTCGTGGGCGGCGTAGCCCTTCACCGTCTCCACGAGGTTCGGGATCAGGTCGTAGCGGCGCTTGAGCTGCACGTCGACCTGCGCCCACGCGTTCTCGACGCGGTTGCGGAGCGTGACGAGCCGGTTGTAGAGGAGGACGAGCGCGACGACGAGCACCGCGACGATCCCGAGTACGACCCAGAGCATGTGCTGACTCTACGCGTCCCGACGGACCGCGGCAAAGACGACGTCCTCGCCGCCCGTGTACGGCCGGCGGTCGAACCAGCCCCACTGCGCCACGAGGTCGAAGCCGGCCCGGTCGAGCAGCATGCGCCACTCCGCGGGCGAGAGCCACGCGAGCTCCATCGTCGAGGCCTCCTCGCCGCGACGCACCGAGAGGGTGAGGGTGCGGGTCCCCTCGTCCCAGTCGGCCCGCTCGAAGATGCCCTCCTCGCGCTCGACCCAGCGGCCGTGGGTGTCGTCCACGTCCTCGCGGCTCGGCGCGAAGACGTCGAAGACGAGCCGTCCGCTTGGGAGCAGCCGCTCGCGCGCGGCCGTGAGCGCCCGCAGTCGGTCGTCCTCGGTCGTCATGTGCAGCAGCGAGCGGAACGGGATCAGGACGAGCGGCACCCGCTCGGTGACGGGCGGCTCGCGCATGTCGCCCTGGCGCAGGTCGAGCTCGACGCCCTCGGCGGCGGCGTACTCGCGCGCGACCTCGAGCATTCCGGCCGAGGCGTCGACGCCGATCACCGCGATCCCCGTCTTCGCGATCGGGACCGCGATCCGGCCGGTGCCGCACGCGAGCTCGACGACCGGGCCGCCCGCGGCGCGTGCCTCCTCGACGTAGAACTCCACGTCCTCGGTCACGCTCGCGCTCCACGGGTCGTAGAGACGGGCGATCGCGTCGTAGGGGCTACGGCTTGCGGACAACCCAGACGAACTCGGTCGCGGACTCGTCGAACGGCTGCCGCTCGAAGCCGCCGTAGAGCGCCTCCACCTCGAAGCCGGCGACGTCGATCAGTCCCTCCCACTCGGAGCGGTTCAGCCACCAGAGCGAGATCGCGTCGCCGCTCTCGAGCGTGATGTCGACCCGGTTGTCGTGCTTGAAGTGGTCGACCCGGTGGCGGACGCCGTTCTGCTCGGCCCACTCGCCGTCGTTGCGGGCTGCGATGCGCGGGTCGAAGACGAACGCGTTCCAGGCGAAGCGACCGCCGGGGCGGAGATTGGCGTGGATCCGCTCGAAGACGCGGCGGCGGTCGGCCCAGGTGGGCAAGTGCAGGAGCGAGCGGAAGGGAACGTAGATCAGGCCGGCAGGCTCCTCGAGCTCCAGCCCGCGCATGTCGCCCTGGCGCAGCTCGAGCTCGACGCCGGCAGCGTCGGCGCGCTCGCGCGCCTCTGCGAGCATCGCCCCGGAGGCGTCGATCCCCAGCACGGGCCGTCCCGTCTCGCGCGCGACCGGGATCGCGACCCGGCCGTTGCCGACGGCGAGCTCGATGAGCGGCCCCTCCGTCTCGCGCGCGAGCGCGACGTAGAAGGCGACGTCCTCGGTCATGTGGGCCGACCAGTCGTCGTAGATCGGCGCGAAGGGGTCGTAAGCGCTCATGAGGGCCGATGCTATCGTCGCCCGATGGACGGGCAGGCGCTTGAAACGGAGGCTCTCGCCGCGATCGCGGCGGCGGCGACGCCGGACGAGGTCGAGGAGGCGCGCGTCCGCTACCTCGGGCGCAAGAGCGAGCTGAAGCTGGCGCTGCGCGAGGTGCGGGACCGCGAGACGGGAATCGCCCTGAATGCGGTGCGGGGGACGATCGAGCAGGCCTTCGCCGCGCGTGAGGCGGAGCTCGCGTCGGCGCCCGACGACGATCCCGAGTTCGACCCGACGCTCCCGGGCGAGCGGGTCGCGCGCGGCAGCCTGCACTTGCTCACCCAGCTGCGGCGCCGGGTCGAGGATGTCTTCCTCGGCATGGGCTACGAGGTCTACGACGGCCGGGAAGTCGAAACGGTCTGGCACAACTACGACGCGCTCAATCAGCCGGAGGCGCACCCCTCGCGCGACCCGCGCGACACCTTCTACTTCGACGAGAGCACGCTGCTGCGGACGCACACCTCGCCCTCGCAGATCCGGGCGATGCTGGAGCAGCCGCCGCCCGTCTACCTGATCTCGCCGGGCCGCACCTACCGCCGCGATGCGCTCGACGCGACGCATACCCCCGTCTTCCACCAGGTGGAAGGGCTCGCGGTCGACCGAGGGATCACGCTCGCCGACCTCCGCGGCACGATCGAGCTCTTCGTCGGGGCCATCTTCGGGCCTCGCGAGGTGCGGATGCGGACGAGCTTCTTTCCCTTCACGGAGCCGTCGGTCGAGTTCGACATCACCTGCTACCTCTGCGAGGGCGCGGGCTGCTCGGTCTGCAAGCACTCGGGTTGGATCGAGATGGGGGGCGCGGGCATGGTCGATCCCGAACGTCTTCGAGGCGGTCGGCTACGACCCCGAGGAGTGGTCGGGCTTCGCCTTCGGGCTTGGGCTCGACCGGATCGCCTTCCTCCGGCACGGGTTGCCCGATCTGCGCGCTGTTCTGGGAGAACGACCTGCGCATGACGAGGCAGTTCTAGCCGCATGAAGGTCCCCGTCTCCTGGCTGCGGGAGTACGTCCCGTTCGACTGGCCGCTCGAGCAACTGGCGGCGAAGCTCGTCTTCACGAGCTGCGAGGTCGACCGGATCGTCACCCGTGGCGTCCCCGATCTCGACGGCAATCTCGGTCGCTTCCTCGTCGGTCGCGTCGTCGAGGCCGGCAAGCACCCGAACGCCGACCGGCTGCAGCTCTGCCGCGTCGACGTCGGCGAGGGGGAGCCGCGCCAGATCGTCTGCGGCGCCTGGAACTTCGGCGCCGGGGCGACCGTCGCGGTCGCGCTGCCGGGGGCGCTCTTGCCCGGGGCGGAGGAGCCGCTCGGCGAGGCGAAGCTGCGCGGGGAGCTCTCGCGCGGGATGATCCTCTCCGAGCGCGAGCTCGAGCTCGGCGCCGACCACAGCGGGATCATGGTGCTCGAGGACGGAATCGAGCCCGGGACGCCGCTCGCCGACGTGCTCCCGCTGACCGAGACGGTGCTCGAGATCGAGACCGGCTTCAACCGGCCCGATCTCGCATCCGTCTACGGGATCGCCCGCGAGGTCGCCGCGCTGACGGGCGCCGAGCTGACGGCGCCGCCGGGCCGCGACCCCGCGCCCGAAGGCGGGGAGACGGTCGACGTTCGCGTGGAGGATCTCGAGGCGTGCCCGCGCTACATCGGGCGCGTCTTTCGCGGCGCGGTCGTCGGCCCGAGCCCGGCCTGGCTGAAGGCGCGCCTGCTCGCGGCGGGGATGCGCTCGATCTCGAACGTCGTCGACGTGACCAACTACGTGATGCTCGCGCTCGGCTCGCCGCTGCACGCCTTCGACGTCTCGCTTTTGGACGAGGGGCGGATCGTCGTCCGCCGGGCCGCGGCGGGCGAGAAGATCGTCACGCTCGACGGCAACGAGCGCGTGCTCGCCCCTGCCGACCTCGTGATCGCGGACGCCAGTCGACCGGTCGCCGTCGCCGGGATCATGGGCGGCGAGGACAGCGAGGTCAGCCCAGAGACGGCCGACCTGCTGCTCGAGGCAGCGAACTTCGATGCCCTCACGGTGCTCCGGACGTCGAGGCGCCTGCGTCTGCGCAGCGAGTCGTCGACGCGCTGGGAGAAGGGCGTCGACCCGCACGCGGCCGAGCAGGCGGCGGTCTACGCGAGCGAGCTGCTCGTCTCCCTTGCCGGCGCTCGCCTCACCGGTCACGCCGACGTCCACGGCGAGCTGCCCGGACGGCCGGTCGTGCGGCTTCGGCCCGAGCTCGCCGACAGGCTCAGCGGCATGACCTTTCCGGTCGAGGAGCAGCGCGAGACGCTGCGCCGGCTCGGCTTCGAGCTCGACGGCGACGACGTGACGGTGCCGACCTGGCGCGCCCAGGACGTGACGCGGCCGGTCGACCTCGTCGAGGAGGTCGTGCGCTTCCGGCTCGAGGAAGTCCCGGCGACCCTGCCGACACGGGCCGCGGCGTCCGTGCAGCTGACACGGGAGCAACGCCTGCGCCGCCAGGTCGAGGACGTCCTCGCCGGCGCGGGCTATTCGGAGGCTTACACGTGGAGCCTGGTCTCAGCCGGCGAAGGCCGGCTCGCGCTCGAGGAGCCCTACACGGTCGAGATGGCGGCGCTTCGCACCGACCTCGAGCAGGGGTTGCTCGAGTCGGCCGAGCGGAACCGGAACGCGGGCGTGGAGGAGATCGCGTTGTTCGAGATCGGCCGCATCTACCTGCCGACCGGCGAGGAGCTCCCCGAGGAGCGCCTGCACGTGGCGGCGATCACGGAGGGCGGCTTCTTCCGGGCCAAGGGCGCCGCGGAGGCGCTGCACGAGGCGCTCGGCGTGCCGCTCAGTCGCGTCCAGGCGGAACGCGGCCGCGCCGCGCGCACCGAGTACGGGCGGATCGCGGAGCTGCCGGGAGACTGGGGCTACTTCGAGCTCGACCTCGACGCGCTCTTCGCAGCCGTACCGGACGCGATCGCGTACGAGGACGTGATCAGCTTCCCGCCGCTGAAGCAGGACCTCGCCTTCGTCGTCGACGAGTCGGTCGCCGCCGGCGATCTGATCGCCACCGCTCTCGAGGCGGCCGGCCCAGAGCTGCGCGACCTCCGCGCCTTCGACGTCTACCGCGGCGAACAGGTAGGCGAGGGGAAGAAGTCGATCGCGCTGGCGGCTGCCTTTCAGTCGCCCGAGCGCACGCTCTCGGACGAGGACGCCGCCGCGATCCGCGGCCGGATCGTCGAGGCATTGGCCAAG
Organism: uncultured Gaiellaceae bacterium; assembly: GCA_963806955.1. Classification (GTDB taxonomy): domain Bacteria; phylum Actinomycetota; class Thermoleophilia; order Gaiellales; family Gaiellaceae; genus Gaiellasilicea. The sequence goes on from CAWDZG010000001.1 coordinate 79,888, forward strand.
GAACACGGTGCGCAACTCCGCACCTAGGCAGTTGTAAAGATTCGGTACCGGTTTTTCGGGCCGTATCTTTTGTAAACCGTTCGTCGTTTCTCGGTCGTGATTTTCACCGGACGACAAGGAGACTCGACATGACGGTTCTGAACACACTCGCGCGCGCCGCCGGCCTCGGGCTCTGTGTCGCCGCGTTCAGCGGGACGGCTCTGGCCGATCCCGGAAACGGCAACGGCAACGGTCCGGCGACGACGCCGCCCGGCCAGGAGCGCAAGGCCGAGCAGACGCCGCAGCAGCCGCCCGCCGCGGCTCCGGGGCCGGTGAGCGCGGTCGTGCCGCAGGGGAAGGGCGAGGAGCGGAAGGCCGCCAACGCCGAGAAGAAGGCCGAGCGGAAGGCGGCGCCGAAGCCGGAGCGGAAGGCCGAGACGAAGGCCGCTGCGAAGATCGGAGCACAAGTCCGCCGCGAAGAAGCCGGCGAAGTCCGCCAAGAGCTCCGGCTCCTACAAGGAGACGAGCAGCGGCACCGATCTGAAGAAGGGCATGTCTCACAAGCACACGATCTGCCACGCGACCGGCTCGGAGTCGAACCCGTACGTCGTGATCACGCCGTCCGTCTCGGGCGTCTTCCACGGCCATATCGGCCACCAGGGCGATGAGGACATCGTCCCGCCGTTCGTCTACAAGGGCACGACCTACTCGCAGAACTGGGACGCAGAGGGTCAGGCGCTCTTCGCGAGCGGCTGCGCGCGGCCCGCCGCACCTGCTCCGGTCGCTCCCGCGGCGACCGAGGAACAGCACGAGTCGACCGACTGCCCGTCGGGTGCGACCACGACCGAGCGGGTTCTCGCCGGGATCTGGCACGCGACGGGTGCCTACAAGAACGGTCAGCGCAAGTACGTCCTGATCAGCCCGAGCGCGAAGTCGGCGCACTGGACGAAGCACGAGGACGACATCCCGGTGTACGAGACGCGCACGGTCTCGAACAAGGCCTCGGCCGAGAGCTGCACCACGGTCGCCGTCGCGGGGAAGACTCCGCCCGCGACGCCGCAGCCGGTGACGCCGGTTGCCAAGGGCACGACGCCCGCGCCCGGCAGCGTCGGCGTGCTGCCGGCGACCGGCAAGAAGACCGCCAAGAAGAAGGTGCCGGCGGCTGCGACCGTCGAGGCCGGCGGCGTCCTGGGCACGGTCGCTCCCGCCAAGGGCGCGAAGCAGGGCTCCGCAGGCGGCGTCCTCGGCGCGGTGGCGTCGGCGCCCGCCGCGATCGCGAGCACGGCGACCACGGGCACGCTGCCGTTCACCGGCATGCCGATCTGGATCGTCGCGCTGCTCGGTGGCGGTCTGCTCGCCGCGGGCATCGCGATGCGCCGCTCCGCCTAGAGCGGCCACAGCTGGGGGGAAGGGAGCGGGGCGGCCACGGCCGCCCCGCTCGCACTTGGCAAACCGCGCCGCCCGTTCGCGCGTAGAGAGAGACGATGCGACTCCTGCGCGCGCTCGGCTTCGTGTGCTGCACCGGCCTCGTGCTCGCGGCCGCGGCCGTCCCCGCGGCGGCGCCGCAGCTCCGGGGCACCGCGGGCCCGGGTTTCTCGATCACGCTCCAGGACGCCGCCGGGACGATCGTCTCCAGGCTCGACCCCGGCACCTACGAGCTCGGGGTGCGCGACCTCTCGATCGACCACAACTTCCATCTCTACGGCCCGGGCGTGGAGGAGATGACGAGCGTCGACGCGATCGAGGACGCGACCTGGACCGTCAGCTTTCGGGAGGGTCGGTACACGTACCTCTGCGACCTGCACCCGACGCAGATGGTGCGCGAGCTCGTCGTCGGCAACCCCCCGGCGCCGACGGCGCCGAAGCCGGTGCCCAAGCCGGCCCCCGTGCCGAAGCTGCTGGCGACGGTCGGGCCCGGGAAGACGATCACCCTGCGCGACGCGAAGGGCCGCACGCTCGCGCGCGTCAAGCCCGGCACCTACACGATCGTCGTTCGCGACCGCACGAAGGCACACAACTTCCATCTCGTCGGGAAGGGCGTGAACCGCCGGACGGGCGTCGCCGCCGTCGGCACGACGACGTGGAAGGTCAAGCTCGGCAAGGGCACGCTGCGGTTCTACTCGGACCGGAGCCCGAAGACGATCAAGGGATCCGTCCCGGTCCGCTGAGGCTAGGCGCGACGGCTCGGCGCGATCAGCCCTGCGCCTTCGCCGCCGGCCGCCTCGATCTTCGCCTGCTTGTCGAGCTCGGAGTTGAGCTCGGCACCGAACAGGAGCGCGAACGCGGAGTAGTTGAGCCAGAGCAGCAGCACGATGCCGCTTGCGAGCGCGCCGTAGGTCTTCGAGTACGAGTCCGAGAAGCTCGTGTAGAGCGAGAAGAGACCCGACAGGGCGAGCCACGAGACGGCGCCGACGAGCGAGCCCGGCGTCAGCCACGTCCAGTTGCGCACCTCGAGGTTGGGGGCGAGGTAGTAGACGAGCGCGAAGAAGGACAGGATCGCGGCGAAGGCAATCGGCCAGCGCGCGATCGTCCAGATCGCCTCGAACGCGCCGCCGAGGCCCGCCTTGCTCGCGATCGCCGAGCCGAGCGGCTGGCCGAAGATGATCAGCAGCAGCAGACCGGCCAGCACGAGCCCCATCAGGGCGACGAGCACGATCGCGATCAGCCGCGTCTTCCAGAACGGCCGCGTCTCGGTCCGGTCATAGGCGCGGTTCACCGCCTTGATCACCGAGTTCATGGCGCCGCTTGCGGCCCAGATCGCGCCCGCCGCTCCGACCACGAAGGCGATCACGGACGTTCCCTTCGACGTGTCCTCCTGCAGGGTGTCGATCGTCTTCAACACGTCGCCGGGCGCCACGGGCGCGAGGAAGTCCTTCAGCGTCGAGTACGCGCCGAGCAGGTCGAGCAGGCCGACGAGGAAGACGACGGCGGGGAAGAAGGCGAGGATCGAGCTGAACGCCACCTGCGACGAGAGTCCCATCGCGTCGTCGTCGAGGAACGATCTGAAGCTGCGCTTGAAGACGGTGATCCACTCGCGGGCGGGAAGCCGCCACGGGCTTCGCGGCGCGCTGCCGGCCTCGATCGTCGAGTCGGTCAACGTCAGCGTTCGCGGCCCTTGCGGGCGAAGAAGCGCATCGTCGCGCCGATTCCACCGGCGAGGAAGAACCCGGCACCGAGTGCGCCCGCGGCGACGACCGGCAGCTTCGAGCGGAGCTTGGCCGCCACGTCGGTGACCTCGCCGATCCCGTCGCGCAGCTGCTCGACCGCGACTGCGAGCTCGCGGCGCTCGGCCTCGATCTCGCGGCGGACGGTCTCGGCCGTGCGGCCGTTGAGGCTAGTGGTGGCCATTCGCCTTCAGCGCCTCGGTCGTGAGCTTCGCCTCGCGGATCGCCTGCTCCGGCACGGGTGGCGTGCCGCGCTTGATCCGGTTCAGTGCCAGCAGCCCCAGCACGGCGGCGAGCAGCAGGAGCCCGACGGCGACGAGCAGGACCGCGAGCCAGGTGTCGACCACGGTTGCGAGCGCGACGGCTGCGGTGGCGAAGAGGAAGCCGAGCCCGTAGAGGACGAGCAGGGCGGCGCCGACCGCGAGCCCGAGGCCCGCACCGAGCGCGCCCGCCTTGCGCTTCAGCTCCAGTCCGGCCAGCTCGAGCTCGAGTTTCGCGAGCGTGCTCGCGTGCTCGGCGACCTGCTTGGCGGCGGTGCCGACTCCCGTCTGCTCAGCGGCGTGGGTGGGCATGTCCCCTCCAGTCGATCAGCTTGGCGAGCACCGTGCCCGCGCCGAAGGCGGCGGCGGCCACCGCGAACGGGTTCGGTCCGCGCTTGCGCTTCCGGGGAGCGTGCTGCGGCCCGGACGGTGCAGCGGGCGTGGCGGGAGCGGTGCTCGGATCCTGGTTCTTGGGCAGGCGCCCCTTCGCGCGGCCGACCATGAGCGACGGCTTCAGCCGGCGCATGAAGCGGGCGTCCTCGGCCAGCTCGTCGGCGAGCTTCGCGGTGACGCCGCCCTTCGCGGCGGCCTTGTCCGAGAGCGCCTCGAGCTTGTCGGCGCCGGTCTCGACTGCGCGGTCGCCCTTCACTTCTTGGTCGGCGGCGTTTCGCCGGTCGCGACGCGCCAGATCCCGGACGCCGCGCGGCGCGCGACCATGGTCGCGGCGGCACCGAGGGCGCCATAGAGGCCTGTCCAGAGAACTTTCCGCAGCATGCTTCAAGGGTTGCCGGGCATCGCCGCCTGCAAACCTCGACAACTGTTAGGTCAGGCGGATCTCGCCTTCGCGGATCTCGCCGATGTGCTCCGCGAGGATCTCCCGGCCGTCGACGACGAGGCCGTGGAAGATGTCGGTCGGCTCGTCGCCGAGCACCTCGTCGACCTTGCCGACGTGCTCGCCGGCTGCGTCGACCACGGCCCAGCCGCGTTCGACGAGAAGCCACGAGACCGGGTCACCCGCCACTAGACGGCCCGACCCGCGACGCGCCAGACAGGCCCCTGGGTGTCGACGTTGTGGGTGTCGGAGAGGATGCGGAGAATCGACGGGCTGCCGGGGATGCCGGCTGCGTCGAGGCGCTCGAAGCAGCGCAGGGTCATCTCCGGCGAGGCGCCGTAGCCGAACCGGCGGGCGACGCGGAACCGGAACGCCCGCGCACCGGGAACCCTCGCCGGGTTGAGCGGTGCGAGCAGGAGCGCGGCGCCGTCGAGATGGTCGGTCGAGGTGAGCTCGACCTCGCAGTAGAGATCGCTCCAGTCGGGCGGCAGCGCCTCGACGGCGCGGGCCCAGGTCTCGGCCGCGCCGGCCCGGACGGACTGCTCGGGAGTGGTCCGTTCCGCCGTCTCGATCAGCGTCACGGAGCCGCGGATGCCCTCCGCGTCGATCAGGCCGAGCAGCTTGCCGAGCTGGTCCGGGCCGATACCGCCGCCCGCGCGGTGCACCGCGACGCGCAGGTCGTCGCCGAGCCGGCCGGGCCCGGCGGGGCCGAGCAACGCAGCCGCGCGCGGCCGCTGCTCCGTCCGCGGAACGGTGACGGTGAGCTTGGTGCTGCCCCAGTCCTCCGGAAGCTCCGAGCGGATCCGATCCCATTGTGCGACGAGCTTCATCGGGTCGTCAGCATAATGAGGGTCGATGGCCAAGGTGGAGAACAAGCCGCACGCCGGCAGCCCGCTCTCGGACGAGCGCCTGCACGAGCTCTTCCGCGAGATGCTGCTGATCCGCCGCTTCGAGGAGAAGGTCGAGGAACGCTTCCGCGCGGGTGAGCTGCCGGGCTTCCTGCACGTCGCGATCGGCCAGGAGGCTGTCGCCTCGGGCGTGATGGCCGCGCTCGAGCCGGACGACGTGATCGCCTCGACCCACCGGGCCCACGGCCACACGATCGCCAAGGGCACGCACGTGAACGCGATCATGGCCGAGCTGTACGGCAAGCAGGAGGGCTGCTCGGGCGGCTACGGCGGCTCGATGCACCTCTACGACGTCGCCAAGGGCAACCTCGGCGCCAACGCCGTCGTCGGTGGTGGCTTCCCCGCGATCGTCGGTGCCGCGCTGGCCTTCCAGTTCCGCAAGCAGCCGCGCATCGGCGTCGCGTTCTTCGGTGACGGCGCCACGAACACGGGCACGTTCCACGAGTCGCTCAACCTCGCGCAGCTCTGGAAGGTGCCGGCCGTGTTCGTGCTCGAGATGAACGGCTGGGCCGAGTCGACCCCGATCTCGCAGCACTCGCCGATCACCGACTTCTCCAAGCGGGCTGTCGCCTTCGGGATGAAGTCGATCGACGTCGACGGCCAGGACGTCGAGGCCGTGTACGCCGCGATGCGCGAGGCGCGTGAGCACGCCGCCTCCGGTAAGGGGCCTGTCTTCCTCAACGTCCGCACCTACCGGCTCGTCGGCCACTACATCGGCGACCCGCAGGTCTACCGCGAGAAGGGAGAGCTCGAGGAGCTGCGCGAGACGAAGGACCCGATCGAGCTCCTGCGCGCGCGGATCGAGCTCTCGGACGAGGACTTCGACGCGTTGAACACCGAGATCGAGGCGATCGTCGAGGCGTCGGTCGAGTTCGCGAAGGCGGGCACCGACCCGAAGCCCGAGGACGCGCTCAAATGGGTGTATGCCTGAGCTGACCTACAGGGAAGCCGTGCGCGACGCGCTCGCGACGGCGATGCGCGCCGACGACGACGTCTTCATCATGGGCGAGGACATCGCCGAGATGGGCGGCTCGATGGGCGTCACGCAGGGGATGCTCGCCGAGTTCGGCCCGGAGCGTGTGCGCAACACCCCGATCTCCGAGATGGCGATCGTCGGCACCGGGATCGGCGCCGCGATGCAGGGCATGCGCCCGGTCGTCGAGATCATGTACCAGGACTTTCTGACGCTCTCGATGGAGCAGCTCGTCAACCAGGCCGCGAAGCACCGGACGATGAGCGGCGGCCAGCTGAAGGTGCCGCTGACGATCCGCACGCAGGGCGGCGCCGGCTGGAGCCCGGGCGCGCAGCACGCGCAGCAGCTCGAGTCGTGGTTCGTCCACGTGCCGGGCCTGAAGGTCGTCTTCCCCTCGACGCCGGAAGACGTGCGCGGCCTGCTCTGGAGCTCGATCTACGACGACAACACCGTCATCTTCTTCGAGCACCGGCTGCTCTATCCGCTCAAGGGCGAGGTGCCCGAGTCGATCGAGCCGATCCCGCTCGGCAAGGCGCGGGTGATGCGCGCCGGCACCGACGTCACCGTGGTCGCGATCGGCCGGATGGTGCCGGAGGCGCTGAAGGCCGCCGAGGACGCCGAGCAGGAGGGGATCTCCGTCGAGGTGATCGACCCGCGCACGCTGCTGCCGCTCGACGAGGAGACGATCGTCGCTTCCGTCAAGAAGACCACCCGCTGCGTCACCGCCCACGAGGCGGTCACGCGCGGCGGCTTCGGCGCCGAGCTCGCGGCTGTCGTGCAGGCGGGCGCCTTCGACTACCTGGACGCGCCGATCGAGCGTGTGGGCGCCAAGTTCGCGCCGCTCGCGTTCGCGCCGGCGATGGAGCAGTGGGTCGTGCCGCACGCCGCGGACGTGCTCGAGGCCGTGAAGCGCACGGTGGCGCGCTCCTAGCGATGGCGACCGAGGTCAAGCTCCCGCGGCTCGGCCAGGGCATGGAGTCCGGCACGATCGTCAAGTGGCTGAAGGGCGAGGGCGAGCCGGTCAAGAAGCGCGAGCCGCTCTACGAGCTCGACACCGACAAGGTGACGCAGGAGGTCGAGGCGGAGGCCGACGGCGTCCTGCTCAAGATCGTCGTCGACTCCGGCGAGGTCGAGGTCGGGAAGACGATCGCGTTCATCGGCAGCGAGGGGGAGGACGTCCCCGCTGCCGGCAACGGCAAGCCCGAGGCGGCGGCGACGGAGGACGCGACCGAGGCCGAGCCCGACGCGCAGGAGGAAGGCTCGCCCGCCGACGAGATGGACGACGAGCGCGAGCGGGGCCGTCAGGCCGCCGCCGCGACCGCCGAGGCGGAGACGACGCAGGTCGCCGAGAGCCCCGACGCCGGGCGAGCCGACGGCCGCGTCAAGGCGTCACCGCTCGCGCGCCGGCTCGCGCGCGAGCAGGGGATCGACATCGCGACGCTGCAGGGCAGCGGCCCGGACGGGCGGATCGTCGCCGAGGATGTCGCGCGTGGCGTCGTCGCCGAGCCGGCGACCGCGCCGTCTCCGGCGCTCGCCGCCACCGGCGAGGTCGAGGAGATCGAGCTCACCTCGACGCGCAAGACGATCGCCCGCCGCCTCACGCAGGCCTGGGAGGCGCCCGTCTTCCAGCTCACGGTCTCCGTCGACATGACGCGCGCGCTCGAATTGCGCGAGCGGCTCGTCGCGCGGCTACAGGAGGGCGAGACGAAGCCGACGGTCGGCGACCTGCTCACCAAGGTCGTTGCCGCCGCGCTCGTGCGCCATCCGGCCGTGAACTCGCACTTCACGGGCGAGAAGATCCGCCGCTACCCGTACGCGCACGTGGGCATCGCGGTCGCCGCGCCGAACGGGCTCGTCGTGCCCGTGATCCGGGACGCCGACCGGCGGTCGATCCAGGAGATCGCGGCGGCCCGCGGGGACATCGTCGCCCGCGCCCGCGACGGGAAGCTCCAGCGCACCGACCTCGAGGACGGCACGTTCACGATCTCGAACCTCGGCCCGTTCGGGATCGAGCAGTTCATCGCCGTGCTCAACCCGCCCCAGACCGCGATCCTGGCGGTCGGCGCGACCGAGGAGAAGCCGGTCGTCCGCGACGGCGAGCTGGTCGTGCGGCCGCTGATGAGCATGACGATCACCTGCGACCACCGGGCGATCGACGGCGCCGACGGAGCGGAGTTCCTCCGCACCGTCAAGGAGCTGCTCGAAGAGCCCGCGCTGGCACTCTGAAAGTGACCACCGTCTGGTACCGCGTCCGAGACCTCGACGCGGGCCGCGCGTTCTACCGTGACGTCCTCGGTTTCGAGGAGATCTTCGTGGACTTCGACGACGGCTGGTCGCGCCTGACGCACGGCGAGATGGAGATCGCGCTCGCCGAGGGCGATCCGGCCGAGTCGAGCGGCGTCGCGCACGTGGACGTGGACGACGTGAAGGCGGACGCCGAGAAGCTCCGCGAGGCGGGGATCGAGGTAGGAGTCGTCCTCGAGCTGCACGGGCAGATCCGGCTCGTGGATGTGTTCGATCCGGACGGCAACCGGGTCCAACTGGCGCAGTCGATGAGTTGATGGGAGTCGTCCTGCGGAAAGCCGGTGCCCAGGACGTCCGCTTTCTGCGCGACATGCTCCACCACGCCTACTACTGGCGCGAGCGCGTGCCCGGGTCGCGCGTGTCGCGCTACGTGCGCGGCTGGGGCAGGCCCGGCGACACCGCCGTGATCGCGCTCGAGGGAGGCTTCCCCGTCGGCGCCGCCTGGTTCCGCGTCTTCGGTGCCGACGAGCCCGGTTACGGATTCGTCGACGAGCGGACGCCGGAGCTCGCGATCGCGGTCGTGCCCTCCAAGCGCGGCCACGGGGTCGGGGACGAGCTGCTGCAGGCGCTGCTCGCAAAGGCGAGGGCCGGGGGGTACGAGCGCCTCAGCCTGAGCGTCGAGCCGGGCAACCCCGCGCGAAAGCTGTACGAGCGCCACGGCTTCGCCGTCGTCGACGAGGGCGACGAGGCGTGGACGATGGTGGCGGAGCTAGCATCGAACCCGACTACCGACTGAGGAGTGAATGAGCATGGAAGTTGACGTCGCCGTCCTGGGCGGAGGCCCCGGCGGGTACACCGCAGCGATCCGCGCGGCCCAGCTGGGCGCGAAGGTCGTCTGCGTCGAGCAGGAGCCCGCGCTCGGCGGCACCTGCCTGCGCGTGGGCTGCATCCCGACGAAGGCCTGGGTGCAGTCGGCGCACGCGCTGCACCAGGCCCAGGAGGTCTTCGCGAAGTTCGGCGTCAACGTCGGCGGCGTGGAGCTCGACTTCGGCCAGGCCGTTGCCTGGAAGAACGGCGTCGTCGACCAGATGACGGGTGGGATCGCCGGCCTCTTCAAGGCGAACGGCGTCGAGTGGGCGCAGGGGCGGGGGACGTTCACCGGCCCGAACTCGCTCGCGGTCGAGGGCGGCGAGGAGATCACGTTCAAGCAGGCGATCGTCGCCACGGGCTCGTTCCCGCTGCGGCCGCCGATCGACGGGCTCGACTCGCCCCGCTGCGTCGACTCGACCGGCCTGCTCGCGCAGACGGAGGTGCCGCGACGGCTCGTCGTGCTCGGCGGCGGCATCATCGGCTGCGAGTTCGCCTCGATCTTCCACCGCTTCGGCTCCGAGGTGACGATCGTCGAGATGCTCGACACGCTGATCCCGCAGGAGGACGCCGACGCGGCGAAGGAGCTCGCGAAGGCGTTCGGCAAGCGCGGGATCGCGCTCCAGCTCGGCAAGCAGTGCACCCGCGTGGAGGACGACGGCTCGCAGCTGACCGTCCACTACGGCGAGGGCGAGACCGTCCAGGCCGACCTGATGCTCGTCTCGATCGGCCGCGGGCCGGTCGTCGAGGGGATCGGGCTCGAGGCGCTGGGCGTCGACTTCGACCCGCGCACGGGGATCGCCACCGACGAGCACCGGCGCACGACCGTGCCGCACGTCTACGCGATCGGCGATTGCGCCGGCTACTGGCAGCTCGCGCACACCGCCTTCCGTGAAGGCGAGGTCGCGGCCGAGAACGCGTGCGGCCACGAGGCGACGATCGGCGACCCGGCCGTGCCTCGGCCGATCTACACCGATCCGGAGATCGCCGGCGTCGGCTTGACCGAGGCGCAGGCCCGGGAGCTCCACGGCGACGACGTCGCGGTCGGCACGTTCCCCTGGGTCGCCAACGCCCGCGCCGTGATGCAGGCCGAGACCGTGGGCTGGGTCAAGTCGATCCACGAGACGAAGTACGGCGAGCTGCTCGGGCTCGTCATGGTCGGCCCGCACGTGACCGACCTGATCGAGGCAGGCACCGTCGCGATCGACGCCGAGTCGACCGTCGAGACCGTCGCCGACGGGATGGCGGCGCATCCGACGCTCTCGGAGGCGATCAAGGAGGCCGGCCTCGTCGCGCTCGGCCGTGCGATCCACGTGCCGAACAAGAAGAAAGCGGCCGCGCAGGCGTAGCTCGAAATTCTTTTCGGACGCCGCGCAAGGTTCTGGAGCCGGCGGTATCTCTATAGCCAAGGACGTGCCCTCGTCCAACATAGGGGCCGTGCCGCCCGCCGGCCCCGCCTTTCTCCCAGAGCCGCCCCCTTGCCGCAGAGGGGGCGGTTCGCTTTTTCCGGCGCAGGTGGGTGGGATCCGCGGGAGCGGATCCCACCCACGCGCAAGATCCCTGAAGGGTCGGCCCGCCTCCCAAGACCAGTAGCTCGGAAGCGCTGCGGAGGGTCGCGTCTCTGCCTGGCCGAAACGGACGTGTCCGAGGGACTGTCCCTGGGACATGGCGGAACGGACAGGAGGCAGGGGTGTTAGCCTCCGTCGCATGAGCATCTTCAATCGACGCAACGCGGTGATGGGCTGGATGTCCTGGCTCGTCGCCAAGCGCGTGCTGAAGAAGAAGGCGAAGGACGTCGTGCCGGGCACGGTCGAGGGCTCGAAGCGCCCGAACAAGGGTGCGATCCTCTCGATGCTCGCAGCCGTCGGCGGCGCGCTCTGGTTCTGGCGCAAGCAAGGCGCCGACGACCAGCCCGAGGCCTGATCCGGCAGTGAGCCTCTTCCGGGCCGCCCTCGAGGGCCTGATCCCGTACGAGCCGGGCAAGCCCGAGGAGGAAGTCCAGCGCGAGCTCGGGCTCGAGCGGGTGGTCAAGCTCGCCTCGAACGAGGGGCCCTGGGGCCCGTTCCCCGCTGCGCTCGAGGCGATCGAGCGAAGCGCCCGGACGCTCAACCGCTACCCGGACGGCGGCACCTACCACCTGCGCAACGCGCTCGCGGAGCGGCACGGCGTCGACACGGCGAACGTGATCGCGGGCGCGGGCGCCGACGCGCTGATCGGGCATCTCTCGCTCGCGACGCTCGATCCCGGCGACGAGATCGTCACCGGCTGGCCGTCCTTCATCAGCTACACGCTCGACGCACTCAAGCTCGGCGCCGTCCCGCGGCAGGTGCCGCTCGCCGAGGCGCACTTCGACCTCGAGGCGCTGCTCGATGCGGTCGGGCCCCGGACGAAGCTCGTCTACATCGCGACCCCGAACAACCCGACGGGGACGATGACGAACCGGGCCGAGCTCGACGCGTACTTCGAACGCGTCCCGGAGCACGTGCTCACCGTCGTCGATCAGGCCTACTTCGAGTACATCGATCGGCCCGACTACCCCGATGCGATCGAGGAGTACGCCAAGGCAGGTCGGCGCGTGCTCGTGCTGAGGACGTTCTCGAAGATCTACGGGCTCGCCGGGCTCCGGGTCGGCTACGGCGTCGGCCCCGCCGACGTGATCGAGGCGATCGCCAAGACGCGCCGCGCCTTCGACGTCGGCACGCAGGCCCAGGTCGCCGCGCTCGCGAGCCTCGACGGCACCGACGAGCTGGCCGAGCGCCGCCGGCTCACCGCCGAGGGGCGGGCGACCCTCGAGGCGACCCTGCGCGCCCATGGCCTCGAGCCCGCCGGCCCGGCCGTCGCGAACTTCCTCTTCGTCGAGGTCGGGGAGGACGCGCGCCCGCTCTTCGACGCGCTGCTCCGTCAGGGTGCGATCGTGCGGCCGATGGGGGCCTTCGGCGCCCCGGGAGCGCTGCGGATCACGGTCGGCACGCCCGAGGAGAACGCGTTCTTCGGCGAGGCGCTCGCCTCGGTCTTGGCAGCGACGACCTAGCAAGCGGCTATCCTGGGCACGCGGGTTTCGGCCCGCGTTTGCTTATGCGGACCACGTTGAAGAGAGGCATCGGGCGCGGCGCGACCGTGAACGGGATCGGCAGGCCGGTCCTGCCGCCCGGGGCGCTCTCGCCGATCACGATCTACCGGCAGCCCGAGCCGCCGCAGCGCTCGCGCTGGGCCGCCGTCCGGACCGTCTTCGCCTGGGCGCTCGTCGTCCTCCTCGTCGCGATCGGCTCGGCCGCCGGGGGCGCCTACCTCTGGTTCCACGAGAGCGTCGCCGAGGTGGTCGCGACGACGCCGGACGTCAAGGTGGCAGCGAAGCGGCTCGACATCGCCTTGCCTGGACAGCCGGCCACCGCGCTCGTCGTCGGCTACGACCAGCGGGCGGGCGACGCGAACGGCACCGCCTCGCGGTCGGACACCGTGATGCTCATCCGCGCCGACCCCGAGACGAAGTCCGTCTCGCTGCTCTCCTTCCCGCGCGACCTCTTCGTCGAGATCCACTGTCCCGGCCGGCCGAGCTTCAACGCACGGATCAACGGCGCCTACTCCGAGTGCGGCACGAAGGGGACGCTCGAGACCGTCCGCAAGCTCACCGGCCTCTCGATCAACTACCTGATCACGGTCAACTTCCGGGGCTTCCGCCAGCTCGTCGACGCGGTCGGCGGCATCTGGATCGACGTCGACCGTCGCTACTTCAACGACCGCGGCGGCGACTTCGGCTACGCGACGATCAATCTGTTCCCCGGCTACCAGAAGCTCGGCGGCTACCAGGCACTCGACTTCGTCCGCTACCGCCACACCGACTCCGATCTCTACCGCGTCGCGCGCCAGCAGCTGTTCGTCCGCGCGTTCAAGGATCAGATCAAGGCGAGCGCCGGCCCGCTCGACCTGCCGAAGGTCGTCAAGACGATCACGAAGAACGTCGAGGTCGGGGTCGGCGGCAACACGGAGCTCGACGGCAAGACCGTCCTCCGTTACGCCCTCTTCGCCTACTCGCTCCCGCCGGGTCACTTCTTCCAGTCGAAGCTCGAGGGGATCGAGGAGACCGCCGGCTTCGACCTGCTCGTGCCCGAGGCGAACATCCAGAAGGCCGTGCAGGAGTTCTCCAACCCGGACGTCGAGTCGCCGGAGAAGGCGACCGAGGTGGCACTGAACGAGAAGCCGAAGCCGACGGCGGACAAGGCACCGCCCGCGCGCGACACGAGCGTCACCGTGCTGAACGGCAACGGAGTCACCGGCTCCGCCGGCACCGCCAGCTACCTGCTCTCGCAGCGCAGCTACCAGATGGTGTACCCGCCGGACGGCAAGAACGCGAACGCGCCGAACTGGGAGTACTTCAAGACCCGCATCCACTTCGACTCCGCACAGCCGGGGGCGGAGGCCGCGGCGAAGCAGGTGGCGACGCTCTTCGGCACGGACGACGTCAAGCCGCTCGATCCGGCCGTGGCGGAGCTCTCGAACGGCGCGCTCCTGACCGTGATCGTCGGGCAGACGTTCCACGGGACGCTCGCCGAAGCGCCGGTCGACAAGACCCCGACGCGGCAGGCGCCGAACGTGGCGCCCGGCGCCGAAGCGTCACTCGACCTTCTGCGCGAGCGAGCGAAGAAGGTGCCCTTCGAGCTGATGGTGCCGACCGTGCTCGAGCGCACCTCCCGGATCGACCGCGAGCGCCCGGTCCGGCTCTACCGCGTCGATCCCGAGGGGAAGCACAAGACGATCCGGCTCACCTACCGGACCGGGGCGCAGGAGTACTGGGGCGTCCAGATGACGGACTGGGAGGACGCGCCCGGTGCTCTCCGAGCGCAACTTCCTGCGCACGATCGGCGGCCGCCGCTACGAGCTGCACTACACCGGTCCGAAGCTGCACATGGTCGTGCTGCGCCAGGACGGGGCGACGTACTGGGTCGTGAACACCCTGCTCGACTCGCTCTCGAACGAGACCATGCTCGCGATCGCGAAGGGTCTCAAGCCGCTCAAGTCGATCAGGTAGGTAGGTTCACCGCCGTGTCCAGGGTCGCAGTCTTCGGCGCCGGCTACGTCGGTCTCGTCACCGGTGCCTGTTTCGCCGAGCTCGGCCACCAGGTCGTGATCCGCGACGTCGTCGCCGACCGGATCGAGCGCCTGCGGGCCGGCGAGGTGCCGATCTACGAGCCTGGCCTCGAAGAGCTGCTGCAGCGGAACGCCGAGCGGCTGACGTTCACGCTCGACGTCGCCGAGGCGGTCGACGGCGCCGAGTTCCTCTACGTCGCGGTCGGCACGCCGCCCACGTACTCGGGCGACGCCGACCTCTCCGCCGTCTGGACCGTCGTCGACGAGCTGGTCGGCCTCGACCAGCGCGCCGTGCTCGTGCTGAAGAGCACCGTCCCGGTCGGCACCGGGGCGAAGGTGCGGCACCGGCTCGACGAGCGCGGCCTCGACAACGTCGGCTATGCCTCGAACCCGGAGTTCACCGCCGAGGGCACGGCGGTGCGCGACTTCCAGCAGCCCGACCGGATCGTGATCGGCGCGTTCTCGACCGAGGACGGCGACGCCGTCGAGGCGCTCCACCAGGGGATCGAGGCGCCGGTCGTCCGCTGCGACGTCGCCTCCGCCGAGATGGTCAAGCTCGCAGCGAACGCAGCGCTGATGACCAGGATCAGCTTCATCAACGAGATCGCGAACGTCTGCGAGGCGACCGGCGCGGACGTCGTGCGGGTCGCGGAGGGGATCGGGCTCGACCGGCGGATCGGCCCGCACTTCCTCCAGGCGGGAATCGGCTACGGGGGCAGCTGCTTCCCGAAGGACTCGCTCGCGCTGAAGCAGCTGGCGGCGAACTCCGGCTACCACTTCCAGCTCCTGAACGCCGTGATCGAGGTGAACGAGCTGCAGAAGCGGCGCGTGGTCGGGAAGTTGCAGGAGCGGCTCGGGACGCTGCGCGGCAAGCAGATCGCGCTGCTCGGGATCGCGTTCAAGCCCAACACCGACGACGTGCGCGAGTCGCCGAGCCTCGTCCTCGCCGGCAGGCTCGTCGCCGAGGGCGCGCACGTGCGCGCGTGGGACCCGATCGTCGACGGGCGCTCGGTGCTGCCCGACGCGGACGTGTTCCCGACGCCGCTCGAAGCGCTCGAAGGCGCCGACGGCGCCGTGCTCGCGACGGCCTGGCCGGAGCTGGCGGAGCTCGACTGGGCCGAGGCGGCCCGGCGCATGCGCAACCCGCTGCTCGTCGACGGCCGCAACATGCTCGATCCCGCCGCGCTCCGCGCGGCCGGTTTCACCTACGAGGGCATCGGCCGCAACGGGAAGTGACGCTCCCGGCCGTGATCCTCGTCGGCGGCCTCGGCACCCGGCTTCGTCCCCTCACCGACCGGACGCGCAAGGACATGCTGCCGCTCGTCGACCGGCCGCAGCTCGCCTACACCTTCGAGCACCTACGGCGGTTCGGCGTCACCCGCGCGATCATCTCCTGCGGCTATCTGCCGACACAGATCCAGGAGCACTTCGGCGACCGGTACGGCGACCTCCGGCTCGAGTATCGGGTCGAGGAGGAGCCGCTCGGCACGGGCGGCGCGATCCGCTTCGCCGCGGAGGGCATCGACGAGCCCTTCTTCGCCCTCAACGGCGACTCACTGCGCGAGACGGATCTCGACGCGCTCGTCGCGTTCCACCGCGAGCGCGAGACGCGGGCGACGATCCTGCTCACGCCCGTGGAGGATCCGAGCCGGTACGGGCTCGTCCGCGTCGGCGGCGACGGTCGCGTGCTCAGCTTCCTCGAGAAGCCGCGCCCGGAGGAGATCGACACCAACCTGATCAACGCCGGCATGTACGTGCTCGAGCCCGACGTGCTCGACCTGATCCCGTCCGGGCGGGCGGTCTCGATCGAGCGCGAGGTCTTCCCGCAGCTCGTCGAGGAGCAGCGGGTCCACGGTGTGGCGCTGCCCGGCTACTGGCTCGACGTCGGCACCCCCGACGCGTACCTCCAGGCGCATCGCGACGTGCTGGAGCGCAACTTCGTCACCGAGCTCGGCGACGAGCTCGGTGACAGCTACACGCTGGTCGCGGACGGGGCGGATGTCAGTCCGGACGCCCGGCTCGTGCCGCCGGTCTACGTCGGAGCGGGCGCGCGGATCGACGCAGGTGCGCGGATCGGCAGCCTCGCCGTCGTGGGCGCCGGTGCCGTCGTCGGCGCGCACGCGTCGATCGAGTCCTCCGTCGTCGGAGCGGGCGCGGTCGTCGGAGCGGGGACGCACGTCTCCGGCTCGATCCTCGGCGAGCGTTCCGAGCTCGGCGCCGACTGTGAGGTGCACGGCCTCTCCGTCGTCGGGCCTGGCGCCAGGGTGGGCGATCGGAATATGCTCGACCACGGCCTGCGTGTCGCCGCGGACGAATCGATCGCCGCGGACGCGCTTTCCTTCTGATGAGCCTCGACTCCCCGAACTACGACTCGCTCGACCGCTGGGCCGCCGAGGTCCGCAAGGTGGAGAAGCCGTGGGGGCACGAGCTGATCTGGGCCCTGACCGACCACTACTGCGGCAAGGTGCTCTTCGTCAAGGCCGGCGCGGCGCTCAGCCTCCAGTTCCACAACGAGAAGGAAGAGTCGTGGCTGATCCAGTCCGGCCGCGCCCGGCTCGAGCTGGGGGACACCGGGCAGGGCGCGCTCCACGAGGAGGTAATCGGGCCGGGGGCGGCGTTCCACTACACACCCGGCACGGTGCACCGGGTGACCGCGCTCGAGGACACGACCATCCTCGAGGTCTCGACACCGCACATCGACGACGTCGTCCGGCTCGAGGATCTGTACGGCCGCGAGGGCACGTCAGAACCTTGACACAGATCTGGTAAGGTTGGCGCCGATGCAGGCGCTCCCGATCGGTGAAGCCGCCAGCCACACCGGCTGGTCGGCACGAATGCTGCGGTATCTCGAGTCCGTCGGGCTCGTCGTGCCGACGCGTACGGATGCCGGCTATCGCGTCTACGGCGAGGCGGAGCTCCTGCAGCTCAAGGACCTGCGGTTGCTGCGTGAGCAGTTCGGGCTCGAGCTGGACGAGGTCGCGTTCGCGGCCCGGCTCCGGCGCGAGCCGGCTCTCCGCACTGCCCTCGACGCCTGGATGCACTCGGCCGGGCCGGGCGCCGGCTGGGTCGAGTGGGAACAGCGAAAGCACGAGCGGCTGATCTCGGCCGCCTAATCGAAGGGATCGAATGGCTACGACAAAGCGATATGACGTGAAGGATCTCGCGCTCGCCCCCGAGGGCGTGCGGCGGATCGAGTGGGCCGACCGGCAGATGCCGGTGCTCGCCGCGATTCGCGAGCGCTTCGAGGCCGACAAGCCGCTCGACGGCTATCGGATCTCCGCCTGCTTGCACGTGACGACCGAGACGGCGAACCTGATGCGCACGCTCCAGGCGGGTGGCGCGGATGTCGTCATCTGCGCCTCGAACCCGCTCTCGACTCAGGACGATGTCGCCGCGGCGCTCGTCGACGAGTACGGGATCTCGGCCTTCGCGATCAAGGGCGAGGACAACGACTCCTACTACCAGCACATCGAGGCAGCGGTCGACCACAAGCCGCACATCACGATGGACGACGGCGCCGACGTGATCGGCGTCCTCCACACGGCTCGCCGTGAGCAGCTCGGCGACGTGATCGCCGGCACGGAGGAGACGACCACGGGCGTGATCCGGTTGAAGGCGCTCGAGCGCGACGGCAAGCTGGCGTTCCCGGTCGTCGCGGTCAACGAGGCGAAGACCAAGCACCTGTTCGACAACCGCTACGGCACGGGCCAGTCGACGCTCGACGGGATCATCCGCGCCACCAACGTCCTGCTCGCCGGGCGCACGTTCGTCGTCGCCGGCTACGGCTGGTGCGGCCGCGGCGTCGCCATGCGTGCGAAGGGCATGGGCGCGAACGTCGTCGTGACCGAGGTCGACCCGATGAAGGCGATCGAGGCCGTCATGGACGGCTTCATGGTGATGACGATGGCCGAGGCCGCCAAGATCGGTGACATCTTCGTCACCGCGACCGGCGACAAGTCGGTGATCGCGAAGGGCCACATGGAGCAGATGCGCGACGGCGCCATCCTCGCCAACACCGGCCACTTCAACGTCGAGATCGAGTTGCCCGCGCTGCGCGCGCTCGCGACCGAGACGCGGCATGCCCGCGAGTTCGTCGAGGAGTTCACGATGGGCGACGGCCGCCGGATCTACCTGATCGCCGACGGCCGGCTCGTCAACCTCGCCGCGGCCGAAGGCCACCCGGCCCAGGTGATGGACATGTCCTTCGCCAACCAGGCCCTCTCGGCCGAGTACGTCGTCCAGAACGCGTCCTCGCTCGAGAAGAAGGTCTACGTGGTGCCGGAGGAGATCGACAACGAGATCGCGCGGCTGAAGCTCGCGACGATGGGGATCGACATCGACCGGCTCACGGAGGAGCAGGCGAAGTACCTGGCCTCGTGGGACGAGGGGACCTAAGCCCCCAGCGCATCGCTCGTCTGGAAGCCGGCGCCGTCGTACTGCTCGACCAGCGCCGGCTTCCGGACGAGGAAGTCGAGCTCCGCTGCGAGTCGGCCGCTGAGGTGGCAGAGGCGATCCGGACGCTCGCGGTGCGCGGCGCGCCGGCGATCGGCGTCGCCGCCGCGTACGGCTACGCCCTGGCGGCCGAGCGTGGGGAGGACCTCGCCGAGGCCTACCGCGTGCTCGCGGAGTCTCGGCCGACGGCGGTCAATCTCGTCTGGGCGCTCGAACAGCTACGCGACGACCCCACGCCCGAGCGGGCGCGGGCGCTCCACGAAGAAGAGGTGGAGCGGTGTCGGCGCATGGCGGCTCACGCCGCGGCGCTCTTCGGAACGGGGACGCGGGCGCTGACGCACTGCAACGCGGGCGGGCTCGCGACCGGGGGCTACGGCTCCGCGGTCGGGGCGCTGCGGGCCGCGTGGGAGCGAGGACTGCTGGCGCACGTCTGGGTCGACGAGACCCGGCCGCTCCTCCAGGGCTCGCGCCTGACCGCCTGGGAGCTCGACGCGCTCGGCGTCCCGCACGCGGTGATCGCCGACTCGGCGGCCGCTCACCTGATGAGCAGGGGCGAGGTCGACTGCGTCGTCACCGGTGCCGACCGGATCGCGGCGAACGGCGACACCGCGAACAAGATCGGCACGTATGGTCTCGCCGTGTCCGCGGCCCATCACGGCATCCCGCTCTACGTCGTCGCCCCGACCTCGACGATCGATCCGGCGACGGCGACAGGGGCCGGCATCCCGATCGAGGAGCGTGACGGTGCGGAGCTGTCCACGCGCTTCGCCGCGCACAATCCTGCGTTCGACGTGACGCCGGCGGGGCTGATCGCGGCGATCGTGACCGAGGACGGGGTGCACCGAGAGCCGTACGCCGCCTCGTTGCCGGGGGTGCGCCGCCCGTGAAGGCGATCATCCTCGCCGGCGGCTACGCGACGCGGCTGCAGCCCCTCACCGACGACTTGTCGAAGTGCCTGCTCCCCGTCGGCGGCAAGCCGATGGTGGACTGGATCCTCGAGCGGATCGAGCAGGTCGAGGAGATCGACCAGGTGCACGTGGTCACGAACAGCCGCTTCGCGCGCGACTTCGAGCACTGGGCGATGTTCAAGGACGGCGTCACCGTCCACGACGACGGCACGAGCTCGAACGAGGACCGGCTCGGCGCGATGGGCGACGTCGCCTTCACGCTCGAGCACGCCGGGATCGACGACGACGTGCTCGTGATCGCCGGCGACAACCTGTTCGATTACGACCTCGGGGACTACGTCGCGTTCTGGCGCGCGAAGGAGGTCGCGAGCGCCGTCGCGGTGCACGACGTCGGCGACCTGCGCCTGGCGTCGCAGTACGGGATCGTGGACGTCGCGGGCGACGACCGGATCACCGCGTTCGTCGAGAAGCCGGAGCAGCCGCCGAGCACGCTCGCGGCGACGGCCACCTACATCTATCACCGCGAGCACGTCCCGCTCGTGCAGCGCTACCTGGCGGAGGGCAACGCCCCAGACCAGGCCGGCAGCTTCGTCGCCTGGCTGCTCGAGCGCGAGCCCGTCTACGCCTACTGGTTCACGGGTGTCTGGCTCGACATCGGCGATCGCGAGCAACTGCTCGGCGCCGACAATCTGCTCCGCCGCGCGCAGGGCCTGCCCGAGCGCGACGTCTACGAGCTCGAGATCTAGCGAATCGTCGCACTCCGGGCACACCTCTGTGGCAGGTGTCCGCGTACGGTCGAGGCGTGCTGCTCGACGTCCTGTTCCCGAGACGCTGTGCCGCCTGCGATCTCCCCGGGGCAGGGCTCTGTGAGGCCTGCCGCGACTCCCTGATCCGACTTGTTCCGCCACTCTGTGCTCGCTGCGGCTCGCCGGGAGCATGGCCGGTGCAGCGGTGTGCGGAGTGCAGTGGGCGCAGGCTGGCGTTCGCGAGTGCGCGCGCCGCGATCGTCTACGACGGGACGGCGCGCCGGTTCGTCCAGGCATGGAAGGAGCGGGGGCAGAGACGGCTCGCCCGGGAAGCCGCCGCTCTCGTGGTCGAGACGCTCGCTCGGCCCGACGTGTCCTCGCTCGCGTATGTCCCGTCCGATCCGGGGCGGACGCGCACGCGGGGATTCCGGCCGGCCGAGTTGCTCGCGCGGGAGCTCGGGGGCGCGTGGGGGCTGCCGGTCGAGTCGCTGGTGCGCCGGACGCGGTCGGTCGAGCGGCAGCGGGGTCTCGGCCTGCAGGAGCGCCGTCGCAACGTCCGCGGCGTGTTCGCCTCCGGCCGTCCGGCGCCGCGGCTGGTCTGCCTCGTCGACGACGTCTACACGAGTGGTGCCACCGTGGCTGCCGCAGCCTCGGCGCTCCGGCAGGGCGGGGCTCGCAGGGTGGAGGTGGTGACGTTCGCACGGGCGGTGCGCTAGCAGGCGACAATTCAGCGCGGCGACGGCCTGGGCGGCCCGCGCGTTCGAGTGCGGCCGCGGCCTGCTACCTCGCGGGGTACAGCAACGTGCTCCGCGTCTGAGCGCGGCCGCTGCCGGGACGGGTCGGTTACCCTGAGAGTCCACCCCCGGATTGAGGAGGCGCGATGCGACTCGAGGTCAAAGGCCGAAACGTCGAGGTCAGCGATTCGATCCGGAGGTATGTGGAGGAGAAGCTCGACAAGCTCGAGCGGCAGCTTCCCGACGGGCCGACCCAGATCGAGGTGGAGCTCACGCTCGAGACGAATCCGTCGATCGCGGACGACCACGTGGCCGAGGCGACCGTCTGGACGAAGGGCTCGACGCTGCGTGCGTGCGAGCGCTCGGCCGGGTTCGAGGCGTCGATCGACCTCCTCGCGGACAAGCTCGAGCGCCAGGTGAAGCGCTACAAGGAAAAGCGCAGCCGGCGCGAGACCGGTCGGCGCGCGAACGGGCACCTGCAGGAGGAGCCGAGCTTCTCCGATGTCCAGCTCGAGCGGATGATCGTGAAGTCCAAGCAGTTCGACCTGCAGCCGCTGACCCCGGAGGAGGCGACGGTCGAGCTGGAGCTGATCGGCCACGACTTCTTCGTCTTCCAGAACGTCGACACCGGCGAGACGAACGTCGTCTACCGCCGCCGCGCGGGCGCGTACGGATTGATCGAGCCGCAGGCCTGATGCCGTTCCGGCGGCGCGAAGAGCCGCTGCACGAGCGGCTCGCCCGCGAAGGCGGGCTCGGCGGCTTCACGCCGCACGACGCGCGACCGCGCTGGGGCGAGGTCGGCATCCACGGGATCCACCGGCAGCGTGAGTGGGACGTCGTCGCGAGCGTCGAGGCGGACGGCATCCCCGGCGGGGAGGTGCACTTCTGCGCCCTGCCCGACGGAACGCTCGTCGTCGACGAGGACGTGCCGGACGGCGCGCTGATCCCGCTCGCCGAGGCCGTCGAAGGATCCCTGCAGCCGCCGTACCGTGCCGAGGCGGTCCGGCGCGGCGAGCGCATCTGGGCGGTTGCGGCGCGCACGATCGAGGTGCGCGAGCTGCCGGGCACGATCGCGGACGAGCTCGAGCTCGTCGAGGACGGCCAGGTCACGATCGGGCGCCGGCTCGACGGCGACTTCTTTGAGGTCGAGGTGACGGCGCTCTAGCGCAGGCTGACGGTGCGACCGGCGCCGATGCCGAGCCGCCCGCTCTCGAGCTGCGCGAACGCCCCCGGCGCGACGACGCCGCCGGAGCCCGAGTCGAGGTCGAACGTGCTCACCTTCCCGGCGCGCAGGATCGCGGCGCGGTCGCCTTCCGCGTCGGCGAGGCGGGCGCCCGCCACGAGCGAGTACATGGCGATCCGCTTGCCGCGGAGCTCGAGCGTCCTCCCGTGCTGCACGACGATGTCGCCCCGGGCGAGCCGCACCTCGGAGATCTCGCTGCCGAACTCCTCGCGCCGGAGCACCCGGCCGCTCGCGTCGAGCACCGTGACAGTGCCGCCCTCGCTCGCCACGGCCAACTGCCCGGCTCCGGCTGCCAGCCCGACAACGCGGGCCGGCGCCGTCCAGGCGAAGCGGCGGGCTCCGTTCGAACGCAGAGCGACGACGGTGCGGTCGACCGCGTAGGGCAGCATGTCGCGCCCCGGGGAGGCGTCGCCTTCGCCGACGACGACCGGCGCCGGCGCGTCCGCATCGCCGCTCACGAGCCGCAGCCGGATCGGGGAGGGCTTCGCCGTCGTGGCGGTCCAGAGGCTCCAGTCGCGCGTGTTTCCGCCGACGTAGTGCACCCACAGCACCCGGTTCCCTGCGATCGCGAGCCCGGCGATCGCGTTCCCGGTGCTCGTCCGCTGGCAGTGCGTCCTCCGGCCGAGCTTGGAGACGCCCCGCGTCGCCGTGTTCCAGACGTAGACCCGGTTGCAGTCTCGGGCGGAGAATCCTGTCGCATAGGCGATCCGCACGCCGTCGGCCGCGAGGGCAGTCACGGGCGCCGGCGCTGCGACCGTCCGCACCGGAGCGGCGACCGCGGCGGGGACGGCGACGAGGACGACGGCCAGGGCGACCAATCTGCGCATGCGCGCGAGCATAGTCCCGAGCTGTTAGCCGTCCGTGAAGCCGAGGTGAAGACCCTTCCGAGCGGCTACCCTACGTCGATGCCGACCGCGAGTTTCGGAAAGATGGAGAAGGTCCTCCGGATCGGCGAGGGCCGCCGGATCAAGCGGCTCGCGCAACAGGCCGACTACATCGCCTCGCTCGAGCCCGACTTCCAGCAGCTCTCCGACGACGAGCTCCGCGACGTGACCGTCCGCTTCCGCGAGCGCCTGGCGAACGGCGAGCCGCTCGACGACCTCCTCTTCGAGGCGTACGCGGCCGTCCGGGAGGCGCGCTGGCGCGAGTCACAGCAGCGGATGTTCGACGTCCAGATGATGGGCGGCATCGTCCTGCACGAGGGCGATATCGCCGAGATGAAGACCGGTGAGGGCAAGACCTTCGTCGCGGCGCTCGCCCTCTATCTGAACGGGCTGCCCGGGACGGGTGTGCACCTGGTGACCGTGAACGACTACCTCGCCAAGCGAGACGCGGAGTGGAACCAGCCGGTCTTCGAGCGGCTCGGCATGACGGTCGGCGCGATCCAGAACATGATGCCGTTCGCCGAGCGCCGCGAAGCCTACGCGGCCGACGTCACGTACGGCACCAACTCCGAGTTCGGCTTCGACTATCTCCGCGACAACATGGCTGTCTCCAAGGACGGCCTCGTCCAGCGCAGCCACTCCTACGCGATCGTCGACGAGGTCGACTCGATCCTGATCGACGAGGCGCGCACGCCGCTGATCATCTCGGGCGAGCCCGAGACCGCGGCGACGACCTACTACGACTTCGCCCGGATCGTCAAGGAGCTCGAGGGCGCCCCCGCCACGCGCAAGGGCGACAAGGGGGAGGACGAGACCGAGCTCTCCGGCGCCGACTACCTCTACGACGAGAAGCACAAGACGGTCTCGCCGGCGCAGACCGCGATCGACACGGTCGAGCGCGCGCTCGGGATCGAGAACCTCTACGACCCGCGCAACGTCCAGCTCGTCAACCACCTGATCCAGTCGCTGAAGGCGCAGTCGCTGTACCAGCGCGACGTGGACTACGTGATCCAGGACGGCGAGGTGAAGATCGTCGACGAGTTCACCGGCCGGATCATGGAGGGGCGCCGCTGGAGCGAGGGCCTGCACCAGGCCGTCGAGGCGAAGGAGGGCGTCCAGATCCAGGAGGAGAACCAGACGCTCGCGACGATCACGCTCCAGAACTACTTCCGGCTCTACGAGAAGCTCGCCGGCATGACCGGTACCGCGAAGACCGAGGAGAAGGAGTTCGTCGAGATCTACAACCTGCACGTGGTCGAGATCCCCACGAACGTGCAGGTCGCGCGGCTCGACGAGAACGACTACATCTTCAAGACGAAGGAAGCCAAGTTCAAGGCGGTCCTCGACGACATCAAGGAGCGCTACGAGAAGGGGCAGCCCGTGCTCGTCGGCACGATCGCCGTCGAGACCTCCGAGTACCTCTCCGAGCTGCTGAAGCGCCGCGGCGTCCCGCACAACGTCCTCAATGCGAAGGAGCACGAGCGCGAGTCCGAGATCATCAAGGACGCGGGCCAGCCGGGCGCGGTCACGATCGCGACGAACATGGCCGGCCGCGGTGTCGACATCAAGCTCGGTGAGGGCGATCACCGAGGTCGGCGGCCTCTACGTGCTCGCGACCGAGCGCCACGAGTCGCGCCGGATCGACAACCAGCTCCGCGGCCGCTCGGGCCGCCAGGGCGATCCCGGCGAGACACGCTTCTATCTCTCCGGCGAGGACGATCTCGTCCGCCTCTTCGCCGGCGACCGGATCAAGAACATCATGGAGCGCTTCAAGCTCCCGGACGACCAGCCGATGGAGGCGAAGATCCTCTCGAACCAGATCGAGAACGCCCAGAAGAAGGTCGAGGAGCAGAACTTCGTCGCCCGAAAGAACGTCCTCAAGTACGACGACGTGATGAACGCGCAGCGCGAGGTGATCTACGCGCAGCGCCGGCGTGTGCTCGAGGGCGAGGATCTCTCCGAGGACGTCAAGTCCTGGGTGCGCGACGTCGTCGAGGTGAACGTCCAGAACGCGACGGAGGCCGAGTTCAACGAGGACTGGGATCTCGAGGCGCTCGTGCAGCAGATGCAGGCGCTCTACGGCACCGACATCACCGTCGAGGAGCTGCGCGAGGAGGTCGAGCTCGAGCGCGAGGCGCTGCTCGAGGAGTTCGTCGAGGACGCGCTCGAGACCTACGACGAGCGCGAGCAGTCGTACGGCCCCGAGCTGATGCGCGAGATCGAGCGCTACGTGATCCTGCAGGTGGTCGACTCGCGCTGGCGCAGCCATCTCGACTCGATGGACTACCTCCGCGACGGGATCCACCTGCGGGCGATGGCGCAGAAGGATCCGCTCGTCGAGTACCGGGCCGAGGGGCACAAGATGTTCGAGGAGCTCGGGCAGACGATCCGCGAGGAGGTCGTGCTCACGCTCTTCCACGCGCAGGTCGAGATGGAGCCCGAGCAGCTGGAGCCGGCGCAGCCGACGAACGGGAACGTCCAGTACCAGCACGAGACCGCCGCGGGGGCCGACGTGATCGCGGCGGCCGGCGGCGGCACCTCGACGACGGCGTTCGCGTCTCAGCAGACCGGCGGCACCGCCACCGCGACCGCCGTGAACGAGCACAAGGACGTCGGGCGCAACGATCCCTGCTGGTGCGGGAGCGGCAAGAAGTTCAAGCGCTGCCACGGCGCCTAGCCGTCGCTTGACCACCGCTCAGTCGCCGTCTCGCAGCCACCCTTCGCGATAGCTGACCCACTTCGACCTCGGCAGACCGGCATGAGCCTCGGCGTACGCCTCCGCGACTTCGTGGTCTCGCGGTCGACGCTGGCCCGTAGTTGGCCGCCGCTTCGCACACCAGGTAGACGATCCCGCCGCCGACGCCTCGCCGGCGGTGATACAGCGCCGGGCGTTCACGACGAACCAGCCCTCTCCATCCGTCACAAGGCCGTTCTTGCTCATCCGGAGAGGCGCTTCGGGAATCACCGTTCGGGAGTGTGGCAGACGTGTTAGCCGCTAGCATCGACGCGTGTCCGAGACCGCGATCCCGCTCGACCAGCAGCTCGAAGAGATCAGAGCCCAGCTTGCCTGGGTTCGTGATTACCTTTGACCCCGACGCCGTAGCAGCGCGCGTCACCGAGCTCGAGGCAGAGCTGGGGGAGCCCGGCTTCTGGGACGACCAGGCCCGCGCCACCGCAGTCTCCACCGAGCACTCACGCCTGTCCAAGCGCCTCGAGCGCTACCAGCGCCTGCAGGGTGAGCACGACGACGCCGCCGAGCTGCTCGAGCTGGAGCCCGAGCTCTCGGCCGATATCGAGGCGCAGCTGCAGCCGCTGCGGCACGAGCTCGAGCGTCTCCAGGAGGACGCGCTCTTCGACGGCGAGTACGACGCCGGCGATGCCGTCGTCTCGATCCACGCGGGCGCGGGTGGCACCGACGCGCAGGACTGGGCCGAGATGCTGCTGCGGATGTACCTGCGCTGGACGTCCGACCGCGGCTTCCAGTCCGAGCTCGTCGAGGCGAGCCCGGGCGAGGAGGCGGGGCTGAAGTCGGCGACGTTGACCGTGAAGGGCGAGAACGCCTACGGCTTGTTCAAGGCCGAGCGCGGCGTCCACCGGCTCGTCCGCCAGAGCCCCTTCGACAGCGCCCACCGCCGCCACACGGCCTTCGCGCAGGTCGTGATCGCACCGCTGCTTCCCGACGAGAGCGCGGTCGAGATCGACGAGAGCGACCTACGCATCGACACCTACCGCGCCTCCGGCGCAGGCGGCCAGCACGTGAACAAGACCGACTCGGCCGTCCGGATCACGCATCTGCCGACGGGGATCGTCGTCCAGTGCCAGAACGAGCGCTCCCAGACGTCGAACAAGCAGACAGCGCTGCGGATCCTGCGGTCGCGGCTCGTCGAGCTGCAAGAGGAGGAGCGGGAGGCGGAGCTCGCGAAGGAGCGGGGCGCCGCGCAGGACATCGGCTTCGGGAGTCAAATCCGCAGTTATGTGCTCCATCCCTACCAGCTCGTGAAGGACCTCCGGACGAACTTCGAGGCCGGCAACGCCCAGGGTGTCCTGGACGGAAACCTCGACGGCTTCGTGCGCGCGTACCTCCTGGCCAAGGCTGCGGGCAACGCCGTCTAGCAGGGGCGTTGGCTAGACTGGTGCGCCAGATCCCGGAGCGGCGCGTGGGCTCGCCTGAGCGCCTGTGCCACTTCCCCCTCAGATTCCGGTGACTGAACAGATGCAGACAGATGTGACCCAGCCCGAGCCAGAGATGGCCTTCGTCCCGCAGAACGGCATGCCGGCGGACGACTCGATCGCGGGCACGATGATCGTGTTCGAGAGCGTGACGAAAGTCTACGACCCGAACGTCGTCGCCCTCGACGGTGTCTCGTTCGTGATCGACAAGGGCGAGTTCGTCTTCGTCGTCGGCGCCTCCGGCTCGGGCAAGTCGACGATGATCCGCCTGCTGCTGAAGGAGCTCGAGCCCACGTCGGGCCGAATCCTCGTCGGCGGCCGCGACCTCACCCGGCTCAAGCACTCGAAGGTGCCGCTGCTGCGGCGCAACGTCGGCTGCGTCTTCCAGGACTTCAAGCTGCTCCCGAACCGCACGGCGGCCGAGAACGTCGCCTACGCGCTCAAGGTGCAGGGCGAGAGCGCGGCGAACATCCGCCGCAAGGTGCCCGAGGTGCTCTCGCTCGTCGGCCTCTCCGAGAAGACCGGCTCGCTCCCGGACGAGCTCTCGGGCGGTGAGCAGCAGCGCGTCTCGATCGCACGCGCGGTCGTCAACCACCCGCCGCTCCTGATCTGCGACGAGCCGACCGGAAACCTCGATCCCGACACGTCGGTCGGGATCATGCAGCTGCTCTACCGGATCAACCGCGCGGGCACGACGATTTTGATGGTGACGCACGACCGCGAGATGGTCGACAAGATGCGCCGCCGGGTGATCGCGCTCGAGGGTGGCCGGCTCGCCCGCGACGAGCGCCGCGGAGGCTACGAGAGCGAATGAGGGTCAAGCTCCTCTTCGGCGAGTCGATCCGCTCGCTCGCCGCGAACCTCTCGACCACGATCGCCGCGACGATGACCGTGCTGATCGGCATGTTCCTGCTCGGCCTCTTCATCGCGCTCGGCTCCTGGGCCAACGACTTCGGCGCGAAGCAGAAGGAGAAGCTGCTCGTCAAGGTCTACTTCTGCACCGAGACGACGTGCGCGAAGCCCGCGACGGACGCCCAGGTCAACGTCGTCCGGCGCAAGCTCGAGTCGAACGACCTCGTCGCGAACGTCACGTTCGTCTCGAAGGCGCAGGCGCTCGACCGGATGCGGACGCTGACGCCCGAGATCGTCGAGAACCTGTCGTCGAACCCGCTGCCGGACGCCTTCGAGGTCAAGGCCCACGACGGCGCCGACGTCAAGGCGATCAGCGCGACGCTGCGCACGCCGAAGCTGCCGGCCGGCGTCGAGAAGATCCGCGACGGGGAGGAGGTCTCGGACAAGATCGTCAAGGTGGCGACGGTGATGTCGAGCGCCTTCGCGGTCGCGACGCTCGTGCTCCTGATCTCGTCCGCGCTCCTGATCGCGAACACGATTCGCCTCTCGATCTTCTCCCGCCGCCGGGAGATCGAGGTGATGAAGCTCGTCGGCGCGACGAACTGGTTCGTGCGCGGCCCGTTCATGCTCGAAGGCCTGATCTGCGGCGTGCTCGGCTCGCTGATCGCGATCCTGCTCCTGCTGATCGGCAAGACCGTCGCGCTGCCCGGCGTGCTCAGCCGCCTGAACACGAACACCGACGTGCAGGCGTGGCCGTTCACGACGATCTCGCTGATCATCCTCGTCGTCGGCCTCTCGATCGGGGCGATCGGCTCCGGTCTCACCATCCGGCGCTTCCTGCAGGTGTAGTCCCGGGGCGGGCCTGATGCCCGCTAGCGTGGGCTGATGCCCTCGAGGAGACAGCAGCGCGGCCGCCAGAAGCGACCGAGCCGCGCGACGCGGCGCAAGCGCCGCGACGTGCACGTCCGCGTCCCCGAGCCGGAGATCGTCCTTCCGTACCGGCGCGTCGAGCCGGAGACCGTCGTCGCGCACGTCGGGCCGACCAACTCGGGCAAGACGCACGCCGCCCTCGCTTTCCTCGCCGAGACCGGCCGCGGGGTCTTTGCGGCGCCGCTGCGGATGCTCGCCCAGGAGGCGCACCGGCGGCTCTCCGCGGAGCTCGGCGCCGAGCAGGTCGGGCTCGTCACCGGCGAGGAGCGCGTCAACGAGCAGGCGCCGATCATCTGCTGCACCGCCGAGATGGCACCGCTGCAGGGCGAGGTGCTCGTGCTCGACGAGGTGCAGTGGGCGGACGACAGCGAGCGCGGCTCGGCCTGGACGCGGCTGCTGCTCGCGGGCGAGTACCGGCACATCCTCCTGCTGGGGGCGGTCGAGGCGCTGCCACTCGTCCGGAACGCGTTCCCGGAGGCCGACGTCCGCTTCTTCGAGCGGAAGGCGCCGCTCGACTGGACCGGTGCCGTCTCGTTCCAGAGCCTGCGCCCGGGCACGGTCGTCGTCGCCTTCAGCCGCCGCGCCGTGCTGGCGCTCGCGGGCGAGCTGAACCGCCGCCTGCCGGGGAGGGTCGCCGTCCTCTACGGCGCGATGCCGCTGGCGGCGCGGCGGCTCGAGATCGAGCGCTTCGTGAACGGCCAGGCCGACGTGTGCTGCGCCACCGATGTGCTCGGGCACGGGGTCAACCTGCCCTGCGAGACCCTGCTCTTCGCCGAGTCGCAGAAGTTCGACGGTGAGGAGCGCCGAGACCTGCATGCCTGGGAGATCGCCCAGATCGCGGGGCGCGCGGGCCGCTTCGGCCTCGTCGAGCGGGGGCATGTCGGGGTGCTCACCGGGATCGTCTGGGCGAACGCCGACCCGGACCTGATCGAGTCGGCGCTGACGCCCCACGTGCAGCTGCCCGGCGGGCACATGGGCTATCGCGTCGTCGACACGGCGCGGATCAGGCCGCGCTTGGAGGATCTCGCCGTCGAGGGCCCGCACCAGCTCGCGGCGGCCCTGCGCGCCTGGCACACGGCCGCGCTGCGCCAGTGGGCGACCGACGGCTGGCTCTCGGTCGAGTCGATCGGGCCGCTGCTCGTGCGGCTCGACACCGTCCAGCGGCGGCTGCGCGAACGGGGTCGCAAGCTCTCGCTCGAGCAGTCGTGGAAGCTCGTGAACGCGCCCGTCGACGAGGACAACGTCGAGCTGCTCGCGACGCTCGCGCTCGCGGTCGCCGGCGACCAGGCGCAGCGGCCCGTGCTGCAGTGGCTGCTCGACGCCGGCCGCCTCCGCGACGCGTCGCTCGAGGACGCCGAGGCAGCCGCGCGCACTGCGAGCATCCTGCGCTGGTTCGCGCTCCAGTACACGGACGTGGGTGGGGTGACCCTGGAGCGGGCCGCGGAGCTGGAGGAGGCGGCCGCGCGCCGCGTCAGCGAGAGGCTTGCGGCGGAGGTGAAGTCACCGACGTTCGGCCGCTGCAAATCGTGCGGCCAGAGCTGCGCTCCGTGGTTCGCGCTCTGCGAGCGCTGCTACGGGCGCCGGTAGTGGCGCGCGACCGCGATCGTCGCCGCGATCACGATCGCCGCGACCACGTTCGGCACGATCAGCGCCCAGTTCTCGATCGAGATCCCGTAGGCGAGCCAGAGCAGGAAGCCGACGAAGAGGACGCTCGGATACCCCAGCGAGATGCCGTGGGAGCTCCGGTGGTGGACCATCTTCCGGATCTGCAGCACGGGGGAGACCGCCATCGCGATACCCCACGTCGCCGCTGTGAACGCGAGGGCGGTGACCACGCTCCCAAGCTACCTACAATCGCCGGATGGCCAGGCCCACCGGCACGAAGCTGATCGCCGAGAACCGCCGCGCGCGGTACGACTACGAGCTGCTCGACCGCTTCGAGGCGGGGCTCGTGCTCACCGGCACGGAGGTGAAGTCGCTCCGTGACGGACGGGTCACGCTCGCGCAGGCGTATGCGGACGTGCGCGGCAACGAGGTCTGGCTGGTCGGCGCCGACATCGCGGTCTACGACCAGGGCAACATCGCCAACCACGAGCCGGGCCGCGACCGCAAGCTCCTCCTCCACCGGGGCGAGATCGCGACGCTCACCGGCAAGGTGCGCGAGAAGGGTCAGACGGTCGTGCCGACGCGGCTCTACTTCAAGGACGGCCGGGTCAAGATCGAGCTTGCCCTGGCGCGCGGCAAGGAGAAGGGCGACAAGCGCCGCGACATCTCCGAGCGCGATGCGAAGCGGCAGATCGACCGCGCGCTGAAGTCGCGCCGCTAGCCGATCTGGCTGCGGACGATCACGACACCAGGCTCGAGCACGTACCCGTGGCGCTCGTTCAGGCGCCGGATCGGCTCGTTCCGCACCTCGTTGGCGGTCTGGAGCGTGGTGTAGCCGTGCTCCTTCGCCCAGGCGATCTGGGCGCGCTTCAGCGCGGCTGCGATCCCGCGGCCGCGGAAGGAGCGCTTGACGCCCGTCAGGTCGTGGAAGGCGCGGTCGCTGTTCTCGGGCGCGAGCGAGAGCTTCGCGTAGCCGGCGACCTCGTCGTCCGCGAGCGCGACGAAGACGGCGCGCGGGTCGTCGCTGTCGCCCTCCATGTCGCGCGCGAGCCACTCCTCGAGCGAGCCGATGTCGGCTTCTTCCTCGCCGGGGATGTCGGGCATCGCCTCGCGCGCGACCTCGTACAGGCCGGGCGTGAGCTCGGGCCGGTCCGCCCAGGTGACGATCTCGACGTCCGCAGGCGGAGCTGCGTCGGGTGGCTCGATCGCGGTCAGGTCGAGCACGAGCCGGGAGTTGCGGCCGACCTCGTGGTAGCCGTGTCTCGCCGCCCACGCGAGGCTGCCGTCGTCGTCCTCGCTGACCGGGCCCTCGAGCTCGGTCGCGCCGTGGTCTCCCGCCCAGCCCTCGAGCGCGTCGAGCACGCGGATCCCGACTCCGGCACCGCGCTCGTCCGGAACGACCAGCGCCGCCCCGATCGCGCGGTGCGGCGGCGTGTGCCAGCCGGTGAGCGCGTATCCGGCCCCGACGGTCTCGCCGTCGAGCTCCGCGAGCAGCCAGATCATTGCGCGCGGCCTGGCGGCGCCAGTCGACGAACCCGGCG
This sequence comes from uncultured Gaiellaceae bacterium, assembly GCA_963806955.1. Classification (GTDB taxonomy): domain Bacteria; phylum Actinomycetota; class Thermoleophilia; order Gaiellales; family Gaiellaceae; genus Gaiellasilicea. Next base: position 112,265 of record CAWDZG010000001.1, read on the forward strand.
ACCGACGCGTGCTCGCGAGGCTGCGCCTCCTGCGCGACCCGGACCAGTTCGTCGAGCTCGTCCTCTGCGATCTCGCGGATCCCCAGCACCGGAGCGCAGCTTACGGCAGCGGAATCCGCGGCACCGAGACGACGCCCAGCCGGCCAAGGATCTCCTCGCTCTCGGCGGCGTGCGCGGCCGCGTCGGGCGCACCGATGTCGGCCAGCGCTTTGGCGCTCAGCGCCACCTCGAAGAGGGCCTCCGCGTCGCGGGCGAGCTCGAGGCTCCGCTCGAGGTACGGCCGGCCCTCGTCGGGCTGCCGCGCCTGCACGTGGGCGTAGCCGATCAGCCTCGTGATGAGGGCACGGAGCGCCGGCTGTCCGCCCAGGCCCTCCACCTCGACCAGCGTCGCGGTCGCAAGCTCGAGCGCTTCGCGATGCTCGCCGGCGAGCACGTGCAGCTCGGCGAGCCGTGCCCGTGTGTCGGCGGCGAAGACGCCGATGCCGAGCCGGACGAGCTCGCCGTGCGCCTCCTGGAGCAGCTCGCGCGCCTCGTCGAAGCGGCCGTCCCGCGCGGCCGCGCGGCCGAGATTGCTCGTCGCGAGCGCCACGCCGAGCGGGTAGTTCGCGGCCCGCCAGACGCGCAGCGCGTCGTGCAGGCGCTCCTCGGCCTCCGCGAGCAGGCCGCGGTCGGAGAGCAGCTCCGACTCGTTCAGCCGTGCGCGCGCGACGCTCGAGACGTCGCCCGCCTTGCGGCTCAGCTCGGCGCTCTCGCGGTAGTACCCGACCGCCTCCTCCCAGCGGCTCTCGTGGTAGGCGTCCGTGCCGAGGTTGTTGAGCACCGTCGCGTGCCCGACGAGGTCGCCGATCTCCTCGTAGATCGCGAGCGCTCGCTCGCGGTGCGACCAGTCGGGCCGGCCGAGCCGCGTCAGGGCGATGTCGAGCAGGTAGGAGGCATGGGCGAGACCCTTCTTGTGGCCTGCCTCCTCGGCGTGGCCCGCCGCCCGCTCGGCCCACTCGGCGGCGTCCTCGAACTGGCCCTGCCGATAGCGGACGCCCGCGTACGCGAGCTCGAGCTCGATCCGGTTCGACTGTGACGCCACGCCCGGTTCCAGGGTGTCGATCGCGGCGAGCGCCTCGCGGTAGAGCGCCAGCGCGTCCTCGTAGTGGCCCGACCGCTCGCGGATCACGCCTGCCTTCCACATCAGCCGGGTCGACCCGACGCCGTCGGCTGCGAGCTTCCTGGCTTCGGCGTACGCGTGCTCGGCCGTGTCGTACCGGGCGTAGAGCTCCGTCACGTCGCCGAGCGACTCCCAGACGGCGGCGACCTCGGCCGGCGGCAGGTCGGGGAGCTGCTCCGCGGCGGAGAGCGCGCGCTCGTAGATCTCCGCGGCGACGACGTTGGCGTACATCGACTGGGCGCGGCGGCCTGCGACCACGGCGTAGCGCCAGGCTTCCTGATGTTTGCCGGCCGCGAGGAAGTGGAGCGAGAGCAGGCCCGCGGCGTCCTCGACGTTCTCTCCGGCGCGCGCCTCGAGCGCCAACGCGACGCGACCGTGGATCTCGCGCCGGCGCCGGTACGAGAGGCCCTCGTACGCCATTGCCCGGAAGAGGTCGTGGATGAAGCGGAGCAGCTCGCTGCTCGCCCACTCGACGAACTCCGAGAGGCGCTTCCAGCGCTCGAGGTCGCTGGGCTCGACCGGCTCGCCGGCGAGGATCTCGGTCAGCACGTCGAGCGCGAACGTCGGCCCGACGACGGACGCGTAGCGGATGAGCAGCCGGTCACCCGGTTCGAGCTGGTCGATGCGGGCGGTCAGCAGTGTCTCCACGCTCTCCGGCAACGCGTCGAGCGCCTGCCCGTCGCGGGCCGCGGCGACGAGCTCCCGCACGAAGAGCGGGTTTCCGCCGGCGCGCTCGATCAGCGCGGCGAGCTCGACCTCTCCGAGCGCGAGCTCGTCGGCTGCCGAGAGCGCCAGCGCCGACGCGACCTCGGCTGGTAGCCGCTCGAGGACGATGAGCGTGCCGCGCGGCTCGTCTGCGAGTCGGCGGCCCTCGGGCCTGCTCGTGACACAGATGAGCCACGGCCGGGGCATCGTCGACGCGGCGAGGTGCCGGAAGAGGAAGTCCGAGGCGTCGTCGATCCAGTGGGTGTCCTCGACGACGATCAGGGTCGGCATCATCAGCACCCGGGTCATGAACTGCTCGATCACGTCGTGCAGGCGGTCGCGGCGGAACGCAGGCTCGATCGAGTCGGCCTCCGGCGTCGGCGGCACCTCGGCGTCGAAGGGGATCGCGAGCAGCGGCAGCCACGGTGCGAGATCGGGCATCACCGCCTGGATCCAGGGTGCGAGCTGGGCGCCCGCCTCGGCCGGGCCCTGCTCGGGGGTGATGCCGGCGAGCGGTCGCAGCAGCGAGCGCACGGCGAAGAAGGGGCTCGACCGCTCGTAGTGCTCGCAGCGCGTGGTCAGCTGCTGAAACCCGACCGCCAGCGTCCGCAGCTCCTCGACGAGCCGCGACTTGCCGATCCCGGGCTCGCCGACGATCTCGACCAGCCGGCTCTGGCGCATGCGCGCGGCGTTGATCGCCTCGGTGATGAGCGCGACCTCCTGCTCGCGCCCGACGAGCGGCAGCGAGCCCGTCGTCTCCTCGGGCCGCGCGCCCACCGCCGCGCCGACGCTGTAGGCGGTGACGGGCCGTTCCTTGCCCTTCATCAGGAACGGCTGATGCGTGGAATCGAAGCGGGTGCGGGCGCGGTCGAGCACCTCGGCCGAGGCGAGGATGCCGCCGGGCTCGGCGCGCGCGGTCAGGCGGGCGGCGAGATTGACCGTGTCGCCCATGACCGCATAGGTGCGCCGCGACGCCGCGCCGATGTCGCCTGCGAAGACGGGCCCACGGTTCACACCGGCCTTGACGGGCAAGCCGACGTCGGCATCGACGATCCGGCGCAGCGTGCGCAGCATGCGCTCCTCCTCGTCTCCCGCTGCGGCCGGTGCGCCGGAGACGAGGTAGAACTTGCCGCCGTCGACGTCGATGTCCGACTCGAGCCAGGTGACGCCGAGGTCGTCCGCCGCCTCACCGACGAGCGCACCGAGAGCGGCGATCCGTTCGTGCACGGCCCCTGGCCCAGCCTCCGCGACGAGCCCGTCGATGCCGCCGAAGCGGACGAACGCGGCCGTCACGTGTCGGTGCTCCGGCTCGGCGATCTCGAGCGCGAGCTGAGCCCGCAGCGGTGCGGGCACGTACTCCGCCAGCCCCTCGCCGTCCTCGACGTCGGCCGGCGTCTCCGTCTGGGGCGGCGCGCCAAGATCGTGCTGCGGGATCGAGATCAGCCGGGCACCGTCCCGCTCGCCGCCGAGCCACTCGCCCGGGAGCGCCGCCGCTGTCGCCGTGCTGACGAGGATCTCGCTCGCCTCCGCTCCGGACTCGAGCTCGACCGTCGCGCTCGAGGCGGGGCCGGCGACGACCAACTCGCGATGGCTCGAGCCGGCGAGGAAGAAGTGGCAGTCGCCGGAGTAGATCCCGCACGACATCCGCAGGCGGACGGCGCCGACCGAGCTGACCGTCTCGCCGCTCTGTTCGATCAGCCACTGCATCTCAGCGGCGGCGAGCGACGCATTGTGCTCGTGGTCGTCGTCTGCGAAGAGGATCAGCAGCGCGTCGCCGCGGAACTTGAGCACGTCGCCGCCGCGGCGTTCGGCGATCCGGATCAGCCCTTCGAAGATGCCGCTGACCAGCAGGATCAGCTCCTCGGCGCCCGCCCGGCCGCGGGCCTGGAGCCGCTCGGAGAGGCTCGTGAAGCCGGAGATGTCGAGCGAGAGCAGCGAGCCCGGAAGCACGCGGAAGTCGGCGTCCGGCGCCTCGCGGGACCACGTGGTCACGAGCCGCGGGAGGTACGGGTGGAATGCGTGGGTGGTCTCGACCGTCATCGCGCTGGCTTGCCCGACTCTAGATCGCGCCGGCGACGGCAGGGAAGAACGAGGTGCCGTTGCGCGTCTGGCTATTGAAAAAGCGGACGGGTCGTGTCAGTGTGCGGGCACTCGAGGGCTTAGGGGAAGCGAGCAATGCGGCGTAAGGAAATTGCGGGTGTGCACGCGCTTGGCGCGGTACTGCCTCGCTCTGATTGCAGCAGCGGCCCTGACGGGCACCGCGGCGGCCGCCGACGGCCCGATCGTGCGTGGCGCGCTCGTCGGCGACTGGGTCGAGCTCGAAGGGTGGGCGCCGAACGACGAGGTCACCCTGACGGTCGGAGCCGCCTCGGCTCGCGTGGTCGTCACGGATGCGTCCGGCGGCGCCTACGTGCCGGCCTCGTTGCATCTCCAGGATCTCGTCCCGGGCACGGAGATCACGGCCGCGTCGAGCACCGCCTCGAAGAGCCTCACACTCCTCCCCCTGACGTTCGACTTCCTCGACACCGCCAACGACGAGGCGACCGGGACGGCGCCGTACCCGGGCAGCGTGCGCGTCGTCCTCTCGGCGGACGGAGGCCCTGCAGGCACGCAGACGGCGACCGTCGACGACTCGAACTCCTGGCGCGCGTCCTTCGACGGCATCGTCGACGTCGTCGGCGGGATGCGCGGCGACGCGTACGTGGCAGACGCGGACGGCGACGAGACGGTCGCCGACGCGACGTACGCGGAAGGCGAGTCGCCGGGGCCGTCCGGGAGCGAGTTCCTGCGCGCGTCGTTGACGGACGACTGGATCGACTTCCACAACTGGGAGCCCGGCCCGCTCTCGCTGATCACCGGCGCGGGCGAGTTCCAGCTGACGATCAACGCCCAGGGCTACGGCTACATCGACCGCGGCGCGACAGACCTCGACCTCGTCGAGGGGATGACGCTGCAGGCCGCCCAGGGCGACGTCGCCAAGACGCTCACGCTCGAGTCGGTCAGCTTCGACGAGCTCGACCCCGTCGCCGACGTCGCGCAAGGGTTCGGTCCGGGGGAGCGCGGCGTCGAGGTGCACCTGACCCAGGGCTCGGCCTTCCCCGCTTTCACGTTCACGACGTCGAACTCCGACGGTTTCTGGGAGGCGGACTTCACAGACAGCTACGACGTGAGCACCCTCAACCGCGGCTGGGCCTACGTCGCGGACGAGGACGGCGACGCGACCGCGGCCGAGCTCGGCCGTTTCCGCAACGGGACGAACACCCCGGTACTCCAGTCCGCCGTTGTTTCGCGTGGTTTCATCGTGCTCGAGGGCGCTGCCTGGGGAACGCCGGACGTCCTCCAGCACGTCGAGTTCTTCTCCGCTTCGAGCTGCCTCCCGAGCGACGACGCGGCGCTGACGCTGCTCGGCTCGACGTCCGCGACGCCCTCGTTCCTCAACAACCAAGACTTCACCGTCGTGCTCGATCCCCCGCCTCCGGCGGGTGCGTTCGTGGTCGCGAACGCGACTGACGCAGGCTCGCCGTCGTCCTCGACCTTCTCCGAGTGCGTGCAGGTGACCGGCGGCGCCACGCTCTACGTCGACGACGACTGGACGGGCGTCGCCACCGGAACCGATCCGGACGGAGGAGGCCCCGCGACCGCGATCGGCACGGATGCGTTCGCCACGATCGGCGGCGCCTTCGCCGTCGCCGAGCCGGGCGTGACGGTCGACGTCGCGGCGGGCGACTACAACGAGGGTTTCCTCGATCTCGACCAGCCGGTCATGAGCTTCGTCGGAGCCGGCAGAGAGACCACGCACGTGCGCCTCTCCAGGCTCGATGTGTCCGCGAGCGACTTCTGGGTCGAGGGGCTCGATCTCGACGGCGGGGACGTCTACGACGAGGAGACCCAGACGGGAATCGGCGTGAATCGCCCCGTCGTGCGAGTCGGCGGAGATGTCGTCGGCGGCGTCATCCGCGACAACCGCGTCCGGGGCGGCTACCGCGGGATCGCGCTCGCCGGCGCCGAGGAGTCGCGGTCGGAACCCGAGCAGGCGGCGAGCGACGTCATCGTCGAGGACAACGACGTCCTGCACAACACGGTCGGGATCATGGTCGACGCGGGCGACGGCAACGTGCTCCGGAACAACAACGTCCATCACAACGGGGACGTCGCGGACACACGGACGTATCTCGACCCCATCACCGGCGCACGTCTGCCCGTTCCTCAGGCCGGGATCTACGTCAAGGAGCACTGGACGAGTGTGCCGGTCGGGACAGCGATCGACGGCAACAGTCGTGACGTCGAACACCAGGGACGGCATCTGGATCGAGGGCGTCGACACGAGAGTCAGCGGACAACTCGTTGCGACAACGACGCCGCAGGGATCGTCGTGGCAGGATCGGTCAGGAGGCCGACACGACGCCGACCGGCAACGAGCTCAGCGGCAACGCGATCCACGACAACGGCGGGCTCGGGATCGATCTCGGCGCGGACGGCGTCACGGCCAACGACTCCGGCGACGCCGACACTGGCCCGAACGGCCTGCAGAACTTCCCAACCATCTCCTCCGCGAACGCGGACGGGCCGACGGTCTTCGTGACGGCGACGCTGAGCTCGACGCCGAGCACGACGTTCCAGGTCGAGTTCTTCCGGAACACGGCGTGTGACCCGTCAGGCTACGGCGAGGGCGAGCTGCCCACCGTGCCGGCGGAGTCGATGTCGCTGACGACGAACGCCGCCGGCGACGGCGGCGTCGTGTTCAGCACACCGCTCGCCGGGCCGGCGAAGTACACGCTGACCGCGACCGATCCTGACGGCAACACGTCCGAGTTCTCGCCGTGCTTCGCCGGGCCGCAGGGCGGGCTCGTCGTCACGAACACGAACGACTCGGGCGCCGGCTCGCTGCGGCAGGCGATCCTCGACGCGAACGCGCAGAGCGGCGCCGACACGATCACCTTCGCGATCCCCGGCGCCGGGCACGCACGAGATCGCCCTCGCGTCGGCGCTGCCGACCGTGACGGGCCCGACGACGATCGACGCCACCACCGAGGACGGTTACGCCGGCTCGCCGCTCGTCGCGCTGAACGGGACCGGCACCGCCGGCTCGAGCGGCCTCGTGCTCGCGGGCGGCGCCTCGACGGTGCGCGGCCTGGCCGTCTTCGGCTTCGGCAACGCGATCACGTTCAGCGCCGGCACGGGCAACACGCTCGCGGCGAGCTGGATCGGCTTCGACGCGACGGGCACGCCACGCGGCAACGGGAACACCGGCGTCCTGCTCAGCGGCGGCACGACCACGGTCGGCGGCGACACCGCGGCCGACCGCAACGTGATCTCGCGGAACTTCAACGGGATCGTCGTCGGCGGCGGCGCCGAACCACGTGATCCGCGGCAACTACCTCGGCACGACGACGACCGGCCTTGCCGCGGCCGGCAACAGCGCCAACGGCGTCCTCGTCAACTCCGGGCCGACGGGCGTCGTCGTCGACGGGAACGTCGCCTCGGGGAACGGCGGCTTCGGCAGCGGCTCGGGGATCTTCCTCCACGGCAGCGGCGTCACCGTCACCGGCAACCTCGTCGGCGTCGGCGCGGACGGCACGACGCGTGTCGCGAACGGGTCCGACGGCATCCGGATCAGCTCGTCCGGCACGGCGAACCAGATCGGCGGCGCGATCCCGGCCGAGCGCAACGTGCTCTCGGGCAACGGCGGCCACGGGATCCAGCTCTTCGGCGCCAGCGGGAACACCGTCCAGGGCAACTACGTGGGCACGGACGCAGACGGGGCGGCTGCCGTCCCGAACGGGATCGACGGGATCGCGATCGACGGCGGCTCGAACAACGTGATCGGCGGCGACGTCTTCGGTGCCGGGAACGTCACTTCCGGCAACACGAACCAGGGGATCGCGATCTTCCGCGTCAACGTCGCCACGACGCCGACCGGGAACGAGGTGCGCGGCAACTACGTCGGCACGGCGCCCGAGGGCGCAGCGGCGATCCCGAACGGCTACGACGGCGTGCGCCTGCATTACGCCGTGAACACGACGGTCGACCGGAACCTGATCCGCAACAACGGCAACGCGGGCGTGAACGTGCTCGGGACTGCCTCCGGCAACCGGATCACGGGCAACCAGATCGGCGACAACGACGGGCTCGGGATCGACCTCGGCGACGACGGCGTCACCGCGAACGACGAGGGCGACGTCGACACCGGCGCGAACGGCCTGCAGAACAGTCCGGTGCTGACGCGGGTGGCGCAGGTCGGCGAGACGGTGGAGGTCGACCTCGACCTCGAGACCACTACCGGGACCGAGCAGACCTTCATGATCGAGCTCTTCGCGAACGCCGCCTGCGACCCCTCCGGATACGGCGAGGGCGAGCGGTTCCTCGGCTCGGAGCTGGTCGACGGCGACTTCTCCGGCACCGTCACGGTCGACGAGGAGCTCGACGAGGGCGAGGTCGTGACCGCGACCGCGACCGACATGGGCACGAACGAGACGTCCGAGTTCTCGGCCTGCCGGGCGCCTGCGGCTTCGACGCCGTACACCGCGACCGCGACCGCGAGCGGCCCCGAGCGGTTGCGGTCGGCGGCGAGGTGCCGTTCGCGAACATCCCGCTGCGCGCGCTCGCCTTCGGCGACCCGCCGTCGGCGCCCGCGGACGGGACGACGCTCGAGGGGATCGGCAAGCTCCAGGCGCTGCCGACGCTCGAGGGGATCCCGACGCTGGAGGGGATCCCGACGCTCGAGGGCATCCCGACCCTGGAGGGGATCCCGACGCTCGAGGGGATTCCCGACCCTCGAGGGGATCGACCTGCTCGCCTCCGGCATCCGCGGGATCACGCTCGAGGGAATCGGCCTGTCGCCCGAGCTGCTCTCCGGCCTCGGCGGCGTGCCGCTCACGCAGCTGCGCCTGCGCCCGCCGCTCTCGTGGGAGTCGGTGCTCGGCAGCGCGCTCAAGGTGCCGCTCCAGAACGCGACGCTCGCGGACGCGCTGGCGACGCCGGGCGTCCGGGCGCTGACGCTGGCCGACATCGACTTCTCGGTCAGCCCGCTCCGCTCGCTCGAGCTGCCGGCGCTCCTGTTCGGCACCGTCACGCTCGGTGACCTGCAGACCGCGGCCGGGACAGGCACGGACGTGCTCGGCGACGCCTGCGCGGCGATCGTCGCCAACGGCGGCACCTGCGGCTCCCCCTCCGACGTCTCCGGACGGACGGTGATGTCGCTGACGCTCGAGGGGATCCCGACGCTGGAGGGCATCCCGACGCTCGAGGGGATCACGCTCGAGGGGATCCCGACCCTGGAGGGGATCCCGACGCTCGAGGGGATCACGCTCGAGGGGATCCCGACCCTGGAGGGGATCACGCTCGAGGGGATCACGCTCGAGGGCATCCCGACGCTCGAGGGGATCACGCTCGAGGGCATCTTCGCCGCGGGCACGACGCTCGAGGGGATCACGCTCGAGGGGATCACGCTCGAGGGGATTACGCTCGAGGGCATCCTCACCTGCGTCTACGGAACGGCCGGCTGCACGCCCGTGACGCTCGGAGACGCCTACGTGGCGGGCCAGATCAAGCCGGACGCGACGCTCGAGCTGCTGCGCGGCGTGCTCGACGGATACACGCTCGCCGACATCAAGGTCTACACCGGGATCACGCTCGCGGACATCGTCGACCAGCTGCCCGCCGACTTCACGATCGGCGACCTGATGTCGGCGCTCGTCAACAAGCGCAGCCTGCCGTGGCAGACCGTCCGGCTCGACGTGCTGATGCCGCAGCAGTACGCGACGGCGGGCAACGTCGCCGACTTCGAGACGACGTTCACGCTCGCGGGCGGCACTGGCGAGACCGCGGCGGAGATCCGCTTCTCGATGCGCGGCTTCCGCTACAAGCCCGGCTCGGCGCTGCTCGAGGGGATCGACCCCGAGACCGACGCGCTCGCGCTGCCCGAGCCCGCCAGCATCACCGGCGACGAGCTCGTCTTCCAGGCGTCCGGTCTCGTCGGCGGCAGCTACCGGCTCTCGCTCGAGGCCTATCCGACCCTGAAGCTGGGCTCGACCTCCGTCACCGCGACGGTCGAGCCCGACGGCTCTCCGGCGTTCACGACGCGCGCCCGTGCTGACGACGATCGGCGAGTCGCTCGAGCCGGACGCCGGCGCGGTCGGTGCGGACTCCCTCTACCTCGGCCACATCTCGAGCGCGACCGACGTCGACAGCTACAGCCACCCGCTGCCCGCGAACGGCGGCCGCCTGGTCGTGCACCTGAGCCACCTGCCCGCCGACTACGACGTCGTCGTCTACGGCCCCGCGCGTGCCGTGTCCGGCCCGGCCGGGATCCCGCTCGACGGCCAGCCGCTCCAGGAGGAGCTCGCCGGCTTCGGCAGCGACCGGCCGCTGACGCCGCAGGCCTTCGGCGACGTCCAGATCCGGACCGACCTGCCGGTGTGGGGCCTGTCGATCAACCGTTCGCGCGACGACGAGGACGTGATGATCGTCTCCGACGGCCTCGGCGGCAACCTGCGCATCGACGTCGTCGGCGCGAACGGCGCCGCGAGCGCTCTGCCGTACATGCTCACGATCCAGGAGCTGCCGCCGCCGGTGCTGCCGTCGACCTGCGGTCAGTCGGCTCCGGCCGCAGGCCAGGGGATCGCCGCCACCGCGCCGGTCGTGGACTCGGCCCGCACCGACCAGAACACGCTCTTCCTCGTCGACCGCAAGGCGCTCGGCGACTCCTACGGCGCGGCCGCGGCCGCGAACGTCTGGAACGCCCTCACTTCCCGCCAGGCCGCGCTGGCCGGACTCGGCTTCCCGAGCGTCGTCTATCCCGGTCGAGAGCGACGCGGACGTCGCGGCCGCCCGCGCGGCGCTGAACGCCTCGCCGTGCTCGCTGGCGGCGAGCAACGCGTTCGTCGAGGCGGTCCGCGGCGTCGTCCGCGACGTCAGCGAGCGACTACCCGTCGCTGAAGCACATCGTGCTCGTCGGCGGCAACACCGTCTTCCCGCACGCGTACACCACCGACGGCACCGTCGTCGCGAACGAGCTCGGCTACGCGGGCCTGTTCGCCGGCACGACGAACAACCAGTACCTGAGCGCGCTGGCGCACGGGAACGTCTCGACCGACGACGCGTACGCCGACCTCGACCCGGTGTCGTTCCTGAACCGCAGCCTCTACATCCCCGACTTCGCGATCGGCCGCCTCGTCGAGTCGCCGGCGGAGATCGTGCAGGCGATCACGCGCTTCGTCCAGTTCGACGGCACGCTCGACCCGCAGACCGCGCTTTCGTCCGGCTACGACTTCCTCAAGGACGGGGCGGAGGCCGTGAAGGCAAGCAACGACGACCTCGTCGGCGCGGCCAACGTCGACGGCAGCCTGATCAACGACACCTGGAATGGGGACGACTTCCTCGCGAAGACCTTCCCGCTGGCGTTGAGCAGCCAGGCGCCGGACGTCGCGCTCTGGGCAGCGCACTTCGACCACAACCGGCTGCTGCCGGCGTCCGAGGACGGCTCGGCCACGCCCGACCTCCTCACCGTGGACGAGGTGCGCACGCGGGCCGCGACAGCGGATCGGGATTGCGGAGCGCAACCTGATCTTCTCCGTCGGCTGCCACTCCGGCTTCTCGGCCAGCGACCTCGTGCTCACGGGCTCCGACCCGCGCGCCGAGGACTGGCCGCAGCTGATGTCGCAGCTCGGCCCGACGGCCTACCTCGGCAACACCGGCTTCGGCTACGGCGACACCGCGTCGGTCGACTACTCCGAGCGCTGGGCCGCCCTCTTCGCCGAGTTCCTCAACAGCGAGGAGACGGTCGGCGAGGCGAGCCTGCGCAGCAAGCGGCAGTACGTGCTCGAGAAGGGCGCCTTCGGCGTCTACGACGAGAAGGTGCTGGCGGAGGCGACGCTCTACGGCTTCCCGATGTTCCGGATCCGCCCGCAGGCGCCGGCTGCCGCCGCCGCCGCTGCCGCGCGAGCCGCCGACGGCCGCCGAGCCGATCACGGGCCTGCAGGCAAGCTCGTTCGACGTCGCCCCGAACTTCCTCGCGCCGGTCGACACCGGCCGCGGCCTCGTCCATCCGATCGAGGGCGGCGGGCTCGTGGCTGAGCACTGGCGCCCCGTGATCGCCAGCACGACGGTGCCGGCGCAGCAGGACGCGCACGGCATCTTCCTGACCGGGATCGAGGAGCTGCGCGCCGCTGAACGACGTCAACGTCAGCATCAGCCGCCCGATCGTCGACCACACCGAGGACGAGCCCGAGATCGCCTATGCCGGCACGACGTGGCCCGACGCGAACGCCTACCTGACGGCGCTGCGCACGGCGGACGGCTCCGTCGAGGCCTCCGGCACGATCCTGCCCGAGCTCTTCAAGGCCGGCGCCGACCGCGGCGACGTCGGCACGCTCCGCCGCTTCTCCTCGGTGCAGGGGCTCGTGTACGGCTCCGCGAACCGCACCGACTACGACCCGCCGAACTTCCTCACGGTCGAGGCCGTGAAGGTCGGCGGGATCGTCTCCTTCCGGGTCGAGACCGAGGCGGGACCGACCCGCGTGGCGGTGCTCCTCCGCGACGGCAGCGGCGACTGGCGGCTGCTCGACCTGGCGCTTGCAGACGGCGCCTGGGTCGGCGCGACCACGTTCACGGCGCCCGGCGTCGAGTACTTCGCCCAGCTCGTGGACGAGTTCGGCAACGTCAACATCGACAAGAACAAGGGCGACAACTTCCAGGCGGCCCCGCTGCCGACGCCGACGCCCGGCGCGCTCTCGCTCGAGCTGACGGGCCCGCAGGCCGCGAGCGGCCTCTACACCGGCCCGGTCACGGTCGTCGCGACGCCGGCCGACGCCGGCCAGGAGGTCGAGCTCAGCATCGACGGCGCGCCGTACGCGCCCGCTGCCGGCCCGGTGAGCGTCTCCGGCGAGGGCCTGCACACGGTCACGGCCCGCTCGTCGGACGGCAGTACCTCGACGGCGACGTTCGTGATCGACACGCTGCCGCCGCGGATCGTGATCGCCGCGCCCGTCGTCGACGCCGACCTGCGCCAGGGCGCGTCCGTTCCAGCCAGCTTCGCCTGCCTCGACGCGGTCAGCTGCGTGGGCAGCGCCGCGAACGGCTCACCGCTCGACACGGCGACCGAGGGTACGAAGACGTTCACCGTGAACGCGACCGACGTCGCCGGCAACACGGCGAGCGCGAGCGCCACCTACAAGGTCGACGGCACGGCCCCGAACGCGCTGACGCTCCAGACCAGCCCGACGACGCCCACCTTCGCGGGCGGCGGCGGCTGGTTCAAGAACACCGTCACCGTCACGTTCGAGCCGAACGGCGATCCGCTGCTCGCCGATGGCACGCCCGGGAGCGGCGTGGACGCGTCGACGCTGACCGCTCCGGTCACGTTCGCCGCGAGCGGCGTGCACACCGCGACTGGCAAGGTGAAGGATAGGGCGGGCAACGAGCGCGTCACGTCGCAGGACTTCCGGGTCGACGCCACGCGGCCGGTCGTCGGCTTCGCGGCGTGCCCGTCGACCGTCCTGCTCGGCGCAACGGGCGCGCTCTCGTGGACGGCGACCGATGCGCACTCAGGCCTGGCGACGCCCGCTGCCGGGGCGATCCCGCTGCAGACCGCCACCCTCGGCACGAAGACGGCGACCGCACCCACTGCGACCGACAACGTCGGGCTGACGTCCGTCGCCGCGACCTGCACCTACGCCGTGATCTTCGACTTCAAGGGCTTCTTCTCGCCCGTCGAGAACCTGCCTGCCGTGAACGTGGCCAAGGCCGGCAGCAGCGTGCCGATCAAGTTCAGCCTCGGCGGCGACCAGGGTCTCGCGATCTTCAAGAGCGGCTACCCCCTCGTCACCGCGATCGCCTGCGACACCGGCGCGTCGCTGAACGAGGTCGACGAGACGGTCACGGCCGGCTCGAGCTCGCTCTCCTACTCCGGCGGCCAGTACCACTACGTGTGGAAGACGAACAAGGCTTGGGCCGGCACCTGTCGCCTCTTCAAGATCGTCCTCACGGACGGGACGGAGCACCGGCTGAGCTTCCGTTTCAAGTAGCGCTGGCTACACTGCGTTGGTACACGACATACGGGGGCGACCTGGTTTCGACGTGGTCGGTTCTCCGGCAGAGCTGCAAGCCGAGGTCCCCGGTCGGCCTCGTAAAACCACCGGGAAACGAACAAATGCGAAGAATGATCTCGCACTCGCTGCCTAGGTAACTAGGAATCGGCGACGCCGCCCCTGATTCGCCCGAGGTCAGGGAGCCGGCGCCAACAATCGGGCTCGGCACCGACGGAGAGCCACTCGCCCGAGGCGCGACATTTTCAGGAGGGCTAGTCCGTCGGTAGGTCGTCTGCGAACCGGCCGCCGGGCGAAACCAAAGCGCAGACTACGCTTGTAGATGCTTTGTCCGGTGCGTCCGCGGACGCGGGTTCGATTCCCGCCGCCTCCACTTCTCCCCCGGTCGGGGGCTCAGCCGCTCCAGCGCGCGCGGCCGGGCCGGTTGTCGACGTGGAGGAAGCCGGGATAGCGGCCCAGGCCGCCGTTCGCGCACAGTGGCTCGGCCGCGTCGGCCCACTCGGAGGGGCGGCCGCGGGCGAACGTGAGGTCGGCCGCGACGGAGCCGGGGTGGAGGTCGTAGATGTGCTGGCTGAACTTGGCGCCCCCGATGCGCCGGTTGTACGCCGAGTGGCGGTAGCCGCTCATCACCGTGCACGGGCCGAAGCGCTCGCGCAGCGGCTCGAGCACCTCGCTGCAGAGACGGGTCAGCGCGGGCACGGCGGCCTTCGGCACCTGCGTGCCGTCCTTGCAGGCGAACTCGGTCAGGGCGAAGTGCGACGAGAGCCGCGAACCGTCCTCGGCCCGCGCCTGCGGGATCCGGGTGGCGACGAGGATCCGGCGCACGAGCGGGGCGTCGGCCGGAGGCTCCTTGCTGTCGTGCCGTCGCGCGAGGAACTCCTCGAAGCGTCCCCACCAGTCGTCGGGGATGCGCTCCGGGGCGCCCGTGCGCGCGCGCGCGGCACTGTTACGCGGCCCATCCTCCTTGAAGCGGCTCTCGCCGAGCCACCATTCGCGCCACGCGAACTCGGCTTCAAGCACCTGCGGCGGCATCTCGTGACGAATGTAACCCATGCGGGCGGTCGCAACAACGCCGCGGCGCGCCGCGTACCCGCAACAGACCGCGGCCGACTGAGCCCGCCTAGCGTGGCGCGGCTCACTTGCCGTTGTACGCTTGGCGTCGAGATGAAGGGACGAAGGGCACGCGGCGGCAACCGCCTGCTCGAGCTCGACGAGGTCGAGCGGCGGCTCAAGCCGTTTGGGCGCCGGTACGTGGGCGTCCAGGCGATCCCGCTCGACGCGCTCGTCGGCACGGACAGCCGCGCCAGCTCGTTCACCCGCGACTTTCGCCCGCTGCACGCCTTCAGCCGCGACCGCCTGCGCTCGCTCGAGGGTGCGTTCGCCGACGGCGCCTTCCCACCGATCGTCGCGGTCAAGCTCGGCGAGGCGTACTTCGTGATCGACGGTCACCACCGCGCCGCCCTCGCACGACGCCGAGGCGCGGAGCTGATCGACGCCGACGTGACCGAGCTGATCGCGCGCGTGCCGCTCCCGGCCGGGGCGGACATGCTCGACGTCGTCCTCCGGGAGCTCGAGCGGATCTTCCTCGAGGACAGCGGGCTCGCCGAGGCACGCCCCGGCGTCCGCATCCCGGTCAGCCGGCCCGCGCACTACCTCGAGCTGCTCGAGAACGTCCAGGTGCACGGCTACCACCTCATGCGCGGACGCGGACGCGTGCTCGAGAACGCGGAGATCGCGGCGGACTGGCACGGCGCGATCTACGAGCCGACGCTCGCCGCGATCGACCGACTGCGGCTCGGACGCCTCTACCGGGACGCACCACCGGGCGACCTGTTCCTCGTGCTTCAGCGGCATCGGCGGGACGCGTTCCCCTCGACCGGCTGCCCTCACCTCGCGCAGACCGTCGCCTCGGTGCTCGGCGACCGCGGCCGCCGCAGGCCTCGGTGGCCGGTGGGCCGGGCCGTTCGCCGGCATGAGCTCGAGCCATGAGCGACTGCACGCATCTCGACCAGGTCGCGGTCACCGCGCTCCCCGACCAGATCGCCGGCTGCGAGGAGTGCCTGAAGATCGGCGGCCGCTGGGTGCACCTGCGCATGTGCACGAGCTGCGGGAAGATCGGCTGCTGCGACTCCTCGCCGAACCGGCACGCGTCGAAGCACGCCGCGTCGGCGTCGCACCCAATCGCCCGCTCGGCCGAGCCGGGCGAGGACTGGGCCTGGTGCTACGTCGACGAGCTCTACGTCGACCTGCCGTGACACGCCGCGAGCGCGAGGTTCAGCGGAAGCGGTAGAGCGAGCCGTTCGTATTGTCGGCGAGCCAGACGGTGCCGCCTGCGGCGACGAGGCCGTGGACGTCGACGCGGCCCTTCGCCTCGACGACGACCGACACCTCGCCGGTGACCGCGGACACCTTCTTCAGGGCGTCCATCGTCGGGAAGCCCGTCGCATCGACCGTTGCGCTGCGGGTCGGGACCCAGAGGTGATCGCCGGCCACCGCCACGTCGATCCCGCTGGCGCCGATGTCGATCGTCTCGATGACCTTGCCGTCTGCCGGGCTCACCTTGAGCAGGTCGGTGCCGCGCCCCGTGAGCCAGAGCGCGCCGTGCGACCAGACCATCCGCTCGGGCGTGTCGCCCGGGATGACCGCGACGCGCCGGGAGACATTCGTGCGGAGGTCGATCCGGTGCAGCACATGCGTCCGGTGGCTGATCACCCACGCGCTCGAGCCGTTGAAGACCATGTCGGACGGGCCGTCTCCGACACGTGGCCGCGCGACGACACGATTCGTCCTCGGCGAGACGCGGATCACCCGCGCGCCTTGATCGTCCGCGACCCAGACCGAGCCGCCGCCGGCCCAGACGTTGTACGCGGCGCTGACGGGAAGGCTCGAGCCGTTTCACGACCCGGCCGGAGGTGGGGTTGACGCGGTAGAGGATCCCGCTCGCGTCGACCGCCCAGATCGAGTCGAACCCGGACGCGACGGCGATCGCGACGCCGTTCAGGCGCAGCGACGCGGTTCGCTTGCCGGTCTTCGTATCGACGCGGATCACGCGCGACTGCTCCTTGCACGCGATCCAGGCGTCCTTGCCCTGGACGGCGGCCGTCATCGTGGGCCAGTAGGCGCCGGCGGCGGCACAGACGGGGAGGCGCGGCGCACCGGGGAGCCCGGCGGGGGCGAGCGCCGCGGCCGCGGCGATGATCGCGACAAGCTTCACCCAGACATCTTGGCGCGAGCGACTGCTGTCTTTGGGACGACTTTCGCTAGGTTCCGGACATGCACGTCGTCGCGGCCGTGATCGACCAGGGGGCGCTCACGTTCGACCTCGCGATCCCCTGCGAGGTCTTCGGGCTCGACCGGAGCGACATCGCCGATCCCTGGTACGAGTTCCTGCTCGTCGCCGCCGGCACGACTCCGATCCGGACGCAGACGGGATTCACGATCGACGTCCCGCACGGGCTCGAGGCACTCGACCGCGCCGACACGATCGTCGTCCCCGGCTGGTCGGATCCCGACGACCTGCCGTCGGAGGCGCTGATCGCGTCTCTGCTCGCCGCGCACGAGCGCGGCGCCCGACTCGTCTCGCTCTGCACCGGCGTGTTCGCTCTCGCCGCCACGGGCCTGCTCGACGGTCGGCGCGCGACGACGCACTGGATGTACGTCGAGCGCCTGCGGCAGCAGTACCCGCTCGTACACGTCGACCCCGGTGTCCTCTACGTGGCCGACGAGGACGTGCTGACCTCCGCCGGGACGGCTGCCGGCATCGACCTCTGCCTGCATTTGGTCGCGCTCGACCACGGCGTCGAGGCGGCGGCTGCAGTCGCGCGCCGGATCGTGATGCCGCTGCACCGCTCCGGCGGGCAGGCGCAGTACGTCGACACGCCGGTCGCAGGGGATCCGAGCGGGCTGAGTGCCCTCCTCGACTGGGGCCGCGCGAACCTCGACGCGGGGATCGGGGTCGACGATCTCGCCGCGCACGCGGCGATGAGCGCGCGCACGCTGACACGCCGCTTCCAGGCCGCGATCGGAATGCCGCCCGGCGAGTGGCTGCAGCGCGAACGCCTTCGACTGGCGCAGCGGCTGCTCGAGCGGACGGACGATCCGATCGAGGTCGTCGCCCGTCGCGCCGGCTACGACGCGGCCGTGACGATGCGGTCGCAGTTCGCGGCCCGCCTACAGACCTCGCCGCGCGCGTACCGGCAGGTCTTTCGAGCCCGCGCGCCTCGCTGACGCCCGGTCAGCTCGTGTGCACGGCGGCACGAGCCCGCTTGCCGCGCTCCTCCGTGAGGAGCTCAGCGAGGTACTGCAGCAGCTTCCAGGAGACGTCGGGGTTCTCCTTGGCGAAGCGCCTGAAGTCCCAGAACGCCATCATCAGGCATACGAGCTGTGTCTCGGCGGTCACGGTCGCGCCGCGTTCGCGCTCGCTGATCATCGCGAGCTCGCCGAAGTGGTCGCCCGGGCCGAGCGTCGCGACCTCGGTGCCGTCGACGGTGACGGTCGCTGCGCCGTCCGCGATCACGAAGAAGCCGACGCCGTCCATGTGCCCTTCCCGGACGACGGTCCGTCCCGGCGCGAACGTGCGCTCCTTGAAGCCGCGGGCGAGCTTCTTCAGCTGCCGCTGACCGAGGCCGCTGAAGAGCGGTACTTCCTGGAGCTCGTCCGCGAGGTTCGTCATCGGCCGATCCTACGCCTGGCGCAAGCGGAACGGCAAGCGCGAGCGGGCCTGCTGTCGCGCTGTGAACCGAGGTTGACGGAAGTTGGCGCAGATGTGAGACTCCGCACGAGGTTCGTGGTCGGCGGGCTTCGCCGGCCGCGAACGGAATCCGAGGAAGTGGGGGAAAGACGTGAATGCACCAGTTCTGCGAGCACTGCTCGCATTCGCGCTCGTTGCGACCGGGATCTTCGTCTCGGCCGGTTCGGCGGCGCAGCCGACGGGCAGCTCTGCGAGCGGCCACGGCACGCTGTCCCGGACGAATGCGGACGGCGACACGGTCAAGCGGCAGTTCTCGTTTGCGGCGAGGACGCACGGCGACGGCACAGTCACGGGGCAGGCGGTTTTGATCAATCCTGCCTTCGAGGTCGACGGCAGGGCGTACCAGCTCCACGTGGACATCTCGTGCATGCGTGTCGTCGGCAACATCGCGATCTTCGGCGGCACCACCAAGCGGACGAACGACCCGGGGCTCGTTGACGCCGTCTTCTTCACGGTGCAGGACAACGGGGAGCCGGGTGCCGGCCGCGACAGGATCTCCGGCGTGTACTTCTGGGACGACGACCCGGCCACGCAGGGCGATCCGCAGGCCTGCCTGCTCACCGGGCCGAACGACTTCCCGTTCGAGACGATCGAGGCCGGGAACATCCAGGTGCGCTGAGCCGCGTACGGATCCGAGCTCGACAGGGCCTCCCGTGTGGAGGCCCTGTCACGGTCCCGGTCGTGTCCGGGGTGGCGACGGGACGCGTGCCAGCACGGCGTCGAGCGGCGGCGGCACGCGGTCGAGGTCGAGCGCCTCGACGAGCGCGGCGGCGTAGCGCACCTTCCAGTTGTGCAGCCAGCCGTGGAGCTGGGCCTCGAGCGGCAGCTCCCGCTTGCCGGGCTGCTTCTGGTAGGTGCGGAAGCGGCCGAGGTGCCCGCGGGACTCGACGAGCTCGAGCGTCCGCTCGGCCCCCAGCGCCCGGACGAGCTCGCCCTCGAGGTCGGGTTCGCAGGCGACGAAGCCGACCGCCGGCACACCCGTACGCGCGAGAGCGCGCCGGACGGCCCGCTCCTCGCCCGAGTCGTACAGCCCGGCGACGTGGACGCCCTGCCGCTCCCGGAGCGCACGCTCGAGCGCGTGCGCGCCGCCGACCGCGACGACGTCGATTCCCTCGGCCGCCAGGTCGCGGCCGCGACGGCGTGCCAGCGACACGACGGCCGCGCGGTCGCTCTCGCCCTCGACCAGGACGACGGCACGGGGTCGCGGGAGACCGGCCATGCGGCCATCTTCTCGCTTGACTTCGTGCGCGTGGATGGGGAGGTTACTCTGTGTCATGTCACCGAGCCAAACGGGTGGAACGTCCGAAGTCACGGGAGGACGGCTGGGGTCGGTCGCGGCGAGCCTCGACGAGCTGGCGCGCATCGGCGGCGGGGAGGGCGGCAGCGTCACTCGGGTCGCCTGGTCGGGCGAGCTCTTCGACGCGTACGACTGGGTGGGAGCACGGCTGCGTGAGCTCGGGCTCGAGGTCGAGGTCGACGCTGCCGGGAACCTCCTCGGTCGCTGGGACGCAGGATCGGGCCCGGCGGTGCTCGTCGGCTCCCACCTCGACACCGTTCCGACCGGCGGGCGCTTCGACGGAGTCCTCGGCGTCGTCGCGGCCGTGCACGCCGTTGCCCGCCTCAAGGCTGAGGGGTTCGAGCCGGAACGGCCGCTCTGGGTGGTCGCCTTCATGGACGAGGAGGGAACACGCTTCAACGCGGCGCTGTTCGGCAGCCGGGCGTTCGCGGGCGCGGACCTCGATGGGCTCGCCGACCGTGCCGACTCGCGCGGGACGACGCTCCGGGAGGCGATGGCCGATGCCGGCCACGACCTCGACCGGGTCGGCGACGCGGCTCGCATCGATCAGGTCGGAGCGTTCCTCGAGCTCCACGTCGAGCAGGGCCCGGTCCTCGAGACCGAGGGTCTGGAGCTCGGGATCGTGACCTCGATCGTCGGCCTGCGCGGCTACCGCGTGCGGCTGCGCGGGGAGGCCAACCATGCCGGAACGACGCCGATGGGGCTGCGACGCGACGCGCTCGTCGGTGCGGCGCGGATCACGATCGAGCTGCGGGACGCGGCGAGATCCCGCGGCGACGTGACCGCGAACGTCGGCAAGATCGCCGTCGAGCCGGGCGGGGCGAACGTCGTCCCCGGCCTGGCGGACTTCACGATCGACGTCCGTGCCTCGACGGCCGCCGCGATCGAGGAGCTCGAGCAGCTCGTCGAGGCGACGGTGGCGCGCGTCGCCGAGGAGGAGGGCCTCGCAGTCGAGCTCGAGCAGACCTTCGCCCTAGAGCCGCTGGAGCTCGATCCCGACCTGGTCGCCGCGGTCGAGCGCGCCGCGGCCGAGGCGGGTGCCCGTGCCCGGCGGATGCCGAGCGGGGCAGGGCACGACGCGATGGTGATCGGCCGTCACGTCCCGGCCGCGATGTTGTTCGTGCCGAGCCGGCGCGGGATCTCCCACTCGCCGGAGGAGTACAGCTCACCCGAGCACGTCGAGCTCGGCATGCGGTGCTCACCGGCGCGCTCCGACAGATCCTGATGAGGGAGGGATAGCCCGCACATGCGCGTCGTCGGCGTCGACATCGGTGGAACGTTCACGGACTTCATGCTCTACGACACGGGCTCGGGCGCAGTGCACGTCCACAAGGTGCCGTCGACGCCGGCGGAGCCGGAGAAGGCGATGGTGAGCGGGCTCACCGAGTTGTGCTCGGCGGCCGGGCTCGAGCCCACGGACGTGACCGGCGTCTTCCACGGCACGACCGTGGCCACGAATGCCGTGCTCGAGCACGAAGGGGCGCTCGCCGGGATGATCACGACTCGCGGCTTCCGCGACATCGTCCACATCGGCCGGCACCAGCGGCCGTTGCACTACTCGGTGATGCAGGACATCCCGTGGCAGGCGCAGCCGTTCGTGCGGCGCCGTCACCGCAAGGTCGTGACGGAGCGGATCGTGCCGCCCTCCGGGGAGGTGCTGACGCCGCTCGACGAGGACGAGGTGCGTGCCGCAGCTCGCGAACTGCGCGACGAGGGCGTCGAGGCCGTTGCCGTCTGCTTCCTGTTCTCGTATCTGAACCCCGACCACGAACGCCGTGCGGCGGCGATCGTGCGGGAGGAGATGCCGGACGCCTTCGTGACGACGAGCGCCGACATCTTCCCGCAGTTCCGCGAGTTCGAGCGCTTCACGACCGCGTCGATGAGCGCCTTCGTCGGGCCGAAGACGGGCAACTACCTCGACCGGCTCGCCACCGCGCTCACCTCGGAAGGGTGTCGAGGGCGAGCTGCACGTGATGATGTCGAGCGGCGGCGTCGCCAGCGTCCGCACGGCCGCCGAGCGGCCGGTGACCCTCCTGCTGTCCGGCCCGGCCGCCGGCATCCTCGGCGGCAAGTGGGCGGGCGCGCTCGCCGGACGGCGGCGCCTGATCACGTTCGACATGGGCGGCACCTCGGCCGACATCGGGATCGTGACCGAGGACGGCGTCAGCGAGGCGTCCGCCCGAGACACCTGGGTCGGCGGCTATCCGCTGCTCGTGCCGATGCTCGACGTGCATGCGATCGGCGCCGGTGGCGGCTCGATCGCCTACGTCGACGAGGGGGGCGCCTTCCGGGTCGGCCCGCGCAGCGCCGGCGCGAGCCCGGGGCCTGCGTGCTACGGCAACGGCGGTCAGGAGCCGACGATCAGCGACGCACACCTCGTGCTCGGCCGGCTCGACCCCGGGCGGTTCCTGGGCGGGCGGATGACGCTCGACCGCGACGCTGCCGTTGCGGTCGTGCAGAGGCTCGCCGACCAGTTGGGGCTCGGCCTGCTCGAGGCCGCCGAGGGGATCCTCACGATCGCCAACTCGAACATGGCCCGGGCGATTCGCTCGCGCACGATCGAGAAGGGGCACGATCCGCGGGAGTTCGCGCTCGTCGCCTTCGGCGGCGCCGGCCCGCTCCATGCCGCGGAGGTCGCGGACTCGCTCGAGATCCCCGAGGTGCTCGTGCCCCCGCATCCCGGGATCACCTCGGCGGGCGGGCTGCTGACGAGCGACCTCAAGTACGACCAGATGCGCACCGTCTTCCAGCTCCAGGGGAGCATCGACTCCGACCGGCTGAACCGCGAGCTCGACGAGCTCGAGGCGGAGCTGCGCGGCTGGCTGGAGCGTGACGGCGTTCCGGACGCGGACGTCGAGGTGATCCGCACGCTCGACTGCCGCTATGTCGGCCAGGGGTACGAGCTTCGCGTGACCCTCGCCGAGGGTCCCTTCACCGAGGCGGCGCTCGAGCAGTTCCACGTGCTGCACGAGCGCGAGTACGGAAGCGCCTACGGCGACCCGATCGAGATCGTCAACGCGCGTGTGACCGCGATCGGCCGTCGGCCCGACCTCGACTCCCTGCCCGTGCCGAGTGGGAGCCTGGAGGAGGCGCTCGTCGGCGAGAACGAGGGCGTCTTCCGCGTCGGCGGCCGCCTCGAGGGCCTGCAGACCCGCTTCTACGACCGGAATCTGCTGCCGCTCGGCGAGACGATCCCCGGTCCTGCGGTGGTCTTCCACTTCGACACCACGACGGTCGTGCCGCCGGGCTGGAACGTCCGCGCGGACGCCTCCGGCAACCTGATCCTGACGAAAGTGGGTGCGTGATGAGCACCGTCCAGACACGAGTCGACCCGGTCACCGCAGCTGTGATCGCCGGCGCGCTCGACTCGATCGCCGTCGAGATGGGCCACAAGCTGGCCCGGATGGCGTACTCCTCGATCATCCGGGAGTCGGAGGACTTCGGCTGCGTCCTCTGCGACGCCGAGGGCCGGCAGCTCTGCGAGTCGGCCCAGTCGACGCCGCTGCAGTCGGGGCCGATCCCGGGCTACATCGCCGGCATCAACCGTCGCTTCGCGGAGCTCGGCCTCGAGTGGAAGGAGGGCGACGTCGTCATCCACAACCACTCCTACTACGGCGCCTCGCACCAGCCGGACGTCGGCTTCGTCGTCCCCGTCTTCTTCGGCGGCGAGCTCGTCGGCTTCTCGGCGAGCACGGCGCATCACCTCGATCTCGGGGCACTGACGCCGGGGAGCTGCGGGATCGTCGACGCCACCGACGCCTACGCGGAGGGGCTGCAGCTGAACGCGATCAAGATCGAGGACGAGGGGCGCCGAAACGACTTCATCTGGCAGATCCTCCGGGACAACTGCCGCGCGCCGCACCTCGTCGTCGGCGACATGGAGGCGCAGGTCGCCGCCTGCAAGATCGGCGCCGGCCGGTTCGTCGAGCTGATCGAGCGCTACGGGCTGGAGACGGTCCGGAACGCGAGCGAGGACCTGATGGACTACTCCGACCGCATGCTTCGGCGGGAGATCGAGAAGCTCCCCGACGGGACGTACGAGGCGGAGGGGTACCTCGACGGCTTCGTCGACCATCCCGATCCGGCGTACAAGAACCTCAGGATCAAGGTCGCGGTCACGGTCGAGGGATCGGAGATCACCGTCGACCTCACCGGCACGGCGCCACAGGTCGACCTGCCGATCAACATGCCCTTCGTCGGCACGGTCGACATCGCGATCTGGGTGACACTCCGCTCGATCCTGCTCGACGCCTGGACGCACGACCCGGTGCCGACCAACTCGGGGCTCTTCCGGGCGATCTCGATCGTCGCGCCGGAGGGCTGCATCGCCAACCCCACCTTCCCGGCCCCGACGATCGCCCGCTTCTGCGGCGGCAACATCATCGCCGACACGCTCATGCGGGCGCTCGCGCCGGTACTGCCCGAGAACGTGGGGGCGGGCGTCGGCAACCTCAAGGTCGTCGCGTACTCGGGCTTCAGCGGTGGCCAGCACTGGGTCTACATGGACATCCAGGAGGGGAGCTACGGCGGCCGGTACGGCAAGGACGGGCTCGACGCCGTGGACACGCTCTACGCGAACACCCGCAACAACCCGATCGAGGACATCGAGTCGCACTTCCCGCTGCGCGTCACCCGGTACGAGCTGCTGGAGGACGGCGGTGGCGCCGGCCGGTGGCGCGGCGGGCTCGGCTCGGCTCGGGAGATCGAGTTCCTCGACGACGCCGGTTACTCGCTCGAGGGCGACGGCTCGGTGACGGCCCCGCCGGGCCTCTTCGGCGGCGGGGACGGGACTCCGGGCGCAGTCCTGCTCAACCGGGGCACGGACGCCGAGGTGGAGCTGCCGTCGAAGTTCCCGTACCGAAAGGCGGCTGCAGGCGACCGGCTCTGCCTGATCGGCCCGTGTGGCGGCGGCTACGGAAACCCGGCGGAGCGCGACGCAGACGCCATTCGGAACGACCAGCTGGACGGATACGTGAGCCGGGAATCGGCTCGAACCCTCTACGGATCGAAGGAGATCGCATGAAGAACCGGTTTCTCGCCGCGTCCCTGATGGTCGTCGCGGCCTTGCTCATGCTGGTCGTCTCGGCGTGTGGCGGCGACGACGACGACGGCGGCTCTGCTGCGCCGGCGACCACCGCAACCGAAACCGAGTCAGCTGCATCGGACGGCGTGGCGGGAGCGCAGGCCAACCTCGACAAGTTCCGCGAGGTGCCGACGTTCACCGCCCCCGGGCCCGAGTTCGACGCGAAGCAGCTCGCAGGTGGCAAGACGGTGTTCGTGATCCCCGCGTCGAGCCAGATCCCGTTCGTCTCGACGATCGCGAACCACATGAAGCGGATCGGCACTCCGGTCGGCGTCAAGACGACGATCTGGCAGAACCAGGGCCAGCCGTCGCAGTGGGTGCAGGGGATGAATGCGGCGATTGCACAGAACGCGAGCGCGATCGTGCTGCTCGCAGGCAACGATCCCGCTTCGCTGCAGCCGCAGATCAAGGCGGCGCAGGCGAAGGGCATCCCGACGATCGTCGCGCACCTGTACGACGACGATCAGGAGTCGGCGCCGAACGTCGGCGGCCTCGTCAACATCCCCTACAAGATCGCCGGCCAGCTGATCGCAGACCAGGCGATCGTCGACACTGACGGCGACGCGAACGCGCTCGTCGTCACGATCAACCAGGTGAAGTCGACGCTGCCGATGGTCGAGGGGATCAAAGAGGAGTTCGCCGAGCACTGCCCCGACTGCAAGCTGACGTTCACCGACGTCACGATCGCGGACGTGGCGACGAAGATCCAACCGAACGTGCAGTCCGCCCTCACGGCGGATCCGGACCTCAACTACGTGATCGCGCTCTACGACAGCGCTGAGGTGCCGTTCGCCTCGGCGGCGATCCGCGCCGCCGGCCGGATCGGGCAGGTCAAGATCTCGACCTTCAACGGCACGCCGGAGATCCTCAAGATGGTCGCCGACGGCGATCTCGTCTCGATGGACGTCGGCGAGAACCTCGAGTGGATCGCGTACGCGATCATGGACCAGTCGATGCGGATCATGGGCGGGCTCGATCCGGTCGAGAACGCCCGGGTTCCGGTGCGCGTCTTCGACGAGTCGAACATCGACGAGGCCGGCAGCGACTTCACCGAGGGCTTCGGCGACGAGTACGTGTCCGGCTACGAGCAGCTCTGGGGCATGGGGTAGCCGATGCCCCAGGCCGCGCCCCGTGTGGCCGTCCGCCGTCTGTCGAAGAGCTTCGGCGGGACGCAGGCGCTGCGGGGGATCGACCTGTCGGTGCTCCCCGGGGAGGTTCATGGCCTCCTCGGGGAGAACGGCTCCGGCAAGTCCACCCTGATCAAGATCCTCGCGGGCTTCCACGAGCCGGACGAAGGGGAGCTGGAGATCGACGGCCAACCGGTGCGCCTGCCGCTCTCTCCCGGGCAGTTCCGGGAGCTCGGGATGAGCTTCGTGCACCAGGATCTCGGACTGGTCGCGTCGCTCAGCGTGCTCGAGAACCTCCGGGTCGCGGACATCGCGGCCTCCCGCTCCCGCTGGGGGATCTCCTGGCGCAGTGAGCGGCGGCGGGCGTGGGAGACCTTCGAGCGGTACGGGGTGCGCATCGACCCGACGGCGATCGTCGGCGCGCTGAAGCCCGTCGAGCGGGCGCTGCTCGCGATCGTCCGTGCGATCGAGGAAATCCGGAGTGTGGGCGGCGGCCACGGGCTGCTCGTGCTCGACGAGCCCACGGTCTTTCTCCCGCGGGAAGGGCTCGAGCGCCTCTTCGCCCTCGTGCGCGAGGCGGCTCAGACGGGTGCGGCGGTCATCTTCGTCTCGCACGACCTCGACGAGGTGCGCGAGATCACCGATCGCGTCACCGTTCTCCGCGACGGAGCACTCGTCGGCACGGTGGACACGCAGGGCACGAGCGAGGCGGAGTTCGTCGAGATGATCATCGGCCGCTCGCTCGCGAAGCTCGGCGATGTCTCGCACGTCGACATGACCGAGCGGAACGTCGGTGTGTCGGTGCGCGGACTGACCGGTGGAACGGTCGACGACGTCTCCTTCCAGATGCACGAGGGCGAGGTCGTCGGGCTGACCGGGCTCGTCGGGTCGGGCTTCGAGGAAGTGCCGTACCTGCTCTACGGCGCGCGAACGGCCAGGGCCGGACGGCTCGTGCTGCGCGAGCACGAGCTCGACCTACCGCGGTTGACGCCGCCGGCCGCGACCCGAGCCGGGATCGCGCTGATCCCCGCCGACCGGAAGACGGATGGGAGCGTCGGCTCGCTCCCGGTCGTCGAGAACATCGCGCTGTCCGTGCTCGACCGTTACTTCAACGGCGTCTCGCTCGAGCTGCGCCGGATGCGGCGGGAGACGTCCGCCTTGCTGACGGAGTTCGACGTGCGGCCGAACGACCCCTCGCTGGCGTACGGGGCGCTGTCGGGCGGCAACCAGCAGAAGGCGCTGCTCGCGAAGTGGTTCCAGACCGAGCCGCGGCTGCTGCTGCTGGACGAGCCGACCCAGGGCGTGGACGTGGGGGCGCGCCAGCAGATCTTCGGTCTGATCCGAGCTGCGGTCGACGAGCGCGGCATGCACGTGCTCTGCGCGAGCAGCGACTACGAGCAGCTCTCACTCCTCTGCGACCGGGTGATCGTCTTCGGTCGGGGCCGCATCTGGCGCGAGCTCGTCGGCGACGACGTGACGAAGGACCGGATCATCGAGCAGAGCTACGCCGCCATGGCGGCCGAGGTCGCGGGGGTCGTCGCGTGAGCGTCGAGACCGAGCAGGTCGAACGGCCGCCCGCCCGCGTGCGCACACGCTCGCTCGCAGCGGACCTGCTCGAGCGCTACGCGCTGCTCGCCGTGTGGGGGATCGTCGTGATCGTCTTCGGCTTCCTCCGGCCGAACACGTTCCTGACCACAGCGAACTTCTCGACCATCTTCGGGTCGCAGGCGGTCCTCGTCGTCCTGACGCTCGCGCTCCTCGCCCCCCTGATCGCCGGCGACTACGACCTCTCCGTCGCCGCGACGATGGGCGTCGCGGGCATGAGCCTGGCGATCCTCAACGTCAACCACGGCTGGCCGGTCGGGCTCGCGATCGCCGCCGCGCTCGCGATCGGGCTGCTCGTCGGGGTCATCAACGGCGCGATCGTGGTGCTGCTCGGGATCGACTCGTTGATCGTCACGCTCGGCACGTCGACCTTCATCGCAGGCGTCATCCTCTGGATCAGCAACTCGCAGACGATCAGCGGCGTCTCGAACAACCTGATCGACTACGTCGTCGTCGAGCGGCTCCTCGGGATCCCGCTCGCCTTCTACTACGGGATCGCGCTCGGGCTCGTCATGTTCTACGTCTTCGAGTTCATGCCGGTGGGCAGGCGGCTGCTCTTCGTCGGGCGTGGCCGGAGTGTCGCCCGGCTCAGCGGGATCCGGGTCTCACGACTGCGCTGGGGCGCGTTCGTCGTCTCGGGAGTGATCAGCGCCTTCGCCGGCGTCCTGTACGTGGGCACGCTCGGCTCGGCCGACCCGACCTCGAGCCTCAGCTTCCTGCTGCCCGCGTTCGCGGCGGCCTTCCTCGGCGCGACGACGATCATGCCCGGACGGTTCAACCCGATCGGCTCGATCGCCGCCGTCTACTTCCTCGTCACGGGCATCACGGGGCTCCAGCTGCTCGGCGTCCAGACCTTCGTGCAACAGCTCTTCTACGGCGGCGCCCTCGTGCTCGCGGTCGCGCTGTCACAGCTCGCGCGCAGGCGGGACGCGGTCAACGCCGAGTAGCGCAGCGAGCCGCGCCCTTCGCGGCGTTGGTACGGTCCGCCGCATGCTCGACGAGGCCACAGCGGGGGCAGGCCGGACTCGAGCTCGGCTGGTCGATGCCTTCCTCCTGATCGCCGTCGCGGTCGCGTTCGCGGACTCCTCCATCGTCGTCCTGGCGGTGCCCGAGATCGTCGCCGACCTGGATGTCTCGGTGAGCCGCGCCTCGTGGGTGATCACGGCCTACAACGTCGCCGTCGTCGTGGCCGGTGCTCTGCTCCTCCTCGTGGTCAGATGGCTTCCGGCTCGGGCGGCCGCAGCCGCGGGCTTCGCCGCCTTCGGACTTGCCGCCGCAGGGTGCGCGCTCGCCACTTCCTTCACGCCGCTGGTCGCGTTCCGTGCCGCGCAGGGTGCGGCGGCAGCGCTCGTCCTGGTCACCGCGATCGGGCTGCTGCGAGGGAGCGGGAGCGTCCGGGCCTGGATCTTCGCTGCGACGATCGGGCTGGCGGCAGGCCCCGCGCTCGGCGGTCTCCTGACCGAGCTCTTCAGCTGGCGCGCGATCTTCGTGGCGCAGGCGCCGCTCGTCGCGGTCGGCCTGCTGGCGCTGCGCGGTCAGCGCGTACCCAGCCGCACGGCTGCGGCACGCGGGCGGGGCGGACGCGCATGGCTCGCCGACCTCACGCTGGCCGCCCTGAGCGCGGCGCTCGTCGGCGCGCTCTTCCTCGTCGTCGTCCTCCTGATCAGCGGGTTCGGCTGGCAGCCGCTCGAGGCGGCACTCGCGGCGACGACGCTGCCTCTGCTGGCGCTCGTCGCGGAGCGTGCCGGCGGCCGGCTGCCGACCGCGCTCGCCGTCGCGAGCGGCGGCGTGCTCACCGCCGCGGGGCTGGTGACACTCGCGCTACTCCCCGGCGCCGAGACGGGCCTCGTCCTCGCCGGGCTTGCGCTCTGCGGCGCCGGCCTCGGCCTGGCCGCCCAACCGCTCGGCCGGCTCGCCCTTTCAGGCCCCGAGCTCACGCGGGACGCGGCCTGGACGGTCGTGGCCAGGCACCTCGGGCTCGTTGCCGCGCTTCTCGTCGTGACGCCCGTGCTCGTCTCGTCGCTGGACGACTTCGAGCAGCAGGCCGAGGGAGTCGGCGGCGAGGTCGTCCTCCGCACGCAGCTGCCGCTGACGCAGAAGCTCCCGATCCTGCTCGATCTCGCGGACGCGTCACGTCAGGCCGAGGTGGCCCTGCCCGACGTGAAGGCGGCACTCGCGCGGCACGAGACCGGGAACGGCTCGGTGACGCGGCTTGCCGACCGGCTCACGGCCACCCTCCACGACCTCGTTGCGCGCGCCTTCCGCGACCCGTTCCTCGTCTGCGCCGGCTTCGGCCTGCTCGCCGCGCTGCTCGGGCTCGGTCTGGGCCTCGAGCGCGACCGTGCGCGTGCCCGGGCTCCAGCGGCTGCCTTTCTGCTGGTCGCGGTCGCCGGGGCCGGCGCCGCGCTCGCCGTGGCGGTCGGACGGGGCGCGCTCGACGAGCCGACCGCCCTCGCCGACCCCTGCCGGGCGCCGACGACGATCCGCGGCAAGGGCACCGACGCGATCACGCAGAGGATCGCGCTCCGCTCGCTCGCCGGTGCTGCGTGCAAGCTCGGCACGACCCGGACGACCCTGCTCCGTGAGCTGACCGGAGCGGGATCGACGCGGTTCACCGAGCAGCAGCTCGAGCGGGCGCTGCGGCCGGAGATCCTCGACGCGATCGAATTGGAGCAGCGGCAGGGGACGCTCGGCGGCACGACCGCCTTCCTCCTGCGGACCCTCGCTCAGAACGCCTCGGTGAGCCTGATCCGGCAGGCTCTGGGGCAACTCGGCGCAACCGGCTGAGCGCCTCGGTAGTTCGCCGCAGGCGCATCGTGGAGTCGCCCGATGGCGTGGAGGGCGCGGGCGGCGAAGCTCGCTCCATGGAGAGATCACTCACAGAACTGCTCGACCTGAGCGAACAGACCGCGATCGTCACCGGCGGCGCGATGGGGATCGGGCTCGGCATCGCGGAGCGCCTGCACGAGGCCGGTGCGAACGTCGTGCTCGCGGATCTCGACGACGCGGCGGCAGAGCAGGCGGCGGCCGCGCTGAACGAGCGACGCGCCGACAGCGCCCTGGCACAGCACACGGACGTCGCGGACGCCGCGAGCGTCCTCGGGCTCGTGGACGCGACGGTGGACCGCTTCGGCGGCATCGACATCCTGGTCAACAACGCCGGCATCTTCCCCTTCGTGCCATTGGCCCAGATGAGCGAGGCGGACTTCACGAAGGTGATCGACGTCAACCTGCGCGGCGTCTTCCTCTGCACGAAGACCGTCAGCGAGCGGATGGTCGAGCAGGGGCGGGGCGGGCGAATCGTCAACGTCACGTCGATCGACGCGATCCATCCCTCGATGGTCGGACTGGCCCACTACGACGCCTCCAAGCACGGCGTCTGGGGGTTCACGAAGAACGTCGCGCTCGAGCTGGCGCCGCACGGGATCCACGTGAATGCGATCGCACCCGGCGGCGTGCTCACTCCCGGTGTGGAGACGGCGCAGGCCGGAAGTGCGGACGCCGTCGACGCGGCGACGGCAGCGATCCCGCTGGGACGGCTCGCCGATCCGGACGAGATCGGGCGGGTGGCAGTCTTCCTCGCGTCCGGGCTCGCGAGCTACATGACCGGCTCCCAGGTCGTCGTCGACGGCGGCCTGCTGCTCACCTAGCCGGATTCGTCGACAATCCGGGCATGCTCGAGGTGGACACGCCGCACGGCCCCGCGCGCGTGCACCTGCACCTTCCGGACTCGCCGCGCGCGGCGCTCGTGCTCGGGCACGGGGCCGGGGGAGGGGTGACCGCCCCCGACCTCGTCGCAGCGACGGGCGCGGCCCTCGCCGAGGGGATCGGCGTCGCGCTCGTGGAGCAGCCCTACCGGGTCGCCGGACGGCGCTCGCCCGCGCCGGCGCGCCAACTCGATGCCGCCTGGATCGCCGTCGTCCGCCGGCTGCGCGCCGGCGAGCTCGCCGGCCTGCCGCTGCTCGTCGGCGGCCGCTCCTCGGGCGCCCGAGTGGCGTGTCGCACGGCGGCCGAGACGGGAGCTGCCGGAGTGCTCTGCCTCGCGTTCCCGCTGCAGCCGCCGCGACGCTCGAAGCCCGCGGCGAGCCGGCTGGACGAGCTCGATGCCGTGGCCGTGCCGACGCTCGTCGTCCAGGGCGAGCGCGATCCGTTCGGGCTCCCGCCGGCCGGCCCGAATCGGACCGTGGCGCTCGTGCGCGGCGATCACTCCCTCCGCTCCGACGCGCCGGCCCTGGCTGCGGCCGTGCGCGCCTGGTTCCACCACGTGCTCTGATCTGCGAACATACGTTCGTGTCGATCCTGCATGCCGACCTCGATGCCTTCTACGCGTCGGTCGAGCAGCGCGACGACGCGCGGCTGCGCGGCCGGCCCGTGATCGTCGGCGGCGGCGTCGTGCTCGCCGCCAGCTACGAGGCGAAGGCGCACGGCATCCGGACGGCGATGGGCCGGTCGCGGGCGCGGCGGCTCTGCCCGCGGCGCCGTCGTCGTCCCGCCGCGCTTCGCCGCCTACGTCGAGGCGAGCAAGGCCGTGTTCGCGGTCTTCGACGACACGACGCCGGCGTGGAGGGGCTCTCGATCGACGAGGCGTTCCTCGACGTCCGCGGGATGGAGCGGCTCGCGGGCACGCCGCAGCAGATCGCCGCGAGCTGCGCCGCAAGGTGCTCGAGCGGGTCGGGCTGCCGATCACGGTCGGCGTCGCCCGGACGAAGTTCCTCGCCAAGGTCGCGAGCGGCGTGGCGAAGCCCGACGGGCTGCTCGTCGTGCCGACCGACGGCGAGCTGGCCTTCCTGCATCCGCTCGCCGGTCGAGCGGCTCTGGGGCGTCGGGCCGGTGACCGCGGCGAAGCTGCGCGCGCGCGGGATCACGACGGTGCTGCCAGGTGGCGCTGCTGCGCCGAGCCCGTCTCGTCGCGATCGCTCGGCCGCGCCGCGGGGCGGCACCTGCACGCGCTGGCGCACAACCTCGATCCGCGACCCGTGCGCGCGCACGGCGCCGCGGCTCGATCGGCTCGCAGCGCGCGCTCGGCCGCTCGCCGAGCTCCGCTGGACGGAGGTCGACGCGGACGTCGTCGCACTCGTCGACCGGGTGACGCGACGGCTGCGCGCTGCCGGCCGGGTGGGGCGGACGGTCGTCCTGCGGCTGCGCTTCGGCGACTACACGCGCGCGACGCGCTCGCACACGTTGCCGCACGCGACTGCGCAGACGGAGGCGATCCTGGCCGCCGCGCGCGGGCTGCTCGCCGCGTCGCTGCAGGAGATCGAACGGCGCGGGCTCACGCTCGTCGGCGTCGCCGTGACCAACCTCGAGAGTGACGGTGCGGTGCAGCTCGCGCTTCCCTTCGACGCGGCGAGCCGGGACGCTCTCGATGCCGCCCTGGACGAGGTGCGGGCGCGTTTCGGGACGAATGCCGTCACCCGCGCCGTCCTGCTCGGGCGGGATCAGGGCTTGACCGTCCCCATGCTGCCGGACTGACCGGCCGAGGATTGCGGCGCCAGCCGTGGAACTGTCTCAACGGTCGATGGCCGCGACGACGGTTCGCTGCGAGGGTCTGACGACGCGAAACCGGGACGGCGACGGGCTTTGCGCCGCGCACGCGCCCGGCCCGAGCGCGGTCTGCTGTCCAGTCTGCCCACCCGGCTTGAGGCTTGACCAACCGGGTGGAGCCGTGGTCAGATCGGGGTCCACGCCGTCGTCGGAGGTCAAAGCATGAGTACGTTCCTGTCACCGTGGCCAGCGCTGCTCGCTGCGTCCGTCATCGCCCTGTCGCTCGCGGGCACCGCCGCTGCCGAGAACGACGAACGCGGCATCGACCCGAACCAGGGTCGCAGCCTCGTCGAGATCGATCTGCCCAACAAGGCAGCCGCGATCAAGCTGCAGCTCGAGGCCGCCAACTACGGCGTCGACTTCAACGACGAGTACCTGCGCCGCAACGCGGACGGATCGGTCACGGTGACCGTGTTCGGCACCGAGGACGAGCTTGCCGCGCTCGACGCGGCCGGGTTCGACCTGGGTACGACGATCGAAGGGCCCGAGACCTGGCAGGCGCGGATCGCAGCGCGCCAGGCCGACGTGAAAGCGGAGAAGCAGGCTGCCAAGGCTGCGCGCGGCGACGTCGCGCTCGCACCGTCGGACGAGATCGTGATCCTCCGCGTCGACTATTTCGAGAACTACGCGGGCCGGTTCCTCTCGGTCGAGGCGAAGGACCGGCTGGGCGGCTCGAGTCCGACGGGTGCCGTCTACACGGGGCCGACGCTCTCCCTGTCGTGGAACACGGGCGACGGCACGGCGATCGACTCCGTGCCGCGGACGATGAACGTCAACATCGACCCGGATACCAGCCCTGACAGCTACATCGAGCATCGTGAGCTCGTCCGCATCGGCGATCCGCTCACGACGTCTCCCGCGCGGCCGACGATGATCCGGATCGGCTCGAGCACGGGTGCGTCGATCGAGGCGCCCGTCCAGATCTGGCTGGGTGCCGAGCTGCCGATGAAGTCCACCTTCCTCACGGACTTCACGACGCGCTACATGGACCCGACCGAGGTCTACGCCCGCTTCGACCAGCTCGCCGCGGAGTTCTCGGACATCGCGGAGCTGATCCCGCTGCCGTACGCCACGAACGGGTACCAGCGGCGGGCGCAGGCCACGATGGCCGGTCTGACCCTTCCGGGCAACTCCCCCTCGGGCGCGACCGCACAGTCGCAGGCCGTCGTCCTCACGTCCCGTGCTTGGGGGCACGAAGGCGGGAACGACATCACCGCCCAGTTCGTGCATCCCGGCGTGCCCGACTCGCCGCTGAGCGTCTCGGTGACGGGGAACGACCTGTCCGTCAGCCTGGCGACCAACTCGGCCGGTGCGCTCACGAGCACCGCGGCGCAGGTGATCGCCGCGATCAACGCCAGCCCGGCCGCGAACGCGCTCCTCGTCGCCCTCACCTACCGGGGCAACGCGGGCGCCGGTGTCACCCAGCCGCGGACGAAGGTCAACCTGTCCGACTTCCTCAGCACGGCCGCGAATGCACATGTCCAGCGCGGCCCGTACCGCTACTCCGTGCTCCGCATCGGCAAGAAGCGGGACGGCAAGCGCGTCGGCGTGTTCCTGTACTGCCAGCAGCACGCCCGCGAGTGGGCGACGCCGCTGACGTGCCTCGAGACCGCGGAGCAACTGCTGCGCAACTACGGCACCGACAAAGCGACGAGGCAGCTCGTCGACCACCTCGACATCTTCATCCTCCCGTCCTCGAACCCGGACGGGTCGCACTACTCGATGTACAACTTCGCGAGCCAGCGGAAGACGCTGACGAACGAGTGCGTCGTCGGCGGCAAGTCGACGGACGATCCGACGGCGGCCAACTTCTGGTCGTCCACGGTCAACCCGGTGACGGGTGTTCCGTACGCGAACTCCGATCCCGCGTCCCGCAACAGCTGGGGCGTCGACCTGAACCGCAACAACACGGTCGGCACGCTCTTCGACGGCTACATCGGAGCGTCGCACACGTGCACGAGCGAGACGTACACAGGCCCCTCCGAAGCGTCCGAGCCCGAGATCAAGAACGAGCTCTGGATCGCGGACTCGTTCCCGAACATCAAGTTCTCGAACAACATCCACAGCTTCGGCGGCTACTTCATGTGGGCGCCGGGGACGTACCTGCCGGACCGTGGAGAGGGCGAGGCCGTGCACCCGAACATCGGCGTCGAGAAGTACTTCTTCGTTGCCGGTGACCGCATCCTCCAGCGGATCAAGGCCGTCCGGAACACGGCGATCCTGCCGGAACGGACCGGGCCGATCGCGGACGTCCTCTACTCGGCGGCCGGGAACAGCGCCGACGAGCACTGGTACAACCGCGGCGTGATCGCCTACAGCTTCGAGACGGGTGCCGACCGCTACGTGAACCCGACCATGTCGGTCGCCTCGGTCGCCGGCGCAACCGGCGTCCGCGCGAGCAACCGGACCGCCTTCGACGCGGGCGATACGGTCAAGATCGAGCCCGGGACGGCGAACGAGGAGACCCGCACGGTCGCGTCGGTCTCGGCAACCAACCCGTCGAGCCCGAACCCGAACGTCTTCTTCACCCAGCCGCTCGCGCTGGCCCACCCGGCCGGATCGGTGCTTGGCGGCGGGACGCTTCAGTCCGGCGTCGGCTTCCAGCCCGCGTACGCGACGGAGGGCAAGTTCGAGGCACTCGAGTTCGCCGCGGGAAATTACGGCCTGCTCGAGTCGGCACTCGAGTACTCGCGCGACGACACGCCGCCCGAGGTCGAGATGACCGGAGTGCGCTCGTCGAGCACGCCGATCACGACGACGTTCCGCTGGGTGAACGAACCGTCCGTGATCCGGTACACGACCGACGGGTCGAAGCCCACGGCGTCGTCGACGCTTTGGGACGCAACCGGGCCCCGCGAGCCGGGTCAGTCGTTCGTCGTCAGCTCGACCACGACGTTCAAGTGGCTGGCGACCGACATCAAGGGCAACACGTCGACCGGGCAGGCGAAGTTCCAGATCAAGAAGTAGCGCCACAGCGCGAGGAGCGCGAGGGTGGCCCGGGCCGCCGGGCCACCCTCCTCCTCGCGTTCGCGGCGACGGCTCTCGTCGTAAGCGTGGCGGTTGCGGTGCTGGCCGGGCGTGGGGACGGCGACCAGCCGCTCGGAGCGGTCGATGTGACAGCTTGTCGTGGCCTGTTGGCGGACGCGTCGCGGGAGTGCTGGTCGCGTGCCTTCCGGGCGCTGGTGGAGGGGCGCGACGACCCGCGCCCGGCGGTCGCGACGATCGAGCGCGTCGCTCGGAGGGAAGGAGGGCCGCTGCTTGCGAGCTGTCACGGCGTGATGCACACGGTTGGACGGACGTATGCGCTCGAGCAGGGCATCTCGCTCGCCGAGCTGAAGGACGTCCTGCCACGCAGCAACGACCCGGGGTGCAGCGCGGGCTTCGCCCACGGCGTGGTCACGGGCCTCGCCGAGGACATCGATGCCGCGAAGCCGCGGGACGCAGCCGCCGTGTGCGCAAGCGCGGGCACCCGCTACCAGCGCTACAGCTGCGTGCACGGGCTCGGCCATGCGTTCATGCGCATCCACGGCGACGTGCTCGAGCCCTCCCTGGCGCTCTGCGACGCCCTGGGCGAGCCCGCGCCCGACTGCGCCCAGGGGGCGTATCACGACTACTGGTTCGCGATCGTCGGCGCAGATGGCGCGTCCCTGTCCGGACGGGCGGTGACCGACCCACGGCAGCTCTGCGCAGCGCAGGCCACCCGCTTCGTGCGGCCGTGCTGGTATCGCGCGTTCGTCGACAACCGCCCGGCCGGGATCGAGGTCGACTCACCGGAGCATCTCGAGGTTCTCTGCGACGGGCTCGTCGGGCTGCAGCGGGAGGCCTGCATGACCGCGGCCTCGGTGATCGGCCCGGCCGATCCGGAGCTCCAGCTTCAGCTGTGCGCCGGCCTGGCCCGCCCGGCGGACATTGTCGGGTGCATCCGCGGCACGAAGGTCCAGAACCTGCTCGGAGCAGCGACGCCGGAGCTCGTGAGGCTGATCGGCAGGTGCGAGCTCTTCGAGCGCGCT
Source organism: uncultured Gaiellaceae bacterium (assembly GCA_963806955.1). Taxonomy (GTDB): domain Bacteria; phylum Actinomycetota; class Thermoleophilia; order Gaiellales; family Gaiellaceae; genus Gaiellasilicea. The sequence continues at coordinate 149,589 of CAWDZG010000001.1, forward strand.
CCGAGCGCTGCGTGTTACCGCTGGCTCGGCACGACGCTTGCCGTGCTCACGGACGGGGCGTTCGGCCGCACCGGGTGCCCACAGCTCGCGGGCGCCGCCGGCCGAAGCTGTCGCATGGGCGCGAGCGCGATGGAGGGCGCGCTCGTCACCTTCAGCTGAGCCTGTGCGGCGGTCCCCGCGGGCGGGCAGCCCCGCGCGTCGCGCTAGTACGGTGGCTGCATGGCACGCCTGCGCACCTGGAACGCTGCGCTCGCGGTTGCCCATGCCGCCCAGGGCGTCGCGATCCTCCTGCTCGCGAGCGACGCGACGATCCCGATCACGTGGAGCTTCCTCGACGGGCCGCCGGCCAGCGGCCGACAACAGACCGAGACGCTTTACGACCTGCCGTTCGGTGCCGCGGTCGCCGCGTTCCTCTTCCTCGCCGCGATCGACCACGGGCTGATGGCGGCGCCGCGGCTCCATCGCTGGTACGAGCGCAACCTCGCCGAGGAGCTGAATCCCGCTCGATGGTGGGAGTACTCCGTGAGCGCCTCGTTGATGATCGTGCTGATCGCGATGCTGACCGGCATCCGCGACGTCACCGCGCTGATCGCGCTCTTCGGCGCGAACGCCGCGATGATCCTCTTCGGGCTCGTGATGGAACGAAGCAACCGCCCCGGGAGCCCGGTCGACTGGCGCCCATTCCTCTTCGGCTCGCTGATCGGTATCGCGCCGTGGCTCGCGATCGCGGTGCAACTCGGCCACGGCGCAGCGGAGGCGGACGTCCCCGGCTTCGTCCTCGCGATCTTCGTCTCGCTCTTCGTGCTCTTCTTCAGCTTCGCGCTGAACATGGCGCTGCAGTACCTGCGGATCGGCCCCTGGCGCGACTACCTCTTCGGCGAGCGCGTCTACCTGCTGCTCAGCCTCGTCTCGAAGAGCGTGTTGGCCTGGCAGGTGTTCGCCGGCGCGCTCGCCGGCTGAGGCGGAGGAGCGCCTGGCCGGCGCCCCTCCGCAGAGCCTCAGCCTGCCTTGACGACGTGGTAGGACTGGTCGGTGGGCGTCGCCGTGCCGAAGCGTGCGTTGACGGCGTAGATCCTGCTGCCGAGCCGGTCGATCGTCGTCGGGACGTCGAAGTCCGGATCGGTGATCGTGCGCGTCAGCGTGCCGCGGCGCAGGTCCGGCGTGAGCCGGAGCACGGCGATCTTGTTCAGGCGGTTCTGCACGACGTACAGCGTCCGGCCGTGCAGGAGCAGCCCGTCGCCGCCCTCGAGCACGTAGCCGCCGAGGTCGACACGCCTGGTCGCACCCGTTCGCGGGTCGAGCCGGAACAGCAGCCCCGTCACGCTCTGGACCGTGAGGAGCCTCTTGCCGCTCGGCACCGCGTCGATGCCGTTCAGGTTGAACTGGCCGGCGACGTGCGCGTAGTCGCCGCTCGAGCGGGATCGTGGTGGCGCCGCCGGGCGCGCCGTTGCGCGAGAGCGCGACCCGGTAGATCGACCGGGCGCATCGAGTCGGTGAAGTACGCGGCCTTCTTCGTCACGACGACGTCGTTGACGAACGTGCCGCCGCCGGTCGCGAGCACGTACTCGCGTAGCAGCGAGCCCGTGCGGGCGTTGTAGACGAACGCCTTGCCGGTGCCGGCGCCCGAGACCCAGAGTCGGCCGCGGTCGTGCTCGAGCCCGGTCGCGGCACGTCCGGCCGCCCCCGGGACGAGGATGCGCCCGCTGCCGGTGCGCAGGTCGCCGGTGTAGACCGCGCCGGTCGGGATCGAGCCGACGTAGAAGGTGTTGCCGTTGCCGATCGCGATCCCCTCCGGGGCAAAGCCGTTCGGGAGTGGAATCGTCTCCGGGTAGGTCGCTTTCGCGAGTGCCGCCGGGGCGGCCAGGGCAGCGAGTGCCGCGACGAACAGGATGAGCCGGCGCATGTCTTCCCCCTCTTTCGGTCGTGTACCGGTTGTACTCCGACCCCGTGACCGGATTGTGACAGCCCCGGAACCCCCGCCGCATCTTTCACGTTTACAACTCGTACGAGGACAGCGCAGTCCATGGAGGCGCGGCGGGCCGCCGCCGCGCCTCCGTCCTACGCCGCGAGGCGTCGGAGCACCGTCTCGAGCACCGGCGCATTCTCGTCGGCGCTGAGCACGACCTCGACGGCCGGCTCGGGCCCGGCGAGGGCGAATGCGGCCGCCGCGTAGCCGGGGCCGCCACCGCCGTGACCGAGCAGGAGCCCGTCGCGTCGTCCGGGGTCGGTCATCACTCCGAGCCCGTAGCTCGGCTGGCTGAAACCGGGCGCGGCGAAGCCGATCTCCACAGGCTCGGTCAACCGATCGAGCTCGCAGAGCTCGCCGGCGGCGAGAGCGCGCCAGAACCGCCTCTGATCAGCCTCGGTGGAGGCGAGCGTGCGATGGCCCACCCAGCGTGGGTGGTAGCGGCCGCGCACGTCGTGGGCGCCGTCGCCGACCTGGCTGCTCGGTGCCGGGACGAGCCCGTCGAGGTCGCCGAGCTCCACGGCGAGCGACGTGTCGGCGAGGCCGAGCGGCCCGAGCAGCTCACGCTCGAGCAGTGCCGCGAGCCCTCGCGGCTCGACGGCCTCAAGGATGCTGCCGCACGAGCACGTAGCCGGTGTTCGAGTACGCCCAGCCGGCGCCTGCGGCGAACCCGCCGGGCGCCGACAGTGCGCGCGCGATCAGCTCCTCGTCGTCCCACGGATCGGACGGGCGGGTGCGAACGGCCTCCGTGTACTCCGGTAGCCGACCGTAGTCCGGGATCCCGCTCGTATGGTTCAGCAGCTGCCGGAGCGAGACGGCGGGGAGGTCGCGGTCGTCGAGCCAGGAGCGGGCGGGTGCGTCGAGCTCGAGCTCCAGCCGGAGGCAGAGCACCGCGAGAAACGTCTTCGTCACGCTGTAGACGAGGTGGCGTCCCGGCTCGTCCACGCCGTCGATCGTATGCGAGGATCGGCTGGTGGACGTCGGCCCACAGGAGCGCGAGCAGCGGCTCGCAGACGTGCGTCGGCTGTGCCTCGGCCTGCCGGAGACCTCCGAGCGGCTCAGCCACGGCGCGCCGTCGTTCTTCGTCCGCGAGAAGCGGCTGTTCGCGAGTGTGATGACCGACCTGCACGGCGACGGACGGTTCGCGCTCTGGTGCGCGGCCGGCGACGGCGTGCAGGGGCTGCTGGTCTCTGCCGACCCCGAGCGGTTCTTCGTGCCGCCGTACGTCGGCCACCGCGGCTGGCTGGGCGTCCGCCTCGACCGCGGCGGCGTCGATGATGACGAGCTGGCCGGGATCCTGGAGGACGCATACGCGGAGGTGGCGCCGGCGAAGCTGGTCGAAGCCGCCCGAGACGAGGGAGGACGACGATGAAGGTTCCGGAGGCGAAGCTCGAGGACACCGGGCACGGGCTGCGTCCCGCCGGCGAGGGCTGGTTCGTGCTCGACACGCGCGAGGCGCACTGGCAGGAGAGCGCCGACTTCGGGCGGTTCACACGCTGGGAGGGGCTCGACGACGCGAGCTTCAAGGAGATCGGGATCAACATCGGCGTGATGGAGCCCGGCCAGCCCGCGTGCATGTACCACGCCGAGGACGCGCAAGAGGACTTCCTCGTGCTCTCCGGCGAGGCCGTGCTGATCATCGAGGGGGAGGAGCGGCCGCTGAAGGCGTGGGACTTCGTCCACTGTCCGGCCTGGACGAGGCACGTGATCGTCGCGACCGGCACGCAGCCGTGCGCGGTGCTCGCCATCGGCGCGCGCAACGGCCGGCCCGGCCTCGTCTATCCGGTCGACGAGGCGGCGGGCCGTCACGGAGCGAGCGTCTCGAAGGAGACGCCTGACCCCGCCGAGGCGTATGCGGGCACGGCCGAGGACGTGCCGATCCGGTACCGCGAAGGAGACGTGCCCGGCTAGGCCGGCGGCCTACTTGACGACGAGCACGCCCTTCATGCCCGCGGCGGCATGGCCGGGCAGCGTGCACAGGTACGCGTAGCGGCCCGGTTTCGCGATCGTGACGCGCAGAGTCGCCGTCCTGCCCTTCACGAGCTTGGCGGTCGTCTTGCCGCCGAGCTTGAAGTCGTGTGCGATCGCGCCCCGGTTCGTGACCTTGAAGGTGAGCGGGCCCATCGCCACCGTCCGCTTCGAGAGCGTAAAGCGGAACTCCGCGGGCTTGCCGGCGGTGACGGCGACGGTGGTGGCCACCGGCTTCTTCACCACGAGCACGCCCTTCATCCCGGCGGCCGCGTGGCCCGGCAGCGTGCAGAGGTACGCGTACCGGCCGGGCTTCTTGAACGTCAGACGCAGCGTGCCGGCCTTGCCTTTCGCGAGCTTCGCCGTCGTCTTGCCGGCGAGCTTGAAGTCGTGCGCGACCATGCCCTTGTTGGCGACCTTGAAGATGGTGGTGCCGGTCGTCACCGCTGTCTGGGAGAGCTTGAACCGGAACTCGGAGGGCTTGCCGGCCGTGACGGACACGGTCGTCGTGGCGGCAGCGGCTGCCGGTTTGCCATGCGCGCTCGTCGCCGGCAGGAGCGCGATCAGCGCGCCGACGGCGAGGACGGGCAGCTTGGTGGCTCTGGTCACGGAACCCCCCTCGGAGTGACTAGTCGACCGACCCTAACCCGGCACTGTTAGGGCGAGGTTAGGGTTCTTGGCAGGGAGCGGCGCGCCCGGCGCGAAAGTCGCCTGGATGTGGTTCCGGCGCCGCCGGCGGCGCTCGCCGCCCTCCGAGCTCCAACCCTCGCTCGACAGGCTGGGTGAGCTGGTCGCGCGCGTCGTCGACCTGCTCGACGACGGCAAGCCGGCGGAGCCACGTCCACCGTTGCCGCACGTCGTCGTGAAGGTCGAGCCCGAGGCACCGGTTGCGCCCCCGGCACCTCCGGAGCGCGTCCGCAAGCCCGCTCGGGAGCAGGCACCGAGGTCGGAGGCTGCCGGGTGGATCGCCTACCTGCCGTCGCCGAACGGCTACCGGCTCGTCGTCCAGACAGGGGTGCCGCCCGCGCCCGGCGGGTCGATCACGATCGAGGGAACCGACTTTCGGGTGCTCAGGCTCGGCCGGTCGCCGCTGCCGGCGGACGGGCGCCGCTGTGCCTTCCTCGAAGGGGAGGAACCTCGGGTGGCGGAGCGAACCTCCGACGGGTGAAAGAGGAGAGTCACATCGAGGACATGCGCGCTGCGGTGCGGGGTGACCGCGAACGGGCCGAGCAGGCACGGCAGCGGTCGAGCGAGAACGTGCGCGCGCTGGTCGAGGCGACACCGCCGGAGCCCGCGGCGGAGCCTGCGCCGGCTCCGGAGCGGCGCTCGGGGCTACTCGCGCGCTTGCTCGGCCGGTAGGGCTACGCTGGCCGCGTGGAGCGGCGCGAGCGGGAGCGGATCATGCGTCAGGGGGTCGTCCTCCCCGACACGCCGCGCGACCGCCGCAACCTCGAGGGCCTCGAGGCGGACATGCGCGACAGCCCGTATCGGGGGCGGGCGGTGCCGCTGCGCCTCCGCAACTTCCGGCCCGACGCCGGGAGCTATCTCGCCTCGCTCGGCGGGCCACTGCCGTACATGGCCCGGCGGCGGCAGATCGACGCGCTCACGACCGCGCACGAGGAGGCGCTCGCCGCGGCGCACGCGGCGGCCCGCGACGACGCGGAGTGGCGGGCGAGCGCCCACGCGTGGGACTTCGACGAGGTCAACGACCTGATCGACCGGCACAACCGGTGGTATCCGGCGGAGTCGCGCCTGCCGATGGATCCGCGGACGGGCGACTACGCGCTCGTCAACGGGCAGAGCTACCGTCTTCGGCGACTCGACGCTGCGTGGGCGCTCGAGCGCTTCCCGTGGCCGCGAGCGTGACCAAGCAGAGCCCGGCCGCCAGCAGGTAGGGGAGGGCGTCGCCCGTCGTCTCGGCGAGCGCACCCGTGAGTGCCGGCCCGCTCATGTTCCCGAGCGCCCAGGCGGTGTTCATGATCCCGAAGCCGACCGCCTGCGAGAGGCCGGCGCTCTGGGCGCGGTCGGAGACGAGCGCCATTCCGGGTGTGTAGAAGGCCCCGAACGCGATCGCCGCGAGGACGGTCAACGCCGCGACGGTGTAGGGGTCGCGTGCGCCTGCGAAGGCGACGGCGACCGCCACCGAGGCCGTGAGCGCCGCGCGGATGGGGAGAAGCCGGCCGCGCCGGTCGGAGAACCGGCCGAGCAGCGGGTTGACCCCCGTCTCGATCAGGCCGGCGACGAGGAAGACCGCGCCGATCCCGAACACGGTGAAGCCCCCTTTGTCCAGCCGGAGTGGCACGAGGACGACGAGCACGCCGAAGAGCCAGGCGGGGAGGGTGTTCAGCCAGAGCCCGCCGATGAACCCGCGGTCGGCGAAGGCACGGCGGACGGCGCCGGGCGACTGCGCCTCGGTGGGCGCCGGTTCGCGCGACGCCGCCCAGGCGGCGAGCGCGAGGGCGATGCCGCCGACGACGGAGAAGAGCAGTCGGACGCCGACGGCGTCGGCGACGGCGCCGAACATCGGCCCGAGGATGGCGCCGAAGACCGCCGCCCCGAACGCGTAGCCGATCAGCTCGCCGCGACGGCCCCGCGGGCTCGCCACTGTGAGCCACGCGAGCGCTCCCGCCCAGGTGACGGTGCTCGCGGCGCCCTGGGCGAGCCGGGCGAGCCCAAGCGCCCAGGGGCCCTCGGCCGCGGCGAAGGCGAAGCTGGCGACGGCGAGCAGGCAGAGACCGGCGACGACGGCTCGCTTGGGGCCCCACCGCTGGGCGGCGAGCCCGCCCGGGATGCCGCCGAGCACGGCGCCCGCGCCGAACGAGGCGACGAGCAGCCCCGCGCCGGTCTTCGAGAGCCCGAACTCGCGCGCGTAGCCCGGCACGAGCGGCGCGAGCGCCCCGAAGAGCATCGCGTCGACGAACACGATCACCGAGACGAGGATCAGGAGCCGCCGCACGGCGAGAAGTTACCGGTGAGCTTCGTCCTCGAGCCGTTCGTGCTCGAACCCGCTCGTGCTCGAGCCGTTCGTGTGCGAGCCCAGGGAGCGAAGCGACCCTTTAGGGGTCTTGGCGCGAAACGGGCTCCGCTTCCGCGGAGCCCGTTTCCGATTGCGCCACAAAAAATTCAGCGAGCCGGGTGCGCTTTCGTCCACCGCCCCGACGAACTTTCGGCTTCCGCCTACGGCCTACCGGAGTGGGATCGACCTACTCGCGTCCCGTGCTCGCTGCAAGGGGGAATCTAGGGCCGGCCCGGCCGGGGGTCAAGGGTGCCGGCAGAGCACTTGCCGCAAATTGCGCCCTTTTCCTTTCACAAGCCTGCGATTGCGATCCGCGCCTTTTGGACCACAAAAAAATTCAGCGAGCCGGTGGCGGTTTCGTCCGCTCCTCCGACCGACGTTTCCGCTTGCGCGTACTCGCCTTCCGGTGGAGCCTCGACCTAATCCCGCTCCGTGCTCGCTGCAAGGGGGAAGGTAGGGCCTGCCGGCCCGACCGTCAAGGCACGCCGGGGCACACTGTCCGCAAATTGCGGGTTTTTCTTTAAGAAACGGCTTGTTTGCGCATCGCTTCGCACGCTCTAGAGGCGATTCGAAGGAAGGTCCCGGGCCGGGTGACCGAAAGAGACGGGCCTCGGGGAACCGAAAATCTATGCTCCGCCGAACCGACCGGCAAGAGCCGGAGAGCGAGGAAGTTGACGCAAAGAGCGACAAAAGGAGCGGGATGGGGGCATTGACCGGCAGACACGTCGTCGTCACGGGCGGCGGCAAGGGCATCGGGAAGGCGATCGCCGAGCGGCTCGGCGCCGACGGCGCCTCGCTCTCGCTCCTCGCGCCGAACGTCGACGAGCTCGAGGCCGTCGCGGCCGACGTCGGTGGCGACGCGCACTTCTGCGACATCCGCGACCGCGCCGCGGTCGACGCCGCCTTCGCCGCGGCGGTCGCGTCGCGCGGTCCGGTGCATGCGCTCGTCGCGAACAGCGGCATCGGGGGGCCGAACGAGGACGGGCCGGGCGACCGCTTCGCCGAGATCGTGGAGACGAACCTGTTCGGCACGTACTGGTGCGTCCGCGCAGCCGTGCGACACCTCGCGCCCGGCCCCGAGCGCCGCGACGTCGTCGTGATCGCGTCGATCCTCGCGCGGATCGCCGTGCCCGGCTACACCGCATACAGCGCCTCGAAGGCCGGGCTGCTCGGGCTCATGCGCTCGTTCTCGGCGGAGCTCGCCGCCGACGCCGTCCAGGTGAACGCGATCTGCCCCGGCTGGGTCGAGTCGGACATGGCCCGCCAGGGCATCGACGCGCTGATGGAGGCCACCGGGATGACGCGGGAGGAGGCGGTGGCGGACGCAGTCTCGGCGGTGCCCCTCGGCCGCATGGGCCGGCCGGAGGAGATCGCCGGCACCGTGCGGTGGCTGCTCTCGCCCGACGCCGGCTACGTGACCGGCCAGGCGATCGACCAGAACGGTGGCGCCTGGACCGGTTGAAAGTCGTCTTGACCCCTCCCCGACGAGGGTGAAAGGATCGCCACTTCTGTGACATTCCACGCACGGAGGTGAGCTCGTGGCAGAGGGGCGCAAGACCGGCGGCGTGACATACCGCGAAGCCGGCGCCGAGTACTTCGACCAGCGGAAGCTGCGGCGTCATGCCGGCGTCTGGTCGCTCTGGGCCCTCGGGGTGGCCGCGGTCATCTCCGGCGACTTCTTCGGCTGGAACTTCGGGCTCGCGTACGGGTTCGGCGGCCTCCTGGTCGCGACGATCATCGTCACCGTCATGTACTTCGGGCTGGCCTTCTCGATCTCGGAGATGTCGCCCGCTCTCCCGCACACGGGCGGCGCGTACTCGTTCGCCCGCTCGGCGATGGGGCCGTGGGGCGGCTTCACCACCGGTGTCGCAGAGACGATCGAATACGTGATCACGCCTGCCGTGATCGTCGTCGGGATCGGCAGCTACATGAACACGATCAGCGACGACCTGTTCGGGTTCACGCTCTCGCAGCCGCTCTGGTGGGTGATCTTCTACGCCATCTTCGTCGGCCTGAACTACATCGGCGTCGAGGCGAGCTTCCGCTTCACGGTCGCGATCTGCTTCGTCTCGCTGGCGATCCTGGCCATCTTCTACGCGGGCGCGCTCACCGAGCTCGACTTCTCGAAGTTCGCGATCGACACCCAGGGCGGCTGGTTCACCGAGGGCATCCCGGGCATCTTCTACGCCCTCCCGTTTGCGATCTGGTTCTACCTCGCGATCGAGGAGCTGCCGCTCGCGGCCGAGGAGTCGTCCGATCCGAAGCGCGACATCCCCCGCGGCACGATCTACGGGTTGATGACGCTCGTCGTCACCGGCTTCCTCGTCCTCTTCCTGAACGCCGGCATCTCGCCGGGCTCGAAGGAGCTGAGCGAGTCCGGTGAGCCGCTGCTGGACGGCCTGAAGACGATCTTCGGCGACGGCACGTCCGCCTCGCTGCTGGGGCTCGCCGCAGTCGCCGGCCTCGTCGCCAGCTTCCACACGATCATCTTCGCGTACGGGCGGAACATCTTCTCGCTCTCGCGCGCCGGCTACTACCCGCACCCGCTCTCGATCACCCACGGGACGCGGAACACGCCGCACGTCGCGCTCGTGCTCGGCGCGGTGATCGGCTGGATCGCGGCGTACATCCTCTACAAGTGGGGCACCGGCACCGTCGGCGCCGCGCTGCTCTCCATGGCCGTCTTCGGGGCCGTGATCTCGTACTTCATGCAGACCGTTTCGTTCGTGCTGCTCCGCCGGAACCTGCCGGACATCGAGCGGCCCTACCGGAGCCCGGTGGGCGAGTGGGGAGCGATCGTCGCCGGCGTGATCGCGCTGATCTCGCTCGTGGCGCTGTTCTGGAACGACGACTACCGGCCGGGCGTGTACGGCGTCGCGCTCTTCTACGTCGTCGCGATCGCCTACTTCGCGGCGATGGGGCGGCACCGGCTCGTGCTCTCGCCCGAGGAGGAGTTCGCCATGAGCCACGGCGGACCCGATCACGTGGGCGGCGGGCTCGAAGCGCAGATGGACGAGGTGCCGGCCGGCCCCGGCCCGGACGCGCCGTAGACTTCGACGAGCGAGTGGGAGGGCCGGCCGCCGCCGGCTCTCCCGCCCTTTCGAGGAGAGCGATGCTGAGCCCCGACGAGCTGCGCGGAGAGATCGAGAGCGGCGCGATCGACACCGTTGTCGTCGCGTTCACGGACATGCAGGGCCGCCTCATGGGCAAGCGCCTGCACGGCGAGTTCTTCCTCGAGGAGCTCGACGCCGGGCATGCGATCGAGGGCTGCAACTATCTGCTCGCGCTCGAGATGGAGATGGATCCCGTGCCCGGCTACGCGCTCGCGAGCTGGGAGCGGGGCTACGGCGACTTCGCGCTCGCGCCCGACCTGGCGACGCTGCGGCGGATCCCGTGGCTCGAGGCGACCGCGCTCGTGCTCTGCGACGTCGGCTGGCACGACGGCTCGCCCGTGGCCCCGTCGCCGCGCCAGGTGCTGCGCGCGCAGGTGGAACGGGCCGAGGCGCTCGGTTTCACGCCGATGGTCGGCTCCGAGCTCGAGTTCTACTTGCTGAAGGAGACGTACGCGGAGGCGCACGAGCGGCACTACCGCGGGCTGACGCCGTCGGTGCCGTACATCCTCGACTACCACGTGCTCGCGAGCACCTACGACGAGCCGTTCATCAGGCAGATCCGGAACGGGATGCACGCGGCCGGGATCAAGGTCGAGACCTCGAAGGGGGAGGCCTGGCCGGGCCAGCACGAGATCAACTTCCGCTACGCCGACGCGCTGACGATGGCCGACAACCACGTCGTCTACAAGAACGGCGCCAAGGAGATCGCGCATCTGAACGGGTGCTCGATCACCTTCATGGCCAAGCCCGACCACAGTTGGATCGGCTCCTCTTGCCACATCCACTCGTCGCTGTGGCGCGGCGAGGAGAGCGCCTTCGCCGGGGAGACGCCCGAGTTCCAGGGCTGGCTCGCCGGGCAGATCGCCAATCTGAAGGAGCTCGCGATCTTCCTCGCGCCGAACGTCAACTCCTACAAGCGCTACGCGGCCGGCTCGTGGGCGCCGACGACGCTCGCGTGGGGGCGGGACAACCGCACCTGCGGCTTCCGCATCGTCGGGCACGGGCCGGCGCTGCGGACGGAGACGCGGATCCCGGGCGCCGACGCCAATCCCTACCTCGCCTTCGCGGCGATCATCGCAGCCGGCCTCGACGGGATCGAGCGCGGGCTGGAGCTGCCGCCGGCCCTCGAGGGAAACGCCTACGAGTCGGACGCCGACCGCTTCCCGCACTCGCTCCGCGAGGCGATCGCGGCGCTCGAGGCAGGATCGGTCGCGCGCAGCGCCCTCGGGGACGAGGTCGTCGAGCACTACCTCAACTACGCCCGCACCGAGCAGGAGCTCTTCGACCGCGCCGTCACCTGCTACGAGCGCGAGCGCTTCTTCGAGCGCGGCTAGAGCTTGTGTCTAATAGACACAAGCTCGGCGTGAACGGGATGGATACTGGCGATCGGAGCTGCTTGTGACTGATAGACACAAGCGCCGGCCGGTGATCGGGATCACCGCCTACGCCGAGGCCGAGGTGCGCTGGGGCGCCTGGGATCAGCCGGCGGTGCTGATCCCGCTCGCGTACGTCCGCCAGGTGGAGGAGGCGGGCGGGCGAGCGCTACTCGTCCCGCCGAGCGAGGACGGGGTGGAGGAGACGCTCGGAGCACTCGACGGCATCGTCTTCTCCGGCGGCGCCGACCTCGAGCCGTCGGTGTACGGGCAGGAGCCGCATCCGGCGACGACGGGGACGCGGCCCGACCGTGACGGCGGCGAGCTGGCGCTGCTGCGGGCGGCGCTCGAGTGCGACCTGCCCGTGCTCGCCGTGTGCCGCGGCTCGCAACTCCTCAACGTCGTCCGTGGCGGCGACCTCGTCCAGCACCTGCCCGACGTCGTCGGCGACGAAAAGCACAAGCACACACCCGGTGTCTTCGCCGACCACGACGTCGAGGTGAAGCCCGACTCCCGTCTCGGCGGCCTGCTCGGCGACCGCGCGCCGGTGAAGTCTCACCACCATCAGGGCTTCGGGCGCGTCGGCGAGGGGCTCGTCGAGGTCGCCTGGGCCGAGGACGGCACGCTCGAGGCGCTCGAGGATCCGGACCGGCGGTTCGCGATCGGCGTCCTCTGGCATCCGGAGGCAGGCTCGGACGCGGCGCTCTTCCGGGCGCTCGTCGAGGAAGCCCGGGCGTACCGGGCCGCGAGGGCCTAACCGGAGACGGGCGGCGAGAGCGGCGGCGCGGCGAGGGCGGCGCTCTGATGCGCGGGCTGTGCGACCTGCACGGGAGCCGGTTCCGGCGTCAGCGGGGGCACCGGAGCAAGGTGTGGCTGGCGGCTGCGGCACCGGTTGCGGTGGGGCGGGAGCGGAGTGCTGCTCGGCTGCCGCGGCGGCCGCTGCCGCTCGTGCCGTGAGCGCGGTCAGGAGCTGCGCCATGCGCCGGTCGTTCTGGGAGATCCGCTCCTCGAGCCGGAGTTGCAGCCGCGCCTGCTCGGCCATCCGCTGGTACATCCGGGCGCGCGAGTCGCCGATCACGTACCCGATCAGGACGCCGACGACGAGTCCGCCGAGGATCGTCGCGATGCCGAAGTCGGCCGGGATCGGCCAGGCGAAGCGGAGCGGGCTCAGGGGCACGGAGCCGACCAGGACGCCCACTGTCGCGCCGACCGCGACGCCGAGGCGGCCGACCGCCCGGGCCTTTGCCTGATAGTGCGCGACGAGCTCCTCGACTGCCCTCTGCGCCGGTTCCAGCACGGCTCCCACGCCTCTGTCATCGGCGGCACGCGCGCGGCGCTTGAGGAGATGTTCAAATACGCAGGTGCTGACCGTTCTCAACCCTGCGACCGAGGAGCCCCTGGCCGAGCTCGAGCAGGCCGGGGTCGAGGAGACGGACGCAGCCGTAGCGCGCGCGAAGGCCGCGTTTCCGGCCTGGAAGGCGATCGCACCCGGCGACCGGGCGCGGCTGCTGCGGCGGCTCGCGACGCTCGTCGAGGAGCACGGTGAGGAGCTGGCGCGGATCGAGTCTCGGAACGCGGGCAAGCCGATCGCCGGCGCGCGCGGCGAGATCGGGATGGTCGCTCAGGTCTTCCACTTCTACGCGGGCGCCGTCGACAAGCACTACGGCGAGTCGATTCCGGTGGCAGGCGGCGTCGACGTCACGTTCCGGGAGCCGCTCGGGGTCGTCGGGCTGATCGTGCCGTGGAACTTCCCGCTCAACATCGCCTCCTGGAAGCTCGGGCCTGCGCTCGCCACGGGCAACACCGTCGTCCTGAAGCCGGCCGAGCTGACGCCCCTCTCGGCGTTGCGGCTCGCCGAGCTCGTGCTCGAGGCGGGCATCCCGGAGGGCGTCGTCAACGTGCTCGTCGGGAAGGGCTCTGTCGTCGGCGCGCGGCTGGTGGCGCATCCGGACGTGGCGAAGATCGGTTTCACCGGCTCGACCGAGGTGGGGCGGACGGTGATGGCAGGCGCTGCCGCGACGATCAAGCGGGTCACGCTCGAGCTCGGCGGCAAGTCGGCGAACGTCGTCTTCGCGGACGCGGATCTCGAGCGCGCCGCGGCTTCGGCGCCGTACGCGGTCTTCGACAACGCCGGCCAGGACTGCTGCGCCCGCTCGCGCATCCTCGTCGAGCGCAGCGCCTACGACCGCTTCCTCGAGCTGCTCGTCGACGCGACGAGGAGCGTCAGGGTCGGCGACCCCGAGGACGACGCGACCGAGATGGGGCCGCTGATCTCGGCCGCGCACCGCGAGACGGTGTCGTCGTTCGTCGAGGGCGAGCCGATCTTCCGCGGCGACGCGCCGGACGGGCCGGGGTTCTGGTTTCCCTGCACGCTCGTCGAGGCGTCGAACGACGACCGGATCGCGCGCGAGGAGGTGTTCGGGCCGGTCGCGGCCGTGATCCCGTTCGCGGACGAGGCGGAGGCGGTCCGGCTTGCGAACGACACGCCCTACGGGCTCTCCGGCTCGATCTGGACGCGCGACGGTGCGCGGGCGCTGCGGGTCGCACGGGCGGTCGAGGCGGGCGTGCTCAGCGTCAACTCGAACAGCTCGGTGCGCGTCTCGACGCCGTTCGGGGGGATGAAGCAGTCGGGCTTCGGGCGCGAGCTCGGGATGCACGCGCTCGACGGCTACTCGGACGTCAAGAACGTGTTCCTGTCGACGGAGGGCTGAGATGCGGTTGGAGGGCAAGGTCTGTGTGATCACCGGCGCCGGCGGCGGGATGGGACGGGAGGCGGCCGTCGTCTTCACCGGCGAAGGAGCGAGGGTCTGCGTCGCCGACCTGGATCTCGCGGCCGCCGAGGAGACGGTCGGGCTCTGCTCCGGCGAGGCGTTCGCGGTGCAGGCGAACGTGGCCGAGGAGGCGGACGTTGCGGCGATGATGGCCGCGGCCGCGGAGCGCTTCGGCGGCATCGACGTGCTCTACAACAACGCTGGGATCTCGCCCGGCGACGACGCTTCGGTGCTCGACACATCAGTCGAGGCCTGGGACCGCGTCCAGGCCGTGAACACGCGTGGGGTCTTCCTCTGCTGCAAGCACGGCATCCCGCACCTGCTGGAGCGGGGCGGGGGCTCGGTGATCAACGTCGCCTCCTTCGTCGCGATCCTCGGCGCCGCGACGTCGCAGATCTCCTACTCGGCCTCGAAGGGCGCCGTCCTCTCCATGAGCCGCGAGCTGGGTGTGCAGTTCGCGCGGCAGGGGGTGCGCGTGAACGCGCTCTGTCCCGGGCCGGTGGAGACGCCACTCCTGCTCAACATCTTCGGCGACGATCCGGCTGCGCTCGAGCGCCGGCGCATCCACTGGCCGACCGGGCGGCTGGCGAAGCCGCGCGAGATCGTCAACGCCGCGCTCTTCCTCGCGAGCGACGAGTCGTCGTACGTCAACGGGGCGACGTTCCTCGTCGACGGCGGCCTGACGGCCGCTTACGTTACGCCCGAGTAAGCCCCCTCACCACAGCGCGGTGAGGCGGGAGCGAAGCGACCCTTCAGGGGTCTTCGCGCAGCCGGAATCTGCTCTCGCAGATTTCGGCTGCTGCGGGCAAATTCAGACGCCGACGACCTGGACGAGCCAGCGGCGGTCGCGCTCGCGGTCGAGCTCGAGGAAGAGCACGCGCTGCCAGGTGCCGAGGCAAAGCTCACCCTCGGAAACGGGGATCGACTCGCCTGCGGGGCCCATCAGCATCGACATGCAGTGCGAGTGGCCGTTGCCGAAGTCCATGTCCTCCGGACAGACGTTCTCGGTGCGCCGGTCCCAGTCGTCGTGCGCGTAGTAGTTGTCCGACGGCACGAGCCGCTTCAGCAGCAGCGCGAAGTCCTCGAGGAACCCCGTCTCGAACTCGTTCACCCGCACCGAGCAGGTCGTGTGCGGCGAGTAGACGGAGCAGATCCCGTTCTTGATCCCGCTCGCGGTGACGGCGTCCTGCACCTCGTCGGTGATGTCCTTGACGGTCAGCCCACCCGCGGTCCGGAGCTCGGTCACCTGCTGGTAGGCCTTCATCGCGCGACATTGTGACAGTCGCCGAACCGGTGGCGTTGGGGAACCGGCGGCCGCGATACGCTCGTCCTCGAGCGGGCCCGTAGCTCAGCGGTCAGAGCAGCGGACTCATAATCCGTCGCGCCCTGGTTCGAATCCAGGCGGGCCCACCTTCTCGCACACGATCGCGCTTCTCGTCAAGCGCCGCGGTGAACCACCTCTTGGGTGATAGGTCAACCGGCGGCCGGTGGTGCATGGTGCGCCCAGCGAATACGAGCCAACGGGCCTCCTGCGGTGGACCCGAGCTCACATCGAGAACGGGCGGGCCTTCTGCGGTGGGCCCGCGTTCTCAGCCGTCCCGTCATCCGTCTGGCGCTCAGATCGGAGACACGTTGTCCAACTCGACCTTTGTCCTGGCGCTCGCGGCAGGTGCCGCGCTGCTCGCCCTCTGGATCCACGTCCGCTTTCCGGCACTCGCGCCGGAGCGACTGCCGCGCGCGGTTGCGCACCTCGTGCTCGCGTTCGTCCTGCTCCAGCTCGCGCCGGGGCTCGGAGGCTCGCTCGCAATGGTCGTCGGGCTCTTCTTGGTCGTCCTGCCTGCGCTGACGTACGCGATGCTCTGCTCGCTCTGGCTGATCCAGCATGCGCAGGCGGCGCTCGGGCTCTCCCGCTAGACCACTGCGAGGCGCTCGCCGACGCGAACGCCGCGGCGCTCGCACTCGCCGGCGGCGAGCTCGACGACGGCCTTCGCGCCCTTCGCGCCTGCTGCCCGCCAGGGCGGCAGCTCGGGCTCGACGGCGACGACGACGTCCTCCCGATCGAGGAAGACGACGTCGATCGGGAAGCGCATGAAGAACGTGTGCACCGAGCCCGCGGGGCGGAGGAGGATCCCCTCGCCCGCGGGCAGGCTCGCACGGCCGAGGAGGCCGCGCATGCGCCGGAGCGGGCGCGCCGCCACGAGCAGGTGCTCGCAGACGACGCGCCCGTCGGCGCCGGTCAGCTTCGCCGGGCTAGTAGCCAACGTGGATGTGGTCTCCGTGGTCGCGGAGCGGGAAGGACGGGCCGCCGAGGCCGAGCAGGGAGATCACCTGCTGCGGCTGCAGCTCGGCCGGGAGGAGCAGCACCGAGCGGACGGCCGTCTCGGTGGTGCCGCCGGGCTGTTGGTGGCCGGCGATCGGCGTGCCGCCGACTGCGACCACATCGACCGCGTGCCCGAAGACATGCGCGGAGACGACGCCCGGGCGTGCGTACGTGCGGTGCCCCGAGAAGAGGCTCGACACGGTCACCGAGCCGTGGCGCTCGGCGAGATACCCGAGCAGGACGACGATCCGGACGTCGATCCGGCCCGCGTCGATGTCGGCGCGGCCGGCGTCGTAGAGCAGGACGCCTTCGGTCTGGAGGAGCCGCTGCACGAGCCGGTCCTTCGAGGCGGCGAAGCCGGTCACGAGCGACTCGAGCCCGACGAAGCGGTAGAGGTCGGCGAGTGCCTCTGTCCGGTCGGCGAACGCCGTGCGGCCGGAGACGGCCAGCGCTCCCTTCCAGGCATCCCGGCCGGCGAGCCGGCCGGCGAGCGTACGGAGCTCCTGCGGCGTCGCCGGGGACGAGCTGCGCTCGCCCTGCGCTCGCAGGACGGCGAGCACGGTGGCCCAGTCCGCGCCGGCCCGCTTCGAGATCGCGGCGAGGTCGTGTGCGAACGGGCGTGACAGCCGCGCCGACGCGGGCGTCGGATCGGGGAGAGCTCGATTGAGCCAGATCGTCGGCTCGCCGTAGCCCTGCTCGTGCCCCGCCTCGATCTCGGGAGCACGGGCCGGCTTCGCGGCAGCTCGCTTGACGACCCACTTCTTCGTGGCTGGCACGCGGGTCTTTGCCGGAGCGGCTACCGGGGGTGCTGCCGCAGGCGCCACGGGGCGCGCGTCGACAGGTGCCGCCGCGACGACGCTCTTCGGCGTCTCGGACGCGGTCTCAGGCGCGGGCTCTGCAGCAGTGGCTGCAGCGCTCGAAGGCGCCGGCTGCGGCGAGGCGCCCTCCGGCTCCGCGACTGACGGTGCCGACTCGACCGGCGAAGGCTCGGCTGCGGGAGCCGGCTCGACCGCCTCGGCGGGTGGTTCGGCTGCTTCGGCGGGCGACTCGGCAGCTTCGGCGAGCGTGGCCCCGAGGGCGCCGGCGCCGGCCGCCTGCTGCTCCGCGAGCGCGGCAGCGTCGTCGTCGACGAGCCGGACCGCGAGGTCCCCTGCGCCCGCGGTGAACGAGGCGCCTGCGAAGAAGAGCGTGGTGAAACCCGCCGCCAGCGCGATCCGCTTCGCGGGTCGGGGGCGCTGTGGCCCCAGGTCACGCGGGGTGTGGGGCGCGGCGGGAGCGTCCCGCGTCGAGGTGTCGTGTCCGTACTCCCACTCGTCGCCGCGCCGGCGGAGCATCGCGAACGCGACGGTCAGCAGTCCGAGCGGCAGCAGTGCCTTCCAAAGTTTCCGGTTCCGTTCTGGCATGAGACCCAGCTCCTCCTGATTGCGAGTGCCGGGCTCCGCCCGATCCGGCGCTGCTTTGATTACGACCGCGCCGCCAACGGTTTCCGTTTGAACCTGTCTTATCGGCAGCGGCTTTAGCGCCGCTCACCCGAACGGGGGAACTTGAATCGATTCTGCAAGAAGTACCCCGGAAGGGGCTTCTTAGCTGTCGAACGCTGGTCGAAGCTGACAGCGAAAGCGCACCACAACAGGCGAAGCGGCTCGCCGATGAGAGAAAGGTTTCTCACGTGCAGGACCGCGTCGCCAAAGCACATTCCATCTCCACCACTACCCGGGCAGCCACATTTGTCCGGGAGCCCATCCGCTCTCTCCTGCTCGAGAGGAGGTGAATTACATGCTTAAGCTTTTCGTCGCCATTCAGCACAAGCTCGCTGAGGTTCGGAGCGAGGAGGGTCAGACGATGGCCGAGTACGGGGTCGTCCTCGCCGTGATCACGGCCGGGATCATCCTGGCGCTCGGAGCCCTGTCCGGCGCCATCGGCGCCGCCCTGGACACCGTCACCGGGATGCTCTAAAGACGAGATCGAGATTGGAGGAAACCGTCGATGAATCGAGTCAACATCACAGCCGAAAAGGGACAGACGTTTGCCGAGTACGCCGTCATCCTGGCTGTGATCACGATCGCCATCGTCACCTCCTTCTCCCTGCTTGCCGGCGCGGTCGAGGTTGCGCTTCAACGCACGCTCGAGCTCGTCGGCGGGATCGTCTGAGCTTCATCGACGGAACCGGTGGGCGCCCCGTACGACGGGGCGCCCACCACCTTCAACAGAAAGAGCCGCCGCAATCATGAGACGCCGAACGTTGAGAGAGGAGCAGGGCCAGACGATGGTCGAGTTCGCCCTCGTCGTCCCGATCCTGCTCGTGATTCTCTTCGGAGTGATCCAGTTCGGCGTCGTCTACAACGACTACGTCACGCTCACCGACTCGACTCGGGCGGGAGCGCGCAAGGCGGCAGTGAGCCGGCACGAGTCCTCGCCGGCCGCCGTCGCAGAAGCTGCGGTACGGAGCTCCGCCAGCGGCATGACGTCGACCAAGCTCAAGGTCTTCGTCACCACGCCCGGCTGGGAGCACGGCAACGACGTCACCGTCCGAGCCACCTACCCGTACGCGGTCAACCTACTGGGGTTCGTCGTGGCGTCGGGCGACCTAAACAGCCAGACCACGGAGCGCATCGAATGACTACTTGCCGCAACGAACGTGGCCAGGCCACGGTCCTCACCGTCATCTTCATGGTTGCCCTGCTGGGTGCGGTCGCCCTCGTCCTCGACGTCGGCTCCTGGTTCCGCGAGCAGCGCAGCTCACAGTCCGCCGCCGACGCCTCGGCCCTCGCCGCAGTCCAGGCACTGCCCGAGAGCACCGGAACCGCCAGCGTGCTCGCGGCCGAGTACATGACGAAGAACGGCGGTGGCACTGCGGTCGTCACCTTCTCGTCCAAGAACGTGGCGAACGACACCGTCACGGTGAACGTGACGCGCCAGGCACCCGGCACCTTCTCCAAGCTCTTCGGTGTCTCGTCCGTCGACGTGCACGCGAAGGCGTCGGCGCGGTCGGGCAACCCCGACGAGGCCCGCTGGGCGGCGCCGATCGCGGTCGACATCAAGCATCCGCTCTTGCAGTGCACGCCGCTGCCCTGCTTCGGCACCGCCACGACGCTCGACCTCCAGAAGACCGGGCCCGGCGCGTTCCGGCTCCTCAACCTCGACGGATCGAAGGGCGGCACCGGAGGCAAGATCTCCGCCGACTGGATCCTGAGGGGCTACGAGGGCTACATGCCGCTCGGCTGGTACGGCTCCGATCCGGGCTGCGGCGTTCAACGACAGCAAGTTCAAGGACGCCATGAACGCGCGGATCGGCGACGAGTTGCTGTTTCCCGTCTACGACAAGACGACGGGTGGCGGTGCGAACTTCAAGTACGACATCGTCGGCTGGGTCGGCTTCGTCGTCACGGGCTTCACCGCCCACGGCAACAAGGGCACGGTCAGCGGCCATTTCGTCCGGGTGATCTGGGAGGGAATTACATCTGAAGCCGGCGGCGCCGAGGACTTCGGCGTCCGTGCAATCGAACTCGTCGAATAACGACGAGATTAAGGAAGAAAAGAGACGCTCATGACGTACAGGGTCAAAAACATCACGATCGCAGTCGCGTTGGCCCTCGTCGCTGCCCTGCTGACGAGCTTCTACGTGACGAATTACCAGCGCAACGTCCGCAAGGACGAGACCAACGTGCCGATCTACGTGGCCACGCGCGACATCCCGGCGGGTACCGCCGGTGAGGATCTCGTCCAGAAGGGATTCCTGCAGAAGGGTGAGATCGTCCGCCGGAGCGTCGTGCCCGGAGCGATCTCGAACCCGGCGCAGGTCGAGGGACTCGTCGCGACGCAGCCCGTCTACGCGGGCGAGCAGGTCTCGACCCGGCGGTTCGCCTCGCCGGCCGAACGCGGGATCCGGGCGCAGCTGACCGGTGTGCAGCGTGCCGTCGCCGTTTCGGGCGACGCGCAGCAGCTGCTCGCGGGAACGCTCCGTGACGGAGACCGCGTGGACGTCGTCGCCTCGTGGAACTACCCCGAAGGCAGCAACAACCACTACACGCGGATCATCCTCCGCGACATCCGGGTGCTCGACGCCCCCATCGGAGAGGCCGGCGCGGAAAAGCTCACCTCGGTCGCCCGCAACGGCGGCTACGCGACAACGCTCGCCGTCACCGACGTCCAGGTGCAGAAGCTGTTCTGGGCGATGAAGAACGGCGAGTGGCACCTGGAGCTGCGCCCGCCGGTGAAGGCCGCCGACAGCCCCGAGAACGTCGAAAGCTCGAACTCGATGCTGCGCGAGGGCGTCCGCCCGAACGAGCTCGACGACGCGTTTGGAGAGAACCGATGACCAACGACAGCATTCGCATCTACGTCACGGGCTCCTGTGAGGGACTCGATCGCCTCCGCGAGGCGTTCGGCTCCCATCCGGATCTCGACTTCGTCGGCTGGAGCGAGAACGTCGCCGAGGCGACGGCCGCGCTTGCCGGCGGTCACCTCCAGGTCGTCGTCCACGCAACGCGGTCGACCTCCTTCCCCGGCGGTGAGGTCGCGGCGATTCGCGAGCACACGCGCTCGCCGATCGTGATCCTCGCCTCCGGCGAGTCCTCCGCGCTGCTCGAGGAGGCACTCGACTCGGAGGGAGTCGCCGACGTCCTGCTGCTGCCGCAGCTGACCGAGAACGTCGTGTTCGCCCTCCGCAAGGCGGCGCACGCCGGCCGCCGGCTCGTCGCCGAGGGTGGCCACACGCGCCACGGCCGGATCGTGACCGTCTTCTCCCCGAAGGGCGGGACGGGCAAGACCGTGACGGCGACGAATCTCGCTGCCTCGTTCGCGAAGCACGAGCAGAAGCGCACGCTGCTGGTCGATCTCGATCTCCAGTTCGGAGACGCGGCGATCATGCTCGGGATCGAGCCGGAGAAGACGATCTACGACCTCGTGGTCGCACCGGGCGAGCTCGACTCCGAGAAGCTCGCCGGCTACATCACGAAGCACACGTGCGGGCTCGACATCCTGCCGGCGCCGCTGCGCCCGGAGGACGCCGAGCTCGTGACCGAGACGAAGCTGGCCCGCCTGCTCGAAGTCGCGCGGGAGTCGTACGACCTGATCGTCGTCGACACCTCGCCGTTCTTCCACGGGCCGATGTTGGCCACGCTCGACCGCACCGACGAGCTGCTGATGCTGTGCGGCCTCGACGTGCCGACCCTGAAGAACGTGCGCCTCTCGATGCAGACGCTCGAGCTGCTCTCGTTCCCGGCGTCGCGGATCAAGTTCGTCCTCAACCGCGCCAACAGCAAGGTGGGGATGAAGAAGAAGGAGGTCGAGGGTGCCCTCGACGTCAAGATCGGCTTCGAGATCCCATCCGACCGGGCCGTCCCGCTCGGCGTGAACCGGGGCGCACCCCCGGCGATCGCCGACACCGGCTCGGACTTCGCCAAGGCGATCCGAGAGGTCGCCAAGTCGCTGGTCGCCACCGAGCCGCCGAAGCGGAAGCGCATGTTCGCCGCGCTGGCGAGGGCCTGAACATGGGCCTCCACGACAGGCTCTCGAAGCAGAACGGAAACGGGGCCGCCGGCGTGACCGCCGAGCGTCCGGCCGCGCTGGCCGGCCCCGTTACCAACCACGCGGCCTCGCCGGCGTCCGACACGGGCGCCAGCGATCCGTACGCCGAGCTGAAGAGCGGCATCCACCACGCGGTGATCGCGAAGCTCGGGCCGGAGCTGTTCAAGCGGGAGTCCGCCGAGGACCTCTCCGAGCGCGTGTTGCACGCGGTCACCGAGCAGCTCGCCCTCGACCGGACGCCGCTCACCCGGGAGGAGCGCCGCCGGATCGTCCGCGAGATCGCCGACGACGTGCTCGGCTACGGCCCACTCGAGCCGTTCCTCCGCGACGACTCCGTCACCGAGATCATGGTCAACAACCACGACCGGATCTTCGTCGAGCGCGAGGGCCGGCTCGAGCGGACGGATGCGTCGTTCGTCGACAACGCCCACGTCCACCGGATCATCGACAAGATCGTCTCGCAGGTCGGCCGCCGGATCGACGAGAGCTCCCCGATGGTCGACGCGCGCCTGCCCGACGGCAGCCGCGTCAACGCGATCATCCCGCCGCTCTCGCTCAAGGGCCCGACGCTGACGATCCGGAAGTTCGCGCGTGATCCGTACACGATGGACGACCTGATCAACTTCAACTCGCTCACGCCGCAGGCGGCACAGTTCCTCGCCGCGTGCGTGAAGGGGAAGCTGAACGTGCTCATCTCCGGCGGTACCGGCACCGGTAAGACGACGATGCTGAACGCGATGTCGGCGTTCGTGCCCGGCGACGAGCGCATCGTCACGATCGAGGACGCGGCCGAGCTGCAGCTCCAGCAGGAGCATGTGATCACGCTCGAGTCGCGCCCGCCCAACATCGAGGGCCAGGGCGAGATCCGCATCCGCGAGCTCGTCCGCAACGCCCTGCGCATGCGCCCCGACCGGATCATCGTCGGCGAGGTCCGCGGCGCCGAGACCCTCGACATGCTCCAGGCGATGAACACGGGCCACGAAGGCTCGCTGACGACGATCCACGCCAACACCCCGCGCGACGCGCTCTCCCGCCTGGAGACGCTCGTCATGACCGGCGGCGTCGAGCTGCCGCACCGCGCGATCCGCGAGCAGATCTCGAGCGCGTTCGACCTGCTCGTCCAGATCTCGCGCCTCGTCGACGGGTCACGTCGGGTCACGCACGTGACCGAGGTGCTGCGGATGGAGTCGGACGTGATCACGTTGCAGGACCTGTTCGTCGCGAAGGCGCCGGACGAGGACAGCGTGCACTCGACGCGCGGTGCGAGGTTGCTGCAGCCGCTGGCCTGCACCGGGCTCAAGCCTCACTTCCTCGAGAAGATGGCCGGTAACGGCGTGATCCTGCCGCCGACGTTCTTCCGCTCCGACGCGCCCGGCGGCCGCCCGACCTTCGGGGCGGCGCCGTACGGGAGCGTCACATGAGGCGGCTGCTCTCACTCGCCTGCCTCTGCGCGGTCCTGCCCGGGGTCGCGGCGGCCGCAGGCCCGAAGCTGACGAGCCTCGACACGTCGGGCTACCCGACGGTGCGGGCCACGGTCGTCACCGCGAAGCCCGTCGGTGCAGCGCCGCCGCTCGTCGAGAACGGCGAGCCGGTGGTCGGCCTCGAAGCCGTGAACCTCGGCCGCGAGAAGAGCATCGCGATGGTCGTCGACAGGTCACAGTCGATGCTCGGGCAGGCGATGACCGACGCGTCCGCCGCAGCTCAGGAGTTCGTCGGTGCGAAGACCCGCCCCGACCGGATCGCCGTCTTCGCCGTCGGCCGGCGGGCCGTCCAGCTGACGGCATTCTCGTCGGTCCCGGCAGAGGCGGTCTCTGCGCTGCGCGCGATCGAAGTGGACGAGGTGCAGGGAACCGCGCTCTACGACTCGGTCGTGCTCGCCTCGCAGGCGCTCGCCGCCGATGTCAACGCGACCCGTGTCGTCGTCCTGCTCACCGACGGCCAGGAGGTCTCCAGCGACGCGAGTCTCGAGCAGGCGATCGCCGCCGCGCGCGAGGCGCACGTGGCGGTCTACCCGATCGGGATCGAGAGCTCGAGCTTCCGGCCCGGCCCGCTCCAGCGCCTGGCCGAGAAGACCGGAGGCCGCTACGCCGGCGCGAACGGCACGTCGAATCTCCGCGCCGTCTACGCCGCGCTCGCCTCCGAGCTCCGGCGCACGTGGCAGCTCACCTACGTCACGTCGGCGCGGCCGGGCGACCGGATCAAGGTCGCATCCGGCTCAGCAAGCGCAGAGTCCGTTGCGCCCGGCGTTGCCGCAGCTGCGGCCGTCGAGCGGTCGAAGCTGCCCGAGTCGGTCTTCAAGGTCGGGCCCGCGGTCACCGCGACCGCCGTCGGCTTCCTCGTCCTGCTGGCAGTGCTCTTCGCGATGCGCGCACCGCTCGGCTCGCGACTGCGCCGGCAGATCACGCCGCACCTCGGCGAGCAGCGGAAACGCGTCCGGGGACCGGTACAGGAGCGGTTCGTCACCGCGTCGACGCTGTTCCGGGCGACGGAGCGCGCGTTCGGCCATCTCCGCGCCTGGCACGCATTGCATCAGCTGCTCGAGCGGGCCGACATCCCGCTGCGAACGGTCGAGCTCGTCTACGCGGCGGCCGGCTCGGGACTCCTGATCGGCGTGGTCTTCGCACTCGCGGGCGCCGCGACGTTCGTCACGGTCCTCGCGATGGCCGCGGCCGCGTCGATCCCGATCCTCGTCGTCTGGTGGAAGGCGAAGCGCCGCCTCGCCGCGATCGACGACCAGTTGCCGGACCTGCTGGTGACGCTCGCCGCCTCGCTGAAGGCGGGACACAGCTTCCGCCAGGGGATCCAGGCCGTGGTCGACGAGGGCCAGCCGCCGGCGAGCAAGGAGTTCAACCGCGTGCTCACCGAGACGCGGCTGGGCCGGCCGATGGACGATGCGCTCGCCGACATGGCTGTGCGGATCGGCTCGAAGAACGTTCGGTTCGTGGTCACCGCCGTCACGATCCAGCGGCAGGTCGGCGGCAGTCTCGCGAGCATCTTCGACATGGTCGCCGACGCGGTCCGCAACCGGCAGCAGTTCGCGCGGAAGATCCGCTCGCTGACCGCGATGGGCCGCGCCTCGGCGTACGTGCTCGTCGGGATTCCCTTCTTCATCCTCGGCACCACCACGCTCGTGAACCGGGAGTACATGGATCCGCTCTACCACTCGTCCGCAGGCCACAAGCTGATGATCCTGGGCCTCGTGATGATGGCGGTCGGCAGTCTCATGCTCCGCAAAATCGTCGCATTCAGGGGTTGATCCGATGCTGCTTGCACTGTCCGCCGTCCTCCTCGCCGCCGCCGTCTACGTGGCCGGTGAGGTCGTCACCCAGCCGAGCCGGGAGCGCCATAGTGCGCTGCGCCGCGCCGCCACCTACGGCCACGTCCGCGTGGGCGCCGGCGGACTCGACCGGCTCCGCTTCCACGAGCGTGTCATCGTCCCCGCCGGGGCCAGGCTCGCTCGCATCGCTCTGCGTCTGAACCCGCGCCTCACGGTCGAGACGATCGCCGGGCGGCTGCTCTCGGCCGGCATGGGCCACACGATCACGCCGACGACGTTCCTCGCCGCAAAGGGGGCAGGGGCGGTCGGAGGCGGTCTCGTCGGGATGACGTTCGGTGCCTCGACGGGCGGCCCGACGATGGGACTGATCGCCGGTTTCGCTCTTGCAGGTCTCGGGTTCACGGCTCCCGGCGTCGTCGTCTCGATGCGGGGCAGACGCCGCAGGGAGGCGATCAGGGCGCAACTGCCGGACGCGCTCGACCTGCTCGCCGTCTCGGTCGAGGCAGGTCTCGCATTCGACGGCGCGGTCGCAAAGCTGACCGAGCACATGGAGGGAGAGCTCGCAGAGGAGTTCACGATGACGCTCGGTGAGATGCGAATCGGCGAGTCGCGCCACGACGCCCTCAAGAAGCTGGCCGAGCGCGCCGGTGCGCCCGAGGTCGCGAGCTTCTGCCGGGCGATCATCCAGGCCGACCAGCTCGGGATCTCGCTGGGACGGATCCTGCGCGTGCAGGCCGTCGACTCCCGGCTGAAGCGTCAGGCGGCCGCCGAGGAGAAGGCGATGAAGTCGCCGATCAAGATGTTGTTCCCGACCGTGCTCTTCATCTTCCCGGCGATGTTCATCGTCGTGCTCGGCCCTGCCTTCCTCAACCTGATGAAGATCTTCTGATGGCCACGACGGAGCACGACACCGAGCAGGGATTCGGCACCGGCCTTCGCGCTCAGCTCGAGAAGCGGCGCGAGACCGACGAGCCGGTCGCGGAGCCCGAGACCCCGGAGCCGACTGAGCTGCCGCCTGCCGCCGAGACCGTCGAGCTGCCGGACTTCGCGGAGGCGGAGCTGGCGAACCTTCGGCGCGAGCTGGCCGAGGCGCAGGCCCGCGACCAGGACGCCCGTGCAGAGCTCACCGACCTTCAGGCACGGCTCGAGGAGGACGGGAGCTCCGCGCAGGCGATGTCGCTCCGCTCCGCCGAGGTCGACGCCCGCGCTGCGAAGCTCGCAGCCCAGCAGGCCGAGCTCGAGGAACGCGAGCACGAGCTGGGGTTGCGCGCCGAAGCCGCCGCGGTCGAGCAGCAGCGGCTCGCCGAGCTGAAGGCAGAGCTGGCCGCAGCGGAGACCCGCACGGCCGAGCGCGAGAAGCAGATCTCGATCAAGTTCCGTGAGCTCACGAGCGCCGATCGCGAGCGCACCGAGGCCACGACCGAGCTGGCGAAACAGGAAGCCGCGCTCGCCCAGCGGGAGCGGGCGCTCGAGCGCGCGCTCGCCGAAGTGGAGGGGAAGGCGGCGGAGGCGACTGCGCGCGTCGAGGCGCGCGAGGCCGTGCTCGTCACCCGCGAGACGGTTCTCCGCGACCAGGAGTCGGAAGTCTCCGACCGCGACCGCCAGCTCGCGGAGCGCGAGCGCGAGCTCGTAAAGGCGCGGGCGACGGTGACGGCGCGCGAGGAGAGCCTCGAGTCGCGGGAAGCCGAGCTGAAGGCGAAGGCCGACCGCCTCACCGCCGATCTGGAGCGGCTCGCCGAGGAGCGCTCCGGCACGGGCGAGGTCGTGGCCGCGATGAGCGCGAAGCGGGCGGAGGTCTCGGCGAAGGAGAGCGAGCTCGCCGCACGCGAGGCCGAGATCAACCGGCGCGAGTCGCAGGTGCGCCGCGAGGAGGCCGAGGGCCAGACCGCCGAGTTCCTCGAGCAGGAGGCGCGCCGGATCGACGACCTGCGCCGCGAGCTGGCGGCCCGCGAGGCAGAGATCACGAGCTCCGAGACCCTGTTCGAGTCCCAGCGCGCGCGCGTCGAGCGGCGCGAGAGCCGGCTCAACCAGACGGAGGAGTCGATCTCGGACCGCCAGCGCGAGCTCGACGAGCGCGAGGCGGAGATCGAGTCGCGGTGGGCGCACCTCGAGGCGGACGCCGAGATCCGCGAGTCCAAGCTCGAGCACCGCGAGAAGCACGTCGGCGAGCTCGAGCTGCGGCTCGGGAAGAAGGAGAGCGACCTCGCCGAGTACGTCGGCCAGCTGCAGCAGCAGATGGAGCAGCGCGAGTCCGACTGGTGGTCGAAGCAGCTCGGCAAAGAAGTCTCAACCGGGTAGCGCAGCAGAGACGCTGTCCGCGGCGCCTCGTGGGCGGGCACGACCGGCCCGGTTGGCGTGTCGCCAGGTCGGGACGGCGAAGCCGTCCCCTTCAGGGGTTTTGGCGCGGAGCACCGGCTTTGCCGGTGCTCCCTGCGCAGCAAGTACAGGCGAGGGGCCCGCGCAAGTGCACGGACCCCTCTCCCGAACGCTCCTGTCTGGGCCAGACGGCCCAACCGCCGAAGCGGCCGGTCCGGCTGGAGGGGGAGAGGAGTCGCGTTCGGTATGCGTAGCTATCGCATATTCCGACGCGTGATGCGAGGGTCTGCGGTGGCTACACTCACGCCATGACCGAGACCGGCACGATGCGCGTCAAGAGCGGCCTGGCCGAGATGCTCAAGGGCGGGGTGATCATGGACGTCGTCGACGCCGAGCAGGCGAAGGTGGCCGAGGACGCAGGCGCGGTCGCCGTGATGGCGCTCGAGCGCGTCCCCGCCGACATTCGCCGCGACGGCGGCGTCGCCCGCATGTCCGACCCGGCGATGATCCAGGAGATCCAGGCAGCCGTCACGATTCCCGTGATGGCGAAGTGCCGGATCGGCCACTTCGTCGAGGCGCAGATCCTGCAGGCGCTCGAGATCGACTACATCGACGAGTCCGAGGTGCTGACGCCGGCGGACGTCGCGCACCACGTGGACAAGTGGGCTTTCGAGATCCCGTTCGTCTGCGGCGCCACCAACCTCGGCGAGGCGCTGCGGCGGATCGCCGAGGGCGCGGCGATGATCCGCACGAAGGGCGAGGCCGGCACCGGCGACGTCGTCAACGCGGTCACGCACATGCGCGCCGTCTTCGGCGGCATCCGCCGGCTCGGCGTGCTGCGCGAGGAGGAGCTGTACGCCGAGGCGAAGGAGCTGCGCGCCCCGTACGAGCTCGTCAAGTGGGTGGCCGAGAACGGACGGCTGCCGGTCGTCACCTTCACCGCCGGCGGGATCGCGACCCCGGCCGACGCCGCGCTCTGCATGCAGCTCGGTGCCGACGGCGTCTTCGTCGGCTCCGGCATCTTCAAGTCCGGCGACCCGGCACTGCGTGCGAAGGCGATCGTCGAGGCGACGACGCACTACCGCGACGCCGAGATCCTCGCCCGCGTCAGCGCGGGCCTGGGCGAGCCGATGGTCGGCATCTCCGCCGCCGAGCTCGCCCCCGAGCAGCTGCTCGAGACGCGCGGCTGGTAACGCCGCCGCGTGCCTGACCGGCCGGCCCCGCCGCCGTCGTCGCACGCGGCTCTGCGGATCCGTGCTCACGCACCACCCCTCCGGCCGCGAACTTCCACGCGTCAAGAAACCAGCGGCATGGTCTCCACATGCGTCTGCCATAGTCCCGCGCGTGGAGGCCCGACCCTCGCCGGAGCAGGCGCGGCGCGAGTTCGTCGTCTCGTTCGGCGGCATGCAGGAGATCGGCGCCGCGCTGCGCGAACGGATGGGTCCGCGCGCCGCCGAGATCCTGCGTCGCGAGCCCACTGACGAGGAGCTCCAGCGCTGGGGGCACGAGGTACGTCTCGTCGTGCTCGACACGTGGCCGAAGGCGCCCGAAGGAACGACGGCTGACGTGCACTTGGAGCAGATGGTCGGGCGCTGGGCCGACGAGCTGCGGCAACAGGTTCGCCTGAACTGCTGGGACGTTCTGTTCGTTCCGATCTTCGCGTTCATGATTCCCGCCTCGCTGCTGAGCACGGTGCTACCCGACTGGGCCGCAATCGGGGGCGGTATCGTGCTCGCCGTGCCGATCATGAAATGGTGGATCTGGGCTCGGCGGACCGGCCGGGTCGCGCTCGGCGACGACTGACGTCCGGCCGGTTCGGCACGATCGCCTCGTGATCGAGCGCCTGCTCCGGCCGACCCGGTCCGCCCGATCTGGTCGAGCGCGAGCGCGCTCGTCTACATCGGGGCGCTCGTCGCGCTCGTCGCGACGCTTGCGCTGCTCGGGATCCTGGGCGAAGAGCACGGGGACTGGGCACTCGTCGGCTACGCAGCGCTCGCGACGGCCGTCGCGCTCACCCTCGCGCTGCTGCTCGAACGGGCGGGCCGCGTGGTCGCAGCCGGAGTCGGGGCGACGCTCGCCGTGGTCCTGCTCGCCGTGCTGGCGGGAGGGCTCCTCAACGCGCTTGGCGTCCTCGACGCGGACATCGGGGACTACCAGCCGGCCACCCTCTTGGTCGAGGCGCTCACGATCGGCGCCGCGCTGGCCGCCTTGCGGCGCTTTCGGACGCCGCTGCTCGTCCTGCCGGCGGCACTCGCGTTCTGGATCGCCGTCGCCGACCTCGGCTCGCTCGTCTCGTGGGACGACGCCGGCGCGCTGCTCTCGATCGTCGCCGGGCTCGCGCTCGCAGCGGCAGGCGTCGTCGCCGACCGGGCCGGTCGCGCACCGTCCGGCTTCTGGCTCCATGCCGTCGGCGGGGCCGCCGCCGGCGGCGGTGTGCTCGGCCTCGTCGGCGGCGACCTCGGCTGGGGGCTCGTGGGACTCATCGCGCTCGGCTATGTCGCGGTCGCGTACGGCCTCGAACGCTCGAGCTACGCGGTTCTCGGCGCAGCCGGGATCCTGATCACGACGACCTACTTCGTCGTCGATCCGCTCGGCTTGATCGGTGGTCTCGTTCCCTTCGCGCCGGCCGTTGCACCCGAGGACGGGCTCGCCGGCTGGCAGATCGCGATCTCCTATGTCGCCGCGGGGCTCGTGATCGCCCTGCTCGGCGTCCTCGCACGGCTTCGCGCAGAGCGCGCGACTGACGGACCGCCGCTCAGCGAGTAGGCGGCCACCCGTCGGGCGCGGCAGCCGCCCGTGCGCCCAGCGCGCATCCGGCCGTGAGGGCCTCGGACAGCCCTGCAGCCTCCGTGAGCGCGACGAGCACGCCGGCCGCGAAGGCGTCTCCCGCACCGGCCGCAGCGCCCGGATGAACGGTGGGCGGCTCGGCCCGGGCGAGCGTCCCGTCGAGCGAGCCGATCGCGCCCGCAGCGCCGCGTGTGACGCAGACGAGGCGGAAGCGCTCGCCGAGCAGGCGCGTCGCCTCCTCGGGCGCGGCGCCCGTGACCCTCTGCGCCGCCGACTCGTCGAGGAAGAGCGCGTTCGCTGTCGCTGCGCGGCCGAGCGACGAGGGCTCGAGACGCGCGCCCGCCCGCGTCGACCGCGCGCCAGCTCGCTCGGGCGCCGGCGAGCGCCGCGAGGCCTGTGGCTGCGCTGTCGTCGTGGAAGAGGAGGTAGCCGGAAACGAGGAGCGCGTCGGCCTCGAGCAGGCCCGCGAGGTCGGAGGGCTCCAGCGCCGCGCTCGCGCCGCGGTCGACGGCCAGCTCGCCATCGAGGAGGGCGACCGCGCCCGTCGGGCGGGACGGATCGGTCGCGAGTCTCGCCTCGACGCCGCGGGATTCGAGTGCTGCACGCAGCGCGAGCGCGGCGGCATCGTCGCCGACCCGACCAACGCAGCGGGCGGTTGCGCCGGCTGCGGCGGCCCACGCGGACGCGTTCGCAGCCGTGCCGCCGGCACGCATGCGGATCTGCGCGCTATGGCTCGTCGGGCCGCGCGAGAGCACGAGATCGAGCAGGGCATCGCCGACGGCGGTGAACGAAGGCATCGCGTGGATCATCTAGATTCCGCGTGATGCCGTTTCCGCTGCAACAGTTCGGCGTCGACGATCTCCGTGCGTGCAGCGACGAGCTGCGCGCGCTCCCCGGAGCGGCCGGCTCGGTCGCCGACGAGGCGCAGCTGATCTGTGAGTTCCTCTACGGCGCGCTCGTCGACGAGGACGGAAAGCCCGCCTGCCCACTCGTGCGCCTCTACAAGACGGAACGCTACGGCGAGCTCGAGCCCGAGCTGCAGGACTTCGCGCGCGGTCTGCTCGACGGAAGTCAGGTCGACGACGACGTGCGCTGTCTGACCCTGCTCGGCACGGCAGGGGACGAGCCCGCCTGGAACGATCGCGCGCGCTC
Organism: uncultured Gaiellaceae bacterium; assembly: GCA_963806955.1. GTDB lineage: Bacteria > Actinomycetota > Thermoleophilia > Gaiellales > Gaiellaceae > Gaiellasilicea. Next base: position 181,177 of record CAWDZG010000001.1, read on the forward strand.
CCAGGGGCACCGCGCGATCCCGCTGCCGAGCGAGGAGTTCGTCGAGCGGCTGCCGATGGTGGCCCAGCTGATCCGCCAGCTCGGCCTCGAGCTCGGGTCGGTCGTCACTCCCCCGTCCGGGCGGGAGGTCGTCGAGCTGGCCCAGCGGACGAACGACGTCTTCCATGTGGCGGAGGCGAACGGCAGCCCGTACCTGCCCGCCCAGGACTTCGTCGCCGCGCATTCGATCGCATCCGCGGTCGGCTTCGGCGGCGTCTTCATGTCGGGCGCGTTCTTCTCCGTCGTCGTCTTCTCGCGCGTGCCGATCAGCGAGCCCGTCGCGCGGACGTTGAAGATCCTCGCGCAGCCGATCAGGATCCGCTTCCTGCCCTACCTGCACGTGCTCGGGCGCCGGCGCTGAGCCGTCGCCGCCGCCTACAATCGAGCGCATGAAGATCGGAGTGCTGGCTGTGCAGGGCAACTTCCGCGAGCACGCGGCGATGCTGCGCAAGCTCGGCGCGGATGCGGTCGAGGTGCGGCTGCCCGAGCAGCTCGACGGGCTCGACGGCCTCGTCGTCCCGGGCGGCGAGTCGACGGCGATCCTGCGCTTGATGCGCCTCTACGGCCTGGAGCAGGCGCTGGTTGCGTTCACCGCGCCCGTCTTCGGCACCTGTGCGGGCATGATCCTGCTCGACCGGGCGCATCTCGGGCTCGTGGACGTCGAGGTGGAGCGCAACGGCTACGGGCGCCAGGTCGCGAGCTTCGAAGCCGACCTCGAGCTCGACGGGGAGGAGGAGCCGCTGCGCGGTGTCTTCATCCGCGCGCCGCGCGTCACCGACCGGGGGCCGCAGGTCGAGGTGCTCGCGAGCCACGACGGCGTTCCGGTGTTGCTGCGCGAAGGCCGTTTCCTCGTCGCCTCGTTCCATCCGGAGCTGACGGGCGACACGCGCGTGCACGAGCGCTTTCTTGAACTCGTACGAGAGGAGCAGGGTGTCAGGGCATAGCAAGTGGTCGACGATCAAGCACAAGAAGGGCGCGGCGGACGCGAAGCGAGGCAAGCTCTTCACGAAGCTGTCGAAGGCGATCATCGTCGCCGCGAAGGAGGGCGGGCCGGACCCGGCCGCCAACCTCTCGCTCCAGAACGCGATCGAGAAGGCGAAGTCGTACTCGATGCCCAAGGACACGATCGAGCGCGCGGTTGCCCGCGGCGCGGGCACCGACGCGGACGCAGCCGCGTACGAGACGATCGTCTACGAGGGCTACGGGCCGGACGGCGTCGCGGTGCTCGTCGAGGCGCTGACCGACAACCGCAACCGCACGGCCTCCGACGTCCGGCACACCTTCGCCAAGCACGGCGGCAACCTCGGCACGACCGGCGCCGTCGCCTGGCTGTTCGAGCGGCGCGGGATCGTGCTGGTCGACGCGGAGACCGCCGACGAGGACGAGCTCACGCTCGCCGCCGCCGAGGGTGGGGCGGACGACGTCGAGCGCGACGGCTCCGTCTTCCAGGTCTCGTCCGCGCCGGAGTCGCTCTCGGCCGTGCGCGAGGCGGTCGAGGCGGCCGGGATCGCGGTCGAGTCGGCCGAGCTGACGATGATCGCGAAGACGACGGTCGAGGTCGCCGACGAGTCGTCGGCGAAGAAGCTGATCCAGCTGATCGAGGCGCTCGAGGACAACGACGACGTCCAGGAGGTGTCGGCGAACTTCGACATCCCCGAGCAGGTGCTCGAGGCGGTCGCGAGCTAGCCGGACCTGCCGAGCTCGACCGGCTCGTTGACCTTGTCGAGCTCGAGGTCGAACGAGAAGCTCGCCCCGACGGCGTCCTCGCCGATCGCGTCGCGCAGGTTCTCCGGCACGTCGCTGCCGAGCGTGAAGGAGAGCGCGAGCTTGCGCAGCAGGCGGTCGGTCTCGCCGGTGAGCAGCTCGAAGCTCGACTCGTCGACCGCCTCGGCGACCTGGCGCCGCTGCTCGGCCGAGAGCACCACGTCCTGCTGCAGCACGCCGGACAGCGCCGCCAGGCCGGCCATGGCGGCCGAGACGTCGAGGTCTGCCGTGACCTTGTCCGTCCCGTCGGGCCCCCCGGAAAGCTTTGCGTCCTGGATCCACTGCTCGAAGCTGAGCGTCGCGAGACCGTCCTCGCCCAGGAGCGAGCCTGAGGAGCGGAGCTCCTCGAGCTGCTCCGCGGTGAGGTCGATGCGCTCGCCCTGCCGCTCGATCCAGCCGGTTCCGTCCTCCTGGAGCACGAGCCGGACCGTGTCGTCCTGGCCGTTCGCGATCTGGGTGTACTCGACGTCGGCGACGGGCGGGGCGCCGTCCTGGCCGAGCCGGATCGGCCCCTCGATGTCGTAGCCGAACGGCTCCGCGTCCTTCGGCTCCATCCGGACCGACACGGAGAGGACGGCGCTCTCGATCCGCTCCAGGTTCTTCGCCGTCGCCTGGAGCGCCGGGCCGGCCGGCCCCGCGTCGCCGGCGCAGCCGGAGAGCAGGACCGCGGCGACCACGAACGGCAGCGCGCGGGTCACGGCGTCGTCGTGGTGGTCGGGGGCGGAGTCGTCTCCGTCGGCGCGGTCTCCGTGGTCGTCGGCGTCGGCGGCGTCGTCTCGGTGGTCGTCGACTCGGTCGTCGTCTCGCCGTCGCTCGTGGTCCCGTCCGCCGGGGCCTGCGGCGGCGCGGGCCGCTCCTCTTCCTCGACGTCGTCCTCGACCTCCTCCTCGTCGAGATCCTCCTCGTCGCCGGCGCGCTTGGAGACGAGCTGTGTCTTCAGGACGGTTCGGAGCCGCTGCGCGAGCGCCTGCGTCTTCGCGTGGAACTCCTCGAGCGTGTACTGCTCGTTCTTCAGGGCCTTGAACTCGCGCAGGATCTGCTTCAGCTCGCGCTTGCCCTCCTTCGTCAGGCCGACCGACGGGTCCTCGACGCCGATCACGAACTGGAAGGCGGCCGAGTAGGTCTGGCAGAGCGTGCAGTTCTCGTTGATCGAGACCGCGTAGTTCTCGGGCACGACCGTGTCGGGGCTGCCGGAGACGAGCACGATCTGGATCGCGATCGCCGTCGTCTGGCACTGCTCGCAGCTGGCGTAGGCGACGGCAGCGTTCTGGTTGTCGACCACCTCGCCCAGCACCTTCTTGAGCGAGAACGCGAACTTGAAGAGGGAGGAGCCGTCCTTCGTGTTGATCGCGACGGCGGCGTTGTCGCCGCCGGAATCGTGGTCGTCGGCGCGGGCCTGCCCGGGCGCGGCGAGCGCGACGAGCAGGGCGAGGAGGAGCAGCAGGCGTCTGGTCATGGTGTGGTGGTGGTGGTGGTGGTGGTCGTCGTCGTGGTCGTCGTCGGGGTCGTGGTGGTCGTGGGCTCGGTCGAAGTGGTCTCAGCTGGAACGGTCGAGGTGGTCGCGGCGGGTGCGGTCGCGACCGGCGTCGTCGCCGCAGGCGCCGTGGCGGCAGGCTCCGTCGACGTGGTCGTGGTCGTGGACGGTGCCGTCGACGTGGTCGCCGGCTGCTCCTCGTCCTGCGCGGGCAGCGGCGCACCGCCGGAGCGGACGGAGGGCGCACCGCCGAGCTCCTCCTCCCGCTCGGGCGTGAGCGCCGGGCGGCCGGTGCGAACCGCCGGGAGCTGCGCGACTCCCCCCTGGACGGTGCCGCGCTCGCTCGCCTGGATCGGCCGGTATTCGCCGTTCGGGAAGAGCACGTAGGCGGCGACGCCCGCGATCGCCGTGGAGGAAGCCACGACGAGCGTGCGGCGGATCGGCGCGCCCTCCGACCAGCCCCAGGCGCCTGCGAGCATCGTCTTCGCCACGCGCGTCGACGTGTAGGCGATCCCGAGCAGCGGCAGCACGAGCGCGAGCGACTGGACGACGCCCGCCAGCACGTTCAAGGCGCCGCCCTCCTGGATCTTGTCGAGCTGGAGCCCGAGCGAGTCCCAGGCGGTCGCGAGCATGCGCGGCGAGTTGAAGATCAGCATCCCGAAGACGAGCAGCAACACGGGGAAGAGAAAGAAGATCCAGGCGAGGGTGACCCGGCGCACCCAGGGCTTCAGCTCCTCGACCGCCTCCTCGTTCTCCTTGCCCGGCAGGGCGCTCTTCAGCGTCGGCTTGATCCGGGCGAACATGTCCGGCACGCCGGTGAGGTCGCTGAGGATGTAGTAGCCGTCGAGCCTGAGGAACGGCAGCAGCTGCTGCAGGATCTGCATGTGCTGGACGAGGATCAGCACGAGCAGCGGCTCGAAGCCCGTCAGCAGGTAGGCCGCGGTGACGAGCAGCACGAAGAGGGCGTTGAAGTAGATCCCGCCGAGGTCGACGCGCAGGCGGCCCTTCCGGTCGAGCCGGTAGGCGTCGGTGACGTCGGTGTAGAAGGCGGGCCAGACGATGTAGATCCCCGCGCCCATCACGCCCGGCTCGGCGCCCCCGTAGCGGGTCGCAGTCGCGTGGCCGATCTCGTGCAGCGCCGTCGCGACGACGACGAGACCGAGCACCATCAGGAGCAGGATCGGGTTGTAGGCCAGCTCGCGCAGCGGCTGCGCAACGCCGTGCAGGAAGAAGAACCACACGTCGACGGCGACGAGCGCGCCGACGACGAGCAGGATCGAGACGGGGTGGAAGAGGGGGTAGAAGAACGTCGTCAGCGCGTGCGTGACCGACTTCGGCACGAGCGCGGCGCGGAACTTGAGCGCGAGGAGCGGGTCGTTCTTCTCCGGCTGCGGCGACGAGCCGTCGGCCTGCGCGAGGACTCCCAGCGGGCGCAGCTTCGTCTCCACGAGCGTGCGCACCTGGTCGACGTCGACCTCGCGCTCGATCCGGTCGCCGAAACGCTGCGCGATCTCCTCGTAGCCGCTCGTGCCGTCGATCGACTCGGCCAGCCGGTAGAGCAGCTCCGGCAGCTGCACCATCTGCCCGTCCTTGAGCCGGGCGATGTAGGGGGCGTCCTTGTAGCCGGACTCCTGGTATTCGCCGACGAGCTCGATCCCCTCGGAGAGCTTCGGTGGGCGCGCCGTTCTCCTGGCGGGCGGCTGAACCTGCGTGGGCTGCTCGGTGGCGGTCAAGGTGGTGAAGGTCTCCCGTTGGTTGAAGCGCACGTCGGGCCGCGAAGCGGCCCCTTCAGGGGTCTGCGCGCCTGGGGATCCGCGAGAGCGGATCCCCAGGCATGCGACGGTGAGCTAATTGCTCTGGTCGATGTCGACGTCCTGGGTCGCGTTGGCGTAGGCGACCGAGTTGTCGGACAGGACGTTCGCGGCGACGGCGGCGTTCACCGGCGCGGCGAGGTTCGCGTTGATCAGCGACATGGCGGCGCGCTCCGGGAGCGCCTCGCCGGCGAGCTCGTCGAGCTCCTCGCGGGTCAGCTTGCGGTACTCGTCGGACATGTTCTTCCTCCTTCGTCGGTGGTGACCTAGTTGCTCTGGTTGATGTCGGCCGTCTGCGTCGCGTTGGCGTACGCGATCGAGTCGTCGCTGGCGACGTTGAGCGCCACGGCGGCGTTGATCGGAGCGGCGACGTTCGCGTTGATCAGCGACATGGCGGCGCGCTCCGGGAGCGCCTCGCCGGCGAGCTCGTCGAGCTCTTCCTTGGACAGCTTGCGGAAATCGCTCATGCGTCCTCCTCTAGTTGCTCTGGTCGATGGGCGTCGTCTGGGCCGCATCCGCGTAGGCGACGGCGCCGTCGGACAGGACGTTGGCCGCGATTGCGGCGTTGACCGGGATGGCGATGTTCGCGTTCACCAGCGACATCGCGGCCCGCTCGGGCAGCGCCTCGCCGGCGAGCTCGTCGAGCTCCTCCCGCGTCAGCTTCTTGTGGCTCTCTTCGGCCATGTCGTGCTCCTCTCGTCGGTGTTAGATCGCGTCGGGCTTCGGATCGTCGATCGGGATGATCGTCGGGTCCTCGGGAATCGAGATCAGGCCGGGGTTCTGCGAGATGATCGACATCACCTCGCGCGCCGGCAGCACCTCGCCGTCCTGCTGCTCGAGCTCGTCCTGCGTCAGCTCGTTCTGCTCGCTCTCGGTCATCTGGCCCCTTTCTTCTCGTTCGTGACTGACTTGCAACGCATAAACCGCGACGCTGGTTACGCGCGGTCCGGCGGCTGCCGTTGCGGCACGTCCGCGGAGGTCGCTCGTGCGGTCGACGACGCCGTCGTGACCGTGCCGCGCTCGCCGACGTTGGCGGCGACGACGGCATTGACGTCGCCGTCCAGTGCGCCCCGGCGAAGCTTCTCCCGGAGCCGCTTCTCGATCAGGTTGGTGATGTTCACGGAGCGCTCGTCTCCGTGCCCGCGATCGGGGAAAACCGAGGTAGCCCAGGTCGTCACCGGGGTGACGGCGACGCTCAGAGCCAGCCGGAGGACCGGGCGATTCGGCAGAGCGCCCGGCGCTTCGCGGGCGCCGGCAGGTCGGTCAGCCCAGCCTTGAGATAGATCCGGCGCAGGGCGGCCTTCACGGCGCCGGCCGAGCCCGGCGTGCCCAGCGAGGCGGCGATCTGCTCGTTCGTCGGGAGGGCGTCGACAGCCTCGTCGCCGACCCAGGCGCCGCAGAGCGCCTGCACGACCTGTCGCTGGAAGGGCGACAGTGCCGGCGGTGGGCCGAGGGCTTCGTGGTCGTCCGTGCGGTCGGGGTCGTCGCGCTGCGCCGGCCACGAGAAGCTGAGCGGCGACGAGCCGATCGTGATCCGGTCGCCGTGCCGGAGCGGGTGCACCGAGCCGAACGGGCACGCGCACGCCGTTGACGAACGTCCCGTTCGCGCTGCCCCGGTCTTCGATCAGCCAGCGCCCCTCGGCAAAGGTGAGCGCGGCGTGGTGGCGGCTGACGGTGCGCCCGCGCAGGACGATGTCGTTGTCCGCGTCGCGACCGATCGCGAGCGGCTCTTTGAGGGGATGCTCCCGCCCCTCGGCGACGACGACGCCGGCGTCCTCCATCGCCCCGTGGCGTTCCCCGGCCCGGCCCTTACCAACCGGGGAAGGAACGTCCGATCGCCCGCCTAACCTTTCCTCGTGAAGGTTCTCGGCATCGATCCAGGGACGGCTGCATGCGGGTACGGGATCGTCCAAGAAAGCGGAGGCCGTATCAGGGCAATCGACCACGGGTGGTGGCAAACGCCCGCGCGGGAGCGCCCGGAGCTCCGCCTCAAGACGATCTTCGATCGGGTGCAGGCGCTCATTGCGGAGCACGCGCCCGACGCCGTCGCAGTGGAAGAGTCGTTCGTCGGAGCAGATGCCCGCACCGCGCTCTCCGTCGGGCAGGCGCGCGGGGCGGTGCTCGTCGCCGCCGCAACGGTCGGCGTCGAGTGCACTGAGTATCCACCCGCCCGCGTGAAGCAGGCGGTCTGCGGCTACGGCCGCGCCGAGAAGGCGCAGGTGCAGCGAATGGTGCGCGCGATCCTCGCGCTCGAGACGAACCCGACGCCGAACCACGCGGCCGACGCGCTCGCAGTCGCGATCTGCCACGCGCTCGCGCCGCCGCTGCTGCGGATCGCGGGATGATCTCGAGGCTGCGCGGACAGCTCGCCGGGCGCACGCCCGACGGCTTCGTGCTCGACGTCAACGGCGTCGGCTACCTGCTCGCCGCGACCCCCGGGGCCGTCCGAGCCGCCGAGGGCGGAGGAGAGGCGGTCGTCGAGACCTACTTGCACGTGCGCGAGGACGCGCTCCAGCTCTACGGCTTCGCCGACGCGGCCGAGCGGCAGCTCTTCCTCCACCTGCTCACCGTGGCGGGGATCGGGCCGAAGGTCGCGCTCGCGATCGTCTCGGGCGCGCCCGCGGCAGAGCTGCGCCGGGCGATCGTGCTCCAGGACGCGGCGCGCTTCCAGGCCGTTCCCGGCGTCGGCAAGAAGACCGCCGAGCGGATCGTGCTCGAGCTGAAGGAGAAGCTGGGCAGCGAGGATCCGGTCCCGATCTCGGCCGCCGCCGGCTCCTCCGGCCACGTCACCGCGCGCGACGCGCTGGTGGAGCTCGGCTACTCGATCACCGAGGCCGAGCAGGCGCTCGCCTCGGTCGATCCCGAGCTGCCGGTCGAGGAGCGGATCCGGCTGGCTCTGAGGCAGGCGGCATGAGCGCTGTCGCGGCGGAGGTGCTGGGCCCGGAGGAGGAGGAGCTCGAGCGCTCGCTGCGCCCGCGCACGCTCGAGGACTTCGTCGGCCAGGAGAGCGTCAAGGAGCAGCTCGCGATCGCGCTTGCGGCGGCGAAGGCGCGCGGCGAGGCGCTCGACCACGTCCTGCTCGTCGGCCCGCCGGGCCTCGGCAAGACGACGCTGGCGCAGATCATCCGCGAGGAGCTCGGCGTCGGCATCCGCCAGGTCGCCGGCCCGGCGCTCGAGAAGAAGGGCGACATGGCCGCGATCCTCACCGGCCTCGAGCTGAAGGACGTCCTCTTCGTCGACGAGATCCACCGGATCAACCGCTCGATCGAGGAGATCCTCTATCCCGCGCTCGAGGACTTCCGGCTCGACATCATCGTCGGGCAGGGGCCGGCGGCCCGGACGCTGACCCTCGACTTGCCGCAGTTCACGCTCGTCGGTGCCACCACGCGCACCGGCCTGCTGACGACGCCGCTGCGCGACCGCTTCGGGATGACGTTCCGGCTCGGCTACTACGACACGGAGCAGCTGACCGCGATCGTGCGCCGGTCGGCCGGGATCCTGGGCGTCGAGATCGCCGCAGACGCCTGCGCAGAGATCGCGAGTCGCGCGCGCGGGACGCCGCGGATCGCGAACCGGATCCTGCGCCGCGTCCGCGACGTCGCCGAGGTGCGGCACCAGGGCTCGATCACGAACGACGTCGCCCGCGAGGCGCTCGCGCTGATGGAGATCGACGAGGAGGGGCTCGAGAGCACCGACCGCGAGCTGCTGCACGCGATCGCCTTCAAGTTCGAAGGCGGCCCCGTCGGCCTCTCGACGCTCGCGGTCACGCTGGGCGAGGAGACCGACACGATCGAGGACGTCTACGAGCCCTATCTGCTCCAGCTCGGCTTCCTGCAGCGCACGCCCCGCGGCCGCGTGATCACCAAGCTCGGCCGCCTGCACATCGGGGCTGCTTTGCCGGCGCAGGAACGGGATCCGCAGGAGCGGATCCCGTTCGCGCAAGATCCCTAAAGCGTCGCTTCGCTCCGTCCGCCCGAACGTCGGCTACGGGCCCGTGATCCGGCGCGGGCCGGAGCGTGTCTTGATGAACACTTGCCAGGCGTGGTACTGGAAGAAGATCCCGGCGTCGCGCCGCAGCTGGGCGGCGAAGGCGGCCACGGCGTCGACGTAGCGCTGCGAGTGGTTGTACGCATAGAGCGCGCGGCGGAGGTCGCGCTTCGCGCCGGACGCGCGGAGGTAGTTCGCGGCGCCCAGGATCGCGTCGCTCGGCCGGTGCACGTCGCCGCCGAGCCCGTACGCGCGCCAGGTCGCGGGCATGAACTGCATCGGCCCCTGCGCGCCGGCGGAGCTGCGGGAGCGGAGCCTGTTGAATCCCGTCTCGACGAAGTTGACTGCGGCGAGCACCTCCCACTCGACGCCGAAGCGCCGCTCGGCCTCCCGGTAGTACGCGAGCAGCGTCCGGGCGGGCAGCGCCGGCCCGGTGCGAAAGGCCGAGAGCGGCAGCCGGGTCGGCGGCGTCAGCGCGACGAGGCGCACCCGGGCGTCGAGCGTCGCCCGCGCCTCCCGGCCGAGGTGGGGCCGCGCCCGGCGCCCCAGCTCCCGGTCGTAGGTCAGCGCGAGGAAGAGCCGCTGCTGGTGGAGTGCCCACAGCGTGACGTCGCGCGGCGTCGCGCCGCGCGCCCGCGGGCCGGCCTGCCAGGCGTCGACAGCGCGGTCGAGCTGCTGCGTCGAGCGTCCGACTGCGGCCGCGAGCGCCTGCGGCTCCCGGGGGAGGGGTGCGTCCGGTGCCGGCGCGAGCAGGGCGAGGACGGAGAGTGCGGCGGCGATCACCGTGCCGAGTCTAGAGTCGGGGCATGGCGGAGCTCTGGATCCCGGGCGTCGCGGGCCCGCTCGAGGACCTCGTCGCACGGATCCACCGGCGGATCGAGGCGTTCGCAGCCGAGCACGGGCTCGAGGAGGCCGAGGTCGAGGTGCAGCTCTGGGACGGCGCACTGCTCCGGCTCGCCTCGCTCTCCCCGGAGCCCGGCTCGGGGTTCCTGACCCTCGTCCCGCACTCCGAGGACACGGGCGGCGAGCCGCAGGAGCTGATCGTGCCGCTCGCCGCCGTCCGTCAGCTCAAGTTGAGTCGGGTAGAGCCCGACCACCCGCTCGGGTTCGCGCTGCCAGCGTGAGCAGGCGCGGCGCCAGCGCGAGCGCGACGATGTCGAACCACACGTAGCCCGAGGCGACGCCGCTCGGCGGGTTGCCCTGCGGGATGCCCGTGCCGGGGATCGTCACGGCCCACTCCCACGTCCCGATCGCCGTTCCGTAGAGCTCCAGCCACGCGACGACGAGGAAAACGCCCGCGTAGATCGCGGGAGCCCGGCCGCGGATCAAGTAGACGGCCAGCACCGCCGCCCCGAGCGCACCGCCGACGTCGGTGCGCGGGAGCACGGTCACGCCGGCGAGCCCCCAGGCGAGCACCGCGACCAGGGCGAAGCGGACGAGCCAACCTTGTAACAGTCTGTTACTTGCCCACCCGGCGATCGAGACGCCTGCGAGATAGACAAGGCCGTGACTCGGCGGCACGAACGTGGGGAGGTTCTCCAGGCGGTAGGTGTAGACGCCCCAGATGATCGAGCCGACCACCTCTGCGCAGGTGGCGACCACGACGACGACGAGCGCCTGCGCGCGCAGCAGCGGCGTCGCTCTGCGCAGCGCGAGCGCGAGGGCGACCCACGCCGCCGCGCCGAGGACGAGCTGCAGCCGCACGCCGACCTGCGTGTCGAGCGCCAGGACGACCGCGACGAACCCGAGCAGCGCGAGTGCGCGCCTCAACGTCGGAACTGCAGCTCGTGCCAGGAGGGCACCGGAGCGAGCTCGAGCAGCGCACGGCCGCCGCGCGGCTCGGCGTAGCCGAAGTCGCCGCTGTCCTCGTCCCACGCGACCTCGAGCAGGCCCTCCTTGACCCGGTGGTCGAGCCAGGCGCCGCGGAAGACGAGCTTGCGCAGCCAGTAGACGAGCGACTCGCCCTCGAGCAGGCCGACGCGCTCCCAGTGCCGGACGAGGTAGCGGCCGAGCTGGCTGCGGGCGTCGGCGATCCGCCCGTCGGCGGCGAGCTCGACCAGATCGGCCGTCTCCTCGTCGTCGAGGTCGTTCGACGAGATCAGTCCGAGCCGCACTGCAGCTGCGGTGACGCGCTCCTCGAAGTCGTCCGCGTTGAACCCGAAGCGGTAGCCGAGGAACTCGACCACGTACTCGTCTCCGGACGCGTAGTTCGGCTCGCTCATTCACTTGCAGGGTACCCTCCTCCCATGGACAGGCGGCTCGTGCTCCCGATGACGGCGTTCGTGCTCGTGGTCTGGCTCGTGGGCACGTGGGTGACGAAGTACTCGCTCTCGGAGATGGCGGTCTTCACCCCGATCGCCGTCGCCGCGCTCGGCCTGCTGGCCGGCGTGATCCTGCTCTGGGTCAAGATCGTGCGGGACTCGTTCCGCGCCCGCCGCGTGGACGAGCCGAGCGAGGGGATCTGACGATGCTCGGACGCCTCAGCCTCGCACGAGCGCGGGTCGTTCCGCTCGCCGCGTAGCGCGACTACACTCCCGCCCATGAAAACCGTTTGGCAGGGCCGGATAGTCCAAGCCACGAGCAAGTACGGCGAGCACGCGCCGATGGCCGCTGTCTGCTGCAACGCCTGCCGAACCTGCGCGAGCACGAACCTCGCCAGCCTCGGACTCGCGGCGATCGCCGGGGTCGGCGCGTTCGTTACGCGCCATTTTGCCAAACCCTCCTAGTTCGTTTGCTCTGAGCAGCTAGGTCGGCACCGTCCGACGCCGCCCGTACCGTCGTTTTCCCATGCACGACGGTTCCTGGACGATCGAGCCCTGCGAGTACGAGCAGGTGAAGGCCCTCGCCGATGCACTCGGGTTGAGCGAGACCACCGCCTCGATCCTGGTCCGGCGGGGCTACGACGACGTCGAGGCCGCCCGCGCATTCGTGCACGGCGAGATCGAGCCGCACGACCCCTTTCAGCTCGGCGACATGGCCGCGGCGGTCGAGCGGATCCGGGCCGCGATCGCTGCCGGAGAGCGGATCTGCGTGCACGGCGACTACGACGTCGACGGGATCTGCGCGACCGCGCTCGCCGTCCTGACGCTACGAGAGCTCGGCGCCGATGTGGAGTGGCATCTGCCCAGCCGCTTCGAGGAGGGCTACGGCGTCTCGGGCGACACGATCTCGCGGCTCGCGGACGAGGGTTGCGCGCTGCTGCTCACGGTCGACTGCGGGATCACGGCGGTCGAGGAGGTCGCAGCGGCGAAGGCCCGCGGCCTCGACGTGATCGTCACCGACCATCATCGTCCCGGGCCGGCGCTGCCCGACTGCCCGATCGTCGCCACCCGCCCGTCCGACTATCCGTTCCCGGAGCTCTGCGGCACCGGCGTCGTCTGCAAGCTCGCGCAGGCCCTCGGCGTCGACGTCTCCCCGTATCTCGATCTCGTCGCGCTCGCGACGGTCGCCGACGTCGTTCCCCTGCTCGACGAGAACCGCTCGCTCGCGATTGCCGGTCTCCGCGCGCTCGCCCGCACGCAGCGCCCCGGCTTGCAGGCGCTGATGCGGAACGCGCGCGTCGATCCGGCCGCCGTCGATGCCGCAGCCGTCGGCTTCCGCCTCGCGCCTCGCATCAACGCGGCCGGCCGGCTCGGCCGTCCGGACGCCGCGCTCGAGCTGCTCCTCACGGCCGACAAGGAGGAGGCGACGCGGCTCGCGGCCGAGCTCGAGACGCTGAACCAGGACCGGCAGGCGGTCGAGAACCGGATCCTGCGTGCCGCCGTCGCCGAGGTCGAGTCGTGGCCCGAGCCGAAGCGCCGCCGGCGCGGCTACGTGATCTGGGGTGAGGACTGGCACGAGGGCGTGATCGGGATCGTCGCCTCGCGCCTCGTCGAGCGCTTCAACCGCCCGGTCGTCCTGATCGCGGGGACGGCCGACGAGTGGAAGGGATCGGGCCGCTCGCTGCCGGCTTTCGACCTGCATGGTGCTCTCGCGGCGTGCTCGCACCACCTGCGCCGCTTCGGCGGCCATCGCGCCGCCGCGGGGCTCTCGATCGACCCGACGGAGCTCGACGATTTCGCGGCGGCCTTCGCCGCGCACGCCGATGCGGAGCTCGTCGAGGACGATCTCGCTCCGGTGACGCGCATCGACGCGATCGTGCCGGGCTCGGCGCTCACGCTCGCTCTCGCGACCGAGCTGGAGCGGCTCGCGCCGTTCGGGCTCGGGAATCCGGATGTCAACCTGCTCGTCCCTGCCTGCGAGGCGGTGCAGCCGGGCGTCGTCGGAGAGGGGAAGCACCTGCGCTTCCGTGTCCGCCAGGGCGGCCTCGACGCGGGCAGCGCGATCGCCTTTGGGCTCGGCCCCCAGCTCGACCGCATGCGCCGGCCCGTCCAGTACGACATCGCCTGCCGGTTGAAGGAGAACCGCTGGAATGGCACCGTCGCGCCGCAGCTGGTCGTGCGCCGGATCTTCGACGCTCCGGACGGCTACGACGAGCTGCGCGAGCGTCTCGCCGGCCTCTGGCGGGCCGGGGAGGAGGCGTGGAACGCGGATGCGCGAGCGATCTTCGCCGAGCTCGAGCTGGCCGCGGGTGCGCGCCGTCAGCTGTACGAGTCGGAGTCGTTCAGAACGCTGCTGGCCGGAACTTCGCTCGAGCTGCCGCGCGCGGCCTAGGGGCGGGGCGCACGGTCCGGGCGGTCTCGTCCAGGGCCACGAGCAGCCGCGCGACCCGACGGGCCTTGCGTTCCTGGCGGCGGGTTGAGAGAGACATGGACAGCATCGTTCTGTCCTGTAACGGACACTCCTGCGGGGGAGATTCGCCCGCGGACCCTCCGAGTACACTGAGTTCGTGGCTGTCGTCGACACCGAGCGCCATCACCAGGACCTCGTCGACGAGCTGATTGCGGCCGTCGAGGCCTACAACCCGGGAGTCGACCGGGAGCTGCTCGCCCGCGCCTTCCACTTCGCCGCGCGCGCCCACGTGGGCCAGCTGCGGCGCTCGGGCGAGCCGTTCGTCCACCATCCGTGGGCGGTCGCGAAGGTATGTGCGGAGCTCCGCCTCGACGAGCAGTCGCTCGCCGCAGCGCTCCTGCACGACGTGGTCGAGGACACCGAGGTCGACCTCGACGAGCTGCGCGCCGAGTTCGGCGACGAGATCGCTCAGCTGGTCGAGGGCGTCACGAAGCTGACCCGGACGACCTTCCAGACGCGCGAGCAGTCCGACGCCGAGAACTACCGCAAGATGATCGTGGCGATGGCGCAGGACGTGCGAGTGATCCTGATCAAGCTCGCCGACCGCCTCCACAACATGCGCACGATCGAGTACACGGGCAAGCAGGCGCAGGTGCGGAAGGCGAAGGAGACGCTCGAGGTCTACGCGCCACTCGCGCACCGGCTCGGGATCCACGCGATGAAGTGGGAGCTCGAGGACCGCTCGTTCGAGATCCTGCACCCGCGCAAGTACGCCGAGATCAAGGCGATGGTGGCCGACCGGCGGGCCGACCGCGAGGCTGCGGTCGGGAAGGCCGGCGAGATCCTCGGCGTGGAGCTGGCGAAGGTCGACATCCCCGCGGAGATCGCGGGGCGCGCGAAGCACTTCTATTCGATCTACGACAAGATGGCCAAGAAGGGCCGCGAGTTCAACGAGATCTACGACCTGACCGCGATGCGGGTCACCGTCGAGCGGGGCGGCGACGAGGGCACGCGCGACTGCTACGGCGCGCTCGGTCTGATCCACTCGCTCTGGAAGCCGATGCCCGGGCGGTTCAAGGACTTCATCGCGATGCCGAAGTTCAACCGCTACCGCTCGCTGCACACGACCGTGATCGGCCCGGAAGGGACGCCGCTCGAGATCCAGGTGCGGACGCGCGAGATGCACGAGGAGGCCGAGTACGGCATCGCCGCGCACTGGCTCTACAAGCGCGGCAAGGGCAAGGCCGACGACGAATGGCTGACCTGGGTGAAGTCGCTGATGGACTGGCAGGAGAACGAGGCCGATCCACGCGAGTTCATGAAGACGTTCCGCACCGATCTCTTCGACGACGAGGTCTACGTGTTCACGCCGAAGGGCGAGGTGAAGACGCTGCCGCAGGGCGCGACGCCGATCGACTTCGCCTACGCGGTGCACACGGATGTCGGCCACAAGACGGTCGGCGCGAAGATCAACGGCCGCATCGTCCCGCTCCACTACCGGCTCAAGAACGGCGACTTCGTCGAGATCCTGACGTCGAAGTCGGGCCGCGGGCCGTCGCGCGACTGGGTCAGCCTCGCCGCCTCCTCGAAGGCCCGCAACAAGATCCGCCAGTGGTTCCAGCGCGAGACGCGCGGTGAGACCGAGGCGAAGGGTCGCGAGATGCTCGACAACGCGCTCAAGGCGCAGAACCTGCCGTACCGCAAGCTGCAGGGCTCGGCTGTGCTCGCACAGGTGATCCGCGAGACCGGCTTCCGCAAGGCCGAGGACTTCTACGTCGCGCTCGGCGCCGGGAAGCTGCAGACGAACCTGATCGTGAACAAGGTGCTGAACCGGCTCAAGACCGAGGAGGTCGCCGAGGAGGCCGTCGTGCCGCTGAAGGCGCCGAAGGCCCGCTCGACCGTCGCCGGCGACACGCTCGGGATCAAGGTGCAGGGGCTCGACGACGTGCTCGTGCGCCTGGCGAAGTGCTGCACGCCGGTGCCGGGCGACCCGATTCTTGGCTACATCTCGCTGGGGCGCGGGATCACGATCCATCGCGAGGACTGTCCGAACGCGAAGGCGCTGAAGCGCAACCCGGAGCGGTTCACGCCCGTGGAGTGGGAAGGAACGGCGACAACGTCGAGCTTCCGCGTGCAGATCGCCGTCGACTCGTTCGACCGGCCGCGCCTGCTCGAGGACGTGGCGCGGAGCTTCGCCGAGCACGGCGCCAACATCGTCTCCTACGGCGGTGTCGTCGAGGACGGGATGGCCCGCAACTGGTACACCGCCGAGGTCGGAGACGTGAAGGAGCTGCGTGCGCTCCTGAGCGTGCTCCGCAACCTCGACGGCGTGTTCGACGCGTATCGCATGACGCCCGGAGGCTGACGTCACACCGAGATCGGGTGGCTACGCGGCCGCCGGCGGCTCGTCCTCGCCGCGGAAGCCGAAGCCTGCGTCGTCGGCTGGCGGGCCGGAGCCGTGACGGCCTGGCCCGTGCCCGCGCTTGCCCTCGGGGCGCTCGCCGTTGACGCGGGCGGTGATCCGCTCCTTCAGCCCGGCCACCTTCGCGTCCCGCTGCGCCTTCGTCAGCTTCCCGGCTGCGACCGCCGCGTCGAGCTCCTTCGTCTCGTCCGCGACCAGCGCTGCGACGAGCCCGTCGACAGTCTTGCCCTGCGTGGTGCCGGCCACGTCGGCGAGCGTCTTCCCGCTCCGAAGTTGCGTCCGCAGCGCGTCCTCGGTGACGCCGAGGTAGGTGGCGGCGGCATCGAGATGATGGCCGAAGCCGCCGCCGCGATGCTTCCCGCCGCCGGGGCCTCCGCGCACGCCGAAGAGCGGGAACGTGCCGGCCTGGATGGCGGCCTTGAGCTCGTCGCCGCGCTCCTTGGTGAGCGTGCCGGCCTTGACGGCCGCGTCGATCCGGTTCGCCAGGGCCTGCTCGAGCGCGTCGTTCAGCTTGGCCGGGTCGACGCCGAGCTGCTTGGCCGCGTCGTCGAGGACGGCCTTGCTCTCCTCACGCGGGGTCAGCTTGGTCGCACCGATCGCGGCTCCGGTGCCGACGACCGCGAGGGCCGTGCCGGCTCCGACTGCGAGCTTTGTCCTTCGTTTCATGACTGCTCCCTTTCGGTTGTTGTCTAGGCGCTCGGCCGGGTGCCGAGCTTTGCGTTCAGGGTCAGGGTCTCGCCGCCGCGCTCCACCGTCAGCTTCACGGTGTCGCCGGGCGCGTTCGAGTCGACCAGCGCGCGCAGGTCGTCGGCCGATTCGACCGTCTTCCCGTCGAGCTTGGTGACGATGTCGCCGCTGCGGAGACCTGCAGCCGCCGCCGGCGTCCCGGCGCGGACCTCGGCGATGCTCGCGCCGCCTACCGAGCCGGCGACGTCCTCGGTCGCGACGCCGAGGTAGGCGTGCTCGACCGAGCCGCCTTCGATCAGCTGTGAGGCGATCCGCTCCACGGTGTCCGAGGGGACGGCGAAGCCGACGCCGTCGTTGCCGCCCGAGTCGCTCTCGATCTGCGAGTTGATCCCGACCACCTTGCCGCTCAGGTCGAGCAGAGGGCCGCCCGAGTTGCCGTGGTTGATCGCGGCGTCGGTCTGGATCGCGTCGTCGATCGTGAAGTTGTTCGGAGCCTTGATCTGGCGGCCGAGCGCGCTGACGATGCCGGCGGTAACGGTCTGCTCGAGCCCGAACGGGCTGCCGATCGCGACCACGCCCTCGCCGACCTCGAGCGAGGAGGAGCTGCCCGAGTGCGAGCGGCCGGAGCAGCGAAGCAGGTGCGTCCACGTCGAGCACCGCCACGTCCGTGGAGGGGTCGCTGCCGACGACGCGTGCGTCGTAGCTCTTTCCGTTCCAGAACTTGACCGAGACGGTCGTCGCGCCGGCGACGACGTGCTGATTCGTGATCACGTGTCCGTTGCGGTCGTAGACGAAGCCGGAGCCCTGCGACTGCTGGGAGCCGCCACCGCCGAACGGCGTCGTCTGCCCCGTCGAGGAGACGGAGATCTCGACAACGCCCTGGTGGCTGCGCTTGTAGATCTCCGCGACCGAGCCGTTTCCGGTACTCACGACCGGGGAGGCCGAGTTGACCGTGGCCTGCGGCGAGCTGTCGTCGTCGCCGAAGGCGGTGCCGATTGCGGTCACACCGCCCGCGCCCGCGAGGGTGGCGGCGCTCAGTGCGACTACAAGAGTTGTCCTGGAGCGTTTGAAGTGCTGCATCGTCGTCCTTTCGCAAGCTGCGTCGTCGTGTACACCAGTCCAGCAGGCGTTCCTAAGGCCACCCTGAGAGGCGTCTAAGAAGCGCCTAAGAAGTCGCGCCCGCCCCGCAGAAGGGGGCGAGGCGGGCACGATCCTCGGCTCAGGCGTCGTCGGGTGCGCCGGCCGGCGGCGGTCCGCCGTGCCCGCCCCGGGAGCCGGAGCCGAGCTCGCCGGCGACGGCAGCCTCGATCCGGTCGCTCAGATCCGCGAGGATGGACGTTCGCCGCTCGGCGGTGAGCTTCCCTGCGGCGACCTTCTCGTCGATGTCGGCCGTCGCGGCCGTGACGAGGGCGGTCACGAGCCCCGCGCTGGTCTTGCCCTTCGCCTTCGCCACGTCGGCGAGCGTGTCGCCCGAGCGGAGGCTCGTGCGGAGCGAGTCCTCGGTCACGCCGAGGTAGGACGCGGCCGCGGTGAAGTCGACGAAGCCGCGATGGCCGTGCCCGCCGCGGCCCGGCCCCAGCCCGACGATGGGAACCTCGCCCGCCGCGATGCGCTGCTTCATCGCCGTGCCCTGGGCCTCGGTCATGCTGCCGTCGGCGACGGCCGCGTCGACCCGGTTCTCCAGCGCCTTCTGCAGCGCGTCCTCCAGCTTCGTGGAGCTGACACCGAGCTGCTTCGCGGCGTCGGCGACGACGGCGTCGCTCTCCGCGGTCGGCGAGAGCTTGTCGGCGGCGACTGCCGCTCCCACTCCGAGGACGGCCGCGAGAGCCGCGGTGCCACCGGCGAGCTTGAGCTTCAGATTCTTCATGACGTGCTCCTTTCGGTCGTGTTCGTTGACCTCTGGAGCGTCGCGGCCGGCCCTAAGACCTGCGTGAAAGGAGCCGAAGAAGTTCCTAAGTGTTCGGCAGGCGAAGGCGCATCCGGGTGCCGCCGCCCTCGGCCGGCTCCGCGGTGACGGCGCCGCCGTGTGCCTCCGCCACCTGCCGCACGATCGCGAGGCCGAGCCCCGAGCCAGGCTGGCCGCGCGCGGCAGGCGAGCGGTAGAAGCGATCGAAGACGAACGGGAGGTCATCCGGGTCGATGCCCGGCCCTCGGTCGCGGACGACGACCTCGCCGCCGCTGACCTTCACGTCGATCTCGCCGCCGGGCGGGCTCCACTTCGCGGCGTTGTCGAGCAGGTTCGAGATCGCGCGCTCGATCGTCGCCGGGACGCCGCGGACGAGCGTCTCCTCGAGCTCGGGGCGGAACGAGGCACCCGGCCTGTTGCGGCGGGTGCGCTCGATCGCGTCTGCCGTGACGAGGTCGAGGCGGACGTCTTGCGGCTCGGCGGGCGTCTGGTCGCCGCGGGCCAGCTCGACGAGCTCGGCGATCAGCGCGGTCATCTCCGTCAGCTGCTCGGTCACGTCGCGCAGGAGTTGCTCGCGCTCGCCCGGCGGCAGGGCCTGGTCGCGTGCGAGTACCTCGATGTTCGTGCGCAGGCTCGTCAGCGGCGTGCGCAGCTCGTGGGACGCGTCTGAGACGAGCCGGCGCTGCGCCTGCGCGGAGTCCTCGAGCGCTCCGAGCATCGCGTTGAACGTCGTCGCGAGGCGGGAGAGCTCGTCGGTGCCGGACGCGTCGATCCGGCGGGACAGGTCGCGGGTCTCCGAGACCTCCTCCGCGGTCCGCGTCAGCCGCTGCACGGGCGCGAGCACCGCGCGCGCCACGGCGAGGCCGAGCATCGCCGCCAGAGCGATTCCCGCGAGCGCCAGCCCGATCAGATAGCGGCTGACCCGGCCGAGCACCCGGTCGACCTCCTCGAGCGAGCGGGCGACCTGGAGCGCGTAGCCTCCCTGCCGCAGCGGCAACGTCAGCACGCGGACGTGCGTGCCGTCCACCGTGGCGTCTTCGTAGAACGGCTCGCCGACGTCCCCTTGCGCGGCGGCGAGTGCATGCTGCGAGACCGGCAGCTTCGACGTGGCGTCCCGTGGCACGATCGCCTGCCCGTCCGCGCGGACGAGCTGGGTGAAGACGGCGACGCCGCCGAAGCGCTCGGGCGGGATCCCCAGGAACTGCTCGCCGTCCCGATCGCCGAGGATGCTGAGACGCGGCAGCGCCGCGGCGCGCGAGGTCAGCGTCTCGTCGACCTGGCTTCGCAGTTCGCTGCGCACGATCGCGTAGGTGATCGCCGACGCTGCAACGACCGCGACCGCCACCGCGGCCGCGGCCGCGAGCGTCAGGCGGGCGCGGAAGCTCACTGTTCCCGCTCCGATGCCGGCAGAGCCGGCACCTCCGCTCCTGGCAGCTCCGTCAAGCCTACGCCGCCTCCCGCAGCGCGTAGCCGACGCCGCGAACCGTCTGGATCAGGCGCGGGCCGCCGTGCTGCTCCGTCTTGCGGCGGAGGTAGCCGATGTAGACGTCGAGCGAGTTCGAGCCGAAGCCGAAGTCGTAGCCCCAGACCCGCTCGAAGATCACCGATCGCGTCAGCACCTGGCGTGGGTTGAGCAGGAAGAGCTCGAGCAGCGAGAACTCGGTTCGCGTCAGCTCGATCGGCTCTCCGTCGCGCTGCGCCAGCCGAGTCGAGGGGTCGAGCTGGAGGTCGGAGAACCGCAGGACCTCGCCCTCCTGCGGGCCGGCGCGGCGCAGCAGTGCGCGCAGCCGCGCCAACAGCTCCTCGAGCGCGAACGGCTTCACGACGTAGTCGTCGGCGCCCGCGTCGAGCCCTGCCACCCGGTCCTCGACCTCGTCGCGGGCCGTCAGCATCAGCACCGGCAGCGTGCTGCCGCGGCTGCGGAGCCGCCTGCAGGTCTCGAGGCCGTCGAGCCGGGGCATCGAGACGTCGAGCACGACGGCGTCGACGCCGTCGCCGGCGAGCCGCTCGAGCGCCTCCTGGCCGTCGCCGGCCAACTCGACCTCGTAGCCCTCGAGCTGCAGCGCACGACGGAGCGACTCGCGCACCGCCGGTTCGTCGTCGACGAGGAGAATGGTCATCGCTGACATTGTGCGCACGCAGATGAGAGCGGCCTAAGAACGCGGATCACTCGTTCGAGGGATCGTCCCTCGAACGAGGGGGTTACCTCGTTCAAGGGATAGACGGTGCGGCGAATCTCATTACAACGAGAAGGGCAAGGGGAGAGGGGTTGCGGGCAACTGCGGCGCCCGTCCGGAGAGGCCACATCTCGGGGCGGGCGCGCGGCCCACGAAGGACGCCCTCTGCGGAATGCGGGATGGGGGCTAGGGCGTCCACTCCTCTCCACCGGCGGATCACGCCTCGAGGTCCTCGCCCTCGAACGAGCGGATCAGGTCGCGGTACTCCTGCGGGATCTCCGCCGCCTGCCGCTGCGTGAGATCGACGAGCACGAGCGTCTGCGTGGCCGTCACCATCAGCGCGTCGTCCTCCATCCGGTAGGCGGCGCACTCGTAGGTCGAGCTGGTGCGGCCGATCCGGGCGGTGCGCACGAAGATCTCGAGCAGGTCGTCGAACCGCGCCGGGGCGTGGTACTCGACGTTCGAGGCCCGCATCACGAAGTCGCGGCCGTCGATCCACGGCCCCGAGCCGCCGAGGTGCCGGTGGTACTCGGTGCGCGCGTGGTCGAAGTAGGGGAGATAGCGCCCGTAGTAGACGATTCCCTGCGCGTCCGTGTCGGAGAACCAGACGCGGGCGATCGCCGAGTACTTGAAGGGCGGCTTCCGGTCGGTGACGCGGCCGAGCTCGGGATTCACGAGCGGATCAGCTCGAGCACCTCGTCGCGCTTCGCCGCCATGGTCTCCTCGGAGAACGCCTCCAGGTTCAGGCGCAGCAGCGGCTCGGTATTGGAGGGGCGGACGTTGAAGTGCCAGTCGTCGTAGTCGACCGACACGCCGTCGAGGTGGGTGATCGCGGCCGTCCGCGTAGCGCTCCTGCAGCTCCCGCAGCTTCTGCGGCGACGTCCGCGACAGGCGTGTTGATCTCGCCGGTGAGGAAGAAGCGCTCGCGGTAGGGGGCGAGAATCTCGGAGAGCTTCAGTCCCCGCTTCGAGATCAGCTCGAGCAGGAGCAGGAACGGGACGACGCCGGAGTCGGCCTGCGAGAAGTCGCGGAAGTAGTAGTGCGCCGAGACCTCGCCGCCGAAGACGGCGCCCTCCTCGCGCATGCGGTGCTTGATGTAGGCGTGGCCGACGCGGTTGACGAGCGGGACGCCGCCCGCGCGCCTCGATCGTCGCGGGCACGGCGCGGCTCGCGCGCACGTCGTAGATCACCTTGCCGCCCGGCTCCTTCTCCGAGGATCGACTCCGCGAGCAGCGCGGTGACGAAGTCGCCCGGCACGAACTCGCCGGTGTCGTCGACGAAGAAGCAGCGGTCGGCGTCGCCGTCGTAGGCGACGCCGAGGTCGGCGCCCTCCGCGCGCGTCTTCTCGACGATGAACTCCCGGTTCTCCGGCAGGAGCGGGTTCGGCTCGTGGTTCGGGAAGGTGCCGTCCGGCTCGAAGTAACACGTGACGGCGTCGATCGGCAGCCGTTCGAGCACGGGCGGCAGCATCGCGCCGGCCATCCCGTTGGCGGCGTCGAGCACCACCTTCAGGGGCTTGATCGCGCCGACGTCGACGAACGAGAGCACCTTCTCGACGAACGCGTCCCAGATGTCGTGCTCCTGCACCTCCCCGCGGGCCACCGTCGGCCCGAAGCCGGCGAGCGCGCGGTCGCGCACGTCGAGCAGGCCCGACTCGCCGCCGACCGGGCAGCGCGCCCGCTGCGGACGATCTTCATCCCCGTGTACTGCTTGGGGTTGTGCGAGGCGGTGACGCAGACGCCGCCGTCGAGGCCGAGCTCGCCGACGGCGAAGTAGAGCATCTCGGTGCCGACCATGCCGAGGTCGAGCACGTCCGCGCCGGCGTCCGCCGCTCCCTCGATCAGCGCCGCCGCCATCGCCGGCGAGGAGACGCGCATGTCTCGGCCGACCGCGATCCGGCGCGGCTCGAACTGCTCGACGTAGGCGCGCCCGATCGCGTAGGCGCCCTCCTCGTCGAGCTCGTCGCCGTAGAGGCCGCGCACGTCGTACGCCTTGAAGACCGCTGGGTTCAGCACGCGTCGATGCTATGGGAACGGCCGCTGGCTTCGCGGTGCATACCCAGCACGACGTGGACGCCGGCCATGCTCGCCGCTCCGGCCGCGTGGGCGAAGGGACTCGTTGCGTGCGGTGCGGATGTGACGCCTTCGGCGGGCGCCGTAGAGGCAGGTGCGATCCCTACACTTCGTCGCATGGAGCGCAAGCTCGCGACCGTCCTCTTCGTCGACCTCGTCGGCTCGACCGAGTTCGTCGCCGGCCGGGATCCGGAGATCGTCCGGCGGCGTGTGACGGCGTTCTTCGACCAGGTCGCGCACTGCGTCGCCACGCACGGCGGGATCGTCGAGAAGTTCGCCGGCGACGCCGTGATGGCGGCGTTCGGCATTCCGCAGGCGCACGAGGACGACGCCGAGCGCGCCGTGCGCGCCGCCGGGGCGATCCTCGACTCCGTGCACGATCTCGGGCTCGAGGCGCGGATCGGCGTCGAGTCGGGTGAGGTCGTCGCCGACGAGACCGAGTCGACGTTCGCGACCGGCGAAGCCGTCAACGTCGCAGCTCGCCTCCAACAGGCCGCGCAGCCGGGGGAGATCATGGTCGGCCCGTTCGCGCGGCGGCTGACGAGCGCCGTCGTCGACACCGAGGAGGCCGGGCCGCTCGAGCTGAAGGGATTCGGCGAGCCGCTGCTCGCCTGGCGCCTGCTCGGGATCAAGCCGTCGGACAGCCGCGTGACCCCGGTTGCGGCCAGCTTCGTCGGGCGCGGGTTCGAGCTCGAGCTGCTCGAGAACACCCTTGCCCGCGTCGTCCGCGACAAGCGCGCGCATCTCTTCACCGTCTTCGGTGAGCCGGGGGTCGGCAAGAGCCGCCTCGCCCGCGAGTTCATCGAGGGAGTCGAGGGCGCGACGATCCTGGTCGGGCGTTCGCTGCCGTACGGAGAGGGCGTCACCTACTGGCCGCTCGCGGAGATGGTCAAGGTCGCGGCGGGAATCGCGGACGACGACCCGGTGCAGGAGGCGGTCGGCAAGCTCCGGGCCTGCTGCGGCGACGACGCGGTCGCAGACCTGCTCGCACTCGCCGCCGGCGTGCTCGAGGGGATCGAGACGGAACGCAGCCAGCAGGACATCGCCTGGGCGGCGCTCGAGTGGGCGACGGAGCTCGCCGACGCGCAGCCGCTGATCCTCGTCTTCGAGGACGTGCACTGGGCGGAAGAGCCGCTGCTGGAGCTCGTCGAGCATCTGGCCGAGCGGGTCAAGGACGCCCCGCTGCTGATCGTCTGCCTGGCACGACCGGAGCTCCTCGACGTCAGGCCGGGCTGGGGCGGCGGCAGCCTGCGCTCGACCGCGATCGCGCTCGAGCCGCTCGGCCGCAGCGAGAGCGAGGAGTTGCTCGACGCGTTGCTCGCCGACCACGAGTTGGCGCCCGACCGGCGGGCGGCGCTGCTCGAGAAGACCGAGGGCAACCCCCTGTTCGTCGAGGAGACGACCCGGATGCTGCTCGAGGGCGGCACGTGGTCGACGCGGATCCCGGACACGCTCCAGGCGATGATCGCGGCACGCATCGACAGGTTGCCGCGGAGCGAGAAGCAGCTGCTGCAGCGCGCCTCGGTGATCGGCCGCATCTTCTGGGAGAGCGCAGTCGCGCAACTGCTGCCCGCCGGGGAGGAGCTGGAGCCCGTGCTCGACGACCTGCTCCTGCGCGACTTCATCACGCGCGAGACCCGTTCGTCGATCTCCGGCGAGCGTGCGTACCGGTTCAAGCACGTGCTCATCCGCGACGTCGCCTACGCCGGGCTGGCGAAGGGCTCCCGGGCGGATCTGCACCAGCAGGTGGCCCAGTGGCTCGCAGAGATCTCCGGCGAGGAGCTCGTCGAGATCCGTGCGTACCACCTCGACCAGGCTGCCCTGCTGCTCGAGGAGCTGGACGGATCGGTGCCGACTGCGCTCGCGACCGAGGCCGCAGAGGCGCTCGAGCGTGCGGGCCGGCGTGCGCTTGCGCGCGAGGCGAACCGCTCGGCGCGGCGCCTCCTCGTCCGCGCCGTCGAGCTCGAGCCGACGTTGCAGCGCCGGTTTGCCGCTGCGCGCGCCGCCAGCCGAATCGCAGACCTGCCGGCGCAGGCGGTCGAGATGGAGCGTGTCTTCGCCGAGGCGACGGAGACGGGCGACCGGCGTCTGCAGGGGCTCTCGCTCGTCGCGCTCGCCGAGAACGCGCTTCTGCGTGACGCCGACCTGCCGCGCGGCCGCGAGCTCGTCGAGCAAGCGCTCGTCCTGCTCGAGGACGCCCGTCCGGAGGACCGCTACGAAGGCCTCACCGTCCGCGCCCGGATCGGCTGGTGGCTCGGCGATCTCGACGACGACGAGCGCTGGATCGGGAAGGCGCTCGAGGTGGCGAGGGAGATCGGGCGCAAGGATCTGGAGGCGACCGCAGCCGACGAGCTCGCCAGCTCGGCAATCGCGCGCCTCGACCTCGACCGGGCGACCGGTCTCGTCGCGGAGGCGCTCGAGCTCGCGGAAGAGAGCGGCAACATCACCGCGCTCGGCTGGGCGCTCGTCTCACACGCGCGCATCCACGCTCTGCGCGGGCGTCCCGACGATGCGGCCGCCGAGCTCGAGCGGGCGGAGGAGCTCTTCTCCCAGTCCGGCAACGCGTGGGCGCTCGCCCGCGTCTCGAACCACTTCGGCTGGGTCGAGCGCCGCCGCGGCGACCTCGCTGCCGCCGACCGCCGCTTCCGCGACGCGATCCGGATCCTGCAGCCGCTGGAGGACCGCGGCACGCTCTGCGAGAGCCAGCGCGGGCTCGCCCAGGTGCTCGTCGCGTTGAAGAAGATCGACGAGGCCGAGCGATATGCCCTCGAGGCGCGCGAGACGGTGGGGCCGCACGACATGATCTCGCGGGCGACGACGAGGATGGCGCTCGGGATCGTGCGCGCCGCCCAGGGCCGGGACGAGGAGGGCGAGACGCTGCTGCGCGAGGCGATCGACGTCGTGGAGGGCAAGGATCAGCGGCTGATCCGGCGCGAGCTCGTGAAGGCGCTCGTGCACTTCCTGCGCGAGCGGGGCCGGATCGAGGAGGCGGAGGCCTACGAGGCCGAGCTCGAGGGCTACGAGGCCGAGCTGGCGCCTGCCTGAAGCACAGCTCTGATCGCCTGGCTGGACTGCTCGTCCGGCGACTCGGAGATCACGGTGGCCGGCCGCTCGAAGCGCGCGAGGGCGTCGCGCAGCGGCTCGGCGCGGAGCGTCCCCTCGCCGTAGGGCAGGTGCTTCGTCTCGTTGCGGTTGGCGTAGGCGATGTCGGAGAAGTGGATGTGGAACGGCGTCCCCGGCTCGAGCACGGCGTCCGCTCCCTCGAGCACCGCAGCGAACCCGTCGGCGTCGGTGAAGGCGCCGTCGGAGGTCGCGTGCATGTGCGCGAAGTCCACGACCGGGCGCACCCAGGGCACCGCGGCCGCGATCTCGAGCACGTCCTCGATCGAGCCGAGCTCGCGCACGCGCCCCATCACCTCGACCCCGAACGCGACGGCGCGATCCTTCGCCTCGAGCCGCTCGCGCAGGACGCCGAGCGCTGCGACGACGTCGGCGAGCGCCTGCTCCCGCTCACGCCCGAGCCAGAACCCCGGATGGATCACGACGATCTCCGCGCCTGCGGCGGTCGCGATCCCGGCGCTGCGGTCGAGCGCACCGAGAGCCATCTTCGCCTTCTTCTCGTCCGGATGGCCCGGGAACGCGAAGAGGGGAGCGTGCACGGAGAGCGTGATCCCGTGCTCGCGCGCCAGCTCACCCAGGCGGTCGGCCCACGGGTAGTCGAGCCAGAAGCCGCTCTCGAGATCGAGCTCGCAGGCGTCATAGCCGCGCTCGACGAGCAGCTCGACCCCGGCTTCGGGCGACTCGCGCGACGGAAAGCGCGCCGGGCCGAGGCGGATCGCTCCCATGCCGTGACCGTACATGTCGTCCGACGCCGGTCCTACCCTTTTCGACATGGCGAACGCTCCGACCCGCATCGACCTGCTCGAGCTCGACATCGACCTCCGGCTCACCGACCTCTGGCGCGAGGCCGGCGAGGTCGCGGAGTGGAACCTCGAAGTCGTGGCCGCCTTCATGCGAGCGGCCTACGGCAAGGGGTACTGCGACGCGCTGACCGAGGACGCCCCGGGCTCGCTCTGCCACGACCACGGGTACCGCGTGCCCGCCCGGCGTGAGCAGGCTGCGCCACGCACCGCCTGACCGCAGCTAGGATCAGGCCGTGGCCGGCAAGCGCAATCCCGCCCGCCTGATCGTCGCGCTCTCCGTGGCGGCAGTGCTCGCGGTGTTCCTGCTCTACACCTCGATCGCAGGGGGCGGCACGCCCTCGCTGGCGCCGAGCGAGCTGTCCGGGCAGACGGGCGTCGTGACGCTCGCGGGCCGCGTCCTGCCCGGCTACAGGGGCGACTCGTATGCAGGCGGCCTGCGCTTCCGGCTCAAGGACATCAAGGGCGGCTCGGCCACGACGGTCGCCGTCCTCTACACCGGCTCGGTCTCGGATCAGTTCCGTGCGGGCCGCGAGGTCTCCGTCCGCGGTGAGTTCCGCAACGGCACATTCGTCGCGCTGAAGGACACGCTCGTGACGAAGTGCCCCTCGAAGTACACGGCCAAGAAGAGCACCTAAGTTGCCGGAGCTCGGCCGTGCTGCGCTCGCCGCCACGCTGGGGCTGGCGCTCTTCGCACTGATCGCGGGCGCCTTCGCCGCCCACACGCGCCGGCGCAGACTGGCCCAGTCGGCCCAGAACGCACTGCTGCTGACCTTCGGGACGACCGCGGTGGCGATGATCGTCCTCCTGGCGGCCTTCGTCCGGAAGGACTACAGCTTCGTCTACGTCTGGGAGCTGTCGAGCGACAAGCTGCCGTTCGTCTACACGCTCTCGGCCCTCTGGGGCGGGCAGGAGGGGTCGCTGCTCTTCTGGCTCTTCCTGCTCACCGTCTACAGCGGCGTCGCCGTGCTGGCGAGCAGACGCGTGTCGCGCGACCTCGTCGTCTGGGTGACGCCGGTGCTCGCCGCGGTGATGGTCTTCTTCGCGTTCATGCTCGTGGCGGTCTCGAGCCCGTTCGCGATCCAGGCGGCGACGGCGGACGGGCGCGGGCTCAACCCGAGCCTGCAGAACCCGTACATGCTCACCCACCCGATCTTCCTCTACCTCGGGTACGTGGGGTTGACGATCCCGTTTGCGTTCATGATCGGCTCGCTGCTCGCGCGGCGGACGGACGAGCGCTGGATCGTCGCGACCCGGCGCGCCACGCTCGTCGCCTGGGCCGCGCTCGGCGTCGGCCAGATCCTCGGCTCGAAGTGGGCCTACGAGGAGGTCGGCTGGGGCGGCTTCTACGCCTGGGACCCGGTCGAGAACGCCGCCCTGATGCCGTGGCTCGCGGCGACCGCGTTCCTGCACTCCGTGATGGTCCAGGAGAAGCGCGACATGCTCCGGCTCTGGAACGTGCTGCTCGTGATCCTCGCGTTCGCGCTCTCGCTCTTCGGCACCTTCCTGACGCGGTCGGGGATCCTGAGCTCCGTCCACTCGTTCACGGAGAGCCCGATCGGCGTCTGGTTCCTCGGCTTCCTCACCCTCGTCGTCGGCAGCTCGCTCGCGCTCGTCTTCGCGCGCCTGCCGCTGCTGCGCACGAAGGCGCGGCTCGAGTCGCTCGTCTCGCGGGAGGCGACGTTCCTCTACAACAACCTGCTCCTCGTCGCGCTGACGCTGACGATCCTCTGGGGCGTCACCTACCCGATCCTGCACGAGGCGGTGCTCGGCGAGTCGCGCATCGTCGGCCGCGGCTACTACGACTTCTTCCTCCGCATCTTCGGCCTGCCGCTTCTGCTGCTGATGGGGATCGGCCCGCTCGTCGCCTGGCGGCGAGCGTCGCTGCGCGGCCTCGGACGGACGTTCGCCTGGCCCGCCGGATTCGCGCTCGCCTGTGGCCTCGTCCTGCTCGCCCTCGGGGCCGGCTCCTCCGTCCCCGGGCTGATCGCCTACACGTTCTCGGCCTTCGTGCTCGCGTCGATCACGCTCGAGTTCGTGCGGGGGACACGTGCCCGCCGCGCCCTCGCCGGCGGGTCGTGGCCTGCGGCGTTCGGCGGCCTCGTCGCCCGCAACCGCCGCCGCTACGGCGGCTACGTCGTCCACGTCGCCGTCGTCCTGTTCGCGATCGGGGTCGCGGGCGCGAGCGCGTACGACAGCGTCGCGGAGAAGCGCCTGACACCCGGCCAGGCGCTCGAGGTGGGCGGGTACCGCCTCACCTACCGCTCGCTCGAGGAGCGCGAGGGCGCCAACGCGACCCTCGTCCGCGCCGTCGTCGGCGTCGAGCGCGGGGGCAAGGATCTGGGCACCGTCGAGGCGGGCAAGAACGCGTACACGGTGGAGCGCCAGGTCTCGAACGAGGTCGGGATCCGCAGCGACCTGTTGACGGGCGAGGACCTGTTCGTGGTCGCGGAGCAGATCAACCCGGACGGCAGCGTCTACCTGCGCGTATTCGTGAAGCCGCTCGTCAACCTGCTCTGGTTCGCGGGCGGTGTGTTCCTCCTCGGTGCGCTGATCGCCCTCTGGCCGGATGCCCGGGAGCAGCGCCGGCTCGCCGTACGGTACGACGCCGCAGAGGCTCCGGCGCGCTCGTGAGCCTGGCGCTCGCGCTCGGCGCCGTGCTCGCGGCAGCGTGCGTCGTCATCGTCGCGCTGCCGTACCTCCGCGAGCCGACGGCGGCGCGCGATCTGCTGGACGAGCAGACCGAACCGGAACGCCGCCGGCTCGAGCTGGCCGAGGCACGCGACCGGGCGCTCTCGGCGCTCAAGGAGCTCGAGCTCGACCATCGGACGGGCAAGATCGCCGACGAGGACTATCGGGCGCTCGTCGGGCCGCTGCGCCGGGAGGCCGCGCTTGCCCTGCGGGGGCTCGAGCCCCAGGCAGAGGGCGGGCGTGTAAGGGCGGCGCGGCCGGGGTAGGCATGGTCTCGTGGAGCCGCTCCAGCCCGTGCCGACCGAGATTCCCGAGCCGTACCCCCCGCCGGACGAGGGTGCGCCGCCCGAGCCTGCCGTGATTCCGGAGCCGTATCCGCCTCCGGACGAGGGCTCTCCGCCCGAGCCCGCGATCGTGCCGGAGCCCGGGCCACAGCAGATTTACGCAGAATCCGGCTAAGCTGGGGGCCGGCCGACCGGAAGGGACGGCCGATCCCCCGACGAAACTGCTCTCGGATGCGTCTTCGCCTCATCTTCGGCCTGCTCACGGCCGCCCTGCTGCTCATCGGCTCGCCGGCGTTCGGCGCCGAGAGCCACTCCGACCGCAAGCGCGTGCTCGACGGCCGGATCGACGTGCTCCAGCAGAAGATCGACGCCGCCCGCGAGCGCGAAGGGGTGCTCACCTCGGAAATCGAGGTGGTCAGCGACAAGATCCAGGTGCTCCAGGACGACGTCGACGCGGCGTCGTCCCGTCTCGGACAGCTCGAGAACGTGCTCGCGCTGCACCAGCGCAAGCTCGACCGCCTGAACGAGCTCTACACGCTCCAGACCCGCAAGCTCGTCTTCCTCCAGCGCCAGCACCGGGAAGCCGTGACCCGCCTGAACAAGCGCCTGATCGAGATCTACACGTCCGAGGCGACGTCCCCGATCAGCGTCGTGCTCGAGGCCGCGAGCTTCGCCGACCTGCTCGACCAGCTCGAGTACCTCGACAACATCGGCCAGAACGACCAGCGGATCGCGGGCGAGGTGGAGCACGCCAAGGTGGGCATGCAGGAGACCCGCAACGCGACCCGGAAGACGCGCAAGGCCGTCGCGGCGACGACGCGCACGGTTGCGGCCCGGACGGCCGAGCAGCGGGCGGTCCGTGACCGGCTCGCCTGGAGCCAGCGCGAGCTCGCGACGGCCCGCCGCGAGAAGCGCAACACCCTCGCCGGCGTGCGCGAGAACAAAGAGGAGGCGCTGGAGCATCTCGAGTCCCTCCAGGCCGAGAGCGCGTCGCTCGCGGCGAAGATTCG
Source organism: uncultured Gaiellaceae bacterium (assembly GCA_963806955.1). Classification (GTDB taxonomy): domain Bacteria; phylum Actinomycetota; class Thermoleophilia; order Gaiellales; family Gaiellaceae; genus Gaiellasilicea. The sequence goes on from CAWDZG010000001.1 coordinate 212,092, forward strand.
CTCCTCGCAGAGTGCAGCCGTCGTGCCGGGCCCGACCGGCGCAGCCTCCTCGGCCGGTTTCGTCTGGCCCGTGCACGGTGTCCTCACGAGCCAGTTCGGCTGGCGCTGGGGCCGGATGCACGAGGGGATCGACCTCGCGGTCGCCAACGGCACGCCCGTGGTCGCGTCCGCGGGCGGTGTGGTGATCGTGGCCGGCTGGACCGGCGGGTACGGCAACCTCGTCGTGGTCGACCACGGCAACGGGATCGCGACCGCATACGGCCACAACACGAGCGTCACGGTCGGGGTGGGCCAGCAGGTCGCCCAGGGACAGTTGATCGCGTACTCCGGCAACACCGGCCACTCGACCGGCCCGCACGTGCACTTCGAGGTGCGCGTGAACGGCTCGCCGGTCAATCCGCTCGGCTATCTCTAGCGGGCCGTATCTCGTTCGGGGGTAACGGCGTTTCCAGCTTGTAAGTAGGAAACGATGTCTCTCCGAGGATGTCGTTCCTCGTCTCCCGACGCGTGACCGGCCGCCCTTCGGGCGGCCGGTTGCTTTCTAGGCGGCTTCGGCGCCGGGAGTGCGGTACGCAGCCCCGGTCAGGTGCGCGGGCAGTTCCTCCGTCGTGACGACGTGGAGGTCGGGGAGCGAGCGCCAGCGCTCGTCGAGCCCGAGCCCGTACCCGGCGAAGAGCTCGTCCGGCACGGTGAAGCCGACGTGGTCGAGCGGCACGTCATCGACGAGGCGGCGGTAGGGGCGGTCGAGGAGCGTCACGGCCGCCAGGCTCGCAGGCCCGCGCAACGAGAGCGTGCGGGCGAGGAAGTTCAACGTCAGGCCCGTGTCGACGACGTCCTCGACGACGAGGACGTGGCGGCCGACGATCGACGTGTCGAGATCCTTCAACAGCCGCACCCCGCCGCTCGCGCCGCTCGCGTACGCGGCCAGCTCGAGGAAGTCGATCCCGTGCGGCACGGGCAGCGCCCGCGACAGGTCGCTGAGGAAGACCGCGCTCGACTTCAGCGGTGCCACGAGCAGGGGCTCGAGCCCTTGATAGCTCTCCGCGAGCTCGAGCCCGAGCTCGGCGACGCGACGGGTGATCTCCTGCCGGGTCAGGAAGACGGCGCCGATCGGATGGCCGTCGGCGGCGAGGTGCTGCGCTAGGATCGCGCGCCCCGCATCTAGACGGCGAGCTTCAGTCGGAGCCGCTGGGCGAGCCGCTCGATGTCGCGCCGGTAGAAGAGCTTGACCTTCACGTCCGGGTAGAGGCGCTTCAGCTCCCGCAGCTTGCGGTTCTTGCGGGTCACGAGCGACTGGCGCATCACCGTCACCTCGACGTAGAGCTCCTGCTCGGGCAGGTAGAAGTCGGGTGTGAAGGCGCTCGTGACGCGCCCGTCCGCGTCGCGCTCGAGCACGAATGTCGTCGGCTCGTACTCCCAGGGGACGCCGTAGTAGTCGAGCATCTTCGCGCACTCGAGCTCGACCTCGTTGACGAACCTGGGCGGGTCCGAGCCGGCGAAGGCACGGAACGCGGGCGGCTGCCGGGGCACGACCACCAAGGTAGCTGGGCACTCGGACGGCAATTCCCAGGAGTTCCTATGCTTGAACGATGTCCGACCGAGCCGAGGGGACGAGCTTCACGATCGCGCACCTGTCCGACCTGCACTGCGGCGGGCAGTACTTCGTCCCCGGGCTGCTCGAGCGGGCGATCAGCGAGATCAACGACCTGAAGCCCGACATCGTCGTCTGCTCCGGCGACCTGACCACGTTCGGTTTCAAGCACGAGTACGAGGAGGCGCGGCGCTACCTCGACCAGGTCGAGTGCGAAGCGATGGTCGTGATCCCGGGCAACCACGACTCCCGCAACGTCGGCTACGTGCACTTCGAGCAGCTCTTCGGCGAGCGCAACTCCGTGCTGCGCGTCGGCCCGGCGACCGTCGTGGCCGTCGACTCGACCGAGCCCGACCTCGACCACGGCCAGATCGGGCGGGGCCGCTACCGCTGGATCGAGGAGCAGTTCGCCGAGGGCCCGGGCGAGCTGCGCATCTTCGTCTGCCACCACCACCTGCTGCCGGTGCCGGGGACGGGCCGGGAGCGGAACGTGATCTACGACGCCGGCGACACGATCGAGTGCCTGCAGCGCGCCGGCGTCCATCTCGTCCTCTCGGGGCACAAGCACGTGCCGTACGCCTGGAAGCTCGAGAACCTCTTCGTCGTCAACACCGGCACGGTGTCCTCGCTACGGCTCCGGGGGAACACGCGGCCCTGTTACAACGTCGTCGAGGTGTCGGGCAGCCACGTCGCCGTCTGGCGCAAGCATCCGTTCCACGGCCAGGAGCGGATCATCCAGTTCTCGATCGACACCTTCGAGTACGAGAAGTACACGGGACGGATCGAGGACGAGGTCACGACCCGCTCGTGACGCGCGCGCTCGCCCTCATCGACGGAGAGCACTACGCGCCGGTCGTCAAGGCGGCGCTCGAGGAGCTGCCGTACGACTTCGTCGCGGCGCACGTGGTCGGCGGGTCGGAGAAGCTGCGCGACGACGCCGACTACGGGGTGGCGGTCGCGGCGGATCTCGACTCGGCGCTCGCGGAGCACCGCCCCGAGCTCGTCGTCGACCTCTCGGACGAGCCGGTGCTCGGCCCCCGGGAGCGCTTCCGGCTCGCGAGCCGCGTGCTCGCCGCGGGCCTGCCGTACGTCGGCGCCGACTTCCGCTTCGACCCGCCGGTGCTGGAGCCGTTTCCGCTGCCCTCGATCGGCATCATCGGCACCGGCAAGCGGGTCGGCAAGACCGCGATCACCGCGCACGCGGCGCGGCTGTACGCACGCGACCGGAAGGTGGTCGTCGTCGCGATGGGGCGGGGTGGCCCTCCCGAGCCGGAGGTAGCGCGCGTCGCGCCCGACATCGACGCGCTGCTCGAGCTCTCGCGGGCCGGCCGCCACGCGGCCTCCGACTACCTCGAGACCGCCGCGCTCGCCGGCGTGGAGACGGTCGGCTGTCGCCGCTGCGGCGGGGGGCTCGCCGGCTCCGTCGCCGTCTCGAACGTGGCCGCGGGCGCTGCGCTCGCCGCCGGGCTCGAGCCCGACCTGGTCGTCTTCGACGGCAGCGGCGCCGCCATCCCGCCCGTCGACACGGCGCGTCGGGTGCTCGTCGTGAACGCGCAGCAGGATCCGGACGTCGTCGTCGGCTACCTGAACGAGTACCGCCACATCGTCTCCGACCTCGTCGTGCTGACGATGGCCGAGCCGGGGAGTGGCTGGGAGGAGCTGCACGGACGGGCGCTCGAGCTCTCGTCGACGGTGATTCCCGTCGTCCTGCGCCCGCGACCGACCGCCGCCGTGTCCGGTCGGACCGTGGCGTTCTTCTCGACCGCGCCCGCCTCGGCGCTCGCCGGCTTCCGCACCCATCTGACCGAGGAGCACGGGGCGGACGTCGCGCACGTCTCCGGCTCGCTGGCGGACCGGGCGGCGTTGCGCGAGGAGCTGGAGGCGGTCGAGGCGGACGTCTTCCTCGTCGAGCTGAAGGCCGCCGCGATCGACGTCGTGGCCGAGGCCGCGCACGAGCGCGGCGTCGACCTCGTCCTCGCGGGCAGCGACGTGATCGTCGCCGACGGCCAGGATCTGGACGCGGCGCTCCTGCGGCTCGCGACGGAGGCGGGCGCATGAGCGAACAGCGCAAGGGGGAGCGGGACTTCCTCGGCGGCGTCGACACGCCGTTCTCGAAGGGGCTGTTGGCCCGCGCGCTCACCGCCGTCGGCGTCCGCGAGGAGCAGGCGTACGAGCTCGCTCGCCGCGTGGAGATCGATCTCGCAGAGCGCCGGCAGGTCGAGGTCGAGCTCGACCGGCTCACCGAGCTCGCCGGCGAGTTGCTCGGCGAGGCCCAGGGGGCCCGCGCCGTCCGTCAGCTCCGCCGCTTCCGCGACCTCCAGGAGCTCGATCTCCCCGTGATCCTCCTCGTCGGCGGTGGCACCGGCACGGGCAAGTCGACGGTCGCCACCGAGGTGGCCTACCGGCTCGGGATCACGCGGGTCACGTCGACCGACTTCGTCCGCCAGACGATGCGGGCGTTCTTCGCGCGGGAGTTCATGCCGTCGATCCACTACTCGAGCTTCGAGGCCGGTCTCGGCCTGACGAAGGCGGAGGAGGAGGAGTCGGGCGACGCCGCGCTGCTCGGCTTCCTCGACCAGACCCGCAACGTGCTCACCGGTGTGGAGGCGGCGCTTCAGCGTGCTCTCGACGAGGGGTGGTCGATGGTGCTCGAGGGTGTCCACCTCGTGCCCGGGATGATCACGACCGAGCTCGAACGGGACGCGCTCGTGATCCACTGCGTGCTCGCGATCCGCGACGAGGAGATCCACAAGACCCACTTCTGGCACCGCGACGAGACCTCGGACGGCGTGCGTCCGGTCGACCGTTACATCGCCGGGATGCCCGAGATCAGGATGATCCAGGAGTATGTGCTCGAACGGGCGGCGCGGAACGACGTGCCGGTGATCGAGAACGAGCTGCAACGCGACGCAGTCGAGGCGGTGATGGACCTGGTGCTGGAGCAGGCGGAACGGGCCGCGCGCGGGGTGCGCGGATGAGCGAGCCGGAGCCCGGCGGGACCTGTCCGTGTGCGCTCTTCGCGCGGGCGACCGAGTGGGCGGCGCTCGCGGGCGCGCGCTGGCTCGGCCGGGACGACCAGGACGCCGCGGAGGATGCGGCGAGCGGCGCCATGCTGGCCGGGCTTGCCGGCCTGCCGATCGACGGCACGATCGTGATCGGCGCCGAGGACGGCTCGCCGCTCGAGCCGGGCACGCAGCTCGGCGTCGGCGGCGAGAAGTTCGATCTCGCGATCGACCCGCTCGAGGGTCGCGGTGTCGTCGCGCGCGGCGGCAACGGCGCGATGTCGATGATCGCGGTCGGCCCGCCCGGTTCGCTGCTGCGCCTGCCCGACATGTACATGCGCCGGATGGCGGTCGGGCCGCGCGCTCGCGGGCGAATCGACCTCTCTCGCCCGATGGCCGAGAACGTCGCCGCGATCGCCGACGCGTTCGACCGCAACACCAACGACATCACCGCGCTCGTGCTCGACCGCCCGCGCCACCACGACCTGATCGAGGAGATCCGCGGCGCGGGCGCCCGGATCAAGCTGATCCAGGACGGCGACGTGACCGCGTCCATCTCGGCCGCGATCCGCGGCACGAACGACCACCTGGCGGTCGGGATCGGCGGCACGCGGCAAGCCGTGTTGTCGGCCGCGGCCCTCCGCTGCCTCGGCGGCGAGCTGCAGGCGCAGCTGTGGCCGACGACGCGCGGCGAGATCGACGAGGCCGGCCTGCACGGGATCGACGACGTGAACCGCATCTTCAACTCCGAGGATCTCGCTCCGGGCGAGGTGATCGTGGTCGCGACGGGCGTTTCGAACGGAGACATCCTCCGCGGCGTCCGCTTCCTCGCCGACAGCGCCCGCACGCACTCGCTCGTGATGTGCATGCGCTGCAACTGGGTCCGCTTCACGGAGTCGATCCACTTCTTCGCCCGCGACCGGAGGGAAGAGGTCCGCCTGCTCGGTTAGGCCGGCCCAAGTAACAGTCTGTTACTTGGGCGCAGTGGCGCCGAGCTGCCTCCTCGAGGCTTCCAGGCGTCCCGCTAAGCCTCGTAACAGTCTGTTACTTGGCTACACTCGCCGCATGGTCGACCGCGAGCAGATCGTCAACGCGCTCCACACCGTCGAGGATCCCGAGCTCGGGATGGACATCGTCGAGCTCGGCCTCTTCTACGACGTCGAGATCGAGGGCCCGAAGGTCAAGGTGATCCACACCCTCACGTCGATGGGCTGTCCCGCCGGGCCGATGATCCAGGAGGACATCCACAACGCGGCGGCCGGTGTCGAGGGCGTCGACGAGGTCGAGGTCGAGCTGACGTTCGACCCGCCGTGGACCCCGGACAAGATGTCCGAAGACGCCAAGTTCATCCTCGGCTTCGGCTAAGCACCGCGAGCACCGAGCCAGGAAACCGACGGCCTCAGAGGAGTACGGGCGTCCCGCTCACTCCGGGATCGTCAGCACGATCTTGCCGAGCTGCTCGCCGCGCTCCAGCCGCTCGTGCGCGGCCCGCGCCTCGCTGAGCGGGAACGTCGAGTCGATGTGCACGCGGGCGCGCCCTGAGCGGACGAGCTCGTAGGCGCCGAGGAAGTCCTCGCGCGTGCCCATCGTCGAGCCGTAGATCGTCAACTGCTTCCACCAGAAGCGGTGCAGCTGCGCCGGCGGGTTCGGGCCCGAGGTGGCGCCGCAGACCGTCACGCGGCCACCCGGCTTCACCGCGGCGAGCGAGTCCTTCCAGGTCGCCTCGCCGACGGTCTCGACGACGAGGTCGACGCCGCCGAGCTCCTTCGCCGCCGCGGCCGCCTCCGCGTGCGGAACCGCGAGGTCCGCGCCCCAGTCGCGCGCTCGCTCCAACTTTTCCTCCGAGGACGACGTGACGAGCGTCTTCGCACCGAGCGCGCGGGCGAGCTCGAACGAGGCGGTCGCGACGCCGCCGCCGATCCCCCAGATCAGCACCCACTCGTCCGCCAGTAGCTGCGCCTTGGTCACGAGCATCCGGTAGGCGGTCTCGTAGACGAGTGGGAAGGCCGCCGCCGTCTCGAAGTCGATCGCGTCATCGAGCGGGAAGACGTTGCTCTCGGGCACCGCGATCAGCTCGCAGTGGGTCCCGTCCGTATGCTCACCGATCACCGTGATCGTCGCGCCGTGCTCGAGCCCAGGGTTGATGACGACACGCTCGCCGGTGTCGACCCGGATGCCCGCCCCGTCCGCGCCGAGAATGCGCGGCTTCGGCACCGACGGGAGCCCCTTGCGAACCCAGAGGTCGAGATGGTTCAGCGACGCGGCGCGAAGCGAGACGAGCACTTCGCCGGGCGCAGCGACCGGGTCGGGCACGTCCTCGTACCGCAGCACCTCGGGGCCGCCGTCCTCGTGGATGCGAATCGCCTTCACGGGGCACAATCCTGTCATGACAGCGGCGGAACTGGAGCGGATCGGTGCGGAGCTCGGCCTCGACGCCGTCGGCGCTGCTCCCGCGAGCGCGTACGAGGCGACGGAGCGGCACATCCGTGAGCGCAGCGACCGAGGGCTCTTCGCGACGATGGGCTTCACCACACGCCGGCCCGAGGTCTCCTGCCATCCGGAGCGGCTGCTGCCCGGAGCACGAACCGTCGTCTCGGCGGCGCTGTGCTACTACGCGCCCGCCGACGAGCCGGATCCCGGGCACGGGACACTTGCCCGGTACACGTGGTTCGACCGCTACGCCGAGCTGCGCGAGAAGCTGGACGAGCTCGGCCGCAGGCTCGGCGGCTCCTACCGCGTGCTCGTCGACGAGAACGATCACGTCGACCGTGAGGGCGCAGTCCGCGCGGGCATCGCCTTCTACGGCAAGAACACGCTTGCGATCACGCGCCGCCACGGCTCGTGGGTGGTGCTCGGCACGCTCGTCAGCGACCAGGAGGTCGAGGCTGCCGAACAGCTCGACGCCGGTTGCGGCTCCTGCACGCTCTGCATCGAGGCGTGCCCGACCGGGGCGCTCGACGAGCCCGGTGTGCTGGACTCGACGCTTTGCCTGTCGTACTGGACGCAGGCGCCCGCGGCGATCCCCGAGCCCTACCGGGCCGAGCTCGGCGCCTCGGTGTACGGCTGTGACATCTGCCAGGACGTGTGCCCGTGGAACCGCGGCGTCGAGAAGCGCCGCGCCGAGGTGTCGCCCCCCGCGGGCGCCGAGCCCTTCGTCTCGCTCGGCGACTGGCTCGCCGCAGACGGCGGCGAGCTGATCGAGCGCTACGACCGGCTCTACGTGCCGCGCAACGATCCGCGCTGGCTGCGGCGGAACGCATTGGTCGCCGCCGGCAACGTGGGCGGTCGGGCGGAGCGTGAGGCCGTCGCCGCGTACGCCGCCGGGGACGACGAGCTGCTGCGCGACCATGCCGAGTGGGCGCTCGCACGGATCGACGACAGGGAACAGGGATGACGTTCCTCCGCATCCTCGCGGTCGCGCGTCTCGCGCTCGTGCCCCTGGTCACGGCGAAGGTGCTGCTCGACCGGGACGACTTCCCGGCCGGCTACGAGACGGCGGCCTGGTGGACGGTGGGGTTGCACGCGCTGTTCGCCGCGGCGGTCCTCGTGCTCGTGTACCGGTGGCCCGAGCGCCCGCGGTCGCTCGCCGCGATGAGCCTCGGTGTCGACGCCGCCCTCGCGGTCGCACTGATCTTCGTGTTCGCGTGGGACCCGGGCCAGGCGATGCGGGCGCTCGCGTTCCTGGTCGTGATGGAGGCTGCTCTCTTCTTCGGCAGCCGCGGCGGGCTGACCGCCGGTGTGTTGGCACTGCCCGTGCTGACGACTCTCGAGCACCTTCGCCTGTCGAGCTTCGACGCGCCGATCCGCTGGGACGCGCTCGTCCTGCGCGCGATCGTCGCGCTCTCGCTCGGTGCGATCATCGGCCGGCTTGTCGACATGGAGCGCGGGCAGTCGCGGAAGGCAGACGCGCGGGCCGCGGAGGCTGAACGGCTCCGCGACGAGCTCGGGCGGCGGATCGACGTGCTCGAGGCGACGAGCCGGGCTGCGCGGGCGCTCGCGTCGTCGCTCGACCTCGACGCCGCTTTCGCGGCCTTCGTGCAGGAGCTGCGCGCCCTGCTGCCATTCGACCGGGCGGCGATCCTGCTCGTCGACTCGAGCGGGGCGAGGGTGATGGCGACAGCCGGTGCGGGCGCGGACGACTATCTGGGCCCGGGCACCTCGATCCCGGTCGAAGGCTCGGTGCTCGCGGTCGTTCTCGGCGAGGGCGACACCGTCTACCGGGCCGACATGCGCGAGCAGCAGTTCCCGGAGGAGGCCGGACTCGTCGCGCTCGGTCTCCGCGCCCGGGTGCTTGCACCGCTTCAGCTCGGCGGGCGCTCGATCGGCGCCCTCGTGCTGTCGCGTGCCGAGCCTGCGTCGTTCCATCGCGAGGAGATCGACCTGCTCACGCTGCTCGGACGCCTGGTCGCGACGGCGGTGCAGAATCTGCGCACCTACGAAGCGGAGCGGGCGACGGTGGAGGAGCTGCGCCGGCTCTCCACGCTCCGAGCCGACTTCGTGTCGCTCGTCTCGCATGAGCTGCGCAGCCCGATGGCGGCGGTGATCGGCTCGGCCCGGACGCTGCAGCAACGCTGGCGCGAGCTTCGGCCCGACCAGCGCGAGGCGTTCCTCGCCGTGATCGCAGACGAGACCACGCGGCTCTCGGCGCTCGTCGGCGACGTTCTCGACACATCCAGGATCGAGGCCGGCACCTTCGGCTACCACTTCTCCGACGTCGACGTCCGTGCGATCGTGCGCGACTCGGTCGGAGCGGCCGAGATCGGACAGGACGAGGTGCGCCTCACGGTCGTGCTGCCGCAGACGCTCCCGGGCGTGCAAGGTGACGCTGAGCGGCTCCGCCAGCTCGTCGACAACCTGCTCTCGAACGCAATCAAGTACTCGGACTCGGGTGGCGAGGTGGCCGTCGAAGCGGCCGTGGACGACGGTCACGTCGTCATCCGGGTTCGCGACGCCGGCCCCGGCATCCCCGTGGAGCACCAGAGCCAGATCTTCGAGAAGTTCGGGCGCGTCGCCGGCAGCGCGAGGCCGGGCACGGGGCTCGGGCTGTTCCTCTCGCGGTCGTTCGCGGAGGCGCACGGTGGTTCGCTCGACGTCGACTCGGCCCCGGGTCAGGGCTCGACGTTCACGCTGCGCCTGCCCGCTTCCTAGGAGGGGAGCTTGACGCGGGTGAGGCGCAGCTCCTTGAGCAGCTGCGCGGCGCGTTTCGCGATCTCGGGGCGCACGTCGGCTGGCTCGAGCACGACGGCGTCGCCGCGGTCGGCCAGGATCTCCCCGACCAGCCAGTCGCGCGTGCCGACGTGGAGCGTCGCGGCGGCCGACCCGTCAGTGAGCAGGACGGCGCCGCGCTCGACGCGGTAGCGGGCGATCGGCTTCGCGTACCGGACGCGGGCCGGGCGCGCATCCTCGAGGAAGTGCGGGTCGAACCCCTCGCGCGGCTCGAACGTCTCGTCGGTGATCGTGGCGGAGCGCATCCGGTCGAGCCGGAAGGAGCGCTCCCCATCGGAGCTGCGATCCCAGCTGTGGATGAGCCAGTTCGGCAGCACCCGCTCGAAGGAGTACGGCTCGATCAGCCGCTCCCGGGGCCGCTCTTCGCCCTCCTTGAGGTATTCGATCGCGACGACGCTCCGGGCGGTGATCGCGTCCGAGAGCGTCCGCACGAGCCCCTCCTCGTCGCCTTCGCGGCGCAACTCCGGCGTCTTGTGGTCCTCGAACTGGCCGAACGTCTCCTCGAGCTTCTGGCGCACGCGGTCGAGCGGCGTGTGCACCTGCGCCGCGATCGACGGGCCGACGATGTCGAGCGCCAGCCGGATCGCTCTGGCCTCGAGCGGCGTCAGGCGGGGTGCCAGCCGGAAGACGTCGCCGTAGAGCTCCTTGTCGACGCGGACGGCGTCGCCTTCGAGCTCGGCGTAGACGGTGTAGCAGCCGCCGCCGAAGTTGACCAGGTTCAGCAGCGAGAGATGGTCCTGCAGCTCCTCGCGCGGGATGTGGAACCGCTTGGCCAGCTCGTCCGCGTCGAGGCGTGCGTCGCGGCCCTCACCGCACGCGGCGAGCAGATACGCGAGCAGGGCCTGGAGGACGGCGAAGCGCTCGGGCGCGACCGGCGGCGCGGGCCGGTCGGCGCTGTCGGCGAGAGCCGCGACGGCCTTCTCGCGAGCGAGCTTCTGCGGCTCGGCTTCGTGCTCCGCGCGGACGCGGCGCAGCCCCTCGGCGCAGGCTGCGCGCAGCTCCTCGGGCTCGAGCGGGACGGCGCGCCCGTTCTGGCGCAGCACCCACCCGGCGAGCGGCTCGATCGCGGCGTACTCGGTCGCGAAGATGCCGTCGGTGAGCGTGCCGGCCTCGGCGAGCGTCCGGTGCACCCACCAGGCGGTGTCGCCCGTGACCTCGATCTTCGCCGTCCCGGCAATCGGGCCGTGTTGCCAGTCCTCGCCGACCCGGTAGGCCTCGACGTCGAAGCCCTCCGGCTGACGGAAGTCGCGTTCGCGGCGGGTCGCGAAGCGGATGTCGCTGCGGATCCGAGAGACGCGAAACGTGCGCACGTCGTCGGAGTCCACGTCGTGGCCGACCACGTACCACGTGCCGCGGTCGCGCCTGAGTGCATAGGGGTTCAAGCTGCGTTCGCGCGTCTGGTCGCGGCGCGGCGACCAGTAGTTGAACTTGATCGTCCGCTGCTTGGAGATCGCGGACTCCAGCTTCGAGAGCCTTCCCGCCATCTCCGGCGAGTAGTCCGGGTCGCGCACCTGCACGCTGGCCGCGGTCTCGGTCGGCGCGTCGTCGAAGCCTGGGCGGCCGAGGGCGAGGTTCTGGAGCGCGAGCCGGAGCGGCTCGGCGTAGGCGAACGTTCCCTCGAGCATGTAGAGCGCCGTTTGCAGCGCAGCGAGCTCGTCGTCGTCGAGCTCGAGCTCGTCGAGGAAGTAGTTCTCGGAGCGAAGGGTGTAGAGCTCCTCGCCCGTGTATTCGTCCCGCTGCGAGTGGAGCGGCACCCCGAGGCCGATCAGCTCCGCGCGGTCGGAGTAGAAGCGCCGCGCGAACGCTTCGTCGGACATCTCCGAGTAGCCCTCGACGTTCCCCTTCACGTCACGTGCCGTCAGCGGCCGCCGTTCCGCCATCAGGAAGGCGACGAGTGAGAGCTGACGGATCAGCTTGTCGGTGTCGTGCGACATGCGCCGCTCGACTCTAGCGGGTGTCGCTCGGGCCGGTTACGCCGCCGCGAGCGAGCGTTCGAGGTGCTGGTGCGACGGGCAGTAGTCCCGCTCGGGCAGCGGCGTGCGCTGGCACGGCTTGCCCTTGCGCGTGGTCGCGCGGCAGCGGGCCACGCCGCCGTCGAACGCGCCTGCCTCCAGCTGCTCCTCGATGAACCCGACCGCGGCGCCGACGCCTTCCTTGACCGCCCAGGCCACCTGCGCCTGGGCCGTGATCGGGAAGAAGCGGCGAATGTCCTGGAAGAGCGCCCGGTCCGGCTTCGCGAAGTAGTGCGGGTCGGCCGCCAGCCGCTCCATCGTCTGTTCACACTGCTCGAGCACGGCGCGCCGGGACTCGAGCTGCACCGACGGCTCGGCGTACGGGTCGATCAGGTCCTTGATCGAGCGATAGATCGCTCGCGAATACTGATACATGCACGTCTGCAGTTGCAGGAGTTGCGCTTCCATCTGGACGGTCATCGCTCCCTGTTCTTTCCCTTGTATACGCCGAAATCGGGTGATCGAGCGGGCTGTTCCGAAGTCAGTATACGGACTCGAGAGGCTGTTACAAACTCGGTTACATCTGTTTACGGCCGAGCTAACACCATGGCGCGTACGCTCGCGTGTGCCCGTTGCCGCGGTTCCCTACACCTGAGCTCGTCCGGTCGCGCTACGGCACGATCTGGCGCGGATACGCGGACGGGAAGACCGTTCGCGCCCGCTGCAGCGCGCTGGACGCTTCGGGCTCGTCGTCGAACACACCCGTGAAGACGACGTAGTAGCCGGGATGCAGGCTGGCGTAGCGCGAGGAGTCGAGCACGCCGACCTGGCGCAAGCCTCCGGCCCGTGCCTCCTTGGCCTTTGCAGCAGCTGCCGGCTGGCCGTTCGCCTGCGGGAGTGAGAGGAGGACGATCGTCCACCCGCGACGGTCCCGCGGCCACGTGATCGTCGCCGGGATGGCGGGCGGGGGCGGAGGGCTCGTCGTCGCCGGCGGTGTGGCCGTGGCCGTCGGCGGTGCAGTCGGCGGTGCCGTCTCCGGCGGTGCCGTCGTGGCCGTGGTCGTCGGCTCGGGCGCGGTCAGGGTGGAGGTCGACTCGGTCACCGTCAGGCTGCCGCCCGTCGCGACCGGGATCGCGGCCTCGCCGTTGCCGTTCCCGGACAGCGCGATCGCCGCAGCTGCGCCGCCGACGGCGATCAACAGCCCGAGCACGGCCGGGAGGAGCCAGGCGCCGGCGCGGGGATGCCGCGCGGCAATCGTCTCGGCGGCCCGGTCGACCGCGCCCCGGTTGTGGACGTCGAGCCTGGCTCCGCAGTCCAGGCAGTACTCCTGGCCGGGCTGAGCCGCGCCGCCGCACCGGGGGCATGGCGTTGCGGGGGTGCTCACCGTGCTCCCGCCGTCGGCTCGGCAGCGACGGGCCGGCCGCAGGTGGCGCAGAACCGGGAGCCCCAGAGGAGCGGCGCGCCGCACTCGCAGCGGACTGACGTCGGTACTGCGGGCACGCGTCGGGCCGCGCCGAGCAGTGCGTCGAGCTCGTGGACGCGAGCCTCGAGGCCGATCAGCTCCGCGCAGCGCTCCAGCAGGAGATCCTCGCTGAAGCGGTCGCGGCGATACATCTCGAGGGAGAGGCCACCGAGGTCGCGCAGCTTCTGCTCACGGAGGCGGAGCAGGGCGCGCCGCTCGCGGCGCAGCTCGCTCGCCGGCGGTGCCGGCCGACGACGGGGCTGGCCGGGATTCCGGCGCAGGAGCCCACGCAGGGGCGGGAGGCGCACCATTGCGCGAGTGTACTGACCGCTCCGGCGGGCTATTCCGGACGATTCGGCGTCGGCTCCTCGGAGCCGACGGCACCCGACGCGGCCCGGCGACCTGCGCCCGCGAAGAACACGATCAGGAGCACGATGCCGGCAGCGGCTGCGACGAACATGACCGGGAAGAAGATCCCGAGCAGCACACCGAGGGCGATCAGGACGAGTGCGGTGACGATCATGCCGGCTAGATATCCGGCGGTTTCGGGTCGGAAACCTAGAGCTCGAGCACGACGAGCCGGTCCTCGGTCAGCTCGCGCACGGCGTAGGCGGGGCCTTCGCGTGTGTTGCCGGAGTCCTTGACGCCTCCGTAGGGCATCTGGTCGGCGCGGAAGGTGGGTGCCTCGTTGACGGTGACTCCGCCGAACTCGAGCCGCGCGGCGGCGGCGAGCGCCCGCTTCAGGTCGCGCGTGAAGATCCCCGCCTGGAGCCCGTAGCGGGTGCCGTTCGCGAGCTCGATCGCCTCGTCGAGCGTGTCGTACGCCGTCACCGTGCAGACGGGGCCGAACACCTCCTCGCACGACACCTTCAGGTCGGGTCCGGCGGCTCCGATCACGGTGGGGCGGAGGAGCTCACCGTCGAGCGTCCCGCCGGTGAGGATGTCGGCGCCGGCGGCCCGCGCTTCTTCGATCCAGGCGAGCACGCGGTCGCGCGCGCCGGCGTCGATGAGAGGCCCGACGTCCGTGGCCTCGTCGGCCGGGTCGCCGACGACGAGCGCCTCGACCTTCGGCAGGAAGCGTGCGAGCAGGTCGTCGTGGGCGTCGCGGTGGACGTAGATGCGCTGAACGGAGATGCAGCTCTGGCCCGCGAAGGAGAAGGCGTTGGCGGCGAGCCGCGCCGCCGCGTCCTCGAGGTCGGCGTCGGCCTCGACGATCACGGGCGTCGCATTGCCGAGCTCGAGCTTCACCCGCTTGCGCGGGGCGCGCTCCGCGATCTTCCAGCCGACCTCGCCCGAGCCGGTGAACGTGATCGCGCGGACGCGCTCGTCCTCGACGAGGACATCCCCGAGCTCCGACGCGGGGCCGACGAGGACGTTCAGCCAGCCCGGCGGCAGGCCCGCCTCCGTCTCCAGCTCTGCGAGCAGGAGCGCGGAGAACGGCGTCTGCGAGGCGGGCTTGAGCACAACGGCACAGCCGGCGGCGAGAGCGGGCGCGATCTTGTGGGCGACGAGGTTGAGCGGGAAGTTGAACGGTGAGATCGCGCCGACGATCCCGATCGGCTGCCGCAGCGTGAACGCGAGCTTGCCCACGCCGGCCTGGGAGGCGTCCATCGGCACCATCTCGCCCACGAGCTTCCGCGCCTCGACGGCGGCCATCGTGTAGGTCGACATCGCCCGGGCGGCCTCCACGCGCGCCGCCTTCAGCGGCTTGCCGGCCTCGGCCGAGATCAGCTGCGCGACCTCCTCGTGGCGCCGGCCGAGGTAGCCGGCCACGCGCACCAGGATCTCGGCGCGCTTGTGCGCCGGCAGCGGCTCGCGCATCGCGGCCTCGGCGGCGGCGACGGCGCGTCGCGCCTCGTCGGCTCCGGCCTTGGCGACACGCCCCACGACCTCGCCGGAGTAGGGCGAGCGCACCTCGTGCCAGGCGCCGGTCTCGACCCACTCGCCGCCGATCAACAGCTTGCTCTCGGGGGCTGTCGTGGCCACGCAGTGAGTCTATGCTCCTGATATGGCCCCGGATGCGCTGATCGTCGACGCCGTTCGCAGCCCGATCGGGCGGCGGAACGGCTCCCTGGCGGGCACGCGCGGCGACGAGCTCGCGGCGCAGGTCATGAACGGCTTGCTGGCGCGCCACGACCTCGATCCGGCCGAGGTCGAGGACGTCCAGATGGGCTGCGTGACGCAGATCGGCGAGCAGGGCTGGAACATCGCGCGCATGTCCGCGCTGATCGCGGGCTGGCCCGAGACCGTCTGCGGGACGACGGTCGACCGGCAGTGCGGCTCCTCGATGCAGACGAACTTCAACGCCGCCGCTGCGATCTGGTCCGGCCAGCTCGACGTCGTCGTCTCGGCAGGCGTCGAGATGATGTCGCGCGTGCCGATGGGGTCGAACGGCGGTGACCTCTCGGACCAGCTGACCGACCGCTGGCAGATCGTGCCGCAGGGGATCTCGGCGGAGGCGATCGCGTCCGAGTGGAACCTCTCGCGCGAGCGGCTCGACGCCTATTCGCTCGAGTCGCACCGGCGCGCGCTCGCGGCGATCGACGAGGGCCGCTTCGAGCAGGAGATCGTCCCGGTCGAGACGAGCGCTGCCGGCGCCGCCGTCCTCTTCGCGGTCGACGAGGCGCCGCGACGGGACACCTCGGCGGAAAAGCTCGCGGCGTTGCCACCCGCCTTCATCCCGGACGGCGTCGTCACGGCGGGGAACTCGAGCCAGATCGTCGACGGCGCCGCCGCGGTGCTCGTGACGAGCGAGGCCGCCGCCTCGCGGCTCGGCGTCGAGCCGCGCGCCCGCTTCGTCTCCTTCGGCCTCGCGGGCGTCGACCCGTACCGGATGCTGCACGGCAACCCCGAGGCCTGCCGCAAGGCACTCGACCGCGCGGGGCTGACGTGGGACGACATCGCCGTGATCGAGGTCAACGAGGCGTTCGCGTCGGTCGTGCTCCAGTTCGCGCACGACGCCGGGCTCGAGGACCGCTTCGACGACATCAACCCGAACGGCGGCGGGATCTCGCTCGGCCACCCGCTCGGGGCGACCGGCGCGCGCGTCACCGCGACGCTCCTGAACGAGCTCGAGCGCCGCGAGGCGCGCTACGGGATCGCCTGCATGTGCATCGGCTTCGGCCAGGCGATCGCCGCGGTGATCGAGCGGACGTAGTTGCTCTGAGCAACGAAGTCGGTAGGATCGCGCGCCGTGGCGGACGTTCGCAAAGTCGGAGTCGTGGGGCTCGGTGCCATGGGCGCCGGGATCGCGCAGCTGTGCATCGAGGCAGGAGTCGACACGGTCGGCCGCGAGATCGACCTGGCGCTCGCCGAGCAGGCCCGCGACCGGATCGGCCACTTCCTCACGCGGAAGGTCGAGAAGGGGACGCTGGAGCAGGGCGCGCGCGACGAGGCAATGGGCCGGCTCAGCCTGACGACCGAGCTGGACGCCTTCGCCGACTGCGACCTCGTGATCGAGGCGATCGTCGAGGAGCTGGAGCCGAAGCGGGAGCTCTTCGCGGCGCTCGACAGGATCTGCCGGCCGGACGCGGTGCTCGCGACGAACACGTCGGCGCTCTCGGTCACCGAGATCGCCGCCGCGACCGAGCGCCCCGAGCGCGTCGTCGGGATGCACTTCTTCAACCCCGCGCCGCTGATGCCGCTCGTCGAGATCGTCCGCGCCGAGTTGACCGCCGACGAGCCGTTCGAGCTCGCCTACGCGTTCGGCGAGACGATCGGGAAGACGCCGATCCGCTGCCACGACACGCCGGGCTTCGTCGTCAACCGCGTCCTGATCCCGCTCCTGAACGACTGCATCCGGGTCCTCGACGAGTCGCGCGTGAGCCCGGAGGACCTCGACACCGGGATGAAGAACGGCGCCGGCTGGCCGATGGGGCCGTGCGCCCTCGTCGACCTCGTCGGCATCGACGTGCACGTGCACGCGTCCGAGGCGCTGTACGAGAAGACGCGCGAGCCGCGGATGGCGCCGCCGCCACGGCTCGTCGCGATGCGGAACGCCGGCCTGCTCGGCCGCAAGTCGGGCCGCGGCTTCTACCGCTACGACGGCTGAGGCGCGGGCGGCGCGAGCACGCGCAGTAGCGGCGGAGCCGCCAGCGTCGTCAGGATCGACATCCCGACGATGACGGCGAAGAGCTCGTCGTCGATCACTCCCGCCGCCCGGCCGATCCCGGCGACGATGATCCCGACCTCGCCTCGCGGCACCATTCCGACGCCGACAAAGGCCGCGTCGCGCGCCCCGAGCGAGCGTGCGCCGAGCCAGGCACCTGCAAACTTCGTCGCCGCGGCCAGCACCGTCACCCCAGCGAGCAGCGCCAGCGTCCCCGCGTCCGCGAAGGCACCCAGGTCGACCTGGAGACCGATGAAGACGAAGAAGAAGGGCGGGAAGAAGGCGTAGAGCGGCGCCACCTCGTGCTCGATCGGATGCTGCTCCTTCGTCTCGGCGACCATCATCCCGGCGAGAAACGCGCCGATGATCGCCGCGAGCCCGATCTCGGCGGCGAACGCGGCCAGTCCGAGCGCGAGCAGCACTGCGGGCAGGAGCGGCGACTCGGAGAAGCGCGGGCGCTGCAGCAGTTGCGGCTGGCGCCGGAGCAGTCGGGTGCCGCCGAGCCCGAAGAAGCCGACGAAGCCGACGGCCAGAGCCACGACGACGACGATCTCGGTCGCAGCGACGCCGCCCTCCGCCGCGATCCCGGCAGCGATCGCGAGCAGCACCATGGCCAGGATGTCGTCGACGACGGCGGCGCCGAGGATCACGCGGGCCGGCCGGCTGCTGAGCGCGCCGAGGCCGATCAGGACGGCCGACGTGATCCCGACGCTCGTCGCCACGAGCGCGGCGCCGATGAAGATGCTCGTCGACGCCGACTCGCCGAGACCGACTCCGAGCGCGATCCCGCCGCCCAGCGGGAGCGCGAAGCCGAGTGCGCCGACGAGCGCCGCGGTCGCACCGACCTCGGCCAGCTCTGACGCCTTCGTCTCCAGCCCCACCCAGAAGAGGAGGAAGACGACGCCGAGCTCTGCGAACACCTCCAGGGTCTCCGTCGGCTCCACGAGGCCGAGGACGGACGAGCCGAGCACGACGCCGGCCAGGATCTCGCCGACGATCGTCGGCTGGCCGAGTCGCTTGAAGAGCTCGTCCCCGAGCTTGGCGGCGAGGAGGACGACGAAGAGGTCGACGAGGACGCCGGCGACGGCGCTGTCGCCCGTCGCTGCGAGGATCATGACTCGAGTCTGCGGCGCAGCATCGCGACCGAGAACTCGGCGCGCGGCAGCATGCCGACGAAGCGGTCGTCGTCCTCGACCGGCAGAGCTCCCTCCTCGCAGTGGAGGAAGCGCTCGGCGGCGTGGGTGGCGCTCGTGTCCAGCTCGAGCGGGTTCGTCTCGCGGACGTGCTTGGTCACCGGCTCGTCGACGACCTCCTTCGCCCGCTGGACGAACGAGTCCGGATCGTCCGGGATGAAGGACGTGTGCCGGAGGTCGCCGAGGTAGGAGGGGAAGAGGCCGCGCAGGAGGTCGACGTCGGTGAACAGGCCGACGACGCGGGTGTCCGCGTCGACGACGGCGATTGCGGGCAGCCGGCTCTCGCGGAGCGCGGCGGCCGCCTCCCCGAAGGTCGCCGTGTCGCGCACCGATCCCGGCGCAAGGGTGATCTCGCGCAGGCTCACAGCTGGAACACCAACAGGTAGGCGGTGGCGATCAGGAGCGAGACGAGCGTGACGGGGATCCCGATCAGCAGGAAGCGGACGAACGACACCGGCTGGTGTGCTCGCTCGAGCACGCCCGAGGCCGCGACGTTCGCGGCTGCGGCGACGATGGTGGCGTTGCCGCCGAAGCAGGCGCCGAGCGCGAGCGCCCACCAGAGCTCGTCGTGGAACCCGTCGCCCGAGCGCGTTCAGCGTGTCGACGACCGGGATCATCGCGGCGGTGAACGGGATGTTGTCGACGAGCGCCGAGCCGCCCGCGGCGCCCCAGAGGATCACCATCGCCTCCGCAGTGCGGGAGCCGTCGGTCAGGTCGGCGAGAGCCTCCGCGATCCGCTCGATCACGCCGCGCTCCTCGAGCCCGCCGACCATCACGAAGAGGCCGACGAAGAAGAAGATCGTCGACCATTCCACTCGCTCGAGCGCGTGCTCGACGTCGTCGGCCGCGACGAGCAGCATCACGGTCGCCCCGGTGAGCGCCACCACCGCCGGCTCCAGATGCAGTGTCGTGTGCAGGAAGAAGGCGAGGATCGTGCCGCCGAGCACCGCGAGCGACCGCTTCACGTAGCGCGCTTCGCGCATGTCGCTCGCCGGATCGAGTCGCGCGACCTCCGCCGCGCGCTCGGGTGCCACCACCAACTGTTTCCGGAAGACGAACGCGAGCCCGGCGGTGACCGTGAGCAGCGTCACGATCGAGACCGGGCGCGAGGTTGACGATGAAGTCGAGGAACGAGAGCTCCTTGACCGCGGTGCCGATCATGATGTTCGGCGGGTCGCCGATCAGCGTCGCGGTGCCACCGATGTTGCTCGCGAGCACCTCGACGAGCACGAGCGGGATCGCGGACACGCGTAACAGGTCGGCGAGCAGGAGCGTGATCGGGACGATCAGCAGGATCGCGGTCAGGTTGTCGAGGAAGGCCGAGAGGAGGCCCGTCACGCCTGCGAGCAGGAAGACGAGGCGCATCGGCCGGCCGTTCGAGAGCTGCGCGACCCGCAGCGCGAGGTAGGTGAAGACGCCGGTCGGCTCGGTCAGGCCGACGATGATCATCATCCCGGCGAGCAGGCCGAGCGTGCTCCAGTCGACGGCGGCGATCGCGCCCTCCTCGTCGAGCACGCCGACGATGATCATCAGCGCCGCGCCGAGGAACGCGACCTTGGTCCGGTGCACCCACTCGAGCGCGATCAGCGCGAGCGCGGCTGCGAAGATGGCAACGGCGACGAGTTCCATCGCCCTAGTTGACCATGGCGGCGCTGCACCGTGCGGCGGTCAGCTCTCGGCCTCCGCCTCCGGCTCGCTGCCGAGGCTTGCGCTCGAGCCACGACGCGCCGATCGTGTCCGTCAGCCCGTGCGCGAGGATCGAGCCGAGGACGGTGAACGCGGCGACGTCGAACACCAGTGACCGCTCGACATCGGTGGAGTTGAGCACCAGGAGCGCGAACAGCATCGTCGCGACGCCCTTGGGGCCGAACCACGCGATGAAGAGCTTCTGCGGCCGCGGCAACGCGACGCCCAGGAACGAGACGAGCACGGCGAGCGGGCGGGCCACGAGCAGGGCGAAGAGGACGAAGACGCCGATTCGCAGCAGGTCGTCCGGCCGGCCGGTGGCGACGATCAGCGCACCGAAGACGAGGAACGTGATCGCCTGAAACGTGGCGCTGACGCTCTCGTTGAACTCGCTGAACGCCTGCGGGATGTCGTGACGCGCGATCGCGAGCGCGATCCCGGCGACGAAGACCGCGATCAGGCCGTTCCCGAACGTCACCTCCGCCAGCCCGAAGGTTGCGAGGGCGATCCCGAGCGCGTAGACGCCCTCGTACTTGTGCATGAAGCCGCCGCCCGGCAGCCGCCTGATCGCCTGCCCGGCGAGCACCGCGACCGCGACCCCGATCGCCGCGCCGACGGCCGCCTCGCCGAACAGCTTCCCACCCTCGCCGATCGCGCCGCCCGAACCGGTCGCGAGCACGAGGAAGAAGAGGACGAGCGGCAGCGCGAGGCCGTCGTTCATCCCCGACTCGATGTTGAGCGTGTGCCTGACCGCGGACGGGATCCGCTTCGCCGTCACGACCGCGGACGTGACGACCGGGTCGGTGGGGGAGAGGACGGCTCCGAGCAGGAACGCCTCCGCCCACGAGAGCTGCGCGAAGAGCCCCTTCGCGGCGAGCGCGAGCAGGACGAGCGTCAGCGGCATCGCGATCACGAGCGCCCGCGCAGGCGGCGCCCAGTGCCGCTTCAGCAGCTCGTCCTCGACCAGGAGCCCGTCCGAGAAGAGCGTCAGCAGGAGCGCGAGCTCCACGAGCAGCACGATCGACTCGGCACCCGGCTCGACCGAGATCACGTCGGCGAGGGAGAGCCCGATCCCGGCGGCGACCGAGAGCACGGAGATCGAGAGGACGGTACCGTGGAGCCAGCCCGAGAGCCCTGCCGCGGCGATGAGGAGGGCACCGAGGATCAGCAGCGCCTCGGGGAAGCCGATCTCCATCGCGTGACTCTACGGCGTCGCGACTCCCCTCCCGTCGCTTACACTTTCCTTACATGAACCTGACCCTCGGCACACGCGCCGTGTCGATACTGCGAGCGTGATGCGGAAGCCCTTCTTCCTGCTCGCGCTGATTGCGCTTGCCCTGCCCGTCGTGGCGGCTGCCGCCGTGCGCTCCGGCGAGGGCACCCTGTCGGTCGAGAACGGCCGCGGCAAGGTGATGGTCCAGGCGCGCGGCGGTCTGATCGGCCGCCTCGAGCGCGGCACGCTGACGATCTTCGACCTGACCCCGGGCGACGCGAACGAGCCCGTCGTCACCGGCGCCGACCGGCCGATCCGCCTGATCGGCGAGAACGGCATCCGCTACACAGGTGCGGGACTTCGCTTCCGGATGATCGGAGGAGGCTTCCGCGTCGTCGTCGACGGACGCGGCATCGACCTCTCCGTCGTCGGCAAGGGTGTGGGCACGATCAAGGGCGAGACCGACGACCCCGGCGTGTACTCGCTCGACGGCGCCGACTGCCGCAAGGACGCCGAGAGCTGCACGCCGCTGCCGGAGACCCTCCGCCGCTTCCAGCTCGCTCAGAACGAGCGGCCCGGCGAGCGGAGCCAGGCCCGGACTTCGCGCACCGCCGGATGAGCGCGGGCGCCCAGACGGTGCTCGTCGTCGAGGACGAGGCGTCGATCGCATCCTTCGTCACGCTCTACCTGAAGAACGCCGGGTACGACGTGCGCGCCGTCACCACCGGCAACGCCGCTCTGACGCAGGTTGCGGCCGAGCAGCCGGCGCTGATCATCCTCGACCTGATGCTCCCCGACATCGACGGGATCGAGATCTGCCGGCGCGTCCGCAAGACCTCGGACGTGCCGATCCTGATGCTGACCGCCCGGGACGAGGACGTCGACAAGATCATCGGGCTCGAGGTCGGCGCCGACGACTACCTGACGAAGCCGTTCAACCCGCGCGAGCTCGTCGCCCGCGTCAAGAGCGTCCTGCGGCGCTCCGCGCCCGAGCGGCGTCGCGACGTCGAGGAGGAGCTCCGCCACGGCGATCTCGTCATCAACGCCGGCCGCCGCGAGGTCAAGGTCGGCGAGGAGGAGATCCAGCTGGCGCCGAAGGAGTTCGACCTCCTCTGGGAGCTGCTCGACCACAAGGGCCTCGTGCTCACGCGCGACCAGTTGCTCGAGCGGGTCTGGGGGTACACCTTCGCAGGCGACACGCGCACCGTCGACGTGCACGTGCGGCAGCTGCGCCGCAAGCTCGGCGAGGCGTCGCCGATCGTGACGGTCTGGGGCGTCGGCTACAAGGTCGGGCCCGATCGGGCTCCGGCGCCCGCTGCCTAGCGCGGCCATGTTCAAGTCTCTGCGCTTTCGCCTGCCGGCACTCTTCCTGGCGGCGATCGCGCTCGCCGGGCTCGTCGCGAGCCTGATCGCGCTGACGCTCTTCCAGGACTACACGAAGAACGAGTCGCTGATGGAGCTGCGGCGTGAGGCGCGCGGGCTCGCGGCCCTGTACGCCGAATCGGCCATCCGTGCGTCCGACGAGGACAAGGCGGCGCCGGCGTTCGCGGCCGAGCAGCTCGAGGCGGCGACCGGTGACCGCCTCTTTTACGTGGGCGCGCCGCTCTTCCCTGGCCAGGACGCGGGCCTCACACGACTCTCCCGGGCGGATGTCGGCACGCCGCTCGTGGGCAACAGCGTGATCACGTTCGAGTTCGAGCCGCCGCGCGAGGAGAGGCCGTTCCTGGCGGCGGCGCATCCACTGCGCCTCGGCGGCGACACCGGCGCGATCTTCGGCTACCTGATCGTCGCCAAGCCCAAGGCGGAGCTGCGCGCGACCTGGGTGACGCTGCTCTCGCGGCTCGCCGTCGCGTTCCTCGTCGGGCTCGTCGTCGTCGGCGGGCTCGCGCTCTACCTCTCGCGCCGGATCACGGGTCCCGTGCTCGCGCTCTCGAACGCCGCCGACGAGGTCGCCAGGGGCCGGTACGAGGTGCCGGTTCCGGATGTGCGCGGCGGAGGCGAGATCGGCCATCTCGCCGATCGATTCCGCGAGATGACCGCGCGGCTCGCGGAGTCCGAGGAGCGGGAGCGGAACTTCCTGATGTCCGTCTCGCACGAGTTGCGCACGCCGCTGACGGCGATCCGCGGCCACGTCGCCGCGATGCGCGAGGGCGTCGTCACCGGCGTCGACGCTACCGCGGCGTCGCTCCAGGTCGTCGCCGAGGAGGCCGAACGGCTCGGCCGCCTCGTCGGCGACGTGCTCGACCTGGCCAAGCTCGACGCGCATCGCTTCACGGTGCTGACCGAGGAGGTCGACATGGGCCGCCTGCTCGAGCGCGCCTATGCGACCTTCGCCGAGGAGGCCCGTACCCGTGGCATCGAGTACACGCAGGACGCCGACAGCGCCCCGGTGATCGTGTCCGACGGCGACCGGGTGCTCCAGATCATCTCCAACCTGCTCTCGAACGCGTTTCGCTGGACGCCGGACGGCGGCCGGATCGACCTCAGGCTCGCGCACGGGAACGGGAGCGTCGCGGTCGACGTCGCGGACACCGGGCCGGGGATCACGCCGGACGCGCGTGAGCGCATCTTCCGGCCGTTCTGGTCGACGGACGGCCGCGGCACCGGGCTGGGCCTGCCGATCGCCCGCGAGCTCGCCGTCGCGCTCGGCGGCCGGATCGAGCTGACGACCGAGGTCGGCCAGGGCAGCCGCTTCCGGCTCGTGCTGCCGGTCTAGCGGCGGCCGCTAGCTGGCGTCGCGGAGGGCGACGACGGGGGGGCCGGCAGTCGCGCGCTCGACCCGCTCGAGCCGGTCGCTGACGCCCTTCCAGCCGGACGAGACGAGGTCGACGAGCAGGGCGAGGTCGTCGATCCGGGCGTGGCGCTCGGCGAGCAGGTCGCCCTCGAGCCGCTCGAGCCGCCGGATCGCCTGGTTGAGCAGCCCGCGGATCTCGGCGATGTGACGGGCGACCGGCATCACCTCGGCACGAAGGCCGTCGTTGACGGCGGCGCCGATCTTCTCCGGCAGCGTGCTCTCGAGCTCGGCCGCCGCCTGGGCGAGCGACTCGATCTGCGTCCGCGCCCGCTCGAGCGCGGCGTCGAGATCGCCCTGCGAGGTGCGCCCGGCGGCCGCTGCTGCGATCCGCGCCTTTGCCCGCTCCAGTGCACGCTCGTCCATGGGGGCGAGAGTACGCTCGCCGTCGGATGGACACGCACGAGCTCGACTACGACCTGCCGCCCGAGCTGGTCGCCCAGCACCCGGCCGAGCGGCGCGACGCCTCGCGGCTGCTCGTCTACGAGCGCGCGACCGGCGCCGTCCGCCACCTGACGTTCGCCGCGCTGCCCGGCGAGCTCTCGGGCGAGCTGGCAGTGGTCAACGACACCCGCGTCGTCCCCGCGCGGATCAGGATCGAGCGGCCGAAGGGTGAGGTGCTGCTACTCGAGCACGAGGGTGAAGGAGAGTGGCTCGCGCTCGCCCGCCCAACCCGGCGCCTGCGCGCCGGCCGCCGCTACGGCGCCGTCGAGCTCGTCGAGCACCTGGGCGAGGGCCGCTGGCGTGTGCGGCTCGAGGGCGAGCCGGACGGCGAGGCGCCGCTGCCGCCGTACATCACGGAGCCGCTCAGCGACCCGTCCCGGTACCAGACCGTCTACGCCGACCAGTCGGGCTCGGCCGCGGCCCCGACCGCCGGCCTGCACTTCACCCCGGAGCTGCTTGCACGGCTCGATGTCGAGCGGGTGACGCTGCACGTCGGTCTCGACACGTTCCGGCCACTCACCGCCGACACGCTCGAGGGGCACGAGCTGCACGGCGAGCGCTACACGGTGCGGCCGGAGGCGTGGGCACGGATCGAGGCGGCCGAGCGCGTGCTCGCCGTCGGCACGACGACGGTGCGCACGCTCGAGACGGTGGCGCGAACGGGCGAGCTCTCGGGCCGCACAAGCCTGTTCGTCACGCCCGGGTTCGAGTTCCGCCGCGTCGACGCGCTGCTGACGAACTTCCACCTGCCGCGCTCGACCCTGCTCGCCCTCGTGATGGCGTTCGCCGGCGCCGAGGAGACGCGTCGGCTGTACCGGCTCGCAGTCGAGGAGCGCTACCGCTTCTACTCGTTCGGCGATGCGATGCTGATCCTGTGACTCACTTCGACGTCACCGCCACCGACGGGGCCGCCCGCGCCGGGATCCTCCGCACCGCGCACGGGGACGTGCGCACGCCCGCCTTCATGCCCGTCGGGACGAAGGGGACGGTCAAGAGCCTCGACCCGGACGAGCTGCGCGCGGTCGGCTCCGCAGATCATCCTCGGCAACACCTACCACCTCCACTTCCGGCCCGGCGACGAGCGTGATCGCCGAGCTCGGCGGGCCTGCACGCCTTCTCGGGCTGGGACGGGCCGATCCTGACCGACTCGGGAGGCTTCCAGGTCTTCTCGCTCCGCGACACGCTGGAGCGGGTGGACGACGACGGCGTCACGTTCCGCTCCGTCTACGACGGCGCGCCGGCGCGCTTCACGCCCGAGGTCGCGGCGCGGATCCAGGCGAACCTCGGCTCGGACATCGCGATGGCGTTCGACATCTGTCCCCCGGCGGGCGTGCCGCGCGCCGAGCTGGAGGAGGCGGTGCGGCTGACGACGCACTGGGCCGAGCGGCAGCGCGCCGCCGAGCGCGCGCCGGGCCAGCTCGTCTTCGGGATCGCGCAGGGCGGCTCGGACGACGAGCTCCGCCGCCGCTCGATCGAGGAGGTCACCGCGCTCGCCTTCGACGGCTATGCCCTCGGTGGGCTCGCGGTGGGGGAGAGCCGCGACGAGATGTTCGAGGCGACCGGCTGGGCGGCGCCGCTCCTGCCCGCCGTGCAGCCGCGCTACTTCATGGGCATCGGCGACGCGGAGGGGATCCTGCGGGTGATCGGAGCCGGGATCGACATGTTCGACTGCGTGCTGCCGACGCGGACGGCGCGGACGGGCTCGGCGCTGACGGCGACCGGGCGGCTGAATCTGCAAGAACGCCCGTTTCGCCCGCGATCCGCGCCCGCTCGAGGAGGGTTGCAGCTGCGCGGCGTGCTCCCGCTTCTCCCGCGCGTACGTCCGCCACCTCGTCAACCAGGAGGAGCTGCTCGGCCTCCGCCTGCTCAGCCTGCATAATCTCCACTTCCTACTCGAACTGACCGCGGGCGCGCGGGCGGCGATCGAACGCGGCGAGCTCGAGGCCTACACGGCTGCGGCGCTCGCCCGGCTCGCCGGCGGCCCCCAGGAGGAAGCTTGGAACCAGGAAGTCTGATCGTTCTCATCGCGCTGTTCGTGGCGTTCTGGCTGTTCGTGATCAAGCCGCAGCGCAAGCGGATGCAGGCACAGCGCGACCTCCACGCCTCGGTCGCCGTCGGCGACGAAGTCGTCACCGTGGGCGGCCTGATGGGCTACGTGCGGGGCGTCGACGACGCGGAGGACGTGCTCCACGTCGAGCTCAGCCCCGGCACGACCGTCCGAGTCGCCAGGCGCGGCGTGGCGGCCGTGCTCACTCCCTCCGGCGGCCCGGAATCCGGGCCTGACGCCTCGCTTCCCAGCTAACCTGGCCTCGGCGTGACCCGTAGACCGCACCTCACCCTCGTGGCGCTGATCGTGGCCGCCCTGATCGGCGTCGGCCTGCTCGCGCTCCCCGGCACGCCGCTGCATCAGACGCCGACGCTCGGCCTCGACCTTCAGGGCGGGCTCGAGGTGACGCTCCAGGCGGTGCCGCCGCCGAACCGGCCTCTGCAGGAGTCGGACCTCGACCGCTCGGTCGAGATCCTGCGCGACCGCGTCGACCGGCTGGGCGTCGCGGAGCCGGAGATTCGCAAGCAGGGCTCCGACCAGATCGTGATCGACCTCCCGGGCGTGAAGAACCCCGACCAGGTCGTGAGCATTCTCGGCCAGACCGCGCAGCTCGAGCTCTACGACCTCGAGCTCAACCTCGTGCCGCCGTCGATCGGCGCGCAGCGGTTCCCGATCGCGACCGAGACGCTCTATGCGCTGCTCGCCGGCCAGCAGTCTCTCGTCAAGGAGTCGAGCGAGACCAGCTGGTATCTGTTCGACGACAAGAAGAAGCTGCGCGCAGGACCGGTCGCCGAGCGGGACAAGCTGCTGCAGAGCGAGGCCGTGGGCGCAGCGGGCGAGAAGGGCACGCTTCCGAAGGACTGGAAGATCTTCGGCCTGCCGCCGAAGACGGCGGTGCTCACGTGCGGGATCGGTGAGGTCGTCTGCCCGGGGGTCAACGCCGAGAACCCGACCCGCAACTACTTCTACCTGATCAAGTTCGACCCCACGAACCCGGACCCCGAGAAGGTCGTCCCGGAGATGAGCGGCGCCGACCTGCAGCTCGACGGCACCCGCCAGGACTACGACACGACGAGCGGCGAGCCGATCGTGACGATGCAGTTCACGGACAAGGGCGCCGACAAGTTCGGTCGGATCACGAACGCAGAGGCCAAGCGCGGGAAGCTGCTGACGAGCACGCTCGGCGGCGGCCAGAAGATCACGCAGCACTTCGCGATCGTGCTCGACCGCCAGATCAAGTCGTGGCCGTCGATCGACTGGGAGCAGTACCCGAACGGGATCGGCGGCACGAACGGGGCGCAGATCACGGGGATCGGCGACCTCTCCGAGGCGCGGACGCTCGCGCTCGTGCTCCAGACGGGCGCCCTGCCCGTCACGTTCACGACGCTCGAGCAGACGGCGATCTCGGCCACGCTCGGCAAGGACTCGCTCGCCGAGGCCTGGAAGGCGGCGATCGCGGGTCTGGTCGCAGTCGCGCTCTTCCTGCTGATCTTCTATCGCGTCCTCGGCGTCGTCGCCGTGATCGGCCTCGGCATCTACGCCGCCTTCCTGTACGCGGCGATCCTCCTCTTCAACGTGACGCTGACCCTGCCGGGCTTCGCCGGGATGATCCTGACGCTGGGGGTGGCCGCCGACGCGAACATCGTCATCTTCGAGCGCGTGAAGGAGGAGTTCCGCGCCGGCAAGTCGGTGCGCGCGGCGATCGCTGCCGGCTACGGCAAGGGCTTCGCGACGATCGTCGACGCGAACGTCGTCACCGCGATCACCGCCATGGTGCTTTTCCTCGTCGCGACCGCCGGCGTCAAGGGGTTCGCCTTGATGCTGTTGATCGGCACCGTGATGTCGCTGCTGACCGCCGTCGCGGCGACGCGCGCGATCCTCGGTCTGCTCGCCGGCTTCAACTGGTTCGACAACCCGAAGCTGATGGGCGCCGAGGGCGAGCCGCCGAAGTGGATCCGCCGCGACTTCGTCGGGCTGCGCAACTGGTGGTTCGCGATCTCGGGCATCGTCCTCGTCGCGTCCGCTCTCGCGATCGCGATCCAGGGCCTCAACCTCGGCATCGACTTCGAGGGCGGCACGAAGGTCACGTTCACGACGCCACAGCCCGTCGCCCTCGAAGACGTGCGGTCGGAGGCCGCGAAGTTGGGCGAGGGTGGCGCGCAGATCCTCGGCCGCGGCGCCGCTACGGGCGGGGACAGCTACCGCGACTTCCAGCTCCAGACCGAGGCGCTCACGCAGGCCGAGCAGACGCAGTTGACCGGGGCGCTGAGCACGTCGTTCCAGGCGGAGTCGAACGTCCAGACCGTCTCGGCGAGCTTCGGTCGGCAGATCGCCGAGGGGGCGATCCTCGCGGTCATCGTCTCGCTGCTCCTGATCACGATCTACATCGCCCTGCGCTTCCAGCCGAAATTCGCAGGGCCGGTGATGGTCGCGCTGCTCCACGACGTCGTGATCACCGTCGGCATCTACGCCCTCCTCGGGCGGGAGGTGACGACCGCCACGGTCGCCGCGGTGCTGACCGTGCTCGGCTACTCGATCTACGACACGATCATCATCCTCGACCGCGTGCGCGAGAACATCCCGCTGATGAAGCGGGCCTCGTTCCGGACGCTCGCCAACGTCTCGCTGTGGGAGACGATCCCTCGCTCGCTCGCGACGACCTTCATCACGCTGTTGCCGATCACGGCGCTCTACCTCTTCGGCGGCGAGACCCTCAGGGACTTCGCCTTCGCGCTCCTCGTCGGCATCGGCGCCGGCGCGTACTCCTCGATCTTCATCGCCGCCCCGCTCGTCGCCGTGCTCAAGGAGCGCGAGCCCGAGTACGCCCGCAAGCGCGACGACGGCCCGCTCGGCGAGGCCGGCTCGGTCGGCGGCCTGCTGAAGGACGCGGAGCAGCTCGCCGCGGCCCGGCCGACGCCCGACCTGATCCCGGACGTGCTCCAGGGCGACGGCGGCTCGCCGGAGCCGGCGACCGCGCCGGCCGGCGGGAGCGACGCGCAGTCGAAGCGCGACCGGCGCCGTCAGCGCCGCAGCACCCGCCCCCATGGCCGCGCCAGATAGCAGCGGCGCCTTTGCGTTCCGTCAGCTGGCCGACGAGGTGGCGGCACAGCTGCGCGCCGGGATCGAGAAGCTCGGCGAGCTGCCGCAGGACACGGGGGAGCGGATCGCCCACGAGCTCGGGCTCGTCCGCCGCGAGGAAATCGAGTCGCTCGAGCTCCGGCTCGCGCAGCTCGAGCACCGGTTGAAGCTGCTCGAGACGCCCTAGAGCGGCGCGCCGATTCCGGCGGTCGCGCGGGCCCGGCCCGCAGCCTGGAGCGCGCGTCGGTACGCGGCGGTCGGCGTCGGCCCGCTCGCCATCACCTCGCCGGTCGAGCGCATCTCGACCCCGCGATCGGCTCCGTTCGCGAACCGCTCTGCCGGGAAGATCGCCTCCTTGGCCCAGGCGCGGACGGGCACGACGCGCTCGGGAAGGTCGAGCTCCGCGAGCGTGGCCCCGAGCAGCAGCCGGCAGGCGTGATCGACGAGCGGCACGCCGGTCGCCTTGGCGACGAAGGGGAGCGTCCGTGACGCGCGCGGGTTCGCCTCGAGCACGTAGAGGTCGCCCTCGTGGAGCGCGAGCTGGAGGTTGAGCACGCCGCGTGCGCCGAGCGCGGCGGCCACGGTCGACGCGAGCCCGCGGATCTCGGCGTCCAGCGTGGGCGTGACCGACGGGGCCGGCACGACGCAGGCCGAGTCGCCGGAGTGGACTCCGACCCGTTCCACGTGCTCGAGCACCGCGGCCACCCAGCCGCGCTCGCCGTCGCAGAGCACGTCGACGTCGAGCTCGATCGCTCCGGCCAGGAAGCGGTCGACGTGTGCGGGGCCGTCGAGCTCGAGCTCCTCCGCGTCGCGGGCGATCCGCATCCCGCGGCCGCCGAGGACGTAGGACGGCCGCACGAGCACGGGGTAGCCGAGCTCGGCGGCGAGCACGCGCGCCTCGCAGGTCGTGGCTGCGTGCCCCCACGCGGGCGTCCGCACGCCGAGCCCGTCGAGGAGCGCGCCGAAGCGCGCCCGGTCCTCCGCTGCCTCGATCGCGGGGAGCGGATCACCGAGGAGAGGCACCCCGGCCGCGGCAAGGTCGGCGGCGAGCGCGAGCGGCGTCTGCCCGCCGAGCGAGACGACGACGCCGAGCGGACGTTCCAGCTCGGCCACGTCGAGCACGCGCTCGAGCGTGACCGGCTCGAGGTAGAGACGGTCGCAGGTGTCGTAGTCGGTCGACACCGTCTCCGGATTCGCGTTCACGAGCACCACCTCGTGCCCGAGCGCGCGGAACGCCTGCGCCGCCCGCACACAGCAGTAGTCGAACTCGATCCCCTGCCCGATCCGGTTCGTGCCCGAGCCGAGCACCACGATCGCGCCGCCCGCGGGCACTCCGGCGTCGCCGGTCTCGTGCGAGAGGTAGTAGTACGGCGTCGCCGCCTCGAACTCGCCCGCGCAGGAGTCGACGGCGAGCCGGCCCGGCGGGTCGCGGCGCGCCCGCGCGTCGGCCTCGCTGACGCCGAGGATCCGGGCGACGCGCGCGTCCGGAAGCCCGAAGCGCTTCGCCGCCCGCACGTCGCCCGTTGCTGCGAGCACGCGTTCGGCCTCGCGGATCGACTCGAGCTCGGCGGCGAAGTAGGGGTGGAGGCCCGGGATCTCCGGCAGCGTGTCGCCCGCCTCGACGCCGTCGAGCGCCTTCAGCAGCGCCTCGGGGAACGTCCGGCCGAGGCCGAGCGCCTCACCGACCGCGCGCATCTCCGTCCCGAGCGTCCGGTCGGCACCCGGGAAGCGCTCGAAGTCGAAGCGCGGTGCCTTCACGGCGACGTAGTCGAGCGCGGGCTCGAAGGCGGCGCTCGACGCCCTCGTGATGTCGTTCGGGAGCTCGTCGAGCGTGTAGCCGACGGCGAGCAGGGCGGCGATCTTGGCGATCGGGTAGCCGGTCGCCTTCGAGGCGAGCGCCGAGGAGCGCGACACGCGCGGGTTCATCTCGATCAGCGCCAGCTCGCGTGTCTCCGGCTCGTAGGCGAACTGGACGTTCGCGCCGCCGGTGGCGACGCCGACCGCGCGGGCGCAGGCGAAGGCCGCGTCGCGCAGGCGCTGCAGCTCGCCGTCCGGGAGCGTCTGCTGGGGCGCGACCGTCCACGAGTCGCCCGTGTGGACGCCGACGGGGTCGAGGTTCTCGATCGAGCAGACGACGACGCAGTTGCCCTCGGTGTCGACCACCACCTCGAGCTCGAACTCCTGCCAGCCCTCGAGCGAGCGCTCGACGAGCACCTGGCCGATCGGGCTCGCGGCGAGGCCGCGCTCGACACGCGCGCGCAGCTCCTCACGCGTGCGCGCCAGCCCTCCTCCGCCGCCCCCGAGGGTGAAGGCGGGACGCACGACCGCCGGGACCGGGCAGCCGTCGAGCTCGTCCAGCGATGTGACGACCACGCTCTCGGGTACCGGAAGCCCCGCCGCCTGCATCGCGGCGCGGAAGCGGGAGCGGTCTTCCGCGGTCCGGATCGCGTCGACGTCGGCGCCGATCAGCTCGACGCCGAAGTCGTCGAGCACGCCGCGCTCGGCGAGCTCGACCGCGAGGTTGAGCGCCGTCTGGCCGCCGAGCGTGGGGAGGAGCGCATCCGGTCGCTCCCGCTCGATGATCTCGGCGATCGTCTCGGCGTCGAGCGGCTCGAGATAGGTCGCATCCGCCCACTCGGGATCGGTCATGATCGTCGCCGGGTTCGAGTTGGCGAGGACGACGCGGTAGCCCTCCGCCCGCAGCACCCGGCACGCCTGGACGCCCGCGTAGTCGAACTCGCACCCCTGGCCGATCCGGATCGGCCCGGAGCCGAGGATCAGGATGCTGCGAAGGTCGGTGCGCGCGGGACTCAGGCCGTCGTCCTCACGCGTTGGCTGGGTGCGCCCCGGAGTGCGAGGCAAGGACGCAGGGAGTGGTCATAGCGGTTGCTATGGCCGCGACCGAGGACGCCGCATCGCGCGCCGGGGCGTGGCCAGACGACTCGTGCCGGGCGCGGCCTGAGCCCCGATGGCACGCGTCCGCGATCCGGTCGAAGAAGGGCACGGCGTCGTGCGGGCCGGGTGCGGCCTCGGGATGGAACTGGAGCGTCTCGAAGCCGTCGCCCACGAGCCCCTCGACGGTGCCGTCGTTGAGCGAGACGTGGCTGACCTCGGCGCCGTCGCCGGGTGCGACCGCGTAGCCGTGGTTCTGGGCCGTCACCAGCACGCGCTTGGAGCCGGTCACGCGGACGGGGTGATTCGCGCCGCGGTGGCCGAACGGGAGCTTGAAGGTCTCGAGGCCGAGCGCGAGCGCCACGAGCTGGTGGCCGAGGCAGATGCCGAAGACGGGCGTGCGGCCGAGCAGGTCGCGGACCGTCGCGACGGCCTCGTCGAGCTGCGAGGGGTCGCCCGGGCCGTTGCCGACGAGCACGGCCGAGGGCTCGAGGGCGAGCACCTCGTCGGCGTCCCAGGTGCCGGGGACGACGACGGCCTCGACGCCCGACTCGACGAGCCGGCGCACGATCGAGCGCTTGCAGCCGAGGTCGAGGACGACCACGCGGGGCCCTGCCCCGGCCGAGTGAGGCTCCGTCACGCACGCGTCGAGCGCGGGCGGGGGCGATGCCAGCGCCGGCTCGGCGAGCATCCGCGGCCAGTCGAGGTGCGGTTGTGCGAGCGCACGTGCGTGCAGCTCCTCCGGCGCCGCCGTCCCGACAGCGCAGCGCATCGAGCCGTCCTCGCGGAGCCGACGGACGAGGGCGCGCGTGTCGACGTCGTCGATCGCGACGACGCTCCCTGGCCGCGAGCCACGCGGCCCAGGCGGGCCGGGACTGGCGCATCACGACTGCCTCCGTCCACACCCGGCCGGACTCGAGCAGCCGTTCGTCGACGCCGTAGTTGCCGACGAGCGGATACGCGAACGTGAGCACCTGGCGCGCATAGCTCGGGTCGGTGACGGCCTGCTCGTAGCCGGCCGATGCGGTCGTGAAGCAGGCCTCGCCGGCCGCGATCCCGGGTGCGCCGACGGCGCGGCCCGGAAAGGCGGAGCCGTCCTCCAGGACGAGATAACTTCGCATAGTTGTCACTCTATATGCATAATACGCAGATGGGAGTGACCCGCAGATGGGCGTGACCACGGCGATCCTCGGTGCCTCCGGCTACGCCGGCCAGGAGACGCTCGACCGCGTGCTCGCGCATCGCGAGCTCGAGCTCGTCGCGCTCGGCTCGGACAGCCTGGCCGGGCGGCCGGCCTCCGCGCTCGACCCGCGGCTCGACGCCGGCGTGCCGGGCTTCGTCGACAACGACACGGCGCTCGCCGCCGGCGCGGAGCTCGTCTTCTGCTGCCTCGATCACGAGCGGGCAGCGCTGCTCGATCCACCGGCCGCCACCGTCGTCGTCGATCTCACGGGTGCACACCGCCTCGCCGACGCGTCGCTCTACGCCGACTGGTACGGCTTCGACCATCCTGCGCCCGGCGCGCTCGTCTCCTGGAGCTACGCGGTGCCGGAGCTCTTCCCGCCGACGGGACGGCTGATCGCGAATCCCGGCTGCTACGCGACGGCGGTCCTGCTCGCGCTCGCTCCGATCGCCGGGCTGATCGATCCGGAAGCGGTCGTCGTCGACGCGAAGTCGGGCGTCTCCGGGGCCGGCAGGAGCCTGAAGGCGAGCTCGCACGCGGCGACGGTGCTCGAGAACGTGACCCCGTACAAGGTGGGCGCGCACCAGCATGCGCCGGAGATCGCGCAGGCCCTGGGCTTCCCGGTCTGCTTCGTCCCGCATCTGCTGCCGGTCCGCCGCGGCCTGATCGCGACCTGCTACGTGCGTTCGGACGCCGACCTGCGCGAGGCGCTCGACGCTGCATACGCGGCGTCTCCGGTCGTTTCGCTCCTGCCCGAGGGGATCGCGCCGGAGCTCTCACGCGTCCAGGGCACGGACGGCGCGGAGCTGGGCATCTTCACCGACCGGGCGACGGGCATGCAGGTCGTGATCTGCGCGCTCGACAACCTCGGCAAGGGCGCCGCCGGCCAGGCGGTCCAGAACGCGAACCTCGCACTCGGGCTGCCCGAGACTTCCGGGCTGCGGCTCGCAGGTGTGCTCGTATGAGCGTCACCGCCGCCCGTGGTTTCGCCGCCGCGGGCATCAGCGCGGGCATCCGGCGCACGGGGAAGGATCTCGGCGTCGTCCGCTCGACGGTCCCGGCCGTCGGGACGGCGATGTTCACCGTCAACCAGGTGCAGGCCGCGCCCGTCGTCGTCTCGAAGCAGCATCTCGCCCTGGCCGAGCCGCAGGCGATCGTGATCAACTCGGGCGTGGCGAACGCGGCGACCGGCACGCGCGGCGAGCTGGACGCGCTCGCGACGGCGGCCGAGGCGGGCCGGCTGCTCGATCTCCACGCCGAGGAGGTGCTCGTCCTCTCCACGGGCGTGATCGGCGCGCTGCTTCCCCTCGAGAAGGTGCTGAACGGTCTGCGCGGCGCGACGGCCGCGCTCGCCGCGTCCGGCGGGAGCGACGCGGCCGAGGCGATCCTGACCACCGACACCCGGACGAAGGAGGCAGTCGTCTCGCTCGACGGCTTCACCGTCGGTGGGATGGCGAAGGGCTCCGGGATGATCCACCCGCAGCTCGCGACGATGCTCGCCGTCCTCACCACGGACTATCCCCTCGAGCCGGGCGAGGCGCTCGCGTTTCTGCGGCCTGCGGTCGAGAGGAGCTTCAACTCGATCTCGGTCGACGGCGAGTGCTCGACCAACGACGCCGTCTGCCTGCTCGCGAACGGGGCCAGCGGGGTCGAGCGGACACCGGCTTCCGACACCGCGTTCGCGCTGGCGCTCGGCCGTGTCTGCGCCGACCTCGCGGAGCAGATCGTCGCCGACGGAGAGGGTGCGACCGTGCTCGCCGAGATCGAGGTCTCCGGCGCCGCCGACCATGCGCAGGCCCGCGCGATCGCCTCCCGGATCGCCACTTCGCCGCTCGTGAAGACGGCGTTGTTCGGCCACGACGCGAACTGGGGCCGGGTGCTCGCGGCCGCAGGCTCGGCGCCGTTCGACGGCGGCTTCGCCACCGTCGACTCCGACCGGGTCAGCCTCTCCTACAACGGCACTCGGGTACTCGAGCAGGGCCGCGTGCTCGGGAACGAGCCCGACGTCTCCAACGGCACCTGCCGGATCGAGCTCGAGCTCGGGCTCGGCGCAGGCAGCGCGAGCTATCTCACGAGCGACCTCTCCTACGACTACGTCCGCATCAACGCGGACTACCGGACATGAGCTGCGTCGTCGTCAAGCTCGGCGGCGCGGTCGCGGTCGACGCGATCGACGTGGTCGGGCGGCTGGCCGACGAGCACGCGGTGTGCGTCGTCCACGGAGCGGGGCCGCAGATCTCGGCCGACATGCTCCGGGCCGGGCTCGAGGTCGAGTTCGTCGCCGGCCGCCGGGTCACGAGCGCCGCTGCGCTCGAGGTCGTTCGCGCCTCGCTGGCGGCAGTGAACGCTGCACTCTGCGCGGCGCTCGGTCCCGCAGCCCTGCCGCTCTTCGGCGACGAGATCGGCCTCGTTGCCAGGCACGTGCCCGAGCTCGGGCACGTCGGCGAGGCGGTGCCCTCGTGCCCCGATGCGATCGTCGCTGCGCTCGCTGCAGGCCGGATCCCCGTCGTGGCGCCGCTCGCTGTGGGCCCGCTCAACGTCAACGCCGACGAGGCGGCGGCCGCGCTCGCCGTCGGGCTCGGGGCCGCGCGGCTGCTGTTCGTCAGCGACGTCCCCGGCCTGCTCCTCGGCGGCGCGGTGGCCGCGTCGATCGGCGGCGTGGAGGCGGAACGGCTGCTCGACGCAGGCGAGTTGACGGGTGGGATCGTGCCGAAGCTCCGGGCCGCCGTCGGAGCAGTGCGGGGCGGCGTCCCGGCCCAGATCGGCGCGACGGCGGTGCTCGCGTGAGCCGTGTTCTCGGCACCGGGGCTCTGCTGCCGGCGTACGCGCGGAACGACGTCACGTTCGCGTCCGGCGACGGCTGCTGGCTCGTCGACGACACGGGCAAGCGCTATCTCGATCTGCTCGCCGGGATCGCGGTCGTCGGGCTCGGTCATCGCCATCCCGCGCCGCTCGCCGCCGCCCGGGCCCAGCTCGACGCGGTCTGGCACGTCTCCAACCTCTACTCGACCGCGCCGATGGAGCGCTTCGCGCAGCTTCTCTCCGACCGCTGCGGCGGCGCGCGCGCCTTCTTCTGCAACTCCGGCACCGAGGCGGTCGAGGCAGCGTTGAAGTGGGCGCGGAAGGCGACGGGCAAGACGGAGGTGGTGGCGCTCGAGGGCTCCTTCCACGGGCGCACGCACGGTGCGCTCGCCGTCACCGGCCAGCCGTCGAAGCGCGCCGCCTGGGAGCCGCTCGCCCCGGTTGCGCGCTTCGCGCGGCTGAACGACGCCGCCTCACTCGCCGCTGCCGTCGGGCCGGACACCGCTGCGATCCTGCTCGAGCCCGTCCAGGGCGAGGGAGGCATTCACGCGGCCACCCCCGAGTTCCTCGCCGCCGCGCGGGCGCTCGCGGACGAGCACGGTGCGCTGCTCGTGTACGACGAGGTGCAGTGCGGCACCGGCCGCACCGGCACGTTCTTCGCCTGGGAGCAGCTCGGCACCGCACCCGACGCGATCACGCTTGCCAAGGGGCTCGCGAACGGGCTCCCGATCGGCGCCCTGCTCGTTCTCGACGGCGCGCCGGACGGTTTCGCGCCTGGCGACCACGGCAGCACGTTCGGCGGCAACCCCGTTGCATGTGCGGCGGCGTGCGCGGTGCTCGACAGCCTCGACGACGAGCTGCTCGCCGCGGTTGCACTCCGGGGCGCCCAGCTCGCTGCCGGGCTGGCGGCGCTTCCGGGCGTCGTCGAGGTGCGTGGCCGGGGCCTCATGCTCGGCGCCGAGCTCGACCGCCCGGCCGGCCCGGTTGCTGCGGCGGCGCTCGAGGCGGGTGTCGTCGTCGGCACCGCAGGCGACACTGTCCTCCGGCTGACACCGCCGTTGACGATCTCGGCGGCGGAAGTGGAGCTCGGTCTGACCCAACTCGAGGAGGTGCTCGCATGAGCAAGTTCGAACGCCAGGGGACGATCCTGCGCCTGGTGGGGGAGCGGCAGCTCGCGACCCAGAGCGACGTCGTCGCGGCGCTGCGGGGCGAGGGGCTCGACGCGGTCCAGGCGACCGTCTCGCGCGACATCGCCCAGCTCGGCCTCGTCAAGGTCCGGGGCGACGACGGACGGCTCGTCTACGCGCTTCCCGGAGCTGCAGACCTCGACCGGCTGAGCGAGCTCACCTCGGCGCTACGGCGCTGGACGATCGGGCTCGAGCCGACGGGCAACCTCGTCGTCGTGACGACGCCACCGGGTCACGCGAACGCGCTCGCACTTGCCTTCGACAAGGCGGGCCTGCCCGAGGTCGCAGGCTGCATCGCGGGTGACGACACGATCTTTCTCGCCGCCCGCGAGGGGCTGAGCGGCGCGGACCTCGCGGAGCAGCTGCGCCACCATCTGGACGGCGACACCTGATGGAGTTCGCCCTCCCGCGGGCGCTCGAGCTGGACCTCCGCGGCCGGTCGCTCACGCGCACCCGCGACTGGACGGCCGCGGAGCTCGAGGCGGTGCTCGACCTCGCCGACGACCTGAAGGCGAAGCAGCGCCTGCGCGAGCCGCACCGGCTGCTCGAGGGCTGCACGCTCGGGCTGCTCTTCCGCAAGCACTCGACGCGGACGCGCGTCTCGCTCGAGGTCGCGGCTGCACACCTCGGAGCGACCGCGCTCTACCTCCCGGGCGAGCAGCTGCAACTCGCCCGCGGCGAGACGATCGAGGACACGGCGCGCGTGCTCTCGCGCTACCTCGATGCGATCGCGATCCGGACGCACGCGCAGGCCGAGGTCGACGCGTTCGCGGCGGTGGCCTCGATTCCGGTCGTGAACGCGCTCACGGACGAAGCGCACCCGCTGCAGGCGCTCGCCGACCTGCAGACGATCCGGGAGCGCTTCGGGACGTTGGACGGGATCCGGGTCGCCTGGGTCGGAGACGGCAACAACGTCTGCACGTCGCTGGCCGAGGCGTGCTCGCTGCTCGGCGCGGAGTTCGTCTGCGCAGCGCCGGGTGGATACGAGCCGGCCGACTCGGAGGTCGCTGCCGTGGCCGATCCGCGCGAGGCCGTGGCGGGCGCACAGGTCGTCGTCACCGACGTCTGGACGAGCATGGGCCAGGAGGACGAGGCGGCCGACCGGCGTGCCGCCTTCGCCGGCTTCACCGTCGATGCCGCGCTGCTCGCGGGTGCCGATCCGGACGCGATCGTCCTCCACTGCCTGCCGGCACACCCCGGCGAGGAGATCGCCGCCGACGTCCTGCACGGGCCGCGCAGCGCCGTCTGGGACGAGGCCGAGAACCGCCTCCACACGGCGAAGGCCGTGCTCGCCCTGACCGTCTAGACGCGGCGGCGCCAGCGGGCGAAGACGTCCTCGAGGTCGGCGCGCATGGTGCGCGGCACGAGCACGAAGAGCCGGTCGCCCGACTCGACGACGGTGCTGCCGCGCGGCGGGATCGTGTCGTCGCCGCGCGTGATCACGGCGATGAGGGCGCTGCGTGGCAGGCCGAGCTCGCGGACGGCGGCGCCGTGGATCGCGTGGTCGTCGGCCACGGCGAAGTCGACGAGGTCGAGCTTCGAGAGCGGCCCGACCTCCAGCGGCGCCTCGTGCATCGGCGGCGCCGTTGCGATCAGCCCGAGCCGCCCTGCGACCCACTCGAGCGTCGTGCCCTGCACGATCGTCGAGACGACGACGACGAAGAAGACGGCGTTGAAGATCGTCTCCTTGTGCGGCACGTCGGAGGAGAGCACGAAGGTCGCGAGCACGATCGGGATCGCCCCGCGCAGCCCGGCCCAGCCGAGCAGGACGCGGTCGCGGGCAGTGAAGTCGCTGGCGAAGGTCGAGGCCCAGACGGCCGCCGGCCGGACCACGAGCATGAGCACGACGGCCAGCCCGAGCCCGGCGAGCGCGACGTCGGGGAGTTCCGTCGGGAAGACGAGCAAGCCGAGCACGATGAAGAGCGCCACCTGGGCGAGGAAGGCGAGCCCCTCGTGAAAGGCGACGAGCTGGCGCCGGTAGCGCGACGGCGTGCTGCCGACGGCGAGCCCGACGAGGTAGACGGCAAGGAAGCCGCTGCCGCCGAGCACGTTCGCCGCCCCGAACGAGAGCGCCGCGGCGGCGAGCGAGGCGACGGGGGCGAACGCGCCGATCGAGTGCGGGAGGCGACCGAAGACCCAGGTTGCGAGCGCTCCGAGGGCAGCGCCCACGAGCAGGCCGAGGCCGAGCTGCTGGACGATCAGCAGCGAGAGGTCGTCGAAGCCGTAGTCGCCCGGCCGCTCGATCCAGGCGATCAGGCCGATCGTGAGCGCGATCGCCATCGGGTCGTTGCCGCCCGACTCGGCTTCGAGCGTGCGGGCGAGCGTGCGGCGGATGTGGGTGAAGCGCAGCGTCGCGAAGACGGCGGCTGCATCGGTGGAGGCGACGACCGAGCCGAGGAGGACGGACTCGAGCATGGTCAGGTCGAAGAGCCAGTACGCGGCAACGCCGGTGAGGACGGCACTGACCGCTACCCCGAGCGTGCTCAGGACAGCCGCCGGCACGGCGACCTGGCGCAGGCGCCGCCAGGACGTCTGGAGCCCGCCTTCGTAGAGGATCAGCGCAAGCCCGATGATCCCGACCTCGCGCGCCAGCTCGGCGTCGTCGAAGTCGATTCCGCCCGGCCCGTCGGAGCCGAGCAGCATCCCGAGCGCGAGGAACGCCACGAGCACGGGGAGGCCGGTGCGGGCCGCGCCGAGCGCGACGACGATGCTCGCCGCCAGGATCGCGCCGACGA
Source organism: uncultured Gaiellaceae bacterium (assembly GCA_963806955.1). Taxonomy (GTDB): domain Bacteria; phylum Actinomycetota; class Thermoleophilia; order Gaiellales; family Gaiellaceae; genus Gaiellasilicea. Next base: position 252,684 of record CAWDZG010000001.1, read on the forward strand.
GCAGGAGCATCAGGCCTTCGTCCACGCCTGCATCTTCCTCGGTGGGAGTCGCGGCCGCCGCGTGGAACACTTCGGGCATGGCGACGCGACCGCGCGCGCGGAAGATCGGCCGGCTCTCCGAGATCGCCCAGGTGGCGGTGCGCCACGGCTTCGGCTACTTCTTCGAGCGTCACAAGCTGACCGACCTGCTGCCGTGGACGACGCGCGTGGAGGCGGGCGCGGTGAACGCGACCGGCTCAGAGCGCGGCCGGCACCTGCGCGAGATGCTCGACGAGCTCGGCCCGACGTTCGTCAAGTTCGGGCAGCTGCTCTCGACGCGACCCGATGTCGTCCCGCCGGACATCGTCGCGGAGCTGCGCAGCCTCCAGGACGACGTCCGCCCGTTTCCGTTCGTCCAGGTGCGCGACGTCATCGAGGGGGAGCTCGGACTGACGCTCGAGCAGGCGTTCCTCCGCTTCGACGAGCAGCCGATCGCGGCCGCCTCGATCGGGCAGGTGCACCGCGCGCAGCTGCCGAACGGCGACGAGGTCGTCGTCAAGGTGCAGCGCCCGAACGCGCCCCGGCAGATCGAGTCCGATCTCGCGCTGCTCTACCAGGCTGCGCGCATGATCAAGGAGCGGGTGCGCGCGCTCGACTTCATCGACGCGCACGAGCTCGTGGACGAGTTCGCGCGCTTCATCCGCCAGGAGCTCGACTACAAGCTCGAGGCGCGCCACGCCGACACGTTCGGCCGCAACTTCGCCGGCTCGGAGCTCGTCGTCGTGCCCAAGGTCTACTGGGACTACTGCGGTGTGCGGATGCTGACGCTCGGCTACCTCGAGGGCGTCCAGCTCGCCGACATCGACCTCGACGCGACCTCGTTCGAGGAGCGGCGCGAGCTCGCCTACCGGGTGACGGAGACCTGGATGGAGATGATCTTCCGGCACGGGTTCTTCCACGGCGACCCGCATCCCGCGAACGTGCTCGTGCTTGACGGCGGCCGGATCGGCCTGGTCGACTTCGGGCTCGTCGGGAAGCTGAGCGACGACGACATGACGCGGCTGACGCGCCTCTTCATCGACGCCGCCACCGAGAACGTCGACGCGCTACCGCGGCGCCTGTCCGAGCTCGGCGTGCGCTACCCGAAGGAGCGCGAGGACGAGTTCGCGACCGCTCTGCGCGAGCTCTACTACCGCTACTACGGCGCGAGCCTCGCCGACATCGACCCGATCCAGGTGATCCGGGAGGCGTTCGGCCTGATCTACTCGATGAACCTGCACCTGCCGACCCGCTTCGTCCTGCTCGACAAGGCGATCGCGACGCTCGGCGCTGTGGGGATCGACCTCTACCCGGAGTTCAACGTCTTCGACGTGGCGCGGCCGTACGCGCGCGAGCTGATGCTGGAGCGGTTCTCGCCGCAGCGCCTCGCCGCGAGCGCGCAGCGGCAGGGGCGCGAGCTCCTCGGGATCGCGCGCGAGCTGCCGTACCAGATCCACGACGTCCTCCAGGAGGTGCGCGACGGGCAGATCGAGGTCGGGTTCGTGCACAAGGGGCTGGACGAGTTCATGCACAAGCTCGACGTCGCGATCAACCGCGTCGTCGTCGCGCTCGTCGTCGCCGGCGGCCTGCTCGGCTCCTCGCTGATCGGCATCCTCGCGAGCGGCGGGCCGCAGATCTTCGGGATCCACTTCCTCTCGGTGGTCGGGTTCCTCGTCTCGGGCGTGCTCGGCGCGTGGTTGCTCATCGGCGTGTTGCGCAGCGGCCGCCTCTGACCGATGACTTTCCCGCACCCGCGTCGTCTCAATGGAAAACGACGGAAGGAGCGGGACATGGGACTGCCGGTCGTGCACTTCGAGGTGATCGGGAAGGACGCCGCGGCGCTGCAGAGCTTCTACGGCGACCTCTTCGACTGGAAGATCGACGCGAGCAACCCGATGAAGTACGGGATCGTCCAGCGTGAGGAGAACCTGTCGCCCGACGGAGTCGGGATCGGCGGCGGGATCGGCACCGGGCCCGAAGGCTACGGCGGCCACGTGACCTTCTACGTGGGCGTGCCGGACGTCGAGGCGGCGCTCGCCAAGGCCGAGGGCCTCGGCGGCACCCGCACGATGGGGCCGGACGAGGTGATGGACGGCACCGTGATCGGGATGTTCAAGGATCCCGAGGGGAACACGGTCGGCGTCGTCAGCAGCTAGGCCGAGAGCGCCGCGGCCGCAAACGGCGGCTGGGGAGCGATCGTCGCAGAATCGTCGCAAAGGACATCTATCCCAGCCGCCGGGGCGTTGCTAGCTTCGGCCGCATGACAGCCGCGCTGCTGCTCGCCGAGCCGGAGACCGCGACCCGCGAGTACCTGGAGCGGCAGCTGCAGAGCGACGGATTCCACGTGCTCCGGGCCGCGTTCGGCGGCGAAGCGCTCGCTCTCGCCGAGCGGACGCGGCCCGATCTCGTCCTCTGCTCCGAGCTCGAGCTCTGCTCCCGCCTCCGCGAGGGCGAGCCCGGCCGGACCTGGAACCGGAACGTGCCCGTGATCGTGCTCGGGCCTGCCGAGGCGGACGCCGTCGACCGCGTGCGCGCCTTCCAGCGCGGCGCCGACGACTACCTCGTGCGGCCCTGGGTCTACGACGAGCTGCTGGCGCGGATCCGCGCCGTCCTCCGGCGGACGGCGCCTCCGCGCGAGCCCGTGCTCGAGGTCGGCGAGCTCCGGATCGACACGGTCGCCCGAGTCGTCTCCGTCCGTGGCGAGGGCGTCCACCTCGCCGGCAAGGAGTTCGAGCTGCTCGCCGCGCTCGCGGCCGAGCCGACGCGCGTCTTCACCAAGGACGAGCTGCTTCGCGACGTCTGGGGCTACCGCTCCTTCACGCGGACACGCACGCTCGACTCCCACGTCTCGCGGCTGCGGCAGAAGCTCGAGCGCACGCCCGGGGACCGCTTCGTCGTCAACGTGTGGGGCGTTGGCTACAAGCTCGTCGAGCAGGCTCAGCGACCCTCGGCGTACCCCGGCCGCGCCTCGTCGTAGCGGGGGAGGCCGTCGTCTGGCAGCTCCTCCCAGCTGGCGGCGTAGGCGACGAACGCGTGCGACTGCGGCCGGATGCCGGGGTCGCCGTCGATCGCGCCGAGGCGGACGCCGGTCGGGTCGCTCGAGCCCGGCTCCTGGCTGAAGAGCGCCGAGCCGCAGCGGCCGCAGAAGACCTTCTCGCGTCCGCCCTCGGGCGCCCAGCCGCGCAGCTCCTCCTCGCCGCGGACGATGCGGACGCTGCCCGGTACCGCGCGCGCGTTCGCCGACGACGCGGTGCCGGTGCGCCGCTGGCAGCGCGTGCAGTGGCAGTAGCCGGCCGAGAGGAACGGCTCGGAGACCTCGAAGCGGACGGCGCCGCAGCCGCAGCCGCCGGTGATCACAGCAGCGCCCCTTCGAGCCGGAGCAGCCGCTCCTTCACGTCGAGACCGCCCGCGTAGCCGGTGAGGCTGCCGTTGGCGCCGACGACGCGGTGGCAGGGGAGCACGATCGGGATCGGGTTGCGGTTCATCACCGTGCCGACTGCCCGTGCAGCGCGGGGCGCGCCGACCTTCGTCGCCAGCGCTCCGTAGGTGGTCGTCTGTCCGTAGGGGACGCGGGCGAGCTCGGCCAGCACCTGGCCCGCGAACGGCGCAGCGCCGCGCAGGTCGAGCTCGAGCTCGAACGCGCTCCGCGAGCCGTCGAAGTACTCGTCGAGCTGCCGGTGCGCCGCGTCGACGGCCGGCGCGGCGCGGAGCACACGCGGGCCGTAGACCTGCGCCAGCCGCTCGAGATGGAGCTCCGGCTCGGCGTCGAAATAGATGCGGGCGAGCCCGTGTGGCGTCGCCGCCACGAGCAGCGGCCCGATCGGCGAGTCGATCACGTCGAAGCCGAGGTCGAGCAACCCCTCGGCGGCGGCCGCGGCCCGGAAGCGGGCGTCGAGGTCAGGCGTAACGGTCATCGGTCCTCCTGGCGCGCAGGCGCCGGACGCCAGAGGACGCGGCCTGGCGGGCCGCCTCCGGCGTCGAGTCCAGCGCAAGCGCGATGTCGTCGTAGGCGAGGTCGTAGGCGTAGCGGAGCACGACGGCCGCGCGCTCGGTCGGCGGGAGGCCGTCGGCGAGGTGCTCGATCTCCGCATAGGCGGGACGGCCGTCCTCCACGGGCAGCTCGGGCAGCTCGACCGGAACCGGCCGTGGGCGCCTCGCGGTGTCGATCACGAGCCGGGCGGCAATCGTGAGCACCCAGGCGCGCAGGTGCTCGCCGTGCTCGAGCCGGTCGTAGGCGCGTAGCGCGCGCAGGAACGTCTCCTGGAAGGCGTCCTCCGCGGCCTGGCGACCGAGGCGGCGGCTGAGAAATCCGAACACGATCCCGCGCTGCTCGGCGTAGAAGGTCTCGAAGGGAGGCACGGTTGTCATTCGCGTCATCATCCCCTCTAACGCGGCCCGGGCGGCATCTGTGAGAGTGCGTGTTGTGAACGTCGCCGTCGTCGGGCATGTCGAGTGGATCGAGTTCCTGCGCGTGCCGGCGGTTCCGCGTGCCGGCGAGATCGTCGGCGCGACGGAGAGCTGGTCGGAGCCCGCGGGCGGCGGCGGCGTCGCGGCGGTCGAGCTCGCCCGGCTCGCAGGCGCTGCCGCGCTGTACTGCGTGCTCGGGAACGACGAGCTTGCGACGAGCGCCCGGTCGCAACTCGAGGCCGCGGGAGTGCGGGTGCACGCGCCCGAAGCCGACGAGCCTCAGCGGCGGGGGTACTGCTACCTCGACGAGAGCGGCGAGCGCACGATCACGATCATCGGCCCCAAGCCCAGGCCGAAGGGCGGCGAGGGCACGCTGCCGTGGGAGGGGCTGGACGCCGTGGACGGTGTCTACTTCACCGCCGGCGACCCCGAGGCTGTCCGCCAGGCGCGCCGGGCGCGCGTCCTCGTTGCGACTGCGCGCGAGCTGCCGACGCTGCACGCCGCCGGGATCGAGCTCGATGCGCTCGTCGCGAGCGGCGAGGACGAGGCCGAGCGCTACCAGGTGGGCGATCTCGACCCGCCTCCGAAGCTCGTCGTCACGACCGCGGGCGGGCTCGGTGGCTGGGCGCAGCCGGGTGGCCCCTACACGGCGGCAGCGCCGCCCGGCCCGTTCGAGGACGTCTACGGCGCCGGCGACTGCTTCGCGGCCGGACTGACGTTCGCCCTCGCCCAGGGGATGGATGTCCCGGACGCGCTGGCCTTCGCCTCCGGCCGCGGCGCGCTCGCGCTCACGCGCCGCGGCGCGGGTCTCGGCTAGTCCAGCCTGCCGCACGAGCGAACCGGCCCCCGAAAGGGTGAATTCGGGCGCGCTGGGGTAGACAAGTGGGAACTTGTGGTTTAGAGTGGGGCGAAGTGGGAGACTAGAGCAGACGTGAAATGTTCCTCGGCGAATACGAACACACCATCGACGATAAGAATCGGCTCACGCTGCCGGCCCGCTTCCGCGACGCCCTGGCCGGCGGGGTCGTGCTCACCCGAGGCCTCGACGACTGCCTCGACGTCTACGCCCGCGCCGACTGGAACGCGATGGTCGAGGCGCGCCTTGCGCCGCTCGACCCATTCACCAAGGAGGCGCGCGAGATGAAAAGGTTCTTCTTCTCCGCCGCGTCCGACGCGGAGCTCGACAAGCAGGGACGCGTGCTCGTGCCGCCCGCGCTGGCCCGGCACGCGAAGCTCGGACGGGAGGTCGTCGTGGCGGGTGTCCACGACCATCTCGAGATCTGGGACCGGCCCGCCTGGGCAGACCACGTCACCAAGGTCGAAGGGAGCGCAGACGATGTTGCCGAACGTCTTGCAGACAAGCGCTGACCACGTCCCGGTGCTCTCCGAGGAGGTGCGCGACCTCCTCGCGGTGCAGCCGGGCGAGACCGTCGTCGACGCCACCTTCGGCGCCGGCGGTCATTCCCGCCTGCTCGCCTCCGACCTCGGCGGCGAAGGCAAGCTGATCGCGATCGACCGCGATCCGACCGCGAAGGCGTTCTTCGACCGCTTCAAGGCCTCGGTCGGCGGCGCCCAACTCCGCTTCCTCCGGGGCGAGTTCTCGCTCGTCCTCAACCAGCTCGCGGCCAACGGCGTCCAGGCGGACGCGATCCTGCTCGACCTCGGCGTTTCGTCGATGCAGCTCGACCGGCCCGAGCGGGGCTTCTCGTACGCCGCCGACGCCCCGCTCGACATGCGCATGGACACCTCGGCCGAGCTCTCCGCCCGCGAGCTCGTCAACGAGGCCGAGGAGCGCGAGCTCTCCCTGATCTTCAAGCGCTACGGCGAGGAGCGCTACGCACGCCAGATCGCCCGCGCGATCGTGCGCCGTCGCGACGAGCGGCCGTTCGAGCGGACGAGCGAGCTGGCAGAGACGATCAAGCAGGCGATCCCGACTCCGGCGCGGTTCGGCGACGGGCATCCGGCGAAGCGCGTCTTCCAGGCGCTCCGGATCGCCGTCAACGACGAGCTGGGCGCACTCGAGGCAGCACTCCCGGCGGCGATGCGGATGCTCAGGCCGGGCGGCCGCATCGCCGTCATCAGCTTCCACTCGCTCGAGGACCGGATCGTGAAGCAGTTCATCCGCGAGCAGGCGCACGGCTGCACGTGCCCGCCGGACTTCCCGATCTGCAACTGCGGCAAGGAGCCGCTCCTCCGCGACGTCACGCGCAGGCCGATCCGCCCCGGCGCGCGCGAAGTCGAGCTGAACCCCCGCGCGGCCTCGGCGAAGCTCCGCGCCGCCGTGAAGGTGGGCGACTGATGGCCAGCTGGGCCGGCACCGCCCGGGTCGACACGCCGCGCATCGCCCGCCCGGGAAAGCGTCCGGCTACGCGCAGCGCGCCGCGCCGCAAGGCCGCGAGCCGCCCGTTCGGCGGCGTCGTCTGGATCGTCGTCCTGGCCGGCCTGCTCGCGGGAGTCGTGGCCGTCAACGTGGCGGTGCTGCAGCTCAATCTCCGGCTCGACGAGCTCGGCCGCGAGCGCACCCAGCTCCGCGCCGACACGAAGCGGCTGAGCTCGCAGCTCTCGAGCGCCTCGGCGAACGCCCGCATCGAGTCGCAGGCGCGCAACCGGCTCGGGCTCGTCGAGGCCGATCCGGCGCTCACCTACCACGTCCAGCTGGTGCCGCCGCGTCCGTGAGCGAGCGGCAGTCCAACCGCCGCATCCGCCTGCTGATCGGCCTGTTCGCGCTCGTCTTCGCAGGCACGCTCGCGCGTGCGGTCTGGCTGCAGGGAGTGGAGGCGTCGACCCTCGATCGGATGGCGTCCAGCCAGCAGGAGGAGACGACGCAGATCCCCGCTGCCCGCGGCACGATCTTCGACCGCACGGGCGAGCCGCTCGCGATCGGTGAGCAGGCGACGACGATCTACGCCGATCCGCGGCGTGTCACGCAGCCTCGGCAGGTTGCGCTCGCCGCTGCCAAAGCGCTCGGTGTCGACGCCGAGAAGCTCTATCCGCTGCTCGCCGACCGCACCAGCCACTTCGTCTACGTGCAACGAAAGGCCGATCCCGCCAAGGCGGCTGCGCTGGAGAAGCTCGGCCTGCCGGGGCTCGGCTTCTATCCGGAGGAGCTCCGCTTCTATCCGCAGCGCGGAGTCGCCGCGCAGCTGCTCGGCTTCGCCGGCATCGACAACCTCGGGCTCGAGGGGCTCGAGCGCTCGCTCGACAAGGCTCTCGTCGGCAAGCCCGGCAGCCAGACCACCGTCACCGACCCCGCCGGCCGGGTGATCGACGTCAAGGCGACGAAGCCCGAGCGGGCCGGCGACGACGTCTTTCTCACGATCGACCACCGGATCCAGGCCAACGCCGAGCGCGTGCTCCGCGAGACCGTGAAGAAGTGGAACGCCAAGGGTGGCACCGCAGTGGTGCTCGACCCGCAGACCGGCGCGGTGCTCGCAATGGCGGTCGGGCCGACCTTCGACGCGAACAAGTTCGGCGGGACCCCTGCCGACCGGCGGCGCAACCGTGCCGTCACCGACCTGTACGAGCCCGGCTCGACCTTCAAGGTCGTCACGGTCGCGGCGTCGCTGGCCGAGAAGATCGTCTCGCCGTCCACTGCGTTCACGCTGGAGTCGTCGATCCGTGTCGCCGACCGGATCATCCACGAGCACGAGCCGCGCCCGACGCAGCGGATGACCGTGGCGCAGATCCTCTCCCAGTCCTCCAACATCGGCACGATCACGCTCGCACAGATGCTCGGTCGCGAGCGGGTCGAGGAGTGGATCGGCCGCTTCGGGTTCGGCAAGCCGACGGGGATCGACGCGCCGGGCGAGTCGGGCGGCCTGCTGCCCTCGTACTGGTCTGGCTCGACGATCGGCAACGTGCCGATCGGACAGGGGATCGGCGTGACGGCCGTGCAGATGGCGGCGGCATACGGGGCGATCGCGAACGGCGGTGTCTACCGGAAGCCGTACCTCGTGGAGCGGATCGGCAAGGAGTGGGGCGTGCGAGGAAAGGGCCGGCGGGTCGTGTCCGAGACCGTCTCGGCGCAGATGATGGCGATGCTCCGCGACGTGGTCTCCGCCGAGGGCGGCACCGGCGCCGCCGCGGCCGTTCCCGGCTACACGGTGGCGGGCAAGACCGGCACGGCCGCGAAACCTGTTCCGGGCGGGTACTCGAGCTCGAAGTACGTGGCCTCTTTCACGGGTGTCGTGCCCGCCAAGAACCCGCGCCTCGTCGTCGCGATCTCGATCGACGAGCCGCGCGGCGCGATCTGGGGCGGCGTCGTCGCCGCGCCGGCATTCTCGGAGATCGCCCGCACGAGCCTCGTCGAGCTCGAGATCCCGCCGGACGCAACGCCCGACGCCGCCGCCACTCGGTAGCGTTCCGCGGCATGCAGCTCGAGCGCCTCGTCGCAGCGCTCGCACCTGACGCGGTGCTCGGGAGCCCGGGTCCCGTCGAGGTGCGGGACCTCGCCTACGACGCGCGCGCCGTCACCCCCGGCGCCGCGTTCTTCGCCGTGCCCGGCGAGCGGGCCGACGGTCACGACTACGCGGCACAGGCGGTCGAGCAGGGAGCGTCGGTGCTCGTGGTCGAGCGGGCCGTCGAGCCGGAGGTGCCGCAGCTCGTCGTGCCGTCCGCGCGCGCGGCCATGGCGACCGCCGCGGACATCTTCTTCGGCGAGCCCACCCGCGAGCTCACCGTCGCCGGGGTCACCGGCACGAACGGGAAGACGACGACCGCGTTCCTCCTGCATGCGATCCTCACCGCCGGCGGCCGTCGCCCCGGCCTGCTCGGCACCGTCGAGTGCCGGGTCGGCGGCGAGACCCGCCCCGTCGTCAGGACGACGCCGGAGGCGATCGACCTGCAGCGCACGTTCCGGGAGATGCTCGACGCAGGCGACCGCAGCGTCGCGCTCGAGGCGTCCTCGCACGCATCTGTCCTCCGCCGCCTCGACCGCGTCCGCTTCGACGCGCTCGTGTTCACGAACCTGACGCAGGACCACCTCGACTTCCACGGGACGATGGACGAGTACTTCCAGGCGAAGCGCCGGCTCTTCACAGGTGCGGCCCCGCCGCCGGCCGCGGTCAACGTCGGTGACGAGTGGGGTCGAAAGCTCGCCGAGGAGCTCGAGGACTCCGGCCGCGCGCCGCTCGTCACGTACGGCTTCGCCGACGACGCCGAGATCCGGCCCGACGGGCTCGTGCTCGACGGCTCGGGCGCGCGCTTCACGGCGGGCGGGATCGAGCTCGTCTCGTCCCTGCGCGGCCGCTTCAACGTCGAGAACGTGCTCGGCGCCGTCGCGGCCGGGATCCTGCTCGACTTGGGCGAGGAGGAGATCGCCGCCGGAGTGCAGGCGCTCGCCGGCGTGCCGGGACGGTTCGAGGCCGTCGACGAAGGGCAGCCGTTCACCGTGCTCGTCGACTACGCCCACACGCCCGACTCGCTCGACAACGTGCTCCGGTCGGCGCGCGACATCGCTACCGGGCGAGTGCTCGTCGTCTTCGGCGCGGGCGGCGACCGGGATCGCGGCAAGCGGCCGCTGATGGGGAAGGTCGCAGCCGACCTCGCCGACGTCGTCGTCGTCACGTCCGACAACCCACGCACCGAGCAGCCGCTGGCGATCATCCAGGACATCCTCCAGGGCGCCGGGATGGACGTCGAGATCGATCCCGACCGGGGGTCGGCGATCGCCCGGGCGATCGGGCTCGCCCAGCCGGGCGACGTCGTCGTGATCGCCGGCAAGGGGCACGAGCCAGGACAGGAGATCGCCGGCGAAAAGCTCCCGTTCGACGATCGTGTGGTCGCGAGAGAAGTGCTGCGCGGATGATCCCGCTGCCGCTGGAGGAGCTCGCCGGACTGGGCCGGCTGACGGGCGAGGGCGACGCGACCGGCCTCCACATCGATTCGAGGCGCGTCGGCCCCGGCGACCTCTTCGTCGCGATCCGCGGTGGCCGCGCGTTCGTCGACGAGGCTCGAAGGCGTGGCGCCGCGACGCTCGTCCCCGACGACGAGTTCGCCGCGATGGCCGCGATCGGCCGGCTGCTGCGCTCGCGGAGCGCGGCTCGCGTCGTCGGCGTCACCGGCTCGACGGGCAAGACCTCGACCAAGGACATCCTCGCCGCGCTCTGCGCGCCCGTCGCGCGCACGGCCTGGACCGAAGGCAGCTACAACGCCGAGCTCGGGGTGCCGCTCACCCTCGGCAAGCTCGAGCCCGACACGGAGCTCCTGATCGTCGAGATGGGCATGCGCGGGTTCGGCCAGATCGGCGACCTCTGCGAGATCGCGCGCCCGGACGTCGGTGTGATCACCGCGATCGGCCCGGTCCACCTCGAGCTCGTCGGCTCGGTCGACGGAGTGGCCCGCTCGAAGGCCGAGCTGGTGGCGGCGTTGCCCGCCGACGGTGTCGCGGTCGTGCCCGAGTCGCCCGAGTTGGAGCCGCACCTCCGCGCCGATGTCGAGATCCGGCGCGTCGGCCCGGTCGACGTCGACCTGCGTGAGGACGGCGCGCACGTGGCCTACGCCGGCGGCCGCATCCGCTTCCCGCTCACCTCCCGTCACCAGGCTCAGAACGCGCTTACGGCTCTGACCGCCTACGACGCGCTGGGCCTCCCGCTCGACCGGGTCGAAGCGGGCGCGGCGGCTGTGTCACTCTCGCCCTGGCGCGGCGAGGAGTTGCCGCTTCCGGGCGGCGGCTTCGTGGTCAACGACGCCTGGAACGCGAACCCGACGTCGATGGCCGCCGCGCTCCGCCACCTCGCCGAGCGGGGCGGGGAGCAGCGGCGCATTGCGATCCTGGGTGGGATGGCCGAGCTGGGGGAGGAGGCGGAGCAGCACCACCGCGGGGTCGCGGAGCTCGCCGCGGCGCTCGGGATCGAGCTGCTCGGCGTCGGCGAGCTCGCCCGCGCGTACGGGGGCGACGCCTGGGTGCCGGATGCCGAGTCGGCGCTCGCCGCCGCACGCGGGCTCGTGAGGCCCGGCGACGCCGTCCTCGTCAAGGCGTCCCGCTCCGTTGCCCTCGAAGGCATCGCCCCGGCCCTGGCGAACGAGCGGTAATGGTCCGCGTCTTCATCGCCGGTCTGATCGCGATGGTCGTCTCGATCGTGATCGGGCCGAAGTTCATCGAGTTCCTCCGCCGCAACGAGCTGGGGCAGCCGATCCGCGAGGAAGGTCCTGCGGGCCACGTCGTCAAGCAGGGGACGCCCGTGATGGGCGGGCTCCTGATCCTGCTCTGCGCGCTGCTGCCGTTCCTCGCGCTCTCCCGCTTCACGCTGCCCGCCCTGACCGTGCTCTTCCTCACCGTCTCGTGTGGCGCCGTCGGTTTCCTCGACGACTTCATCAAGGTGCGCCATCGTCGCTCGCTCGGCCTGGCCGGCCGCTGGAAGCTGCTGCTGCTCGCGGGGATCACGGTCGTCGTCGGCTTCGCCGTGCACGCCCAGGAGCACCTCGACACCTCGGTCTACATCCCGCTCGCCGGCGTCGACCTGCCGCTCTCCTGGGCGTACTACCCCTTCCTCTTCCTTGTGATCGCCGGCGCCGCCAACGGCGCCAACCTGGCGGACGGGGTCGACGGACTCGCGGCTGGCACGGGGATCATCGGCCTGCTCACCTTCCTCACGATCACGGTGATCGCCTACATCCGCTCGGGCGACGTCGGCGCCCGGTCCTCGTTCCTGCTCGACCTCGCGATCCTCGCCGCGGCGCTGATCGGGGCCTCGATCGGGTTCCTCTGGTACAACGCCTTCCCCGCGGAGCTCTTCATGGGCGACACGGGGTCGATGGCGTTCGGCGGCGCGCTCGCGGGCTTCGCGATCGTCACGGGCACCGAGGCGCTGCTGATCCTGATCGCAGGCATCTACGTCGTCGAGGCGCTGTCGGTGATGATCCAGACCGTCAGCTTCAAGTACTGGGGGCGCCGCGTCTTCCTGATGGCGCCGATCCACCATCACTTCGAGATGAAGGCGTGGTCGGAGACGAAGATCATGGTGCGCTTCTGGATCGTCGCTGCGATCCTCGCCGCGTGCGGCTTCGTCCTCTACTACCGCTACTTCATCGACTTCCGGCTCTGATGCAGCGGGCGCTCGTCCTCGGCCTCGCGCGCTCCGGCCGGGCGGCGCGGGCGGCACTCGAGCGGGACGGGGTGGAGGTGGTCGTCGCCGACCGGACGCTCGGCAACGACGGCGACCTCTCCCTGCTCGACGGGGTCGAGGTGCTCGTCAAGAGCCCCGGCGTCCCGGGCGAGGCACCGCTCGTCGTCGCCGCGCGTGCGCGCGGGATCGGCGTCTGGAGCGAGATCGAGCTCGCATCGAGGTTGCTGCCCAATCCGCTGCTCGGGGTCACCGGCACGAACGGCAAGACGACGACGACCGAGCTGCTCGGCGCGATGCTCGGCGCCCGCACCGCCGGCAACGTCGGCACGGCGCTGAGCGAGCTCGTGGGACAGGTGCCCGAGGACGAGTGGGTGGTCTGCGAGCTGTCGAGCTTCCAGCTCGAGGACGTCGAGTCCTTCCGGCCGCGGATCGCCGTGCTGCTCAACCTCGAGCCCGACCACCTCGACCGCCACGGCTCCTTCGACGCCTACCGCGCCGCGAAGCTGCGGCTCTTCGAGAACCAGACCGCGGAGGACGTCGCCGTCGTGCCGCGGGGCTTCGGGCCGGTGCCGGGCTCGGCGCGCCGGGTCGAGTTCGCAGCAGACGACGCGCTTCCCGCCGAGCCGCTGATCCCCGGTGCGCACAACCGAGAGAACGCAGCCGCTGCGACTGCCGCGGCGCGCGCGGCCGGCCACGACGACGCGACGATCGCGACGGCGCTGCGGACGTTCCCCGGCGTCGAGCACAGGCTCGAGCTCGTCGCCGACATCGGTGGAGTGCGCTACGTCAACGATTCGAAGGCGACGAACACGGCGGCTGCCCGCCGCGCGCTCACCGCGTACGACGCTCCGTTGCACCTGATCCTCGGCGGGCGTGCGAAGGGCGAGCGCTGGGACGGGCTCGCCGGGGAGATCGCTGCCGCCAACGTGGTCACCGCCTACTTGATCGGCGAGGCGGCGGAGCCGCTCTCCGTCGACCTCGGCTTCGCGAGCGTGCCGTTCCTCCTCTCGACGACGCTGGACCGCGCCGTGGCCGAGGCGGCGAGCGCGGCTCGCGCGGGCGACGTCGTCCTGCTCTCGCCGGCCTGTGCGAGCTACGACCAGTTCCGCGACTACGAGCACCGCGGAGAGGAATTCAGGAGGCTGGTACAGAACCTCGAGGGGTGAAGGCTTCCAAGGGCCAGCTCGAGCAACGCCTGCTCGTCCTCGTGACGCTCGGTCTCGTCGCCTTCGGGCTCGTGATGGTCTACAGCGCCACCTCGGCGTCGGCCGCGCTCGGCAACGCCGATCCGATCACCTTCCTCAAGCGGCAGGGGGTGTACGCCGTCCTGGGCGTCGGGCTGATGCTCGCCGCGTCCCGCTTCGACCATCGGCGGCTCCGCCTGCTTGCGCCCGGGCTGATCCTGACGGCGCTCGGGCTCTGCGTCGCGGTGCTCGTGATCGCGCCCGAGATCAAGGGCGCGAAGCGCTGGCTCACTTTCGGACCGGCGAACTTCCAGCCGTCGGAGTTCGCGAAGCTCGCGGTCCTCGTCTGGGCGGCCGCGTACCTCGCCCGCAAGGGACCGCCGCAGACCTTCGGCGAGCTCTGGCGCCCGATCGGGTTGATCGCGACGCTGTTCTGCGGCTTGATCATGCTCCAGCCCGACCTCGGGACGACGATCACCCTGATGCTGATGCTGTCGGGCATGCTCGTCGTCGCCGGCGTGCCGGGCCGGTTGCTCGCCGGGGCGGGCGGCCTCGCGGTCGCGCTCGGCCTCGCCGCGATCTGGGTGGAGCCGTACCGGCGCGCCCGGGTCACGAGCTTCCTCGATCCCTGGGCCGACCCGGAGAACACCGGCTTCCAGACCGTGCAGGCGATCATCGGGATCGGCTCCGGCGGGATCACCGGCAAGGGTCTCGGCGAGGGCGTGCAGAAGATCAACTACCTGCCCGAGCAGCAGACCGACATGATCCTCGCGGTGATCGGCGAGGAGCTCGGCCTGATCGGCGTCACCGCTGTGATCGCCGCGTTCGCGGCCTTCGCCTTCGCCGGCTTCAACGTCGCCCTGCGCTGCCGCGACCCGTTCGGCAAGTTCCTCGCCTCGGGGCTCACGGCACTCGTCTGCGGGCAGGCCGCGGTCAACCTCGCAGCCGTGCTCGGGATCGCGCCGTTGACCGGAATCCCGCTCCCGTTCCTCTCCTACGGCGGCTCCAGCCTCGTTGTCCTGCTCGCCGGCACCGGGATCCTCCTTAACATCGCGGGCGATGGCCGTGCCCCCCAGCGAGCTTCGGTGCCTGATCGCCGCCGGCGGAACAGCCGGGCACGTGCTCCCGTCGCTGGCGGTCGCAGCAGCACTGCGCGCCCGCGGCGCCACGGTGACGTTCGCCGGGTCGCCGGATCGCGTCGAGGCTAGGCTCGTCCCCGAGGCGGGCTACGAGCTCGACACGTTCGAGATCTCCGGCTTCCCCCGCCGTCCTTCCGTCGCGCTCCTGCGCTCCCTGCTCCGTGCCGGGCGCGCGCCGCGGGCCTGTGCCGCGATCCTCGACGCGCCGCCGTCCGCACGTCGTCCTCGGCGGCGGTGGCTATGTGGCGGGGCCGATGGTCTACGCCGCGTGGCGGCGCAAGATCCCGGCGGCGTTGACCGAGGCCGACGCGCACCTCGGCCTCGCCAACCGGCTGGCGGCGCCGTTCGCACGGCGCGTCTTCCTGGCCTACGACCTGCCGGGCAGACGGAACGGGAAGTACCGCGTCACGGGACGCCCCGTCCCCGCCGAGCACCGAGGCGTCTCGCCGGCGGAGGGACGCCGCAGCTTCGGGTTGCCGCCCGACGGGCCGGTGATCGCGTTCTTCGGCGCACTCGCGGGGGCGCGGAGCCTGAACGACTTCGCGGTCGAGACGTACGGCGACGCGGGCCCGGCGGTCTTGCACGTCTCCGGCGAGCGCGACTACGAGCGGCTCCGCCCGCGTGTGGATCGCGACGACTACGTCCTCGTCTCCTCGACCACCGAGTTCGGCGCCGCGCTCGCCGCGCCCGACCTCGCCATCTCGCGTGCCGGCGGGACGGTCTGGGAGCTGGCCGCCGCCGGGACTCCGTCGATCCTTGTCCCGTATCCCCATGCGACCGCCGACCACCAAACGCTGAACGGGCGTCACTTCGAGCGCGGGCGGTGGCGCCGTCGTCGTCCCGGAAGGGCGAGCTCGAGCGCGTGCCCGCGCTGGTGCGACGAGCTGCTCGCGGACGCCGTCCGGCTCGACTCGATGCGCGCGGCGATGCTCGAGCTGGCGCGTCCGCGCGCCGCCGAGGAGATCGCGGAGGAGCTGATCGCGCTTGCTGGCGGGTAGGCGGCTCTGGTTCGTCGGGATCGGCGGGGCCGGGCTCTCCTCCTACGCGTTTCTCGCCCGCGCCTGGGGCGCCGAGGTGGGCGGCTGGGACCGGGTCGAGACGCCGTACCTGCGCGCGCTCGAGAGCGTGGACGTGAGGATCGCGCCCGAGCCCGTCGTGCCGGACGGCTGGGAGGCGATCGTCTCCAGCGCGTACCCGTCCGTCCCCGGGACGTCGCGCGCGGACTTCCTCGCCGAGCTGGTCTCGCTGCGCCGCTCGATCGTCGTCGCGGGCGCGCACGGCAAGACGACGACGACCGGGATGATCGCCTTCGTCCTCGGCGAGCTCGGGCTCGATCCTGCCTGGCTCGTGGGCGGCGAGATCGCCCAGCTCGGCGGCAACGCGGGGGCGGGGGAGGGCTGGCTCGTCGTCGAGGGTGACGAGTCCGACCGCACCGTCGAGCGCCTGCGACCGGAGATCGCGGTCGTCACGAACGTGGAGCTCGACCACCACTCCACGTTCGCGTCGGAGGCGGAGGTGGAGGACATGTTCGAGCGCTGGCTCGCCGAGGTGCCGCAGGTGGTCCGCGGCTGGGAGCTCGATCCGGTCTCCTTCGAGCTGGCGATCCCCGGCGAGCACAACCGCCGCAACGCGGCGGCCGCGCTCGCGGCGCTGGAGCTCGCCGGTGTCGCACGCGCCGACGCCGAGCCGGTGCTCGCCCGCTTCACGGGGGCCGGCCGCCGCTTCCAGGTCATCGGGGAGCGTGGCGGCGTCACGGTCGTCGACGACTACGCGCACCACCCGTCAGAGATCGCCGCCACCGTCGCCGCCGCCCGGGAGCGTACGGACAGCCGCGTGCTCGTCCTCTTCCAGCCACACCTCTACTCCCGCACCCGCCACCTCGCGCACGAGCTCGGCGCGGCGCTTTCGGCTGCCGACGGAGCGTGCGTGACCGAGATCTACCGGGCGCGGGAGGAGCCGGTCGAAGGCGTGACCGGCAAGCTCGTGCTCGACGCGCTGCGCCCGGGCGTGCGAGCCGGCTGGACGCCCTCTGTCGAGGACGGCGCCCGGCTCGTCGCTGCGTGGGCCCGCCCCGGTGACCTCGTCCTGACCGTCGGCGCCGGCGACGTCGAGCGCGCGGGGCCGCTCGTGCTGGAGGCGCTCGCGTGACCGTCGAGGAAGGCGTTCCGCTCGCGAAGCTGACGACGATCGGCACGGGCGGGCCGGCGCGCGCGTTCGCGAAGCCGTCGACCCTCGGCGAGCTCGAGCAGGCGCTGGCGTGGGCGGCCGAGCGCGACCTGGCGGTCGCAACGGTGGGTCTCGGCTCCAATCTGCTCGCCGCCGACGCCGGCGTCGACGCGCTCGTCCTCCGCCTCGCCGGCGAGCTCGCGTCGGTGCGGGCGGAGGGGGAGACGCTGGTCGCGGGCGGGGGCGCGACGAACGCCGTCTGCCTGCATCACGCGCGCACGGCCGGGCTCGGCGGCTTCGAGTTCGCCTGCGCGATTCCCGGCACGGCCGGCGGAGGCGTCTGGATGAACGCGGGCGCATACGGCAGCGACTGGTCGGACATCCTCGTCCGGGCGCACGTCGTCGGCCCCGACGGAGCGGGGTGGCTGACTCCAGCCGAGCTCGGGCTCTCCTACCGGCACTCGGATCTGCGCCACGGCCAGGTCGTCGCCGAGGTCGAGTACGCGCTCGTGCCCAGGCCCGTCGAGGAGATCAAGGCTGCGGTCGCGGAGCTGGTGGCACAGCGAAAGGCGACGCAGCCGACGAACAAGCGCACGTTCGGCAGCGTCTTCAAGAATCCGGAGCACGAGCTCGGCGCCGGCCGGATGCTGGAGGCGTGCGGCCTGAAGGGGCATGCGATCGGCGGTGCCGTCATCTCGCCCAAGCACGCGAACTTCATCGAGAACGCGGGCGGAGCGACGACGGCCGACGCCCTGGCGCTGATGGCCGAGGCCCGTCGCCGTGCCCGGGAGCAGTTCGGCGTCGAGCTCCAGCACGAGGTCGAGCTGCTTGGAGAGATCGACCTACCGGGTTGAGCTGCCCGACCGCCTTCGCTTCTCGTCATAGAGCATGAGGTCGGCCGAGCGCACGATCTCGTCGCGCGGAACTCCGTCATCCGGATAGGTCGTGACACCAAACGCCGCGCCAACCGGGGCGCCCGGAGTAACCAGAGAGGCCATCCGCGCGCGTACTGCGCGCACGACCTCGGCCGCATCGGACGTGCTCCTACCAGGGAGTACGAGCGCGAATTCGTCGCCGCCGTAGCGAAACGCCTCACCGCCCTGTCGAAGCGCGGCGGCAGCGGCTTGAAGGAGTTCGTCGCCCGCCTCGTGCCCGAGTCGGTCGTTCACGCTCTTGAAGGCGTCGAGGTCGAGCAGGACGAGGCTGAGCGGCCCTGATCCGGCATCGGCTCGATCGAGTTCGCAGCGCAGGCGCTCGTTGAAGTGGCGCCGGTTCCCGAGCCCCGTGAGCGGATCGGTTCTCGCCAGCTCGAGCGTCGTTCTGTTCAGGGCGACCGAGCGGGTGTAGAGCGCAACCGCGGCTAGCGGCAGAAGCGTGCTGATCGCGATCGCCTTAGATCCTTCCCAGGCGACCACGAACAGGGGGACGAGCGAGACTGCCAGGGACCCAGGGTAGGACGACGGGCCGGAAGGAGGATGTGAGGACACGCGCCATGTCGAGGCGCTCGGCCCGCACTACGACGACGGTAACGAGGGCAACGTTCACCGCGGTATACACGCTCGCTGCCGCGACGATTGAAGGCACGGTGTTCTCGGTGCCACCAAGCCAGGACGACACGAGACCCGCGGTGCCGCCGGCGAGCGCGACCTGGGACACGTTGTAGATGCTCCGCACCGGCTGGTGCTCGGACTCGAAGAGCGCAAATTTGACCGCCACCGAGGCAGCGCCGACGACCGCGCCCGCCGCAGCGCCGAACAGGACGGCGCTCGCCAAGACGAAGACGAACGAGAGGGAGAACATCATCGTCTCGGATGTGGCGGGCATCGGGAACCGATCGGCTACGACTGCAGCGGCGAGCAGCAACAGCGGTCCGGTCACCCCAGCGGGTGAACTGTGCATGAGGACGACACCACCGAGCCCCATCGCAGTCAGTCCGGCGATGCACACCGGAAGCACGACTTCGAGTGCCGATCTCGGAGCGGCGGTGGCGCTCATCTGCAGCGATTGTCCAATCTGCGGAGTCGTGGATCATCGCCCGAAAGGGTTACAAAGGCCCCGGTAGGAGGAACGTTGGCGCGGCGAAGTGGCCGTGGTGGCCGGAGGGAGAGGATCACGGAGTCGCTCGCGCCCGCGTGCGCGCGCAGCCAGCGGTGTCGTCACGCCGTCGCGCAGCCTCGCGGGCGGTCGCCTCGAGCTCTCCCGGTTCGCCCCCTCCGGCCGATCTCTCCTCACCGGGCTCGCCATCCTCGCCTGCGGACTCGGCCTCTACGCTGCGGCTCGCACGACGTCCGCGTTCGCAATCGACGCGATCGCCGTCGAGGGCACGTCGCCCGAGGTCGCCGCCGAAGTGCGCGCAGCGCTTGCACCTGTCCTCGGCGAGAGCCTGCTCGGCCTCGACCTCGGCGAGCTTGCCCGCCGCGCGGAGAGCGTGCCCATGGTCGCCGGCGTGTCGTTCGACCGCGGTTTCCCGCACACGCTGCGGCTGGCGATCGAGCCCGAGCTGCCGGTCGCAGTTCTGCGCCAGGGGTCGTCGTCCTGGCTCGCCGCCGCGAGCGGGCGCGTCGTCGGCGAGATCGCACCGGGCGCGCGGCCGGCCCTGCCCCGCGTCTGGTTGAGGCGGGACGTGGACGTTCGGGTCGGGGAGTCGTTGCAGGGCCTGCAGCGGGTCGCGGTCGCGACGCTCGCCCCGCTCGTCGAGCGCCCGCTGCCGGTCCGGGTGCGCTCGGTCGCGGCGACGCAGCGGGAGTTGACGCTGACGTTGCGCTCCGGGCTCGAGCTCCGGCTCGGCAACGCGCTCGACCTGCCCGTGAAACTCGAAGTCGCGCGGCGCGTGCTGCCCTCGATCGGGCGAGCCGGGGGCTACCTCGACGTCAGCGTCCCGGACCGGCCGGTCGCCGCCGAAAGCCTCAACTCTCAGGTTGAGGTCGAGCCTACAGCCTCGACGACGCCTTGAGGTTCGCATTGACAAGGCCGACGAGGAGACGTACCCTGCACGCCGAAAGGAGCGTCGGCACCCCCATGCTCGACTCGAGCTTCAGGTCGAGCGCCGACGAGACCCACCTCCCATGAGAGATCCCTCAGGCAACTACCTCGCGGTCATCAAAGTCGTCGGCGTCGGCGGCGGCGGCACGAACGCGGTCAATCGCATGGTCGACGCCGGGCTCGGCGGGGTCGAGTTCATCGCCGTCAACACGGATGCGCAGGCGCTCCTGATGGCGGATGCCGACGTCAAGATCCACATCGGCTCGCACGCCACTCGCGGCCTCGGTGCAGGCGCCGATCCGAACGTGGGTCAGGCAGCTGCGCAGGAGAGCCGCGACGAGTTGAAGGAGGCGCTCAAGGGCGCCGACATGATCTTCGTCACCGCCGGCGAGGGCGGCGGCACCGGCACCGGCGGCGCCCCGATCGTGGCCGAGCTCGGGCGAGAGCTCGACGCGCTCACGGTCGGCGTCGTCACGAAGCCGTTCGGCTTCGAGGGTCGCCGGCGCGCCGAGCAGGCCGAGGTCGGGATCCAGAATCTGCGCGACCGCGTCGACACGCTGATCGTGATCGAGAACGACCGTCTGCTGCAGGTGGTGGAGAAGAAGACGCCGGTGACCGAGGCGTTCCGGATCGCCGACGACATCCTCCGCCAGGGCGTCCAGGGGATCACCGACCTGATCACCGTGCCCGGGATCGTCAACCTGGACTTCGCCGACGTCCGCACGATCATGCGCGACGCCGGCTCCGCCTTGATGGGCATCGGCGTCGCCTCGGGCGAGAGCCGCGCCGCCGAGGCCGCGCGCACCGCCGTCTCGTCGCCGCTGCTCGAGCAGTCCGTCGACGGCGCGACAGGGATCCTGCTCAACGTCACCGGCGGTACCGAGCTCGGGCTCTTCGAAGTGAACGAGGCTGCCGAGGTCGTCACCGGCGCGGCCGACCAGAACGCGAACGTGATCTTCGGCGCCGTGATCGACGACTCGCTCGGCGACGAGGTCCGGGTGACGGTGATCGCGACCGGCTTCGGCGCCCAGCGCCGGCGTCGCAGGGTCGAGGCTCCCGTCCAGGCCGTCGCCGGCGAGGGCGAGCCCCCGCCGCGTCCGACCGAGCCGTCGGACACGGAGCTCGAGATCCCGTCCTTCCTCCGCGACAACTGATTTCACCCGTCGAGGTTTAGCTTCCCGGCAGCGAGGAATCGTCGACCCATGCCCTCCGGATCGGCTGCCCTGCCGGTCCAGGAGACCCGGTCCGAGGCCCCGGTTCGCCGGGGCCTCGTGCTTTCTCATCGCTAGAGTCACCGCCGTGCAGACCCTTCTGCAGACGCCGCTCCACGAGCGCCACGTCGCCGCCGGCGCGCGCCTCGTTCCGTTCGCCGGCTGGGAGATGCCCGTCCAGTACGAAGGAGTGATCCCGGAGCACAAGTCGGTGCGCACGGACACCGGCGTCTTCGACGTCTCCCACATGGGCCAGTTCCACATCGAGGGGCCGACGGCGCACGAGCTGCTGCAGTCGGTGCTCTCGAACGACCTCGACAAGATCGGTGACGGTGAGGCCCAGTACACGCTCCTGACGAACGAGCGCGGCGGCATCGTCGACGACCTGATCGCCTACAGACTCGACTCGTTCCACTACCTGCTCGTCGTCAACGCGGGCAACCGTGAGGCCGCCTTCGCCTGGTTGAAAGAACGGGAGATCCGCGGCTCCGAGGTACGCGACGCGTCGGACGAGTACGCGCTGCTCGCAGTCCAGGGCCCGCGCTCGATCGAACGGCTCGGCCTGCCCGCAGCCTCCGCGTTCACCCACGCCATGTCCGAGCTCGACGGCGTCGAGGTGATGGTCGCCCGCACCGGCTACACGGGCGAGCTGGGCGTCGAGCTGATGTGCGCCGCCGAGGATGCCGTTGCGCTCTGGGACGCAGTCGTCGATCGCGGCGCCGCTCCCTGCGGGCTCGGCGCCCGCGACACGCTTCGGCTCGAGGTCTGTTATCCGCTGCACGGCAACGACATCACCCCCGAGACGGATGCGATCTCGGCCGGGCTCGGCTGGACGTGCGCGCTCGCGAAGGAGTTCACGGGCGCCGCCGAGCTGCGGCGGATCAAGGAGGCCGGCCCGGAGCAGAAGCTCGTCGCCTTCGTGATGGAGGAGAAGGCGGTGCCACGCCAGGGGATGTCGATCGCAGGAGGCGGTCACGTCACGAGCGGCACGCACTCGCCGATGCTCGACAAGGGCATCGGCATGGGCTACGTCCCCGCCCCGGCAGCCGCGAACGGCACCGAGCTCACGATCGACGTCCGCGGCAAGGAGCGCCGCGCCACCGTCGTCCCGAAACCGATCTACGAGCGAGAGGAGTAGCGCGACCGTGGCAGCAGCGGAGGAGTACCCCGAGGGGCTCAAGTACCACCGTGAGCACGACTGGGCTCGCATCGACGGCGACGAGGCGACGCTCGGGATCACGTGGTTCGCGCAGGACGCGCTCGGTGAGCTCGTTCATTTCGAGGCGCCCGCGGAGGGCGGCTCGACCGCCCAGGACAGCACGTACGCGGAGGTCGAGTCGGTCAAGGCGGTCTCGGACGTGATCGCGCCGCTGTCCGGTGAGATCCTCGAGGTGAACCAGAAGGTGGTCGACGCGCCCGAGACGGTCAACGAGGACCCCTACGGCGAGGGCTGGCTCGTGCGGATCCGGCTCGCCGACCCGGCCGAGGCCGACGGCCTGCTCGACCTCGACGCCTACAAGCAGCACCTCGCCGAGCAATGAGCGTAGGCTCGACGGAGCTCATCCAGGAGCGGAAGTGCCGGCTTTGCCGGCGCTGGAGCGGGAGCTAGTGGGTCAGCTTTCGCTCACCGACGCCGACCGCGAGGAGATGCTCGCGGCGATCGGCGTCGCCTCCGTCGACGAGCTCTTCCGCGACATCCCCGCCGGCGTCCACTTCGAAGGCGCGCTCGACCTCGAGCCCGCGCTCTCGGAGCCCGAGCTCGTCCGCCACCTCGAGGAGCTCGCGGCGAAGAACGTCGACACGACCAAGGAGCTGTCGTTCCTCGGCATGGGGATCTACGACCACTACGTTCCCGCGGTCGTCGACGCCGTGCTCCAGCGCGGCGAGTTCCTGACCGCCTATACGCCGTACCAGCCGGAGATGAGCCAGGGCGTCCTGCAGGCGATCTTCGAGTACCAGACGGCGATCTGCGAGCTGACCGGGATGGACGTGTCGAACGCCTCGGGCTACGACGGCACTACCGTGGCCGCGGACGCCTGCTTCGTCGCGAAGCACGCGACCGGGCGCTCGAAGGTGGTGCTCGCAGAGACGCTGAACCCGCAGGTGCGGCAGGTCGTCAAGACGTACGCGGTCGGCTTCGGGCTGGAGGTCGTCGAGGTGCCGCACGAGGGGGGTGCGACCGACCCGGACCGCGTCGCGGCTGCAGCGCAGGATGCGGCAGCCGTGATCTTCCAGCAGCCGAACGTCTTCGGGATCCTCGAGAGCGCGCCCGAGCTCGTCGCCGCTGCGAAGGGGGCGGGCGCGATGGCGATCGCCCACGTCGACCCCGTCTCGCTCGGTGTGCTCGAGGCGCCCGGCAACTACGGCGCGGACATGGCGATCGGCGAGGGGCAGGGCGCGGGCAACTACCAGTCCTACGCGGGGCCCCACTACGGCTTTCTCGCCGCGAAGGTGGAGTACACGCGCCGGCTGCCGGGCCGGATCATCGGGGAGACGACCGACCTGAATGGCGAGCGCGGCTACGTGCTCACGCTGCAGACCCGCGAGCAGCACATCCGCCGCGAGAAGGCGACCTCGAACATCACGACGAACCAGACGCTGCTGGCGCTCGCCGGGCTCGTCCATCTCTCCTGGCTCGGGCCGCAGGGCCTGCGCGAGGTCGGCGAGACCTGCATGAGCCTCGGTGCGTACGCCCGCGAGCGGCTCGGGCGCGAGCCCGCGTTCCCGGGCAAGCCGACGTTCAAGGAGTTCGCCGTCCGGCTCCGCCGGCCGGCGGAGGACGTGATCGCCGACGCGCGCCGGCACGGCGTGCATCCCGGCTACGCGATCGGCCGCGATTACCAGGGGATGGACGACGTGCTCCTCGTCGCCGTGACGGAGAAGCGAAGCCCGGCCGACATCGACCGGCTCGCGGAAGTGCTGGCGGAGGTGCGCGCCTGATGCAGCTGATCTACGAGAAGTCGCGCGAGGGTCGGCGCGCCTCGACGCTGCCGCGCTACGACCTGCCGGCGGTCGAGGTGCCGGAGGAGCTGCGCCGCGCAGAGCCGCCGAGGCTGCCGGAGCTCGCGGAGCCCGAGCTCGTGCGCCACTTCACGGAGCTCTCGACCCGCAACTTCGGGATCGACACCGGCTTCTACCCGCTCGGCAGCTGCACGATGAAGCACAACCCCCGCGTCAACGAGCGGGTCGTGATGCTGCCCGGCTTCAAGGATCTCCACCCGCACCAGGAGGAGGACGGCGTCCAGGGCGCGCTCGAGCTGATGTGGCGGCTGCAGGAGATCCTGCAGGAGGTCGCCGGCCTCGATGCGTGCTCGCTCCAGCCGGCCGCGGGCTCCCAGGGTGAGCTGACGGGGCTGATGCTGATGCGCGCGTACTTCGACGACATCGGCGAAGGGGAGCAGCGCGACACGATCATCACCGCCGACACGGCGCACGGCACGAACCCGGCGAGCGTGACGATGGCGGGGTACAAGCTGGAGAAGGTCGCCACGGACGCGCGCGGCAACCTCGACGTCGACGACCTGCGCGCGAAGGTGAACGAGCGCACGGCCGGCCTGATGCTGACGAACCCGTCGACGCTCGGCCTCTTCGACGAGCACATCGAGGAGGTCGCGTCGATCTTCCACGACGCCGGCTCGCTCCTCTACTACGACGGCGCCAACCTGAACGCCGTCTGCGGGATCTCGCGCCCGGGCGACATGGGCTTCGACATCGTCCACATCAACCTGCACAAGACGTTCTCGCAGCCGCACGGGGGCGGCGGCCCCGGCGGCGGCCCGATCGTCGTGCGCGAGAAGCTCGAGCCGTACCTGCCCGTGCCCGCCGTCGTGCGCGACGGCGATCGCTTCCGGCTCGACCACGACCGGCCGAAGTCGATCGGCAAGGTGCGCGGCTTCACCGGCCCCTTCGGCGTCTTCGTCCGCTCGTACGCGTACATCCGGATGTACGGGCCGGCGCTGCGGGAGATGTCCGAGGTCGCCGTGCTGAACGCCAACTACCTCCTCGCGAGGCTGCGCGACGCGTACGAGCTCCCGTACGACCGCCTCTGCATGCACGAGTTCGTGCTCAGCGCCCGCACGCTGAAGCGCGAGCACGGGATCACGGCGCTCGACGTCGCGAAGCGTCTGATGGATTACGGCTACCACCCGCCGACGATCTACTTCCCGCTCGTCGTGCCGGAGGCGCTGATGATCGAGCCGACCGAGACCGAGCCCAAGGAGCGGCTCGACGCGTTCGTGGACGCGATGCTCGCGATCGCCCGAGAAGCGGCCGAGAGCCCCGAGCTCCTGAAGGAGGCGCCGACGACGCGGCCGGTGCGCCGGCTCGACGAGGTGAAGGCGGCGAAGCGCGCCGTCGTCAAGTTCGGCTTCGACGAGCACCCCGACCTCTCGAGCAATGGAGGAGAGGCGCGGCAGCTCGAGGTGCAGCAGGGCGCATGACCGATCGCGCCGAGCTCGAACGACGCGTCGACGCGCTTGCCGCGGAGCACTCGGGTGCCGAGTTCGCGGACGCGATCAAGGCGCTCTTCTCCGGTCTGGACGCGCAGGGCCGCGGGCTGCTGCAGGAGATCGTCGTCGCGCGCGCCGCGAACGTCGACCAGGCGGTGATGGACCGCGTCGACGCGCGGGGCTGGCTGCGCCGGCAGTGGGACCGCGCCGGCCGCATCTGACGGCACCGATGAGTTTTCGGTCGCCGCGGGGTCTTGTAGCCCGATGACCACCCCTTCACCACGCGGCCCCGGCCGGGATCTGTAGGTTCTCGCGATGGAAAAGCTCGCCCACTACGTCGTCCACCACCGCCGGCTCGTGATCGGCGTCTGGATCCTGCTGACCGCCTTCGGCGCGTTCTCGGCGGGCCAGGTCGCGGACCGCTGGCTGGAGGACTTCTCGATCCCGGGCGCGTCGGGCTACGAGGCGAACCAGCGCGCGGTCGCGAAACTCGGCAACGGCGAGCTCTTCCCATACGTGATCGTGCTCGAGGCCGAGAACGGCGACGTGACCGAGGTGGCAGGCGTCGAGGCCGCAATCGACGCGGTCGCCGCCGCCAACCCGGGCTCTCGCGTCAGCTCGTTCTTCAACACCGGCGACGACGTCTACCTCTCGGCCGATCGCAAGGTCACGTTCGCGAACGTCTACCCCGCGGGGCAGTTCGCCTTCGAAGGCGTCGACATCGAGCCGACGGAGAGCGCCCTGGCGGCCGCCGTCCCGCCGGGCGTCGACGGCTACCTCAGCGGGATCGACGGGCTCTACGCGGAGGCGAGCGAGACGACCGAGGGCACCGAGCCACCGAGCATCCTGATCGAGTTCCTGATCGGAGCCGTCGGCGCGCTCGTGATCCTCTTCTTCACGTTCGGCACGCTGCCCGCGGTCGCGATGCCGCTGATGATCGCGGTTGCGTCGATCCTGAACACGTTCACGCTGATCTGGCTGCTGACGTACATCACCGACGTCTCGATCATCGTGCAGTTCCTGGTCGCGCTGGTCGGGCTCGGCGTCGCGATCGACTACGCGCTCCTGATGATCTTCCGCTTCCGCGACGAGCTACGCCACGGCGCCGACCGCGAGGCGGCGATCGTGCAGACGATGCGACATGCCGGCCGCTCGGTGATCGTCTCGGGCTCGACGGTCGCCGTCGGCCTGCTCAGCCTGATCATCCTGCCGCTCCCGTTCATCCGCTCGATCGGGATCGGCGGCATGCTGATCCCGGCCGTCTCGGTGCTCACCGCGATCACGCTGCTGCCGGCGCTCCTGTACACCCTCGGGCACCGGATCAACAGCGTCCGCGTGCTGCCGCGACGGCTCGTCGAGGGCAGCGACGACCCCGACAAGGGATTCTGGAACCGCTGGGCGCACTTCGTCGTCCGCCGGCCCGTGCCGGTCGCGGCCGCCGGTCTGGCCATCGTCGGCGTCCTCGTCTTCTACGGGGTCCAGCTCAACCCGGCCGACGCCCAGATCAAGGACTTTCCGGGAGCCGGGCCCGCACACGAGGGCGCCCAGGTGCTTCGCGACGCTGGGATCACCGAGGGCGTGCACAAGCCGTTCCAGGTCGTCGTCGAGGGCGACGCGACCCCCGAGCAGCTCGAGGCGCTCGCGTCGCGGCTCGCCGCGACCGAGGGGATCGCGGGCGCGACCGCTCCGCCGCAGGCGCGTGGCGACGGGATCGCGCTCGTCGAGGCGTTCTCGACCAGCGACGGCTCGAGCCGGGAGACGCGACCGACGATCGCGCGCCTCCGGGACGAGGTGATCCCGCAGGCCGCCGGCGACGTGGGCGGGGCGCGGCTGACGCTCGCGGGGGTGCCGACGGAGGAGCGCGAGTTCATCGACGCGGTCTACGGCAACTTCCCGTACGTGCTCCTGTTCGTGATCCTCGTCACCTACCTGCTGCTCGCGCGCGCCTTCCGCTCGCTGCTCCTCCCGCTCAAGGCCGTGATCCTGAACCTCGTCTCGCTCGGCGCGGCCTACGGGATCATCGTCTTCATCTTCCAGAAGGGGCACGGCGCGGAGGAGATCTGGAACGTCCCCGCGACCGACTCGATCATCTCCTGGATCCCGCTGATGATCTTCGCCTTCCTCTACGGGCTCTCGATGGACTACGAGGTCTTCATGCTGACGCGGATGCGGGAGGCCTACGACGAGACGGGCGACACGGGGCAGGCGATCGCGCTCGGGCTCGGCAGGACGGGCAAGCTCGTGACCAGCGCGGCCCTCGTGCTGATGTTCGCGTTCTTCGTGCTCTCGACGAGCCCGGGGACGGACATCAAGCAGTTCGGGATCGGGCTCGCGGCCGGGATCATCTTCGACGCGACCGTGATCCGGGCACTGCTCGTGCCTTCGATCATGCGCCTGATGGGCAAGTGGAACTGGTGGCTGCCCGCCTGGGCCGCACGGATCCTCCGCGTCGCCCCGAGCTCCGTCTGACAGCCCCGCGTCAGGCGGCCGCGGCGAGGCCGGGCCGCGCGAGTCCGAGTCGCGCCAGCGCTCGCTCGAGCTCCGCTGTGACGGGCTCGAGCTCTCGAGCCGGCCAGACGAATGGGTCGTCCCGGTCGAGGAGCTCTCGGAGGTGCCGTTCGAGCCGTGGGTCGGGCGATCGCGCCAGCACCGTCTGCGCGTAACAGCGCGCCCAGACCTCCTTGACCGAGTCGAAGTACCGGCGCCGCGAGCGGCCGGATCCGAGCGGCGCCCGCGAGGGCAGCTCCGCCGCCGCCGCGCGCCAGTCGGCGAGTGCTTCGTGGTGACCCGAAGCCCAGGACGGGCCGAGGTGTGCGCCGAGCTGGTGGTCGACGAAGTGGCCCAGCTCGTGCAGGAAGCTGAGCGGCACCCGGCCGTGCAAGCGCGAGACGCGCAGGTCGACCGGGTCGCCGTGCCGGAGCCGATAGCAGCCGCTCTGGCTCGTCGTCGCGGTGGGGCGGACCGGCACCGGCTCGAGATCGGAGTGGAGCACGTGCAGCCGGTCGGCGGCGGCAAGCGCGCACGCGAGCTCCGGGTACAACGAGCTCCGCCGCGGCAGCCGGACGAGCTCGGACAGCAGGCGGGGACGCGGTTCGCCGCTGCGGCACACCGTCGGCGGGCTCGCGCGACGCTGACGACGACGGCGGCGCATCGCACTCAACCTATGGCCACGCCCGGATGACGCCGATACCTCGACCATGCGCATCGCTCTCCTCCTGCTCGTCCCGTTGCTCCTGTTCACGGCCTGGCAGCACTCGCGGCGGACCGAGAACGAGCACCGGCTCGCGCTCGTCGCGAGCGAGGTCGCGCTGCGCGACGTCGAGGTCAGCTGCCCCGGCTTCTGGACCCGCCTCGTCGAAGTCACGCCCTACGCTGGCTGGGTCGCGTTCGACGAGCACGGAGCACCGTCGGACCGAGCCAACCTCTCGGCGGCCACGTGCAAGGGGCTCGAACGGGTCTGGCGCGGCGAGCAGCGATCCTTCGACTGCCTGCTCGCCGGCGACTGCGCCGCGGACGCGCTTGCAGCCGTGAGCAGCCTCGTCACGCTCGCACACGAGTCGTGGCACCTGCGCGGCGTGGTCGTGGAGGCCGAGACCCAGTGCTACGCCGTGCAGACGGTCGAGGCGTTCGCGCGACGCCTTGGCGTGTCCCCGCGGGACGCCCGGCTGCTGGCATTCGGAGTCGCGCGGGACAACGCGCCTGCGGGCGACGGGGGAGTACCACTCGCCGCACTGCCGGCCCGGCGGCGCCTTCGATTTGCGTCCGGCGACGGCGGCCTGGCCGAGCGGTTAGACGCGCTCGACGATCACGCAGGGCCGGCTGTCCCCGGGGAGGGGCGAGCGCCGCAGCCCGGCCGCCACGAACGCGCCGCCGAGCTCGGCCAGGTCGAGGACGGCTCCCCGGCGTGGCGGCGGCCCGGTGCGCTCGGCCAGCTCGTAACCGCCCGGCGCGGAGACGAAGAGGAGATGATTCGCAGCGACGGCCGTGAGTTGCGCCGGCGGCCGCCGCAGGGCTGCGATCTCGGCGCGGAGGACATCGTTGTCCTCGCCGAGCTGCCGGAGCCGCTCTTCGGCCGCGGCGAGCTTCGCCCACTGCTCCTCGAGCTGCGCCAGGAGCAGTGCATCCGGCTCGGGTGCGGTGCTTTCGCCTGGAGGATCGGCCGGTGGCTCCTGGTCCGGCTCTGCTGCAGGCTCGGGCGCTGCCCGCAGGGTGCGCCCCCGGTCGTGCTCGTGCCGGCGCTGGATCTCCGAGCGGAGCCCGGTGCCGAACCCGTGCTCGGTCGTCAGCTCGAGCCCGTACTGCGCCGCGAGCGCGCTTGCCAGCTGGGGGCCAGAGACGAAGCCGCAGTCGACGAGGGTCTCTCCGAGCCTGCGGCCCGTCAGTTGCTGCTTGGCGAGCGCGAGCTCGAGCTCGTCGGCGTCGAGCAACCCCTGCTCGACCAGCAGGCGGCCGAGCGGACGCCAGGTGATGTGAGCCGCTTCCACGATCTCCCTATCGGCGTTGTCCCCCGTGCAGACAAGCCTCTTGCGCCGAATGCCGCATTCGGGGTAGGTCCCGCGGCCCTCGGGGTCTGACCCGTCCGGGGGACGAACCTCACCTGAAACGCGCACGTGGGCGACCCGTTTTCGCCTCCTGAGCGGCGTTCAACCTGCCGAGGACGTCGTCATGAACCCCATTCGCTCTCTTCGTGTCCTCCTGGCGGCGACGGCCGTTGCGGCGGCCTCCCTCGTGCCGGCGGCCCCGGCCGCGGCGGCGGGCGGCCCGTTCACAGTCGGCGCCCTGCCGGGCTCGCCGGCCACGGGCGACGTGATCACGCTCACGATCAGCATCGGAGGTTGCGGCCTCGGCAACCTGGTTGCACCCGTCCTCAGCTATGTCGTCGACGGTCCGACGCCGCAGAGCGGCTCCTTTCCGGTGCCGACGCTGCTCGGTGGCGGCGACACCGCGACGGCCTCGACGTCGTTCCCCGGCGGCACCCTCGCCCCCGGCAGCTACACGGTCCGGGGGGTTGGACTCGGCATTCCCTGCTTCCTCTCGTCGATCACCACCACTTCGACCGTGCCGGTCGGGTTCACGGTCGGCACCGGTGGCGGTGGCGCAACAGCTCCCGGTGCCCCGACCGGCGTCACGGCGACCGCAGGCGCGGGCCAGGCAAGCGTCACGTGGAGTGCACCCGCCTCCGACGGCGGCTCGCAGATCACGACCTACACGGTCACTGCGAGCCCGGGCGGCGCGACCTGCTCGTGGTCCTCTGGACCGCTCAGCTGCACGGTGACCGGGCTCGTGAACGGCACGACCTACACGATCGCTGCGACCGCGACGAGCGCCGGCGGCACGAGCCCGTCCTCGTCGCCGTCGGCCCCGATCACGCCCTCCGCGACCGCCGGCGGGCCGCCCGGCTCCGGTGGCGGCGGTGGCTCGGGCGGGGGCGGTGGTTCGGGTTCCGGTTCCGGTGCCGGTGCCGGGGGGTCGGTTCTGAGCACGATCGCGGGAACCGCGCGCATGGGGTTCTTGAGCGTCGTCGTTCTGCAGGCGAGCGGCGGCGGCCCCGGCGTCAGCTGGTGGCTCGAACGCAACGACGTCCGGATCGCGAAGCTCGGCGCCACGGGCAAGATGACGCTCTCGCCGCGGCGGTTCAGCCGGACGAAGCCCGTGACCTTCGCGCTCGTCGCCGTGCCGCTCGCCGGCAAGGCGAAGCCGGCACTGCGCATCCGGATCTCTCCGAAGCCGCGACCTCGGGTCGCGCCGAAGGCGATCCCGCGCTGGGCCTTCCGAATGGTCAAGTGGCGCGCCACGGTCCCGGCCAAGCGCGGTGCGCGGCCGGTGGCTCCTCGGGTTGTCCCGAAGTGGTACTGGAGCTGGTCTGCCTGGCACACGCGGCCGTACCGCCTCGACCGGCTGCGCGTCGGCTAGCGCGTCGCGGCGAGCTGACCGCAGGCTGCGGCGATGTCACGGCCGCGCGTCAGGCGCACGGTCGCAGGCACGCGGGCGCGGTCGAGCACGCCCTTGAACGCAGCGATTGCGTCCCGTGAGGAGCCGTCGTACCTGCCGGTCGGGTTGTAGGGGATGAGGTTCACCTTGAACAGCTTCGGGTCGAGGAGCGCTGCCAGCTCCCGTGCCCGGTCGGTCGAGTCGTTCACGCCGGCGAGCAGCACGTACTCGACGAAGACCTTGCGCCGCCGCAGCTCGACGTAGCGGCGGCACTCGTCGAGCACGGCGGGAAGGGGGTAGCGATCGTTGACGGGCATGATCTCCGAACGCAACCGTGGATCGGCGGCGTGAATCGAGAGCGCCAACCGGATCGGCTCCTCGACCTCGTCGACGAACCGGGTCAGGCCTGGGAGCCAGCCGACCGTCGAGATCGTCGTGCGCCGGTGCGTGATCCCGATCTCCGGCAGGCGCCGGGCTGCCGCGAGCACCTCGTCGTAGTTGAGAAACGGCTCGCCCATGCCCATGAAGACGAGATGGTTGACGGGCTCGAGCCGGCGGAAGTGGAGCACCTGGTCGAGGATCTCGGAGGCGCGGAGGTTGCGGCCGAAGCGCATTGCGCCGGTGGCACAGAACGTGCAGGTGAGCGGGCAGCCCGACTGCGAGGAGACGCAGATCGAGCGGCGTCCGTCGCGGTAGCGCATCAGCACCGCCTCGACCGGGTGCCCGTCGGTTGTGCGGAAGAGAGCCTTCACCGTCCCGTCGGCCGCCTGCGCCTCGTCCTCGAGCGTCAGCGTCGAGAACGGCACCGCGTCGGCCAGCGCGGCCCGCAGCTTCTGCGGCAGGTTCGTCATCTCCTCGTAGCCCCCGGCGCCGCGCGCAGTCCACTCCCACACCTGGCGGGCGCGGAAGGCGGGCTCGCCGCGGGCGGCGAGCGTCTGCTCCAGCAACAACAGATCCACGTGGTCACGGTAGCTTTAGCGCCGTGATCGACCTTCGCTCCGACACCGCCACGCGCCCCAGCGACGGCATGCGCGCCGCGATCGCGACCGCTGCGGTCGGCGACGAGCAGAAGCGCGAAGACCCGACCGTCAACGAGCTGGAGGAGCGTGCCGCGCGGCTGCTCGGTCAGCCCGAGGCCGTCTTCCTCCCGACCGCGACGATGGCGAACCAGATCGCGATCAGGCTCCACACCGACCTCGGCGACGAGCTCATCGGTGAGGAGAACTGCCACGTCTTCATCTCGGAGCTCGGCGGGCCGGCCGTCCACTCGGGCGTCGTCACGCGCGGGCTCCCGGGCGTCGCAGGGCGCTTCACGGTCGAGCAGGTGCGCGCCGCCTACCGCATCCCGAACATGCACTCCCCGCGCACGCGGCTGCTCTGGGTCGAGAACACCCACAACGCGAGCGGCGGCCGGATCTGGCCGCTCGAGGAGCTCGACGCGCTCCACGCGGTCGCGAACGAGCTCGAGTTGCGCTTCCACCTCGACGGCGCGCGGCTCCTGAACGCCTCGGTCGCGCTCGGCGTCGACGCGGCGGCGATCGGCGCGCGCTTCGACACCGTCACGCTCTGCCTCTCGAAGGGGCTCGGCTGCCCGCTGGGCGCCGTCCTTGCCGGGGGCAGCGACGTGATGGCGAACGCGCGGCGGCTCAAGCACCTCTTCGGCGGCGCGATGCGGCAGGCGGGCATCGTCGCTGCGGCCGGCGTGTACGCGCTCGACCACCACGTCGACC
This sequence comes from uncultured Gaiellaceae bacterium, assembly GCA_963806955.1. GTDB lineage: Bacteria > Actinomycetota > Thermoleophilia > Gaiellales > Gaiellaceae > Gaiellasilicea. The sequence continues at coordinate 285,966 of CAWDZG010000001.1, forward strand.
GGCTCGCCGAGGACCACGAGCGCGCGCAACGGCTTGCACGCGGGCTCGCCGAGGCCGGTCTCGCCGTCGATCTGGACCGCGTCGAGACGAACTTCGTCCAGCTCGACGTCGCCCCGTTGTCACAGCAGGAGGCGATCGCGCGGCTCGCCGAGCATGGCGTCGGCCTCTCGGGGACGATCCACCCGACCGTCCTGCGCGCGGTCACCCACCTCGACGTCGGCGACGACGAGATCGACGGCGCCCTCGCGGCGATCCCGCGGGCGCTCGGAACGCGTGTCAGCGCCTGACGCGCTGCAGCAGGACCTGAGCGCCAGGCTCGCGGCCGCGCAGGCAGCGGAGCGGCTGCCCTCGGTCAGCGCGGCCGTGTTTCGCGGCGGCGACGTGCTGTGGCAGGAGGCGCTCGGTCTGGCCGACGTGGAGACGGCGGTGCCGGCGACGCCGGACACGCAGTATCGGATCGGCTCGATCACGAAGACGTTCACGGCCGTCGGCGTGCTCCAGTTGCGCGATGCCGGCGAGCTGTCACTTGACGATCCGCTCACCGAGCATCTGCCTGAGAGCGCTCACGCCCCGACGCTCGGCCGCATGCTGGCGCACGCGTCGGGGCTCCAGCGCGAGCCGCCGGGCGAGATCTGGGAGACGCTCGTTGCGCCCTCACGTGAGGAGCTGCTCGCGGGCACGGCCGACGCAGAGCAGGTGCTCGAGCCGGGCTCCTGGTGGCACTACTCCAATCTCGCCTTCGCCCTGCTCGGCGAGGTGGTCGCGCGCAAGCACGGCGGCACGTGGGAGGACGCGCTGCGGGAGCGGATCCTCGACCCGCTCGGGCTCGCCCGCACGACGCCGGCTGCCGCGGCTCCGGCGGCGAGCGGCTACTTCGTCGAGCCCTACTCCGACGCCGTTCAGCTCGAGCCGGAGCTCGACCTCGGCGGAGCGGGCGCGCTCGGACGGCTCTGGTCGACGACGGGAGATCTGGCTCGCTGGGGCGCGTTCCTGGCGGCGGGTGACGACCGCGTGCTCGCGCCCTCGACGCTCGAGGAGATGGCGCAGGCCCGCGTGATGGTCGATCACAGCGGTTGGACGCTCGCCTGGGGGACGGGGCTCGAGCTCTACCGGCGCGGCGAGACCGTCTTCGTCGGGCACGGAGGCGCGATGCCGGGTCATCTCGCGGCGCTGGTCGTCCACCGCGCCTCGGGCACGGGTGCTGCGGTGCTGACGAACACGGGCGCGGGCGCCTCGCCCGAGAAGCTCGCGCTCGACCTCGCCGTCGCCGCGATCGAGGTGCTCCCCGCGGCGACCGAGGCGTGGCAGCCGGCCGAGCCCGTCCCGCCCGACGTGCTCCCCCTGCTCGGCCCCTGGTGGGTCGAGGGCCACGAGATCGTGCTCGGCTGGCGCAAGGGCCGGCTCGAGGCGAAGCTGCTCGGCGGCCCGCCCGGCCGTGACACGTCCTTCTTCGTTCAGGAGGGCGACGACCGCTTCCGCGTCGCCGAGGGGCGCGAGCGCGGGGAGTTGCTGCGCGTCGTCCGAACCGCCGACGGCGCGATCGAGAAGCTCTACTTCGCGACGTACCCGCTCCGCCGCGAGCCGTCGACCTTCTAGAGGCGTTCTCCCGCCTGAAAGAAGACGACCACGATCGCCAGATACCCGGCGACCAGGATCGCGCCGCGAAGCCTGCTCGAGCGTCCGCCGAAGAGCGCGAGCGTCGTCAGCACGAGCGCACCGCCGAGCGTCGCCATCTCCACCTGACGGAACGAGAGCGCGAGCGGATCGATCAGCAGCGCCAGCAGTGCGACGGCCGGGATCAGGAAGACGGCGACCTGCGCGGCCGAGGCGAGGGCGATCTCCGCCGCGAGCTTGAGCTTGCCGCGATAGGCGACGAGCACCGCGCCGCCGTGCTCGGCCGCGTTGCCGACGATCGCGACGATCACCGCTGCGACGAAGAAGTCGGTCAGGCCGGCCTTCTCGGCGAAGACCTCGAGCGAGCCGACGAGCACCTCGGCGACGAGCGCGGTCACGACCGTCGCCGCCGCCAGCACCCCGAGCGAGAACCGGAACGACCAGCCCTTGATCTCGGCGTCGCTGGCGATGTGGAGCAGCCGGTGCCGCCGGAGCGAGTACCAGGTCGCGCCGACGTAGACGATCAGCAGCGCGATCGAGACCGGGATCGTCAGGTCGGCGAGCGAGCTCCGGTCGGGGTCGCCGTCCCAGCCGGGCACGGCGACGATCAGGAAGAACAGGGCCGCGACCGCGATCAGTCCGAACGAGAGGAAGCTCGACGGGCGATCGAGCTCTCCGCGCCCACCGGCGATGAGCGAGAAGCCGAGCACGAGCAGGAGGTTCCCGATCACCGAGCCCGTCAGTGACCCTCGCACGACCTCGGTCAGCCCCTGGTTCACCGCCAGCAGGGCGATGATCAACTCGGGGGCGTTGCCGAAGGTCGCGTTGAGAAAGCCGCCGATCCCCGGCCCGGTGTGCTCGGCGGCGTGCTCGGTCGCCTCGCCGATCAGCCACGCGAGCGGTATGAGCGCGCCCGCCGCCAGGACGAACTCAACGGTCTCGTCCAGGTGAAATGCGTAGTGGAGGACGACGACGAGGGGCGCGAATGCGACGGACGTGAAGAGGGCTCGGCGGACCACGGCCGCGTACCCTATCTGCGCGCACTGCCTGAAGATCGCCTGAATGTCAAGTCTTGCGGGCAGCGCGGGACGCGACCACAATCCGGGTGTGGAAGAGGCTGCGCAAGCCCCCGTCGAGCTCCCGCTCCGCCCGCAGGACGAGGTGGAATGCCGGCGGTGCGAGGTGCACTGCGACAAGGTCGTCTACCCAGGCGCGTGCCTCGAGCGCTCCTGCCCGTTCGTCTACGCCTACGAAGCGTGGGGGCACACGTACGTCGGCTGCATGCAGCGCGTGTACGGGGTCGAGATCGACCTCGACCTGTTGCAGGCGGCCGAAGCCAGGACCGAGGGCTTCGGTGGCATCCGCGCGACGGGCGCTCCGCTGCCGATGTGCAAGGTCGAGGTCTCACCCTGCTACGAGGCGCGCGGCGACGAGCTCGGCTGCCGCAACCCGGAGTTCCACGAGCTCCCGCGCGAGCGCCCCAGCTTCCGCGTGATCGCCCAGATCAACCCGTCCGCGTAGCCGACCGCGCGAGCGAGGGCTTGTGTCTATGAGACACAAGCGTTCTTTTCGTGCTTCGTCACGGAATCGTTGCGAAAGGCTGGCCGGGGCGGGGCACACTCGTCGCATGCGCTTCTCGATCGCCCGGCGAGACCCGCGGATCCACGCGCTCGTCGTCGGGTTGCACCGCGACGACACACCGGCGGCCGCGACGTGGCGTGCCGTCGGCAACGCCGCAGAGGAGCTGGGTTTGGCGCGGCCGAGCTACCACACGATCCGCGGGCTCGTGCGTGGCGAGGAGTTGCGCCGGCGCGCCCGGACGGACACGCGCCGCGCGGCCCTCGCCGTCCTCGGAGCGGCTCCGTCGCCGCGGGTCGTCGACCTGCCGATCGCGCTCGACGCACTCGAGTACGCGCGCGCGAAAGAACGGCTTGTGACTGATAGACACAAGCCGCCGTAGCGGGCTACGTCCAGCGGGCGTGGAGATCGCGGAGCTTCTGCACCTCGGCGGCGTCGGGGCCGTGGCCGTCGGGGCCCGGCGTCTCCATCACTGCCGGGAGGCCCTGCACGGCCGGATGCGCGAGGAAGGCGCCGAGGCGCTCGCCGAGCTCGCCCTCGAGCACGTTCGCGTGCCGGTCGCGGTTCGAGCCGAGTGGCGCCGCCGCGTCGTTGACGTGGAGCGCCCGGAGCCGGTCGAGCCCGATCCGATCGTCCAGCTCCCCGAGCGTCGCGCCGACGACATCGGGCTCGCCGACGTCGACGCCGGAGACGTAGAGATGGCAGGAGTCGAGGCAGATGCCGAGACGGGGATGGCCGTCGAGCGCGTCGAAGATCGCGGCCAGCTCGTCGAGCGAGCGCCCGATCGTGGCGCCCGCCCCGGCCGCGTTCTCGAGCAGCAGCCAGGTCGTCTCCGAGCAGCGTTCGAGCACCTCGCGCAGCGCCGGCACGCAGCGCGAAAGCCCCGCCTCGAAGCCGGCGCCCAGGTGCGAGCCGACGTGGAAGACGACGCCGTCCGCCTCGAGCGCGCAGGCGGCGTCGACGGTCGAGCGCATCGTCGCCACGCTCTTCGCGTAGATCGTCTCGTCCGGGGTCGCGAGGTTGCAGAGATAGAGGGCGTGGATCAGCACCGAGCCGAGCCCGAGCTCTGCCCGCCGCGCCCTGAACCGGGCCAGATCGTCCTCGGCGTGCTCCGGGAACCGCCACATGCGCGGGCTTTGCGCGAAGAGCTGGACCGCGTCCGCGCCGATCTCTGCCGCGTGCTCCAGCGAGCCCTTCACTCCTCCCGAGCAGTGGGCGCCGAAGAGCACGCCGCTAGGCTAGCCGTCTCGTGAGCGTCCGCGTCCGCATGGCACCGAGCCCCACCGGCTTCCTCCACATCGGTGGCGTCCGCACGTTCCTCTTCAACTGGCTCTTCGCGCGCGGCCTCGGCGGCGAGTGCCTGCTCCGGATCGAGAACACCGACACGAGCCGCGAGGTGGCCGAGTCGGTCGAACAGATCCAGAGCTCCCTGCGCTGGCTCGGGATCGACTGGGACGGTCCCGTCACCTTCCAGCTCGACCGGCTCGAGCGCTGCCAGCAGGAGGCGCGCCGCCTCGTCGACGAGGGCAAGGCCTACGAGGACGACGGTGCGATCCGCTACCGGATGCCCGACGAGGGCACGACCGCCTGGGACGACGCGGTCAAGGGCCGGATCGAGTTCCCGAACGAGCAGCTCGAGGATCTCGTCCTCGTGCGCTCGGACGGGCGGCCGACCTACAACTTCGCCTCGCCGGTCGAGGACTGGCTGGACGGGATCACGCACGTGATCCGGGGCGACGACCACGTCTCGAACACGCCGAAGCAGATCCAGATCCTGCAGGGGCTCGGCTCCGAGCTCCCGGTCTATGCCCACGTCCCGAACGTGTTCGGCGAGGACGGGAAGAAGCTCTCGAAGCGGCACGGCGCCGTCTCGGTGGGCGAGTTCCGCGAGGCCGGCTACTTCGCGCCGGCACTGATGAACTTCCTCGCCCTGCTCGGCTGGGCGCCGGACGGCGAGACCACGATCATGTCCCGCGACGAGCTGATCGCGAGGTTCTCGCTCGACCGTGTCGGCTCCAGCCCGGCCACGTTCGACTACGCGAAGCTCGACTGGATGAACGGCGTCTACCTGCGCGGGCTCGCGGCGGACGACTACGCGGCAGCTGCGCTCGGGTGGCTGCGCGAGCACGGTCACGAGTGGGAGGAGCAGCGACTGCGCTCCACGGTGCCGCTCGTGCAGGAGAAGATCGGCCGCCTCGGCGAGCTGCCCGGGTTCGCCGGCTTTCTCTTTCACGAGGTCGAGCCCGACCCGGCACTGCTCGACCACGGCGTGCTGACGGCCGCAGCCGAGGCGCTCGGCGCGGTCGAGCCCTGGAGCGCCGAGCCGATCGAGGTGGCGCTGAAGGCGCTGTGCGAGCGGCTCGGACTGAAGCCGCGGCAGGCGTTTCAGCCGATCCGCGTGGCGATCACGGGGTCGAAGATCTCACCCGGTCTCTACGAGAGCCTCGAGCTGCTCGGCCGGGACGTCGCGCTCGCGCGCCTCAGTGGCGGGGCGGCGGCAGCGGCCTGACCGGTGCGAGCGGGTCGAGCGCTCGCTGAAACTCGCGCCACGCCCGGCGCCGGTAGCTCGGCGACGGCGCCGGAAGCCGCTTCGGCTCGTCGTCCCGGCCGCTGCGCGAAGCGGGTGGTTGCGCTGGATTTCTCATTTCTAAGGAGTAAACGCGGTTGGGGGCGATTGCGGTACGCGAACCGCGCTACAGTCCACGGCGAGATGGGCGGCGACGGGGGGAGCACGCACGTCAAGGACGTGCTGGTCGTGGACGACGAGCGCTCGCTGCGCTTGCTCTGCCGCGTGAACCTCGAGCTCGAGGGGCACCACGTCCGCGAGGCCGGCAGCCTCGTCGAGGCGAGAGCCGAGATCGAGGCCGCAGCTCCCGATGTCGTCCTGCTCGACATCCATCTCGGCGCCGACGACGGCCTCGAGCTGATCGACGAGCTGCACGCGCTCGATCTGCACACGCGCGTCGTGCTGCTCTCCGGCACGGCCGAGGTCGGCCCGGAGCTGCGCGGCCGCGTCGACGGCGTGCTCGGCAAGCCGTTCGAGCTCGGCCGGCTCGCCGAGGTCGTCCGCGGCTGCCCGGTCGGTTAGTCTCGCCCGGATGCCCGTCGCCACCGAACGCACGCCCGCCGAGTACGAAGAGCGCCTCTCGCGCTATCTGTTCGAGCGGTCCGAAGAGGGCCGCGCGGTGCGCGTGGGGGAGAAGGAGACGTCCGAGCAGGCCGCGATCGTCGAGCGCTACCGCGACCTCTTCTCGCCCGGCCAGCTCGACGTTCTGCGCGAGGCCGAGAGCGCAGCGAGCAGCGAGGAGCGGGAGCTGCTCTACCGGCTGCGCAAGACGTGCGAGGCGGGCATCGTCGCCGCCGAGCTCGCGCCGCGGGAGGACGAGCTCGAGAACCGGATCCTGGCCGCGCGGGTCGGCTGGCGGGGCGAGGAGCTGCCGCTGAGGACTGCGCAGGCGCGGCTTGCCGTGCTCTCCGCGTACCGGGACCGGGACGAGCTCGGCGAGCTCGCGAATGTCGTCAGCGCGAGCTTCAACGACGCCCGCCGGGAGTTGCTCGCCGCAGGCGAGGCGCTCGAGGCCGAGCTCTCGGGAGAGCCCGACCCGATCGCGCGCAACGGCGAGGAGAAGGGGATCTCGTTGCACGAGCTCGAGCGCGCGCTCGACGCCGTTGCCGGAACGACCGCCGGCGCCTACGACCGGCTGCGCGAACGGTGGTTCGAACGGCTGCTCGGCCCGGAGCGGGAGGAGGTGCCGACCTCGAATCACACGAGCTACCTGCGCCGGCTCTCGCCGCTCGAGCAGACGTACGTGAAGGAACGTGCCGTCGAGGTCTGCTCGGCCACGCTCGCAGCGCTCGGCCTCGACCTCGAGCGGACCCCCGGGATCCGGCTCGACCTGGACGACCGCCCGCAGAAGTCGCCGCGCGCCTGCGTGATCGCCTCCGATCCGCCGAACGTCGTCCACCTGATCACGCGCGCCCAGGGCGGCCTGCACGACTACCAGGCACTGCTGCACGAGGCCGGCCACGCGCTCCACTACGCGAGCGTCGATCCGCAGCTCCCGTACACGTTCCGCAAGCTCTCGCGCGACCACGCGCTGACGGAGATCTACTCGTACATCGTCGAGGCGATCTCGCGCGAGCCCGGCTGGCACGCCGAGCACTTCGGCCTCTCGGACGAGCAGGCAGTCGAGAACGCCGAGGCGACGGTCTTCCTCGAGGCGCTGCTCTTCCGCCGCTACACGGCGAAGCTGCAGTACGAGCTCGGGTTCTGGGGCCGCTTCGCGGACGACGGCGGCACACCGGCGGGCTACGCCGAGCGGCTGACCGCGGCCACCGGCATCCGGTACCCCGCGGAGAACTACCTCTCCGACATGGACGCGGGCTTCTACTCGGCCGACTACCTGCGCGCCTGGATCCGCTCCGCCCAGCTGCGCGATCACTTCGTGCGCGAGGTCGGGGAGGATTGGTGGCGCCGTCCGGAGACGGGCGACCACCTGCGCGCGCTCTGGCGCGAGGGAACGCGCCCGACCAGCGAGGAGATCGCCGCGCGGATCGGCTACGACCCGTTCGACACGGCCCCGCTCGAGCGGGAGCTGCAGGCGACCGGCCTCGCTTGACACACCCGCGCAGACCGGCGTAGTGCGATGGTGATCGAGGAGCTGATCGGGCAGGAGCTCGTCTCGCCCTGGCTCGAGGTCGCGCAGGAGCGGATCGACGACTTCGCACGCGCGACCGACGACCCGCAGTGGATCCACACCGACCCGGAGCGGGCGGCCGCAGGGCCGTTCGGGACGACGATCGCGCACGGCTTCCTGACGCTCTCGCTGATCGTGCCGTTGTTCCAGCGGGCGCTACCTCCGCTCGAGCGCTACGGCATGACACTCAACTACGGCTTGAATCGCGTGCGTTTCACCTCACCCGTGCCCTCCGGCTCGCGCGTTCGCGGCCGCTTCCGGGTCGAGGAGGTGGAGGACGTCACGTTCGGGAAGCAGGCGCGCGTCGCCACGACGATCGAGCTCGAGGGCCAGGACAAGCCGGCTTGCGTCGCCGAGGCGCTGTTCCGCTTTCTGCAGCCGTAGCGCCGGTTTCAGTGTTTCAAGTTGTAAAGACGCGGTAGGGCTGTTGGTGGCCACCTACCAAGGAGACTCCCGTGAACCGGATGAGACTGCTCCTCGGCGCCCTGCTCGTGGCGCTCGGAGTCATCGCCACCGCGGCCGCAGCGCCGCCGAACGATCCGTATTACGCCCCGTACCAGTGGGGCCCGAAGCAGGTTCGCGCCGAGCAGGCGTGGGCTACCTCGACCGGCGCCGGCCAGGTGATCGCGATCGTCGACACCGGCATCGACCTGTCGCATCCCGACCTCGCCGGCAAGATCGCCGGCGGCGCCACCTTCACCGGCTGCGCCGCGACCGGACCCTGCGGCAACGGCGACTGGGAGTCCGGCGGGGCCGGCGGCCAGCCGCCGCATCCGCACGGCACGCACGTGGCCGGGATCGCCGCCGCGACGACCGGTAACGGTGTCGGCATCGCGGGCGTCGCTCCGGATGCGAGCCTGCTCGCCGTCAAGGTGCTGACGGAGGAGGGCGGCTCGTTCGAGGAGATCGCCGCCGGGATCCGCTGGGCGACCGACAACGGCGCCGACGTGATCAACATGAGCCTCGGAGCCATTCCCGGCGTGCAGGCCCTCACGATGACCGGCGTCATCTCCGACGTCCGTGACGCGGTCGACTACGCCGTCGCGCGTGGCGTCGTCGTGGTCGCTGCGGCCGGGAACGACTTCGCCTCGATCTGCGGCTCGCCTGCGTTCGACCCGGATGTCCTCTGCGTCGTCTCGACAGACCGGAACGAGCAGCGCTCCGCGTTCTCGAACTTCGCCCTCGACGAGACCCCGGACAACGTCGTCGCCGCACCCGGCGGCGCCGCCGTCCTCTCCTGTCAGGAGGACATCCTCTCGACGGTGCCGGCCTCGGCCGGGGGGTCGTGCACGACGACGCTCGGCACGCCCGGCTACGACGCGTATGCCGGCACGTCGATGGCGACGCCGCACGTCGCCGGAGTCGCCGCGCTCCTCACGGCGCAGGGACGGTCGGCCGCGGACGTGATCCGTGTGCTGAAGGCGACCGCCCGCACACCCGTCGCGAACACCCGCGGCACCTATACGCCGGTCTACGGCCACGGGATCGTGGACGCGCAGGCCGCCGTCGCTTCCCCGTAGCACCGCAGCCGCCGGCGGCCCGACCCCGGGCCGCCGGCGCCCCCTCTGCAGGACTCACGCTCTCCGCGTCGCAAGCCGATAACGCAGCGGTAGCATCACCGCTCTTCCACGGAGGCACGGAGCGTGAGTCAAGCGGTCGAGATCGTCGGGATCGTCAACCTCGTCCTCTTCGCGGCGATCGCAATCGTCTGCCTGCGGCAGTGGTGGCGCGAGCGCTCGTCGACCGCGTTCTGGGCGGTGCCGGCGTTCGTCGGGCTGACGCTCGTCGTCGGAGCCCGCTACGTGCTCCCGGAGGATCCGAGCGAGCTCGCCGGCCAGGTCGCCCAGCGTGTCGACGTGGTGATCGCGCTGCTCTTCCCCTACTTCCTCTACCGGTTTGCCGCCGCCTTCCGCCCCGCCCACCGGCCGCTGGCGCGCTACGTCGACACGCTCAGCGTGCTGCTCGTGCTCGCGACGCTCGCGCTGCCGTCGATCCCGGCCGAGGGCGAGGCGTGGCCGTGGTGGTTCACCGCCTACGTCGTCGGCTTCGGCGTCCACTGGAGCGGGCTGCTGCTGATCGTGACCGTGCAGCTCTGGCGTGCCAGCCGAATCGAGGCGACGGTCGCCCGGCGGCGGATGCAGATGCTTGCGCTCGCCTCGACGGCGATCATCGCCGCCCTGCTCGTCAACATCGCCTCGGGGAGCAGCTCGGACGGCCTCACCCTCGGCGTCCGGCTGCTTACCGTGGTGAGCGCGATCGGTTTCCTGGTCGGTTTCGCCCCGCCGTGGTGGCTACGCGTGATCTGGCGCCGTCCGGAGCAGGTGCGGCTGCAGCTGGCGACCGGTGAGCTGATGTCGGCGACGAGCGTCGAGGACGTGGCGGCCCGGGTGCTGCCGCCGATGGCGAGCATCGTCGGTGCTCATGGTGTCGCCCTCGAGGGTGTCGACGGAACGCTGATCGCGGTCCACGGAGCTCTCGACGAGCACGCGAACGGCGACGTGCGCCGGCTGCGCTTCCCGTTCGGGACGCTGGTCATCCACACGAGCGCGTTCGCGCCGTTCTTCGGGGACGAGGAGCGGAAGCTCCTCACAGCGCTCGGGTCGCTCACGAGCCTCGCGCTCGACCGCGCCCGGCTGTTCTCGCAGGAGCGGGATGCGCGAGAGGCGCTGGAGCGCGCAGACCAGCTGAAGAGCGAGTTCGTCGCGCTCGCGGCGCACGAGCTGCGCTCACCCGTGGGGGCGATCTACGGGCTCTCGGAGACGATCGCGCAGCGGGGCTCGGAGCTCGCGGCGGGCCAGCTCGAGGAGCTGCAGGCATCGCTGACGCAGCAGATCCGCCGGCTGCGCGAGCTCGTCGAGCAGCTGCTCGACCTCTCGCGGCTCGATGCAGATGCGGTCACGATCAACCCACGCCGCGTGAAGGTGCGGGACCGTCTCGCCGACATCGTCGACGCGGTCGCGCCGCTGGAGTCGACCGCGATCACGATCGAGGCGGACGCAGCGCTCGAGGCCGAGGTGGATGTCGATGCGCTCGAGCGGATCGTGTCCAACCTCGTCGTCAACGCCTGCCGCTACGGCGAGCCGCCCGTGCGCGTGCTCGCGGCGCAGCACGAGGGAGTGCTGCAGGTGACGGTGGAGGACAGCGGCCCCGGTGTCCCGGCGGAGTTCGTGCCGCAGCTGTTCGACCGCTTCGCGCGCAGCACCGACAGTGCGGCGACGGTGACCGGGACGGGTCTCGGGCTCGCGATCGCGCGCTCGTACGCCCGCGCGCACCGCGGGGAGGTGCTGTACCGGCCCGCTGCGCCGCGAGGCGCCGCGTTCGAGGTCACCTTGCCGAGTTTGAGCGCGGCGTGAGGGTCTCAGCTACCGTATGTCGACGGGGGCGATCCCGCTCCTGGTGCCGCTTTCCCGACTCGTGCCGCGCGGCCGGCAGCCGGAAGGAAGGCGAATGAGCGTCAAGGAAGAGAAGGTCGAGCTGGAAGGCGAGCTGATGGAGGCCTACGGCGGCGGCAAGTTCCGCGTGGCTCTCGACAACGGCCACGAGGCGATGGGGTACACCTCGGGCAAGATGCGCCGCTTCCGCATCCGCATGAATCCGGGCGACCGGGTCAAGATCGAGCTCTCCCCGTACGACCTTACGCGCGGCCGGATCGTCTTCCGCGAGCGGTAGACAGCCCCGGCGAGGGGCTAGGCGGTCCAGCCCGTGCCCGACTCGAGGAGCGAAAAGTCGTCTGTGTAGATGGTCGCGTTGAGGCTGCTGGCGACCATGTCAAGGCGGACATGAGCTGTCGTCGACGGGGCGTTGACCGCCAGCGAAGCCGGCGTCCAGCCACTGGTAGTGGCGGAGATCGTGCGCACTGTCGTCGTGCTGATCACCTTGCCGCGGCTGTTCAACCAGACGATCTGAATCGAGAACGTGAACGAGTCCGTCGTGGGTGGGACGTTCACCCAGCCCGAGAATGTGTATGTCTTTCCAGGCGCGAACGAGTCCGAGAACGACTGGCTGATCGTGTGCCCCTTGTTGTCGGTGGCGCTGTGACGCATCGAGAAGCTGCCGCCGTGAACGACGGCGCTGCTGCGGCTTACACGCGTGCTGGTCGTCCACCAGTCTGGTCTCGTATCGGCGTTCGCGTCCTCTTCGAAGCCGCCGTTCAGGAGGCGCTGCAGAGGCTGCTTCGGCTTCGTCATCGGCCCTCCAGCTGCCCACGCGGCCGGCCCGACGCCGATGCAGGTGGTTGGATCCCCGTCGCGCGCAGTGGTACCGGAGTAATAGTCGTGCGTGAAGCCAGAGCTGTTGTTGTAGATCGAGTTCGGGATCTGCGCGTTGTCGCTTTCGTCCTGCAAGACGTAGCTGGCGCCGCTCTGGCAGTTCACGAATCGCCGGTCGCCGTCGTTGATGTGGTTCCACTCGTTGCGCGGCAGGCCGGCCTGCGACGTCTTACCCACTGTCAAGTAGTAGAAGAGGATCGAGTGCCCCCACTCGTGCTTGAAGATGTTCCTCTGGTCTGCTGACACCGACTCGATCGGCATCGTCGCGTGCGTCTGCGCGTTCCCCGTGTCGTCGGTGAGCCCGGAGCAGCCCGTGAGGATGTCCGCCGGTGAGCCCGGGCTGCTGGAGGTGTCGTCCCAAATGACCACGACGGAGTCGAAGCTTGCGTCGACATCGCCCGCGGTGTCGGTGCGAGCAGGGTAATAGCCCCCGCAGGGGTCACTCGTGGCCGTGAGCGAGCCCAACGGGTGCGCCGGGTAGCGAACTGTCACTCGAGGATGCTGCACGCCGCTCGTGAGGGCGGGCACGTCGTCGGTGAAGAATCGCCGCGCCGCCGAGTCGGCACGCTGCATCTCCTCCGTGGTCATGGATGCCTGGAATCGCTGCGTAGTGCCGGTCGGGTCCTGATACGTGAAGTCGGTCGCGCTGTAGATCAAGACGAGCACGTTCCAGCTGGGAGCATCGTCGAGGGCGGTCGCACTCGTCGCCTCGAGGCGCAGATCATCGAACCAGGCTGTTCCCGTCGTCGTACCCGCCCAGTAGCCAATTCGTGCGCCGATGACGAGCTGCGTCTCGGTGCCGGTGGTCAGCAGAACGCTTTGGTATGTCCAGTCGTTAGTACTGAAAACGCCCGGGGAATGCGTCCATGTCCCATAGAAGCTGAGGTTCGCACCCGCATCGATGGACTCCGGCGAGTGCGCCACATTGCTCGTCTTCACCCAACCGGAGAGTCGGTACTCGGTGAACGGCTGTACCTGGACCGTCTGAATCCAGCGTGCATCATTCAGCGCCGAGAGCTCGACTCGCACGCTCGCATTGCCCGAGTGGGCCTCCGACGTATCCCGAACTAGCGTGTGAGGCCGGGCTGGATCCCAGACGTCCTGCGCCCAGCCGCTCGGTGTCCCACCCGCGCTGATCTCGAAGCCACCGTTCGTGACCAGGTTGTCGGCAGCCGCTGCCGTGGACACATGAATTGCGAGCGCCAACAGCGCGAAGGCGACCGAGACTGAGAAGCGGACGGGGGAACTCCCAGCGAGCATCTACTGCAACCCTAATCGCTGAGTTCGTGTCCGACAACTGTTGTTGACAATCGCCGCGACGCGCGTGACTCGGCAAGCCGTGCGCGGTGGCCGGTGCCGGCTGAGAACGACGCCGCCGCCGCGGAGAGGGTCGCGACGAGTGCCAGCGCGCTCGCGGCCTTCAGCCTCAGCGTAGGCGGGATCCGCAGGCGCTTCAACCTCGCTCGACATCCGCGCCAGCGAAGAGAGAAGGCCCATACGGGATTCGAACGCCCCTGCAAATAGGCACTTTATCTCGCTCGCGGTATCACCGGGGTATGCACCACTTGGGTTCACTCGACGCGCATGAGCCCGAAATCGGGTTGTTTGGACCGTCCGGTGTACTCGTCGATCCAGAGCTAAGCCCTTGCGTGAATCGTGGTATATCGGTATCGTGATACCAATGAAGGAGTCGAAGAAGACTAAGGCGCTCACGCTGAGGCTGCCTGTCGAACAGGCCGAGGCGCTCGAGGCGGTCGCCGGCGTTGACGAGGTCTCGATCAACGAGGAGATCCGCCGTGCCATCGCCGCTCACATCGAGGCGCGCCGTCAGGACGTGGAGTTCCGCGAGCGCCTGCGCGCGAGCATCGAGCGGAATAGAGAGATCCTCGAGCGCCTCGCTCGTTGATCGCCTACCTCGAGCTCGCCGACTACCTGCTCATCGCGGAGAGCGTGCTCGGAGTTCCCGCAGAGGCGATCGCGAACTTCGATCGGATCGGACTCGCCCAGTCCGCGCTCGCCGCGCCGCAAGGCGGTTTCGGCGGCGTCGAGGCGTACCCGGACTTCGAGACGAAGGTCGCCGTCCTTTGCTGGCATCTCGTCAAGAACCATCCGCTCCCTGACGGCAACAAACGCTGCGCGTTCCTCGCCACGGTCGAGTTCGTCGAGCGGAACGGGCGAACTTGGGTGCCGGCACCGGGCGATCCGACCGAGACCGATGATGTCATTCGCGGCGTCGCGAGCAGCGACCTGAGTCAGGCGGACTTCCGCGAATGGATCGCGGCGCGCTGCGGGTAGCCCAGGTTCAGCGCTCTGTCAGCGCCGCATAGTCGATCTCGCTCTCATCGACGAGCACGTGCGTGTAGGTGTTCGCCGTTACCGCGAGGTTGCGCTGGCCGACGTGCTCGCCGATCCGGGCCCACGGCACGCCGCCGAGATGCAAGAGGGAGATCCGTCGATGACGGAGGTCGTGCGGCGAGAACGCCGGGACGCCGGCGGCGGTGCAAGCGCGCGCGATGGCTGTCCGCAGGCGGTCCGCCGTGACCCCCAGGAAGACAAGGGCCGCGCTCACGCGGTCGTCCCGAGGGAGAAGGTCGAGCACAGCCCGGAACAGCGGCTCGGGTACGGCGACCCAACGTGCGCGGCCGGTCTTCGCGACAGCCTGCGAGACGCGCCAGCGCCCGCGCGGCTCGTCGATGTCGCCCCAGGTGAGCTGCTCGAGCTCTCCGACCCGCATTCCGGTCGAATCGAGGACGAGCAGCGGCAGCCGATAACGCGGCGGCAAGAGCCGGTGAACCGCGAGCACGTGCTCGGCCGTCGGAGGGTTGAACTCACGCCGCGTCTCGTACGCAGGCAGCGCCGCCCTGCTCTGTTCGGCAGCCCTGCTCGGGGACGTCAAGATCGGAGTCATCATGCTCGGCGCGTTCTGGCTCGGTCGGGCGGTTCCAGTTTGGATAGCGCCGATGCTCATCGCCGATGTCCGTGACGTCGACAAGCTGGTCGAGGCGGTTCGAGATAGTCGCCGGGACTTCGCACGGATTCACCTGCTGGGCGTCGTTGCCTGCGCTGTCGCCCTTGTCGTTCTTCTGGGAACTGCCATCGAGCTCGAATTGTAAGAAGCTACGAAAGGAGGAGGCATCACCGTGTCAACCGAGGACCTCATCACGAAGTTGGGGGAGAGAACCGACCGTTCTCGGTTCCTTCGCCGCGCCGCCGTCGCGACGGCAGGAGTCACCGCAGCGATGCTTGGTTTCGCATCCGATGCGCACGCCTTGTACTACATCAAGTGTTGCGAGCTCTGCCGCCAGCCTGGATGTGGCGGCTGGGATCCGATCTGCAGTTGGTGCTGGTACTGCTGTCACACCGATCATCGGCAGTACAAGTGCTGCGAGTACTACTCGGCGGGCAACTGCAACGGGTCATGCGTGAACGTGTTTTGTTCGACCTATCAGGACTGGGGCACGTGTCTCGCCCCGGGGCCAAACCTGCGCTCAGCCGTGCCCGTGCCGTGAGCTCAGGCCTGGTGCGGTGGATCTGCGTCCTTGCGGCCACGCTCAGCGTGGCCGCAAGCGGCTGCAGCAACGATTCGAAGGAAACTGTCCGTTCATCTGAAGGCGACTGTCAGACGACGAAGCCCAACGGGTCGACGCCACCGGGAGAGGCTGCGAGTTCCGGTCATCATGGGAACGGATCCTTGTGGACGGTCCTGAGTTCTGATGGCACGATCGATGGTCGCGCGGCCGGCGATGTTCTCCCGGACGGTTCGGTACGAATCAAGTTCCCCTGGTGGCGGACCGCGCGGGGTGCTCTTGAGATAAGCGGCTACTCATCCAGTGCCGAGGGCAGCATCCGTGCACACATCCCGGACGGCTATGGCGATTCGGGATTCCAGGCCTCGGCAATCACGTTCCCCCGGCCGGGCTGCTGGACGGTTCGCGCAAGAGCAGGCTCAGCTCGTCTCACGTTTACTGTGCTCATCGCTGCTTAGAGTCTTGGTTCCCGAGCCGCGAATGGGGGGATGTCGGCGGGACCTCGTGGCCCAGTCGTGGCCCAAACGCCCGCAAACCCATCTGTCTGCCGCGTGACGTCAGCCGGGCAGCCAGCGGCAGGAGGCGCATGTTTGTGGGGAAATGGCTGCGACCGGCTCTGTGAGTCGTCGAACGTTTACCAGCTCGACAAGCTCGCGGTCACCGGAGGGCAACACGGGCATCCAAGTCAGCTCCGGTCTAACCCCGCTGTCGCCTGAGCCGACAACGAGCCGTGGTATCACCGAGGTATGCACCGCATGCGCCTGAGCGGCATCCGTGACGCCTCTGACCCACGGTTTCAAGCCAAAACCGCGATGGAGAAACGAGTAGAAAGGCCCATACGGGATTCGAACCCGTGCCGCCGCCGTGAGAGGGCGGTGTCCTAGGCCACTAGACGAATGGGCCGTGGCGGGCGCCAGTGTAGCGAAACAGATCCGGAGCCAAGCTTTACCAAGGCTTTCCCTTCGCTTGCCCTGATCCTGGGAGGGCGACGGGCATCCTCGTCTCATGAGCGAAACAAGGAGGGACGAACGATGACGAAGCTTCTGCTCGGCCTGCTCGGCGCCGGTGTGATCGCGACCGGCGGCTATGCCGCCGCGAGCGGCATCGAGTCCGACCCGGCCCGGACGGTGTCGCTGCCGTCGGCCACGACGACGGATACGACGACGGGCACGACGACCGCGACCACGATGGGTACGACGACGGAGGAGCGGCGCACCACGGCCGGGGCGACCACCAGCACGCAGGAGGACGTCTCCGGTCCGTGTGACGAGGCGGAGCACCGGAACGACGCACGCTGCGCTGGTGCGAGCTTGCCGTCCCCGCCGGTGGCCCCGGCACCCGCCACGACGACCCACGACGACGACGAGGACGACGACGGTGGTCACCGTGGCCGCGATGACGACGACGACGACCACGACGACGACGACCACGACAACGACGACGACCGGGACGACGACCGCTCCGGGTCGAACAGCGGCAAGGGCTAGTCGTGCACATCCACCACTCCCAGGAGAACACCACATGAAGCTGATCCTGCTCAGCCTGCTCGTCGCCACGGTTGCGGCCGCCTCGCTCGCCGGCGTCGCTCGTAGCGCCGCCACGGCCCAGACCGTCCGCGTGACCGAGACGAGCTACTCGATCCGGCTCTCGGCGAAGCCGCGCGCCGGCGCCGTCAGGTTCACGATCCGCAACGCCGGCGACGACGGGCACGACTTCTGGCTCCGCGGCGGCGGCAAGACCTGGAAGACGCGCATGCTCGGCGAGGGCCGGACCGCCGTGCTCACCGCCACCCTGCGCAAGGGCGTCCGCTACTCGTACTGGTGCGCCGTGGGCTCGCACAAGTCGAAGGGCATGCGCGGCAGCTTCGTCGCCCGCTAGTCGTCCACGAGACGGGGGTGCGCCTCTCACCTGGGGCGTGCCCCGGTCTCCGGCGTGGGGAGGGCATGATTCCGATGGTGAGCGCGAAGCGGACGATCCTGCTGGTCGAGGACGAGGAGTCGATCACGACGCCGCTCGCGGAAGCGCTGGAGCGGGACGGGTTCCACACGGAGGTCGCACACACCGTGGCCGAGGGCCTCGCGAAGGGGCGGACGGTGCGCCCCGACCTCGTCCTGCTCGACATCGGCCTGCCCGACGGCTCCGGCCTCGACGTCTGCAGAGAGCTCCGGGCGGCATCGCGCGTCCCGATCATCATCCTCTCGGCGCGCGGGGAGGAGGCCGACCGGGTCGTCGGGCTCGAGCTCGGCGCCGACGACTACGTCGTCAAGCCCTTCAGCGCCCGCGAGGTGCTCGCGCGCATCCGTGCCGTCCTGCGCCGCACCGAGACACCCGCAGCGTCGACCACCGACCCGATCGAGATCGGCGGCGTCCGCCTCGACCCCGCGCGCCGGAGCGTTGCCGTCGACGGTGCGCCCGTAGAGCTCGCCCGCAAGGAGTTCGACCTGCTCACCGTGCTGATGCGCGAAGCGGGCGCGGTCGTCTCACGCGAGCAGCTGATCGACGAGGTCTGGGACGTCAACTGGTTCGGTTCGACCAAGACACTGGACGTCCACGTCGGCACGCTGCGGCGCAAGCTCGGCGACGACGCGGCGCATGCGCGCTACATCCACACAGTCCGCGGCGTCGGCTTCCGGTTCGTCTCGGCCGGGGAGCTCGAATGAGCCTGCGGCTGCGGCTGCTCGCGGCGTTCGCATACGTGCTGGTGCTGGTTCTGGTCGCACTCGAGATCCCGCTCGTGCTCAGCCTCTCCAGTCGCGTCGACAACGAGGTGCGCTCGCAGGCCGCCGCGCAGGCCCAGGTCGTCGCCGCCGCCGCGTCGGCACGAATCGGCGACCGTCAGCAGCTCGCCGAGGTGGCCGAGCAGGCAGGGCGGGATCTCGGCGCCCGGGTGGTCGTCGTCGACCCGGCCGGCCGCCTGCTCGCGGACTCGGCGGGGACGACTCTGGCGGACGAGGCCTATTCGAGCCGCCCGGAGATCGCCGCGGCCCTCAAGGGGCGCGCGCAGCAGGGCACGAGGCACAGCGACACCCTCGGCGAGGAGCTGCTCTACACGGCCGTGCCGATCCTCGACCGCGGCCGGACCGTCGGGGCCGTTCGCGTGACCCAGAGCAACGAGGCCGTCGCCAGTCGTGTGCGCCGGAACGTCCTCGTCGTCGTCGGCGTCGGGCTTGCGGCGCTCGCGCTCGGGCTCGGGATCGCGTGGGTGCTCGCCGGCTCGCTCGCGCGGCCGCTGCGCACGCTCGCGCGCACGGCGCGCCGCGTGGAAGACGGGCAGCTCGATGCGCGCGCCGAGGTCGCCGGGGCGCGAGAGCAACAGGAGGTGGCGGTCGCGTTCAACGAGATGACCGAGCGGCTCGGGCAGGTGCTCGAGGCCCAGCGGGAGTTCGTGGGCAACGCCTCGCACCAGCTGCGCACGCCGCTGACCGGCCTCCGGCTCCGACTCGAGGCGGCCGGTGTGAAAGCGGAGGATCCCGCTGCGGTCAGACACGAGCTCGAGCTCGCGGAGGCGGAGGTCGAGCGGCTGACCCGCCTCCTGAACGCGCTGCTCACGCTTGCGCGCGAGGGCGACCGGCCGCCGGTGCACGCGCCCGTGTCGCTCCGGCAGGCCGCAGAGGATGCCTACGAGCGCTGGCTGCCGCGAGCGCACTCGAGTGGGCACGTCCTCGAGCTCGACGGGAGCGAGGACGGCCTCGTGCGCGCGGGCGAGGAGGATCTGGCGATCGCGCTCGACAACCTGATCGAGAACGCGCTCGTCTACGCGCCGGCCGGCACGACGGTGACGCTCACCTGGGACTCCCGTGGCCGGCTGGCGGTGCTCGACGAGGGTCCTGGGGTGGCACCGGGCCAGGAGCGGGCTGTCTTCGAGCGCTTTCGACGTGGGCTCACCGACCGCCCCGGGACGGGGCTCGGGCTCGCGATCGTCGACACGCTGGCGCGCCGCTGGGGCGGCAGCGCGTCGATCGGCAGCCGTGACGGTGCGGGCGGCACTCGCGCCGAGGTCGTCCTGCCGCCGGTGGGGCGAGGCTGATGCGGACGGTTCTGCTCGGCCTGCTCGGCCTCGCGCTCTCGGTTGCGGTCGGGCTCGGTGTCCACGTGCTCACGCGCAGCACGATCTCGCTGCCGGTCGTGCAGCTGGAGCAGCCCGCGCTCGCCCCGCCCCCGGTGGCATCCACGCGAACGACCACTCCTGCCCGCACCACGACCACGGCGACGACGACCACGACGACCACGACGGAGCCGCCCGCGGGCACGGGTGCAGCGACCGAGACCGACGACGACTCGGGGCGCGGCCGCGGCCGCGGACGTGGTGGCGGAGGCAGCAGCGGCCCAGGCGGCGGCGACGACTGAGACGTAGGATCCCGCGTCATGGTCACGGACACGCAGCGCGAGAAGCGCAGGCTGATCCTGCGCGCCGCGATCACCGTGTTCGCGCGCAGCGGCTACCACACGAGCCGCGTCTCGGACGTGGCCACGGAGGCCGGCGTCGCGTACGGGCTCGTCTACCACTACTTCGGCTCGAAGGAGGATCTGCTGCGGGCGATCTTCCGGCGCACGTGGACCCGCATGCTCGAGGCGGTCGAGGAGGTCGAGCGCGACGACGCGCCTGCACGGGAGCAGATCGCGGCGGTCGCGCGGATCGTGCTCGGCGCCTGGCAGGCCGACCCCGATCTCGTCCGCGTGCTCGTGCGCGAGGTCGCGCGCAGCCCGCAGCTCGGGGCGAGGTCGACGAGATCGCGCACGCCTTCGCGGCGCTGGAGCGGATCGTCCGGCGGGGTCAGGAGAAAGGTGAGCTGCGCGCCGACGTCGACGCCCGCATCGCGGCGCGGATCCTCTACGGCGCGCTCGAGGAGATCCTCACGGCGTGGGTGTTCGGCGGCCCGCCGGAGGCCGACGACGAGGTGGCGGAGACTGAGCGCACCGTCGTGCGTGTGCTCGCGGACGGCCTCACCGTGGGGTGACATGTCTCCGGTGACATGTCAATAGCCGATTGATTCGTCAGTCAATTGCAAAGAATATGCCTGCGAGGTTTGACGAACGAATAGCGCGGTAGGACATTCCGGGTTCGTTTCCTTCACTCGACGTGAATTGGAGTCCTGGATGCGCCTTCGCTTCTCGCTCGTCGCCCTGTTCGCCGGGCTGACGGCACTTCTCCCCGCCGCGGCCTCGCAGGCGGCGACCCCGGCCGCGGGCAGCGTCTCGCCGGCCGCGACCGCGGCCATCTGGACCGGTGGGCCGTTCATCACCTCCAACCCCGCGGGCCTCTGCCTCGCGGTCGATCCGTCCTGCGACACGTACGCACTCACGATCGTGCCGCCCGCGATCGGCAACTACACGGTCGAGATCACGACCACGCCGTCGGCGGAGGGCGACGACTACGACCTCTACGTCAACGGGCCCGACGGCCAGCGGGTCGGGAGCTCGACCTCGCCGGGCGGCCACGAGAAGGTCGTTCTCTCGAACCCGCCCGCCGGCACCTACGGCGTGAGCACGCTGGCGTGGCTCGTGCAGCCGGGCGGCACGTACACCGGCAATGCGAACATGAGCCGTCGCGTCGTCGCCGCCGCCGGCCGACACGGGCAGCGTCCTCCACCCGTACGACCCGACGGCCGCGCAGGCCACGGTCGAGGTGCCGCTGCGGGTCGTCGCCGTCGGCTTCGCCCCCGGCGAGCTCGACGAGGCGAAAGTGCTCGGCGAGATCCCGGACTACCAGCGCCCCGGCGTGCTGATCCCGCGCGGCCAGAGCTCGAGCGGCGACCAGTTCCCGCTCTTCGGCGTCGAGACGCTCGTCAACCACGGCCGCAACTACTACAACGACTCGAAGCCGTTCACTCGTCCCGTACGAGTACGACTGGAAGCCGGAGCTGATCTACGCGCCGACGGAGTTCACGACCGGCCTCTTCAACGCGATGAAGGCCCACTCGGCGACCGGTGAGTTCTCGAACTCGCGCAACCGCGACTACCTGGCGGGCTACAACGCCACGCGCGGCGCCTTCCGCGGCACCGGCGCGCTCGTCGAGCCGAACGACGCCCGTCCGCTTCGTCGACGGCGAGAAGGTCGAGGACTGGATCTCGGCCAACTCGAAGGCGCTGCTCGGCTGGGACGACCCCGCTCGCGGCAAGGGCCCGGGCCGCAACCCCGGCTACACCGTCTACATCCTCAACACGTGGGACTCGGCCGAGGCCCGCGCGATCCTGCGCCCGCAGGACGAGTACCACGTCTGGAAGGTCAACCGGACCGACCCGGACACGGGCGACTTCGACGGGATCGACTGGGCGCGCATCTGGGGCGGCCGCTACCGCTTCATGCTCGTCGACACCGGCGCCGCGCCGAACCCGTACGAGGCGGAGACGTGGGGCAACCGCAACCGCTCTGTCTACGGCTCGGCGAACTACGACCCGCCGCTCTGGGAGTACCGCGCGAACGCGCCGCGGCCGGTCACCCTCGTCAACACCGACGAGAGCGTCGAGCAGGCGGTCACGCCCGGCGCGACGTGGGACGAGAACCAGCTCAACCTGATGCTCGGCCGCTCGGTCGGGCAGGCGGCCTCGTTCCGCTTCCTGCACTCGTATCTCTACGAGCCGTACCCGGCCACCGGCCAGTACTGGTTCTCGGACAACGTGTGGCACGACGCGAAGGCGGAGCTGCCGTGGGCGTCCGACCTCTCGAAGCTCTACGACCAGGACACGGTCCTGGCAGGGTTGCGGACGCTGACCCCGTACCTCACGTTCGCCGGTGATGTGCGTTTCGCGTACCTCGGCGAGGGCGGTGCCGACAACGACGCCGACCAGGCGATGCTCGACCAGGCCAAGCGGGACGGCGACGACGTCGCCGGCGCGCCGGGCGTGTCGATGCACACGAACACCGCGATGGACTACATCGACCAGCAGGTGCGGCTCTTCCGCGGCGGCGCCTGCTACACGACGGTGCCGGCGATCAACGTCGTCGCCGAGAAGCACTACGCGTGGGCCCTGCCGATCGCGGCCGGGATCGCGACGAACCGGAACGGCGTGCCGTGGGGCTACCTCGGCTCCGTGAACGACGTCTTCAAGTCGCCGCAGTCCGACCGCGACCAGTCGATGGCGTTCGCCCATCCGCAGGTCTCGGGCGGTGCGTTCACGTACACATCGATCCACGAGGCGAGCCACTACCTCGGCCTGGCGCACCCGCACGACTCGATCGGTGCGACCCGGAACGCCGACGGCACGCCGCGCTACTACGACGGCTTCACGTGGGCGTACAACTCGACGGCCGCGCCGACGACGTACTCGCACACCGAGCTCGTCTACTCGATCCTCGACCAGGAGAACATCGCCCGCGGCCACGCGGCGTACTACCTGAAGTGGGCCGACGAGGCGCTCGCGGAGGGCGGCGAGGCGTTCGCATCGCGCGGCGTCACGCAGATCGCCCTGTTGCCGAGGGACGCGGCCCGGCTGCGCAAGCAGTCGATCGACGCGCAGGCGAAGGCCGAGAAGGCGTTCGCGAGGTTCGACTTCGTCAACGCGACGTTCGCCGCGCAGACCGCGTGGCGGGCGGCGGCCGCCTACCGCGACATCGCGATGGGACTCGAGCCCGGCACGAGCGAGCTCGAGAAGGGCACGCGGAAGGAAGGCGCAGAGGCCTGTCCGTCGGCCAAGCGCTAGAGCACCGAAGGGAGCGGCGGCCGCGGGCCGCCGCTCCCGTTCATCGACTACAAGGGGGAAGCAGATGCGAAGGACATGGACCGCGGCGCTCGCCGCACTCGCGCTCGCCGTGCTGGCGGGCGTGATCCCTGGCTCGTCCACCTCGGCGGCAGGCACCCAGGGGTACCTGGTCGCGCTCGCCGGCACGCAGGGGGCGGAGGGGTTCGAGGCGGCCGGGAGCGCTGCCGCCATCGGCTCGGCCGTCACCGCGGCGGGCGGCACGATCGCGAACGACCTCTCGCGGCAGGTCGGCGTGCTGTACGTGCATTCGGCCCGCACGACGTTCGCCGACGCGCTCGCCGCGTCGCCGCTCGTCGAGTCCGTCGGCGCCGATTTCGCGGCGAAGGCGCTGCCGAGCGCCGCTCCCGAGCCGCAGGACGACCCGGGTGAGCCGCTGCAGTGGGACATGCAGCAGATTCGCACCGACGAGGCGCACGACATCCAGGGCGGCATTCCCGCCGTCGACGTCGGCGTGCTCGACAGCGGTATCGACGGCAACCACGTCGACTTCAAGAAGGGGCTCGTTTCGAACGTCGACTGCGCCCGGGGCCGCGACTCGCTCGCCGCGCTGCCGCCCGGCGTCGGCGTCGGCACGCCCGACCCGTGTGTCGACAACCAGTTCCACGGCACGCACGTCGCCGGCACGATCGGCGCCCGTGCGAACGGCGTCGGGATCGTCGGCGTCGCGCCGAACGTGACGCTCGTCCCCGTCAAGGTCTGCGACACGACCGGCTACTGCTACGCCAGCGCCGTCGTCGACGGGATCACGTACGCCGGCGACCAGAAGCTCGACGTGATCAACATGAGCTTCTTCGTCGACGACAACGAGTTCCAGCAGTCGACCGAGTTCAAGTGCATGAACGACCCGGTCCAGCGCACGTTCCGGCTCGCCGTCGAGCGGGCGATCCAGTACGCCCGCAGTCAGGGCGTGACCCCGGTTGCCGCGCTGGGCAACTCCGACGAGGATCTCGCGCATCCATCCGACACCGAGAACAACTGCGAGGTCGTCCCGGCCGAGACGCAGGGCGTGATCGGCACCTCCTCGCTCGGCTCGATGAAGGAGAAGGCCGGCTACTCGAACTACGGCAGTGGCCCGAACGACGTCGCGGCGCCGGGTGGCAACGGCACCACCGGCGACTGCACGAAGACCGTCCTGTCGACGATCCCGGGTGGTTACCTCTGCATCCAGGGCACCTCGATGGCCTCGCCGCACGCGGCGGGCGTCGCCGCTCTGATCGTGAGCCAGTTCGGCACGCTCGGCGCCGACGGCGACGTGAAGATGTCGCCGACGAGGGTCGAGCAGTACCTGCAGTCGACCTCGGTCGACCAGGGCCTGCCGGGGTACGACGAGTGCTTCGGCAACGGCCGGATCGACGCGTTCCGCGCTGTCACACACAGCACCTCGAAGCTGTACGACGCCGCTGCGCCGTACTGCCCCGAGTACCAGGAGTAGGGAGCGAGCGGGGTAGGGTTCCTCCGTGGAGGAGCCCTACCCCTTCGTCCCGCTCGTCTACGCGCGACCCGAGCCCGAGCAGCAGCTGGCGGCGTCGCGCCGCTTCCTCGCCGGTGTCTCCAGCCGTCGCTCCGTCAGGCAGTTCTCGACCGAGCCGGTGCCGTGGGAGCTCGTCGAGAACGCCGTCGCCGCGGCGGGGACGGCGCCGTCCGGCGCGCACCAACAGCCATGGACGTTCGTGGTCGTCTCCGACCCGGAGCTGAAGGCACGGCTCCGCGAGGCCGCCGAGGAAGAGGAGCGCCGCAACTACGCCGGGCGGATGTCCGACGAATGGATCGCCGCGCTCGCTCCGCTCGGCACCGACGAGCACAAGGAGCACCTGACCGACGCGCCCCACGTGATCGTCGTCTTCGAGCAGGTCTACGGGCGCGCGCCGGACGGGACGAAGCGGAAGCACTACTACGCCCGCGAGTCGGTGGGGATCGCCGTGGGGCTGCTGCTGACCGCTCTGCACGAGTCGGGGCTCGTCGCGCTCACGCACACGCCGAGCCCGATGGGCTTCATCCGCACGCTGCTCGGCCGCCCCGAGAACGAGCGGCCCTTCTGCGTGATCCCGATCGGCTACCCGGCCGACGGCTGCACCGTTCCCGCTCTCGCGCGGAAGCCGCTCGAGGAGATCCTCGTCCGGTGCTGAGCGTCTACCGGATCCCGTTCTCGACCAACGTCGAGCGGGTCGCGCTCGCGCTCGCCCACAAGGGGATCGCGGTCGAGTGGCTGGAGGTCGACCCCGACGATCGCAGCTCGGTCGTCGCGGTGAGCGGTCAGGAGCGCGTGCCGGTGCTCGTCGACGGCGACCTCGTCCTGCCCGACTCGACCGCGATCCTCGAGTACCTGGAGGAGCGCTTCCCGGAGCCGCCCCTCTATCCGGCCGACCCGGCCCGTCGGGCGGAGCTGCGCGTCTTCGTCGACTGGTTCAACACGGTCTGGAAGCGGCCGCCCAACCAGATCGTCTTCGAGGAGTCGAAGGCGGAGCCTGACGCGACCCGGATCGCAGTGCTCACGAACCGGATCGCGGACGCGCTGCCTGTGTTCGAGGCGCTCCTCACCGGCCGCGACTTCTTGTTCGGCGACCGGTTGACGGCCGCTGACGTCGTCGCGTTCCCGTTCCTCAAGTACGCGGCGATCTGGGAGGAGGGGGACGAGCACCGCTTCCACGAGGTGCTGCGCGACGCGATGCCGCTCGGCGGCCGCTCTCCGCTCCTCGCAAGCTGGATCCACCGGATCGACGCGCTGCCCCGCGCATAGTCGAGGGAAGAAGACGGGGGGCTCGGCCGTCGTGTGGTCCAGCGACGACGGAAGGAGCCCAAGATGCATCCGACACTCATGCACGAGATCGCGCGCTACCGGCAGGCCGACATGCTCCGGGAGGCGGAGCGTTCGCGGCTGGCCCACCTCGCGAGCGTGGAGGCGGACGAGCCTCGCCGCCGGTTGCGACTGAGCCTGCGGCTGCGCCGTGCGCGCACCGCCTTCCGGCCCCTCTTCGGTCACTAGAGCGGGGCGGATGCCGCGACGGCGCGCCTCGCCGCGTCGCTCGCGGCGTCCGCGAGCCGCTGTGCCTCGGCGACGCGCTCGTCACCCGGGCGGAAGGCGAGGTTCGCGGCCATCAGGCTTGCGGCGGCGCGCGCGGCCGCTTCGGCGAGCACGGCGGCGGCGGCCGCGTCCTCGGCTCCGCCAGGATCGGCGTGCAGCGCGGTCTCGGCGCCGAGCAGGGCGACGTCGTACGCGCACTCGGCGATCGCGAGCGGCAGTGACGCAGAGCTGTCCAGCGCCTTGCCGATCGCCGCGTCCCGCCCGTCGGCCGTCCCGGCTCCTTCGATCAGCGCTCTGGCCTCGAGGTATGCCTCCTCGTTTGCCTCCGCGAGCCGCTCGACGCGGGCCCGGAGCGCCTGGGCCTGGGCGGCGACGCCGCGCGCATCCGGCCAGCTCTCGGAGCGCCGCGCGGCGGATGCGATCAGACCCGCCGCCATCGCGATCACGACGCCGGAGACGGCGCCGGCTCCGGGTGCGGGGGAGCGGTCTGCGATCTCGTCGAGGAACGAGCGCAGCTCGTGGTCGTAGCGGCTCACTCGCGGAGCTCCGGCAGGGAGGCGCGCACCGCGTCGAGTAGCTCGGGGCTCGGCTCGTACCCTGCCGCGGCGAGCGCTGTCTCCAGGTCGGCGACGAGCGCGCCGCGGAAGGCCGCGTCCGCCTGCGCGCGTTCGACGATCTCGTCGAAGCCGCGGCGTGCCTGCGGGAGCTCCTGCGCCGCTTCGACCCAGCCCGCGGGGGCAGGTCGGAGCACGCCGAGCAGCTCGCCGAGACGCTCTTCGTCGTGTGGGGTCAGATCGCTCACCGGTCTCCAGACGTGGTCGGCGTGCCGGATCTTCCCTCGATCTGTGCGCGCAGCTTCGCAAGGCAGCGAGAGATGCGGCTCGCGATCGTGCCGGGGGGGAGGTCGAGCTCGGCGCCGATCGTCCGGTAGCTCTCGTCGCGCGCGAAGAAGCGGTCGAGCATCTCGCGGCAGTCGGCCGAGAGCCCCCGCAACGCCTCCTGGACGTCCAGCGCGCCGTCCAGCTGCTCGAGCGTCGCGTCGATCTCGCCCGCGTCCGGCTCGTCGGTCGGCTGCTCGCGGGCGGCGGCCCGCAGCCTGTCGATGCACGCGTTCCGCGTCAGCTGCGCGAGCCAGGGCCGGATCGCCGCGTCGTCCCGAAGCGACCCGAGCCGCTCGTAGGTGCGCGCGAACACCTCCTGGAAGACATCCTCGGCGTCGGGCTCCGGCAGTTTGTAGGCGCGGACCGCGATCGCGAAGACGTAGCGGGAGAATCGCTCCACGAGCTCGTTCCACGCTGCGGGCTCGCCGGCCCTGCAGCGCTCGACGAGCTGCGCGTCGCTGAGCTCGGTCGTCATGGCGGCAGTCCCATTCAAGCGCGATTTCGCGGTCAAGGGAAGAAGACGCAACGCTCGTCCGTCCAATGGGCTCGGGAGGGGTCGGGGACGAAGGAGGAAGGTCATGAAGTATCGGAGAAGGCATTGGTGGCTCCGCCGGATCGCGCTCGGGCTCGCGGTCACGTCGGTTGCGCTGCTCGGCGGCGCGCCGGCTTACGCAAAGCCAGACGCCGGCGTGGACGGGACGCGCTACGTGACGGGCCAGGGTGGACAGCAGGTGATTCCGTATCTCTCGCACGGGATCCTCACGCAGGAGCAGGCGGACGCTCTGGTGCCGCTCTCGGGCGACGAGATCGCCTTCGCGAACGCGACCACGGTTCAGCCGAGCGGGACCCGGCCGGACGACCGCGCCGACCGGTTCGTGCACTCGGACGTGTCCGGTGGCGCTCAGCTCGCCTCGGGCGGCTGGGAGCTCGACCGTGAGGTGGTCCTCGCGGCCGGCCTCGGGATCGTGCTCGGGCTCGTGTTGGCGTTCGGGCTGGCGGTCGGCTCGCGCCGGCGGCCGACGCTGGCAGGTCACTGAAGCCGATCGGGCGGCAGGCGTGAAACGGGCTCCCTAGGGGCCCGTTTTGCGGTGCGTTAGGACCCGTCCGGCTCGCGTGCGTCGAGGCGCGACTCGAACAGGACGCGCAGCTCCTCGCCGGTCGTCAGCACGTCTTCGTAGCGCGGCCGCCGCGGCGGCAGCTTCACGATCCGGACGTCGTTGTCGCGGGTGCCGTGGCAGCGGGCGTACGCCGCCGCCTCGTCGAGCGGTGTCAGGCCGGAGCGGCGGCCGAGCAGGCGCATGGGGAGAGCCTACGCGCGATCGAGCGGCCATGCCACCCGCCGCGACCCCCGCGTCTCTCCGTCTTAAATGTCAAAACCCCGCCTGAGCGGGGCTTTTCCGAGCGAGCTGCGGGACTAGGATTCGAACCTAGACTACTCGGTCCAGAGCCGAGCGTCCTACCATTAGACGATCCCGCACCGGGTGGGACGCGCACCAGTTTAGCGCCTAGGTTTCGAGCCGGTAGACGGGCACCAACCGCTTCTCCGCCTCGGTGTCGATGTGCGCGATCACCTCGACGTACGGCTCCAGACCGGACCCGCGCAGCTTTGCCTTCAGGAGGCCGTCGACCTGGAAGAGGCCGGACGAGTTGTTCATCACGATCTCGATCTTGACCGGCCGCTCCTCGCCGTCGGTGATCGAGACGTCGTCGATCGCGGCGGCCGAGAGCGAGTGCATCGAGACGCGGCCCTTCTCGAACGGGATCCGCGAGCGGCCCTCGGCCATGTCGAGCGCGTCGGCGACGCGGAGGATCCCGGCCTCGAGCGCGAGCGGCTGCCCGTCGGCGCGATGGCTCGTGATCGCCTGCAGCACCTCCGAGACGATCACTGTCAGCTCAGGCTCCTCGTAGATCCCCGCCAGCAGCTCGCGCATTTTCGGCTCTGCGAGGAAGAGCGAGAAGTCCTCGTGCCCGTGCCGGTGCACCGACATGCCGACGCAGTGCAGGAGCGCCGAGAGGGTGACGATCACCTCGGCGTCGTCCTGGTCGAGCCCGAAGTCGCGTACCGCCGAGGCCTCGACGCCGTGCTTGTCGAGCTGGCGCAGCAGCTTCAGCGCGATGTTGGCGACGATCTGGATGTGCACCCAGGAGTGGTCGTTGATCTCCATCCGCACGACCGCGTTCACGTTCGCGACGTGCCACCACGCCTTCACCTGGCGGTCGTCGTTGACCCGGTCCATCAGCTTCCGCAGCTTGCGGTTGCCGCGAACCGGCAGGTTGACCCGCATCTTCTCGACGGCCTGCGCTGGCGTCAGCCGGGTCTCGCGGATCGCCTCGTCGGCGACCGGCTCGTCGATGCGCTCCTCGGTCTCGGGATCGAGCTCGCCCTCGGGCTCGATCTCGTTCACGTGCGCACCACCACGCTCCGGGCGAACTTGTCGTGGAAGGTCTGGCGGCGGCCGTCGCGGAGCGGCCAGAGGTGGTCGACGATTCCGGGCACGGCCCAGAGCGCCCACAGGAACGCGGTCGACAACCAACGGGCAAACGCGCGCGCGTAGCCGATCGAGCCGCGGCTCTCCGCGTCGACGACCTTGATCCCGAGCGCCATCTTCCCGAACGTCTGGCTGCGCGCGCCGATCATCGCGGTGTCGTAGATCGCCTCGGGCAGCACGAACAGCGCGATCACCGTCAGCGAGCTTCCGTCCCAGATCGTCGAGTTGATCTCGTCGAGCGGCACGCCGGCGACGAGCATGGTCGTGAGCACGACCCCTGCGAGGATGAAGCCGTCCAGGCCGAGAGCGACGAGACGGCGCCCCCAGCCCGCCAGCACCTGCTCCGGCTCCTGTGTCTCCACGGCGACAGCCTAGGCGACTTCGTCGGCCCAGTCGCCGTAGAGGCTCGTGTAGAGCCCCTGCCGCGCGAGCAGCTCCTCGTGCGTCCCCTGCTCGACGACGACGCCGTGCTCGAGCACGACGATCAGGTCGGCGTCGCGGATCGTCGAGAGCCGGTGCGCGATCACGAAGGCGGTGCGCCCGGCGAGCAACCGCCGCAGCGCCGTCTCGATCTGCCGCTCGGTGCCGATGTCGACCGACGAGGTCGCCTCGTCGAGGATCAGGATGCGCGGGTCGGCGAGGAGCGCGCGGGCGAAGGCGACGAGCTGCCGCTGTCCGAGCGAGAGGCGCGTGCCGCGCTCGCCGAGCTGGGTCTCGTAGCCGTCCTCGAGCTCGAGCACGAAGCGGTGCGCGCCGACCGCTTCGGCGGCGGCGACGATCTCGTCCGGACGGGCGGTCGGCCGCCCGAACGCGATGTTCTCGGCGACGGTTCCGCCGAAGAGAAAACCCTCCTGGGGCACGATTCCGAGCTGGCGGCGCAGCGAGTGCTGCGTGACGTTCCGGAGGTCGACCCCGTCGATCGTGATCCGCCCCTCGGTCGGGTCGTAGAAGCGGGCGATCAGCTTCGCGATCGTCGACTTGCCGGCGCCGGTGTGCCCGACGAACGCGACGGTGGTGCCGGCGGGGACGTCGAGCTCGAGCCCGTGCAGCACCTCCGGGAACTCCGGCCCGTAGCCGAAGCGGACGTCCTCGAATTGGACGCGCCCCTCGATCCGCGGCAGTTCGAGCGCGCCCGGCGGGTCGACGACCTGCGGCTCCTCGTCGAGGACGCCGATGATCTTGTCCAGCGCCGCGATCGCGGACAGGAACGTGTTGTAGAGCTGTGAGAGCTGCTGGATCGGGTCGAAGAAGTTCGAGAGGTAGAGCGCGAACGCGAAGAGCGTTCCCGTGGTCATGTCGCCGTGGTAGACGAGCCAGCCGCCATAGCCGAAGACGATCGCCGTGGCCGCCGACGAGAGCAGGTCGACGGCCGGGAAGTAGATCGCGTTCAGGACAGTCGTCTCGTAGTTCGCGGCGCGGTAGCGGTCGTTGACCCCGCGGAACGCCTGCTCCTGCACGGGCTCCCGCGTGAACGACTGCACGACGCGCATCCCGGCGATGTCCTCCGCGAGCGTGGCGGTGACGAGGCCGAGCCGCTCGCGGACGTTCCGGTAGGCCCGGTTCGAACGGGTGCGGAACCAGGCGGTCACGAGCGCCATCGGCACGAGCACGGTCAGGGTGGCGAGCGCCAGCCGCCAGTCGAGGAAGAAGAGGACGACTGCGGTGCCGAGCAGCAGGAGCGTGTTCTGGATCAGGCTCGTGACGCCGTCGGTGACGAGCTGGTCGAGCGCCTCGACGTCGTTCGTGATCCGGCTGATGATCACGCCGGCGCGGTTGCGCTCGTAAAAGCCCAGCGAGAGCCGCTCGAGGTGCCCGAAGAGCTTGTTGCGCAGGTCGGCCAGGACGCGCTCGCCGGTCCAGCCCGTCAGGTAGGTGTTCGCGGCCGAGAGGGCGAGCGCAAGCAGCGCGGAGGCGAGGAAGACGAGGACGATCTGCGTCAGCCGGCTGAGATCGCCTGGACGGATCCCTTCGTCGATCGCAAGCTTCGCGAGGTACGGCGGCGCGAGCGCGACGAGCGTGTAGACGAGCAGCGTGCCGAGCGCGAGCGCGGTCCGGCCGCGATAGGGAAGCGTCAGCCGGACGAGCAGGCCGAAACGCCGACGCGTCCGCCGCCACGACCAGTCGCGGACGGCGGCGCCGCGCTCCTCGGAGAGATGGCTCCCCGGCTGCCAGACCTTCACGCGCTCTCCTTCAGCAGCCCCTGGATCAGGCCGTGCTCGTGGATCTCCTGGTAGACGGCGCTCGTCGCGAGCACCTCGGCCTGCGTGCCGTGCGCGGCGATGCGGCCGTGCTCGAGGACGACGACCTCGTCGGCGAGCGCGATCGTCGAGAGGCGGTGCGCGATGATGATCGTCGTCCGGCCCCGCATCGCTTCGGCGAGGCCCGCGCGGATCTTCGCCTCGGTCGTCGCGTCGACCGAGGCGGTCGCGTCGTCGAGGATCAGGATGCGCGGGTCGATCACGAGCGCGCGCGCGATCGCGAGCCGCTGCCGCTGGCCGCCCGAGAGCGTGATCCCGCGCTCGCCGATCACCGTGTCGTAGCCGAGCGGCAGCTCCTCCACGAACTCGTGTGCCTGCGCGGCGCGGGCCGCCTGCTCGATTCGTTCGTCGGTCGCGTCGAGGACGCCGAACGCGATGTTCTCGCTGACGCTCGCCGAGAAGAGGAACGGATCCTGCGAGATGACGCCGATCTCGCGGCGGAGCGAGCGGCGTGCGACGTCGCGGACGTCGACGCCGTCGACGAGGATGCGTCCCTCGGTCGCGTCGTAGAAGCGCGGCACGAGTGCGGCGAGCGTCGTCTTGCCCGACCCGGTGTGGCCGATCAGGGCGACCGTCTTCCCCGCCGCGATCTCGAGGTCGATCTCGTGCAGCACGGGGCGGTCCGGGGCGTAGGAGAAGGTGAGCCGCTCGAAGCGGATCGCACCGGGCCCCTCGGGGAGCTCGATCGCCCCGGGCAGGTCCTCGACGCCCTCCGGCTCGTCCATCACCTCGAAGATCCGCTCGCCGGACGCGGTCGCCCGCTGCGCCTGGCCCACCCACATCCCGAGGCTCCGCAGCGGCACGATCAGCATCGCCAGCAGCAGGTTGAACTCGAAGAACTGACTCAGCGTCAGCGAGCCGTTGACGACCATGCGGCCGGCCGCGAGCAGGACAGCTGCCTGCGCGAGCAACGGCAGGAACGAGAGCAGCGGCACGTAGATCGCGCGCTGGCGGAACGCGCGCACCGTCGCGTCGAAGACCGCTCCCGACGCTCGCTCGAACAGCGCCTGCCGCCGGTCCTCCTGCGCGAACGACTTGACGACGTGGACGCCGACGATCGACTCCTCCGTCACGGTCGCGACGTCGCCGAGCTTCTGCTGGACGTCGCGCAGGACGGGGTGCGAGACGTGGCTGTAGCGGTAGGCGACAGCCACGATCATCGGCGTGATCGCCAGGGCGATCACCGCCAGGCGCCACTCGATCACGAAGAGCACGGCCATCACCGAGACGATCGTGAGCACGTGCTGGAAGAAGAAGATGAGGCCGAAGCCGAGGAAGAAGCGGACCGACTGCAGGTCGACGGTCGCGCGGGACATCAGCTGGCCGGTCTGGTGGCGGTCGTAGAAGCCGAACGAGAGCCGCAGCAGGTGCCCGTAGAGCCCTTCGCGCATGTCCTTCTCGATTCCGAGCGCCTGGCGGCCGGAGATCACGCGCCGCCCGACCATCAGGGCGGCCTTGACGACGCCGACGGCCATGATCGCCGCGACCACCCAGGCCAGCGTGCGCGTGCCCCGCTGTGTCTCGATCCCGTCGATCGCCTCGCCGACGAGCAGAACGATCCCGATCGCCGCCGCCTGTGAGAGCACGGCAAGGATGGTCGAGACGATCAGCGAGCGCTTGTAGGGCTGCAGGAACCCGAGCAACCGGATGAACGTGCGGCGGTACGGGACCTGGCTCACCGGCGAAATCTAGCCGTCGGCCTCGAGGCGGCCGAGCTCGCGGCGGGGGCGCCGACCCTCGCCTAGACTCCGGGCATCTCGATCCGACGCTTCTACGACCGCTGGCCGCAGTACAACCGGCGCCTGACGGAGGTCGTCGGCGCGATGTCCGACGCCCAGCTCGCGATCCGGCCGGCACCGGACGGCTGGCCGATCTGGGCCACGGTCGGGCACACCGCCGGCGTCCGCGTGTACTGGCTGTGCGGCGTCGTGGGCGAGCCGGGCGCGGAGGCCACGCCGTTCCCGGATGCGCTGACCGGCGAGGGCTGGGAGGACGACCTCGATCATCCCCGCAACGCGACCGAGCTCGTCCACGCGCTCGACACGACCTGGGCGATCGTCGACCGCGTGCTCGACGAGTGGACGCCGGAGCTGCTCGACGAGCCGGTCGAGCGGTCGTTCGGCGGTGCGCAGCAGGTCCATTCGCGGGCCTCGATCCTGCAACGTCTGCTGACGCACGAGGCCTACCACTGCGGCGAGCTGTCACAGACGCTCGGGATCCACGGGCTGCCGCAGATCGACCTGTGGCGGTCCGACTGACGGGCGGCAGCCTCAGGCGAGCCGTCCGAGCTCGCGGCGCACGTGGACGAGGGCCTTGCCGAGCCGCGCGCGGTTCGCCTCGTCGTTCAGCCAGCCGCTCGCGCCGGAGGGGTGGGGGAGCGGGACGACGATCGCGCCGTGCCTCGTGTAGCTCTTGCCGATCGCCCCGGTGAGCGTCGGGATCCCGAGCAGCCGCTTCAGTGCGAGCCCGCCGACGGTGACGATCAGGTCGGGGCGCAGCAGCTCCAGCTCCCAGTCGCGCCAGAACTCGCACAGGTCCTGCTCGCGCGGTGTCGGCGTCCGGTCGCCGCGGCCGGACGCGGGCCGGCCGGGATAGCAACGGGTGACGGAGGCGCAGTAGAAGCGCTCGTAGAGCTCGTCGCCGTCGAGCCGCAGCCAGCGCCGCAGCGTCTGGCCCGCGCGGCCGCGCCACGGCAGCCGCTCCTCGCCCTCGACGATCCCCGGCGCCTGGCCGAAGAGATACGCCCGCTGGCCGTGGAAGGGCGCCCGCACCGGCCACGACTCGATCTGGAAGCCCGCTTCGAGGCAGGCGCGACAGCGGGCGTTGTCGCGCTGCAGCGACGCGAGCGACCGGTAGGAGCGCTTGCGGACGGTCACTCGACGGGGGTGCCGACGCGGACCCGGTTGCCGTCGGGGTCGGCGAGCTCGAGCTCACGGACGCCGTACGGGGCGAGCTCCGGCTCGATCTCGAACTCCCGGCCGACGGCGTCGACGTCCTCGACGTAGAGGTAGACGAGGCCGTTCGGCGGGGCGTCGCCGGTGTGCTCGGAGAGGAAGAGGCGAGCGTCGCCGCGGGCGAGCGCGACGAAGAGGGGGAGCCCGGGCTCGAAGCGGTGGCGCCACTCGACCTCGAAGCCGATGCGCGCGTACCAGGCCGCGCTCGCCTCGGCGTCGGTGACGCGGAGGAAGGGGACGACCGAGGTCACGCGCGCGAGACCACCGCCACGAACCAGCGGCCGGCGTGGAGCGTCTCGCCGCCGCCGAGCTCGCGCGCGAGCGCGTCCGGGCTCGAAGTAGCGCTTGTAGACCTGCCAGCGGGAGCCGTCGTTCAGGACGCGTTCCTGCAGCTCCTCCGGCTCGACGTCGTCGCGCAGCGCCGAGTCGACGACGACGAGCTCCGGCGCGATCCGCTGAGCCTCGGCGAGGAAGCGTCCGCGCTCCCCGTCCTCGAGATGGCCGTAGAAATGGCTCGTGAACACGCGCTCGAAGGTGTCGTCGGCGAAGGGGAGGCGGAGCGCGTCCGACTGCACGAACGCCGTCATCGGCAGTCGCGCGCTCGCGACCTCGAGCATCGCGGCGCTGCCGTCGAGGCCGGTCACGTCGCCGGGAAGGTGCTGTGTCAGGAAGCCGGTGCCGCAGGCGACGTCGAGCGTCCGCGCCGGCGGCAGGCCGGCGAGCACCCCGATCAGCGCGTCGCGCTCCTCGTCCCAGCCGGGCCGGTCGCGTGCCGCGAACAGGCCGGTTCCAAGCCACCAGTCGTCGTATTCCGGCGCCCGCGCTTCGTAGTAGGCCTGCACCCTCCTAATCTACGACCGTGCTCGAGTCGGTGCCGAACTTCTCCGAGGGCCGCGACGACGCCGTCGTCGAGGCGCTGCGCGCCGCGCTGGCGGCGCACGCGCGGCTGCTCGACGTCCACGTCGACGCCGACCACCACCGCTCCGTCTTCACGCTCGTCGGCGAGCCGGACGAGCTCGTCGAGACGCTGCTCGCCGGGATCGCGTGCGCGCGCGACCGGATCGACCTGCGCCGCCACGAGGGAGCGCACCCGCGGATCGGGGCCGCGGACGTCGTGCCGGTCGTGCCGATCAGGCCCGAGGACATGCCCGCCGCCGTCGAGACTGCGCGCGCGCTCGCAGCGCGGATCGGCGACGAGCTCGGGCTGCCGGTCTTCTGTTACGGCGAGCTCGCACCCGGCCGCGGCCCCGCCTTCTTCCGCAAGGGCGGCCCCGAGGAGCTGCAGCGCCGGATCGACGCCGGCGAGCTCGCGCCCGACTTCGGGCCTGCGCGGCTCGACGAGCGCGCGGGCGGCGTCATCGTCGGCGCCCGGCGCCCCCTGATCGCCTTCAACGTCAACTTGCGCGGCTCGCACGAGGTCGCCCGCGCGATCGCGGCGGCCGTCCGCGAGACCGGCGGCGGCTTCCCCGGGGTGCGCGCGCTCGGCCTCGACCTGCCGCGTGCCGGCGTCGTCCAGGTCTCCATGAACGTCGAGGACTGGGAGGCCGCAGCGCTGCACGAGATCGTCGTCCGCATCGAGGCTGAGGCGAGGGAGCGCGGGGCGGCGGTGCTCGGCTCCGAGCTGGTCGGCCTGATGCCCGCGGGAGCTGCGGCCGCCGCGGCCGGCGCGATGCTGCGCATCGACGGCTTCGACGCGACGCGGGTGCTCGAGCTCCGGCTGCTCCCGTAGCGGGGGTTTCCCTCAGGCCCACCTCTGGTAGGGGAGAAGGGACAGCGAACAAAAGGAGCACGCATGAAGAAGTTTGGGATCGGACTCGGTTTGCTCGCGATCGGCGTCGGCGCGCTCGCGACCCGCAAGGGGAAGGTCATCGTCGGCAAGGTGCACGGAGCCGTCAGTGCTCTCTTGCCGCGTGACTACGACGATGCGACCCTGAAGGCGAAGGTCGAGAGCGAGCTCTTCCGCGAGGAGCACGAGGTCAAGGCCGCGATCAACATCAACGCCCAGGACGGCGTCGTCCAGCTGCGCGGCGAGCTGCCCTCGCAGGAGCTGATCGACACGCTCGCCGAGCGGACGCAGAGGATCCGCGGCGTGCGCGACGTCGAGAACCTGCTCCACACGACCGGCACCGAAGCGCCGATGCACCACTAGTCCCGACCCGGGACTAGACTCGCTCGCGTGAGCCACGCCCTGACCGGGAACGACCTCCGGGTCGAGGACGTCTGGCAGGTCGCGGTGCAGCGCGAGCCGGTCGAGCTGACCGACTCCGCGCGGGAGCAGATGCGGGCGGCCCGGGCGCTCGTCGAGCATGCCGCCGAGCACACGTACGGCGTCAACACCGGTTTCGGCCGCTTCGTCTCCGAGTCGATCCCGGCCGACAAGGTCGATGAGTTACAGCTCCGCCTGCTCCGCAGCCACGCCTGCGGAGTGGGCGAGCCGTACCCGGACGAGGTCGTGCGCGCCGCGATGCTGCTCCGTGCGAACGCGCTCGCAAAGGGGTATTCCGGCGCGCGGATCGAGACCGTGGAGCTGCTCGTCGAGTGCCTGAACCGAGGCGTGCTCCCGCGCGTGCCGGCGCGAGGGTCGGTCGGCGCGAGCGGCGACCTCGCCCCGCTCGCGCACCTGGCGCTGCCGCTCGTCGGCGAGGGGCAGGCGTGGTTCGACGGGACCCTCCACGCCGGCGCCGACGCGCTCGCCGCGGCCGGGCTCGAACCGGTCGTGCTCGGCGCCAAGGAGGGGCTGTCGTTGATCAACGGCACCCAGTTCATGGCCTCGATGGCCGCGCTGGCACTCCAACGTGCGTGGCGGCTCGCGCGGGTCGCCGACCTCGCCTGCGCGCTCTCGCTCGAGGCGCTGCAGGGCTCGCGGACGAGCTTCCATCCGGCGATCCACGCGGCGCGGCCGCTCAAGGGGCAGGTCGACTCGGCCGCGAACCTGCGCCGGCTGCTCGAGGACTCGGCGATCATCGACTCGCACCGCTGGTGCGACCGCGTCCAGGACGCCTACTCGCTCCGGTGCGCACCGCAGGTGCACGGCGCGAGCCGCGACATCCTGGACTACGTCGAGGCGACCGTCGGCGTCGAGCTGAACGCCGCGACCGACAACCCGCTCGTGCTCGTCGACGAGGGGATCGTCGTCTCGAACGGGAACTTCCACGGCCAGCCGCTCGCGTTCGGGCTCGACACGCTCGCGATGGCCGTCGCCGAACTGGCGAGCATCTCCGAGCGCCGGGTCGAGCGGCTCGTCAACCCGTCGCTCTCCGAGGGGCTGCCGCCGTTCCTGACGCTCGAGGGCGGGCTCAACAGCGGCTTCATGATCCCGCAGTACGTGGCCGCGTCGCTCGTCTCCGAGAACAAGTCGCTCTGCCACCCGGCGAGCGTCGACTCGATTCCCACGAGCGCCGGACAGGAGGATCATGTGTCGATGGGGAACGCAGCCGGCCTGAAGGCTCTGCAGGTGCTCGCGAACAGCGAGCGGGCGCTGGCGATCGAGTTGCTCGCGGGCGCGCAGGCGATCGAGTTCCTCGCCCCGCTCGAGCCGGGCCCGGGCGTGCGGGCGACGCACGGCGCGGTGCGGGCGCTCTCCGAGCGCGTTCGCGACGACCGCTCGCTCTCGGAGGACATCGAGCGTGTCGCCGACGCCATCCGTGACGGTTCGATCCTCGCCGCCGCCGAGGCCAAGATCGGGGCACTCGCGTGAGCGTCTCCTCGCTCGACGCGCTCGTCGAGTCGCTCGCCGGCGACCTCTCTGCGATCCGGGCGCCGCGCGGCCGGGAGCTCAACGCCCGCTCCTGGCAGACGGAGGCGCCGCTGCGGATGCTCCTGAACAACCTCGACCCCGAGGTGGCGGAGCGGCCCGAGGAGCTCGTCGTCTACGGCGGCTCCGGCCGCGCCGCGCGGTCGCACGAGGCGCTGAAGGCGATCGTGCGCACGCTGCTGCGGCTGCGCGACGACGAGACGCTGCTCGTCCAGAGCGGCAAGCCGGTCGGCGTCTTCCGCACGCACGAGGGCGCGCCGCGCGTCCTGATCGCGAACTCGCTGCTCGTGCCGCGCTGGGCGAACTGGGACGAGTTCCGGCGGCTCGAGGCGGAGGGTCTGACGATGTTCGGGCAGATGACCGCCGGCAGCTGGATCTACATCGGCACCCAGGGGATCCTGCAGGGCACCTACCAGACGTTCGCCGCCGCGGGCGAGAAGCACTTCGGCAGCGCCGACCTCGCCGGGCGCACGATCCTGACCGCCGGGCTCGGCGGCATGGGCGGCGCGCAGCCGCTCGCGGCGACGATGGCCGGCGCGGCGATCCTCTGCATCGAGGTCGACCCGTCACGGATCGCGCGCCGGCTGGAGACGCGCTACCTCGACGAGGTCGCCGACTCGCTCGAGGACGGCGTCGCGCGCGTGCGGGCGGCGGCGGCGGAGGGGCGCGCGCTCTCGGTCGCGGTCGAGGGCAACGCGGCCGAGGTCGTGCCGGAACTGGCACGAAACAGTGAATCTTTCGACCTCGTCACCGACCAGACGGCGGCCCACGATCCGCTCACCGGCTACGTCCCGGCGGGCCTGTCGGTCGCGGAAGCGGCTTCGTTGCGCGCTTCCGACCCCGAGGAGTACCTCCGCCGGGCGCGCGAGTCGATCGCGGCGCACGTCGAGGGCATGCTCGAGTTCGTCCGCGCGGGCAGCTATGTCTTCGACTATGGCAACAACCTGCGCGGGGAGGCACATGAGGGAGGAGTAGAGGAGGCCTTCTCATACCCGGGCTTCGTCCCGGCCTATATCCGGCCGCTCTTCTGCCGCGGCATCGGCCCCTTCCGGTGGGCCGTCCTCTCGGGCGACCCGGCCGACATCGCCGCGATCGACGAGGAGTTCCAGCGGCTCTTCCCCGACGACGTGCTGCTCCAGCGCTGGCTCGAGCTGGCCCCCGAGCGCGTCGCCTTCCAGGGGCTGCCGGCCCGCATCTGCTGGCTCGGCTACGGCGACCGAGCGAAAGCAGGCCTCGCGATCAACGAGCTCGTCCGCTCGGGCGCTGTGTCGGCGCCGGTCGTGATCGGGCGCGACCACCTCGACTCCGGTTCGGTGGCGTCCCCGTACCGCGAGACCGAGGCGATGCAGGACGGCTCCGACGCGATCGCCGACTGGCCGATCCTGAACGCGCTCCTGAACACGGCGGCGGGCGCGACCTGGGTCAGCGTCCACCACGGCGGCGGCGTCGGGATCGGCAACTCGATCCACGCCGGCATGGTCGTGCTCGCCGACGGCAGCGCCGAGGCGGCGGAGCGGCTCGAGCGCGTGCTCACGACCGATCCTGGGACCGGCGTGATGCGCCACGCCGACGCGGGCTACGACGAGGCGCTCGACGCCGCGCGCGACGGCGGCCTCGACCTGCCGAGCCTGCCCGCATCCGGCTCCTGACGTGCCGAAGCTGCTGATCCGCGACCTGACGCAGATCGTCAGTCCGGCCGGGCGCGACGCGCCGCTGCGCGGGAGCGCGCTCGCCGATCTCGACTGGATCGACGACGGCTACGTCCTCTGCGACGGGCCGATGATCGAGGCCGTCGGGACGATGCGCTCGCTCGGTCGAGTCGACGGCGACGTGGTCGAGCTGCACGGCCGCGGGCTCTGCGCGATCCCGGGGCTCGTCGACTGCCACACCCATCCGGCGTTCGGCGGCGACCGCGTCGAGGAGTTCTCGCTGCGCGCGGCGGGCGCGAGCTACGAGGAGCTGCACGCGGCCGGCGGCGGCATCCTCTCCACCGTGCGCGCGACCAGGGCGGCCGGGCAAGACGGGCTCACTGCCGCGGTCGCGCGCCACCGCGACTGGATGCTGCACGCGGGCACGACGACGTTCGAGGGCAAGTCGGGCTACGGGCTCGACCGCGAGACCGAGCTCGCCTCCCTGCGAGCCGTGCGAGACGCGGGCGGAATCCCGACGTTCCTCGGCGCCCATGCGATCCCGCCGGAGCACGACGACGCCGACGCGTACCTCGCCTTCCTGCTCGCAGACGTGCTGCCCGACGCGGCGGCGCTGGCCGAGGCGGCAGACGTCTTCCTCGAGCGCGGCGCCTTCGACGCCGCCCAGGCGCGGCGTTACCTCGAGGCGGCGCGCGAGCACGGGCTCGCGCTGCGGCTGCACGGCGACCAGTTCACCGAGGCGGGCGCGATCTCCCTGGCGGTCGAGCTGGGCGCGCGCTCGGTCGACCACCTCGAGGCGACGGGCGCGGACGGGATCGCCGCGCTTGCTGCGAGCGACGTCACCGGCGTGCTCCTGCCCGCGAGCGCGCTCTTCCTCGACAGGCCGATGCCACCGGCACGCGCGCTCGTCGATGCGGGCGCCGCCGTTGCGCTCGCGACCGACTTCAACCCCGGCAGTGCGTTCTGCGCGAGCCTGCCGCTCGTCACCTCGCTCGCCGCAACGCAACTCAAGCTCGGCCCGGCGGAGGCGCTCGCCGCCTGCACGGTCAACGCCGCGCACGTCCTCGGCCGGGCGGACCGGATCGGCAGGATCGCTCCGGGCTTCGCCGCCGACATCACGCTCCTCGATGTGCCCGACTGGCGCTACCTCGCCTACCAGCTCGCCGGCGACGTCGTCGGCACGGTGATCAAGGACGGGTCGGTCGCCTGGGGGCGACCGGCATACTGAGAGAGATGCCGACGAGGAAACAGAAGCGCCGCCAGCAGAAACTGCAGCGGCATGAGTACGAAGAGGTGTACGTCGATGAGGAGGGGAACGAGCTCGCCCCCGAGGTGGCCGAGGAGCTGATCGGCTCGACGCGCGCCACCAAGAACGGCAAGGGCGGGCGCCCCGACAGGGCTCAGACGCGCTCGCGTGGCGGTCGCGTGATCGAGCCGCCTTCGTGGCGGCGCACCGGCCGCAGGGGCCTCATCTTCTTCCCGTTGATGCTGATCACGGTGATGCTGCTCGGCAAGGACCTGACGCTGCCGCAGCAGGTGGTGCAGACGATCGTGCTGATGGGCTTCTTCCTGCCCTTCAGCTACTTCATGGACTCGATGGTCTGGCGCTCGTACCAGAAGCGCCTCGCGCGCGACCAGAAGCCCTAGCCCGCTAGCCTCCGCGCCCGTGAGGGTCACCGCCGAGGCCGCACGTCGCTTTCTCGTCGCACGGCACGCGCTCGCGCCCGCGCGGTCGCTCGCGGGAGGGCCGGACGCGGTGCTCGAGGTCTTCCGCCGTCTCGGCTCGATCCAGTTCGATCCGCTCGCGGTCGCCGGCCGGACCCACGACCTCGTCCTGCACGCACGCGTCGCCGACTACGACCCTGCCTGGTGCGACGAGCTCTACGAGCGGCGCGAGATCTTCGAGGCGTACAACAAGGGGCTCTCACTCGTCCCGACGAGCGACTTCCCGTGGTTCCGCGGGACGCTGGGCCGGAGCGCGCACCGCCTCCTCGAGGAGAACGCCGAGGTCGCCGGAGGCGTGCGCGAGCGGATCCGCGCCGACGGGCCGCTGTCGGCGCTCGACTTCGAGCGCGCACAGGGCGGGACGGTCGACTGGTTCGGCGTGCCGACGAACACGGTCCGCGCGGTGCTCGAGGCGTCTGCCGTCGCCGGAGTGCTCGGCCTCGCGCGCCGGGAGGGCAACCGCCGCTACTACGACCTGCTCGAGCGGCTGCTGCCGGCCGACGTGCTCGCGCGCAGCGTCCCGGTGGAGGAACGGCTGCGCCACAAGCTGCTCTCGCGCTACCGCGCGCACGGCCTGCTCGGCGTCGGCGGCGGGGCGGGTGAGTTCAGCGGCCTGGGCGCCGCGAAGGCCGATCCGCGGTGGCCGGAGTCACCCGGCAGGACTGCGCTGCGCACGCGGCTTGTCGACGACGGGGAGATCGTTCCCGTCGAGATCGAGGGCGTGCGCGGCAAGCGCTTCGTCCTCGCGGAGGAGGTCGGGCTGCTCGAGGGCCCGCCGGAGCCGCCGCCCTCCGTCGCCTTCCTGCCCCCGTTCGACCCGCTCGTCTGGGACCGCGCCTTCCTCGGCGCGCTCTTCGGGTTCGAGTACGTCTGGGAGCTCTTCGTCCCGCCGGCGAAGCGGCGCTGGGGCTGGTACGTGCTGCCGCTGCTCTTCCGCGACCGCCTCGTCGGCCGGATCGAGCCGCGCATCGACCGCGAGGGCGGCGCGGTGCAGATGCTCGACCTCTGGTGGGAGGACGGGTTCGCGCCGGGCCGCACCGAGGGCTTCGTCGACGCGATGCGGGACGCACTCCGCGCCTACCTGCGCTTCGCCGGGGCGGACCGCCTCGAGTGGCCGTCGCACCTGGCGAAGGAGAAGCAGCTGTTTCTCACGCGCCCCTAGTGCGCAAACCCGGGGCAAATGTTCAAGGGTGGCCCCTCGAGGGGTACGGGTTCAGCTTCGCCCCACTACTCCGAGGAGGACGAATGCCCGTCAAGGAAGCAAGCTCGGCCGACACCCCGTATGGCCGCTACATCACGTCCGAGGGCTGGTTCGTCCTCAACCTCGGCGAGGCGCTCGCCGTGCGGAACGAGGAGAAGGGCGGCGTGACCTATCCGATCGAGTCGCAGGAGCATCCGTTCGCGGACCTCGGCGTTCATCTGCGGGTGCTGTGGCCGGGCGACCCGAACGCGCTCTACCACTCGGAGGGCGTCCAGGAGGGGTTCCTCGTGCTCGCGGGGGAGTGCACGCTGATCGTGGAGGAAGAAGAGCGGCAGTTGCGGCAGTGGGACTACTTCCACTGTCCGGCCGGTACCGATCACATCCTCGTCGGCGCAGGCGACGGGCCTTGCTCCGTCCTGATGATCGGTGCGCGGCCCGACGAGCCGATTCGCTATCCCGTCAGCGCGGTCGCGGCAAAGCACGGCGCGTCGGTGGCGACCGAGACCAGCGTTCCCGACGAGGCGTACGCAGACTGGCCCGGCGATCACGAGCCTGTCCGGCTGCCGTGGCCCGATGGGTCGGCCGCAAAGGCCTGACGGGTCTAGGGTTCACGTCGTGGGGTCGCGCGAAGCCACCT
Organism: uncultured Gaiellaceae bacterium; assembly: GCA_963806955.1. Lineage (GTDB taxonomy): Bacteria > Actinomycetota > Thermoleophilia > Gaiellales > Gaiellaceae > Gaiellasilicea. The sequence continues at coordinate 329,921 of CAWDZG010000001.1, forward strand.
GTCACTGCGGGCAACTTCGGCTCGAGGTCGAGGGGTCGCCGTTCGTCGTCTCGATCTGCAACTGCATCGCCTGCCAGCGACGCACCGGGAGCGCGTTCGGCATGCAGGCTGCGTTCAACTCCGACCAGGTGCAGGTGAAGGGCCGTTTCAGCGACTTCACGCGCGTCTCCGACGAGGCAGACCGCAAGGAGCACGTCTTCCACTTCTGTCCCGACTGCGGCTCGCAGGTCTTCCACACGGAGCCGTCGGAGCCGGATCTGGTCGTCGTCTCCGTCGGTTCGTTCGCCGACCCGACGTTCCCGCCGCCGACGGAGTCGGGCTACGACTCCAGGCGGCATCCCTGGGTGGGCCTTCCGGACTCGGTTCGGCTGCTCGCCCCGGAGCTGTGGTGGGACTCGGCGCGGCCGCTCTACGAGGCCGGAGCGTACGCCGACGCGGCCGCGAAGGGCCGCGAGTTGATCCAGGCTCGCCCGGACCAGCCGTATCTCTACTTCAACACCGCCTGCTGCGAGAGCCTCGCGGGCCAGACGGACGAGGCGATCGAGCACCTCCGCCAGGCCATCGACCGGTGGGACGGCTTCCGCGAGCTGGCCGAGAGCGACTCGGATTTCGACGCGATCCGCGACGAGCCGGCGTTCCTGGACCTGCTCGGCGGAGCGCGCTAGGGTCCGCCGACGGCGGATTCCCTTCCAGACGTAGAGGAGACGCGGGTCGCCGGCACGGCTCCTCGAATAGGATTGCGCCGTGGAGGAGCTGCGCCCCGGGGTCTGGCACTGGCAGTCGCCGCATCCCGGCTGGGACGAGGAGCAGTGGTGGCCGGAGCTCGTGTCCTCGTACGCGATCGAGCTCGGCGAGGACGTCGTTCTGTTCGACCCGCTCTCCGTTCCCGACGAGTTGCAGGAGCGCGCAACCGCTGTCGTGCTGACCGCGCCTTACCACGAGCGCGACGCACGAGCGCTCGGCCTGCCGATCCACACACCGCCCGCCGACACGTGGGAGGACTGGGTCGAGAAGTTCGGCGTCGATCCCGACAAGGTTCGCGGGATGGAGAGCGAGGATCTGGCCTGGCTGCGCGCGGGCGAGGGCGAGGGGCACTTCCACGGCCCGGGGGAGTGGCCGTTCGGCATCCACGCCCACGCCGGCCGCGAGGACAACGACGTCGTCCTCTGGATCCCCGCCGTCGGCGCGATCGTCAGCGGCGACTCCCTCTCGGACTTCGGCAAGGGGCTCGACGTCCAGCTTGGCGGGCGCACGCACGTCACCCGGGACGACGTCGTCCAGCGACTCCGGCCGCTGCTCGACCTCCCGGTCGAGCTCGTGCTCCCCGCGCACGGCGCGCCGACCGACCGCGGGGCGCTCGAACGCGTGCTCGCCTGAGCGGCCGACCGATGCCGTTCACGCGGAGGAACATCAAGGGGGACGTGGAGGACATCGGCGCCGTCTTCGACGGCGCGCCCGGCCTCGAGTTCCGCGCCGCGACGAAGCCGCTCGAGCTCGAGCAGCTCGCGCTGAGCCACCAGCGCGTCCCACCCGGCTGCCGCTTCCCGTACGGCCACACGCACGCCACCCAGGAGGAGGTGTACGTCGTCCTCCGCGGGAGCGGGCGGATGAAGCTCGACGACGAGATCGTCGAGCTGAAGGAGTGGGACGCGGTGCGCGTCCCGCCAGGCACCTGGCGAGGCTACGAGGCCGGGCCGGAGGGTCTCGAGCTCCTCGTCGTCGGCGCGCCGAACCTCGGTGACGACCCGCGCGGAGACGTCGACGGCCGCCGCGGCTGGTGGGCCGACTAAGGCGCCGGCTCGACGCCATCCTCCTCGGCCTCCAGTGCCGAGAGGAAGAGGCGCAGATAGTCGGCGACGTCCCGACGCGCCAGCCCGAGCGGGAACAGGGGTGCGAGCAGCCGCCCCTTGACGCCGCGCAGATGGCGCACGGCGACGATCTCGACGCAGCTGCCGCCACCGTCGAGAGGGGTGGCGTGAAGCTCCCAGCTGCTCCCCGGCTTGAAGATGTTCGACTCGAGCACGCGACCCTTGACGGCGCCCGGCTCCGACCAGTCGTAGACGGAGACGCTCCCAGACGAACCCGATCGGCCACGGATTCCCCTCGGTCACCTCCGCCCAGGTAGCGCCCGCGTCGTGCACCTGGAGATGCTCGACGTAGACGTCGCGCCAGAGGTCGGCCCGGCGAGCCGAGAAGTCGCGCGCGGCCGCCAGGACGCGTTCCGCGGGGGCCGAGCTCTCGGCGGTCACGTGCACCGTCGGCACCGTTCGACTCTAACGCGCGCGAGGCAGAGTCCGAGCCGGCGCCGAATCGACGAGGCCTAGGCGCGCGGGGCGTACTCGACGCTCGCGAACGGCCAGTCCGACTCCAGCCACCGGGTGACGGCGCGCCAGACCGGGGCGTCGAGCTCCGCATGGCTCTCCCGCACCCAGGAGAGCGCGCACGCGTCGTGGTCGCTGTCCGGCAGCGGGTAGATGTACACACACCCGATCACCCCACGGTCGGCCGGATCGAGCACCGTGTACGTGAACCCCTTCCGGGCGCGGAAGTCGTCGGCGTGGCGCTGCAGATCCGCGCGGTTCTCGTCCAGCGTCATCTCTCGCGGCCAGGAGCCGTCCGGATACCCGGGCGTCGCCCGGATGTGCTCGATCGACGACGTCCAGGCGTCGTAGTCCAGCTCGTTGTGCTCCGGGCCGAGCGGCTCGAGCACGAACTGCGGCGTCTCCAGCCGCCGGGGAGCGTCGAAATCGCGCGGAACGAATTCCTTCACCCGACGATCGTAAGGCGTCCGGCCGAGCCACGCGGGATCGCGGGTGGTCGTCTGGGCCAGCGTTCGGGAATGACGCCGGAGGACTATCGCTGCGCGTCTGCGTCAGCTGTAGCATCGCGCGGATGCGCGAAGTTCGGCCTGTGCTGTGGCGCTGGCAGACGCCGCATCCCGTGTCGAGACCCGATCATTCGTGGCCGGCGGTGGCTTCGTCGCACGCACTCGACGACGGGATGCGCCTGCTCAGAGCGGTAGTCGCTGGTCTTGCGGGGATGCTGGTTCTCGTCGGTGTGCTGTTCTTGGGCGCGTGACGGCGGTCTGAGGAAAGGGACACAGTGAACACGAGCGCGGCCACGGCCACTGCGCCAGCCGGCGAGCCGATCGTGATCCGCGCGACGCTGATTGTCGCCACGGAGGAGGGTTCTGAGCCGATTGCCACCGGCACGGTTCTTGAGGGGTCCACGCTCGGGGGCACGCCGTTCTGCGTCGGTGGGACGATCCTGGAGTCCCACGCGAGCCTCGATCCCAAGATGAAGGCGTACCTGATCGACCGGAAGGTCACCTGCCCGGACGGCACCGTGAGGATCGGCTTCACGCCGGAGGTGGGAGCTGGCCCTGATCCGGAGGGTCAGACCCCGCGAGAAGGGCGTCTTGGACGATCGTCAGCGGCACCGGCGAATTCGACGGGCTGAGCGGAGGCGCGGAAAAGCGAGGCCGTGTCTGGCGATCAGAACCCCAGTCGTCGCCGGCTTCGCGATCCACGTTCACCGGAACCGTCACACGAGTAGAGACACGGTGACGGTGGCGACAGCCGAAGCGATCCGCAGGTGCCAGGCTTGAGGACGCCATAGTTACACCGCGCAGAGACTCGGCCTGGGCGAGCGTCCTCTCGCCCGACGCGCGGTCTACCCGCGCGCCGCGCGGGCGGTACGCCGACGGGCCGGCGAGGACGACGAGGTAGCCGTCCGGGTCGCGGAGCCAGAGCTCCTGCTGTTTCGCGTTCGGGTTCTCGTGCACGTCGCGCTCGACCTCGGCGCCTGCGTCCCGGGCCCGTTGCACCGCCGCGTCGAGGTCGTCGACCTCGAACCAGGCGACGAAGCCGTTGCCGCGCGGCGCCTCGGCGGCGGCCATCGGGCCGTGGTGGTGCTCGGCGTCGAGCGCGTGGAGCTGCAGCACGAGCTCGCCGCCGCTCATGATCTGCTCGTACTCGTCGCCGCCGTGGGTCGCCGCCGCTCCGAGGACGGTCGCGTAGAAGCGAGCCGACGCCTGCACGTCGCCGACGACGAGCATCGGCTGGGGCCAGGCCTGCGGCAACAGCTCAGGCCTGCGAGCCGCGGTAGTGGCCCTCGCCGGGCCACGGCGCGAGCAGCAGCAGCACGCGCGCGCCGTCGTCGCTCGCGAGCGAGTGCCGTTCGTCGGGGTCGAAGCGGCAGAGCATCCCCGGCGTCGCGTCGATCGACTCGCCGTCGGCCGAGATCCGCACCGTGCCCTCGAGCACCGTCACCCAGGCGTTCTCCTTCACCTGGTGGTCGCCCATCACCTGACCGGGGTTGAGCACGATCAGGACGGCGCGGGCCTCGTTGCCGGAGTGGACGACGACCGGGTCGCGGGTGCCGGCGGGCGCCTCGATCTCCATCAGGTTCCAGGTCTGCATCAGATGGCTGCTCGGTGATCGGGGTGCTTCCGGGGGCGCTCCAGACCACGCCGGGAGACGCACTCGCTCGCGGCCAAGGCTGGTTGCCTTGGCAAGAGCGAGGGTGGCTCCCGGCGCTGAGTCTGGGGCGTCATCCGGGAGTGCGCGGATTGCCGGGCAGCCATCCGGGCCAAGGATAGACTCATCCGCTTCATGACGCTCGCCGTAGACCAGCTCTCGCTCGGCCCGATCGGGACGAACTGCTTCGTCGTCCGTGCCGCTCCGGACGGGGTGGAGGCTGCCGTGATCGACCCGGGCGACGAGGCGCCGCGCGATCCTCGAGGCGCTCGAGCGACTCGGCGCGACCTGCGCCGCGATCCTGCTCACGCACAGTCACTACGACCACTTCGGCGCGCTGGCCGAGGTCGCCGACGCCACGCAGGCGCCGGTCTGGCTGCCCGAGGGGGAGCTCGACGTCTTCCGGCGTCCGCAGGACTTCTTCCCGGGGCTGACGACGCCGCCGTACGCGGGCGAAGCGACGCTGCTCTCGGGCGGCGAGACGATCGAGGCCGCGGGCATCTCGTTCGAGGTGACGAGCGTCCCCGGCCACTCGCCGGGGCATCTCTCGTACCACGCCGACGGCCACCTGTTCTCGGGCGACGTCCTCTTCCAGCGCTCCGTCGGGCGCACCGACCTGCCGTTCGGCGACTGGGACACGCTGCTCGACTCGATCCGCTCGCTGGCGTCGGCCTACCCTCACGACACGATCGTCCTTCCCGGCCACGGCCCGGCGACGACGCTCGGCGCGGAGCTCGCCGCCAACCCGTTCCTCGCCGAGCTGCGCGCGTGAGCAAGCTCGAGCGGCCGCGCGGCACCCACGACATCCTCCCGTCCGAGCAGCCGCTGTGGCGGCGCGTGACGGGGGAGATGGAGCGGCTGGCGGCGCTCTACGGCTACCGGCCGATCCAGACGCCCGTCTTCGAGGACACCGACCTCTTCCTGCGCACGTCCGGCCAGGGCTCGGACGTCGTCCAGAAGGAGATGTACACCTTCGCCGACCGCTCCGACCGCTCGCTGACCCTGCGCCCCGAGGGGACGGCGCCGATCGCACGCGCCTACGTCGAGCACGGCCTGCACCGCGAGCCGCAGCCGCAGAAGCTCTACACGATCGCGCCGATGTACCGCTACGGCGCGCCCGGCCGCGGCCGCTACCGCGAGCACTGGCAGCTGTCGGTCGAGGCGATCGGCTCGGCCGACCCGGCGATCGACGCCGAGATCGTCCAGCTCTACGACACGCTCCTGCGCCGGCTCGGCGTCACGACCTACCGGCTGGAGCTGAACTCGGTCGGCTGCCGCGAGTGCCGGCCCGCCTACGTCGCGAAGCTGACCGCCTGGCTGGAGGAGCACCGGGCCGAGCTCGACGAGGAGGCGCTGCAGAAGCTCGCGACGAGCCCGCTGCGCGTCTTCGACGTCAAGAGCGAGCGCACGCGAGCGCTGCTCGAAGGCGCGCCGACGATCGGCGACTCGCTCTGCGACGCGTGCCGCGAGCACTTCGCCGCCGTCCGCGCCGACCTCGACGCGACCGGCGTCACCTACGACCTCGTGCCGACGCTCGTGCGCGGCCTCGACTACTACTCGCGCACCGCCTGGGAGTTCATCGGCCCGATGGGGAACGAGAACTCGACCATCTCCGGTGGCGGCCGCTACGACTACCTCGTCGAGGAGATCGGCGGCCCGGCCACGCCGGGCGTCGGCTTCGGTGCCGGGATCGAGCGGCTGCTGCTCGCCATGGAGGACGAGGGCGTCGCCGAGGCCGAGGCGCCCGCGGTGGACGTCTTCGTCGCCGTCGAGCCGGACGGCCCGCGCGCGCTCGTCGCGCCGCTGCTCAAGGGCCTCCGCGCCACCGGGATCGCCGCCGACACCGACTACGCCGGCCGCTCGCTCAAGGGCCAGCTGACGCAGGCGGGCCGCTCGGGCGCGCACACCACCGTCATCCTCCGTGCCGACGACGCGCTCGTCCGCCGCCAGGGCGAGCAGGACGAACCGGTCGCCCACGCGGAGCTTCCCGGCAGACTGTCGCGATGATCTGGCGCACGCACATGGCCGGCGAGCCCACGAAGGAGCTCGTCGGGGAGACAGCTGACCCTCGCGGGCTGGGTCGCGCGGCGCCGCGACCACGGCGGCCTGATCTTCGTCGACCTGCGCGACCGCAGCGGGATCACGCAGCTCGTGATCAACCCCGAGCTCGCGGCCGACGCGGCCGAGCTGGCGCACCAGATCCGGAACGAGTTCGTCCTCCGCGCCGAGGGCACGCTCGTCGCGCGCAGCCCCGAGACGGTGAACCCGAACATGCCGACGGGCGAGGTCGAGCTGCAGGTGGAGACGCTCGAGATCGTCAGCCGCTCGACGCCGCTGCCGTTCCAGCTCGACGAGGAGAACGTCGACGAGACGCTGCGCCTGCGCTACCGCTGGCTCGACCTGCGCCGCGAGAAGCTGCAGCGGAACATCACGCCTGCGCGCGCAGATGGTCGGGATCATCCGCCGGGAGATGGAGGAGGCCGGCTTCCTCGACATCCAGACGCCGATCCTCTTCAAGCCGACGCCCGAGGGCGCCCGCGACTTCGTCGTGCCCGCGCGCCTGCAGAAGGGCCGCTTCTACGCGCTGCCGCAGAGCCCGCAGATCCTCAAGCAGCTGACGATGGTGGCCGGCTTCGACCGCTACTACCAGATCGCGATCTGCTTCCGGGACGAGGATCTCCGCGCCGACCGCGTCCAGGAGATCACCCAGCTCGACGTCGAGATGAGCTTCCCCGACCAGGAGTTCCTCTACGCGACGATGGAGAGGATGTACGCGCGGATCTGGCGCGAGTGCCTCGGGATCGAGATCGAGACGCCGTTCCCGCGCATGGACTTCGCCGAGGCCGACCGCCGCTTCGGCACCGACAAGCCGGACACGCGCTTCGGGCTCGAGCTCGAGGACGCGACCGAGGCGACGCGCAGCTCGGAGTTCGGAGTCTTCAAGAACGCGGAGGCCGTCCGCTTCCTGCGCGTGCCGCAGGAGTTCTCCCGCACCGACCTCGCCAAGCTCGAGGAGCTCGCGAAGGAGTGGGGGGCGAAGGGGCTCGCGTACCTCGTCTACGACGAGGAGGGCGAGGTGCGCTCGCCGATCGCCAAGTTCCTCTCCGAGGACGAGCTCGCGCTCTTCCGCGGCGACCCCGGCTCGACCGTGCTCTTCGCGGCCGACACGTGGGCGACGACCTCGCGTGTGCTCGGCGCGCTCCGCAGCCACCTCGGCCGCGAGCTCGGCCTGATCGACGACGAGATCTTCACCTTCCTCTGGGTCTACGACTTCCCGATGTTCGAGCGCGACGAGGAGGAGGGGCGCTGGACGGCGGTGCACCATCCCTTCACGCGCCCGAACGACGAGTGGAAGGCGCGCTTCGGCGGCGACCCGGAGCATGCGCTCGCGCACGCCTACGACCTGATCGTGAACGGGAACGAGCTGGGCGGCGGCAGCTTCAGGATCCACGAGCCCGAGGTGCAGGCGCAGGTGTTCGACCTGCTCGGGCTCTCGGAGGAGGAGCAGCGCGTCAAGTTCGGCTTCCTGCTCGACGCGCTCGCGATGGGTGCGCCGCCGATGGGCGGGATCGCGCTCGGGATCGACCGGATGACGATGGTGCTCGCGAACGAGCCGAACCTGCGCGACGTGATCGCCTTCCCGAAGAACCAGGCCGGCGTCGACCCGATGAGCGGCGCACCGTCCGAGGTGACGCAGGAACAGCTCGACGAGCTTGGAATACGGCTCGCAGAGCCACCGTCCTAAGATTTTCCGGCTGACGGCCGATGTAGTGGGCATACTTCCGGGCGTGCCGCGAGGCGGCCTGCCTTCGACCAAGGAAAGCGTGAAACATGTCGTCAGGTGAGTCAGAGCGTTCGTCCGCGGCATTGACCGCACTCCCTTCCGTGGAGCAACTCCGCCGCGCCGGTGAGGGCTTCGAGGAGCAGAGCGTCCGCGAGGCGTTCGACTCGTTCCGTCGCCACACGGCGCAGCTGCAGGCGCAACTCCGTGTGCTTCAGGCCGCGCGCAAGTCTGCGAACGTCGAGCCCACCGGGCACGCCGTCCGCATGGACGCGCTGCACCTGATCCGCGCCGCCGCCGAGTTCGCCGACACGCTCGAGCGCGACGCCCAGACCGCTTCCGCCACGCAGCTGCAGCGCACCGAGGAGGAGGTGCGCGCGAAGCAGCGCGAGCTCCAGGCCCGCGAGGCCGAGATCGAGCGCTACCGCGTCGAGTCCGAGCGCCAGCGCGCCGAGGTCCTCAACGCCGCCAAGACCGAGGCCCGGGAGCTGCTCTCGAAGGCCAACGCCGACGCCACCGCCGAATTGCGCGAGGCCGAGACCCGAGGCAACCGGCTGCTGGAGCAGTCGCGCCACCAGGCGACCGAGCTGACGAACTCTGCCCGCGCCGAGGTCGAGCAGACGCTCGAGTGGGCGCGCGCGCAGGCGACCGCCGTGATGGGCCGCGCCCAGAAGGGCGCCGAGCAGCTGCTCGCAGCCGCCGGTCTCGGCGAGCCCGCGATCGGCCAGGTCGTCCAGTCGATCGTGGACGCGAACGACAGCGAGATCGCACGTGCGTCGGCGTCGATGCCGCCGCTCTCCCGCCCGGCCGAGGCGTTCGCAGCCCCGCCGGTCTCGAGCGAGCCGGAGCCGGCGGAGCCTCAGGCCGACCCGGAGCCCGAGCCCGAATCCGAGCCCGAGTCTGAGCATCATGAGGAGCACGAGGCCGAGCAGCAGCACGAGCACGCACCTGAGCCGGAACCGGAGCAGCACGAAGCTGAGCCGCCCGCGCCCCCCGTCACCCCGACCGCTTCCGGCGATGCGTCGGACGTGGAGTCGGCGGACGACGGGGAGCCAGAGCACGAGGGGTAGGCCACGCCCGTGCTCGGTCGCCTCTGGCCGCGGTTCGCACTCGAAGCCTGCTTTCTGATCGGCGTCGCAGCCGTCGCCTGGCTGCTGGATCTGTCGACGACGGCGATCGTCGTCGCGATGGCGGTCGCCTATGCCGCCACGGTCGTGCTCGAGGTGATCGTCTCCCGGCGGACACCTGCTGCCGTGGCAGAGCCGGCGGCGACCACGATCGAACAGGAGCCGGAGCTCGTCGCAGTGTTCCCGGCGCGCGAAGCCCAAGGCCGACAGCCAGATCCTGCTCCCGCGGCCGAGCCGGAGCTGGAGCCGGAACCCGAACCGGAGCCCGAGCCGGAACCAGAGCCGGAACCAGAGCCCGAACCAGAACCAGAACCGAACCAGAACCCGAGCCGGAACCCGAACCAGAACCCGAGCCGGAACCCGAACCAGAACCCGAGCCGGAACCCGAACCCGAACCCGAACCCGAGCCCGAGCCGGAACCCGAACCAGAGCCCGAGCCGGAGCGACCGGAGCCCGAGCCTGAGCCCGAGCCCGAGCCCGAGCGCGTCGCGCCCGCGCTCGTCGCCGTCTCGACCGAGCCGGAGCCAGTGCCGGAGCCAGTGCCGGTACGTGAGCCCGAGCCGGTGCTGCCGGCCGTCGCGACGCTGCCGCTGCCCGTCCGACCCCAGACGTGGAACGTCTGGGAGCTCGAGCGCCTCACCCGTGAGCGGGCCGGAGCCGACCCGGCCCGTGACGAGGAGTGGTCGTTTCTGCTCGTCTACCTCCGCGACTTCGCGTCGCCCGACGGCCTGCTGCCGCTCGACTTCGACGATCTCGTGCGCGAGTCGTTCGCCGAGCTCGTCGCCGGCCGATGACCCCGAACGTCCTCCAGCGCACGGTCGCGCTCGCCGCGGTGGCGCTGCTCGCCGGGGTCGGAGCGCTGGCGCTCACGGGCGATGCCGCTCCGACTGACGACGCGACCGCGCCCAGGCCGGTGCCGGTGGCCGAGAGCGGGACGTACGAGGCGCTTGCCGGGTCGCGCGGCGCGCCTCGCGACGCAGAGCGAACGACCTGCAAGCGCATCCTCACCGCCCGCTCGCTCGGCGTCAGCCACTCGGTGCTCCCGTGCGGCGCGAAGCTCTACATCTCCTACGGCGGCACCGAGGTCCTCACCGAGGTGATCGACACCAAGCTGAAGCGCCCCGGCCGCCAGTTCGAGCTGACCGAAGCGCTCGCGCAGCGCCTCGGGATCGAAGGCACCCAGCGCATCACCTGGCGTTTCGCGACCCGGGGCTGAGCTTTTTTCGAATCCGGCGCTAGACTCTGTCGTGCTCGACCCTGTACGTGGCCTTGCGCGTAAACGTGAACCAACGCTCACGTGAAGGGAGCCTGGGTCCGGTCTAGACCTCACCCGTCGATGTCCGGCACGGCACCCACCTGTTTCGGCAGGTTCGCATCGGCGCAAGGAAGCATCGGCAGGGTGGAGCAGTATTTCGGCGCAGGATCGGGATCCGCAGGAGCGGATCCCGATCGCGCGGAGATCCCTGAAGGCTCGGCCCGCCTCGCAACTTCTCTGCGCAGGATCGGGATCTGCTCGCGCAGATCACGATCGCGCGAAGACCCCTGAAGGCTCGGCCCGCCTCGCAAGACCAAATGGGACGGTTCCGAACTCATCCACAGTGGTGCTGGTACGCGTTGAAAGGGACATTGTGTTTCAGAAACACAAAGTCCTGCCCGGTACGCTGGGTCGATGCTCGAGGTCCTCGGAGATTCCGCACGCGGTGATGAGCTCGCGTTCGTGCGGCTCACGGTCGACGGCGACCGGATCGTCGCCGCCGACGCACCCGGAATGGCGCGGCCGCTCGACGGCCTGACGCTGCTCGAGGCGGCCGCCGTGCCCGGTGAGACGCTCGCGGCCGACGCGCTCGCGAATGCGCTCGCGCAGGTCTTCCACGCTTCTCCCGCGCCCGGCCGGATCGCCGTCGCCATGAGCGGCGGCGTCGACAGCGCCGTCGCGCTCCTCCGGGCGGGAGCGAAGGCGGTGGGAGTCACGCTCCGGCTCTGGCTCGATCCCGCCGGCCCCGACTCCGAGCGGGCCTGCTGCTCGCCGGAGGCCGTGATCGCCGCCCGTGAGACCTGCCACGCGCTCGGGCTTCCGCACGTGACGCTCGACCTGCGCGAGGGCTTCCGCCGCGCCGTCGTCGATCCGTTCGTGGCGGCCTACGCGCGTGGCGAGACACCCAACCCGTGCGGCCGCTGCAACGGCGACTTCCGCTTCGAGGAGCTGCTCGCGTTCGCCGAGCGCGCCGGCGCGGAAAGCCTCTGGACCGGCCACTACGCCCGGATCGTCGAGCGCGACGGCCGTCGCCTGCTCGCGCGCGCCGCCGACCCGGAGAAGGATCAGTCGTACATGCTCGCGCCGCTCGACCCCGCGCGGCTCGGCCGAATCGAGTTCCCCCTCGGTGAGCGGACGAAGTCCGAGACGCGCGCCGAGGCGGCCGCCGCCGGACTGGATGTCGCCGAGCGGCGCGAGAGCCAGGAGGCATGCTTCCTCGCCGGCGACGACTATCGCGCGTTCCTGGAGCGCCGCGGGCTCGGGCGGGAGGACGGCGCGATCGTGGACGAGCAGGGCAACGAGATCGGCCGCCACGAGGGCGTGTGGCGCTACACGCCGGGTCAGCGGCGCGGGATCGGGGTCTCCGCGGCCGAGCCGCTCTTCGCGCTCCGCGCCGACCGCGCATCGAACACGCTCGTCGTCGGCCCGCGCGGCTCGCTCGCCACTACGACGGTGGCGGTCGACGGGACCCTGCACGAGCCGGTCGAGCACGCCGACGCGAAGCTCCGCTACCGCTCGCCGGCGCTCCCCGCCCGCGTCCGGCCGACGGAGACCGGATTCGACCTCGAGCTCGAGCAGCCCGCCTACGGCGTCGCGCCCGGCCAGATTGCCGTTCTCTACGACGCAGAGGGCACCGTCGTCGGGTGCGGCCTCGTGTCGTCCGCGGAACGTATCTAGGATTCCCGTCGTGCAGCTTCTTGCCGCCAGCGCGGGCGATGTCGCCAACTACGCCCTCGCCGCCTTCCTGATCGCCGTCGGAGCGGGCCTCGCGTATGCGTTCCTGCGTCTCGGCGGAACCTTCGCGCGCCTTTCCGCGTTCATCAAGGAGACGCAACGCGAACTGCTCCCGGTGATTCACAAGGTCGGCGAGAGCGTCGACCGGGTCAACGGGCAGCTGGACAAGGTGGATCAGGTGACGGACAGCGCAGTGGACATGGCAGACAGCGTCGACACGGCTGTGCGGGCGGTCAGCATGGCGATCACGAAGCCGGTGCAGAAGCTCTCCGGCCTCGCCGCCGGGCTCTCGCACGGTGCAGCGACGCTGAAGTCCCGCCACGACTGGGGCGAGGCCGTCAAGACCGGCAAGGAAGCTGCCAGCAGGCGCGAGCACGACCTCGAAGAGGAGCTCCGCGCCACCGACGGGCCGCACTAGATGGACGCGGTCACGATCACGATCCCGCGGGAGAGCCCGTTCGCGGCGGTGACCGGCCTCGTCGTCGGCGGCATGGCCGCGCGGCACGACGTCACGCTCGAGGATCTCGACGACATCCAGCTCGCGCTCGGCTCGCTGCTCGACCACGATGAGGACGACGAGGGCGAGGTGACGATCGTGCTCCGGATCGCCGGCGAGACGATCGAGGCCGCCGTCGGCCCGCTCGGCGCCGCGACCGTCGCGGAGCTCGAGCGCGAGGCGGGCGAGAGCCTCGGCCTGCGCCGCTTGCTCGAGACCGTGGTGGACGAGTTCTCGCTCGGCGACCGGGACGGCGGCACGTGGATCGAGCTGCGCAAGGGCTATGCGTTCGCGGGGGCGGACGGATGACGCGCGCCTCCGACAAGGCGCTCCTGCGCCGCTACCACGAGGAGGGCGACCTCGCGGCCCGCGAGCAGCTGATCGAGCAGTACCTCTCGCTCGTGCGCTCGCTCGCCCGCCGCTACGCCTACCGCGGCGAGCAGCTCGACGATCTCGTCCAGATCGGCTGCATCGGCCTGATCAAGGCGATCGACCGCTTCGACATCGACCGCGGCGTCGAGCTGACCACGTACGCGACGCCGAACATCATCGGCGAGATCAAGCGCCACTTCCGCGACAAGGGCTGGGCCGTGCGCGTCCCGCGCGGGCTCCAGGAGCTGAACGTCCAGCTCTCGAAGATCGTCGAGGACCAGACCGTCCAGCTCGGCCGCTCGCCGACGATCCCCGAGCTCGCGAAGGCAGCCGGCGTGGAGGAGGAGCTCGTGCTGGAGGCGCTCGAGTCCGGCCGCGCCTACACATCGCTCTCGCTCTCGTCCGGTGGCTCGGACGAGGACGGCGAGCTCGATCCGCTCGAGTCGCTCGGCACCGAGGAGCACCAGTACTCCGTCTCCGAGGACCGAGCCGTCCTGGCGCCGGGCTTCCGCGCCCTCGACGAGCGCGAGCGCAAGATCCTCCACCTGCGCTTCTTCGACGGTCTCACGCAGAGCCAGATCGCCCAGCAGGTCGGGATCTCGCAGATGCACGTCTCCCGCCTGATCCGGCGGGCGCTCGAGAAGATCCGCGACGAGATCGCGACCGACGAGCAGCTCGAGCAGCCCGCAGAGCGCGCGGCCGGCTAGCCCTACACTTCCTCCGTGCGCACGTCCTCGGAGCTACGGGAAGGCTTCCTCTCCTTCTTCGAGGAGAAGGAGCACACGCGGCTGCCCTCGTGGCCGCTCGTGCCGCGCGCCGGCGACACCTCGACGCTGCTGACGACGGCCGGGATGCAGCCGCAGATGCCGTTCTTCCTCGGCCGGGAGGAGCCCCCGGCGCTGCTCACGGCGACGTCGCAGAAGTGCTTCCGCACCCCCGACATCGACGAGGTCGGACGCGACGGCCACCACCTCACCTTCTTCGAGATGCTCGGCAACTTCTCGTTCGGCCAGTACTTCAAGGAGGGGGCGATCGCGCTCGCCACGGAGTTCATCCAGGAGCGGCTGCAGCTCGACTGGGACCGGATCTGGGTGACCGTCCACGCCGGCGATCCCGGCTTCGAGCTCGGCCCGGACGAGGTCGCGATCCGGCATTGGCAGGAGATCGGCATGCCCGCCGAGCGGATCGTGCAGCTGCCGAGCTCGGAGAACTTCTGGTCGGTCGGCGGCCCCGGCCCCTGTGGCCCCGACTCCGAGATCTACTGGGACTGGGGGCCCGAGCACGGCTGCGGCGACGCCGCCTGCGCGCCGGCGTGCCCGCGCTGCGACCGCTTCCTCGAGTTCTGGAACCTCGTCTTCATGGAGTACGAGCAGCACCCGGACGGGACGCTGACGCCGCTGCCGAAGCAGAACATCGACACCGGCATGGGCCTCGAGCGGCTGTCCGCGATCGTGCAGGACGTGCCGAACCGCTCCGTCTACGAGACGGACGGCTACCAGGCGATCATGGCGTGGGTCGCGGAGCAGAGCGGCGTCGCGTTCGGCGACTCCGAGGCGGCGACGAAGGCGCACCGCGTGCTCGCCGACCACGGCCGCGGGATGACCTTCCTCGTCGGCGACGGGGTGACGCCGTCGAATGAGGGCCGGGGCTACGTGCTCCGCCGGATCATCCGCCGCGCGGTCCAGCAGGCGCGCACGATCGGCCTCGACGAGCTCTGGCCGCTCAGCGACGTCGTCGTCGAGCAGATGGGGGCCTGGTATCCAGAGCTGACCGAGCACCGGCAGCGGATCGGCGAGGTGCTCCGCGCCGAGGAGGAGCGGTTCACGGAGACGCTGGCGCGCGGGTTGAAGCTCTTCGAGGAGGTGGCGGCCGGCGGCGCGATCTCCGGCAAGGACGCCTTCGACCTGACCGCGACGTACGGCTTCCCGTTCGAGCTGACCCAGGAGCTCGCGGGCGAGCGCGGCCTGCCCGTCGACGAGGACGGCTTCCGCGAGCGGATGGCCGAGCACCGCGACATCTCCCGTGCGGGCGGCGCGAAGGTGACCGCGGCGCTCGCCGGCCCGCCCTCCGAGTTCGTCGGCAACGAGCAGACCGAGGTGCTGACGGCGATCATCGCCCTGAACGAGCTCGGCGACGGCCGCTTCGAGGCGAAGCTCGAGCGCTCGCCGTTCTACCCCGCGGGCGGCGGCCAGGTCACCGACGCGGGCTGGATCGAGCACGAGGAGTCGGGCGCCCGCGCGGAGCTGCGCGACGCGGCACGAGTCGGCGACGACCAGGCACTCGTCTTCGAGGGCCAGGGCTTCGCTGCGGGTGACCGCGTGAAGGCCGTCGTGCCGTGGGCGGTCCGCTTCCCGACGATGGCGAACCACACCGCCACGCACCTGCTGCACGAGTCGCTGCGTCGCGTCCTCGGCGAGCACGTCTCGCAGGCGGGCTCGGCAGTGCGCCCCGACAAGCTTCGCTTCGACTTCACGCACGAGCGCGCCCTCACCGACGAGGAGCGCGGCGAGGTGGAGCGGCTCGTCAACGAGCAGATCTTCCAGAACCATCCTGTCCGTGTCTTCGAGACACCGATCGACGAGGCGCGCAAGCTCGGTGCCCAGATGCTCTTCGGCGAGAAGTACGGCGAGATCGTCCGCGTCGTCGAGATCGACGGCTTCTCGCGCGAGCTCTGCGGCGGCACGCACGTGCGCTCGACCGCGGAGATCGGGCCGTTCGTGATCCTCTCCGAGGGCTCCGTCGGCTCGGGCGCGAGACGGATCGAGGCCGTCACCTCGGGCGACGCCTACGCGCTCCTGCGTGAGCGTGCACGAGAGGGCGAGCAGCTACGCGGTGAGCTGGCGCAGGCGCGCAAGGACGTGAAGAAGAGGTGGTGAGGGCGCGGCCGAGGCGGCCTTCACCGTCACGCGCGAGACCATGGCGGGCGGCGTCAACGTCCTCGTCGTCGACGTCACGAGCGGCGACCTGCTCGACGTTTCCGACCGGCTCAAGCAGCAGCACGCGCCGGCCGCGGTGATCGTCGGGCTCGCCGACAACGGCGCCGCGCAGCTCCTGATCAACCTCGACAAGTCGCTCGAAGGCCGGGGCGTGAACGCCGGCCACGTGATCCGCGACGCGGCCGCCCTGATCGGCGGCAAGGGCGGCGGCCGGCCGACGATGGCCCGCGCGGGCGGCAAGGATCCGGCCGGTCTGCCCGACGCGCTCGCGCTCGCCGAGAAGACGATCCTCGAGGCGCTGGCCTGAAGGTGATGGCCCTCGACTACGGCGCGGCGCGCACCGGCGTCGCGGTCTCCGACGCGACGGGAACGCTCGCGCGGCCGCTGGGCGTCGTCGAGCGGGCCGCGACCGCCGCGGGGCTGCGGTCGCTCGCGGCGCTCGTCGCGGCCGAGGAGCCCGAGCGGATCGTCGTCGGCCTGCCGCTGACGCTGCGCGGCGACGCGGGCGCGCAGGCCGAGGAGACCGCTCGCTTCGTCGAGGCGCTGCGCGCCGCCGTCGCGGTGCCCGTCGAGTCGTTCGACGAGCGCTTCACCACCGCGATCGCTGCCGCGGGGCCGTCGTCCAGAGCGCCCGAGGACGCGCGCGCAGCTGCACACCTGCTCGAGAGCTGGCTGGCATGGACGAGCCGGGAGGCGTGATGCCACCGCGTTCCGGCCGGCCTGGGCGGCCGCACCTGAGCCGGGGCCGGCTCGCGCGACGCCGTGCGCTCGCTGCCCTGCTCCTGCTCGCCTTCCTCGGGCTCGCACTGTGGCTCGGCATGAGTGCCCGCGGCGGTGGCGGCGAGGACACGCCGCCTCCGTCGACCGTCGCAGCAGCGCCGAAGCCCGTGATCCTCCGCGTCGTCTTCCCCGAGGGCTTCACCCGCAAGGAGATGGTGCAGCGCGTGGTCGACGTGCGGAAGATCGCCAAGGCGAAGCGGAAGCTGACGCCCAAGCTCTCCGGCGACGCCTACGCGGCGGCCACGAAGGCAGCCCCGGTCCCGGTCGGCTTCCGCAAGGACGCGAAGGGGATCGAGGGCTTCCTCTTCCCGGCGACCTACGAGTTCACGCCGAAGACGACCGGGAGGCAGCTCGTGGCCGACCAGCTCGAGTTCTTCACGGCGAACTGGAAGAAAGTCGACCTGGCCGACGCGACGAAGAAGAACCTGACGCCGTACGACGTGCTGATCATCGCGTCGATGATCGAGAAGGAGACGATCGCGCCCGACGAGCGACCGCTCGTCTCGGCGGTGATCTACAACCGGCTCAAGGCAGGCATGCCGCTCGGGATCGACGCGACCATCCGCTACGGGCTCGATGTTCCGGGCACGGAGTCGCTCCGCGTCTCGCAGCTCGAGAGCGACAACCCCTACAACACGCGCAACCGCACCGGCCTGCCGCCGACGCCGATCGCGAACCCGGGCCTCGCCTCGATGCAGGCTGCCGCGCACCCGGCCGACGTCAAGTACCTCTTCTTCGTCCGCAAGCCGGACAAGGTGCACCACTTCTTCACGGCCAGCGAGTCGGAGTTCTTCGCCAAGGCATGCGAGTACGGCTTCGGCTGCGGGTGAGCTTGTGTCTATCAGTCACAAGCACTCCTCTTTTCGCGTAACCATGCGGGCGCCCGGAGAGCTTGTGTCTATCAGTCACAAGCGGTCGTGATCGCGGGGACGACGCGGCTCGTGGCGCTGCTCGGGCATCCGGTCGCGCACTCGCTCTCGCCGAGGATGCAGAACGCGGCCTTCGCGACGCTGGCGCTCGACCTCGCCTACGCCGCCTTCGACGTCGAGCCCGACCGCTTCGAGGAGGCCGTGCGCGCCCTCGCCGAGCTCGGCTTTGCCGGCGCGAACGTAACGGCGCCGCACAAGCAGGCGGCCGCCCGAGTGGCCGGCGGCGAGCTGCCCTCCGTGAACACGCTCGTCTTCCGTGACGGGGCGATCGAGGGCCACTCGACCGACGCCGCGGTCCTCGCCGGGCTCGACACCGGCTCGGCCGCGATCCTGGGTGACGGCGGGGCGGCGGCGGCGTTCCGGCAGGCGCTCCCGGACGCCCGGGTGTTCGCGCGCCGCGGCGACTGGCCGCCTGACGTCGACGGCGTCGCGCTCGTCGTCAACGCCACATCGGCGAGGGACGAGGTGCTCGTCCGCGTCGGGCCCGGGCAGACACTCGTCGATCTGCCCTATCCCGGCTCGGCCACCGCCGCGACAGCCCGGGAGGCCGGCGCCACAGTCCTCGACGGGCTCGACGTGCTCGTCGCGCAGGGCGCCGCTTCGTTCGAGCTCTGGACCGGGCTGCCCGCACCGGTGGACGTGATGCGCGCGGCAGTACGCTCTGCCGAGTGACGCTGCATCTCACCACGGCGGGGGAGTCCCACGGCCCGGCGCTCGTCGCGATCCTGACCGGCTTTCCGGCCGGGCTCACACTCGACCGGGCGGCGATCGACGCCGACCTGCACCGGCGCCAGCAGGGCTACGGCCGCAGTCCGCGCCAGCAGCTCGAGCAGGACACGGTCGAGGTGCTCGCAGGCCTCCGTCACGGCCGCACACTGGGCACGCCCTTGGCCCTCGTCGTCCGTAACCGGGACCACAAGAACTGGGAGTGGGGGATGAACCCCTGGCCCCCCGAAGGCGAGCCGTCCGGGAAGGGAACCAAGCCCGTGACGCTGCCCCGACCCGGCCACGCCGACCTCGCCGGCGTGCTCAAGTACGGGCACGAGGACGTCCGCGACGCGCTCGAGCGAGCCAGCGCGCGCCACACGGCGGTCTACGTCGCCGCGGGCGCGGTCGCGAAGGCGCTCCTACGCGAGCTCGGAATCGAGGTGGCGGGAACCGTGCTCGAGATCGGCGGCGAGCGCGAAGGCTGGGAGGCTGCGATCGACGCAGCCCGGGCCGACCGCGACACGCTCGGCGGCATCGTGGAGGTACGCGCGACCGGTGTCTTCCCTGGGCTCGGCTCGTACGCGACGCGCGAGGAGCGGCTCGACGCGCGACTCGCGGCGGCGCTGATGGGGATCCAGGCCGTGAAGGGCGTCGAGGTCGGCGACGGCTTCGCGCTCGCCCGTGAGCGAGGTTCGGCGGCGCACGACGAGATCGAGCCGGGCCTGACGCGGCGCTCGAACCGTGCCGGGGGGATCGAGGCCGGGATCTCGAACGGCGAGGAGCTCGTCGTGCGCGCCGCGATGAAGCCGCTGCCGACGCTGATGCGTCCGCTCGACTCGGTCGACCTCGCCACCGGCGAGCCCGCGCAGGCGCTCGTCGAGCGCAGCGACGTCGCCGCGGTCGAGGCGCTCGCCGTGGTCGCGGAGGCCGCCGTCGCCTGGGAGCTCGCGCGCGCGGCCCGGGAGAAGCTCGGCGGCGACGCGCTGGTGGACATGCTCGCCGCGCACACCGCCTACCGGGAGCGGCTACGCACGCGCTAGACCGTCACATCGCCCTCGCAGGGTTCATGGGGGCGGGCAAGTCGACCCTCGGCGCCGCGCTCGCGGAGCGGCTCGGGCGCATCTTCATCGACACGGACGAGGTCGTCGTCCGCGAGGCGAAGCGTCCGATCCCCGACCTCTTCGCGGACGGCGTCTTCCGCGCCCACGAGGAGGACTGCATCGTCCGGGCGCTCGCGCGGGCCGCACCGTCCGTGGTCGCGCTCGGCGGCGGTGCCGTCCAGTCGGAGGTCGTGCGCGAGGCGCTCGAGCGCAGCGCACTCACGATCGTCCTCGACGTGGACGTCGACACCGCCTGGGAGCGCTCGCAGGGGAGCGACCGGCCGCTCGCCCAGGACGAGACCGCCTTTCGGCGGCTCTTCGACGAGCGCGCGCCGCTCTACGACCTGGTTGCAGACCGGCGGGTGGGGAGCCTCGACGACGCGGTGCTCGCGGCGGGTGGCATCCACGTCGAGACGGGCGCGCTGCAGCGGCTCGGCGAGCTCGTGCCGGGTGAGGGCGTGATCGAGATCGTCAGCGACGCGCGCGTGGCGGGGATCTACGGCATGGAGACGCAGCTCGCCCTCGGCGCGCGCGTCCGTGGAGCCCACGAGCTCTCGCCGGGGGAGCACGCCAAGTCGGTGGAGTCGCTCGAAGCGCTCTGGCATGCGATCCGGCTCGAGCGGACCGGGACGCTCGTCGCGCTCGGTGGCGGCTGCACGACGGACGCGGCCGGCTTCGCCGCGGCCACGTACCTGCGCGGCATCTCCTGGGTCGCGGTACCGACGACGCTCGTCGGCCAGGTCGATGCCGCGATCGGCGGGAAGACCGCGATCGACCTGCCCGGCGGGAAGAACCTCGTCGGTGCGTTCCACTGGCCTGTGCGGACGGTGATCGACCCGGCCACGCTCGGAACGCTGCCCGAGGAGGAGCTCGCGAACGGCCGCGCCGAAGTCGTGAAGACGGGGCTCCTCGCAGGCGAGGCACTGTGGAAGTTGCCGCTCCCGGAGCAGATCCGCCGCTGCGCGACCTTCAAGACGGCGCTCTGCCTGCGCGACCCGCACGACCAGGGTGAGCGGGCGCAGCTCAACCTCGGCCACACGTTCGCGCACGCGCTCGAGGCGGCGGCCCGCTTCGAGCTGCCGCATGGCCGCGCCGTCGCGCTCGGCCTGCTGGCGGCGCTGCGCCTCTCGGGAATCGACACGGCGGAGGTCCAGGAGGCACTGCGTCCGGAGCCCGTTCGCGTCGACCGCGACGACGCGTGGGCGGCGCTCTCACGCGACAAGAAGGTCGTCAGCGGGGTGCCGCGGCTCGTCCTCCTCGATGCGCCCGGGCAGCCCCGGATCGGCGTCGAGCTGCCGGAGTCCGACGTGCGGGCCGCCCTCGACTCCCTCATCGCCGGATAGCATCGCGCGAATGCGCATTGCCGTCCTCAACGGGGTCAACCTCGACGCGCTCGACCGGCGCGACCCAGACCACTACGGGGGGCTCGGCCTCGCCGAGCTCGAGAGCCGCATCTACAAGTGGTCGAAGGAGCTCGAGTGCCAGACCCGCTGCCGGCAGACGAACCACGAGGGCCAGTTCGTGGACTGGTGCCACGACGCGCTCGACTGGGCGGACGGCGTGATCATCAACCCCGGCGCCTGGTCGCACTACAGCTACGCGATCCGCGACGCGATCGAGCTGTTCAAGGTGCCGGTGGTCGAGGTGCACCTGTCCGACATCGAGCAGCGCGAGGAGTGGCGGCGGACCTCGGTGGTCGGCGATCTGGCGTCGAAGCGGATCCTGGGCAAGGGGCCCGACGGCTACCGGGAGGCGATCGAGTGGCTGGCGCAGCAGTGAGCCGCCTGGAGCGCCTCGCCGCACTGCTCGACGAGCCGCTGCTCGTCACGAGCGGCGTCAACGTCCGCTGGCTGACCGGGCTGCAGAGCTCGAACGCCGCCGTCCTGGTCGATCCGGGCGGCGACGCGACCCTCTTCACCGACTTCCGCTACGCGCAGAAGGCGCGCGCGCTCGACGGCGTCCGCTTCGAGCAGACCGCACGCGCGGTCGTCGGCGACCTCTCGACGCGGCTCTCGGGCCAGACGGTCGGGGTCGAGGCGCACGTGCTCACCGTCGCCGCGGCCGAGCAGCTGCAGGACGGTGGCGTGGAGACGGTTTCCCGCGCCGGGCTCGTGGAGCGGCTGCGCGCCGTCAAGGACTCGGGTGAGATCGCGACGATGCGCGAGGCTGCGGCGATCTCTGATCGCATGTTCGCCGCGCTCGCGGAGGAGCAGTTCACCGGCCGCACTGAACGCGAGCTCGCCTGGCGCGTACGCGAGCTCTTCCACGAGCACGGCTCCTCGGAGCTCGCGTTCGACACGATCGTGGCGGCGGAGGAGAACGGCGCCAGCCCGCACGCCGACGTCCGCGACGTCGCGATTCCCGCCAACACGCTGGTCACGATCGACGCTGGCTGCCGCGTCGGCGGCTATGCCTCGGACTGCACGCGGACGTTCGCGACGGGCGAGTTGCCGGACGAGCTCGCGCGGGCGTACGAGGTCTGTCTCGAGGCGCAGCTCGCGGGGCTCGCGGCGTACGGTCCCGGTGTCGCCGGCCGGGACGCGGACGCTGCCGCCCGCGACGTGATCGCAGCGGCCGGCTGGGGCGAAGAGTTCGGCCATGGCCTGGGTCACGGGATCGGCCTCGAGGTGCACGAGGCGCCGACGGCGCGGGCCGAGTCGACCGACACGTTCGAGGCCGGCAACGTGATCAGCTGCGAGCCGGGGATCTACCTGCCGGGTGTCGGCGGCGTCCGGATCGAGGACATGGTGCTCGTCACGGATGCGGGCAGCGAGCGGCTCACGAGCGCGTCCAAAGACCTGACGACCGTTAGGTAACCTGCCCCGCCGTGGCCGACGTCGTCTCCACCAACGAGTTCAAGAACGGCATGCACGTCGAGATCGACGGCTCGGTCTGGCGGATCGTCGACTTCCAGCATGTGAAGCCGGGCAAGGGCGGCGCGTTCGTGCGGACGAAGGTGAAGAGCATCGATTCCGGCTCGGTCGTCGACAAGACCTTCCGCGCCGGCGAGAAGTTCCCGCGCGTCTTCACCGAGGTGAAGAACATGCAGTACCTCTACGACTCCGGCGACGAGGTCGTCTTCATGGACGAGGACACCTACGAGCAGCTCTCCCTCCCGCACAGCTCGCTCGAGGCCGAGCTGCCGTACATGCAGCCGTCCACCCCGATCCAGCTCCTCTTCGTCGGCGGCAAGCCATCGGGCGTGCAGCTGCCGTCGTCGATCGAGCTCGCCGTCACCGACACCGAGCCCGGCGTGAAGGGCGACACCGTCTCGAACGTGACCAAGCCGGCGACGCTCGAGACGGGCGCCGTCGTCGCAGTGCCGCTCTTCGTGAACGTGGGCGACCGGATCAAGGTCGACCCCCGCGAAGGCCGCTACATCAGCCGCGCGTAGAGCCCTTTGTGACTGACAGACACAAGCCGTCCTCGTTTCGCGTAACGGTGAGGTGCCGGGCAGCGCTTGTGTCTATCAGACACAAAGTCCTCCGGCCGAGCGCGAGGTAGGCTCCGGCCGTGCCGCGCCTCGTCGACACCACCATCCGCCTGCTCTCGCAGGAGCCGCTCGCCGGCAAGGTGCCGACCTCCGAGCTGCTCCGGCTTGCGGACGTCCTCGACACCGCCGGCTTCGCCGTGCTGGAGGTGTCCGGCGGCGGCGTCTTCGACACGGCCGTCCGCCGCGGCGTCGAGAGCCCCTGGGAGCGGATCCGCGCGCTGAAGTCGCGGACGACGACGCCGCTCGGGATCGCGCTCCGCGGCCGTTTCCTCGTCGGCTCCCGCCCTGTCGGCGCCGACTTCGTGCGCCGGTTCGTCGCCTCGGCGGCCGAGAACGGGATCGACGTCTTCCGGCTCCACGACCCGCTCAACGACGTCTCGAACCTGCGGGAGCCCGGCGAGGCGATCGTCGATGCGGGCAAGGAGTTCCACGCCGGCCTCGTCTACAGCCCCGGCGACCCTACCGCGATGGACAAGCTCGTCGAGCAGGCGAAGGAGCTGCCGGACATCCGTGCGACCAGGGCGCTCGTGCACGACCCGAGTGGCGGGCTCGAGCCGCATCAGGCCGCCGATCTCGTCGCGCGCGTCAAGGAGGCCTCCGGCCTGCCGGTCGGCTTCTACTGCCAGGGTGCTGGGGGCACCGCGCTGGCCGACTCGCTCGAGGCGGCCCGCGCCGGCGCCGACATGATCGCCGCGGCCGTCTACCCGCTGGCGCTCTCGCTGCACCGGGTCGCGGCCGAGTCGCTCGCCTCCGCCCTCGCCGGGATGGGGATGGACACCGGCGTCGACGTGGCGAAGCTGTGGAACGCCTCGGACCTCGTCGACGAGTACATCGGCGACGAGATCATCACCCCGCACGCGCCGCGCCTCGCGGTCCGCGCCGCCGAGTACGACCTGCCGACGGGTCTCGTCGCCGCGCTCGACACCCATCTGCGGGCCCACGCCGCCGACGACCGCCTGCTCGAGACGCTCGACGAGCTGCAGACGATCCGCCGGGAGACGGGCTGGCCGCCGCTTGCCGCCCCGATCGGCCAGATCCTGGCGTCGCAGGCGCTGATCCACGTCCTCTCGGCGCGCCGCTACGGCACCGTCGTCGACGAGTTCCGCTCGCTCGTGCAGGGCGGCTTCGGCAGCCCGCCCGGCTCGATCGACCCGACCGTCGAGCGGGCAGTCGCGCTGCTCTCGGACGGGCTGGAGACACTCGCGGAGGACCCGCCGAGCGCCGAGGACGTCCGGCTCGAGGCCGAGGGTCTCGCGGCGAGCGAGGAGGAACTCGTCCTGATCGCGCTCTTCGGCGACGAGGCCGAGGCGCTCCTGCGCACGATCCGCGCCCGGCACACCCGGGACGACCGCGGCGAGACCGTCCTCGAGGAGTCGCGCGAGGCGAGGATCCGCGAGCTGGTGCGGATCGTCCAGGAGAGCGGCGTCGCCGAGGTGGAGATCGAGGACGAGGGGATGCGCGTGTCCGTGCGCCGGGCCGACGAGCGGCCGGCACTCCAGGTCGCCGCGCCGCTCGCCGAGAGCGACCTCGCCGACCTGCCGGTCGTTCCCGCGGCGCCGGCCGGGACGATTCGCGTCGAGTCGCCGATGGTCGGCGTCTTCTACCGCCAGCCCGAGCCCGGCGCGCCGTCGTTCGTCGAGGTGGGCGACGTCGTCGCGCCCGGGCAGACGGTGTGCCTGCTCGAGGCGATGAAGCTCTTCAACGAGCTGAAAGCGGACACGGCCGGCCGTGTCACTGCCGTGCACGCCGAGAACGGCAAGCCGGTCGAGTTCGGACAGCTCCTCTTCGAGCTCGAGCCGATCGTCGCGCCCCCGGCACTCTGATGTTCTCCCGTGTCCTCGTAGCGAACCGCGGCGAGATCGCCGTCCGGGTGATCCGCGCGATCCACGAGCTCGGGGCCGAGGCGGTCGCCGTCTACTCGACCGCGGATGCGGAAGCGCTCCACGTCCGCCTCGCCGACCGGGCCGTCTGCATCGGGCCGCCCTCCGCGTCCGAGAGCTACCTGCGCATCTCGAACGTGATCGCCGCGGCCGAGACCACCGGCTGTGAGGCCGTCCATCCCGGTTACGGCTTCCTCTCCGAGAACCCCGCCTTCGTCACCGCCTGCGAGGACAACGACCTCGTCTTCGTCGGGCCCGGCGCCGAGGTGATGGAGCGGATGGGCGACAAGGCGCGCGCGAAGGCCGAGATGAAGGCCGCCGGCGTGCCGCTCGTTCCCGGCACCGAGGGCGGCGCGACCCTCGCCGAGGTGCGGGTCGCCGCCGAGGAGCTCGGCTTCCCCGTCCTGCTCAAGGCAACCGCGGGCGGTGGTGGCAAGGGGATGCGGCTCGTGCACAGGCCGGACGAGCTCGAGGCCGCCTACTCGACCGCCCGCGTCGAGGCCGAGGCGGCGTTCTCCGACGGAACCCTCTACCTCGAGAAGGCGATCGTCCCGGCGCGCCACGTCGAGATCCAGGTGCTGTGCGACAAGCAGGGTGGCGTGCTCACGCTGGGCGAGCGGGAGTGCTCGATCCAGCGCCGCCATCAGAAGCTGATCGAGGAGTCGCCTTCGCCGGCGCTGACGCCCGAGACGCGGGAGGAGATGGAGGCCGCCGCAGAGCGCGCCTGCCGCACGATCGGGTACGAGAACGCGGGCACGTTCGAGTTCCTGCTCGGCGCCGACGGCACCTTCCACTTCATCGAGCTGAACGCGCGGCTCCAGGTCGAGCACCCGGTCAGCGAGCTCGTCACCGGCGTCGACGTCGTCCGCGAGCAGCTGCGCGTGGCCGCGGGCGAGCCGCTCTCGCTCACCGGCCGGGCTCCGCGCCGCGGGCATGCGCTCGAGCTGCGCCTCAACGCCGAGGACCCGGCGCGCGGCTTCGCGCCGGCGCCCGGCACGATCACCCGCTTCCGGCCGCCGCTCGGCCCGGGCGTCCGGCTCGACACGCACCTCGAGGAGGGCTCGTCGATCTCGCCCTACTACGACTCGCTGATCGCGAAGCTGATCGTCTGGGCCGAGGACCGGCCGGCCGCGATCGCCCGGGGCATCCGCGCGCTCGAGGAGATCGAGCTCGAGGGCGTGCCGACGACCCGCGGCCTCGCGCTCGACATCCTCCGCTCCGCCGAGTTCGCGAGCGGCGAGTACTCGACCGGCTTCCTCGGGGAGATGGAGGGGCGCCTGCCGGCGCTCGCCGCGGGATGAGCCGCGACGCGCACGTCATCCGCGGCCCCGGCGGCACGATCACGATCTCCGCGGACGCGCTCTCGACCCTCGTCGTGGCGGCCGCCGAGCGCGTCGACGGCGCGCGCGTGCGCCGTCCGAAGCGTGGCCTCGACGTCACGATCGCGAACGGGACTGCGCGGGTCGAGGTCGAGCTCGCGGCGCGGTTCGGGACGGTGCTGCCCGAGCTCGCCGCCGCGGTGCAGGCCGAGGTGACCGATGCGCTCCGCGCGGCGACCGGCCTCACCGTCGCCGCCGTGGACGTCTCCGTCGAGGAGCTCGACCGGTGAGCACCGGCCGGCGCCAGGCCCGGCGGACGGCGCTCTTCCTGCTCTACCAGTGGGATCTCACGGGCCAGCCGCTCACCGCGCTCTACGAGGGAGTGCCGGATGCGTTCGCGCTCGGGCTCGCCGAGGAGGTGTCGGCGCGCGCCGAGGAGCTCGACCGGCGCATCACGGCATCTGCCGAGGGCTGGACTGCCGACCGGCTGGGTACTCTCGAACGGAACATCCTCCGCATCGGGATCCACGAGCTGGAGGGGGAGCGCGTGCCGCAGGAGGTGGCGATGAACGAAGCAGTCGTGCTGGCGAAGCGGTACGCGTCCGAGGACGCGGCCAGGCTGGTGAACGGGATTCTGGCCCGCGTGGCCAGGGAGGAGGTCGCGTGAGCGGAACCGCCGATGAGTCGCTGGGACGCGCCGAGGAGCTGCTCGAGCGCCTCAAGTCGACCCGTGACGAGCTGGAGCGGCTGGCGGCGGCGGAGGACGCCGAGTCGGCCGTCGAGGTGCTGACCGAGCTCGCCGACCTCGCCAAGGAGGTCGAGGCCGAGCTCGCGAAGGCGCGGTCTCGGGCGGATGCTCCGGACGCCTGACGAGCTGCGTACCCTCGTCGAGGGCTTTCTCGGCGAGCTCGTCTTCGCACCGGAGCTCGGCGGCCTGGAGGAGGCCGTCCGCTATCCGCTCGACACGGGTGGAAAGCGCGTCCGGCCGGTGCTGGCGCTCGCCGTCGGCGAGGCAGCGGGCGCGGTGGCGGAGCACGTGCTCCCGGCGGCCGCGGCGGTCGAGCTCGTGCACACGTTCTCGCTCGTCCACGACGACCTGCCGGCGCTGGACGACGACGACGAGCGGCGCGGCCGGCCCTCGGCGCACGTCGCCTTCGGCGAGGGGACGGCGCTGCTCGCCGGCGACGCCCTGCTCGCGGAGGCGTTCCGGCTGGCGCTCTCCTATCCGACGCCGATGGTCGGGCGCGAGCTCGCGCAGGCGACGCTCGGGATGATCGGCGGCCAGTACCGGGACATCAACGGCGAGACGGCCGATCTCGCTGCCCTGCACCGACTCAAGACCGGGGCGCTCTTCTCGGCCTCGGTCGGCGTCGCGCTCTGGGTCGCCGAGGTGCCAGAGGGAGAACAGCCACCGTGGCGTGCGTTCGGGGACGAGCTCGGGCTCCTCTTCCAGCTCGTCGACGACCTGCTCGACGGCGACGGCTACGCCGAAGCGCACGGTGCCGACGAGGCGCGGCGGCTCGCCGACGAGGCGGCGGCGCGCGCGCAGGCACGGCTCGACGCGGTACCCGCGGAGACCGGGGTGCTGGCGGAGATCGTCGCCGGTCTCGCCGCCCGCACCGTTTAGGCTGGGTGTCATGGAGCAGCGCGTCAGCCTCGTCACGCTCGGCGTCGCGGATGTCGGGCGCTCACGCGCCTTCTACGAGGCGCTCGGCTGGACGAACCGCTCGCAGGATGGCGACATCGTCTTCTTCCAGGCCGGTGGGATGATCGTTGCGCTGTGGGGCCGGGAGCAGCTGGCCGCGGACAGTGGCGTCGAGGACGCAGGGGGCTGGGGAGGGCTCACGCTCGCGCACAACGTGCGCTCTCCCGCGGAGGTCGACGCCGTGATCGCCGAGGCGGAAGCGGCCGGCGCCACGATCCCGCGCCGCGGAGCCGAGACCTTCTGGGGCGGCTACTCGGGCGTCTTCGTCGACCCGGACGGGCATCCGTGGGAGGTCGCCCACAACCCGTTCTGGACGATCGCGGACGACGGCTCGATCCGATTGAGCAGCCCCTGAGCAAGCGACAGACTGTTACTTGCACGCTGTCGGCACGATCTCGCGTGCCGCCCGCGATCGCCGCGGCGTCACACTGAAGGCGCGACCGCCACTGCGCGGCGCCGGGGGCTCGGGTAGCCAAGTAACAGTCTGTTACTTGGCTGCGGCTCGGAGGACGCGGAGTGCGTTCAGCGTCAGCGGCTCGCTGGGTCCTGAGCCCCAGTCGACCGTCTCGACGTTGCTGCCCTTCGATCCCGGTGGCTTCCACCAGCGGCCGCCCGTGCGCCAGCGTCCGTCCGGGAGCCGGCGCTTCTCGAGGAGCTCGAGCCCGTCGGCAGCCCGCGAATCTCGAACGAGCTGCATCCGGGCGAGCACCACCAGCACCTGGAGGACGTCGTAGTGCCAGTAGGCGGGGTAGTGCAGCGTCACGAAGGACGGGTGGATCGGCTCGCCAGTCGCGAGCCTCCGGAAGAGACGGTGCTCGAGCAAGAGCTCGGCGGTGCGCGCCGCCGCCTCTCGAGCAGTCGGCTCGCCGGTCGCCACCCAGTACTCGTGGAGTCCCCACATCGGTGCCAGCGATTCGTTGAAGGATGACCGGTACCCCGTCGCCTTCCTGTCGCAGTTCCAGCCGCCGTCCGGCCACTGCCAGCCGACGAGCGACTCCGCCAATAGCCGGACGCGGGGGTCGTCGGCGAGGCCGAGTCGGCTGCAGACCGCAAGCGCGTTCCCTTCCTGAGAGGCGCAGCGCCGCGTGAGGCCATCGATCGTCACGACTCCGTTGCGATGGCCACGACCCGTCAGCCAATCGAGCACGGTCTGCGCGGCCGCGAGGCAGCGCGGCTCCCCCGCCGGCACACCAAGCTCGATGAGCGAGACGAGGCGCCAGTGCGCGCCGCCCCACTTGCCGTAGACGTTGACCCCGAAGCCGCCGTCCGGCCGCTGACCGGCGAGCAAGGCGCGGACCTTCGGCCCTTCGAGCACGCGCGACGCCTCGGCCGGCTCCTCCGCGTCGAGCAGGTCTCGTTTCGCCTGGTAGACGATCCCCGGCTCGTCCGACTCGAGTAGCCAATCGAGAGCGGCGGCCGTAACCGTCACGTGAGCTCCTGCGCGAGCAGGTCGAGGAGGACGCCGTCGCGCCACTCGCCCTCCGGGCCGAGCCAGTACTCGCGCAGGACGCCGACGCGCCGGAAGCCGGCCTTCTCGTAGCAGCGGATCGCGCGCTCGTTCGCGGCGTCCGGGTCGATCACGAGCCGATGGTGGCCCACCTCCTCGAGGAGATGCCGTGCGAGCGTGCGCACGGCGTCGGTGCCGAGGCCGCGACCGTGGTACGGCGTGCCGAGGAAGAGGTCGATGCCGGCGTGGCGGTAGTCGGGGTCGGTCTCCTCGTAGGACTGGATCATCCCCGCGACCTCGCCCTCGACGACGATCGCGTAGACGTCGACGTCCTCGTCCTCGCCCCGCGCCTTCTCGCCCACATGCGCGGGCGTGAGCCCGGGCCACCAGCGCGCCACCTCCGGATCCGAGCCCAGCTCGACGATCCGGGTGACGTCACCCTCGGCAAGCGGCCTGAGCACGACACGCTCTCCCCGCAGTTCCATGACGGTCTTGTACCACCCATGACCACTACCCTTGGCGGATGAAGAAGCGCCTGGACCTGCTGCTCGTCGAGCGCGGGCTGGCCGAGAGCCGGGCGCAGGCGCAGGCACTCGTGCTCGCCGGGCTCGTCGCCGGCTACGACAAGCCGGGACACCAGGTCGCCGAGGACGCCGAGCTGGAGGTCGAGCGCCCGCCGCGCTTCGTCTCGCGCGGCGGCGAGAAGCTCGCGAACGCGCTCGAGCAGCTGGAGGTCGAGCTCGACGGCCGCGACGCGATCGATGTCGGCGCGTCCACCGGTGGCTTCACCGACTACCTGCTCCAGCACGGGGTGGCGCGCGTGGTCGCGGTGGACGTCGGCTACGGGCAGCTGCACCCGAAGCTTCGCGACGACCCGCGGGTGACGGTGCTCGAGCGCACGAACGCGCGCGAGCTCACGGAGCTGCCGTATCGGCCGGACCTGCTCGTCTGCGACGTCTCCTTCATCAGCGTTCGCACCGCGCTCCCGCCCGTCCTGCGCCTGCTCGAGCCCGGCTACGACGCGATCGTGCTCGTGAAGCCGCAGTTCGAGGCCGGCAAGGACGAGGTGGGGAGGGGAGGCGTCGTGCGCGACCCCGAGCTGCAGCGGCGCGTGATCAGGCAAGTCGTCGACGCCGCCCTCGCCTGGGGTGCGACGACCGTCGGCGTCGTAGACTCACGGCTGCCCGGCCCGAAGGGCAACCGCGAGTTCTTCGTCCACCTGATCGACAGCGCCGAACCCGTGCTCCTGGATGACATCGACGAGCGAATCGACCGTGCCGTCGGGTAGCGCCGTCACGCGGGCTGCCGTGGTCACCCACGGCAAGCCGCAGACGATCGGGCCCGCGCTCGCGCGTCTGAGCACCGTCGCACGCGAGGCGGGCGTCGAGCTGCGCATGGGCGCGGCGGAGGCCGAGAAGCACGGCCTCCAGCCCGAGGACGGCGACGGCACCGACGTCGATCTTGCGGTCGTGCTCGGCGGTGACGGGACGATGCTGCGGGCGCTCGCCCGCTTCCTCGGCACGGGCGTGCCCGTGATCGGCGTCAACTTCGGCCGCGTCGGCTTCCTGGCGTCGGTCGAGCAGAGCCAGCTCGAGACCGGCCTCGCGCGGGTCTTCGCCGGCGAGTACCACGTCGAGGAGCTGCCGACGCTCGACGTCGAGGTCGGGGACGAGCGGCGGGTGGCGGTCAACGACCTCGTCGTCACGAGTGCCGTCGTCGGCCGGATGATCCAGCTCGAGTGGGCCGTCGGCGGCGGCGGCCTGGGCCGGCTCGCCTGCGACGGCGTCGTGTGCGCGACCCCGCCCGGGTCGACGGGCTACAACTTCTCGAACGGCGGCCCGGTGCTCGTCTGGGGGCTCGACGCGATGGCGATCACCTTCGTCGCGCCGCACTCGCTCAACGCGCGGCCGCTCGTCGTCCCGCGCGGCGGCGAGCTGATCGTCTGGAACCGGACGCCCGACGTCTCCGCGACCGCGCTCGTGGACGGCCACCGTGTCGCCGACCTCGCTCCCGGCGCGCGCACGGTCGCCCGGCTCGGCGAGCAGCGCTCGCTCCTCGCGACGCTGCCCGAGATCACCTTCTTCAGCCGGTACGGGCGGACGTTTGCTTCGTAGCCTCCGGATCGAGAATCTCGTCCTCGTGCGCGAGGCCGAGCTGACGCCCGCCGCCGGGCTGACGGCGATCACCGGCGAGACCGGCGCCGGGAAGACGATCCTGACGCAGGCGATCGGGCTGCTGCTGGGCGCGAAGGGCGACGCGGGCATCGTCGGCGCGGCCGGCACGGAGGCCTACGTGGAGGCGGAGCTGGACGTGCCCGAGGGCTTCTTCGACGACGAGGAGCTGGCCGCCCTCGCCGAGCTCGCGCCCGAGGACGAGCCCGGCCTGGTGCTCGCGCGGCGCGTGTTCGCCGACGGGCGCACCCGCGCGTACGCCTGGGGCCGCGCCGTCGCCCGCGAGGATCTGGCCGCCGCCGCCGAGCGTCTGATCGCGATGTCAGGGCAGTTCGAGCAGAGGCGGCTCGGCCGCCCTTCGTACCAGCTCGACGTGCTCGACGCGTTCTGCGGCGACCAACAGCTTCGGCGCCGCCGCGAGGCACGGCTCGCCTGGCGCGAGCTCGCCGCTGCCCGCAAGCGCCACGACGAGCTGACCCGCGACGCAGCCGCGGAGGAGTCGCGGCTGCGCGAGCTCGCCGCGCTCGTCGAGGCAACGGACGGCTTCGCCCCCGGCCTGGAGCAGGAGCTTCGCGACGAGCGCGAACGGCTGCGCCACGTGACCGAGCTGGCGGAGGGCGCGGCTCGTGCCGCCGAGGCACTCGCGCCCGAGGAGGGGGAGGGCGCCGCCGGCCTCGCAGGCGTGGCGGAGCGGGCGGTCGCTCCGCTCGAGCGCCTGGCTCCGGAGCTCGCGCGCGCCGGTGAGGAGCTGCGGGACGTCGAGCTGCGCCTGCGCGAGCTCGGCTCCGACCTGCGCGGCTTTCTCGCCTCCCTCGAGGCCGAGCCGGACCGGCTCGAGCAGGTCGAGAGCGAGCTGGAGCGGATCTCCGACGCTCGCCGGCGGTTCGGTGCCGTCGACTACGACGATCTGCTCGCGCGGGCGACGGCGGCCGAGGCGGAGCTCGCGGCACTCGCGGGCGGACTGGATCCCGTCACCGCCGCGGCGGAGGCGCTCGCGGCGGCCGGGGAGCGAATGGCGGCGCTGGCGGCGGGCCTACGCGAAGCGCGGACGGAGGCCGCGGACCCGTTCGCGGCCGCGGTCGCCGCGGAGCTGCGCGGCGTCGGCATGGGCGAGGGCGAGTTCCGCGCCGAGCTACGCGAGCGCGAGCAGGGCCCGAGCGGCGGCGACGAGGTCGTCTTCCTGATCCGCCCGAACGCGGGCCTCCCGTTCGGGCCGGTGGCGGAAACGGCGTCGGGTGGCGAGCTCTCGCGCGTTGCGCTCGCGATCGCCGCTGTGGGCGGGGGCGAGACGATGGTCTTCGACGAGATCGATGCCGGCGTCGGCGGCGAGACCGCGCACGCAGTCGCGGCGACGTTGAAGCGGCTGGCCGAGCGGACGCAAGTGCTCACGATCACGCACCTGCCCCAGATCGCGAATGTCGCCGACGGCCACTACCGGGTCGTGAAGATCCCCGGCGACCCGACCCACGCCGATCTGATTCACACCAGGATCGAGCGGCTCGACGACGCCCAGCGCCGCGACGAGCTCGAGCGGATGGCCGGCGGCAAGGAGTTCATCGCTTCGCTGCGCTGAGATGGCCACCCTGATCGAGCACACCGGCACGGCGCGTCTCGGCAGGCGCACGAAGGAGCTCGTGCGCCGCCTGGTCTCGGACGACATCGCGATCATCGACCACACCGACCTCGACCGCGTCTCGGCCGAGGAGCTCGTCGAGTCGGGCGTGCGCGTGGTCGTCAACGTCTCCCCGTCGCAGTCGGGCCGATACCCGAACCCTGGCCCGCTGCTGCTCGTCCGCGGTGGCGTCCGGCTGATCGACGTGGCGGGTGTCGAGCTCTTCGAGGAGATCTCGGACGGCGAGGAGCTCACCGTCCGTGGCGGCAGCCTGTTCCGCAACGGCACGTGCATCGCGAGCGGCCGCACGCTCGAGGAGCCGGAGCTCGCGGGCGCGCTCGAGGAGCAGCAGAGCCGCGTCACCGAGGCGCTCCAGGACTTCGCCGACAACACGCTGCGGTATCTGCGGGAGGAGGGGCGGCTGCTGACCGAGGGGATCGAGTTTCCCGGCCTACGGACGACCTTCCGCGACCGCCACGCCCTCGTCGTCGCGCGTGGGCCGGGTCACAAGCGCGACCTGCGCATGGTCAGGCCGTACGTGCGCGACTTCCGTCCGGTGCTCGTCGCAGTCGACGGCGGCGCCGAGGCGCTGCGCGAGGAGGGCTGGAGGCCGGACGTGATCGTCGGCGACATGGACTCCGTCACGGACGAGACCCTCCACTGCGGCGCCGAGCTGCTCGTCCACGCCTACGAGGGGGGTCACGCGCCCGGCGAGGAGCGGCTGCGCCGGCTCGGGATCCCGTTCCAGACCGTCGCCGCCCCCGGGATCTCCGAGGACATCGCCCTGCTGCTCGCCCACGAGAAGGGCGCCGAGCTGATCGTCGCCGTCGGCACGCACTTCAACCTGGTGGAGTTCCTCGAGCGGAGCCGGGCCGGCATGTCCTCGACCTTCGTCACCCGGCTGAAGGTGGGGGAGATCCTGATCGACGCGAAGGGCGTGTCGCGCCTTGTCAGCCGCCGCGTCGGGGTGTGGCCGATCGCCGCGTTCGTGGTCGCGGCGCTCGCCGCCTTGCTCGTCGTCGTGCTCGCCTCCCCGGCGCTGCGCAACGTCTTCGGCCTCTAGGCTGGGCCGCGCGTGTTCGACTTCCGCTACTACGTCGCCTCGATCGCCGGGCTCTTCCTGATGCTGGCGGTCGGGATCCTGCTCGGGGTCGGCATCTCGGGGCGGGGGTTCGTCGACGACGCCGAGCGCGACCGGCTGAACGGCAACATCGCGCAGCTCCGCAGCGAGCTCGAGACGGCGACTGCGACGCGTGACGACCTCGAGCGGCGACAGCGGGCGGCCGAGGAGTTCGTCGAGAGCGCCTATCCCGTGCTCGTCCAGGACCGGCTGGCCGGAAAGCGCTTCGCCGTGCTCGTGCTCGGCTCCGTCGACCGGTCGCTGGCCTCGGTGCAGCGGGCGATCGACGACGCCGGCGGACGGGTCGAGCGGATGCATGCGCTCAAGCTCGAGCTGCCGGTCGACGCGGTCCAGGCGCAGCTGACCACGCGCGCGGGCCTGGGCGGCTACGTCGGCGAGGATCAGCTCGGCAACCTCGGCCGCGACCTCGGCCGGGAGCTCGTCGACGGCGGCGAGACGCCGCTCTGGGACACGCTGGTCGGCCAGATCGTCGAGGAGCTCTCGGGCGACCTCGCCGAGCCGGTCGACGGCGTCGTCGTGATCCGCTCCGCCGCACCGCAGGAGGGCGGGACGGCGCGCTTCCTCGCCGGTGTCTACCAGGGCATCGGCAGCACGGGTGTTCCGGCGGTCGGTGTCGAGCCGGCGCGCGTCGAGCAGAGCGCGATTCCCGTCTTCCAGCGCCACCGGCTCTCGACCGTCGACGGGATCGACACCGAGCTCGGCCGGCTCGCGCTCGTGTTGCTGCTCGGCGAGGCCGACCCGGGCGACTACGGCGTCCGCGACACCGCCGACGACGGCATCCTGCCCCCGATTCAGCCGTTGCCCGCCGGGTGAGCGAGCCAGCGGCGATTCTCGTCGCCGCCCGCGACGAGGAGGGGCGGATCGGCGAGACGGTTGCCGAGCTGCGGCGGAGGTTTCCCGGCGCGAGCGTGCTCGTCGCGGACGACGGCTCGCGCGACGGGACCGCCGACGAGGCCGAACGCGCCGGCGCCCGGGTGCTCCGGCTGCCGCACCGCGGGAAAGGCCAGGCGCTCACGCTCGCCGAGCGCGAGGCGCCCGCAGGCACCCTGCTCCTCTGTGACGCCGACCTGCGCGGCGAGCTCGCGCCGCTGCTCGAGCCCGGCGGCGACCTCCGCATCGCAGCCTTCGCCCGCAAGCAGGGCGGCGGCTTCGGGGTCGCGAAGGAGGCGGCGCGCACGCTGATCCGCTGGGCCGGCGGCTTCGAGGCGCGCGAGCCGCTCTCCGGCCAGCGGGCGCTCTCACCGGCGGCGCGGAAGCAGGTCTTCCCGCTCGCGGCCGGGTTCGGCTGCGAGGCCGCGATGACCGTGGACGCCGTCCGCGCCGGGCTCGAGGTGGAGGAGGTCGAGCTGCCGCTCGAGCACCGGGCGACGGGACGCGACCTGCGCGGCTTCCTGCACCGCGGCCGTCAGCTCCGCGACATCGCGCTGGCTTTCGGGCCTCAGGGACGGAATCATCGCGGCCTGCGCCTGCCGCTGCTCGGCTGGGTCGCCGCGGTGCCGCACCCGGGGCTGCTCCCGGTCGCAGCGATCGGTGTCGCCGACGACCTCTGGGGCGGCCGGGAGCGCGGCTTCCGCGAGCATCTGCGCGCGGGCCGGACGACGGGGGTGCTCAAGCTCGTCGGGATCCCGCTCTACGGGCTCGTGCGGACGCGGTCGCTCTCGGGAGCGCTGCTCGTCGGGCTCGCCGCGAACATGCTCAACCAGCTCGACACGAAGCCCGGCCGGGCGCTCAAGGTCTACCTGGCGCTCTCGCTTCCCCTGCGCGCGCCGAAGACGATGGCCGTCCTGCTCGCTCCCTACGATCTGGGCGAGATGGCGATGCTGGGGGACTCGGGCTCGAACACGCTGGGCGCCATGCTAGGTTTACGTTCCGTGGAGAGGCTCACGGAGAGGCAGCGCTGGAGCGCGATCGCGGCGCTCGCGGGCCTCACCTTCCTCGGCGAGCGGCGGTCGCTCGGCGTGCTGATCGAGACGACGCCCGTGTTTCGCGAGCTCGACCGGTGGGGGAGGCAACCCGTATGACGGAGCA
This sequence comes from uncultured Gaiellaceae bacterium, assembly GCA_963806955.1. GTDB lineage: Bacteria > Actinomycetota > Thermoleophilia > Gaiellales > Gaiellaceae > Gaiellasilicea. The sequence continues at coordinate 366,413 of CAWDZG010000001.1, forward strand.
TCAGACCAAGTACATCTTCGTCACCGGCGGCGTCGTCTCCGCGCTCGGCAAGGGGATCGTCGCCGCCTCGCTCGGCCGGCTGCTGAAGGCGCGCGGCCTCCGGGTCCAGGCCCAGAAGTTCGATCCGTACCTGAACGTCGACCCCGGCACGATGAGCCCGTTCCAGCACGGCGAGGTGTTCGTGACCGAGGACGGCGCCGAGACCGATCTCGACATCGGGCACTACGAGCGCTTCATCGACGAGAACATGTCGCGGAACGCGAGCCACAGCGCCGGCTCGGTCTGGGACGCCGTGCTGCGCAAGGAGCGCAAGGGCGAGTTCCTCGGCGCGACCGTGCAGGTGATCCCGCACATCACGAACGAGATCAAGGCGCGGATCAAGCGCGCGGCGAAGGCGGCGCCGGCCGACATCGTCATCTCCGAGATCGGCGGCACGGTGGGCGACATCGAGTCGCTGCCGTTCCTCGAGGCGATCAGGCAGTTCCGACGCGAGGTCGGGCCCGAGAACGTGCTCTACCTCCACTGCACGCTCGTGCCCTACATCGAGGCGGCGGGCGAGCTGAAGACGAAGCCGACGCAGCACTCGGTCAACGAGCTGCGCCGGATCGGTATCCACCCCGACGTGATCGTCTGCCGCTCGCACGAGGAGCTGTCACAGGAGATCAAGGACAAGATCGCCCTGTTCGCCGACGTCGACATCCGCTCCGTCGTCGCCTCCCCCGACGTCTCCGACGTCTATCTCGTCCCGGCGGTGCTGCGGGCCCAGGGCCTCGACGACCTCGTCGTCGAGCAACTCGGGATCGACGCTCCGCCCGCCGTGCTCGGCGAGTGGCAGGATCTGATCGACCGGATCGGGGAGCCGCGCGAGCCGGTCACGATCGCTCTCGTCGGCAAGTACGTGAAGCTGCACGACGCCTACCTGTCGGTGCACGAGGCGCTCAAGCACGCGGGCGTCCAGCAGGGCGCACAGGTGCGCGTGCAGTGGGTCGACGCCGAGAACATGTCCTACGACGAGACCGCCGAGCTCCTCGAGGGCGTCGACGGCGTGCTCGTCCCGGGTGGCTTCGGCTCGCGCGGCTGGGAGGGGAAGATCCTCGCGTGCCGCGTCGCACGCGAGCGTGGGATCCCGTACCTCGGCATCTGCCTCGGCATGCACGTCGCCGTCTCGGAGTTCGCGCGCAACGTCGCCGGGCTCGACGGCGCGAACTCGACCGAGATGGACCCCGAGACGCCGTATCCGGTGATCGACCTGCTGCCCGAGCAGAAGGAGATCGAGGATCTCGGCGGCACGATGCGCCTCGGTGCGCAGGCCGTCGAGCTGGCGGCCGGGACGCGCGCCCGTGAGACCTACGACGAGGCGGTGATCCACGAGCGCCACCGGCATCGGTACGAGGTGAACAACCAATACCGGCAGCAATTGATCGACGCGGGCCTCGTCGTCTCCGGGACGTTCCAGGAGGGGCGGCTCGTCGAGGTGATCGAGCTACCCGACCATCCGTGGTTCGTCGCGAGCCAGTTCCACCCGGAGTTCAAGTCCCGCCCGACGCGGCCTGCGCCGCTCTTCCGGGATTTCGTCGCCGCCGCGCTCGAGCGCGGGCGCTCGCGGCAGGGAGCTCCGTTGCGCGCCTCCGCCGCCGGTTAGTCGGCCGCGGGCCAGCAGATGCCGATGTAGAGCGGCATGCCACCGACGGTCGTCTCGGAGGCGCGGAAGTGCATCGGCAGCTCCGACCCATCCTTGTGGCGGAGCATCGTGGCGCCGTCGTGGCGCTTGCGACGCCGCATCTCGTCGTAGTCGCGGGCGGCGTCCCCGTTCACGGCAACATCCGTGACCCGCAGGTCGAGCAGCTCGTGCCGCTCGTAGCCGAGCAGCTTGCACGCATAGGCATTGACGGCGAGATAGCGGCCCTGCTCGTCTGCGACGAACACCGCCACCGGTCCGCACTCGAGCGCTTCGCCGATCAGCGACATCTGGATCAGGTCGTTGGCGACGGCGGCGGCCATTCGCGGAGATTGTAGAAGTTTCCGGGAGGTTTTGCCTAGCGGCGCTCGACCCTGATCTCGCCGACCCCGGCCTCGAGCCGGAGTGAGATCAGCTGGTCGCCCGCGCCCGCGATTCGCGTGTCCAGCTCGACGTTCACGCCGCCTACGACGGTTCGACCACGTCGGCGAGCGAGAGCAGCCAGAGGATCCCGGCGCCGAGAAGCAGCGCGCCGGCTGCCGCCCTACTCGTCATCTGCGCTCGCGCACGATCACCGCGATACCGACGGCGATCAGGGCGATCGGCCACACGTACTGCCAGGCAAGGAAGTCCGACCAGACCTCGTCGAGCAGGAAGAACGCACCGAGGAGGACGAAGATGGCGCCGATCGCCAGGGCGCCCGTCGTCCGCTCGCCCGGTTCGGCGGCCACGGTCCTCGGCTGGTCCGCCGTGGCCGTCTCCGGTGCCTGCGGCATCGCGATCCAGCCGATCGCGTAGAGGAGGATCCCGGCGCCGCCCGCGAAGACCAGGACGAGGGTCGCGATCCGCACCAGCACCGCGTCGATGCCGAAGTAGTCGGCCACGCCTCCGCAGACGCCTGCGAGCACGCGGTCGTCGCGGCTGCGGCGGAGATGCCGCGGCGCCGGCACGGCCGTCGGCTCGGACGGTGTGTCGGGGGCGTCCACTGAAGTCCCGCCTGACCCGAAGGGCTCGCTCATGAGTCGATCGTGCACCAGGCCGTGTCGCGCGGCATCGGCGCTCTTCCGTCAACGGCTGCGGAGAACTACCGACCCGCCGCGCGTCTAGGATCGCGGCGTGACCGCCGTCCTCGACCTGTTCACCGAGCTGTGCGCGATCCCGAGCCCGCCGGGCGAGGAGCGGGCCGTCGCCGACCGCGTGCTCGCCGAGCTCCGCGAGCTCGGACTCGCGGTCGAGGAGGACGACGCCGGCGCTGCGATCGGGTCGACGATCGGCAACCTGCTCTGTCGCCTGCCGGGCCGCGTCGAGGGCGGGACACCGATCTTCCTCTGCGCGCACCTCGACACGGTGCCGCCGCTCGGGCCGATCGAGCCGGTGGTGGAGGACGGGGTGGTGCGGAACGCGGGCGGGACGATCCTGGGTGCCGACAACAAGTCCGCCGTCGTCGCGATGATCGAGGCGGCGCGCCGGATCGTCAGCGAAGGACGGGCGCATGCGGGCGTTGAGCTGCTGTTCACGCCGAAGGAGGAGGTCGGGCTGCTCGGTGCGGGCGCGTTCGACGTCTCGAAGCTGGAGGCCGAGCTCGGGTTCGTCTACGACCAGGCCGCGCCGATCGGAGACGTGATCATGGGCGCGCCCTACCAGCGCTCGCTCGTCGTCCGCTTCCACGGCCGCCCCGCGCACGCCGGGATGGTCCCGGAGGAGGGCCGTTCCGCGATCGCGGCAGCCTCGCGGGCGATCGCCGACCTGCGGCTCGGCCGCCTCGACGAGGAGACGACCGCGAACGTCGGCACGATCACGGGCGGCAGTGGCCGCAACATCGTTCCCGAGTGGTGCGAGCTCCACGCCGAGGCGCGCTCGCACGACGCGCGCAAGCTCGCAGACCTGATTCAGGAGATGCTCGACACGTTCGCGTTCGCGGCCAGCGTCGCCGAGTGCACGGTCGAGACCGAGGTGAGCGAGACGTACGCCGGCTACCGCCTCAAGGAGTCGGATCCGATCGTCCAGCTGGCAGCGCGCGCGCTCGGGAACTGTGGCTACGAGCTCGTGCCGACGCTGACGGGCGGCGGCGCCGACGCGAACGTGTTCAACACCAAGGGGATCCCGTGCCTGAACCTGGCGAACGGGATGCGCGAGATCCACACCGCCGACGAGCACATCGCGGCCGCCGACCTCGACGCGATGGTGGACGTGACGCTGGCGCTGGTCGATGCCGCTCGGGCTTAGGCGCGGCTTCGTCACCGCCGTCACCGAGCGCGTCGACGGCCTCGTGCGGCTCGAGGTGGACGCGATCCCGTGCATCTCCTACCCCCACCTGACCGGCGAGGTCGAGGAGGGGGACGAGGTGCTCGTGAACGAGCAGGCACGGCTGCTCGGGCTCGGCTCGGGCGGCTTCGACGTCCTCTACGCGAACCTGACGCGCGGGCTCGGGCTCGCCGCGGAGGAGGGCGCGCATGTCATGGCTCTGCCGTACACACCGGGACAGGTGACGGTCCGGCACGGCGAAGAGTCGGCCGAGATCGCGGCGGCACTTGACGGCTTGCCGGTCGTCCTGTGCACGCTCCACAGCCAGGTCGCGCCGGTGGGCGCGGCTCTTGCCGGTCGCCGCGTGGCCTACGTGCAGGTGCAGGGCGGCGCGCTGCCGGTCTCGCTGTCGGACACCGTGCGGGTGCTGAAGGCGCGGGGCCTGCTCGATGTCGCCTGCGCGGTCGCGCCGTGTCTCGACGCCGACGCGCAGTTCGTCACGGTCGCCGCCGCGCTCGGCTGGGCGAAGGCGCAGGGCCACGACGCTGTGGTCTGCTCGGTCGGGCCCGGGATCGTCGGCACGGGCTCACGCTGGGGCCACGGCGCGCTGGCACTCGCGGAGGTGGCGCACGTCGCAGCAGCGCTCGGCGGCAGGCCGGTGCTCGCGGTCCGCACGTCCGAGGCCGACCAGCGCGAGCGGCACCGCGGTGTCTCGCACCACGCCGAGGCCGTGCTGGAGCTCACGGGCCCGGTGATCGTCGCCGCCGAGGCCGACGGCGCGGGGTGGGAGGAGGCGTGCACCGGGCTGCCGCTCGATCACATGGGCCGCGGTCCCGCGGACGATCCGGCGTTCTTCCGCGCAGCCTTCGCGGCCGGTGTCGCCGCGCGAAAGCTCCTGCGCTGATGGACGAGCGCCGGCTCGGCCCCGTCGTCGGGCTCGGCACCTGGAACACCTTCGGCGGGGACGAGCAGCAGGCCAACGAGGTCGTCTCCGCCGCGCTCGCCGCCGGCGTGCGCTGCTTCGACAGCTCACCGATGTACGGCGGCGCCGAGCGCTCGCTCGGGACGGCACTCGGCCCGCAACGCCGCGACGCAGCCGTCCTGACGAAGATCTGGACGGCGTCGCCGGCGGAGGCGCGGCGCCAGTACGAGGATCAACTCGCCTGGTTCGGCCGGCTCGAGGTCGAACAGGTGCACAACCTCGTCGCCTGGCAGGAGCACCTCCCCTGGCTGGAGGCCGAACGCGAAGCGGGCCGGATCGACCGGATCGGCGTCACCCACTACGCGGCGTCCGCGCTCGGCGAGCTCGCCGCGCGCGCTCCGCACCGGCCGCTTCCAGACCGTGCAGGTGCCGTTGAATCCGCACGAGCGCGACTGCGAGCGCGAGCTGCTGCCGCTCGCCGCGGAGCTCGGCGTCGCCGTGATCGTGATGCGTCCGCTCGGCTCCGGCGAGCTCGTCCGCCGCGCGCCGGAGGCGGCGGCGCTCGCGCCGCTCCGCGACTTCGGCGTCGAGACCTGGGCCCAGGCGCTCCTGAAGTGGGCCCTCTCCGACCCGCGCGTCGACCTCGCATCCCGGCGACGACGCAGCCGGCGCGGACGGCCGAGAATGCCGCCGCAGGTTCGCCGCCCTGGTTCGGTCCGGCGGAGCGCGCTCTGGTCGAGCAACTCGCGGGCGCGTAGCGGTATCGTTGCGCGGCCATGCGCATCGGCGTCGCCAAGGAGATCAAGCCGCAGGAGTACCGGGTCGCGCTGACGCCGGCCGGCGCGCTCGAGCTCGTCCAGCAGGGCCACGAGGTGCTCGTCGAGACCGGAGCCGGCGACGGGAGCCAGTTTCCCGACTCCGACTACGCGGCGACGGGCGCGCGGATCGCCGCCGTCGACGAGGTCTGGGAGAGCGCCGACCTGCTCCTGAAGGTGAAGGAGCCGATCGCGCCCGAGTACCCGCGCCTGCGCGAGGGGCTGACGCTCTTCACCTATCTGCACATCGCGGCGGACGCGCCGCTCACCCGCGCGCTCGTCGACAGCGGCATCACCGCCGTCGCGTACGAGACGGTCGAGACCGAGGACCGGCGCCTGCCGCTGCTCGCGCCGATGAGCGAGGTCGCGGGCCGGCTCGCCGCCCAGGCGGGAGCGCACTACCTCGAGCGCCCGAAGGGCGGCCGCGGCCTGCTGCTCGGCGGTGTCGCCGGCGTCGCTCCGGGCAAGGTCGTCGTGATCGGCGGCGGGATCGTCGGCTACAACGCGGCCGTGATCGCGCTCGGTCTCGGCGCGCAGGTGACGATCCTCGAGCGCTCCGTCGACCGGATGCGCCACCTCGAGGAGACGCTGCACGGGCGGGTCAGCCTTGTGATGTCGTCGACGCTGCAGATCGCGGAGTCGGTGCGGGACGCGGACGTCGTCATCGGCGCCGTCCTGATCCCGGGCGCGCTGGCCCCGAAGCTCCTCACCCGCGAGATGGTGCAGGGGATGAAGCAGGGGAGCGTCTTCTGCGACGTCGCGATCGACCAGGGCGGCTGCGCGGAGACGTCACACGCCACGACCCACGACGACCCGGTCTACGAGGTCGACGGCGTGATCCACTACTGCGTCGCGAACATGCCGGGCGCGGTGCCGATCACCTCGACGAAGGCGCTGACGAACGTGACGCTGCCCTACGTCGAGGCGATCGCCGAGCAGGGCCTGGCTGCCGCGGTCGCCCGCGATCACGCGCTCGCGGGCGGCGTCAACGTGATCGACGGCAAGGTCACGTACGAAGCGGTCGCCGAGGCGCATGGGCTCGAGTACACGCCGCTCGACGACGTCCTCGGCGCGTCAGCCGTCTAGCCGGTACCCCCGCACGTAGTCGACGACGAACTCCTTCGGGTAGCCGGGCGCCGACGCCAGCGGCGAAGTCGTAGATGCCGAGCATCAGCTGCATCGGGTAGTCGGGCGCCTGGTCGACCGTCCTGACCGCCTCGCCGTCGACGAGGAACACGACCCGCCCCGGAGTCCACTCCGCTGCGTAGACGTGGAACTCCGTCACGTCGATGGGAAGGCTTACCGCCTCGAAGTCGTCGGCGATGCGGGGATCGCCGAACGGATGCACGCCCATCCCCACCGCCGCCCGATCCGGCCGCACATCGCGGCCGAAGATCTCGCACACGCAGATCTCGGCCGAGCGCTCGGGCTCGTCCTCGTAGCCGATCAGCCAGAGGGCAACCATTGTCTGCGGGTCGGCAGGCGCTCGCGCCCGTAGCTCGACCCGGCCGTACCGCGGCGTGTAGAGCCGGACGTCCTCCTGCTCCTCGGTGACGACCGCGTCCGGATTGAACCGATGCTGGCCGATCGCGCTGCCGACGGGCCCGGCGAACACTCCGGTCTGGAGTGAGGAGACTCGAACGTCTCCGTCGAGCTCCGGGCACCACGGCTTCTGGTCGGCGGTGATCTGCAGCCGCAGGAAGCCGTCGCCGAGCTCGTACCTCGCCGCCGAGCGCTCCCGGCTGCTCCACTGCGGCAGGTAGTGCGGAACCCAGCGGCTCAGATCGAGCGCGCCGCCGTCGAACGTGTCCTCGAAGTCGAGCTGGAAGGCCATCGCTGGCGGCGCTCCGCCGGGGAGGGACTAGCCGGCGGCTGCGTCCTGCTTCGCGTCGAGCTGCTTCTGGCTCTTCGACGGGCTCAGCTTGACGACGAGCCAGGTGACGCCGGCGGAGATGGCGAGGATCACCACGATGAACGCGACGAGACCCAGTAGTCCGAGGACAGTGTCCATGCGCGCCGTAGAATAGCCGCGTGCCGCGGGCGTGCGTAATCGTGCTCGATGCCGTCGGCGCGGGAGAGTTGCCCGATGCGGCCCAGTTCGGTGACGAAGGGTCGAACACGCTCGGCAACGTGGCCCGCGCCGTCGGAGGCCTCGACCTGCCCGCGCTGGAGGCACTCGGGCTCGGCAACGTGATGCCGCTGGAGGGCTGCCCGCCGCAACCGGGGGCTCCTGCCGTCGCGGGCCGCCTGCTCGAGCGCTCGAAGGGCAAGGACACGACGACGGGCCACTGGGAGCTGGTGGGCGTCGTCACGCCGGTGGCGATGCCGACTTACCCGCACGGGTTCCCGCACGATGTGATCGACCCGTTCATGCACAAGACCGGCCGGGGCGTGCTCGGCAACAAGGCCGCCTCGGGGACGGACATCATCCAGGAGCTCGGCGAGGAGCATCAGCAGACGGGCAAGTGGATCGTCTACACCTCCGCCGACTCCGTCTTCCAGATCGCGGCGCACGAGGAGACGATCCCGCTGGAGGAGCTCTACGAGGGCTGCCGCGCGGCCCGGGAGATCCTCACCGGCAAGCACGCCGTCGGCCGGGTGATCGCGCGGCCGTTCGCCGGCGAGCCGGGCAGCTACGAGCGGACGACGAACCGCCACGACTTCTCGCTCGAGCCGCGTCGCCCGAACTACCTCTCGCTGATCCGCGACACCGGCCAGAAGGTGCACGGCGTCGGGAAGATCAGTGACATCTTCGCCGGCTGCGACGTCGACGAGTCGTTCCCGACCAAGTCGAACGTGGACGGGATCAACAAGGTCGTCGAGCTGCTGCAGACGCTCGACGACGGCTTCGTCTTCTGCAACCTCGTCGAGACCGACCAGCTCTGGGGACACCGCAACGATCCGGTCAACTTCCACCGCTGCCTGCAGGACTTCGACCGGCGCCTGGAGGACATCCTCGAGGCGCTGCGGCCGGGCGACCTGCTGATCCTCACCTCGGACCACGGCTGCGACCCGACCACGCCCTCGACGGATCACTCCCGCGAGTATGCGCTGCTGCTGGCCTATGCGGCCGGCAGAAACGCGGGCGGCGCGGTGCACGCGGGCGAGTTCGGCGACGTCGGTGCCACCGTGAACGCCTGGCTCGGCGGCAAGGCGCCGGGGCGTGGCATCCCGGGCTCGCCGATCCTGACGCCGTGAGCCTGAACGATCCCGCCACCGTCGCGGCTGAGTACACGAGCGAGCGCGGACTCCTCGAACGGCGTGACGCCTACCGGTACGCCGAGGGACCGGACGCGCCTGCGCTCGCGCTCGAGGCGGTGCTCGAGGTCTCGCCCAGGCGGGTGCTCGAGGTCGGGTGCGGCCCCGGCGAGGCGGCCGCCGCGATCGCGGCGAGCGGCGCCGGGGTCGTCGCGCTCGACATCTCCGAGCGGATGGTCGAGCTCGCGCGCGCCCGCGGTGTGGATGCCCGCGTCGGCGACGCGCAGGAGCTGCCCTTCGAGGACGCGAGCTTCGACTGCGCGCTCGCCGCCTGGATGCTCTACCACGTGCCCGAGCCCGAGCGGGCCGTCGCCGAGCTCGCGCGCGTGCTCCGGCCCGGCGGGCGGCTGGTCGCCGTCACGAACGGGCGGGCGCACCTGCAGGAGCTGCGCGAGCTGCTCGGCACTTGGGCCGACTCGGCCTTCGACGACGAGAACGGGCCGCCCGTGCTCGCGCGGCACTTCTCGCACGTCGAGGAGCGGGACGCTTCCGGCTGGATCGCCTTCCCCGACCGTGAGGCGCTCGAGAGCTACGTCGCGGCCACGCGCAGGCTCTGGTCGGCCGAGCTGCCTGCGGACTTCGACGGACCGCTTCGCGTCAGGCGCGCACCGGTGATCTACGTGGCGACGAGATGATCCGCCCCGCCGAGCTGATCGAGCGGAAGCGGAACGGGGAGGAGCTCCCCGCCGATGAGCTCGCGGAGCTGATCCTCGGCTACGCGCGCGGCGAGGTGCCCGACTACCAGCTCGCCGCGTTCTGCATGGCCGTCTACTTCCGCGGCATGACGGCCGCCGAGACGTACGCGCTCACCGACGCGATGATCCGCAGTGGCCGCACGCTCGACCTCGGCGGCGCGCTCGGCCGCAAGGTCGTCGACAAGCACTCGACCGGGGGCGTCGGCGACAAGACGACGATCGCGGTCGGCCCGATCGTCGCGGCCTGCGGCGTGCCGGTCGGGAAGATGAGCGGCCGCGGGCTCGGGCACACCGGCGGCACGCTCGACAAGCTCGAGGCGATCCCCGGCTTCAGCGTCGACCTGTCCGTCGACGGCTTCGTCGCCCAGGTCAAGGAGGTCGGTCTCGCGATCATCGGCCAGACCGCCGACCTCGTCCCGGCCGACAAGCAGCTCTACGGCCTTCGTGACGTGACCGCGACCGTCGACATCCTGCCGCTGATCGCCTCATCGATCATGTCGAAGAAGATCGCGGGCGGGGCCGACGCGATCGTGCTCGACGTCAAGGTCGGCGACGGCGCCTTCATGAAGACGCTCGACGACGCCCGCGCGCTCGCACAGGCGATGCTCGAGCTCGGAGAGCACGCGGGCCGCGAGGTCGTCTGCCTGCTCACGGACATGGACCAGCCGCTCGGCGCCGCGGTCGGAAACGCGCTCGAGATCGTCGAGGCGCGCGACACGATCCGCGGCGAGGGCCCGCCCGACTTCACGGAGCTCGTGCTCGACGCCTGCGCGCGCCTGCTCGCGCTCTCCGACCTCGGCATCGACGTCGAGGAGGGCCGCCGGCGGGCCGAAGCGGCAGTCGCGGACGGCTCCGCCCTCGCGCTGTACGAGCGCTGGATCCGCGCGCAGGGAGGCGATCCCGATCCCGCAGCACTCCCGCGGGCGCCGGTGGTGCTGGAGGTGAATGCACCGCACGCGGGCACCGTCACCAGGCTCGGCGCGATCGCCGTCGGCATTGCCGCGCTCCACCTCGGCGCCGGGCGGAGGGCGAAGGACGACGCGATCGACCACGCCGTCGGCGTCGTCTGCCGGGCGAAGCGCGGCGCGAGCGTCGCGGCCGGCGACGTCCTCGCCGAGGTGCACGCCGCCGACGAGGCGAGTGGGGCGGAGGCGGTCGAGGCGGTGCTCGCTGCCTACGAGCTCGGCGACGAGGCACCGCGCGAGCACGAGATCCTGCTCGACATCGTCGCGTGAGCGAGCTTGTGTCTCAGAGACACAAGCTCCTCTCGAAGCACGCAGTGGTGCGGGGCGCGGAGCGCTTGTGTTGATCAGACACAAACTCTGTCGTGCCTGAGCTCCCCGAGGTCGAGACCGTCCGCCGGGCGATCGCGCCCGCGCTCGAGGGGCGGACGCTCGAGCACGTCGAGATCTCGGACGCGCGGCTGACCCGGCCCGAGGATCCGCTGCGTGGTCGCCGCCGAGCTGACTGGCGAGCGGGTCGAGCGCGTCGACCGGCGCGGCAAGTACCTGATCGTCCGCTTCTCCTCCGGTCGCGCGCTCCTGATCCACCTGCGCATGACCGGCAGCCTCGTCTCGGATCCGGCGGGGCACTCGCACGTGCGCGCCGTGCTGACGCTCGACGACGGCACGGAGGTCGGCTACCGCGACGTCCGCCGCTTCGGCACCTGGCTCCTGCTCGAGCCGGGCGAGCTCGACCCGTACCTGGGCGCGCGCCTCGGCGAGGAGCCGCTCGTGGCGGCGTTCACGGCGAAGGGCCTCGGCGAGCGCCTGGAGGGCCGCCGCGCGCCGCTGAAGGCGGCGTTGCTCGACCAGCGGACGCTCGCCGGGCTCGGGAACATCTACGTCGACGAGGCGCTCTGGCACGCGCGCCTGCATCCACTCCGGCCCGCGGGCTTGCTCGAGCGTGGCGAGCTGCGTCGGCTGCACACTGCGATCCGGAAGGCGCTCGAGCTCGGGATCGCGCGCCAGGGCTCGACGCTCTCCGACTACCGGCTCCCCGACGGCTCCTCCGGTGGGATGCAGAAGGAGTTCCGCGCCTACGGGCGCACAGGCGAGCCGTGCGACCGCTGCGGCACGCCGCTCGAGAAGATCCGCGTCGCGGGACGCGGCACCTGGTTCTGTCCACGCTGTCAGGTGCCCTAGAACGTGCGAGGGCCCGGTCGAGACCGGGCCCTCGGGAACATCGACTCGCGGGTTCGGGTGCTACTTGCCCTTGCCGCCGCGGCTCTTCGACTTGCCCTTCTCGGACTTGTCGCTCTTGCCGGCCTCGGCCTTATCGTCGTCGTCACGGGCCTTGGCGCGGTCCGACTTGTGCTCCTGCTTGTGAGCGGCCTTGGCCTGCTCGGACTTGTCGTGGCGCTTGTGCTTGGCCTTCTTCGCCTTCTTGGCCTTCTGGTTTTGACAGGCGCCGAGCGTGTCGCCGTGCTTGCGCATGTGCGCGCTCGCGGCCTTCTTGCCGACGCGGATCGTCTTCTTGCCCTTGTGGCAGATCGTCACCTTCTTCTTGCCGTACTGGCCATCGGCGGCGCTGGTCGCGCTCTCCGCGACGCCGACGCCACCGAGTGCGGCGAAGACCGCGACGAGTGCGGTCACCAGCGCGATTGCGCCGGCGACACGCGACGTCCTTGAGTTGTCGGTCAACGGGACTCCCTTCAGACTGCGTTCGTTCGTGTTCGTTGCTCTGAAGACGCCGCGGCGATCCGAGACATGCGCGGCAGTCGTTAAGGTTCTGTACGGAAGTCATCGACCTCCGAACTGAGCGGGTTGAGCCGAATCGCCCGTTCGAGGGCGCGACGGCGCTCCGCGCCCTCGCTCGCCAGCGCGAGATCGAGCCAGCCGCTCCAGCTCTCAGGATTGCGCTGGAGCGAGCGGGTCAGGCTGCTGCGGGCGTCCGCGTCCCGTCCGAGCAGCAGCTCCGCCTCGCCGCGGAGCTGCCAGCCCTCTTCCGACCACGGCGCCCAGGTGGTCGCCCGTCGGGCCTCGTCGAGCGCCTGCTCCGCCTCGCCGGCGTCGACCGCGTCGATCGCGGCCGCGGTCGCGCGGTTGCCGACGTGCGCCACGAGCGCCAGCGCAAGCACCGGTGCGACGAGCGCGAGCGCGGCTGCCCGCCGCCGGCCGAGGAAGGGTGTGCTCACTGCGGGGCGCGCCGCAGCGAGCACGACCATGGCGCAGAAGAGGGCTGGGATCGCCACCGCCGGGACTTCCCAGTCCCAGTCGACACCCGCGTGCAGCACGAAAGCGACGAGCGCGCCGGCCGCGGCGGCGCCGAACGGCCGTCGCCGCGCCGCACCGAGCGCCGAGAGCGGCACCGCGAGGGTTGCGAGGAGCAGCGCCAGACCGACCGGGCCGAGCTCGCCGAGGGTCTCGAGGTAGACGTTGTGAGCGTCGCGGGCGTGAAAGTCGACCGGCCGCTCGCGCAGCCACTCCGCCTCGAAGCTTCCTGCACCGGTGCCGAGCAGCGGCTCGCTGCTGGCCATCCCGCGGGCCACGCGCCAGTAGTCGCCGCGGCCGTTGCCGGAGACGCTGAGGAGTCGCCGCTGCAGGTCGCCCTGCCCTGACGGCAGCTGCTCGCTGAACGACGACACCGCCCTGCCCCCGAGCGCGACGCCGACCACTGCGGTCCCGACCGCCGCGACGGAGAAGACGGTCGCGACGAAGATCCGTCCTGCGCGCTCTGGTAGTCGAACGCGCTGCTCGATGACGTGCAGCGCCACGGCGGCGACGACGGCGACCGCGGCGAGGACGACGAGCAGTCTCCGCAAGCCGGCGGCCTTCGCTCTGCGCGGTGGCGAGCGTCGCGCCGGGCGCCGTCAACGCATCGAGGCGCGATGCCTGGAGCACTGCGAGTGCCGCGGGGACGCCGAGGAGCGCCGACGACGCGAGCAACCGTGCCCGCCGTGGATCCAGCACCGCCTGCGCCGCCGCACCGGCTGCGAGCGCGAGCAGCGCTCCACGGCTGAACGTGAAGTAGAGCGTGGGCAGGAGGACGACCAGTGCAGGCGCCGCCGCTGCACGGGCCGCGAGCGAGCCATGGGCGGCAAAGCCGAGCGTGAGCAGGATCGCGATCGCCGTGAGCAGCCCGAGGGCGTTCCAGTAGCCGATCGGCTCCGCCAGCTGGTAGCCCGACGACGGGTCGTAGGCGCCGCCGACGTGCCCCGGGAAGAGCCGGGTGGCGAGCGCATAGACCGAGAGCGCGACCGCGCCGGCGACGACACCCGCAAGCAGGGCGGCCCGGGCGGCCGGCGCCGACAGGAGCAGCACAGCGGCGCCTACCGCGGCGACGTAGAGGAAGCCGCGTTCGAGCTCGAGCACGGGCGCGGCTCCACCGGGAGACCAGGCCGACGAGAGGCCGGCCCAGACCGCCAGGAGAGCCAGCCCAGCGAGGAAACCGAGCTCGAGTCGTCCGGGTCGCGGTGGGTCGGCGACGAGCAGCACGGCGGCGGCGACGAGGCCGAAGCCGAGCGTCGCCAGGCCCCATTCGCTCGGGAAGTAGCCGCCGTTCGCGGAGCCGAGACCTCCGATCGCGCCGAACGCCAACAGGAACGGCGCTGCCGAACGTGCGAGGGTCGTCGAGCGCGCGTCGTCCGTGCGGCGATTCTAGGCGGCGAGCCGGTCGGCGAGCGCGCCGGACTTCTCGAGCCGCCAGAGCTCGGTGTACCCGCCGATCGGCTCACCGTCGATCAGGATCTGCGGCACCGTCCAGCCGCCCGTGCGTTCGTGCAGGTTGCGGCGGAAGCCGGGGTCGTCGTCGAGCGAGATCTCCTCGTAGGCGATGCCCGCGCCGTCCAGCAGCGCCTTCGCCCGGACGCAGTAGCCGCACCAGCGCGTCGTGTAGATCTGGATCCTGCTCATCGGTGGTGCAACGTAGCTCGCTGTCGGATCGTTCCTGTCGGCACCCGTCTCTAGACTCGGAGGATGGGACGGACGTACAGGACCGAGGCGGTGGTGTTGCGCTCGTTCCGGCTCGGCGAGGCCGATCGCGTGCTCCACACCTACACCGCCGACCGCGGTCGCGTGGGCGCGGTCGCGAAGGGCGTGCGCCGGACGAAATCCCGCTTCGGTGCCCGGCTCGAGCCGCTCTCGCACGTCGAGCTGATGCTGCATCAGGGCTCGGGCGAGTTGCAGACCGTCACCGGGGCCGACCTCCGTGCCTCCCATCACACCGCCCGCGAGGATCCCTACCGGCTCGCCGTCGGGCTGATCGGCGCCGAGGCCATGCTGCGGCTCTTCCCCGAGCAGGAGGCGAACGAGCGGGCGTTCACTGCGCTCACCCGCTTCCTCGACACGCTCGACGACCTCCCTTCGCGCGCACCCGCACGGCCTGCGCTCGAGCCGCTCGCGCTCAGCTTCCAGCTCAAGCTGCTCTGGGTGTCCGGCTACATGCCGCACCTCGACAGCTGCGTCGAGTGCGGTGCCGTCGAGGGGCTCATCGGCTACCAGCCCGCGGCGGGCGGCGCCGTCTGCCGCGACTGCGGGCCGGGCTCGATCGCGCTCTCCCCGGACGGCATGCGTGGGATCCGGGTGCTGGTCGGCAGTCCACTCGCGGCCGCCCAGGAGGCGGGGCTCACCGAGCGCGGCGCGCGCGATGCACTGGCGGTCGTCACCGCCGGTTACGAGCACCACGGTGGCTTTCGCCTACGGACGCTGTCCGCGTGAAGCGGCCGCTGCCCGGCGGCTTCGAGCTCGACGACGATACGAGCCGGATCGATCGCGACGCCGTGCACCGCTTCATCTCCGGCGAGTCGTACTGGGCGCGGGGGCGCACACGCGAGGCGATGGACGGCCTGATCGAGCGCGCGGCCCGGAACGTGGGGCTCTACGCGCCGGACGGTGGTCAGGCCGGATACTCCCGCACGGTCGACGCGCCCGACGCACGGCTCGTCTATCTCGCCGACGTCTACGTGCTCGACGCGCACCGAGGACAGGGCCTCGGGGTCGAGCTCGTCCGGTTCACGGTGGAGGAGAGTCCCTTCGCCGACCGCCGCTGGGTGCTGCACACAGCGGACGCGCACGCCCTGTACGCCCGGTTCGGCTTCGGCCCCGGTGAGCGGCTGCTCGAACGTTCGCCCCGAACGGGCTAGCGCAGCCGCTGCAGGAGGTGCCGGGCGAGCTCGCGGGGCGGCAGCAGCGCCGCTCGGTTGCGGATCGAGACGACGACGAGCGTCACCATCAGGGTGCAGATCCCCACCAGGGTGAAGACGTCGGCGAGGTTCAGAGCCGCCAGGTACGAGTCGGTCTGCAGGACGATCGGGTTCGGCACTCCGGCATCCCAGGCGACCGCGGCGATCCCGTTGCCGGCTGCACCTGCGGCGAGCAGACCGGCCCAGCCGGCGACCGCGCGCGACGGCACACGGGTGAGCGCCACGCTTCCGGCCACGACGGTCGCCGCCAGCACGAGCCAGGCGGCACCACGCGGGTGATAGGCCCAGAACGGCGTGTCCGCTACGGCTTTGTGCAGCAGGTCGACGGCGGTGAGCGGCACCGCGACGGCGAGCAGCAGCAGGACGCGTCGGAACATGTCACAGCGTACGTTCGCCCGGCCGCCGCCGCCGGTTCTAGTCCGGCTTGGGTGAGCGCCAGTCGGCTGCGAGCAGCTCGGCGAGCTTCGCGCGGACGCCGCCGAGGGGGATCCGCTCCTGCTCGAGCGAGTCGCGGTCGCGGACGGTGACCGTGTCGTCCTCGAGCGTCTGCTCGTCGATCGTCAACCCGTAGGGCGTGCCGATCTCGTCCTGGCGCCGGTAGCGCCGCCCGATCGCGCCGCCGTCGTCGTACTCGACGGAGTAGTGCCGGCGCAGCTCTTCGTACAGCGAGCGCGCCTTCTCGACCATGCCGGTGTCCTTGCCGATCAGCGGCAGCACGGCGGCCTTCACGGGTGCGAGCTGCGGGATGCAGGCGGAGCACGGTGCGCTCGCGCTCGCCGACGACCTCCTCGTCGTAGGCGTCGATCAGGAACGTCAGCATCGAGCGGTTGACGCCGAGCGCCGGCTCGATCACGTACGGGACGAAGCGCTCGCCGCTGCCCGCGTCGACCCACTCGAGCTTCGTGCCGGACGCCTCCGCGATGCTGGGTCAGGTCGAAGTCGCCGCGGTTCGCGATCCCCTCGAGCTCTGACCAGCCGATCGGGAAGAGGTACTCGATGTCGCTCGTCGCGCTCGAGTAGTGCGACAGCTCGTCGGCGTCGTGCGGGCGCACGCGCAGGTGACTGTCGCGGACGCCGTAGCGCTTGTGCCAGGCGAGTCGCTCGTCGACCCAGTAGCGGTACCACTCGTCCGCCTCGGCGGGCGGGACGAAGAACTCCATCTCCATCTGCTCGAACTCGAGCGTGCGAAAGATGAAGTTGCCCGGCGTGATCTCGTTCCGGAACGACTTGCCGACCTGGGCGATCCCGAACGGCGGCTTGCGCCGGGCGATCGAGGCGACGTTCTTGAAGTTGATGAAGATGCCCTGCGCAGTCTCGGGTCGCAGGTAGACGTCGACGCCCGTCTCCTCCATCGCGCCGACGCGCGTCTGGAACATCAGGTTGAAGTGGCGCGGCTCGGTCAGGTCGCAGTCGGGTGTCTCGCCGGGGCGCTTCGACGGCCGCTTGCCGCACGACTCGGCGTCGAGGTGGTCGGCGCGGAAGCGCTTCTTGCAGGTCTTGCAGTCGATCAGAGGATCGCTGAAGCCGCCGACGTGGCCGGAGGCCTTCCAGACGTCGGGGTGGAGGATGATCGAGGAGTCGAGCGCGACGATGTCGTCCCGCTCGCGCACCATCGCCTCGAGCCAGCGCGCCTTGACGTTGTCCTTGAGCAGGACGCCGTAGTGGCCGTAGTCGTACGAGCTGCCGAGGCCGCCGTAGATCTCGGAGGACGGGAAGACGAAGCCACGCCGCTTCGAGAGTGAGACGATCTTGTCCATCGTGACGGCGTCGGCGCTCATGGGTTCGCAGAGGCTACCGGGATGACCCCGGCGGTAGTCGCAGCCGAGCGGGCCGGGATCCCGTTCACGCTGCACGAGTACGAGCACGAGCCCGGCGCCGCGTACGGGGAGGAGGCGGCGGCCAAGACGGGCATCGACCCGGCGCGTGTCTTCAAGACGCTCGTCGTCGACCGGGACGGCTCGCTCGCGGTCGCGATCGTGCCGGTCGCCGCGCAGCTCGACCTGCGCGCGCTCGGAAAGCGGGCGGCGCTCGCCGACCGGGCCGCCGCGGAGCGGGCGACGGGCTACGTCCTCGGTGGGATCAGCCCGCTCGGACAGCGGAAGCGCCTGCCCACGCTGCTCGACGAGTCGGCGCTCGCCTTCGAGACGATCTACGTCAGCGGCGGCCGCCGCGGGCTCGAGCTCGAGCTGGCACCCGCCGACCTCGTCCGGCTCACCGACGCGCGTGTGGCGGCTGTAGCCTCAGGCGCGTGAACGCCGCGCGCGAGGTCGTCGAGCTCCACATCGTCTCGGACTCGACCGGCGAGACCGCCGCGCGCCTCGTGCTCGCGCTCGAGGCCCAGTTCCCGGATCAGCCGTTCGAGGAGGTCCGCCACCCGCAGATCGAGACGATCGACGACCTCCAGCTCGCCGTCAGCCGCGCCAAGGGCCGGCCCGCGGTGATCATCTACACGCTCGTCGACCGCGAGCTGCGCGAGAGCATGCGCACGCTCTGCCGCAGCGCCCGCCTCCACTACTGCGACCTGCTCGGCCACCCGATCGAGTCGATCGCCAAGGTGTCGGGCATGGCCGCCAAGATGACGCCCGGCGCTCGGCCGCCGCTGAACTCGACCTACTTCAAGCGGATGGAGGCGATCGAGTTCGCGGTCAAGTTCGACGACGGGGTCGGCAGCGGGCTCAAGGAGGCGGACGTCGTCCTCGTCGGCGTCTCGCGCACCTCGAAGACGCCGCTCTCGATCTACCTCGGCTACCTCGGGCGCAAGGCTGCCAACGTCCCGATCGTGAAGGGAATCACGCCGCCGCCGGAGCTGTTCACGATCGACCCGCTCAAGGTCGTCGGGCTGACGATCGACGCGGAGCGGCTGGCCGAGATCCGGCAGGCGCGGGTGCGGGGGATGGGCGGCAAGAACCGGCAGTACGCGGAGATGGTCGAGATCTACGACGAGCTCGAGGAGGCCGCCGCGCTGCACCGGCGGCTCGGCTGCCCCGTGATCGACGTCACCGGCCTCTCGATCGAGGAGACGGCCCACCGGCTCGTCCGGATCGTCGACCGCCGGCGCCAGGAGGCGCATGCACCCGGCTAAGCCGCCGGTGCCGCGGTGGCGCTGGGCGGTCTGGTGGACGATCCTCGGCGCCGCCGTGCTCGTCTTCTACGTCCTCCTGACGCCGATCTGGCTCGGCCTGCGCGGGCTGGCGTGGCTGGCGGAGTGGCGTTCCCGGGTGCGCCGCGCCTGACGACTTGACAGAGTCCTCCTCGATTTGGTCAAATGCCTAAGTCAACTGACTTAGACGGAGGTGACCCACATGGCCACGGTCGAGGAACCACGGGCGCTGGACGAGGAGAAGCTGATGCAGTTCGTCTTCCGCGCCGTCGACGAGGTGGGGGCGACGCTGAACGCCGCGCTCGTCGTGATGGGCGACAGGCTGGGGCTCTATCGCGCTCTGGCCGGCGCCGGCGGGCTGCGCGCGGAGGAGCTCGCGGGGCGTACGGGCACGACGGAGCGCTACGTCCGTGAGTGGCTGAACGCACAGGCGGCGGGCGGCTACGTCGAGTACGACCCCGAGTTCGGCACCTACGAGCTGCCGCCCGAGCAGGCAGTCGCGCTCGCGGACGAGTCGAGCCCCGCCTACCTGCCGGGGTTCTTCCAGCTCGCGGTCGGGTCGGTGATCGACTCGCCGCGCATCGCCGACGCCGCGCGCGACGGTGAGGGCTTCGGCTGGCACGAGCACGTCGACGACGTCCACGAGGGCTGCGAGCGCTTCTTCCGGCCCGGCTACAACGCGAATCTCGTCACGTCCTGGCTGCCGGCTCTCGACGGTGTCGTCGAGAAGCTCGAGCAGGGAGCGCTCGTGGCGGACCTCGGCTGCGGGCACGGCGCCTCGACGATCCTGATGGCGGGTGCGTTTCCCCGGTCGACCTTCGTCGGCTCCGACTACCACGCAGGCTCGATCGAGACCGCGCGGGTCCGTGCCGAGGAGACCGGCGTCGCGGCTCGCGTCACGTTCGAGACGGCGGCGGCGGCAGGGCATCCGGGCGACGGCTACGACCTCGTGACGATGTTCGACTGCCTGCACGACATGGGCGACCCGGTCGGCGCAGCCCGGAGGGTGCGGGAGCTGCTCGCGCCGGACGGGACGTGGATGATCGTGGAGCCCGCCGCCGGCGACCGCGTCGAGGACAACCTGAACCCGGTCGGCCGCGCGTACTACGGCTTCTCGACGCTCCTCTGCACGCCCGCGTCGCTCTCGCAGGACGTCGGCCTCGCGCTCGGCGCGCAGGCGGGCGAGGCGCGCATCCGCGAGGTGGTCGAGAGCGCCGGCTTCACGCGCTTCCGCCGGGTCGCCGAGACGCCGTTCAACCTCGTCTTCGAGGCACGGCCATGAGGCGCCTGGCCCTCGCACTCGGGCTCGTCGCCGCGACCGTGGCGGTCGCCGCGGTCGCTCTCGACTCGCAGGCGGCCGGCGGCTCGTCGCCGCTCACGACCCCGCACGATCATTCGAGCCATCGCAACGCGAACCAGGAGCGGTATCTCTACGTCACCACGCTCTCGAAGAGCGCGCGTGACCCCGACTTCATCGCCGTGATCGGCGCAGACCCGCACTACGCCGACTTCGGCAAGATCGTCGACCGCGTCGACATGCCGAAGGCCGGCGACGAGCTGCACCACTTCGGCTACTCGTCCGACCAGCGGCGTCTGATCGTCCCCGGCCTCTTCTCGAACCGCGTCCACGTCTTCGACGTGAGAGCGGGCGGGAAGAAGCTGCGGCTGCGCGCCGTGAACGAGGATCTCGTCGCCGACAGCGGCTACGTCGTCCCGCACGGAGTGATGGCGATGCACGGGAAGCTGATCGCACCGATGATCGGGACGGCGACCGACGACTCGACGCTGCCGGGCGGGCTCGTCGAGCTCGACGACAAGACCGGCGCGTTCGTGCGCTACTTCGGCCCCGGCCCGACGCGCGAGCCGGGCGGCCTGGAGCCGAAGTACATGTACGACTTCGCGATGCTGCACAAGGCGAATCGGGGCATCAGCACGACGTTCGGGCCGCCGGCGCTGTGCGGCGGTGGCGTCGACCCGGCCTGCCTCGGCGACGAGGTCGCCGTGTGGGACCTCAAGCGGGAGAAGGTGATCCAGACCGCCGACCTGGGCGAGAACAACGGCGCGCTCATGGTTCGGTTCGTCGCCGCGAAGGGCGTCCGTCGCGCGTTCATCAACACGCCCGGCACGAGCGCCGTCTGGCTCGCCGACGACGACGACCACGACGGCGTCTTCGACTTCCAGCAGGTGCTCGGGCCGGACGACGGCCTGCTGATCCCGGCCGACCTCCTGCTCTCCTACGACGGCCGCCACATGTATGTGACCAATTGGTTCGGGAACACCGTGCAGCAGTTCGACATCACCGACCCGTTCCAGCCGAGGCTCAACTCGAGCGTCTCCGTCCCGCACGCGAACATGCTTCGCCTGAGCAAGGACAACCGGCGGCTCTACGTGACCAACTCGCTCCTCTCGACCTGGGACGACGACACCCGCTTCGGCCCCGCGCGCAACGACGAGTACGGGCTCTGGCGCTTCGACGTCGACAGGCGCACCGGCCGACTGACGTCGTTCACGCCGGACGGGAGCTCGTGGGTCAGCTTCGAGAACGTCCGCAAGCAGACGACGACCGGCCCGGCCGGGCCGCACATGATGCTGTTCGACCCGAGCGTCCGTTTGGAGCCGGGCGAGCACTGAGGCGACAATGGCGTTCGACGCATGAGCGAGCCCGCAACCAAGACGACCGCCCGCTCCGCCGCCGAGGAGGCACTCCTCGACGCGGCGGAGCGGCTGCTCGTCGACGTCGGCCATGCGCGGGATCACGACGCGGCGGCTCGCGGAGGAGGCCGGCGTCAACCACGGGCTCGTCCACTACTACTTCGGCTCGGTCGAGAACCTGCTCGTGCGCGCGCTCGAGCGCTTCACGGAGCGGATGATCGAGCGGCAGCGCGCCCTCTACGCCTCGGACGAGCCGTTCGTGGAGAAGTGGCGCACGGCGATGCACTTCCTCGTGAGCGAGGACGTCACCTACGAGAAGGTCTGGCTCGAGCTGCAGGCGATGGCGTGGAACGACCCGGGTCTGCGCGAGCGGCTCGCGCGGGTGAACGGCGAGTGGCGGGCGGTGCTGACGGAGGCGTTCCGGAAGCCGCACCGCGAGCTCGGGGTGTCGATGCCGCTCGACGCGCTCGTCTCGCTCGTGATCACCTTCAACGTCGGGATGATCGTCGAGCGGCTCGGCGGGATCGAGGCCGGGCACGCGGAGCTTCTCGACTGGATCGACCGGTGGCTGTCGAGCTGACGGCCATCCGCGAGCAGATGCGCGCCCGCTATCCGGACGCCACGGGCTCCGTCGAGCGCGACGGCGTGCGCATCCACTGGGAGGTCTACGGCGAGGGCGAGCAGACGGTGCTCCTGCTCCCGACCTGGGCGCTCGTCCACTCTCGCCATTGGAAGCTGCAGATCCCGTACCTCGCGCGGGATCACCGAGTCGTCACCTTCGACGGGCGCGGGAACGGCCGCTCCGACCGGCCGCAGGGTGCCGGAGCGTACGCGATTCGGGAGTTCGTCGGCGACACGCTCGCGGTGCTGGACGCGACCGCGACGGAGCGTGCCGTCGTCGTGGGCGTGTCGTGCGCGGCGCTCTGGGGCGTCGTGCTCGCCGGAGAGCATCCGGATCGTGTCACCGGGGCCGCGTTCATCGGGCCGGCCGTCCCACTGGCGCCGCCACTGCCCGAGCGCACGGTGTATTCGTTCGACGAGCGGCTCGAGAGCGACGAGGGCTGGGCGAAGTACAACCTTCACCACTGGCTGCGGGACTACCGGGACTTCCTCGAGTACTTCGTCGGGAAGTGCTTCACGGAGCCGCACTCGACGAAGCCGATCGAGGACGCCGTCGGGTGGGCGCTCGAGACGACCCCGGACGTGCTTGCAGACCACGACGCCGGCATCGACCTGCCGATCGGCCGCGACTTCAGGGAGCTTTGCGGGCAGGTTCGCTGTCCGGTGCTCGTCGTCCACGGCTCCGAGGACGCGATCCAGCCGCACGCGCGGGGCGCGGCGCTCGCCGAGGCGACGGGCGGCAGCTGGTCACCCTCGCCGGCTCGGGCCACCTGCCGCAGGCGCGAGACCCGGTGGTCGTCAACCTGCTCCTGCGCGACTTCGTCAGGCGGCTGTGCTGACCGTCACCACCTCCGCCGAGCGCGAGCAGAGCCGCGCGCGCTATCCCGACCAGGAGGGCTTCGTCGAGCGCGACGGCGTCCGCGTCTTCTGGGAGGCGTACGGCGACGCGCCGACGACGTTCCTGCTCTTCCCGACGTCGCCGATCTCGCACTCACGGCTCTGGAAGGCGCAGGTCCCGTACCTGTCGCGGCACTTTCGCGTGGTCACGTTCGACCCGCGTGGGAATGGGAAGTCGGATCGGCCCGACGACGCCCGCGCGTACTCGTACTGGGAAGTGATGAAGGACGGCCGCGCCGTGCTCGAGGCGACCGGCGCGCAGACGGCGCTCCTCGGCGGCCTCTGCGACGGCGGCGGCTACGCGCTGATGCTCGCCGCGACCGACCCCGCCGTCGCGCTCGGCGTCGCGGCGATCTCGCCCTCCGTCCCCGCGGCTCACGCCGGGGCACCCGAACTACCGCCTCTATCCCTCGCTCGAGCCGCTCGACACCGACGAGGGCTGGGCCAAGTGGAACGTGCACTACTGGCGGCGCGACTTTCGCGGCTTCCTCGAGTTCTTCTTCTCGCAGCAGCTCCCCGAGCCGCACTCGACGAAGCAGATCGAGGACGCCGTCGGCTGGGGGCTCGACGGCGGCGGCGACTCGCTCGTCCTCGCCGACGAGGAGGCACCGCCGCCGTTCGCGAGCGAGGAGGAGGCGCGCGAGCTCGTCGCCCGCGTTCGCTGCCCGGTGCTCGTCCTCCACGGCGACCTCGACAACTGCCAGACGCGCGAGCGTGCGACCGCCGTGGCGGAGCTGACCGGCGGCACGCTCGTGACGCTCGAGGGGGCGGGGCACCTGCCGCAGGCGCGCCACCCGGTCAAGGTGAACGGCCTCCTGAAGGACTTCGCCGACGAGGTCGCGCCGCCGGCGCCGAAGACGAGGACGTGGACGCGGGCCCTGAGCCGGCGCCGCCGCGCGCTCTACGTCTCCTCGCCGATCGGGCTCGGCCACGCCCGTCGCGACGTCGCGATCGCGCAGGAGCTGCGCAAGCTCCACCCCGACCTCGAGATCGACTGGCTCGCGCAGCACCCGGTGACGACGGTGCTCGAGGCCGAGGGCGAACGGATCCACCCGGCGAGCGCGCTGCTCGCGAACGAGTCGGCCCACATCGAGTGCGAGTCCGCCGAGCACGACCTGCACGCCTTCCAGGCGATCCGGCGGATGGACGAGATCCTCGTCGCGAACTTCATGCTCTTCCTCGACGTCGCGCGCGAGGAGCACTACGACCTCTGGATCGGCGACGAGGCGTGGGAGGTCGACTACTTCCTGCACGAGAACCCGGAGCTGAAGTCGGCCGCGTACGTCTGGCTGACCGACTTCGTCGGCTGGCTGCCGATGGAGGACGGCGGCGGGCACGAGGAGTTCGTGACGACCGACTACAACGCGGAGATGATCGAGCACATCGCGCGCTTCCCTCGGATCCGCGACCGGGCCGTCTTCGTCGGCAACCCCGACGACGTCGTGCCCGACGCCTTCGGCAAGGGGCTGCCCGGGATCCGCGACTGGACGGAGCAGCACTACGACTTCGCGGGCTACGTGACCGGCTTCGAGCCCATCGCTGACCGCGAGAAGCTGCGGCACGAGCTCGGCTACCGGCCCGAGGAGCAGGTCTGCATCGTCACGGTCGGCGGCTCCGGGGTCGGCGGCGCGCTCCTGCGCCGCGTGATCGACGCCTTCCCCGAGGCGAAGCGGCACGTGCCCGAGCTGCGCATGGTCGTCGTCGCCGGCCCGCGGATCGATCCGGCGACGCTGCCCGAGCACGCGGGGCTCGAGCTCCGCGCCTACGTCCACGACCTCTACAAGCACCTTGCCGCGTGCGACCTCGCCGTCGTCCAGGGCGGCCTGACGACGTCGATGGAGCTGACCGCCAACGGGCGGCCGTTCCTCTACTTCCCGCTGCGCCACCACTTCGAGCAGAACTTCCACGTCCGCCACCGGCTCGAGCGCTACGGCGCGGGCCGGCGGATGGACTTCGAAACCGACGGCCCGGCGGAGATCGCGGCGGCGATCGCCGCGGAGATCGGCCGCGAGGTGGACTACCTGCCAGTCGAGTCGGACGGTGCCGCGCGCGCCGCCTCGCTGATCGCCGAGCTGCTGTAGCCGTCGAGCCAGCGCTCGACCTCGCGCGGCGACCGCAGGCCGGACGTCCGCGTACCGCGGCGAGCTCCGTCGGATAGCGGCGCCGCTTGGCGAAGTGCTGACGTAGCGCGTAGGGGAAGAGCGACGTCGCGACCCCAGAGCGCGCCGCGCAGCGTCTCGCGGTTGCCGTTCCAGAGCTCCTCTCGCCGCGCGCAGGCGACGCGCGGTGCGTCGAACGAGCCGCGGCAGCCAGACGCGGAGCGGCAGGTCGAGCCAGACGACGAGCGTCGGCGTCGCCGAGCACGAGGTCGCCGAGCTTGCCGCGGTAGCCGCCGTCGATCACCCAGCGCGTCCGTCTGCGACGAGCGGCTCGACAGCGTGCTCGCAGCTCGTCGTCGGGCGTCTCCGTCCAGCCAGGCCCGTGCACGAGCGCGTCCAGCTCGACGAAGGGGACGTCGAGCCGCCGCGCGAGCTCGCGGCCGAGCGTCGTCTTGCCGTTCCCGCTCGCGCTCGCGACGATCGCGACACGGCTCACAGCGGCCGCACCTCGAGCGCCTCCTCGCCGGCGGTCGTGACGCGGTAGGCGCGAGCGCCGTCGCGCGCGCTCACGACCTCGCGCAGCTCCGTGCCGACGAAGTGCAGCCCGACTGCGTCGTCGGCCGCGTAGCCGGCGCGGCAGCGTGCCGTCGGCGACGAGCCGCGTGTAGGTCGGCCGGCGCTCGGGCTCGCCGTCGTAGTGGGGGCAGAAGCTGCCCGGGAGGAGGCCGAGGCCGCCGCCGAGGTCGCGCAGCGGGCCGAACGAGTCGGTGACCGAGTCCTCGAACCAGCAGTTCGCGCCGGCGCTCCAGCCGCCGAGGACGCCGCCGCGCGCCCAGAGGTCTCGCAACGCCTCGTCGATCCCGTGCACGCGCCAGAGCGCGAGCAGGTTCGCGGTGTTCCCGCCGCCGACGTAGACGACGTCCTGGTCGGCGATGTGCTCCGCCGGTCGCTCGGGCGTGCCGAAGAGCTCGAGGTGGCTGGGCACGCAGTCGTGCTCCCGGAACCGCTCGTAGAACCACTCGACGTCCTCCGGCCGGTGGGCGCTCGCGGTCGGAACGAAGCAGACGCGCGGCCTGGCGCGGCCGGCGAGCTCGAGCAGCAAGGGCTCGAGCGGGGCCGGCTCGCCGCCGATGGCAAGGATCTGGCCTGGCACGCAGCGAGTGTAGATTCCTGCGGATGCGCTACGTCTACGGCTTCGACGAGGAGACCACCGGCGGCCGGGAGCTCCTCGGCGGCAAGGGGATCGGCCTCGCCGAGATGACGGCGCTCGGCGTGCCGGTCCCGGCCGGGTTCACGATCACGACCGACGCCTGCCGTGCCTACATGGCAGGCGGCGGCGAGCTGCCGGACGGGCTCGAGGCGGAGGTGGCCGAGCACATCGAGACGCTCGAGGGCAAGGCCGGCAAGCGCTTCGGCGACCCGGACGACCCGCTGCTCGTCTCCGTCCGCTCGGGCGCGGCGGTCTCGATGCCCGGGATGATGGACACGATCCTCAACCTCGGCCTCAACGACGACGCGGTCGCCGGGCTCGCGAAGACGACGGGCAACGATCGCTTCGCCTACGACTCGTACCGGCGCCTGATCCAGATGTACGGAGAGGTCGTGGACGGCGTCGAGGGGCATCGCTTCGAGCAGGCGCTCACCGACCTCAAGCTCGCACGCGGCGTCAAGCAGGACGTCGAGCTGACCTCGGGCGATCTTGCGGAGCTGATCGAGACCTTCAAGCAGACGTATGCCGAGGAGACGGGCAGCCCCTTCCCGCAGGACGCGCGAGCCCAGCTGGAAAAGGCCGTCCGCGCCGTCTTCGACTCGTGGAACTCGCCGCGCGCACAGGTCTACCGGCGCACCTACGAGATCCCGGACGACATCGGCACCGCAGTCAACGTCGTCCAGATGGTCTTCGGCAACAAGGGCGACGGCTCCGGCACGGGCGTCTGCTTCACCCGTGACCCGTCCACCGGTGAGCACCGCCTCTACGGCGAGTTCCTCCAGAACGCGCAGGGCGAGGACGTCGTCGCCGGGATCCGGACGCCCGAGCCGATCGAGCGGATGAACGAGCTGCTGCCGGACGCCTACGGGCAGCTGCTCGCGACGATCGCGCGGCTCGAGGAGCACTACCGCGACATGCAGGACATCGAGTTCACCGTCGAGGAGGGGCAGCTCTTCCTGCTGCAGACGCGCACCGCGAAGCGCACCGCGGCGGCGGCGCTGCGCGCGGCGGTCGAGATGGTCGAGGAGGAGCTGATCTCGAAGGAGGAGGCGGTCGCGCGGATCGACCCCGCGCAGCTCGACCAGCTGCTGCACCCGATGATCGACCCCTCGGCCGAGGTGGAGGTCGTGGCAAAAGGCCTGAACGCCTCGCCCGGCGCGGCCTCCGGCACGATCGTCTTCGACGCCGACACCGCCGAGGAGCGCGGCAAGGCGGGGGAGAGCGTGATCCTCGTTCGCTGGGAGACGACGCCGGACGACTTCCACGGGATGGTGCAGGCCAAGGGCATCCTCACCGCCCACGGCGGCCTCACCTCACACGCGGCCGTCGTCGCCCGCGGGATGGGAACGCCTTGCGTGACCGGCTGCGAGGCGCTCACCGTCGACGTCCAGGCGAAGACCGCGCGGCTGCCGGGCCACGAGCTGCACGAGGGCGACACGATCACGATCGACGGCGGCACCGGCGAGGTGATCGTCGGCTCCGTCCCGCTCGTGCCGCCGCAGATCAACGACGACTTCTCGGCGGTGCTCGAGTGGGCCGACGGGATCCGGCGCCTGAAGGTGCGCACGAACGCCGACACGCCCGAGGACTCCGTGAAGGCGCGCGAGTTCGGCGCCGAAGGGATCGGCCTCTGCCGGACGGAGCACATGTTCGCCGACGCGGAGCGCCTGCACCTGATGCGCGAGATGATCCTCGCCGCCGACGAGGACGGCCGCCGCAGCGCGCTCGACCGGCTGCTGCCGATCCAACAGGGCGACTTCGAGGGGATCTTCGAGGCGATGTCGGGCCTGCCCGTGACGATCAGGTTGCTCGACTGGCCGCTGCACGAGTTCCTGCCCCCGCTGGAGGAGGAGCAGGACGAGCGCATGCGCGAGCGGATCCGCTCGCTGCAGGAGGCGAACCCGATGCTCGGCTGGCGCGCTTGCCGGCTCGGCCTCTACTTCCCCGAGATCTACGAGATGCAGGTGCGCGCGATCGTGCGCGCCGCGATCGCAGTCCGCGCGCGCGGCGGCGAGGCGCCGCTCGTCGAGATCATGCACCCGCTCGTCGGCTTCGCCGAGGAGCTGCGCCGCCTGCGCGAGTTGACCGTCCGGGTCGCGACCGAGGAGGGCGAGCTCGAGTACCTCGTCGGCACGATGATCGAGCTGCCGCGCGCCTGCGTCCGCGCGGACGAGATCGCCGAGCACGCGGACTTCTTCTCGTTCGGCACGAACGACCTCACCCAGACGGCGCTCGGGATCTCGCGCGACGACGGCGGCCGCTTCCTCGCGAACTACCTCGAGACGGGGGTGCTCGAGCGCGATCCGTTCGAGACGATCGACCAGGACGGCGTCGGCGACCTGATGGAGATCGCCGTCGAGCGCGGCCGCCGCACGCGGCCCGACATCAAGCTGGGCATCTGCGGCGAGCACGGCGGCGAGCCGAAATCGGTCGCGTTCTGCCACCGGCTCGGGCTCGACTACGTCTCGTGCAGCCCGTACCGCGTCCCGCTCGCGCGGCTCGCCGCCGCGCAGGCCGCGCTTGCCGAGGCGGGCGTCGTCTCGGTCGCGATCGGCGGCTGACGGCTAGGCGTAGCCGCGGACCTTCGCGTACGCGACGGCGATGCTGAGCAGTCCGATTGCGGCGATCCCGGCGTAGCCGAGCAGGTCGGCCCGCGCGGCATTGACGACGCGGCGCTGGCCGAAGCGGGAGATGACGAGGATCGCGAGCGCGCCGCCGATGAAGCCGCCGATGTGGCCGCCCTTCGAGATCCCGGGGATGAAGAGCGTGAAGGCGAAGTTGATCACGAGCAGCGGGATCACCGAGCCGCCGAAGACGTAGGTGCCCTGGCGCTCGAGCACGAGGATCGCGCCGAAGACGCCGTAGATGGCACCGGAGGCGCCGACGGTGACCGCGTTGGGCGAGGTCACCAGCGCTCCCGCGGAGCCCGCGAGCCCGGCTGCGAGGTAGAGCAGCAGGAAGCGGGAGGAGCCGAGCGCGGCCTCGAGCGGCGGGCCGAACCACCAGAGCGCGAGCATGTTCATGCCGAGGTGGATGAAGCCGTAGTGGAGAAAGGCCGCGGTGACGAGCCGCCACCACTCGCCGTCGGCGACGAGCGGGCCGAAGAGGGCGCCGTGCTCGAAGATCCAGCCACCGTTCCCCGTCACGGGCGCGCCGCCGGCGAGCTGGAGCAGGTAGATGCCGACGTTGATCCCGACGAGCGTCTTGGCGACGATCCCGGGCCTCGACGCCGTGCCGGTCTGCACGCGCTGGACGACCCGCGCGGAGCCGGTCGCCTTGCCCGAGTGCTCCGGGCAGCGGATCCCGACAGACCCGAACGTCATGCAGTCCGGGCAGATCGGCCGGCCGCACTCGGAGCACGAGACACCCGTCTCGCGGTCCGGGTGCCGGTAGCACCTTTGCAGCTCCGCCATCGCAATTAGCGTACCGGCGTGCGCGTCCATGTCGCCTTCACCCCGGCCGAGGCAGCGGCCGCACCGACGGCGATCGTGATCGACGTGATCCGGGCGACCTCGACGATCGCGCAGGCCCTCGCCGCCGGCTATGAGCGGGTCCTCTGCGTCGCCGAGATCGAGCAGGCGCGGGCGCTCCGCGCCGAGCTTCCCGACAGTCTGGTCGGCGGGGAGCGCGACGCCGTCCGCATCGACGGTTTCGACGTCGGCGCCTCGCCGCGCGAGTTCCTCGAGCCGCGCGCCGGGACGCTGATCCTCTCGACCACGAACGGCACCCGCACGATCGTGGCGGCCGCCGAGCGTTGCGACGAGGTGCTGATCGGCAGCCTGCTCAACCTCGACGCGGTCGTCGCGGCGGCGCGCGAGCGTGGCGAGGACGTCGCCGTGATCTGTGCAGGCTTCGAGGGCGCCTTCGCCTTCGACGACGCCTGGTGCGCGGGGCGGTTCGTGCACGCGCTCGGCGGCGAGCGCAGCGACGCAGCGGTGGCGGCGGCGACGCTCGCCGCTGCCTACCCGGAGGCGATTGCGGGGTTGAACGCCCGCACATACGGCCCGCCGGGACTGGAAGAGGACATCGCCTTCTGCGCGCGCGAGAGCGTGCTCGACGCGGTCCCGCACCTCGCGCGGATGCGCGGCCAGGCCGCAGAGGTCACGCTGTAGCGATGGCCGCACGCTTTCGCCAGACCCGACTCCGCAGCCTCGGCAACCACCTGGTCGCGCCGCTCGCCTGGCTCGGGCTCGCCGGGAGCCGGACGCACGTGCTCATCGTGCGCGGGCGCAAGAGCGGCCGGCGCTACTCGACGCCCGTGCAGCTCGTGCTCGGGGACGACGGGCGGCGCTGGCTCGTCGCCCCCTACGGCGAGACCGCCTGGGTCAGGAATGCCCGCGCCGCGGGCGAGGTCGAGCTGCTGCGGGCGAGGCGGACGACCCGGCACCGGATCGAGGAGGCCGCCCCGGACGAGGCCGCACCGGTCCTGCGCGAGTACCTGCGCTCGACGCCGATCGTGACTCCGTACTTCGATGCAGGACGCGGCGACCCGGTCGAGGCGTTCGCAGCCGAGGCAGGACTGCACCCGGTCTTCCGGCTGGTCGATCCCGGGAGCTAGACCGCCGCGGGCAGCAGCACGCGGAACGTCGAGCCGCGGCCCGGAGAGCTCTCGATGTCGATGCGGCCGCCACTCTGGCTGATCACGCCGTACGCGGTCGCGAGGCCCAGCCCGGTGCCCTTGCCCATCGCCTTCGTCGTGAAGAAAGGCTCGAAGGCGCGGCTGCGAGTCTCCTCGTCCATGCCGGAGCCGCTGTCGGCGATCTCGACGGTCACGTGGGGCAGATCGTCGATCTCGACGAGCCCCGTCGTGATCGTCAGCACGCCGCCGTCGGGCATCGCATCGCGCCCGTTCAACGAGATGTTGAGCACGACCTGGGCGAGCTGGTCCGGGTCGGCCTCGATCGGAGGCAACTCCGGTGTCAGCGACGTCGTCAACTCGATCTCGCCGCCGATCGTGCGCGTCAGCATCGCCTCGAGCTCGCGCACCACGTCGTTCACGTCCAGCAGCTGCGGCTGGAGCACCTGCTTGCGGCTGAAGCTCAGCAGCTGGCGGGTGAGCGCGCCCGCGTGGGCCGAGGCCTTCTGGATCTGCTCGACGTCGTCGGCACGGGCGTCGCCCTCGTCGAACGACAGGGCGAGCAAGTCGGCATAGCCGCCGATCGCCGTGAGCATGTTGTTGAAATCGTGCGCGATCCCGCCGGCGAGCTGGCCGATCGCCTCCAGCTTCTGGGACTGGCGCAACTGCTCCTCCAGCCGCTTGTGCTCGGTGATGTCGAGCAGGAAGCCCTGGTAGCCGACCGTCTCCCCGTCGGCGTCGCGAACCGGTGTCGTCTGGTCGAGCACCCAGACCTCGCGGCCGTCGCGGGTGATGAAGCGGAACTCGCAGCGGCCCGGCTCGCAGTCCGCGCGCAGCCGCTGTCGTCAGCTCGCGCACGCGGTCGCGGTCGTCGGGGTGGATGCCGCCGGTGACGAGCTCCGGGTGCGCGAGCCATTCCTCGGCCGTGTAGCCGAGCAGGCCCACGATCTGCGGGCTCATGAACACCGTCCTCACCGGCTCCTGCACGCTGTTCAGGTAGGTGACGAGCGGCAGGTTCTCGATCAGGGAGCGGTAGCGATGCTCCGCCGAGCGGAGGTCGATCTCCGTCATCACCGCCGCTGCGAGGCCTTCGGCGATCTCGATCTGGGCGTCCGTCCAGGGTCGCGTGAAACGGTCGACGTTGCAGAGGACGCCGACGGTCTCACCCGTGGCGCTCGTGAGCGGCACGCCGAGATAGGCGCCGATGCCGAGCTCGTGCAGCAGCGCCTCGCTCCGGGCCAGCGGATGGGCACTCGTGTCGTCGACCGCGAGCGGTGTGCCGGACGCGACCACGTACCGGCAGATCGTCCCGGAGAGCGGGACCCGATGACCGGTCGGGATCTCGGGAAGGCCGGTGAGGCCGGTGAAGATGATCTCGTCGACCCCGGGGTCGGCGAGCGACACGAACGCCGCCGAGGAACCGAGGGCCTTCGCGGTCAGCTGGGCCAGCCGGTCGAACGTGTCGTCGTGCCCGTACCGCCGCGGAGTCAGGGCGTCGTCGGCAGAAGCGGGCTCGGGAAGGACGGTCGCCACCCACGAGTGATCGGCGGAACTGCAGTGAAGTTTGACAGGAACACCTGTTCGGAGATAGAACATGTGTTCGCATGATCGCCTGTCTGCTCATTCCCGGCTTCGAGTTGCGCGCGGCGCTTCGGGACAGGCCGCGGCTGGCACTCGAGCCCGCCGCGCTGGCGCCGCTGCCGGGCAGCGAGCAACTCGTCGGGCCGGTCACGGCCGCCGCCGAGCTCGCCGGGGTGCAGCCGGGCATGCGCCTCGGCGAGGCGCTCGCGATGTGCCCGCGGCTCGTCCTCGTCGAGCAGGATCCGGCGGCGGTCGAGCGCGAGTGGGAGGGGGTGCTGCGGCGGCTGGAGGACTCCGGCTTCGCGGTCGACCCCGAGGAGCCGGGCCGCGTCTACTTCGAGACGAAGGGCGTCGAGCGGCTGTACGGAGGCTTGGAGGCGGCGCTCGAGCGGGCGCTCGCCTCCGCCGGAGCTGCCTGGGACACACGCGCGGGCGCTGCGCAGCGCCGGTTCGCCGCCCTCGCGGCGGCGAGCGTCGCGCGTCCCGGGCAGGCACTCGTCGTCGCCGCCGGCAAGGAGGAGGGCTTCCTGGCACCGCTGCCGCTCTCGCTCCTGCCGCTCCCGGCCGACCGCTACGCGGAGCTCGAGGGGCTGGGGGTGCGCCGCTTGGGGGAGCTGGCCGCCCTGCCCGGGGGCGCCGTCTCGGAGCGGCTCGGCCGGGAGGGCCGGCAGGCATGGGCGCTCGCCCGCGGCGGCGCGAGCGGGCGCGTGCGCGGCCGCAAGCCGGCTGCCGAGCTCGTCGAGGCGCTGGAGTTCCCGGAGGCGATCGCGAACGAGTTGACGCTGCGTCGCGCGTTCGGCTCTCTGCTCGACCGGCTGCTTGCGCGGCCGGAGCGGGCGGGCCGGCCGTTCCGCAAGGTCGCTCTCTCGGCCCGGCTCGTCGGCGGCGGCTCCTGGCGGCGCACGGTGACGCTGCGCGACCCGACGGCCGAGCGGCCGCGCCTGCGTGTCGCGCTCGGACCGAAGCTGCTCGAGATCCCCGCTCCCGTCGTCGAGCTGCGCCTGGAGGCGGTCGAGCTCTCCGAGTCGACCGGGCAGCAGCTCGAGCTCGTCAAGCCGGTCGGCGACGAGGTGCAGGCCCGCCTCAGCGACGGGCTGCGCCAGGTGCGCGCCTCGACCGGCTCCGGTTCCGTCGTCGCCGTCGTGGAGGTGGCGCCGTGGTCGCGGATTCCCGAAGCCCGCGCGCTCTTCGTCCCGCGCGACGAGTAACCGCCCCTTCCGGCCATGCCCGGGGTCAGACCCCTGACATGGCCGTTTCGTCCTACGACCGCGCCGTCTGGCGGGTCGATCGGGGCACCCGACTCTCGAGACGCGTCCCTCACGGACGTGGCCGGGGTCAGACCCCGTGAGGGCGGCGGGACGGATCAACGCGCCCCGGCCGGCCCTCGTCGAGGCTAGCCCCGTCGGGATCCCGGTGCGGGTCGACCGGGAGGCGGTGGCGGTCGTGCGCGAGGAGTGGCGCGTCGTCGACCGCTGGTGGACCGAGGAGCCGCTCGACCGGCGCTATTTCGACCTCGTGCTCGAATCGGGCCGGAACGCCTGCGTCTTCCGGGACGGGGAGGCCGGCAGCTGGTTCAGCCAGCGGGCCTGAGCGCGTGCTCGGCGAGCGACTCCCACTCTGCGGCATGCGCCACCGGCACGGAGACCCATTCCTTGAAGGGCCGCCCCTTGCCGGACGGGTCGAAGAGGTGCGCGCCGTCGAGAGCGAGCGCACGGGCGTGAGCCTCGGGGTCGGGCAGCTTGAAGGTCATCGCACCTTCGCCCTTCGCGAATCCGATCACCATCTTGCCGCCCCGCTTCACGCAGGGCATGCCCATCATCTGCGACGGCCCGACGTCGTCGTGCCGCGCACAGAGGTCGTCGACGAGCTCCTCGTAGCGCGCCTGTGCGTCCACCCGCCGAGCTTAGCGCGACGTGACTTCGACCTGGGAGGCGGGCTGGCCGCCGGCGGTCGCGAGCGCGTGCGCGAAGAGTGCGGACGTCAACAGCGTGATCGAGGCCATCAGGGTCGCGAGCGTGCGCATGCGTCCGTGCAACGCGAGCCCCGCCGCAGGAGATACGCGTGAGCCGCGAGCTACGCCGGCTCTTGATCGAAGCGCGCCCGCGCCTCGGCTCGCTCCGCGTCGTCGCGGGCCTCCGCGAGCGCCCGGACGAAGTCGCCGAAGCCACAGCTCGGCGTGTGCACGGTCAGGAAGCGGACGGGCCTGGAGCCCACGAACGCGAAGGTGTGTGGCGTCCCCGGCGGCACCTGCACCCAGGTGCCGGCGACGGCCTGCCGTTCCTCGCCCGCGACGGTGAAGGACAGCTCGCCTGCGAGCACGTAGAACGACTCCGTGTGGCGCCGGTGCAGATGGGGTGGGGGCGAGGGGTCGCCGGGCAGGCCCCACGCCTCGACGACGCAGATCTCCTCGTTCTCGGCCAGTACAGAGGCACCACGCTCCCCGCCGGGCTCGGCGCGCGCGACGACGCCGTCCTCGGCCGGCCGTCCGCCGTCGGCCGGTGGCTCGAACGAGTCGAAGCCGGGCGCCTTGCCGCGGATGAAGTCGGCGAAGCCGCCACCGGGAGCGTGGAAGTTGAGGTAGCGCACCTCCTCCTCGTCGCTGCCGTTCCGGAAGCCGTGCACGAGCAGCGGCGGCGCGAGCACGAGCGTCCCTGCCGGCACCGCCACCTCGCCGTCGCCCACGAGCACCGCGAGCTCCCCCTCGAGCACGTAGAAGAGGTCGGAGTGCTCCCGGTGGACGTGCGGGCTCGCACCGTCCTTGCCGGGGCCGAAGCGGGTCCAGGTGGCGTGCAGCTCGTCGCGATCGCCGAGGATCTCGACCCGCCGGTCCTCGGCATCGCCGACGACCTCGCCGCCGCCGGGAGGGACTAGATCCGCATGCCGTACGTCGAGCTCCATGCCCATTCAGCCTATTCGTTCCTCGACGGCGCGTCACACCCCGAGGAGCTCGCGTTGCGCGCCGCCGAGCTCGGTTACGACGCGCTCGCGCTCACCGACCACGAGGGCGTCTTCGGCTCGCTCGAGTTCGCGCACGCGGCCAAGCTCGCGGGCGTCCGGGCGATCACCGGCGCCGAGGTGACGCTCGCCGGCGGAGCGCACGTGACGCTGCTCGTCGAGTCGCCGCGGGGCTACGCGAACCTCTGCCGGCTCCTCACCGCCGCGCATGCGAGCACGCGGCCGAAGGAAGGGGAGTTGCTCGCACCCGCGCTCGACCCGGCGCTGTTCGCGGAGCTGAACGAGGGGCTCGTCTGTCTCTCCGGCTGTGCCCGCGGCGGGCTCGGCAGCCGCGATCCGAACGCGGCGGCCGCGCTCGCGCGCGTCTTCGGGCCGGAGCGCTTCTTCGTCGAGCTGCAGCGGCCCTTCGAGCGGGGCGACGGCCGCCGGAACGCGCTCCTGCAGGATCTCGCAGAGCACGCGGGCGTCCGCACCGTCGTCACCGGCAACGTCCACGCGCACCACCCGCGCCGGACCGCGCTGCAGGACGTGCTCGTCGCGATCCGCCACAACACCTCGCTCGAGTCGTGCGAGCAGGAGCGGCGCGGCAACCGCGA
Organism: uncultured Gaiellaceae bacterium; assembly: GCA_963806955.1. Lineage (GTDB taxonomy): Bacteria > Actinomycetota > Thermoleophilia > Gaiellales > Gaiellaceae > Gaiellasilicea. Next base: position 402,454 of record CAWDZG010000001.1, read on the forward strand.
GAGCATCCTGCGCGCTCCCGCCGACATGCTCGAGCTCTTCCCCTCGGACCGCGACGCCGTCCGGCGCACCGCCGAGGTGGCGGAGCGGCTCGAGTTCGACCTCACCGCCGAGCTCGGCTACCGCTACCCCGATTTCTCCGACGGCGACGAGCCCGCGATCCACCGGCTCGCCGAGGTCTGCAACGACGCGTTCTCGGACCGCTACCCGCCAAGTAACAGACTGTTACTTGGCCGGGCGCGGGCGCGGCTGGAGGAGGAGCTGCGGCTGATCGACGAGCTCGGGCTCGCCGGCTTCTTCCTCCTCCACTGGGAGGTGCTGGAGCTGGCGCGGGAGCTCGCGTGCGGGATCCGCGGCCCCGGCTCGCCACGGCGGTTCCTGCCGCCGGGGCGGGGGCGCGGCTCGTCGGTCGGGTCGATCGTCTGCTACCTGACCGGCCTCTCGCACGTCGACCCGGTCGCGCAGAACCTCTCGCTCGGCCGCTTCCTCAACCGCGAGCTCGCGTCGGTGCCGGACATCGACCTCGACTTCCCGCGCGACATCCGCGAGCAGCTGATCGTCGGCGTCACCGAGCGCTACGGGCGCGAGCATGCCTCGCTCGTCGCGAGCTTCTCCACCTACCGCGCCCGCGGCGCGATCCGTGACGTCGGCAAGGCGCTCGGGCTCCCGTTCGCCGAGCTGGAGCGGCTGGCGCGCGTCTCGGACGGCTGGAACGCGACGAAGGTCGCCGAGGAGCTGGCGCTGCTGCCCGAGGCCGAGCAGCGGCTGCTCTCGCCGCGCTGGCGCGCCTTCGCCGAGCTGACGCGCGAGATCGCCGGGCCTGCCGCGCCACATCTCGCAGCACCCCGGCGGGATGGTGATCTCCTCGCGGCCGCTCGTCGAGCTCGTCCCGGTGCAGCCCGCGGCGATGACGGGCCGGCAGATCTGCCAGTGGGACAAGGACTCCTGCGCCGACGCGGGCTTCCTCAAGATCGACCTGCTCGGCCTCGGGATGCTCTCGGCAGTCGAGGACTGCGTCGAGCAGATCGCGGAGGTCTACGGCGAGCCGATCGACCTCTCCCGGATCCCGCTCGACGACCAGGACGTCTTCGCGGAGATCCAGCGCGCAGACACGATCGGCGACTTCCAGATCGAGAGCCGCGCGCAGATGCAGAGCCTGCTGCGGACGAAGCCGGCTGACATCGACGACCTGACCGTGCAGGTCGCGCTCGTGCGGCCGGGGCCGATCCAGGGCAAGGCCGTGCACCCGTACATCGACGCGCGCGAGCGGCTGCGGGTCGACCCGGGCTACGTGCCGCCGGTCGACCACGAGCTCCTGCGCGAGCCGCTGCGCGACACGCACGGCGTCGTCGTCTTCCAGGACCAGGTGCTCGAGGTGGCGATGGCGCTCGCCGGCTTCACGATCGGCGAGGCGGAGGGGCTGCGGCGTGCGATGAGCCGCAAGCGCAGCCAGGAGGCGCTCGAGGCGTTCCGCGAGCGCTTCGTCGTGGGCGCGGGGGCGAAGGGCGTCGATCCGGAGACGGCCGACCGGGTCTACGACAAGCTCGCGGCCTTCTCGGGCTTCGGCTTCCCCAAGTCGCACGCGGCCGCGTTCGGCCTCCTCGCCTACCAGTCCGCCTGGCTGCGCCACCACTACCCGGCCGAGTTCCTCTGCGCGCTCCTGAACGCGCAGCCGATGGGCTTCTACCCGCCCTCCTCGCTCGTGCGCGACGCGCAGCGGCGCGGCGTCAAGGTGCGGCCGCCCGACGTGAACCTGAGCGAGGTGCACTGCAGCTGGGAGGAAGGCGCCGTGCGAATGGGCCTGAAGTACGTCAAGTCGGTGGGGGTCGACGACGCCGAGGCCGTCGTCGCCGAGCGGGGGGCGCGCGGGCCGTTCGCCGGCGTCGGCGACCTCGCCCGGCGGCTGCCGCTCGATGCGCGCGAGCTGGAGGCGCTCCTGCGCAGCGGCGCCTGCGACCGCTTCGGCAAGCGCCGCGACCTGCTCTGGGAGCTCGGGCTCGTCAACCGGCCGAAGACGGTGCAGCGCGAGCACAAGCAGCTCTCGCTCGAGCTCGGGCCGACGGTCGACACCCCCGAGCTGCGCGACCTGACCGCCTGGGAGCGGATGCTCGCCGACTACGCGACGACGAGCGTCTCGATCGACGTCCACCCGCTGACGCTGCTGCGCTCGCACCTGCCGCCGGGGGTGCTGCGCAGCGACGAGCTGAATCAGGCACCGCACCGGAGTCGTGTCGCCTTCGCCGGGATGGCGGTCGCGCGCCAGCGGCCGTCGACGGCGCACGGGATCGTCTTCATGCTGCTCGAGGACGAGCTCGGCCAGGTGAACCTGATCGTCTCGCCCGAGCTGTACGAGCGGAACCGGGCGATCGTCCGCGGCGAGCCGCTGCTGCTCGTGCGCGGCCGCTTCGAGCACATCAAGGACAACCGCAACATCGTCGTCGAGTCGCTCGAGAGCCTCGGCCCGCTCGCGCGCCGGATCGCCGCGAGCGACGTCGGCGCCTCACTTCCTGCGGCGCACCACTTCGGTCACCGCTAGCGGCCACCCTCCCGCAGGGCCTCGTCGAGCAGCAGCGCGGTGTTGATCAGGCCGATGTGCGAGAACGCCTGCGGGAAGTTGCCGACGAGGCGCCGGGCCTTCGTGTCGTACTCCTCCGAGAGCAGCCCGAGGTCGTTGCGCAGCTCCAGCAGCCGCTCGAACATCTCGGTCGCCTCGTCGAGCTCGCCGAGCAGGATCAGGTTGTCCACGAACCAGAAGGAGCAGAGGAAGAAGGCGCCCTCGCCCGGCGGCAGCCCGTCCACGTCCTCGCAGCCGTCGTCGTGGCTGTAGCGGTGCACGAGGCCGTCGACGAGCAGCTCACGGCGAACGGCCTCGAGCGTGCGACGAACCCGTGGGTCGTCCGCCGGGAGGAAGCCGGTGAGCGGGATCGTCAGCAGGCTCGCGTCGAGGCGGTCGGAACCGTAGGACTGGACGAACGACCCGAGCTCCTCGTCCCAGCCCTGCTCCAGCACCTCCGCATGAATCTCGTCACGGACCGCGCACCAGCGGTCGAGCGGACCCTCGCGGCCGAGCTCGTGGATCAGCTTCGCGCCGCGGTCGAACGCGACCCACGCCATCACCTTCGAGTGCGTGAAGTGCCGCCGGGGGCCGCGTACCTCCCAGATGCCCTCGTCGGGCTCGCGCCAGCGCTCCTCGAGGCCACCGAGGAGATGGAGCACGAGCGCCCACGCGTCGTCGTCGGCCTCGAGCCCGCGGTGGCGGGCGCTGTAGAGCACGTCGAGCACCTCGCCGTAGACATCGAGCTGGAACTGGGTGGTCGCGCCGTTGCCGATCCGGACCGGCTGTGAGCCCTCGTACCCCGGCAGCCAGTCGAGCTCGAGCTCGGGCAACTGCCGCTCGCCGGCCGGCCCGTACATGATCTGGAGGTCGGCGGGGTCGCCCGCAACCGCTCGGAGCAGCCAGGAGCGCCACGCACGCGCCTCGTCGACGAAGCCGTTCTCGAGCAGCGCCGCGAGCGCGAACGTGGCGTCGCGGAGCCAGCAGTAGCGGTAGTCCCAGTTCCGGACGCCGCCGATCTGCTCGGGAAGCGACGTCGTCGGCGCGGCGACGATCCCGCCGGTCGGTTTGTAGATCAGCCCGCGGAGCACCATCAACGACGTGGTCACCGCCTCGCCCCAGCGGCCGACGTACTCGCAGTGGCCGAGCCAGTCGCGCCAGAAGGAGCACGTCTGCTCGAGCGCGTGCTCGGCGTCGATCGCGCGCGGCACGCGGTGGTGGGACGGAAACCAGGTCAGCACGAAGGGAAGCCGCTGGCCCGCCTCGACGGTGAATTCGGCGACGGTGTGCAGGTTCTCCCCTCGCATCGGCACAGGCGTCCGCAGTGCGAGCCCGTCCGGGCCGGCGATCGCGATCCGCGTCTCGCCGTCGTGGCGGCGCACCCACGGCACGATCGAGCCGTAGCCGAAGCGGATCACGAGCTCGAGCCGCATCGGCACGGTGCCCTCGATCCCCTCGACGATCCGGACGACGTCGGGGTCGTCGCCGCGTGGCGGCATGAAGTCGATCACGCGGACGCTGCCGGTCTCGCAGTGGAACTCGAGCTCGTGCACGAGCGTGCGCGGCCGGTAGCGGCGCTCGACCCGCTCCACATCGCAGTCGGGCGCGAGCAGCCAGCGGCCGTTGTCCTCGTCACCGAGCAGCGCCGCAAAGCAGGCGGTCGAGTCGAAGCGCGGGAAGCAGAGCCAGTCGATCGACCCATCCGTGCCGACGAGCGCCGCGGTCTGGAGGTCGCCGATCAGGCCGTAGTCCTCGATCCGCATCACAGCTCGCCCGCCACGCCGCGGAACCGCTTCGCGGCAGCGCGGTCGAAGGTCTCGCGGTAGTCGTCGGCGACGTCGTCCTCGAGCGTCGCCGCGTACGTGTCCCGCACCTCCTCGAGCCGTTCCGCCAGAGCCTCCAGCACGAGTCGGTAGTCGCCGTACGCCTCCTCGGCGGCGTCGCGCTCGGCGGCGTCGTAGGCACGCTCCGCAGCGTCGGCCTCCTCGAGCAGCTCGGCCTCGTCCTCGGCGAAGAGATCGACCTGCCGCTGCACGAGCTCGGCGAAGCGGTCGCGCCGGAAGATCACGCGAGCTCCCGGTAGAGGGCGAGATGAGCCTCGGCCGATGCCCGCCACGTCAGCTCGGCTCGGGCACGCTCTGCACCTGCACGGGCGGCCGCGAGCGCCGCGTCGTCCTCGAGTAGCTCCCGCAGGGCCGCCCCCAGCGCGTCGACGTTGTCCGGTGCCACGACGCGGCCGGCCCCGTAGCGAGCCACCACCTCGCCGAGGCCGCCGACGTCGTAGACGACGGCAGGCACGCCGGCGCCGAGCGCCTGTAGCAGCGCACCGCTCTGGTCGAGCTCCGCGCGGTAGGGGAAGACCGCGACGGTCGACGCGCCGAGCGCCGACTCGAGCTCGGGTTGCGAGAGGTAGCCGAGCCGCAGTTCGGCACCGTCGAGCGGTGGAAGTGCCCCGACCGGCTCGCCCGCGACGAGCAGGCGTCCGCCGGCGCTCGCAGCGGCGGCCGCGGCGTGCTCGATCTGCTTGTAGGGCCGGATCATCCCGAGCGCGAGCACGGTGCGGCCGTCGTCCGTGCGGGTGGGTGTGCTCGGCGAGACGGGGTGGGGGATGACCCGGAGCTTCTCCGCCGGGACGCCGAACGCCGCCAGCGTGTCGCGGCCGCGCTCGGAGTGGACGACGATCCGGTCGAAGCGGGCGAAGAGCCGCCGCCAGAGCCCCTGCTTCGCGGCCGTCCGGCGGGGGAGCAGGTCGTGCGCCGTCAGGACGAGGGGGGCGCGGTGGCGTAGCAGCCATCGGTCGAGCTCCGGGAGCGCGAGCCACTGCAGGTGGACGACATCGGCGCGCACGGCCGCGAGTCGAGCGAGCCCGAGCGGATGCTCGAGCGCCTTCAGCGGCAGCCGCAGGCGCGAGCGCCGGAAGAGCCGCGAGGAGAGCGGGTAGAAGAGCTCTCGGCGCCGGTAGCCGGCCGCCTCCGGCGCCGCGCCGAAACGGAACCGCGACGTGACGAGCTCGACGTCGGCGCCGGCGGCGGCGAGCGCGGCCGCGAGCGCGTGGTCGTACGGCGGCGTGAACGCGGGAGGGTCGGCGACGACGACGCGCATCGCTCGTAGGGTATGCCGCCATGCTCGTACGCAGCTGGAACGTCTTCCATGGCCGCAGCTTCCCGCCCGACCGGCGGGTGCGGCTGCGCGAGATGATCGAGCTCGTCAGCGCGGACGCGCCGGACGTCGTCTGCCTGCAGGAGCTCCCGCTCTGGGCCTTGCCGCTGCTCGAGGAGTGGAGCGGGCTGACGTCGGTGTGGGCGGTCGCGAAGCGCCCGCTCGTGCCGCGCCAGGTCGGCGGCGTCCTGCAGCGGCACGACGCGCGGCGCTTCCGCTCGGCGATCACGGGTCAGGCGAACGCGATCCTCCTCGCGCCGTCGCACCGGCCGCTCGAGCATCGCACCGTCCGGGTGAGCGACCGCGGCCGCGAGCGGCGAGTCTGTCACGCGGTCAGGCTCGCCGACATCGTCGTCGGCAACGTGCACTGCTCGAACGAGTTCGAGCGCACGGAGGTGCCGAAGGAGGAGCTGAAGCGCGCGCACGAGCTCGTCCAGGGGATGGCCGCGGCGGGCGAGGCTCGCGTCCTGGCGGGCGACTTCAACCTGCTCGACCCCGACCTGCCCGGCCCGCAGATCGACCACGTCGTCGTCGCCGGGATGCCGCACGGGCCGCTCGAGGTCTGGCCGGACGCGCGGCGCCGTCATGATGGCGCCGTGCTCTCCGACCACGCGCCGGTGGAGGTGAGGCTCGGGTGACGCCGGAGGAGGGCCGCGCGCTCTTCCCCGTGCTCGAGCGGCTCGCGTACCTGAACGCGGGCACGTTCGGACCGCTGGCCGCCGCGACCGCGGCTGCGATGCGCGCCGAGCTCGAGTCCGAGCTCGAGCACGGCCGGTTCGGCAAGGCGTACTTCGAGCGCATGCTCGCGTTGCGCAAGGAGGCACGCGCGGCACTGGCGGCGCTCGTGGGCGCAGCGCCGGAGCAGATCGCGCTGACGAACTCGACGACGGACGGCTGCAACATCGTCCTCGCCGGGCTCGACCTCGACGCCGAGGACGAGGTCGTGACGACGAGCGAGGAGCACTTCGGCCTCCTGGGGCCGCTGCACGCGAGCGGTGCCCGCGTCGTCGTGGTCGAGCCGGATGCAGAGGCGATCCTGAGCGCGGTGACCCCGCGCACGCGGCTGCTCGCGCTCTCGCAGGTGCTCTGGACGAGCGGGCGCCTGCTGCCCGTGCGTGAGCTGCGAGAGCAGACAGGCGTGCCGGTGCTCGTCGACGGCGCCCAGTCGGTCGGCGCGATCCCGGTCGACGCTGCCGGGCTCGACTTTCTCACGATCTCCGGCCAGAAGTGGCTCTGCGGCCCGGATGCGACCGGCGCGCTCGTCGTGGCCGACCCGGAGCGTCTCCGCATTGCGCTGCCGAGCTACTTCTCCCAGTCCGCCTACGAGCCCGACGGGGTCTTCGAGCCGGCGCCGGGCGCTGCCCGCTTCGATCCCGGCTGGCTCGCCCCGTCCTCGCTCGCCGGGCTGCTGACGGCTTTGCGGCTACCCCCCGAGTGGCGGTTCGAGCACGCCGCAGCGCTCGCGAGACGCTGCCGTGAGCTGCTCGAGCCGCACGTCGACGTCGTCCCCGGCGACACGACCCTCGTCGCCTTCAGAGCCGAGGATCCGCCGGCACTCGTCGCCTCGCTGGCCGAGCAGGAGATCGTCGTGCGCGAGATCCCGAAGACGGGCCTCGTCCGCGCCTCGTGCGGCTGGTGGACGAGCGAGGACGACCTCTTCCGGCTCGTCCGGGCGATTCGCGCCTGAACGAGCTACTCTGCGCGCGGGGCGCGGCGGGGGCCGCCCGGGAGGGTCGAAAGGATGCCGGTGGGTCGCTACGTCGCGCTCGGTGCGCTCGTCGTTTCACTCGTCTCTGTGGGTGCGAGCCGTTCAGCCACGGCGGGTGAGCCGTTCTTCTTCGGCTTCTCCGAAGACCTGCCGAAGGAGATCGGTGCCGGCGCTGTCGAGCCCGCCGGTGAGCTCGGCGGCTCCGCTTTCCGACTGACGACCCTGTGGGCGCCCGGCCGGACGGCGATTCCAGCGGATGAAGCCACGAGGCTCGACCGGGCGGTCGCGGCGGCGGGCAGCAGTCACCGGATCGTCCTCGCCGTCTACGGCGCCGCCGGGACCGACGCGCCCCAGGACGCCGCCGCCCGGAGCGCGTATTGCTCCTACGTCGGGACGCTGCTTGCCCGCTACCCCTCGATCAGGGACGTGGTGGTCTGGAACGAGCCGAATAAGCGCCTCTTCTGGAATCCCCAGGCGGGTGCTCCCGCCGCGTACGAGGAGCTCCTCGCCCGCTGCTACGACGGTCTTCCGAGCTCCGTGAACGTGGTCGGCCTCGCCCTCTCCTCGACCGGCAACGACGATGCCGGCTCCACGTCGCCGGGTGAGTTCATCCGCGGCGTCGGTGCCGCTTACCGAGCGAGCGGGCGCACCGGGCGGATTCTCGACACCGTCGCGCACCACCCCTACGGCCTGGATGCCGCCGAGCGGCCGTGGCGCAAGCACATCGCGGCGAAGCCGATCGGACTGGGGGACTGGAACAAGCTGATGTTCAACCTCTTCCGCGCGTTCGACGGGACCGGACAGCCGCTTCCAGGGGAGGAGGACGTGCGTCTCTGGTACACGGAAGCCGGCTTCCAGACATCGGTCGACCCGGGCAAGACGGGATACACGGGTACCGAGACCGTTCCGACGGTGCCCGACGAGGCGGGAGGCGAGCCCGAGTCCCCGCCGCCGGCCGAGACGGCTCCGGCACCGGACCAGGCGACGCAGGCTCTCGACGCGATCCGGCTGGCGGCCTGCCAGCCGCACGTGGCGGCGTATTTCAACTTCCTGCTCGCGGACGAGCCACGGCTCGAGGGCTGGCAGTCCGGCGTGCTCTGGGCCGACCGCACGCGCAAGGACTCGTGGCCCGCGTTCCGCCAGGCGATTGCCGCCGCCACCGGCGGCACCGTCGACTGCGCGGCGCTGAAAGGCGGCCGGCCGAGCGCGGACTTCCTGCCGCCGGCGACCCCGCAGAACGTCCGTGGGACGGGCGCGAGCGACCCGCTGCGCGTCGACCTCGCCTGGGATCAGGCCGCCGACGACGCGAGCACCGTCTCCTACCGCGTCTTTCGCAACGGCGCGCACGTGGCCACGACGGCCGTTCCCTCGTGGACGACGACCGCCGTGACGGCGAGTACGACCTACACCTTCACCGTGCGAGCGCTCGACGCCGCCGGGAACCTTGGCGACGCCTCTGCCCCGGTGACCGTGACGACACCTCCCGCGGCGTCTGCACCGCCGGCCCCGCCGCCCGCCGAGCCGACGCCTCCCCCGAGTGGGGGCGGAGGCGGGGGCGCGCTCCCGCCCGACCTGCGGGTCGCCTTGGCGACGACTCCTGCGGCGCCGCGCGCGGGCGAGCCCGTGGACGCGGTCGTGACGGTGGCGAACGACTCCACGGCAGGTACGGCGAGCGCCGTCTTCCTCTCGATCGTCCTGCCGCCCGGCTCTGTGCTGCTCGGCGCCCCGGTGCATGAGCGTGGCCAGGGCTGCACGGGGACGACGGCGATTTCCTGTGCACTGGACTTCCTCCCGAACGGCTGGTCGACGCCGGTGCGCCTGCGCTTCCTGCCCGGCGCCGGCGCTCTCTCGGCGGTCGTGTCCGCACCGGGGGAGCAGAATGGGGCGGACAACGGCGCCAGGCTCGACGTGAGCGCCGCGCCGCCGGCGCCGGCGCCATCCCTGCCTCCCGTGACCCGGCCGCCTGCGCCGCCGGCAGGACTGCGGGGGAGGGTGAGAAACGGCCGGTTGACGCTCGTCTGGTCGCGCAGCCCGGACCACCGGCGCGTGCGCACGTACCTCGTCTTCAGAGACGGGGTGCTCAGGCGGCAAGCCAGGCTGCCGCTCTCGTACATCGAGCGTGCCCTCCGCGGCCGACACGTGTACACCGTGCGGGCGCGCGCAACCGACGGGCGCCGCAGCGACGCCGCGCGGATCGTCGTTCGACGCTAGGCCGCGTCGACGGCGGTACGCAGGCCGAGTTCCTTCGAGATCGGCTGCAACGCCGCGACGACGTTGGCGATGTGCTCGTCGAGCTCGACGCCGAGCAGCTCGGCGCCGGCGTAGACCTCGTCGCGGTGCACGCCCGCGGCGAACGACGGCTGCTTCAGCTTCTTCTTCACGGACTTCGGCTCGAGCCCGTCCAGCCCAGCGGGTCGGACGAGCCCGCACGCGTGGACGAAGCCGGAGATCTCGTCACAGGCGAAGAGCGTCTGCTTCAGCGGCGTGTCGCGGGGAAGCGCGAGGTGCTCGGCGTGCGAGAGGATCGCCTCGACGACCTCCTCCGGATACCCCTCCTCTCGGAGGATCGGCGCTCCGTCCTGCGGATGCTTGTCGAGCGTGGGGTGCATCTCGTAGTCGAAGTCGTGCAGCAGTGCGGTGACTCCCCACAGCTCCTCGTCCTCGCCGAACCGGCGCGCGTACGAGCGGGTTGAGGCCTCGACCGCGAGGGCATGACGGAGCAGTGACTCGCTCTTCGTGTAGCGCGTCAGTGTCTCCCAGGCACGTTCCCGGGTCAGTTCCATGCCGTCTACAGTACCCCGCCTCGTGACGACGACTACGCTCTCAACCGGCATGCAGGCCTTCCAGATCGAAGGTGGACGCCCGCTCGGCGGAACCGTCCGCGCGGCGGGGAACAAGAACGGCGCCTTGCCGATCCTGGCGGCGACCGTGCTCGCCGGCGCACCCGTCGAGCTGAGCAACGTGCCGCGCATCCGCGACGTCCAGACGATGCTCGAGCTGCTGGTCGACATCGGCGCCGAGGTCGACTGGACCGGGGAGAACCATGTCCGCGTCGACCCGACGGGTGTGCACAAGACCGAGCTCGACGAAGAGCTCTGCCGCCGCATCCGCGCCTCGTTCCTCCTCGCCGGTCCGCTTCTCGCCCGCTTCGGCCGCGCCGTCGTGCCGCCGCCCGGCGGCGACGTGATCGGCCGCCGCCGCCTCGACCCGCACATCCACGGCTTCGCCGAGCTCGGCGCCGAGATCTCGCTCAACGGCCGCTACGAGATGAGCGCACCCGCGCTGCGCGGCAAGGCCGTCTTCCTCGACGAGGCGAGCGTGATGGCGACCGAGAACGTGATCATGGCCGCCGTCCTGGCCGAGGGCGAGACGGTGCTCGGCAATGCGGCGTGCGAGCCTCATGTCCAGGATCTCTGCCGCTTCCTCGTCTCGCTCGGAGCCCAGATCGAGGGGATCGAGTCCAACGTGCTCCGGATCCAGGGCGTCGACGAGCTCAGCGGCGGCACGTGGCGCGTCGCGCCCGAGCACATCGAGGTCGGGAGCTTCATCGGCCTCGCGGCGGCGACCGGCGGCGATCTCACGATCGAGGACGTCGAGCCGCGCGATCTCGTCGCGATCCTCCCTGCCTTCGCGAAGCTCGGCGTCCACGTCGAAGTGGGGGAGTCGCACGTGCGCGTTCCGCCGGGTCAGGAGCTCGTGATCCAGGACGACCTCGGCGGTCAGATCCCGAAGATCGAGGACGGGCCCTGGCCCGCCTTCCCCGCCGACCTCACGTCGATCGCCGTCGTGACCGCGACGCAGGCGCACGGCACCGTGCTCGTGTTCGAGAAGATGTTCGAGAGCCGCCTGTTCTTCGTCGACAAGCTCGTCGCGATGGGGGCGCGGATCATCCTCTGCGATCCGCACCGTGCCGTCGTCACCGGCCCCGCCCGGCTCTACGGCGAACGGCTGACCAGTCCCGACATCCGCGCCGGCATGGCGATGCTGATCGCCGCGCTCTGCGCGGAGGGCATCTCGACGATCGGCAACATCGGCGAGATCGACCGCGGCTACGAGCGGATCGACGAGCGGCTGCGCGCCCTCGGCGCCTCGATCGAGCGCATCGACGCCTGACGCGCCCGAGCTCTACCGGACGCGGATGCTGACCGGAGCGCTCGTCGCGGGGGCGACGTCCTCGGTGCCCGGGCAGCGGACCCGGATGCGGTACGTGCCGCGCTCGACGGCGTAGTGCCAGGCGGCACGCCCCTTCGCGTCGGTCACGGCCGTCGCCGCTCGCGTCCAGCGCGTGCCGTCGAACGCCTCGAGCACGACCGTCCGGCCGACCTCAGCCCCGGGTCGTGCGGCGACGCGAAGCCGTGCGTCGAGCGCGACGCGCTTCGCCTGCGGCCCTGGCCGGTTCGCCCTCAGACTGAGTCGTGCTGCAGCCTGGCGGAGTGACACCGTCCACGGCTGCGAGGCTGCGAGGCGGCCGCCGGCGGCGTCGTAGGCCGTCACGGCGAACGCGTAGGAGCTGCCCGGGGTGAGCGCGTACGACGCGGTCGTGGACGCGGTCGAGCCGAGCTCGCGCGAGGCAGCGCCGTTCTGCGAGAGCGTCACGCGGTACGCCGCTGCGCCGGCGAGTGCCGGCCAGTCGAGCGTGATCCGGGAGCGGTCGCGACGGCCCCCGATGCGGAACGGCGCCGAGTGCCCTCCCCGGGCGCGTGCGACGGCGGCGGCGACATCGATCACGCCGAACCCGAGCGCGGGCGTCCACGTCCCGTGCCCCGACGCCGTCTCCTCGAGAATGGCCGCCACCTGCGCGGCGCGCAGTTCGGGAGCCGCGGCCCAGACGAGGGCCGCCGCGCCGGCGACCTGCGGCGCGGCGAACGAGGTGCCGCTCCCGTACCCGTAGAGACCGCCGGCCGAGCCCGGCAGAGCGGTGCGGGGATACCGGCCGTCCGGCGATGCCCCCGAGACGGCGCTGAAGACACCTTCGCCGGGTGCAGCGAGGGAGAGGTGGGTCCCAATGCTCGAGAACGCCGCGTCCGTGCCTGCTCTCGTCGAGGCTGCCACGGTGAGCCCTCGACCTCCGGCCCCGTTCGAGCCGACCGGCTGCAACAGCGCGGCGGGGTACTCGACCGGGCTGCCGTACCTGCGGCCGTTTCCGATCGCGGCGACGAGCAGTACGTCCTTCCCGACCGCGTAGTCGATCGCGCGGCGCTCCGTCGTCGACGTCGTCGTGCCGCCCAGGCTGAGGTTCACGATCCTGGCGCCGTGGTCGACCGCGTAGACGATCGCGGCGGCCTCGTCGACGTCGGTGAAGGTGCCCGTCGGCCCGCCCGCCTGCACCACGAGCAGCCGCGCGTCTCCACCCACGCCGGCGATGCCGTCGCCGTTCGAGCTGGAGCCGGCGGCGAGCGCGGCCACGAACGTGCCGTGCCCGTTCCGGTCGGCGACGTCGGAACTGCCGCTCCGGATGCTCCACGCGGCCGGGGACTTCGCCGCGAGGTCGGGGGCGTCGAGGTCTGCGCCCGTGTCGATCACGGCGATCGTGTACGCCGCGGCAGCCCGTGCCACGTCGTCCGGCACGCGGTCGGCCCCGATCGCGGCGTACTGCCACTGCAACGGCGACGCTCCGGCCGCAGCCGGTACGAGCGCGGGCTCGGCACGCGAGCGGCGTGGCGCCGTGCGCTCGACGCGGCTGATGCCCGGCTCGGCCGCCAGTCCGGCCGCGTATCGCGCCGGATCCCCGCTGGGGCGCACCGCTGCGATCTTCAGAGCCGGGATCCGCCGGACGACGGCGGCAGGATGCAGCGTCAGCGCGCGGGAGAGGGCGGCGGTGCTGTCGTACGAGACGACGACCGTGCCGAGCGGCCAGTCCGCGCGGTCGCCGCGGTCGATCGCGGCCAGGGCCGAGCCGGCGACAACGAGGGCCGCCAGCAGCACAAAGCCGCCTGTGATGAAACGCCGCATCCAGTTCTCCCTAACCGGAGGAGCCCGTTGGTGGACTCCGCTCGCATGATCGGCGATCGCGGCCGGAAAGGAAACCCCTCGATTTCGTTACGCTCGCGCAGCATGAGCGCCCGCGTCACCACCGGCTCCGAGCCCGCCCACGTCGCCACCGGGCTGCCCGTGCTCGACCACCTGCTGACGCTGCTCGCGCGCAGCGGTCGCTTCGAGCTCGCGCTCGAGCTGGCGCCGGGCGACGCCGAGGTCGAGGTCGCCGAAGCCGGGCGCTCGCTGGGCGAGGTCTTCGCGCCCATGCTCCGCGCCGAGGGCGTGCGCGGGCACGGCTCCGCGTTCATGCCCGCCGACGAGGCACTCGCGCAGATCGCGTTCGAAGTCTCGGACCGCCCGCTCGTCGCGAGCAACGTCGATCTCACCGACGCCCGCGCGGGAGGTCTCGAGAGCGATCTCGCCGCGCGCTTCCTCGACGCGTTCGCGGAGGCGGCCGGCCTCACCCTCCACGTCCGGCTCCTCGACGGCGAGGACTCGCGGCACGTGCTCGAGGCAATCTTCAAGGCGCTCGGGGCCGCGCTGGCGCAGGCGTGCACCCGGGCCTGACCGAAAGGGAGCACCGTGGCAGAGAAGGAGATCGTCCGCACCGAGCGCGCGCCCGCACCGTTCCAGGGAGCGCCGTACAACCAGGCCGTGAAGGCCGCCGGGCTCGTCTTCGTCGCCGGCCAGCTCGGCCTGAAGCCGGGCGACAAGCAGATCGAGGGCGACATCACCGCTCAGACCGAACAGGTGATGCAGAACCTGCGCGCGATCCTCGAGGAGGCCGGCAGCAGCCTGGACGCGCTCGTGAAGACGACCGTGTTCCTGCAGGATCTCGGCGACTTCGCCGCGATGAACGACGTCTACACGACCCACGTCGGCGACCGCCCGCCCGCGCGCTCGACCGTCGAGGTCGCCAAGCTGCCGTCCGGGGCGCTCGTCGAGATCGAAGCGGTGGCCGTGCTCTGAGCCACAATGGCGGCGTGTGGGACTCGGTCGCCGATTACGTGCACTCGCTCGGCCTCGACGCGTACGTCGTCGGCGGCGCCGTGCGTGACGAGCTGCTCGGCCGCCCGCACGAAGAGCTCGACTTCGTCGTCCCCGGCGTGGACCACGCGGAGCTGCGGGCGGCGCTCCAGCCGCACGGCCGCGTCGAGGACCTGATCGTCGCCGACCAGCACGTCGGCATCCGCCTGCTGCCGCGGGACAAGGCGGCCCGCGCGCTCCAGCCGGGAGGGATCGAGTTCGCCCCGCCGAGGGTCGAGCGCTCGACCGGGCCGGGACGCCACGACTTCGAGATCGTCGCCGACGGCGCGATCTCGCTCGAGCAGGACATGGAGCGACGGGACTTCACGATCAACGCGATCGCGCGGCGGCTCGAGACCGGAGAGCTGCTCGATCCGCTCGGCGGCCGGGCCGACCTCGCCCGGCGCGTGCTGCGGACGACGAGCCCGACGAGCTTCCGCGACGACCCGCTCCGGATCGTCCGCGGCCTGCGGTTCGTCGCCCAGCTCGGCTTCGAGCCGGACGAGGACACGCTGCGTCAGATGCGGGAGTGGGCGCCGCAGGTCTCGCACGTCTCGGGCGAGCGGATCGGCGGCGGGCTCGCCGCGGACGGCATGGGCGAGCTCTCCAAGCTCCTCCTCGGGACGGAGCCGGCGAAGGCCCTGCGGCTCGCGCGCGACACCGGCGTGCTCGAGCACCTGCTCCCGGAGCTCGCACCGTCGATCGGATTCGACCAGGAGAGCCGCTACCACGATCTGCCGCTCGACGAGCATGTCTTCCAGGTCGTGCAGGCGGCGGCAGACGCGGGCGCGCCGCTCGAGATCAGGCTCGCGGCCCTCCTGCACGACTCCGGGAAGCCCGCGTCGTCCTGGCGCGGCGAGGACGGCCGGCTCCACTTCTACGCCCGGCCCGACCTCGGCAAGCGGCCGCACGAGGAGATCGGCGCCGACCTCGCGGCGGCCGCTCTGCAGCGGCTGCGCTACCCGAGCAGGGTCAAGCAGCACGTCCGTCGACTCGTGCGGGAGCACATGTTCGGCACCCCGGCTCCGGAGGACGCCCACAAGGCGCGGCGGTTCCTGCACCGTCACGGCGACACGCTCGCGTTCGATCTCGTGGCGCACAAGCGCGCCGACCTGCTCGGCAAGCGCCGGACGTCGAACGACGAGACCTCGGTCGAGCTCGCCAAGCTGGAGCGCTTCCGCGAGAGGCTCGCGGCCGAGCTCGAGCATCCGCACCGCCTCGACCAGCTCGCGGTCGACGGCACCGATCTGATCGAGGCGGGGTGGGCTCCGGGGCCTGCCCTCGGAGACGCTCTCGAGCACCTGCTCGGCTGCGTGATCGGCGATCCGAGCCTGAACACGCGCGAGTGGCTGCTCGCCGAGGCGGAGCGGCAGCGCGACCGCTAGACGTACGCTCCCGTCGTGATCCGCTGGTCGCCGCCGGGGCCCTACGAGGTCGTCTTCTCCACCCGCGCGGGCGGGGTCAGCGACGGGCCGTACGCGTCGCTGAACCTCGGACGACTCACCGGCGACGTCGTCGAGCACGTGGACGAGAACCGGCGCCGGCTCTGTGCCGAGGTGGGCGCCGAGCTCGAGCCGCTCGCCCTCAACCGGCAGGTGCACTCGACCGTCGTCCACCGCGCGGTGGCCGGTGCGCGCGGCGAGCCCGGCGACGGTCTCTGGACCGACGAGCCCGGCGTCCCGGTGCTCGCCATGGCGGCGGACTGTCTCCCGATCGCGCTCGTCCGCGACGGCGGCGAGCGACCCGCGGTGGCCGTGCTGCACGCGGGCTGGCGCGGGTTGCTCGCGGGGATCGTGACGGAGGGGAGCGGGCTGCTCGGGGGGCCGCTGCGTGCCGCGGTCGGCCCCGCGATCGGCCGCTGCTGTTACGAGGTCGGCCCCGAGGTGGCGGTGCCGTTCGCCGCCGCCTTCGGTGCGGATGTCGTCGACGGCGCGCACCTCGACCTCCGCGCTGCCGCCGAGCGCTCGCTCAGAGCCGCCGGCGTCGAGCACGTCGACCACTTCGACCTCTGCACCGCGTGCAACCCGGAGCTCTTCTTCTCCCACCGGCGCACCGGCAAGCCGCGCGGTGTCCAGGGTGTGGTCGCGCATGTCGCCTGAGTCGGTCCGGGCGGCCTACGAGCGGATCCGGAGCGAAGTCGGCCCGCAGGTCACGGTCGTCGCCGCGACGAAGTACGTCGCGCTCGAGGACATGGCCGTCCTGGCCGAGGCTGGCGTCGAAGTGGTGGGGGAGAACCGCGCCCAGGATCTCGAGCGCAAGCATGCCGCCTACGGCGATGCGTTCCGCTGGCACTTCATCGGGCACCTCCAGTCGAACAAGGCGAAGGTCGTGAACGGGATCTGCGAGCTCGTCCACTCACTGGGCTCCGAGTCCGCCGCGCGGCGGCTCACGGTGCCGGCGCTCGTCGAGGTGAACCTGTCCGGCGAGGCTTCGAAGTCGGGGATCGAGCCCGACGCGTTGCCGGAGCTGCTCCAGGCGTACGCCGGCGTGCGCGGGCTGATGACGATGCCCCCCTTCGCCGACGATCCCGAGGCGTCGCGTCCGTACTTCCGCCGGTTGCGTGAGCTCGCCGCCGCGCACGGTCTCGCCGAGCTCTCGATGGGCACCACCCAGGACTACCGCGTGGCTGCAGAGGAGGGAGCCACGCTCGTCCGTGTGGGATCCGCGCTCTTTGAGCAATAATCTCCTGCACCAATGGGATTTGCAGACGTCTGGAGCCGCACCCTCGTCTACTTCGGCATCGCCGAGGAGGACGACTGGGACGAGGACGGTTATGCCACGAACGAGGACCTGGAGCGCACCTACGCCGCGCGTGAGCGAGCGAACGTCCGCCGGCTCCAGCCGCGGCGCGGACGCGACTTCGACGACTGGACCGACCCGGAGCCGGAGGCCGCCAGCACGGCGGTGATCCGACCGCGGGCGAGGCTCCGCGGTGTCGAGTCGGCGCCGAGCTCGGCCTCGGCCACGGCCTCGGTCAAGGTGCACCTGATCCTGCCGCGCAGCTTCAACGACGCGCAGCAGATCGCCGACCGCTTCAAGGACGGCGTCCCCGTGATCCTCAACCTGCAGAGCGCCGACCAGGACCTCTCCAAGCGCCTGATCGACTTCGCCAGCGGCCTGACCTACGCGCTCGACGGCGGCATGCAGCGTGTCGCCGACAAGGTCTTCCTGCTGACGCCGCGCAACGTCGAGGTCTCCGCCGAGGAACGGGCGAAGATGCTCGAGCGCGGCGGCTTCTTCAACCAGGCGTAGGAAAGACCGGTCGGAGCGCGAACGGAGCGCTCATGGGCGATCTCGCCGTGTTCACCTTGCTCGCCGACCTCGGCAGCTCGCTCGCGAACTTCGTCGGCGTGTTCCTGTGGGTCTACACGCTGCTGCTGTTCGCCTACATCATCACCTCCTGGATCCGCCTGCCCTACCGGCCCTGGCTCAACCGGGTGCAGCGCTTCCTCTATGACGTCTGCGACCCCTACCTCCGGATCTTCCGGCGCTTCGTGCCGCCGCTCGGGCCGCTCGACCTCTCGCCGATGGTCGCGATCTTCACCCTGCTCATCGTCTCCAACGTGCTCACCTCGCTGCTCGAGCGCCTGTAGGAGGGACGCCGATGGCCCTGACACCCGTCGAGATCCGCCACATCCGTCTCGCCCGCGGGCTGCGCGGCTACAAGCGCGAGCCTGCCGATCGCCTGCTCGCCGAGATCGTCGAGAGCTTCGAGGAGGTGTGGCGCGAGCGCGCCGACCTCGCCGACAAGGTGGAGCAGCTCGAGCTCGACCTCGTCCGGCACAAGGAGCTCGAGGGACTGCTTCGGACCACGCTCGTCTCGGCGGAGAGCGCCGCCCAGCAACTGCGGGAGCAGGCTCGCAGGGAAGCCGAGACGATCGTGTCGGAGGCTCACGCCGAGGCGCGTGCCGTCGCCCGCCGGGCCTCCGCCGAGAAGGAGCGGCTCGACACCGAGCTGCGCCGGATCAGATCCCTGCTCCGCTCTGCGCTCGAGACGCTCGAGGAAGCCGACACCGACCGGCGCGAGCAGGTCGGCGAGCAGACCGGCGAGATCCGTCGCATGATCAGCTGAGCCGGGCACCGGTCCGCCATCGCGCCGCGCGACTATCCTTGCTCCATGGCGGCGACGACGAGAGTGCGGCTGCGCGTGTCCCCCGGTGCTTCGCGGCCGGGCGTGGTCGGGCGCCACGGCTCCGCCTGGAAGCTCCGCGTCGCGGCGGCACCTGAGCACGGCAAGGCGAACGAAGCAGTCGTCGCGCTGCTCGCCGAGACGCTCGCGCTGCCCCGGGCAAACGTCACGCTCGTTTCGGGAACGGGCTCCCGCGACAAGATCGTCGAGCTGACCGGCCTCGAGCCGGACGAGATCGAGCGACGGCTCGCCACGGCGGGCGGACAGGAGAACGGATGACCATCGACACCGACCGCTTCCGCGCGGAGCTCGAAGAGGCCCGGCAGCGACTGCAGAGCACGATCGAGCACCACGACATCGGCAACTCGTCCCTCACGGAGGAGACCGGCGAGCTGGTGTCGTCGAGCGCCGACAACCACCTCGCGGACACGGCCAGCGAGACATTCGAGCGCGAGCTCGACGAGGGCCTCGAGGAGGATGCGCGGCAGCAGCTGAAGCAGGTCGAGGCAGCGCTTGCGCGGATCGAGGCAGGGGAGTTCGGCACGTGCGAGGTCGACGGCGAGCCGATCCCGGTGGAGCGGCTCGAGGCCGTGCCCTGGACGACGCTCTGCATCGAGCACGCACGGGCGCTCGGCCGGTGAACGAGCCCGCCCGGAACGAGTCGCCGCTCGACGTTCGCGTCGGCTCGTCGACGAACGCCCTGCGCCCGATCCTCGCGGCCGAGCGTCCGCTCGGCGCGCGCGCCCGCCAGTGGACGGGCCTCGCCGCGATCGCGATCGCGGCGATCGGCGCGGATCAGCTGACGAAGCAGGTCGTCGCGCGCGCGCTCACGCTCGGCGAGGAGGTGCAGATCGCCGGCCCGTTCTCGATCCACCACGTGCACAACTCGGGCATCGCCTTCGGGCTCTTCTCCCAGGCCACGTCGATCGTGATCGGGCTGACCAGCCTCGCCGTCCTCTGGATGCTCGTCTTCTTCGCGCGCTCCGGGGCCCGCCATCCGGTGCTCCCCGTGGCACTCGGCTTCGTGCTCGGCGGCAGCCTCGCGAACCTGCTCGACCGCGTGCGGCTCGGCCACGTCACCGACTTCCTCGACTTCCGCTACTGGCCGGCGTTCAACCTCGCCGACGTCTTCATCGTCGTCGGCGTCGCGACGCTCTTCGGCGCCCTCGCCGGGGGCGACCGGCAGAAGCACAGGCCCCGGCCCCTTGGCCACTCTCCGCTTTCGCGCCCCTGAGGCCGAGCGGCTCGACCGTGCGGTCGCGGGCCGCGACGAGGTCGGCTCCCGTGGGCTGGCCGAGCGCCTGATCGCGGCCGGCGCCGTCCTCGTCGACGGTGAAGTGCGCTCCAAGAGCCATCGGCTGGAGGGCGGGGAGGACGTTCTGGTCGAGCTGCCGGCCGAGGCTCCGCCGCTCGCAGCGGAGGAGATGGACCTCCGGATCGTCTGGGAGGACGAGCACCTGCTCGTCGTCGACAAGCCGGCCGGGGTGGTCGTCCATCCGGGCACCGGCCACGAGACGGGAACGCTCGTGCACGGCCTGCTCGCGCACGATGCTGCCGGGGGAGACGAGGACCGGCCCGGGATCGTGCACCGGCTCGACCGCGACACCTCGGGCCTCCTCGTCGTCGCCCGCTCCGACGCCGCGTACGAGCGGCTGCAGGAGCTGATCCGCCGCCGCCTGGTCGAGCGGCGCTACCTCGCCCTCGTGAAGGGGACGCCACGCTCGCGCACCGGCAGGATCGAGGCAGCGGTCGGCCGCGACAGGCTCGACAAGACGCGGCACTCGCTCGACACTGCGACGCCCCGGGACGCCGTCACGCACTTCGAGGTCGCGGAGCTGCTCGGCCCGCGGGCCCTGCTCGAGCTGCGGCTGGAGACCGGCCGCACGCACCAGATCCGGGTCCACCTGGAGGCGATCGACCTGCTGATCTCGGGCGACCCGGTCTACGGCTCCGCCGGCGATCTCGGGCTCGAGCGCCAGTTCCTGCACGCGGCGGGGCTCGCGTTCGATCATCCCTTCACCGGCGAGCGCGTGGACGCGGCTTCCCCGCTGCCCGACGACCTCGCCGCAGCGCTCGAGCGCGCCCGCGCCGGGGCCTGAGCCGCCGCTACACTGCGGAGCTCGTAGACCCTCCGTCCCGGCGACCAGGACGGGTGGGGGTGCCGCTCGCTCCGAGCGGTTCCGCCCGCGCCCCGCCGGCTGTACCGCAATCAACCGTGAAAGGGGCCAGTCCCTTGGCAGTCGTCTCCATGCGTGATCTTCTCGAGGCCGGAGTCCACTTCGGTCACCAGACCCGCCGTTGGAACCCGAAGATGAAGCGCTTCATCTTCACCGAGCGCGGCGGCATCTACATCATCGACCTCACTCAGACCTCCGAGCTGCTCGAGGAGGCGTACGACTTCGCGCGCAACATCGCGCAGCGGGGCGGCACGATCCTCTTCGTCGGCACGAAGAAGCAGGCGCAGGACGCCGTCTCCCAGGAAGCCGCGCGCGTCGGCATGCCGTACGTCGCCAATCGCTGGCTCGGCGGCCTGCTCACGAACTGGCGCACGATCACGGACCGGATCGCGCACCTGCACGAGCTGCGCCGCCTCAAGAGCGAGGGCCAGCTCGAGCTGCTTCCCGCCAAGGAGCGGATCACGATGCTCCAGGAGCTCGACAAGCTCGAGTCCAACCTCGGCGGTGTCGCCGACCTGAAGCGCCAGCCGGACGCCGTCTTCATCGTCGACCTGAAGAAGGAGCAGCTCGCCGTCCGCGAAGCGCGCCGGCTCGGCGTGCCGATCATCGCGCTCGTCGACACGAACTGCGACCCGGACGAGGCCGACTACATCATTCCCGGCAACGACGACGCGATCCGCTCGTGCAGCCTGATCGTGAAGGCGATCGCCGACGGGATCGCCGCCGGCAGGACGAAGGTGACCGAGCAGGAGCTGACCGCGAACGGCAACGGCAACGGTGCGGTCGCCGCTGTGGAGGCTCCGGCGGACGAGGCCCCGGCCGCCGAGGCACCGGCCGAGGAGGCCGAGGCACCCGCCGCAACGCCGGCAGAGCCCGCCGCCGAGGCCGAGCCCGTCGTCGCGGACGCGCCCGAGACCACCGAGGAGGAGAGCGCGTGAGCAGCACGATCAGCGCATCGCTCGTCAAGGAGCTCCGCGACGCCACCGGGGCGGGGATGATGGACTGCAAGCGCGCGCTCGAGGAGACCGGGGGCGACCTGGAGGCCGCGCGCACGCTCCTGCGCGAGAAGGGGATGGCGCAGGCGGCGAAGCGTGCCGGCCGAGCCACCACCGAAGGCCTCGTCGGGTACCGGCTCGAGGACGGCACGGGCACGATGGTCGCCGTCGGCTGCGAGACGGAGCCCGTCTCGAAGAACGACGAGTTCCAGGCGTTCGCGAAGAGCGTCCTCGAGACCGTCCACGCCGAGGGCCCCGACTCAGTCGAATCGCTCGAGCAGGAGCGAGTCGACCTGAGCGCCAAGCTGGGCGAGAACATCGCCGTCGTCGGCGCCGAGCGCTACGAGAGCTCCGCCGGAGAGGTCGTCAACGCCTACACACACCCGCCGGCGAACAAGATCGGGGTGCTCGTGAAGCTCGAGGGCGGCACGGAGGAGCTCGCGCGCCAGCTGGCGATGCACATCTCCTTCGCGGCGCCCGAGTGGCTCAGCCGCGAGGACGTCCCGGCCGAGATCGTCGAGGCGGAGAAGCAGATCTACCTCAACTCCGACGAGCTCGAAGGCAAGCCCGAGCAGGCGAAGGAGAAGATCGTCGAGGGGATGCTCGCGAAGCGCTTCTTCGCGGCGCAGCCGGGCGGCGCGCTCACCGAGCAGCCGTGGATCCACGAGGCGTCGCAGACCGTGGGCAAGGCGCTCGCGGACGCCGGCGCACGTGTCGTCGCCTTCCGGCGCCTCTCTGTCGCAGAATAGAGGGGTGACGACCCCGCATCAGCAGCAGGAGCGGCCGCTCTCGGGGGCTGCTCCTGCGTTCAGCCGCGTTCTCCTGAAGCTCTCCGGCGAGGCTCTGATGGGGTCGGGGGAGTACGGGATCGACCCGAAGACGGTCGAGGCGGTGGCCGGCGAGATCGTCGCCGTGCAGCAGGAGGGGCTCGAGCTCGCAATCGTCGTCGGCGCGGGGAACATCTACCGCGGGATGGCGGCCGCGGCCGAGGGCATGGACCGCGCCACGGGCGACTACGCCGGCATGCTCGCCACCGTCCTGAACGCGCTGGCGCTCCAGGACGCGCTCGAGCGCCTCGGTGCGGACACGCGCGTCCTCTCGGCGCTCGAGGTCTCGGAGGTCGCCGAGCCGTACATCCGCCGGCGCGCGATGCGCCATCTCGAGAAGGGGCGCGTCGTCATCTTCGCCGCGGGCACCGGCAACCCGTTCTTCACGACCGACACCGCCGCCGCCCTGCGCGCGCTCGAGATCGGCGCCGAGGCGATCCTGATGGCCAAGAGCGGCGTCGAGGGCGTCTACGACGGCGACCCGCGCACCGACCCGGACGCGACGTTCCTGCCCACCTTGACCCATCTCGAGGCGATCGAGCGCGGCTTGCGGGTGATGGACACGACGGCACTCTCCCTCTGCATGGAGAACGGCCTGCCGATCCACGTGTTCGAGCTCGCCGAGGGCAATATCCTGCGCGTCGCGCGGGGCGAGCGGGTCGGGACGCTCATCTCGCAACTTCATCGACTGCCCGAGGGCAAGGAGAGCTGATGGCGACAATCGAGGAGTTCGTGGACGACGCGAAGCGGCGGATGGACAAGTCGATCGAGAACACGCGCACCGAGTTCAACAGCGTGCGCACCGGCCGCGCCTCGGCGGCGCTCCTCGACCGGATCACGATCGACTACTACGGCACACCGACGCCGCTGAAGAACATGGCGACGATCGGCGTCCCCGAGCCGCGGCTCCTCACCGTGCAGCCCTTCGACCCGAGCCAGATCAAGGCGATCGAGAAGGCCGTGCAGGAGTCCGACCTGGGGCTGACGCCCTCGAACGACGGCAAGATGATCCGCCTGCCGATCCCGCAGCTGACCGAGGAGCGGCGGAAGGAGCTCGTCAAGCTCGTGCGCCGCTACGGGGAGGACGGCAAGATCGCGATCCGCAACGTCCGGCGCGACGCGATGAAGCACCTGGAGGAGCTCGTGCGCAACGGCGAGGTCGGCGACGACGAGGAGCGCCGCGGCGAGGCGCAGGTGCAGAAGCTGACCGACGACCACACGGGGGCGATCGACGAGCTGATCAAGCACAAAGAAGCAGAGATCATGGAGGTCTGAGGTCTCGGCCGACCTCAAATCACTCGACTTCGCCCGCAGCGTCGCGATCATCATGGACGGGAACGGCCGCTGGGCGGAGCGGCGCGGTTTGCCGGTGGCGGACGGCCACCGCGAGGGCACGCGCGCGTTGCGCCGTACCGTCGAGGCCGCGATCGACCTCGGCGTCGAGTCGCTCGCCGTCTACGCCTTCTCGACCGAGAACTGGTCGCGTCCACCGGACGAGGTGGAGGCGCTGATGGAGATCTTCGGCGAGACGATCGAGCGGGAGCTGCCGGACCTCGCCAAGCAAGGTGTGCGCACGCGCTTCATCGGCCGCCGCGACCGCGCGCCCGAGTGGCTGCGCGAGCGAATGGCTGCGCTCGAGGACGAGACGGCGGCGAACGACCGGCTCTCGCTCTGGATCGCGTTCGACTACGGGGGCCGCGCGGAGCTCGTCGCCGCCGCCCGGCGCCTACTCGAGTCCGGGGTCGACCCCGACGACCTCGACGAGGAGTCGCTGGCCGCGAACCTCTACGCGCCCGAGCTGCCCGACCCCGATCTCCTGATTCGCACGTCCGGCGAGCTCCGCCTTTCCAACTTCCTGCTCTGGCAGCTCGCCTACGCGGAGCTCGTGTTCGTCGAGACGCTCTGGCCGGACTTCGGTGAAGTCGAGCTCCGGAGCGCGCTCACCGACTACGCGTCCCGCCGCCGGCGGTTCGGCGGCCGCCGATGAGCAACTTCGCCTCGCGCCTGCTGGTCACCGTCGTCGGCGTGCCGCTCGTGCTCTACCTCGTCTATCTCGGCGGCTGGTGGCTCTTCGGCCTCGCTGCGTTCGCGGCGCTCGTCGCGCTGCACGAGCTGTACGTGATGGCGCGTGGGCTGCGGCCGCTCGTGCTGGCGGGCTACATCGGCGCGATCGCGACGCTGGCCGGCGCCCACCTCGGCGGTGCCGAGTGGATGGTCGGCGGCTTCATGCTCACGCTCGTGCTCGCGTTCCTGCTCTACGGGATTGCGGAGACGCGGCAGACCGCCACCGTGACCATGAGTGCGACCGTGCTCGGGACCGCCTGGATCGCCCTCGGCCTCAGCCATCTGCTGCTGCTGCGCGACCTGCCGGAGCACGGCCGTCTCGCGGTGTTCACCGTGCTGCTCGCCGTCTTCGCCGACGACACGGTCGCGTATCTCGTCGGACGCCCGTTCGGCCGCCACAAGCTGGCGCCGGCGCTCTCGCCCGGCAAGACGTGGGAGGGATTCGTCGCGGGCACGGCAGCCGCGGTCGCAGTCGCCTTCTTCGCCCTCTACGAGCAGGGATTCCTGACGATTCCGGAGTCGATTGCGCTCGGTGCGGCGATCGCGCTCGCAGGTGCCGCCGGCGACCTCTTCGAGTCGGCGCTGAAGCGCGACCTCAAGGTGAAGGACTCCGGGCACATGCTCGGCGGCCACGGCGGCATGCTCGACCGCATCGACGCGCTCCTGTTCGCGTCCGTCGCGGCCTTCTATGTGGTGATCGCGGTCTCGTAGGCACACTGTGGCAGTGAGGCGAATTGCGCTGCTTGGTGCCACGGGGTCGATCGGCAGGCAGACGATCGAGGTCGTGGAGCGGAACCCGGAGCTCGAGCTCTGTGCTCTCGCCTCCGGCGCCGCGGACCTCGGCGCGCTGGCCGCAGAGCACGGTGTCGAGCACGTGCAGGTCGGCGGCGACCTCACCGAGCTGCTCGACGTAGCCGAGCCCGACGTCGTCGTCAACGCGGTCGTCGGCTTCGCCGGAGTCGGCGCGACGCTGTGGGCGCTCGAGCGCGGCGTGACGCTCGCGCTCGCCAACAAGGAGAGCCTCGTCGCCGCCGGCGAGCTCGCACTGGCCGCGAAGGAGCGGGGCGGAGGCCTCCTCCTGCCGGTCGACTCCGAGCACTCGGCGCTCTTCCAGTGCCTCGAGGGCCGCAAGCCGGACTCGGTCCACTCGCTCGTGCTCACGGCGTCGGGCGGGCCGTTCCGCGGGCGGACCCGGGCCGAGCTCGAGACCGTCACGGTCGAGGACGCGCTCGCGCACCCGACCTGGGCCATGGGTCCCAAGATCACCGTCGACTCCGCGACGCTCGCCAACAAGGGGCTCGAGCTGCTCGAGGCCCACTTTCTCTTCGGGTTGCCGTACGAGGCGATCGAGGTCGTCGTGCACCCGACGTCCGTCGTGCACTCGCTCGTGCGCTTCCGTGACGGCGCCGCGCTCGCGCACCTCGGCTATCCGGACATGACCGTGCCGATCTCGTTCGCGCTCACCTACCCGGAGCGGGCCGCGACCGACGTGCCGCAGCTCGACCTCGCCGCCGGCGTGACGCTCGAGTTCTCGGCACCGGACCTGGAGACGTTCCCGCTGCTCGCGCTCGCGCGGCGGGCCGGAGAAGCGGGTGGGACGTATCCCGCGGTGTTCAACGCGGCGAACGAGGTCGCGGTCGCCGCGTTCCTCGAGGAGCGGCTGCCCTTCCTCGGCATCGCCGACGTCGTCGAGGACGCGCTCGCTGCCGCGGACGGCGCCGCCGCGACCGACTTCGCCGGGCTCGTCGAGGCGGACGCTTCGGCCCGGGCACTCGCCGAGCGGGGCGTTCCGGTCGCATGAACATCCTGATCTCGATCCTCGGGCTCGGTTTCCTGATCCTGATCCACGAGGCCGGGCACTTCGTCGTGGCGCTCGCGGTCGGGATGAACCCGCGCAAGTTCTACGTCGGCTTCCCGCCCGCGCTCGTGAAGACGAAGCGGAAGGGGATCGAGTACGGGATCGGCACGATCCCACTCGGCGGCTACGTGAAGATCCCGGGCATGCACCGTCCGGCTGCGGGCGACCTCGACCTCCACTTCGGCCGTGCGGTCGAGGAGGACCCCGGACTGCGGCGGCCGGTCGACGAGCTCCGGGCCAGGCTCGAGGAGAGCGACTACTCGGGGGCGCGGGACAGCGTCGCCGGCGTGGCCGCGGCCGTCCACGAGGAGCGGCTCTCGCATGTCGCCAACCGCTCGGCCGAGCGCGGGATCGCCGAGATCGGGGACGCGCTCTCTCCGGATGCGTACTGGCGCGCGAAGACCTGGAAGCGCGTGGCCGTGATCTTCGCCGGCCCGGCCGCGAACCTCGTGCTGGCCGTCGCCCTGTTCGCGATCCTCTTCATGGCCGGCGGCGGCAAAGCGACCCAGACGGTGGAGGAAGTCGTCGCCGACTCGCCCGCCGCGGCGATGGGGTTGCAGGCAGGCGACCGCATCGTGTCGATCGACGGACGCGCCGTCGCGGCGAACGACATCGCCCGCCGGATCTCGGGCTCGGACGGCGAGCCGCTCACGGTCGTCGTCGAGCGCGACCGCAAGACGATCACGCTCGGGCCGGTCGCGCCGGAGCGCACGGACGGCTCCTACCGGCTCGGCTTCCTGCTCAGCGGCGAAGGGCTCGGTCCTGCCGAGTCCGCGTGGCAGGCGGTCCGCGTCACCGGGCTCGTGACGAAGGAGATCGGCGCGTCGGTCGGCCGCCTCGTCACCGGCGACGGCCGCAACGAGATCGCGAGCCCCGTCGGGATCGTGCAGGGCTCCTCCCAGGCTGCGGAGCAAGGCTTCGAGCAGTACCTCTGGGTGCTCGGACTGATCAGCCTCTCGCTGGCGCTGCTGAACCTGCTGCCACTCCTCCCGCTGGACGGCGGCCACATTGCCTTTTCGCTCATCGAGGGCATCCGCGGCAAGGCCGTCGCGCGCGAGGTCTACGAGCGCGTCTCGATGGTCGGGATCGCAGTCGTCCTGCTCCTCTTCTTCATCGGCCTCTCGAACGACATCGGCCGGTTGAGTTAGCCGGTTGACTTAGTTGCTCTGAGCAACTAAGTCGAGCGCGACGGCTACGCTGAGGGCCGTGGCTTCGGACGTCCGGATCAGGGTCGGCAACGTCGAGATCGGCGGTGGTGCGCCCGTCGTCGTCCAGTCGATGACGCTGACGCCGACCCGCGACGTCGAGGCGACGACCGCCCAGATCGCGGCGCTCGCGTCGGCGGGCTGCGAGGTCGTCCGCTGCGCCGTCCCGAAGACCGAGGACGCCGACGCGCTGCACAAGATCGTCCGGCTCAGCCCGATCCCCGTGATCGCGGACATCCACTTCAACGCGAGTCTCGCGCTGAAGGCGATCGACGCCGGCGTGGCCGCAGTCCGGATCAACCCGGGCAACATCGGCGGCCCCGACAAGGTCGAGCTGGTCGTCAACGCCGCCAAGCGAGCCGGGATCCCGATGCGGATCGGGGCCAACTCCGGCTCGCTGCCGAAGCACCTGCACGACCTCGCGCAGACGGATCAGGCGGAGGCGCTCGTCGCCGCCGCGATCGAGGAGGTCGAGCTGCTCGAGAAGCTCGACTACCGCGACTTCAAGATCTCGGTCAAGTCGACGCACGTGCCGACGATGATCCGCGCCTACCGGATGCTCGCCGCGAAAGTGCCGTATCCGCTCCACCTGGGCGTCACCGAGGCCGGGACGCCGTTCGCCGGCTCGATCAAGAGCGCCGTCGGGATGGGCGCGCTGCTCAGCGACGGGATCGGCGACACGATCCGGGTGAGCCTCACCGCCGACCCGGTGAAGGAGGTCGAGACCGCGTTCGAGATCCTGAAAGCGCTCGGCCTGCGCGAGCGCGGTCCCGTGATGATCTCGTGCCCCTCCTGCGGCCGCGACAACGTCGGCGTCGAGAAGCTCGCCGTCGTCGTCGAGGAGCGCCTGAAGGCGTACCCGCAGGCCTTCGAGGTGGCCGTGATGGGCTGCGCCGTCAACGGGCCGGGCGAGGCCGGCGACGCCGACTTCGGGATCGCCGGCGGCCGCGACGTCGGCTTCATCTATGCACACGGCCGCGTGCTGAAGAAGGTCAGCTCCGACATCCTGATCGACGAGCTCTTCTTCGAGATCGACCGCTGGCTCGAGGCCGGGATGAAGCGCCCGAAGCGGCTGAAGATGGCGAAGCCGGCCGCGCTCGCCATGGCCGAAGCCTCGCTCATCCCGCTGGACTAGTCTGCGCGAATGCTCCAGCGCGCCTCCCAGCTCTTCCTGCCGACCCTGCGCGACGCGCCCGCGGACGCCGAGGCGATCTCGCACAAGCTGCTCGTCCGCGGCGGCTACATCCGCCAGATGAGCGCTGGTCTCTGGACGTACCTGCCGCTGGGCTGGAAGGCGCACGAGAACGCCGTCCGCGTGATCCGCGCGGAGATGGACGCGATCGGATGCCAGGAGATGTACGCGCCGGTGCTGACGCCGGCGGAACTCTGGCAGGCGACCGGCCGGTACGCGATCCCGGAGCTCTTCAAGCTGCAGGACCGCGCCGGACGCCAGTACGTCCTGCCGCTCACGCACGAGGAGTCGTTCACGTTCCATGCGCGCGAGCTGCAGAGCTACCGGCAGCTGCCGCAGATGCTCTACCACTTCCAGACGAAGAATCGCGACGAGCCGCGACCGCGCGGCGCGCTGCTGCGGGTGCGCGAGTTCATCATGAAGGACGCCTACTCGTTCGACGCCGACGAAGAGGGCCTCGACCGCTCCTTCGAGCTGCAGCGAGGCGCGTACCACCGCATCTTCGAGCGCTGCGGGCTCGAGGTCGCCGAGGTGGAGGCCGAGTCGGGGATGATGGGCGGCTCCGACTCGCGCGACTTCCTCGCGCCGTCCACGTCGGGGGAGAACACACTCGTGCGCTGCGAGCGCGGCGACTACGCGGCCGATCTCGAGATCGCGACCGGCGTGCCTCGTCGGGCCGAGCTGCCCGTGCGCCTCGACACGCCCGAAGAGATCGGAACCCCCGGGATCACGACGATCGAGGCGCTCGCCGAGCTGCTCGGGATCGACACGGCCGCAACCTCGAAGGCGATGCCCGTGACGAAGGAGGACGGCACCGTCGTGCTGCTGCTCGTCCGCGGCGACGATCGCCTCAGCGAGGAGAAGCTGAACCACGCCGTCCCAGGCGCCCGGCTCGCCAACGAAGAGGAGATCCGCGCGGCTTTCGGCGCCGACCCCGGCTCACTCGGGCCCGTCGGCTTCGTCGGCGAGGTCGTCGCGGACGAGTCGCTGCGCGAAGGGCAGTACGTCGCGGGCGCGAACCGCACCGGCTTCCATCTCCGCGGCGTCGAGCACGGCCGAGACTTCCAGGCGCGGTTCGCCGACCTGCGCGAGGCGACGGAGGGCGACAATTGCCCGGTGTGCGGCGGCGCGCTGCGGTTCCAGACCGCGATCGAGCTCGGGCACATCTTCAAGCTCGGCACGTACTACTCGGTCCCGCTCGGGGCGTCGGTGCTCGACGAGAGCGGTGCGGAGCGGCCGATCGTGATGGGCAGCTACGGGATCGGCCCCGGCCGCGTCGTCGCCGCGGCGGTCGAGCAGCACGGCGACGAGAACGGCCTCGTGTGGCCGAACGAGCTGTCGCCCTATGACGTCGAGGTGCTCTCCCTGGACGCGAAGACGGAGGAGATCCGGGCGATCGCCGAGCAGGTCGCCGGCGAGCTCGACGAGGCGGGCTTGAAGGTGCTCCTCGACGACCGCATCCAGCGGCCCGGTGAGAAGTTCGCGGACGCCGACCTCTTCGGCGCCCCGCTCCGTGTCGTCGTCGGGAAGAAGACGCTCGAGGACGGTGCAGTCGACGCGAAGGATCGCCGTACCGGCGACGAGACCCGGATTGCGAGTTTAGAACTTGCAAAGTGGGTAGTCGCTCGTTGATGGCGCGCAGGCGCAAACACAGCCACGAGCCCTTCGGGGCCACGATCGAGGGACTGATGGCCGACACCGGCCTGACGTACCGCGGTCTCGGCGCGAAGACCGGCCTCTCGGCGGGCTACCTCAACCACCTCGTGCACGGGAACCGGCCGGTGCCCTCCAAGAAGGTCGTCGAACGGCTTGCGGCCGCGCTCGGCGTCGAGCCGGAGCACTTTCACGAGTACCGCCTCCGCGTGATCGCCGACCGGCTCGAGCAGATGCCCGAGCTCGTCGACCGGCTGTACCGCAAGCTCGCCGTGTAGCGCCCGATCGCGCTTGTGTCCCGTCCGGGGTCGAGGTTAGACTCGCCCGCGTGGATTTCTACGACTGGATGCTTGCCCTGCACCTGCTTGCGGCCTTCGCCGTCGCGGCGGCGCTCGTCCTCTTCAGCGTGCTCGTCGTCGCGGGGCGCCGGATGGAGACGCTCGAGCAGACACGGTTGCTCTTCCGGCTCGGGCCGGTCGGCAACCCGCTGATCGTCGGTGGGATGGCGCTGGCCCTCCTGCTCGGGATCGTGCTCGCGATCGATGCCGACGAGTACTCGATCTGGGACGGCTGGATGCTCGCCGCGATCGTGCTCTGGGCGCTCCTCTTCGAGGTCGGCCGCCGCAGCGGCGTCTACTACACGGGGGTGCAGAAGCTCGCCGAGGAGGGCGGTCCCGACGCAGAGAGCGAAGTGATCTCCCGCCTGCGCGCCTCGACCGGGGCGCGGCTCCACTACGCGACCGTCGCGCTCTTCCTGCTCCTGCTCCTCGACATGATCTTCAAGCCGGGCGCATGAGCGTGCTCGCCGCGATCAGGCCGGACGACATCAACGTGGCGCTGCTCGTGCACGTGCTCGGCGCGATGGTGCTCGTGGGCGCGCTCGTCACGGCGGGTACGGCCGGCGTCGCGGGGTGGAGCGGCGAGCTCGCGCTGCGTCGGCTCTCGTACAAGACGCTGCTGATCGTCGCCCTGCCCGGCTACATCATGATGCGGGTCGGCGCCGAGTGGACGGCCGCGAAGGAGAACCTCGACGACCTCCCCGACCAGGCGTGGATCGGGATCGGCTACATCACGGCCGACCTCGGGGCGCTGCTGTTGCTGATCGCCTTGATCCTGGGCGGAATCGGCCTGCGGCGCAGCCGGTCGGGCGGCGGCGGAGCGCTGTTGAAGACCACGACGGTGATCTCGCTGCTGCTGCTCGCCTTCTACGTCGTCGCCGTCTGGGCGATGGGGGCGAAGCCGACCTAGCCGCGCCCGCCTGTGGGTAGGGCCGCTCAGTGGACCACCAGCACGTCGCAGTGCGCGCGGCGCTGCACGGCTCCGCTCACGCTCGGCTCGAGCAGCCGCTCGAGAAACCCGGCTTCGCGCGTGCCGACGACGATCAGGTCGGCGTTGCGGCTCTCCGCGAGCTCGAGGATCTCGGTCGCCGGGTCGCCGACCGTGACGACGCAATCCGCCTCGATGCCCCGGCCCGCGAGGTACTCGGTCGCGTGGGCCAGCTCCACCCGGTGCATGTCGGGCATGTCCACGGGGTAGTAGGGGCCGATACCCGGGCCTGCAGCCGTGCCGCTCACGATCCGCGTCACGCTGGTGAGGACGAGCTCGGCGTCGAAGGCCTCGGCGAGGTCGGCGGCCCGTTCGAGCGCGCGCTTCGCAGGCTCATCGTTGTCGTAGCCAACCACGATCGTCTTCATCGGAACCTCCCTGGATCGAGCACTGGGGCGATCGTCGCTCCGCGTGCGCGCCACCGCAACCGCGAAACCCGCGACGCTCCGGTGGACTACTACGGATGCCGCGCGGACGGGCGGCGGGCACGCTCACCCGACGTGCAGGCTCTTGAAGCACCCCACGAGAGCGGGCTCGCCGAGCTCGCACAAGAGCTCTCCGTCGATCTCGACCGAGGGCTCGAGGAGCAGGAGGCCCGCCGCCGTCTGAGCGAGGCGGGACCGAACCGGCTGCCGGTGCCGGTTCGACCGCCGTACGCCACGATTGCCGCACGCCAGTTCGCCGACCCGCTCGTCGCGCTGCTCGTCGGGGCCACCGCCGTCTCCGTGCTCGTCGGGGAGCCGCTCGAGGCGGTCGTGATCGCGGCGATCGTCGTGCTGAACGCCGTGCTCGGCTTCGTGCAGGAGGCGGGAGCCGAGCGCGCAGTGCTGGCCCTGCGGTCAGTCCTCCTACCCACGGCCGAGGTGATTCGTGGCGGCCGCGAGCGCACGGTGCCGGTCGACGAGGTCGTGCCCGGTGATCTCGTCGTCCTGCGCGAGGGCGACCGGGTGCCGGCCGATGCACGCGTCACCGCGGCGGACCGGCTCGAGCTCGACGAGTCGGCCTTGACCGGCGAGTCACTGCCCGTCGAGAAGACGGTGGACGCCGTCGCTCGCAAGACGATCCAGGCGGAGCGCTCGTCGATGGTCTTTGCAGGCACCGGCGTCACCTGCGGCCGCGGCCGCGCCGTCGTCGTTGCCACCGGCCGGTCGACGGAGCTCGGGCGGATCGCCGGTCTGACCGCAGCCGCCCGGCCGCCGCTCACACCTCTGCAGCGGCAGTTGGGACGGCTCTCGCGAACGATGGTCGCGCTCGGCCTGGGAGTCACCGCCCTGCTCACGCTCGGCATGCTCGTTCGGGGCGCGACGCTCCAGGAGGCGGTCCTCGTCGGCGTTGCCGTCGCGGTCGCGGCCGTTCCGGAGGGGCTCGCCGCGACCGTCACGATCGCGCTCTCCCAGGGGTCGCGGGCGATGGCCGGCCGGGGGGCGATCGTGCGCCGGCTCGCGGCGGTCGAGACGCTCGGGGCGGCCTCGGTGATCGCAGCCGACAAGACGGGGACGCTGACACGCAATCAGCTCCGGGTCGCAGCCGTTTCGCCCGCCGGCGGCCGGACCGAGGAGGACGTGCTCGAGACAGGTGCGCTGGCCTCGACCGCCGAGCTCCTCGGAGAGGATGGCGATCTCCGAGTCGCGGGCGATCCGGTCGACGGCGCCTTTCTCCTGGCGCTCGCCGAAGCGGGGCGCGACGATCCACGCCTGGCCGGCAGACGCGAGCTGGTCCGGACGGTGCCGTTCGATCCGCAGCGCAAGCGGCTGACGATGGTCTACGCCGAGGCCGGTCGGTGGCGCGTCGTGGTCAAGGGCGCGCCGGAGACCCTTGTCGCCCGCTCGTCTCTCGGTCGGCAGGGACGGAGCGAGGTGCTCGAGGCCGCGCGGCTCTGGGCGGCAGAGGGACTGCGGGTGCTCGCGGTGGCCGAGCGGTTCGGGGAGGACGCCGGCAGCGAACGCGAGGAGGTCGACGACGAGCTCGCTCTCGTCGGGATCGTCGGCCTGCGCGACCCGCTGCGGCCGACAGCGGCCGCCGCGATCCGCAGCGCCCGCGACGCAGGCCTCGAGGTTGCGATCCTCACCGGCGACCACCCGGTCACGGCGTCGGCCATCGCCCGCTCGCTCGATCTCGACGGCGACGAGCCTCTGACCGGATCCGACCTGCAGGAGCTCGACGAGGCTGCACTGCGCGAGGCACTGCGGTACCGCAGTGTCTTCGCACGGGTGACCCCTGCGGACAAGCTCCGCCTCGTCGAGGCGCTCCAGCGAGCCGGGGAGGTGGTCGCGGTCACCGGCGACGGGATCAACGACACACCGGCGCTCCGGCGCGCGGACGTCGGGGTCGCGATGGGCCTGAGCGGGACCGAGGCCGCGCGCGAAGCAGCGGACGTGGTCCTCACCGACGACGACTTCGCCACGATCGTGACCGCGATCGCCGAGGGGCGGCGGATCGCCGACAACATCCGCAGCTTCGTCGCGTTCCTGCTCTCGGCGAACCTCGGCGAGGTGGTCGTGTTCGCGATCGCGATCCTGGCCGGCCTCGGTGCTCCGATGACGGTCGTGCAGGTGCTGACCGTGAACCTGCTCACCGACGGGCTGCCCGCGATCGCCCTGACCCGGGATCCCGCGTCGGCCCGGACGATGCAGCGGCGGCCGCGTGCACACCAGGGGCTGTTTCCACGGTGGCTCCAGGCCGCGCTGGCGCTGACAGGGTTGACGGTCGGGCTCGCCGCCACAGCCGCCTACGTGCTCGGTCGCGCCATCGAGCCGGAGGCCGCCCAGACGATGGCATTCGCGACGATCGCCCTGGCGGAGCTCGTCCTCGTCTTCTCGATCCGCTCGGGGCTCGCGCCGGCCTGGCGCGGCTCGCGCAGCCCGCTGCTGCTCACGAGCGTCGTCGCCTCACTCCTCGTGGTCGCAGCGACGGTGTACATCCCGTCGCTGCAGGACGCCTTCGGGACCGTGTCCCCGAGCGCCGCCGCCGTCGGTGCGATCGCGGCGCTTGCGCTCGCACCGGTCGCGGCCGTGGAGGCTGCCAAGGCGCTCGTTCGCCACCGGCGAGGATCCGCATTCTCCCGCAACGACCTTGCGGGCACGCGCTGATGGCGTCCGGTCCCTGCGCGACGAACCTGGGCTCAGGCAACGGTCGACGAGAAGGGAGCGGAAAATGAAAAGGTGGTTCGCATACGGAGGCATCGCCGCGAGTGTCGTACTGATCGCGTTCGGCATCGGGGCGATCTGGATCGGCGTCAGCGGCTTCAACACGGTTCGCGACGAGATCGCAGCTCAGAGGATCACCGCCACGCCCGATGCGGCGGAGCTGACCGGCGGCAAGCTGCAGCCCGGCCAGGAGATCAAGACCGGATCGGACGCGCGGCAGTTCGCGTCGGTCATGGAGCACCACGCGCTCGAGTCGACGACGGGCCAGCGCTATGCCGAGATGGGGCGCTTCCTCACCCCGAGCGGAGAGCAGACGAGTGACGAGGCCCTGGCGGCGAAGACCGCCGACGGCCGTCCCGTCGAGAACGGGCTCCGCAATCTCTGGGTGACCGAGACGGCTCTCTCGACGGCGCTGAACACGTCGTTCTTCGCCGAGCGGGTCGCGGTCTTCTCGATCGTGATGGGTGGCGCGCTCCTGCTGACCGGGATCGGCTTCCTCGTCCTGACGCTCGGCGGAGCGCTCGGGTACGTCGCGATCCCGAAGCTGGCGCACAGCATGGACGACAAGGCGTCGACCGCGACCCCGTAGCGCTCGCGGCAGCCGGCGGCGAGCGGGCCGAAGGGCCCGCCCGCCGCAGTCAGGCAAACTGGACGAGAGCAAAGGAGCAGTGATGAGGACGCAGGAGGCACCGGCGCGCATCCGTGAGCTTCGCGTCGGCGATGCGATGCACCGAGGCGTCTTCACGTGCGAGCGGGAGACGGCGCTCTCGGAGGTCGCCGAGACGATGGCACGGGAGTTCGTCCACTGCATCGTCGTCCGCAGCGGCAGCGGCGACGGCGGTCCCCCCTGGGGGATCGTGTCCGACCTCGACCTCGTCGCGGCGGCGACCGTGCGCGACCTCGACCGCCAGACGGCCGGGGGCTCGGCGGCGACGCCGGTCGTGACCGTCACTCCGGACGAGACGCTCGAGCGTGCCGCGCAGCTGATGACCGAGCACGGCACGTCCCACCTCGTCGTCGTCGATCACGAACGCCCGCTCGGCGTCCTCTCGACGCTCGACGTCGCCACAACCCTCACGAAGGAGAGCAACCGATGACCACCCGGACTTCGACCACAGTCTTCGATCGTGTCGTCTGCGGCGTCGACGGCTCCGAAGCCGGCGTGGCCGCGGCGAGAGTCGCCGGCCTCGTCACCGCGCCGGACGGCGCGCTCACGCTCGTGTCGGCGAATGACCCTTCGCTCGCCGTGCACGCGGGCTGGAACATGGCGCAGGTCCTCGAGGCGCTCGCGGCCGAGGCCGAGGCAGCCCTCGAGCGCGGCGCGACGGAAGCAGAGCCGCTGCATTCGTTCGAGGCGAAGCTGATCCAGGGCGATCCGCTGCAGGTGCTGCTGGGGGAGATCGCCTCGCAGAACGCCACGACAGTCGTCGTCGGCAGCCACGGCCTCTCGCGGGTGACCGGGATCGCGCTCGGCGCGGTGTCGACGCACCTCCTGCACGAGGCGCCGTGCGCCATCCTGGTCGCGCGCGAACCGGTCGAACCGGAGCGCTGGCCGCGCCGGATCGTCGTCGGGATCGACGGCTCGAGCGGCTCGGCCGCTGCCTACGAGGCGGCGGCAGGACTCGGCGAGCGTCTTGGCGTCGAGGTGCGTGCGATCGCGGCAACAAAGGATGCCCAGGTCGATCTGGAAGCCGCACGCGCGATTGCACCGGACTGCGAGGAGCACGACTCGCGCGCGCTCGACATCCTCAACGTCGCGTCCGAGTCCGCAGGCCTGGTCGTGGTCGGCAGCCGGGGCCTGCGCGGGTTGCGTGCGCTCGGCAGCCTCAGCGAGCGGCTGGCCCACGAGGCGCGCTGCTCCGTCCTGGTCGTCCGCCACGGCTCGTAGCCCGATGACGTCGGCCACCCGGGACCGACGCGAGGGAGTCGAGAGGTTCGCCGGCCACTACCTGCCGGACCTCGTCTACGGGGCGAACGACGGCATCATCACGACCTTCGCGGTCGTGTCGGGTGTCGTCGGTGCGGCGCTCGCGAACGAGGTGATCGTGATCCTGGGCCTCGCGAACCTCGTCGCGGACGGGTTCTCGATGGGGGCGAGCAACTATCTCGCGCGCCGCTCGCACCCTGAGGGGCAGCTCGCCGATCGGAGCGACGCGGCACGCCACGGGTTGGCAACGGTCGGCGGCTTCTTCGTCGCGGGAGCGATCCCGCTCGTTGCCTATCTCACGCCCCTTGCGGACGCGGTGCGGTTTCCGGCGGCCGCCGCGTTCGCCGGGATCGCGCTCTTCTCGGTCGGCGCGGCGCGGACGTTCGTGACGCGTCGTGGCTTCGCCCGCAGCGGCATGGAGATGCTCCTCGTCGGCTCGCTCGCCGGCGTGGTCGCCTACTGGATCGGTGCGCTGACGGCGGCGCTGGTCTAGACGGACCGTACTTTCCCGCAGCGTCGTTCGGCGTCGCTGCGGATGGCATGGCAGCGGTCGGCCGGGAGGATTGGAGCCGACAGACGGCAGCTGAGGAGGGAACGATGAGAGTCTTTGAGTTGATGACGGAGCGCGTGGTCACGGTCGGACCGGCGACGCCCCTGAAGGAGGTCGCGAGGACGATGGTCGAGCACGGGGTCTCGGGCGTACCGGTCTGCGACGCCGAAGGGCACGTCCTCGGCGTCGTGTCCGAGGGCGACATCCTCTATCGCGAGCACGATCCCGGCGAGGGCCGTCGTGGCCCGCTCGGCTGGCTCGTCGACGGGAGCGCCGCCGCTGCCTATGCCAAGGCGGACGCCCGCACCGCACGCGCGGCGATGACCTCGCCGGCGATCACGATCGCCCCGTACCAGTCGGCCGCGCAGGCGGCACGCGTGATGTGCGAACGCCGCGTCAACCGGCTGCCGGTCCTGCAGGACGAGCGGCTCGTCGGCATCGTCAGCCGCGCCGACCTCGTCCGCGCCTTCGTCCGGCCGGACGCCACGATCGAGGCAGAGCTGCGCGAGGAGGTGCTCGACCGGATCCTCTGGATCGAGCCCGGCACGATCGAGGTGCGCGTCGAGAACGGCGCGGTCGAGCTGTCCGGGCGGCTGCACGCCCGAACCGACGTCGAGCTGCTGACGCGCCTGGCGGCTGCAGTGCCGGGCGTGACGAGAGTCGACTCCTCCGTGGAGTGGGAGCTCGACAACCGGGCCCGGCGTGCTGCCGAGCGGATCAGCGGCTGAGGCGGTCGTGTGGTGAGCCAGACCGTCCACCCGTTCGAAAGGGTCGTCGCGCGTCCGCACACGATCGTTGTCGGCTATGACGGCTCCGACGCCGCCGCGCGTGCCCTCGACGCTGCAGCGAACCTCGTCGGCTACGGCGGGACGCTCTCGGTCGTCACGGTCCACACCGCGACATCCGACCGCGCCGTCGCGTCGTCGGCACGCAAGCGTCTCCAGGACCGGCACGTCGAGGCGCGCTACCACGAGGCCGTCGGAGACCCGGCCGAGGAGCTCGTCGAGACCGCGCGGGCGCTCGGAGCCGACCTCCTCGTCGTCGCCGGCTGCAGCCGGCAGCCGGGTCGCAAGACCCTCGGCTCGGTCAGCTCGCGCGTCGTCGGCGGGGCGCCGTGCGACGTGCTCGTGGTCCGTTAGTCGGCGCGCTCGTCATCCTGCTCCAGCAGCCCTTCGGAGAGGGCATAACGGACGAGCTCCGCTCTGCTCGCGAGCCGGAGCTTCTGCATGATGTGCGCCCGGTGCGTCTCGGCCGTCCGCACCGAGATGAAGAGCAGCTTGGCGATCTCCTGGTTCGTGTGCCCGAGCGCGAGCAGCTGGAGCACCTCACGCTCTCGCTCCGAGAGCGGATCCTGCTCGGCTTTCCGGCGCTCCGCCGCGTCGGCGGCGATGAGCTTCGCGCCGAGACTGGGGTGGACGTACTGCTCGCCCGCCGCGACGGCCCGGACGGCGCCGACGACCTCCGTGTCCGCCGCCTCCTTCAGCACGTAGCCGCTCGCACCCGCGTCGAACGCCTCGCGGACGTAGCGCGGGTCGTCCTGCATCGAGAGCACGAGCACCTTGGCGGTGGGCACCGCCTGGAGCAGGGCCGGCAACCCTTCGATCCCGGTCTTACCGGGCATCATCACGTCGAGCAGGACGACGTCGGGTGCGGTCTCGATCGCCTCGAAGACGGCTCGCTCGGCGTCGGCTGCCTCGCCGACCGTCTCGAGGTCGGGCTCGGCGTCGAGCACGCGGCGAAGGCCCGTGCGGACGACGGCGTGATCGTCGACGACGAGGACGCGGATCACGACGAGGGCACCTCGGCGACGATGGTCGTCCCCGACCCGGGCGTCGACTCGACACGCAGGCGTCCGCCGGCGAGCGACAGCCGCTCGCGCATCCCGGCGAGGCCGAGCGCGTCGTCACGCGTGGTGGCCGGATCGAAGCCCGAGCCGTCGTCCTCGATCAGCGCCACGACCGCCGCGCCCTGCCGCTGGAGCAGGATGCTGACGCGACCGGCGCCGGCGTGCTTGACGATGTTGGTCAACGACTCCTGGATCACGCGATAGAGCGTAGTCTCCGCACGGCCTTCGAGCCGAACGGGGCCGAGCCGCGCCTCGAGGTCGACGGCAATGCCGCTCTGCTCGCCGAACGTCTGCGCCAAGCGCTCGACGGCCGGCACGAGGCCGAAGTCGTCGAGCGCGGCCGGCCGCAGCTCCACGGCCAGCCGGCGGACGTCCCGCAACGTCGAGACGACGAGCTCGCGAACACCGGCAACGGCGGCGCGCGCCTCTTCCGTCTCCGCAGACTGCTCCAGCGGCTTCAGGCCGAGCAGGATCGACGTCAGTGCCTGGCCGGTCTCGTCATGCAGCTCCCGGGCGAGGCGTGCACGCTCGTGCTCCTGCGCCTCGACGACCCGGCGCACGGCGTCGCGGCTGACGCGCTCCGAGAGATCGACCGCGATCGCCGCTCGGGAGCCGAGCGACTCGGCGAGCCGCAGGTCGTCGTCGCCGAAGGCCGGCGCAGCCCCTTCCCTGTCGTGGGCGATCAGGATCCCGATCGACCGGCCCCGCACGACGAGCGGGACGTAGAGAGCGGAGTGTGCGCCGAGCCGGCGTGCCGCACTCTGGTCGACCTCAGGGTCGTCGAGCACGGAGTCGATTCGCTCGCTGCGACCACGCTCGAGCACCCGCCCTGCCTTGGAGTCACCGAGCGGGAGCTCCATCCCGACCAGCTCGTGCGCACGCTCGCCGTCCGCAGCCGCGATCCGGAGTGCATCACCGTCAGGGAGCGCGATCAGGACGAGCCGCGCTTCCACCAGCTCGCGCAGCCGGCGTGCGACCAGCCCGAGCAGAGGCTCCAGCTCGAGCTCGGACGCGAGCGCCAGGCCGAGCTCGTTCAACGACTCGGATTGCCGCAACCAGCGGGTCGAGCTCTCGTACAGGCGGGCGTTCTCGATCGCGACCGCAGCCTGCGCGGCGAGCAGCTGAGTCAGCTCCTCGTCCTCGTCGGTGAACTCACGCCCGCCTTCCTTCTCGGTCAGGTAGAGGTTGCCGTAGGCGACCCCACGGAGGACGATCGGAACGCCGAGGAACGAGCTCATCGGCGGGTGGTGGGCCGGAAACCCGACCGAACGCGGATCGGCCGCGAGCTCAGGGAGCCGTAGCGGCTGAGCGTCGCGAATCAGAACACCCAGGATGCCGCGCCCGCGCGGAAGCTCTCCGATCGCGGCGTGCGTCTCGGCGTCGAAACCGGTCGTCAGGAACCGCTCGAGCGCCTGCCCGGTCTTGTCGATCACGCCGAGCGCTGCGTAACGGGCTCCCGTGAGCTCAGCGGCGGACTCAACGAGCCGCTGCAACAGCGCGTCGAGCGACAGCTCCGAGCTGAGCGCGATTCCCGCCCGGATCAGGACGTGGAGCCGGTCGAGTTGGTTCGGCGGCGGCGCGTTCACGGGCGCATTGTCGCCCATATGCCCAGCGACGGTGAGCCGCAGCCGGGGCGGAAGACGCATCGAGGGCGGCGTTCACACGGGCTCCCGGATGAGCGCGGCCGGCCGGTCGCTGATCAGGCCGTCGACGCCGAGCGCCGCAAGCTCGGACGCACGCCCGCGGTCGTTCACCGGCCAGGTGATCACGCACGGCGTGCGGCGGCGCAGCTCCGCGACCACCTGCTCGTCGAGCAAGCGCTCATGAATCGAGATCCCGTCCAGCTCGTCGAGGTCGTCCCGACGCAGGAGCGCCTGCAACTGACGTCTGGAGCCGACCGATTGGAAGCGCCGGATGTGGTCCCGGCCTGCGAACGGCTCCAGCAACCGCCTGCTGCGGGCGCTGATCGTCACGCGGACGATCGTCTGGAAGTCGCGCCAGCACGAGCTCTGCGAGCCGCCGGTTCCGGCCTTTGAGGTCGAGCATCAGGCCGGTCTCCGGGCCGACGTCGGCGAGCAGAGCGTCCAGCTCGAGTCGCGGCGCGAACGGATTCGCGAGCTGCCAGCGGTCCCACAGGATCGGCAGCGGGCCGACCGTCTTCAGGTGGCGCACCTCGAGCCGGCCGTGCCAGAGGCGAACGTCCGCCTCGACCAGCTCGACTCCGAGCTGCTCCGCCTCGCGCAGGAGCGCGAGGTCGTTGCCGGCCCGGTGCGCGACGACGAAGGGCGTCCCGGCCACGCTAGCCGCGCACACGATCGAGCGGACGGCGTCCGGCTGCCCAGAGCGCGAAGAGCACGATCACCATGCCGCCGAGCAGGTCGAGCACGTAGTGGTTGGCGGTGACGACGACCGCCAACCCCATCGCCGCCGGGCCGAGAACTGCGAGGGCGCGCAGCAGCCGCATGCGCGTCGCCTTCCAGACGACGATGCCGAGCAGCAGATTCCAGCCGAAGTGGAGGCTCGGGAAGGCGGCGTACTGGTTCGTCAGGCCGGGCGGCTGCAGGGCGCGGTAGGCGTTCGACTCCTGCGTGACCGTGTCCACGAGTGCCGCGTCGACGAGCCGGGGCGGGGCGACCGGCATCAGCGCGAAGAAGAGGAAGCCGATCGCGCCCGAGAGGAAGATCGCGTTCCGAAGCGTGAAGTAGCGCTCCGGCCGCAGTCGGTAGAGCAGGACCGCGACGGTGATGATCACGGGCCAGTGCCCCCAGATGTAGATCCAGTTGAAGAACGTCACGAGCGCGCCGTGGTCGAGCAGCACGTCCTGCAGCGGCTCCTCCCAGGCGAGGCCCAGGCGCTCCTCGACGCTCGCGATCTCCTCGGCGTTCGCGGTCGCATCGTCCGCGGCACCGACCGTGAGGTTGCGGACGCCGAAGTACGCCAGCGCCGCGACGATCACGAGGGCGATCTCGCCGATGAACGGTCGGGGCAGCCACCTGCGTCGCAGGGCCGGCTCGACCTCCCGGGCCGCCGAACGTGCCGTGGTCGATGCCGCGCGGCGGGGCAGTCGACCCCGAACTGCGTCATCCGACACGGGAGCGCAGCGGCGGCGAAGGTCGTGCATGCGCACTTGCCGTACCTCCGATCCGAAGTCACATGATCGCAGAACACGCTGTCGTTCCCCGAGCCGAGCGTCAGCGGCGCTCCCGATTGCTCCGCCACGAGCAGGGCTGAGCCGCCCGCGGAGGGCTGCTACCGTGCGCAGCGTCGCGGGGCGTGGCGCAGCCTGGTTAGCGCGCTAGTCTGGGGGACTAGAGGTCCCGAGTTCGAATCTCGGCGCCCCGATCGTCCGAAAGCCCCGCACACGCGGGGCTTTTGCGTTCCCGGAGCGGCTCCGCCCGCCCTGGCCGCAATCCTGGCCGATTGTTGGTGTCATGACAGCGCCTGGAACGTGAGAGGGTTCGCTCTCGGGGCGGGCACCAGCGGGCCGCCGACCTGGCGCTCGCCCCTTCTCCCGATCGAGTGATTTCGACCGATTTCGGTAGATAGAAGTAGAAATCGTCGAACCGCCGGAGTAGGATCGGCCGGCGTTGCGGGGTCTGCGGCTCTCCTTCCTCCTCTGTGTGGCCGTGCTGGCCACGAGCGGCGCCGCGCGCGCCGCCGGAGACACCGGCAACGAGGCTGCTGTGTACCGGGTCGGGATCTTCTACTACCCGTGGTTCGCGACCCCGCAGAGCGACGGGGACTACACGCACTGGCAGCAGAATGGGATCGCGCCGCCCGCCCAGGTCGCCTCGGGCTTCTACCCGGCACGCGGGCCGTACTCCTCGGCGGACGAGCTCGTCGTCGAGGCGCAGATGCGCGAGATCGCAGCGGCCGGCGTCGGCACGGTGATCGCCTCCTGGTGGGGGCGCGGCTCGCGCGAGGATCGGAGGCTGCCGCTGCTGCTGGCCGCGGCCTCCGACCACGGGCTCGACGTCGCCGCCCATCTGGAGCCGTACGCGGGACGCACGGTCGCGACCACAGAGGCCGACATCGCCTACCTGCGGCAACTCGGGATCTCGTCCTTCTACATCTGGGCGTCGACCGCGCTGCCCGACCACGAGTGGGCCGAGCTGAATCTGAGGCTGGAGGGCGTCCGTACCTTCGCCAACACCAACCTCGCAGGGCGCGCGGCGGCGGGCGGCTTCGACGGGCTCTACACCTACGACGTCCTCCTCTTCGACGGGTCGCTCTTCCCGCGGCTCTGCCGGCAGGCCCGCAGGCTCGGCCTCCTCTGCGCACCGTCCGTGGGGCCTGGCTACGACGCCCGGCGCGCGACACCCGACCGGCGCGTCAAGCCGCGCCGCCGCGGCGCGACGTACGACCGGATGTGGCAGGGCGCGCTCAGGGCGCGAGCCGACCTCGTCACGATCACGAGCTACAACGAGTGGCACGAGGGGACGCAGATCGAGCCTGCCCGTCGTCCCGCAGCGGCGGCTACGAGAGCT
This sequence comes from uncultured Gaiellaceae bacterium, assembly GCA_963806955.1. Lineage (GTDB taxonomy): Bacteria > Actinomycetota > Thermoleophilia > Gaiellales > Gaiellaceae > Gaiellasilicea. Next base: position 446,257 of record CAWDZG010000001.1, read on the forward strand.
ACGAGGGGGCGTGGGGGACGCGCGGGCAGGCGTCCGAGACCGCGTACCTGAGCCGGACCGCGTACTGGGTCAGGCGCTTCGGCGGCTGACGAGGACGGCCGCGGAACAGCTCGCCACGAGCGCGTCGAGCACGTGCTCTTCCGGGACACCTCGCAGCGAGTCGTGCGCCAGGTCGAGCTCGAGCTCCGGCCACCGCTCGAGCCCGAGCGCCCGCCCGCCCTCGTCGGCGCCGAAGCAGAGCAGCCGCTCGGTCGAGAAGACGCCGCGCTTGCCGGTCTGGCGCCGCGCGATCCCCTCCAGCTCGCGCAGCTCCTCGAGCGGGTCGATCCGGACGTTCGAGTCGGACCCGATGCAGAGCGGGATGCCGCGGTGCTCGACCCGGGCGGCCGGGAGGAAGCCGTCCGCCAGGTCGGCCTCTGTCGTGAGGCACGCGCAGACCGTCGTGCCGCTCTCCGCCAGCAGGTCGAGCTCGCCGCCGTTGGCGTGGGTGGCGTGCACGACGGTCACGTGCGGGCCGAGACAACCCGTGCGGTCGAGCAGCTCGATCGGGCGGCGCCCGTGCTCGGCGAGGCACTCCTCGATCTCGCGCGGCTGCTCGCACGCGTGGACGTGCAGCGGCAACCCCTCGGCGGCGGCGTAGCGACCGAGCTCCTCGAGCCAGTCGCGCGGGCACGCGCGCACGGAGTGGGGGGCCAGGCCGACGCGAACCCCGGCCGCCCGGAGCGACTCGAGCTGGTTCAGGTACTCGGCCGGCGAGCCCTGGCGCATCCGGGGCAGCCCGCCACGGGCGTAGGCGGCGAGCAGCAGCACGAGCTCGACACCGGCCTCGGCCGCGGCCTCCACCGCTGCCCTGGCCTCGTCGAGCCCGAGATAGTGGAACTCGCCGACCGCGGTGTAACCCGCGTTCCTCATCTCGGCATACGCGGGGACGTACAGCTCGCGAACGGTCGCCGGAGTCTGCCGGTCCGCCTCCTCGAGCATCAGCTCCCGCCAGGCCCAGAAGTCGCCGCCGCCTGCGCGCCCGCGCAGGGCGCGCTGGAACGTGTGACTGTGCGCGTTGACGAATCCGGGCAACGTGACTGTCTCCGGCACGCCGTCAACACTATCCTTGGTGGCCGTGGCCTCCCGCGTCGTCCCGGTACAGCTCGCGCAGCTTCCGAATGCGCTGACGGTGCTGCGGCTCGGGCTGATCCCGCTCTTCGTCGTCGTCTTCCTGCGAGCGGGCGACGGCTCGAGCTGGGCGGCGGGCTGGATCTTCCTCGTCGCCGGTGTCACCGACCAGCTCGACGGCTACCTCGCCCGGCGCTGGCGGGTCGAGTCGCGCTTCGGCAAGCTCGCCGACCCGCTCGCCGACCGGCTGATGCTCGACGCGGCCGCGATCCTGCTCTGGCTCGACGACAAGCTGCCCTGGTACGCGGCCCTGATCGTCGTCCTGCGTGACGTTCTCCTGATCGGGGGATACCGGCTGCTGATGCCCCGCGGCTACGAGCTCAACGTCACCACGCTCGGCAAGGCGGCCACCTGGCTGCTCTACCTCTCGCTCGGAATCCTGCTCGTCGTCGGGCAGAGCACCCAGTGGCCGCTCTGGCTCTTCTGGGTCGCGCTGGCGCTCGCGCTCGCCGCCGCCGCGCAGTACGTCGTGGGCGCCCGGCGAGAGGTGACATCGTGAAAGCCGTCGTGATGGCGGGTGGGGAGGGGACCCGCCTGCGACCGCTGACCTCGAACCAGCCGAAGCCGATGGTGCCGATCATCGGCAAGCCGTGCATGGAGCACATCCTCGAGCTGCTGCGCGGGCACGGCTTCGAGGACGTCGTCATCACGCTCGCGTTCATGCCGCAGGCGATCCGGAGCTACTTCGGCGACGGCGACTCGCTCGGGCTGAACATCGAGTACTCGATCGAGGAGCTGCCGCTCGGGACGGCAGGCTCGGTGCGGCTGGCGAGCGACCGGCTCGACGAGACGTTCGTGGTCATCTCCGGCGACGCGCTCTGCGACGTCGACATCGGCGAGCTCGTCGAGCGCCACAAGGAGACCAAGGCGGCGGTCACGATCGGGCTCAAGTCGGTCGACAACCCACTCGAGTTCGGGATCGTCGTCACCGACGACGACGGCAAGGTCGAGCGCTTCCTCGAGAAGCCCTCCTGGGGCCAGGTCTTCTCGGACACGATCAACACCGGCATCTACGTGCTCGAGCCGGAGGTGCTGGCGCACATCCCCGCCGAGGGCCCGTACGACTTCTCGAAGCAGCTCTTCCCGCTCCTGCTCGAGATGGGCAGGCCGATCTACGGCCACGTGATGGAGGGCTACTGGCAGGACATCGGCAACCTCGACCAGTACCGGCAGGCGAACTTCGACGCGCTGGACGAGAAGGTGCGGCTGAACGTCGACGGCCTCCGCCTGCGCGGCAACGTCTGGATCGGCGAGGGCACCGACATCCACAACGTGGAGGAGATCGAGGGGCCGGCGTTCGTCGGCAACAACTGCCAGATCGCACGGGACGCCTCGATCGGCCCGTACACGATCCTCTCCCAGGGCGTGACGCTGCGCGAGCGCGCGCGCACGACCCGGACGGTGATCGACTCGGCCACGTACGTCGGCCGCAGCGCCCTGCTCGAGGGTGCGATCGTCGGCCGCTCCTGCGACATCCGCGACCACGTCCGGATCCAGGAGGGCGCTGCGATCGGCGACGAGGTCACGATCGGCTCGGAGTCGAACATCGCGCCGCACGTCCGGATCTATCCCTACAAGGAGGTCGAGACCGGCTCGCAGGTCTTCGAGAACCTGATCTGGGAGACGCGCGCGTCGTCGCGGCTGTTCGGCAAGGACGGGGTCACCGGTCTCGTCAACGTCGACCTGACGCCCGAGACCGCGGCGCGCCTCGCGACCGCGCTCGGCACGGCGCTGAAGCGCGGCGCCCGGGTCGTGGCGAGCCGCGACTCCGCGCCCGGCTGCAGGATGATCAAGCGCTCGATCATCTCGGGCCTGAACGCCTCGGGCGTGGACGTCGCCGACCTGCGCGTCTCGCCGCCCGCCGTCAGCCGCCACGTCCTCAAGACCCAGGGCTTCGCCGCGGCCGTGCACGTGGGCTCTAGCCACCTCGACCCGGAGGCGGTCTTCATCCGCTTCTACGAGCCCCCCGGCATCCTCCTCACGGCCGGCCTCCAGAAGGAGATCGAGAAGAACTTCACCAGACAGGAGCTGCGGCGGGTCGCCGCCGGCGGCGTCGGCTCGGTCTCGTACCCGGCCCGCGTGCGCGAGAGCTACGCCCACGACCTGCTCGACTCGCTCGACGCCGACGCGATCCGGAAGAAGCGCTTCCGCATCGTCGTCGACTACGGCTACTCGGCAGCGTCCTTCGTCCTGCCGCTGATCGCCGGCCCGCTCGGCGTCGAGGCGATCTCCTCGCACGGCTTCTTCCAGGACGAGCCGGGCGAGCGGCAGACGCTGGCGCAGGCGATCGGGCACACGAAGCGGCTCGTCACGGCCGTCGGCGCGAACCTCGGCGCCGTCTTCGACCAGTCCGGCGAGCGCCTGTTCCTGATCGACGAGACCGGGCGGGAGGTGCCCGTCGACCAGGCGCTGCTCCTCTTCGTCAAGCTGCTCGCGGAGCGCGGGACCCGCGGGCGGGCCGCGTTCCCCATCACGGTGACGAGCAAGGTCGACGAGCTGGCAGGCGACGTGCTCGAGATCGTGCGCACCCCGAACTCGCTCACCGAGCTGACGAGCGCCGCGGCAGGGGAGGGGATGGTCTTCGCCGGCGCCGTCGGCGGCGGCTACGTCTTCCCGCAGTTCCTGCCCGCCTACGACGCCGTCGCCAGCCTGACGATGCTGCTCGAGCTGCTCGCCGGGGCCGCTGGACCGCTCTCCGAGCTCGTCGCGGCCCTGCCGGAGCCGACGCTCGTGCACCGACGGCTGGCCTGCCCGTGGGCGAAGAAGGGACTCGTCATGCGGGTGCTGAACGAGCGGCTCGCCGGACGCGACGTCGATCTGACCGACGGGATCAAGCTGCTGGACGAACGCGGCTGGGCTCAGGTGCTGCCCGACCCGGACGAGCCGCTCGTGCATCTCTACGCCGAGGGCGACACCCGGGAGAGCTCCGACGAGCTCGAGGCGGAGGTGCGCTCGCTCGTGGAGGAGATCATGCAGGGAGATGCTGCTCCAGCACGAACCTCTGTGGAAGCCTCAAGCTGAGGTTGACCCCTCGCTGGGGCTGCTGCTTTACTGACCGCAGGCACTCCCTCGACGGAAAGGCGTCATGGAACCTCTGCCAGACCTCGCGACACTCTCCGACGACGACCTGAAGGCGCTGATCGAGGAGTTGGAACAGGAGGAGAACGATGTCTCCTACCGGCGACGCATGCTCCAGGGGCGGATCGACATCCTGCGCGCCGAGCGCACGGCTCGGCTGAAGGGCAAGGGCGTGTCGGACTTCGACGTCGAGAAGCTGACGGACATCCTCTCGGCCCGCAGCACACCGCAGACGGACGAGGGCGTGTGAGCCACATCTACTGCGCCGAGTGCGGCTTCCAGAATCCGGCGGCCGCGAACTTCTGTGCCCGCTGCGGCGCCCGGCTCGACACGAGCGAGCCCGGCGAGCAGACGATGACCTTCACCCCGGAGGATGTCGCCGAGGACGCCGGCGCGGCGCTGCAGGACCTGGCGGGCAAGGGCCCGGCGCTCGTCGTCCGCTCCGGCGGTGGGCGAGCGGGGGAGAGCTTCTTTCCCTCGGGCGAGCGGACGCTGATCGGCCGGTCGCCGGAGTGCGCCGTCTTCCTCGACGACGTCACGGTGTCGCGGCGCCACGCCGAGGTCGTCCGCGACGGCGAGACCTTCACGATCTCCGACCTCGGCAGCCTCAACGGCACGTTCGTGAACAAGGAGCGGATCGAGTCCGCGCAGCTCGAGGACGACGACGAGGTCCAGATCGGTAAATACCGGCTGACCTTCCTGAGACGATGACCTCCACGGCGACAGAGCGGCGCCAGCCCGAGCAGCAGCGCCTGCACACGATCGGCGCCGTCTGCGCGCGGCTCCAGCCCGACTTCCCGGACATCTCGATCTCGAAGATCCGCTACCTCGAGGACCAGGGCCTGCTGACGCCCAAGCGCACGCGCGGCGGCTACCGCCTCTTCAGCGAGGAGGACGTCGAGCGGCTGGAGACGATCCTCCGCTTGCAACGCGACGAGTTCCTGCCCCTGCGCGTGATCAAGCAGGAGCTCGCATCCGGCGCGGGCGCCGGCGAGCGCAAGCGGCGCCGGCCTGCCGGGCTCGGGGAGCAGGAGGCCGAGCTCGACCTCGCCGAGCTGTGCCAGCGTGCCGGCATCGACGCGTCGCTCGCACGCGCGCTCGAGGAGTACGGGCTGCTCGCGCCGAGGGTCGAGGGTGGGGAGCGGCTCTACCGCGAGGGGGACGCCGACATCGCGGCCGCGTGCGGGCGTCTGGCGCAGTTCGGCATCGACGCCCGTCACCTGCGCACGTTCCGCAACTCCGCAGGTCGCGAGGCGGGCCTGCTCGAGCAGCTCGTGGCACCGTCGCTCCGCGCGCGCAACCCCGAGCGGCGCAAGGCCGGTCTCGACGACCTTCAGTCGCTCGCCGAGGCGTCGCAGCAGCTCTCGCAACTGCTCTTCTGGCGCGAGCTGCGCCTGCTCGCCGAGCGGTAGCGGTAGATTGCCGCCGTGAGCACGGAGGCCACACTCGACCTGCGCGACCGCGTCCGCGACGTCCCCGACTTCCCGAAGCCGGGGATCGTCTTCAAGGACCTGATGCCGCTCGTGGCCGACGCCGCCTACTTTCACGAGACGATCGACCGGCTCGAGGCGCTCGCGCGCCCGAAACGGCCCGACGTGATCCTCGGCGCCGAAGCGCGCGGGTTCATCTTCGGCGGAGCGCTCGCCGACCGGCTTGGTTGCGGCTTCGTGCCGGCCCGCAAGCCCGGCAAGCTTCCGTGGAGCACGGTCGAGGCGACGTACGACCTCGAGTACGGCACGGACAGCTTGCACGTCCACTCCGACGCGATCGTCAAGGGCGCGCGCGTGATCGTCCACGACGACGTGCTCGCCACCGGCGGGACGGCGAAGGCGAAGACCGAGCTCGTCGAGCAGCTCGGTGGCGAGGTCGTGGGGCTGCTGTTCGTGGTCGAGTTGGCGTTCCTGAACGGGCGCGAAAAGCTCACCGGTTACGACGTCCAGTCGCTGATCGAGTACTGACTCCCGCCAAAGGGTGAGTTGCGGTCCGTCCGCCGGGTCGATAACCATTCCTACATGTACGACGCGCTCACCGCCCGGTACACGTTCGCGTGCCCACGGCGAGAGCAGGCCCAGGTGGCGCTCTCGGCGTTCCGGCTGCTCGAGCGGCTGCCCGGCCCGGCCCATCCTGCCGTCTACGGAATCCGCTTCGACTGCTGGTGCGGTGAGGAACATCCCGGCCTCGTTTCCCACGACGAGCTCGACTGGGCGCCGCTCGGGGGGCAGACCGGGGCATTCGTCGACCTGATGACGTCACGCCGGGTCGACACCGCGGACGAGTTGCTCGACGCTGCCGCCGCGCATGTGCGCGCGGGGGAGTGGCCGTGGAGCTTCTTCTGCTACCCCGAAGGGCGTCCGCGCCCGGTCTTTCCGTCCTCGTTCGTCGCGGTTGCCCCGGGTGACGGCTGGGTCGGCCTCGCCGTCCGCTGTCCCGCCTGTGACGCGCTCTCGGTGAACCTCGTCAGCGAGGCTCACGTCGACCTGCCGTTCGCGAACGACGAGCGCATCGGCATCGTCGACCACGTCTTCGCGGAGGACGCGCTCCGCTCGGTCGAGGAGTTCCGCGCGGAGTTGCAGTCGGCGCGCTTCGATGAGCGACGCCTGCACCTGCAGTAAGCGCGTGTTCCGATCTCGGGCGGGACGGGAACGATCCCGGTGACCCCCCGAACGGAGGACACATGATCGGAGTCACACGCGGCGTCGCAACCCTGATCGGAGCTGGAGTCGCGGGCACGCTGCTGTGGTTCGCGACGCAGATCGGCACGCAGGCGAACGGTGAGTACTGGGCGACCTACGGCGTGATCGCGGCCGCGGGCCTGGCGATGGCGCTGTCGCAGATCCTCGGCGGCTGGACGAAGTGGGGGTGGCCCCGCTTCTCGGTCGGCGTCTTCACGCTCGGCTTCCTACCGGTGCTCGTGGTCGGGCTGTGGCTCCTGCTGGCGCGGCAGCCGGCGGATTGGCTGAACACGTCGAACTGGTCGCGCGACCTGGGCATCGGCGGCGTCGTCGCCGACCTGGGGAACATCCTGCCGGCGCTCGCATTCGGGATCGGGCTCGTCTTCGGCCTGTCGTTCGACACGGAGGGCCGCCGCGCCGTCGTCGCCGAGCGCGATGTCGTCGAGCCGGCGCCCGTCGTCGCCGATGCCGACGAGCCGTTGACGGCCGACCGCGCGGACGTCGTCGAGCCGGTCGGGACCCCGATCGAGACACCTGCAACGACCCCGGTGGAGACGTGGCCGGACCGCAGCGGGACCGCGGTGACCGACTCGACGACGGCCGAGGAGCGCAAGACCGAGGACTGATTCCCTGGGATAAGGGATCTCGCAGCCGGAGCCCCACCGTCGATACGTCTCGTGATGGACGCCGCCGCCGTCACTCGCGCGAAGCCAGTCGCTTCGGAGCTCCTTCTCGCCCACTGTTTCGTCTTCGCTCAGGACGAGCGGCGGGGCCCGACGGCGTCTGCGCGGCTCGAGGCGTTGCTCGGCAGCGAGCTGGCGCACCGGCTCGTCGCCGCGCTCTCGAAGACGCGGCCGCCCTCGTAGCGGGCGCTACTCGCCGTGGAGGCGGACGAAGAGGAAGATCACGCCGCCCGAGACGAGCGAGAGGATGAACGCCGTCGCGCCGGAGACACCGACAGCGAGCATCCCGACCCAGAGCACGACGAAGAAGAAGACGGCCCAGGCGAAGGCCTGTACGCCCTGGTCGATCGACGGCATCCGCAAGTGCAGCACGCGGCGATCCTACTGAAAGCCCGGGAACGACAAGGCCGTGAACGCACCGGCCGCGACCCACTGGTCTTGCGAGCGAAGCGAGCCTTCAGGGGTCTTAGCGCGAAGGGCGATCTGCTCCCGCAGATCGCCCTTCTTGCGCAAAAAATTCAGGGAGCCGGTGGCGCTTTCGTCCACCGAACCCGTTGACTTTCCGCTTCCGCGTACGGCCCTCGAGCTCGGCTTCGACCTACTCGCGCTCCGTGCTCCCTGCAAGAGGCAACGTAGACGGCAGGCCCACGGCGATCAAGGCCGCGGACCGGTGAAGCGTGCAATTTGCGACAACTTTCGTGCGCGGCTCCGTCGCGGCGCCGCTGTCCCTAGGATGCCGCCGTGAACCGCGCAACCGTGTGGACGCTCTCCGCCGTCACGCTGGTCGCGGCAGCGGCGCTGACCGTGCTCGGGGTGGGGGACGCGGCCGGCGCGCTTCCCAACTGGCAGGCATTCGTGCTCGGCGTCGTCCAGGGCGCGACGGAGCTGCTGCCGATCTCGTCGTCGGGCCATCTGATCATCGTTCCGTGGCTCGGCGACTGGACGTATCTGAAGGAGCACGACCAGTTCAACCAGACGTTCGACGTCGCGCTCCATCTCGGCACGCTCGTCGCGGTCGTCGCCTACTTCTGGCGCGACCTCGGGCGCCTGCTGGCCGCCTGGTTCCGGACGCTGGGGACGCGCCGGATCGAGACCGCCGACGAGCGGGTCGCCTGGTTCGTCGTCGTCGCGACGATCCCGGCCGGGGTGATCGGGCTGCTGGGGGAGGACGTGATCGCGAGCAACCTCGGCGAGCCCTGGCAGATCGCGTTCGCGCTGGCACTCTTCGCGGGCGTGCTCTGGTTCGCCGACCGACGGCCGGAGGAGCGCTCGATGGGCGATCTGGGGCTGAAGGAAGCGCTGGGAATGGGGCTCGCGCAGAGCCTCGCCCTGTTGCCCGGCGTCTCGCGGTCGGGGATCACGATCTCCGCGGGGCGGCTGCTCGGGCTCGACCGCGACTCCGCTGCGCGCTTCTCGTTCCTGCTGCTGGTGCCGATCGTGCTCGGTGCCGTGCTGCTCAAGGGCGTCAAGGACGTGCTGCTCGGGGAGCTGCCGCCCGGCTCGACCGGCCCGTTCGTCGTCGGCACGCTGGCGGCGGCCGGCACGGGCCTGATCGCGATCTCGGCGCTGCTCGGCTACGTGCGCCGGCATGACTACTCGGTCTTCGTCTGGTACCGGCTGATCGCCGCTGCGATCGTGCTGCTGCTGATCGCGACCGGTGTCCGTGCGGCCGGCTTCTGACCAGGCGGGCGGCGGGGCACAGGCGTTCTGTGTCAACTTGACATAACGTCGATTCTCGTGCGTGGGCTTGCACATCCTCCCGGGGCACGGATACTCCGTCCTGTGCACGCTGCGGACGTCGACTCCTCACTCACCAAGATCGCGGCGCAGCAGTCTGTGTCCCGACTGCTCGACGTCGCCTGCACGCAGCTCGGCGAGCTCCTGAACGTGCCGCGCGTGACCGTGTCGCGGATCATCGGCGATCTCCTGGTCGAGATCGGCCATCACGACCGCAGCGAGCGCACGCCGGAGCTCGAGCTCTTTCTCGTCACGGACTATCCGCTCACGCAGGAGGTGATCGCCTCCGGCGAGCCTCGTCACGTCTCACGTGCCGAGCCGGGCGCCGATCCTGCGGAGGCGGCGCTGCTGGAGCGGCTCGGCTTCGACACGCTCCTGATGCTGCCGCTGCGCTCTCGGGCACAGAACTGGGGTCTCGTCGAGATCTACGCCGACGGCCGCGAGTTCACCGCCGACGAGATCGCGCAGGCACGACTGATCGTCGATCGCGTCGGCGAGCTGCTCGCGGAGATCGAAAGCCGGCCCTGACGGTCGCGGCTGGGTTTCGGCCTGCGAGCCTCGCGGGTAGAAGCACTGGGCGGATGACGACCGTCGACATCGACCACCTGCTGCGGAACGACGAGCTCGTGCAGCTGCTCGAAGCAGCGGAGCAGGCGGGCTCGATCAAGGTCTCGGAGGTCGCGGACGTGATCGAGGCGAACGAGCTCGACGCGCTCGAGCAGGACGCCCTCTACCGCGAGCTCGACCGGCGCGGGATCGAGCTGGCCGAGGGCCCGCCGGCCGAGGAGCAGGCCCCGCCGCCGCAGCCCGCACCTGCCCAGGAGTCGACGACGGATGCGCTGCAGCTCTTCCTGCGCGAAGCCGGACGCCACGCACTGCTCACGGCGCCGCAGGAGGTCGAGCTGGCGAAGCGGATCGAGAAGGGCGACATGGTCGCCAAGCAGCAGATGATCCAGGCGAACCTCCGCCTGGTCGTCTCGATCGCGAAGAACTACCGCAACCAGGGACTGCCGTTCCTCGACCTGATCCAGGAGGGAACGCTCGGGCTGATCCGCGCGGTCGAGAAGTTCGACTGGCGCCGCGGCTTCAAGTTCTCCACCTACGCGACCTGGTGGATCCGCCAGGCGGTCGCCCGCGCGCTGGCCGACAAGGCACGCACGATCAGGATGCCCGTGCACATCGTCGAGCGGCTGCAGAAGATGAATCGCGCCGAGCGCACGCTCTGGACGCAGCTCGGGCGCGAGCCGACGCTCGACGAGATCGCCGAGGAGGCCTCCCTCCCGCTCCAGCAGGCAATTGAGGTCCGAGCGGCTGCGAGGGCATCGACGAGCCTCGACCAGCCGGTCGGGGACACCGAGGACGCCGTGTTCGGAGATTTCGTCGCCGGCGACGGCCCGCTGCCCGAGGAGCAGGTCGAGGTCTCACTTCGCAGCCAGGCGCTGAAGGAGGCGCTGGCGGCGCTGTCCGACCGCGAGCGGCAAGTCGTGATGCTCCGTTACGGGCTCACCGACGCCGAGCCGAAGACGCTCGAGGAGATCGGCCGCCGCCTCGGGCTCACCCGCGAGCGCGTGCGCCAGATCGAGCTGGACTCCTTGAAGCGCCTCGCCTCGCTCCGCGAGCTCGAGTCCGTCGGCGCCGCGCTCTAGGCGCGCGCGCCTCGTCTCTCGCTTCAGCTGCGGAGATAGAACTCGAGCGCCGGAGCAACCATCCGGAGCTCGCGGAGGGCACGCGACTCGAGCTGACGCACGCGCTCGCGGGTGATGCCGAGCCCTGCCCCGACCTCCTCGAGCGTCTGCGGCGGTGTGCCGTTGAGGCCGAAGCGGTGCATGAGCACATGGCGCATGCGCGGGTTGAGCCGGTCGAGCGCCGCGGCGAGCTCGCTCGAGCGCAGCCGGTCGGCCGTCTCGACGTCGGGCTCGGCGGACTTCGTGTCGCGGATCATGTCGCCGTAGAGGCTCTCGCCGTCACCGACGGGGGTGTCGAGGCTGACGGGGTCCTGGACGAGCTCCAGCAGTTCCTGCACGCGCTCGGGCGTGAAGTCCGCCTCGACCGCGATCTCGTCGACGGTCGGGTCCCGGTTGAGCTTCTGTGCCAGCACCCGGCGCCCACGCATGACGCGGCGCACCTGGTCGGCGACGTGGACGGGCAGGCGAATCGTCCGGCCCTGCTCGGCGAGCGCGCGGGTCACCGCCTGGCGGATCCACCACGTCGCGTAGGTGGAGAGCTTGAAGCCCATCTTGTAGTCGAACTTCTCGACCGCGCGGATCAGGCCGAGGTTTCCCTCCTGGATCAGGTCGAGCAGCGGCACGCCGGCCTTCGTGTAGTTGCGCGTGATCGACATCACGAGTCGGAGGTTGCATTCGATCAGGCGGCGCTTGGCCGCCTCGTCGCCCTCATCCTTGCGCCGGGCGAGCTCGCGCTCCTCGGTGACGGTCAGCAGGCGACCGTCCCCGATCGCGCGCACGTAGAGCTTGAGTGGATCCTGCGTCGCCTCCGGGGCCGCTACGTCCTCCGCCTCCGCGGCAGCGTCGTCGTCGTCGGCCTCGGGCTCCTCCTCGACGGAGAGGCCGGGAAGCAATTCGAGCCTTGGCTCCGGCGCGGGCTCGGACTCGGCCTCGAAGACAGGCTCTGCGGCGTTGGGCTCCATCTCGCATCCGGTATCGGCCGTTGTGACATCCGGCTTGAGGAATCCGTTGAAATCTGTCGAATTCCACCTACGATGAGGACCTAACTTCTCCCGAACAGGCGTCGTCTACCCTTCTGAAGTCAGAAAAGTTCCCGTCCGAAGCCCGAACTAGGATTTGTCCAGCCTATGTGTGGTATTGCCGGATACAGCCTGAGCCCCGAGTCGAGCGTCTCCAGGACGCTCGCCGCGCAGGCGCTCCTGGCCGGGATCGCAGAGCGCGGCGCCGATGCCGTCGGCTACGCGCACCGCGGCGCCAGCACCGCTGTGACCGTGCACAAGCGCCGCTCGGGTGCGAGCGAGCTGCTCGACGAGGTCCATGTGCCCGCCGCCGCCGCACAGGCGCTCGTCCACGTGCGCGACTACACCAAGGGCCACCCCACGATCGAGGCGAACAACCATCCGATCCGGCACGGCTCCGTCGTCGGCATCCACAACGGGATCATCGTCAACGACGAGGAGATCTTCGCCCGCTACGGCTTCGGGCGCGCACACCCCGAGATGACCGTCGACTCCGAGGCGATCTTCGCTCTCGCAGAGCACGCGGAAAGCAGCCCGGAGGTGCTCGAGGAGCTCCACGGGGCGATGGCGACCGCCTGGCTCGACGAGCGCGTCCCCTCCGCTCTCTTCCTCGCTCGCGGCGTCGGCCGCCCGCTCTGGGTCGGCACCGCCGGCAAGGAGCTCTTCTTCGCCTCGACGCGCGACGCGCTCGAGGTGCTCGAGTCGACGCTGCGACTGACGCTGCGCAAGCGCGAGGCCGAGGAGGGCACGCTCGTCCGTGTGGAGGACGGGCGAATCACCACCACCGCCCGCTTCCAGCCCGACCGCTCGTACATCGAGGAGACGATCCTCCCCTCCGTGCGCTCGCCGCTCGAGGGTGCATCGTGCCTCGAGCGTCTTGCGGCGATCCTCGCGACCGCCTAGACCTGCTCGAGCCGCCGGTTCGCCGTCTCGGCGCGAAAGACGGCGTAGAGCGCGGAGAGGGCCGCGAACGGCCAGTACCACCACGGCGTCGTACTCGTCTCGGCCGCCCGCGTCCGGCTGCACCGCGATCAAGGCCAGGAACGGCAGCGCCAACAGCGCTCCGATCAAGGCGTCCGGCAGCGTCCGGAAGTACAGGGCCACGCCAAAGCCGCTGAGGAAGAAGCCGGCGAGCGCTGCCACCCAGAGCCGCCGAGGCCGCTGGAGGGCGGGCAGGCGATCGAAGAACGAGCGCCCCCGCGCGACCAGGCTTTCCCTGTGGGGCGCCGGCTCGGCTGCAGTCGGAGCAGTGGGAGCGTTCCGCCCCGCCCGCACCGTGATCAGCGCAGCCACCACGGTGGCGACGCCTGTGATCACGGCGGCCAGCACGCCCTCCGTCGCTACTCCAGCGAGCCGTCCGGCGCCACGTCGACCCCTTCCTCGCGCAGCCGCTCGCGCACGAGGTACTGGAATGCCGCCCAGGCCGGCTGCACGTCGATCATGCGATAGACCTGCCACTCGGTCAGGAGCGACTCGTCGGCACGGCGAGCGTCGGCCCAGTCGGCCATCTTCGGCAGCCGGCCGAGTCTCCGCGCGAGCGCTCCTCCCTGCTCGACCGCTCGCTCGAGCCGCTCCTCGCCGACGGGCACGTCGAAGCCGGCCTCGCGCAGCGCAGCCGCGAGCGAGCCGAAGGTGTGCCAGAGCAACGACTTCGACGGCATCGCGCCCTTGCGGGCGTCGATGTCACGAGCCGTCGGCGTCCGCCCGAGCTCCTCGCCGAGCGCCTGCAGGCGGCCGAGCAACTCGTCACGCGTCGCGAACCGCCGCGGCACCAGCCCTGCCTGCCGCTTCGCCGCGTTCCAGCTGCCGAAGTGCTCGATCACCGTCTGCGGATGCACGGTCGTCTGCGCATCGGCCGCGAACTCGCGCATCGTCGGCGACCGTCCGAGCCGCTCGGCGCAGTCCAACAGCTGCGTGAGGATCTCCTCGTCGGTATAGCGCTTGCGGATGCCCGCCTGGAATGCCGCGAGAGCCTCCGGATCGATGCCTGCCACCGCGGGGTGGCGGCGGGACCGTCCCATGCAAGTAGTGTAGAGCATTTTCGCCAATCTGCAAGACGGCCAGAACGGCCGGGCAGTGGCGGTGGCTAGACGGCGAGCAGCTTCGGGCGCGCGTGGCTGTCGCCGGCGAGGGCATCGAGCGGCAGAATCCGCTCGAGGGCGCCGACACAGCGCGGGCAGAACTGGGTCCCGGCCGCTTCCCGCAGCTCGGTCAACGCCTCGTCGAGCGGCCGGGCGGCGCGGTAGATCCGCGTCGTCAGCATCGAGTCGAGCCCGTCTGCGACGTGGATGATCCGGGCACCGAGCGGAATCTCCTCACCACGGAGGTGATCCGGGTAGCCCGTGCCGTCGAAGCGCTCGTGGTGGTGCCTGATCGAGGGAACGGCATCGCCGAGGAAGCCGAGCCGGTCGATGATCCGCGCTCCCTCGTCCGCGTGCCGCTGCATCAGGGCCCACTCTTCCTCGGTGAGGCTCGCGGGCTTCAGCAGGATCGAGTCCGGGATCGCGAGCTTGCCGATGTCGTGGAAGAGCGCCGCATGGCCGAGCAGATCGAGCTCTGCCTGCGAGAGACCCAACTCGCGACCGATCGCGAGCGCGAGCTGCTGGACCCGCCGCGAGTGCCCGGCTGTATACGCGTCGCGCGCGTCGACGGTGGCCGACAGGCTCTCCATCGCTGCGGTCGAACGCTCCTTCAGCAGCCGGTTTGCCTGCTCGAGCGAGACGTTCTGCGTGTGGATCGTCTCGGCAGCCTGGCGCAGCTTCTGGGCGCTCCGGCGCGTGTGCGAGAGATACGCCTCCTGGGTCTTGCGCATCAGCAGGAGCGGCACGGCGAAGACGGCCAGCGCGTAGAGCCCGGCTGCGTGGTAGCCGATCGCGATCACCCCGCCGATGAAGCCGTACACGACGTAGTGGGGCGCGAGCCAGAGGAAACGCTCGTGCCACACCCGCCAGACGTTCTCCCGCCCCTCGGCCGCGAGCGCGACGGAGAGCAGGCCCGTGTTGACGGCGAAGTACACCGCCCCGGCGACGAGGCCGCCGGCCACGGTGAGAAGCTCGCCCAGCGGCCCGTCGAAGCCGACGGTGAAGACCGCCGCGGCCGCGAGCGACGAGAGCGCGAGCGTGCCGACATTGAAGAGCACCCGGTGGATCTGCTGGCGCTGCGCGCTCCACTGCACGATGCAGATCGCCACGGCGAGAGCGAGCGCTGCCCGAGGGCCGAACAGCGACGCGCCGGCGAGCGCACCGACGGCACTGACCGAGATGGAGCCGTCGTCGAGCTCGAGCGCGAGCGCCTCCCCCACGCTGACGAGCGCGATCACCGCGAGCAGGCCGAGGACGTCCGTGGAGGAGCCGAAGATGCCGCCCGCGACGCCGGCGGCGACGCCGAGCGTGCTCACGAGCCCGACGAGCACGCCGAGGCGGGTCGACAGCTGCAGAAACCGCGGACCGCCGGTCGTGTGCGCCGTGTGACGCCGCTCCTGCTCGGGCGTGACCTCCGGGACGCGCGCGAGCGGCTCGCGGTGGTCGCCCTCCTCCGGCAGCGCGACGAGCGGGGCACTGCGGTCGGCCGGCATCAGCAAGCGGCTCCGAGCTGGCTCCGAGCACGCGGTTGCGTCCCTGCAGCTTGGCGCGGTAGACGGCAAGGTCGGCCTGGTGGATCAGCGCGTTCGGGTCCTGCCCGTCCTTCGGGTAGCAGGAGACACCGATCGAGACGGTCGCCCGGATCGGCTCGCTCGACGTCTCGACGTCGTAGCGGCGGTCCGCGACGGCCCGGCGGATTCGCTCGGCGATCTCCAGCGCCTGCTCGGGAGGCGTCTCGGGCAGGAGAATCGAGAACTCCTCGCCGCCGAAGCGGGCCGGGACGTCGTAGTGCCGCAGCTCGGCGCGGAAGACCTCGGCGATGCCCTTCAGGACCGCATCGCCGGCGAGATGGCCGTAGGTGTTGTTGATCTCGCGCAGCAGGTCGAGGTCGGCCATGATCAGCGACATCGGCCGCTCGAAGCGCTGCGCGCGTCCGAGCTCCTCCGTCAGCGCCGACGCGAAGTAGCGGGCGTTGAAGAGGCCGGTCTTCGGATCGACCCGCGCTTCCGCCTGCAGCTGCGGCACCGAGAGCGCCCGGTGGATCAGCAGCAGCGGCGCGATCGCGAAGGGCAGGAGCCACGGGTTCGCGGTCCAGAACGCCGCGAGCACGACGCCGACTGCTGCAAAGACGAACTCCGTCGAAAGAGTCTGGTAGGAGAAGAGCTGCCTCATCGGATGGCCGTTGGCCCACCGGATCATGGGAGCGATCAGCGCCGAATTGAGGACGACCAGGGCGATCGAGGCCGCCGTGCCGGCGAGGGCGAAGCGGACGTCGTCGCTCGCAATCAGGCGCTCTGCATTCAGGATCACGTGCGCGCAGCCCCACGCCGCCATCGTCGCGATCGTGAAGACGAGGATGTTGAAGGACTGGACGTACCAGGTGCCACGGCTGCGCAGCCACTCCGGAATGTGCTGGATCAGCGGGATCAGGACGAGCAGCGCCGGCGGCACGAGCAGCACGGCCGCGATCAGGAAGACGCCTGTCGTGTGGTAGCTCTTGTTCCCCGGCGTGCGCACGACGAAGAACTGCGCCAGTGAGACACCGGCGGCCAGGAAGACGAACTCGAGCCAGCCCCCCGTGTGCGAGCTCAGTCCGGCGAGGAGCGGCGCCGCCACCGCGACCGCAGCGGCTGCGACGCCGATGAAGTAGACGAGCGCCTTGGTCGGCAGCTTGCCGCGGTCGGCCGGGCTCGACCGCTCGTGCTCGAGTGCGTCGTCGAGGGGGATTGCGCTCATGCTCAGCCGGTGCCCTTCATGCCGCTCCGTCTCCTTGCATCCGCAGGACGGCCAGGTAGCCGCGTCGGAGGGTATGCCGCAAACTGGGGTGAGGCATCCCCCGTGCGGGGTACCCCGCCGCGGATTCCCCCGAAGGGGTGAGAAAGGGGGCCGGCGCTGGGCCGGCCCCCTTTGCGTACGTCGTTGTTACGGGGTGAGCAGGGAGGTCGCAGACAGCAGCGCCTCCTTCTCGGCGGGCGTCAGCAGGTCGGGATCGACCGCTGCGTCCTGCGCTTCCGGTTTCGTCAGCTCGTACCCATCGGTCGGGAGAGCCGACTCGCCTTCGGCGTTGTCTTCCCAGGACACGTCCGCCCAGGAGACATCAGTCCAGGACACGTCCGCCCAGGACACGTCGCTCCAGGACACGTCCGCCCAGGACACGTCAGCCCAGGACACGTCCGCCCAGGAGACCGCATCCCACGAGACATCGCTCCAGGACACGCCCGTCCAGGAGACGGCGTCGAACACCGTCGTCCCGTTCAGCGCCGGCTTCAGGAACCGAGCGAGCCCGAGGTTCGGGTTCGGCGCCTCCTTGGTGGCGAGCACCGACTGCACCGCGTTCACCTGGCCGACGCCACAGGACAGCGGGGCTGCCTGGGGCACCGGACGGGTCCGGCGCATCAGGGCACCCTTGACCTGATCCGGCGTCCAGGTCGGGTTCCGGACGAGGGCCTGAGCGACGATGCCCGAGATCACCGGCGCCGCGAACGACGTCCCGGAGAGCTCGACGTACGACGAAGCCCACCATCTTGTCGGCCTTCTGCACCGCCAGCGAGGACCCGGCCGGAATCGGACCGACCATGTACCTGCCGGGAGCACAGATCTCCGGCTTCCAGAAGCCGTCCGGAGTCCGCCCGTACGCCGACCACGGTGCCCGCGAGTCGTCCCTCGGCCGTGCCGTGCCGCCGATGTCGACCGCGCCGACCGTGATCACGAACGGGTTGCTGCCGGGGGCGTAGGGGACGCCACTCGGCCCCGCCGCGTTGCCGTAGTTGCCCGCTGCCGCGACGACGACGATGCCCGCGTTCCACAGCTTGCTGACCGCGACGTTCAGCGGATCCAGCCAGAAGCGGTTCACGGCGCCCGAGTGGAGCGAGAAGTTGGCGACGCGGATGTTGTACGCCGCCTTGTTCTGGTAGATCCACTCTGCCGCTGCGATCACGTCACTCGTCTTGCCCGAGCCACTGTCGTCCATGACGTCGAGCGAGACGATGTCCGCGTTCGGAGCTGCGCCCGCGTATCCCGGTGCGTTCCCCGCGGCGATTCCCGCGACGAACGTCCCGTGGCCACGACCGTCGCCGGCCGCGTTCGGGTTGCCCGAGCTGACGAAGTTGACCTGTGCCTTCAGCCGGCCGGTGAAGTCCGCCCGGGAGCCGTCGATGCCGGAGTCGACGATCGCAATCGTCGCCGCCTTGGCGCTGCTCCAGAGCTTGTTCACGCCGGACTCGTGCGTCCAGAGCTGCGACGAGGTCGGATTGACCACGCTCGACACAGCCGATGTCGTGGTCGAGACCGTGCTCGTCACGGTGTTGGTCACCGTGTTGGTCACGCTCGTCACCGGTGCCGGGATGAGACCCTGCGGCCGGATCGGAGCGTCGAGCGTGACGACGAGGCCCTTCATCCGCTCGAGCTTCTCGAGATCCTTCGCCCGGATGTCCCCGGCGAAGCCGCTGATCAGCCCGAAGCGCTTGCCGAGCTTCGACATCTCCTTCTCGGCCTTCTTGGCGTCGGCGCCCGAGACGCTCTCGTCGATCTGCACGATCACGCTGACGAGGTCGTTCGGGTGGCTCTTCGCCTTCTGCTTCAACTGGTCGGAGACGTAGCCGCCGCCACCGGAGCCGGAGCCGCTGTTCGGGCTCGGTCCGCTCGCCGCGCCGGCCGCAAGCGGCACGGCGAGGGCGATTGCGACGACGGTCGTGACGAGACCCCGCCCACCCTTGCCCCAGAGGGCGTTGGAGCGGAACTCGCCGCCGCGGTTGCCCGAGCCCCAGAGGGCGCTCTGGCGTACGTCCCCGCGCTTGCCGCCTGTGTTGCTTCCCATCTTTCTCCTTCTCCGCGCCGAAGCGCGCCGCATGAACTTTTGGACGGTCGAGCCGGAAACACGCCGCAAAGCCGGCCCGGCCTGGTGGAACCGCGCTGAACGTATGCGCCTAAACGGGGGGGTACGTCCCCCTTTTGGGTCAGTGCGGCGGCAGTTCACTCGAACGAGGGATGCCCGTTCGGCGTCGTGGCGCAGGTGGTCTCCGGATACGCTCGCGGGCCATGAGCGCCCGCCTCGCCGTCGAGACCGTCGCCGCCCGCGCTGCCGCACGGCTGTCGCGGTTGGCGGGCGCGGGCGGTGGCACGACGCTGCCGGGGAAGCTGCTCTGGAAGCTCGATCCGGGCGCGATCGACGCGCTTGCAGCCCGGTTGCCGGAGGGCACTGCCGTCGTCTCGGCCACGAATGGGAAGACGACCACGACCGCGATGGCGGCGGAGATCCTCGGTCCTGGACGACGGCTCGCCTGGAACCGTTCCGGGGCGAACCTCGTCTCGGGGATCGCGTCCACCCTCCTGCTGCAGCGCGACGCGGAGCTGGGGCTCCTGGAGGTCGACGAGGGCGCGCTCCCCGAGGTCGTCCGGCGAGTGCAGCCGCGCGCCGTCCTGCTCGGCAACCTCTTCCGCGACCAGCTCGACCGCTACGGCGAGCTGGAGCACATCGCCGAGCGCTGGCGCGAGAGCACGGCAGCGCTGCCGGAGGCGACGACGCTGATCGTCAACGGCGACGACCCGCAGGTGGGCGACCTCGCCCACGCGCGCAAGGGAGCGATCGCGTTCGGAATCGACGACCCGCGCCATGCGCGGCCGGCACTGCAGCACGCCGCCGACTCGCGCTACTGCGTCCGCTGCGGGCAGCCGTACGAGTTCGCCGCCGCCTACGTCGGCCACCTCGGCGACTACCGCTGCCCGAACTGCGGGCACGGGCGGCCCACGTTGCACGTGCGGGCGAGCGAGATCGAGCTCGACGGGCTCGAGGCGGCCTCGTTCCTGCTCGAGACGCCCGCCGGCTCGACGCGCCTGCGCCTGCCGCTCCCCGGGCTCTACAACGTCTACAACGCGCTCGGCGCCGCCGCGCTCGCGCACGAGCTCGGGGCGCCGCTGGAGGAGATCCGCGCCGGGCTGGAGCGCTTCGGCGCAGCCTTCGGGCGCTTCGAGCGGATCCCCGCCGGCGACAAGACCGTGCTGCTGCTCCTGATCAAGAACCCTGCAGGCGCGAACGAGGTGGTGCACACGCTGCTCGAGGGCGGCGCCCCCTCCCTCCTCCTCGTCGCGCTGAACGACGCGATCGCCGACGGCCAGGACGTCTCCTGGATCTGGGACGTCGATTTCGAGCCGCTGCTGGGCCGCACGGAGACGCTGATCGCGTCGGGCGACCGCGCCGCGGAGCTCGGCGTCCGCTGTGTCTACGGCGGGCTCGACGAGACCGCGCTCGAGGTGGAGCCGGACGTGGAGCGGGCCCTGGACCGCGGCCTGGCGCTCACGCCGCCCGGCGGCGAGCTCGTCGTGCTTCCCACCTACACCGCCATGCTGGAGCTGCAGCGGATCGTGGCCGCGCGCGGCTGGGCGAAGCCGTACTGGGAGCGGACGTGAGGATCCGCGTCGGGCATCTCTATCCGGAGTACCTGAACATCTACGCCGACCGCGGCAACATCGCCGTGCTGACGCGGCGCGCCGCGCTGCGCGGCCACGAGCTCGACGTCTCGGCGCTGTCGCTCGGCGACGAGGTGCGTCCCGGCGAGCACGACCTCTACTACATCGGCGGCGGCCAGGACCGCGAGCAGGCGCTGATCGCGCCCGACCTCGTCGCCAAGGGGCCGGCGCTGGAGCAGGCGGTCGCGGACGGCGCGGCACTGCTCGCGGTCTGTGGCGGCTACCAGCTGCTCGGCCGCGGCTACCTCGGCCGCCACGGCGACTCGATGCCCGGGATCGGCCTCTTCCCGCACGAGACGGTCGCCGGCGAGACAGCGGATGATCGGCGACGTGCTGCTCGAAACGGAGCTCGACGGCACGCGGCGCACGATCGCAGGCTTCGAGAACCACGCGGGCCGGACGCGGCTCGACCCCGGTGCCGAGCCGCTCGGCCGCGTCGTCGCGGGCTTCGGCAACGACGGCGAGTCGGGCTACGAGGGCGTCCGCGTCGGCCGCGCCGTCGGCACCTACCTGCACGGCCCGCTCCTGCCGCGGAACCCGTGGCTCGCCGACTGGCTGCTCGCGCAGGCGCTCGCCCACGCGACCGGTGGCGAGCCACCCGAGCTCGAGCCGCTGCCGGACCGGCTGGAGGCGGCGGCGCACGAGGTGTCAGCGCAGCGGGCGCGAGACCGCGGCGGCCGGTTCTAGCGGCTCAGGCGAGAGCACGCTCGCCCAGCCGACGGTTACCGAGCTGCGGCAGCCGAGCGGAGGATCGCGGCTGCGCTGCGCTCGACGTCCTCGGCGGTCGTCCGCCAGCTCGAGACCGAGATTCGCATCACAGCCTTGCCCTGCCACTCGCTGCCGCCGAGCCAGCACGTGCCGTCCTCCTGCACGCGCCGGATCACCTCGCGCGTCGTCGCGTCGTCGTCGCCGAAGCGGACGAGCACCTGGTTGAGGACGACGTCGTTCAGGATCTCGACGCCCGGCTCCGCGCCGAGCACCTCGGCGAAGCGGGCTGCGTGGTCGCAGCAGCGCTCGACCAGCGCTGCGATGCCCTCGCTCCCGAGCGCGCGGATCGCGGCGTAGATCGGGAAGCCGCGGGCACGGCGGGAGAACTCGGGCACCCAGTCGATCTGGTCGCGTGCGGCGCCGGGCTCCGCCTGGACGAGGTAGCTGGCGCGGACGGACATCGCGGCACGGTGCGCCTCCGGATGGGCGCAGAACGCGATCCCGGAGTCGTACGGGACGTTCAGCCACTTGTGCCCGTCGGTCGCCCAGGAGTCGGCGCGCTCGACGCCCTGCGGTGCAGCTGCCGGAAGCGCGGCGACGCGCCCGCCCAGAGCCCGAAGGCGCCGTCCACGTGCAGCCAGGCGCCGGTGCCCTCGACCGCGTCCGCGATCTCCTCGAGCGGGTCGAAGGCAGCCGGTGTTGACGTCGCCCGCCTGCGCGCAGACGATCGTCGGGCCGTCCGAGCCTCCGAGCGCGGCGCGCAGCGCGTCGGGCTGCAGCCGGCCCTGCTCGTCGGCCGCGAGCGGCTCGATCTGGCGGGTGCCGATGCCGAGGTAGCGCAGCGCGCGGTCGATCGTCACGTGCCGCTGCTCCCCCACGAGGACGCGGATGCGCGGCGCTCCCTGCAGGCCGTCGTTCAGCAGATCCCAGCCCGCCTGCTCGAGCACGTGGTGACGCGCGGCGGCGAGCGCGGTGAAGTGCGCCATCTGGCAGCCGGTGACGAAGCCCCCCGAGACGCCCTCGGGCAGCCCCAGCAGCTCGCGCAGCCATTCGAGCGCGACCTCCTCGACGACCGCGGCGCTCGGACTGATCACGGCGAGACCGGCGTTCTGGTCCCAGGTCGAGGTGAGCCAGTCGGCGGCCAGCGCGGCCGGCAGCGCGCCGCCGATCACGAAGCCGAAGTAGCGCCCGCCCGGGATCGCCGACACGCCCGCCTCCGTCGCGCCGATCAGCTCCGCGATCACGTCGGCGTCCGCGGAGCCCTGAACGGGCAACGGGCCGCCGAGGCTCGCCCGCATCTCCTCGACCGAGGCCGTCGGCCCCACGGGCCGCTCGTCGAGCGAGCCGAGGAACTCGGCCGCGTAGTCCGCCGTCCGCCGGAAGCAGCTCGTCTACGGGGTCCACAACGCTCCAAGATAGACGGCCGGGTCGCCCGACTGCCAGCGGGCGAGAAAGCGCTGGATCGGCGGGTGCAGGACGATCCCGTCCAGCTCGTCGAGCGCGAACAGCCGGTGGCCTCGCACGGCCTCGTCGACGGACGCGACGGATTCGAGCGAGCCCTGCAGGTCGCCGGAGAAGATCACGTGGACGACGTGCTTCGTCGTCAGCGTCCGCCCGGGCGCGATCGAGTCGACGATCGCGATCGGCCCCTCGAACGGGGGCGGCTCGACGCCGACCTCCTCCCGGATCTCGCGGGCGAGAGCGTCCATCAGCGTCTCGCCGGAGTTGACGCCGCCGCCGGGCAGCAGCCAGACGCCCTTGCCCTTCTTCTCGTGGCGGCAGAGCAGCACGCCGCCGTTCCAGCGCAGCAGCGCCGACACCCGGATCCGGGGCTCGGCGCCTCTCATCCGCAGCGCCGAGTAGGGTTGGCCCGTGGACTTCGCCGACTACCAGGAGCGCTCACGCGCGACCGCCGTCTACCCGGATCTCGGCAACAACATCGTCTACCCCGCGCTCGGTCTGTGCGGGGAGGCTGGGGAGACGGCCGAAAAGGTCAAGAAGGCGATCCGCGATGACGGAGGGACACTAACCCAGGAACGGCGCGAGGCCATCGCAGCCGAGCTCGGCGACGTGCTCTGGTACGCGGCCCAGCTCGCCACCGAGGCCGGGCTGGAGCTCGACGAGATCGCGCAGGCGAATCTCGACAAGCTCGCCTCACGTCAGCAGCGAGCCGTGCTGCACGGCTCCGGCGACAACCGCTAGCGCCGCCGCTCGGCCGCCGGCTTCTCCGCCACCGGCTCCGCGGACGCGTCCGCGACGAGATAGCGAGCGAAGCGACGCACCTCTCGCTGCGGCAGGCGCGCTCGGACGAGCACGCCCTCCTCGGAATCCTCGCGCTCGTCGATCGGCGCACCGAGCTCGTACAGCTCCGCGAGCTTTCCCCCTCCTCGTAGGGCAGCAGCAGGCGCACGTCCTCGAACCGGTCGGCGAAGAGCTCCGCGACCCGCGCCCTCAGCCCCTCGAGCCCCTCACCCGTCACGGCCGAGATCTGGAGCGAGCCGGGAAACGCGTTCGAGAGCCGCCGGCGCCCGAGCGGATCGACCCGGTCGATCTTGTTCAGGACGACTTCGCGCGGCACGTCGTCGGCTCCGATCTCGTGGAGCACCGTGTCGACAGCCTCGATCATCTCCTCGAGACGGTCGTCGCTCTCCGAGGCGTCGACGACGTGCAGGACGAGGTCGGCGACGAGCGTCTCCTCCAGCGTGGACGCGAAGCCCTCGACCAGCTGCGTCGGCAGGCGGCGGATGAAACCGACCGTGTCGGTGACGAGGTAGCGCTTGCCGTCGTGCTCGAAGCCGCGGGTGGTCGGATCGAGGGTCTCGAAGAGGCGGTTCTCGACGCTCACCTCGGCGCCCGTGAGCGCGTTCAGGAGCGTCGACTTGCCGACGTTCGTGTAGCCGGCGAGCGCGACGGTCGGCGTCCCGCTGCCGGCCCGTTCCTTGCGCCGGGTCGCGCGGTGCTTGCCGACTTCCTTCAGCCGCCGCCGCAGGAGCGAGATCTTCCGGCGCGCGATCCGGCGGTCGGTCTCGAGCTGCGACTCGCCGGGGCCGCGGGTGCCGACGCCCGGCGCCGAGCGCGCCCGTGCCGCCGCCGAGGCGCTCGAGGTGCTGCCACATGCCCCGCATCCGCGGCAGGTTGTACTCCAGCTGCGCGAGCTCGACCTGGAGCTTGCCCTCGGCGCTCGTGGCGTGCTGGGCGAAGATGTCGAGGATCAGCTGCGTGCGGTCGACGACGCGCGCGGTGAGCGCGTTCTCGAGCGTCTTCTGCTGCGTCGGCTCCAGCTCCCCGTCCACGAGCAGCACCTCCGCCTTCGCCTCCTCGTAGGCGAGCTTGAGCTCCTCGAGCTTGCCCTTGCCGACGTACGTGCGTGGATCCGGGCTCGTCCGCTGCTGCACCAGCTCGGCGACCGGCTCGACGCCGGCGGTGCGCGCGAGCTCGCGCAGCTCGCCGAGCTCCTCCTCCGCATCCGCAGAGCGCGGCAGCACGGCCAGCACGAGCCCGCGCTCGGGCTCCGCACCCGAGCTCGGTACCTGCTGGCGCGTCGTCACACAGGGGATTGTGCCAGGCTTCCCGCCGATGTCCGCTCTCGCCGACCGCCTCGCCCAGCGCACGCTCGAGCTCGTGGACATTCCATCCGAGAGCCGGCACGAGGCCGAGATCGCCGCGCACGTGCGCTCGCTCGTCCCCGCGTCGTTCGAGCTCGAGTACGAGAGCGACGACGCCTTCGTCTGGGGGCTGCCGCGGCGTGAGGGCAGACCCCTCGTCGTGCTCGCCGGCCACTACGACACCGTGCCGGCGCAGGGAAACGTGCCCGGGCGGATCGAGGGCGGCTCCGTCGTCGGCCTCGGCGCCAGCGACATGAAAGGCGGGCTCGCCGTGATGCTCGAGGTGGCGCGAGCACTCGACGCGGAGGGCGTCGAGCCCGAGGTCGACATCGCGCTGCTCGCGTTCGGCAAGGAGGAGCTGCCGGCCGAGTTCAGCCCCCTCCCCGCCCTGTTCGACGCTTCCCGCCTCGTCCACGAGGCCGAGCTCGCGATCCTGCTCGAGCCGACCGACTGCACGATCCAGGCGGGCTGCCTCGGCAACCTCAACGCGGAGATCACGTTCCACGGCGTCAGCGGGCACTCCGCGCGGCCCTGGACGGCCGAGAACGCGATCGAGAAGGCGCTCGACGGCCTGCGCGCCTACGCCGCGATCGAGCCGCGACCGGTCGAGATCGGCGGGCTCACGTTCACCGAGGTCGCGACGATCACGCGGATCGACGGCGGGATCGCGACGAACGTCGTCCCCGACCGCGTCGTCGCGAACATCAACTTCCGCTATGCCCCCGACCGCTCGCCGTCGAGCGCCGACGCGTACCTGCGCAGCCTGGTGCCCGAGGGCGCGACCTACGAGCACGCCGGCGACTCGCCGCCCGCGCGCGTCGTCACCGACTCGCCGCTCGTGCACCGGCTGCGGTCGACAGGCGACCTCGCGCTCGAGCCGAAGCAGGCGTGGACGAACGTCGCCGACTTCACCTCGCGCGGGATCGACGCGGTCAATTTCGGCCCCGGCGCGACGCGCTTCGCGCACCGGCGCGACGAACAGGTCGAGATCGCCGCACTCGAACGGGCCTACGTGTCGCTCTGGCGCTTCCTCACGGGTACGGTCTGATCGTGCCGGTCTCCCCCATCCTCGAGCGCCAGACCACCTACCCGTTCGTCCGCCTCGGCGAGGCCGCTCGGCGTGTGGAGGCGCGCGGCGTCGAGGTGATCGACTTCGGCACCGGCGACCCACGTGAGCCGACGGATCCGATCATCCGGCAGGCGCTCGTCGACGGCCTGCGCGACCGGATGGGCTACCCCGCCGCGGTCGGTCTCCCGGAGCTCCGCGACGCGATCTCGGGCTGGGCCGAACGGCGCTTCGGCGCGACACTCGACCCCGACCACGAGATCATCCCGACGCTCGGCAGCAAGGAGGCGATCTTCACGCTTCGCGCTGGCCGTCGTCGATGCGAACGGCGCGCGGGACACCGTCGCCTACACCGACCCCGGCTACCCGGTCTACGAGCGCGGCGCGCTCTTCGCGCACGCCCGGCCGCTCGCGATCCCCCTGCGCGAGGAGCACGGCTTCCTGCCCGACCTCGATGCGATCGACGACGAGACCTGGGCGCGCCTGGCGGTCTTCTGGGTCAACTACCCGAACAACCCGACCTGCGCGACGGCGCCGCTCTCCTTCTACGAGCGCCTCGCGGCGCTGGCGCGCGAGCACGGATTCGTGGTCGCCTCCGACGAGGCGTACACCGAGCTCTGGTTCGACGAGCCGCCGGCGTCGGCGCTGCAGCTCGCCGACCGGACGAACGTGCTCGTCTTCAACACGCTCTCGAAGCGAAGCTCGATGACGGGCTACCGCAGCGGCTTCGCCGCGGGCGATCCGGTGCTCGTCGCGGCGCTGAAGGCGTTCCGACCAACGGTGGGCACGGCGCCGCAGGAGTTCGTGCAGCGGGCTTCGGTCGTCGCCTGGGGCGACGAGGAGCACGTGGTGGCGACGCGCGAGCGGTACGGTCGCAAGCGCGCGCTGCTGCTCGACGTGCTCCGGCGCAAGGGCATCCGGGTCGCGGGCAGCGACGCGACGATGTACCTCTGGCTCGCCGTCCCCGAGGGCGAGACGTCGGAGTCGTTCGCCGAGCGGCTGCTCGAGCACGGCATCCTGCTCGCGCCCGGCTCGTACCTCGGCGCCGCGGGCGAGGGGTACGCGCGGATCGCGCTCGTCCCCTCCGAGGAGGACTGCACCCGCGCCGCAGAGATCCTGGAGCGCGTGCTGTGACGCCCGAGCTGGCGCTCGAGATCGTCGAGGCGCTCGACAAGGGCGAACGGCGCGTCGCCGCCAAGCAGGGCGACGAGTGGGTCGTCGACGTCGAGGCGAAGGAGGCGATCCTCGAGTACTTCCGGATCCGCAAGGTCGAGCCGATCACCGTGGGGCCGTTCGCCTTCCAGGACAAGGTGCCGCTGAAGCAGAACGCGCCCGGCGTGCGCATCGTCCCGCCCGGCGTCGCCCGCTACGGCTCCTACCTCTCCGAAGGCGTCGTGCTGATGCCCGGCTACGTGAACATCGGCGCCTGGGTCGGCCCGCGCACGATGGTCGACACCTGGGCGACCGTCGGCTCGTGCGCCCAGATCGGCGCCGACGTCCACCTCGCCGGCGGCGTCGGGATCGGCGGCGTGCTCGAGCCGCCGAACGCGACTCCGGTGATCATCGAGGACGGCGCCTTCATCGGCTCGCGCTGCATCGTCACCGAGGGCGTCCGCGTCGGTGCCGGCGCGATCCTCGCCGCGAACGTCTCGCTCACGGCGAGCGTCCCGATCATCGACGTCACCGGCTCCGAGCCGGTGGAGCACCGCGGGGTCGTGCCGCCACGGGCGGTCGTGGTTCCAGGGACGCGCCCGAAGGAGTTCCCCGCCGGCACGTACCAGCTCGATTGCGCGCTGATCATCGGCTGGCGCAAGGAGTCGCACGACGAGCGGCTGAGCCTGAACGAGACGCTGCGCCAGTTCGAGCTCGCCGTCTAGGCCAGCTCGCCCTCGCAGATCGGCTCGGCCGGCCCGACGAGCGTCGTGCGGTTGTCGTCGTCGAGCTCCACGCGCAGCTCGCCGCCGGGCATGCGCACGCGCACCGGGCTCTCGCACCAGCCGTTCGTGATCGCAGCCGAGGCCGCCGCGACCGCACTCGAGCCGGACGCCGTCGTCTCGCCCGCGCCGCGCTCCCAGACCATCACCGTGAGCTCGTTGCTCCCGTCCACGCGCACGAGCTGGACATTCGTCCGCTCGGGGAAGCGCGCGTGCACCTCGAGCCGGGGACCGATCCGCAGCAGCGCCTCCGGCGTCGGCTCGGTTCGGACGACCGCGTGCGGGTTGCCGACCGAGACCGCAGTCAGCTCGATCCGCTCGCCGTCCAGCTCGACCACCTCGACCTCCCCCACCTCGACCTCGCCCACCTGCATCGCGATCGTGCCGTCGTCGCGCAGTGTGGCACCGTACATCCGCCCGCCGACACCGATCTCGACGGTGCCGGCGCCGTTGCGGCGAGCGAGCCACGCGGCGGCGATCCGGCTGCCGTTGCCGGAGAACTCGGCGACGGAGCCGTCGGGGTTCCAGACCACGATCTCCGCTCTGCCGTCCACGGCGCTGACGACCTCGAGCACGCCGTCCGAGCCGACGCCGTAGCGGACGTCGCAGAGGCGGCGAGCGAGGTCCGCGTCGAGGCGTGCCTCGACGACGAGGTAGCTGTTACCGAGTGCGTGCCACTTCGAGAATCGCATCCGCCACCTCTTCCACGGGCCTGTCGGCGTCGATCATGACGATGCCGGGGATCCGCCGCATCCACTTCCGCTGGTAGGCCGCGAAGCGGAGCGTCGCCCGCGTGAGCTCGGCGAGCGCCTCCTCTCGCGGCAGCGTCCGGACGGCGTCGAGGCCGAGCACCTGGGGGACGACCTCGCCCGCCGCGCGAACCTCCTCCTCGACGCCCAGCTCGAACATGCGCTGTGCACGCGCCTCGATCCGGGCCGCGAGAGCCTCGGGCGCGACGTCGAGCCCGACGACGAGCGTCGGTAGTCGCGTCGCCGCCGTCCACAGCCTCGGCTCCTCCGGGACGAGCGTGGAGCCCGCCTCCCACAGCTCGAGCGCGCGCACGACGCGCTTGCGATCGTTCGCGTGCACGCGCGCCGCCGCACGCGGGTCGCGCCGCGCCAGCAGGCCGTGAGCCGTCCCCGCGCCGCGACGGTCGTAGAGACGCTCCCAGCGCGCCCTGGAGCCTGCAGGCACGTCAGCGGGCAAGGCCACGTCCGTGAGCGCAGCCTGGAACCAGAGCCCGGAACCGCCCACCACGAGCGCGAGCCGGCCGGCGGCGACGATCTCGTCGATCGCCGCATGCGCCAGCTGCTGGTACTCGCCGACCGTGCCCTGGCGATCGAGCGGCCAGATGCCGACGAGGCGTGCGCCCGCGTCCTGGTTCGTCAGGATCGGCAGACCGCGGTAGGCCTGCATCGAGTCGGCCGAGACGAGCTCCGCCGGAAGTCCGTCCGCGCGATCGCGCCTGGGCGACCGCCGTCTTGCCGGAGGCCGTCGGGCCGAACAGGCCGACGACGCTAGGCGGGATCCGCGGCCGCGACTTTCCAGCCAACCGAGTCGCCCTCGTTCACGACCGGCCGGTCTTCCCCGGGATGCGCGGCGCGATGCTCGCGGAACCAGGCAACGGCACGCGGGATGCCCGCGTCGAGCGGCACCTGCGGCTGCCAGCCCAGGAGGTCGTTCGCCTTGCGGATGTCGGCGACGTAGCGGGTCACCTCGCCGAGCAGGGACGGGGCGATCGTCATCCTCGGCTCGACGTCGAGCTCGGCGGCGATCAGCTCCGCGGCGCGCACGAGCGTGTTCCCCTCACCGAAGGCGAGGTTGATCGTCTCGTTCGTGACCCGTCCCTCGACGAGCGCCTCGATGCCGCGGGTGATCCCGTCGACGCAGTCGTCGACGTAGGTGAAGTCGAGCACCTTGTCGGCGCCGCCGTAGACCGTGATCGGCTCGTCCCGCGACATCGCGTGGATGAAGAGCGGCAGCACCCGCGACATCCGGTGCAGGTCGTTGTCGTAGCGCCCGTAGACGTTCGAGAAGCGGAACGCCAGGTACTTGAGGCCGTAGCAGCGGGCGTAGGCGTAGATGAACGCCTCGCTCGCGATCTTCGACGCGGAGTACGGGCTCTCGGTGAAGGCGAAGTCGGCCGTCTCCTCGCCGTAGCCCTCGAAGCGGTGGACGTCGCCGTAGACCTCGCGCGTCGAGGAGAACACCAGCGGCAGCTGACGCTGGCGGCAGTACTCGAGGACGTTGAACGTCATCATCGTGTTCTCGAGCGCTCGGTGCGGCTGCGCGACGAGCTGGTGCACCTTCGCGTGCGCGGCCAGATGGACGACGACGTCGCTCTCGGGGTAGGGCACACCGCCGATCCCTTCGGGGAAGGCCGGGTACTGGCCCGACAGATCCTGCAGCAGGTACTGGTAGTCGTTCGTCCACGTGTTCACGCGCTGGTCGACGCCGAACACCTCGTGCCCGTCCGCGAGCAGCCGCAGGGCGAGGTTGGTGCCGATCTGGCCGGAGGACCCCGTGATCAGGATCTTCATGCGGCGACCGCCGTCCGCTGGGCGCCGCGGAGTGTCGTCGACGTCGCGCTCTCGACCACCACGTCGGCAAGCGTCCCGGGCTGCGCGTCCCCGGCGAAGTTGACCATGGCGTTGCCGCGCGTCCGTCCGCGCAGGAGGCTCGCGTCCGTCCGGCTCGAGCCCTCGACGAGCACTTCCACGACGGTGCCGACGCGCTCGGCGTTCAGCTCGGCGGCGATGCGCTGGACGCTCTCGACGAGCCGCTCGAGCCGCTCGTGCTTCACCGCGTCGGGCACCTGGTCGGGCAGCTCGGCGGCCTCGGTGCCGCGGCGCGGCGAGTAGATGAACGTGAAGGCGCTGTCGTAGCGCACGGCCTCGACGACCTCGAGCGTCTGCTGGAAGTCCGCCTCGGTCTCGCCGGGGAAGCCGACGATGATGTCGGTGCCGAGCGCGAGGCCCGGAATCGCGTCGCGCAGCTTCGCAACGAGCGCGAGGTAGCGCTCGCGGTCGTAGGTGCGCCGCATCGCCTTCAGCAGCCGGCTCGAGCCGGACTGGAGCGGCAGGTGGATGTGCTCGCAAACGGCGCCGCACTCGGCCATCGCGGCGATCACGGGGTCGCGGAAGTCCTTCGGGTGCGGGCTCGTGAACCGGATCCGCTCGATCCCCTCGACGGCGTCGCAGGCTCGGAGCAGCTCGCCGAACTCCGTCGTCGAGCTCGGGACGGAGATCGCGGCCCCACGAGTTGACGTTCTGGCCGAGCAGCGTCACCTCCTTGACGCCGTCTGCCGCGAGCCGGGTGACCTCGGCGACGATCTCGCCCGGGCGGCGGCTCTGCTCGCGACCACGCACGGCGGGCACGATGCAGTACGAGCACTTGGAGTTGCAGCCCATCGACACCTGCACCCAGGCGCTGAAGCGGCGCTCGCGGTGCATCGGCAGATCGCCCGCGAAGTGCTCGTGTGTGCCGAAGCGCCCGCGGGGAGCCTCGCCACCGGCCCCGATCCACTCGCCGAGGTGCGGGATCGAGCCCGGGCCGAACGCAACGTCGACCTGCGGGTAGAGCTCGAAGATTCGCTCGCGCTGCGCCTCCGCGTAGCAGCCGCCGACCGCGACGACGAGGTCGGGGTCGCGGCGCTTGCGGGCGCCCGCGTCACCGAGGTAGGCGGCGAGCTTCGTGTCCGGTTTCTCACGGATCGTGCACGTGTTGAAGACGAGCACGTCCGCGTCCTCCTGCGAGGACGCCTCGCCGAGCCCCAGCGACTCGAGCATGCCCTTGATCCGCTCCGAGTCGTGGGCGTTCATCTGGCAGCCGAACGTGGTGACGTGGTACCGCTTCACAGCGCGACAGTCTAGCCCCGTGCCGGCGGCTCGCCCCGGGCGCCAGTGCTCATCTGCGCGCGGCATCAGCCCGTCCAGCATCCGGGTGAACTCGAGCGGGAAGAGGAACTTCGACGCCGGGCTCGCCCCGAGTGCCTTGAGGGTGTCGAGGTACTGGAGCGTCATCGTCTTCTCGTCGACATCCTTGGCGGCCTCGAAGATGCGCGTCAGCGCCTCGCCGAAGCCGTGGGCGCGCAGGATCGCCGCCTGCTTATCCCCCTCGGCGCGCAGGATCGCCGCCTGCTTCTCGCCCTCCGCGACGGTGATGTTCGCCTGCTTGGTGCCGTCGGCCTCCAGCACCACCGCGCGGCGCACGCGCTCGGCGGACATCTGGCGGCTCATCGCGTCCTGGATCTCCCGCGGCGGGGTCAGCTCGCGGATCTCGACGTTCGTCACCTTGATCCCCCAGCGAGTGGTCTCCTGGTCGAGGCGGGTGCGGATGAGCTCGTTGATCCGGTCGCGCTGCGAGAGCACGTCGTCGAGCGGGATGTCGCCGATCACGGCGCGCAGGGTCGTCGTCGCGAGCCCGATCACCGCGGCGTGGTAGTCCTCCACCTCCAGCACCGCCCTCTCCGCCTCGTTCACGTCGATCCTCAGATAGACGAGGAAGTCGATGTCGATGGGCGCGTTGTCCTTCGTGATGCTGGTCTGGCGCGGGATGTCGAGCACTTCGGTGCGCGTGTCCACCCACACCTTCGAGTGGACAACCGGGAGCGCGATCACGACCCCGGGACCCTTCATCCCTTCGAACCTGCCGAAGCGGAAGCGGGCGATCCGCTCGTAGTCCTTGACGAAGTTGAGGATGAAGCCCACGCCTACCTCCCGGGTTGCTCTCGGTTGACTGGGTCGCTCGCTGGGGATTCTGCGTCTTCCGCAGGCTCGACGAGCAAGCCTGCCTCGGAAACGTCCGCAACGCGCACCTGCTCCCCGACACCGGCCGTGTCCGCGCCGCGGAGCTCCGCGCTCCACGTCTCCCCCGCGATCCGGACCTGGCCCTGGGGCGTGAGCCGCACGCTGACCTCCGCGAGCTCCCCGAGCAGACGCTCGCGGGCGAACGGGCTCACGTAGAGCTGGTTGTGCGACAACCTGACCTCGCGCGCGAGCACGACGACGGAAAGTCCGGCGACCGCGCCGACGGCGAGAAGCAGCCAGCGGCTCACCCCGACCGTGCCGCCGGGCAGCTCCAGCGGACCGGTGGCCCCGAACATGAACAGGCCGCCGAGCACGAGCGCCACCGCTCCAAACGCTCCGAAGAGGCCGAGGCCCGGGTTGGTCGCCTCGAACACGAAGAAGATGACCGCGAGCGCCAGCAGAGCCAGCGCCGCCCACGAGAACGGGAGGTTGCCGAGACCCGCGAAGCCGAGGATCAGCGACATCAACCCGATTGCTCCAGGCACCCAGAGACCCGGGCTCCACACCTCCACTGCGAGCGCGAGCGCGCCGAGCGAGATCAGCAGGAAGGCAACATTCGGATCCGCGAGGAAGGACAGCACCCGCTCGAGCAGGCTCAGCTCCACCGTCCGGACGGCTGCCCCGGCTGTCGCGACGCGCACGTCTCCCTCTGCCGCTGCAAGCGTCGGCCGTCGAGCGTGCGGAGCAGTGCCGCGAGGTCCGGCGCGATCAGGTCCGCGAAGCCGAGCTCGAGCGCCTCGGCGGCCGAAAACGACTTCGCCTCGCGCACCGTCTCCTCCAGCGGCCCCACGGCCGGCCACGGCACGTCGCGATGCTGCGGATCAGCGCCGCCGCGTCCTCCGTCGCCTTGCGGGCGAGAGTGTCCGGAAGATCCTCGCCGCCGCTGCCGACCACCGCGGCGGCGCCGATGTTCGTCGCCGGCGCCAGCGCGAGCAGCGCCGTCGCCGCCGCGACGAAGGTCCCCGCCGACGCGGCCTGCGCGCCTTCAGGAGCGACATAGGCCACGACCGGGACGGGCGAGGCGAAGATGTCGCCGACCATTGCGCGTGTCGCGGAGAGCAGTCCGCCCGGGGTGTCGATCCGCACGACGACGAGCTCGGCGCGGTCCCGTGCCGCCTCCTCGAGCGCGCGCTGCAGGAACCGCGCCGTGACGTTGTCGATCGCCGCATCGAGCTCGATCACGACGACGATTCGCGCCGGCTCTGCCGCAGCGGCAACCCCGGGCGCCGCGAGGATGGCGACGGCCACGGCGAGCGCCGCCGCGGCGGCGGCGCGCCGCACTACTTCGCGACCTCGATCGCGCGCGACTCGCGGATCACGATCACCTTCACCTGGCCGGGGTACTCGAGCGAGTCCTCGATCTCACGGGCGATCTCGTGGCTGAGCAAGGCGGCGCCGTCGTCGTCGACCTCGGTCGGCTCGACAATCACGCGGATCTCGCGGCCGGCCTGGAGCGCGTACGCCTTCGCCACCCCGGGTTTGGCGGTCGCGATCTCCTCGAGTGCGCCGAGCCGCTTGATGTAGTGCTCCAGGCTCTCCCCGCGCGCCCCCGGGCGCGACGCGGAGATCGCGTCGGCCGCGATCAGGAGGACGGCCTCGACCGTCTGGGGCTGCACCTCGTAGTGGTGGGCCTCGATCGCATGCACGACACCCTGGCTCTCGCCGTAGCGCTTCGCGAGCTGGGCGGAGATCTCGGCGTGTGACCCCTCGACTTCGTGCGTCATCGCCTTGCCGAGGTCGTGCAGCAGCGCCGCGCGCTTCGCCGTCTTGACGCTGGCCCCCAGCTCGCTCGCCATGATTCCGGTCAGGTGCACGACTTCGAGCGTGTGCTTGAGCACGTGCTGCCCGTAGCTCGTCCGGTAGCGGAGCCGGCCGAGGATCTTGACCAACTCTTCGTGGAACTCGCCGCACCGCGCCTCGAACACGGCCTGTTCTCCCGCCTGGCGCACATGGTCGTCGAGCTCCGCCTTCGAGAGGTAGTACATCTCCTCGATCCGGGCCGGATGGATGCGGCCGTCCTCGATCAGCTTCTCGAGCGTCGTCCTTGCGATCTCGCGCCGCAGTCCGTCGAACGACGAGAGCACGACCGCCTGCGGCGTGTCGTCGATGATGAAGTCGACGCCGGTGAGATGCTCGAGCGCGCGGATGTTGCGCCCTTCCCGGCCGATGATGCGGCCTTTCATGTCGTCCGACGGCAGTGCCACGACCGTGACCGTCGTCTCGGCGGTGTGGCTCGCGGCGACGCGCTGCAGGGCATCGGCGACGAGCGCGCGCGCACGGCGGCGGGCCTCCGCGCGCGCTTCCTCCTCCTGCTGCCGGACGCTGCGCGCCAGCTCATGCCGGATCAGATCCTGGGAGCGCTCGAGCAGGTGGTGCTTGGCCTCGGCGACGGTCAGGCCCGCGACCTTCTCCAGCCCCGTGAGCGCCTCGTCCCGCGCCACCTTCAGCTCCTCCTGGAGCTGGCGAACGTGCACGTCGCGGTCCGAGAGCCCCTGTTCGCGCCGGTCGAGCTCGAGCCCACGCCGGTCGAGCTCGTGCTCCGCCGCGGTCACGCGCTCCTCGATCTTCGCTGCCTCCGCGCGGCGGTCCTGGACCTCCTGCTCGATGTCGGCGCGCAGCTTGACGGCGTGCTCTCGGGCCTCGATCTGCGCCTCCCGGCGGATCGTCTCGGCCTCGCGCGAGGCTACGTGGACGCGTGAGCCGCTCCTGAGCACCAGCAGCGCGGCGGCGAGCCCCGCTCCGATCAGAAGCCCGATGAGTGCCGCAAGCGCCGTGAGCATGCCGTCCTGCCTCCCCGAGGAGAAGGTGGTTCCCGCGACGGATGTCGCGGGGTGCTCACATCCGGCGCTCGGCCTGCGCGGCCGCGCTCCGGTCTTCGGCGCGTCGGATCAGCCTACAACCGGCGGATCCTCCTGTTCGCCGGATCGGTTGGTGAGTGAGAGCGTGTAGGTCAACGGTCGGATCGGTTTCGGAAAAACGCGCGAGTGCAGGCAAAACGTCGAATGGAAGCACCACGAATCCTATCGCTTCTCAGACGTCCTCCGCAACGGCGAGCTCGAGCGCGTCCTCCCCGAATCCGCGTGACGCGAGATACCGCGCCGTCTTCGCGCCCGGGCCGCGCGACGCGACGACGGCCGCGGCTCGCCCACGCTCGTCTGCGAGCCCGTCGAGCGCCGCTTCCACCTGCTCGGCCGCGACACCGCGCTGCTCGAGGTCGTGTCGGATCAGCGCGTCGCCGGCGTGGCGGGCAGCGAGCTGCTCGGCCCGGTTGCGGGCGAAGCGCTCGTCGTCCACGTACCCGACTCGCTCGAGCGTCTCGAGAGCCTGCTCCCGCTCCGCCTCCCCCACCCCACGCTGCTCCAGGCGGGCGGCGAGCTCCGCGCTCGAGCGGTCGCGGAAGCGGAGCGCGCGAAGCGCCGTCTCGACGGCGTCCTCGCGCGCCGGCATGCCTAGGCCGCGGAGGCCGCTTCCTCCTCGACTTCCTCGACGTCCTCGACCTCGTCGACCACCGGCGTCGCCACCTCCGAGGGAGCCGCGCTCGGGAGGAGCCGCGCCGAGACCATCTGCTCCGGGCCGGCCTCCGTCTGGATCTGCTGCAGGATCTGCTGGACGACGTCCGGGTGCTCCTTCAGGAAGGAGGCGGCGTTCTGCCGACCCTGTCCGAGCCGCTCGTCGCCGAAGCTGAAGTACGAGCCCGACTTGGCGACGATCTTCCGCTCGATCCCGACGTCGAGCACCGAGCTCTCCCAGGAGATGCCGGAGCCGTAGATGATGTCGAACTCCGCCTGCTTGAACGGCGGCGCGACCTTGTTCTTCACCACCTTGACCCGGACGCGGTTGCCATACGCCTCCGCGCCGTCCTTCAGCGTCTCGATCCGGCGGATGTCGAGGCGGACCGACGAGTAGAACTTGAGCGCACGGCCGCCAGGCGTGGTCTCGGGGCTGCCGAACATGACGCCGATCTTCTCGCGCAACTGGTTCGTGAAGAGGCAGATCGTGTCGGTGCGGTTGAGCGTGCCGGCGAGCTTGCGCAGCGCCTGGCTCATCAGCCGCGCCTGCAAGCCGACGTGGCTGTCGCCCATCTCGCCCTCGATCTCCGCCTTCGGCGTCAGTGCCGCCACGGAGTCGACCGCGACAATGTCGAGTGCACCCGAGCGGACGAGCAGCTCGGTGATCTCGAGCGCCTGCTCCCCCGTGTCGGGCTGGGACACGAGCAGGTCGTCGACGTTGACGCCGATATTGCGCGCGTACTGCGGGTCCATCGCGTGCTCGGCGTCGATGAAGGCGCAGATGCCGCCGCGGCGCTGGGCCTCGGCGATCACGTGGTAGACGAGCGTCGTCTTGCCCGAGCTCTCCGGGCCGAAGACCTCGACGACACGGCCGCGCGGGAGCCCGCCGATGCCGAGCGCGACGTCGAGCGGCAGCGAGCCCGTGGAGATCGCCCCGATCTGCACCTGGGCCTGGTCGCTCATCTTCATGACCGAGCCCTTGCCGAACTGACGCTCGATCTGCCCGAGGGCGACGTCGAGAGCTTCCTCGCGGTTCATCCGATCATCCTCCTAACGGAAACGACTGCAGCACCTCGTACCGAGCCCCGGACGGGTGCAGACGGGAAAGGAAAGCAGCCGCGTCGGACGGCACGAAGGCCAGGTCCGGCAGCTGCGGGAGCAGCCCGGGCGGATCGCGGTAGCGGAGCACCGTGACGTGCGGCAGCCAGTCGCGGTTCTCCGGGCGGAAGAGACCGAGCCCGGCGAGCTCCGTCTGCAGTCCGCCTGCGAACCGCGCAGCGTTCGTCCCCGTGCGGTCGACGAGCTCGAGCATTCCCGCAGCTCGCCGCTCGCGCCAGCGAGCCACCTCGAACGCCGGCCGATCGGCGTCACGCGAGCGCTCTTCGAGCACGCGGAGGATCGCGGGCAGCTCCCCGGCGGGACGTGAGCCGAGGAACGCGAGCGTGACGTGGAGGTTCTCGGGCGGGACGACGCGGCCGGTGAGCTCCCGCGCCTGCCACTCGACGAGCGTCTCGACGGCGTCGGCAGGCAACACATAGGCGAGGAAGAGGCGCAGCCGCTCATCGCCACCCACGCTAGCCGCCAACGTTATGCGGCTTTGTCGCGATTCTGTTCCAAGAGTCGCCGCACGAGATGGAGCGAGCCGACGACCCCGCGCCGCCGGATCGAGTCGCGGTCGCCGGGGAAGCTGAAGGTGCCTCCCTCGCTCGCCTCGGGGGTCTCGACGTGGAAGTGGACGAGCCCGACGGGCTTTTCCTCCGTCCCGCCTCCGGGCCCCGCCACGCCGGTGATCGAGACGCCGACGTCGACGCCCAGCCGCATGCGCACGCCGTGCGCCATCGCAGCCGCGACCTCCGCGGAGACGGCCCCGTGCTGCTCGATCAGCTCCGCCGGCACGCCGAGCTGCGCGATCTTGACCTCGTTCGCGTAGGCGACGATGCCGCCGGCGACGACATCGGTCGCGCCCGGGACCGCGGTCAACCCGGCCGCCACCAGCCCACCGGTGCACGACTCCGCGGTCGCGAGCGTCCAGCCGCGCTCGCGGCAGCGGTCGAGCACGAGCTCGTCCACGGTACGGCCGTCCGTCGAATAGAGGTAGCGGCCGAGCCGCTCTTCGAACTCGGCCTGGAGCGCCAGCAGCCTCTCCTCCACGCTCGGGTCGGCGACGAGGTCGACGTGCACCTCGAAGTTGCGCGCGCAGATCGTCACCTCGAGCCCGTCTCCGTCGCCGCCCGCGGCGGCGAAGGCCTGCGCCACCTGCGACTCGCCCGGCCCGAAGAAGCGCAGCGTGCGTCGGAGCGGCGGCGTGCCGCGCTCGAGCACGCGCCTGATCTCGGGCACCTCCAGCGCCCTCGGCCAGAGCCGCTGCAACTCCGGCGGCGGACCGGGCAGGACGACGACGGGCGTTCCCGCTGCCTCGACGACGAGCCCAGGGGCAGTGCCGGCCAGGCCGAGCACCGTGCACGGCTCGGGCACGGTCGCCTGTTTCGTCACTCCTTCGGCGAAGTCCGCGTACGGGCGCCGCATGCGCTCGGCCACCAGCCGCGAGACGCCTTCGATCTGCGCCTCGAGCCCCGTGTCGACCCGGAGCGGCAGGCCGGCCACGGCCGCGACGATCTCGACGGTGCGGTCGTCGTGGGTCGGCCCGAGCCCACCGGAGGTGACGACGAGGTCGGCGTCGCCAACCGCCTCGCGCAGGGCCGCCTCGAGCTCGGACGCCTCGTCGCCGACGATGTGGATCCGCGTCGGCTCGACCCCGAGCGCAAGCAGCGCCCGCGCCAGATACGGGCCGTTCAGGTCGGTCCGCTCGCCCCGGACGAGCTCGCTGCCGGTGACGACGAGCGCCGCTCTCGGGCGGGCGTCGCTCAAGTAGCGTCGGCGGCGAAGATCTTCTTGGCGGTGATGAAGACGCCCTGGGCCTTGACGGCGTTCGGCAGCTTCACCTTGTTGCCGTTCCGGCGCACGACCACGTTGCCGGGCGACTCGAGCCGGAGCCAGAGCACCTGCCCGTCGAACCGCTGGATCTGACCGTGCTCGAGCGTGCCCTGGTAGAGCACGTTCCCGTTCATGCTCTTCGAGCGCACGATCATGTACGAGTCGCCGCGCGTCGCGCGCAAATCGAGCCGTGCGGTGCCGTCTGCACGAGGAAACTGGACGGGCTGCTGCTGCTCGGCGGTCGGCAGGCGCGGGACGGCCTCCCCCTCCGGGCCGCCGAAGCGCCAGGCGACGATCACGAGCGCGGTCACGAGCCCGATCGCCGTCAGCGCGAGCAGCACCACGTTCGACTCGCGCCGCTCCGCGCGCCGCGCACGAGCAGCCGGGACGCGGCGCGTGGCGCTCAGGGGCGCGTCCTCGTCGCCGATCACGTAACGCGAGTTGTACTCGTCGACGTACAGCTGGCCGTCGAGGCCGAGGTAGTCGGCATAGGAGCGCAGGAAGCCCTTGGTGTACGTGTGCGAGGGGAGCAGCTCGAAGCGCTCGTCCTCGAGCGCGCGGAGGTACTTGCCGCGGATCTTGGTGCCGTGCTCCGCCTCGGGAAAGTCGATCTCCCGGCGGAGGCGGGCCTCGCGGAGGCTGTTGCCGATCTCGAACAAGGCACGCATGGTAGCGGCCGTGTGGAGACCCGACTAGTCGGCGACCAGAGAGAGCACCTCGTAGACGCCGACGGAGCCGGCGGCGGTCAGCGCGAGCAGGAAGCCGAGCAACCCGAGCAGCCTCCCGACTCGGGCCGTCCTCGTCCCCCGAGGGTGCCCGAGCGTCGGGGCCAGCCTCGACCGGGCACGGCGGGCGAGCAGGATTGCGGCGATCCCGAGCAGCGCCGCAACGGGAATCGCGGCGCTCGCGTGCAGGAGCTCGTAGCGGCGAGAGAAGCGCGTCGCGACGATCGCCGCAGGCATGGTCGCGACCGCGAGCAGGCCGACGAGGACGGACGCGCGCGCGCTCCCGGGGCGCGGCGGTCCGCCGTTACTGCTTCTTGTAGGGACGGCCAACAGCAGCCGGTGGAATCGAGCGGCCGATCACCCCGGCGACCGCGATCAGCGTGAGCACGTACGGCAGCGCCTGGAAGAGCACGGCGGCAGAGTCGGAGTACGCGGGCAGCCGCTGGGCGAGCGCGCTCGAGAAGCCGAACAGGAGCGCGGCGGCCGCTGCGCCCCACGGGCGCCAGTTGCCGAAGATGACCGCCGCGAGCGCGATGAAGCCGCGGCCGACGGTCATGTTCTGGTTGAAGGAGTTGACGAAGCCGATCGAGAGATACGCACCGCCGAGCGCGGAGAGGACGCCCGAGATGACAACCGCGGCATAGCGGGTCTTGTAGACCGAGATCCCGACCGTGTCGGCCGCCCGCGGGTGCTCGCCGACGGCTCGGATGCGCAGGCCGATCGGTGTCTTGAAGAGCACCACCCACGTGGTCACGATCGTCAGGAACGCGAGCCAGATCATCAGGTTGAGCTGCCCCAGCACCGGACCCACGAAGTACCAGTCGGAGAGGAAGCCGAGCTCGACGTTCGGGATCTTCGGCACGTTCGGCGGTGTGCCCTGGCCGCCGTAGATGTCGATGAAGAGGTAGCCGGTGATCCCGAGCGCGAGGAAGTTGATCGCGAAGCCGCTGACGATCTGGTCGGCCCGGAGCTGGATCGCGAAGAACGCGTGGATCAGCGCGAACGCGCCGCCGGCGGCAGCGGCGCAGAGCAGCCCGAGCGGCCAGGAGTTGAGCTTGTCCGCGCCGAGGATGCCGAAGAACGCCCCGGACAGCATCATCCCCTCGAGGCCGATGTTCACGACGCCGCTGCGCTCGGAGAAGATCCCGCCCATCGCAGCGAACGCGAGCGGGGTCGCGAAGCGGAGCATCGCGGCGGTGAGCGCCGACCAGACGACCACCTGGTCGAGGTGGGCGACGCTCGAGCGGGTCGCGAGGATCCCGAGCGCGAT
Source organism: uncultured Gaiellaceae bacterium (assembly GCA_963806955.1). GTDB lineage: Bacteria > Actinomycetota > Thermoleophilia > Gaiellales > Gaiellaceae > Gaiellasilicea. The sequence goes on from CAWDZG010000001.1 coordinate 487,406, forward strand.
CCCGAGCACCCCGACCACGACCGCTCCCCAGCCGAGCCGGCGCACGCCACGCATCAGCGCGAGCACGCCGAGCGCGATCGCGACGAGGCCGATCACGACCGGCACGATCGGCTCGCGCAGCTTCAGGGGCGGCAGCGCGACCCAGAAGGCGAGCAGGCCGACGAGGATCCCGAGCCAGGCGAGCCCGCGCGCGCCCTGCGGGAGCCGTTGCAGCAGCCGCTCGATCATTGCGTCGCCGCCTCTACTGCCTGCCGCTTACGGCGGCGTCTCAGTCCGAACAGCGAGAGGATCAGGATGTCCGCGCCGACGAAGAGGACGACGAGACCCTGGATCAGCAGCGTCAGGTTCGATGCCAGCTCGGGCCGGAAGATCTCGGGGTCGAGGTTCCGGGTCGACGTGCCTGTCGTCAGCGCCGCGAAGAGGAGCGCGGAGAGCGCGACGCCGATCGCCGTGTTCCGCCCGAGCAGGGCCACGGCGATGCCGGTGAAGCCGATCGTCGAGCCGAGGATGTCGTTGGTGTTCAGCCGGTACTGCCAGCCGACGATGTCGATCGCACCGGCGAGCCCGGCGAACATGCCGGAGATCGCCATCGCCAGGAAGTAGTTCCGGGCGACCGAGATGCCGCCGTAGCGCGCTGCCTCGGGGCTGAAGCCCACGGCCCGCACCTCGTAGCCGAGCGTCGTCCGGTTGAGCGTGATCCAGTAGACGACGAGCGCCGTGATCGCCATGAAGAAGCCGACGTGGAGTCCCTGGAGGAACGGGTCGCCCCAGAAGACCTTGAGCTTCGACTCCTCGACGATGTCGTTCGAGACCGGCACGAACGGCTGCGTGTCGTTCTGGAGCGGGCCGCCGAGGCCGAACAGGAACACGCCCACCCAGACCGCGACCCAGTTCAGCATGATCGTCGAGATCACCTCATGCGCCCCGACGAGCGCCTTCAGCAGCCCCGCGATCCCGGCCCAGGCGGCACCGGCGAGGCCGCCGGCCACGATCGCGACGACGATGTGGAGGAAGCCGGGCAGGCTCGGGAGCGAGGAGCCGACCCAGACGCCGATGATCGCACCCACGAGGTACTGGCCCTGGCCGCCGATGTTGAACATGCCGCAGCGGAACGCGAACGCGACCGCGAGCCCGGTGAGGACCAGCGGCACCCAGATGATCAGCGTCTGCTGCAGGTTGAGCGCGGCGAGCGACTCGATGTCGTTCACCTGCCAGGGGAACCAGACGTGCGCGTCAGTGAACGGGATCCGCAGCTCGTGGCTGCCGATCTGGAAGAACCAGTTGAAGCCGGCCCCCTCGAAGATCGCCTTGTACGTGGTGAGCGGGTTCTTGCCGGTCGTGGCGAGGACGACGAGGCCGCCGATCAGGAACGCGAGGATCGTCGTCAGCAGCGGGACGACGAGGCCACCCGCCTTCTGCGCAACCGCCAGGCGGACGGCGAAGCTCTCGGGATCGCCGCCGGGTGGCGGGCCTTCGACCTTCTCGCCGTCCCCGGGCACGACGGGCTCGCTCAAGCTGCGGCCTTTCGCCCGCCGCCGATCATCGCGACGCCGAGCTCTTCGTCGGTCACGCCGGGTGCGAACTCGCCGACGATCGCGCCCTCGAAGAGGACGAGGATCCGGTCGGACAGCGAGAGGATCTCCTCCAGCTCGAGCGAGACGAGCAGGATCGCGCGGCCCTCGTCGCGCTCGCCGACGAGCCGGCGGTGCACGAACTCGATCGCGCCGACGTCGAGGCCACGCGTCGGCTGCGCCGCCAGCAGCACCCGCGGGTTGCGGTCGATCTCGCGCGCGAGGATCACCTTCTGCTGGTTACCTCCGGAGAGGCCGCCTGCGGGCGTCTGCGGGCCGCCGCCGCGGACGTCGAACTCCTTGATCAGTCCGGCCGCCTTCTGCAGCAGGTGCTTCGGAAAGAGCCAGCCGAAGCGCGACGCGGGCGGATGGTCGTAGTCGTGCAAGGCGATGTTCTCAGCGAGCGAGAAGTCCATCACGAGCCCTCGTCGCTGCCGGTCCTCGGGGATGTGGCCGAGCCCGGCGTCGAGGCTCTGCTTGCAGCCCTCGTGCGTGACGTCCTCGCCGTCGATCACGATCCGGCCCGCGTGCACCTTGCGGAGCCCCGCGATCGCGTCGATCAGCTCGGTCTGGCCGTTGCCGTCGACGCCGGCGATCCCCACGATCTCGCCGCCGCGCACCTCGAAGGAGACGTCCTTCACCTTCGTCAGCCCGCGGTCGTCCTGCACCGTCAGGCCCTCCACCTGGAGCAGCGGCTCCGTCGGCGTCGCGGCGCCCTTGTCGACTTGGAGGAGCACGTCGCGGCCGACCATCAGCCGCGCCAGGCTGTCCTCCGTCGCCCCGGCTGCCGGCAGCGTCTCGATCTTCTTGCCGCGCCGGAGCACGGTGATCCGGTCGGCGATGTCGGTCACCTCGTTCAGCTTGTGGCTGATGAAGACGATCGACTTGCCCTGCTCGGTCAGGCTGCGCACGATCGCGAACAGCTCCTTCGCCTCCTGCGGCGTCAGCACCGCAGTGGGCTCGTCGAGGACGAGGATGTCCGCGCCACGGTAGAGCGCCTTCAGGATCTCGACCCGCTGCTGCTGGCCGACGGTGATGTCCTGGACGGTGGCGCTCGGATCGACCGCGAGCCCGAAGCGGGTCGAGATCTCGCGGACGCGCTTCTCGGCGGCGGCGTAGTCGAGCAGCACGCCCTGATGCACGGGCTCGGTCGCGAGCACGATGTTCTCGGCGACCGTCATCACCGGGATCAGCATGAAGTGCTGGTGGACCATGCCGACGCCGTTCTCGATCGCCGCGCGCGGCGAGCCGAGCTCCGCCTGCTTGCCGTTGATCCAGATCTCGCCCTCGTCCGGGTGGTAGAGCCCGTAGAGGACGTTCATCAGCGTGGACTTGCCGGCGCCGTTCTCGCCGAGCAGCGCGTGCACCTCGCCGCGGCGGAGGTCGAAGTCGACGTTGTCGTTGGCAACGATGCCGGGGAAGCGCTTCGTGATTCCGCGAAGCTCGAGAACGGGCCGCTCGTCCATGGCGGCGATCCTACTGCCCCGGGGCGCGTGCCCCTAATGAGAAACGACTAACCGACGGTCTCGGGGATGTCCGTGACCGTGCCGTTGGCGATCTCGTCCTGGATCCGCTTCGCCTCGGCCACCGCGTCGGCAGAGACGTTCGGCGAGACCTCACCGAGGCCGACGGCGCCCGAGGCGACGTCGAAGATCGTGTCGGTGCCGCCGCTGAAGGAGCCGTCCTGAACGGCCTGGATCGTCGAGAACACGGCGACGTCGACCTTCTTGAGGGCGCTCGTCAGCACGTGGTCGCCGAGATAGCCCTGGTCGGCGTCGACGCCGATGCCCCACTTGTTCTTTTCCTTCGCCGCGGAAAGGGCGCCGAGGCCGCACTGCCCCGCGACCTGGAAGACGACGTTCGAGCCACGTGCGAGCTGGTCGAGTGCGACCTCCTTGCACTTGGCCTGGTCGACGAAGTCCTGCGAGTACGCGTTCAGCGTCGTGATGTCGGGGTTCGCCGCCTTCGCGCCCGCCTGGTAGCCGGCGATGTAGCGGTCGACCGGCGGGATCTTCTGGCCGCCGACCGAGCTGATCACCTGCTGCGCGCCACCCTCCTCCTTGGTGACGAGACCGGCGAGGTAGCCGACGATGTAGCCCGCCTCCTGCTCCTTGAAGAGCAGACCGCGCACGTTCGGCGGCGTCGACGCCATCGCTGCCTGGGAGAAGTCGATGATCGCGAAGTTCGTGTCCGGGAACTGCTTGGCGACAGCTTCGACCGCCTCCGCCATCAGGAAGCCGACGGCGACCACGAGGTCGTAGTCCTGCCGCGCGAGCCCGGCGAGATTCGGCACGTAGTCGGCGTTCGCCTTCGAGACCACGACCCGTCCGTCGATCCCGAGCTCGTCCTTCGCCTGCTCGAGCCCCTTGTTGGCGAGGAAGTTGAACGAGCGGTCGTCGAGACCGCCGATGTCGGTGACGAGCCCGATCTTGAGCGCCGGCGCGCTCTCCTCGGTCGTCGTGCCGCCGCCTTCGGCCTCCGTCGTCGTCGCGGCTTCGTCGTCTCCGCCGCAACCGGCGAGAGCGAGCGCGAGCACGAAGAGCAGCGCCATGCGGGCAAACCTCATGCCCGGGACCATAGCGAAAGGGGTAGGGCCACGTCGGCCCCACCCCTCTCGCGAGGCTCGGTGCTGGCTAGCCCGTCGCCTTCGGCGGAGCCTGCGGGATGCCCTTGATCTTGCCGCTGACGATCTGCTTGCGGATCGACTCGACGGCCTTCGCCCAAGACGGCTGCGCCTTCTTGGAGATCTTGCCGTAGCCGACGCCGTCGTTCTTGACGGTGAAGATGGCGTTGAAGTTCGTGCGGAACTTCGCGACCGTTCGCCTTCGCCACCTCGATCGACTTGTACACGGCCACGTCGACCTTCTTCGTCGCGCTCGTGAGCACGTGCGTGCCGAGGTAGCCCTGGTCGGCGTCGACGCCGATGCCCCAGACCTTCTTCTCCTTGGCTGCGCTGAGGACGCCGAGGCCGCACTGGCCCGCGACCTGGAACACGACCGTGGCACCGGCGGCGATGTGGTTGAGCGCCTGCTCCTTGCACTTCGCCTGGTCGACGAAGTCCTGGGAGTAGCTGTGCCGCACCTTCACCCGCGACCAGCCCTTCTTGGCGCCGGCGTAGTACCCGGCGATGAAGCGGTCGACCGGCGGGATCTTCAGGCCGCCGACGGCGGCGACGACACCCGCGCTGTTGGGCCGGTTCTTGGCGGCGAGCGCCGCGAGGTAGCCGGCGAGATACCCGGCCTCCTGCTCCTTGAAGAGCAGGCCGCGGATGTTCGTCGGCTTGGGACCCTTCGTGAAGTCCTTCGCTGCACCCGAGTTGTCGATGATCGCGAACTTCGTCTTCGGGAAGCGGTTGGCGACCTGCGCCGTCGCATCGCCCATCAGGAAGCCGACCGAGATGACGAGGTTGTAGCCACCCCGTGCGGCCGCCGAGAGGTTCGGGACGTAGTCGGCGTTGGACTTCGAGATGAACACCCGGCCCTGGACGCCGAGCTTCTTCTTGGCGTCTTGCAACCCCTTGTTCGCCAGGAAGTTGAACGAGCGGTCGTCGAGACCGCCGATGTCGGTGACGAGCGCGACCTTGAACGCGGCCGGAGCGGCCACGACATCGGATTTCGCGGTGGCTGCACCGGCGCCGAGCGCCAGCGTCAGGACCGCGATCAGCGCCGCCGCCGCAAGCGGCATGAACGTACGTACTTTCACTTACCCTCCTTGGAAGACAGAAAGACTTACCGCCGAACTTGGACGCTTGATTAGACCGCAAGTTGGCGGCAAATGGAAGGGCGGGCCGCTACGGGGCCGTGACGAACCGCTCGAGCTCGGCCTCGTCCACGAGCACCCGGCGGGGCTTGGAGCCCTCGTAGCCGGAGATGATCCCGCGCCGCTCGAGCATGTCGACAAGGCGGCCGGCACGTGTGTACCCCACGCGCAGCCGCCGCTGGAGGAGCGAGACCGAGGCGGTCTGCGTCTGGACGACGATCTCGATCGCCTTGTCGAGCAGCGGATCCTCGTCCGGGTCGAACTCGCCGTCGTGCTCGTCGGAGTCCTCGAACGCGCCCTCGGGAGCTTCCAGCAGCGTCTCGTCGAGCTCCTGCTCGCGCTGGTGGCGACACTGCTCGACGACGAGGTTGACCTCGTCCTCGGAGACGTACGCACCCTGGACTCGCTGGAGCCGGCTCGTGCCGAGCGGCTTGAAGAGCATGTCACCCTGGCCGAGCAGGCTCTCCGCCCCGGCGCCGTCGAGGATCACGCGGGAGTCGGTCTGGCTGGAGACCGCGAAGGCGATCCGGCTGGGGACGTTCGCCTTGATCATCCCGGTGATCACGTCGACGGACGGCCGCTGCGTGGCGAGCACGAGGTGGATCCCGACGGCGCGCGACTTCTGCGCCAGCCGGATGATCGCGTCCTCGACGGCCTGCGGGCTGATCATCATCAGGTCGGCGAGCTCGTCGATCACGACGAGGAGATACGGCAGCGTGTCCTCGCCGCGGGCGCGGAAGGCGCGGTTCGCCTCCGGCAGGTTGCGGGCGCGCACGACCGAGAGGCGCTCGTAGCGGCGCTCCATCTCCGCGACGACGTTGGTCAGGACCGCGCTCGCCTCCTTCGGGCTCGAGACGACCGGCGTCAGCAGGTGCGGGATCGACTCGTAGTAGTTGAGCTCGATCCGCTTCGGGTCGATCAGGATCATGCGCACCTCGTCCGGCGTCGAGCGGAGCAGGATCGAGGTCAGGATCGTGTTGATGCAGCCCGACTTGCCCGAGCCGGTGGTGCCGGCGATCAGGATGTGCGGCATCCGGGCGAGATCCGCCCACACGGAGTTCCCCGAGATGTCCTTCCCGAGCCAGACGGCCAGCGGGCTCGCGCTCGAGGGCAGGTCGTCGTAGATGTCGCCGAGGGTGACGATCTTCGGCGCGAGGTTCGGCACCTCGACACCGACCGCCTGCTTGCCCGGGATCGGCGCCAGGATGCGGATCTCGGTCGTCGCGAGCGCATAGGAGAGGTCGTCCTTGAGCGCCGCCACCTTCGAGACCTTCGTGCCCGGCGCGAGCTGGAGCTCGTAGCGGGTCACGCGCGGCCCGGCGATCTGCCCGACGATCGTCGCCTCGACGCCGAAGTGCGCGAGCGCGGTCACGAGCGTCTCGGCGGTGCGCTGGTCGGCGCCGCTGACGCCCTTCGGGACGGCCGGGGACGTCCTCAGGACGGCGCGGTCGGGGAGCACGTACTCGCCCTCGGCGCGGGGCACGTCGAAGAGGGCGCCCTGCTCCTCTGTCGGATCGTCCTGGTCGACGAGCAGCGGCGGCGGCTCGGACAGGCCCTCCGAGATCACGTCGGGGTAGTCGTGGACGACGTCGACGGGCGGTTCGTGCTGTGCGAGCGCGGGCGGCGGCCCCTCGAGCATAGTTGCTCTGAGCAACTTTCTCCCTGGTCGCGCGGCTGCGGGCGGCGCTCGCACCGCGGCGGAGGTGCTCGTGCGAGCGGCGGAGGATGGCGCCGTACGACGCGCCCGAGAGCAGCAGCCCGCCGGCGAGCAGCGCGGTCAGGCCGACGAGCAGCGAGCCGGTCGAGCCGAGCAGCTTCGCGAGGCCGCCGCCGAGCATCCGCCCGACGAAGCCGCCGTGCTCCGAGCCGAGCGTCACCATCAGGCCCGTCAGCGAGACGGCGAGGCCCGTGCGGAAGGGGTTGACGTCCAGGAGCGCGCTGCGGAAGAGCATCAGCCCGCCGACGACGACGAGCGCGGCCGGGGCCGCGTAGGCCGCCGAGCCGAGCAGGTCGCGCAGGCCCGCCTCGACCTTCTCGCCGACCACGCCCCCCGCCCAGCCGAGGTAGAGGAGCGAGGAGAGGAAGAGCCCGACCGCTGTGAGGCCGAGCCCGATCAGCTCCGGATGCTCGTGACCGGCGCGGGCGCGGCGCTTCTTCTTCGTCGTCCGCTTCTTCACGCGCGAGGGCGTGCGCGGGCGCAGGGGTCGCTTCTTCGTCCGCGCGGGCATGAGCCGCGTTTCGACGCGCCTGGCGTCAGCCCTTCCGCGACACGCGCAGCGACCAGCCGAGCAGCACGAGCCCACCGAGCGCGAGCGGAAGCCCCAGAGGTTGCGATCGAGCGTCGCGACGGCGCCGACGCCGAGCGCGAGCGCACCGACGGCGGCGACGACGACGTAGCAGCGTTCCGGGCGGGAAGCGGCTCATCCGTAGCGTCGCGATCCGCTCGAGCAGCAGGCCGAAGGAAGCCGTCGCCGTCGATGCCGACGCCGACGTGGGCGTTCTCGGGCCGGTCGGTGCGGTGCCAGCGGTCGCCGACGGTCCGCCCGCGGCAGCAGCTCGGACTCGAGCTCGATCTCGACGTTCATCCGCTCGGTCGTCACGAGCCCGGGCCGGAACGCGTGCGCGAGCGCGACGGCGTCGTGGATCGGCGCGCCGTCCCAGCCGTACGTCCTCGCGTGGTAGAGCTTGAAGAACTCGACCAGCTCGGCGACGAACGTGCCGACGCGACCGGCGGCAGCGGAAGCGCTCCGCCCAGGCCGGCGTCAGCAGGGCGGCGTGCGTGACCTCGAGCCCGATCATCGTCACGTCGAGCCCGGAGGCGAAGACTCGTGCGGCAGCCTCCGGGTCGGCCCAGATGTTGAACTCGGCCGCGGGCGTCATGTTCCCCTCGGCGATCGCGCCGCCCATCAGCACGATCCGTGGCGGGCCGGATGCCGCGGTCGAGCGCCAGCGCGACGTTCGTGAGCGGGCCGACCGGGACGAGGACGGTCTCCGGGGTCACGTGCTCGACGAGGAAGTCGACGGCGTGCTGCTCGACCGGCTCGGAGGCGCGCTGCGGGCAGGTCCGGCCCGTCGAGGCCGCTCTCGCCGTGGACGTGGTCGGCGACGCGGAGGTCGCGCACGAGCGGCCGGTCGGCGCCCATCGCGACCGGCACGTCCGTGCGCCCCACGAGCGCGAGCACGCGCAGCGCGTTGTCGGTCGTCTTCTCGAGCGTCTGGTTGCCGTGCGTCGTCGTCACGCCGACGAGCTCGATCTCCGGGCTCGCGAGCGCGAGCAGCAGCGCGATCGCGTCGTCGTGCCCGGGGTCGCAGTCGAGGATGACGGGGATCGTCACGACGCGAGTATCTCGTCCACTTCGGCTGCCGTGGGCAGCGAGGGCTGCGCGCCGAAGCGGGAGGCGGCGAGCGCACCCGCGGCGCAGGCACGGCGGAGCGACTCCTCCCGCCCGCGGCCCTCGAGCAGCGAGACGAGCAGGCAGGCGGTGAAGGCGTCGCCGGCGGCGGTGCCGTCGACGGCGTCGACGGCAGGCGGCTCGGCGCGGGCGACCTCCACCCCGTCCTCGAGCAGAACGGCGCCCTCGGCTCCCAGCGTGAGCGCGACGAGCCCGTCCCGGCGGCGCAGCGCCTCGAGCTCGTAGCGGTTGACGACCGTGAGGTCGGCGTCGACGTCGACGGGCCGCGCGGGCGCCGCATTCAGGCAGAAGAGACCCGTCGACTGCTCCCAGGCACTCCGGACGGCCGCGTCCGGCACCTCGAGCTGGCAGAGGACGGCGTCGTGCTCAGGCAACTCGACCGCACCGAGCAACCCGTTCGCGCCGGGTGCGACCGCGATCTGGTTCTCACCCGCGGCGTCGACGAGGATGAGCGCCACTCCGGTCGGTGCGTCGACGTGGCTCGCGGCGACGGTCAGCCTGTCCTCAACCGGCAGCGCTTCGTCGGCAAACGCGTCGCCGCCGACGGCGCAGACGAGCGTGACCTCGGCCCCGAGCCGGGCGCACGCGACGGCCTGATTCGCCCCCTTCCCGCCCTTGACGCGCGCGAAGGTGGCATCCGTCACGGTCTCCCCCGCCCGCGGCAGCCGTTCGACGCGAGCGACGAGGTCGAGGTTCACCGACCCCACCACCGTGATCCGTGGCGGGCTCACCCGACTTTGTGTCTGATAGACACAAGCGCTTTTCGACCCACGCAACCGTGCGGGTTTGCGCGGCGCTTGTGACTGATAGACACAAGCGCCTCAGGCGGCGAGCGCGCGCAGGTCGTCCACGGTCGAGCCGAGCAGCGTGTCGCGCAGGTCGAAGAGCCCCGCCCAGAGCGAGGACGCGTCCGGAGGGGCATCGAGGCGGGCAGCGTCCGAGAGGCCCTGCAGCGCCCGCACCAGCACGGCGAGCTCCAGATAGGCGGACGCGACCCGGTTCGGGCACGCCTGCACCCCGGCCCGCAGCAGCACCGGCTGCCACTCGACGAGCTCGCCTGCGCCCGGGCCCGTGTACCAGGAGCGGCCCTCGGCCTGATCGGCCTCCAGTTCGAGCAGATAGCGGCCGAGTGGCACCTCGAGCCCCGCGAGCGCGGTCTCGACCCGGTCGGCGGCATGACGCAGCGCAGCCTCGCGCCCGCCGGCGGTCGGCGGCAGCGCCTCACCCCTGCCCCAGCGCTCGAGCAGCCGGCAGAAGGCGAGCGAGGCAGCCTCGCAGGCCCGCAGCTGGGCGATCAACCGGCGGGCCGTCAGCTCGCTCGCCGCATGGCCGACGAGGATGTCCGGCCAGTCGGCCACTGCTAGACCTCGATCACCACGGGCAGGATCATCGGCCGCCGGCGCGTTCTGTCGTAGACCAGCTGGCCGACGGCGTCGTGCAGGTGCTCCTGGATCAGCTTGATCTCGGTGATCCCGTCCGAGGAGAGATCCTGGAGCACGCTCAGGGCCTCCGCCCGGAGCTCGTCGACGAGCTCGTCGGAGTCACCCATTCCGCGGGCGATCAGCTCGGGCGGCGCGGTCGCGCCGCCGTTCGAGCTCGCGAGCGTCGTGACGATGATCAGCACGCCGTCTTCCGAGAGGCGGCGGCGGTCGCGAAGCGCGACGTCGCGGACGTCGCCGACGCCGAGGCCGTCCACGAACGTGAGACCCGACTCGACCCGGTCGACGATTCGCGGCGTCCGCCCCTGTTCGAGCTCGACGACGGAGCCGTTCTCGGCGATCACGATCGCGTCGGCCGGCACCCCGGCCTCGCGCGCGAGCTGCGCGTGCGCCGCGAGCATCCGGTACTCGCCGTGGATCGGCATCACGGCCTTCGGCCGCAGCAGCGCGAGCATCGTGCGCAGCTCCTCCGAGCAGGCGTGGCCGGAGACGTGGACGTTGGCGATCTCCTGGTGCAACACCTCGGCGCCCGCCTGCGCGAGCCGGTTGATCGAGTCGTGGACCCGGAGCTCGTTGCCGGGGACCGGCTTCGCCGAAATGATCACGGTGTCGCCGCGGTCGACCGAGATCGACGGATGGTCGCCGTAGGCGATCCGCGTCAGTGCCGACATCGGCTCGCCCTGGCTGCCCGTGCACACGATCATCACCTGGCCGGGCGGGAGCTCCATCGCCTCCTGCGGCTTGATGAGCATGTTGTCCGGCACGTCGAGGTAGCCGAGCTGGCGGGCGATGTTGAGGTTCTTCTTCATCGAGCGCCCGACGATCGCCACCTTGCGGCCGGAGCGCACGGCGACGTCGATCGCCTGCTGCATCCGGTGCACGTTCGAGGCGAACGAGACGACGAGGATCCGCCCCGTCCGCAGTGGAATCAGCTGCTGAAACGCCTCGCCGACGAGCCGCTCGGACCCGGTCATCCCGGGCCGCTCGGCGTTCGTCGAGTCGCCGAGCAGGAGGTCGACGCCCTGGTTGCCGAGCTCGGCCAGGCGGCCGACGTCCGTCTTCAGCCCGTCGACGGGCGTGTGGTCGAGCTTCCAGTCGCCGGTGTGGACGACCCGGCCGGCGGCGGTCTCGAGCACGATCGCCATCGCGTCCGGGATCGAGTGGGCGACGCGCACGAAGTCGAGCGCGAACGAGCCGACCTGGATCGGCTTGCCCATCTCGGCTTCCTGCAGCTTCGTCGAGGCGGTCAGACCGTGCTCGTCGAGCTTGGACTTGATCAACCCGAGCGTCAGCTTCGTCGCGATCACCTGGTCGCAGTCGACCTCGCGGAGCAGGTACGGCAGGCCGCCGACGTGATCCTCGTGGCCGTGCGTGAGCACGACCGCGCTCACACGGCGGTCGCGGAGATGCGAGATGTCCGGCAGCACGAGGTCGACGCCGAGGTGCTCGTCGCGGGGGAACGCGAGGCCCGCGTCGACGACGACGATCTCGTCGCCGTGCTCGTACACGGTCATGTTCTTGCCGACCTCGCCGAGGCCGCCCAGGGGGATGATGCGAAGACTCACGCGGCGGAGTGTATGCGCGGCTCTAGACCGCGGCGGGCTGGAGCAGCCCGAGCCGCTCGAGACAGTCCCGTACGGCAGCGCGCTCGTCGTCGGTCGGATCGACCAGCGGCAGCCGGTGGCCGCCGACCTCGTGGCCGAGGAGATTGAGCGCAGCCTTGATCGCGATCGGGTTGCCGACGACGCGCAAGAGCTCGATCGAGGGGGCGAGCTCACGGTCGAGCGCACGTGCGGCGTCGTGCTCGCCGCTCCGCCAGAGCCCGATCAGCTCCTTCACCTGCGGGCCGACGACGTGCGTGTGCACGCAGACGCCGCCGACGCCGCCCAGTTCGAGGAACGGCAAAACCAGGTCGTCGTCGCCCGCGTAGAGGTCGAGGCCCGTCTCGACGATGTGCCTCGCCTGCGCGAGGTCGTCGTTCGCCTGCTTCACGGCCCGCACGTTCTCGATCTCGGCGAGCCGGGAGATCGTCTCCGGCTCGATGTTGATCACGACCCGGCCGGGGATGTTGTAGACCACGATCGGCCTGTCGGTGGCCGCGGCCACGGCCTCGAAGTGCGCGACGATGCCACGCTGAGGCGGCTTCGAGTAGTACGGCGTCACGATCAGGAACGCGTCGACGCCGAGCTCGTGCGCGCGCTCGGTCAGGTGGATCGAGTGGCGCGTGTCGTAGGTGCCGGTGCCGGCGACGACGGTGGCGCGGTCGCCGACCTCGTCGAGCGCCGCCTCGTACAGCTGGAAGCGCTCGTCGTCGGACAGGGTCGGGCTCTCCCCCGTCGTCCCCGTGACGACGAGCCCGTCTGAGCCGTTGTCGACGAGGTGGCGCGACAGGGCGCGGAAGGCGTCGAGATCGACCGAGCCGTCCCGCTTGAACGGCGTCACGATCGCGGTCAGGACTTCTCCGAGCACGGAGGGATGATACTGCCGCGCCGGCCGCCTTCCTGCCTCCGCAGGGCTTGACAACGGTTGCCGGAACGTTGCACAGTCGAGGGCGCGGCCCACCGCGCGCTCCGTCCCAGCCACCCCTGCGGCGGCGGCAGGGACGACCAGAGGTCTGTGCGTGGGCCGCGCTACATCAGCGCGTCGAGGCCGACCGTGAGGCCCGGCGGAAGCTCGCGCACGCGCTCGAGAGCGAGCAGGACGCCCGGTACGAATGCCTCGCGCGACATCGTGTCGTGGCGGATCGTGAGCGTCTCACCGGGGCCGCCGAAGATCACCTCCTGGTGCGCCACGAGGCCGGGCAGACGGACCGAGTGGATCGGTGTTCCTTCCGGGAGCAGCGCGGCGGTCGCCTTGGCCGTGCCGGATGGCGCGTCGAGCTTCGTCTCGTGGTGCAGCTCGACGATCTCGGCGTGCGGCATCAGCTTCCCCGCCTCGGCCGCGAAGCGGAGCATCAGGACGGCGCCGAGCGCAAAGTTCGGGGCGTAGAAGACCGGTAGCTCGTGCACGCGCGCGAGCGCCGCGACGCGGTCGTGGTCGAAGCCGGTCGTGCCGACGACCACGGGCACGCCTGCCTCGAGGCACACGCGCACGTTCTCCTCGACCGCCTCGGGCCGAGTGAAGTCGACGGCTGCATCGGCGTCCTCGGTGGAGTCGACCAGCTGGTGCCCCGCTGCTTCGAGCGCCGGCGCGAGCACCGAGCCGACCTTGCCGCGCCGCCCGAGCAGGAAGACCTTCATGCCGCCTTGCGGCCGACGAGCGCCGGGTTGACACGCTGGATCGCGGCGCGGAAGCGCGCCTCGCTCGGACCGATCCCGGCGGCCGAGAGTCGGTCGAGCCGCAGCAGCTCGGCGGCGAGCCCGGCGACGTCGTCGGCGGTGACGGCCTCGACGCGCGCCACGAGCTCCTCGAGGGTGAGCAACTCGGTGCCGGTGATCAGCGCCTTGCCGAGCCGGCTCATCCGATTCGAGGTCGACTCCATCGCGAGCAGCACCCGGCCCTTCATGTTCTCCTTCGCCCGCTCGAGCTCGCCCGGCCGCACGTTCCCGTCCGCGACGTCCGAGAGCTCCCGCGCGACGATCTCGAAGCACTCGACGAGGTTCTCCTCGCGCGTGCCCACGTAGAGCCCGATCTGGCCGCCGTCGGAGTACTGCGACCCGAAGCTGTAGACGGAGTACGCCATCCCCCGCTTCTCCCGGATCTCCTGGAACAGCCGCGAGGAGGCGGAGCCGCCGAGGATCGCGTCGAGCAGCGAGGCCGCGAAGCGACGCTCGTCGCTCCGCGAGACGCCGGGCGCGCCGAGGCAGACGTGGTACTGCTCGGTGGGCTTGCGCTGGAAGCGGTAGCCCGGGCCGGGGGAGCGCGTGAGCGGCTTCCGCGTCCGCCGGGTGGGCGGCTGCGTGCTCGGGATCCGCGCGGCGAGCAGCTCCTGGACGCGCTCGTGAGTGACGTTGCCGGCGGACGCGACGACGATGTTGTCGTGCGCATACGCGGCGCGGTGGTAGTCGGCAACGGCGCGGCGGGTGACGGACGAGATCACCTCGGCGCGGCCGATCACGGGGCGCCCGAGCGGGTGCCCGCCGAAGACCGCCTCGGCGACGACGTCGTGGACGAGGTCCTGCGGGTTGTCGTCGACCATCGCGATCTCCTCGAGCACGACCTCCCGCTCCGCGTCGATGTCCTCGAACGCCGGGTCGTAGACCATCCCGACCATCACGTCGAGCGCCGTCTCGAGCCGGTCGTCGGGGACGCGCGCGTAGACGAGCGTCGTCTCTCGCGAGGTGGCCGCGTTCAGCTCGCCGCCGAGACCGTCGAAGACCTCGGCGATCTCCTGCGCGGAATGGGTGCTCGTGCCGCGGAAGAGCAGGTGCTCGAGGAAGTGAGAGACACCGGCGCGCGCGTCCGTCTCGTCCCGCGATCCCGTACCGACCCAGAAACCGAGGGACACCGAGCGCACGCTCGGGACGTGCTCGGTGATCAGCCGCTCGCCGGTGGGGAGCGTCGAGAGCTCGTGAGCCTGCATCGGGCGATCCTAGCCGTGTGGAGGGCTTGACTCCGTCCGGCGGACGTACTTCACTGCACAGGACGAGATTTCCGAGACGGGGGACGAGCAATGGGCAGAGTCTCGAAGGCAACGACCGTCGCGTACGCACTCGGTGCGCTGACCGTGGCCGCGATCGTGCTCGGCGGAAACGGCTTCGCCGCACTTGCCTCCCACGCTGCAGACGAGCAGATCCACGCCTGCGTCAAGACCCAGAACGGCCAGGTGCGGATCGTCGCCGCCGGAACCACCTGCCTGCCGAGCGAGGAGGCCGCTACCTGGAGCGTCGAAGGCCCCAAGGGCGACACCGGCGCGACCGGCGCGCAGGGGCCGAAGGGCGACACCGGCGCGCAGGGGCCGAAGGGCGACACCGGCGCGCAGGGGGCGAAGGGCGAGACCGGCCCCCAAGGCCCGAAGGGCGACACCGGCGCGCAGGGCGACACCGGCCCACCGGGCTCGCAGGGCGAGACCGGTGCGACCGGCGCGACCGGCGGGACCGGCCCCTCTGGTCCAGCCGGCCCGCAGGGTCCCCCAGGGCCTGCAGGCGGCGGCAGCGCGTCGCTGACGAGCCCGAACGGCCTCTTCACGATCGAGATCACGAACCGCGGCGTCTTCATCCGCGGGCCGGGCGGGACGGTCTTCGTCGACCACCGCGGCGCGAGCACGACCCCCAACCGCTACTACGGCCGGTGACCACGATGAGCGACTCGACCACGAACACCACCACGAACACCACCCGCGCGAGCCTCCTGAAGCGCCTCGCGCTACTCGCGACCGGCGCGGTCGGCGCCGGCGTCGCCGCGAAGGCGGCCACCTCCGAGGGAGCGCCCGCCGCAGCGGCGGCGCCACGCAAGACGACACGACAGCTCACGCTCTACGGTCGCGACTGGCGGCTCCACCGGCCTGGGGTCGAGCCGGGCAAGCTGCCCGCCGCGACCGACGCCGCGATCCCGTCCGGTCGCATCGTCGACCGCGCCGAGCGCGAGCTCGGCCGGTTCAGCGCCGCGGCGCTACCGGGCCTCGCCGCCTTCCATCTGCACACCTTCGACCTCGCCGAGGGAACGCTGCTCGGCATCGGCGCGAACAAGCTCGACGAGGGCAGCTACGCCATCGTCGGCGGCACTGGCCGCTACGCCGGCGCATCCGGCACCTACACCGCCCGTCACTCCCTGCGTGAGCTCGGGGGCGACGGGACGGCCGAGTTCACCCTGAACCTGAACGCCTGGGAGGCCTAACGCATGGCACTGGACATGTTCCTGAAGATCACCGACATCCCCGGCGAGTCGAGGGACGAGAAGCACAAGGGCGAGATCGACATCTACTCGTTCAGCTGGGCGCTCGGCCAGACCGCCAGCGCAGGCGGGGGCGGGGCCGGCGCCGGCAAGCCGGACTTCCACGACTTCTCCTTCGCCGTGCCGATCAGCAAGGCCTCGCCGAAGCTCTTCCTCGCGTGCGCGAGCGGCCAGCATCTCGCCGAGGCGACTCTGACCGTGCGCAGGGCGGGCTCGACCCCGGTCGAGTTCCTCACGTACAAGCTGACCGACTGCGTCGTCACGACCTATCAGGAGGCCGGCTCGGGCGGCGAGGACATCCCGAACGACGCCTTCACGCTCAACTTCAGCAAGATCGAGGTCTCCTACAAGGAGCAGGACTTGAAGGGCGGTGTGGGGGCCGAGACCAAGGCCGGCTGGGATCTGAAGAAGAACGAGCCGGTCTGACGACCGTCCTACCGCCCTCGCCCGAGCCGGCGGCGCTCGAGTCGCTGCGCGCGGTCCTACGCGAAGCCGGCTACACGGGGGCGGCGATCCAGGGGCGACTCGGGACCGAACGGGACGTCCTTTCGCGCCCGCCCGACTTCCCGGCGCACCTGCGCCGGCTCGGAGACGACGAGAGCAGGCTCGCGGCGCTGATCCGGTTGTTCGTCCTCCTCGCGAGCGAGTCGTCGGTGACCGCCGACCGGGCGCTCGCTCCACTCGGCTCCGGCGGGCTCGAGCGCCTCGGTCTTGTTCGCCGCGAGGGCGACCGCCTCGTGGCGACCGCGCGGCTGATCCCCCACGACGACCTCCTGATCGCGTCCGACCTGCCCGAGACCGGCGCGGGCGGCGACCACGTGCCCGGCGTGCAACGGCCGTCGAACACGCTCGCGAACCTGACCGTCCGCCGCCCGGTGCGGCGCGCACTCGACGTGGGCACCGGCAACGGGATCCAGGCGCTCCTCGCCGCCCGCCACGCAGAGCATGTCGTCGCGACCGACGTGAACGAGCGCGCGCTCGCGTTCGCGCGCTTCAACGTCGCACTGAACGGCGTCGAGAACGTGGAGCTGCGGCAGGGCAGCTTCCTCGAGCCCGTCGCGGGCGAGCGCTTCGACCTCGTCGTGGCGAACCCGCCCTACGTGATCGGCCCGGAGACGAGCCTCGTCTTCCGCGACAGCGGCCTCGGCCGCGACCGGGTCAGCGAGGAGCTCGTCCGTGCGCTCCCAGTGCTCCTCGAGGAAGGCGGGCTCGCCACGATCATGGTCAGCTGGGTCCAGGAGGGCGACGACGTCGCCGCTCGCCCGCTGGGGTGGCTCGAGGGCTCCGCCTGCGACGCCTGGGTCCTCCACACCGGCACCGACGACGCCCTTGCAGCCGCCGCCGGCTGGAACCGAGACGCCGGGACGCTGGAGGAGCGGGCGGAGAAGATCGACCGCTGGGCCGAGTACTTCGCAGGCGAAGGGATCGAGGCGATCTCGTACGGGGCGATCGTGCTGCGAAAACGGTCGGGCGGCGGGAACTGGGTGCGCTCGACCGAGCTGCCCCGGGGCCGGATCACGCAGGCGAGCGGCTCGCTGGAGCGGATGTTCGCCGCCCAGGACCTGCTCGCCTCGCTCGCCGACGACGATGCCCTGCTCGACGGCCGCTTCCGGGTCGCCCCTGACTGCGAGCTGGAGCAGACACTCGGCCAGGAGAACGACAGCTGGGCGCTGCGTGAGGCCGAGCTCCGCCTGCAGAGCGGGCTCGGCTTCGTCGCCGGGCTCGACCCGAGCGCGCTGCGCGTGGTCAGCGGGCTCGATCCTGGGCGGCCGCTCCGCGCCGTGCTCGAGGATGCGGCCGACGCCCTCGAGGCCGACCGCGGCGAGTTCCTGCCGGCCGGCGCCGCGCTCGTCCGGAACATGCTCACCCTCGGCTTCGCGCTCCCCGCCGAATGACGAGGGGGCGGCAATAGCCGCCCCCTCGGGTCACTCGGTGTCGCTGCGACGCTAGTCGCGGCGCGGGCCGCGGCGGCCGCGGTCGTCGCGGCGCGGGCGGTCCTCCTCCGGCGGCCGCGGCGGTGCCGACTTGGCCCGCTCGATCAGCTCCTCCGGCTCGATCAGCTTGCCGTCCTCGTGCTTGTGGACGAGCTTGAGGCCGATCCGGCCCCGCGCCTTGTCCACCTCCTGCACGAGCACGTCGAGCACGTCGCCGCGCGCCATCACGTCCTCGATGTGCGCCACGCGGCCCGGGCCCACGTTCGAGACGTGGAGCAGGCCGTCGGTGCCCTTCTTCAGCTCGACGAAGGCGCCGAACTGCGTCGTCTTCACGACCTTGCCGGTGAAGGTGTCCCCCACCTCGGCCTCCTTGGTCAGCGAGGCGATCGCCGCGATCGCCGCGTCCGCCTTCGTGCCCTCGGTCGCGTAGACGAGGATCGTGCCGTCCTCCTCGATGTCGATCTGGACGTCGTACTCCGACTCGAGCGAGCGGATCGTCTCGCCGCCCTTGCCGATCACCATCCCGATGAAGTCCGGGTTGATCTGGATCGAGGAGATCCGCGGCGCGTGCGGAGCGAGCTCCGTCCGGGCCTCGGGCAGCGCCTCCAGCATCCGGTCGAGGATGAAGTTCCTCGCCTGCTTCGCCTGCGCGAGCGCGTTGGTCATGATCTCCTGCGTCACGCCGGTGATCTTGATGTCCATCTGGAGCGCGGTGATCCCGTCCCTCGTGCCGGCGACCTTGAAGTCCATGTCGCCCAGGTGGTCCTCCGCGCCCTGGATGTCGGTGAGGATGACGTAGTCGTCGCCCTCCTTGACGAGGCCCATCGCGATCCCGGAGACCGGCGCCGTGATCGGCACGCCGGCGTCCATCAGCGCGAGCGTCGAGCCGCAGACCGAGCCCATCGACGAGGAGCCGTTCGACTCCAGCGTCTCGGAGACGAGCCGGATCGTGTACGGGAAGTCCTCCACGCCCGGGATCACGGCCTGGAGCGCCCGCTGCGCCAGCGCACCGTGGCCGATGTCACGCCGCTTCGGGCCGCGCATGAAGCCAGTCTCCCCGACCGAGTACGGCGGGAAGTTGTAGTGGTGCATGTAGCGGCGGTCCGTCTCCAGCGAGAGGTCGTCGATCCGCTGACCCTCCTTGGCGGTGCCGAGCGTGCAGAGCGTCATGATCTGCGTCTGGCCCCGCTGGAAGAGCGCCGAGCCGTGCGTGCGCGGGCTGACGGTGACCTCGCAGTCGATCTCGCGGATCTCCTCCGTGCCACGGCCGTCCGGGCGGCGCTTGTCGACGGCGATCTTCTTGCGGACGAGGTCCTTGTAGATCGCCTCCGCGGCCTTCTTGACGTAGCCCTTCGTCGCGGCGTCCTTGACGACCGGGGCGTCGCCGTCGACGGTCGCGGGACCGACGGGGAACGGCAGCTGCACCGTGTCGATGATCCGGTCGAAGAGCAGATGGCGCTTGGCCGACTTCAGCTCCTTCGAGTCCTGCTCGGCCTCGGTGAGCATGCGCAGGTCGTTCTCGAACTGCTCCCGCACCGGGCCCTCGGCAGCGGCCAGCCGGCCCTGCTCGAGCAGCTGGGCGAGGCTCGCCCGCACCTGCATGCGCCGGTTGATGTCGTCCTCGGTCGAGTCCATCGACAGCTCGGGCGCGAGCTGGTCTTCGAGCTCCTCGACGATCGCGGCGCCCTCGCGGAGGCCCTTCGCCTGCAGGCTGTCCCAGATCGTGTGGCCGTGCGACTCCTGCAGCTCGGCGGTCAGCTCCTGGTCGAGCCACTTGACCTTGCCGGCCTGGCGGCGCAGATCCTCCTGCGCCTCGCACAGCTTCTTGATCTCCTGGTGCGCGAGGTCGAGCGCCTCGAGGAGCACGTCCTCGGGCACCTCGTCGGCGCCGGCCTCGACCATCGTCAGGCCGTCCTTCGTGCCGACGACGATCAGGTCGAGCGCGGACTCCTCGAAGTTCTCCTCGTGCGTCGGGTTGAGGATCAGCTCGCCGTCGATCCGGCCGACGCGCACGGCGCCGATCGGGCCGAAGAACGGCAGCGGCGAGAGCATCAGCGACGCGGACGCGCCATTGATGCAGAGGATGTCGTGCGGGGTGACGAGATCCGCGGAGAGGATCGTGCAGATCACCTGCACCTCGTTGCGGAAGCCCTTCGGCCAGAGCGGCCGGATCGGGCGGTCGATCATGCGTGCCGTCAGTGTCGCGCGCTCGGTGGCGCGACCCTCGCGCTTGAAGAAGCCGCCGGGGATCTTGCCGGCCGCGTACGACCGCTCCTCGACGTCGATCGTGAGCGGGAAGAAGTCCGCCCCCTCACGCGCCTCGGTGCGACCGACTGCGGTCGCCAGCACCATCGTCTCGCCCGAGCGCATCACGACTGCGCCGTCGGCCTGCTTCGCGAGCTTGCCGGTCTCGAACGTGATCTCCTTGCCGCCGATCTCGACGGTCACCGAGGCGAGTTGCCCCATTACTGTGCTCATTCCATTTCCTCCACTCTGCTTGGCGGAGAGTGGAAGTTTGGATCAGCCTCGCTCTGCGCGGTCACGCTGCGGGGCTCGTCCAAGCTTCCACCCTCCCGGTTGGCCGGGTCTCCTGGGGCGCTAGCGCCTCAGGCCCAGCTCCTTGATGAGGGCGCGATAGCCCTCGAGGTCGTGCTTCTGCATGTAGTTCAGGAACCGCCGCCGCCGGCCGACGAGCTTCAGCAGCCCGCGCCGGGAGTAGTGGTCCTTCGCATGCGTCCGCAGGTGCTCGGTGAGGTCGTTGATCCGACGGGTCAGCATCGCGATCTGCACCTCGGGGGAGCCTGTATCGGCCTCGTTGCGGCCGTGCTTCCCGATCAGCTCCTGCTTGACTTCCTTGGTGAGGGCCATGCGGCCTCCTTCTGTCGTTGTCTCCGGAGTCCCCGCGCGGCGTGAAGGAAGGCACGCTCGGCCGAGATCTCGGTCGCGCACTAGGGTAGCAACCCATGCTCCGAGGCGGTGTCGCAGCCGGTCACCCAGCCACCGTCGCGGCCGGGATCGAGATCCTCGAGGAGGGCGGCTCCGCAGCGGACGCCGCCGTTGCGGCCTCGCTGGCCTCCTGCGTCGCCGAGACGGTGATGACCGGCCTCCTCGGCGGCGGCCACGCGATCCACTGGGACGGACGAGAAGCCTGGAACCTCGACTGCTTCGTCGACGTGCCCTCGGGGGCGGGCGCCCCGCCGGTCGAGCTGCATGTCCCCTTCGGCGAGGAGCTCGTCCACTACGCGGTCGGTCCGGGGACGTGCGCCGTGCCTGGGCTGCCTCGCGGGCTCGAGGCGCTGCACCTGCGCTACGGCAGGCTGCCCTGGGGGCGGCTCGTCGAGCCCGCGCTGCGGTTGGCGCAGAGCGGCGTCGTGATGCCGCCCGCCCACGCGGCCTGCCTCGCGATGCTCGCGCCCGTCTACACCATGCAACCGGACGGCGAGCGCATCTACGCGCCCGAAGGGCGGCCGCTCGAGGCCGGCGAGACGCTCGCCCAACCTGGCCTGGCGAGAGCGCTGGAGCTCGTCGCGGACGAGGGAGCGTCGTCCGTCTACACCGGCTCGATCGCACGCGCGCTGACGCAACTCGCCGGGATCCCCGTCACCGCCGGCGACCTCGAGCGCTACGAGGCGCGCTGGGCCGAGCCCGGCGCGGCCGCCTACGCGGGCCGGGAGATCCACACGCGCGGCGGACTCGCCGGGGTGGCTGAGTCGCTCGGGCGGCTGCCGCGCCTCGCCGGGCTCGACGGGCCCGGGCGGATGCAGGCACTGCTCGCCGCCCTCGACGGACCGGTCCGGGACGGCCACACGACGAATCTCGTCACGGCCGACGCCGACGGCAACGCCTGCGTGCTCACATCGAGCCTCGGGCTCGGAACGGGCGACTTCCTCCCCGGTCTCGACCTGCACCTGAACAGCATGCTCGGCGAGACGGACCTCGTCCGCGCACCGCTCGAGCCGGGCGCGCGCATGGAGAGCATGATGGCCCCGACCCTCGCGGTCGGCGACGGTGGCATCGAGCTGGCGGTCGGCGCGGCCGGCGGCACGCGGCTGCGAACAGCGCTGGTGTGCGTCACAGCGGCGATCCTCGACGAGGGTGTCGACCCCGTCGAAGCCGTGAACCGGCCCCGCTTCCACCGGACGGGCGCGGTGCTCAACGCCGAGCCGGGCGTCGACGAGGAGGCGCTCGCGGCGCTCGCCGCGGCCGGGCTGCAGGTGCGGCGCTGGCCCGGTCTGCACCACTATTTCGGCGGCGTCAGCCTGCTCTCACGCTCGGGCGCGGCGGGTGACCCGCGCCGGAGCGGTCACGCGGCGTTGTTGCCCTGAGCCGCGCTCCATCCGGCACCCAGCCGAGGTAGCCGCACTCCGGGCACCCGGGATTCGTGGAGATCGTCCCGCCGCGATACGGCTTGCCGTACGTGGCGCCGCACTCGAGACAGCGAACGCGCTCGAGACCTGCGTGCACGGAGAGAGGCTCCATAGCCCGGAAGACACATCCAGGGACGAAATCTTGCGCGTCCCGACGCTCAGGTCAGGAGCAGGCGCTCGATCCGCCTGCTCGCGATCCACATGCCGACGCCGCCGAGCGCGGCGAGATACGCGACGTCGAAGAGCTGATACCAGCCGACCGTGCCCGTCGTCAGCGACCGCAGCAGCTCGACGCCGTGGTAGAGCGGCGTCGCCTGGACCACGACCTGGAGCCACTCCGGGTAGGTCGAGAGCGGGAAGAACGTCGCCGAGAAGAGAAACATCGGCAGGATCGCGAGGTTGAGGATGTCGAAGTCCTGCCAGGACCGCATCCACGTCACGGCGGCGATCCCGGCTCCGGCGAAGGCGAAGCCGATGAAGACCGTCGCCGGCACCGCGAGCAGCGCCCACCACGACTGGAGCAGCCCGAGCGCAGCGATCACGGTGAAGAAGCCGACGGCGTAGATGAGGCCGCGGAAGAGCGCGAAGGCGGTCTCGCCCGACGCGATGTCCTTCGGCCCGAGCGGCGTCGCCAGGACGGCGTCGTAGACCTTCTGGTAGCGCAGCTTCCAGAAGATGTTCGTCGCGTCGTAGAACGCGCCGTTGAAGGCCGAAGCGGCCAGCAGCGCGGGCGCGACGAAGGCGGCGTACTCGATCGCCGCCCCGTCGATGACGACGTCCCCGACGTAGGTGCCGAGGCCGTAACCGAGCGCGAGCAGGATAGAAGAGCGGCTCGAAGAAGCCCGAGACGATGATCGGCCAGGTCCGCCGGTGGCTCATGCACGTTCCGCTCGAACAGGTGGATGCCGCGGCCACCGGGAAGCTCGAGCGCGCGCGGGACGAGCGAGCTCATCCGAGCAGCCTCCGCCGGTAGGAACGTCGCGCGAGCTCGAAGCCGACGATCGTCCACGCGAGCAGGTACGCGACGTGGCCGAGCGCCGCCCCCAGCTCGGCCGTGCCGAGCGTGAGCGTCCGGCACAGCTCGACTCCGTGCCAGATCGGCGTCACGTATGCCACCAGCTCGAAGGCGAGCGGCAGCTGGGAGACGGGGAAGAAGGTGCCGGAGAAGAGAAACATCGGCACGATCAGGAAGCGGAAGATCGTCACGAACGTCCGGTCGTCCTCCACCGCCGCTGCAAGCGCAGCCATCGGCATCGAGAACGCCGTGCCGATCAGGACCGCGGCTGGGACGACGAGGAGCGCCGCACCAGGAGTCGACGGCGCCGAAGACGGTGATGACAGCGAGGTAGGCCGCAGCGGACACGAAGACGCGGGTGACGACGAAGAGCTGATGACCGACGAACGCGTCCCGCTCGGTCAACGGCGTCGCGATCATCGCGTGGTAGACGCGTGACCACTTGATCGCGGCCATCACCGGCCAGGTCGACTCGATCGTCGCCGTCTGCATCGCGGCCGCTGCGAGCAGCCCCGGAGCGACGTAGCTGAGATACGGGACGCCCGCCGGGGCATTCTGGGTCTGGTCGACGATCGTGCCGAGCCCCACCCCGAGCGCGGTGACGTAGAGGAGCAGGATTGACGAGGCTGGTCCCGATCGTCCCGCGCCAGACCCGCTTGTACTGCGCGAGCCAGTGCTCGTAGGCGCGGAGCGGCTGGAGGACGCTGTCCACGCTCAGTCGACCAGCGTGCGGCCGGTCAGGTGGAGGAAGACGTCCTCGAGCGTGCTGCGGCGGATCAGCGTTGAGTGCGGCGGGAGGCCGCGATCCGCGATCGCGGAAGCGGTCGCGTCGCCGTCGCGCGTGTAGAGGAGGACGCGGTCCGGCAGCTCCTCCACCCGCTCCGCGGCGCCCTCGAAGACGCCGTTCTGCGGCCGTGCGTCCTCGAAGCGGACCTCGACCACCTCGCGCGTCGAGTAGCGCTGGATCAGCTGCCACGGGGAGCCTTCGGCGACGATCGAGCCGTGATCCATCACGACGAGCCGGTCGCAGAGCTGCTCGGCCTCGTCCATGTAGTGCGTGGTGACGACGAACGTCTTGCCCTGCTGCTTGAGGCGGAAGAGCCGGTCCCAGACGACGTGGCGTGCCTGCGGGTCGAGCCCCGTGGTCGGCTCGTCGAGCAGCAGCAGGTCGGGGTCGTTGACGAGGGAGCGCGCGATCGTGAGGCGGCGCTTCATCCCGCCGGACAACGGCTCGACCTTGTCGCCGGCGCGCTCGGTCAGCTGGACGAAGTCGAGCAGCTCTTCGATCCTCGGCTTCAGCTCGCGCCGCGAGAGCCCGAAGTAGCGCCCGTAGATGAGCACGTTCTCGCGCACGGTCAGCTCGAAGTCGAGCGTGTCCTGCTGCGGGACGACGCCGAGGCGCGCGCGGATCTGCGGGCCGTGCACCGCCGGATCCTGGCCGAGGATGCGGAGCGTGCCCTCGGTGACGGGCGAGACGCAGCCGATCATCCGCATCGTCGAGCTCTTCCCCGCCCCGTTCGGGCCGAGGAAGCCGAAAGCCTCGCCGCGCTTGACGTCGAGATCGATGCCGTCGACGGCGACGAGCTCGCCGAAGCGCTTCACGAGCCCGCGGGCGTGGATCATCGCTCCGTTCTCGCTCACGGAGCGGAACCTACCTACGCCGGCCGGACGGCCTTCCTCGTCGCGTCGACGTCGCGGGCGATCTGGTCGATCAACTCCTGCTCGCTCCCGAACGCCTGCTCGTCGCGGAGCCGCTGCCACAGCTCGACGACGAGCCGGCGCCCGTAGAGGTCGCCCTCGAAGTCGAGCAGGTGCGGCTCGATCCGCCGCTCCTCGCCGCCGTAGTGGGGGTTCGTCCCGATCGAGACGGCGGCCGGATGCCCGAGCGCGGCGCCGGCGTAGATCCCGTACGCCGGCACGAGCAGGGCAGGATCGACCGCCAGGTTCGCCGTCGGATAGCCGAGCGTGCCACCTCTCCGGTCGCCGGCGACGACGGTGCCGTCGAGCTCCGGCGGCCGGCCGAGCATGCGCGCCGCCTCCCCCACCTCGCCCGCGTGCAGGCGGGCGCGGATCTCGGTCGACGAGACACCTGCGAGCACCGGCACCGGGCGCACCTCGTGCCCGAGCCGCTCGAGCAGGTCGAGGTCGCCGCTGCGCCGGTGGCCGAAGCGGAACCCCTCGCCGGCGACGACGACGCTCGCGTCGGCGAGGTGCGCGACGGCGAACTGCTCCGGTGCCTGCGCCGCGAACTCGAGCGTGAACTCGAGCACCCGCGTCTCGGCGACGCCCAGCTCGGCGAGCAGCTCGAGGCGGCGCTCGAGCGTCGAGATCAGCTCGACGAGGTTGCCCCGGACGACGCTGCGCGGGTGCGGGTAGAACGTGAGCACGCGTACCGGCAGCCCCGTGTCGAGGGCAGTCTGGACCACCCGGCGATGGCCGAGGTGGACGCCGTCGAAGGTGCCGATCGCGACCGCGATGCTCACGACAGCCGCGCCAGCGCCTCTTCGGCCGGGATGATCCGCTCCTCGTCTGCCTCCGCGACGCTGAACGGGCCGATCTCGAGCCGGCGCAGCGTCGCGCAGTGGCCTCCGAGGGCCTCGGCGATCGCCCGGACGTAGGTGCCCGAGCTGACGCGCAGGTCGAGCGTGACCACGCCATCTGTATACGCGTTGACCTCGAGCGCGTCGACGCGCGAGCGCCGCAGCGGCATCTCGACGGCAACGCCGCGGCGGTGGAGCTTGTAGGCGCGCTCACCGCCGATCTTGACCGCGGACGCGGCCGGGATCGGCAGCTCGATCTCGCCGCGGAGGCCCGCGAGCCGGTGCTCGAGCTCGTCCTGCGACGGAGCGTCCAGCTGCTCCAGGACCTCGCCCTCCGGGTCGCCCGTCGACGTCCGGGCCGTCAGGTCGACGTCCGTGAGATAGCGCTTGTCGAGGCCGACGAACGATCCCGCCAATTTTGTCGACCGCCCCGAGAGCAGAAGCAACAATCCGGTCGCGAAAGGGTCGAGAGTTCCCGCGTGGCCCATCTTCGTGCCGGTGCGCGAGCGGACCCGGGCCACGATCGCGAACGAGGACGGCCCCGCCGGCTTGTCGACGAGGATGATCCCGCTCGGCTCGAGGCCCTTCGGCGGCATCAGCCGCCCTGCGCCGCGGTGAACTCGCGGCGGAGGAAGGCGGTGATCTCGTCGATCGACTCGTCGCTCGAGAATCCGGCCGCCTGCCGGTGCCCGCCGCCGCCGGATGCGCGAGCGATCGCCGAGACGTCGAGCTCGTCGTGCGAGGCGCGCAGCGAGATCCGCCGGGCCGGGCTGCCGCCGCGTGGCGGCTCGCGGATCAGCGCAGCCATGTCGGCGCCCTCGACCGCGCGCAGGAAGTCGATGATCCCCTCCGAGTACGGCTCGACCGCCCCGACCTCGGAGAAGTCGTCGCGGAGGAGGTACGAGACGACGATGCCGCCGCCCTCGTACACCTGCGCCCGCTCGAGCGCGCGTGCGAGCAGCTTCAGCTTGGCGAACTGGACGCTCTCGTACACGTCCTGGAAGACCTTGTGGACGTCGGCGCCGGCCTCGACGAGCTCGGCCGCGAGGCGCAGCGCTTTCGGGGTCGTGTTCGCGTACTGGAACCGGCCGGTGTCGGTGACGAGAGCGACGTAGAGCGGCTCGGCCAGCTCCGGCGTCAGCTCGATTCCGAGCTCGCGGAGGACGTCGCGAAGCACCTCGCCGGTCGAGGATGCGGTCGCGTCGACGAGGTTGACGTCGCCGAAGCGCGCGTTGTCGTGGTGGTGGTCGATGTTGATCGTGAACGCGGTCTGATGGAGCACCGCGGGATCGGCGCCGAGCCGGCTCTCGTTGGCGCAGTCCACGGCCACGAGCGCCCGTTCGGCCGCGTCGTCGGGGAGCTCGCGCCGCAACTCCGCGAACGGCAGGAACCGGTACTCGCCGGGAAGCGGTGACGGTCCGGCGAGGAACATGACGCTGTCCTTGCCGAGGGCGCGCAGCGCGAGGTGCGAGGCGAGCAGGGAGCCGAGCGCGTCTCCGTCCGGATTTTCGTGCGTGGTGACGAGAAAGCGCTCGCGGGTGCGAAGCTCCTCGACGACCGCGCCGAGGTCAGCTGCCGTGGTCGTCTGGGTCTGGGGCGAGCTCATCGATGAGTTTGGACATCCGCACGCCGTGCTCGACCGCGTGATCGTATTCGAACACGAGCTGCGGGGTCCGCTTCATCCGGAGCTCGCGCGAGATCCGGGCCTGGAGCACGCCGTGGGCGGCGTCGAGGCCGGTCATGCTCGAGCGCTGCTTCTTCTCGCCGCCGAGCACGCTGACGTAGACGGTCGCGTGGCGAAGGTCGGGTGACGCGTCGACGCCGGTGACCGTGACGAAGCCGATGCGCGGATCCTTCAGGTCGAGCAACCCTTCGGAAAGCACCTGCCGGAGCGATTCGTTGACCCTGCGCATACGCCCCGTCATGCGTCTACCGTAGCGGCCTCCCCTGGCTAGTCGTCGAGCGTGACGAGCTGGCGGTCGACCGGTCCGAGCTCCCATTCGCGCGAGGCGAGGTAGCGCTCCGCGTCGGCGAGCAAGCGGTCGGCCTCGCCGGCCTCGCGCGTGACGACGGCGACCGTCAGCCGCGCACGCTGCCACACGTCGTGGTGATCGACCTCGGCGACGGCCGCGCCGAAGCGGTTCCGCAACTGCTCCTTCGCCGAGCGGACGTGCATCCGCTTCTCCTTCAGCGAGTGCGCCTCCGGAAAGTGCAACTCGGCGGAGAGGATCCCGATCCAGCCGCTCGCCATGGCGGTATTGAAGCCTCAAGCTCGGTCGGTGGCCTGCCGAACAGAGACACATGCGGCACGTGGCCCTCTTTGCAACGGTGATCGCGACCTTCACCCTCGGCACCTCGGCCGTCGTCTGGACGGCGATGACGACAGAGCGGCAGGTCGCCCGCCAGGCGTTCGCGGGCATCGAGGCGGCGGAGGAGATGCTGACCGCCGTCGTCGCGCGCGAGAGTGCGCTCCGCGGCTACGCCCAGACGCGGCGCGCGACGTTCCTCGAGCCGTACGACGACGCAGCGCAGGATCTGGCGGGCGCGACGGACCGGGCGCGCGCGTACGCGACCGGCAAGCCGAAGCATCTCGCCGAGATCGACGCACAGTCGCGGCTCGCGGACCGCTGGGCGGGAAGCGCGAACGACGCGATCATCCGTGTTCGCAACGGCGGCAGATCGCGCTGGAGACCGCCCTCGTGCGCCGCGAGCTGATCGAGAAGTTCCGGCAGCACAACGACAGGCTGCGCCTGCTGATCGAGGAGCGCTCCGAGGCGAGCCATCGCACCGCGGTCGAGCGGGCCGTCGTCCTCGTGGCGCTGCTCGCAGTCTTCTTCACCGTGGTCGGGAGCGTGCTCACGCGCCGGCTCCGCCGCGACGAGCTCGCTCGCCAGCAGGTCGAGCGGCTCGATCACGAGAGCCAGCGCGAGTTCGCCGAGACCCTGCAGATCACCGAGAGCGAGACCGAGGCCCACGCGCTCGTGAAGCGGCACCTCGAGCGCTCGGTGCCGAACAGCGCGGTCGTCGTGCTCAACCGCAACAACAGCCAGAACCGCCTGGAGCCCGCGACGAAGCTCGGGGCCGGCTCGCCGCTCGCCGCGAAGCTCGTCGATTCGGCTCCCGGCTCGTGCCTCGCAGTGCGGCTCGGCCGGCCCTACACGCACGCTGCGGGTGAGGAGCCGCTCCTCGCCTGCGCGCTCTGCGAGCACGAGCCGCGCGCGACCTGCGTGCCGTCGCTCGTCGGGGGCGAGGTGATCGGCTCCGTGCTCGTCGGGCACCCACTTCCGCTCTCGGAGCGCGAGGAGGAGAAGATCGTGCAGTCGGTCTCCCAGGCCGCCCCCGTGCTGGCGAACCTCCGCAACCTCGCCGTCGCGGAGATCCGGGCGGCGACCGACGGCCTCACCGGCCTGCCGAACGTCCGCAGCCTGCGCGAGAGCCTCGTCCGCATGGTCGCCCAGGCGGCACGCACCGAGCTGCCGCTCGCGGCGATCCTCTGCGACCTCGACCACTTCAAGCAGATCAACGACGTCTTCGGGCACGACCAGGGCGACGCCGCGCTGGCGGCCGCGAGTGCGGCGCTCCGAGCCGGGCTGCGCGAGGCGGACGTGGTCGGCCGCTACGGCGGTGAGGAGTTCCTGATCCTCCTCCCCGACACGCCGCTCGAGGGCGCGCTCCTGCTCGGCGAGAAGCTGCGGGCCCAGGTGGCGCTGATCGACATCCCCGGGATCGACCGCCCGATCACCGCGAGCTTCGGCGTCGCCGCGTTCCCCACCGACGCCCCGGACGTCGACATGCTCGTGCGGATGGCCGACCGCGCGCTCTACGCGGCGAAGGCCCGGGGGCGCGACTGCGTCGTCGCGGCCGGCGGGCTGCTGGCCGAGCCGGGCTAGGTCGTCGTCGCCGGCGCGGCCGGCTCGTCGAGCGACGTCCGCTCGACCTGACGCGTCTCGTAGGCCTCGAGCACGTCGCCTTCCTTGACGTCGTTGAAGCCGTCGAGCAGGATCCCGCACTCGAAGCCCTCTGCGACATCGCGCGCGTCTTCCTTGAACCGCTTCAGCTGCGAGATCGTCGTGTCGTAGATCACGGTGCTGTCGCGGACGACACGGACCTGCGAGTTCCGCTTGACGACGCCGGAGGTGACCATGCAGCCGGCGATCGTGCCGAGCCTGGAGACCTTGAAGAGCGCGCGCACCTCGGCCTCGCCCGTGATCTCCTCGGTCTGGACGGCGGTGAGCATGCCGACGAGCGCCTGCTCGATGTCCTCGGTCAGCTGGTAGATGACGCGGTAGGTGCGGATGTCGACGCCCTCGCGCTCGGCGAGCTGCCGTGCCTCGGCGTTCGGCCGGACGTTGAAGCCGACGACGAGCGCGTTCGAGGTGGAGGCGAGCATGATGTCGCCCTCGGTGATCGGGCCGACGCCCTGGTGGATCACGTTCACGCGCACCTCGGGGTGCTCGATCTTCGCGAGCTCGGACACCGCCGCCTCGACGGAGCCGCCGACGTCGCCCTTGAGGATGAGGTTCAGATCCTGGATCGCGCCCTCCTGCAGCTGCGAGAAGAGCGACTCGAGCGAGACGCCGCCCTTCGAGCGCTGGGCGAGCTGCTCGGTGCGAAGCCGCTGGCCGCGGCGCTGCGCGAGCTGCCGTGCCTCGCGCTCGTTCTCCACGACCCGCGCGAGCTCGCCCGCGGGCGGCGGCGCGTCGAAGCCGAGAATCTCGACCGGCGTGCCCGGACCTGCCTCCAGCACCTTCTCGCCGCGATAGTCGTGCAGGGCGCGCACCTTGCCGTGCGCGTCGCCCGCGACGATTGCGTCGCCCACCCGGAGCGTGCCGCGCTGGACGAGCATGGTCGCGACCGGACCACGACCGACGTCGAGCCGCGACTCGATGATCGGGCCGGACGCTTCGGCGTTCGGGTTCGCAGTCAGCTCGAGCTCCGCGTCCGCCACCAGCAGCACCTTCTCGAGCAGGTCCTCGAGATTCGTCTTCTGCTTCGCCGAGACGTTCGAGAACTGGACCGTGCCGCCCCAGTCCTCCGGCTGCAGCCCCTCGGCGGCGAGGTCGGACTTGACGCGGTCCGGGTTGGCGTCCGGCATGTCCATCTTGTTGACGGCGACGACGATCGGCACGTCGGCGGCGCGCGCATGGGAGATCGACTCCTTCGTCTGCGGCATCACGCTGTCGTCGGCGGCGACCACGAGCACGGCGATGTCCGTCACCTTCGCGCCGCGGGCGCGCATCGCGGTGAAGGCCTCGTGGCCGGGGGTGTCGAGGAACGTGATCTTGCGGCCGCGGATCTCGGCCTGGTAGGCGCCGATGTGCTGCGTGATCCCGCCGGCCTCGGTCTCGACGACCGCCGCCTCGCGGATCGCGTCCAGCAGCGTCGTCTTGCCGTGGTCGACGTGGCCCATGATCGTGACGACCGGCGGGCGCGGCGCGAGGTCGGCCTCGGCGTCCTCGAAGACCTCCGGCAGCTCCTCCTCGTCGGCGGCGTGCTTGATCGTGATCTCGCGGCTGAGCTCCGTCCCGATCAGCTCGACCTCCTCGTCGGAGAGCGACTGGGTGATCTGAACCATCTGGCCGAGCCCCATCATGATCTTGATGATCTGGGCCGCGGGGACGCCGAGCGCCTGCGAGAGATCGCGAACGGACACGCCGGACGGAACCGTCGCCGGACCGGTCGGCGGCGCGACCTCCTGCTTCTCGCGCTTCGGCATCGCGTCGGTGCGGCCGCGCGCCTGACGCGGGTTGGGGCGGTTCGAGCCACCCTCGATCACGACCCGGCGCTTACGGCCGGGCGCCCCCTGGCGGGGCCGGATCGGGCGGTTCGGCT
Organism: uncultured Gaiellaceae bacterium; assembly: GCA_963806955.1. Lineage (GTDB taxonomy): Bacteria > Actinomycetota > Thermoleophilia > Gaiellales > Gaiellaceae > Gaiellasilicea. The sequence continues at coordinate 519,108 of CAWDZG010000001.1, forward strand.
TGTTCGGTCCGTCGGCCATCAGCGTTCAGTGTAGAGGCGCGAGAGCGCCGGATCGACGACGAGGTTCCGCCTGAGCACGCGGTTGAAGGCTCGAGCCGCCAGCGCCCGCTCGAAGCAGGCGAGCCGACGACAGGTGTAGACGCCGCGTCCGGGCAGCGCCCGGCCGGCCGTCAGCGAGCCGTCGACGGCCGCGAAGCGGATCAGTTCCGGCTGGGGCGCTTTCCGCCCGCAGCCCGCACAGGTCCGCTCCGGCACGGTCACGCAGCGGGCTCGCCCTCCTCCGCGACGGCGACCTCGGGCTCGGACTCGTGCACGGCCTCCGACTCCGGCTCACTGCCGGGATCGACCTCGGCCACGGGCTCGAGCGACTCGGCCTCGGCGGGCGTCGCCTCCTCCTCGACCTCGGCGGCCGGGATCTCCTCCGGCTCGGTGCCGACGAGCGCCTGGTGGGCGGGCACGCCGCAGTAGCGGGTGCCGGTCAGCGATGCGTTCGGGCAGCGCTTGCCGTTCGAGAGGATCGCGGCGCAGCGGCCTGAGTAGTCGCCGCCCTCGCCTTCGCCCTCGCCCGCACCGGCGAAGGCAGCCTCGGCCTCGGCCTGCGCGAACTCCTCGTCGGACTGGATGTCGACCTTCCACCCGGTCAGGCGCGCTGCGAGGCGGGCGTTCAGGCCCTCCTTGCCGATCGCGAGCGCCAGCTGGTCGTTCGGGACGACGACCGTCGCCTCCTTGGTCTCGTCGTCGATGTAGACCTCGCGCACGCGTGCGGGCGAGAGTGCCTTCGCGACGAAGCGGGCGGGCTCGTTGTTCCACGGGATGATGTCGATCTTCTCGCCGCGCAGCTCCGAGACGACCATGCGTACCCGGGAGCCGCGGGGCCCGACGCAGGCGCCGACCGGGTCGACGCCCTGGGCATGCGACTCGACCGCGATCTTCGCGCGGTAGCCGGGCTCGCGGGCGACGCCGCGGATCTCGACGAGGCCGTCGGCGATCTCGGGCACCTCGAGCTCGAAGAGGGTCTTGATCAGCTCCGGGTCGCGGCGCGAGAGGATCACCTGCGGGCCCTTCGTACCGGACCGGACCTCGGTGATCACGGCCTTGATCCGGGAGCCCTGCTCGTAGCGCTCACCGTCGACCTGCTCGGAGCGCGGCAGGAGCGCCTCGACCTTGCCGAGGTCGACGAGCACGTTGTTGCGGTCTCCCGCCTGCTGGACGATGCCGGTGACGACCTCGCCCTGGCGGTCGATGTACTCCTCGTACATCATCGCGCGCTCGGCCTCGCGGATGCGCTGCTGGATCACCTGCTTGGCGGTCATCGCGGCGATGCGCCCGAAGTCCTGCGGCGTCACGTCGGCGCGCTCGATCAGCTCCTCGGGCACCTGGTCCCAGTCGAGCTCGAGCTCGTCCTGGTTGATCAGCGTGTGCTGCTTCTCGCCGGTCTCCTCCTCGAGCGCCTCCAGCTCGTCGATCTTGGCCTCCATCGCCTCGTCGAGCAGCCGCTCCTCGAGGTCGCCGGGGATCACGATCGAATAGACGCGGAACTCCCCCTCGTCGTCGAGCTCGACGACGGCATGCCGGGAGGCGCCGGGGGTCTTCTTGTACGCGGCGAGGAGCGCGTCCTCCAGTGCCTGGACGACGGTGTTCTCCTCGATCCCCTTCTCGCGCTCGAGGCCGCGGATGTGCTCGATGATTTCCTGCGACATCGCTGTTCCTACCCTTCGTAGACCAGGTTTCCCCGGACGACCTGGTCGTACGGGATCTCGATGGTGTCGGCGCCCGAACGGACGGCGACGGAGCTCTCGCCGGCGCTGACGATCTCGCCCTTGAGGCGCTTGCGCTCCGGGGTGCGAAGCGTGACCGTGCGGCCGACGACGTTGCGAAAGTGCTCGGGCTTGCGGAGCGGGCGCTCGATCCCGGGCGAGGAGACGTCGATCGCGTACTCGCCCAGGTAGTCGCGCAGGACGTCGGTGACACGCGCGCAGAGCGCGTGGTCGACGCCCTCGGCGTGGTCGACGAAGACGGTGAACCGCTCGGGGCTCTGCAGCTCGACCGCGAGCACCTCGACGCCCGGCAGGGCTGCCTCGACGTCCCGTCCGACCTGCTTCGTCAGTGTCCGCTCCTTGTCGTGTGTCGACGTGCGCATCGTGCCCCCTCAACAAAAATGGGCGCAGCGCGCCCATTTCGTCCAGCAGGTGAAATGTGGTGCGAGGATTGTAGCAACGCCTGGGCGATTCGGCCTCTGCCCCGGCACTCGCGCCGTCCACGCAGGTGCCGTCGTCGGACAGCGCCTCTCAGCCTGGAGCATCGCCGGCGACCGAAGCCTCCAGCACAACCGTGACCGGGCCGTCGTTGACGAGCTCGACCTCCATCCGGGCACCGAAGACGCCGGTCGCGACCGGCACCCCGAGCCCACGCAGCGCCACACAGAAGCGCTCGTAGAGCGGCTCGGCGCGCTCGGGCGGCGCCGCGCCGGCGAAGCTCGGCCTGTTGCCCTTCGCCGTGTCCGCGATCAGCGTGAACTGGCTGACGACGAGCACGGCACCGCCGGTGTCGAGCAACGAGCGGTCGAAGCGGCCGTCGTCGTTCTCGAAGATACGCAGGCGCGCCACCTTTCCCGCCAGGCGCATCGCCTCGTCTTCGCCGTCCGCGCCGGCGACGCCGAGCAGCACGAGCACGCCCGGGCCGATCGCGCCTTCGTCGCGGCCGTGCACGCGCACGGACGCGCGCGAGACACGCTGCACGACGGCCTTCACCCCGCGATCCTACGTCGGCTCGCCCGTCGGTTCGTCGAGCTGCATGATCCGCTCGGCGTAGGTCTCGCTGTTCGGCGAGAGCGAGCTCGCGAGCTTGTAGTGGCCGTTCGCCTCGGCGTCCCGGCCCTGCTTCTCGAGCGAGCGGCCGAGCGCATAGTGCGCGTAGTCGTCGGTCGGCGAGAGCTCGAGCACGGCCCGGAACTCCGCTTCGGCCTCCTGCCAGCGCTGGATCCGGAAGTAGGCGATCCCGAGCGCCTCCCGGATCGAGGCCTTGTCCGGCTCCAGTTTCTTCGCCTTCTCGAGCGCGACGGTCGCCTGCGCCGCCATCCCGTTCTTGAGGTGGGTGCGGCCCTGCTGGAAATGGTCGTAGGCGTCGGTCACAGACTGCTCAGATAGGGAAAGTTCCGGTGGAGGAGGTCGAGCGGCTCGGTCAGGTCCCGTGTCGCCCCGATCTCGACCGCCTCGATCTGCGTTCCCGCGTCGATCGCGGCTTGAAACGCGTTCCCGAGCTCCCACGGGCGCCTGTCGAGGCACAAGCGCTCGTGCACGGGCGGGCCGACGCCCCACAGCGGCGCGCCGGAGTACGGCCCGGGCCCGTCCGCGTCGCGAATGCGCTCGACCAGGCCGTTCCGCACGCGGACCGGCACCCGCTCCGGCAGCCGTCTGACGGCGACCGCGCCGGTGGTCGCCCGGGCTGCGACCGCTGCAACTGCCCCTTCCGGAAAGACCGTGTCCGCTGCCGCGACGAGATACGGGGGCGTTGCTCCGGCGCGCTGCACCGCGTCGGCGGAACCGTCCGGAGCGGGCTGTTCGACGTACACGATCTCGACCCCGAAGCCGCTGCCGTCGCCGAGCAGGCGGCGCACCTGCAGGCCGAGGTGGCCGACGACGACGGTGACGCGTGGGCAGCCGGCCGTGGCGAGCTCGCGCAGCAGCCGGGCGACGACGGGGACGCCGTCGATCGGGAGCACCGGCTTTGCGTAGCGCTCGGTCAGGGGCCGCAGCCTCGTGCCGAGGCCGGCGGCGATCACGACGGCGGGGATCACGCGCGGAGGGAGCTGATCCGGACGAGGCCGCGCAGCCGGGCGGGCCGGCCGAGGCGGTTGCGAATCGCCCGCAGCAGGTTCCGCAACTCGCGCCGCGCGTCACCGGCAGCCGCCTCGCTCGTGGCGGGCGGGCCGAATCGCGCCACGGCGAGCGCACCCGTGAACGACCGGGCGTCCATGCCGAGCTCCTGGCGGAGCAGGGCGCGGAGATCGTCGGGCGTGGCGCTCGCTCCGATCGCGATCCCCTGGTCGGCCAGGAAGTCGGCCAGCTCCTGCCGCGCCGCGGCTGCCAGCCGCCGAGGGTCGCGCGTCAGATAGCGCAGCCGCCGGCGAACGAGCTTGACCATCCCGAGCAGGGCGACGGCCGCGAGCGCGAGCAGCACGAGCCGCCAGAACGTGCCGAGCGAGCGGTCGTCCGCCTGGGTGCCCGCCGCGCCCCGCGCCGCAAGCTGCTCCTTCAGCTCGAGCAGGCGCCCCAGCTCGCTCGCACCACCACGGCCGCCCCCCGCGGGAGCGCTGCCGAACGCCTCGGCGGCATCGCCGACGTTGAATCCCGTCGACGAGGCGCTGTAGCTCGCAGCCAGCGCACCACGCCCGGGCGTGGGGTCGAAGGAGAGCCAGCCGTAGCCGGGGAACCACGCCTCCACCCAGGTATGGGCGTTCGTGTCGCTCACGACCCAGGCGCCGTCCTCGCGCTTGCCGCTCGTGAAGCCCGCTGCGACGCGCGCCGGGATGCCGAGGAAGCGGAGCATCAGGGCCATCGCACCGGAGAACTGCTGGCAGTAGCCGGCCTTGCCGCGCTCCACGAAAGCGGCGAGCGGCGGCAGGTCGCCGTTCGGCGGCGGCGTCTCGTCGTAGACGAAGTCGCCGGTCGACCGCAGCCACGTCTCGATCGCGACGACAGCGCCATACGGCGTGCGCGCTCCGGCGCGCAGCCGCTGCGCCTGCTCCCAGACGCCCTGGTACGGCCAGAGGGCGACGTAGCGCTCGTCCCGGAAGAGCGCGTCGACCCGGGCGTCGCGGCCGGAGTTGCCGAACGGCTCGACCTGCGTCCGGCCGAGCTGGAGGTAGCGGGAGAGCTCCCCGGGATAGTCGGCCTCGATCGTCGCGAGCTCCTTCGGGCCGGGACGTGGCGCGAAGCTGTGCACGGTGTAGCGCTGGCCGCGAGCGAGCCCGCCCGGTGCGCGGAAGAGCCCACTCGCGAGGTGGAAGACGCCGCCCACCTCACTCGCGTCGAGCCGCACGGGTTGCGACGCGGCGACGATCCGCGTCTCGCGGAGGGCGACGACCTCGACCTCCTGTTTCGTCCACGTCCGCTGGTTTCGGGCGCGTGCGGGCAGGAGCGGATCGTCCGGGACCGTGCCCGGCGAGAGCTCGGTCGAGAGCAACGTCGGGTTCTCGATCCAGCGGTCGGCCTCGAACTGGTCGAGCGTCGTCGCCCGCCAGTACAGGCCGCGCTGGGGGCCTCGCACGCGCAGGACCGTGGTCGGGTTCTTCGGGAACTCGATCCCGCCGTAGTTCGCCTCCCAGACGTAGCTGACCGAGACGGGCACGCGCGAGCTGCCGCCCGGATTCCACTTCTCCCAGGCGAACACGCCGTCTTTCGCAAGCGCGGCCGATGTCGACGCTCCAGCCGCGGCAAGGACGAGCACCACGCCGGCGACGAGCGCCGGCACGGGGCGCGTCGTCCGCAGGCCGGCGAGCACCCACAACGCGGCCGCCAGGATCACGGCGCCGTAGACGATGCTGCCCGAGGGCAAGAGCGTCGCGGGCCACCCCGCACCCGCGATCACGGCGAACATGGCGGGCAGGGGCCGCCGGGCCGCAGCGGCGTGCGCGAGCACGAGGCAGAAGCCGAAGATCGCGAGCAGCAGCACGCCGTGCATCCGCTGGTGCTCGGCGGCGGCGAACGGCACCGAGACGTCGTAGTAGCCGCCGACGCCGTCCACGAAGCGGGCGAGCACCGGGCCGAAGAACCCGGGCCGGTCGTCGGCCGCCATCGACCGGTCGAGTGCGATCCACGCAGCCACGAGGGCCGCCGGGACGCTCAGCGCGACGCGGATCCAGAGGCGCGGCGCCAGCGCGGGCGCGAGCGCGAGCAGGACGATCCAGAGCCAGTCCGCCGCTCTCGCTCGCGGCTCCTCGAGTCGCAGCCAACCGAGCGCGACGAGCGCCGCCGGGAAGAGGAAGACGGCGATCGTCCTAGGCATGAGCAGTCCTCGCTTCCGCCCCGGCGCCGAGCACGGCGGCGAGCGAGTCACCCTGCCGGATCGCAGCGACGGCGACGCCCGCCGCCTGCAACCGGAGCAACTCCGGCTCGACCCGGGTCGGGCGGCCGGCGAAGCTCGCCGTGTCGACCCAGACGACGCTGATTCCCTGGCCGGCCAGCGCGCGCTGGATCAACTTCGTCGCCAGCGTGCCCGAGATGCGCGCGGTGACCACGACGGTCTCGACTGCACGCGAGGCCGGCCCGCCTTCACGCGCCAGCAGTTCCACGACCGGACGCATCCCCGTCGGCTCCGCCTCGGCGAGGAGCGCCAGGGCTGCGGCCCAGTCGCCCTCGAGCGAAGCCACACGCGCGCTCGGCCGCGCCGCCGAGTTGACGGCGAGCACGGCCCGTCGGCCATGGGCCGCATGGACGCGCAGGATCGAGCCCGCCGCGCGCACCTGGACGTCGAAGCTGTCCCCCACCACCGCGCCGGCATCCGCGTCGAGCAGCACCGCGATCTCGTCCCGCGGCGCGTCCTCGAGCTCCTTCACCATCAGCTGGCCGCGCCGGGCCGTCGTCCGCCAGTGCACCTTCCGCAGCGACTCGCCCTGGGAGTACTCGCGGACCGAGTGGAGGTCGAACCCGGACTGCCGGCGCAGGAGCAGGCGACGGCCGTCCTGGGCGTGGGCGCCGCTCTCGGAGAAGAGCCGGTCGAGCGCGACGAGGCGCGGATATACGAGCAGGGAGCCGCCGGCCCGCAGCTCGACCTCTGTCTGCGCCAGCCCGAACGGGTCGTCGATCGACGCGCGTGCCTCCTCGACGACGTAGCGTCCGCGCGGCACCTGCTCGAGCACGTACGTGCCGCGGTAGGAACTGCTTGCCCGGGCGAGCGGCGTCACCTGCTCGCCGAAGCGCGCGATCCGCTCGGTGACGATGAGGGACGGCGCGGGCACCCGTGACTCGGGTCGAGCGTCGAGGGTCACCCAGACGTCCTCGCCCTCGAGCAGGACTCCTCTCCCCGCCCGGCGGCGGAGGACGATCGGCGCCGCCGCGAGCCGGACCCACGCGCGCGCGGCCAGCGGCGCCAGCACGAGACCGGTCGCGACCGGGTAGAGCGCCTTCGCGCCGAAGAGCCACGCGACGACGTAGGTGGCTGCGCCGAGGAGGAGCGTGAGCCAGCCGCGCCGGGTCACACCGGAACCGGCGTCTGCTCCACTGCCTCGCCGACGATCTCCTCAGCCGTGAGGCCGGCGGAACGAGCTTCCGGCGCCAGGATCAAGCGGTGCGCCAGCACCGGCGCGGCGATCGCCTTGACGTCGTCCGGGAGCACGTAGTCGCGGCCCTCCGCGAGCGCCCGCGCCTTCGCGACGCGCAGCAGCGCGATCCCGGCCCGGGGACTCGCGCCGAGCGCGAGCCGGGAGCTCGCCCGCGTGTGGCGGAGCAGCGCGACGACGTACCGGCTCAGGCTCTCCTCGACGAACAGCGAGCGCGCCTCGTCGATCGCGGCCAGCACCTCGGCGCCTCCCGCAACCGGGCGCAGGTCCTCGAGCGGCGGTCGCGTCGTCTGCTCGTCGAGCATCCGCGCCTCCTCGGCCAGAGGGGGGTAGCCGAGCGAGAGCCGCATCGCGAAGCGGTCGAGCTGCGCCTCGGGCAGCGGGTACGTGCCCTCGTACTCGATCGGATTCTGCGTCGCGAGGACGACGAACGGCCGCTCGAGCTCGTACGTCTGCCCGTCGATCGTGACCTGCGTCTCCTGCATCGCCTCGAGCAGAGCCGCCTGCGTCTTCGGCGACGCCCGGTTGATCTCGTCGACGAGGAGCACGTTGGCGAAGACGGGCCCGGGCCGGAACTCGAACTCGTTCGTCCGCTGGTTGAAGACGTTGACCCCGGTGACGTCGGACGGAAGGAGATCCGGCGTGAACTGGATGCGCGAGAAGTCGACGGCGAGCGAGCGGGCGAGCGACTTCGCGAGCATCGTCTTGCCGACGCCGGGGAAGTCCTCGACGAGCACATGGCCTTCGGCGACGAGCGCCAGCACACAGAGGCGAAGCGTCTCGGCGGGCGCGTGCACGACGCGCGCGATGTTCTCGACGAGCTTCTCGAGCGTGTCGGCGGCGGTCGCGAGAGCCGCGGGATCCCTACGCGCTTCCACGACGCTCCTCGAGCAGGCGCTCGACCTCGTCGACGATTCCGGCCGCGATCTGCTCCTTCGCCGCGCGCGCGAGCAGGCGCTCGCCCGTGCCGGTCAGCAGCGTCACCTCGTTGTCGGTTGCGTCGAAGCCGATCCCGGACACGCTCACGTCGTTGTAGACGACGAGATCGATGTTCTTGTCGGTCAGCATCCGGCGTTTCCGCTCCAGCCCGGCAGCGCCGATCTCGGCCCCGAAGCCGACCAGCACCTGTCCGTTGCGGTCGTCGTCGCGACCGAGGAGCTCGAGCACGTCGACCGTCGGCTCGAGCTCGATCGTCCAGCCTTGGTCGTTCTTCGCGCGCTTCCCCGCGATCGGTTCGGCAGGCCGGTAGTCCGCAACCGCCGCAGCCATGACGACGACGTCGGCGACGGACGCTCTCGCTCCGGCCTCCCGCTCCAGGTCGGCTGCGGACGGCGTGGCGACGACCTCGACGCCTGCGGGAGCCGGCACGGCGAGATTGGCGGCGAGCAGCGTCACGTCCGCACCGCGCCGCCGGGCCTCCGCGGCCACGGCCACGCCCATCCGCCCCGAGGAGCGGTTGCCGAGGAAGCGGACGGCGTCGAGCGGCTCACGCGTGCCGCCGGCGCTGACCAGCACCTTCTTGCCCGCGAGCGAGCTCGTCGTCGCGCCGGCGCGGGTCCCGAGCAGCTCGGCCACGCGGGCGGCGATCGCCTCGGGCTCGCTCATCCGGCCGGCGCCGACCTCGCCCTCGGCGAGCTCTCCCGCCTCGGGGCCGATCAGCTCCACCCCGCGCTCGCGCAGCGTGGCCGCGTTCGCCTGCGTCGCCGGGTGCTCCCACATGCGCGTGTTCATCGCCGGCGCGACCAGCACGGGACCACGGTGGGCGAGCGCCGCCTCGGTGAGCACGTCGTCGGCGAGGCCGTGCGCGAGCTTTGCCAGGGTATTGGCGGTCAGCGGCGCGATCACGAGCAGGTCGGCGCGCTCGAGGTGCGGGTACGGGTCGAGCGACGGCGACTTGCGCGCCAGCGCGAAGAACGTCTCGGCCCGGACGAAGCGCTCGGCGCCGCGCGTCGGCAGCGGCAGCACGTCGTGCCCGGCCTTGACGAGCAGCCGCGTCAGCTCGCAGGCCTTGTAGGCCGCGATGCCACCGGTGATCCCGAGCAGGATTCGGGCCATCGCCCCATTGTGCCCGTGCATGTGCCCTCCGGCGTTAGGAAGACGTTCAGATCGCGCTACGGGAAGTTGACCGGCCGGTAGCCGGAACGGCCTACCTCTTGCCGTAGTCGTACTTGATCTTGCCCTGGGCGATCTCCTCCAGGGACATGGTCAAGTAGTTCTTCGAGCGCGACTCGACGAGCGGCGGCGGGGCCTCTTCGAAGCCCATGCCCTCGCCGAGCTGGTGGTGGTAGTTGTTGATCTGCCGCGCCCGCTTCGCAGCGACGATGACCAGCGCGTAGCGCGAGTCGACACCACCGGCGTCCGTGTTCAGCAGTTCATCGATGCGAGGATGGATCATGGACGCGCCATGGTACCTGCAAGCTCGAGCTCGCGTTCGATCAGCGCCGACAGGGCCTCCGTCGCCCGCTCGACCTCGTCGTTGCGAACCATGTAGCGGAAGCGGTAGGCCTGCTCGAGCTGGTGCCGGGCGAGGGCGATCCGCTCGCCGATCTCGCCCGAGCTCTCGGTGTCGCGCGCCCGCAGGCGGCGTTCGAGCTCCGGCACGTCGGCAGCGATGAAGAGCGTGACGGCGTGCTCGACCTCGTCCTGCACGCGCAGGGCGCCTTCGATCTCGAGCTCGAGCACGCAGACGCGGCCCTCTCCCGCGATCCGGTCCATCTCGGAGGCGAGCGTGCCATAGCGGCCGCCGACGAACTCGACGTGCTCGAGGAAGGCGCTCTGCTCGATCCGCTCGACGAACTCGACCTCGTCGAGGAACCAGTACTCGCGACCGTTCTCCTCGCCCCGCCGTTGCGGCCGCGTCGTCGCGGAGACGGCGACCTCGAGCTCGGGCTGCCGCTCGAGCAGACGCTTGATCAGCGTCCCCTTGCCGGCCCCGCTCGGGCCGGTGATCACGAAGACGGGCAGCGGCTTAGCGGTTGAAGAGGCCAATCAGCTCGGTGCGCTGGCGCTCGGAGAGGCCGCCCACCGTCTTCGACTGGCTGATCCGGCACTGGTTGAGCAGGCGGGCCGCCTTGACGCGACCGAACTTGGGCACGGCCATGAGCATGTCGAAGACCTTCGCGGTCGAGACGTACTCGGGCGGATCGAGCAGGATCCCCTCGATGTGGGCCCGCCCGTCCTTGAGGTCCTTCTTCAGCTGAGCACGCCGAACACGGATGTCGTTGGCCCGCTTGAGCGCCTCCATCCGTTGATCCAGCGACCGCAGCGGAGCCTGTGCTTGCATCTTCGACGACACCATGAGCGCGGGATACTAGCAGCCTCGCGGACTCGGTCAAGCAGTCACTTTTTGCCTGTTTACAGGCACTTCTTGACCGCTGTTGCCAGATCTGGATACGCCCATTTGCAGGGATTCATGCGCGAACCCTCGTGCGTCCAGGGGATGTCCGAGGTCGCGGGCGGCGGCCTCGGCGGCAAGTTCGGCCCGGACCCGAGCGGGTGCGCCGGGGTCGGAGAAGAGGATCGTCCCGAGCGCGACCGCACTCGCCCCGGCGGCGATCAGCTCGAGGGCGTCGAGCCCGGTGGCGACGCCCGCCCATGCCGACGATCGGGAGCTCGACGGCGGCCGCGCAGGCGTACACAGCGGCGAGCGCGACCGGCTTCAGCGCAGGACCGGAGTAGCCGCCGGTCCCCCTGGCGAGCGTCGGCCGGAGCGTCCGCTCGTCGAGCGCGAGGCCGCGGAGCGTGTTGACGAGCGAGAGCCCGTCGGCCCCGGCAGCAGCGACTGCGCGCGCTGCCTCGCCGATGTCCCAGGCCGCCGGCGACAGCTTCGCGTAGAGCGGGAGCGCCGTCGCTTCGCGGCAGGCCGCGACGATCGCCGCGGCACTCTCCGGCGCCTCGTCGACGTTCGGACAGGAGAGGTTGAGCTCGATCGCGGCGACGTCCTCGAGCGCCGCGCACGTCTCCGCGTACTCGGCCGCGGCGAAGCCTCCGACGGACACCCAGAGCGGGATGCCGAGCATGCGCAGCTGCGGCAACGTGACGGCGAGGAAGCGATCGCGTCCGGGGTTCGCGAGGCCGATCGCATTCAACATGCCCGACTCGGTCTCGGCGATGCGCACGGGCGGGTTCCCGCCGCGCGGCTCCGGCGTGATCGTCTTCGTCACGAAGGCGTCGAGGCTCTTCGCCACCTCCGGCGCAGTGAGCGCATCCAGGCAGCCGCTGGCGTTAAGCAGCACGGAGCACCGGCCCTTCGACGCAGAGACGCTTCAGCTCGCCGTCGAGCTCGACCGCGCAGCCGTAGCAGGCGCCGTAGCCGCAGGCCATCGGCGCCTCCCAGGCGAGCTGGGCGCCGGGCGCGACGGCCCGCAGCGCCGCGAGCATCGGCTCGGGCCCGCAGGCGAGCACGTCCCGCCGCTCGTCGGGCAGCAGCGCGGTCACGTACGTCGGCTCGAGGCAGACCTCGGCGTTCGGGACGAGCGCCGCCGCCTCCGCGTGCCAGGCGCTGCGGAAGCCGAGGATCGCAGGCGGGTTGCCGAGGGCCTCGGAGAGGTACGGCAGCGGCGCGACGCCGATGCCGCCGCCGACGAGCAGCGGCCGCTCGACCTCGAGGTCGAAGCCCGTGCCGAGCGGGCCGAGCACGTGGAGCGCGTCGCCCGGCTCCAGCGCGCAGAGCGCGCGCGTGCCGGGTCCGATCGGGTCGATCAGAAACACGAGCTCCGCGGCGGTCGCGAGGCAGACGCTCATCGGCCGTGGCAGCACCCGACCCGGCGCCTCGAGCATGAAGAACCGGCCGGGATCGCCGGCCTCGAGCTCGCCGCGCGCGATGCGCAACAGCGTGTACGGGCCGACCTGCTCGGTGCCGGTGACACGGCAGCGCTCGCGCCTCATGCCGCCGCCTGCTCCCGCTCGATTCGCTCCTGGAGCGAGCTGGCGATCTCCGCCCGCGCGTTCGCGATCGCGTCGACCGCCAGCTTCGCGCCCGAGAGCGTGGTGATGCAGGGCAGCCGTGCGGAGAGCGCCGCCTGGCGGATCAGGGCGCCGTCGCGGCGCGCCCCGGAGCCCTGCGGCGTGTTGACGACGAGATCGCAGCGGCCGGCGCGAATCGCATCGACGACCGCCGCACCCTTCTCGAGCACCTCGACGTCGAGCCCGTCGAGGACGGCTGCGGTGCCGGCGGTGGCGAGCAGGTGGAAGCCGAGGGAGGCGAGCGCCTCGGCGACGGGGAGGATCGACGCCTTGTCCGCGTCGCGCACGGAGAGGAACGCCGCGCCGCCCGTCGGCAGGGGCCGTCCGGCGGCGCGCTCGGCCTTCGCGAAGGCGGTCGGCAGGTCGGCTGCGCTCGCCATCACCTCTCCGGTCGAGCGCATCTCCGGCCCGAGCACGGGGTCTGCGCCCGGGAAGCGTGCGAACGGCAGCACCGCCGCCTTCACGCTCACCTGCTCGGGCCGCCGTTCGCGCGGCAGCGCCAGCTCGTGGAGACGCGCGCCTGCGGCGAGCCGGACGGCGGCATCGACGAGGTTGACGCCGGTCGCCTTGCTCGCGAACGGAACCGTGCGCGAGGCACGCGGGTTCGCCTCGAGCACCGAGACCTCGCCGTTGACCAGAGCAAGCTGGACATTCAGCAAGCCGACGACGCCGAGCGCGGGCCCGAGCCGGCGCACGATCCTGCAGACCTCCTCGTACGCCTCGCCGTCGAGGGACGGCGCCGGGAGCACACAGGAGCTGTCGCCCGAGTGGACGCCTGCCTCCTCGACGTGCTCCATCACCGCGCCGACGTGGACGGAGACGCCGTCGCAGAGCGCGTCGACGTCGATCTCGAGCGCACCCTCGAGGAACCGGTCGACGAGCACCGGGCCTGTGACGTCGGCCATGGCCGCCAGCACCTGTCCCTCGTCGTAGCAGACCCGCATCGCGCGGCCGCCGAGCACGTAGGAGGGCCGGACGAGCACCGGGTAGCCGACGCGCGCGGCGATCTCGACCGCCTCCGCCGGCGCCGCCGCGATCCCCCAGTCCGGGCAGCGGACACCGAGCTCGGCGAGCAGCTGCCCGAAGCGCTCCCGGTCCTCGGCGAGGTCGACGGCCTCGTACGGCGTGCCCAGCACCTTGAAGCCGGCGGCCTCGATCGCGCTCGCGAGCTTCAGCGGCGTCTGGCCACCGAACTGGATCACGACCCCTTCCGGCTGCTCCCGCTCGCAGATCGCGAGCACCGACTCGACGTCGAGCGGCTCGAAGTAGAGCCGATCGGAGGTGTCGTAGTCGGTCGAGACGGTCTCGGGGTTGCAGTTGACCATGATCGCCTCGTAGCCGAGCGCGCGGAAGCTCTGGGCCGCGTGGACGCAGCAGTAGTCGAACTCGATCCCCTGACCGATCCGGTTCGGGCCGGAGCCGAGGATGACGACGCGCGGCTTCCCCGTGACCGGCACCGGCTCGTCGGCCTCGCCGCGGGTCGAGTAGTAGTAGTTCGAGTCGGCGGCGACCTCGCCGGCGCAGGAGTCGACGCGCCGGTAGGCCCGCGCTCCCTGCGGCGGCCCCTCGTCGCGCAGCTGCTCCAGCTCGCGCCGGAACCACGGGTGCAGGTCGTCCGGCAGGTCGTCGAGCGACGCCCAGGGGGTCACGGCGCCCGCGTCGAGCTCCCGGCTGCACCACGCCTTCCAGAACGCCTCCTGGAACGTCCGGCCGATCCCCATCGCCTCGCCCACGCTCTTCATCTGCGTCCCGAGCGTCGTGTCGGCACCGGGGAACTTCTCGAAGGCGAAGCGCGGGAACTTGACGACGCAGTAGTCGAGCGTGGGCTCGAAGCTCGCCGGGGTCGTCTTCGTCAGGTCATTCGGGATCTCGTCGAGCGTGTAGCCGACGGCGAGCTTCGCCGCGACCTTGGCGATCGGGTAGCCGGTCGCCTTCGACGCCAGTGCCGAGGAGCGCGACACGCGCGGGTTCATCTCGATCACACGGATGTCGCCGGTCTCCCGGTCGCGTGCGAACTGGATGTTCGAGCCGCCGGTCTCGACGCCGACGGCGCGGACGATCGCGGCCGCCGCGTCGCGCAGCTCCTGGTAGGCCTCGTCGGAGAGCGTCAGCTGCGGCGCGACGGTGACCGAGTCGCCCGTGTGGACGCCCATCGGGTCGAGGTTCTCGATCGAGCAGACGATCACGACGTTGTCGCGGCGGTCGCGGATCACCTCCAGCTCGAACTCGTCCCAGCCCTTGACCGACTCCTCGACGAGCACCTGGCCGATCGGGCTCTCGCGGAGGCCGCGCTCGACCTGCGCGCGCAGCTCCGCCTCGGTGGAGACGAACCCGCCCCCGTGGCCGCCGAGCGTGAACGCCGGCCGCACGACCGCGGGCAGCGCAACGCCGGCGAGGTCGCCCGGGCCCGTCACGATCCGTGACGTCGGCACGGTGAGACCGCAGCTCTGCACGGCGTTGCGGAAGAGCTCCCGGTCCTCGGCGCGGCGGATCACGTCGACGTCGGCGCCGAGCAGCTCGATCCCGAGCGCGTCGAGCACGCCCTCGTCGGACAGCTCGATCGCAAGATTGAGCGCCGTCTGGCCGCCGAGCGTCGGCAGCAGCGCGTCGGGCCGTTCGCGGCCGAGCACGTCGGCGACGCTCTCGAGGTCGAGCGGCTCGAGGTAGGTGGCGTCTGCGAAGCCGGGATCGGTCATGATCGTCGCCGGGTTCGAGTTGACGACGATCGTGCGGAAGCCGTCCTCGCGCAGCACCTTCAGCGCCTGGCAGCCCGCGTAGTCGAACTCGCACGCCTGTCCGATCACGATCGGGCCGGAGCCGATCAGGCAGATCGAGGAAAGATCGGTCCTACGCGGCATCCCGCACCTCCGTCAGCCAGCGCTCGAGGATCGGCCAGGCGTCGTGCGGGCCCGGCCCCGCCTCGGGATGGAACTGCACCGACCGCGCACTCAGGTCGGGGAAGTCGAGCCCCTCGACGGTGCCGTCGTAGAGCGAGACGTGCGTCGCCTCCTCGCCTTCGGCGGGCGCGACCGCGAAGCCGTGGTTCTGGCTCGTCACGAGCACCCGTCCGCTCCGGCGGTCGAGCACGGGATGGTTCGTCCCGCGGTGCCCGAACGGGAGCTTGTACGTCTCGTGACCCGTGGCGAGCCCGAGCAGCTGGTGGCCGAGGCAGATCCCGAGCACCGGCACGCGGCCGAGCAGCTCGCGGATGGCGGCCACCTCCTCGTGCAGAGGCTCCGGGTCGCCCGGCCCGTTCGAGAGCAGCACGGCGTCGTGGCGCGCGAGCTCGTCCGCGTCGACGGTGTGTGGATAGACGGTCACGTGCGCGCCGGCGCCGGCGAGCCGGCGCAGGATCGAGCGCTTGCAGCCGTAGTCGACGACCGCGACCCGGAGCGACCCGGCGTCGCAGTAGACGTACGGCTCGGGCGTCGAGACCTGGGCGACGAGAGCGGCACCCGCCATCGACGGCCGCTGCCGGACCTCGGCCAGCGCGTCCTCCTCCACGAGGGCTCCGCTGACTGCCACTGCCCGCATCGCGCCGCCCTCGCGCAACCGCAGGACGAGCGAGCGCGTGTCGACGCCGGTGAGCGCGACCACGCCCCGCTCGACCAGCCAGTCCGTCCATTCCGGCCCGCGCGCCTCGCGCATCAGCACCGCCTTCGCGTGCGGGAGCGTCGACTCCGCCCGGCCGTCCGCGACGCCGTAGTTGCCGACCATCGGCGCCGTGAAGCAGACGAGCTGCTGGGCGAAGCTCGGGTCGGTGACGGTCTCCTGGTAGCCGGTCATCGCCGTCGTGAAGACCGCCTCGCCGAACGCGGCGCCGTCGGCTCCGACCGACGTGCCCCGGAAGACCGTCCCGTCCTCGAGCGCGAGGAACGCGCTCATCCGTGCACCACCCGTCCGTCGGCGACGGTCTTCAGCACCACGCCGCGCAGCGTGCGGCCGAGCAGCCAGGAGTTCGCCGAGCGCGAGCGGAAGCCGGCCTCCTCGACCGTCCACTCCGCCTGCAGGTCGAGCAGGACGAGGTTCGCGCGGGCACCGACCTCGACGCGGGGCTCGGGGAGGCCGAGCGAGCGGGCAGGCCCCTTCGACATTCGCTCGAGCAGCACCTCCAGCGGGAGCAGGCCCGGCTCGACGAGGTGGGTGTAGAGCGCGGCGAACGACGTCTCGAGACCCGTGACCCCGAACGGAGCCTCCTCGAACGGTGTCTCCTTCTCCTCCCGCGAGTGCGGCGCGTGGTCCGTGGCGATGCAGGCGATCGTGCCGTCGCGAAGCGCCTCGAGCAGCGCTCGCCGGTCCTCCTCGCCGCGGAGCGGCGGGTTCATCTTCACGTTCGGGTCGAGCGAGCGGACGGCCTCGTCGGTGAGGACCAGGTGGTGCGGTGTCACCTCGGCGGTCGCCTCGACGCCGCGCTCGTGCGCCGTGCGGAGCGCCTCGACGGACTCCCGCGCCGACAGGTGCATCAGATGCAGCGGGCTGTCCTCGTAGGCCGCGAGCGAGAGGTCGCGCTCGACCATCGCGCTCTCCGCGACCGAGGGATACGGCGCGAAGCCGAGCTCGGCCGCGACCGGGCCTTCGTGCATCTGCCCGTCGCGCGACAGCGTCGGCTCCTCGCAGTGGAGCGCGAGCTTGCGGCCGGTGGTGCCGCCGTACTGCAGCGCCCGGCGCATCAGGCCGGCGGACGTGACGGGGCGCCCGTCGTCGGTGAACGCGGCCGCGCCGGCGTCGGCGAGCTCGCCCATCTCGGTCAGCTCGTCGCCGCCGAGCCGCTTCGAGATCGCCGCCATGAAGCCGGTGGGGACGAGCGCCTCGCGCCGGGCCGTCTCGACGAGCGAGCCGAGCACCGCGGCCGAGTCGACGACCGGATCGGTGTTCGGCATCGCGAGGATCGCGCAGTAGCCGCCCGCCGCAGCGGCCGCGGTGCCGCTCGCGATCGTCTCCTCGTCCTCCCGCCCCGGTGACCGGAGGTGGACGTGCGGGTCGACAAAGGCGGGTGCGAGCACGTGCGCCGTGGCCGGAGCGGGCTCGATCGCGGCGACCACGCCGTCGGTGACGGTGACGGCGACGCACTCGCCGCCGCCGAGCCGGCCGGTCAGCACGAGGCTGTCCGAGCGGCCGTTCCGGCAGAAGAGCGTCATGCGACCACCTCGAGCGCACGCCGGGCGACGAGCACGTCCTCCAGGACGGCCATCCGGACTGCGAGACCCGCCCGCACCTGGTCGAGGATCAGCGAGTCGGGCCCGTCCGCGACGCGGCCGTCGATCTCGACGCCGCGGTTGATCGGGCCTGGATGCATCACCTTCTGGCCCGGGCGCAGCCGTTCGGGCGTGATCCCCCAGCGCGCCGCGTACTCGCGCAGGCTGGGGACGTAGGCCGACTCCATCCGTTCGCGCTGCATGCGCAGGACGTAGACGACGTCGGCGGACTCGATCGCCTCGATCTCAGTGGCGGTCGCGCAACCGAGCGCCTCGATGCCGCGCGGCAGCAGCGTCGGGGGGCCGACGAGCGTGACGTGCGCGCCGACGAGTTCGAGCGCCTGGACGAGTGAGCGGGCGACGCGGCTGTGGAGCACGTCGCCGACGATCGCGACGTGGAGCCCGTCGAGCGAGCCGAGCGCCTCGCGCATCGTGAAGAGGTCGAGCAGCGCCTGGGTCGGGTGCTGGTGCTTCCCGTCGCCTGCGTTGACCACGGCGGCATCCGAGTAGCGGGCGACGAGCGCGGGCGCGCCGATCTGCGCGTGTCGGACGACGATCGCGTCCGGCCCGTACTGCGCGAGCGTCAGCACGGTGTCCTTGAGCGACTCGCCCTTGTCGACCGACGAGCCGGCCGCCTTCAGCGACAGCACGTCCGCGCCGAGCCGCTTCGCGGCGAGGTCGAAGCTCGACGACGTGCGCGTGGACGATTCGAAGAAGAGGCTGAGCACGAGCTTGCCGCGCAGGGTCTGCTGCGACCGTCCCCCAGCCTGCCCCGCCGCCGCGTCGAGGATCCGCTCGACGTCGTCGCGACTCAGGTCGCCGATCGAGAGCAGGTGCCTCATGTCTGCTCCTCCGGGGAGCCGACGAGCAGGATCCGGTCGGCGCCGTCCGTCTCCTCGAGCTCGACCTGGATCCGTTCGCTGCGGGCCGTCGGCAGGTTCTTGCCCACGTAGTCCGGGCGGATCGGCAACTCGCGGTGGCCGCGGTCGACGAGCACGGCGAGCTGCACCCGTGCCGGGCGCCCGCGCTCGAAGAGCGTCTCGATCGCGGCCCGGATCGTGCGCCCGGTGTAGAGGACGTCGTCGACGAGGACGACCGTCGTCCCCTCGAGCGGGAGGTCGAGGCTCGTCGCGTGGACGACGGGCTGCTCGGCGCCCGCGACGGCATCGTCGCGGTGGAAGGTGATGTCGACCGCCCCGAGCGCGACCTCCTCCCCGCTCCGCTCCTCGATCAGTGCGGCGAGCCGCTCGGCGAGCGGCACGCCGCGCGTGTGGATGCCGACGAGCGCCAGGCGGCCGAGGTCGTCGTTGCGCTCGATGATCTCGTGCGCGATCCGCGAGAGGGTGCGGCCGAGGCCCTCCGCGTCCAGCAGTGTCTTGACCGCTGTGCGGTCCGGTACGTGCGTGCTCATTCCCATCCTTTCCGGCCTCTCTGGACCGGGTTAAAGGGTCGGGCGGGACTCTAGCGCGCGCGCCGGACGACCGCCACGCTTCGCGCGGCTACTCCGCCGGGGCGGGGTCGTCGGGCTCGGTCAGCGCCTCGATCGCGTCCTTCGCGGCCGGTGGCGTCGTCCGCGAGCGCGACCTGCACCAGCTCGTTCATGAGCCCGACGGTACTTCAGCCCGCGGCAGGCGTGCGCCGCGCTTCACGAGCTCCGGGCTCCCGCGCTCGGCGAACGGCAGCTCGATCAGGTCGAAGTCCCGCGGCACGACCGTGTCCGGAAAGACACTCCGGGCCTCGCGCTCGACGTCGCCGCCCCCGTAACGGCTGGAGAGGTGCGTGAGCGCCAGCAGCCGCACCTGCGCGTCCCGCGCGACGCGAGCCGCCTCGAGTGCGGTCGAGTGCTCGGTCTCCTGCGCCCGTTCCGCCTCGTCCTCGCAGAAGGTCGCCTCGTGCACGAGCAGGTCGGCGCCGAAGGCTGCCTCGACGACCACGTCTGAGGGCGCCGTGTCGCCCGTGAGCACCACCTTCCGTCCCGGTCGCGTCTCCCCGACCACCTCCTCGGCCGTGACGACGCGGCCGTCCGCGAGCGTGACGCTCTGCCCGTCCTGAAGCGCACCGCGCTCGGGGCCGAACGGGACGCCGAGCGCGTCCGCCGTGGCGACGTCGAAGCGGCCGGGCCGCTCGTCCTCGACCAGCGCGTATCCGAGCGCATCGCGGCCGTGCCGGACTGCGAACGAGCGCAACTCGTACCCGTCGCGCGGCAGAGCCGCGCCCGCGGCGAGCTCGACGACGACGACCTCGTAGGTCAGCCGCCCGAAGATCCGGCGCAGCGAGTGCAGCAGCTCGTCCAGGCCCTTCGGGCCGTACAGCGTCAGCGGCGCCTCGCGGCCGCGCAGGGCGAACGTCTTCAGCATCCCCGGCAGGCCGAGGAAGTGGTCGGCATGGAAGTGCGTCAGGAAGATCTCGTGCAGATCGACGAGGCCGACGTCGGAGCGGAGCAGCTGCCGCTGGGTTCCCTCGCCGCAGTCGAAGAGCAGCCGCTCGCCGCCGCGGCGCACGAGCGTCGCCGAAGGCCCACGCCTTGCGGTCGGCATCGAGCCGGCGGTGCCGAGGAAGACGACGTCGAGATCCACGCCGCAAGTCTAGGGCGGGGTCTGGCGGGTCAGGGCAGGACGAGCACCTGGCCGGGGACGATCGTCGCCCCGCGCAGGCCGTTTCGCTGCGTGATCTCCCAGACGCCCTCGCGGGGATCGGCGTAGCCGGTGGACGCGATCGACCAAAGCGTGTCGTACGGCTGGACGACGTAGCCGCGCTCCGGCCCGGACGCGTCCGACGTGCGGGCGAACGCGGCCCAGACGAAGACACCGACCAGTGCGAGAATGAGAATCCGTCCGAACATGTGTTCGCCATGATGCACGAACACGTGTTCGCTGTCAAGGGAGCGCGGCCAACACGGCGTCCAGCAGCCTGTCTGCCCCGAAACGGACGGGATCGTCCGCCGTGAGGCCGGTCTCGGCGGCGGCTGACGCGACGGCCGCCCGCGCCTCCTCGTCGTCGAGCCCGCGGGTGTTCAGGGCGATCCCGGCCACCTTCGCCTTGCGCAGCGACAGCGAGATGCGTTCGTGCAGCTCGACGAGGTCGGGCAGCGACACGAGCGGGTGGCCCGGATAGCCGTCCACCTCGGTCGTGCCGGCCTGGTGGCAGAGCACGAAGGCGTGCGGGGCCGAGCCGTGCACGAGCCCGAGGGTGACGCCCGAGTACGCCGGGTGCGTGAGCGCGCCCTGACCCTCGACGAAGAGCAGCTCGCCACCGCGCTCGTGCCCCTCGACGACGAGGCGCTCCGCCGCACCGGCGATGAAGTCGGAGACGACGGCGTCGACGGCGATCCCCCAGCCGGCGATCGCGATCCCGGTCTGGCCGGTGGGGACGAACTGCGAGGCGAGGCCGCGGGCACGCGCCGCCCGGTCGAGCTCGAGCGAGACGGTCATCTTCCCGATCGCGCAGTCAGAGCCGACCGTCAGCACCGTGCGCACCGGCAGCTCCAGATTGGCGCCCGTGGGCACGTTCAGGTCTGCGGGCGGCCGCCGGAGATCCCGCAGCTCGGCGCCGTGCCGGGCAGCGAGGGCGCTCAGCTCCTCGTCGTCGGCGAGGAACTCGTGCAACCCGTTCTCGACGTGGAGCCCGCTGGAGAGCACTTGCCGCAGCAGCTCGCGCCACGCGGGCGGGAAGCGGCCGCCCTGGGTGGCGACGCCGACGAGCGCGGTCGTGGGGCCGAGGGAGAGGGCGTCCGCGACCGTGCCGACGATCGGGATCCCGCCCTGCGTCTCCCCCGCCCGCGTCGAGTCGAGCAGCGCCACCACCGGCCGCTCGCCGTAGGCGAGCACGCCGCGCCCGGTCTTGCCGTAGTGCGGATCCCCGGAGAAGCCCTCCGCCAGGATCAGCAGCCGCTCAGGCCGGCTCGACACCGAGCCCCGGCCTACCGGAGGGCGTCTGCACGCCGTCGACGAAGACGACGCCCGGCCACGGGTCCTCGGCGAGCAGGAGGTTGCCGTCGAGGTCGACGTGGTCGCAGAGCGGCGCGACGGCACAGCCGGCGGCGATCCCGAGCCCCGACTCGATCATGCAGCCGAGCATGACGCCGAGCCCGAGCGCGCGGGCGGCGTGCGCCATCCGGATCGCCTCGCGGATCCCGCCCGACTTCGCCAGCTTGATGTTGATCCCGTGCGCGATCGCCGCGCAGGCGGCGACGTCGTCCAGCCGGTGGCAGTCCTCGTCGACGTAGATCGGGATCGGCGAGCGCTCCTTCAGCGTGCGTCCGCCATCGTCGCCGGCCCGCAGCGGCTGCTCGCAGTAGAGGACGCCGAGGTCGGCCAGCTGCGGCAGCGCGTCGAGCGCCTCCTCGAGCGACCACCACTCGTTCACGTCCACCAGCAGCGGCAGCTCCGTGACGCCGCGGACGGCGCGCACACGCTCGACGTCGAGGCCGTCGCCGCCGCCGAGCTTCAGCTTCAGGCGCTGGAAGCGGGACGCGGCCCGCTCGGCCCGGCGGGCCATGTCGTCGGGATCGCCGAGCCAGACCGTCCACGAGGTCGGCGGGCCCGTGCGCGGCAGCCCGAGCAGCTTGTGGACGGGAACGCCGAGCAGCTTGCCCTGCAGGTCGTGCAACGCGCCGTCGAGCGCCTGCCTGGCCGCGTTCTCTCCCGCCGGCAGCCGCGCCTCGATCTCCTCGAGCGCGAACGGGTCGTCGCCGAGCAGCGGCGCCGCCTCCTCGACGTACGCGAGCGCGGAGGCGGCCGTCTCGTCGTAGCGCTCGATCGGCGCGCCCTCGCCGAAGCCCGAGACGCCGTCGTGACGGAGCTCGACCTGGACGACGTCGTCCTCGTCGCGCGCCTCGCGGGCGATCACGAAGGTCTCGGCGAGGCGCAGCGTGACGATCCGGGCGGCGAGCTCCACGCGCGCAACCCTAACGGTGGCCCTTGCACACACGTTTGCCAGGGCTTACCCTCCGCCGGCTGGCTCCACGACTGCAAGGGGGAGAGATGAAACGACTGACCCTGCTCGGGACGGCCGTGCTCGCCGCGCTCGCGCTGTCCGCCGCACCCGCCGCGGCCGCTCCGGCCGCGGCATCCGCACCGAGCCTCTGCACCGGCTGGGAGGCCGCCGGCGCAGGCGTCTTCGACAGCCTCGGCTCGCTCGCATCGCCGGGACGCGCCCGCGCGGGCGACGTGACGAAGGAGCCGAGCCTCAACGCGACCTACGAAGCCATGCCCGACAGCGCCAAGGGCAAGGGCGGCACGAAGTTCAGGGCGACGGTGCCCGTCTGGATGCACGTGATCAGCGACGGCGCCACCGGCAACGTGAGCCAGAAGGTGATCGACGACCAGCTGGCCGTGCTCAACCTCGCATACGCGGGCTTCTACGGCGGCGCCAAGTCGGGCTTCAAGTTCACGCTCGCCGGCGTCGACCGCACCGACAATGCGGACTGGTACAACGCCCGCGCCGGCGGCAACGCCGAGCGCGACATGAAGCGCACGCTTCACCAGGGCGGGTTCGAGACGCTGAACGTCTACACGAACCTCGCCGGTGGCTACCTCGGCTATGCGTACCTGCCCGGCCTGCCCGACTCGCATCTCTGGCAGGACGGGATCGTGCTGCACTGGGAGTCGATGCCGGGCGCCTCGACGCGCTTCGCGGGCCGCTACGACCTCGGCCAGACGCTGACGCACGAGGCCGGCCACTGGTTCAACCTCGAGCACACGTTCTACGGCGGCTGCAACGCGAAGGGCGACTACGTCGACGACACGCCGGCGATGCTCGTGCCGTCCCGCGGCTGCCCCGAGGGCAAGGACACGTGCACGAAGGAGCCGGGCCTCGACCCGATCCACAACTACATGGACT
Organism: uncultured Gaiellaceae bacterium; assembly: GCA_963806955.1. Lineage (GTDB taxonomy): Bacteria > Actinomycetota > Thermoleophilia > Gaiellales > Gaiellaceae > Gaiellasilicea. Next base: position 542,388 of record CAWDZG010000001.1, read on the forward strand.
ACTCGGACGACCTCTGCTACTCCGAGTTCACGGCCGGGCAGGTCTCCCGGATGCAGGACGCCTGGCTCTACCACCGAGCCTAAGGAGTGTCGCGGCGGGGGCGGCTGCAGCCGCCCCCGCTACACTCTCGTCCTCCGGCGCCCGTAGCTCAGGGGATAGAGCGTTCGCCTCCGGAGCGAAAGGTCGCACGTTCGAATCGTGCCGGGCGCATCACGGATGGAGGGCCGCGAGCAGCCGCTCGACGTCTTCGGCCTCGTTGTAGGGCGCGATCGAGACCCGCAGCAGGCTCCGCCCCTCCCACGCCCGCACGACCACCTCGATCCGGTGCTCGTCGAAGAGGCGCCGCTGCAGCGCCGCCGGGTCGCCCGTCTCGACCTCCGTCGCCCACATCTGCGGCGCGGGCGTCGGCCCCACCGGCGGCAGGCGGTCGTGGAAGGAGGCCGCCAGGCGCCGGCACCGTTCGAGGTCGAGCTGCGCGGTGGGCGTCGATCGCCGCGGGCACGGCGAGCGCGGCCGCCGGGTCGCGCGTCCCCTGCCAGCCATGGCGGCGGGTGAAGCCCTCGTCGTAGCCCCAGGAGACGACGAGCGGGTCGATCCACTCCTGATGCTCCGGCCTGGCCCAGAGGAACGCCGCTCCCTTCGGGGCCGAGAGCCACTTGTGGCAGTTCCCCGCGTAGATGTCCGCGCCGAGCCGTTCGAGGTCGAGCGGCAGCTGCCCCGGCACGTGCGCGCCGTCGACGATCGCGAGGACGCCCGCGGCCCGCGCGGCCGCGCAGATCTCCTCGACCGGGAGCACGAGCGCGGTCGGCGAGGTGATGTGGCTGATCGAGACGGCGCGGGTGCGCGGGCCGATCGCGCCGGCGACCTCCTCGGGCTCGGCGTGGACGAGCGTCGCGCCCGCGAACTCCCAGGTCCGGGTGACCGCGCCGTACTCGTGCCGCGTCGTCACCACCTCGTCGCCGGGCTCGAGCCGGAGCGAGCGGATGACGGCGTTCAAACCGGCGGTGGCGTTCGGGACGAAGACGAGGTCGTCGGGTCGCGCGCCGACGAAGGCGGCCAAGGAGGCGCGCGACCCGGCCATCAGCTCGTCGAAGCGGCGGGCGAGGAACAAGGACGGGTTCCGCTCGAGCTCGCGTTGCAGCTCCTGATAGCGGGCGAACACGGGTGCCGGGCAGGCGCCGTAGCTGCCGTGATTGAGGTAGGTCACCTCGGGGTCGAGCAGGAAATCCACCCGGCTACTGTCTCACGGTGCGCGGCTTCCTCTCCAGCCTGAACCCGCGCCTGCCGCGCTCGGTGCAGCTGCTCCAGGTCGGCGGGCTGATGAATGCCTTCGGGAACGGGCTCGTCGTCCCGTTCCTGCTCATCTACCTCCACAACGAGCGCGGGATCGGCCTCGGTGTCGCCGGGCTCGTGCTGGCGACGAACGCGGGCGTCAGCCTCCTGGCCGGGCCGGTCGGCGGCGTGCTCGCCGACCGTGTCGGCGGCAAGACGACGCTGACGGCGGCGCTCGGCTTCTTCACGGCCGGCTTCCTGGCGTACGCCTTCGTCGGCAGCGCCTGGCAGGGATTCCTCGCGAGCGCGATCGTCGGGATCGGCAACGGCCTCTTCTGGCCGGCCCAGTCGACGCTCCTCGCCGGCCTGACGACGAGGCAGCAGCGCTCGGCGACCTTCGCGATGCAGCGCGTCGTGATGAACCTCGGGATCGGGCTCGGCGGCGTCGCCGGCGGCTTCATCGCCTCCGAGAGCTTCCGCGCGCTCTTCGTCCTCGACGCGCTCACGTTCGTCGCCTACGCGGCGGTGCTGACCGTCTTCGTCCCCGAGCCGGCGCACCGCGAGGCGCGGGCGGAGCGCACCGGGAGCTACCGCACCGTCTTCAAGCACCGGGTCTTCATGGCGCTGATGGTGGTGAACGCCCTCTACGTCGGTGCCGGGATCGCGCAGCTCGAGATCCTGCCCGCGTTCGCGAAGAACGAGGCCGGCGTCACCGAGCGCGGGATCGGCTGGCTCTTCTTCGTCAACACGATCGTGATCGTGCTCCTCCAGCTCCCGATCACGCGCCTGACCGCCGGCAGGCGCCGGGTGCCGCTGTTCGTCCTGATCGGCGGCGTCTCCGCGGCCGCCTGGCTGCTGGTTCCCGTCAGCGGGCTCTGGCTGACCGGTGCAGCCGCATTCACTCTGCTGGCGGTCGCCGTCTCGATCTTCGCGCTCGGAGAGTGCCTGCAGGGCGCGGTCCTGCCGACGCTCGTCGTCGATCTCGCCGACCCCCGCTTGCTCGGCCGCTACATGGCGGTCTCGGCCCTCTCCTGGCAGGTCGGCTTCACCGTCGGTCCTGCGACCGGCGGTGTTCTGCTCGCTGCCACCCCGACCGGCCTCTGGCTCGTGATGGGCTTCGTGCTGCTCGGAAGCGGCGTCGCGGCACTCGCACTGGAGCGCGGCCTTCCCGACGACCTCCGCCGCACGCCGGAAGCGGCCACCCCGCACGCCGTGCCGCCTCCCGTCGCGGCCGCGGAGCAGGAGCCCGCCCGGGTCGCGGGGTAGACTCCGGCCCGATGCCGGCCGCCGAGGACCCCCTCAGTACCCATGCCCAGCCTGCCCCGCATCCGGCGGACCCGGCCGACTTCGGAACCCGTCGCCCGCGCTGAGCGCGTCCCGCTCGAGGTCGCTTCGGGCGGTCTCACCTGGTTCCACCTCGACCGTCCCGACTCGACCGCCGCGACGGCGCTCGCCGAGCGCTTCGGCTGGCATGCGCTCGACGTCGAGGACGTGCTCTCGAAGCGGCAGCGGCCGAAGATCGACGAGTACCCGGACTATCTCTTCGCCGTCCTCCACTTCCCGGTCTACGACAAGTCGATCCAGCGTCTGAACGCAGCCGAGCTCGATCTCTTCCTCGGGCCGGACTACCTCGTCACGCTCCCGAACGTCGAGCTGCTCCCCGTCACGAGGCTGTTCCACCGCGCCGAGGCGGACGAGGCGCTCCGCGAGGAGCTCTTCGCCAAGGGCTCCGGGCGACTGCTCTACGAGGTTCTGGACGACCTCTTCGACTACTGCTTTCCGATCCTCGACAAGATCGGGCACAAGCTCGACTCGGTCGAGGACGACATGTTCGAGCGCCGGGCCGAGGACGTCGTCCGCGACCTCTCGAACGTGAAGCAGGAGATCATCAGCTACCGGAAGATCATCAAGCCGGAGCGGACGACGCTGCGCCTGCTCGAGCGGCGCGTCGAGCGCTTCCTGCCCGAGGAGCTCGACCTCTACTTCGACGACATCGTCGACGGCGCCGAGCGCATCTGGGACCTGCTCGACAACTACAAGGAGGTCGTCGAGGGGCTCGAGTCGACGAACGAGTCGGTGATCTCGCACCGGCAGAACGATGTCCTCCGCATCCTCACCGTCTTCAGCGCGATCCTGCTGCCGCTGACCCTGCTCGCGAGCGTCTTCGGCATGAACGTCGCCTTCCCGGGCGAAGGCACCGCGCACGGGTTCTGGATCATCGTCGCCGTGATGGTCGCGGCCGGCGCCGGCATGCTCGGCTTCTTCCGCTGGAAGCGCTGGCTGTAAGCGGGCCTAGACGCCGAGCGGGTGGCCGACCGTGAGCCGCGGCTCTCGCAGCACCCGCCGCGCGTACAGGCGCTCGTCCGCGGCGCGGTAGAGCGTCAGGGCGTTCTCGCCTTCGCGGGGGTACGCCGACCAGCCGAAGGTGACGAGGGCACCGTTCTCGCAGAGGTAGCGCTCGAGCCACGAGGCGAGCTGGCCCGCCTGCTCGACCGACTCGCACGACGTCAGCACCGCGAACTCCTCGCCGCCGACGCGGGCGACATCGGCGTCGGCGCCGAGCGTGCCCGCGAGCGCGTCCGCCACCCGTCGCAGTGCTTCGTCACGGTCGTCGTCGAAGCGCATCGTGTCGAGATCGCCGACGAGCAGGGCGAACGGCTGACCGGCCGCGAGCCGGCGGTCGATCGCGAGCTCGAACGCCCGCGTGTTCGGCAGTCCGGTGACCATGTCTCGCTGCGCCAGGACCTGCAGCTCCGCGTTCGCCTCCCGGTAGTGCGTGGCGAACCAACCGAGCAACGTGCCGATCGCGACATAGTTGACGAACCGGATCGGGGTCGAGATCGTGAAGATCTCGCTCGACGGGACGGCGTGGTTGAGGAGGACGCCCGCGGCGTAGAGCCCCGTCGCAAGCCCACCGCCCGCCGCACCGAGGACCGGCCCGAAACCGAGCGCGACGAGGGCGATGGCGAGGTAATAGAAGTGGCCGATCCCGAGCCCCGGCCGCTCGAGCAGCAAGAACGCCGCGAACACGACCGCGTAGATGCACGCGGCCGTCGCCGCGAAGAGCTTGGATCCGTGCGCCGCCTGCACAAGCGCACTGTCGTCCGCGGCGTGCCGCGACGCCTCACCCGAACGAGTGAGCGTCCCCGGCGCTAGCCTCACGTCGTGGCCGACGGCTTCCACCTCGGCAAGCTCCGCGACGGCGGCGAGCTCGTGCTCGACCCGGACGACCTCACCACGCACGCCGTGATCGTGGGGATGACCGGCTCCGGCAAGACGGGTCTCGGCGTCGTCCTGCTCGAAGAGGCGCTCTCCCGCGGCATCCCCGCGCTCGTGCTCGACCCCAAGGGCGACATGGGCAACCTCGCGCTCACGTTCCCCGACCTCTCGCCCGCGAGCTTCCGCCCCTGGATCGACGAGAACGCCGCCCGCGACGCGGGTCAGACCCCGGACGAGTACGCAGAGAAGACGGCCGACCTCTGGCGGCGGGGGCTCGCAGACCACGGGATCGGCCCGGAGCGGATCGAGGCGCTCCGCGCCGCAGCGGAGATCACTCTCTACACGCCCGGGTCCGAAGCCGGCGTGCCGCTGAACGTCGTCGGCTCGCTGCGGGCGCCCGAGCTCTCCTGGGACGACGACGAGGAGACGATCCGCGACGAGATCGAAGGCACCGTCTCGAGCCTGCTCGGGCTCGTCGGGATCGACGCCGACCCGCTCGGCAGCCGCGAGCACGTCCTGCTCTCGAACCTGCTCGAGCACAACTGGCGCGCAGGCACCGACCTCGACCTCGGCTCGCTGATCGCCCAGATCCAGCAGCCGCCGTTCCGAAAGCTCGGCGTCTTCGAGGTCGACGCGTTTCTCGCCCCGAAGGATCGCGGCGAGCTCGCGGTCCGCCTGAACGCCCTCGTCGCCTCGCCCTCGTTCGCCGCCTGGGGCAAGGGGCCGGCCCTGGAGCCGGGAGCGCTGCTGCGCACCGAGGACGGCCGGCCGCGCGCCGCGATCGTCTACCTCTCCCATCTCTCCGAGCGCGAGCGCCAGCTCGTCGTCACCCTGCTGCTCTCGCGGCTCGCCACCTGGATGCACACCCAGTCGGGCACGAGCGGGCTGCGCGCGCTCGTCTACCTCGACGAGGTCTACGGCTTCGCGCCGCCGACGGCGACACCGCCCTCCAAGAAGGCGATCCTGACGCTGATGAAGCAGGGCAGGGCGTTCGGGATCGGGATGGTGGTCGCGACCCAGAACCCCGTCGACCTCGACTACAAGGCGATGGCGAACGCCGGCAGCTGGTTCGTCGGCCGGCTGCAGACCGAGCGCGACAAGGCACGCGTGCTCGAGGGGCTGCGCTCCGCGGCCGGCGGCGTCGACGTCTCCAAGCTCGACAAGGAGATCGGCGGGCTCGAGCAGCGGCAGTTCCTGCTCCAGAGCGCCCACCGCGGCGAGCCCGAGCTCTTCTCGACCCGCTGGGCGATGTCGTTCCTGCGTGGGCCGCTGACGAAGGAGCAGATCGCGCAGCTGACACCGGACGAGCAGCGGCCCAGCGAACCGGCCGCGGCGCCCGAGACGGTCGCGCCCACGGCGGCTCCCGCGGCGCTCGCCGACGACGAGAGCGCGGTCGCGCCGGCGGTCGCCGAGGGCGTCCTGGTGCGCTGGCTCGACCCGGCCGCCCCGTGGGCAGCGGAGGTCGGCGCCGACGCCGCCGGGCGGCGGCTGCAGGCCTATCTCGCCGCGCGCGTCAGCCTCCGCTTCGACGACACGAAGGCGAAGCTCGACACGACGCAGGAGTGGGAGGCGCTCTACGGGCCGCTCGACGGCGGGCTCGATCTCGATGCCGAGACCGTCGTCGACTACGACGACCGCGACCTGCGCGCGGAGCCGGTCGAGGACGCCGTCTACGTGCTGCCCGACGTCCCGCTCGACAAGGCTGCGTTCTTCCGCGACGCCGCCAAGTCGATCCAGCGGAAGCTCGCGGACACCGAGACGCTCGAGCTGCTCCGGAACGAGGAGCTCGGCCTCTACTCGCGTCCCGGCGAGACCCCCGAGCAGTTCGCCGCTCGGGCCGAGGAGGCCGCAAAGACCGGCGCCGACGCGGCGACGGCGAAGATCCGGGACCGGCTGGAACGGAAGCGTGACCGGCTCGAGCGCGCGCTGGAGACGGCGCGGCAACGCGCCGAGGCCGCCGAGGTCGAGCAGGGCTCACGCCGCAGCACCGAGCTGCTCTCCGGCCTCGGCAGCGTCGTCGGTGTCCTGCTCGGCGGCAAGGCGGACACGCGCACGATCGCGCGCGCCGGAAGGGCGCTCGGCGGGGCGGCGAGCCGCCGGGGCATGTCGACGCGCGCCGGCGAGCGGAAGCGGAGCGCCGAGGAGAAAGCCGCCACAGCCGAGGAGGATCTCGCCGAGCTCGAGCAGGAGATCCTCGACGAGGTCGCCGAGATCGACGAAACGTGGGCCGCGAAGGCCGAGGCCGTCGAGCCGGTGCCGATCAGGCTCGAGGCGAATGACGTGCGCATCGTCGAGACCGCGCTCGTCTGGGTGCCGACCTCCTGAGCAGGCTCGTCCTGCTGGCCGCCCTGACGCTCGCGGCGGGCTGTGCGGGCGCCGAGACGAACAGCAGCGACACCGACCAGGCCGTCCGGGTCGACTCCGTCCGCGACGGCGACACGATCCTGCTCACCGACGGCGTTCGAGTCCGCCTCGTCCAGGTCGACGCGCCCGAGCTCGGCAGCGAGTGCTACGGCGACGACGCGATGGACGAGCTCGAGCGCCTCGTCCATCGGGGCGACGAGCTCCGGCTCGAGGCCGACCCCGCACTCGACCGGGTCGACCAGTTCGGGCGCCTGCTTCGGTACGTGCACGTACGCGGCCGGAACGTGAACCTCGAGCTCGTGCGTCGCGGCGCTGCGGCGCCGTACTTCTATCGGAAGCAGCGCGGCCGTTACGCCGCCGACCTGCTCGCCGCGGCCGACGAGGCGCGGGCGGGGCGGCGCGGGCTCTGGGGCTCGTGCCCGAGTGCCCGCCTCCGCCCCACGCGCGCGATCGACGCCGGCTCTCCCCGCTAAAGCACCTTCGTCGAGTTCGACTTCGTCACCTTCTTGCCGCAGCTCGGGAGAGTCGGTGCGCTCGAACAGGTAGCCGCGACGAACGGCTTGACGACCTTGGCCCCACCGCCGCAACAACAGTTCACACGGGCTGCAGCACCCGCTCCGGCACCGGCGCGGGTACGACAATCGTCTCGAGCGCGTGCCAGGTCAGGGGGCCGACGATCCCGTCCACTTCGAGGTCGTTCAGCTCCTGGAAGGCCCGCACGCCGGCGTCGGTGATCTCGCCGAAGTCGCCGTCGACGATCGCCGGCTCGGGATAGAGCGAGTGCGCACGGAGGAGCTTCTGCAGCCGCTTCACCTGCCAGCCCTCGGAGCCCAGACGCAGGAGCGCCGGCTCGGCCTTGAGCGGCTTCGGCCGCCTGCGCGCGGCAGGTGCCCCCTGCGCTGCGCGCACGAGCGCGAGGTACCGCTCGAACGGGAAGCCCGTGCCGGGATCCCAGTGCGAGCTGCGGCCGAAAGCATCGCTGACCGCCTTGTGCGTCGTGATCCCCCGCCGCCCGGCGCGCAGGTCGGCCGCGTACAGCCACACGACCGGAATCTTGTGCCTCGTGCACAACTCGGCCACGAGCGCCGCCGAACGTTCCAACATCGCGGTCGAGTACTCGTCGCTCCAGTCGCGGCCGGTCTGCTTCGCCCGACCGGCGTGCTCGATCCCGATCCCGTCGTGATTCGCGCCCGGCGCGTGCCAGGCAACGTCCTGGTCCCGAACACACTGGATGATCGAGTCGTTGTCGACGCAGTAGTGCGCCGACACCTTCGCGCCCGGGTTGCGGAACCACTGGGCGCAGTTCTCGGCCGACTCGCCCTTCTCGTCCATCTCCATCGTGTGGATGACGATCAGGTCGATCTGCCGCCCGCCGGTGCGGTTCACGTGCGGGCTCTCGATCAGCGGATATGCCACGGACGCCTCCTCGGTCGTGCCGCAGCAGGTTGTGCCTTCGGTTGCATGATCGCGCCGGGACCCGCACAATGCAAGCACCGGAACTTCGGCGGTGCGGCACGCCCCGAGCTGAGGGGAGCCGCGCATGTCAGCGACAGCGAACCACGTCGACCTCGTCTTCGAGGGAGGCGGTGTGAAGGGGATCGGGCTCGCAGGCGCGCTGGCGACGCTCGAGGAGCAGGGCTACCTGCCGCAAAACGTCGCCGGCACGTCTGCTGGCGCGATCTCGGCGGCGCTGCTCGCCGCCGGCTACTCGGCTGCGGAGCTGCGCGAGATCATCATGGCGCTCGACTACCGGGAGTTCCAGGACCGGGCCTGGGAGGACCGCGTGCCGTTGTTCGAGCGCTCGCTCAGCATGCTCCTCGACCTCGGCCTCTACGAGGGCGACTACTTCCTGCGCTGGATCCGCGAACGGCTCGAGGCGAAGAACGTGCGCACCTTCGCCGACCTCGTCCACCCGGACTTCGCCGACGACCCGAAGTTCCGGTCACGGCTGCAGGTGATCGCATCCGACGTGACGACCCACGAGCTGCTCGTGCTCCCCCGCGACGCCCGCAAGCTCGGGATCGACCCCGACACGCTCGACGTCGCGCTGGCGGTGCGGATGAGCATGAGCATCCCGGTCTTCTTCGAGCCGGTCCGGATCGAGAATCCGGAGACGGGCCGCACGCATGTGATCGTCGACGGCGGCATGCTCTCCAACTACCCCGTCTGGCTCTTCGACGCCGACAGCGAGCCGGAGTGGCCGACGTTCGGGCTGCTCCTCGTCGAGCCGCAGCCGAGCGTGCCGATCGGAGCGCGGCTGCCGAAGACGCGGATGGAGGGTCGCGGGCCGGGCGCTGTCGTCGACTACGTGAAGGCGCTCGCGCAGACGATGATGGAGGCACACGACCGGCTGTACGTCGAGCAGGCGAACTATGCGCGCACGATCCCGATCCCCACGCTCGGCGTCGGCACGACCGAGTTCGATCTCAGCCCGGAGCGAGCGCTCGCGCTCTACGACTCCGGCCGCTGGGCGGCGGAGAAGTTCCTCGCCGACTGGAACTTCGACGCCTACGTGTCCGAGTTCCGCTCGGGCAAGGAGCACTCCCGTCGGGCGTCGCTGAAGGCGTCGCTGGACCGGAGCCCTGCTGCTAGCTGATCAACGCTTCGCGGAGCGCCTTCGCGACGGCCTGCGTGCGGGTGGAGACACCCAGCTTCGCCATCGCGGCGCCGAGCTGGGTGCGCGCCGTGTCCGGCGAGATGAAGAGCTCACGGCCGATCGACTCGTTCGAGTGCCCGTCGGCGAGCAGGCGGAGAACGTCCCGCTCGCGCGCGGTCAGGCCGAGCTCGCGCGAGGGCGTCGAGCGGATCAGCACGTCGGCCAGGGCCGGGTCGATGTACATGCCGCCGCCGGCCACGGTGTGAAGGGCACGGAGGAGCGCGTCGAGCGGCGCGTCCTTGAGCACGAAGCCGCGTGCGCCCGCATCGAGCGCCTCGGTGAGCACAGCGGCGTCGCCGAAGCCGGAATACACGACACACGAGCACTGCGGCGTCGTCCGGGAGACCTGCCGGATCACCGCTGCACCGGGAAGCCCGGGCATCCTCGCGTCGACGACGGCAAGGGTGGGACGCTGGGACTCGATCAGCTTCACGGCCTCGTCTCCGTTCTGCGCCCGACCGACCACGCGCAGATCCTGGGCGGCGAGATAGCGGGAGACGCTCTCGAGCACGGGAGGATGGTCGTCGGCGACGACGCACGTCGATCTTGCCGCAGTCGTGATCACGCCCTGTTCGTCGGCCGCGGCACGCCGTTCTTGAGGATGGGAGAATCCCTCGATGCCGAAGCCGCTGTGGGCGCCCTGGCGCCTCGAGTACGTCAGCCAGGCCGACGAGACGCCCGGCTGCCCCCTGTGCGCCGAGGCTGCCGGCGAGATCGCCGAGAGCCTCGTCGTCCATCGTGGCGTGAACGCGTTCGTGCTCCTGAACAAGTTCCCCTACTCGTCGGGCCATCTGCTCGTCGCCCCCTATGAGCACACCGGCGAGCTCTCGGCTCTCGACGACGACACGGCGCTCGAGATCCACCGGCTCGGGCTGGAGGGGATGGACGCTCTGGTGGCGAACTATCGTCCAGGGGGATTCAATCTCGGCTGGAACCTCGGCCGTGCCGCAGGAGCAGGAATCGTTGACCACATCCACCTCCACGTCGTCCCGCGCTGGGGCGGCGACACGAGCTTCATGCCGGTACTCGCCGACACGAAGGTCCTGCCGGAGCACCTGCTCGACTCCCGGGAGCGGATCAGGGCCGCCTGGCCGGCGTAGCCCCTCACTTTCGCCTCGCCCCGACCGATCACGGCAGCGATGAAGCGATTCGACTTCCAGACGATCCTGGAGCGGCTGCCGCTCGTGGTGTACGTCGACGCGCTCGACGAGAAGAGCACCCCGCTCTACGTCAGCCCTCAGATCGCGCACCTGCTCGGCTACACGCCCGAGGAGTGGATCGCGGACCCCGACCTCTTCATCCGCTCGCTCCACCCCGACGACAAGGAACGAGTTCTCGCCGAGATCGAGACCCGCAACCGCGAGGGCCGGTCGTCCAACCACGCGGACTACCGGCTGATCGCACGCGACGGCAACGTCGTCTGGGTGCGCGACGACGAGCTCGTCGTCCTCGGGATCGACGGCCGGCCCGCCGCGGCGCACGGGTACCTGCAGGACGTCACCGACCGCCACCACAACAACCTGCGCCTCGAGCTGCTGGTCGGGATCCTCGGCCTCGCGGCCGACGAGCGTGCGCCGAGCGACATCGTCACGGAGGCGGCGCGGATGCTCGCGCGCGCGCTCGGCGACGTCAACGTCACCTACGTCGAGGTGACGCCGGAGCGAACGCTGCATGCCCGCTACTCGACCGCGTTGAACGGGCCGATCCACGACGTGCTCGAGGTCCCCGGCTACCTCGACCGGCTCGAAGCCGGACCGATCGTGATCGACGACGTCGCCGATGCCGCCTGGCTCGACTCCGTCCGCGAGGATCTCGACCGGTACCGACGTCAGATCGGTGGTCGACGTCCCCCTCCGTCGCGACGGCCGGCTTGCGGGCGTCCTCTGGTTCAACACCCCGACGCCGCGCCGCTGGAGCATGGACGAGGTGACCATGCTGTCCGAGGTCGCGGAACAGCTCGCCAGCGTCCTGACGGGCGCCGAAGCGCGCGAGCAACGGCGACAGGCCGAGCGAGACCTCCGGAACCGGGATGCGATCCTCGAGGCCGTCAGCCGCTCGGCCGAGCGCTTCCTTGCCCATCCGGACGTCGACAGCGCGCTCGCCGACCTCGTCCGGGTTCTCGGCGAGGCGACCGATTCGAGCAGGGCGTACGTCTTCGAGAACGTCCCGGGCGACGGTGCGGTGCCGTTCGCCCTCCGGCGAACCTACTGGTGCGAGCAGGGCTGGGAGGCGACGCGTCGACGACCCGCGCCTCGGACACCTGCGCCCGGCGCCGCACTTCCCGCGCTGGGCGGAGGAGCTCGGCCGAGGCGCCACCGTCACCGGAGTCGCGGCCGACCTCCCCGCCGACGAGCGAGAGGCGTTCGCGCTGCTCTCCGCGCTCGCGGTCGTGGCGGTGCCCGTCTTCGTCGACGACGTCTGGTGGGGCTTCATCGGCCTCGAGGACTGCGAGCGGGAGCGCGAGTGGAGCGCGGCCGAGACCGACGCGCTCCGCGCCGCCGCGGGCCTCGTCGCCGCCGCGGTGGGCCGCGAGCGGTCGGCACGCGACCTGCGCCGCCGCGACGCGATCCTGCAGGCCGTCAGTCACGCCGCCGAGAGCCTCGTCGCCGAGCCGAGCTGGCACAACGCCGCCGGCGAGCTCCTCGAGCAGCTTGGCGTCGCGGCCGCGACGAGCCGGGCCTACCTGTTCGAGTGCGCGTTCCGGGCCGACGGGAAGCGCGTCGCGAGCCAGCGGTTCGAATGGGTCGCCGACGGGGTCGCTGCCCAGCTCGCCAATCCCGAGCTCCAGGACCTCTGCTTCGAGGAGGCCGGCCTGGGCCGCCTCGAACAGGTTCTGTGCCTGAACGGCCTCTTCGCCGCCGACGTCAAAGACCTCCCGCCGCTGCGAGCGGACGCTCTTCGAGTCCCAGGAGATCCGTTCGATCGCCGCGGTGCCGATCTTCGTCGAAGGGCGTGTGGTGGGGCTTCATCGGCTTCGACGATTGCGCGCGCGAGCGGACGTGGAGCGAGGCGGAGCTCGATGCGCTCCGCACGGCTGCGAGCCTGATCGCTGCGGCGATCGCGCGCGAGCGCTCCGAGGCGACGCTGCGCGAGCACGAGCAGAAGCTCAGCGCGGTCTTCGAGACGGCTCTCGACGCCATCTTCATCACCGACGACGAGCGCCGCTATGTCGACGTGAACCCCGCCGGTTGCGCGTACCTCGGCGTTGCGAAGCCCGACCTGATCGGGCGGCGGCTCGACGACTTCCTGCCGCCGGACCGGCTCGAGACTGTCGACGAGGACTGGGCGATGTACCTCGGATCGGGTCCCGCGTTCGAGGAGTGGGAGACGCAGCGCGCAGACGGCGCAGTCCGGACTGCCGAGGCCTCGACGCACCCGGGCTTCATGCCCGGCCTCAACATCGCGTTCCTGCGCGACGTCACCGACCGGAAGCGGCTCGAGTCCGATCTGCTGAACGCGCAGAAGCTCGAGTCGCTGGGCCGGCTCGCCGGCGGCGTCGCCCACGACTTCAACAACCTGCTGACCGGGATCACCGGGTACGCATCGCTCCTGCTCGAGCGCGCGAACGGGGACAGCGAGTTGCGCCGAGACCTCGAGGAGATCAAGCGGGCAGCCGATCGCGCCTCGGGCCTGACCCGCCAGCTGCTGGCGTTCGGCCGCCGCCAGGTGCTCCAGCCACGCCCCCTCGACCTGAACGCCGTCGTCGCGGACGTCACCCCCCTGCTCGAGCGACTCCTCGGCGAGGATGTCGCCATCGACTTTCGCCCTGACCCCGACCTCGGCACGGTCCGCGCCGACCCGGGCCAGATCGAGCAGGTGATCGTCAACCTCGCGGTCAACGCCCGCGACGCGATGCCGACGGGAGGCCGGCTCTCGATCGCGACCCGCAACGCTGACGACGGCGCGGTCGAGCTGATCTTCGCCGACTCGGGCGTGGGCATGGACGAGGAGACGCTCGCGCAGATCTTCGAGCCGTTCTTCACGACACGCGAGCAGGGGGTCGGGCTCGGCCTGGCGTCGGTGCACGGCATCGTGCACCAGAGCGGAGGCGATGTCGCCGTGCACAGCGAGCCCGAAACCGGACTCGTCCTTCACGGTTCGGCTGCCGCGCGTCGACGAACGGGCCGACGCTCTGCGTCCCGCACCGGAGCCGCAGACACGGCTCGGGTCGGAGACGATCCTGCTCGTCGAGGACGAGGACGTCGTGCGCGACCTCGCCCGGCGCGTGCTCGAGCGGCAGGGCTACACGGTTCTCGCCTGCTCGGCGGGAGAGGAAGCCGTTGCGCTCGCCGAGCAGCACGAGCAGCCGATCGACCTGCTGCTCACCGACGTGGTCATGCCCGGTATGCGCGGCTACGAGGTCGCCGAGCTCGTGTCCGCCTCCCGCCCCGAGATCAAGATCCTCTACATGTCCGGCTACGCCGAGGAAGCGCTTGTGGGCCGGGCGGCGTTTGCCGGCTCGGCGCTGATCGAGAAGCCCTTCGCAGTCGACGCGCTGGCGCGTCGCGTGCGCGACGCTCTCGAGGGCTAGGCGGCCGAGGACTCGCCCGCGTCGGCGTAGGCGTCGAGGTCTTCGAGCGCTTCGCGTATGCCCAGGATGAACGGCGTCTCGGGCGCGCCTTCGCGTTCGTGCTCGGCAAGGATCCGCCGCAGGCGAGAAACCGCCTCGAGCGTGTGATCGACGTTGTCGTTCGGGCCGGTCAGCTGCATCTCGCGCAACCGTTTACCCTGCTCGCTCGTTGTCAAAACTGAATCGGAGTTCAGCGCAACGGGAGAACTGAACGAGGGTGACGGGGAAGAACGACAACGCCCAGATCCAGGCTTTCTATCGTGACGTCAACGAGCGCATCGCGACGGTCAGCCGCAGCTTCGAGACCGCCGGGCGGCTCGAGATCCTGTGTGAGTGCGGTATTGCAGGGTGCACCGAGCGCGTCGAGATCGAGGATGCCGACTACGAGGCCGTCCGCGGCCAGGCGACGCACTTCGCCGTGCTCGACGGCCACCAGGACCAGTCGGTCGAGCACGTGATCGAGCGCCGCGACGGCTATCTGATCGTCGCGAACTACGGCGCCGCGGCGACCGTCGCCCGGCGCACCGACCCGCGCTCGGCCTCCCGCTAAACTGAGCCGACCACGCGGGTGTAGCTCAGTTGGTAGAGCATCAGCTTCCCAAGCTGAGGGTCGTGGGTTCGAGCCCCATCGCCCGCTTCGCCTCCGCCGCTCGCCGGCGCTGAACGAACGCTTCGCCGCCGCTTAACACGCCGTCGGCTAAGAACGAGGCAATGCGAACGACGCGGCACCTCGCCACCCTGGCCGTCCTCCTGCTCGCAGGCTGCTCCGGTGGCACCGGCGAGCCGATCCCGGCCGCTTTTACAGGCGCTGCAGCCGATGTGCGCGCGCTCGCCGAGCACATGCAGCTCACGCACCCTGCGCTCCACCACTCGTTCCCCCGCGCCCGCTTCGTCGCTGCACGGGACGAGCTCGCGCGTCGCGCACCCGCCCTCGAGCCGGACGAGCTGCTCGTCGAGCTGATGCGCTTCTCGGCCCTCGCCGGCCCGCGCGACGGCCACACCGGCATCTTCCCGCTCGACACCGCGCACCGCCGGCCGCTGCACCTCTTCCCGCTGCGGCTCTACGACTTCCCCGAAGGCGTCTTCGTCGTCGCGCAGGTCGGGACACGGACGAGCCTCGTCGGCAAGCGGCTCGTCGCGATCGACGGCAGACCGGTCGCGCAGGCGCTCGCCCGCGTCCGCCCACTCGTCCCGCGCGACAACGAGCACTCACTCCGCGCCCGCGCCGTGCAGTGGCTCGTCACCGCGGAGGTGCTGCACGGGCTCGGCCTGACGGAGAAGCGGCTGAGCGCCCGGTTCACGTTCGCCGGCGGTACCGAGGCCGAGTTGACCGCGGTGCCGGCGGCACGCTACGCGGCGGCGTTCGCCGACCTCTTCCATCCGATGGTGCCGCAGGGGCTGCCGCGGAGACCCTCTCCGCCGTTCCTCCGCCACCGCGACGAGCCGACGCGCTTCGAGTCGCTCGCCGGCGGCCGCGCCGTCTACCTCGCCTACACGATCACGACCGTGCCGACAGCGGACGTCGCCGACCGGTTGCTCCGTCTCGCCAAGCGACCGGAAACCGACCGGGTCATCCTCGACCTCCGCCACAACCCCGGCGGGGACAACACCACCTACGGCCCGCTGCTCCAGGCCCTACAGGAGCTACCCGAGCGGATCGAGCTCTTCGTGCTCACCTCGCGGACGACGTTCTCGGCGGCCGAGAACCTCGCCGCCGACCTCGAGCGGGTGGCACGACCGTACTTCGTCGGCGAGCCGACCGGCGGCAGCCCCAACCTCTACGGCGACTCGGCGGCGCTCCAGCTGCCCCGGAGCGGCTGGAACGCCCATGTCGCGACGATCTACTGGGAGAAGAGCCGCGCGAGCGACCTCAGGAACACGATCGAGCCGGACTTCCCGGTGCGCTACACCGAGGCCGACTTCTTCGCCGGCCGCGATCCCGTCCTTCGCCGCGCGCTGCCGTAAGGGGAGCCGGCGAGGCGGAGCGAGAGAGCTTGGCTCCCTCGCTCCGCGACTCGCGTTCAGGGAAGCGGGACGAACTGGCCGAGGAACGCACGCGCCTGAGGCGTGTCGACGCGGTAGTTCTGGTTGTTCGCATTGCACTGGCCGTTGCCGCCGCTCGTGATCGAGAGGACGCGCAGCGTGCCCTGCTCGAACTGCGCCGAGCCCGAGTCGCCGAAGCAGACGCCGGACCCCGTGCCGATCCCGTGCCGCTGCTGGTTGTAGAGCAGCATCGACTTCGTCAGCCCGGTGATGATCGACGTCCCCGCCCGCCGGACGCCGTCGAACGAGAACGTGGTCGGCCCCGGCGAGTCCCAGTCCGGGACGACCCCGTAGCCAACGATGTCGGCGAGCTTGAACTTGAGCGTCCCGGCGGACTTGAGCCGGTCGAGGTACCCGGCCGGCGGAAGCTGGACCGCCGGGATCCCGGCGCCGACCGATCCCGCCGGCAGTAGCAGGACACCGAGGTCCTTCAGGTCGCCGAGGTCATGCCCGAAGCCCGGCATCTGGCTGAATCCGACCACCTGGATCGCACCCGCAACACCGTCGCGGCCGTCACCGTCGAAGCTCACGTACAGGTCGGACACGTCGATGAACGGCGGCGGCATGCAATGTCCCGCCGTCAGGAAGACGTCGTGGCGGCCGTCCTTCGACCGGCCCGCGTACGAGCCGGAGCAGATCTGGCCGTCAGCGATCGGGATGCCCGTTCCCTGGAAGTCGTAGTACATCGCCCCCACGCCCGGATGGGCCGTGTCGGGAGCGCCACCCCACACAGCGAGCGCGGCCGCCGGCAGCGCCGCTGCAACCAGCAGGAAAAGCACGAGTGCCCTCTTCATCAGGAGCCTCCCCGGTTGGATTCGTGCTGTCGCGGGCGAACGTACGCCGACCTGGTCACGATTTCAAGCTCTGCTCGCCGGGCGGCTTCCAGCCGGGCGGCGCGCCGCGTAGGATCGGCGTCGTGACGGCGACCCCCGCAACGAGTCGATGGGAGGCGCTCGCGGCGGCGCGGACACGGGGCGCCGGCGACGGGATCGCCTCCGTGCTCGCGCTGCTCGGCCGGACCGATGTGATCTCGTTCGCAGGGGGCTTCCCGGACCCGGAGACGTTTCCACGCGAGCGGGTGGCCGGGCTGCTGCAGGAGCTCGTCGCCGCGGAGGACGACACGGCGTTCCAGTACGCGCCGACTCGTGGGCTCGCGAGCGCCCTGGACGCTCTCGCGCATCGGCTGGAGACGCTCCAAGGTCGCCGTCCGGCGGACGACGAGCTGCTGATCACGAGCGGTGCGATCGAGGCGCTCGAGCTGGTCGGCAAGTCGTTCCTCGACGCGGGCGACGTGGTCGTCGTCGAGGGCCCGACCTATCTCGGCGCGATCCAGGCGTTTCGGAGCTTCGAGGCGGCGCTGGTCGCCGTCCCGCTGGACGAGCAGGGGCTCCAGGTGGACGACCTCGAACGACGGCTCCTCGACGGTCTGCGCCCGAAGCTCGTCTACACGATTCCGGACCATCAGAATCCGGCGGGCGTGACCCTCGCCGCGGAGCGGCGCGAGCCACTGGTGGAGCTCTCGCGCCGGTACGGCTTCCTGATCGTCGAGGACGTGGCGTACCGGGAGCTGGGCTTCGCCGAAGCCGACGTTCCGAGCCTCTGGAGCCTCGCCCCCGATGTCGTCGTGCAGACGGGCACCACCTCGAAGACGTTCTTCCCCGGCGTCCGGCTCGGCTGGGCGGTCGGCCCTGCCGACGTCTCAGCGAGGCTCGTCTCCGCCAAGCAGAACACCGATCAGTGCGCGGGCGCGCTCGGGCAGCGCCTGTTCGAGGAATCCGC
The DNA here is from genome assembly GCA_963806955.1 of uncultured Gaiellaceae bacterium. GTDB lineage: Bacteria > Actinomycetota > Thermoleophilia > Gaiellales > Gaiellaceae > Gaiellasilicea. The sequence goes on from CAWDZG010000001.1 coordinate 560,291, forward strand.
GCGGCGCGGGTGGATCGAGGAGCAACTCGTCCTGTCGCGGGCTCTGTACCGGCGGAAGGCCGCGCGCATGCTGGCGGCGCTCGAGCGCTCGGCGCCGGACGGAGCCAGTTGGACACGGCCACAGGGAGGCTTCTTCACGTGGCTGACGCTGCCGGCCGGCGTCGACTCGGAGGATCTGGCACGACGGGCGGTGGAGCGAGGCGTCGGCATCGTCCCGGGCACGCTGTTCTTCCCGGACGGTCGCGGCGCCGACTCGGTCCGCCTCTCGTTCAGCCTGGTCGACGAGGCGCTGATCGACGAGGGCGTCGAGCGGCTCGGAGCGCTACTGACCCCCTGAGCGGCCGTGCGCTCGTTCAGCTCGACCTGGCGAGCTCCTCCATGTCTGCGGTGTAGCGGCCCGCGACCGCGGCGCTGTTGCAGCGCGCGCGCAGCGCGAGCTGCGCCTGGCCGGCCTCGACGTTCGCCGCGTCGCCGCCCCACGCCGCGATCGCCGGCGCCTGCAGCGCGCGGCCGTAGGAGAAGGAGAGCGCCCACGGCTGGGGGCCGTGCGAGTTGATCGCGTTCAGGTTCGCACTCGCCTGCTCGTCCGACTGGCCGCCGGAGAGGAAGACGATCCCGGGCACGGCCGCCGGCACCGTCTCGTGGAAGCACTTCAGCGTCCACTCCGCCACCTCCGTCGGCGCTCGCCTGCGTCGCGCAGCCCTTGCCGGAGATGACCATGTTCGGCTTGAGCAGGATCCCCTGCAGGTCGACGCGCTGGTGGTAGAGCTCGTCGAAGACCTTGTGCAGCGTCCGCTTCGTCGCCCGGTAGCAGGTCTCGATGTCGTTGTCGGCGTCCATCAGCACCTCGGGCTCGACGATCGGGACGATCCCCTGCTCCTGGCAGAGCGCCGCGTACCGGGCGAGCGCGTGCGCGTTCGCCTCGATGCAGTACGCGGTCGGGATCCCGTCGCCGATCGTGATCACGGCGCGCCACTTGGCGAAGCGGGCGCCGAGGCCGCGGTACTCCTCGAGCCGCTCGCGCAGGCCGTCGAGACCCTCGGTCACCTTCTCGCCCGGTGCGCCGGCGAGATCCTTCGCGCCGGTGTCGACCTTGATCCCGGGGACGATCCCCTTGCCCGAGAGCAGCTCCGAGAAGCTGGTCCCGTCGGCGGAGCTCTGCCGCAGCGTCTCGTCGAAGAGGATCACACCGCTGACGTACTGCTCGAGGTCGGGCGTCGTGAAGAGCAGGTCGCGGTAGGCGCGCCGGTTCTCCTCGGTCGACTCGAGCGAGATCGAGTCGAAGCGCTTCTTGATCGTCCCCGAGCTCTCGTCGGCGGCGAGGATCCCCTTGTCGTCGGCGACGAGCGCCTTCGCGGTCTCATGCAGCTCAGTGGCTGCCATCGCGGTCTCCTTTCATCAGGCTTCGGACTTTCTCGGAAGGGTGGTAGGCGGCGATCTGGCGCACCGTGCCGGAGCGCGAGCGCATCACGATCGACTCGGTCTCGACGCCGCTGCCGCTGACGCGGACGCCGCGCAGCAGCGCGCCGCTCGTGACGCCGGTGGCGGCGACGAAGACGTCGCTGCCCGCGACGAGGTCGTCGGCGGTGAGGACGCGGTCGAGGTCGTACCCGGTATCGAGCAGCTTTTGCCGCTCCTCGTCCGAGCGCGGCCAGAGCTTGCCCTGGATCTCGCCGCCGAGGCACTTGATCGCGGCGGCGGAGATGACGCCCTCGGGCGTGCCGCCGATCCCCATCAGCATGTCGACGCCCGCGAACGCGCGCGAGGCGGCGATCGAGGGGGCGACATCGCCGTCGCGGATCAGGTTCACGCGCGCGCCCGCCTCGCGCAACTCGCGGATCAGGCCCTCGTGGCGCTCGCGCTCGAGCACGATCACCGTCACCTCGCTCACGTCGAGGCCCTTTGCCTTCGCGACCGCGCGGACGTTCTCGGCCGGCGACTTGTCGATGTCGATCGAGCCCGCGGCCTCCGGCCCGACGGCGATCTTGTCCATGTAGAGCGCCGCGCCCGGGTCGAACATCGTCCCCCGCTCGGCGACGGCGATCACGGCGATCGCGTTCGGCTGGCCGAGCGCGGTCAGGCGGGTGCCTTCGAGCGGGTCGACGGCGACGTCGACGGCCGGCCCGGTGCCGTCGCCGACCTCCTCGCCGTTGTAGAGCATCGGCGCCTCGTCCTTCTCCCCCTCGCCGATCACGACGGTGCCGTTCATGCGCACGGTGTCGAGCACGAGGCGCATCGCGTCGACCGCGGCGCCGTCGGCCTTCTCCTTCTCGCCGCGCCCGACCCAGCCGGACGCAGCGAGCGCGGCCGCCTCGGTGACGCGGACGAGCTCGAGGGCGAGGTTGCGGTCGGGGGCTTCGGGGCTCATGCGCCGCGAATCCTATGCTCACCGCTGAGATGCGGTCGCGGCGGCCGTCTGAAGGGTGAAACCGATGCGAGGAGGCAGGGAATGGACTTCAAGCTCGAGCTCGTGCTGATCCCGGTGACCGACGTCGATCGCGCCAAGGAGTTCTACGTCGAGCAGTGTGGGTTCAACCTCGACGTCGACCACCAGCCGAGCACGGAGTTCCGGGTCGTGCAGATCACGCCGCCCGGCTCGGCCTGCTCGCTGACGATCGGCGTCGGCCTCACGACGGCGGCGCCCGGCTCCTACCGCGGCACGCACCTCGTCGTCACCGACATCGAGGCGGCGCGCGCCGAGCTCACGGGCCGCGGCGTCGAGGTCGGCGAGATCCGGCACATGACGCCGTCCGGCTGGCAACCGGGCGTCGATCCCGAGCACGGCGACTACGCGTCGTTCGCCGACTTCGCCGACCCGGACGGGAACACGTGGGTGCTGCAGGAAGCGAGGCGCGAGGGCGCCTAAGGCTCACATCCGGTCGGGTGCGTCGACCCCGATCAGGTCGAGGCAGCGCGCGATCACGGACTTCGTCGCGGTGACGAGGCCGAGCCGGAACGCCTGCTCGTCCGTCCCGAGCACCTTGTGGTGGTGGTAGAAGCGGTGGAAGTCGTCGGCGACGCGGATCGCGTACGTCGGGATCGCGTGCGGGCCGCGCCGCTCCGTCGCCTCCGCGACGACCGCGGGGAACTCGGCCAGGCGCTTGATCAGGTCGCGCTCCTCCCCGGCGATCTCGCCGGGCGGCTCGGCGGCCGCGACCCGGCCCCTCGGCGTTGCGGAGGATCCCGGCGATCCGCGCGTGCGCGTACTGGACGTAGTAGACGGGGTTCTTCTGGCTCTTCTCCGCCGCGAGGTCGACGTCGATCTCGATCGCCTGGTCGTGCCCGCGCGAGACGAGGTACCAGCGCGTCGCGTCCACCCCCACCTCGTCGAGCAGCTCGTCGAGCATGACGACGTCGCCGCGGCGTTTCGACATCTTGGCGGCCTCGCCGCCGCGGGTCAGGTGCACGAGCTGATAGAGCAGCACCTCGACGCGCTCGGGGTCGTAGCCGAGCATCCGCGCCACCGCGGCGTACCAGTTGCGCGTGCCGTGGTGGTCGGCGCCGAGCACGTAGAGCGCCCGGTCGAAGCCGCGGTCGAGCTTGTCGGCGAGGTAGACGACGTCCGCAGCGCGGTAGGTCGGTACGCCCGTCTCCGAGCGAATGAGGACGCGATCGTCCTCGTCGCCGTACGCGGAGGAGCGCGCCCAGACGGCCCCGTCCTTCTCGTAGGTGTCGAGGCGCGGCAGGTACTCGCCCAGCCGGCGCTCGAGCTCGCTCTGCTTCGCCCACGAGTCGAAGTGGATCCGGAACCGCTCCATCGTCTCCTCGATCCGGCGCAGCATCTGGGGCACGGGATCGTCCGGGAGCTGGGCCAGGTCGGCGATGTAGGCGCCGTGGTAGCCGTCCTCGGGCGGCTCCTCCCCGCGCCGGCGGGCCTCGACGGAGGCACGGAAGCGCTCCATCTGGGCGCCCGCGTCGTTGTAGTAGTACTCGCGCTCCACCTCGTGCCCGGCGAAGGCGAGGAGCCTGCTGACGCCATCGCCGTAGGCGCCGTTCCGGGCGGAGGCGACCGTGACCGGGCCGGTCGGATTGGCCGAGACCAGCTCCACCTGCACGCGCTCGCGCGTCGGCGCCGAGCCGCCGCCGTAGCCGTCGCCCGCCGCGAGCATCTCTGCCAGCGCGTCGCGGTACCAGGCGGCCGCGAGCCAGAGATTGACGAAACCGGGGCCGGCGATCTCGGCCCGGTCGACGTCCGGCAGCGCCGTCGCCTGCTCGACGAGCTGCTCGGCGATCGCCCGCGGCGACTGCTTGCGCGCGCCGGCGAGCCGCATCGCCACGTTCGTCGCATAGTCGCCGTGCGCGGCGTCACCGGGCCGCTCGAGCGCGACCTCCGCGCCGGCTGCCGCGCCCAGCGCCGCCTCGAGCCGACCGATCACCTCTGGGTTCGCTGCCACCGCGGTATCGTACGGGCGTGGACGACTCCGACTCCGAGTCCGGCGCGGAGCGCCAGCTCAACATCCAGATCGGCGAGGACCAGCTCGTCGGCACCTACGCGAACTTCGCGAACATCTCCTTCTCCGACTACGAGTTCACGGTCACGTTCGCGCGCATCGACCACGAGGTCTCGGACGGCGACATCCCCGGAGTCGTCGTCTCGCGCGTGAACATGTCCGCGAAGTTCGCCAAGGAGCTGCTCGACGCGCTGAACGACTCGTGGTCGAAGTACGCGACCGTTCGCGGGATCCAGAACCTCCCCGAAGCTCCGCCCCGAAACAGCTAGACGCCTGGCCGGTCGCCCGTGAAAGTCGCTGTCCTCTCGGACGTCCACTCCAACCTGCACGCGCTCGAGGCGGTGCTGGCGGAGATCGACGCGGGCGGGTTCGACGCGATCTGGTTCCTCGGCGACCTCGTCGGCTACGGCCCGCGACCGAACGAGTGTGCGGCGCTGCTGCAGGAGCGCGCCGCGATCTGCCTCGCCGGCAACCACGACCTCGTCGTGCTGGGAAAGATCTCGCTGGCGACCTTCGCAGGTGAAGCCGGCGCCGCCGCAGCCTGGACCCGCACGGTGCTCGACGAGCCCGCCAGAGCCTTCCTCGACTCGCTGTCGCCGTCGGCCGTGGCTCCGGACGCCGAGCTCTTCCACGGCAGCCCGCGCGACCCCGTCTGGGACTACGTGCTCACGGACGAGGCGGCGCGCGAAAGCTTCGCGCAGACGACGGCGCCGCTCGTGCTCGTCGGCCACAGCCACGTCGCGCTCGAGCTCTCGAACGGGCTCGAGCTCCGCGGCGGCCAGGCGGCGGCCGGGACGACCGTCGAGCTCGGCGGCGTCCGCCGTCTGCTCAACCCCGGCTCGGTCGGCCAGCCGCGCGACGGCGACCGCCGCGCCGCCTGGCTCGAGATTGACAAGGGCTCGGGCCGGGCAACCTTCCGACGTACCGACTATCCGGTCGAGCGGACACAGGCCGAGATGCGCGAGGCAGGGCTTCCCGAAGTTCTGGCGGTGCGTCTCGCGCACGGCGTCTGACCCGGCCCTGACGAAACGGAGCACGATGGCGGAACTGACGAACATGGAGACGAAGCTCGGCGAGGTGATCGGCCTCGCGATGGCCGCTCAGGCCGCGACCGAGCGGGTCGAGAAGCTGACCACGAACGGGAAGCTGCGCAAGCAGCTGAAGACGATGCGCCAGGAAGCCGCGAAGGCCGAGAAGGACGGGACTGCGGTCGCCGCGTCGATCGACGGCAAGAAGGGCAAGATCCTCGCCGAGGCGCGCGCGGTGAAGACGAAGGGCGCGACCATGATGAAGACCTATCTCGAGCGCGGCTCGGACGAGCTCGACGGCTACGAGTTCCTGACGATGGCGGAAGCCGGCGAGGTCGGGCACTGGAGCGTGCTGCAGCAGCTGAACAAGCAGGCCAAGCACCCGGGTGTGCGCGACCTGATCAAGGTGCAGCTGCCGATCCAGAAGCGCCACCTCAAGGACGTGATGGCGACGAGCCTCGAGCTCGCCGCCAAGGAGGACGCGAACGCTGCGGCGTAGCGGCGCGCTCGCGCTTGCCTGCGCGCTCCTCGCCGCCGGCTGCGGCGGCGGCGAGGAGCCCGGCCTCCCGGGCGAGCTCGCGGCCGAGCTCGCGTCGCTGACCGACACGACCGCCGGGCACCTCGAGGCCGAGGCGTACTGCGAGGCGGCCGCGGACGCGGGCGTGCTCCACGAGCGGTCGATCCGGGCGATCAACGACGGTCGCGTCCCGGAGCGCCTGCAGGAGGAGCTGCTCGGCTCCGTCAACGCGCTCGTCGAAGGGATCTCCTGCACGCCGCCCGGCGCCGCCGACGGCGCCGAGAAGGACGCTCGGGCGCTGGCGGAGTGGTTGCGTGTCGAGGCCGACTAGGCGAGCGCCGGCTCGGCAGGCTGCTCGCCCGTCGTGCCGAAGGTGATGCCCTCGCGGGCGAGCGCCACCTGGACGTCCTCGCGAGCCTTGTAGATCCGCCACTTGACCGTGGCCAGCGTCACCTCGAGCGAGTCGGCGATCTCGGTGTAGGAGAGGCCGACGACGTCGCGGAGCAGGAGCGCCATCTTCAGGTCGACGCTGAGCGCCTCGACGGCGCGCCAGACCGCGTCGATCGCCTCGACCCGCTCGAACGGCGCGTCGACCACCTCGAGCGGCGGGATGTCCTCGAGGTTCACGACCGAACGCGGGCGTCGCTCGAGCGCGCGCAGCTCGTCGAGCACACGATTCTTCGTCACCTGGAAGAGCCAGGTCGTGAAGCGGCAGCGGAGCGAGAAGTTCGGCAGCCCCTGGTAGACGCGGAGGAAGACCTCCTGGGTGAGATCCTCGGCGAGGGAGCGGTCGCCGACCAGTCTCAGCACGTAGTTGAACACCGGCAGCTCGTACGCGCGGACGATGAGCGAGAACGCTCGCTCATCTCCTCGCTGAGCCTTCCGCAGGACGCCGAGATCAGGCTGGGGCAGCGACAAGTGGGGCCGAGTATAGCGCCGGTTCGCCGAAAAGGAAGCTCAAAATTCCGCCACCGTGCACAAGCTGCCTCCCGTCATCTCGGACGGAATGTCGATACCCAGGAGCCGCAGGGCCGTAGGAGCTAGATCGGACAGCTCGCCGCCGTCCTTTAGCCCCACTTCACTCGAGGTGAGGATGAGCGGAACCGGATTGGTCGTGTGCGCGGTGTGCGGGCTGACTCCGTCGGCCTCCAGCAACTGCTCCGCGTTGCCGTGATCCGCGGTGACGAGGCAGACGCCGCCGGCCGCATGCGTCGCCTCGACGACGGTCGCCAGGCACTCGTCCGTGACCTCGACTGCGGCTGTGACCGCAGGAATCGAGCCCGTGTGGCCGACCATGTCCGGGTTGGCGAAGTTGATCACGGCGAAGCGGTAGCCGGCGCCGATCTCGGCCGCGAACCGGGCAGCGACCTCGCGCGCCGACATCTCCGGCTTGTGGTCATAACTCGGGACATCGCGCGGGCTCGGCACGAGGATCCGCGTCTCCCCCGCCCACTCCGCCTCGACGCCGCCGTTGAAGAAGTAGGTCACGTGGGCGTACTTCTCGGTCTCGGCGGCGTGCAGCTGGCGGGCTCCGGCTGCGGCGAGGGTCTCCGCCAGCGTCGCCGGAACCTCCTGCTCGCCGAACGCGACCGGCACCTCGAGCTCGCTCGAGTAGCTCGTCATCGTCGTCAGGTCGAGCCCCGCCTCGACCAGCTTCTGCGCCAGCTGGCGGCCGCGGTCCGGCCGGAAGTTGAAAAAGATCGCCGCGTCGGACGGGCGGAGGCGGGGCGCGCCCGCGACGACGAGCGGCTGCAGGAACTCGTCGGTGACGCCGGCGTCGTAGCTTCGTTGCACATCTTCCAGCACGCTATGCGTCACGGCTCCCGTCCCGGCGGTGATCGCGTCAAGCGCGAGCTGGGTCCGCTCCCACCGCTGGTCGCGGTCCATCGCGTAGTAGCGGCCGACGACGGTCGCGAGCCGCTCGGGCGGCAGCTCGGCCAGGTCGGAGACGGCCGACGTGGGCGAGACGTCGCGCCCGTCCGTGAACGCGTGGATCCAGGTTCGCTCCGCCATCCCCTCGCGCCGTGCGAGCTCGAGCAGCGCCCGCAGGTGGTCGATGTGCGAGTGGACGCCGCCGTAGGAGACGAGCCCGAGCAGGTGGACGTCGCCGCCCCGCTCCCGGACCCGCGCAAAGGCGGCGACGAGCGCGCGGTTCTCGTAGAGCGAGCCGTCGCCGATCGCGACGTTCACGCGCATCAGGTCCTGGAAGAGGATCCGCCCGGAGCCGATCGTCAGGTGGCCGACCTCGGAGTTCCCCATCTGGCCGTCCGGCAGGCCGACCGCCTCGCCGGAGGCCTTCAGCGTCGTGTGCGGGTACTCGCGCCAGAGCCGGTCGAAGACCGGCGTCGCGGCGAGCTCGACGGCGTTGCCGGGCCCGGGCGGCGCGCAGCCCCAGCCGTCGAGGACGACGAGCGTTACGAGGTCGAAGCGGCGCGGCAAATCGCAGCGAAGGAGTCGGGCGCGAGCGAGGCACCGCCCACGAGGGCGCCGTCGATCCCGGGCCGTGAGAGCAGGCCCGCGGCGTTGTCGGGCTTGACCGAGCCGCCGTAGAGCACCGGCCGGTCGAGCAGCCCCTTGATGAACGCGTGCGCCTCCTCGGCCTGTTCGGGCGTGGCGGTCAGGCCGGTGCCGATCGCCCAGACCGGCTCGTAGGCGAGCACGAGGCGGTCGTAGCTCCCGGCGGCGAAGCCGATCGCCTCGACCTGGATCTTGAGCACGAGGTCGGTGTCGCCGGCCTCGCGCTGCTCCAGCGTCTCGCCGACGCACGCGATCACGCCGAGCCCCGCCTCGAGCGCGGCCCGGGCGCGGCGGGCGACCGTCTCGTTGCTCTCGCCGAAGAGCTGGCGCCGCTCCGAGTGGCCGACGAGGGCGCCCTGGACGCCGAGCTCGAGCAGCATCCCGGGCGAGACCTCGCCCGTGTAGGCCCCGTCCGGCTCCCAGTGCACGTTCTGCGCGTACACGGTGCGGCCGGTCTCCACCGCCGCCGCGAGCGAGACGTAGGGCGGGCAGACGACGACGTCGACGCCTTCGGTCGGCTCGAAAGCCGCGAGGAAGTCGCGGGTCTCCCCCGGCCCTTTGAACATCTTCCAGTTCCCGGCGATCAGCATCAGGACCCATTCTCCGGGATTGCCGCGACCGGTATTGCCGCAACCCCGGGGAGCTCCTTGCCCTCGAGCAGCTCGAGCGAGGCGCCGCCGCCGGTCGAGACCCAGGAGACTCGGTCGTCGAGCCCGAGCTCGTTGATCGCCCGCACCGAGTCGCCGCCGCCGACGACCGTGTAGCCGTCCACTCCCGCAACGGCCTCGGCGACCGCCTTCGTCCCGCCCGCGAACGGCTCCCACTCGAAGACGCCCATCGGCCCGTTCCAGAAGATCGTCTTCGCGGCGTCGATCCGGCGCGAGAAGTCGGCCCGCGAGTCGGGGCCGATGTCGAGGCCGAGCCACCCCTCCGGCAAGGCGTCGAAGGCCGCGACCCGCGTCTCTGCATCCTCGGCGAACGAACTCGCGGCGACGATGTCGCTCGGCAGGACGACCGGGAAGGAGAGCGGATTGTCGTCACGCAGCTCCTCGGCCATCTTGCCGCCGACGAGCACCTCGTCCGCGCGGCCGCCCAGGTTCTCGAGCACGCCGAGCTTGTCGGCCACCTTGGCGCCGCCGGTGACGAGCAGGAAGGGGCGCTCGACCTCGCCGAGCAGGCGGCCGAGGTGCTCCAGCTCGTCGAGCAGGAGCAACCCCGCGTACGCGGGCAGGAGCTCCGCGACGCCGACCGTGGACGCGTGCGCGCGGTGCGCCGAGCCGAAGGCGTCGTTGACGTAGACGTCGCAGCCCTCCGCGAGCTCTTGGGCGAAGGCCGGATCGTTCGTCGTCTCGCCCGGATGGAAGCGCGTGTTCTCGAGCACCTCGACCCGCGCGTCGGGCAGGAGCGAGCGCAGGTGCTCGCGCACCGGCTCGATCCGGAAGGCGGGGTCCTCCCCCTTCGGCCGGCCGAGGTGCGAGCAGACGCGGATCCGGGCCGCGCCGCGCTCGAGCAACAGCTCGAGCGTCGGCAGAGCGGCGCGGATGCGCGTGTCGTCTGCGACCGCGCCGGCCTCGAGCGGCACGTTCAGGTCGGCGCGGACGAGCACCGTCTTCCCGGCGACGTCGGCGTCGCGGACCGAACGCGGCAGGCGCACCGCTAGAGCAGCTTGCCGATCAGGTCGACGAGCCGGCACGAGTAGCCCCACTCGTTGTCGTACCAGCCGAAGACCTTGACCATGTTCCCGTTCACCATCGTCAGCTCGCTGTCGAAGATGCACGAGTAGGGAGAGCGCTGGATGTCGGTCGAGACGATCGGGTCCTCCGTGTACTGGAGGTAGCCGTCGAGCGGCCCGGAGGCGGCGGCGCGGAACGCGTCCTTCACCTCGTCGACCGTGGTGTCGCGCCCGACCTGGACGACGAGGTCGGTGACCGAGCCGGTCGGCACCGGCGCACGCATCGACATCCCGTCGATCTTGCCCTTCAGCTCCGGCATCACGACCCCGATCGCGCGCGCGGCCCCCGTCGACGTCGGGATCAGGTTGATCGCGGCGGCGCGGGCGCGGCGGATGTCCTCGTGCGGCAGGTCGAGCACGCGCTGGTCGTTCGTGTACGCGTGGATCGTGGTCATGAAGCCGCGCTCGACCGTGAACGTGTCGTGCAGCACCTTGGCCATCGGCGCGACGCAGTTGGTCGTGCAGGAGGCGTTCGAGACGATGTGATGGGCGTCCTTGTCGTAGTCGCCGTCGTTGACGCCGAGCACGAGCGTGATGTCGGGCTCGGTCGCCGGGGCCGAGATCACGACCTTCTTCGCGCCGGCGTCGAGATGCTTCTGCGCGCCGTCGCGCTTGGTGAAGAAGCCGGTCGACTCGAGCACGACGTCGACGCCGACATCTCCCCACGGGATCGCGCCCGGATCGCGCTCGGAGAAGAGCTTGACCTCCTCGCCGCCGGCGCGGATGACGCCGTCGCCGAGCTCGACCTCACCCGGGAACGGGCCGAGATTGGAGTCGTACTTGAGCAGGTGCGCCATCGTCGCCTGGTCGCCGAGGTCGTTCGCCGCCACGATCTTGATGTCGCCGCCCCGCTCCAGCTGCGCACGGAAGAAATTGCGCCCGATCCGGCCGAAGCCGTTGATGCCGACACGAATAGCCATGGGTCCACCCTTGTTCGTTTGCCGCGGCTGAGTCTATGCAGCCAGCGGATACTTGCCGTGCAGATACCGGAGGTACGGGTCCGGATCGAGCCCGCCGCCGGTCAACCGCTCGATCAGCTCGCGCGGCGTGAACTTGCGCCCGTGCCGCCACACGTTCTCGCCCAGCCAGCCGGCGAGCGCGCCGAACTCCCCCTGCTCGAACTGGTCGTGGACGTCGGGGATCTCGGCCGTGATCCGGTCCCAGAGCTGGCCGGAGATGACGTTGCCGAGCGCGTAGGTGGAGAAGTAGCCGATCAGGCCCACGGCCCAGTGCATGTCCTGGAGCACGCCGAGCGCGTCGTCGGGCGGCTCCACCCCGAGGTAGTCGCGCATGCGGGCGTTCCAGACCTCGGGAAGCTCGTCCACCTCGATCGTGCCGGCGAGCAGCTCCTGCTCGAGCTCGAAGCGGAGGATGATGTGGAGGTTGTAGGTCACCTCGTCCGCCTCGACACGGATGAACGACGGCTCGACCCAGTTGACCGACCGGTACCAGTCGGCGAGCTCCGCGCCGGCGAAGGCATCCGGGAACGTGCGCTCGAGCACAGGGTAGAAGTGGCGCCAGAACGGGAGGCTGCGGCCGACCATGTTCTCCCAGAGGCGGCTCTGCGACTCGTGCAGGCCGAGCGAGGCGCCGCGCGCGAGCGGCGTCCGCTCGAACTCGCCCGCGACGCCGTGCTCGTAGAGGCCGTGCCCGCACTCGTGCATCGTCCCGAAGAGCCCGTCGAGGTTGTCGTCGAAGTACCGGGTCGTCAGACGGATGTCCGTGGTCGCGAGCGAGGATGCGAACGGGTGCACCGCCGGGTCGAGTCGCCACTCGGAGGGATCGAAGCCGAACCGCTCGATCACCTGCAGCTCGAAGCTCTGCTGGCCAGCGAGCGGGAAGCTCCGGCCGCGCAGCGGGCGCTCGCCCTCGGCGCGGGCAGCGGCGACGAGCGGCACCTGCGCCTGCTTCAGCTTGTCGAACACGCCGCGCACCTCCGCGGTCTTCATGCCGGGCTCGAAGTCGTCGAGCAGGACGTCGTAGGGCTCGTCGTAGTCGTCGAAGCACTCGACGTACCGCCGTCGGAGCTCGAGGTTCCGGCGCAGCGCCGGCGCGAAGCGCGCGAAGTCCTTTTCACGGCGTGCCTCGACCCACACCGGCATCGCCAGCGAGCCCGCGCGCGACATCTCGCCGCGAAGCTCGCCGGGGACGCGCAGCGCCTTCTCGCGGTCGCGCCGGACGAGCCGGATCAGGCTCGCCTCGTCCGAGTCGTACTCCAGCTCCTCGACGCGGGGCCCGAGCCGGTCGAGCACCCGGCCGAGCTCGGCGCCCGTCAACGCGTCGTGCGCGAGCCGCTGCAGGGTGGCGAGCTGCTCCGCCCTGACGCCACTGCCGCCCGGCGGCATCTTCACCTGCTGATCCCACGAGAGCAGTGCTGCCGTCCGCTGGACGTCGTTGATCTCGCCGATCCGCTGCTTCAGCTCCGCGACGCTGCCATCCATCGTGACAACCGTATAGACCGCGGCCGGATCGCGCGCCGTTGCCTGGCCGGAGAACTTCCCACTTGTAATCGAGGTGACGAGCCGTGCCCGATGCCCTACTCTTTGAGGTTGGTGGGTTCGTGCTCGTCCGTTGCCGAATTCAGACCCCGTTCGGCACCGGCATCGGAGCACGACACGCGGAGGGGGAGGTCGTCCTCGGAGCTCCCCCTCCGGCCCGCCTGTTCTGGCTGCGCAGATTCGGATTCTGCGGAAGCAGAATCCGAATGCGCGAAGATCCCTGAAGGAGGCCGCTTCGCGGCCTCGCCCCGCACGCAGCGCCGCTGAGCCCGCGCGGCTGAGCCCGCTCACGGGTTGCCGGCGAGGTCTTGCAGTTTCTTCAGGCGGCGGTGGACGGAGGCTTTCGAGCTCGGGGGATCGCACCTCGAGGCAAGCTCCCGCAGCGGCAGCGTCGGGTGGCGAAGCCGGAGCAGCGCAACCTCGAGCAGGCGGTCCGGGAGGCGCTCCAGCGACCCGTCCCGCTGCAGCGCCCGGAGGGCTTCGAGCTGGTCGTGCGCGGCGCGGCTCGTCCGGACGAGGTTTGCGTGGTCGGCGTTCGCAAGGCGGTTCGCCTCGGCGCGGGCGCCCGCGACGACCGAGCGCTCCTCGAACGCGAGCACGGTGTCGGTCGCGCCCGCCGCCGTCAGCACCGCCTCGATCGCGTCGACGCCCTTCGCGTACGCGACCGCATGGCGCCTGCGGTCGAGGACGCCCAGCTGCACATCGTCCCGGGCGGCGACTGCGCGGAGGAACTCGGCGCCGTCGAGGGACGTCGTCCGAAGCTCGAGGTGCGGCGAGCGCGGCCCGGAGAGGGAGCCGCCGCCCAACAGCGCACCGCGGAGATACGCGCCGCGGCAACACGAGCGACCGACGACCCGCTTGGGCGGACGCTCCACGGGCGCGTGCCGCGCGTCGATCACCCCGGCCTCGACGAGCGTGGCGACGGCGTGCGCGTCCCCGCTCACGTGCAGCTGGTAGCGCGTGGCTCGGTCGAACGCGCGACGCGGGTAGGTGCGGATCTCGGACTGGATGCCGAGCTCGCGCAGAAGCGAGAACCCTCGCCGTGCCACGGCAGCCGTGGCCAGATCGAGGTGGAGCGCGATCTCGCCGCGGCCGCGCAGATGGACGCTGCCCGCGGAGTGAAAGAGCGCCGAGAGCTCGGCCAGGCGGCAGCACGCGCGCGCGGGCGCGATCAGGGCGAGCTCGGAACGCAGCTCGTCAGAGAGTCCCATGGCCCTCGAGCCGGAGCAGCCGGCGCTTGTACGCGACGCCGAGGGAGCCGTAGCCGCCGATGCCGCCCGCGGCCACGACCCGGTGGCAGGGGACGAACAGCGAGAAGCGGTTCTCGGCGCAGAAGGTGCCGGCTGCGCGGGCGGCACGCAGCCGGCCTGCACGTTCGGAAAGCTCACCGTAGCTGACCACCTCGCCCCACGGGACTGCGCGGAGCGCCTCTGCGAGCGCCGCCTGGAACGGCGTGGCCCAGTCCTCGTCGAGCGGGACGTCCGCGAACGACATCGGCTCGCCCGCGAAGTAGCTGTGGACGCGTTGGAGCAGATCCGGCACGAAGCCGTTGCGCTCCTGCGACGACCCGCCGGATAGCGTTTCGGTAGGGACACCGGGGGTGCCCCTGGGGGGCGTTGGGGGGATCGAGAGCGCGACGCCGCGAGCCGGCGGGTCGTGCGCGACGACGACTCGCCCGTCGCCGACCCACAGCTCCCCCACTCCCCAGCCGTCGACGTCGTAGGGATGCCGCGTCACGCGCATCGCCGCCGACTCTACAATCGCCGCGTGAGCGCGCCCGGGATCTTCAAGCCGCCGACGCCGGTGAACGAGCCGGTGCGCACCTACGCGCCGGGGACACCCGAGCGCGAGGAACTGCGCGTCCGGCTGACGCAGATGGAGCGCGAGCGGATCTCGATCCCGATGGTGATCGGCGGCAAGGAGGTCGAGACGAAGGAGACGGCCCAGGCCGTGATGCCGCACCGGAAGGAGCACGTGCTCGCCGATGTCGCCAAGGGCGGCCCCGAGCACGTCCAGCAGGCGATCGACGCCGCCCGCGACGCCCACGCCGACTGGTCGCGCCTGCCGTGGGAGGAGCGCGCCTCCGTCTTCCTCCGCGCGGCCGAGCTCCTCGCCGGCCCGTGGCGCTCGACGCTCGTGGCCGCGACGATGCTCAACCAGTCGAAGACCGCGCACCAGGCCGAGATCGACGCCGCCTGCGAGCTGATCGACTTCTGGCGCTACAACGTCGAGTTCATGCTCCGGATCTACTCGGAGCAGCCGGCCTCCTCGACCGGGGTCTGGAACCGGATGGAGTACCGGCCGCTCGAGGGCTTCGTCTTCGCGGTCAGCCCGTTCAACTTCACCGCGATCGGCGGCAACCTCAGCGGCGCGCCGGCGCTGATGGGCAACACGGTCGTCTGGAAGCCCGCCTCGACAGCCGCGCTCTCCGCCCACTACACGCTGCAGATCCTGCGCGAGGCGGGCCTCCCCGACGGCGTGATCAACATCGTCTACGGCTCGGGCGCGACGATCGGCGACCCGGTGCTCGCAAGCCCTGAGCTGGCGGGAATCCACTTCACCGGCTCCACCCCCGTGTTCCAGTCGATGTGGCAGACCGTGGGCGGGAACATCGCCTCGTACCGCAACTACCCGCGCATCGTCGGCGAGACGGGCGGCAAGGACTTCATCCTCGCCCACCCGAGCGCCGACGTCGACGAGGTGGCGACCGCGATCGTGCGCGGCTCCTTCGAGTACCAGGGCCAGAAGTGCTCGGCCGCGTCGCGCGTCTACGCACCGAAGAGCATGTGGCCGCAGTTGAAGGAGCGCCTCGCCGAGCAGGTCGCGGAGCTGCGGATGGGCGACGTCGCCGACTTCTCCAACTTCATGGGCGCCGTGATCGACGGCGGCTCGTTCAAGACCCAGAAGGAGGCGATCGACGAGGCGCGAGCGTCCGGCAAGGCCGAGATCGTCGCCGGCGGCGACTACGACGACTCCGAGGGGTACTTCGTCTCGCCGACCGTGATCCAGACCGAGGATCCCGGCTACCGGACGATGCAGGAGGAGCTGTTCGGCCCGGTCGTCACGACCTACGTCTACGACGACAAGCGCTGGACGGACACGCTCGAGCTCGTCGACCAGGGCGCTGCGTACGCGCTCACCGGGGCCGTCTTCGCGGACGACCGCTACGCCGTCGAAGAGGCGCACGCGGCGCTCCGCTACGCGGCCGGGAACTTCTACGTCAACGACAAGCCGACCGGCGCCGTCGTCGGGCAGCAGCCGTTCGGCGGCGCGCGCGCCTCGGGCACGAACGACAAGGCGGGCTCGCTCTGGAACCTGATCCGCTGGGTCAGCCCGCGCACGATCAAGGAGACGTTCGTGCCGCCGACCGACTACCGCTACCCGTTCATGGGCTCGGACGGCGCAGACCGGCCGTAGAGCTAGGTTGAGCGCGTGGGCGACGTCCTCCACGCGATCGGGGTCTTCTTCGAGCAGCTCGCCGCGGTCGAGTTCACGGCGCTCGGGCTCGCGATCTGCTGCCACATGGTGAAGACCCTCTGCACCGCACGGGCGTGGCAGAACACGATCGCCGTTGCGTATCCAGAGGTCGACGTGCCCTACCGCCCGATCTACGCGTCATACCTCTCCGCCGTCGGCGTGAACGCGCTCATGCCGGCCCGGGGCGGCGACGCCGTCCGGCTCTTCCTCGCCCACCGCGCCGTGCCGGGCTCCACGTACACGACGCTCGCCTCCTCGCTCTTCGTGCTCTCGATCTTCGACATGTCGGCTGCGGGAGCGCTCTTCGTCTACGCGCTCACGCTCGGCGTCCTGCCGGGTCTCGGCTCACTGGGCGGGCTGCCGGGCTTCGACTTCGGCTTCGTCACGAGCCAGCCGGAGCTGACACTCGCGCTGCTCCTCGCCCTCACGATCCTGGGCGCCGTCGGCGTCGCCTGGCTGCGGCTGCACTGGGCCGAGTTCAAGCAACGCGCCGCCCAGGGCGTCGCCGTGCTGGGCGACCGGCCGCTGTACCTGCGTCGCGTCGCGGTCTGGCAAGCCGCGGACTGGACGATGCGGTTCACCGCGATCTGGTTCTTCCTGGACGCGTTCGGCGTGCAACAGTCGCTCCGGAACATCCTGCTCGTCCAGGTGACGCAGAGCCTCGCGACACTGATCCCGATCTCGCCGGGCGGGATCGGCACCGAGCAGGCCTTCATCGTGGTCATCTTCAAGGGCGCGGTCGCGACCACCCAGTTGCTCGCGTTCTCGGTCGGGATGAAGCTGACGCTGATCAGCGTGAACATCGTCCTCGGCTTCACCGCCCTCTTCCTGACGCTCGGCCACACCGACTGGCGCACGCTCCTGCCGAGAAAGAGCCCGACGCCGGAGCGCTAGCCGCCGCCGGTCTTGTGCAGCTGGGCGTAGACCGAGCGCGCGGTCTTGGCGGGAAGGCCGGGGACGCCCTCGAGCTCCTCCATCGACGCCGCGAGGACGCCCTCGGTCGAGCCGAAGTGGCGGAGGAGCGCGCGCCGCCGCGCGGGGCCGACGCCCTCGAGCGTGTCGAAGAGCGACTCACGCGCCCGTGCCGAGCGCCGCTGCCGGTGGAAGCCGAGCGCGAAGCGGTGCGCCTCGTCCCGAACACGCTGGAGTAACTGCAAGCCGGCGCCGTGCGGGTCGAGCAGGATCGGGTCGGATCTGCCCGGCACGAACACCTCCTCCACGCGCTTCGCAAGCGAGATCACGGCGACGCGCGGCAGCTCGTACGCCTGCATCGCAGTGAGCGCGGCCGAGAGCTGGCCCTTGCCGCCGTCGATCACGACGAGGTTGGGCGCCGTCGCGAAGCCCTCGTCGTACTCGTCCTCGGTGCCGGTGCGCAGCCGGGCAAAGCGGCGCGACACGACCTCGGCCATCGCGGCGAAGTCGTCCTGGCCGTCGAGCCCGCGCACGGCGAACTTGCGGTAGTGCGCCTTCTTCGCCACCGCGTCCTGGAAGACGACCATCGAGCCGACGATCTCCTGGCCCTGGATGTTCGAGATGTCGTAGCACTCGATCCGCAGCGGCAGGCTCTCGAGGTTGAGCGCCTCGCGCAGCTCCTCGAGCGAGTGCACCCTCCGGAGGCGCCTCTGCTCGGCGACGACGACCTCGGAGTCGAGCGCCAGCCGCGCGTTCTGTGCCGCCAGCTCGGCGAGCCGCCGCTTCTCGCCCCTCGCGGGCGCGCGCACCTCGACCTTCGAGCCGCGCAGCTCGCTCAGGAACTGCGCCAGCGCCTCGAGCCCGGTCGCCTCCGGCGGCACGACGAGCTGCGGCGGGATCGAGGGCGCGTTGCCGTAGTACTCGAGGCAGAAGGCCTCCAGGATCGTCGTCACGTCCTGGCCCTCGACGTTCTCGAGGTGGAAGCCGTGCCGGTCGATCATCTTGCCGCCGCGGAGCGGGAACACCTGCACGGCGGCGCGCTCGTCGTCGGCGGCGATGCCGATCACGTCGATCGAGCCGGTCTCGCGCCGGTCGGCGCCCTGCCGCTCGGCGAGGTTCTCGATCGCGAACAGGCGGTTGCGGTACCGCGCCGCATCCTCGAAGCGCTCGTCGGCGGAGGCCTCGCGCATCTGCCGCTGCAGCTCGCGCACGATCGTGCGCGTGTCGCCGGAGAGGAAGTTGATCACGCCCTCGACGACCTCCCCGTACGCCTCCTTCGTGATGTAGCCGACACACGGCGCGTGGCAGCGCTCGATGTGGAAGTCGAGGCACGGGATCCCGGAGTGCCGGCCCGGCTTCGGCCCCTCGCAGGGCCGGAACTGGAAGACGCGGTTGAGCACGTCGAGCGTCTCGCGCACCTTCTTGGCGTTCGCGTACGGACCGAAGTAGAGGACGCCGCGGCGGTGGCGCTCACGCGTGAACATCACCCGCGGGTACTCGTCCTCGACGGTGACGGCGATGTACGGGAACGACTTGTCGTCGCGGAGGCGGACGTTGAAGGGCGGCCGGTGCCGCTTGACGAGGTTCTGCTCCAGGTGGAGCGCCTCGACCTCGCTCGACGTGACGATCACCTCGAAGTCGGCGATCCTCGGCACGAGGCGCGGAATCGACGCGCGGTTGTCGCCACGGCCGGCCTGGAAGTACGAGCGCACGCGCGGCCGGAGCGACTTCGCCTTGCCGACGTAGAGGACGTCGCCGCGCTCGTCGCGGAAGAGGTAGACGCCCGGCTTCGCGGGAAGTCCCTTCAGCTTGTCCCTGACGTCTGGCATCGCGGCTACCTTAGCCTTGGCTTGAAGGGTCTCCTCGCAGCGCTTGCAGCAGCTCTCACAGTCGTCCCGCCCGCGGTCGCGGGCGGCTCGTCGATCGCCCTCGGCGCGGCCGAGGACGCCGTCCGGGCGCCGTCGCTCGTCGAGTCCGAAGCCGCGATGCAGCAGCTGCGCCTTGCGGGCTTCCGGGCCGTGCGGGTGACCAGCACCTGGGAGCCCGGCCTGACCGCTCCGACCGAGCACGAAGCGCTCGTGCTCGCCAACGTCGCCGCCGCCGCCGGGTTGCACGGGGTCCGCGTCTACATCTCGGTCTATCACGCCGGCTCGCGGACGACGCCGCTGACAGCCCGCCGCGCAGGCGGACTTCGCCCAGTACGTGGCGGCGATCGCCGCGAGCGACCCCGCCTTCCGTGACGTGATCGTCGGCAACGAGCCGAACCTGAACCGCTTCTGGCTGCCGCAGTTCGGCCTCGACGGCAGCGGTGTCTCGGCTGCGGCGTATCTCTCGCTCCAGGCCGCGACCTACGACGCCGTCAAGGAGGTCGCGCCGGAGACGACCGTCTGGGGCGGCGCGCTCGCACCGCGCGGCGTCGACAAGCCGTTCACCGGCCGCGACACGATCTCGCCGACCCGCTTCATCCGCGAATGGGGCGAGGCCTACGCGGAGAGCGGCCGCACGACGCCCGTGATGGACGGCTTCGCGTTCCATCCGTACGGCACGAACTCGAGCGCCGCCGTCGACCTGCCGCCCGCCGACCCGGATCATCTGGCGCTGATCGACCAGGACAAGCTCGTCCGCCTGCTCGGCAAGGCATTCGACGGCACCGGCCAGATCGGGTCGGGGCTGCCGATCCTCTACGACGAGTACGGGATCGAGTCCGTGATCCCGCCGGAGCAGGCCCTGCTGTACACGGGCAAGGAGCCGGCGACGACGCGCCCGGTCCCCGAGCCCGCGCAGGCGGCCGCGTACAGCCAGGCGCTCAAGCTCGCCTACTGCCAGTCGAACGTCGCCGGAGTGCTGCTCTTCCACTCCCAGGACGAGCCGGGTCTCGCCGGCTGGCAGTCGGGCCTCTCCTACCCGGACGGAGCACCGAAAGCGTCGCTCGAGCCCGTCCGGGCGACGATGGACGCGATCGCGTCGGGGGCGCTCGGCAAGTGCGCACTCGCGATCAAGCCCGTCGTCGCCTTCGCGCCGGCCGCCCGTAGGATCTCCCTCCGGTGCAATCGCGACTGCGTCTACCGCGCACGGCTCCTGCGGCTGCCAGCCGGCTCCGTCACGGCGTGGAAGAACGGCCGGCTGGCGGGCGGGAAGCGGCTGTCCTTCGTGCTCGGCGCCAGGGTCGCGCGCGGGCAGTACAAGCTCTCGGTCACGTTCGTGCACGCGACGCGACCCGGCACGGTCGTCGTGCGCGCGAGTGCGCAGTTCTCGGTGCGCTCGCCGTCGCGGCGCTGACGCTCGCCGGCTGCGGCGGCGACAGCACGACGAGCCCCACGGAGAGCGGCACCGGCTCGGACGCCCCGGCGTTCCTCGTCGGCGCGGTCGACGACGTCGTCCGCGATCCCGGCCCCCAGCTCGACCAACTCCACGATGCCGGCTTCGGCGCCGTCGGGATCACGAGCTTCTGGCAGCCCGGGCTGAGCGCGCCGACACCGGAGGAGCTCGGCGTCCTGCAAGGGGTCGCCGAGCGCGCCGGCGAGACGAGGATCTTCCTCGGCGTCTACCACCCAGGTTCGGCGACGACGCCGCTGACACCGGAGGCACGGGCCGAGTTCGCCTCGTACGTCGCCGCGATCGTCCGCGACGTCCCCGCAATTCGCGACGTGATCGTCGGCAACGAGCCGAACCTGAACCGCTTCTGGCTGCCGCAGTTCGGCCCTGACGGCGAGGACGTCGCGGCGCCCGCCTACTTCGAGCTGCTGGCCGAGGTCTACGACGCGGCCAAGGGCGCGGACGGCGACGTCACCGTCTGGGGCGGCGCCCTCGCGCCACGCGGGATCGACCGGCCGAACACGGGCCGCGACACGCACTCCCCGACGACCTTCATCCGCGATCTCGGCGAGGCGTATCGCGCCAGCGGCCGCGACGAGCCGCCGCTGGACGGCTTCGCCTTCCACCCCTACCCCGCCAGCTCGAGCGTCCCGCTCGACCGCCCGACCGACCCGAAGTCGAAGTCGATCCTGCTGGCCGACTACGAGGAGAAGCTGCGGCCGCTGCTCGACGAGGCGTTCGGGCCGGGCATGCCCGGTGCTCTACAGCGAGCTCGGCGTGGAGACGGCGATCCCGGCCGCCAAGGCGTCGCTCTACGCGGGCGAGGAGCCCGGCAAGCCCGTCGACGAGGAGACGCAGGCGACGTACTACCGCGATGCGATCGCGCTCGCGGCCTGCCAGGAGGACGTGGCCGGGCTCCTGCTCTTCCACTCGCACGACGAGCCGGCCCTGACCGGCTTCCAGTCGGGGGTGTACTACGTCGACGGCACGCCGAAGGAGAGCCTCGAGCCCGTGCGGGAAGCGATCCGCTCAGCCGGCTGCTGAACGTACGATGTGAGCGTGAGCGCCGAGCAGCAGGGGCAGTACGTCGCCTACACCTTCTTCAAGGCCGACCCGGCGTGGCGCCGCCTGCCGGTGGAGGAGCGCGCGGCGATGAAGGACGCGTTCGCGGAGGTGGTCGAGAGCTGGACCGAGCGGTTCGAGCAGCTGCGCACGTACTCGACCGCCGGCGTCAGGCCCGACTGCGACTTCTTCCTCTGGAAGATCACCGAGCGCTACACGGATCTCGGCGAGCTGGGAACGGCGTTGAACGGCACGCCGCTCGCCGGGTGGCTGGAGGTGCCCTACAACTACCTCGCGACGACCAAGGCCTCGCAGTACACCCAGGCCCGCCGGCCGCGCAAGATCGTCCCGAAGGGGCAGCCCTACCTGGTCGTCTACCCCTTCGTGAAGGTGCGCCCGTGGTACGCGCTCTCGACCGACGACCGGCAGCGGGCGATGGACGAGCACATCCGGATCGGGCGAGAGGAGTTCCCGGGGATCACGAACCACACGACGTACTCGTTCGGGATCGACGACCAGGAGTTCATGACCGCGTTCGAGTGCGACGAGCCCGCCGACTTCATGCACCTGATGCTGCGCCTGCGGGAGAGCGAGGCCAGCGCCTACACCGAGCGCGACACGCCGATCTTCGTCGGTGAGGCGACGACGATCCGCGGCGCACTCGACGCGCTCGACGGCGCCGCCGCGCAGGTGCGCGCATGAAGCTCCGCACCGGGCTCCTGCTCCTGGTCCTGCTCGTCCTCGCCGGCTGCGGCGGCGGTAGCGCCGACGAAGCCGCCGCCCCTCCCCAGGCCGAGCCGGGCGACGCGGCTCCTGCGACCGGCGTCGAGGAGCTCGCGAACGTCCTCCAGCTCCGCTCCGACTTCGAGGCCGACGCGGGCAAGACGCGCGTCCTCTTCCTGCTCTCGCCCACCTGAGGCACCTGCCTCGCCGGCGCCCGTTGGGTGCGGGAGAACATTCTCGACCAGGAGAAGTCGCAGGAGCTGAAGATCTACGCGGTCTGGCTGAACCAGCGCTCGACCGACGCGCGCGACACGATCGACGAGTCGACCCTGGCCGACCCGCGCGTGACCCAGTACTGGGACGGCGAGGGGATCACCGGCCGCTACTTCGCCGACAACGACCTCGGCGGCCTCGGCTACTCCGGCTTCGTCTACGACGTCTTCTACGTCTTCGGCGGCGACGCTGCCTGGGCGAACGACCCCGGCCCGCTGGCGGCGTCGGGCTCGCCGGTCATCTTCAAGGGCGACGACCTGCTCGCAGCGCTGCGCGAGCGGCTCTAGCGCGACCTAGCTGTAGCGGTGCTCGTCGCGCCAGACGCGGACGGCCGCGTAGACGCAGGCGCCGAGGACGAGGAAGAACGCGAGCGCGTCGCGGCCGTTCGGGCGCAGCCCGATGTAGGCGCCGATGTCGACGACGGCGAGGATGACGGCGCCGTAGAAGACGTTCCGGCTCCGGTCCTGCCACGACTCGATGTCGCTGCGCCGCTCGCGCCAGAGCAGGAAGAGAAAGAAGGCGACTGCGAGAAAGAAGGCGATGCGGAGCAGGCCGCCGACGGTCGCGACCACCGACTGGAGCGAGAGCACGACGACGGTCAGCGCGACGAGGGCGATGATCAGGAACCCGCGCACGGTCGGGTTCATCTCGGTGAGGAAGCGCTTCACGAGCCGGTCATCAGCGCGCGGACGGCGAGCGCGGCGGCGAGGAGCGACATGCCCGCGAACCAGAGCAGCCGCCTCGGCCCCTGGGCGGGCGCGTACATCCACGGCGCGAGGATCGCCGCGAGCGAGAGCGAGCCGTAGACGTAGTGCAGCTCGTCGGTCGCCCGGCGGTCGTCGGAGAGGAGCAGCAGGCCCAACGCGACCTGCGCGACGAGCAGCGTCTGCGCGAGCGCGAGCAGGTTCGCGACGATCTTCCCTGCCCCGCGGCGCCGCCAGTAGACGAAGCCGCCGACGAGCGCGGCCAGCGCCGGTACGCCCACGACGAGGAATGCGAGCACTTCGTGCGCCGTTAGCATCACGCGGAATCTATCGAGAGGAGCGCACGTGGTCGCCGAGGGCAAGCCCGCACCGCAGTTCGAGTTGAAGAGCGATACCGGCGAGACCGTCAAGCTGTCCGACCTGCGGGGAAAGCCGGTCGTCCTCTACTTCTATCCCAAGGACGACACGCCGGGCTGCGCGGCGCAGGCGTGCGGGATCCGCGACGCCTGGGGCGAGTTCGAGCGCGCAGGCGCGGTCGTGGTCGGCGTGAGCCCGGACGACGAGCGTTCGCACGAGCAGTTCAAGGAGAAGTACGACCTGCCGTTTCCCCTGCTCGCCGACACCGATCATGCGACCGCCGAGGAGTACGGCGTCTGGCAGGAGAAGACCTTTGCGGGCAAGACCTACATGGGCGTCGTGCGCTCGACGTTCGTGATCGACGCGGACGGGACCGTGGCGAAAGAGCTGCGCAACGTGAAGCCGGACACGCACGCGGACGAGGTCCTCGCCGCGCTCGCGTCCTGAGCGCGCTCCCGCCCCGGCTCGTCGAGGCGATCGAAGCTCTCGTCGCGCGCGCAGGCGGCTCAGTCACCGCCGAGGTCGAGCGGCTCTCCCTCGCCTACCGCGGCGACGAACGTGCGCGGGCCGCTCGGACGCCCGCCCAGGTCGCCGCGTACCTCGCCTACCGTGCACCCGCGACCTACGCCGCTGCAGCCGACGTCTTTCGGCGAGCTGCCGCGCAGCGGCCAGGGTGGACGCCGCGCTCCCTTCTGGACGTCGGCGCAGGCCCCGGCGTCGCCGCCTGGGCTGCCCGGGAGGCCTGGCCGTCGCTCGAGCGGCTGACGCTCGTCGAGGCCGAGCCGGAGATGATCGCCGCAGGTCGCGAGCTGCTTCCGGAAGGAGACTGGGTGCGGGGCGACGTTCGCGACGCGCGCGGTCCCGCCGACATCGTCGTCTGCTCCTACGTCCTCGGTGAGCTCGACGACGCGGCAGGCGCAGCGGAGCACCTCTGGGAGCAGGCGGCAGGCACGATCGTCTTCGTCGAGCCCGGCACGCCGGCGGGGTACCGTCGCGTGCTCGCGGCACGGGCGTCGGTGCTCGCCGCGGGTGGTCACACCGTCGCACCCTGCCCGCACGACCTGCCGTGCCCGCTGGCGGCGGACGACTGGTGCCACTTCTCCGTTCGTCTCCCCCGCTCCAAGCTGCACCGCCGCGCCAAGGGGGTCGAGCTCGGCTACGAGGACGAGAAGCTCGCGTATGCCGTGCTCAGCCGCGACCCCGTGACGCCCGCTGTCGCGCGGGTGATCCGGCAGCCGCAAGCGCGCTCCGGCCACATCAACCTCGTCCTCTGCGAGCCCGACGGCATCCACGACCGCACGATCAGCCGCAGGCAGGGTGCGATCTACAAGGAGGCACGCCGCGCCGCGTGGGGCGACGCGCTCGACCCGACGTCGTTGCTCTGAGCAACGACGTCAGTGGCCACGATGCGGATGAGAGGACTTGAACCTCCACGCCCCGAAGGGCACACGGACCTGAACCGTGCGCGTCTACCAATTCCGCCACATCCGCGCGGAGCGTCAGTGTAGCCGCAGCGATAACACGGTTTTCATACGTCTCACCTACCATGACCGCCGTGCGCCGGGGACTCGCCGTCAGCCTGCTCTGCCTGCTCGCGCTGACGACCGGCTCGGCGCGGGCGGAGCGCGCGCAACCCGGCGGCGAGCTCGTCGAGGTCGTGCTCGGGCTCTCGCAGCAGCCGCTCGCGACGACCCGCTGGGCAGCCGGCCGGCAGCTGCAGACGCGGACGCTCGCCGCCTCGCAGCAGTCGCTCGCAGCGCGGATCGCGACCGCGCTCCCCGCTGCCCAGGTGCGCTGGCGCTACCGTCTCGTCGCGAACGGGCTGGCCGTCGTCGTCCCCCGCTCCCAGCTCGACCGGCTCACGGCACTCCCGGGCGTCGCGACCGTCTATCCGAGCGTCCGCTACCGGACCCAGCTCGACCGCAGCCCGCAGCAGATCGGGGCTCCGGCGCTCTGGGGACCCGCTCTCGCGAGCGCCGGCCAGGGGCTGAAGATCGCGATCATCGACGAGGGCATCGACCAGACGCACCCCTTCTTCAACCCGGCCGGTTACACGCTGCCGCCCGGCTTCCCCAAGGGACAGACGGCGTACACGAACGCCAAGGTGATCGCCGCGCGCGCGTTCCCGCCGGCGCGGCCCACCTGGAAGAACGCGTCGAAGCCGTTCGACCCCGGGAACTCCTTCCACGGGACGCACGTCGCCGGAATCGCGGCCGGCAACGCGAACACGCTCGCGCAGGGCGTCCGCATCTCCGGCGTCGCGCCGCGCGCGTACCTCGGCAACTACAAGGCGCTGACGATCCCCACCGACGCAGGCGTCGGCCTCGACGGTAACTCGCCGGAGCTCGTCGCCGCGATCGAGGCAGCGGTTGCGGACGGGATGGACGTGATCAACATGTCGCTCGGCGAGCCCGAGATCGAGCCGACGCGCGACATCGTCGTGAAGGCGCTCGCCGCCGCCACCCGGGCCGGGGTCGTCGCGGTCGTCGCGGCGGGCAACGACTTCGACGAGTTCGGCCGCGGGTCGGTCGGCTCGCCCGGCTCGTCGCCGGAGGCGATCACGGTCGGGGCGGTCTCGACCAACCGCGAGGGGGCCGACGACGTCGTCACCTCGTTCTCGTCGAGCGGGCCGACGCCGCTCTCGCTCCGGCTCAAGCCCGACGTCAGCGCCCCCGGGCTCTCGATCCTGTCGGCCGCGCCGGGCGCCTCGTGGTCGATGCTCTCCGGCACGAGCATGGCGGCGCCGCACGTCGCAGGCGCGGTCGCGCTACTCCTGCAGCGTCATCCGAGCTGGACGCCCGCGCAGGTCAAGTCCGCGCTCACGCTCACGGGTGACGACGCCTACGCGGACGAGTCGAAGCGGATCGAGCTGTCGACGACGCGCGCGGGCGGCGGTGTCGTCAACCTGCCGCGCGCCGACAACCCGCTGATCTTCGCGGCACCGACGGCGCTGTCGTTCGGCTTCGTCGGCCCGAACGCGACCGTCGCGCAGCAGGTCGCGCTCACCGATGCCGGCGGCGGTGGCGGCCCGTGGGCCGTCGCGGTGCAGCCGCAGGAGAGCTCGAGCACGGTCACGATCGCGGTCCCCGCAGCGGTCGAGGTGCCGGGCGTCCTGCCGGTGACCGTGTCGACGGGGCCGAAGGTGCCCGACCTCGAGCTGACCGGCTACCTCGTCCTCACACGCGGCGCCGAGCAGCGCCGGATCGCCTACTGGTTCCGGACGGGCGCCCCGGCACTCGCGGGCGCGAAGACCACGGCCCTGCGACGGACCGGCACCTACAAGGCGACCACGAAGGGCGGCAGCACGCGCATCACCCGCTACCGCTACCCCGAGCGCCCGGTCGGGTTCGGGTTCTCGGCCGAGCTGGCCGGGCCCGAGCGCGTCTTCCGGCTGAACCTCGGGCGTCCCGCGGCCAACTTCGGCGTGGCGATCACGAGCCGCGCCAAGGGCGTCCGCGTCGAGCCGCGGATCGTGCTCGCGGGCGACGAGCGCCGGCTGACCGGCTACGCAGCGCTGCCGTTCAACCTCAACCCGTACCTGCGCACGTTCGGCGACCTCGTGCTCGCGTCGGGCGCGATCCTGCCGGCCGCGGGCGCGTACGACATCGTCTTCGACAGCCCGTCACGGGCCCGGGCGGGCGCCTTCACGTTCCGCTTCTGGGTCAACGACACGAAGCCGCCAACCGCCGTCCTCCGCACGAAGAACGTCAAGCGCGGCGCCCACCTCGTCGTTGCGGCGTCCGATCGGAGCTCGGGCATCGATCCCGCCTCGATCGTCGCGCGGGTCGACGAGCGCGAGCTGAAGGCGCGCTTCGCCGACGGGCGCATCCGCATCCCGACCGCCGGCCTGGCGAAGGGACGGCACGCGCTGCGGCTGCAGGTCTCCGACTACCAGGAATCGCGGAACATGGAGAACGTCGGCCCGATCCTGCCGAACACGCGCGTGCTGACGACGACCTTCGTCGTCCGTTAGCTGCGGCGGTCCTTCTCCTCGATCGTCGGCAGCTCGGCGAGATCGCGCTCGACACTCGCCGCGAACTCCTCCTCCTCCGAGCGGATCAGCGTCAGGCTCGCCTTGCGCTTGCTCCGCTCCCGCTGCCTGCGGGCGTCGGCTCCCACGAGCGCGCCCACACGCGACCACTCGGCGCCGACGACGACGGCGACTGCCAGGGCGAGCAGCACGATCCAGGGCCAGCTCACGCTCCCAGTGTACCCCCGCGCATCGAGCGGTTCATCCCGCGGTCAAGACGACACGAGCGTGTCGGCGGCAAGCGGGACGAGCTCGAAGCGGTCGACATCCACGAGCCCGTGGTCGGTCAGCTTCAGGCTCGGGATCACGGACAGGGCGAGGAAGGCGAGCGACTGGAACGGAGATTCGACACCGGAGCCGAGTGCGTGCACCGCCGCCACGGTCGCCTCGCTCGCCGCGATCACCTCGGCGAGCGGCCGGTCGGAGACCAGCCCGGCGACCGGCAAAGGCAACTCCGCCGTGACGGCTTCGCCGTCGACCACGACGAGCCCGCCGCCGATCTGGACGAGCCGCTGCGCCGCCATGGCCATCTCCTCGTCCGACATGCCCACGACGACGAGGTTGTGCGCGTCGTGGGAGAACGTCGAGGCGAACGCGCCGCGCGAGAGCCCGAACCCGCGGACGAGGCCGATCCCGATCCGGCCGGTGCCGAGGTGCCGTTCGATCACGGCGATCTTCGCGAGCTCGCGGTCGGGATCCGCCACGGCGGCAGGCAGCTCCTCGACGAGCGACTCGGTGACGATCTGCCCCGGGACGAGCCCGATCACACGCGCCGGCCCTCCCGTCCACTCCACGGCGAAGTCGCCGGCCGAGACGGGTCGCACGCGCACGCTCTGCGTCACCCACTCGGGCACAGGGGTCGGCGCGATCTCGTCGACGGAGCGGCCGCGCTTGAGCACGATCTCCGGCACGAAGCGCTCGAGGTCGGGCAGGAGCAGCAGGTCGGCCTGGTAGCCCGGTGCGATCGCGCCGAGCGTTTCGAGCCCGTGCCAGAGCGCCGGGTGGTGCGAGGCCATCACGAGCGCGTCGGCGGGGGCGATCCCGTACGAGACGGCGTCGCGGACGATCGCATTGATGTGCCCGTCCTCGGCGATGTGCTCGGGCTCGCGGTCGTCGGTGCAGAACGCCATCCGCGAGGGGCCGAACTCCGCCACGAGCGGGGCGAGCGCGCGCAGGTTCTTCGCGGCCGAGGCCTCGCGGATCAGCAGCCACATGCCGGCGCGTAGCCGCTCCCGCCCCTCCTCGGCGGTGAAGGCCTCGTGGTCGGAGCGGATCCCGGCCGCCGCGTAGGCCTGCAGGTCGCGGCCGAGCACGCCGGGTGCGTGCCCGTCGACGTGGTGGGCACCGCAGACGGCAAGCTTCGCGAGCTCGCTGTCCGCGCCGGCGATCACGCCCGGGAAGTTCATCATCTCCGCGAGCCCGATCACGCGCTTGCGCCGGAGCAGGCTCTCGAGGTCGCCGGGAGTGAACGGGCGGCGCGGCGACTCGAAGCCCGACGCGGGCACGCACGAGGAGGCGGTGAAGAAGACGTCGAGCGCCAGGCCGTCGCAGACATCGACGAGCCAGTGCACGCCGTCCGTGCCGAGCACGTTCGCGATCTCGTGCGGGTCGGCGACGACCGCGGTCGTGCCGAGCGGGAGCACGAGGCGCGCGAACTCGGACGGCAGCAGCTTCGAGGTCTCGATGTGCACGTGCGCGTCGATGAAGCCGGGGACGACGTACGCGCCGTCCGCATCGAGCGTCTCGGTTCCGTCGTAGGAGCCGAGCCCGGCGACCACGCCGTCGCAGACCGCGACGTCGACGTCGAGCCACTCGCGCGTGAAGACGCTCAGCACCCGCCCGCCGCGCACGACAAGGTCGGCCTGCTCGTCGCCCCGCGCAACCGCGAGGCGCCTCGCCAGATCACCCGTCTGCGGCATCAGCTTTCCCCGGTCGTGTCGATACGTCCAAGTATGAGCATGAACGCCTACCTCGTGGTCGGCTACGCCGTTCTCTGGGTCGTGCTGCTGAAGGCGCTCTTCGTCCGCGCGCGCGTGATTCCGGCGGAGTGCGCGCGCTGTGGGTTGCACTTCGAGCGTCGGGAGCTCGGCGGGGCGATCTGCAGCTGCGAGCGCTAGGCAGCGGCGTCGGCGCCCGCGCCGACGACGTCGAGCAGCGTCGCGACGATCCGCGCGAACGCCTCGCCCTTCTCGACGTAGGCGTCGGCGCCCAGCGACAGCGCCTTCCCGTCGATCTGGCCGCGGGCGAACCCTGAGAGGATCACGATCGCCGCAGCGGGCGCGACACCCTTGATCCGCGGGATTGCCTCCAGCCCGTCCATGACGGGCATCGCCAGATCGAGCACGACGGCGTCGGGACGCTCGCTGGCCGCCAGTGCCACGGCCGCGCTGCCGTCGGCTGCTTCGCCGACCACGTCGAACCGGCCGTCCTGCTCGAGCACGAGCCGGAGCAGGAGCCGGTACTCGGCCGTGTCGTCGGCGAGGACGACACGCAGCTTGTCGGCCGTCACGCGGTCCGATCCGACAGCGCAGGAACGGTGCGGACGAGGTCGCCGGGCTCCATCCGGCCGCGCTCGCCGGCGCTGACGAGCAACTCGGTGACGATGTGCTGCGCGGACGCCAGTGTTGCCGCGATCGCCGCCCGTGCACGCTCGGGCTCCCCGGCCTGCAACGCCAGCTGGGCGAGGGCGAGGCCCTGCACCACGTCGTCGTGCACCTCGAGCGCGTGCCTGCGGCGCTCCTCCAGCTTCGAGCGGGCGTCCAGCCTCACCTCGAGCTCGTCGACGACGATCGCGGCGAGATCGGTGAGCGTCTCGACCTCGTGCGCCGTCACCTCCCGCGGCTCGAAGTCGATCACGTTGAGCGTGCCGAGGTTGAAGCCGTCCGACGTCGTCAGCGGCACACCGAGGTAGAAACGGAGCCCGAGCTCACCCGCGACGAGCGGGTTGTCGACCGTCCGGACGTCGACGAGCGCGTCGTTGACGATCCACGGCTCGATCTGGCAGACGGCGGAGGCGCAGAGCCCCGGATCGCGCCCGATTTCGTCGACGTCGAGGCCGTGATGCGACTTGAACCAGATCCGGTCGGTGTCGACGATGCTGATGATCGAGATCGGCACGCCGAAGATGCGTGCCGCGATCGCGGTGATTCGATCGAAGGAGCCGTCCGGCGGAGTGTCGAGCACGTCGTAGCGACGCACGGCCGCGAGCCGTTCCACTTCGTTCTCCGGGATCAAGCTCGTGGCCAAGGGCCGGCCAGTCTAGCCGGGAAAAACCCGCATCGGGAGACGCGAGAGCGGCTCGCCGCCGGCGGCCGTGACGAGCCACGTGTCCTGCATGTAGAGGCAGTCCCTCCCGTTCGCGTCGATCGCGTGCGGGTGCATCGAGAGCACCATTCCCGAGCGGAGCACGGTCTCCAGCCCCTCGCCCACACGGGGGTGCTCGATCATCGTCATCCCGATCGAGTGGCCGGTGACGTGGCCGAGGTGGTAGCCGCGATCGTGGAACCCCTTCGAGACGGCCTGGTGGACGTCGTGGGCGGTCGCGCCGTCGCGCATCGCGTCGCGCGCGGCGGCGTGGTACTCCTCGTACGCCTCGACCATCGGCTCGACGGCAGGCGGCACCGTGCCGATCGCACGGGAGACCTCGACCCAGTGCATCCCCGGGCCGGCGATCTCGAGCGACGGCAGGACGAAGTCGCCGAGGATCGTCTCCTTGCGCGCGATCCCGAACTCCGGCCCGGTCAGGACCATGTTCATCGTCAGCCGGCCGCAACCGCGCTCGACGAAGAGCTGCTCGGCGGCCGCCATCGCGTCGGCGGCGGTCCTGCCCGGCGCGTAGGCGGCGTGAAAGGCCTCGAAGCCGTCCTCGTTGATCCGAACGCTCTCCCGCACCGACTCCAGCTCGGCCTCGCTCTTGACGGCGCGCGCGAGGTCGTACTCGGCGTCGAACGGGACGAGGTCGAGGCCCTCGAGGGCGCGGAAGTCGCGGACGGTCATGATGTAGTCGAGCCCGTAGACGCCGACGCGCCGCCAGCCGCGGTCTCGCGCCGTCGCCGCGATGTGCTCGCCGGGACGGTCGTGGAAGACCTGGTCGAGCTGCGCCGTCCCGTGCTCGCCGACGTAGCGCGCCTCGGTCGGGAAGACGATCTGTGGCTCCCCGTCCGCCGGGACGACGACGTAGGCGTAGCGGTGGACGATCTGGAAGCCGGAGAGGTACGTGACCGAGCCCTCGAAGCCGCTGTACTCGCTCCCGGAGACGATCAGTGCGTCCAGCTCCGCCGCCGCCATGGCGGCACGGACGTTGGCGTAACGGCGGGTCAGCTCTGCGTCCACGCTGCTTCAACTCCTTTGATCAGGGCCACGATGGCCTCGTTGAGGGGGGTCGGGACGCCGTGCTCGCGCCCGAAGCGGACGATGCCGCCGTTCAGCCAGTCGACCTCTGTCGGTCGCTTCGCCTCGATGTCCTGGAGCATCGACGCCTTGTGCCCGTAGGCCACCTCGGGCTTCGCGGCGTGGTCGATCAGCGCCTCCGGATCGGCGTCGAGCTCGATCCCCTGCGCAGCCGCAACGGCCTTGCCCTCGTCGACGAGGCCGCTGACGAGCCGCCGCAGGTCCGGCCGCTCGCAGACGCGGCCGTGCGTCAGGCCCGTGAGGGCGCCGATCGGATTGGTCGAGGCGTTGAAGATCACCTTGCGCCACTGAGCACCGCGTGCGTCCTCGACCGCCGTGGTCGGCATGCCGCCGCGCGTGCAGGCCTCGGCGAGGCGCGCGATCTCCTCCCCGCCGGCCGGCTTCGGCTCGAACGGGCCGAACGTCGTGTCGCCCTTGACGTCCCACTGCACGACGCCCGGCTCGAGGATCTTCCCGGCCGGGAACGTCGTGCCGCGGATCACACGCGCCGCGAAGGGCGCGATCGTCTCCTCGTTGCCGACGCCGTTCTGGACGGAGGCGACGGCGCCGTCGGCGAATGCGTGCGCGGTCGCCGCGATCGCCGCCTCGGTGTGCATCGCCTTCGTCGCGACGATGCCGAAGTCGCACGGGGGCAGCGAGGACGCGTCGCTCGTCGCCCGGATTCCCTTTCCGTGCACGTCGCCCGCACCCGTCAGCCGTAGGCCGTCGGCGTTGATCGCGTCGACGTGCGCCTGCGCGAGGTCGTAGGCCCACACTTCGACGTCATCGAGCGAGGCGAGGTTGGCGGCAAAGAGCGACCCCACGGCGCCGCAGCCGACGATGCACACTCTCAATTCGACCTCCTCCTCGGTAGAGACAACTCGCGCCCGCCCGTGATTCCGGCGGGCCGGAGCACGAGTACGAGCGCCATCATGGCGCCGACGACGACGAGCCTGGTGCCGGAAGGCGCATCCCAGAGGAAGGTGCCGTCCTCGGCCTTCGCGAGCAGCGAGTCGAGCCCACTGACCGCGAGTGCGCCGACGACGGCGCCCCAGAGGCTTGCGATCCCGCCGACGACGAGCATTGCGAGGGTCAGGAAGGTGAGCTCGAGATAGACCTGCTCCGTCGTGATCGAGCCGAGCATGTGCACGTACAGCCCGCCCGCGAAGCCCGCGAGCGCCCCGGAGAGCGTGAAGGCGCCGAGCCGCTGCCGGTGGACACTGACGCCGACCGCCTGCGCGGCGGCCGCGTCCTCACGCGTCGCCCGCAACAGCCGGCCCGGGCGGCTCAGCCCGTAGAGCCACGCGGCGAGCACGACGGCGAGCGCGCCGAGCGTCGCCTGCAGAGCGCCGGTCGTCTCGGGGACGAGCGAGAGCGTCGTCGCGCCCGGCCCGATCGACGTCCACTCGCGCAGGAGGTTGTGCGTCACCTCCAGCACGGCGAAGGTCGCGATCCCGGCCGCGAGGCCGGAGAGCCGCATCAAGGGCATCCCGACCAGGAAGGCGAACACGCCGCCGACGGCGGCCGCGATCGCGAGCGAGGTGAGGTTGCCCAACGTGGTGTCGCGCAGGAACGGAAAGAGGTCGGGGAGCACGAACGCCTTCGACTGCGAGGGCACGGTCAGGACGCCGGCGGCGAATGCGCCGACCGCGACGAAGCTGATCTGCCCGAACGAGAGCACGCCCGAGTTGCCGACGAAGACGTAGATGGCAACGACCATGGCGACCGCGACGAGGGCGCTCAGGTAGTGGATCTCGTTCGCGCGGGAAGCGGTCGCGGCGAGCACCCCCACGATCACGACGAGGATCGCGGGCACGATCAGCCCGAGCGCGGTGTCGCCGCGCTTCACACGCGCTCCACCGCTGGGCCTCGGGCAAAGAGACCCGCGGGCCGCAGCAGCAGGACGAGGATCACGAGCGCGAAGACGGCCGACGGCAGGAAGACCGTCTTGTCGGTGGGCAGCGCCCCGTTGATGACGCCGCTCGCGAAGCCGATCGCGAAGCCACCGAGCGTCGCCGTCCAGAGCCGGTCGATGCCGCCCACGACGACGCCGACCAGCACGACGATCGTCTCCTTGAGCGCGAAGTTGGGCGCGACGAGCGGCGACTGCACGGTCAGGATCACCGCGACCGTGGCCGCCAGCAGGCCGGAGAGGAGGACGGCGAGCCCGATCACGCGGTCGGCCTGCACGCCGAGCAGGCGCGCCGTGCGGAAGTCGGCCGACGCTGCCCGCATGTGCAGCCCGATCGTCGTCCGCGCCAGCAGGAGCGCAAGCAGGCCGAGCGCCACACCCGCCACCACGACGGCGACGATCGTCACCTTGCGAACGTCGACGCCGCCGATCGAGACCGCCTGGTTGAGCCCGCCGAGCGACCGCGCCGCCTCGCCGATCGTGCCGTCACGGACGTCGAGGACGAGCGCGACGCTCTGGAGCAGGAACGCGATCGCGAAGGTGGTCACGAGCATCACGGCGGGCGACTGGGTGCGCAGCGGCCGGAAGACGGATCGTTCGAGCGCGAGCGAGAGGGCGAGGACGACCGCGAAGCAGGCGGCGATGCTGGCGGCAGCGGGCCAGTCGGACGTGAACGCGAGCGTGTAGGCGCCCGCCATCACCAGCTGGCCGTACGCGAAGTTGACGAGCCGGAGCACGCCGAAGACGAGCCCGATCCCGACCGCCATCAGGGCGTAGACGGCGCCGAGGCCGACGGCGTCGACGAGCGTCTGGGCGTTGATGGAGGCGACGACGCTCATGCGAGGTAGGCGGCGACGAGCGCGCGCGTGTCGTCGGCGTCGGCGGGGGCGAGCGTCGTGCGCAGCCGCCCGTTCGCGAGCACGTGCGTCCGGTCACAGAAGGCGACCGTCCGGCGCGCCCTCTGCTCGACGAGCAGCACCGTCACGCCGCGCTCGCGGATCGTGGCGAGCGCGGCGAAGACGGTGTCGACGACCGCAGGGGCGAGCCCGAGTGACGGCTCGTCGAGCAGGAGCAGGCGCGGCCCTGCGACCAGCGCCCGGCCGATCGCGAGCTGCTGCTGCTGGCCGCCCGAGAGCGCTCCCGCCGGACGCTTGCGGTACTCGGCGAGCATGGGAAAGAGCGCGAGCACCTCCGCGAGCGCCTCGTCCGCCCCCTCGTCCTGCCGGGCGGCCAGCCCGAGCCGGAGGTTCTCCTCGACGCTGAAGCCGCCGTAGATCCGGCGCCCCTCGGGGACGAGCGCGATCCCGGCGCGTGCGACCTGCTCGGGCGCAAGGCCCGCGAGCGGCCGCCCGGCGAGCCGGATCGAGCCCGTGTGGAGCGGCAGCGCTCCCATCACCGCGTGCAGCGTCGTCGACTTGCCGGCGCCGTTGGGGCCGATCAGCCCGACGATCTCCCCGGGGGCGACGGCGAAGGAGAGGTCGCGGAGCGCAGACACGGTCCCGTAGCGAACCTCGACTCCCTCGAGCTCGAGCAGCGGCTCAGACACCGGCAGCGACCGCGCTCTCGCCCAGGTAGGCCGACATCACCTCCGCGTTGGCGCGGATCTGGGCCGGGGTTCCCTCCGCGAGCGTCCGGCCCTGGTCGAGCACGGAGATGCGGTCGCACACGTCCATCACGAGCGCCATGTTGTGGTCGATCAGCAGCACACCGGCGTCGTGGTCGTCGCGGACCGACCGCACGGCAGCGGCGAGCGCGGGCACCTCCGCCTCGGGCAGCCCGGCGGCCGGCTCGTCGAGGAGGACGTAGCGTGGCTCGGTCGCCAGGGCACGCGCCACGCCCAGGCGGCGCTCGTCGCCGTGGGCGAGCGTGCCGGCGGGCAGCTCGGCGTAGGCCGCGAGCCCGAGCAGCGCGAGCAGCTCGCCCGCACGGTCTCGCGCCTCGCGCGCCGAGGCGCCGCAGCCGAGCGCGCCGACCTCGACGTTCTCGCGCACCGAGAGCTCGCGGAACGAGCGGCTGTGCTGGAACGTGCGGGCGAGGCCGGCCCGCCCGCGCCGGTGCGCGCTCCACCCGGTGATCTCGTGCCCGTCGAGCTCGACCGTGCCCTCGTCGGGGAGGTCGAACCCGGTGAGGACGTTGACGAGCGTCGACTTGCCGGCGCCGTTCGAGCCGATCAGGCCGACGACCTCGTGCCGCCGCACCTCGAGGGTCACGTCGTGCAGCGCCTGCACGCCGCTGAAGGAACGGGAGATGGAGGAGGCCCGGAGCGCTCCGGGCCTCCTCTCACCGTCGGGGACGGGACGTTCGCTCAACCCGCGATGTCGGGGACGACCTTCGCGGTGACGGGCCCGACGTAGCTGCCCTCGTTCTTGTCGACCTTGATCACGCGGTACTCGCGACCGAAGACCGTGTGCAGCTCCGGGGAGAAGTTGACGTTCCCGGAGATCGTCTCCACGGAGGAGAACTGCTCCATCTCCGCCGCCAGGGCTTCGCCGTCGAGGGAGCCGCCCGCCCGCTCGATCGCGGTGGCGACGCCGTCGATCGCGGCCGCGCCCGTGATGAAGCCGCCGGTCCCCGGCGCGGCGTTCGCCTCGCCGAGCTTCGCGATCAGATCCTTGACG
This sequence comes from uncultured Gaiellaceae bacterium, assembly GCA_963806955.1. Taxonomy (GTDB): domain Bacteria; phylum Actinomycetota; class Thermoleophilia; order Gaiellales; family Gaiellaceae; genus Gaiellasilicea. The sequence goes on from CAWDZG010000001.1 coordinate 596,806, forward strand.
TCCGAGCTCGGATCGTCGCCGAACACCGAGGCGAAGGTGACGGCGTAGTAGTTCGTCACCTGCGGGTTCTTCGTCACCCAGTAGGTGCCGTCGCCGGCCCACGAGTTGAGGATCGGCGTCTCGTTCTTCAGCGAGCGGATGCCCGAGACGAGCGCCGGCAGCTCACCGAACGCCGTCGACGTGACGATCACGTCCGCCGTGGCGGCATTGAGCCGGCTCACCGCGGCCTGGACGTTGTTCGCTCCCGTGGCGTACGTCTCTTTCGCGGCGATCGTGCCGCCGAGCTCGGTGAAGCGCGCCTCGAAGGCCTGGACCACGTTCTTGAAGTAGACGAGCAGCGTGTTCGTCGCGAGCGCGGCGCTCTGCCAGCCCTGCTCCCACGCGAACTCGGCCATCGCGGAGCCCTCGTCCTGTGCCGCGTTGCCGAAGCTGAACGCGAGCTTCCCCTTCTCGCCGAAGCGGTTCGGGCCCATCTGGTCGGTGCCGATGCACGGCGCGATCGCAAGCTTGCCGTCGTTGATGGTCTCCTGCACGACCGGCGTGGCGAAGTCGACGTCGCACGTCACGAACATGATCTCCGCGCCGTTCCCGAGCAGGTCGTCGGCACAGGCCTTCGCCTTCGCGGGGTCGTTGTTCTGCGTGTCGCACGTGCGGATCTCGAACGGCCGCCCGTCGACGCCACCCTCCTCGTTCAGCTGCTCGACGCGGATCTTCGCTGCCGCGAGCGCCGGGCCGTCGAACGGGGCCATGTTCCCGCTCGAGTCGAACGCCCAGCCGATCACGATCGGCTCGCCGGTGGCGGGGCCGCCGGCTTCCTCGGTCGTCGCAGCCTCTGTCTCCGCCGTCGTCGCGTCACCCGACGCCTCGTCGTCGTCGCCGCCACACGCCGCGCCGCCCAGCGCGAGCAGCGCTACGAGCGCCGCCAGCGCAAACCATCGTCTTCCGTGCATGCCTGCCTCCCTGTTGGTCACCCGGTCAGAAGCGTCCAGGACGCCTCCTTCGCCTTGATCAGTCGATACATCGCCCTGTGCAGTGGCACGTCCACGCCGAGCCGGTCCGCCTCGCCGACGAGCGAGCCTGTGATCAGGTCGATCTCCGTCGGCCGGCGCGCCTCCACGTCCTCGAGCATGGAGGGGTAGTGCGCGCTGCCACGGCGCGTCGCGAGCACGTTCATCTCCCACGGGTCCTCGTGCAGCTCGATCCCCGCCGCCGCCGCGACCGCCTTGCCCTCGTCGACGAGCGCGTGGACGAGGTGGCCGAGATCGGTCGGCTCGTCCTCGGCGGCAAAGTGCGGGTCGTGCGGCAGCCCGGTGAGCGCGGCGACGGCGTTCACGGTCGCGTTGAAGATCAGCTTCGACCACTGCGCCGGCTTCAGGTCGGGGAAGGCCCGCGCCTTCAGCCCCGAGCGCTCGATCAGCCCGGCCAGCTCCTCGACGCGCTCGAACGGCGATCCCGTTGTAGGGGCCGAGCCAGGTCTCGGTGTCGAGGATGTACTCGACGTGCGTGTCGTCGTGGCGGGTGCCGCTCATGAAGGTGACGCCCGAGACGAGCGGCCAGTCGCCGTGGCGGCGCACGATCTGCTCCGCGCCGAGCCCGTTCTGGACGGTGACGACGACCGCCTCCGGAAAGCGGCCCGCGAGCGATCCCGCTGCCTCGTCCAGCCCGGTCGCCTTCGTCGCCACGATCACGGCGTCGGGGTCGGGCAGCGCGGCCGGGTCGTCGGTCGCGTGGACGCGGCCGGTGAACTGCGCCCTGCCGCTGATCTCGAGTCCATCCGCTTCGAGCGCACGGGCGTGCTCCGGCCGCCGGGTCAGCACCCAGACGTCCGCCACCCGGCTCAGATGAGCCGCGTAGAGGCTGCCGATCGCACCGGCTCCGACAACGCAGACACGCTCGATCATCCCGACCACCGAGTATCCCGCGCCGGTGACATGTCAGTCAATGGCGCGTCACCCGGCCAGCACCGCCGTGCACTCGATCTCGATCAGCAGGCCCGGGACCGCGAGGCCCGTGATCCCGACGATCGTCTGCGCCGGATGGTCGGCGCCGCCGGTGACCTCGTCGATCGCGGCCGTGATCGTCTCGTACTCGGTCGGGCGCAGCGTGTAGATCGTGCGGCGGACGACGTCGTCCCAGCCGGCGCCGGCGGCGTGCAGTGCGATCTCGACGTTGCGCATCGCGGCCTTGGTCTGCTCGCCGAGGTCGTCGCCGCCGACGACGCCGAACTGCTGGTCGAGCGCGACCTGGCCGGCCAGGTGCACGACCTTCGTGCCGGTCGCGATGGCGACGTGGCTGAAACCGGGCGCAGGGTGCAGCGCCGGCGGGTTGACGAGCTCACGGTGATGGGACATCTGCGGCTCCTTTCGCGATCAGGGTGCGGAGCTCGTCATCGGTGACGAGCCGCCGCTTCTTCGTCCCGAGCGCCTTCACGGCAGCGAGCAGCTCCGGGAAGCGCTCCTCCGGGACGTCGAGCTCGAGCTCGGCGACCTTGAGGCGGATCGAGTCGAGGCCGCTCTTCTTCCCGAGCACGAGCCCGCGCTCGGCGCCGACGAGCGCTGACGAGTACGGCTCGATCGCGGGCGGGTCGTGGAACTGGCTCGCGACGGCGCCGCTCTCGCGGGTGAAGAGGTTGTCGCCAGTCAGCGGCGTCCACGGCGCGAGCTGGTAGCCCGAGCGTTCGCGCACGAGCGAGGCGAGCTCGCGAGCCTGCGCCAGGTCGAGCCGGGTCGGGATCCCGTAGAGGGCTTCGAGCGCGAGCGCGACCTCGAGCAGGTTCGCGTTGCCGGCGCGCTCCCCCATCCCGTTCACGGTCCCCTGCACCCACGTCGCCCCGGCCTGGACGGCGGCCACCGCGGCGGCGGTGGCGAGCCCGAAGTCGTCGTGGCCGTGCCAGTGGACGGGGACGTCGAGCCAGTCGACCGTCTGCCCGACGAGATACGCGGCGCCCTCGGGCGTCGCGACCCCGATCGTGTCGACGACGACCGCCTCCTGCGCGCCGGCCTCGACCGCGGCCTCGTAGGCGCGGCGGAAGTACGCGAGATCCGCCCGGGAGCCGTCGACGCCGAAGAAGGCGACCGTGATCCCCTCGCCCGCGGCGAACGAGACCGCCTTCCGAATCCGTCCGAGCATGTCCTCGTGCGAGACGCCGAGCGCGGCGAGCTTCGCGTCCGAGATCGGGCTCTCGATCACCGCGGCGCGCACACCCAGGCCGGCGAGCTGCTCGACGTCGGCCTGGACGGCGCGGGCGAAGCCCCAGACCTCGGCGCGCAGGCCCGCTTCGGCGATCAGCCGGATCGCCTCCTCGTCCTCGGCCGAGACGCGCGCGAAGCCGGCCTCGATCCGGTCGACACCCGCCGCGTCGAGCGCGCGGGCGATCTCGAGCTTGTCCTGCGGCGAGAGGACGACGCCGACCGTTTGCTCGCCGTCGCGGAGCGTCGTGTCGTAGAGCCCGACGGTGTCGTGCGACTGCGGCTCGAGCGCGCGCGCGTTCAATTCGCCCGTCCAGACCTTGTTGCGGTCGATCGTCACGGCGCGACCATTTCCGGGCTGCGAGATACTGGCGTCCGGTGAGCGCGCTCGAGGTCCATCCGGTGACGGCCTCCCGCTGGCAGGACCTCGTGGAGCTCTTCGAGAGACCGGGGCCGCGCGGCGCGTGGCCGCGGACCAGCGCCTGCTACTGCATGTTCTGGCGGCTGCCACCGGCCGAGTACGAAGCCGCCTTCCGCGAGCGGTCGCTGGAAAACGTCAGCGGTGGCCCTGCGAAGGCGGCGATGGCCGAGCTCGTGGCAGGCGGGACAGTGCCGGGCCTCCTCGCCTACCGGGCAGGGGAGCCGGTCGGCTGGGTGTCCGTCTCGCCGCGGTCGCAGCTCGTCCGGCTCGAGCACACGACCCAGCTGCGCTCGAACGACGCGCCAGTGGACGAGAGGACCTGGTCGATCTCGTGCTTCTCCGTGCACCGCTCTCACGGGCGCTCGGGCGTCGGTGAGGCGCTGCTCGGAGCAGCGGTCGCGCATGCGGCCGAGCAGGGCGCTACCGGAATCGAGGGATACCCGGTGAAGGCCGGCAGTGTCGACCCCTACACCGGCTACGACACGATGTTCGCCGAGGCCGGCTTTCGACTCGTCCTGGCCGGGCGTGGCAAGGGACGAGCGCTCTGGCGGCGCGAGGTTCGTCCCTGACTCACGCACGAACGATCCCGTCGGGGAAGCGGCAGAGCCGCTCCGCACCGGACTCGGTGATCAGAAAGTTGTCCTCGACGCGCAGGCCGCCGCCCTCGGGCCAGTAGACGCCCGGCTCGATCGCGAGCACCATCCCGGCCTCGATCGTGCCGCCGCCCGCCTGGTGCGCGTAGGGCGGCTCGTGCGCGCGGGCGCCGACGCCGTGGCAGATCGGGTGGCTCGGCTGGCCGGGATAGCCGATCTCGGTCAGCCCCTGCGCGGACGCTGCGGTCGAGCTCGGCGAGGCTCGCACCGGGTCGGCAGAACTCGATCGCGGCCTCGTAGACCTCGAGCAGCCCGCGCTCCAGCTCGGCGTAGCGCCCTTCGAGCTCGCCGGGGACGAGGTTCTTCGTGTGGTCGCACCAGTAGCCGTCGGCACAGACCCAGATCTCGAACAGCGTCGGTTCCTGCTCCTGGATCTCGCGGCTCCCGGTCGCCGTGAAGGTGCGGATCCCCTCGCCCGACCAGACGAGCGAGAAGCCATGCGCGAGCTCGACCTTCCCCTCCCAGCCGGTGCCGTTCGCGTGCACCCAGCCGTTCCAGAGCGCACCGGCCTCGCTCTCGCGCATCCCCGGCCGCAGCTCCACCTGCAGGTGCTCCATCGCGCCCGCGGCGATGTCGTTCGCCAGCCGCATCCGCTCGACTTCCTGCTCGGTCTTGATCGCGCGGGCGACGTTGAGGAGAGGCGTCGCGTCCACGGCCTCTGGGAACGCGTCGAACCAGGCCTTCGGGAACGTCGTCGGCTCACCGACCATCTTGTCCGCCGCCTGGGTGCCGAGGCTCGCCTCGATCCCGACCCGGTCGTAGCCGCCGGCCAGCTGGCGCGCCAGGTCGAGCGCACGCAGGCCCGGCGGCCGCGGGTCACCGGGGTCGTAGCCGTGAAAGAGGCGCAGGTCGCTCGTCCACGCGGTCCGCTCGGCGTCCGGTTCGGAGGCCTCGAGGCAGATCAGCACCGGCTCGCCCTCGCGGGGGAAGACGACGGCGTCGTAGCCCTTCATCCCCCAGAAGTTCGTCAGGTAGAGGACGTTGTCGGGCGCGCGGACGACGAGCGCGTCGAGCTCCTGCTCGGCCATCAGCGCACGGACACGGTCGAGCTTGGCGTCGTCGCGCGGCCAGGTCACGCGGCCGTCCGAGCTTGTGACTGATAGACACAAGCCTTCCCGCGCGCCCCGGAGAACGGCTTCGTTCCGTGGGTCGAAGAGCGCTTGTGTCTATCAGACACAAAGTTCTCGCTCACGCGTCGCCCCACGGGCGGATGCGCGGCGGCGGCGGCGTGCCGTGCGCTTCCTGCCAGCCGATCACCGGGTTGCGGAGGACGCCGATCCGCTCGATCTCGGCCTCGATCACGTCGCCCGGCTTCAGGTAGAGGAGCGCCCGCTCCTCCGGCGACTTGAAGCCCGCGACCCCGGAGACGGTCCCGGTCGAGAGCACGTCGCCCGCCGAGTAGGTCAGGCCCGGAGAAGTTCGAGAGGATCTCCGGGATCGTCACGCTCATCCGGCCGGAGTGCGAGGTCTGGCGCACCTCGCCGTTCACGCGCAGCTCCATCGCGAGGTCGTGCGGGTCGGGGATCTCGTCGGGCGTGACGATCCACGGCCCGAGCGGGCAGAACGTGTCGATCGCCTTGCAGAAGCTGAAGACGCCCGACTTCATCTCGCCGCGCTGGATGTCGCGCGCGGTGATGTCGTTGAAGATCACGTAGCCGCCGACGTAGTCCATCGCCTCCTCGGCCGAGAACCACTTGCCCGGCTTCTTCAGCACGACGGCGAGCTCGAGCTCGTAGTCGAGCTCCTCGGTCAGGTGCTCGGGGTAGACGACCGGCTCGTCGGGGCCGACGATCGCGTCGACGTTCTGGAAGAAGTTGATCCAGGGCGCGATCTGGTGCGACCAGTTCACGACCTTCGACTCCTCCTCGTGCTCGCGGAAGTTGCCCGCGGTGTGGAAGAACTTCTTCGGCACGATCGGCGCGCGCAGGGTCGCCGCGGCCAGCGCGACGCGCTCGCCCGTCTCGTCGGCGCCGCCGCGCTCGAACCACTCACGCATCGTCGGTACATCGAGCCGGACGATCTCCTCGCCGTCGACGTAGCCGACCTTGCGGTCGTCGTAGGTGACGAGCTTCACGCCGCCACCCCGCACACCTGCATCGCCACGCGCGCGTAGACCTCGGCCGTCTGCACGAGCCCGTCGATCTCGAGGTTCTCACCCAGCTCGACGTCCATCAGCCCGGTCGAGGTGCCGTAGTTGACGGTCGGGATCCCGTAGCGGCTCAGCGCGGACGCGTCGCTGAACCAGCGCGTGACGTCGCGGCCGGGCGGCTCGCCGTAGACCGCGGCGTGGGCGGCGTCGATCGCGGCGACGAGCTCGTGGCCCTCGTCGATCTCGGCGCCGGGCGCGGTCACGTACACCTCGCCCTCGATCCCGAAGGCCGGAAAGCGCTCGCCGAGGGAACGCACCCAGTCGAGCACCTCGCGGCGGGCGACGCCCATCTCCTTCGTGGGCGGGACGCGGATGTCGAGGAAGAGATCCGTGTGGTGCGGCGTGCGCGAGACGCGCCAGCCGAAGCCGCCCTGGATCGCGCCGACGTTGACGATCGCCTTCGCGCCGCGGTAGGCGTTCGCCGGGTCGTCCTCCCACGTCGGGATCCACTCCTGCACCGCAGCCAGCACCTCGTGCGCGCGCAGGATCGAGTTCTGGTCGCGCTTGCCCTCGCTGAAGGCCGTGTGGATGAAGTTGCCGTGGACGCGGATCCGCAGCCAGAGCGCGCCGAAGTGGCCGAGCACGACCTTGCCCTCGGTCGGCTCACCGAGCAGGCACATGTCGGCGACGCCGCCGTGGCTGACGAGATAGCGCGTGCCGGCCGCGTAGCCGCGGTACTCCGCCCCCTGCGCGTCGCCCTGCTGCGTCTTCTCGATCTCGCCGCTCACGGCCGCGATCAGGACGTCGCCCTTCAGCCTGACGCCGTCCTCCTGGAGCGAGCGCACCGCCTCGATGTAGCAGGCGAGCGCACCCTTCATGTTCGAGATCCCGAGCCCGTAGAGCCGGCCGTCCCGCTCGAACGCCTTCGGCTGGAAGCCGGGCACCTCCCGCAGCCACGGCTCGCGGCCGGAGTACGAGGTGTCCATGTGGCCGTTGAACATCAGCGACTTGCCGCCGCCCGCGCCGGGCCAGGTGCCGAGGGCATTCGCACGGCCCTCCTCGACCTCCTGCCGCTGCACCTGCAGGCGCATCCCGTCGAGGAGGTCGCACATCAGGTCGGCCATCCGGCCTTCGTCGCCGGTGAAGCTGTGCACGTCGATCATCGCGCTCGCCGTCTCCACGAGGCGGTCGCGGTCGATCACGAGCGGAAGTGCGGCAGGACCTGCTCCCCGAACAGGCGGATCTGGTCGTGCCGGTCATCGCCCCAGAGCTCGAGCATCACGTGCGTGCAGCCGGCGTCGCGGTACTCCTCGATCGCGGCGATGCAGTCCTCGGGCGTGCCCGCGATCGGCTTGCACTTGTCGAGGATCGCGTCCGTCACCTTCGCCTTCGCGGCCAGGCGGCCACCCTGCTCCATCGCCTCGGCGACGGGCCGGATCTCGTCCTGCTCGAGCCCGGCGAGGTCGAGCAGCGTGTCGGCGGAGCCCTGGATGTTCTGCACCTTGTTCGCCAGGTACATGCCCGCGATCTCGCGCGCGCCGTCGCGGCCCTTGTCGCGGTCGGTCGCATGGATCGAGGCGACGACGGTGCAGCCGACGTCGATCTCGTCGCCGACGAGCTGCCGCGTGTGCCGGACGAAGGCGGGCGTCGTGATCGAGGGCGTCAGGCAGCCCTCGGCGAGCTCCGCCGCGAGCGCCATCATCTTCGGCGCCGTCGCGGCGACGTACACCGGCGGCACGCCCCGCGGAGTGTGCGCCTCGTCGGACAGGGCGGGCACGGACGCGCTCCAGGTGTCGCCCTCGTACTCGAACGCCTCGCCGCCGAGAACGCCGCGCACGATCTCGACCGCGTCGCGCATCGGCCCGAGCGTCTTCTTCGTCTGCATCTGCGCGTTGTTGAGGAAGATCTTGGAGGTGCCGAAGCCGAGCAGGAAGCGGTCCGGCCCGGCCGCCTCCTGAACGACGCGAGCGTCCATCGCGACCTGCACCGGGTGCCGCGTGAACGGCGAGATGATCCCCCAGCCGATCGTCAGCCGCTCCGTCTCGCGCGCCATCAACGCCGAGACGACCGTGGACGAGCGCGCCTCCATCTGGTGCTTGCGCCACCACGGGTACGCCTCGGCGAGCCAGATCGTGTCCATCCCGGCCTGGTCCATCACGCGGGCCGACTCGAGCATCTCCTCGAGCGGCTCCATCGTGAGCTGCATCACGCCGATGCGGAAAGGAACCGCCACGGCCGGCTAGCTCTTGTCTTCGGTGTCGTGCGTCGGCCCCTCGGGGTCTGCCTCGTACGCCTCCGGCGAGGCCGGATGGATCCCCTCGGTCGCGCCGCCCGTGGACGCGGCGGCCTCGCTCACCTGCTTCTCGAGCGCGGCGAGCACGTTCCCGACCTGCTGGTTGATGATCGGCTGCAGCACCCTCTGTCCCATCGCGCCGACGGGGCCGGCGATCTTCACGTCGGCCTCCCAGCGCATCGACGTGCCGCTGCCGGACTCGGTCAGGTGGAACTGGGTCTTCATGTTCATGATCGCGCCGACGCCGTTGCCCTTCGCGTTCAGCTGCGCGAACTCGGGCTCGCGCTCCTCGACCTTGTCGAAGTCGACCGTCATCCGCAGGCCGCCGAGGCCGAGCGGGATCTTCACCTTCGCCTGCCAGTGGCGGTCGTCCTTGATCTCGAAGCCCTCGACGCCGGGCATCAGCTTCGCCATCTGGGCCGGGTCGTTCAGCACCTGCCAGACGGTGTCGCGCGGCGCGCTCAGCTCCTTCGTTCCCTCGACCTTCATGCTTCTAGGACCTCCACGTTGGCCCGCGTGGCCTCGGGGTCCTGCAGCATCGACCAGACGCGGTGGGATGGGTTGCAGCTGTCGTAGACGATCGGCTTGCCCGCCGGCCGGAGCGCGTCCTGGATCGCGCTGCAGATGCAGTGGATGCCGCCGCCGCCGCCCTCGCCCATCCCCTTCGAGCCGAGCGGGGTGAACGGTGACGGAGACTCGATCGCGCCGGTCTTCAGCGCGGGCACGTCGAGCGCGTGGGGCACGTGGTAGTCGTAGAAGTTCGAGGTCAGCAGCTGCCCGTCCTCGTCGTAGATGAAGTCCTCGTGCAGCGCTGCGCCGATCGCGTGCGCGGTCGCGCCGTGCACCTGCCCCTCGACGATCTGCGGGTGGATCCGGACGCCGCAGTCGTCGACGGCGGCGTAGTCGACGATCTCGGTGACCCCGGTCTCCTGGTCGATCTCGACGATGCACGCGTGGATCTGCGTCGCGTAGGTGAGCGTGAGCTTCCCCGTCTTCTTCTCCGTGTCGACCGCGCCGAAGTACGGCCGGTAGACGAAGCGGTGGTTCAGCGTCGGGTTGAAGTCGGGCGGCAGGAAGGCGTTGTTCGCGTTCACGATCGCGCCGAGCGCCATGAACGGCAGCGCCGCCTCCTCCGGGCCGTCCTTGATCCGGGCGAAGCCGTCGGCGAGCTCGATCTGCCCCTCCTCGCACTGGAGCACGGCCGCGGCGAGCGCGATCATCTCCGCGCGCAGCGCCTCCGCGGCGCCTTTGACGGCACCGAGCCCGGTGACCGCGAACTGGCTCGCGTAGGTGCCCGAGAAGCCGGCGTTCGAGTTGAAGAACGTGTCGTGGCCCTGGCGGACGTTCACCTGGTCGGGCGAGCACCCGAGGATGTCGGCGACGACCTGCGACGACGTCGTCTCGTGGCCCTGCCCCTGCGGGACGGTGCCGAGCGTCACGACCAGCTCGCCGAAGATGTCGAGCTTCACCGTTGCCGCCTCGTTGTTGCCCGAGAACTGGAGGTCGGGGTTCAGGAGCGTCGACTGGGCGAAGTTGTTCGTGCCCGAGTCGAGCGTCGAGCCGATCCCGACGCCGAGCAGCTTCCCACGCGTCAGCGCCTCGGCCCGGCGCTCCTCGATCGAGCCGTAGTCGATCAGGTCGAGCGCGATGTCCAGGCAGCGGGCGTAGTCGCCCGAGTCGTAGACGCAGCCGTTCGGCGTCTCGTACGGCATCTGCTCGGTCTTCACGTAGTTCTTCTTGCGCATCTCGACCGGGTCGATCCCGAGCTCGGTGCCGACGATGTCGCAGATGCGCTCGGTCAGCCAGAGGTGCTGCATGCGCGAGTAGCCGCGGTTCGGCGAGACGGGCGCCTTGTTCGTCGTCACCTGGGTGAAGTCGACGCGGATGTTGCGCCAGGCGTAGCAGCCCGGGGTGACCTGCGCCCAGATGATGCAGCCGAGCGGCTCGTAGCGCGGGAAGGCGCCGCAGTCGTCGAGCGCCTTGACGTTGAAGCCGAGCATCGTGCCGTCGTCCTTGACCGCGACCTCGACGTCGTGGAACCAGCGCTCGTTGCCGTGGGCGTTCGCGGTGTGCTGGTCGGTGCGCCACTCGGTCCAGTTGACGGGCCGGTTCAGCTTCCGCGCGAGCAGGCAGAGCGTCACGTAGTACGGGTGCAGGCAGATCTTGTTGCCGAAGCCGCCGCCGATGTCGCGCGTGACGAAGCGGAGCTTGTCGATCCCCGTGCGCAGCGCCGGCGCCATCCAGATCGCGCCGACGCCCGGCATCTGGTGGTTGCAGTGGAGCGTCCACTGGCCGTCGGCCCGCTCGTACTCGACGACGGCGCCCGAGCACTCGAGCGGCGTCGAGCTGAAGCGGTGGAAGTGGAGCTCGTCGATCTTCACGATCCGGTCGGCCTCGGCCTTCGCCGCCTCCCAGTCGCCCCACTCGAAGACGCCGCTCCAGACGGTGTTCGAGCCGGCGTCGTCGTGCATGATCGTCTCGTTCTTGACCGACTCGCGCGCGTCGACGAGGACGTCGAGCGGCTCGTACTCGACCACGACGAGCTCGGCGGCGTCGCGCGCGAGCTCGCGCGTCCGCGCGCAGACGGCCGCGACGGGCTCGCCCATGAAGCGCGCCTTGCCGACGGCGAGGGCGTAGTCCTTGATCTCGCTGCCCGGGTGGGTCGACATCTCGAAGAAGGGGTCGGTCTGGATCGCGACCTCGTCGCCGGTCAGCGTCCCGTAGACGCCGTCGAGCTCGAGCGCCGCGGAGACGTCGATCGAGACGATCTTCGCGTGCGCGTACGGCGAGCGGACGAAGTGGACGTACCCCATCCCGTGCCGGCGGACGTCGTCGAAGAAGACGCCCTGGCCCTGGACGAGGCGCTTGTCCTCCTTGCGCGGGATCGACTGGCCGATGTGGCCCTTCTGCAGCTCGACGGGAGCGGTCGTGGTCTCTGTCGTGCTCACGAGTTGCCGCCCACCGAGACGATCGCCTCGACGATGTTCACGTAGCCGGTGCAGCGGCAGATGTTGCCCTGGATCGCCGTGCGCACCTCCTCCTCGGTCGGGCGGGGGTTCGCCTCGAGCAGCGCGGTCGCACTCATCAGCATCCCGGGCGTGCAGTAGCCGCACTGGAGCGCGTGGTGCTCCGAGAAGGACTTCTGCAGCGGAGTGAGCTCGCCGCCAAAGGGCGCGAGGCCCTCGACCGTGCTCACCTTCGCGCCGTCGGCCTGGACGGCGAGCAGCATGCAGCTCTTGATCGCCTGACCGTCCAGGAGCACGGTGCACGCGCCGCAGTTGCCGGTGTCGCAGCCGACGTGCGTGCCCGTCAGGTCGAGCTCGTCGCGGATGAAGTGCACGAGCAGGCGGCGCGCATCGACCTCGCGCTCGTAGACGTCGCCGTTGACGTCGACGGAGATCACGCGGCTGGTGGCGGGCTCTTCCACGCTCAGCTTCCTCTCTCGGTCGCCTGCTGCACCGCGCGAACGGCGCAGACCTCGGCGAGGTGGCGACGGTAGTCGGCGGACGCGTGCACGTCGGACGGCGGATCGAGGTTCGCGCCGGCGACTGCTTGCCGGATGCTCGCCTCGTCGGTGCCCGCAGGCGTCAGGAGCACGGGAACGGCGTCGACGCAGCCGAGCGCGACGCGCACCGCGCCGTCGGCGAGATTCGCGGCGGCGTTCGCGATGCAGGTGCCGTCCCGTCCGATCGTGACCGAGGCGAACCCGTCCGCTGCGTTCGCCGCGGCCGGCACCGAGACGGAGAGCAGCAGCTCACCCTCGGCGACGACGGTCATGTAGACGCCGAGGAAGAACTCGTCCGCCGAGACCGTGCGGTCGCCGCCCTCGCCCCGGATCGTCATGGTGGCGCCGAGCGCGACGAGCAGCGGCGGCAGGTGGTTCGTCGGGTCGTTCGAGCAGATGTTGCCGCCGATCGTGCCGCGGTTGCGCACCTGCACGTCGGCGATCTGCGCGACGACCTCGGCGAGGATCGGCCGCGAGACGTCCACCTCGGACGAGGCCATGATCTGGGTGTAGGTCGCCATTGCACCGAGCTCGAGCGTGTCGCCCGAGACGGAGATCGCGCGCAGCTCGTCGAGCCGGTTCAGATCGACGAGCAGGTCGGGCGACGCGGCGCGCGCCTTCATCACGCTGACGAGCGTCTGCCCGCCGGCGAGCGCTCGCGCTCCGTCGTGCGCCGCGAGCAGCCGAAGTGCTTCGTCCACGGAGGAGGGCCGCACATATTCGACCTCGCGCAGAAGCATCGTTCTGGATAACACCGATTTCTCCGTGACATGTCAAGCGAGTACAGTCGCGGGGTGACGGGATTCGACGCGATCTTCGTCGGCAGCGGGATCAACTCCCTCGCCGGAGCGGCGCTTTTGGCCAAGGACGGCTGGCGGGTGCTGGTGCTCGAACGGAACGACTGGCTCGGCGGCGCGCTCAGGACCGTCGACGGGCTCACCGCACCAGGTTTCACGCACGAGGTCTTCGCCTCGTGGCACCCGCTCTGGACCGGCTCGCCCGCCTACGCGGAGCTGAAGCCCGAGCTCGACCGGCTCGGGCTCGAGTACCTGAACACCGACCTGCCGACCGCGACCGCGTTCCCGGACGGTTCGAGCGCGATCCTCTCCACCGACGGCGCCGCGAACGTCGCCGAGCTCGGCGACGCCTGGCAGCGGCAGTTCGACGAGTTCATGGGCGCCGCCGACGTTGCCTTCGGCGTGCTCGGCACCGAGCTCTGGTCGCTGCAGGGCCTCTCGCTCGGCCGGAAGGCGTACCGGCAGTTCGGCCGGCGCGGGCTCGTCGAGTTCGCGGGCGCCTCGCTCCTCTCCGCACGCGACTGGCTGACCGACACGTTCGAGCGCGAGCAGGCCCACGGGCTGCTGGCGCCGTGGGTGCTCCATACCGGCCTCGGACCGGACCAGGCGATGTCCGGCTTCATGACGCAGGTGATCGCCTGCGCGCTGCAGCTCGGCGGGATGCCGGTGCCGAAGGGCGGCGGCATCAAGCTGGTCGACGGCCTGGCCGCGATCGTCCGCGATGCCGGCGGCGAGCTCCGCACCGAGACGGATGTCGAGCGGATCCTCGTCTCGGGCGGCAAGGCGACCGGCGTCCGGCTGGCGGACGGCGAGACGATCACTGCCGCCCGGGCGGTGCTCGCCTGCGTGACCCCCACACAGCTCTACGGCCGCCTGCTGGCCGAGAGCGACGCTCCCCCACGGGTCCGCGACGCCGCGAGTCGCTTTCGCTATGGGCGGGGCGAGATGCAGATCCACATCGCCCTGAACGAGCCGCCGCGCTGGCGCGGCGACGAGCGGCTCGCCCGGGTCCCGATCGTCCACCTCACCCCCGGGCTCGACGGCGTCTCGCGCGCGGTCAACGAGGCCGAGCGCGGGCTGCTCCCCGCCGAGGCGACCGTCGTGCTCGGCCAGCCGATGGCGGTCGACCCCTCGCGCGCACCGGACGGGTCCTGGATCCTCTGGGTGCAGCTGCAGGAGCTGCCGCCCGCGCCGAAGGGCGACGCCGCCGGCGAGCTCGACACCGCCGGCGGCTGGACGGAGGAACTGCGCGAGGCGTACGCCGATCGGATCGTCGAGCGGATCGGGCAGCACGTCGAGAACGTCACGTCGGCGTCGGTCGGCCGCGTCGTGCTCTCGCCCGCCGACATCGAGGCTGCGAACCCGAACTGGGTCGGCGGCGACATCTACGGCGGCTCTTGCTCGCTCGACCAGAACCTGCTCTTCCGGCCCACGGCCGCCTCCCCCGGGCACGAGACGGCGGTCGAGCGGCTGTGGCACATCGGCGCCAGCACCCATCCGGGCCCCGGCCTCGGCGCCGGCTCCGGCTACCTCGTCGCCAAGCAGCTGACGCGGCCGCCGCTGCCCCGGAGGCTGCTGGCGCGGCTGCCGAGCCGCCCGTGAGTCTCTCGCTGAGCGAGATCTCGACCGTCGGCGCGAGCTTCCACGACGACCTGCGTGCCTACGCCGCCGCGGGGTTCGACGGGATCGGGATCTGGGAGATGAAGCTCGGCGACGACGACGCCGACCTCGCGGCCCTGCGGGCCGGCGGCCTGCGCGTGACGAACTGCGTCCCGGCGGTGCCGTCGATCCTGCCGAACACGGTGATCGAGGGGCCGGAGGACGTCGAGGAGCGGATCGAGGCGCTCTGTGCGTCGATGCGGCGCTTCGCCCGCTACGCGCCGGACTGCGTGCTCTGCCTCACGGGGCCGGCGGGAGGCCGTGACGAGACGGACGCGAGACGGCTCGCGCTCGACGGGTTGCGACGGGTCGCCGCAGCAGCAGCTGACGCGGGCGTCCGCCTCGGGCTCGAGCCGATCCACGCCTCGCAGCGCGACGACCTGACGCTGATCACGACCATTCCCGAGACCCTCGACTTCCTCGACGAGGCAGGCCTGCCCCACGTCGGGATCATGGTCGACCTCTGGCACGTCGGCGACACACCCGGGATCGAGCGACACCTGGCCGAGAACGCCGACCGGATCACGGGCGTGCACGTCGCCGACCACCATCCGGGCGGTCGCGGCGACCGGGCCCTCCCGGCCGGGCGCTCCGGCGAGCTGATGCGGGTACTCCACGACGCCGGCTGGCGCGGGTCCTGGGACGTCGAGATCTTCGGCGACCCGGAGCAACCGGACTCGCTGTGGGCGCTCGACGTGGACGAGGCGGCGCGACGCGCCCACGCCGCGGTCGCGGCGATCGCGCCCTAGAGCCGGCGGCCGGTCAGCGCGAGCACGTTCGCGACGAAGACCTTCGTCTCGTCGAAGAAGCCTCGCTCGCGAACTGCCTTCTCGCCCTGGTACCAGGCGGCGAGCGCCAACCGCGTGTCGCCGTTGAAGCGCTTGAGCAGGTGGCTGAGGAGCGCCATCCCGACCTGGACACCGCCGTCCGCGGTGCGGGGCACGTCGCGGCGGAGCAGGTTCTGCTCGACGAAGCTCCAGGTGTCCGGCATCACCTGCATCGGCCCCCACGCCCCGACCGGCGAGGTGACGTCGACCTGGTAGCCGGACTCCTGCCACGCGAGCGCGCGGGCGAGCGAGACCGGCACGCCGTAGTGGGCAGCCCACTGGTCGACGAGGCCGCGAACGGTCGAATGCGCCAGCTGGCGCACGGCGCCCGTCGCCGGCAGCTTGAGCGTCTTGCCCTCGAGCAGCACTCCGGCGGCGTTCAGTTCGTTCGCGGCGGCGAGCGCGGCGACGGTGGTGTCGTGCCGCTCGGCGATCGCCGTGAGCGAGTCGCCGGGACGAACGCGGTAGGTGCCGAGCGAGGAGATCGAGCGCGTGACGACGGGTGCGCGCCGGCCATGGCCGAAGGACGTCAGCGTCGCCGGGCCGGCCACGCCGTCGGCGGAGAGCCCGCGGGTGCGCTGGAAGCGGACGAGGCTGTCCTTGGTCGCGGCGCCGAAGTGCCCGTCGACGTCGATCAACCTCAGGTGCCCGGCGCGGGCGAGCAGGAACTGCACGGCGGAGACGTCCCACCCGTAGGCGCCCTGCGAGAGCACCCGCCTGGCGACGAGCGGGCGCCCGAGCGCGCCCAGCTCCGCGCGCGTCCGAGCGCTCAGCTCACCGGTCACAGGCAGCTTCTTCAAGCGCTGGAACGTGCGCAGCCCCTGCGCGGTCATCGGTCCCGGGAGGCCGTCGATCGTGCCGAAGTAGAGCCCCTTCGAGCGGAGCGCCACCTGCAGGCTCGCGATTATATGCGAGTGGGAGTGTGTTTCCCCCGCTTGCAACCCAAAGCGCCGGGGCTCCGAGCTTGAACACCTCGGGGCCTTCGGTGTGCCCGCGTACGGGCGCCGGATACGCTGATCAGGGCTTTCAGACGTTTACACGTAGTCATCCTCGGGGATGACTTTGTTTGTTCTTTGGACGGCACTGCGGTACAAACTGGTCGTTGCTTCCCTTCACGGGAAGCGCGATCGGAGGTAGCTCGCTTGGCGGCACAACGAGTTGCTCATTCAGGGACGGCAACAACGCGGCTCGTGCTCGCGGTCGTCGCGGCGTTGATCACCGCGCTGTTCGTCGCAGCCCAGCCCGGATGGGCGTCGAATCCCCCCACCGGCAGCGAGCCGTCGGCGACCTCCGAGCCGCCGTCCGCTGAGGCGCCGCCCGCAGAGGCACCGCCCGCAAGCGAAGCGCCGGCCCCGACCGGCGGGGCTCCGTCAGAGGGTGCTGAGACCACCGCATCGCCGAGCACCGGAAGCGAGCCGGCCGCGGCGACCGACGGAGCATCGTCGACGCCCGCTGACTCCCCGCCTTGCACCGAGAGCTGCGAGGCGTCCGCCTCGACGAACGACGACGACGCCGGCACCGCCGCGACAACCGAGCCTCCGGCTGTGACGCTCGAGGACGAACCGGCCGCAGCTTCCGCAGCTGCAACTGCCGCGCCCGCGCAGCCGGCGGCCGCAGCCCCCGCCGCGCCAACCACGACTACCTATGTGATCGTCGTCACGGCGCCCGCACCGCCCGTACCCGCTTCGATCGTGGTCAGCCTCGCCGCGGCGGTCTCACCGCCGGTCGAGACCGTGTCTACGGTCGCGGCCGAGGCCGCGGAGCTCGCGGATCCCGCGCCGGTCGTCGCGTTCGGCCTGGCGACGGTGCTCGCCGCAGCTGTTCTGGTCGCGCCCGCGGCCGAGGCCGCGCCGGTGCGACGGATCGCCGATACCGAGTCCGCGCAGTCGATCTCCCCCTGCACCGCGCCGTCCGACGAGGCATCCACAGCGTGTGCGCTCGAGCGGCTGCAGCAGCGGATCTCGATGTCGAGCGCGTTCGTGGGGACCGCGGCGCCTGTACCGCTCCTTGCCGTGACCGCAATCGACCAGGCCCAACGGCCCGCCGCCAGGGGCGACCCGGACGGCTCCGGTGGCAAGAAACGCAGGTCGGCTCGAGCGATGACCGAGGTCGTTCCGCTCGGTGGCATCTACAGCCAGAGCCCCTGGAGTACCGGCGGTGGCCTCGGCGGCGGTTCGCCGTCGAGCGGCATCGACAGGATCATGGTATTCGCGCTCGTCGACGCGCCATCCGTCGTGTTCATGCCGCGCGTTTCGGCGGTGCAGCCGCTGCTCGACCGCTTCACGCAGGGCGAGCTCGGCCTCTCTCTCCCAGAACGCCCCGGATAGCCCGGCTCCCGGGCCACGGCGTTCTGCCGCGGTCCCGACGAGTTTGGGTGGGACTCAATTTCCGGTTGAAACGTGAGGGAGGAAGACAACATGGGGCATCAGATTCGACAGAGAGCAGGCCGTAGTGCCGTCCTGCTCGATCCACATCCCTTCTGCCGCGTCGCGATCACGACGCTGCTCAAGGAGTTCGACACGGTCGTTGCGGCCTCGGCCGCAACCCCTTGTGCGGCGGCGATGCTGCTCGAAGAGCACCGTCCCAGCCTGTTGATCACAGAGCTCGATCTGCCGGAGGGCCGGGAACAGGTACTCGAGCTGATTCGCAACGGCGTGGAGTCCGATCCCAAGCTCGCTGTCGTCGCCCTGTCGGGCACGGATGACGACGAGCTCATCGATGCGGCCTTCGACGCGGGTGTATCGGCCTACGTCCTCAAGACGGCCGAGCTGGGCGACCTTCGTGCGGCGATCGCCCAGGTGCTCGAACCATCGATCTATCTCGCCCGGCGCAGGCCCGCTCGCGCTGGGCTCGTGTCACTCGACAGTCAGCTCGCGCGCGAGCTGCCGCAGCTGACACGGCGTGAGCGCGAGATCCTGCAGCTCGTATCCGAGGGACGCTCGAACCGACAGGTTGCGCAACTCCTGTGGATCACGGACCAGACGGTCAAGTTCCACCTCGCCAACGTCTACCGCAAGCTCGGAGTCGGCAGCAGGTTCGAGGCGGCCGCATGGGCGAGGGAGAACGGCGTGCTCGACGTTGCGGAGGCGATTGCCCTGTCGGAGGGCACGGCAGAGGCTGATGGCGCGGGCACGCCGTTGCCCGAGCCGGCCCGAATCCACTCGACCCGCCGCAGGGAGTTCGCTACGGAGAGCGTGGCACGGGGAACATCCCGATGAGCCCGAGCGTGAACTGCCGGCTGCGTGCGCCGGAGCAGGCGATTTGCACCGTGTACCTGCCTGTAGGCACGACAACGGAGAGGCTGAGCAGATTCTGGACTGCCGGCGGGGCAATGATGACCTCGCCGGCGGAGTTGAGCGACAGGCTGCATTGGCTGGCACGCGGCGTCACCAGCTGCATCTCCAGGCGCCCCCTGCCCACCCGGAGCGTGATGCGCGCGCCACGACGGAACGCGCCGGACTCGAGGCGCGCCTCCCGAGCATAGAGCTGACCCGGCACGGCGGGTTTCCGCACTTGCGCCGGCTGCGCCACGGGACGTGGCGGCTCGAGCAGCCCGAGCACCTGAAAGGCAGCGAGCGCGTCGATCCGGCCGCCGCCGATACCCGCGACCGGCACGGCGCTCGCCTGCAACGCGGCCGCCACCTGGGTAGCCGTCAGCGAAGGCTTCCTTGAAATGATCAGCCCTGCGAGGCCGGCGACGACCGCCGGCCCGAACGAGGTGCCGCAGATCGTTCCCGGCGGCGTGGTCGGATCCATCACGACCTGACACCCCGGCGCAGTGAGCCTCACCCACGAGCCCCTGGTCGACCAGAAGTAGAGCGTGTCTCTGTCGTCGGTCGCGCCGACGGAGAGCACGCCCGGATACGCCGCCGGATACTGAAGCGAGTCGGTGCCGGCGTTCCCGGCAGACGCCACGACGAGAACGTTGCGCGCGATCGCGTAGGCGACCGCCTGTGCCTCGTCGAAGTCGGGTTGACCCGTCCTCGTCAGGCTGACGCTGATGATCCGGGCCCCATGGTCGACGGCCCAGTAGATTCCTGCCGCAATCCTGCCCGGGTTGGCCGAGCCGTTCGCGGTCACGCGCACCGGCATCAACCGGCATCGCCAGCAAACGCCGGCGAGATCGCGTCCGTTGTTGCCGCGGGAGATGATCACGCTGGCCACCCGGGTGCCGTGGCTGTGCGTGTCCTGCGGGACGTCGTCGTTCTCGACGAAGTCCCAGCCCGGCCCGATGTTGTCCTCGAAATCCGGCATCGGGTTCACACCTGTGTCCACCACTGCGATCACGACCCCCGGATCGCCCGTCGTCGTCTCCCAGACCTCGGGCAGGTGGATCTGCCGTGCCCCCCACTCCGCCTGCCAGACGGGATCGTTGGGCCGCAGCCCTGCCGCGGAGGCGCTCCCCGCGAGAACCAGCGCCACAAGTGGGACGAGCAGGCGTCGCATCGGCCGGAGTGTAGACGGGGGGTGCGTGGAATCGGAAGGGTCGCTCAGGAATCCCACCCGCGCTCGACAGAGCTCGGCGCGGCCGCGGAGCTGCGCCGTGAATCAGGGACGGTGACAAGCCCGTCTGGGCGCAGAGGCAGGGCTGAGGGTTGGTCGAGGGATGAGGGTTGAGCCGAGCCTTAAACAACGCCGGGGGGGGTTCTCCCTTGGTCGGAAAAACTACCCGTCCGGCATCTTGCAATCTCGATGACAAAGGTCTAGAAACAGCCCTGACTAGCCACATCGCATCTGCTGCGCGGCAGTACGCCGCAACGTCTGCGAAAGGAGGTAGGGCGCCAGGGGGAGCAAAGCGCAAGTCTTCTGGATTTCATCAGCCGAACCAGGCTGATTCTTTGGGGAAACTACAAGTTGGGGGAAACACACATGTTCAAACGATTGAGGTTCGCCGTCGTGGCGGGCCCGGTAGCGGCACTGGCAGTGCTCGCGTTCGCGGCTCCGGCCGGCGCGGGTCTAGGCACGAATCTGTCGACCGCGAAGGACCCGCAGACGGCCAACATTCCGTACGTCGCGTGGGCGGGCAATCAGGTCCGCATCGCGAAGTGCCTGGGGCAGCGGGAGATGGAGTCAGATCTCCGGATGTCCAGTGAGCAATCCCGGCAGCTGCTGACGCCGGGGTATCTTCTTCGGGCCTCGTGGACCGTGGAGGACTGGAGCGGCGTGGACGAGAACAACGCAGGTCCCGCCTTCCTGAACGCTCCGAACCGGGACACGGTCGCCTACCTCGATAGGTCCGGCCGGCTGTGCTTCTCGGTCCACGTGTCCTCGCTGAAGCCGGGCATGGCGGTCATCAAGGGCGCTGCTCGGATCGATCTCGGTGGCGAGACCCCCGGGTTCGACATCCTCGGCAAGCATCAGTTCCTCGTGATCTGGCTGCGGTCGCAGGCTCCGGTCATTCGTGAGGTCGCGAACGGCGACTTCCCGAGCCTCGACCTGGGCGACCCGACGGGCGACGGGATCTTCAACCCGCTGTTCAAGAACGGCCTCGTGCAGATCACGGCCAAGGGAACGTTCCCGCTCGGGAACGACTTCGCCGGCATCGACCCCGACGACTCGATCACGCTCCCTGACGACTGGGCGTTCCTCGCCAGCAAGTTCGGCGTGGACGACTATGCGGCCAGCGGCGGCGTGCCGGGCCGGTCGGCGATGCGCTGGGACATCCACGACGACGCCTCGACCGCGTCGAACCACGCCGGGGGCAACAGCTGCACCCCGCGCGCGGGCACGGTCGACGCCGTCGACAACTGCTACATCGTCGACCAGCAGGGCAACGCCGGCGGCGAGAAGGGGCCGTTCTCCCATTACTTCGGCTACTCGTCGTTCTGGACCGTCGGTCCGTTCGACCCCGTCCGTGACCACGACACACTGCTCTCGGACAACAAGCTCGATGCCTGGGACGCTCCGATGCCGGCGCTTCGCGTCGACGTGCGGATCGCCGCTGGTGGCATCGGGTCGCTCGAGAAGGCGGACAAGGACGACATCTACGTCCGCGACTCGAGCAAGCCGGACAACACGCCGCACAACCTGTACGCCCCGTTCTACGAGGCATACATCCCGGCGGCGGGCCCGTCGTTCCTCCACAGCGACCGCTCCGGCGTGGCCGGCGCGTTCGTCTCGAACAACTTCCCTGGCTACCAGAACGAGGGTCGGTATGACTTCTACGACCTGGCCGGCAGCTGGATGGAAGACCCGACCCGCGGCGACCGCACGGTGATCTGCCGTGACGAGCTCGGCGACCCGCGGCCGAACATCTACGGCTACGACCATGTGGCCGTGTACACGGACGAGCACGGCGAGGCGTTCGTGTCCTACAACCCGAACACCGGCTTCCGCTGGAACGCCGACAGCAACGGCCGCTGCAACCTGACCCCCGGCACGCTCGGGACCGCGGAGATCACCGCTGAGGCGATCTACCCGGATCAGCCCGTGCTCTGGGATCAGGCCAGCAAGGTCTCGAACGCGATCACGAAGACCGTGAACTCGCTTGCGAGGAAGACGCTCGCGTGCGTGCCCAAGGGTCTGAACGAGATGTTCTGCGTCGAGACGATCCTGGACATCCAGGGTCGGCCGGTCAGCGGTGCAGTCGTCCAGTTCAGCCGGACGCCGCTCGGCAACATCGTTCCGGACCGTGCGTTGCACGGCGGCTTCGACACGCGTGGCCAGACGAACCTCGGCCCCGGTGACGAGCCGAACACGATCCGGATCATGACCGGCGCAAACGGCCAGGCCGGCGTGCTCGTGATCGAGTCGCTGCCCGGTCAGTGCGTGGACGTGAAGGCCGAGAACATCGGCACGCGCAACGGCAACTCGGGCATCTTCCGGTTCGCACTCAGCACGCCCGCTTCGGGCACGGTGGGTTGCGGCTCGGCTCCGCAGGGCGGCACCACCGGTGGTACCGGTGGCAGCCCGACCGGTAGCCCGGGTGGCGCGTCGACGGGTGGCACGGCACCGGCCCCGGTGACCGCCTCCGTCGTCAGCCTCGCCGGCAAGCCGGCCCCGGCCGCGCAGACGCCTGTCGCCAAGGCGCAGGCCAAGGCGGCCCAGGCCAAGCTGGTCTCGGCCCGCCTGCTTGTCAAGCAGGGTAATCGGTACCTGATTCTTCGCCTCAAGAGCCCGCTCAAGAGCGCGAAGGTGCAGATCTCCCTCGTCGGCAAGAACGGCAAGGTCAACAAGGTCATGATCCGCAAGATCGCGACCAACCGGTACGTCACCGTCCCGAACCTCAAGCTGAACAAGACGGTGCAGTCGGTGCGCGTCAGGGTCGTCGGCTAAGCGACGAGCTCCTGACCGGAACGACAAGAGGGCCCGCCGCAAGGCGGGCCCTCTCTCGTTTCAGTCCGATTGCACCCCGGCCAGCACCTGGTGCTGCTGCGTCGGCGGCGTCTCGAGAACGGGACGGGAGACGGGGGTCAACGACTTCACGAGCGCGCCCGCGTCCAGACGGCCCGCAGAGACGATGTCGCCGACAGGGAACGCGGTCGAGGCCAGAGCCTCCACGATCGTGCCGGCGGGCGACCCACCCCCGTAAGAGCGGCCGAGGCCGGCCAATCCCGACGCGAAGGCCGCCGCGGATGACGTACCGCAGAACTCGGCATAAAGGCCGCTGCCGGCGGTCGTCATGCTGCATCCGGGCGCAGCGACGCGCACCCAGGCGCCGTAGTTCGACCAGGAGTAGCGCGCGTCAGCCGCATCGGTCGCGGCGACGCTGAGGACTCCCGGGTAGGCGGCGGGATAGCTCGCGTCGGGCGTCCCGGCATTACCTGCGGCAGCGACGAGCAGCACCCCGTGCGCCGAGGCGTAGGCGACTGCCTGCTCGACCACCGGATCGCCACTGCTGAGGACAAAGCTCATGTTGATCACGCTCGCACCGTGGTCGGTGGCCCACACGATGCCTTCGGCGACGTGCGCCGCGGTGCCGGTTCCGTCAGCCGCGATCACCTTCACCGGCATCAGCGAGCAGCGCCAGCAAACGCCGGCAGCACCCACGCCGTTGTCGGCCCTGGCGGCGATCACGCCGGCGACCATCGTGCCGTGCCCGTGATCGTCACCCGGATCGTCGTCGCCGTTGACGACGTCGTAGCCCTGAACGAAGGCTCCTTGGAGGTCGGGCTGTCCGAAGTCGACACCGGTGTCGAGTACGGCGACGACCGTCTCGGCGGCTCCTGCGGTCACGTGCCACGCGTCGGGCGCGTGCACTTTCGCGAGCGACCAGGACGACCCCAGATAGGGATCGTTCGGGACGATGCGCGCGGCGGGCTCGCGCTTCGCCTTGCGCCTCGGGGCGGCCGCGACGCGCCGCTTGATGGGACGTCTGTCCGTCCTGGAGACGACGGCGCCGGTCACGTAAGCCGTTGCTGCTGCAGGTTGCCTGCCCTCGGCAACCGTGCCGCCGGCCTTGGGGGCGATGATGACGATGAGCACCGCGACTAGAGCCACGAGGGCGGTGTTCACCAGGGTGCGAACAGACGGGGCGGCGACGTTCACGGTGTCGCTATCGGGCGACGCCGTGGATTTCTTTAGCGGCTCTTCGTCAGCGTGGGCGGATGTACGTGCGGAACCGCACCTCGGTACGGGCGGAGCCCTGCTGCACGATCACGACGGCGCTCATGAGCTTGCCGGCGGTGCCGCTGGGCACGCGCCAGACACACGTTGCCGTCCCCTGGCGGAGCCGGTTTGCGAGGATTTTGACTACGCGTCCCTCGAGCCGGGCGCTACACCAGACGTGTCCCTTCCGCAGCGGCGTGCCGCTGCGGAAGGCGAGCACGCGGCTGACGAGCTTGCCGCCCGCGCGGGCCGGCCGCGGGGCGATCGACAGGCGCTGCAGCGCCACCGCTGCACCGGCTGCCGGAGCAGCGGCCGCAGCCTTGGCACTCCGGGGCGGGGACGGCGTCGGCGAGCGCGGTGCGGGGCTCGGGGTCGGCGGCTTCGCCGTCGTGGTCGCGGCTCGGGGTCGGGCCCGGCGGCAAGGGCGGACGGGGCCACTGCGAGCGCAGCCACGATCGCGGCGATGAGCAGAAGTCGGCGCACGGGCGGACCCTTGGCGCCGTGGGCGATGCCTCCTGCAATTCTTTACAAATTCAACAAGAGCGGGCTCCGGAGTGCCTGCCGGGGCGAGAAGCTCCCGCGGTTGGACTCGAACCAACAACCCTCCGGTTAACAGCCGGATGCTCTGCCAATTGAGCTACGCGGGATCGCAGCCGGGCAATTGTAGCCGCTCCCCTACGCCAGTTCGGCGACGGCTTCCTTGACGCGCGCGAGCTGCGTCTGCAGCTCTTTCAGCCGTCCGAGCTCGGCGCCGGCGAGCTCTCGGCGCAGTCGCCGCTCGCGCAGGTTGAGCAGCAACTCCTTGCCCGTCCGCTCGTCGAGACCCTCCCGCGTCGGCCCGCGCGTCGAGCTCCGCCCGGAGCGCGACGAGTTGCCCGTCGTCCTCCCCGCCGTCGACGAGCTGAGCACGGAAGCGGCGGTGCAGCTCGGAGTCGAAGTGCTCCGGGGTGACCTCCGTCAGGAGCTTCACGAGCGACGGATGGAGGACGCACGCGGCGAGGGCGTTGCGTTCGAGGCGCTCGCCCTTCTCGAGCATCTTCGGCGAGAGGTCCTCGGCCAGCGACCGCCCCGGCGCGTCGGGCTTCGCGCCGAGCCCTGCGAGCGTCTCGCGCGGCAGGTCGAGCCGGTCGGCGAGCAGCCGGAGGGCATCCTGGCGCTCGGGCGACTCCTCGACCTTCGCCAGCACCTCGCGTGCCTTCACGAACGCCTCCTGCCGGTCGGGCGTGCGATCGAGCTCGAGCCGCACGCGGTGAACGACGTAGCTGGAAGCACCGACGAGCCGGCGCTCGAAGTCGTTCGGCGCGTCGGCCGGGTCCTGGCCCTTCGGCAGCGCCACGACGCGGACGTCGAAGCCGAGCGACGTCGCGAGCTCCATCCCGCGCAGCGTCGCCTCCTCCCCGGCCGCGTCGGAGTCGAAGCAGAGGTAGAGCCGGCGCGTCAGCCGCTGCAGCTCCTTCAGCTGGCGCTCGGTCAGCGCCGTCCCCATCGAGGCGACGACCGGCTCGAAGCCGGCCTGCCGCAGCGCGATCACGTCGGTGTTGCCCTCGACCACGACCGCCCGCTCCTGCTTCGCGACCGCGGTGCGGGCGAGGTTGAGCCCGTAGAGGATCGCCGACTTGTGGAAGAGCTCGCCCTCGGGGGAGTTGACGTACTTGCCGCGGAGCGGGTCGTCCTCGTGCAGCTTGCGCGCCTGGAAGCCGACGATGCGGCCGCGCGCGTCGGCGAGCGGGAACATCAGCCGCTGGGGGAAGTAGTCGTTGCCGCGCGCGTTCGTCAGCCCGGCGCCGCGCAGCTCCTCGCGCGTGAACCCCTTCTCCTGTGCCTTCTGCGCGAGCCCGGTGCCCGGCGAGAGACCGAGGCGGAACTCCTTGCAGACCGCCTCGCCGAGGTTGCGGCTCTCGAGGTACGCGCGCACGGGCGCACCGGCCGCGGTCTCCCAGAGGTGGCGCTCGTAGAACGCCGCGGCGGCGTCGAGGACGGCGTGCAGGCGGTCGCGCCGCTTCCGCGACTCCTCGAGCTGCGGCGAGGTCTCCTCGTACTCGAGCGTGACACGGAAGCGCTCGGCGAGCCACTCGACGGCATCGGCGAACTCGAGGTTCTCGGTCTCGCGCACGAAGGTGATCACGTCGCCGCCCTTGCCGCAGCCGAAGCAGTGGTAGAGCTTGTCGGCCGGGTTGACGGAGAAGCTCGGTGTCCGCTCCTCGTGGAAGGGGCAGCGGCCCGAGTAGCGTGCACCGGCCTTCCGCAGCGCGGTCCGGCCCGAGACGACCTCGACCATGTCGGTTGCCGCGACGACCTCCCGGACGGAGCTCTCCTTGATCCTGGCCACTAGAGGCGCTCAGCGTACGACAGCGCGAAGCGGTCGGTCATCCCGGAGACGAAGGAGCGGATCGCCTCCTCGGAGTCGCCGCGCTCGACGAGGTGGTCGAAGATCGCCCGGATCGTCTCGTGCGCGCGTTCGTGCTCGCCGCGCGCGTGCTCGCCCAGGTAGACGCGCTCGAACATGAACGAGCGCAGCGCCAGCATCGCGGTGCCGACCTCCTCGCTCTGGACGATGTCGCCGGCGCTCTCGGAGCTTTCGATCAGATCGTGGACGAGCGTGTCGATCCTGGTCGAGCCCCGGTCGCCGAGCAGCTCGATCTCGGCGCTCGGCAGGTCGCCCGGCGTCAGCAGCCCCCAGCGGATCGCATCGTCGATGTCGTGGTTGATGTACGCGACCCGGTCGACGAGCCGGACGATCTTGCCCTCGAGCGTCGCCGGCTCCTGCTCGCCGGTGTGGGTGAGGATCCCGTCTCGCACCTCGGCGGTCAGGTTCAGCTCCTCGGCGATCCGGAGCGACTGCTCGTTGTGGCGGAAGCTGCTGCCGAACCGCTCGCGCAGGCAGGCGTCCAGCTGCTCCTCGCCCGCGTGCCCGAACGGCGGGTGGCCCATGTCGTGCCCGAGCCCGATCGCCTCCGTCAGGTCTTCGTTCAGACGCAGGGCCCGGGCGACGACGCGAGCGATCCCGGTGGTCTCGAGCGTGTGCGTGATCCGCGTGCGGTAGTGGTCGCCGGCCGGGTCGATGAAGACCTGGGTCTTCCCCTTCAGGCGCCGGAACGGCTTCGAGTGGACGATCCGGTCGCGGTCGCGCTGGAACGGCGTCCGGATCCCGCACGGGCCCTCCTCGCGCAGCCGCCCACGCGTCTCGTACGAGCGAACGGCGCGTGGCGAGAGCACCGCGTCCTCGGCCGCGCGAACGCGTGCCTCGAAGGCGTCGGCGACTCGTCCGGCCAGCTCCGGCATTGCTCAGGGTAGCCCGCTCGCCGGATTCCACCGGCAGCGCGACTCGCCCTTGCGACCGGTGGAGAAAGAGTTGCGAAAGATTGACAGTCGCACCCGTCCGCGCGGGCCATGTCCGGGGACAGTCCCCAGACAGGTCCGGAACGGCTAGATGATGATCGGGACGGTGCCGCCGTCGGCCGACCAGGCGGCGCCGGTGACGTAGGAGGCGCGGTCGGAGGCGAGGAAGGCGATCACGGCGGCGATCTCCTCGGGCTCGGCGAGCCGGCCGAGCGGGCGGCCGGCACCGACCTTCGCGAGCACCTCGTCGCGGTTGCCACCCTGCTGGTCGGCGAGGCCACCCTCGCCGAGCCAGGCCTCGGTCGCCGTCGGCCCGGGCGTGACGGCGTTGGAGCGGATGCCGTCGGCGGCGTAGAGGTCTGCGACGAGCCGCGAGAGCGAGAGCACCGCCGCCTTCGTGACGGAGTAGTGCGGCATTCCCCCCGAGGGACGCTTGCCCGCCGTCGAGGAGACGTTCACGATCGCGCCGCGGCTCTCACGCAGCGCCGGCAGGGCGGCACGGATCGCGCGCACGTAGCTCATCACGTTCAGCTGCCACATCGCGTCCCACTCCGCGTCGGGCACCTCCTCGAAGCGCGCCTGCACGGCGAAGCCGACGTTGTTCACCAACACGTCGAGCCCGCCGAGCGCCTTGACCGAGGCAGCGACGACCTCGCCCGGGGCGTCCGCAGCGGACAGGTCCGCCTGGAGGTGCAACGCCTCGCCGATCCCGGGTGCCGCGCTCCGGCCGCACGTGACGACGCGCGCGCCGTCGGCCATGAGCAGCCTCGCCGTCTCGAGCCCGATCCCGCCGGTCGAGCCGGTGACGAGGCACCGCTTGTCGTTCAGTCCGAGGTCCATCGGCGGCTAGCGTAGCGGCGTGACGACCTTCTTCCTGGCCCGACACGGCGAGACCGACTGGAACCGGGAGCTGCGCATCCAGGGGTCCTCGGACATCGAGCTGAACGACCTCGGGCTGCAGCAGGCGCGGGCGCTCGCCCAGGAGCTCGAAGCGGTCGAGCTGGACGCGATCTACGCGAGCGACCTGGCGCGGGCACGCGCGACCGCCGCGGCGGTGGCCGCCTTTCACGGGCTCGAGGTTCGGCTCGACGCGCGCCTGCGTGAACGCTCGTTCGGCAGCTGGGAGGGATTGACGCGGGAGGACATCCTGCTGCTCCCCGAGGGCGCGCGACACGACGGCGAATCGGACGACGAGGTGCGCGGACGGATGCTCGAGGCAATCCAGACGATCACGGTCGCGCACCCGGGCGAGCACGTGCTCGTCGTCTCGCACGGGGGCGCCCTGAACGCGCTCTGGCACCACGCGCTCGGGGAGCGGATCGAGCGCTGGGCCAACTGCGCCGTCTACAAGCTCGCGGCCCGGGACGGCGCGTTCGTGGCAGTAGACTGAGCGCCCCGTGGACGACTACACGAACAAGTACAAGGGCGAGCAGATCGAGGTCGCCCTCTTCGGCGGCGAGTACCAGGAGGGCGTGCTCACCGCCTACTGCTCGATCGAAGACGTCCCCCACATCGAGCTGAACGGCCACATCCTCGTTCCGCTCCAGAACGTCGCCTCGCTGCACTGCTCGAGCCGCTGCGACGCACCCGAGCCCGACTGGCCGCCGCGCGGGCTCGGCGAGGACGACCGCGACGGCCTCGGCGACGACGACTCCTAGGCGCTGATGCGGCTCGCGGCCGCACTGAACATCGCCAAGTGGTGGTTCCTCGTGGCGATGTTGTCGTCGCTCTTCGGCGCGCTCGGACTGGCGATCGGGGGCACTCGCGGTGCATCCCTGTTCGTCTTCTGCGCCCTGCTCGCGGCGCTTGCGGTGTACGCCTACGCCGACCGGGCGCTCCTCGGGATGCTGGGCGCCCGCGAGTACGCCCTCGCGGAGGACCCGCTCCTGCGCTCGACCGTCGATGCTCTCTCGGCCAAGCTGAGGATCGTCCCACCGAAGCTCTATCTGATTCCTGACGGCTTTCCCAGAGCGCTCGCGGCGGGTCGCGGGCCGGCCGGGTCGTCGCTCGCGCTCTCGACCGGACTTCTGAGCGCGCTCAATCCGGCGGAGGTCGAGGCGGTGCTCGCACACGAGCTGGCGCACGTGCGCCGGAGGGACGTGCTCGTTCAGACGTCGGCCGTGATGCTCGCGGTCGTGCTCGTCGACCTCTCCCGGATCGGCGGCTGGTTCGAGCGCGCGCTGCTCGCCGTGCTCGGCCCCGTCGCGGCGGCGTTCGTGCACCTGCTGCTCTCGCCGAAGCGAGAGCTCGCCGCCGACCAGATTGCCGCGGGCGTGCTCGGCAGCGGCGAGGGGCTCGCGGCCGCCCTGCTCAAGCTGGACGCCGCGAGCGACCTCGTCCAGTTCGCGGCGAGCCCCGCGACCGAGCCGCTCTACACCGTGAATCCGTTCGCGGAGGAGGGCCTCGCGGCGCTCTTCGTCACCCACCCGCCGTTGCAGCGCCGCTTGGAGTGTCTGCGAGGATGAGCCGGCCGTTCGCGCCGGCGAGGCCGGACGTGCGGGACCATGCAGAAGGGCCGCTCTCGCGGCCCTTCTGAAGTAATTCGGCGGCGTCCTACTCTCCCGGGGGCTTGCGCCCCGAGTACCATCGGCGCTGTCGGGCTTAACTTCTCTGTTCGGAATGGGAAGAGGTGTACCCCCGACGCTATGACCGCCGAAATTGTCGAAAGTCCGCCACGTTCGGCGCACCCTCAAAACTCCATAGCAACATCACTCAGTGTTCTAAATCAAGACCTCGGGCAATTAGTACCGGTCAGCTGAACGCATTGCTGCGCTTGCACCGCCGGCCTATCAACGTGGTCGTCTTCCACGGCCCTTACTCCCTCGAAGGGGATGGGAAGTCTCATCTCGAGGTGGGCTTCCCGCTTAGATGCTTTCAGCGGTTATCCCATCCAGACGTGGCTAATCAGCAGTGCCCTTGGCAGGACAACTGATACACCAGAGGTCTGTTCGTCTCGGTCCTCTCGTACTAGAGACGACTCCTCTCAAACTTCCAGCGCCCATGGTGGATAGGGACCGAACTGTCTCACGACGTTCTGAACCCAGCTCGCGTACCGCTTTAATGGGCGAACAGCCCAACCCTTGGGACCTGCTTCAGCCCCAGGATGCGACGAGCCGACATCGAGGTGCCAAACCCTCCCGTCGATGTGGACTCTTGGGGAGGATAAGCCTGTTATCCCCGGCGTACCTTTTATCCGTTGAGCGACGGCAATTCCACTCTTAACCGCCGGATCACTAAGGCCGACTTTCGTCCCTGCTCGACTTGTCAGTCTCGCAGTCAAGCTCCCTTATGCCTTTGCGCTCTACGCACGATTTCCAACCGTGCTGAGGGAACCATTGCGCGCCTCCGTTACATTTTAGGAGGCGACCGCCCCAGTCAAACTGCCCACCTCACGCTGTTCCCGACCCGGATCACGGCATCGGGTTAGAAGCCCAGAATTCGAAGGGTGGTATCCCAAGATTGCCTCCACGAAAGCTAGCGCTCCCGCTTCAAAGGCTCCCACCTATCCTGGACGACAAACACCAGACTTCAACGTAAAGCTGCAGTAAAGGTGCACGGGGTCTTTCCGTCCAACCACGGGTACTCGGCATCTTCACCGAGACTACAATTTCACCGGATCTCTCGTTGAGACAGCGCCCAAGTCGTTACGCCATTCGTGCAGGTCGGAACTTACCCGACAAGGAATTTCGCTACCTTAGGACGGTTATAGTTACCGCCGCCGTTTACCGGGGCTTGGATTCAAAGCTTCGCCCGAAGGCTAACCTCTCCTCGTGACCTTCCGGCACCGGGCAGGCGTCAGCCCCTATACGTCGTCTTACGACTTCGCAGAGACCTGTGTTTTTGGTAAACAGTCGCTTGGGCCGTTTCACTGCGGCCCCCTCAGGCTCAGCGGAGTAAATCCGCGTCACCCTACCGGGGCGTCCCTTCTCCCGAAGTTACGGGACCATTTTGCCGAGTTCCTTAACGAGAGTTCTTCCGATCACCTTGGTATTCTCTACCTGCCTACCTGTGTCGGTTTTGGTACGGGCACGTCCCACCTCCCTAGACGCTTTTCTAGGAGGCATGGCTTCAGGAACTTCGCCTCTCTCGAGGCTCGGCATCCCGTCTCAGGCTTGAATGGGTGACGGATTTCCCTATCACCCGCCCTACGCGGTTACCCCAGGACGACCATCGCCTGGGATTCCGTAGCCTACCCCGTCCCGCCATTGGTGATAGCGGTGGGGACGTGGTACAGGAATATCAACCTGTTGTCCATCGCCTACGCCTTGCGGCCTCGGCTTAGGTCCCGACTAACCCTGAGCAGATTAGCTTTACTCAGGAACCCTTAGGCATTCGGTGGAGGAGTTTCTCACTCCTCTTTCGTTACTCATGCCAGCATTCTCACTTCCCATGCCTCCACGGCTGGCTTACGCCGCCGCTTCGCCGGCATGGGAACGCTCCCCTACCACTCCATGGTTTGACCCATGAAGTCCGTGGCTTCGGCTCCATGCTTGAGCCCCGTTACATTGTCCGCGCCCGATCACTTGACCAGTGAGCTGTTACGCACTCTTTGAATGGTGGCTGCTTCTAAGCCAACATCCTGGTTGTCTGTGCAATCGGACATCGTTTCCCACTTAGCATGGAATTAGGGGCCTTAGCCGACGGTCCGGGCTGTTTCCCTTTCGACCACGAAGCTTATCCCCCGCAGTCTGACTGCCACGCTCTGGAATACCGGCATTCGGAGTTTGCCTGATTTCGGTAAGCTGGTAGGCCCCCTAGACCAAACAGTGCTCTACAACCGGTATTGAACGCGTGACGCTATACCTAAATATATTTCGGGGAGAACCAGATATCTCTGAGTTTGATTAGCCTTTCACTCCGACCCACAGGTCATCCGCCCCGTTTTCAACCGAGGTCGGTTCGGTCCTTCACGGGGTCTTACCCCCGCTTCAACCTGCCCATGGGTAGATCACTCAGTTTCGGGTCTACCTCACACGACTAAAGCGCCCTATTCAGACTCGCTTTCGCTACGGCTCCGTTTCCTTAACCTTGCCGTGTAAGAGTAACTCGCTGGCTCGTTATGCAAAAAGCACGCCGTGACAGGACTAGCCTGCTCCGACCGCTTGTAAGCACACGGTTTCAGGTACTATTTCACTCCCCTTCCGGGGTGCTTTTCACCTTTCCCTCACGGTACTAGTTCACTATCGGTCGCCAAGGAGTACTTAGCCTTGCGGGGTGGTCCCCGCGGGTTCCGACCGGGTTTCCCGTGCCCGGCCGTACTCAGGTACCTGTCAAGCGAGGCTATGCGTTTTCGTCTACGGGACCATTACCCTCTACGGTGTGAATTTCCATTCACTTCGACTAACGCACAACTTTGTAACTCGCCGACCCGTCGGCAGACGGATCAAGACAGGCCCTACAACCCCCAAACAACAACGACTGCCGTCTATCACGTTGTCTGGGTTTGGGCTCTTCCCTTTTCGCTCGCCACTACTCAGGGAATCGAGGTTTCTTTCCTTTCCTCTGGGTACTAAGATGTTTCAGTTCCCCAGCTTGCCATTACCCGCCCTATGTATTCAGGCGGGAACACGCGCGCATTACCACGCGTAGGTTTCCCCATTCGGAAATCCCGGGATCAGTGATTGGTCAGCATCTCCCCCGGGCTTATCGCAGCCGCCCACGTCCTTCATCGGCTCTTGGCGCCAAGGCATCCACCGTGTGCTCTTGTTCTCTTGATCAGTAAGAACACGTTGTGTTGTCGCTATGGAGTTTTCAAGGTGCACGCAGGCCGGCGGCCCGCCTTGCAGAGAACGACCACGCCCCGCCGTCAGACGGCATAGCACGGTCTCTCAAAACTCAACAGCATGCGCGCAAACTACGTCGAGGTCGACGTTATTTCTAGGCGAATTCAGTCACCGGACGAGCAAGCTCATCTGACGGGCTGAACGCCTACCGGAGTAAGAGCTCCGATATCCCTAGAAAGGAGGTGATCCAGCCGCAGCTTCCGCTACGGCTACCTTGTTACGACTTCACCCCAATCATCAACCCTACCTTCGACGGCTGCCTCCCTTGCGGGTTAGCCCACCGGCTTCGGGTATTGCCAACTTTCGTGGTGTGACGGGCGGTGTGTACAAGGCCCGGGAACGTATTCACCGCGACGTTGCTGATTCGCGATTACTAGCAACTCCGCCTTCATGGAGGCGAGTTTCAGCCTCCAATCCGAACCGAGACCGGCTTTTTGGGATTCGCTCCGCCTCGCGGCATCGCAACCCTTTGTACCGGCCAATGTAGCACGTGTGTAGCCCAAGACATAAGGGGCATGATGACTTGACGTCATCCCCACCTTCCTCCGATTTGTCACCGGCAGTCTCCTATGAGTCCCCGACATAACTCGCTGGCAACATAGGACAGGGGTTGCGCTCGTTGCGGGACTTAACCCAACATCTCACGACACGAGCTGACGACAGCCATGCACCACCTGTGATCGAGTCCCGAAGGAGGGCCGTATTTCTACGGCTTTCCCGACCATGTCAAGCCTTGGTAAGGTTCTTCGCGTTGCGTCGAATTAAACCACATGCTCCGCTGCTTGTGCGGGCCCCCGTCAATTCCTTTGAGTTTTAGCCTTGCGGCCGTACTCCCCAGGCGGGGTGCTTAATGCGTTAGCTTCGGCACGGGGGGAGTCGACACCCCCCACACCTAGCACCCATCGTTTACGGCGTGGACTACCAGGGTATCTAATCCTGTTCGCTCCCCACGCTTTCGCGTCTCAGCGTCAGTACCGTACTAGAGAACCGCCTTAGCCACGGGTGTTCTTCCTGATATCTGCGCATTTCACCGCTACACCAGGAATTCCATTCTCCTCTTCCGGACTCTAGCCAGACAGTTTCCATCGACGTCTGAAGGTTAAGCCTCCAGTTTTCACAACGGACTTGTCTGGCCGCCTACACGCTCTTTACGCCCAATAAATCCGGACAACGCTTGCCCCCTACGTATTACCGCGGCTGCTGGCACGTAGTTAGCCGGGGCTTCTTCTGCAGGTACCGTCACCCTCTAGGCTATTAACCCGAGTGGCTTCGTCCCTGCTGAAAGAGGTTTACAACCCGAAGGCCTTCTTCCCCCACGCGGCGTCGCTGCGTCAGGCTTTCGCCCATTGCGCAAGATTCCCCACTGCTGCCTCCCGTAGGAGTCTGGGCCGTGTCTCAGTCCCAGTGTGGCTGATCGTCCTCTCAGACCAGCTACGGATCGTTGCCTTGGTAGGCCATTACCCCACCAACAAGCTAATCCGCCGCGGGCTCATCCTCGATCGGAGGCCGAAGCTACCTTTTCTCACGAGCTCGTAAGCTCGAGAGGCTATCCGGTATTAATCCGGGTTTCCCCGGGCTATCCCAGAATCGAGGGCAGATTACCCACGTGTTACTCACCCGTTCGCCGCTGTCCCCATTCCGAAGAATGGTTCTCGCTCGACTTGCATGTGTTAAGCGCGCCGCCAGCGTTCGTCCTGAGCCAGGATCAAACTCTCCGTGAAGATGTGTTTGCCGACAACTGCTGGTTAGACCAACAGAGCCGACAAGCTTCTCTTCGAGCTTGAGCTCAAAGTGTCTTCCTCCACTGCCGTCCGAAGACGACAACGGGGTCGACGAGGTTAGAGCCTCACGCGAGCCGCAGGCCGAAGCCGGCGACACCATGAGGTCTCGACGTAAACGCACGCTGTTGAGTTTTCAAAGACCAGTGCCAGGTTCGGCGTCTGCCGGCTGAGCTGGCGGCGTAAAAAAGCCTCCGACCACAAGCGCCAGAGGCTTACAAGCTGCGGTGCTGATCGTATCCGATCGAGGCTTGTAAGCGCTCCGTTGTGTCGTGGACAGGGACTTTGTCACGCCGACCCTCACGGGCGGCCGAGGAACAGTAGCAAAGAAGACCGCTCTGTCAAGCGGTTTGGGTGATTCGGGCGAAGCGGCGCTTGCCGGCCTGGACGGTGACGCCCGCGAGCTCGGCGCGCGGGACGTCGAGCTCGGTGACGACGCTGCCGTCGAGCTTCAGCCCGCCTTGCCCGATCAGCCGGCGCGCCTCGCTCGTCGACAGCCCGAAGGCGGCGGCGAGCAACGCCGGCAGATGGACGGGATCGCCCTGTGGCAGCGCGATCTCCGGAATGTCGTCGGGTGCCTGCCCCTCGCGCACGACGCGGGTGAAGTGCGCCTCGGCTGCACGGCTTGCCTCCTCGCCGTGCGAGCGCGTGACGATCGCCCGCGCGAGCGCCAGCTTGGCCTGCATCGGCTCGCCCACCGGCACGTCGCGCTCGAGCACGAGCCGGTACCACTCCTCGAGCTGCGCGTCCGGGATCCGCATCGTGCGGCCGAACTGCTCCTCCGGCGCGGCCGTCAGCGGGATGTTGTTGCCGAGCGACGAGCTCATCTTCTCCCCGTCCCAGGAGAGCAGGAGCGGCGTCGTCAGGACGACCTGTGGCTCGAGCCCGTACGCCTGCATGACCGTGCGCCCGGCGAGCAGGTTGTAGAGCTGGTCGGTGCCGCCGAGCTCGACGTCGGCCTCGATCGCGACGGAGTCGTAGGCCTGCATCAGCGGATAGAGCAGCTCGGAGACCGAGATCGGCTCCTGCGCGGCCATCCGCTTGGCGAAGTCGTCCCGCTCGAGGATCTGCGCGACCGTGGTCGTCCGGGTCAGCCGGATCACGTCGGCGAAGGTCAGCCCGGCCAGCCACTCGCTGTTGAAGCGGACCTCGGTGCGCTCGCGGTCGAGGATCTGCAGCGCCTGCTCGACGTACGTCTTCGCGTCGGCGTCGATCTGCTCGTCGGAGAGGATCGGGCGCTCGGCGGAGCGCCCGGACGGGTCGCCGATCCGCGTCGTGTAGTCGCCGACGATCAGCACGCCGACGTGACCCGCGTCCTGGAAGGCGCGCATCCGCTGCAGCGGGATGCCGCGGCCGAGATGGATGTCGGGCGAGGTGACGTCGATCCCGAGCTTCACCCGCAGCGGCCGGCCGAGCTTCAGCTTCTCCTCGAGCCCGCCCTGCGGCAGGACGTCGACGGCGTTCCGGGTGAGCGTCTCGATCACGGGCGCACGATTCTAGTGAGGTGGCCGGGGACCACCTCGGCCGGGGAAGTGCGCCGCAGAGCGCCAGCGCGAGCTCGATCTCGTCGCGGAGCAGCTCGAGCACGCGGCGCGCGCCCGCCTCGCCCTCGCACGCGAGCCCCCAGAGCGGCGCACGGCCGGCGAGCGCGGCCGTCGCCCCGAGCGCGAGCGCCTTGACGACGTCCGAGCCGCGCCGGATACCGCCGTCGACATAGACCTCGATCCGGCCGGCGACCGCATCGACCACCTCCGGGAGGAGCTCGGCCGTGGAGGCGACCGCGTCGAGCTGACGGCCGCCGTGGTTCGAGACGACGATCGCGTCGACGCCGTGCTCGACCGCGAGCGCGGCGTCCTCGGCCGTCTGGATCCCCTTGAGCACGAGCGGGAGCGGCGAGAGCGAGCGCAGCTCTGCCAGGTCGGCCCACGTGAGCGACGAGTCGATCGCGCCCAGCAGCTCGAGCGGCGTCGCGCCCTCCCAGCCCCCGAGCGCGGCCATGCTCGGCACGACGATCTCCTCGGGGACGCGAAAACCGGTGCGGAAGTCCCGCTCGCGCCGGCCAAGCCTCGGCGCGTCGATGGTGAGCACGATCGCGCCGAAGCCGTGCGCGGCGGCCTGGTCGAGGAAGGACTGCGTGACGCCGCGGTCGCGGAAGACGTAGAGCTGGAACCAGCGTGGCGCGCCGGGCGCGGCCGCCGCGACGTCGGCCGGCGTCGCGGTCGCGAGCGTCGAGAGACACATGACCGTCCCGGCGGCTGCCGCAGCGCGCGCCATCCCCTGCTCGCCGTCGGCGTGTGCCAAGCGCTGGATCGCCGTCGGCGCGACGAGCAGCGGCATCGAGACTGTTGTGCCGAGCACCGTCGTCTCCGTCGAGACCTCCGACACGTCGACGAGCACGCGCGGCCTGAGCCGCAGCCGCTGCCAGGCTGCGACGTTCTCGGCCAGGGCGAGCTCGTCCCCGGCGCCACCGGCGTAGTAGCCGAAGGCGCCGGGCTCGAGCCGCTCCTCGGCCAGGCGCTCGAAATCGGCGACGCAAACGGGTTCCACGCGCCGAATCTATCCCCTACGGCTGACAGCTGCTCCGCGGAGGGTGGTGCGAGCAGGTACACCGGATCGAGCGTCCGCACGCGGGCGCGCGTACTCGGCCGCCGCCTCGCCGTTGCCGAGACAGGCCTCGATCAGGCTGTGGTGGTAGAGGCCGTCGACGTCGAGCGTGCCGAGCCGCAGCGAGCGCAGGGAGACGTCCTCGCCTCCGCGCAGCGGCCGTTCTTGTAGAGCGCCCACGCCAGGACGTGCTCGCCCTCGATGCTCGGGCGCTCGGCGTAGCCGCGCCGGGCAGGTCGAGCGCGTCGCGCAGGTTGCGATCGTGGTTCAGGTCGAACTCGGCCGTCTCGAGCAGGTTGCTGCCGCCGTTCGCGGCGAAGAGGCGCTCGAGCGACTCGGCCCGCTCCCAGGCCCGCTCGGCCTCGGCGTGGCGGCCGAGCCCATCGAGCAGGTCGCCGAGGCTGGCCGCGTACTCGGGCACAGGAGCTGCTGCCGCCGCGCGCCGGTACAGAGGGATCGCCCGCGCGGGACGCCCGTTGGCGACCTCGACGTCGCCGAGTCCTGCGATCGCGCCCGGATAGGCGGGGACGAACGCGAGCGCCTCACGGAAGCGGAGCTTCGCCTGCTCGACCTGCCGGTCGGCCAGCAGGAGGTGGCCGAGCAGCGTGCGCGTCCACGCGGCCGGCTCGCCGATCCCGGCGGAGTCCATCGGCGAGCTCCATCGCCTCGAGCGCACCGTCGATGTCGCCGGTGAGCTCGCGGGCGTACGAGATGCGCGCGTACGCGCTCGCCGACGGCCGCAGCGCGACCATCCGGTCGAAGGCTGCGAATGCCTCGCGGTAGCGACCGAGCTCGAGGTTCGCGTCACCGATCAGCCCGTGAACGGCTGCGGTGCCAGGCTCCAGGTCGCGTGCGGTGCGCGCGAGCTCGAGCGACTCGCGAAAGCGGTGCCGGGACGCCGCGAGCGCCGAGAGACCGCGAACGGCGGCGGCGTTCCGTGAGTCGAGCCGAAGAGCCTCGCGCAGCTTCTTCTCCGTGCGCACGTAGAGCGCCGGGTTGCCGCTCACGCGCGCCTGCTGCTGGAGCACGAGCCCCTGCACGGCGACCCGCTGCGCCTCGTCGGCGCGCGGCGCCGCGGACGCCTCTCCTTCGCGGAGGACGCCGCCAAAGAGGGCGCTCGCCGCGAGTGCGACGGCGGCGGCCAGGAAATGCGGTCAGTTTCATCTCGTTCCTCACTGTTGGCCGGTGGGGCCGCACACGTCGCGTGCGGCCCCCACCGGGTGTTGGACTAGGGCTTCTGGAGCCCCTTGGAGTTGGCGAATCCGCTGGCGGGATCGGCCTGGTACGGGAAGGACGCGAGCGCCGGCACGTCACCGGCATTGACGCCGTCGCCGAGCTCGACCTTGTTCCCCTTGAGGAAGCCGGCCATCACCCGCTCGGCAGCGTCGATCACGTCGTCCTCGAGCCGGCGGCCGTTCGGGAAGCCGCCGTTGTCGCCGCCGATCACGCCGAGGCGGTTGACCTTGTCCTTCGGCGTCACCGGGATCGAGTAGTTGAGCCGCAGCATGTCGGCGACGGTGTCGCCGGTGTAGTTGAGGCCCTTCACGCCGGTGCCGAACACGGCGACGAGGTCGTCGCGGTTCTTCTCCGGCGCGTTCACCTTGTAGAGCTGGTTCATCAGCTTCGCGAGCACGGGCTCGACGACAGGGCCGGCGAACTGCTTGTCGTTCACCGGCGCGGAGCGGTTCCACACGTCCTTGAAGGGCGTCGGCACGACGACCTCGTTGACGAGCGGGTTGCCGAGCCGCGACACCTGCGTCCAGCCCTTCTTCACCTTGCCGTTCACCGTCACGTTGCGGCGGTCGGTCGACGTCCAGATACCGATCGTCGAGTTCTTGGCCTTCAGCTCGGCGATCGGGATCTGCAGCGCGATCGAGTGGACGGCGTAGCCGGCGAAGAAGTCCTTGCCGCCGCCGTCCGCGCCCGTGCCCTTGCGGAACGCGAGCAGGTCGAAGATCGCACCGATGTCGCCGAAGAACGCGTCGTCACGCTGGCCGGCGAAGACCTTCGTGCCCTTGGCGTCGACGACTTCCTTCGCGGCGAGCGCCCGGTAGTTCGGCGTCGACCGCGGTCCGATGTTGTTCGGCGGCGTCTTCGCCCAGGTCAGCAGCGTCGTCTTCTTGCCGACCGTCTTGGTCGCCGAGTACTTCTGGACGGTGTTGCCGAGGAAGAGCGGGCCCGCCGTCCGCTGGAAGCGGAACCGGTAGGTGATGTCCGGCCGGGCGTCGCCGTTCCGGTCGATGTAGATGTTGTAACGGGCGGACGGCGAGAACGTGTAGTAGTTCGGGCCGGCCGCCGGATCCTCGCCCGGGATCCAGTTGGAGATGACCGTCACGGTGTCCGGACGGTCCGGGCTCCGAAACGCGTACAGGTCCGTGTTGTCCGCACTCGGATCCTCCGAGATCAGCGGCGCTTCACGGTGGCTCGAGGCGGTGCTCGAACTGGGGCCTGAGCCGACGAGTGCGGCTCCGACCGCTGCGAGGGCTGTCGCCGAGAGGGCGACGAGCCCGAACAGTGCCTTCTTCATATCCCCACGCTCCTGTTTGGTGGTCGGGGTGTCGGCGCTTGTTCGCCGCACCCACGGGAGCGGTTCGCCCGGATGCGAGATCGAACCGATCGGCGTCCAGGGACGAATCTGGGTCGTGCTCGCTGTAGCCTCAGAACCACCGGTGCGGATCCGCGGCCTTGCCCACCTCTCCGACGAGGCGCTCGTCGCCCTCGTCGCCCGCTCGGACGAGTCGGCGCTCGCGGAGCTCTACGACCGCGTCGGCGGGACCGCCTACGGGCTCGCCTACCGGATCCTCCGGGACGAGTCGCTCGCGCAGGACGCCGTCCAGGATGCCTTCCTCGGCCTCTGGCGCAGTGCGGGCTCGTTCGTCCCGGAGCGCGCGAAGGCGTCGACATGGATTCTGACGCTCGTCCACCGGCGCGCCGTCGACGTGGTCCGCCGCGAGCAGCGCCGCCGGACCGAGCCGATCGAGAACGCACCGGAGCCGACCGAGGGCTCCGCCGAGGAGGCAGCCTGGTTGCGGCTCGAGCGCGAGCGCGTCCAGGGTGCGCTTGCCCAGCTGCCCGACCAGCAGCGCGAGGCGATCGAGCTCGCCTACTACGGCGGCTACACCCAGTCGGAGCTGGCGGATCGGCTCGGGCAGCCGCTCGGGACGATCAAGAGCAGGATGTTCGCGGGGCTCTCCCGGCTACGGGAGTTGCTCGACCTCGACGACGCGGCCGAAAGGACTTCATGGACCTCCACGACCTGACCCCCGGGTACGCGCTCGACGCGCTCGACGCGGACGAGCATGCCCTGTACGAGGAGCACCTCGCCGGCTGCGACCGCTGCCGCGAGGAGCTGCAGGGCTTCTGGCAGGTCTCGGGTGCGCTCGCGCACGCCGCCGGTGGGCCTGCGCCTCCTAGCGTCCCTCCGGGCGCGCATCCTCGAGCAGGCACGCGAGCGAGCGGCCGAACGTCATGCCGCTGCGGCGCCGCTTCGCCGTGCCCGTGCTCTCGTCGGCCGCCGCGGTCGCCGCCGTCGCGGCGATCGCATTCGGCGTCTGGGCGACGTCGCTCTCGAACGAGCTCGACGAGCTGCGGAACCAGGCAGGCAGCGAGCGCCAGGCGATCGCCGTCCTCGCCGACCCGAACCACCGCGCCGTGCCGCTCTCGGGCGCCGACGGCCGGCTCGTCGTCTCGACGACGGGCAACGCGGCTCTCGTCCTCTCCGGGCTCGACCCGGCGCCGGTCGGGAAGGTCTACGAGATCTGGGTGATCGAGGCGGGCACGCCGAAGCCCGCGGGCCTGTTCGCCGGCGCCAACACCCGCACGGTGCTCGCGCTCTCGCGGCCGGTGCCCGACGACGCGGTCGTCGCCGTCACCCTGGAGCGCGCGGGCGGCGTCGACGCACCGACCGGAACGCCGCTCTTCACCTCGGCTTCGGCCTAGATCGAACCGTCTCCGGCGTCGGGGCGAACAAGCCTCGACAACGATTCCAAAGGAGACCACCTGTGAAGCGCACCACTCTCGCCGCCCTGGTGGCGGCACTGACGATCGTCCCGCTCGGCCTCGCGGCCTGCGGCGGCGACGACGAGGACGCGGCGGCCCCGGCCACGACCGCGGCCGAGACCATGACCGACGAGACCGCCGACACCGTCTCGATCGAGAGCCCGGCGGTCGACCTCCGGGTCACGCTCGACCGGCTCCTCGCCGAGCACGCCCTGCTCGCGACGTTCGCGATGCAGAAGGGTCTCGACGGCGACAAGGACTTCGACGCGATCGCCAATGGCCCTCGACGGCAACACCGTCGACCTCGGCGACGCGATCGGCTCCGTCTACGGCGACGAGGCCAAGACCGGCTTCCTCGAGCTGTGGCGGAACCACATCGGCTTCTTCGTCGACTACACCGTCGCCACGGCCAAGAAGGACGAGGCCGGCCAGACCGCAGCACGCGACAAGCTGGCGCAGTACCAGGCCGACTTCTCCGCCTTCCTCGACACCGCCACCGGCGGCGAGCTGCCCCAGAGCGGAGCGGCCGAGGCACTGCAGGCCCACGTCAACCAGCTCATCGCGCGCGATCGACACCTACGCCGCGGGCGACTACCCCGAAGGCGTACGGCCAGATCCGCGAGGCCTATCACCACATGTTCATGACCGGTGACGCGATCTCCGGCGCGATCGTCGCGCAGATGCCCGACACGTTCGCCCTGGCTCCCGCCACGATGGCGTCGTCCGACCTCCGGATCACGCTCGGGCGCCTGCTCGCCGAGCATGCCGGGCTCGCGACCTTCGCGATGCAGAAGGGTCTCGACGGCGACAAGGACTTCGACGCGATCGCCAAGGCGCTCGACGGCAACACCGTCGACCTCGGCGACGCGATCGGCTCCGTCTACGGCGACGAGGCCAAGGCCGGCTTCCTCGA
Organism: uncultured Gaiellaceae bacterium; assembly: GCA_963806955.1. Taxonomy (GTDB): domain Bacteria; phylum Actinomycetota; class Thermoleophilia; order Gaiellales; family Gaiellaceae; genus Gaiellasilicea. The sequence continues at coordinate 639,201 of CAWDZG010000001.1, forward strand.
GCTGTGGCGGAACCACATCGGCTTCTTCGTCGACTACACCGTCGCCACGGCCAAGAAGGACGAGGCCGGCCAGACCGCAGCACGCGACAAGCTGGCGCAGTACCAGGCCGACTTCTCCGCCTTCCTCGACACCGCCACCGGCGGCGAGCTGCCCCAGAGCGGAGCGGCCGAGGCGCTGCAGGCCCACGTCAACCAGCTGATCGGCGCGATCGACACCTACGCCGCGGGCGACTACCCCGAGGCGTACGGCCAGATTCGCGAGGCCTACGCGCACATGTTCATGACGGCCGACGCCCTTGCCGGCGCGATCGTCGCCCAGAGCCCCGACAAGTTCAGCTCGTAGGGCTCTCCTCCGACGGCTCCCGGGGCGCCTGCGGCCGCCCCGGGAGCCACCCCCAGCTCGTGACACGCATCCTCCTCATCACACTGCTCGCCGGCAGCGCCGGCGTCCACGCCGCTCTCGCCGCAGAGCACGGGATCTCGTTCCACGTTGCGGCCGCGCTGCTGGCGCTCGCCGCGGGGACGCTCGCCCTGCGGCCCGGCCGGGTGCCGGCGGCCGCTACCGGCGTCCTCCTGGCCGGACTCCTCGGCGCGTACGCAGTGGCGGGCGAGCAGCTCGACCTGCTCGCCGGGATCACGAAGGCGGGAGAGCTCGGCGGGCTCGCGCTCGCGATCCGGCTCACGCTCGCCGGGCCGCCGCATCGCCCGGAACGGGTCGTCACGCTGGCGCTCGCCGCGATGATCGCGGTGGGCGCAGCCGCCGCAACCCCCGCCGTTGCCGACGAGCACACGCACGTGCCAGGCGTGACGGCGCACGGTCACTGACACGCGACACATCCGTGACGGATGCGTTCCGATCAGCTCCGTACACTCGTTCGCATGAGCGAGCTGAAGCCCGCACTGACACGGCTGTTCGGATTCGACGACTTCCGCCCCGGCCAGGAGCAGGTCGTGCGGGCCGCCGTGGACGGGCGCGACACGCTGGCGCTGATGCCGACCGGCTCCGGCAAGTCGCTCACCTACCAGCTCGCCGCGATGTTGCGGCCGACGCCGACGCTCGTGCTCAGCCCGCTGATCGCGCTGATGAAGGACCAGGTCGACAAGCTGCCGCCCGAGGTGGCGGCGCAGGCGACGCTGATCAACTCCTCGCTCGACCCGGACGAGGCCGCGGCGCGGCTGCGCGGACGCGGCGGCGGGCCGCTACCGGCTGCTCTACGTCGCGCCGGAGCGGCTGCGCCAGCGGCACTTCCTCGACGCGATCGCCGGCATCGACATCGGGCTCGTCGTGATCGACGAGGTGCACTGCGTGAGCATGTGGGGCCACGACTTCCGGCCCGACTACCTCTTCATCCGCCGCGCGCTCGACGAGCTCGGCCGGCCCGCCATCCTCGGGATGACGGCGACGGCGACACCGGCGACGGAGCGTGAGATCGCGACCGCGCTCGGCCGCGAGCCGGAGATCGTGCGCACGAGCGTCGTCCGCCCGAACCTGCGCTACGACGTCGAGCTGGTCGACGGCGACGAAGGGCGGCTCCGCACGCTCGTCGCCCGGCTGAAGGCCCTCGACGGCGCCTCGGCGATCGTCTACGCGCGGTCGCGCCGCAGCTGCGAGAGCCTCGCTCGGACGCTGCGCGCGCATGACCTCTCCGCGACCCACTACCACGCCGGGCTCGAGCCGGCCGAGCGCTCCGAGGCGCAGGAGTCGTTCATCGAGGGGCGGATCCAGACGGTCGTCGCGACGACGGCGTTCGGGATGGGGATCGACAAGCCCGACATCCGCCTCGTCGCGCTCTACAACTTCCCGGAGTCGCTCGAGAGCTACGTGCAGATGGTCGGCCGGGCCGGCCGCGACGGGCGCGCGTCGGACACGCTGCTGCTCGCCGAGCCGCTCCGACGCGCAGCAGCTGCGCCGCTTCGCCCGCTCGGACATCCCCACGGTCGCCGACCTCCGCGCGGTCTACGGCCGTCTCCGCGGACGCGGCGAGGCGCTGCCGGAGGAGCTCGGCGACGATCCCGATCCGCGCGTCCTCGTCGGCATGCTCGAGCAGGCCGGGCTCGTCCGGCGCGGCTTCGACGCCGGCCGGGCGATGCAGTTCGAGGTGCCCGACCCGCCCGCCGACGCGGCGGCGCGGATCGACGCGCTGCTCGAGCGCTACGAGCACGAGGCACTCGCACGCGCCGACCGGCTGGTGCGCTTCGCCGAGTCGCGGCGCCTGCCGGCACCGGCAGGTGGCCGAGCACTTCGGCGAGACGCTCGCACGACGACTGCGGCATGTGCGACGTCTGCTCGGCCGACCGCCGTCGGTCAACGCGCCCGGCCCGGCGCCCAGCCGCTCCCCGACGACATCGCCGGCGCGATCCACGCCACCGTGCTCGAACTGCGCTGGCCGCTCGGACGCACCGGGCTCGCGGCGCTGCTGCGGGGCTCGATCAGCGCTCCCCGCTCGGCCCAGCGCTCGCCGCGCTTCGGGATCCTGGCTGCCGCGACGCAGGCCGAGGTCAAGCGCTGGATCCAGCTGCTCGAGACCGCCGGCGCGCTGGAGTCGTTCGAGAGCGAGGACGGCTTCCGGCTCCTGCGCGCGGTGCCCGGAGTCGAGCTGCCTCGGATCGGAGCGGCCGTGGCCGCCGGCCCTGCTGACGAGGGCCTGTTCGAGCGGCTCCGTGCCTGGCGGCTCGAGCGTGCCCGAGTCGACGAAGTGCCTGCGTACGTCGTCCTGCACGATGCGACCCTGCGCGAGCTTGCAGCCGCAAAGCCGGCCTCCGAGCTCGACCTCGCGGCGGTGAAGGGCTTCGGGCCGACGAAGCTCGAGCGCTACGGCAGCGACGTGCTCGCCGTGATCGCAGCCGCGTAACCGATTTTCGAGGGCTACACTGGACCGCTTGCGGCCGCACGTCGGAACACAACCGGCGCGAGGGCGTCGCCGGATCCGCAGGCTCCGCCTCCTCGCGCTTCTCACCGTCCTCGGCCTACTCGGGTCCGTTTCCTTCAGCTTTGGGCTGATCCGCGCCGTCGCGGGCGAGATCGACGCCGGCAAGTTCGATCCGCAGCGGCAGCTCGACAAGCAGGTCAACGGCTACATCTACGACAAGGACGGCAAGCGCGTCCTCGCCGTCCTGCGCGGCTCCGAGGCGCGCACGCTCGTCTCGTACGACGACATCGCGCCGGCAATGCGCCACGCCATCGTCGCGATCGAGGACCGCCGCTTCTGGGAGCACGACGGGATCGACGTGCGCGGCATCGGTCGCGCCCTGGTCGCCGACATCCGGCACAAGAAGGTGGTCGAGGGCGGCTCGACGATCACGCAGCAGTTCGTCAAGAACGCGCTCGACCGCGACCAGAAGACGATCGCCCGCAAGGTGCGGGAGGCCGCGTTCGCGTGGCAGCTCGAGCGCTCGAAAGCCTGGCCCAAGCAGCGGATCCTCCAGGAGTACCTGAACACGATCTACTTCGGCAACGGCGCCTACGGCGTCCAGCAGGCCTCGCTCGCCTACTTCGACCACGGCGCCAAGGACCTGACGATCGCGGAGGCCGCGCTGCTCGCAGGGATCCCGGCCGACCCGAACCGCTACGACCCGGTCACGAATCCACGCGCTGCGAAAGCACGGCGGCGCACAGTGCTCCGGGCGATGCTGGAGGAGACGAAGATCACGCCCGCGCAGTACGACGACGCCAACTCTGCCGACCTGCCGGATCCCGACTCGGTGCGGCTGCCCGGCACCGAGGGGCCGGCGCAGCACTTCGTCAACTACGTCAAGCAGCAGCTGATCGACGAGTACGGCTCCGCGGAGGTCTTCGGCGGCGGCCTCAAGGTGACAACGACGATCGACCTCGGCCTGCAGGAACAGGCGCGGAAGGCGATCTCGAAGTGGCTGACCGATCCCGAGGGCCCGTCAGCGGCGCTCGTCGCGATCGACCCGCGCGACGGCGCAGTCCGCGCGATGATCGGCGGCAACAACTATCGCAAGAGCCAGTTCAACCTCGCCGTGCAGGGCGTGCGGCAGCCAGGCTCGTCGTTCAAGCCGTTCGTCCTCGCCACCGCGCTGCGTCAAGGGATCTCGCCTGCGACGCGCTTCACCTCCACACCCCAGTCGATCGATCTCGGCGACAAGCAGTGGGTGGTCGGCAACTACGAGGATGTGTACTACGGCTCGATCGACCTCGAGAAGGCCACGATCGAGTCGGACAACTCGGTCTATGCGCAGCTGACACAACTCGTCGGCTCGAAGAAGGTCGCCGAGACGGCGAAGCGGATGGGCATCCGGAGCAAGCTCGACGGCTACTACGCGATCGGGCTGGGTGCCGAGGCGGTCACTCCACTCGAGCTCACGCGTGCCTATGCGACGCTCGCCCACGGCGGCCGTCGCGCCGACGGCGCCATCTTCGGCAACCGGCCGCGCGTGATCGACGAGATCGCGCAGGGCGGCAAGAAGCGCTTCAACAAGCCGACGGGGGTCGACGCGCTCTCCGCGACCCAGGCCGGCATCGTCAACTCGATCCTGCAGAAGGCGGTTCGCTTCGGCACGGGCAAGCGCGCATTCCTGGAAGACCGGCCCGTGGCGGGGAAGACCGGCACGACCGAGAACTACGGCGACGCCTGGTTCGTGGGCTACACGCCGCAGCTCGCGGTCGCTGTCTGGGTCGGGTACCCGACGACGCTGCGCCCGATGCTGACGGAGTTCAACGGCGAGCCGGTCGCGGGGTCGACGTTCCCGGCGCTGATCTGGAAGTCGTTCATGGAGCAGGCGCTGAAGGACGTCGAGCCGGAGGGCTTCCCGGCGCCGAGCGTGCCCTACGCCGCGCCCAAGCTCGTCGTCCGCCGTAACGACCAGCTGATGCTCGACAACGGCCTCTGCCGGTCGCGGCAGGAGATCATCTACTTCGCGGGCCGCGGGCCGAGCAGGTCGGCCAACTGCCTCGAGAACGAGGTCGAGGTGCCCGACGTCCGCAACCTCACCGCGAGCGAGGCGCAGATCCGCGTCGAGGCACAGCCGCTCACCGCAGAGCTCGTCTACAAGCCGGCCGAGCCGCTCCAACAGCCGGGGATCGTCGTCGACCAGCGGCCGAAGCGCGGCTTCCGCTCCTCCTACGACACGATCATCCTCGTCGTCACGAAAGCGACCCGGGGCGTGATCCCGAAGCTCGTCGGGCGCGACGTCGACGACGCGCGTGCCCGCCTGAAGCGCATGGGTCTGAAGGAGGCGATCCGGTGGACCGACGGCGATCCCGGCACGGTGCTGGAGCAGAAGCCGCGGGCCGGAGTCGCGTCGGCCCCGGGTGTCAGGGTCGAGCTGGTCGTCGGACGGGCGGCCGCGGTCGCAGCGGCCGGCTGAGGTAGCGCGAGCCCGCCGCCGCGTAGCGCCACGGCAGCTCGGTGGCGACGCTGATCCCGATCCGCGGCCCGGTGACCACCTCGACCGGCTCCGTGCGCGGGGCGAGCTCGAACGGCAGCACGGTCGAGCGGCAGACCGTCGTGCTCGCGGGTGACCGCGAGCGCCTGGCAGAGACGGCCGGGGCCGGCGCAGAGCAGGCGCTCGTCGTCGAGCCCCCGCCGGGCGCGCATCACGTCCACGCGGCATTTCGGCCGCAGCGCCCGGATCAGGACGGCGGCGGCGCTCCCCTCCTCCTCGCAGACGAAATTCAGGCACCAGTGGATGCCGTAGGAGCGGTAGACGTACGCGTGACCCGGTGGGCCGAACATCGACGCATTGCGGGGCGTGCGGCCACGGAAGCCGTGTGCGGCCGGATCGTCGGCGTCGTACGCCTCGACCTCCACGATCGCGCCGCCGACGCCGTCGACGAGGAGCGTCGCGCCGAGGAGGTCGGGAGCCACCTCGTGCACGCTCCGCGCGAAGAAGTCGCGGCCGAGCACCTAGAAGAGCTGCGAGGACTCGCCGGGCTTGCTCGACGATTCGAGCAGCTTGCGGGCGCGCCGGCCGAGATCGGCCAGGTCGACCCGGCCGCTGGCGGCGTCCTCGGCGAGCCGCTCGGCGAGCGAGAGCGCCTCGTCGAGCAGGGGCGACCCGGCCGAGGCGTCGAGCCCCAGCTCGTGCAGGATCGTCCGCTCGGTTCGCGACGCGACGATCGGGTCGGTGACGCCTTCGACCCAGACGAGCGTGCGCTGCCCACCGCCGCGGTTGTCGCCCGTGATCGGCTGCAGCGCGTAGATCTTGTCGGCACGCGCCCACTTGCCAAAGCCGAGGAAGACCATGCGCCCGCCGTCCACAGCGCGATTATCCCTGAACGCCGGGTCGGAACCACCACCGGTACGTGGCCGCCGCGGCCACGACGATCACGAGCCAGCCCCAGGTGAGCTCGGGCCGGATCACGTCGGGCAGACGCAGGTCGATCGTGCCGCGCTTCCACAGCTGCTCGTTCCAGCCGTCCTGGACCGCGTTCGCGAGGCCGTAGGCGAGCATCAGAGCGAGGTAGCCACGCAGCGCTCGGCCGGCCGGCACACGCGAGAGCAGGAGCGCCGCGAGCGCCAGGAGCACGCCTCCGTTGCCATGGTGGAAGCCCAGGTGGACCGCAGCGAGCCCCTCGTCCCGAACGAGCGGAACCTCCTCCCCGAGGTAGAGGTCGCCGGGGAAGTAGAAGCCCACCTCGGCCGCGAACCACGGCGCCGCCAGCAGCACGAGCAGCGCGGCGAGCACCAACCTGAGCCGGTCACCGCGCACCCGATCGACGAGGGCGACACCACGGCGGCGGACCGCAGCGACCGTCAGGCCCAGTGCGAGCAGGACGCCGAGCACCGGCGGGCCGTTCACCCAACGCGCGTCGAGGTCGCCCTGGTCGACGACACCGGGGACGGCTGTGAGGGCGCAAAGCGCGATCGCCGCCCAGACGAGCCTGCGTGGCCCGCCGGCCACGGCCGCCAGCGCGATCGCCACGAGCGCCAGCGGGTAGTTGAGCACGACGACCGTTCGGGAGAGCCCGCCGGCGAGATCGCCCGCCCGATCGACGTTGTAGAGCTGCTCGGGCGGCAGTCGCGAATAGGTGACGAGCGTCGCCGTCGCCTGGAGCGCGACGAGGCCCCAGACGGCGAGCGCCTCGGCTAGGCCAGCGCGGCCGCGAGCGCCTGCGCGACGCGTTCCTGGTCCTCCGCCTCGATCGCGGTGAAGAACGGCAGCGCGAGCGTCCGCTGCGAGAGATCCTCGGAGACGGGGCACAGCCCCTCGCCGAACCCGTAGCGCTCACGCATGTAGCCCTGCAGATGGATCGACGGCAGGTAGCGCGACGTCGCGATGCCCTGGCCGGCGAGCTCGGAGATCACGCGCTCGCGGTCGGTGCCGCGCGCGAGCGTGACGACGTAGACGAACCAGGAGCGACGATGGTCGTCGTCGTCGGCGAGCGGCAGCTCGAGGCCGTCGACATCCGCGAGCAGCTCGCCGTAGCGCGCAGCCGCAGCCTGGCGCAGCGACAGGATCGTGTCGAGCTTCTCCAGCTGGCCGATCCCGAGCGCCGCGCGGACGTCGTCGATCCGGTAGTTGAAGCCGAGCCGGGCGTGGTCGAGCCAGCCACCGCCGTCGGCGCGGCCCTGGTTGCGCAGGCTGACGAGCGGACTTCCACGTCTCCTCGTCGTGGGTGGTCACCATCCCGCCCTCGCCGGTCGTCATCTGCTTGTTCGGGTAGAACGCGAAGACCGCGTCGACGCCGTGCGAACCGACGGTCCCGCCGCGGTACTCCGCGCCGAGTGCCTCGCACGCGTCCTGGATCAGGACGAGCCCGTGCCGCTCGGCGAGCGCTCGCAACGGGTCGAGCTCGCAGGGGTAGCCGAAGATGTCGACGGCGACGATCGCCTTCGTCCGGGGCGTGATCGCCGCCTCGACGGCCTCGGGCGTCAGGTTCATCGTCCGCTCGTCGACGTCGGCGAACACCGGCATCGCGCCTTCGTAGATGAAGCAGTTCGCCGAGGCGACGAACGAGTAGGGCGAGGTGATCACCTCGTCCCCCGCCCCCAGCCCGGCGATCACCGAGAGCAGGTGCAGCCCGCTCGTGCCCGAGGAGACGGCGGCCGCGTAGGGAGCGCCGACCGTCTCCGCGAAGAGCTCCTCGAAGCGGTCGATCGCCGGCCCGAGCGAGAGCCGCCCAGACCGGAGCACCTCGAGCACGAGCTCCTCGTCGCGCTCGTCGACGTACGGCGCCGAGAGCGGAACGTCGCGAGTACCCGTGCTCACGCCTCCGCGGGCGCCTTGTCCCCGACGGTCACCCGGTCGAGCCAGTGCCCCCAGCGCTCGCTCTTGCCGCGCACCGTGTCGAGGTACGCCTTCTGCAGCTCGAGCGTGACCGGACCGACGCCGACCTCGTGGTCGTCGACGGACCGGACCGGCGTCACTTCGGCCGCCGTCCCGGTCATGAAGATCTCGTCGGCGAGATAGAGGTCGGAGCGGACGAGATCCGACTCCTCGACGACGTAGCCCAGGTCCTGCGCGATCTGAATCACGCTGTCGCGGGTGATCCCGGGCAGGATCGAGGTCGAGAGCGGCGGCGTCCAGATCCGCCCTTCCTTGACCACGAAGACGTTCTCGCCCGAGCCGTCCGCGACGGTGCCGCTGTCGGTGAGCAGGATCGCCTCGTCGTAGCCGGCGCGCTGCGCCTCGTGGACGGCGAGCATCGAGTTGAGGTAGATCCCGGTCGCCTTGGCGACGTGCGGGATCGTGTTCGCGCCGATGCGCTTCCACGAGGAGATCTTCGCCCGGATGCCGGTGGCGACGTTCTCGTCGCCGAGGTAGTTCGCCCACGGCCAGCTCATGATCACGACCTCGACCGGGTTCCCCTTCGTGTGCACGCCGAGCTCGCCGTAGCCGTAGAAGGCGAACGGGCGGACGTAGCACTCCGGCAGGCCGTTGCGGCCGATCAGGTCGTGTGTGGCGGTGCGGATCTCTTCGGTCGAGTAGGGGAGCTCCATGTAGAGCAGCTTCGCCGAGTTCTCGAGCCGCTGGAGGTGCTCACGCAGCCGGAAGACGGCCGGCCCGTCGGGGGTCTCGTAGCAGCGGATGCCCTCGAAGACACCCGTGCCGTAGTGAAGCCCGTGGACACCGACGTGCACCTTCGCGTCGTGCCAGTCGACGAACTCACCGTTCATCCAGATCGTTTCGGTCTCACGCATCGAGCGTCTCCTCTCAGGCGGAATGGTAGGTGGAGTCTTGGACGGCGTCCATCGGCTGCGCATGGGCGAGCCGGACGAGGACACCGGGGTCGAGCGCAGCAAGGTGGGTGTGCGAGCCCGCGCCGACCCAGACCGTCGGGTGGACGAGCAGGCTCTGGTCGATCAGGACGCGGTCGACGCCCGGCAACGGGAACGGCGCGACTGCGCCGGGCGCGAACCCCGTGGCCTCCTCGACCTCGGCCGGCCGCGCGACTCGCACCTTGGCGGCGTCGGCGGCCACGGCGATCTTGTCGAGGTCGGCGCGACGGTCGCCCGGAACGAGCGCCACCACCGCGCGTCCGTCGTCGCACACGACGACGATCGACTTGACGATCTGCTCCAGCGGGCAGCCGGCCGCGCGGGCGGCGTCCTCGGCGGTCGCGGTGCCGGACTCGAGCTCCTCGAGCCTTGCCTCCGCTCCTGCCTGCCGCAGAAAAGCGGCGACCCGTTCGACGGGCTCGGGCCAGCTCGCGCGCACGGCTCCAGAGTACCCGCCCGGGGCGTACCCGAACCGGACGTTCGAGCGTTCTCACCCCCGACACGCCGACACGTCACGGGAGACGAGGGGTGAACCAGTGAAGACCGACGAAGCCGAGCAGATCGCACGGACCGAGTCTCTGTTCCGCGAGGTCAACGAGCGCATCGCCGAAGCCGCGCAACGCTTCGATGCGCCGGCGACGCAGTTCTTCTGCGAGTGCGCCGATCCGAGTTGCACGCACCGAATCGCCGCGACGCCGGCCGAGTACGAGCGAGTCCGGGAGGACGGCGCGACGTTCCTGCTCGTGCCGGCCACGAGGACGAGCGAGTCGAGGCAGTCGTCGAGCACGGTGACGAGCACGCCGTCGTCCAGAAGCGGCATCCGCAGGTCGCACCGCTCGCGCTCGCGCTCTCCCCGCGTGCGGCCTAGCCCAGCGCGATGAAACGGGCGTCGTCGAACCCCTCGCCGCGGATTCGCTCGGCGAAGTCGGGCGGCGGCGCGGAGTCGATCGAGAGCGCCATCAGGGCCTTCCCGCCCTCCTTCGTCCGCGACACGGCCATGTTCGCGATGTTGACCCCGGCCTCGCCGAACATCGTCCCGACGCGGCCGATCACCCCGGGCACGTCGTCGTACCGGAAGAAGACCATTCGCGGCGAGAGCTGCAGGTCGATCGCGAAGCCGAGCGCCCCGGCCAGGAAGTGGCGGTGCTCCGGCCCGATCGTCGTGCCGGAGACCTCGACGTCGTCGACCGCGACGGTGACGAGGCTCGTGTAGTCGCGCGCGGCGCCCGACCGCTCCTCGCTCACCTCGATCCCGCGCTCGGCGGCGATCACGGGCGCGTTGACGTAGTTGACCGCCTGCTCCACCCTGCCCTGGAACGCGCCGTTGAGAGCCGCGACGGTCAGGAGCCGCGTGTCGTGGGCGGCGATCACGCCGTTGTAGCGGAGCGCGATCCGGCGCGGCTGCCCGCCCGCGAGCTCGATCGCCAGCCGCCCGAGACGGGCGCTCAACGGGATGTAGGGACCGAGCAGCTCCAGGTCCTCCGCGCCCACGATCGGGATGTTGAGCGCGTTCGAGACGAGCCCGCCTTCGAGCGCGGCGACGACCTGCTCGGCGACGATGAGCCCGGCCCGGTCCTGCGCCTCCTCGGTCGAGGCGGCGAGGTGCGGCGTGACGACCACGTTCTCGAGCTGGAGCAGCTCGCCCTCGTACGGCTCCGCCGAGAAGACGTCGAGCGCCGCGCCGGCCACCTTGCCCGAGCGGACGGCGTCGGCGAGCGCCGCCTCGTCGAGCAGCTCACCGCGCGCGGCGTTGACGATCCGGACGCCGTCGCGCATCTGCGCGACCGCCGCGGCGTCGACGAAGTGGCGTGTCTCCTCGGTGAGCGGCAGGTGCAGGGTCAGGAAGTCGGCGGCAGCGAAGACGTCGGCGGGATCCTCCGCATGCTCCGCGCCGAGCTCGCGGAAGCGCTCCGGAGCCACGAACGGGTCGTAGCCGACCACGCGCATGCCGAGACCGAGCGCGCGCCGCGCCACCTGGCGGCCGATCCGGCCGAAGCCGAGCACGCCGAGCGTCTTGTCGGCGAGCTCGATCCCGCCCCAGCGAGAGCGCTCCCAGCGGCCCTCCTTGAGTGCGGCGTGCGCCTGCGGGATGTTGCGGGCGAGCGCGACGAGCAGGCCGATCGTGTGCTCGGCCGCGGAGACGACGGTCGAGTCGGGCGCATTGGCAACGACGATCCCGCGGCGGGTCGCCGCGTCGACGTCGACGTTGTCGACGCCCACGCCCGCACGGCCGATCACCTTCAGCCGCTCCGCCCGCTCGATCACGCCGGCGGTGAGCTTCGTCGCCGACCGGATCACGATCGCGTCGTAGCCGCCGATGATCTCCTCGAGCGGCGAGTCCTGGTCCTCGTCCACCTCGAAACGGGAGCGGAGCAGCTCGACGCCCGCGGGGGCGATCGCCTCCCGCACGAGGACCTTCAGACCGTGGCTCCTTCCGCGTACACCTCGAGCGCGCGCGACGCCGCGACCCCGCGCTCGATCGGGGCGCCGAGCTCCGCGAGCACGAGCTCGACCGCCGACAGCGCCGTCGCGATGTCGAACTCGTCGTACCAGCCGATGTGGCCGATCCGGAAGATCGCATCCTTGAGCTCTCCCTGACCGGCCGCGATCGTGATCCCATGCCGCTCGCGGAGCGTCAGCGTCAGCTCGCGTGAGGCGATCCCGTCGGGCATGCGCGCGGCAGTGACGACGGCTGAACGATCCTCGTCCGGGGAGAAGAGCTCCAGCCCGAGCGCCTTGATCCCGGCACGGCAGGCTCGTCCCAGCCGGGTGTGGCGCTCGAAAGCAGCCTCGAGCCCGTCCTCGAGCAGCAGTCCGAGGGCGACGTCGAGCGCCACCACGAGCGAGACCGCAGGCGTGAACGCACTGTCGAGCTGCTGCTGCGCCTTCCGCGTGCGCGTCCAGTCGAAGTAGAAGCTCGGCAGCGTCGAACGGGCGACGTGCTCCCAGGCGGCGGGCGAGACGGCGACCGTCGCGAGGCCGGGCGGCGCCATCAGCGCCTTTTGCGAGCCCGCGACGACGACGTCGAGGCCCCACTCGTCGAGCTCCAGTGGCACGGCGCCGAGGCTCGAGACCGCGTCGACGACCACGAGCGCGCCGGTCTCGGTGACCGCGGCGGCAAGCGACGGGATGTCGGCGACGACGCCGGTCGAGGTCTCGGACTGGACGAGAAAGACGAGCGAGACCGGCTCGATTCCCGCGAGCTTGGCGCGAAGGTCGTCGGCGGTCGGGGTCTCGCCCCAGGCGTAGCGGAGCTCTTCCACCTCGCAGCCGAACGTGCGCGCCATCGCAGCCCAGCGCTCGCCGAAGTAGCCGGACGAGACCGCCAGCACGCGGTCGCCCGGCGAGCACAGGTTCACGATCGCCGACTCGAACGCGCCCGTTCCCGAGCAGGTGAAGAGCAGCACGTCGTGCTCGGTGCGGTGCACCTGCTGCAGCCGGCCGAGGACGCGGGCGTAGACCTCGCGGAAGTCCGGCGCGCGGTGGTGCAGCACCGGTTCCGCGAGCGCGGCGAGCACCTGTGGCGGCACCGGCGTCGGCCCGGGCGTGAACAGGTATCGCTTCTGCGCCATCGAGCGGAGCGTAGCGCGGCACCGGGACGGCGCCTTGTGTTTCAGCAACACAAAGTCACTACGCTCCGGCCGATGGAAGCGATCCTCGCCTTCGGCGCCGCCCTGCTGACGCTGCGGCTCGCAGGCCGCCTCGCCGCCCGCTGGCGCGAGCGTCGCGAACACCATCTGCTCGCATGGAGCACGGGGCTGGCCGCGTACGCCCTGGGCGCCGCCGCGATCGCGTGGGGCGCGGCGGCCGGCTGGAACGAGGGCGCCTTTCGCGCGTACTACCTCTTCGGCGGCCTGTTGACGGCGGCGCTGCTGGGTGCCGGCTCGCTGCTCGGCGCCGGCATCCGCGCGGCCGGGCCGGTGGCGCTCGTCTACTCCGGGGTCGCCGTCGGCGTCGCCCTCGCTGCTCCGCTCGAGAGCCCGGTGTCGGGCACGTCGATCCCCGCCGCCCAGGAGCATCTCGCCCTCGCCCCCGCCCGGCTGGTCGCGATCGGCGGCAATGTCGCCGGCTCGATCGCCCTCGTCACCGTCGCGCTGATCGGGCTGCGGCGCCGGCCGCTCGGCAACGCGCTCCTGCTCTCCGGCTTTCTCGTCGCTGCGGCCGGAAGTGCGCTCGCCGGGCTCGGAACGGCGGAGACCGCCCTCTTCGTCGCGGTGGCGGCTTGCCTCCTGTATGCAGGGACAATTGTCCGTTCGTGACGGAACTTACGAATCGCAAACAATACGGTTGCTAGCCTGATCTGGCAACACGCGCCGACCGGGCGCCACTGCGGCTCTTCCGCGTCCGGTCCGCCGATTCGTTCCCTAGCAAGGAGGCTTTGTGAAGTTCGTTTCCGTGCGCCTGCTCATTCTCGCGGGCGCTCTCTCCCTCGGCCTGGGTGCTCTCGCGAGCCCGACTGCGGCCACGGCGGCGTCGACACGCGCCGCCCAGATCGAGGCAATCGACGATTTCCGGATCGAGACGTGGCGCTGGCAGTCGCTGATGCGCAAGCAGCGCACACCGACCGCCTACACCGAGCGGCGCGCCACCGATCCCGCGTACCTGAAGTGGGTCCGCAATCTCTGGCAGCGTCGTGCGGACCGGGCCGAGCGCCAGGCCGCGAACCCGCCCCACCGCCGCCAGTGGCTGTGCATCCACCGCTACGAGCGCGATCCGCGCCAGGGCTGGAGCACGCGCACCGGCAACGGCTACTACGGCGGGCTCCAGATGGACATCAGCTTCCAGCGCACGTACGGCTCGAAGCTGCTGCGCACGAAGGGCACGGCCAACAACTGGACTGCCGTCGAGCAGATGTGGGTGGCCGAGCGGGCGTACCGGAGCGGCCGCGGCTTCTACCCGTGGCCGAACACGGCTCGCTACTGCGGCCTGATCTAGACCTCGTGATCCCTGCGGGAGCGGCGTGCGCGCCGCTCCCGCAGGTAGATCGCGGCGAAGAGCGCCGCGATCGCGATCACGACGACGCTCTCGACGATCACGCCGCCGACGCCGCCGTGCGCAAGCAGCGGCGTCAGCCGCGCGACAGGAGCCACAGGCCTCCGACGGTGTAGACGACCATCAAGGCAAGCATCGCGTACTGCGACCGGAGCGCGTCGCGCTCCTCGAGCACCGTCACCGCCCGGTCGTGCGCGATCGTGAGGCCCGCGACGTGGCCGGCGACGAGCGCTCCTACCTGGACGTACCAGACCGTGTTCGGCGAGAACGGCGAGATGTCTGGCGCGTAGTCGACCGTCCCGAGCACGTCCCAGCCGTACCCGAACGGGTCCGATGCGAGCGGAATCGCGTACTGACCCTGGATCACGAGCAGTGTGAAGTAGTGCGCGACCGCGTAGACGAGCGCGATCGGGACGAGGCTCTGGACGAAGTCGGCCACGAGTGACCGGTCGCCGCCGACGGTCCGGCGCGCCACGGAGGTCGCACCGCGGAAGGCGAGCGCGACGACGAGCACGCAGCCGAGCAGGCCGAGGAGCGCGAGGCCCGTCGAGAGCAGCTCGGCGGTTCCGGGCGAGTCGAGCACGTACGGCCCCTCGAGGTCGGCGCGCAGCTCCTGCCAGAACGACGCGCGGCTGAGCCCGTCGAAGCCGACGGAGCCGAGCATGACCGCGACGAATGCCGTCAGGCCGGGAGTGGCGTCGCGCCCGGCGAGCCCCGAGAGCGGCGTGCGGACGACGAGACGTCCGTCGCGCTCGCCGAAGGGCGCGAGCCGCGCGAGCAGCCCGAAGTAGACGGAGAAGGCGTCGCCGCTCTCCGTCCACTCTCGCCGGCCGTAGGCGGCCATGCCGAACCACATCGCGTAGCTGTAGAGAGCGATCGCAAGCGCGAGCGCGCGCGGGCTGGCAGGCTCGGAGTACGCGAGCTCGAGCGCCGCGAAGCAGAAGAGGAGGAAGGCGGCGGGCCAGACCCCGAGCCGGTCCGGCCGCGCGAGCGGCGGCGTCCACTCCTGGCCGAGCCGCCGCCAGAGCCCAGGCGACGGCATTCGCGATCGCGAGCCACGGGTTCAGCACCCGCCACACGTTCGCCGAAGCAGCACCTGCACCGGCACGAGCCCGAGCCAGAAGACGACGTAGACGAACGTCGGCGAGAGGTTCTCGGAGGCCGACGGCTCACCGAGGAGCGCTGTCAGGAAGACGAGGACGAGCAGCGCAGCGGAGACGACGCCGAGCACGGCGTGCAGAGCAGCCGACCGGAGGAACCGCTCGAGTGCGGCCGGCAACGGCCTCCCTGCCGCACGGCGCTCCAGCTGCTGTGTCCGCCAGAGCGCGCCGAGCGCCAGGAACGAGAGGACGAGCACGACGGCGCCGCCCCAGAAGAAGAGCCAGTCGGGAACCGGGAGGTCGCGAACGCCGCCGATCCCGTGCGCGATCAGCGTCAGGGACGGACCTCGAGGTCGGCGATCTCGAGCCCGCGGTCCTCGAGCTCGATCTCGAAGCGGCCGGCGCGCGTCGGCCGTGAACTCGATCCGGGCGGGCTTGCCCGGCGCCACGTCCGCCATCAGGTCGTAGCCGTGCAGGTGCACGTGGTCGGTCACCTCGGCGGTGACGACGAGCACGACCTCCCGCCCGCGCTGCGACGCTCAGCTTCCGCACCTCGGGGGCCTGGTCGGCGGGGACGGCGATCCGGACCGTGACGACGTCCGGCTCGGGCGCGGGCACGGGCTCGGCGGCCGTCCGCGTCGGCTCGGTCGTCGTGGCGGGCGCGTTCGCCGCCGTCGTCGCGGCGGGGTGCGGCGGTCGTCGCGGGCGGTGCCGCGGTCGTCGACGCCGGCTCGTCGTCCGGCCGGAGCGCGAAGAAGAGGCTGACGACCAGCCCGAGCGACGCCGCGATCAGCGCGACCTTGCGAAAGTCGCGGTTCATGCGACAGGCACTGCAGCTTCTCTCGCACGAGCTCGTTGACCGCACGGGCGTTCGCCTTGCCGCCCGTCTCCTTCATCACCTGGCCGACGAAGAAGCCGAGCAGTCCCTCCTTGCCGCCCTTGTACGCGGCCACCTGCCCCGGGTTCGACTCGAGGATCCGGTCGACGATCGGCTCCAGCTCGGCGGAGTCGGAGACGGCCTCCTGCTCGAGGTACGGCGCCGCGCTGAAGCCGGGCTCCGCGACCTTGCCGAGCGCCTCGTCGAGCGCCGTGCGCGGGATCCGGTCGCGCGCCTCGACGAGCTTGGCGAGCTCGGCCGGGTCGACCGCATCGGCGTCGACGCCCGCGAGCCGGTTGGCGATCACGTTCGCCGCCGCGACCGCGTCGACACCGGCCGCGGCCGTCGCCTGCCAGAGGCCGTCGAGCCCGCCCGTGACGAGCACGACCGCCCGGTCGAGGTCGAGCTCCTGCTCGATCCGGCGGATCCGGCGCGCCGGGCTCTCGGGCACCTCGGCCCGCAGCCGCTCGACCAGCTCGGCCGGCGGCTCGACCGGCACGAGGTCGGGCTCGGGGAAGTAGCGGTAGTCGTCGGCCTCCTCCTTCGAGCGACGCGCGGTGAGGGCGCCCGAGGACGCGTCGAAGTCGTAGGTCTCCTGCACGACCTCGCCGCCCGACTCGTAGAGGGCGATCTGGCGTGCCACCTCGGCGTCGATCCCCTGCGCGACGAAGCGGAACGAGTTCATGTTCTTCAGCTCGCACCGCGTGCGCAGCTCGGACGAGCCGGCCGGGCGGACCGAGACGTTCGCGTCGACGCGCAGCGTCCCCTTCTCCATCTCGGCGTCCGAGATCCCGAGCTCGACGATCGTCTGCCGCAGCAGCTGGAGGAAGCGGCGCGCATCCTCGGAGGAGTGGATGTCGGGTCCGGTGACGATCTCGACGAGCGGCGTGCCGCCGCGGTTGAAGTCGACCAGGGAGTAGTCGGCGCCGCCGATCCGTCCGGTGCGGCCGCCGACGTGCGTCGTCTTCGCCGCGTCCTCCTCGAGGTGCGCGCGGACGATCCCGATCTCGTGGTCGCCGTCCGCCGTCGGCACTAGCACCTTGCCGTTCGTGCAAGATGGCAGATCGTATTGGGAGATCTGATAGCCCTTCGGCAGGTCGGGGTAGAAGTAGTTCTTGCGCGCGAAGACCGCCCGCGGCGCGATCTCGCAGTCGAGCGCGAGCCCGAGCTTGATCGTCCACTCGATCGCCTTGCCGTTCGCGACCGGCAGCGCGCCGGGGAAGCCGAGGCACACCGGGCAGGTCTGCGTGTTCTCGCCGCCGCCGTAGCCGTTCGCGCAGCGGCAGAACATCTTCGTCTTCGTCTTCAGCTGGACGTGGATCTCCAGGCCGACCACCGGCTGCCACGTCATCGCAGCCGCTCCGGGACGACATCGAACGCCAACGCTGCCTCCAGCGCGTGGCCGACGCGGAAGAGCGTGTTCTCCGCGAGCTGCGGCCCGATCAGCTGCAGGCCGACGGGCAGCCCCTCCGAGAGCCCGCAGGGGATGTTCAGGCCCGGCAGGCCCGCCATGCAGGAGGGGATCGTCAGCAGGTCGGAGAGGTACATCGCGAGCGGGTCGGCCGCCTTCTCGCCGAGCGCGAACGCGACTGTCGGCGAGGTCGGCGAGACGAGCAGGTCGAAGCGCTCGAACGCGGCGGCATGCTCGCGCGCGATCACGGTGCGCACCTTCTGCGCCTGGCCGTAGTAGGCGTCGTAGTAGCCGGCGGAGAGCGCATACGTGCCGAGCATGATCCGCCGCTTCGGCTCGTCGCCGAAGCCGGCGTCGCGCGTGCGCTCGACCATCTCGTAGTAGCCGTCGGCGCCCTCGCGGAGGCCGTAGCGGACGCCGTCGTAGCGGGCCAGGTTCGAGGAGGCCTCGGCCGGGGCGATCAGGTAGTAGCAGGCGAGGCCGTAGTCGACCGACTTCGGCAGCTCGCACTCCCCCACCTCGGCGCCGAGCTCGCGCGCGAGCTCGATCGCCCGCTGCACCGCCGCTGTCACGCCGGGCTGGATCCCCTCCGCCTCGTTCAGCTCCTTCGGGACGCCGATCCGCAGGCCGGCGAGGCTCTCGCCCTCGGGCAGCTCCACGGCCGGGACGTCCACGGTCGTCGAGTCGGCCTCGTCGCGGCCGGAGATGACCGCGTAGAGCCGGGCGCAGTCGCGGACGTTCTTCGCGACGGGGCCGACCTGGTCGAGGCTGGACGCGAACGCGACGACGCCGAAGCGGCTGACGGTGCCGTACGTCGGGCGCAGGCCGACATTGCCGCAGAGCGCGGAAGGCTGCTTGATCGAGCCGCCCGTGTCGGAGCCGAGGCCCCAGGGTGCGAGGCCGGCCGAGACGGCGGCCGCGGTGCCGCCGCCGGAGCCGCCGGGCACCCGCGCCGGATCCCACGGGTTGCGGGTCGGGCCGTAGGCGGAGTTCTCGGTCGACGAGCCCATCGCGAACTCGTCCGTGTTCGTCTTGCCGAGCAGCGGCAGCCCCGCCTCACGGCACCGTGCGGCCACGGTCGCGTCGAACACGGGCACGTAGCCGGCAAGGATCTTCGAGCCGGCCGTCGTCTCGACGCCCTTCGTCGAGATCACGTCCTTGAGCGCGATCGGCACGCCGTCCCCGTCCGCCTCCTCGACCGTGCTGAGGTAGCAGTGGAGCTCGTCGTCGCGCTCGGCGATCGCGTCGAGGTAGGCGCGGTGCAGCTCGGCGCCGGAGGCCTCGCCGCGCTCGATCAGCCCGAGCGCGTCCTCGGCGGTCAGTCGCAGCGTGTCGATCGTCATGCGGTCGGGGGCACCTTGAAGAGGTCGCCCTCGCGAGCCGGTGCGTTCGCGAAGGCC
The DNA here is from genome assembly GCA_963806955.1 of uncultured Gaiellaceae bacterium. Taxonomy (GTDB): domain Bacteria; phylum Actinomycetota; class Thermoleophilia; order Gaiellales; family Gaiellaceae; genus Gaiellasilicea. Next base: position 658,166 of record CAWDZG010000001.1, read on the forward strand.
TCGTCGAGCGGCAGCGACGGCCGCGGCTCGTCGTCGGCCCAGGCGTTCACGAGCTCGAGCGGGTGCGAGGTCGGCGGCACGTCGGCGAGGTCGAGCTCGCTCACCTTCGAGACCGCCTCGAGGATCGCCGAGAGCTCGCCGGTCAGGCGCTCGACCTCGGCGTCGGTCAGCTCGAGCCGGGCAAGCCGGGCGACGTGCAGCACTTCCTCGCGTGTGATGGCCATCGGATCAATCCTTCCAAAAAGAGGAAGGGCCCCCTCGCGGGAGCCCTCCAAGCTCGAACCCCCGAGAGGGTTACGCCGCGGAGACGTTCGCCGCCTGGGCGCCCTTGGGCCCCTGGACGACTTCGAACTCCACGCGCTGACCCTCGGTCAGCGACTTGTAGCCCTCCATCGTGATCGCGGAGAAGTGGACGAAGACATCCTCGCCGCCCTCCCGCTCGATGAAGCCGTACCCCTTCTCGTTCGAGAACCACTTAACGGTGCCCTGAGCCAACTGGACTTCCTCCTTGCAGTGAAGCGACGGCCCGGGCACCGAGCCGCCGACCTTGATAAAGCGCGCGAAACATAGCCTTACAGCGCCGGATGTGCAAGCTCGCCACTGCGGTAGCGGGCCGCGCGGACCGTGCTGCGGAGCAGCATCGCGATCGTCATCGGCCCCACTCCGCCGGGCACGGGGGTGAGCAGTCCGGCCCGTGCGGCCGCGTCCGGGTGGACGTCGCCGACGAGACCCGCCTCGGTGCGGTTGATGCCGACGTCGATCACGGCCGCCCCCTCCTTGACCATCTCGGGCGTGACGATGCCGGGCACGCCGACCGCCGCGACGACCACATCGGCACGCGCGACCTCGGCCGCCAGGTCGCGGGTGCGCGAGTGGCAGATCGTCACCGTCGCGTGACGGTGGAGGAGCAGCAGCGCCGCGGGCTTGCCGACGATGTCGCTGCGGCCGACGACGACGGCGTTCGCCCCCTGCAGCGGCACCTCGTACTCGTCCAGGAGTGCGAGCACGCCGAGCGGCGTCCCGGGCACATGCGCCGGTGTGCCCGCGAGCAGCAGGCCGGCGTTGACCGGATGGAAGCCGTCGACGTCCTTGACCGGGTCGACGGCGCGGATGACCGTTCCCTCGTCGATCTGATCCGGCAGCGGCAGCTGGACGAGGATGCCGTCGATCGCCTCGTCGGCATTCAGCTCGGCGACGAGCCCCAGCAACTCCGCCTCGCTCGTCTCGGCGGGGAGGCGCAGGTCGCGGGCCTCGATCCCGACCTCGAGCGTCGCCTTGTGCTTCATCCGGATGTAGACGTCGGAGGCGGGGTCGTCGCCGACGAGCACGGTCGCGAGCCCGATCGCGCGCGGGAACGCCGCCACCTCCGCGGCCACCTCGGCGCGGATGCGCCCGGCGAGGGCCTTCCCGTCCATCAGCGTCGCTGCCACCGGCGCAGAATAGAGTTCTGCCGATGCGCTGGCCCCGGAAGAACGACGTCGAGTCGATCGCTGCCCGCCGGGACGCGATCCGCGGCGTCGTCGGCGACGAGCCGCTCGCGCTCGACGACGAGTCGTGGGCGCGGGCGCAGGAGTCGCATACCGGCGCCGCCGTGATCCCGGTCTCCGTCGTGGGCCCGCTCCTGGTCGAGCTCGGCTCCTACGAGCTCGAGGAGCCGGCAGGGACGCTGCGCGAGACGGGCCGCGCGCAGGAGGAGCTGCTCGTGCCGCTCGCCCACACCGAGGGCGGGCTCTCGGCCTCGATGTCGCGTGGGATGAAGGCCGCGGCCACGTCCGGCGGATTCCGAACATATGTGTTGCACGACAGAATGACTCGTGCATCCTGCTTTGTCTGCAAGAACACCGAAGATGCCGTCCACCTTGCAAGATGGCTGGAAGGGTCGCTCGGCGACCTGCGCGCGTTCCTCGAGGGCCTCGACGACCCCACGCTCTCGAAGCGGGCGAAGCTGCGCGAGGTGAAGACCCACGTCGTCGGCCCGATGTGCCACGTCCTCTGGGCGTGGACGACGGGCGACGCGTGCGGGCCGAACATGATGACCCGGAACAGCTACGCGCTCAACATGGGCTACGTGCTGCCGCAGGCGCCGGTGAAGCCCGAGCGGGCGATCCTCGAGGCGAACATGGGCGGCGACAAGAAGCCCTCGTACGAGTTCTTCCAGTCCGGGCACGGCAAGACGGTGCTCGCGGAGGCGACGCTCGACGCCGAGACCGTGCGCCGCGTGCTGCGCACGACGGTCGACGACCTGCTCGAGCTCTCCTGGGCGGGCACGCACGGAGCGGTCGCCTCGGGCATGCAGTCGGTGGCGTTCACCCCTGCGTCGGCCATCGCCGCAGTCTTTGCCTGCACGGGCCAGGACCTCGGCATGGTCGGGACGAGCTCGATGGCGCACGGCACCGCGCACCGCACCGAGGACGGCGGGCTGCAGGCGGCGATCCGCTTCCCGGGGCTCGAGGTGGGCACGGTGGGCGGCGGCACGACGCTCCCCTATGCGCGCGCCTGGCTCGAGCTGCTCGGGTGTGCGGGGACGGGGAAGGTGCACCGCTTCGCGCAGATCATCGCGGCCGCGGCTCTCGCGCTCGAGATCTCGGCGTCCGCCGCGATGGCAACGGCAGGGTCGGAGAACTTCTTCCGGGCCCACCATGAGCGCGGCGGGCTCCGCTGAGACGGCGATAAGCTTGGTGCGATGAACGTCGAGCCGCTCGAGGAGCCGATCAACGCCGACGCCACGTACGAGCCGCTGATCGAGGCGGAGCGTGCGGCGGCGGACGATGCCGCGCAGGATCAGAAGGCCCGCGGCGTCCTCCGCTTCTACGAGCTCGCGAAGAAGCAGGAGTGGCAGGTCCGCGACCTCGCCTGGGGCGAGATCCCGCCGATCCCGGAGACCCGAGCCGGCGCCTCGCCCGAGAAGAAGGAGCGCCGCCGCGCGGTCTGGCGCTCGGTGATCACACAGCAGCTGCAGGCGGACGAGCTCGCGGTGATGATGGCCGGGCAGCTGCTGAACATGGCGCCGCACCCCGAGGCCCGCCTCTACTACTCGACGATGGTGCAGGACGAGGCGCGCCACGTGGAGGCGTGGCTCAAGCTCGCCAAGGAAGCGGGCGGCACCGCGGAGCGCGACCCGCACCTCGACAAGCTGGTCGACCTGACGCTGCACGCCGAGACGCTCGAGGAGAAGGTCTTCCAGATGCAGGTCTTCTTCGAGCGGCTGATCATCCCGCGCTTCCGCCTGATCGCGCGCTCCTCGCGCGGCACGGTGCTCGAGGACGTCTGCAACCGGCTCACGATCGACGACGGCATCCACCACAGCTCGGGCGTCGCCTACGAGCGGATCCTGCTCGACGGAGCGTCGAAGAAGACGAAGGACCGGCTGATCAAGGCGGCGAACCGGCTGCTGCCGATCTTCGTCGACCACGCGCTCTGGCGGCCGAAGGAGCGGGCGTGGATCGGCAACGTGATGCGCGAGACCGACGTCCGCCGGCTGCAGGAGGACGTGATGGACGGGATCCGGATGGCCTCGAGCCTCGGCCTGGACGTCTCCGACATTCGCGTGCCGTTCTCCACCTGAGCACGCCGCGGATCCCGCCGCACCACGACCCCGCCTGCTTCGGCTGCGGCGACCACGACTTCGGCCTGCGGATGCCGCTTCCGGCCGAGGAGGGTGCGTCGAGCTACGCCTGCGAGGTGACGTTCGGCGCCCACCACCAGGGCGGGCCCGGGATCGCGCACGGCGGCATCGTCGGCGCGGCGCTGGACGAGGCGTGCGGCCTACTCGCGACCTGGCACCGCTTCCCGACAGTGACGGCCCGGATCGCGATCCGCTACCGCAGGCCGGCACCGATCAACCGGCCGCTGCAGGTGAGCGCCCAGGTCGACGCCGAGCGTGGCCGCCGGATCGAGATCTCGGCCGAACTGCGCGACGGCGACGAGCTGCTCGCCGAGGCGGACGGGGCCTTCCTGCACGTACCGCTCGAGCACTTCCTCGCCACGCCCGAGGGCCGGGCGGCCGGCGAAGCGTGGGCGAAGCGGCTCGGCGAGTGAAGCCGCTCGCCGCCGGCCGCGCGTCACAGGTCTTCGATCTCGGCGGCGGCCGTGTGCTCCGTCGCGGCGGCGCGCCGGAGCGCGAGGCTGCGGTGATGGCGCACGCGCGGGCCGAGGGCTTTCCCGTGCCGCAGGTGCTCGAGGTGCTCGACGACGGGCTCGTGCTCGAGCTCGTCGAAGGACCGACGATGCTCGCCGACCTCGGCCGCCGGCCGTGGCGCCTGCGAGCTCACGCTCGAGCGCTCGCGGCGCTGCACGATCGGCTGCACCGGATCGGCTACGACGGCGCGAAGCTCCTCCACCTCGACCTCCATCCCGACAACGTCCTGCTCGGCCCCTCCGGCCCGGTCGTGATCGACTGGACGAACGCGCGCGCCGGCGACCCGGCCCTGGACGTGGCGCTGACCTGGGTGATCGCGCGGACGAGCGGCGGCACGGGCGGACGGCTGTTCTCGCGGCCGTTCCTCGCCTGCTTCGACCGCGCCGAGATCATGCGCGCCCTGCCCGAGGCCGCGGCGTACCGGCTCGCAGACCCGAACGTGACCGACCGCGAACGCGCCGCCGTGACCGACGTAGTTGCTCAGAGCAACTAAGTCCGGCGCGCGAGCGCGAGCCCGGTCAGGATCTCGCGCACGACCCGCTCGGCGACGAGCGCCGTCACGTCCGCCGAGCCGATGGCCGTCGGGATGACCTCGACGACGTCGGCGCCCGCAAGGTTCGCGCGCGCGGCGATCTCGCGGCAGGCGCGGAGCAGGTCGGCGGCGGTCATGCCGCCCGGCTCGGGCGTGCCCGTTCCCGGTGCATAGGCCGGGTCGAGCACGTCGACGTCGACGGTGAGGAACGTGAGCCCGTCGCCGACCACCGCGAGCACGCGCTCGACGACGGCCTCGATCCCGAGCTCGCGGACGTCGTGCATGAAGATCGACGTGATCCCGCGTTCGGCCTGCCAGCCGAACTCGTCCGGCCCGGGCCAGTAGCCGCGCAGGCCGATCTGGACGTAGCGCGCCGGGTCGACGTGACCCTGCTCGACGAGCCGGAACATCGGCGTGCCATGCGAGCGCTCGACCGAGAAGACCTCCCTGCCGGTGTCGGTGTGGGTGTCGAAGTGAACGAGCCCGACCGGGCCGCGCCGGGCTGCGACCGCGCGGACGTTCGGCTCCGAGACCGAATGGTCGCCGCCGAGCACGATCGGGAGCACGCCCGCGTCGACGACCTCGCCGACGAGCGCCTCGATCGCCGCGTGCGTGCGCTCGGGGTCGGCCGGCAGCACGGGTGCGTCGCCGAAGTCGACGATCCGCAGCTCCGCGAATGCGTCGACCCCTGCCTCGAGGTGCGGCCCGGGCGGGCAGCCGGCGGCCCGGATCGCCCTGGGCGCGAACCGCGTCCCGGGCCGGTCGGAGACGAGGTCGTCGGTCGGGGCGCCGACGATCGCGACGTCCGACGCCGGCGAGCTCGGCCGCGTCCTGGGTGTACGGAGCGCCGCCGAACGTCAGCAACCCCGCATAGTCCGGCTTGTCGGGGAGGCCGAGCCCGCGCCAGCGCTCGAGTGGGTCGATCACCCGTTCATCCTACGAGCGTTCACCGAAGCGGGTGCTCGTGCCGATACATCCCCCATGGTCAGGGTTCTCCTCGTCGCCGTCCTGATCGCCTCCGCGCTCGCGTTCGCGCGCAACGAGCACGTACTCGACCGCACCGGCCTGCTCGGCGGCTGCTCCGCGCTCGAGGCGGCCGCGCCCGAAGGTGGCCAGTGGCTCGCGTGCCGCCCCGGCAAGCTGACCGGCTACCCCGATCTCTCCCAGGACTCGTGCACCCGCGGCGGCATGCGCGGCGAAGTGCGCTACTGGCGTTGTCCCACCGCCCTCGTCGGCGGACGTTCCTCCGACGAGACGCCCACGCGCTAACGTCCGCGCCGATGGCGGTGCGATGGGACGCCACCCAGCTCGATGGGCTCGTGCGCGGCATTCGCCGGCTGACCGGCGCCGTGCTCCGCGTCGCCGCAGTCGGTGCCGCGGGGGCCGTGGCGATCGCGATCCTGCTGGCGCGCGGCGGCTACTCGTTCGGCGACGCGGTCGCGACGGCGCTCCTGCTCGCACCGCCGCTCGTGCTCGTCCTGTTCGCGCAGGGCGTGCGCGAGCTGCTCGCCCTCCCGGAGCGGCTGCGGAAGATGCCGGCGGAGGGCCAGGAGCGGCTCACGGAGCTGACGCGGATCGCGGGCGGCGTCCGCTCGTCCCGGGCCCGAGCACTCCCGCTCCAGCTCTGGCGGCTGCGGGGCGCGGTCGGCTCGCTCCGTGGCGTCGCGAGCGTGGCGCTGCCGCTACGCGTGCTCACGCCTCCCTTCCTCGGCCTCACGGCGCTCGCGGCGCTCCTCTGCGTCGCCCTCGCAGGAGCCGGCCTGATCGCCCTGCTCGTGCTCGCCGTCGGTTGAGGGGTTGAGAATCCAGCGGGCTGGATACGACCCGACCATGCCGCGCCGGGGTCAGCGCAGACGGAGAAGCCGCTACGACGGCTTCCTCGACGTGGGCGTCTGGCTGCTCTTCGCGGCGCTGCTGCTCCCCGCCGGGATCGTCGGCTACGCGATCGGCGCCAACCGTGACGGCGGCGGCGACGCGAAGCGCGAGGCGGCAGCGCCCTCGCCGACCGAGACCCCGCAGATCGAGCCCGCGCCCGCGTTCTCGGCCGACGACCTGACCGCGGAGCCCGAGGATGCCTGGCTGACGAACGGCGGCACGCTGATGAACCAGCGCTACTCGCCGCTCGACCAGATCACCACCGACAACGTCAAAGACCTCAAGGGCGAGTGGATGATCGACCTCGACGGCTCCGGCACCGACGCCAAGTACTCCGCCGAGGCGCAGCCGATCGTCTACCAAGGCGTGATGTACGTGCCGACAGGCGCCGACGACGTCTTTGCGGTGCGCGTCGCGGACGGCGAGGTGATCTGGAAGTACGAGGCGAAGCTCGACCAGAAGATCAGCACCGTTTGCTGCGGCTGGCTCAGCCGCGGCGTCGCCCTCGGCGAGGGCCTCGTCTACCTCGGCCAGCTCGACGGAACCTTGGTGGCTCTGGATCAGAAGACCGGCAAGCTGGTCTGGCAGACCGAGGTCGGCCGCTGGCAGGACGGGTACACGATCACGGCGGCGCCGCTCTACTACGACGGGCTCGTCTACACGGGCGTCTCGGGCGGCGAGTTCTCGATCCGCGGCCGCGTGCAGGCCTACGACGCCGAGACGGGCGAGGAGGTCTGGCGCTTCCACACCGTGCCCGGGCCGGGCGAGGTCGGCCACGAGACCTGGCCGCAGAACAACGACGCCTGGAAGCACGGAGGCGCGCCGATGTGGCAGACGCCGGCGGTCGACCCCGAGCTCGGCCTGATGTACTTCTCCACCGGCAACGCCTCGCCCGACCTCGACGGCAGCCGCCGCGCCGGCGACAACCTCTTCGCTGCCTCGATCGTCGCGGTCGACGCGAAGACGGGCGAGTACCGCTGGCACTTCCAGATGGTGCATCACGACATCTGGGACTACGACGCGCCGAGCCCGGTCGTCCTCTTCGACGTCGAGATCGACGGCGAACTGCGCAAGGGTCTCGCGGAGGTCCCGAAGACCGGCTGGGTCTACGTGCTCGACCGCGAGACGGGCGAGCCGCTGCTCCCGATCGAGGAGCAGCCGGTGCCGCAGCTCGAGTCGCAGAAGACCGCTCCGACCCAGCCGATTCCGAGCTACCCCCCGCTCTTCTCGCACGAGGTCACCGACGAGGACGTGGCCGAGATCCAGAAGCTCGCCGACGACAACCTGAAGGAGGGCGAGCCGACGCAGCCGGTGAAGAAGGGCGGCATCTACGTCCCCTTCGGCGAGCAGATCACGGCGATCGTCCCGGGGCCGCAGGGCGGCACCAACTGGCAGCCGACGAGCTTCAACCCGAAGACCAGCCTGATGTACATCTGCGGCATGCGCAGCGTCTCCGGCTACTCGTCCAAGAACGAGGAGCTCCCCGAGGGCAAGCGCGGCCAGACCGCCGACCTCGGCAGCGTCTTCACGACGACCGGCTTCGGCGCGCAGGAGGGCTTCTTCCTCGCCTTCGACGTCACGACCGGCGAGGTCGTCTGGGAGAAGCGCTGGCCCGAGTCGTGCTACTCCGGCACGATCACGACCGGCGGCAACCTCGTCTTCGTCGGCCGCAACGGCGGCCAGCTCGAGGCCTACAACGCCGAGACCGGCGAGGGGCCGCTGTGGAGCTTCCAGACCGGCGCCGGCGCCAATACGACCGCGACCGTCTTCGAGCAGGGCGGCACGCAGTACCTCGCGTTCCTCGCCGGCGGCAACGCGCTCGCCGCGACGAAGCACGGCGACAACCTCTGGCTCTTCTCGCTCGACGGCACGATCGACGAGGTCGCCGAGGGCGGCACCGAGGGCGAGGGCACCGGCCACGCCGGCCAGGCGCCGAACGAGCCGACGAACGAGGGCACGGGCGACGCGGCGGCCGGGCAGCAGGTGTGGGCGGCGAACTGCGCCGGCTGCCACGGGCTCGCGGGCACCGGCGCGAACGGCGGCCCGGATCTGACGAAGATCGAGACGGCGACGGACGCGACGAAGGTGCGCGCGCAGATCACCAACGGCGGCGGCGGGATGCCGGCGTTCAAGGACTCGCTCAGCGAGCAGCAGATCGCCGACGCGACGGCCTACGTGGTCGAGAAGATCACGAAGAAGTAACGGAAGGCGCCGAGCGGAATCGAACCGCTGTGCGAGGCTTTGCAGGCCTCTGCCTAACCACTCGGCCACGGCGCCGCGGAGCGGCCTGCATCGTAGCGAGCGCCCCGTAACCGGATCCCGGCCGTCGCCGTTGTACCTACGTCAACTGCATACAGGAGGCTTGAATGTACATCGGTGGCGGTCTGATCACGCTCATCGTCGTCATCCTTCTACTGATCTGGCTCCTCTAGACGACGTTTTCCGGGCGCCCCTCACGGGGCGCCCGTTGCGTTCCGGGGGCCGTCCGGGGCCCCTTCTACGCTCGGAACAGATGCAGGCCGAGCCGAGCCCCACCCCGTCCGTCGACGCGGAGCGCTGCCTCCGCTGCAGCGCGCCGATGGAGTGGCGCCATCAGACGTGGCAGTGCACGCGTTGCCGTTTCAAGCTCGGCTGCTGCGAGGGCGAGTCGCCGGAGGTGTGCGAGCCGCGCTAGTCCTGTGCGGTCTCGGCGCGCTGCGCGTCGCCCTGCTCGGGCACGAGGTACGTCAGCAGCCCGGGGATCATCAGGACGAGCAACACCGTCAGCAGCGCTTCCATGCCGCTACAACGGTGCTGCCCGCCCGGGCGTTACGGCAGCGATTACTTGCCGCCGAAGAAACCGTCCAACGAGTAGCCGTACTTGGCCTTCCCGAGGAAGGCAGCGGTCGACACGAGGAAGAGCAGGACCGTGATCGGAGTGAGCTTGCGCACAGAGGTCACCTCCTTCCTCAGAAGCGGAAATCTTGGAGGGCCTCGGCGGCCTTCCGGTACAGGTCGGCGGCGGACGCGGTGTCCTTCCGCTTGAGGGCCAGCTCGCCGCGGGCCATCCAGGCTGCGGCGGCGAGGCTCGGCGACTCACGGCCGGCGAACGACGCCTCCGCTGCGGTGAACCACTCGTCCGCCTCGTCGGAACGGCCGAGCTCCATCAGGGAACGGCCGAGCACGAGCTGGACGTTGCCGATCTCGTCGAGCGCGTCCTCGCGGCCGCCGAGGAGGCGGAGGGCGGTGCGGGACTGCTGCTCGGCGCGGTCGGCGTCGCCGGTGCGGAGGTAGACCTGCGCGAGCGACGAGACGGCATAGCCGGTCTCCACGTCCGTCGCGGCGTCGAACAGCGTCGAGACCGCCTGCTTCAACAGGAGGATTGCCTCGTCGTGCTCGCCGAGGAGGAACGTGATCCCGCCGAGGTCGTTGAGAACCCGCCCGAGGCTGGCGCTGTCGCCGACCTGCACGTACAGGTCGCGGGCCTTCTCCGCGTAGCAGCGAGCGATCAGGAGCGCGCCCTCGCGCTCGGCGATCGACGCGGCCCGGAAGTTGATGTCCGCTGCGGCGGCGACGTCGCCCATCTTCTCCGCCAGCTCGAGCGCCGCCTCGACGTCCGCGCGCGCGGCGTCGAAGTCGCGCTGTCGCTGGTAGCAGCGGGAGCGCCAGTCGTAGATCTCGGCGCGCAGGCGGTCGCACGGGCGGCCGGAGCGCGCGCACAGCTCCAGCGCCAGCGACAGGTCGTTGACCGCCCGGGAGGTGGAGCCGCGCTTCACCCGGACGGCGCCGATCCGGAAGAGCACTTCGGCACGGTCGACGTCGTTGAAGCCCGGACGGTGCGTGACCTGCTTCGCCGTCTTCAGGAGCGCGAGCGCCTGGTCGAGCGCACCCCGGTACATCAGAGCCCGTGAGCCCGCGAGCAGGCTGCGCAGGGCGAGGTCGGGGTACTGAGCCGGCGCGATGCTGACGTCCGCGAGCCGCTCGAGCGCATCGTCGTAGCGCCCGTTCGCGACCGCGAGCTCCGCCGCGGCGACCTGCAGCTCGAGCGCGTCGAGCTCGCCGTCACGCGAGAAGTCTGAGACCGGTGGGAGTGTGAGCGCCGCGAGCTCGTTCATCTGTTCGGATAGTCGTCCGGCAGGGCGCCCGCGTCGATTCCCACCTCCGCCCGGCGCCCATCCCCGATTCGGCGTACCCGCCGTAACGGGGAAAATCGCTCCAAAGGGGGATGACTGCCGGCGTTCCCGTCTACGAAAGTCAGGTGGGCGGCACGGTCTATGACAGACGCTTTCTCGACCGGAGGTCTCCAGTGCCCGCTCGCTCACTCGCTCTCGCCGCTCTCGCCGCCCTCTGCCTGACAGCAACGGCCGCCGCGTCCCTCGACGCCGGCTCGAGCCTGCGCTTCGGGTTCGTCCCCAAGAAGGCCTTCCAGGGCCAGCCGGCGTCCATGACGGTCGTCGTCCGCCCCACCGGCGTCCGCTGCAGCCCGGTGATCCGCTACGCCGACAACTCGGCGCAGCGCCTCAAGCCCGCAGTGGCGCGGGCCGGGCGCGCCTCGTGGAAGTGGACCGTCCCGGCGAAGGTTCGCCTCGGCGCAGCATCGGCGAGCGTGAGCTGCGGCAAGGCAGGCCGGGTCGCACGGAGCTTCGCCGTCGTCGGGCCGCCGACCGCTCCAGCCCAGGTGAACGTTCGCAAGAGCGGCTTCTCGCAGCGGGTCCGTTTCACCGGGCGCGACGTCAGCTACGGCGTCGTGCTCCACAACCCGTCGCCGGAGAACGACGCGCTCGGCGTCGTCGTGCTCGTCAACTTCGTCGACGCGACGAACCGGGTGGTCGACACCGACACGGAGACGATCGCGACCGTCAGCGCCGGCAGCGAGTACTACCTCGGCGGCTCGACGTCGATCCCGGACGCAAGCCAGGTCTCGAGCCTCGAGGTCGTCGTCAGGATCGGCGGGCAGACACCGAAGCGGAAGGTCTCGCCGGCGATCTCGGACGTGCTCGTCCAGCAGGCTCGGTACGACCCCGGCTGGGTCGGTGCCGTCGTCGGCCAGCTCGAGAACGATTCCACGACGATGCTGCTCTCGAGCACCAAGATCTCGGCGGTCGTCTTCGACTCGTCCGGGAGCGTCATCGGCGGGGCTCAGGGAAGGACGAGCGCCGGACAGCTCCCAGGTGTCCGGGCCTACTTCAACGCCGGCTCCGCAGTCGGCTCGATCCCGTTCGACCGTGCGGCTTCCGCCAGCGTCTCGGTGCTCGGGAAGTACGAAGCCACGAGCTAGCGGCCGGCGCTCACAACAGGCAGATAGGCCGAACGGCATCCCTCGATCGAGGTCACTCGATCGGCGTCGCACGCCGATAGATGCCCCGTGAAAGAGACCGTCACCGGACTCGAGTGGATCCCGCTCGGCCAGCTGCTCGTCGACGGGCGCCTGCTGGCGCCCGACCAGCTCGAGCACGCCCTGTCGGTGAAGGGCACGACGGGCAAGCGCCTGGGCGAGATCGTCGTCGAGCTCGGCTTCACGACCGAGCGCGCGATCGCCGGCGCGCTCGCCGAGCAGTACCACCTCGAGTACATGGACCTCGACGGGCTCGAGCCCGAGCGCGACGCGATCGCGCTGCTGCCGGAGAACCTCGCGCGCCGCTACGAGGCGCTCCCGGTCCGGATCCTGCAGGACGGGTCGCCACTGCTCGCAGTCTCCGATCCGACCAACATCGCGACCGCGGACGACCTCCGCTTTGCGCTGGGCGTCAACTTTCGCCTCGCCGTCGCCGAGCGCGCCCAGATCGAGGCGGCGATCGGCCGTGCCTACCGTCGGACGCTCCAGCTGATCACGGAGGCGTCGGAGGCGGAGGCCGAGGCCGACGGCGAGAACGACCAGCTCGTCCACGACATCCGCGACCAGGCCTCGAGCGCACCGACGATCAACCTCGTCAACTCCCTGCTCACGACCGCGATCGAGGATGGCGCCTCCGACATCCACTTCGAGCCTCGCCGGGACGAGATGGACGTCCGGATCCGCGTCGACGGCGTCATGCGCGACTTCGCGACGATCCCCAAGCACATGCAGTCGGCGGTCGTCAGCCGGCTGAAGATCATGGGCCGGCTCGACATCGCCGACCGTCGCGCCCCGCAGGACGGTCGCGTGTCCGCAGTGTTCGGCTCCGGGCCGATCGACCTCCGGATCGCCTCGCTCGCCACGACGCACGGCGAGCAGATCGTCCTCCGCATCATCGGCGGCGGCGAGCGGCGGCCAACGCTGGCGGAGCTCGAGCTGCCGCCCGCCGCCGAAGCGGCCTTCCGCACGTCGATCGAGCAGCCCTACGGCGCCGTGATCGTCTGCGGCCCCACCGGCTCCGGCAAGACGACGACGCTCTACGGCGCCCTCGACCATCTGAACGACCGCGAGCGCGTCGTGATGACGATCGAGGATCCGGTCGAGTACCGGCTCGACGGGATCAACCAGATCGAGGTCGACCCGAAGGGCGGCCTCACGTTCGCCAGCGGCCTGCGCACGATCCTCCGCTCCGATCCCGACGTGCTCCTCGTCGGTGAGGTCCGCGACGCGGAGACGGCCTCGATCGCGATCCAGGCCGCGATGACCGGCCACCTCGTCCTCACCTCGCTCCACGCCCACAACGCAGCGAGCGCGATCGCGCGACTCCGCGACATGGGCGTCGACCCGTCGCTGATCGCCAGCTCGCTCAACAGCGTCGTCGCGCAGCGGCTCGCCCGCCGGCTCTGCGTCGAGTGCCGCGTCCCGTACACGGTCAACGGCCGGGAGATCGATCCGACCTCGCTCGACGGCGAGCTCGTCCTCTACCGGCCGGGCGGCTGCACGAGCTGCCACAGCACCGGCTACTCCGGCCGCGTCGCGCTGCGCGAGGTGATGACCGTCCAGGGCGAGGTCCGCTCGCTCGTCGAGCGTTCCGCCGAGGAGATCTTCGCCGCTGCAATCCGTCAGGGCATGACGACGCTCCGCGACGACGGCATCCGGCTGGCGGTCTCGGGCGTCTCCTCGCTCGAGGAGATTCGCCGCGTCACCGGCATCAGGCTGACCTAGCCGCGCGCCGCCGGCCGGCGTAGTCGGCGAAACGGGACACGGCCCAGACCGCCGCCACGGTGTACGCCCAGCCGAGCAGGATGTCGAAGAGGTAGTGCTCGGCGGCGTAGACGAGCGCGAATGCCATCGCGAGCGGGTACGCGGCGAGCAGGGGCCGCGTCCAACGGCCGGCCCAGCGCCAGAGGAAGATCGTGAACAGGAGCGTGTAGGCGGCGTGCAGCGACGGCACGGCGGCGACCGGGTTCGCGTACTCCGAGCCGCGCTCGTAGAGGCCCTCGAACGAGAAGGAGAGGAACGGGATCTCTCCCGAGACCGGCGCGATCAGCCGCGTCGTCGCGTCGAGCTCGCCCTGCCGACTCGCGAGCCAGGGCGGCGCCGCCGGGAAGAGCGTGAAGGTGGCGAAACCCATCGCCGCCAGGAGCGCGACCGAGCCGATGTAGCGCCGGAACCGCGCGCGGGCGAAGAACCAGAGCAGCCCCGCGAGCAGGTAGGTCGCGACGAAGTAGCTCATGTAGACGGCCCAGGTGGCGTAGTCGTACCAGCGCACCGACGAGGCGCCCTCCCAGAGCCGTTCCTGCAGCCAGACGGTGGGCACTGTGCCGCCAAAGAGCAGGGCGTCGGCCTCGAGCTGCGGCCGGTACCACGCCGAGAAGAGGAGCCCGTCGGCCTGGCCGCGCAGAAGGTCGTAGGCGCCGAGCACGAGTGCGAGCGGCAGCCACTCGAGCACGACGCCGCGCAGCCAGCCGCCGAGATCGGTGATCGAGAGCGCGAGCAGCCCGAGCACGATCCAGATCAGCAGCCGCTCGCGCCCGACCGGGATCCCCTCGACCCACAGGTAGGCGGAGAGCGCGGCGACGTAGACGGTCGGTGCGAGCCAGCGCACCGAGCGGCGCGAGACGAGGGCGACCTCCACCAGCCGAGGCTACCGCCTCCGGTCCCGCGCGAGGGCTCGCCGTCCCGCGACAGTAGAGTCGGCGCGACTGATGCGCATCCATCTCCAGCGCCGGCGGCCGGCGTGACGCCGCTCCGGGTTGCGGTGCTCGCGCCGGTGTCGTGGCGCGTCCCGCCCCGGCACTACGGCCCGTGGGAGCAGTTCGCGTCCCTGCTCACCGAGGGCCTGGCGGCGAAGGGCGTCGACGTGACCCTCTTCGCCACCGCGGACTCCCAGACCTCGGGCCGGCTCGCCTCGGTCGTCCCTCGCGGCTACTCCGAGGATCCAGAGGTCGATGCGAAGGTCGCCGAGTGCCTCCACATCGCACACGCCTTCGAACGCGCAGGCGAGTTCGACGTCATCCACAACAGCTTCGACTTCCTGCCGCTGACCTACAGCGGCCTCGTCGACACACCGGTGCTGACGACGATCCACGGGTTCTCCTCCGAGCTGATCCTGCCCGTCTACCAGCGCTACAACGCGACCACCGCGTACGTCGCGATCAGCGAGGCCGACCGGCATCCGGCGCTGGACTACCTGGCGACGATCCATCACGGCATCGACACGGACGCCTTTGCGCTCGCATCCGTCGCCGGGCGGCTACCTGCTCTTCTTCGGGAGAATTCACCCGGACAAGGGAACCGTCGAGGCGATCGATGTCGCGGTGCAGGCGGGGATGCCGCTCGTGATCGCCGGGATCGTCCAGGACCAGGCGTACTTCGACGAGCGGGTGGCACCCAGGCTCGACGGCGAGCGGGTGTCGTTCGTCGGCCCGGTGAGCCCCGACGAGCGGTCGGAGCTGCTCGGCGGTGCCCACGCGCTCCTGCACCTGATCGGGTTCGACGAGCCGTTCGGGTACAGCGTCGTCGAGGCGATGGCCTGCGGCACGCCGGTGATCGCCTTCCCGCGGGGGTCGATGCCGGAGCTGATCGACGACGGCACGACGGGCTTCCTGGCCGGCGACGTCGAGGCCGCAGTCTCGGCCGTCGGCCGGTCGTCGGAGCTCGACCGGGCGCTCGATCCGGGCCACAGCGGTCGAGCGGTTCGCGGTCGGCCGCATGGTCGACTCCTACATCGCGGCCTACGAGACGGTCGTGCATGGCACGCCCTGATCTCGGGCGCTTCCGGCTCGGCGTCAACTACTGGCCCGCCGAGGTCGCGATGGAGTGGCTCGCGTCCTACGACGCCGGCGCGACGCGCCGCGACTTCCACCGCGCAGCGGCCGCCGGCCTGGACGACGTGAGGGTCTTCCTCCGCTGGGAAGATGCTCAACCCACGGCCGGCACGATCGACGCCGCGACTCTCGGCCGGCTCGTCGACGCCGCGGACGCCGCGGTCGAGGCCGGCATCACCCTGATCGTCACGCTCTTCGTCGGGCACATGAGCGGCGTCAACTGGATCCCCGCCTGGGCGACGGGAGGCGACGGCGGCGACCGGCGCTTCCGGGTGATCTCCGCCGGAGACGCGCGCGAGGGCTCGGGCATCCGGAACTGGTACGCCGACGCCGAGATCGTCGGCGCACAGGAGCGGCTGGCGGCGGCCGCTGCCGCCGCGCTGGCCGGCCATCCCGGCGTGTGGGCCTGGGACCTCGGCAACGAGAACTCGAACTGCACGGTGCCCCCTGATCCCGCCGCGGGTGAGGCGTGGCTCGAGCGGATGACGAGCGCGATCCGGACGAACGATCCCGGGCGGCCGATCACGATCGGCATCCACATGGAAGACCTGGAGGAAGATCGCGGCATCGGCCCCGCAGAGGCCGCGCGCTGGTGCGACATCGTCTCGATGCACGGGTACCCGATCTACGCCGACTGGTCGGCCGGGCCGACCGATCACGAGCTCTTGCCGTTCCTCGCCGAGATCACCCGCTGGCTGGCCGGCGACGCGCCCGTCCTCTTCGAGGAGTTCGGACTCCCCACAGGCGACGCGGACGAAGGCGGCCTGCTCGTGAGCGAGCCGGCGGCGGCGGCCTACACGGGCCGCGCCCTCGACGCGCTGCGGGAGTCGGGCTGCGTCGGGGCCGTGCTGTGGTGCTTCGCCGACTACGGGCAGGCGCTGCACGCGACGCCGCCGTTCGACCTCGCGGTGCACGAGCGGAGCTTCGGGCTCTGGCGTGCAGACGGCAGCCCGAAGCCCGCGGTGGCCGAGCTCACGGCCCGTTCGGGCTCGGAGGTCTTGCCACCGCCGAGCAGGGACCGCTGGCTCGACGTCGATCGCGATGCGTTCCTCGCCGATCGGCGCGTTCAGCTGGAGCGCCTGTACCGGCGTTACCGGGACCGCGACGGAGAGCCGGGCCAGTGGTGCGTGCAGGCGTGAGCTGCTGCACGTCTCGCGCGATCTCGCGGATCGCCTCCTCGAGCCCTTCCACTCGAGCCGCCAGCTCCACGATCGAGCCGCGCGAGCCGGTTGTCGAGAAGCTGCCGGCCCTTGTGCGATCGGATCACTTCGTCGACGCGCTCGTAGAGCGTTCCCTCGAGCACCTCGGAGCCTGACGCCGCCTTTCTCATCGTGGTTCGAGTAAGCTCGGATCGAAGCGCTGGCGGCGACAGAGTCACCGTCCCGCAGCTAGGCTGCCCGTCGAGCCGATCGTCGGCGCGTGGCGCCGGCCCATCGGAAAGCAGGTGAAAGGAGAGCGCGGGAGGCAATGCGGACCGCGATCTTTTCGACGTACCCGCCGCGCGCGTGCGGGATCGGCACCTTCGCCTACGACGTGCAGTCGGCGCTGCTGCGGCGTCGACGACGTGGAGGACGTCGACGTGATCGTCGTCGTCGACGAGCCGTCGAGCCCCCAGCGACCCGGAGATCGTTCGCACCGTTTCCCAGGGTGCGCGCGGCGATTACGTCCGGGCGGCGAGGACGCTCGGTCGGACGGACGTCGACGTCGTGCTCCTCCAGCACGAGTACGGCATCTTCGGCGGCAGCGACGGCGAGTACGTGCTCTCCTTCGCCCGCGAGCTTGCTCAGCCGCTCGTCGTGACGCTGCACACCGTCCTCTCGGAGCCGTCGGCGCACCAGCTCCAGGTGCTCACCGCGCTCTGCGCCGAGGCGGAGCGCGTGATCGTGATGACGGACACGGCACAGCGTCTGCTTGACCACGCTCGACGCGTGCCCGCCGGACAAGATCCGGGTCGTCCCGCACGGCGCGCCGGTCGAGCTCTCGCCCCGCCCTCCCGAGCACCACACGCACTACGTCGCGCCGGTGCCAGGCGGCTCGGAAGGGGTCCAGCCGCGCTTCCTGCTCTCGACGTTCGGCCTGATCTCGCCCGGCAAGGGCCTGGAGACCATGATCGCCGCCTTGCCGGCGGTCGTCGCGCGCCACCCGCAGGTTCTCTACCTGATCGCGGGTCGCACGCATCCGCAGGTCGCGCGCCGCGCCGGCGAGGAGTACCGCCTGATGCTCGAGCGGCAGGTGGTCGACCTCGGGATCGGCGACCACGTCGAGTTCGACGACCGCTTCCTGTCGGTCGGGGAGCTGGCCGACCTGCTCGGTGCCACCGACGTCTTCGTGACGCCGTATCGGAGTCGCGAGCAGAGCGCCTCCGGCGCGCTCACCTTCGCGCTCGCGGCCGGCTGTGCCGCGGTCTCGACGCCGTACTGGTACGCCGAGGACATGCTCCGCTCGGGCGCGGGCAAGCTCGTCCCCTTCGACGATCCCGCCGCGCTGGCGGCTGCGGTCAACGACTTCATCGAGCAGCCGGAGCGTGCTCGCCGCGGCCCGCAGCGAGGCGAGCCGCATCGGCTCGACTCTGGCCTGGCCCGCAGTCGCCGAGGAGACGGCTGCGGTCCTGCGCGAGGCCACCATCGCCGCGCCGCGCCGGACACCCATCTCCGACGTCGCCCTGGAGCTCGTCGACCCGCGCACCGACCACCTGCTCACGCTCGTCGACGATTGCGGCATCGTCCAGCACGCGCACGGCGGCGTGCCGAATCGACAGAGCGGCTATTGCGTCGACGACGTCGCGCGGCTCGCGATCGTCGCGCTCGAGCTCGAGCAACGCACGGGCGATCGCGTCTGGATCTCGGTGCTGTACCGCGCGCTGGCATTTCTCCACGACGCAACGGGCGGCGGCGGCATGCGGAACTTCATGAGCTACGACCGGCGCTGGCTCGACGAGCCGCACGTCGGCGATCATGTCGGCCGCTCGGTCTGGGCGCTCGGCGACGTGCTCTCGACGGCCTGGGTGCCCGCCGCAGTCGGGCCGGCGCGGCGGCTGCTCGCAACGCTCGTCGACTCCTTGCAGGGCGAGCTGTCGCTCCGCACGGCGGCGTACACCATCCTCGGACTCGCGCGGCTCGACCCGGACCGGCTCGACGCCCCGGCGCGATCGCTGCTCGAACGCGTGCGTGACGCAGCTCGAGGACGCGCTCGAGGCGCACGCCGTCGACGACTGGCACTGGTTCGAGGAGCGGCTGACCTACGACAACGCCCGGCTGCCGCACGCGCTGATCGTCGGAGCCACGGCGCTGGAGCGTCCCGCCGCGCTCACAGCCGGGCTCGACTCGCTCGCGTGGCTCGGCGACGAGTCCGGGCTCGCGGAAGGCGTGCTGCGGCTGACAGGACATCTCGGCCGCACGCGAGGCGAGCCCGGCCCGGGCGGCGGCGACGAGCAACCGCTCGACGCGTCCGCCTTCGTCGAAGCCGAGCTCGCAGCGTTCGCCTGCACCGGCGAGCCCGAGCACGGCGCGCGCGCGCAGGTGGCCTTCGAGTGGTTCCTCGGCCGCAACCGGCTCGGCCTGCCGCTCTACGACTTCGCGACCGGCGGCTGCGGCGACGGGCTCGGCGCGGAGACGGTGAACGAGAACGAAGGCGCCGAGTCCACGCTGGCGTTCCACCGGGCGCAGCACCTGCTCGATGCGGCGGGAGTGCCGCGTGTCCTCCGCCAGCCCGATCCGGCCGCGAGCGACGGCGTGACCGAACACCGACCGCGAGCTCTTCCGGCGCCATCCGGACAATCCGATCCTGACCGCGGCAGACTGGCCCGAGCCGGTGAACGTCGTCTTCAACCCCGGCGCCGCGGTCGTCGGGGGCGAGACCGTCCTGCTCGCGAGAGTCGAGGGCCTGACCGGCATCTCGCACCTCACCGTCGCCCGCTCGGCCGACGGCGTCGGCAACTGGCGCGTCTCGACGCCGCCGCTGCTGGCGCCGCAACAAGGGATCGAGAGCGAGCAGTGGGGCTTCGAGGACGCGCGGATCGTCTGGGTCGACGAGCTCGAGTGCTTCGTGATCACGTGTACCGCGTACGGCCCGGCCGGGCCGGCGGTCTATCTCGCAACGACGAACGACTTTGCCTCGGTCGAGCGGTACGGCATCGTGATCAGCCCCGAGGACAAGAACGCGGCGCTGCTGCCGGAGCGCGTCGGCGGGAAGTGGATCCTCTTCCACCGGCCGACGACCGGGTTCGGCGACTCGCACGCGGGCATCTCGCTCTCACGCTCCTCCGACCTCCGCAGCTGGAGCCCGCCCGAGGTGGTCATGCGGCCGCGGGCCGGCGCCTGGTGGGACTCGCTCCGGATCGGGATCGGGCCGCCGCTGCTGAAGACCGAGCATGGCTGGCTCCTCATCTACCACGGGGTCAAGGAGACGGTTTCGGGCGCGATCTACCGGGTCGGGCTCGCGCTGCTCGATCTCGAGGAGCCGACGCGGGTCCTCCGGCGGGCCCCGAACTGGGTCTTCGGGCCGCACGAGCCGTACGAGCGCAGCGGCGACGTGGCGAACGCGATCTTCCCGTGCGGAGTCGTCCACGACCCGACCTCCGGCGAGCTGCGGCTCTACTACGGAGCCGTCCGACACCTCGATCTGCCTCGCGACCGCGCAGCTCGACGAACTGCTCGCCGCCGTGCTCGCGTCGCCCGCCTAGACCCGGACCGGCAGCGAGCGCGCACGTATCGAGATCTGATCCGGGGGATAGCATCTGCCGATGGCCGATCACGATTTGCTCGCGCACGTCCCTGCTGTGCGCGTACCCCATAGCGACGCGCTCTGGCACCCGATCCGTAACCATTTTGGCCTGCGCTCGTTCGGCATCAACGCCTACGTGGCGCGTCACGCCGGCGATCGCATCATCGGCGAGCACGATCACGCTGACCCCGACGATGAGAAGCATGAAGAGCTGTACTTCGTCCACGCGGGAGCGGCTCGATTCGTCGTCGACGGCGACGTGATCGAAGCTCCGGCCGGAACCTGGGTGAGCGTGACGGACGTGCGATCCAAGCGCTCCGCAACCGCACTCGAGGACGCAACGACGGTGATCGTGATCGGCGCCGAGCCGGGAACGGCCTACGAGATCTCAGCGGCCGAGCGGGCCGAGCTCGTCGAGGCCGGAGTGGCGATCCGCCCGTCGTAGTCGGCGCCGGGACACGCAAGCCCTCTGGCCGAGAGAAGAAGCCCCGCTGAGCCGGGCTTTCAGAGAGAGCGGATGATGGGACTCGAACCCACGACCTTCTGCATGGCAAGCAGACGCTCTAGCCAACTGAGCTACATCCGCGTGGGCGGCCAGTATAGCGAGGGTCAGCCGGCGGCTTCGGCGTCCAGCGCCTCGTTCACGAGCCGGTCGGCGAGCTTGTTGTGCTCGCGCCGCACCGCCGTGTAGGCGACCGAACCGACGTCCCGCGCGAGGCGGCCGGCGCGCACGGAGAGCTCACGCAGCGCCTCGTTCTTGACCTTGTACTCGCCGCGCATCTGCTTCACCATCAGCTCGGAGTCGGAGACCACCTCGAGCTCGGTCACGCCCAGCTCGACCGCCTTCTCGAGCCCGGCGAGCAGGGCTCTGTACTCCGCGACGTTGTTCGTCGCGACGCCGATCGCCTCCCCGTGGGCGGCCAGCGTCTCGCCGCCGTCGTCCTCCAGGACGTAGGCGAAGGCGGCCGGCCCGGGATTGCCCCTGGCGCCGCCGTCCGTCCAGAGCTTCGCCTTCACGACGGCACCGCGAGCGCGCCGTCGAGCGCATCCGCCGCAACGAACCAGACGAGCTTCGGCACTACTCGACGTTGTCGATCTGCGCGCGCTGGAGCTTGCCGGAGTAGTCGACGTAGAGCGACTTCCACTCCGTGAAGACATCCAGTGCAGCCTGGCCGGCCTCGCGGTGGCCGTTGCCGGTGTCCTTCGTGCCGCCGAACGGCAGGTGCACCTCGGCGCCGGTCGTGCCCGCGTTGATGTACGTGATCCCCGTCTGGAGATCGCGCATCGCGCGGAACGCCTGGTTGACGTCGCGGGTGAAGATCGAGGAGGAGAGGCCGTAGCGGATCCCGTTCGCGACCTGGATCGCCTCGTCGAAGCTCTTGACCGGGATCAGGGCGGTCGTCGGGCCGAAGATCTCCTCCTGCGCGATCCGCATCTGCGGGTCGACGTCGGCGAAGATCGTCGGGCGGTAGAAGAAGCCCTTGCCGAGGTCGCCGTCGGTCGCCTGCTCGCCGCCCGTCAGCAGCTTCGCGCCCTCGTCGGACCCGATCCCCGTGTAGGAGTGGATCTTGTCGAGCGACTCCTGGTTGATCACCGGGCCGAGGTCGGTCTCGGGATCCCAGCCGGGGCCGATCCGCATCGCCTCCGCCCGCTCGACCAGCCGCGTCTGCAGCTCGCCGTACACGGCCTCGTGGACGATCACGCGGCTCGCAGCGGTGCAGCGCTGGCCGGACGTGCCGAAGGCCGACCAGACGATCCCCTCGACCGCGAGGTCGAGATCGGCGTCGTCCATGACGACGATCGCGTTCTTGCCGCCGAGCTCGAGATGGACGTGCTTGAGCGCGTCGGCGGCGTTCTTCGTCACGAGCACGCCGGTCTCGCGCGAGCCGGTGAAGGTGATGATCGGGACGTCCGGGTGGCGCACGAGCCGGTCGCCCGCCTCCTCGCCGTACCCGTGGACGAGGTTGACGACCCCGTCCGGCAGCCCTGCGTCGCCGAGCAGCTCGATGAAGCGCTCGGCCAGCAGCGGCGTGTCCTCCGCCGGCTTCAGGACGACGGTGTTCCCGCAGACGAGCGCCGGCGCGAGCTTCCACGCGGGGATCGCGATCGGGAAGTTCCAGGGCGTGATCGCGCCGACGACGCCGACCGGCATCCGCACCGACATCTGGAACTTGTCGCGCAGCTCGGAGGGCGTCGTCTGGCCGAAGAGCCTGCGGCCCTCGCCGGCCATGTAGACCGACATGTCGATCGCCTCTTGCACGTCGCCGCCCGCCTCCGCGAGCACCTTGCCCATCTCGCGGCTCATCAGCTCGGTCAGCTCGTCCTTGCGCTCCTCCAGCAGGCGGGCGAACCGGAAGAGGACGTTGCCGCGCTCCGGCGCCGGCACGAGGCGCCACTCCTCGAAGGCCGCCTTGGCCGCCTCGACCGCACGGTCGACGTCCTCGGCGGTCGACCGCGGAAAGCTGCCGAGCGTCTCGCCCGTCGCGGGCATCGTGGAGTCGAAGGTCTCGCCCGAGGCGGCATCGGTCCACTCGCCCCCGACGTAGTTCTTGAACTGCTTCTCGGCGACTGCCATCGGGCGTGAGTGTAGTCAGTAGATTGCCCTGCGATGCGGTTGGCACTGCTCGCCGGCTCGATCGTGACCGCTGTCGTCCTCGCAGTGGTCGTGCTGGCGCGCGGCGACGGCGCCGAGGCCGACGGACCGGTGGCGTGGGCGCAGCAGGCGAGCAGCGTCTGCGAGCGCGGGCTCACGGAGGCGCGCGCGCTCGTCGCCGCGGCCGACGCGATCGCCGACGCCGAGGAGCGCGCCCTACACCTCTACCGCGGCGCGACACGGGTCGAGGCGGACGTGCTCACCGATCTCCGAGCGCTCGCCGCCCCACGGGCCGAACGACCGGCCATCGCCGCGGCGCTCGGGATGCTGTCCGAATCACACGACCTCGACGTGGCTGCGATCTCGGAGCTCGAGCGTGAGTTCGACAGCACGCTGCTCGAACGGCGCGTCACCGAGACGGTCCCGGTCGCCGCGGAGCTCCGCCGGCGCTTCCTCGCGCTCGGCGCGGACGGTTGCGCCCGCTACCTCAACCCGGTCTCGTACTAGACGTCGACGTCGGGGAACGTCCCTGGCACGCGAGCGCGGCGACGGTCGCGCACCTCCCGCTTGCCCCCGTACTCGCGCCCGTTGCGGCGATCCTCACCCTCCCGGCGATCCATGATCACGGTCACGTTCGGGTTGTCCTTGTAGTACTCGACCATCTTGTCGAAGAGATCGGCCTCGAGCTCGCGGGGGATCACGCAGTAGATCATCGCTCTCTGAGTCTAGGTATTCGCCGCCGCGGCGCCAGTGCCTCTTTGGGGGGACGTGGCGTCAGCTCAGACGCGCGCGATGTCGGGCATCAGGCGCCCGTCGTCGCCCAGCTGCGCATTCCAGACCTGGTAGCCCGTCTCGAGATCGCCGAGGTCGTGGCCACGCTCGGCCAGCCGGAGCGGCTGCGCGGCGTCCGGCGAGACGCGGTACTGGTACCAGGAGATCTCCCACGCGACGGTGACGACCATCTCACCGCTGACACCCGAGAGCGGGACGATCGACGCCTTCGGGGAACCGAGGCTCTTGGCGACGCCGGCGACCGTGCGCCGGTGCGGGCTCGAGTTGAAGAGGTCGGCCGCCTCGACGACGGCGAGCTCGGGCTCGGACAGCCGGCGCAGGATCGGCTCCGGTGCGACCGGCGCCTCCTCGGCGCGGCGCGAGGTGCCGAGCAGGCTCCCCCAGCGGCTCTTGCGGCGCCGCTCCTCGAGCGAGACCTTCGGCATGGAGGGGCTCCCCTCGCGCAGCCAGCCGTGCTCGAGCGCGATCTCGGCGCAGAGCGGGCAGACGTCGACGTACTCGCCACCGTCGGGGGAGAACCGGATCGCGTGCTCTCCCATCAGCAGCGAGCGCTCGCAGATCGCACAGACCCTCGAGGTGCCGATGCGGGTCACACGCATCCGCCGACCGTAGCAAACACTCCTGTGTTATCCACAGGCCCGGTCGGCATCAGTGCGACGCGGCGGCTTCGCGCTCGCGTTTGGTCTCCTCGATCACTTTTTGGGCCACGTGTGACGGCACCTCGTCATAGCGGAGGAAGTGCATCGAGTAGTCCCCCCTGCCGCCCGTGATCGACGTCAGGGTCTGCAGGTAGGTGAGCATCTCGGCCATCGGCACCTCTGCCCTGATCGTCGTCATCCCGGACGCGGGCTCCATCCCGTGCAGGCGTCCCCGGCGGGAGTTGAGGTCGCCGTTGACCGCGCCGACCGCCTCGTCCGGCACGGTGACCTCGAGCTCCATGATCGGCTCGAGCAGGGCCGGCTCCGCCTTGGCGTAGGCGTCCTTGAAGGCCATCGAGCCGGCGATCTTGAACGCCATCTCCGACGAGTCGACCGTGTGGTAGGAGCCGTCGACGAGCAGCACGCGCACGCCCTGCACCGGCGCGCCCGCCAGCTCGCCGTGGTGCATCGCCTCCTGGATCCCCTTGTCGACGGCGGGCCGGAAGCCCTGCGGGATCACACCGCCGACGATCTTGTCGACGAACTCGTAGCCGACGTTGCCGTCGATCGGCTCGAGCACGATCGTGCAGTCGCCGAACTGGCCGCGCCCGCCCGTCTGCTTCTTGTAGCGCGCGTGGGCCTTCGACTCCTTCCTGATCGTCTCCAGGTAGGGCACACGCGGCGGGTGCAGGTCGACGTCGACGCCGAACCGGCGCTTGGCCCGGCCGAGCGCGACCTCGACGTGCATCTGGCTCATCCCGGAGAGGATCTCCTCGCCCGTCTGCTGGTCGCGACGGAGCCGCAGCGTCGGATCCTCCTCGGCGAGCCGCCTGACGGCCTGCGCGACCTTCTCCTCGTCGCCCTTCACCTTCGGCGTCACGGCGAAGCTCATCACGGGCTCGGGGAAGCCGATCTCGGGCACGTCCGTCTCGACCTCCCGGTCGAGCAGGAGATCGCCGGTCTGCACCTCCTTCAGCTTGGCGACCGCCCCGATGTCCCCCGGCCCGAACTCCTCGGCGGGGATGTGCTCCTTCCCCTGCTGGAAGAGGAGCGAGCCCATCCGCTCCTTCGCGTGTGTCCGGGCGTCGACGAGCGTCTGGTCGGGCCGGACGGAGCCCTGGAGGACGCGAAAGAGGTTGATCCGGCCCGCGAACGGGTCGGCGATCGTCTTGAAGACGAACGCAGCCGTCTCCGCGCCGTCGATGTGCGTGATCGAACCGGCCTTCGCCGGCGACGGCACGCCCTCGACGATCAGGTCGAGCAGCGCGTGGCTGCCGAGGTTCTTCGTCGCCACGCCACATGCGACCGGGAAGACCTCGCCACGGGTGACCGCATCCTTGAGCGCGTGCGCGACCTCCTCGACACCGAGCTCCCCGCCCTCGAGGTACTTCTCCATCAGCGCCTCGTCGGTCTGGACGACCTCGTCGAGCAGCTTTTCCCGGTACTCCTGCACGAGCCCGGCCATGTCGTCCGGGATCGGCCCCGGCTCGGGCTCCTTGGCGCCGTCCGGGCTCGTGTACGCACAGAGGTGGAGCACGTCGACGATCCCCGTCAGTTCGTGCTCGGACCCGATCGGGAGATGAACGGCGACGCAACGCGGCGAGAGCTGCTCCTGCAGCTGGCCGAGCGCGCGGAAGAAGTCGGCGCGCTCGCGGTCGAGCATGTTCACGAAGAGAACGCGGGCGAGCCCGAGCTCGTCGGCGCGCTTCCAGACGCGGGTCGTGCCCACCTCGACACCCATGACGCCGCTGAGCACGACGAGCGCACCTTCGACGACGCGGAGCGCACAACGCGACTCGCCCTGGAAGCTCGGGTCGCCCGGCACGTCCACGAGGTTGAGCTTCCGCTCCTGCCACTCCGCGTGCGTGAGCGACAGCGCGATCGACATCTTCCGCTGCTGCTCGTCGTCGTCCCAGTCCGCGACCGTCGAGCCCGCGTCGATCGTGCCGAGCCGGGTCGTCTCGCCTGCCTGGTAGAGCAGCGCCTCCACGAGCGAGGTCTTGCCCGTGCCGCGATGGCCGACGACGGCGACGTTGCGGATCTTTCCGGGCTCGAATGCGGGCATGCGAACGGATCCTCCTCGGCTGGGTGCGCTGGCTGCGAAATCCTAACGCGGTTACGCGGTCAGCTGACTGCTCGGCCGGACGTTCTGGTTCCCGTGGAAGAGATTGTCGGGGTCGTAGCGCTCCTTCACCTCCGTCAGGCGCTCGTAGCTCTCGCCGAAGCCGGCGCGGACGCGGTCGTCGCCCTCGTCACCGATGAAGTTGAGGTAGACGCCGCCGCTCTTCCACGGTGCGAAGACCTCCCTGGCTGCCCGGCCCCACGCGATGTGCTCCTCGTCGCGGTCCGCGCCCTCCCACACGCAGAAGGGGTGAAGGACGTAGGCCGCGTCGCGCTTCGCCAGGGGCGAGTCATCGCGACGAGACACCTCGCCACCCCAGGGCAGGACGAGCATCTGCGTGAAGCTGAGCGGCATCTGCTCGCCGTAGGCGACGATCGCGTCGAGCGCCTCGTCCGGCAGGGCGTCGACGTACTCGGCTGTCCACCAGTTCCGCTTGCCGGGCGGGTCGTCGATCATGCTCTGCAGCGCCGTGTAGGGGATCTCGCCGTAGAGGTCGGCGATCGGCTCGGCGACCTCGCGGAGCGGACGCAGTGCCTCTTCGCCCTCCGCCACGGGGCCGTTCCACATCCCGGCCGTGACCGCGACGCGCTTGCCGTGCCACTCCGGCGGGATGAAGTCCTCGGGCGGCGCCGCGATGTAGCCGAATGCCAGCCCCGCCTGATCCGGCCCCGGCGAGTGAAAGTCCCTGAAGGCCCCGGCGAGCGCGCGGCCGTGCGCCGGATCGTAGGCGGCGAGGCCGCCGAACACCGTCGGGCCGACCGGATGCAGCTCCAGCTCGAGTGTGGTGACGACACCGAAGTTGCCGCCGCCGCCGCGGAGCGCCCAGAGCAGGTCGGAATGGCTGTTCTCGTCCGCGCGCACCCGCTCGCCCGAGGCGAGGACGACCTCGGCCGCGACGAGGCTGTCGCAGGCGAGCCCGTGCGAGCGCTCGAGCCAGCCGGAGCCGCCGCCGAGCGTCAGCCCGGCGACGCCGGTCGAGGAAACGCGGCCGCCGGTCGTCGCCAGGCCGTGCGCCTGCGTCGCAGCGTCCAGCTCGGCCCACGTCAGGCCGGCACCCGCCCGGACGCGCCTCGCCTCCGGATCGACCGAGATCTCGGTCAGCAGCCTGACGTCGATCACGAGCCCGCCGTCGCACAGAGACATTCCGGCGACCGAGTGGCCTCCCGCTCGGACCGCGACTTCGGTGCCCGTGTCGCGCGCCCAGCGTACGCACGCGGCGACGTCGGCCTCGTTCGCGCAGCGCGCGATCGCGCCGGGGCGACGGTCGATCATCGCGTTGAACAGCGTGCGCGCATCGTCGTAGCCTGCGTCGCCGGGCTCGATCAGATCTCCTTCGAGCGAGCGTGCCAGATCATCGAACATCGAAACCGCCTTCCCGACCCCTTACCTCCTCCGAGCCTACTCCTCCGGGCCGGAAGGGACCTACGAGGGCGTTCGAGCGGCCGCGGCGCCGCCGAGGCGCGCCTTCAGGCGCAGGATCGCCTTCGTGTGCAGCTGCGAGACGCGTGACTCGGTCACGCCCAGCACCTCGCCGATCTCGCGCAGCGTCAGCTCCTCGTAGTAGTACAGCGTGACGACGAGCTTCTCGCGCTCGGGCAGCCGGGCGATCGACTCGCCGAGCGCCTCGCGCATCTCGGTCTGAGCGAGCGCCGATTGCGGCTCGGGCCCCTGCGTGTCCTCGATCGTGTCGATCAGCGCGATCTGGTCGCCGCCTGCCGACACGGTCCAAAGCTCGTCGAGGGCCGCGATCGAGGAGCGCGAGATCTCCGTCAGGCTCGCCCCGAGCTCGTCCTCGGTGAGACCGAGCTTGTCCGCGATCTCCTCGTCGGTCGGAGCACGGTGGAGCTTCTTCTCCAGCTCGGCGATCGCACGCTCGATGTCGCGCGCGCGCGCTCGCACCGAGCGCGGCACCCAGTCGAGCGCGCGCAGCTCGTCGATGATCGCGCCCTTGATCCGCGCGATCGCGTAGGTCTCGAACTTGATCTCCCGGTCCGGGTCGTAGCGCTCGATCGCACCGATCAGGCCGAGCAGCCCGTACGAGACGAGATCACCCTCGTCCACGTGGGCAGGCAGGCCGCTGCCGAGGCGGCCGGCAACGAACTTGACGAGCGGCGCGTAGGTCAGGATCAGCCGGTCGCGTGCCGCCCGGTCATTGGACTTCCGGTACTGCTGCCAGAGCGCGCTCGTGTCCTCGACCTTCGCCATGGCGAGAGAATACGCCGCGTCAGCGCGATCTCTTGCTCAAGAGACGCAGCGACATCGTCAACATCCAACCTCCGAGGGCGGCGGCGGCGGCCGCGACGACCCACACCCCGGCCCGCGCCCCCGCGAATGCGATCCCCAGGAAGCCGACCGCCAGGACGAGGAAGAGCAGCCCGAGCGCATGTCGCTGGCTCATCCGGGCAAGGCTACAATCCGCCTCACGCAGAGGGGCGTAGCTCAGTTGGTAGAGCGTCGGTCTCCAAAACCGAATGTCGCAGGTTCGAGTCCTGTCGCCCCTGTTTCTGCGCAAGATCGAGATCCGCAGGGGCGGATCTCGATCGCGCTAAGACCCTGAAGGGTCGCTCCGCTCCCACCATTGGCGCAAGATCGAGATCCGCAGGGCGGATCTCAATCGCGCAAGACCCCTGAAGGGTCGCTTCGCTCCCACCATTGGCGCAAGATCGAGATCCGCAGGGCGGATCTCAATCGCGCAAGACCCCTGAAGGGTCGCTCCGCTCCCACCACCCGCGCAAGGTCGGAGATCCGCAGAAGCGGAACCCCAACTGCGCAAAGACCCCTGAAGGGTCGCTTCGCTCCCAAGACCAATGGGGCGAGTGGTTACGGCAGGACGCGTCGCCGCTGTCCAGGGTGTACGGTCTGCGGCGTGAGACGAGGGGTCGTCGCTGCGGTCGTGCTCGCGCTCGGCGCGGCACTCGTGCTGATGGTTCGCGACGCCGCGATGGGCGGCGACTGGCCGGGCTGGGACGAGGGCTGGGCGCTCGTCGTCTTCCCGCTCGGGATCCCGTTCGTCCTCTACACCGAGCGCCTGCTCAGGCACGACGTGCGGCCGGCCCGAGCCGCGGCCTACAGCACGCTCGCGATGTGGTTCTGGGGTGCCGTCATCTTCGGCGCCTGGCACATGCTCGGTACCTGATCCGGGGATGCCTGCTCACCCGGTTCGAGGACACGACCACGCGTGGATCGCGTCTACCCTGCTTCCGGGCGCGCCCCGCGACCCGCCGTCCGAGCCGAAGGGCTCGTGGTCACGATCGTGTTGTGGGAGCGGCCGCGCTCCCCGGGCGCGCCCCTTACTACCCGTCTTCGAACTCGCGCCGCGCGCAGTCGGCGCAGTAGACCCAGACCTCGGACGTCTCCTCGTACAGATACGCCTTCCAGCCGCGTCCGTCGTCGGAGCGCGCACCGCACTCGAGGCAATCGAGCACGAGCGTGACGAGATGCTCGGGCATGCTCTGTTCCACCGGAACCTCACGGGTCGCTGACCGGGGGAACCTCGCAGGAGCGGCAGCCCCAGGCAAGCCCCCCACGCGGAAACTTGGAGGAAATTCCGGAAAATCCAACAAGCGGACACCCCCTCCTCCTCGTGGCCGCCCGAAGTGTTGGGGGTGTACGCAGTTACGGCCGCCGCTCGTCGCTTCGCGAAGCTGCCGTGTCAGCAATATGCCACTCTCCTGGGGGCAAAGCAACGGAAGCAAGGGACTTTCGGCAGGCTGCCGAAAGGGAGGCGGATGCACCGACCGTCGGCCTCGGACGCACTGTTCTGGTTTCTCGCGCTGCTGAGCGCGGTCGCGCTCGGCGTGCTCGTGCTCGTCCTCGCCGGCGCGATCTCGGTCGAGTCGCCCCCCGAACCGGCAGCAGCGCCCGAGACACTCGACGCGCCACCTGGGACCACGGCGCTCTCCCGCACCGCGGCGGAGCCCGCCCCCACGCCCTCGAGAGCCGCGACGACGGGGTCTGCGCCCGCCCCGACGCCACCGCCCGCCGACGAACTCGCTGTCGTCGTCGTCACCGCAACGCGGGGGGACAGCTGGGTCTCCGCGCGTCAGGGCTCCGAGTCAGGGCCCGTGCTCGAGGAGCGTCTGCTGGCACAGGGCGAGTCGATCCGACTCGAGGGAGACCGCGTCTGGCTCTCGCTCGGCGCGGCCGGGAACGTCGACCTGACAGTCGACGGAAAGCCACGCACTCTGGGCACCGGCACCGTGTCGGGCGTGCTGACGCCCGCGAAGGCCGCAGGGGCAACCTCGTGAGCCGCGCGAGCTAGGCGGAAGGACGGTCGAGCCGGAGCCGACCGGTCGCCTGTGCCTGGTCCGAACGAACGGCAGCCGCGCGGTTCGAGGACTCGACACGCCGCGCGAGCCGTACGAGCGGCTCGGCGAGACCGAGGCGGGACATGAGCGTGAAACGTGACATCGGTGCTCTTTGCTCTCGGCGCATAGTGGCTCCGTTCTTATCCCCCAATGTGTTGATTCCTACACGCTCCATCGGACGCGCGCCGCCCGGTCCGACCGGCGCAGGCTGCCGGCTCCGTTAGGCTCGCGGCGTGGCCCTGCTCACCTCCCAGGTCGAGCGCGACGAAAGCTTCGCGCGCCGCGCCGAGCGCATGGAGGTTCTGGTCGCCGAGCTGCGCGAGCGAACTGCGCAGATCGCCCGCGGCGGTGACGAGAAGGCGGTCGAGCGTCATCGCTCCCGCGGCAAGCTGACCGCACGTGACCGCGTCGACCGGCTGCTCGATCCCGGCACCGCGTTCCTCGAGCTGAACGCGCTCGCGGCCTGGGAGCTCTACGACGGCGCCGCCCCGTCGGCCGGGATCGTGACCGGGATCGGCGTGATCGAGGGGCAGGAGTGCGTCGTCGTTGCCAACGACGCGACCGTGAAGGGCGGCTCCTACTTCCCGCTGACCGTCAAGAAGCACCTGCGCGCGCAGGAGGTGGCCGAGCAGAACCACCTCCCGTGCCTCTACCTCGTCGACTCCGGCGGCGCGTTCCTCCCACTCCAGGCGGAGGTGTTCCCCGACCGCGAGCACTTCGGCCGGATCTTCTACAACCAGGCGCGCATGTCCGCGCAGGGCATCCCGCAGATCGCCGTCGTGATGGGCTCGTGCACCGCGGGCGGCGCCTACGTGCCGGCGATGAGCGACGAGACGATCATCGTCCAGGGCACGGGGACGATCTTCATCGGCGGCCCGCCGCTCGTGAAGGCCGCGACGGGGCAGGACGTCACCGCCGAAGAGCTCGGCGGCGCCGACGTGCACACGCGGCGCTCTGGGGTCGCAGACCACTACGCGACCTCGGACGAGCACGCGCTCGCGCTCGCGCGGCAGATCGTCCGCAACCTGCACCGCCGCAAGGAGCTCCCCTGGGACGTCGCGCCGACCGAGCCGCCGGCGCTCGACCCCGCCGACCTCTACGGGCTCGTCCCCGAGGACTTCAAGCACGAGATGGACGCGCACGAGCTGATCGCGCGGATCGTGGACGGCTCCCGCTTCGCCGAGTTCAAGGCGCTCTACGGCACGACCCTCGTCTGCGGCTTCGCCCGGATCGAGGGGTACCCGGTCGCGATCCTCGCGAACAAGGGCGTGCTCTTCGCCGAGTCGGCCCAGAAGGGCGCGCACTTCATCGAGCTCGCGGCCAAGCGGAAGATCCCGCTCGTCTTCCTGCAGAACATCACCGGCTTCATGGTCGGCAAGGAGTACGAGGAGGGCGGCATCGCCCGGGACGGCGCGAAGCTCGTCACCGCGGTCGCCTGCGCGGACGTGCCCAAGTTCACCGTCGTCACCGGCGGCTCGTTCGGCGCCGGCAACTACGCGATGTGCGGCCGCGCGTACGGCCCCCGGCAGCTGTGGATGTGGCCGAACGCCCGCATCTCGGTGATGGGCGGCGAACAGGCGGCGACGGTGCTGACGATGGTCGGCGACGCGGACGCCGACGAGATCCGCGCCACCTACGAGGCCGAGGGCAACCCGTACTACTCGACCGCGCGGCTCTGGGACGACGGGATCATCGACCCGCGCGACACGCGCCGGGTGCTCGCGCTCGGGATCTCGGCGGCGCTCAACGCGCCGGTGCCCGAGTCGACGTTCGGCATCTTCAGGATGTAGAAGGAGGCACGATGGCAATCACGGCGGCAGAGCTGGCGGAGGCGCTGCGGGAGGCGGAGCAGGCGCACGCGGCCTACGAGCAGTCGCTCGGCCATCCCGACCCGGACTGGCCGGCCTGGTACGCGAGCTTCATCGTCGAGCGGCTCGACCAGCCACGCGGGATCGGTCTCGACGCCGAGGACCTGCGCGTCCTCGAGGCGGCGATGCACTCCTACATGGACGACTTCGGCCACAAGGAGGCAGACGTGCTCCGGCAGGCGAAGGCGACGCTGGCGAAGGTGCGGGCAACCTGACCCCCGTCGTTCGTATCGTGCTCTGGTCGCTCGCAGACTCGAAGACGACGATCGAGGAGCTCCGGCGCTACCTGCGCGACGAGACGGTGGACGCGTTCGAAGAGGTCGAGGGGCTGCGGTTCAAGGCGTGGATCTCCGATCCCCTCGGCGACCGGTGGGGCGCCTTCTATCTGTTCGAGTCACGCGAGGCCGCCGATCAGCCGCTCCCCGGCGACGTGCGCGACCTGATCGGGAAGGAGCCCGAGCTCGTCGAGGAGTTCGACCTCGAAGCGACCGTCGAGGGCCGCTACGCGGACGAGGAGCTCTCGCGCCTCGGGCTCGCGTTCGACTAGGAGCGCTTGACGACGAAGAGGCTCGTGCCGAGCGGTCGGCCGTACTCCGGCCGCGCCCGGGTTCCCCGCGCCGGCCACACGTACCAGCGATAGCGACCGGGGTCGAGCCGCTGCCGCTTGCCCTTGTACTCCCACGAGGCTCCGAGCTTCAGCGGCGCGCTCTTCGGCCAGACGCTCATGACCTTGACGCCGTTGCGGAAGAGCTGGACGTTGTAGAAGCGCGCGCCGGACACGGGCTGCCAGCGCAGGACGACAGGTGCGCGCTTGACGATCGTCCCCGTGGCCGGGCTGTAGAGCGGGGCGCGCTGGAGCGCCGTCACCGTCTTGCGCGCGAGGTTGCCGGCAACGTCGGCGGCGATGATCTCGTAGCGATAGCGCTTCCCGTTCTTCACGGTGCGGTCGGTGAAGGCGGTGCCCTTGCCCTTGTAGACGCTCGTGCGCTTCCTCCCGTTGACCCCGGGCGTCCGGAGGATCTCGATCCGCGCCACGTCGGCGGTGCGCTTCCACGTGACGCGGGCGCTCCCGTTCGCGACCTCGGCCTTGGCGGCGGTGAGCTTTGGCGGCGTCGAGTCGTACTTGAAGGCGAAGCCTCCCTCCGCGGCGTTCCCGGCCGCGTCCCGGCACGACCCGACGACGGCTGCCTCGGCGCGGTCGGGCCCGGCGTACCGCGCCGGGGCACTGCAGGACGCGATGCCGGACGTGAGGTCCGTGCCCGTGAAGCCGACCAGCACCGGCTTCCGGTACCAGCCGCCGAGGTCGGGCTTCCGCTCCGGCGCCGGAGTCACGGCCGGTGCGGTCGCGTCGTACTTGAAGGAGACGGCCGCAGCGCCGCTCGTGTTGCCCGCGACGTCCGTGCACGTGCCCGCGAGCGAGGCGGACGCGCTGTCGGCGCCGGCGTAGCTGGGCTGGCTGCACCCGGCGATCCCGGAGACCGCGTCCTGGCCGCCGAAGTTGGCGGAGACGGGATGGTTGAACCAGCCGTTCGCGTCCGGCGCGCGGGTGAGC
This sequence comes from uncultured Gaiellaceae bacterium, assembly GCA_963806955.1. Lineage (GTDB taxonomy): Bacteria > Actinomycetota > Thermoleophilia > Gaiellales > Gaiellaceae > Gaiellasilicea. The sequence goes on from CAWDZG010000001.1 coordinate 692,449, forward strand.
GCGCCGGAGACGCCTGTCGGCGGCGTCTTGTCGATTCTCGGACGGTGTCGCCGCTCGCGACTGTCCTCCAGAGAAGTAGGCCGTGACAGATGTTCGTGAGTTCGCCTGCCCTCGGCCTGACCAACTGGGCGAGCCACAGCCCGCGTAGAAGTCAACGCTGGACGATCTCCGTGATCGTCCACTGCATCGTCACGTTGCTCGTGAACCACCCGTTCGAGCCGGCACGTGCCCGATCAACGAGAAGCTGACGCTCGGGTTGACGCGATCGCAGCGGGCACGACACACGAGCGCCGCCGAGCCGTCGCGATCAGCAATGCGCGCCTCACGCCATCAGCCCTCTCAACTCGCGGCGCGCGACGGCGAGGACGACGCCGCCTCCGAGCGTCGCGAGCAGCAGCGCGAATCCGGCGACGGCGAGCAGCCCGCGGTCGAGCCCGTCGGCGGCGGCGCGGAAAGCTGCCAGCGGCACCGGGCTGCGGTCATGCGGCGGGCGCGACACGGGCCGCGGTGTCGGGGTGGCGGCCTTCTGCGCCACCGGAGCCTTCTTCACGACAGCCTTCGGCTTCGCCGACGGGCAGCCGGAGCCGGCGGCTGCACGGACGACCGGCGCGCGGCGAACCGGCGCAGCGGGTGCGGCGCGCAACGGGCGCGGGCTTGGCCGCAACCGGAGGATCGGGCGCGACCGCGAGCGGCGGCGGATCCGGCGCGGGCTCGGCTGCGGTCGCCGGGAGGGCGAGGACGAAGCCGAGGAGGGCCAGAGCTCCTGCCGGAGCGCACAACCGCCGCAGTGACGATCCGACACCCCATCCTGCCATCGGCCCGTCCTTCCCTTGCCTCTCTGCTCTCGACGCTACTGCGGGTCGTCAGAACTGTCAACGCGATTTGCAGGGGGCTTCCGGCTGCCCGGAGGCAACCGGAAGCCCCCTGGACGACTACTCCAGCATCCACCTCGTTCCGACCGGGTTGAGCCGCTGCGAGCCCAGCCCGTCCCACTGCGGGGTCGAGTTGGAGCCGCAGCCGCACTGCCGGCCGCCGGCCTGCGCGGCCAGCGAGGCGGCGAGAGCGCCCTGCCCGTTCTTGGCTTCCTGGCCGATCGCCTGGATGCCGACCGAGTCCGAGCAGCGACACGCGCTGCCCGACTGCTGCTGGTCCGCGTCCTGCTTCGTCAGGTTCAGGTTCAGCGCCGTCGCGTACGAGCTGACGGTGTTGGACTGCCAGACGTCGCCGGCATCTCCCCGGCTGCCGACCGCGACCGGCGTGTTGCTGTTCGAGGCACCGTGCTGCAGCGCCGCCGACAGACCGATCGCGTGCTGCCCGTTGGACGCCGACTGGCCGAGGGCCTGGATCGCGATCCCGCCACCGCCGGCCTGGTGCTGATCGGCGTCCTGGTGCAAGCCGTTCAGGTTCGCGGCCGTCGCCGACGAGGCGACGTCGTTCGACTGGTCGACCGAGCCGCCGTGGCCGTAGCTGTCCACGCGCACCGGAGCGTTCTCGTTGCTCGCCCCCGCCTGCGCGGCCAGTGACGCCGCCAGCGCACCCTGCTCGCTCTTCGCCGACTGTCCGAGCGCCTGGATCCCGATCCCGTGGCAGCCGCACTCGCTGTTGCCACGCTGGTTCTGGACGGCATCCTGTCCGGTCAGGTTGGCGTTGAGCGCGGTCGCACTCGAGGCGACGGCGTTCGACTGCGACACGTCGCCGCTGTCACCCTTGCTGTCGATCCGGACCGGCGTGTTGCTGTTCGAGGCGCCGTGCTGCAGCGCCGCGGACAGACCGATCGCCGTCTGGCCGTTCTTGGCCTCCTGCCCGATCGCCTGGATGCCGCCTGAGCCGGACTGATCCTGAGCCGCGCTCTGGTGCAGCACGTTCAGGTTCGCGGCGCCCGCGGACGAGGCGACGCTGTTCGACTGCTCGACCGAGCCGCCGTCGCCGTAGCTGTCCACCCGGACGGGAGCATTCGTGTTCCCGCCTGCGGCGCAGCCACACCGGTCGTGTCCACCGCTCTGGGCGGCCATCGACGCGGCGAGAGCACCCTGCTCGCTCTTCGCCTCCTGGCCGATCGCCTGGATCCCGCCGGACCCGCAGCGGCAGTTGCCGCCCTGCTGGTCCTGATCCGCATGCTGGCCGGTCAGGTTGACGTTGAGCGCCGTCGCGTCGGACGCGACGCTGTTCGACTGGTCGACGTCGCCGTCGTCACCGTTGCTGGCGACCCGAACCGGCGTGTTGCTGTTCGACGCGCCATGCTGCGACGCCGCCGAGAGCGCCAGTGCGGCCTGCTCGTTCTTCGACTCCTGGCCGATCGCCTGGATGCCGCCGGACGCGCAGCCGCACTCGCCCCGGCCCGCCTGCGTCTGATCCGCGGCCTGCTTGGTCGCGTTCAGGTTCGCCGCGGTCGCGGACGAGTCGACGCTGTTCGACTGGGTGACGTCGCCGCCGTCGCCCTTGCTGAGAACGCGCACCGGGATGTTGGTGTTGCTCGCGCCCTTCTGCTCGGCGACGGACAGTGCGCCCGCCGTCTGGTCGGACTTCGCCGTCTGGCCGATCGCCTGCGTGCCGCCGGAGCCGCCCTGAGCCTGATCCGCATCCTGCTCGGTCAGGTTGAGGTTGGCCGCCGTCGCAGACGACTTGACGCTGTTGGACTGGTCGACGGAGCCGTCGTCGCCCGGGCTGAGCACGCGCACGGAGATGTTCGTGTTCTTCGCTCCGCTCTGCTCCGCCTTCGACGCAGCGACTGCGTCCTGGTCCGACTTGGCCTCCTGGCCGATCGCCTGCGTGCCGGAACCGCTCGCAGTCTGATCGGCTTCCTGGCCGGTCGCGTTGAGGTTTGCAGCGGTCGCGTCGGACTCGACGCTGTTCGTCTGCGACACCTCGCCGTCGTCCCCGGGGCTCAGAACGCGCACCGGGATGTTCGTGTTGCTCGCGCCCTGCTGGGTCGCGAGCGAGAGGGCCGACGCGGCCTGGTCCGACTTCGACTCCTGGCCGATCGCCTGCGTTCCTCCGTCCGCACAGCCGCACGAGCCGGCCTGCGTCTGATCCGCCGACTGGTCGGTGGCGTTCGCATTCGCTGCCGTCGCATTCGAGCTGACGGTGTTGGACTGCGTGACGTCACCGTTGCCGCCCGGGCTCAGGACGCGCACGGAGATGTTCTGGTTCGCCGGTTGGCTCTGCGAGGCGCCCGAGAGCGCACCCGCCGCCTGGCCGCTCGTGGCAGCCTGACCCGCTGCCTGAGCGGCGGGGTCACCCGGCGGTGTGGCCGCCGCCGCCACGCTCGCGCTCACCAGGAGCCCGAGCGTCGCGACAGCCACCGCGAGTATCCGTTTCATCGATTCCTCTCCTTCGGAAGACGTTCCAAGGGCGGGCGGCAAACAGCCCGCTCGATCGGATGGAAGGAGCTCGAGCTAGCCGGGACGCTCGCGCCGGCGGCCGGGTTCCGCGGCCGTCGGCCACCACCCGTCTCGCACGCGCCAAGCGGCATCGGCGAATGCGAACACGAAGGCGGCGAGGAAGACCAAGATCAGGAAGGGGCTCAGATCCATGCCCGCCCGCTCGGGCGCGACCAGCCCGAGCGCGGCGAGCGGCTGTCGCGTGAGGTCGGGGAGCCCCGGCTCGCGGTGGCGTCGCCGCTCGGGGACGCGCGACCTCGCCGCGGCCTCGAGCGCCGGGCGCGGCGGGGCGAGCGTCGCGACGAGCCGCGCCGTGATCTCGAGCCGGGCGTCGGCAGTGCCGGCAGCGGCGAGCTCACGTTCGGCCGAGGTCGATACTGCTCGTGCTCGAGGCCCTGCGGCCGCTACCGGCGCTTCGACCGGCGACGGACCCACCGAGCTCGGGCAAGCCGCCTCGCGCGGAGGCAGCTCGGACATGCACGAGGGCTCACTCGGCGACCGCGGGAGCTGCGTCGCCGGGTGCCGGCGCAGGCGACGCGTCCTGAGCGGCCGGCTCGGCTTGTGGGGGCAGGCCCGGAGCGACGACCGGCGGCAGCGGCACCGTCACCGCGACGGCCACGTTCGCCTGGACGACCGGGCCATTCGACCCTGGACTGGCGATCCGAATCGAGACGTTGACATTGACGGGCTGATACTGCGTAACTCCCGGTTGATACTGCGGTGCGCTTTGCGGATCTGCATTTCCTGTCGCTGTGCCGATACCGCCACAATTCCCACTCCAGTTCCACACCCACGACTGTGGCAGGCTTCCGGTCGGAAGGTCGAATGCAGGCGGCAGCCCGTCTGCGCAGTTCCAGTTCCACGTCCACGTCGCCGGAACCGGTGCCGCCTCCTGCGGCGTCGGCGCCGGGGTCGGTTCCCGCGTGCTCTCGGTCTCCACAGGCGGTTGATACTGCGGTGCTTGCTCCTGATATCGGGTGTCCGGCACGGGTGTCGACACGACCGGCGCGGTCGTGACGGCCACGACGGCGTTCGTCTGCGTCACCGCGCCGTCATCCCCCGGGCTGTCGACACGGATCGAGACGTTCACGTTCACCGGCTGCTGCTGCACCGCTGCCCCAACCGACTCCTGCGGGGGTGCGGGCGTGGCCGGCTCGACGGCGCCGGGTGAAGCCGCAGGGCGCTCCGGGAGAGCAGCGTTGGGCTCTGCAACGGCTTCCACCGGCGGCAGCGGCAAGCCGGGACCGCCCACGGGAGCAGCCGCTACGGGCTCGGGGGTAGTGGGCGGCTCCGGCTCCGGAACCGGGCTCACTCCGCGGCGGTGCCTCCCCCGTCGCGGGGAGCCCGATCTCCACGGCTGCGGGGATGGCGGCCTCGACTGCCGCTACGACCTCGCCTGCGGCGGGAAGCACCGCCAGGGGCAGTGCCGGCGAGGGCTCGTCAGCTGCGGCGATCGGCGCTGCGGCAGCAGTCAGGCAGCACGCTGCAGCCAGCACTGCCAGGCGGCGCCGCGGTGTGCACAACACGACCGTCGTCACACAGAGGAAATACCCGCTGCTCGATCACTTGAGCCATTCTCTTTTCATTTCCTCAACACATGACGGCGCGCGTCGAAACTCCTCTATTCATTTCTCTCCTGGAATCGTACAATCGGGGACGTGCATGCCTCGGCGACACTGGAGCTGGCTTGCGGTGCTGAGCACGATCTTCTGCGCCGCTGGTGCACGACACGGGATCCTGAGGCCCGGCGCCTGCTGATCGAGCACCATCTGCCGCTCGTGCGCTCGCTCGCCCTTCGCTACGCGCACCACGGCGAGCAGCTGGACGACCTGGCCCAGGTCGGCGCGGTCGGGCTGATCAAGGCGATCGACCGGTACGAGCCCGGACGCGGCGCGTCGCTCACCGCCTATGCGGTACCGACCATCCTCGGCGAGATCCGCCGCCACCTGCGGGACAAGTCCCAGACGATCCGTGTGCCACGAGCGGAGTGGGAGCTCGGCTCGTTCGTCCGCTCCGTCCCGCTCGAGCCCGACTCGAGCGCCGCGTGCGACGACGCCGCCGCGCACCGGCTCGAGCTCGGCGAAGACCGGGCGTTGCTCGCGGCGTCGCTCAGCGCGCTCAGCGGCCGGGAGCGCGAGATCCTGCGCCTGCGCTTCGCAGGCGGCCTGAGCCAGCGGATGATCGCCGAGCGGGTCGGGCTCTCCCAGGTGCACGTCTCCCGCTTGCTTGCGCGTTCCCTGCGCACGCTGAGGCAGGAGATCGGCCCGACCGGCGCCTGATATCACGTTGCAACGCTTGTGCAGCTGATTTCAAGCGCGTAGACTCGGAAGGCGTGAGCGCCCGTGCCGCCTCTACAGCGCCCGCCGAGCAGGCCGACGAGCAGGAGAAACCCGCGCCGAGTGGCCGGCTGCTGTTGCGGATGCCTCGCACCCTCCACGCCGAGCTCGCACGTCGCGCCGAGCGGGACGGGACCAGCCTGAACCAGTTCATCACCGACGCGCTCGCGACCACGGTCGGCTGGGGCACGGAAAAGACCGCCGTCACGCCTGCCGGCGGCTCGAGCCGCGCAATCCTCGCCGCCCTCGTGGCGAACGCGATCGCGATCGGTCTCGCGGCCGTCGCCGCGACCGCGGTGCTTCTCTACGCCTGGCTCGGCTAGAGCACGAGCGTCTCGGGAAAGATCGCGCCGGCCGAGAAGCGGTCGAGTCTGTAGGGCGCGAGGTCGAACGGCGGCGTCTCGCCCAGCAGCTCGGCTGCGACCGCGGCGCCCACCGCAGGCGACTGCATGAAGCCGTGACCGGAGAAGCCACAGGCCGCGTACGTCCCCGGCGCGACCGGGCCGATGATCGGATGGGCGTCGGGCGTCATGTCGTAGTAGCCGGCCCAGGAGCGGCGAAGCGGCGCCCCGGTTGCGCGGGGGTACCGTCGGGAGAGCCGGTCGCGCCAGTCCTCGACCAGGTCGTCGCGGACCTCGGCCGGCCCGTCCCAGCGCGCCTCGCTCTCCCCCATCGCGAGCCTGAGCCCATCGGTGCCGACGCGCCGGAAATGGAAGCCGTTCTCTTCGATCGTCATCGGGAGCGCGGCAGGCACACCTTCGACGGGGCCGACGTCGACGAGCTGGCGTACGAGCGGCCGCACCGGCAGCTCGACGCCACGTGCTGCCGCAACCCCGGCTGACGACGCACCGCACGCGACGACCAGAGTCTCCGCCTCGAGCGTGAGCGCGTCGACGCCTTCGCGAACCTCGATCCCGAGACCGGCCGCTCGCTCGACGAGCTCTCGAGTGACCCCGATGGGGTCCGCGATCCCGTCCTCGCGGCAGATGGTCGCGCCGAGCACGTCGTCGACGTCGAGGCCCTCGACAAAGCCGGCATCGACGTTCTCGACCGGGACGCCGAGGGCCGCCTGGATCACTCGCCGCTGCTCGAGCTCGGCGAGCCCCGAGGGCGTCGTGGCGAGGAAGAGATAGCCGACCTGCTCGAACAGCGGCGCGCCCAGCTCGCAGAAGAGGCGGACGCTCGCCTGCGCGAGCCGTACCTCGGCCTCCGTGGTGAACTGCTGCCGGACACCGCCCATCGCCTTCCCCGTCGCTCCGCCCGCGATCTCCCCCACGTCCGCGAGCACGACGCCGTCGGCGCCCCGGAGCCCCAGGTGGTACGCGATCGAGGCGCCGATCGCGCCCGCACCGGCTACGACGACTCGAGCCATCCGCGCAGCTCTGCTCGCTCGCTGTCGACGAGTTGCCGCAGCGGCCCGCGAACGTCCTCTCGCACCGGAACGCCGCGAAGGCCGAGGACGTACTTCAGCGCCGCGTGGCGGGGACACAGCTCGATCGCCGCGCGCAACTCGCCCAGCTCGACAGCGCCCGCCTCCGTCGGCTCACGCACGACGGCGGCGACCCGTTCCGGAAACGCAGCCGCGAGGCCGGAGACTGCTCCCACCGCACCGGCTTGCAGGCCCGCGAAGATCAGCGCCTCGGGGCCGACGAAGACGTCGAGCCCCTCCAGGAGGTACGGCGCGAACTTCGCGAACGGCGCATCCGAGACCTTCAGCCCTGCGAGGTTCGGCGCGCGCTCGCGGAGCTCGCCGAGGACTCCGAGCGGCACGGCGTAGCCGCTCGCCCGCTCGAACTCGTAGACATAGAAGGGAACGGGCGCGCACGCGGCGGCGGCGGCCGCAAAGTGCTCCAGGAGCGCGCGCTCGTCGAGCTGGAAGTACGGCGGGCCGATCACCGCGACTGCGTCGGCACCCGCCTCGGCAGCGTGCGCAGCGAGCGCGACGGTGTCGGCGGTGGTCTGGGCGCCGCAGTGGACGGCGACCTGAAGACGGCCGGCGGAGGCGCGGACGAAGAGCTCGAGTGCGCGCTGCCGTTCCTCGGTTCGGAACAGGAGGCCCTCGCCGGTCGTGCCGAGGGCGAGCAGCCCGTCGAGCCCGGCCGCGGCGAGAAAGTCGACGTAAGGGGCGAACGCGTCCTCGTCGAGATCGTCGCCGTCGAGCGGCGTCACGGCGGCGGCCAGAGCACCTTGGAGCATGCCGCGACTCTACGTGTGCTCGACGCTCACCAACCGATCGAAGTAGCGGTCGATGCGGGCCCGGTCGACTCCGGGGCCGCCGTCGAGCACGTCGGCCTGCCCGTCGCGTGCGTGCAGGTAGTCGGCGCCGGGCCCGCCCGAGAACCGGTCACGGCCGATCGTCCCGGTCAGATAGTCCTTTCCGGCCCCGCCGAAGAGCGCATCCGCGCCCGCGCCTCCGTCGAGCAGATCGTCGCCGTCGCCGCCGAACAAGCGGTCGTTGCCGCCGTACGCCAGCAGAACGTCGTCGCCGCCGAGCCCGCAGATCACGTCGGCGCCGGGTGTGCCCCGAAGCGTGTCCGCACCTGCCGTACCGGTGATCGTGCAACCCGCTGGGATTCCGCGCGGTGCAGCCCCGGCCCCCGTGGCGGCGAGGAGCGCGACGAAGGCGGCGGCGGCCTTGACGAGCATCGTGCACACAGCGTGAACGATTCGGGACGTAGGATCCTCCCTCGATGGGGGCACTCCGGATCGAACGCGACGGCGACCTGCTGCGGGTCACGCTGGCGCGTCCGGAGACGCGGAACGCCTTCGACGCCGATCTGATCGCGGAGCTCGCGGAGGCGTTCGTCGACGTCGGCAAGGCCCGGGCCGTGCTCCTCGCCGGCGACGGGCCGAGCTTCTGTGCAGGTGCCGACGTCGAGTGGATGCGCGCCTCCGTCGACCTCGACTTCGACGCCAACCTCGCCGATGCGAACGCGCTGCGCGGCATGCTCGAGGCGATCGACCGCTGCCCTGCCCCGGTCGTCGCCCGCATCCAGGGCCACGCGCTCGGCGGCGGCGCCGGGCTCGTCGCCTGCGCCGACATCGCCGTCGCGCACGAGCGCGCAGTCTTCGCCTTCTCCGAGGTCAAGCTCGGAATCATCCCGGCCGTGATCTCGCCGTTCGCGCTCGCGAAGATCGGCCCGAGCTGGGCTCGCCGCTACTTCGTCACGGGCGAGCGCTTCGACGCCGCGACGGCGCTGCGGCTGGGTCTCGTCCACGAGGTCGACGCTGACCTCGACGCCGCCGTGGAGCGCGTCCTCGCCGAGCTGGCGAGTGCCGGGCCGCGCGCGGCCCGGCAGGCGAAGAAGCTCGTGCTCGAGCGGCCGGACGGCCCCGAGACGGCACGGCGGATCGCCGAGCGCCGGACGAGCCCGGAGGGCCAGGAGGGCCTGAAGGCCTTCCTCGAGCGCCGCAGCCCGGACTGGCCGAGGTAGCCCGGGCTAGCTGACGGTGAGGATCGGGCTGTACGTGCGCGTCGGCGTGTGCAGGATGCGCAGCTTCGAGCCCTTGCCGGCGCGGACGTAGCGGTAGAAGAAGCCGTTCTTCGTCGTCCGGTACGCACCGTTGACGGTGTGCCAGCGACCCTTCCGGAACTGCTGGAGGATGTAGAACTGGCGACCGTCGCCGGGCCGGACGTGGCCCCAGATGGCCGTCGTCAGCCCGATCCGGTAGGCCTGCGAGGCCGCGACCATGAACGCCCGACGGGCAGGCTTCGCCGCGCCGCTGCTCGTCATCAGGCCGCTCTGCCAGCCGGCGAGCTCGGGCTCGTCGCGATAGAGGTACTGGATCAGCATGTCGACGTTGCGGGCCTTGAAGACGCGGTGTGCAGCCTCGCCGATGAAACGTGCCTGCGTCGCACGGGAGACACCGAGCGCGCGGTCGGGCGGATTGGTCTGGTAGCCGTACTCGGTCAGCCAGATCCGCTTCTTCGCCCCCCACGCGTTCTTCACCTCACGCTGCAGCCGCTCGAGCGACGCCATCGTGATCGTCATGCAGTGGCCGCACTCGCCGCTCGAGGGGGTCTGAAAGCGGTTGATCGGATACGGGTTGTGGGCGTACGCGTCGAGCCGCGCGGCCGAGCTGCGCATGCCGCGGATCCAGTCGACCGGGGAGACGCCCTTGGTGGAGCCACGCGGTGCAGTGACGCCGCCGCCGATCCGGGTGCCGCCGCTCGTCTTCTTGATCGCGGCGTACGCCGGGTTCAACAGCTTGGTCACGTACGTTCGCGGTGTGGTCGGCTGCAGCCAGCGGCGCTGATTCGGCTCGTTCCAGATCAGCCAGTCCTTGACCCAGATGTAGCGTTTCGCCGCGGCTGCCGCGAACGCGGCGAAGCGTCGAGCCGGAGGTCGGAGCCCAGTTGGCCGAGCGGCCGCCGTTGGCCCAGCGCGGGGTGCCGTAGAGCGTGACCACGGCACGGATGCCGTGCGCGCGCAGTGCGTTCAGGACGGGGTCGGCGCTGCTCCAGTCGCGCTCGCCACGTTTCGCCTCGACCTCGTTCCAGTTGATCGTGAAACGGACGAGGTCGACACCGAGCTCGTCGAGAGTGTCCACCCGCTCGTCCAGCGTGCCGTCGCCGAAGCGCAGCCAGGCGTCGTCCTGGATCCCGTAGCGGGCGTACGGGGAGGCGTCTGCGGGCACCGCGAAGGCGAGGAGCGATGCGGTGGCGGCGACGATGAACAGGGCGGTGCGAAGCATCCGACCACCGTAGCGACCTCGATGTGAGAGTCGTGTAAGTGCGTGTTAGCGATCGGTCAGCGCTTGACGGTGACGACCGCACCCGCACCGACGGGGCTGACGAGCCGGTAGCTCGTCGTCCGCCGCGGGACCACTGCGACCGTGAAGCGGCCGTTCGCCTTCGGACGGACTCGCTGAACCGGCTTCCACGTGCCGCCGGCGACCTGCTGCTCGAGCCGCACGTTGCCGACGCCGCGCACGAAGCCGCGCAGCACGACCGGCCCCCGAACCGCCGCGAGCGTCCGCGACGCCGGCCGCTCCAGCTCGAGCACGCGAATCGTGAACCAGGTCGAGCGCAGGTCGAGGGCACGGCGGAAGTCCTGAGCCAGCATCGTCGTCCCGCCGCTCTTGGTCTTCACCGTCACCCGCGTCACACGCCCGGACGGACCGCGCGTGACGCGGAGGTCGGTGAGCGCGCCGAGGCCGAGCTCCGTGCGGACCTGACCGGCGCTGAGCTTGACGATCCCCCACCGGTGGTACTTCGAGAGCTTGTCCCACGGGTCCGGCACGGAGACGAGGTACGGCACCGGCGTCGCCCGCGGCCACGCCTCGGCCACCGAGGACGTCCGCCCGCCGGAGGTCGAGTGGTAGAAGGTCGTCGCGACCCGGCCCCGCCAGGTGACGACCTGTCCCGCAGTCGAGCCGATCGCGAGATTGGTCGACGTCTCCTCCGCCTGGACGCCGCCGTAGACCTGGCTGCGCGTGTCGGCGTAGAGGTCGAACAGCGTCCCCGGCTTCAGCGTCGCGAGTGCGTACGACCGTGCGACGACGGCCTGGGCGCGGAGGGCCTCGGGATGCCAGTCGTCCGGCATCTCCCAGGGGACGACGCCGCGCAGGTAGCGGTCGAGCGGCAGCCGGTTGACGATCGTGAGCTTGCCCCCGACACGGTGCACGAGCAGCGTGCCGCGGTAGGCGTCGCCGTCGAGCACGAGCGGCGACACGCCGGGCTCGTAGCGGAGGGGAAAGCGGGCAGCGGCGATCTTGCCCGCGACGACGTTCTGCGTGCCCGGCTTCAGCTTCCGCGCCTTGCCGCGCGCGTCGACGACCCGGAACGGCTTCGTCGAGCCGATCTTCACGCTCGGCTTCCCCTCGGCCAGGAGGACCCGCACCGGACGCGCGGGCAGCGGCTGCAGCGTCGTGCCGCGGTAGAAGTGCTTCAGGATCCGCTCGTACCCCCAGCCCGCCTCGGCGTAGCCGCGGGCACCGTACTGGCTCATGCCGATCCCGTGACCCCAGCCGCGGCCGTCGATCAGGAACGTCGTCGCAGCGCCGGCCGATGCGGGCAGACAGAGGCCGAGCGCCAGCATGAGGAGAAACCGCCGCATGAAGCGGGGCAGGTTAGCGCCCGCGCATACGATCCGCAACGTGCAAATCCGAAAACTGCTCGTGGCCAACCGCGGCGAGATCGCGCTGCGCGTCTTCCGGACGTGCCGGGAGCTCGGCATCGCAACCGTCGCGGTCGCGCCGCCCGACGACCGCGGCGCGCTCCACGCCCGCTCGGCCGACGAGCTCGTCGAGATCTCGAGCTATCTCGACGCGGCCGAGCACGTGCGCGCGGCGACGGAGACCGGAGCAGACGCCGTGCACCCCGGCTACGGCTTCCTCGCCGAGAACCCCGCGTTCGCCGAGGCGGTCGCCGCAGCCGGATTGACGTGGGTCGGGCCGCCGCCGGAGGCCCTCCGGCTCGGCGGCGACAAGCTCGAGGCGAAGCGTGTCGCGGCGGAGGCGGGCGTGCCCGTCGTGCCGACCGGAACGCCGGAGGAGCTCGGCTTCCCCCTGCTCGTGAAGGCGGCCGCCGGGGGCGGTGGGCGCGGGATGCGAGTCGTCCACGGCCCCGACGACCTCGAGGAGGCCCTGGCAGCCGCGGCACGGGAGGCGGAGGCGGCCTTCGGCGACGGCACGGTCTTCTGCGAGCGCTACGTCGAGCGCCCCCGGCACGTCGAGATCCAGCTGCTCGCCGACACGCACGGCACGGTGCTCTCGCTCGGTGAGCGCGACTGCTCGGTCCAGCGCCGCCACCAGAAGGTGCTGGAGGAGTCACCCTCCCCCGCCCTCGACCCGGAGCTGCGGGCGGAGATGAGCGCCGCAGCGATCGCGTTCGCGCGGGCGATCGGGTACGAGAGCGCCGGCACGGCCGAGTTCATGCTCGCCGGCCGCGAGTTCTGGTTTCTGGAGCTGAACGGCCGGATCCAGGTCGAGCACCCCGTCACCGAGCTCGTCACCGGCGTCGACCTCGTCGCCGAGCAGCTCCGCGTCGCCGCAGGAGAACCACTTAGTTGCTCAGAGCAACTACGTCCGGTCGGCCACGCGGTCGAGGTCCGTCTCTACGCCGAGGATCCACGGACGTTCCTGCCGCAGGCGGGGAAGGTCGAACGGCTGCACCTGCCGGACGGCGTGCGCGTCGACGCCGGCGTCGCCGAGGGCGACGAGGTCGGCACGTCCTACGACCCGATGATCGCCAAGCTCGTCGCGCACGGCCCCACGCGCGACGAGGCGCTCGCCCGGCTCGCAGACGCGCTCGCCGAGACCGAGGTCGGCGGCGTGACGACGAACCTGCCGTTTCTCCGCTGGCTCGTCGCGCACCCGGTCGTGCGCGCCGGCGAGGCGACGACCGCGTTCCTCACCGAGCACCCTCCGCTCTCGGAGCCGCCGCTGCGCCTTCCAAGCGCGCCGTGGCTCGGCGGCTGGCGCCTCAATCTCCAGGCCGCAGCGGTTGCCGCTCCACCCGACGTGGACAGCGCCGCGCACGATCATGGCGCCGGCGGCGGCGAGGCGAGGATCACCGCCCCGATGCCCGGCACCGTGATCGGCGTGCACGTCGCCGCCGGCGACCGCGTCGAGGCGCGCATGCCGCTGCTCGTGCTCGAGGCGATGAAGATGGAGACGCCGCTGACCGCCCCGTACGACGCGACCGTGAAGGCGGTGCACGTCGAGGAGGGCGACCGCGTCGCGGGCGGCGCCCTCCTCGTCGAGCTGGAAGCCGACTAGTCGGCCTGCGCCGCTGCCGGCGACTGCGGCGTCCCGGCACGGAGCTTCGGCACCCCGTACGCGAGCGCGCCGAGCAGCACGACCGCGGCGACGAGCAGCGTGCCGGTGTCGTCGCCCGTCGGCTTGAGCGCCATCGTCCAGACGACCAGATAGAGCACGGCGAGCTCCATCCGCGACACGACGTTGATCCGGCGGACGTGGAACGCCGCCTCGCGGCGACTCCGGCCCGTGCGCCTCCATCGCGGCGTGGATCCGCTTGCCCTCAGGCTCGATGAAGCCGATCCCGGTCAGGAACGACGCCGCGTAGCCGGCGAGCCCGAGCACGATCCAGAGGTCGCCGAAGCTCCACGGGCCCTCGATCGTGAGCAGGATCCCGAGCACGAGCACCGCCAGGGACGCGGGGATGAAGATCCGCTGCGCCATCCAGCCGGTGTGCGCGCTGAAGTGCTTCGTCAGCACCTTGTCGCCCGTGCTCTCGGCGCGGAAGAGGATCGCCTGGAAGAAGAGGCCGGAGCCGAGCCAGATCACGGCGGCGACGACGTGCAGGAAGAGCAGGACTTCGTAGTACGACACGCATGACCCCCTTTCGAAGACGAGACGATTCGTCGGAACCTACGACGCTAGAACAGCTTCTGCAACTTCATCGCCGCGCCCATGTCCCCTTTGATCTTCAGCTTCCCGGTCATGTAGGCGGTGGTGGGGTTCTGCTCCCCGCGGACGACGGCCATCATCGTCTCCTCGGAGGTCGTGATCGTGGTGTCGGCCTCGCCGCTGCCCTCGGTGACGGTGACGGCGCCGTCGGTGACGGCCACGAGCCACTGGCCCGCACCCTCGATGTCGAACAGGTACGAGTTGTTCATCCCGGCGGTCTTCTCGGCGTCCGCGCGGGACGCGAGGCCGTCGAAGAACTCCTGCACGGTATCGGCCATCTCGATTCGCTCCTTCGTCGCTTGAGCGCCGAATCTACCCGGTAGGGTTCGCCCGCGCATGGATCTCGACCTGACACAGGAGCAGCAGCTCGTCCGCGACACCGTGCGCGAGTTCGCGCGCGAGCGCGTTGCGCCGGTCGCCGAGGAGCTCGATCGCGAGTCGCGTTTCCCGTACGAGCTCGTCGCGGAGCTCGGCGAGCTCGGGCTGATGGGTCTGCCGATCGCGGAGGAGTACGGCGGCGCCGGCGGCGACACGGTCTCGTATGCGCTCGCGGTCGAGGAGCTGACGCGGATCGACTCGTCGGTCGCGATCACCGTGGCCGCGCACACCTCGCTCGGGACGATGCCGATCGCTCTCTTCGGAAGCGAGGAGCAGAAGCAACGCTGGCTGCCCGACCTCGCCTCGGGCAAGAAGCTGGCGGCCTTCGGCCTGACCGAGCCCGGCGCGGGATCGGACGCGGGCAACGCGCGCACGACGGCAGAGCTGCGCGACGGCGAGTGGATCGTGAACGGCTCGAAGATGTTCATCACGAACGCGGGCACGGACGTCACCTGGGGCGTGACGATCACGGCCCGGACGGGCGAGGACGAGATCTCGAACATCGTGATCGAGAACGGCACGGCGGGCTACGAGATCTCCGCGCCGCTGAAGAAGCTCGGCTGGAAGGCCTCCGACACCCGCGAGCTCTCCTTCCGCGACGTCGCCGTCCCCGAGGGCAACCTGCTCGGGCCGCGCGGCCAGGGCTTCCACCAGTTCCTCGAGATTCTCGACGGCGGCCGCATCTCCGTCGCCGCGATGGGCGTCGGCCTCGCCCAGGGTGCGTACGACCTCGCCTTCGCCTACGCGCAGGAGCGGGAGCAGTTCGGCAAGGCGATTGCGCGCTTCCAGGCCGTTCAGTTCCGGCTCGCCGACATGGCGACCGAGATCGAGGCCGGCCGCGCGCTCGTGCTCAAGGCTGCATGGCTGAAGGACCAGGGCCGTCCGTTCGCCCGCGAGGCGGCGATGGCCAAGCTCTACACCGGCGAGCTGTCGAACCGGGCAGCGAACTGGGCGCTCCAGATCCACGGCGGCTACGGCTACATGGACGAGTACGCGATCTCCCGCCTCTACCGCGACCAGAAGATCCTCGAGATCGGCGAGGGCACGAACGAGGTGCAGCGAATGGTGATCGCGAAGCACCTCGGGCTCTAGCGGCGCACCGCCTACACCACGAGCCGCTCCGCGTCCAGCGCCTCGGAGATGGAACCGTCGCGCACGAGCCGGAAGAGCGCGCTGACGACCTCGGGGTCGAAGCGGCCGCCGGCGAGGCGCCAGATCTCGGACAGCGCGGCCGTCAGCGGCAGCGCGTCGCCGAGCGGCTCGGTCATCGTCACGACCGCGTTGGCCACGCCGACCACGCGTGCGGGAAACGGAATCGACTCGCCACGGACACGGCGGGGCCCCGAGCCGTCCCACTGCTCCTCGAACATGCCGACGACCGGCGCAACGTGGGCGGCGCACGGGATCCGGCGCACGAGGTCGGCGCCGCGCGAGCCGTGATGGAGCTCGATCTTCGCCTCGATCGGAGCCAGAGCGCCCTGCGGGTGCAGCGCGTCCTCGCCGAGCGGCAGTGTTCCGAACGCGTGGAGCAGCCCGCCGAGGTACGCCGCGGCGACGGCTTCGTCGCCGAGCTCGAGCGCGAGCGCCAGGTCGCGCGCAAGCTGCGCCACCTTGCGCGAGTGCGCGGGCGCGATCCGGTAGCGGGCGTCGATGGCGGTCGCAAGTCGCAGGAGCTGCCCGAGCGCTTCGGGGCCGAGCCCGTCGTCGGCCCGAAGCAGGACATCCGGCTCGGGGCCGCGCGTGTGGTTGCCGCCGAGCCGCGTCGCCGCATCGAGGAGCGTCGACGCACGGCGCATCATCGTCTCGCCGGTATCGCCCGACCGCCAGACCGCCACACCGGCCGACGCGGCGTCCCCGGCCACTCGGCGGAGACGCTCGGCCGCCTCGGCGGCGCCGGAGTCCCCGGTGCGTGAGAGGACGACCGCGAGCCCGCCGTCGGCACGCCGGGCGACGATGTCCAGCTCCCGCGCGGTCCGGACGAGGCGATCGACGACGCCGTCCTCGGCACGCCTGGGGACACGCATGAGCACGAGCGCGAACGGATCCTGGTACTGCCGCGCCGCAGCGGAGAGCCGGCGCAGCTGGTCGCGCAGGTGCGGCTCGTCGTAGACGCCCGTGTGCGGGTCGCGGCGAGCCGCGTCGCGCGTCGCGGCGAGCAGCAGGAACCAGCCGCGCAGGAGCAGCAGGGCGGCGAGTGCTGACGCAAGCGCGACGGCACCGCTCGTGAGCGACCCGCGCGCCCCGTCGACGCCGAGCACGAGCACCACGACGACGAGAGCCGCGCTCATGCTCCACGCCGTGCGCAGCCGAACGGGCGAGCGCCGTCGCTGCCAGCCCGGACGACGGCCGACCCCGAGCGCCGACGCGACGGCGCCGAGGCAGATCAGACACGCCTCGAGCTGCCAGCCGAGATCGAGGAGCCCCCCGGAGACGTACGACCCCTCGAGGGCACGGCCCGCGTAGAGGCCGTCCGCGATCCCGCCGGTCGCCACGGCGGCCGCAACGAGCCAGCCCGCCAGAGTTCCTCGCCGCGCCGCGAGGAGCGGCGTCGTCGCGATCACTGCGAGCAGCAGGAAATCGAGCACCGGATAGCCGAGCGCGACCAGCGACGCGAGGTCGGTGCCGAGCGCGACGTCGCGGAGCACGAGCCACCACCAGAGCAGGGCGAGCGATGCCGCCGCGAGGAAGCCGTCGAGGAGCGCCTGACCCCCGATCACCCGGAAGGACGGCCGGAAGAAGACGACGAGCGCGGCGAGCATCGCAGCGTAGAAGCCGAGGTAGAACGCGTCGCTCCACCAGGGGAAGGGCACGGCGCCGGAACCGAGCTCCGCGTAGCTCCAGAGCCCCTCGCCGACGGCCCAGGACGCACAGCCGACGGATACGAGCAGCCAGAAGCCGCGCAGACCGCTCGGCACGCGCGAGACCGCCCAGGCCGAGAGGAGCGCAGCGGCGACGATCGGCACGAGGTACGCCGTATCGGCGAAGACGAGCTGCGTCCGATCGCTTCCCGGCGCGAGCAGTAGCCAGCCGGCGTAGAAACCCAGCCAGGCGATGGCTACAGCGAGTGCAACGGCAGCCGCAGGCCGTGCGCGAACGATGCCCATACAGGAGAGATCGTGCGGCCAGGGGTCCTCGCGGACACCCGTTCGGGGGAAGCGCTCTAGCCCTCGGCCAGGGCGTGGCGGAGCTTGCGCCGGGCCGCCTTGCGTTCCTTCATCGCCCGCGGATCCGGGATCGGAACCGCGGAGAGGAGCGCCTTCGTGTAGTCGTGAGTCGGGTTCGTGTAGACCTGCTCGGCCGGGCCGATCTCGACCAGCTCGCCCTTGGTCATCACGGCGATCCGGTCGCTCATCGCGCGGACGACCGCGAGATCGTGCGCGATGAAGAGGTACGTGAGCCCGAAATCCTGCTGCAGGTCCTTGAGCAGGTTGAGGATCTGCGCCTGGATCGAGACGTCGAGCGCCGAGACGGGCTCGTCGCAGACGATCAGCTTCGGGCTGAGCGCGAGCGCGCGCGCGATCCCGATCCGCTGCCGCTGCCCGCCCGAGAACTCGTGCGGATAGCGGTTCGTGAAGCTCGGGTCGAAGCCGACGACGTCGAGTAGCTCGCGGATGCGGACGGAACGGTCCTTGCGCGTGCCGATCCCGTGCACGATCAGCGGCTCCCCGACGATGTCGCCGACCGTCATGCGCGGGTCGAGCGACGAGTACGGATCCTGGAAGACGATCTGCATCTCGCGCCGCATCTGGCGCATGTCCTCGCGGCCGAGCTTCATCAGGTCGGTGCCCTCGAAGAGCACCTCGCCGGACGTCGGCTTCAACAACTGCAGGATGCAGAACCCGGTCGTCGACTTGCCCGAGCCGGACTCGCCGACGAGGCCGAGCGTCTCACCGGACTTGATCTCGAAGCTGACACCGTCGACGGCCTTCACCTCTCCCACCTTGCGCTCGATCAGGATGCCCTCCCGGATCGGGAAGTGCTTGTGCAGGTCCTTCACCTCGAGCAGCACGCCGCTGTCGACCGTGCTCATGCCCTCGCCCCCTCGGGTGTGCGGACGCCGGTCCGCTCGCTGGTGGGATGCTCCGACCGCACCCAGTGGCCGGCCCGGATCTCGCGCAGCTGCGGCTCGTGCTCGGTGCAGGCGTCACCGCCGGCATACGGGCAGCGGGGCGCAAAGCGACACGTCTGGGGCGGATCGATCATGTCCGGCGGCCGTCCCGGGATCGCGGTCAGCCGCCCTTCGCGGATACCCTCACCCTCGATCTGCGGCAGCGCGCCGAGCAGAGCCTCGGTGTAGGGGTGCTCGGGATTGTCGAAGAGGTCGAGCGTCGTTGCGTGCTCGACCACCTGGCCGGCGTACATGACGACGATGTCGTCCGCGGCCTCGGCGACGACCCCCATGTCGTGGGTGATGATGATCATCGCCATCTCGTGCTCGCGGCGGAGGTCGTCGAGCAGGTCGAGCACGGAGGCCTGGACGGTCACGTCGAGAGCGGTGGTCGGCTCGTCCGCGATCAAAAGCTTCGGGTCGCACGAGAGCGCGATCGCGATCATCACGCGCTGGCGCATGCCACCGGAGAAGCGGTGCGGGTAGTCCTTGAGGCGCTCGCCGGCGCGCGGAATCTGCACCTCCTCGAGCAGCTCGATCGCCTTCTTGTTCGCCTGCGCCTGCGGCACGTCGTAATGCCGTCGGATCGTCTCGGTGATCTGCGTCCCGATCGTCAGCGTCGGGTTGAGCGAGGTCATCGGGTCCTGGAAGATCATCGCGATCTCGCGACCGCGCACGTCCTCGAGCTCGTGCTCGGAGAGCGTCGTCAGGTCGCGGCCGTCGTACATCACCGAGCCGGAGACGATCTTCGCCGGCGGCTTCGGGATCAGGCCCATGATCGAGAGCGCGGTGACGGACTTGCCGCAACCCGACTCGCCGACGATCCCCAGCGTCTTCCCCTTCTCGACCGAGAAGCTGATCCCGTCGACGGCGCGCACGACACCTTCGCGGGTGAAGAAGTGCGTGCGGAGATCTGTGACGTCGAGCAAGGCCATTGGCTACGACTCCTGGGTTCGCGGGTCGAGCGCGTCGCGGAGACCGTCCGCGATGAAGTTCGCGCAGAGGACGAGCGTCGCGATCGCCACCGAGGGGACGACAATCTCGATCGGGTGCGTGCGGTAGGTCGTCCGTCCCTCCTGCGCCATCGCCCCCCAGGACGGGTCGGGCGGACTGATCCCGAGCCCGATGAAGGAGAGGAACGCCTCGCCCAGCACCACCGCAGGGAGCTCGAGGAAGATCGCGATGATCAGTACGCCGAGCGTGTTCGGGAGCAGGTGGCGCACGAGGACGCGGTACCAGCGGGCACCGACGGCCTTGGCGGCGCGCACGTAGTCGTTCTCCTTCAGCGAGAGCACCTGGCCGCGCACGATCCGCGCCGTCGTGAACCAGCTCGCGATCGAGAGCGCGATCATCATCGTCCACATGTCCGTGCGGCCGATGATCGCCAGCGTGATGATCGCGAACGGCAGATACGGCAGGCCGTAGAGGGCGTCGAGGAAGCGCATCAGGCCGTTGTCGATCCGGCCGCCGACGAAGCCGGAGATCGACCCGTAGACGACGCCGATCAGGAGAATCGCGAGCGTGGCTCCGAAGCCGATCAGGATCGAGACGCGGCCGCCCTCGGCCGTACGGGTGAACAGGTCGCGGCCGAACTTGTCCGTCCCGAGCGGATGCGAGAAGCTCGGGTTCTGCTTCGCCTTGGTGAAGTCGACCTCGATCCCGGTGTAGGGCGAGACGAACGGCCAGATCAGGCAGTAGAGGACGACGAGCACGAACATCGCGCCGGCGACGACCGCGCCCTTGTTGCGGACATAGCGGCGCCAGGCGTCCTTCCAGAGATTGGACTGCTTGATCGGCGCGCCGGAGGCGGGTGAGGGCCCGGGAGCCACGGCGAGGCCCTCCTCACGGACGTCGGTGGCGTTCGAGCTCATGCGCGGGCGTCTCGCGTCCTCGGGTCGAGGATGCCGTAGAGGATGTCGACGACGAGGTTGGCGACGATCACGATCACGGAGAGCAGCACGGTCAGACCCATCACGACGGAGTAGTCGCGGTTCTGCACCGAGTTGACGTAGTTCTGGCCGATGCCGGGGATGTTGAAGATCAGCTCGATCACGAACGAGCCCGTGATGATGTAGCCGAGCAGCGGGCCGGCGGCCGTGATCACCGGGATCAGCGAGTTCCGGAGCACGTGCAGGCCGACGACGCGCCGGTAGCGCAGGCCTTTCGCGCGCGCCGTGCGCACGTAGTCCTGCTGCAGCGTCTCGAGCATCGTGCCGCGGACGAGCCGCGCGAACAGCGCCATCGGCCCGAAGCCGAGGGCGATCGAGGGCAGGATCTTGTGCTGCCAGGTCGTCCAGCCGCTCGTCGGCACGTGGAAGATGTCCCCCCATTGGAGCGCGAAGTAGTAGATCAGGAGGGTCGCGATCAGGAAGCTCGGGAGCGCGTGGAAGACGTTGGAGAAGATCATCGCGCCGTAGTCGACGATCGTGTTGTGCCGGAGCGCGGCGATCATCCCGAGCGGGACGCCGATCACGACAGCGAACAGGAACGCGTAGACCCCGAGCTCGATCGACTTGGGGAAGTTGGTCTTGACGATGTCGTTCACGGTGCGGCCGCGGACGACGAGCGACGGGCCGAGGTCGAAGGTCGCGACGCCCTTCACGTAGAGGATGTACTGCATGTACCAGGGCTTGTCGACGTTGAACTTCCGCTCGAGGTTGCGCTGCACGGCCTCGGGCACCGCGCGCTCGCTCTGGCGGAACGGGTTGCCGCCGATCTGCCGCATCATCGTGAAGGTCAGGAAGATCACGACGAGCAGGACGGGGATCGTCCAGAAGACCCGCCTGACGATGAACTTCAGCATGCCTGCCCTCTCATTCCCACGCCACTGAATCCCGAACGTGGTCGAGGCGCCCGCCGGCGCCCCGACCCGCTCAGGTGAAGCGCTCTACTCGGTGACGACGACCTTGGTCAGGTCGACCTGGTCGAGCAGGTTCGTGTTGTAGCTCTCCTTCACGTTCTCACGCTCGAGCGCGACGTACGTGTAGAAGTAGATCGGCAGGATCGGCATGTCGCCGTTCTCGCCGAAGAGGATGTCCTCCGCCTGCGCGTACAGGTCGTAGCGGGCGTCGTTGTCCTCGGTCGTCCGAGCCTCTTCGATCAGCTTGTCGTAGTCCTCGTTGCAGTAGCTCGTCGAGTTGTTGCCCGACTCGCACGTCCAGAGCTCGAGGAAGTTGATCGCGTCGACGAAGTCGCCGATCCAGCCGAGCCGGTAGACGTCCACGTCCTTGTTCGGCGGCGGCCCGAGGAACTCCAGATACTGCTGGAACTCCTGCTGCTTGATCGTCGAGCTGATCCCGAGATCCTTCCAGGCGGCCTGGATCGCAACCGCGATCTCACGGTGGCCCGGGGAGTCGTTGATGTAGAGGTTGATGGTCGTCTTCGGGCTGGCGACCTCGCTCATCAGCTGCTTCGCCTGCTCCATGTCGCCGTCGGCGGGCAGGAACGGGGACTCCGGGTTGATCGCGTCGTATCCCGGCATGCCCTCAGGCGTGAAACCGCCGGCGGGCAGCTGCCCGGCCTGCGCGATGTTGTCGATGATCGACTGCCGCGGAATCGCCAGAGCCATCGCGCGACGCTGCTTCACGTCGGTGATGTTCTTGACGTTGACGCCGTAGTAGTAGGTGCCGAGCCCGGCGTACTGCTCGTACTCGGGCGTGTCCTTCAGCCGCGAGATCTCGTCCGGCGGCAGGCCGCCCTGGAGCACGTCGACCTCGCCGGCCTCGAACGCCTGCACGGCAGTGATCCCGTCGGAGATCATCCGGCCGTTGACCCGCTCGAGCTTGACGCTGTCCGCGTCGCGCCAGTTCGGGTCTTTGACGATGTCGATCGCGGAGTTGTGCTGCCAACGCTCCAGCTTGAAGGGGCCGTTGGTGACGATGTTCGCCGCCTCGGTCCACTTGTCGCCGAACTGGTCGACGGTCGGCTTGTGCACCGCGAGGAACGAGTGGTGCGCGGCCTGCTGGATGAACCAGGGCTGCGGGGTCGTCAGCGTGACCTCGAGGGTCTTCTCGTCGACGGCCTTGACGCCCATCTTCGCGGCCAGTGCCTCGCAGTCGTCCTTCTTCGGGTCGCAGCCGTTGTAGTCCTGGGCTCCGACGATCCCGTAGAACTGGTACGCGTAGTCCGCGCCGAGCTCCGGCGAGACGGTGCGCTTCCACGAGTATTCGAAGTCCTGCGCGGTGACCGGGTCGCCGTTCGTCCACTTGACATCGTCGCGGAGCACGAACGTGACGGTCTTGCCGTCCTCGCTCGTCTCGAAGCTCTCTGCGGCGCTCGGGACAGGGTTGAGGTCGTCGTCGAGCTTGACCAGCGGATCCATGATGTTCAGCAGGATGTTCGCCGAGGTCACGTCGCTCGCGAGACCGGGGTCGAGCGACGGCGGCTCGGTGGTCCAGTTGACCGTGATCGTCTGGTCGGCAGCCTCGCCACCGCCCTGTTCGGCCGTTGTCGCGCCTGTGTCGGTGGCCTCGTTGTCGTCGCCGCCGCAGCCGGCCGCGACGAGAGCGAGGCTCGCGATCAGCAGCGCGAGCCACGGCCAGAGGTTCTTCGTCCTCATCGGGTTAATCCTTCCGTTGTGTACTGGTGCAGCAGCGTGTAATCGACGCCATACCTCTTCCTTGCCAGGTATACCGGTTCCAAACCTGTGAAACGGCCCTCTTTACTCGCTGCATACGTCGGCGCAACGCTAGCGACCTTCTTGGCGCTCTCGCCGGGTGAACCGGCGTCGGCCCATGTCGACGTCCGGCCGCGCGTCGTCGAACAGGGCGCGATCGCCGAGCTCCGCGTCGAGCTGCCGCAGCTACGGCCCGGGCCGGCCCCCACGGCGCTCGAGGTCACAGGAGACGGAATCGACGTGCTCGCCGTGAGCCTCGAGGGCACGCAGGGCCCCGAAACCGTGTGGGCCGTACGCGTGCGGGTTGCCGGGCCGCCGAGGCAGGCGCAACTCGTGCTCCGCGCGGTCTTCGCGGACGGCGAGTCGGTCGAGGTCGACGACACGCTGACCGTCGTCCCCGCGCCCGCAGACGACCCGTTCCCGTGGGCGCTGGCCGGCGCCGGGGCGGTGCTCGCGCTCGGATTCGCGGCCCTGGCGCTGCGTGTCGCCCGCCGCAAAGCCTGATAGCGTCACCTCTCGTGCTCTTTCAGCAGTTCGTGGACGACGACCTCGGCTGTGCGTCGTATCTGGTCGGCGACGAGGACGCGGGCATCGCGGCGATCGTCGACCCGCCGTTCGCAATCGAGCCGGTGCTCGAGGCGGCCGCGCGTCGCGGCGTGCGAATCGTCCGCGCGGTCGAGACGCACACGCATGCCGACCACCTTTCCGGGCACGGGCGGCTCGCGCTCGAGCACGGCGTGCCGGTCTCGATCCACCCCGCGGCCGAAGCGGAGTACCCGCACGATCCGCTCGACGACGGCGACGAGATCGAGCTCGGCAGTGTCGTCCTGCGCGCAATCCACACCCCGGGCCATCGCCCCGAGCACACCTGCCTGGCGGTCGTCGACCGCACCCGTGCAGACGAGCCGTGGCTCGTCCTCACCGGCGACTCGCTCTTCGTCGGCGACGCAGCGCGGCCCGACCTCGCGATCGGCGCCCAGGAAGGCGCGGAGGGGCTCTTCCACTCGCTGCGCCGGCTGCTCGAGCTGCCGGACGGAGTCGAGGTCTTCCCCGGCCACGTCGCAGGCTCGCTCTGCGGCAAGGCGATGAGCTCGAAGGCCTCCTCGACGATCGGCTTCGAGCGGCGCTTCAACCATGCGCTGCAACTGGGCGACGTGGCGGCGTTCGTCGCCGAGTCCGCCTCGGTGAGCGCGCCGAAGCCACCGAACATGTCCAGGCTGGTGGAGCTCAACCGCGGCCCCTGGGTTCCGGCGGCAGACTCGGTGACCGAGCTGGAAACCGTGCCCACCGGTGCCACCGTGCTGGACGTGCGGCCGGTCCACGACTACCTCGCCGGCCATCTCGCGGGCGGACTGAACGTCCCGGTGACGGGCAACTCCTTTGCCACGAAGGCGGGCTTCCTGCTCGATCCGGACGAGGAGACCGTCGTGCAGGCGGCGAGCCTCGAGGAGGCGGAGCGGGCGATCCGGGGCTTGCAGGCGATCGGGTTCCTCCACCTGACCGGCTTCGTGCTCGGAGGTGGGCCGGAGCAGATGGCCGCGGTCGACCTCGACGAGCTCGAGTCGCTGCTCGCCGGCGGAGCGGAGCTGATCGACGTGCGCGAGCGCGACGAGCGCGACGGCGGCTACATCGCCGGCAGCCGCAACATCCCGTACCGCCTCTTGCCGGTCGCCGGCGCCGACATTCCGGCCGACCGGCAGGTGGTGACGATCTGCGAGAGCGGCGCCCGCGCCGGGATCGCCGCCTCGATCCTCGCCGCGAAGGGCGTCGACGCCCGGCCGGTGCTGGAGGGCGGCGTCTCGGCCTGGGCCGCCCGTGGCGGTCACACGGTCGAGTTCCGCCGCTGCGGCTCCTAGCGTGGCCGAGCCCGAGGAGATCTCGGAGGACGAGGAGCACGATCTCGAGCTGCCGGCGTGGAGCCTGCCGGCGGACGCCCTCGACTCGGTGCGGGTGCCGCCGGCCTGGCCTGAGCGGGTCGATCGCGAGTGGGCCTGGGGCGGCTCCACCGGCGCGGGTGCCGTCGTGGCCGTCGTCGACAGCGGGATCGAACGCGGGCATCCGCTCGTGGGCGACGTCGAGGAGTCGGTCGTCGTGACCGGTGCACCCGGCGAGGATCCCGTGATCGAGGAGGACACCGAGGGCGACGCCTGCGGGCACGGGACGGCGTGCGCCGGGATCATCCGTTCGCTCGCGCCCGACTGCCGGCTCGTGAGCGTCCGCGTGCTCGGCTCCGGCTACACCGGCAGCGGCCGCCTGCTGCTCGCGGGCCTGCGCTGGGCGATCGACCGCGGCGTCGACGTGATCAACATGAGCCTGTCGACGACCAAGCTCGACCACGCGGCGACGCTGCACGAGCTCACGGACGCCGCCTACTTCAACCGCACCATCGTCGTCGCCTCGGCGCACAACATGCCCGTCGAGAGCTTCCCGTGGCGCTTCTCGTCCGTTCTCTCGGTCGGCAGCCACGAGCTCGACCAGGGCGACATGTTCTTCTACAACCCGAGCCCGCCGGTCGAGTTCTTCGCCCGCGGCGTCGACGTGAAGATCGCCTGGCTCGGCGGCTCGACCATCCACTCGACCGGGAACAGCTTCGCGACGCCGCACATGACGGGCATGTGCGCGCTGATCCGGGCCAAGCATCCCGAGCTGACGCCCTTCCAGGTGAAGAGCGTCCTCCACCAGACCGCGAACAACCTCCGGGAGGAAACCTCATGACCGACGACCCGCTCCGCGACGCCGTCGCCGGAGGCGTCCTCGGCGCCGAAGCCGGCCATCGCCAGCTGCTGCAGTCGATCGTCGAGGTCGCGCGGGCGATCTTCGGCGCCAAGGCGTCCTCGATCTTCCTGCTCGACCGGGAGGCCGACGAGCTCGTCTTCGAAGCCGTCGCCGGCGAAGGTGCGGCCTCGCTGATCGGACAGCGGCTCCCTTCGAGCACCGGCATCGCCGGCTGGGTGCTCGTCACGGGCCAGCCGCTCGTCCTCGACGACCTCGAGAACGACCCTCGCTTTGCGCGCGACGTCGCCGAGTCGACCGGCTACGTGCCGAAGTCGCTGATGGCGGTGCCGCTGCTGCACGACGAGGAGGTGCTGGGCGTCCTCCAGGTGCTCGACCGGCCCCAGCGGCAGCGCTTCTCGCTCGCGGAGATGGAGCTCCTCGGGCTGTTCGCAAGCCAGGCGGCGATCGCGCTCGACCTGCTCGGGCGCGCTCGCCGGGCCCGAGCGGTCGTCGACGACGCGTCGCCGCTCGGAGTGGTCGCCCGGCTCGCGGCGAGTCTCGATGCGCAGCCCGCAGAGCGCCGGGAACCGGGGCTCGCGCTGCTCGCCGCGCTCGAGCGCGTCCTCGCCCCCTGAGCACGAAAACGGGGCGGCTCTCGCCGCCCCGTTCCGGGTCCAACTTCGACCGAAGTCCGACCTACATCGTCTGGCGCTTGCGGTGCAGCTCGACGTCGTCGTCGGACTCGTCGTCCTTCGGCGCCTCGTCGTTGGCCATGACCTTCGACTTCTTGTGCGCCTCGACGTCCTCGTCCTCGCGCTGGGTGTTCTCCTGATCCGACACGGACCCTCCTTCGTTGGTTGGTACCAAGCAGGTCGCCTACAAGACGGCCTGGGCGACGTATTTCTTCCCTGCATCTTCCCATTCACAACGGGAATTGCAATATTCGCCTGGTGAAGCGGCTTTCCACCGCGGTGCGAGAGTCGCTCGGGGCGCTCTCCGACGTCTACGCGAACCCCCTGCTGCGGCGGATCCAGCTCGCCAATGCGAGCTCGATCGTCGGCGGCTGGGCCTACGTCGTCGCGCTGGCCGTCTTCGCCTACCGCATCGACGGCGCCTACGCGGTCGGCCTGCTCGCGACCGTCCGCTGGCTCCTCGGCGGGCTCGCCTCGCCGCTGGCGGGCGTGATCGGCGACCGGTTCGCGCGCAGGCGGGTGATGATCGTCTCCGACCTCATCCGTGCCGGGGTGCTCGCCGGGATGGCCGCTGGCCGTGATCGCGTCGGCGCCGGCGCTCGTCGTCTACGCGCTCGCCGTCGTCGCGACACTGGCGGCGACGCCGTTCTTCCCCGCCCAGGCCGCGCTGGTCCCGCAGCTCGCGCGGTCGCCGGGCGAGCTGAGCGCCGCGAACGCGAGTGCAGGCGCGATCGACAACGTCGGCTCGTTCGCCGGACCGGCGCTCGGCGGGCTGCTCGTGGCGGCCGCCAACGTCGAGACGGTGTTCGCAACCTCGGCCGCGCTCTATGCCGGCTCGGCCCTCGTCGTGATCGGCCTTCGCCATCGCGAGGGCGGCGCCGGCAGCGCGGAGGAGGAGACCGAGGACGACGAAGCAGGAGGCGGCGGCATGCAGGCCGTTCTCGCAGGCTTCCGAACCCTTGCCGGCATCCCCAGGCTCCGGCTCGTCTTCGGGCTCGTCGCGGCGCAGACCGTGGTGGACGGCGCGCTCGACGTCCTGATCGTCGTGCTCGCGCTCGAAACGCTGCAGGCCGGCGCCGCCGGTCTCGGCTTTCTCAACTCGGCGGCGGGTGTCGGTGGCATTGCCGCAGCGCTCGTCGTCGCGGGCGTGGCGGCTCGCGGGCGCCTGGCATCGAGTCTCGGCGTCGGCATCGTCCTATGGGGCCTGCCACTCGCGTTGATCGGCATCTGGCCGGAGCAGGTACTGGCGATCGTCCTGCTGGCATTCGTCGGGGCCGGCGGGACCATCGTCTCGGTGGCGGGCGACACGCTGCTGCAGCGGGCGGCGCCGCCGGAGCTGCTCGCCCGCGTCTTCGGAGCGATGGACGGCATCCTGCTGGTCGCGCTCGCGCTCGGCTCGCTCGCGGCACCGTTCCTCATCGACCTGATCGGCCTACGCGGAGCGCTGCTCGCCACCGGGGCACTGCTGCCCGTTCTCGCTGCGCTCACGTGGACTCGGCTCGTGGCGATCGACGCCGCTTCCGTGGTGCGTGAGCGCCCGCTCGAGCTCCTCCGCGGCTCGCCGATCTTCGCGCCGCTCTCACCGCCCGCGCTGGAGGCGCTCGCCGCGCGGCTCGACCGGCGCTCCGTCCCGGCAGGCGCCACGGTCTTCACCCAGGGCGACACGGGCAACGAGTTCCACCTGATCGACTCCGGCAACGCGCGGGTCGACGTGGACGGCGAGCCGGTGGCGGAGCTCGGCGCGGGTGACACGTTCGGCGAGATCGCGCTGCTGCACGACGTGCCACGGACGGCGACGGTGACGGCGGTCGACGACCTCGAGCTGTACGTCCTCGACCAGGACGAGTTCCTCGCGACCGTCACCGGCCACGCCCAGAGCCGCGCCGCAGCGGAGTCGATCGCAACGGGGCGGCTCAGCCCGGCCGCGCTCTAGCGCTACTGCAGCCGCTCGACCGCGTAGCCGTGCCCGGCGAGCGCCTCGAGCACGTCGGCGCAGTGCTCGTCGTCGCGCATCGCCAGCGTCAGCTCGACCTCGGTCTGCCCGATCGGAAGCGCCATCCCCTCGCGGTGGTGCTCGACCGACACCACGTTCGCGCGCTCGGACGCGATCAGTTGCAGCAGCTTGATCAGCTCGCCGGGGCGATCACCGAGCCGCGTGCGCACGACGAGGAAACGCCCGGCCTGCGTGAGCCCGTGCCGCATCACCTGGATCAATAGCGTCGGGTCGATGTTGCCGCCCGAGAGCACGACGCCGACCTCTCCCTCACCCTCGACCTTGCCCGCGAGCAGTGCGGCCACCGAGGCCGCGCCGGCGCCCTCGACGAGCAGCTTCGTCCGCTCGAGCAGCAGCACGATCGCGTGACTGATCTGGTCGTCCGTGACGGTGACGACGTCGTCGAGCAGCTCGCCGAGGATCGCCGATGTCAACTCGCCGGGTTGCTTGACGGCGATGCCCTCGGCGATCGTGTACCGATGCTCCGTCCCGCCGGCGAAGGGGCAGACGTTCTCGGCCTGGACGCCGACGAGGCGCACCTGCGGCCGGAGCGCGCGGTAGGCGATCGCGATCCCGGCCGCGAGACCGCCGCCGCCGATCGGGATCACGAGCGTCTCGAGTCCCGGCAGCTGCTCGGCGAGCTCGAGCCCGACCGTGCCCTGGCCTGCGATCACGCGCTCGTCCTCGAAGGCGTGCACGAAGGTGGCGCCGCTCCCCGCGACCTCCTCCGTCGCCGCAGCGAGCGCCTCGTCGAAGCCGCTGCCCGCGAGCTCGACGTGCGCGCCGTAGTTGCGCGTGGCCTCGACCTTCGCCATCGGCGAGTCCTCGGGCATGAACACGGACGCCGCGATGCCCGCCTCCCGGGCCGCCCACGCCACCGCCTGGCCGTGGTTGCCGGCGCTGGCCGCGACGACTCCGGCCGCACGCTCCTCGGCTGTCAGCGAGGCGATCGTGTTGACCGCACCGCGAATCTTGAACGCGCCCGTGCGCTGCAGGTTCTCCGCCTTCAGCTGCACGGTTCGGCCGGCGCGTCGCGAGAGCGTCTCGGACGGATAGACCGGCGTGACGCGCGCGATGCCGGCGATCCGGCCGCGCGCGGCCTCCAGGTCAGTGAGTGTCGGGGCTGCTGCCGTCGTCAATGCCGTACACCTGTTCCAGAATCGCACGCACTGCCGAGAGCGGGTCGAGCTTGCGGGCCTGGACCTCGTCGAGCAGGCGCCTCAACTCGGGGCTCTCGGCGACCGTCGCCTGCAAGTGTGCCTTGGCGCGGCTCGTCGCTGCACTGAACACCTCACCGGCGAGATTCTTCCGCCGCCGCTCCTCGAGCAGCCCTTCGGTCTCCAGGAAGGCCCTGTGCTCCTCGATCTTCGCCCACAGCTCGGGCACGTTCTCGCCGCGGACGGCCTCGGTGAGCACGATCGGCGCCCGCCAGGCCCGGTCGCGGTCGAGCGCCAGGATCGAGCGCACCTCGTTCAGCATCGTCTTCGCGGCCGGGTGATCCATCTTGTTGATCGCGATCACGTCGGGGATCTCCATGATCCCGGCCTTCAGCGCCTGGACCGAGTCGCCCGAGCCGGGCATGAGCACGAGCAGCACGGTGTCGGCGATCCCGATCACCTCCACCTCGCTCTGCCCCGCGCCGACGGTCTCGAGCAGGACGAGCTCCTTGCCGGCCGCGTCGAGGAGCAGCGCCGCCTGCAGCGTCGCCTCCGACAGGCCGCCGAGATGGCCGCGTGTCCCCATCGAGCGGATGAAGACCCCCGGGTCGAGGAAGTGGTCGGAGAGCCGGATCCGGTCGCCGAGCAGCGCGCCGTGCGTGAACGGGCTCGACGGGTCGACGGAGATCACCCCGACGGTGCGGTCGGATTCGCGGACGTGCCGGACGAGCGCGCTGATCAGCGACGACTTCCCGACGCCGGGTGGGCCGGTCACGCCGACCACGAACGCCGAGCCCGTCTCCGGATAGAGCTCGCGCACGAGGTCGTACGAGAGCGGGTCGCGGTTCTCGACCAGCGAGATCGCGCGTGCGAGCGCACGCCGGTCGCCGGCGCGCACGCCCGCGGCGAGATCCTCGAGCTTCCAGGCACGGCGGCTCACGCCGTCACCTCTGCCTCGCGTCCGCGCGGCGCGAGCACGACCACGAACAGGGCAGCCAGCAGGTAGGCGGCAGCCGCCCCGCCCCAGACCCAGCGCGCGCCGTAGAGGTCGGTCAGCCAGCCGGCAGCGATCATCCCCACCCCGAGCAAGGCGTAGTTCGTGGACATGATCACCGTGAAGGCACGGCCGCGCAGCTCGTCGGGGGCACCGCGCTGGACGAAGAGCGCGTTGCAGACGACCGCGGCGCCGTTGCCGACGGCCGCCAAGACAACGGCCGGCACCGCCACCCAGATCGTCTGGGCGAGCGCCGCGATCGCGTAGCCGATCGCCATCAGGGCGATCCCGTAGAAGTAGACCCGGCCGATCCCGAGCCGGTCGACGAGTTGCCCGGAGAAGAAGCTCCCGACCGTCAACCCGAGGCCGCCGGCGCCGACGAGGATGCCGAACCCGAGGTCACCGCTGTCGAGCGCGACCTTCGCGAGCGCCACCTCGGCGACGTTGATCGCGCCGACGCCGAGCATGACGACGTTCCAGACGACGAGGACGGTCAGCAGCGGGCGCGAGCGGAGCACGATGCGGATGCCGTCACCGATGTCGGCCCAGTGGCCCCGGCTCTCGACCGTGCCCGCCTGGAGCTTCCGGGCCGGGATCCGCGCCAGGAGCGCCGCGGAGAGGACGAATGTGACGGCGTTGAGCCAGTAGGCGAGCCCGGGGCCTTCGACCGTGAGCACCACGCCGCCGACGACCGGTCCGATCATCCAGGTGAGATTCTCGACCGTCTGCAGCAGCGAGGTCGCCGCGGGGAGCTGCTCGTCGTCGACGAGGTTCGGCATCCCCGCGTAGACCGCAGGCCGGAAGAACCCGGTGGCCACGCCCTGGATCCCGGCCAGGACGACGATCGCAGTGGCGCTGCCCGCGAACGGCAGCGCACAGAAGACCACCGCCCGGACGAGGTCGGAGCCGATCAGCAGTCGGCGGCGCGAGAGCCGGTCGACGAGCGGGGCGGCCACGATCCCGATCACGATGATCGGGAGGAAGTCGACGATCAGGAGCACGCTGACCCAGGCTCCCGAGCCGGTGCGGTCGAAGACGTCGACGGTCAGCGCGATGGCCGCGAGATAGGTGCCGGCGCCTGACCCGAGCGTCGCGAGGAAGAGGCGCCGGTAGTCGGGCGCGGAGCCGAGGAGATCGAGGCGAAGGATGGGCTGACCCTACCGAGCGGCCGGGGCGGGCTCCTGCGCTTCCGGCTCGTACGCGAGGTTCGGCCGGAGCCAGCGCTCGGCCTCGGCGAGGTCGATCCCCTTCCGGGCGGCGTAGTCGGCCACCTGGTCGCGGCCGAGCCGGCCGACCGCGAAGTACTTCGAGTCCGGATGCGCGAAGTAGAGGCCGCTGACCGCGGCTGCGGGCGTCATCGCAAAGCTCTCTGTCAGCTCGAGCCCGGCCGCGCGCGCGTCGAGCAGCTCGAACAGGTGCTCCTTCTCGGAGTGGTCGGGGCAGGCGGGGTAGCCGAACGCCGGCCGGATGCCGCGGTAGCGCTCGCCGATCAGCTCCTCACTCGAGGGCGCCGCGTCCGGCTCGTACCAGTGCCGCCGCGCCTCCAGGTGGATCCACTCGGCGAATGCCTCGGCGAGGCGGTCGGCGAGCGCCTTGACCATGATCGCCCGGTAGTCGTCGAGCTCGGCTGCATGGCGCGCCGCAAGCTCGTCGGCGCCGTGGATCGCGACCGCGAAGGCACCGACGTGGTCCGCCGGCGGGAGCGACGAGGTCGGCCAGGCTGCGGTTGGGGCGCGAATCGCCCCAGTCCGACTGCTGTCGCAGCATCGGGAAGCGCTCACCGTTCTCGAGCACGATGTCGTCGCCCTCGGCATGCGCGGGCCAGAAGCCGTAGACGCCCTGAGCACGAAGGAGCTCACCGTTCACGAGCTCGTCGAGCAGCCCGAGCGCGTCGTCGTACAGCTCCCGGGCGGCCGGCTGCTCGAGGATCGCCGGGAACTTCCCCTTCAGCTCCCAGGCGTGGAAGAAGAACTGCCAGTCGACGAACCCGGTCAGCACCTCGAGGGAGGGCTCGACCGTGCGCGTGCCGGTGAACGCGGGCACGGGCAGGTCGTCGTACGCGGGCGCCTGCCGGTTCGCGCGCGCGTCCTCGAGCGAGAGCAGGGGCCGGCGCTCCTTCTCTTCGTACTGCTCGCGCAGACGCTGCTGCTCCTCGCGGTTCTCGGAGTCGAGCACCGCGCGTCGGCCCGCGTCGAGCAGGTCGGAGACGACGCCGACGACGCGAGAGGCGTCGAGCACGTGCACGGTCTCACGGCCGTAGGCGGGCGCGATCCGGACGGCGGTGTGCTGGCGCGAGGTGGTGGCGCCGCCGATGAGGAGCGGTAGCTCGAGCCCACGTCGCTCCATCTCCTTGGCGACCTGAACCATCTCGTCGAGCGAGGGTGTGATCAGGCCCGACAGGCCGACGGCGTCAGCGCCCTCGGCGACAGCGGTGTCGAGGATCGTGTCGCCCGGGACCATGACGCCGAGGTCGATCACCTCGTAGTTGTTGCAGCCGAGGACGACGCCGACGATGTTCTTGCCGATGTCGTGCACGTCGCCCTTGACGGTGGCGAGCACGACCTTGCCCTGTACCCGCCCGACGGCTCCCGTGCGCTCCTTCTCCTCCTCCATGTACGGCTCGAGGTAGGCGACCGCCCGCTTCATCGCCCGCGCGCTCTTCACCACCTGCGGCAAGAACATCTTCCCCGCGCCGAAGAGGTCGCCGACGACCTTCATCCCGTCCATCAGCGGGCCCTCGATCACGTCGAGCGGCCGTTCTGCCTGCGCACGCGCCTCCTCGGTGTCGGCCTCGATGAAGTCGACGATCCCGTGCACGAGCGCGTGCTCGAGCCGCTTGCCGACCGGCGCCTCGCGCCAGGAGAGATCGAGCTCGCGCTTCGTCGCCGAGCCCTGGACGGTGCCGGCGAACGTGACGAGCCGGTCGGTCGCGTCCGGCCGGCGGTCGTAGAGCACGTCGTGGACGTGCTCGAGCAGGTCGGCCGGGATGTCCTCGTAGACGACGAGCTGGCCCGCGTTGACGATCCCCATGTCGAGACCGGCGCGGATCGCGTCGTAGAGGAAGGCCGAGTGCATCGCCTCTCGGACGACGTCGTTGCCGCGGAAGGCGAAGGAGAGGTTGGAGATGCCGCCGCTCGTGCGGGAGCCGGGGCAGCGCTCCTTGATCAGCGGCAGCGCCTCGATGAACGCCTTGGCGAAGCCGTTGTGCTCCTCGATCCCGGTCGCAACGGCGAGCACGTTCGGGTCGAAGACGATGTCCTCGGGCGCCCAGCCCTCGCCGGTGAGGAGGTCGTAGGCGCGGCCGCAGATGGCGACCTTCCGTTCGGCCGTCTCGGCCTGACCCTGCTCGTCGAAGGCCATCACGACGACCCCGGCGCCGTAGCTTCTGATCGTCCGCGCCTGGGCCAGGAACGCCTCCTCGCCTTCCTTCAGGCTGATCGAGTTGACGATCCCCTTGCCCTGGACGCACTTCAGGCCGGCTTCGAGCACGGAGAAGCGCGAGCTGTCGACCACGATCGGGATCCGGGCGACCTCCGGCTCGGTTGCGAGCAGGTTGAGGAACGTCGTCATCGCCTGCTCCCCGTCGAGCAGGTCGGCGTCCATGTTCACGTCGAGGAAGTTGGCACCGCCGCGCACCTGCTCGAGCGCGACGTCGACGGCGCCCTGGAAGTCGTTCGCCTCGATCAGCTTGCGGAAGCGGGCGGAGCCGGTCACGTTCGTGCGCTCGCCGATCATCACGAAGCCCGTGTCCGGCCCGATCTCGAACGGCTCGAGGCCGCTGAAGCGCGGCGCCCGAGGGCGTTTCGGGACACGTCTGGGGACAGTCCCCGCAACGGCGGTTGCCACCTTTCGGACATGGTCGGGAGTGGTGCCGCAGCAGCCGCCGACGACGTTGACGAATCCGTCCTCGGCGAACGAGCGGAGCAGCGCGGCGGTGTCGTCCGGCCGCTCGTCGTAGCCGCCGAACGCGTTCGGCAAGCCGGCGTTCGGGTGCGCGCTCGTGTAGGTCTCGGCGATCCGGGAGAGCTCGGCGACGTGCGGCCGCATCTCCTTCGCCCCGAGCGAGCAGTTGACGCCGACGATCAGTGGCTCCGCGTGGGAGACGGCGTTCCAGAACGCCTCGACCGTCTGCCCGGAGAGCGTGCGCCCCGAGAGGTCGACGATCGTGACCGAGATCCAGAGCGGCAACTCGGGCGCGACCTCACGCGCCGCCGCGATCGCCGCCTTCGCGTTCAGCGTGTCGAAGATCGTCTCGAGCAGGAGCAGATCGACGCCGCCCGCCTTGAGGCCGCGGATCTGCTCCGCGTACGCCTCGGCGACCTGGTCGAACGTGAACGCGCGGTACGCGGGGTCGTCGACCTTCGGCGAGAGCGAGAGCGTGACGTTCAGCGGCCCGAGGGAGCCGGCGACGAAGCGGCCGCCCGCCTCGTCGGCCGCCTGCCGTGCGAGCGTCGCGCCCGCAACGTTCATGTCGTGCACCGCCGCCTCGAGCCCGTAGTCGGCCTGCCCGATCGACGTCGCGGTGAAGGTGTTCGTCGTCGTGATGTCCGCGCCGGCGTCGAGATACTGCCGGTGGATATCGAGGACGACGTCCGGCCTGGTCAAGTTGAGCAGGTCTGGGTCGCCGGCGACCTCACGCGGATGGTCGGCGAACCGCTCACCGCGGTAGTCGGCGTCCTCGAGCCCGGCCAGCTGCAGCATCGTCCCCCAGGCGCCGTCGAGCACGACGATCCGCTCGTCCAGCAGTGCCCTCAGTCTCTTCTCTGCGCTCACAGGCCCTCCGCGGTTGCCGAAAGAGGGCGGATCGCAATCCCCGCGGGCTCTTTAGGCGTTTTTTCTCCTGGTCGCCAAGCTGCCTTCAAAGCTTTCCAGGTCGATCCCAAGGCTAGCGCACCGCGCAAGCGAGGCGAAACGGAGCTAGTTGCTCAGAGCAACTATCTCGCTCGCCGGCGGCGCCGTTGCTCGATCCGTTCGCGCTCCCGTACGGCCGCCGTCGCGACGTCGTACGCGTTGCCCGCCGAGTACGGCATCGGTGCCGTGAACGCATCCCACGCGGCCTGACGGACTTGCCGCTCTTCGGCTCGTAGCTCGCGGAGCTCGGCGACGAGACGCCTCACGTGCACCGGGCTCGGCCGAATCAATCCCTCGGCCTGCGCGATATCCCCGATCCGCCGCGCCATCGCTGCGAGCGACAGCGTTTCGTCGTCAAGCCTCTCGATCAGGGAGAACAGCCGTCCCGGGTAGCGCGGAGCGAAGCGGAGCACCCGTCCAGCGTGCCCCGCCGCGCGTCACATGCGTGTGCCGAGAGCGTCGCGAAAGACGCGATAGTTGCTCAGAGCAACTAGCTCGGTTCTCGCCTGGGCTCTAGTAGCCGCTGAACTTGTCGGCCTGCACGCGGTCTTCGGGGAGCCCCGCTGCCTGCAGAGCGTCCGCGACGGCCTGCGCCATCGGCGGCGGGCCCGCGATCAGGAACGTCTTGCCCTCGAGCCCACCCACGAGCTCCGCGAGCACGTCGGCATCGAGACGGCGCGTCTCCCCCTCCCAGCCGGGCTCGTCCGTCATCGTCAGCACGACGCGCAAGCCGTCGATCCGACGCTCCAGCTCCTCGAGCTCGTCGAGGAACGCCGCCGACTCGCGGTCGCGGTTCGAGTAGACGAGCGTGATCCGGTAGGGCTGCCCGGTGTCGGCGACATAGCGGAGCATCGAGCGGAAGACGGTGATCCCGATCCCGCCGGCGACGAAGACGTACTCGGCGCCGGTGTCCTCGGGCAGGAGGAACGATCCTTTCGGCTCCTCGACCTCCACCTCGTCTCCGACCTCGAGCTCGGCGAGCGTCCGCTTGAACGCGGTGTCGCGGATCCGAGTCGCGAGGCCGACAACGCCCTCGTCGGTCGGCGAGGTGACGAGCGAGATGTGCCGCCGCAGCCCCTTCTCGTCCGCATGCCCACGGTCGGGCAGCTCGACCCAGAAGTACGCGCCGGGCCGGTACTCGGGGTAGTCCTCGACGGCGAGCAGGAGGAGCAGGGTGCCCTTGGCGACTTCCCGCTTCTCGGCGACGGTCGCGCGCACGCTACGTGCGGCCGG
This sequence comes from uncultured Gaiellaceae bacterium, assembly GCA_963806955.1. Taxonomy (GTDB): domain Bacteria; phylum Actinomycetota; class Thermoleophilia; order Gaiellales; family Gaiellaceae; genus Gaiellasilicea. Next base: position 729,274 of record CAWDZG010000001.1, read on the forward strand.
AGACCGTCAGCTGGTTCTCGGCGTGGGCGACGCGCTGCTCGAGCTGCCAACGGTCGCTCGTCGACTCGCCTGCGTCGACCTTCTCCAGCTCCGCCTTGGCGGCCTCGAGCTGCTCTTGCGCGCGTGCGTCGTCGATCTCCTTCACGTTCACGGCGTCGTCGACGAGGGCAATTGCGCGGTCGAGCTCGACCTTGAAGAAGCCCGGGCCCGTCGCGAACTCGAGCACGTCCTCCGCGGCACGGTCGAGGTAGACCCGCGTCGAGCCGGCCTTCAGGGTCGCCACGAGCGGCGCGTGCCGTGCGAGCACGCCGATCTCGCCGGCGGCGCCCGGCACGACGAGCATCTCGGCCTCGCCGCGGAAGGCCTCGCCCTCCGGCGTCACGAGCGCGATGTCGAACTTGGGCGTCGTCTCGGCCATCGAGCTCTACGCCGCCGCGGCGGTCTTCTCGGCCTTCGCGACGGCGCCTTCGATCGTCCCGACCATGTAGAACGCGGCCTCGGGCAGATCGTCGTGCTGGCCCTCGATGATCTCGCGGAACCCCTTGATCGTGTCCTCGAGCTTCACGTACTCGCCGGGCGTGCCGGTGAACTGCTCGGCGACGAAGTTCGGCTGCGAGAGGAAGCGCTCGACCTTGCGGGCGCGCGAGACGACGAGCTTGTCCTCGTCGGTGAGCTCGTCCATGCCGAGGATCGCGATGATGTCCTGCAGGTCCTTGTACCGCTGGAGCACCTGCTGCACCGCGGTCGCGACCGCGTAGTGCTCCTCCGAGACGATCCCGGGCTGGAGCGCGCGGGACGTCGAGTCGAGCGGGTCGACGGCCGGGTAGATGCCCTTCTCGACGATCGCGCGCGAGAGCACGGTCGTCGCATCGAGATGCGCGAACGTGTTGGCGGGCGCCGGGTCGGTGAGGTCGTCGGCCGGGACGTAGATCGCCTGCACCGACGTGACCGAGCCGGTCTTCGTCGAGGTGATGCGCTCCTGCAGCTGCCCCATCTCGGTGGCCAGGGTCGGCTGGTAGCCGACCGCGCTCGGCATGCGGCCGAGGAGCGCCGAGACCTCGGAGCCCGCCTGGACGAAGCGGAAGATGTTGTCGATGAAGAGAAGCGTGTCCTGGCCCTGGTCGCGGAAGTACTCCGCCATCGTCAGGCCGGAAAGACCGACGCGGAGGCGGGCGCCCGGTGGCTCGTTCATCTGGCCGTAGACGAGCGCCACCTTGTCGATCACCTCGGACTCGGTCATCTCGAGGAAGAGGTCGTTGCCCTCGCGGGTGCGCTCGCCGACGCCGGCGAAGACCGACACGCCGCCGTGCTGGCGGGCGATGTTGTGGATCAGCTCCTGGATCAGGACCGTCTTGCCGGTGCCCGCGCCGCCGAAGAGGCCGATCTTGCCGCCCTTGACGTACGGAGCGATCAGGTCGACGACCTTGAGGCCCGTCTCGAAGATCTCGACGGTCGGGGAGAGTTCGCGGAAGGCGGGCGGATCGCGGTGGATCGACCAGCGCTCGACATCCTTGCCGGCCGGCTCCTTGTTGTCGACGGGCTCGCCGATCACGTTCCAGATCCGGCCCAGCGTCGCTTCACCGACCGGTACGGAGATCGGCGCCCCGGTGTCGACGACGTCGACCCCGCGTGCGAGTCCGTCCGTCGTGTCCATCGCGACCGCGCGGACGCGATCGTCGCCGAGGTGCTGCTGCACCTCCGCGATCAGCGTCCGGGTGGAGCCGTCCCCGCTCGGGACGTCGATCGCGAGCGCGTTGTAGATCGCCGGCAGCTCGTCCGGGAAGACGGCATCGATGACGACACCCTTGATTTCGACGATCTTGCCGGCCGTGCCCTGCGCGTGCTCAGACATGTCTCACCTTGTCTCCCCTGGAAGGAACCTTCGTGTGCTGGAAGCGCGGCGCGCGGCGCCGCAAACGCAGCTGCACTCTACCGAAGCCCTCCGGCGGGCCGGTTGGTTCCCGCCGTCCGCGTCCGACCTAGATCGGGCGGGTCGCGATGCCTTCGCGATTCGGGCGGAAGCGCGTCTTCGCGATGTTCTCGTTGTCGGCGCGGCGGATGATCAGCGTCATCTCCCGGTCGGCGTTGTTCGCGAAGTTCGTCACGCGAGCCGGGCCGAATGTGCCCTCGTCGCCGGGCGACAGCGGCGCCCGCGCGGCGATGCCGAGCGCCATCAGCGCGACGGCGGCGGCGGAGCCGACCGCGCGCACGCTGACATAGGCAGTGCGCCTGCGCCAGACCGGCACGGAGACGGGCCTCGGCAGCGGCTGCAACGCCGCGGCTCGCAACTCGGCGGCGATCGCGGCGACCTCGACCGAAAAGTCGGCGCACGCGGAGCAGTGGCCGAGGTGCGCGTCGAGCAGCCTGCGCTCGAGCTCGGACAGCTCGCCGTCCGGGGCGAGCGTGGCCCACGTGCGAGCACGTTCGCACAGCACGCCTCTCTGGTGGCTCCTCATGCTCATATCTGACGGGAGTATCGGCGTGAAGTTAGGAAACCTGGAGCTATGGCTACCCTTACGCCGTGCAGCGATTCACGCCTTCGATCTGCTCCCTGCTGGCCGTGGCGCTCCTGGCCGGCTGCGGCGGCGACGGCGGCGCCACCAAGGCAGACTTCCGCGCCGACGTCGTCTCGGCCCGCAACGACGCGGACGCCGGGCTCGAGCAGGTCGTCCAGGCGACCTCGCTCGACGACCTGCTCGCACGGATGCGGATCGCGGCCGTCGAGGTGCGAGGCGCCGCCCGAGATGTCCGCGAGGCGGGGGCGCCGAAGGAGCTCGAGGACGAGCGCGACGCGCTCGCCGCCCGCCTGCTCGCCCTCTCGGACGAGATCATCTCGACGGTCGAGACGCTCGAGGCCTTCCCGGAGCAAGCGGCGGCGACGAATGCGTTCAGCTTCGTGCAGTGGGACGCCGTGCAGGCCCAGCTGAAGAAGCTGCGTGCCCAGGGTGTCGACGTGCCCGCGCTCGAGCGGCACAAGCCCGAGCTCCAGCGCCAGTAAGCCGGTCGGCCTAGACGATCGTCGTCGGCGCGGCCGGCGGCGCCTCGCCCTCGGCGAGCGCCAGCGGGCGCATCACCTCGGCGAAGTGGCAGGCGGAGAGCAGCTCCGGCCGCCCCAGGTCGTGCGAGACCAGCGGCGGCTCCTCCTGCGCGCAGATCTCCTGCGCCTTCCAGCAGCGCGTGCGGAAACGACAGCCGGACGGCGGATCGGCCGGGCTCGGCACATCGCCCTGGAGGACGATCCGACTGCGCTTGCCGCGCTGGTTCGGCGACTCGATCGGGACCGCCGAGAGCAGCGCCTGCGTGTACGGGTGCATCGGGGCGTTGTAGATCTCGTTTCGCGGCCCGACCTCGACGATCTTGCCGAGGTACATGACCGCGATCCGGTCGGAGACGTGCCGAACGACGGAGAGATCGTGCGCGATGAAGAGATACGTCAGGCCGAAGTCGTTCTGGAGGCTCGCCAGCAGGTTCACGACCTGCGCCTGGATCGACACGTCGAGCGCCGACACCGGCTCGTCCAGGATGATCATCGAAGGGTTGAGCGCGAGCGCCCGCGCGACGCCGATCCGCTGGCGCTGGCCGCCCGAGAACTCGTGCGGGAACCGGTTGCCGTGCTCCGGCGAGAGACCGACCGTGCGCAGCAGCTCGCCCACGCGCTTCTTGCCCTCGGCACCGCCGTAGATTCCGTGGATCCGGAGCGGCTCGGCGACGATCTCGCGAACGGTCATCCGCGGGTTCAGCGACGCGTAGGGGTCCTGGAAGACGATCTGGATCTCGCGGCGCACGGGGCGCATGTCCCGCCTGCCGAGGCCGGTGATGTCGCGCCCGTCGAAGACGATCGACCCCGACGTCGGATCGAGCAGCCTGATGATCGTCCGGCCGAGCGTCGTCTTGCCGCAGCCTGACTCGCCGACGACCCCGAGCGTCTCGCCGCGCTTGACGGTCAGATCGACGCCGTCGACGGCCCGCACTGCGCCGACCGTGTGCTTGAAGATCCCCGCCTTGATCGGAAAGTGCTTCACGAGCCCTTCGACCCGGAGCAGCTCGTCGCCGCTCATGCCTCCGTTCGTGCTCATCGCGCTTCCTCCGCCGCAGCCGCGCCGGCGACGACGTGAGCCGCGTCGAGCTCCTCGGCGAAGTGGCAGCGGGAGTGGTGATCGGGCCGGCCGATCGCGCGCAGCTCCGGCACGTCCGTGCGGCAGACGAGGCGGCCGTGGGAGAACGTGCAGCGCGGGTGGAACGCGCAGCCGGGCGGCGGCGCGATCATGCTGGGCGGCTGCCCCGGGATCGGCTCCAGCCACTCCTGCTCGGCGTCGAGCCGGGCCAGGCTGTTCATCAGCCCGACCGTGTACGGATGGCGCGGCTCGTTGAAGATCGTGAAGACGTCGGCGAGCTCGACCACGCGACCGGCGTACATGACGACGACGCGGTCGGCGAGCTCGGCGATCAGGCCGAGATCGTGGGTGATCAGGACGATCGCCGCGTGCGTCTCCTCGCGCGCCTTCTTCAGCACCTCGACGATCTGGGCCTGGATCGTCACGTCGAGGGCCGTCGTCGGCTCGTCGGCGACGAGGACGCTCGGGTTGTTCGCGATCGCCATCGCGATCATCGCGCGCTGCCGCATGCCACCCGAGAACTCGTGCGGATACTGGTCGACCCGGCGCTCGGCGTACGGGACGCCGACGATCTCGAGCAGCTCGACCGTGCGCTTGCGCGCGTCGTCGCGGCTCGTGCCCGGGTTGTGGGTCACGACCGTCTCGGAGATCTGGTCTCCGACCGTCAGCACGGGGTTCAGCGACGTCATCGGGTCCTGAAAGATCATCGCCATGTCGCCGCCACGGATCTCGCGCAGCCGCTTCTTCGGCAGCTTCAGCAGATCCTCGCCCTTGAAGATCGCCTCCCCCTTTGGCACGCGTCCCTGCGGCGAGAGGCCGAGGATCGTCAGCATCGAGACGCTCTTCCCCGAGCCGGACTCGCCGACGACGCCCAGCACCTCGCCGGGCTGCAGGTCGTAGGTGACGTCGGTGACCGCCTGGACGATTCCGTCCTCGGTCTTGAACTCGACTGTCAGATCGCGAATCGAGAGGATCGGCTCAGGCACGAACTCTCCGCTGGGTCGGGTCGAGCGCGTCGCGCAGGCCGTCGCCGATGAAGTTGATCGCCAGCGCGATCACGACGATCACGACGCCGGGGAAGGTGACGAGCCACCAGAGCTGGGTGCCCTCGCCCTGGCCCGCGGCGATCAGCGATCCGAGCGCCGGGTTCGGCGGCTGGATCCCGAAGCCGAGGAACGAAAGCGCGGCCTCGACGAGGATCGCGGCCGCGATCACGAGCGTGGTGTTGACGATGATCGGGCCGAGCGAGTTGGGAAGCATGTGGCGCAGGATGATACGGATGTCGCTCGCGCCGCTGGCCTTCGCCGCCTCGACGTACTCCTTCTCGCGGAGCGAGAGGAAGACGCCGCGCACGATCCGGGCGATCCCCGTCCAGAAGAGGAACGCGAGGATGATGCCGACCTTGAGCGGGCTGCCGGTGCCCCACAGCGCCGCGACGGTGAGCAGCACGGCGAGCCCGGGCAGCGTCAGGATCAGGTCGGTGAAGCGCATCAGGAGGTTGTCGACGACGCCGCCGTAGTAGCCGGCGAGCGCGCCGATCGTCGTCCCGATCGTCGTCGAGAGGAACGCGACGAAGAACGCCACCCACAGGGACGTGCGCAGGCCGAAGATGACGCGGCTGAGATAGTCGCGGCCGAGCAGGTCGGTGCCGAAGAGGTGCTTGTCCTTCAGCGTCGGGCCCGAGGTGATGTTGAAGAGGTCGAGCTCGTCGAAGCCGTAGGGCGCGATCCGCTTGGCGAAGATCGCGATGAAGCCGACCGCGATCAGGACGATCATGCTGAGGACCGCCATCTTGTGGCGGAAGAAGCGGATGCGTGCGTAGGCCCACTGGCTGCGGGCCTTGGGCTCGACGCCGCTGTCGTAGGCGAGCGCGAGATCCTCCGGCGAGGCCATCGCGCGCTCGGGCGACCCCGCGGGGCCTGGAGACTCCTCGGGAAGCGCCATCGAGCCGGCATGGCCGTGCGCGCTCGCAGGGCGCGCGACGCTGCCGGAGTCGAGCACGACCTCTTCGATGTCCTCGGCGCGGCGGTCGTCGCCGGGGATCCGGTCAGTCATACCGCACCCGCGGATCGAGCAGCCCGTACGCGATGTCCGCGACCAGGTTGAAGAGGATGATCATCACCGCGGTGATCATCAGCCACGCCATCACGGGGTAGGGGTCGTTACTGAGTAGCGCGTTGACGAAGTAGAGCCCCATCCCGTCCAGGGAGAACACCGTTTCGGTGACCACCGCCCCACCGAGGATCGTGCCGAAGTCGAGCGCGACGAGGGTGACGAGCGGGATCAGCGCGTTCCGCAGCGCATGCTTCATGGTGACCCGGCGCTCGGCGAGGCCCTTGGCGCGGGCGGTGCGGACGTAGTCCGAGTTGACGACCTCGAGCATCGCCGCGCGCATGTAGCGCGAGTAGCCGGCGATGCCCGCGACCATCAGGACGAGCACGGGCAGCACGAGATGGTGCGCCCGGTCGATCCAGAAGTGGATGCCCGAGCCCGGGTCCACGGAGCTGAGGTTGGCGATCGGAAAGATTCGGTGGCCCGTTTTCTCGTAGATCTGGACGACCACCACCTGGGCCATCAGCGCCAGCCAGAACACGGGCGTCGCGAGACCGAGGAAGCTGAAGGTCGTCATCGTGTAGTCGAACGGCGAGTACTGGCGGATCGCCGAGTACACCCCGATCAGGACCGCGAGGATGATCACGAGCAGCTGCGCGGCGAGCACGAGCTGGAGCGTGTTCTTCATCACCCGCCAGAGCTCGGGCATGATCGGGCGCCCGTCGAGCAGCGTGGTGCCGAACTGGTTCGAGAACGCATCCTGCACCCAGTACCCGTAGCGCTTGATCACCGGGTCGTCCAGGTGCTTGCGGTCGATCACATTCTGCACCGTCGCCTGGGAGACGTTGGGAGTGATCCGCAGCGCCGCCAGCGGGTCGCCGGACTTGGCGACGAAGAAGAAGACGAGGAAGCTCGCCAGCACCAGCACCACGGCGCTGTAGAGGAGTCGGCGGATGATGTATGTGACCAAAGCGGTGAGATCGTAATGAAGACGTCCCGTCCCCGCCGGTGAAGGCGGGGACGGGACGCCGGTCGTCCCGTCAGCTGACGGAGACGGGTGCTACTGGGTCGCCCACGAGGTGATGTTCCAGGGCGAGCCTTCCTGCGTCGGGTTGACCGCCGGCCCGCTGACCTTGTTCGCGCGGATCACGAACAGCGGCCGGGCGAACATCGGGATCGACGGGATGTCCTTGACCATGTACTTCTTCTCGGCCGCGTTCAGCAGCTTGGCCCGCTCCACGGAGCTGAGGGTCGTCGAGACCTTGTCGAGCACCTTGGACAGGGCGCGGTTGCAGTACGCACCGTCGTTCTGGTCGCCGCCACAGCCGTAGATGTCCTTGGCCGTGATCGACGAGGACGGCGAGCCGACCCATGCGAACAGCATGAGGTCCCAGTCACGCGACGGAAGCGTCGTGCCGAACATCACGCCCGCCGTCTGGAAGCGCGGGACGAGCTCGATGCCGACCGACTTCAGCTGCCGCTGGATGATCTCGAACGTCAGGGCGCGGAGCTGGTTGCCCGTCGTCGTGAAGAACCGGAACGACAGCTTGCCGACGCCGGGGCACGAGAAGATCTTGTCGTTGCCCGAGCTCGGCCGGTCTGGACCGCCGGTGCAGCCCTTCCCCTTGAGGATGCTGATCACCCGCGACTGGCTGAACGGACGGGCCGCGAAGTTCTTCTGGTAGCGGCCGGCCTCGAACGGCTTGAACACGAGGCTCTGGAGCGCCGGGAGGCCCGGAGCGATCTCACCGTAGAGGGCGCCGGCGACCTGCGGCCGGTTCATGCCGGTGACGAGAGCCTGACGGATGTACGGCTGCTTCAGGGCCGGATGACCCTTCGGGCCGAACTGGATGTCGATGTGCTCGTAGGTGTAGCCGATCTGGCGATCGACCTTGAACTTGCTGTCCTTCATGAAGTCGGCGATCTGGAGCTGCGGCTGCGGCTCCATGACCTGACCCTCGCCGGCCTTCAGGGCCTGGAAGCGGGAGTTCGTGTCCAGGATGTAGCGGAAGACGAGCCGGTCGAGCTTCATCTTCGGGCCCGCGTTGAAGCGCGGGTTCTTCCGCACGGTGATCTGGACGCCCTTCTGCGCGCCAGCGAACAGCCACGGGCCGCTCGACACAGGCACCGAGGTCAGGAACGTGTTGTTCATGTTCTTGCCCTTGATGATGTGCGCGGCGTACGGGCCACCGGAGACGAGCGACTCCCAGTCGGCGTACGTCTTGCCCTTCTTGAACGTGACGGTGACGGTCTTGCTGTTACCGCGCGTCGCCTTCGCGATGTCCTCCCAGCCCGAACGGCTGATCACGTTGTTGTTCGGGTTGACGAACACGCGCCACGTGGCCCAGAAGTCCTCGGCCACGACGGGCTTGCCGTCGCTCCACACCGCCGACTTCTTGTACTTGAACTGCACCGTCAGCGGATTCGTCTTGAGCAGCTTCGGCTTCCCCTCGCAGAGCCGCGGCACGAAGGCAGCGGTCGCATCGCGAATCTGGCAGCCGTACCAGATGTTGTTCAGGACGAGGGCGGTGGCATAGAGGTTGTTACCCACCCAGGGACCCTGAAGGTTCGGGGGCTCCTGGTCGTGGATAAAGACCACCGTGCCGGCGGACGCCTTCTGAGGCGACGCCGTTGCACCCGGCCCGATGACGAGGCTGGCGACGAGCACCAAGCCCGCCAGCAGCCACAGAGAACGTTTACGCATGTATCCCCTCCGTTGAAGTTTCTTCCTGCATGTCTTGGACCACGATCCGGAGTGCTGGCCCGCGCCGCGGTCGAGTGCAGGATCATGTCATCTGACGTGCATCCGACGAATTGGTTAGGAGGCAGTGATGAAAATCCCACGTAGAGGTGAGCAGCCACCGCGGCATGCGCCGGACGACTTCGTCGCCGCGGAGGACGCGGGCAGGCTCTCCGACCGCGCCCAGGCGGCGCTCGCGGTGTCCGCCGAGGTCGACTGGTACGAGGAGAACGGCACGGCGGTCGACGAAGCCGCGTTCGCGCTCTGCCGCCTGCGGCGCGCCGCGGCGGGCCTGCGCGGTGGGCCGAGGGCGGGCGACGAAGCCGTGCGGCGGGTGCTGGAAGGCGCGAGCCCGGAGGCCGTGCTGTGGCTGGCGAGCCGCACGATCTCGTATCTCGACGAGAACGGGTTCCCTGAGGCCGTCGAGCCGTGGTTCCCCGATCTGCGCGATCTCGAGGAGGTCTAGCGGTCGCGTCGCCAGAGCAGGAGGCCGAGCGGCAGGAAGACGGCCCCGGCGAGCCAGGGCGCCAGGGCGATCCGGTTCCGCTGCTCGCCGCGGACGGCGGTCGGGCCCTGGCCGAGCAGCTCGCGGGCCTTCCCGAGCGCCGGCCCGAGCTCGTCCTCGGCGTAGACAGAGCCGGCGAGAGCCTCTGCGGCGGCGGCGAGGATGCCGCGCGAGCGCGGGTCCGGGGTGTACTGCGGCTCGGGGTCGGGACCGTCGTAGACCCGCTCGTCCGGCCCCCAGACGTGGATGAAGATCGTGTCGACGCCCGGCGGCCGGCGGAAGGCCGCGCCGATCTTCGCGCCGGAGACGGGCACGCTCTCGCCGTCTGTGAGCACGACCAGCAGCCGCTTGCGGGCCGTCGGCGAGAAGTAGCGGCGGCTGACGACGGTCTCGAGCGCAGACAGGCGGGTGGCCGTCGAGACGAAGGATCCCTGCGGCGGCGGCCGGTCGATTCCGATCGAGCGGCGCAGCGTGGCGACGAAGACGTCGTCGTCGATGCTCGGAAAGAGGTGTGGCAGGACACGGTCGGTGAACGAGGCGATCCCGAACGGAACGTCGGGAAACGCGGTGCGGAAGCGGATCGCCGCCTCGTTCGCACGCTCGTACCGGATCGCGGCGCGCGGGCTCGCGCGCGCCAGCATCGACCGTGACGTGTCGAGAACGACGATCGCCTCTGCGTCGGCGCGGACGCGACGGTCGGACGTCCACTCGACGCGCGGCTGCGCGGCCGCCAGGCCGAGCAGGAGCGCGGCGACCGCCAGCCCGGCGACCGGGAGCCGCCTCGAGAGCACGGACGGCTCCGGTAGCCCCAGCGATCCTCTGACTCTCGCGCCACGGCGTCGGACGAGCCGGTTCGCGACGAGCGGCAGCACGGCGCCGAGGGCGAGCAGCACTCCGAGCGGCGTCAACAGCGTCACGTTCATGACGCGCTAGTAGCCGCTGCCGGGGGCACCGGCGCCGGCACCGCGCGAGCCCTTGCCACCCGGGCTCGGGTTCTTGCCGGCGGCGGCCTCGGTCGGCAGCAGGCCCTCGCCGCGCAGGAGCATCAGCTGCAGGTTGTACTTCGCATCGTCGTTCTCCGGGTCGAGCGCGATCGCCTGCTCGAAGCTCGCGACCGCGCTCAGGAGCAACTCGGAGCGGTCCTGGACTCCACCCCCGGGAGGCGCGGCGTTCCACGCGGCGACGCTGAGCACGCCGAGCAGCGTCGAGGCGCGCGACTGCAGTGCCGGGTCGGGGTCGCGTGCGACGATCGCCTCGAGCTGGTCGCTCGTCGCCGTCCGGTGCAGCGCGAGGTTGGGATCGGAGATCGTCGCATCCCGGAGCTTGCTCAGGCGCAGGTCGACGAGCATCGCCCTGAACGCGAGATCGTCCTCGATCCCGAGCACGCGCTTGCCGGCGCCGAAGGGCGCGAGCGTCGGCTGCTGCCACAACCGGCCCGTGCCTGCCCCGGCGCGAAAGCGGACGTCGTCGGCCCGGAGCCGGTCGTCCAGGCGCGTGACATCGATCGCGGCGACCACCAGCAGCGCGCCGAGCGCGAGCGACACCGCGGCGAGCACGAGCAGCAGCTCGCGCCGCAAGAGGGCGCGTCTCATGCCGCCGCCCTCGTCTCGGTTCGCGGCGCGCCGGGCAGCGCCAGCCGGCCGGCGTAGCGTTCGTGACCGGCGAGAGCCACCAAGAAGAGCAGGCCGAGCACGAGCAGAGCCCCGGGCAGCGGGCGCCGCGCCGCTTCGGGAGGCTCGGGCGTGCGTGCCGTGCCGCCGGCGAGCGGCGTGAACGCCTCCGGCCCGAGGATGCCGCCGAAGAGCGTCCGCGCGTCGCTCGAAGGGCCGAGCGCGAGCAGCCGGATCGGGATGTGCTCGGCCTTGATCGAGCGCAGCGCGCGCGCCGTTTCCTCGACGTCGTCCGGCGCCGTCTCGAGGTCGCTGACGAGCAGGATCGAACCGTCCTTGACCCGGTCGCCGACGAGCATGTCGCGGGCGAGCAGGAGCGCCGAGGAGATCCTCGTCCCGCTCCGGAAGATGTCCGACCAGGGGCTGACGACGGCGCCGGCGGAGGTCGGAGTGAGCAGCCGGATCACCGGCCTGAGCTCGCGCGCGGGCGTGCCCGGCGGCAGGAGCTCGTAGGAGACGTCGGAGAAGATCACGAGCCCGACGCGGCTGTCCGTCTCGATCAGCGACTCGAGCGTCCGCCGGACGACACCCGATTGGTCGTCGAGGATCGAGAGCGAGAGGTCGAGGATGACGACGCCCGTCGTCCCCGTCGGCAGCAGGCCGCGGTCGCGCGGGTCGAGACCGCGGGCCGTGGCCACGGCTGCGACCAGCAAGGCCACAGCGCCCCCAGCGAAGAGGACTCGGAGCGCAAGCGTCCGCCGCGCCGCCGGGCGGAACGAGCGGACCCCGTGGGCCGAGACGGCCTGCAGCCGCCTAGTCGGTACGCGCATGCTGCGCCTCCTCCACGAGCCGGCGCCGCTCTTCTTCGAGCCGGCGCTCCTCCTCCAGCTGCCGCAACTCCTCCTCGAGCGCGGCGCGGACGCGCTGCGCGAGACCCTTCGTCTGGTCGGCGTGCGGGGCGGTCGGAGACCAGGCGAGCTCGCGCGCGGAGCGGGCGAGCCCGTCCTCCTCCCCGCGCTCCGCCAGCACCTCGGCGACGAGCTCGAGCGAGCGGCGCTGGTCGGCGGCGCCGTTCGCGCGCTGCGCGTCCTCGAGCAGGGCGAGCGCCTGCTCGAGCGGCGTCGGGAGCAGCTCCGGCTCGGGCTCCGGCTCCGGCACGACCTCGAGCCGGCGCCGCGGCCAGCCCAGGTACGCGAGCAGGCCGGCGCCGCCGAGGAAGATCACGCCGCCGGCGGCGAGGATCGACGCCAGCACGCCGGGCGAGCGCCGATAGGACGGCGCGGGCACGGTGGCGTCGTCGAGTCGCCAGGGAGCCGCGGTGGCGAGGTCGCCGGCGACGAAGCGCGAGTGCACGACCAGCCTCGGCCAGGACAGCTTGAGCGCGCCGCGCCCGCCGCCGCGGTTGACGAATTCGACCCGCGCCGGGTCGAACTGGAAGGGCAGCGTGTCGCGTTCCGGCACGCACGCCTGCTTCAGGCAGCGGAGCACATAGGTGACGCGCACGACCGCGGCGGAGCCGGCCTCGAACCGCTCCACCCGCGCGCGCCCCACGCGCCGCCACGGAGCGAAGGCCGCCTGCACCTTGACCGCGCTCGGATCGACGTGGCGGAGGTCGATCGCGACGTCGACCTGGGCACGCACCGTGTCGCCGAAGACGACGATCCGATCGGAGAGCGTGGCGCGCGCCCGCAGCGGGCGCAGGGTCGACGTGTCCTCGCTGTCGGAGCGCAGCAGCAGCGCGCCGGCGACCGCGAGGCCCGCGAGCACGACCACGGCGGCGAGGATCCCGATCCGGCGTCGCGTCATCCGATCGCCCCGCGCCGCGCGCGGCGGAACTCGGTCCAGTCGAGGAAGGACGCGAGCACCTCCGCCTGGTCGTCGGAGGAGATCACGATCGGGATCGAGATCGAGCAGGACGAGCTCGTCGAGCAGCGCGAGCAGCCGCTCCTCGTGCGCGCGCCGCCGCGCAGCGGCCTCCTTTCGGGTCAGGCGCACGTGGCTGACGCGGCCGGAGCGAGGATCGCGCAGCGGCACGACGATGCCGCTCACGTCCGGGAAGCTCTGCTCCCACGTCGGATCCTGGATCACGACCGGGATCACGTCCCAGAGGTGCTCGACCGCGGTCAGCCAGGTCTCGCGGCTCGGCGGCTCGAGGAAGTCCGAGAGGACGAAGACGAAGCTCCCGGCGGTGACGTTGCGGCGGTGCTCGAAGAGATGCTGCAACGAGCGCTCGACCCCGTCCGCGGGTCCCTGCCAGCCGGCGGTCTCCACCCGCTCCTCGCGGACGTGTGCGAGCCGGCGTTCGCCGCGCGGCGGCAGCCAGTACGCGTCGCCGTCGGCGTGGTCGACGTAGCCGACGAAGCCGCCCGCCTGCGCCGCGCTCGCGAGCACGATGTCCATCACGGTGCGCATCGCCTTCGCCTTGTCGAGCCACGGCAGCGGCGGCGCGAAGTGCGCGAGCTCCGGGCGGCGGTCTGCGACGACGACGAGCCGAGGGCCTTCGTCGGCGTAGCGCTCGCGAACGACGAACTCGTCCTGCCCGCGCGCCGACGACAGCCGGGCGGAGGCGCCCCAGTCGATCGTGCGGATGTCGTCCCCGGGCCGGTAGGGCCGCGAGCCCGCGACCTCGGAACCGCGCCCGCGACGGACGCTTCGCATCGTGCCGTGGGTGAGCCCGATCAGGCGGCGCCGTGCGACGAGTTGGAAGGTCTGGTTGCCGCTGCTCAACTTCCGGCCTCGACGGGCCGCTCGTGGAACAGCGGATCCTCGTCGGAGCCGGGGCGGGGCGCGAGCTCGAGGCAGGCCTGGCGGAACTCCTCGATCGCGGCGGGCCACCCGGCCGCACGCGCGCGGGCGACGAGGGCGGGCGTGAAGACGACGCGATGCACGAGCACGGGGACGAAGAGCCGCTCGACGTCCTCGGGGACGACGTAGCCGCGGCCGTTCAGGAGCGCCCAGGCGCGCGCGACGCGCTCGACCGCGAGGCTGCCGCGCACCGAGCTGCCGATCGAGACGACCTCGAGGTCGCGCGTCGCGCGGACGAGGTCGACGATCCAGTTGTGCAGGACCTCGTCCACGTAGACGTCGTGTGAGGCGTCGCGCAGCTCGCGGACGTCATCCAGGCTGACGGCCGGTCGCAGCTCTCCGAGCGGGTGCCGGTACCGCTGCTCCTCGAGGATCCGGCGCTCCTCGATCACGCCCGGGTAGCCGAGCGCCGTCCGGAGCAGGAAGCGGTCGAGCTGCGCCTCCGGCAGCGGGAACGTCCCCTCGTACTCGATCGGGTTCTCGGTCGCGAGCAGGAAGAACGGATCAGGCAGCTGACGCGTCTCGCCGTCGACGGTGACCTGGCCCTCGGCCATCGCCTCGAGCAGCGCCGACTGGGTCTTCGGCGTCGCTCGGTTGATCTCGTCGACGAGCAGGACGTTGGTGAAGATCGGGCCCGGACGGAACTCGAAGTCACGGCTCTTCTGGTCGAAGATGGACATGCCGGTGACGTCGGTCGGCTGCAGGTCCGGCGTGCACTGGATCCGCGTGACGTCGACGCCGTCGATCGAGCCGCCGATCGCCCGTGCGAGCACGGTCTTCGCGGTGCCTGGGACGTCCTCGAGCAGCACGTGGCCCCCGCACATCAGCGCGGCGAGGACGAGCTTGACCTCCTCGCGCTTGCCGTAGACGACCGTCTCGATGTTGTCGAGCAGCCGCGTGGCGACGTCGATCGCGGGCGCGAAGCGATCGGGCTCCTGCTCGCGCTCGACCCCGGACTCCATGGGCAACGATCCTAATCGGACCGCCGGTGGCCGCTGTTAAGGCCGAGTTATGGCCCGCTAGGCCAGCGCCTCGGCGCCGGCGACGACCTCCAGGATCTCCTGGGTGATCTCCGCCTGGCGGGCGCGGTTCATCTGCAGCGTCAGCGTGTCGATCAGCTCGCCCGCGTTCTTCGAGGCGTTGCGCATCGCCGTCATCCGGGCGCCCTGCTCCGAGGCGGCCGACTCGAGCAGCGCCCGGAAGACCTGCGTCTCGAGGTAGACCGGCAGCAGCCGCGCGAGGATCTCCTCCGGCTCGGGCTCGAAGATGAAGTCGCCGCGCATGGCGTCGTCGCGGCGCTCCTCCTCGTCCGTCTCGAGAATGTCGGCCGAGATCGGCAGCAGGTCCTGCTCGGTGACGGTCTGGACGAGCGGCGAGACGTAGGCGTTGTAGACGAGCACGACCTGGTCGACCTCGCCGTCGACGTAGAGCTCGCCGACCCGGTGCGCGATCGCCTGCGCATCCGAGTAGCCGGGCTGGTCGGTGAAGCCGGTGTACTCGGCCGCCGTCTCGTAGCCGCGGAACGCGAGCGTCGAGCGGCCGCGCTTGCCGATCGCGACGAAACGGACGTCCTTGCCCTCGCCGCGCAGCTGCCGCTCGAGGGCGAACGCCCGCCGCAGGATCTGCGCGTTGAAGGGGCCGGCGAGGCCGCGGTCGCCGGTGAGCGCGACGATCGCGACGGTCTTCACCTCGTCGCGCTGCTGCAGCAGCGGCAGTCCCGCGGACCGACGTGCTCGCCCGGCCGACGCCGGCGATCAGCTCGCGCATCGTCTCGGCGTACGGGCGCATCGCCTCGATCCGGGTCTGCGCGCGCCGCAGCCGGGCCGAGGCGACGAGCTCCATCGCCTTCGTGATCTTGCGCGTGTTCTTGACGGAGCGGACGCGCCGCTTGAGATCCTGGACCGAGGCCATCTAGCCGGCGACCAGGCCCTTGTCTTCTTCGACGTTGAAGCCCTTCTTGAACGTCTCGAGCTCTGCGTCGAGCTTCGCGACGGTGTCGTCGCCGAGATCCTTCGACTCGTCGATCGCCTTGTAGACGGAGCCCTCGGAGCGCAGGTGCTCGCGCAGCTCGTCCTGGAACCGGGGCACCTGGGGCACGGGGACTTCGTCGAGATGGCCGTTGATCCCGGCGTAGAGCGCGACGACCTGCTCGGCGTGCGGCCACGGCTTGTACTGCGGCTGGTTCAGCGTCGCCACCATCCGCTCGCCGCGCGCGAGCGTGTTCTGCGTCGCCTGGTCGAGCTCGGAGCCGAACTGCGAGAACGCCTCCAGCTCGCGGTACTGCGCGAGCTCGAGCCGCAGCCGCCCGGCCACCTTCCGCATCGCCTTCGTCTGGGCGGAGCCACCGACGCGCGAGACCGAGGTGCCGACGTTGATCGCGGGCCGGATGCCGGAGTAGAAGAGGTCGGCCTCGAGGAAGATCTGCCCGTCCGTGATCGAGATCACGTTCGTCGGGATGTAGCCCGAGATGTCGCCCGCCTGCGTCTCCACGATCGGCAGGGCCGTGAGCGAGCCGCCGCCGAGGTCGTCGTTCAGCTTGCAGGCGCGCTCGAGCAGCCGCGAGTGCAGGTAGAAGACGTCGCCCGGGTACGCCTCGCGGCCCGGCGGCCGGCGCAGCAGCAGCGAGAGCTGCCGGTACGCGTCCGCATGCTTGGACAGATCGTCGTAGACGACCAGCGCGTGCTTGCCGTTGTAGAGGAAGTGCTCGGCCATGGCGGCGCCCGCGAACGGGGCCATCCACTTGATCGGCGCCGCCTCGTGCGCCGCCGCCGTGACGATGATCGTGTAGTCCATCGCGCCCTCGTCCTTCAGGCGCTCGTACACCTGCGCCACGGTCGAGCCCTTCTGCCCGATCGCCACGTAGATGCAGATCACGTCCGTGTCGCGCTGGTTGATGATCGCGTCGATCGCGACGGCGGTCTTGCCCGTGCCGCGGTCGCCGATGATCAGCTCGCGCTGGCCGCGGCCGACGTTCGTCATCGAGTCGATCGCCTTGACGCCGGTCTGCAGCGGCTCCTTCACCGGCTGGCGCTCGATCACGCCGGGCGCCTTGAACTCGAGCGGGCGGCGCTCGGACGACTCGATCGCGCCGGCGCCGTCGACCGGGTTGCCGAGCGGGTCGACGACGCGGCCGAGCAGGCCGTCGCCGACGGGCACGCTGACGACCTCACCCGTGCGGCGCACGGGCTCGCCCTCCTTGACCTCCTGCCACTCGCCGAAGAGCGCGACCCCGACGTTGTCCTCCTCGAGGTTGAACGCGATTCCGACGACGCCGTGCTCGAACTCGAGCCGCTCGAGCGACACGCAGTTCTCGAGCCCGTGCACGCGGGCGATGCCGTCCCCGACCTGGAGCACGGAGCCCACCTCGGAGAGGTCGGTCTGGACGTCGTACTGCTCGATCCGGGACTTCAGGATCGATGTGATCTCTTCGGGGCGTAGCTTCACGTTGCTCCTCTTCTCGCTAGTTCTGGCTCACAAGTTCTGTGCGTAGGCGGTTCAGGCGACCCTTGACGCTCGCGTCCAGCCGGTGCGAGCCGATCTGGACGACGATGCCGCCGATCAGTTTCGGGTCGACCGAGCGCGTCGCCTCGACCGCCTGGCCGGAGGCCTGCTCGATCTTCTTCACGATCGACGCCGCCTCGTCGTCGGACAGCTCGTAGGCGGTCGTCAGCTCGACCGTCAGACGCTTCTGCTCGGCGGCGACGAGCGCGTCGAGCTCGGTGTAGATCTCGTCGATCTCGCCCGCGCGGCCCTTCGCGGCCACGAGCAGGACGAAGTTGCGGACGAGCTCGTCCGCGTCGCCGAGGATCTCGCCGAGCACGCCCGCCTTCTGCTGCGGGTCGAGCTCGGGGTTCTCGAGCACGCGCCTGAGCTCGGGCACGTCGCGGATCGCGGCCGCGAACTCCCCGAGCTGCTCGTGCACGACGTCGAGTCTCCCGGCGCCCTGCGCGGCCTGGAAGAGCGAACGGGCGTACAGGCGGTGCGAGACGGCCAACTAGGCCCGCTCTTTCTCGAGCACGGAGAAGTCGAGGTCGCCGATCGCGTCCTCGATCAGCTTGCGGTGGTCGTCGCGGTCGAGCACCTTGCCCGTCACCTTCGCGGTCGCGGCGAGCGTCAGCTCGGCGACCTCGGAGCGGATCTGCTCGAGCGCTCGGACGGTCTCGGCGTCGATCTGCTTGCGCGTGTCCTCGAGCCGGCGCTGCCTGTCGGCCTCGATCTCCTCCTTGGCGCGCTCGCGCTGCGAGTCGGCCACCTTGCGGGCCTCGGCGAGGATCGCCCCCGCCTCGCTCTTGGCCTGGCCGATCAACTGCTTGTGCTCCTCGAGCAGCCGCCGGGCCTCGGAGCGCGCGTGCTCGGCCTCCTCGACGGAGGAGCGGATGCGGGCACGACGCTCGTCGATCGTCTTCTGGATCGGGCCGAACGCGAACTTCTTCAGCACGAAGAAGGTGATCGCGAAGCAGACGAGCGTCCAGATCATCAGACCCGGGACGACGTCGATCAGCGGTGAAGCAGCGAGCAGCATGGCGTGGCTCTCCTTCTTCTCTTAGACCAGGACGAAGGCGAGCAGGCCACCGATCAGGCCGTAGAAGACGACGGCCTCGGTGAGGGCGAAGCCGAGCCACTGGATGCCGGTGAGCTCACCACGCAGTTCGGGCTGCCGTGCGACGGCCTGGATCATCGAGCCGAAGATGTTGCCGATGCCGATGCCGGCGCCGAGCGAGCCGAGGCCGATACCGAGCGCAAGCGCGATCGCCTTGCCGGCGTCGACGTTCGATGCTGCCTCTGCAGCGAGAAGATTGAACAACGTTCCTCCTTTAATGCTCAGGCTCGATGGCCGAGCCGATGTAGATGGCAGAGAGGGCGGCGAAGATGAACGCCTGGATCGAGACGACGATGACGACCTCGAAGAGGTAGAAGGCGTGCGGCGAACGGCACCACGAAGGCCGCGAAGCGAGGTTGCCGAGCACGAAGATCAGGCCGATGAAGGTGAGGATGAGCATGTGCCCGGCGAGCATGTTCGCGTAGAGACGGACGCTCAGGCTGATCAGGCGCATGAACTGGCCGAGGATCTCGAGCGGCACGATCAGCGGGTACATCACCTTCGGCACGTCGGGGATCCAGCTCTTGAAGTACTTGACCGGGCCGTTGTGGCGGATTCCCTCGACGTGGGTGAAGACGAAGGTCATCAGCGCGAGCGCGAGCGTGACCGAGATCGAGCTCGTCGCGGCGTAGACGGCGAGCGTCGGCAGCTCGACGCGCCGAGCAGCGTGAACGTCTCGTTCGAGAGCGGCAGCGGGATGAAGCGAGATCATGTTGATCACCCAGATGAAGAGCATCAGCGAGGCGACGTAGGGGAACCAGCGGCCGATCGCCTTCGTCGGCAGCCCCTGCTCGGCGACCTGCACCTGCGCGATCTCGTAGACCATCTCACCGACGGCCTGGCGGCGCGTCGGGTCGTTCTTCGGGCCGATCTTGACGCGCATCAGACAGGAGCCGAGCGCCGATCGTCACCGGCCGTGCCGAGGAGCAGGTAGGCGACGGCCTTGTTGATCGAGAGGTCGAGCGGGCCGACATGGATCGGGATCCACTCGCCGACCTCGAAGTCGTGCTCCGGGTTGAACTCCTCCTCGCCCTCCGCGGCGGACGCGAGCGCGACCTGCGGCAGCACGAGCCAGAGCCCGAGCGCGAGCGCGGCGAGGCGCTTCACGCCTTCGCCTCCCCGGAGAAGTAGAGCGCGAGCGAGACCGCCAGCTCCATCGTGTAGGCGAGCGCGTACAGGACGACGACGGCGAGCGCGAGCCGCGCGTCCGTTGCTGCGAGCGCGACGACGACGATCATCACCGCCAACGCTCGAAAGGTCATGCCGAAGCCCACCACGCCTGAGCCGGCGAGGTTACCCATGCCGCCGCGGAGGTGCGTCAGTAGCGCGGCGAACGCCCGCGAGGCGGCCCAGAGGGTGGCGCCGATCAGCCAGCCGCGCAGCTCCCAGCCGGCCGCGAGGAAGACCGGCAGCGCGAGCAGGAGCACCGCGGCCCCGGCGACGAGCGGCAGCTTCTGGCTCGGGCATCGGCCGCGGGGTGGAGAAGACGCCGGCCATCAGAGCGCGTGCCCGTAGCGCTTGTAGGTCATGAAGACGCCGGCGGGGATGCCGAGGATCGCGCCGACGAGGAAGCCCCACGCGACCGAGCCGGCGAGCCAGCCGATCAGGATCCCGACGCCGATCACGGCCGCGGTCGATCCGATCAGGACGGAGCCGGCACCGGCGAGGCTGAGATTCGGAGTCGGGGATGGCTCCATGTCCGGGGCGAGCATAGCAGAGCTTGTGACAGCGGAAACGCGCCCCACTTCGCGAAAAACAGCCGACTTTGTACGAACGCGGGCAGGGCGGGCGGTCACTCCCGCCTCGCCCAGTTCACCGAGGATCTGGCGGGCTCTCCGGCTCGGGCGGAGCGACGCTCGAGAGCATCGTCGTGCTGACGAAGCCGCCGCCGGGGCTCGCGCCGCCGCCGGGCCAGAGCTGCTCCGACGCGGCCGCCGCTGCGAGGAGCGCGCCGGTGTCGAGCTCGTGGCGCGTCACCTCGACCCCCTGACTCGGCCACTCCACGACGACGGTGAGGGCGCCGGCCGGCGGGAGCGGCCAGAGCCAGTAGCCGAAGCTCCAGGAGCGACCGCCGCCTCCGCCACCTCGCTGCATCAGCACGGGCTCGTCCCGCGGCTCTTCGAAGGTCGGGAACCGGTCGATGTTCGTCACCCGGCGCCCGTCCGCGAGCTCGAAGCCGAAGCGGAGCACCTCACCCGGAATCTCCTCCAGCTCTTGCACGCCGTGCCGGAGCTGCATCCCGAACGGGTCGGTGAGCTCGTCGTGCCCGCGCAGCCTGACGTCGAGCGTGAACTCGAGCCCCGTGGAGAACGCCGCAGCCCGGGTCAGCGCCACCGCGGCCGCTTCGGTGCGCGCGAGCAGCAGCCGCAGCGCGACCGGCACGCCGAGCTCGTTCTCGGGCGGGCCGATCCACTCGGGCTGCAGCGGCGCGGGCTCGGGCTCGCGCGGCGGCGGCGGCCGGAAGAAGTCGCTCATGCGGAGCGCCGCTCGTCGTCGACCGGCCGCTCGGCGCCGCGGCGCCAGAAGCGGCGCGGGTTCGACAGCTTGACGATCTCGAGCACGTAGACGACATACGCCGAGAACCCGAGCGCGACGAGGGCGATCCCCGCGACGGCGACCGTCTCCCAGAGGTGCCAGTCGCCCCCGGCGCGGAAGGGGATGAAGCGGGTCGCCAGCGCGGCGCCGGCGAGCGTCGCGCACCACGCCCACATCGTCACCGCCGCGCGCCGCTGCGAGAAGCCGCGCCGGAGGAAGCGGAAGTGCAGGTGCGCCTGGTCGGGCGACGAGACCCGCTCGCCGTGCTTCAGCCGCCGCGCGACGACGAACGACGTGTCGAGGATCGGCACGGCGAGCACCAGCAGCGGCAGCAGCAGCACGACCGTCGACGCCGTCTTGAGCAGGCCCTGCACGGAGACCGCCGCGAGCAGGAAGCCGAGCGCGAGCGCGCCCGAGTCGCCCATGAAGATCCGGGCGGGGAAGAAGTTGTGGCGGAGGAAGCCGATGCAGGCGCCGGCGACGATCGCCGAGAGGATCGCGGGATCGATCGTGCCGAGCGAGAGCGAGAGGATCGCGAACGTGACGCCGGCGATCCCGCAGACACCGGCGGCGAGCCCGTCCATGCCGTCGAGGAAGTTGACCATGTTCATCACCGCGACGATCCAGATCATCGTCAGCGGGATCCCGACTGCTGCCGGCAGGTCGACAGGCCCGAGGAACGGAAGGGTGAAGTGGTCGATCCAGACGTCGAAGATCGGGGGAATCGCGGCGGCGACCACCTGGCCCGCGAGCTTGCGGCCCGGCTTGAGCACGCGGAAGTCGTCCACCGCGCCGACGACGGTGGCCACGGCCGCGCCGAGCAGCACGCCGCGTGTCTCCCGCCCGAGCTCGACGAACGCGAGCGCCGGCACGAAGATGCCGAAGAAGATCGCCAGGCCACCGAGGCGAGGGATCGGATTTCGGTTCAGCCGCCGTGCCTCGGGCCGGTCGACGACGCCGAGCAGCCGCGCCATGCCGCCGACCGCGGGCGTGAGCAGGATCACGATCACGAACGCGGCGAGCGCGCCGTACAGCACCTGCGGATGGTCGCGGAGCGCGTCCATCGTCCCCGCCTACTTCGTGCCGTAGAGCCGGTCGCCTGCGTCGCCCAGGCCCGGCACGATGTACCCCTTCTCGTTCAGCTCGCGGTCGATCGCGGCGCAGACGATGTGCACGTCCGGATGCTCCTCGTGCACGCGCGCGATCCCCTCCGGAGCGGCGACGATGCAGACGAGCGTGACCGACCGGGCGCCCGCAGCTTTGACGGCCGCGATCGCCGCGGCGCTCGAGTTGCCGGTCGCGAGCATCGGGTCGAGCACGAGCGCGTCCCGTTCCTCCAGGTCCTCGGGCAGCTTCACGTAGTACTCGACCGGCTGCAGCGTCTCCTCGTCGCGGTAGAGGCCGATGAAGCCGACGCGCGCGCTCGAGATCAGGCTGAGGACGCCTTCGAGCATCCCGAGCCCGGCGCGGAGGACGGGGTTGACGGCGATCTTCTTCCCCGAGATCCGCTGTGCCTGCATCGTCTCGAGCGGCGTCGTGATCTCGACCGACTCGGTCGGGAGGTTCTTCGTCGCCTCGTAGGTGAGCAGGAGCGTCAGCTCGTTGACGAGCTTGCGGAAGTGGACGGTCGGCGTCTCCTGGTCGCGCAGGTACGACAGCTTGTGCTGCACGAGCGGGTGCTCGACGTGGGTGACCTTCCTCACGCGTACGCCGTGTAGCCGCGAAAGCCGGGATACAACGGCCGCTGCTCGCAGAGCGCGTCGGCGCGGCCGGCCAACTCGGCGGCGTCTCCATCCCCGAGCGCGCCGGCGATGATGCGGCCGACCTCGCGGAAGTCCTCTTCGTCGAAGCCGCGCATCGTCGCCGCGGGCGTGCCGATCCGCACGCCGGAGGCGACGGTCGGCGGGCGCTCGTCGAACGGGACCGTGTTGCGGTTGACGGTCAGCTTCACCTCGTGCAGCCGCTCCTCCGCGTCCTTGCCGGTCCACTCCGTCGCGCGCAGGTCGAGCTGGAGCAGGTGCGTGTCGGTGCCGCCGGTGAGGACGTCGAGCCCCGAGCTCATCAGCTCGTCGGAGAGCGCGTCGGCGTTCGCGCGCACCTGTTGCTGGTAGGTGCGGAACGCCTCGGAGGCGGCGATCCGGAAGCAGGCGGCCTTCGCCGCGATCGCGTGCACGAGCGGGCCGCCCTGCATGCCCGGGAAGACGGCGCGGTCGACCGCCTGGGCGTGCTCCTCGCGGCAGAGGACGAAGCCCGAGCGCGGGCCGGCGAGGGTCTTGTGCGTCGTCGAGGTGACGATGTCGCAGTGCTCCATCGGGTTCGGGTGCAGCCCGGCGGCGACGAGCCCGGAGAAGTGGGCCATGTCGCACATCAGCAGCGCGTCGACCTCGTCGGCGATCTTCCGGAACTCGGCCGTGTCGACGGTGCGGGGATACGCCGAGCCGCCGCAGACGATCAGCTTCGGCTTGTGCTCCTTGGCGAGCCCGAGCACCTCGTCGTAGTCGACGACGTTCGTCTCGCGGGAGACGCCGTAGTGGACGATCGTGTAGAGCCGGCCCGAGAAGTTGACCTTGAGCCCGTGCGTGAGGTGGCCGCCGTGGTCGAGTCGCAGCGAGAGGATCGTGTCGCCGGGTTGGAGCAGCGCGAAGTAGGCGGCCATGTTCGCCTGCGCGCCGGCATGCGGCTGCACGTTCGCGTGCTCGGCTCCGAAGAGCTCCTTCGCGCGGTCGATCGCGATCTGCTCGATCTCGTCCACGACCTCGCAGCCGCCGTAGTAGCGCTTGCCCGGATAGCCCTCGGCGTACTTGTTCGTCGGCACCGAGCCGACCGCCTCGAGCACGCTCGGCCAGGTGAAGTTCTCCGACGCGATCAACTCGATCTGGTTGCGCTGCCGCTCGAGCTCACGGCCGATCAGGTCAGCGATCTCCGGGTCGACGTCGGCGAGGCCGGCGGTGCGGAGCTGGTCGAGCGATTGCTGGGCGACGGCCATGCCGTTCCTCCTCGAGCCGGGGGACGATCCCGATGCTAGAGCACCGAGGCGACGGCCCGGAGCGCTTCGGCCGCGGGCACGGCGCCCTCTCGGAGCACGCGCGGCTCCGGGCCTGTCAGGTCGAGGACGGTCGACGGCGTTCCCGGCAGCTCGCCGCCGTCGACGAGCGCGGTCGCGGCGCGCCGCAGCTCCTCCGGAACGTCCGGCGAGCCGTGCGCGGATCGGGGCCGCCGGGAAGGTTCGCGCTCGTCGCGACGAGCACGCCGACGCGGGCGAGCACGTCCGCGCCCGGGCCTGCGAACGCGGGGACGCGCACGCCGATCGTGTCCGGCCGCGAACCGGTCAGCCAGCCAAAGCGCTCGGCCGGGTTCGGGACGATCAGCGTGAAGGGGCCCGGCAGCAGCGCGCGGACGACCGCCCCGGCGCTGCTCTGCAGCTCGGGCACGCACGCGAAGAGGACGTCGAGGTCGGCCGCGACGAGCGCTGTCGGCTGGACATCGTCGCGGCCCTTGGCTCGGTAGAGACTCCGCACCGGCTCCTCGGAGTGCGGCGTCGTCGCGAGGCCGTAGACCGTGTCGGTCGGCACGATCGCGAGCTGGCCGGCGCGGATCGCCTCGACGGCTGCCTCGACCTCAGACACGGCGCCCCTCGACCACCCGCTCCCGCCCCGCCAGATCCGGAGTCGTCTCGACGTCGTCGTAGCCGAGCTCGCCGAGCAGCGACGCGGTCGCACCGGCCTGCCCGTCGCCGACCTCGAGCACGAGCCAGCCGCCGGGGACGAGCACGTCGAGCGCGGCGCGCGCGACGGCCTCGACCGCCCCTGTGCCGACCAGCGCGAGGTGCGGCTCGTAGTCGCGGACGTCGGGCATCAGGGTCTCCAGGTCGGCAGACTCGACGTAGGGCGGGTTCGAGACGACGAGGTCGTACGGGCCGCCCGGGAGGCCGTCGCGCAGGTCGTGCTCGAGCAGCTCGACCGTGAGGCCGGTGCGCGCCGCGTTCTCACGAGCGAGCGCAAGCGCGTCGGCGGACAGGTCGATCGCGGCCACGCTCGCACCCGGATGCTCGTCGGCCAGCGCGAGCGCGATCGCGCCCGTGCCCGTGCCGACGTCGAGCGCGCGCGGAGCGTCGATGCCTGCGATCCGGGCGAGCGCCCGCTCCACGACGACCTCGGTCTCCGGTCGCGGGATCAACGCGCGGCGATCGACCGTGAGAGTCAGTCGCCGGAAGCCCCACTCACCGAGGATGTAGGCGATCGGCTCGGACCGCGCTCGGCGTGCGACGAGCGCGCGGTAGTCGTCCAGCTCGCCGGAGTTGAGCGGCCGGTCGAAGTCGGTGTAGAGCTCGATCCGCTGCCTGCCGAGTGCGTGCGCGAGCAGGAGCTCGGCGTCGAGGCGGGCGGTCTCCGACGTCTTGCCGAGATGCTCGGTCGCGCGCCGCAGCACGTCCTGCACGGTCACCCCTCGAGCGCCCGCCGCCGGTCTTCCGCCTGCAGCGCCTCCGTGAAGTCGTCGAGGCCGCCGGGCAGGACCTTCTCCAGGTTCAGCGTCACCTTCACCCGGTGGTCGGTGGCGCGGCTGTCCGGATAGTTGTACGTGCGGATCTTCTCGGCGCGCTCGCCCGAGCCGATCTGCGACTTGCGCGCCGCGGAGAGCTCCGCCTGCTGGCGCTCGCGCTCGGCCTCGTAGATGCGCGCGCGGAGGACGCGCATCGCTTTCGCCTTGTTCTGGAGCTGCGACTTCTCGTCCTGCATCGCGACGACGATCCCCGTCGGCATGTGCGTGATGCGGACGGCCGAGTCGGTCGTGTTGACGCTCTGGCCGCCAGGGCCGGTGGAGCGGTAGACGTCGATCTTCAGGTCGTTCTCGTCGAGCTCGACATCGATCTCCTCCACCTCGGGCATGACCGCCACGGTGGCGGTCGACGTGTGGATCCGGCCCTGCGACTCGGTCTCCGGCACGCGCTGGACGCGGTGGGTGCCGCCCTCGTACTTGAAGATCGAGTAGGCGCCGTTTCCCTTGACCGCGAAGACGACCTCCTTGAAGCCGCCCGTCTCGCTCTCGTTCGCGGAGAGGAGCTCGGTCTTGAAGCCTCGGCTCTCGGCGTAGCGGGTGAGCATCCGGAAGACGTCGCCGGCCCAGATCGCCGCCTCGTCGCCGCCGACGCCCTGGCGGATCTCGAGGATCACGTCCTTCTGGTCGGCGGGGTCCTTCTCGACGAGCGCGAGCTTCAGCTCCTCCTCCAGCTCGGCCAGCCGCGCCTCCGACTCGGCGACGAGCTCCTTCAGCTCGGGGTCCGCGAGCGAGGCAACCACGTCCTCGTGCATCGCCCGCCACTCCTGCGCGAGCTTGTACGGGGTCTCCAACTCCTTCAGGCGGCGACCGACGTCCGCCGCCTCGCGGTGGTCGTTGTAGACGGAGGGATCGGACATCCGCTCCTGCACCTCGCGGTAGGAGCGCTCCAGATCCTCGATCAGGTTCTCGATCGTGGCAGCCACGGGTCTAGGGTAGTGGAGCGATGAGCCTGGAGGACGTGCTGCGTTCGCGGTTGCCGGGACGCGTCGACGAGGTGGCGGAGCGGATGCACGCGGTCGAGGACGCGCTCCCCGAGGGCGACGGCGTCCGGGCGTTCACACGGCTCTACCGGGCCGTGACCGAGGCGGTCGACGAGCGCGTTCGCCCCGGCACGTTCGCTGACGCTGCCTTCACGCGCTGGCTTGACGTCGTCTTCGCCAACCTCTACTTCCGGGCGCTCCGCGCGCACGTGCTCGGGCCCAAGCGGCCGCCGCGTGCGTGGGCCGCCCTCTTCGAAGCGCGCTCGCGGACGGGGATCGCGCCGATCCAGTTCGCGCTCGCCGGGATGAACGCGCACATCAACCGCGACCTCCCGCTCGCGCTCGTCGAGACGTGTCGCGCCCGTCGCGTGGTACCGGCACGACACGGGCCGCAGCACGCGGACTTCCGGGCGATCGACCCTCTGCTCGCGGAGACGGAGGCACGGGTTCGGGCGGAGTTCGCGACCGGGCTCGTGGGGTGGGCGGACGAGGCGCTCGGCGAGCTCGACAGCGTCGTCGCGATGTGGAACGTCCGCAAGGCGCGGGCGGCCGCGTGGGTGAACGCGGAGACGCTCTGGGCGCTGCGCGACGTCCCCTTCGCTGCGGGGCGCTTTGCGGTCACGCTCGACCGCATGGTCGGCTACGCCGGCCGGGGCCTGCTCCGCCCCGTCCGCTGAGCGACGCGCCGCTTCCGGCCATGTCCGGGGACTGTCCCCGGACATGGCCGCGCTGGACGGTGCGAGGTGTGCCAGTTCCGCAACTCTTCGTCCACAGGTGGGGTGATCGGAGTGATTCGGGCATACCGTTGACGACGTGCCCCGGCTTCCACGTTCCGCTCTCCCCGCCTCGGGGGTCTTCCACATCACCACGCGCGGCGTCGAGCGGCGCGATGTCTACCTCGACCGTGACGACCGGATCTCGTTCCTCCAGCAACTCGAGCGGGCCGTAGCCAGGAACGGCTGGCACGTCCACGCGGTCTGCCTGATGACGAACCACTACCACCTGGTCGTCGCAGGCCTCCGCGACCTGATCTCGCGCGGGATGCACCGCTTGAACGGCGTCTACGCCGAAGGCTTCAACGCGAAGTACGAGCGCAGCGGGCACCTGTGGGGCGATCGGTTCGCGCTCTGGATCGTCCGCGACGACGAGCACCTGCACGCAACCTGCGAGTACGTACTCGCGAACCCCGTCCGTGCCGGCCTGTGCTCCCGGGCGGACGACTGGGACTGGAGCTGGAGCCGCTACGCGAGAGCTGCGTCGAGCGTGATCTCGGGGACGCCCGCGAGCGCCTGCGAGACCGGGCAGTTCCGCTTCGCGTCCTCGGCGGCCGCGGCGAACCCGTCGGCGTCGAGGCCGGGCACGCGGCCGCGAACGGACAGGGCGACCTTCGTGATCCCCTTGCCGGGGACGAACGAGACGGTCGCCGAGGTCTTCAGCTCCTCCGGCGGAGCGCCCGCCTTCGCGAGCACGTTCGAGAGGGCCATCGAGAAGCAGGCGGCGTGTGCAGCCGCGATCAACTCCTCGGGGCTCGTCTTACCACCAGATTGCTCCTCGGAGCGCGCCGGCCAGCTGACGTCGAGCGGCCCGAACGTGCCCGATCCGACCTCGTCGATCGTCCCCGACCCGCTCAGCAGGTCGCCGCTCCACGTCACTGACGCGTGCCGCTCGGCTGCCACTACGCCTCCTCGAGCTCCGCGCGCACTGTCACGGAAGCGCTCGCCCGGATCAGCGCCGAGAACGAACAGCCCGCATCGGCCGCGTCTGCGACGCGGCGGAAGGTCTCCTCGTCGATTCCGGTCGCGCGGGCCTTGACGTCGAGCTCGGAGCCGACGATGAGGTGCCCCTGGCCCGCCACCTCGTCCATGATGATCGTGCAGCGGACGTCGAGACGCTCCACGGTGCCGCCCGCCCGGGCGACCTCGCCTGCGACCGACATCGTGTAACAGCCGGCGTGCGCCGCCGCCAGCAGCTCTTCCGGGCTCGTCTTCGCACCGGGATCACCGACGCGCGCCGGCAGGTCGACCGGAAGCTCGAACGAGCCGGTGCCGGCGGTCGCTTCGCCGGAGCCACGCGAGAGCGACCCCGTCCACGCGACGGCGGCATCGCGGACGATCCGCGGCATCAGGCCATGACCTCGACCCTGCGCTCGTCCGCGGTGATCCCGCCTTCGCGGCGGAGCACCTCCTGGAGCGCACTGATCGAGACCTCGATCTGGTCGAGCGTCGGCGGGCGGGTGGTCAGCCGCTGCAGCCAGAGACCAGGGGCGAGCAGCGTCATCAACACCGGATTGCCCTGATGCTTGCCGGCGAAGCGGATCAACTCGTAGGCGAGACCCGCGATCACGGGCAGGAGCAGCACCCGGCTCGTGATCAACCAGTACCAGGCCGGCTGGCCGACGAAGGCGAAGACGAAGATGCCGATCACCATCACCCAGAGCAAAAACGCCGTTCCGCAACGCGGGTGGATCAAGCTGAATGTTTGCACGCGCTCGGGAGTGAGCTCCTCGCCGGCTTCATAGGCGTTGATCGCCTTGTGCTCGGCGGCGTGGTACTGGAAGACGCGGCGCAGGTCCGGCAGGAGCGAGATCAGGAGCAGATACGCGAGGAAGATCGCGACCCGGATCACCCCTTCGATCACCACGAACACGCCCGTGGTGTCGATCGGGAGCCAGTTCGTGATCAGGGCGGGCGTGACCTTGAACAGCATCAGGGCGAAGCCGATCGCGATCGCGAACGAGAAGATGATCTGACCCCGGGAGATCTCCGTCTGCACCTCGCCGTCCTCGCCGGGCGCCGCATCCGGATCCTGGGCGGCGTAGTTGGCGGAGATGGCGAGGGCGCGGAAGCCGATCGCGAGCGACTCGCCGAGCGCGATCACGCCGCGGACGACGGGCAGCCGGAAAACCCGGTTGCGCGCCATCGGCGAGTTGATGTCGGTGACGACCTGGGCGATCTCGCCGTCGGGCTTGCGCACGGCGACGGCCCACTTCGACGGGCTGCGCATCATCACGCCCTCGAGGACGGCCTGTCCGCCGATGTTGCTCAACTGCGTTCGCTAGCCGCGGCGGGAGCCGCCGGCCTTCTCCAGCCGGCGCTGGAAGCGTTCGACCCGACCGCCGGCATCCATCAGCTTCTGCTTGCCCGTGTAGAACGGGTGGCAGGCCGAGCACACGTCGACGTGGATCTCCGACTGCGTCGAGCGCGTCTCGAACTCGTTGCCGCAGGAGCAGCGAACGTGGGTCGAGACGTACTCGGGATGGATTCCGGTCTTCATCGCCGAGCCAGAATAGCAGAGGCAGTTTGGGTCGCTACGTTTCCTCCTGAGACAACAACGCCGGTCGCTCCGACCTCCACCTTTCCGGCCAGCAGCGCCGCGACGCCGACGGCCCCGGCGGGCTCGCAGGCCAGCTTCGCGCGCTCGTAGATCCACCGGAACGCGTCCTCGATCTCGGCCTCCGAGACGAGCACGCTCTCGACCGACGCATGCGCCTGGAGCACCGCCAGCGCGTGCCCGCCGGCGAACGGGCCCGAGAGGCCGTCCGCGATCGACTCCGGTGTCACAGGCACCGGCTTGCCCGCCGCGAGCGCCGCGTGCACGGCCACCGAGCCCTCGGGCTCGACGACCACGATCCGGCGGTCCGGCGCGGCCGCTGCGATCCCGGAGACCAGGCCGCCCCCGCCCGCGGGCACGACGATCGTGTCCAGCTCCGGCGCGTCCTCCAGCAGCTCGAGCGCCAGCGTGCCCTGGCCCGCGATCACGAGCGGGTCGTCGAAGGGATGCACGAGCGTGCGCCCGCTCGAGCGGATCTGCTCGTCGAGCCGCGCGAAGGCCTCGACGGCGTCGGCCGCCTCGAGATCGACGGCGGCGCCGTAGGCCCGCGTTGCCGCGACCTTGGCGGGGCTGGCGTTCGCGTACATGACGACGAGGCAGTCGATCCCTTCCGCCGCCGCACCCCAGGCGAGTGCCTGCGCGTGGTTGCCCGCCGAGATCCCGATCACGCCCCGGGCCTTCTCCTCGGCCGTCAGCGTGAGCAGCTTGTTGAGCACGCCGCGCGCCTTGAACGAGCCCGTCTTCTGGAAGAGCTCCGCCTTCAGGCGCACGCCCTCGCCCAGTGTGCGGGAGGTGAAGGTCGGCGTCCGGTGCACCCGGCCGCGGATCCGCTCGGCGGCGGCCAGGACGTCATCTCGGGACACCGGCATCAGCTGATCGTAGACTCCGCTGCGTGGACGACCACCCGGTTCACCTGCTCGTCGCCGACGACCTCCGCCGCTCGCGGCTGACCGCGTTCTTCCGGCTGCTGCTCGCGCTGCCGCACATCGTCTGGATCTTCCTCTGGTCGATCGCCGCGATCGTGGCGGTGATCGTCGGCTGGTTCGCCGCGCTCGCGACCGGGCGTCTGCCCGGAGCGCTGCACGCCTTCCTCGGTTCGTACGTGCGCTACGCCACCCACCTCGGCGCCTACCTCGCGCTCGCGGCGAATCCCTATCCCGGGTTCACCGGAGAGCCCGGCTACCCGGTCGACATCACGCTGCCGGAGCGGCTGCCACAGCGCCGCTGGACGATCGCTCTGCGGCTCTTCCTCTCCGTGCCGGCGCTGCTGCTCGCCGCCGTGCTCGGCTGGGGAGCCGGCAGCGGAGGCGGCGGCAGCACCGGAGGATCCGCCGAAGGGTGGCTCGCGACCGGCAGCATCGGGGGCGTCGCGGCGGTGTGCGCGCTCCTCGGCTGGTTCGCGGCGGTCGCCGCCGGCCGGATGCCGCTCGGAATCCGGAACCTGGCGGCGTATGCGCTCGGCTACGCGGCGCAGGCATACGCCTACTCGCTGTTGCTCACCGACCGCTACCCGAACGCCGATCCGGAGGCACTCGGACCTGCCTGGGCGCTGCCGCCCCACCCCGTCTCGCTGCGGGCCGACGAACATGGCCGACGCTCTCGGCTGACCGTGCTCTTCCGCTTCCTGCTCGCGCTGCCGCACCTCGTCTGGCTCGCGCTCTGGACGATCGCGGCCTTCGTCGCCGTGCTCGGGAACGGACTCGTCGCGCTCGTGCGCGGCCGCTCCGCCGAGCCGCTGCACCGCTTCCTGACCGCGTACGTGCGCTACACGGCACACGTCAGCGCGTTCGTCTTCCTGATCGCGAACCCGTTCCCCGGCTTCGCGGGCGCGCCCGGCTACCCGGTGGACATCGAGATCGGCCCGGCCGAGCACCAGAGCCGCTGGGTCACCCTCTTCCGGCTCTTCCTCTCGATCCCGGCGATCCTGATCTCGGGCGCGCTCTTCGCCGTGCTCGCGGTGGTCGGCGTCCTCGGCTGGTTCGCCGCACTCGCGACCGCCCGGATGCCGACCGGCCTGCGCAACCTCGGCGCGTACGCGATCCGCTACCAGGCGCAGGCGAACGCCTACTGGTTCGTCGTCACCGACGTCTACCCGCATGCCAGCCCGGCACTCGCTGCTCCGGTCGAGGCCGAGAGCTGAGTCGCCGCCGGCTGCCCGCCGCGCTGCTGCTGGCGCTCGCCGCCGCCGCCTGGGCCCTAGCCGCGGCCTGGCTCTGGCGGACAAGCGTCCCTGACGGTCTCAGCCTCCAACCCGTCGAGCTCGGGATCGACCCGCAGGTCGTGGACCGCGCGAAAGACTACGAGCGCTTCTTCCGGATCGACTTCGCGGTCTCGCAGCTCGTGCTGCTCGGCGTGCTGGCGCTCTACGCCTGGAAGGGCGTCCGCTTCGTGCGCGAGTCGGCCGCGGGCCGGATCGGCACGGGGATGCTGCTGGCGATGCTCGGGCTCGCGCTCGTCTGGCTCTCGCAGGTGCCGTTCCGCCTGCTCGAGGTCTGGTGGCGGCGCCGCTACGACCAGACCGAGAGCGGCTACGTCGAGACCCTCTTCGCGAACTGGCTCGAGCTCGGAGCGGAGTTCCTCTTCGTCAGCTTCGCGCTCGTCGTCGTGATGGCGCTCGCCGGACCGTTTCCGCGGCGCTGGTGGATCGCCGCGGCGCCCGTCTTCACGGCGCTCGCCGCGCTCTTCGGGTTCATCTTCCCGTACCTCTCCGCGACCGAGCCGCTCGACCGGCCCACGCTCGAGGCGACCGCGGAGACGTACGCGCGCGCCCAGGGGATCGAGCCGGTCGAGCTACGCGAGGAGGACGTGACCGACTTCACGAGCGCGCCGAACGCGTATGCGGTCGGCTTCGGGCCGACACGCCGGATCGTCTTCTGGAACACCCTGCTCGACGGGGCCTTCACGCGAGACGAGATCAACGTCGTGCTCGCGCACGAGCTCGCCCACCACTCCGAGGACCACCTCGTCGAGAGCATCGGCTGGTCGGCGCTCTTCGCCTTCCCCGGCGCCTGGCTGATCGCGCTCGCGACGAGGCGGCGCGGCGGGATGGCGCGGGCCGAGGCCGTCCCGCTCTCGCTGCTCGTGCTCGTCGCGCTGAACCTGGCGGCGGTGCCGATCTACAACGTGATCTCGCGCCACCTCGAGCAGGAAGCGGACTGGGTCGCGCTCGAGACGACGCGCGACCCGGCGGCCGCGGCGGACCTCTTCCGAGGCTTCACGGTCGAGTCGCTGAACGACCCGACTCCGCCCGAGTGGGCACACCTCCTGTTCGACAGCCACCCCAGCGTCGAGCAGCGGATCGAGCTGGCCGAAGCCTGGCGCGTGCGCCGTCGCTAGGTCAGCGTGTACTCGGGGCCGGAGCCGCCCTCGGGCGGTGTGAGCCGGCCGCCCTTGGCGGTGATCGCGCCGCACTGGACGCAGTTGGACGGGTTGACCTCGACGTGGACGAGCCCGCCATCGGCCTCGCCGCCCACCTCGTAGACCTGCGCCGGGCACATGTTCACCCAGAGCTCGGCGAGCTCGCGCGGCACGGTCTTTTGGAGCTTGAGGTGGCTCGGCTGGTCGTCGCGCGTCCGGTTGCCGGAGAGGAAGACGGAAGAGAGCTTGTCGAAGGTGAGCTTCCCGTCGGGCGTCGGGTAGCGCGTCGCGCGGTCGGTCCGGATCAGCGTCCGGTCGGCGTTCGGCTCGGTGGAGTAGTCCTTCGGCGGCAGCTTCCCCTTCGAGATGGTCTGCGCGCTTGCGAGCGCACCGCCCATGAAGAAGCCCTTGTCGAAGACCTGGCGCATGTTCCGGACGGCATGCAGGTCGTCCAGCACGTAGCTCGCACGGAGCGCCTCGTCGTAGGAGTCGAGCGCGCCGACACGTGCCGGCGACTCGCCGCGCTGCAGCGAGCGGAACGCGGTCTCGGCGGCCAGGATCCCCGACTCGATCGCGTAGTGGATCCCCTTCAGGGTCGGCACGTTGACGAGGCCCGCGCTCTCGCCCGCGAGCAGGAGCCCAGGTGCGTTGAACCGCTTCGGCAGGGCGTGGAAGCCGCCCTCCGTGATCGTCTTGGCGCCCCACGCGATCCGTTCGCCGCCGCGGAGGATCTTCCGCACGAGGCGGTGGGTCTTGAACTCCTGCAGCACGTCGTGGACGGAGAACTCGACGTCGCGGTACTCGAGCCCGGCGACGAAGCCGATCGACACCATGTCGTCGCCCATCGGATAGATGAAGGAGCCGCCGAACTCGCCGTACTTCGCGCGCTTGCGCAGCGGCCAGCCCATCGTGTGGACGATGTGGTCGAGCTGCTTCGGCACCTTCCAGACCTCCTTGACGCCGAGCGCCCAGATCTGCGGCTGCGCTCCCTCGAGCCCGAAACGGTCGATCGCAGCGCCGGTGAGGTGGCCCTGCGTCCCCTCGGCGAGGACGGTCAACCTGGCGACGATGTCGGAGCCAGGCTCGTGTGTGCCGAGCGGCTTGCCGTCGCGGCCGAGCCCCTTCGCACCCGTGCGGATCCCGTGCACACGGCCGTCGGCGACGAGCAACTGCTGCGCGTCGGTCTCCGGCAGCACCGCGGCGCCACTCGCCTCGGCCTGCTCGGCGAGGAAGCGCGCGAGCTGCGAGACGGAGACGATCCAGTTGCCGTGGTTGCGCATGGTCGGCGGCGGCGGGATCCGGAGCGCCGCTCCCTTCGAGAGCACGTAGACCGCCTCGCCGTGCACCTCGCCGTAGCGCGGCACGTCGTCCAGTCCCGGCCGGTCCTTGAAGAGCTTGCGCAGCGCGCGCGGGTTGACGACCGCGCCGGAGAGGAGGTGCGAGCCCGGGGCCTTCCCCTTCTCGACCACGGCGACGGGGACGTCGCCGAGGCGCTCGGCCGTCTCGGGCGACTCCTCGAGCAGCTGGCCGAGCCGGATCGCGCAGGCGAGCCCGGCCGGGCCGCCGCCGACGATCAGGACGCCGACCTCGATCCGCTCGTCGGCCGGATCGGACGGTGCCGCGATCGCCTCGGACGGGGAGTACGGCGGCGGGTAGTCGGCCGGCCTGACGCTCACGACTTCCGAGCCTGCAGGAGCTCGGTCAGCTTGGGCACGATCGCGTGCAGGTCGCCGACGACACCGAGGTCGGCGAACTCGAAGATCGGTGCGTTCGGATCCTTGTTGATCGCGACGATCGTCTTCGAGCTCTGCATCCCGACCTTGTGCTGGATCGCGCCGGAGATGCCGCAGGCGACGTAGAGCGTCGGCGAGACCGACTTGCCGGTCTGCCCGACCTGCGTGGAGTACGGGTACCAGCCGGCGTCGACGACGGCGCGGGTCGCGGCGACGGCGCCGCCGAGCGCCTTGGCGAGCTCCTCGAGCAGGCCGAACTTCTCCGGCTCGCCGAGCCCGCGGCCGCCGGCGACGATCACCTTCGCGTCCTCGATCGAGGGACCGCTCTCCTCGGCGTGCGCCTGCTCGACCATCTCGGCGGCGAGCGAGTGCTCCTGCAGCTCGACGTCGAAGCGCTCGACCGCCCCCGCCGCCGACTGCTCGGACGGGTCGAAGGCGCCGGAGCGGAAGAGGCCGATGCGCGGCGTCGCGGTCCAGCCGACGTCGACGACGACGGAGTCGCCGAGCGCGGACTGCTTGCCGACGAGCGCGTCGCCGTCGAGCGCGACGTCGGTCAGCTGCCAGTTCAGGCCGGCCTCGAGCCGCGCCGCGAGCCCGGCGGCGATGTCCGCGGCGAGGATCGACTGGGCGAAGAGGATCGTGTCGGCTCCGTGCTCCGCGACGAGCTGCGCGATCGCGTCGACGCGCGGCTGCGGCAGCGGAGCCTCGAGCTTGGGGTCGTCGGCGACGTACACGGTCGCCGCGCCCCACGCGCCCGCCTGCGCGGCGAGACCCTCGACGCCCGAGCCGACGATCACGCCGGTGACGTCGCCGGCACCCAGCGAGGCCGCCTTCGAGAGCACGGCGAGCGAGCTCTTCTGCAGCTCGCCGCCGTGATGCTCGAGGAAGACGAGGATGCTCAGATCAGCCTCTTCTCGGCCAGGAAGGCGACGATCTGCTCGGCGGCGCTGCCGTCGTCCTCGATCTTGCGGGTGTCGCCGCGGGGCGGCGGGTCGGAGAGGGCCAGCACCTCGGTCCGGGAGCCCTGCGCGCCGGCGGTCGCGGCGTCCACGCCGAGGTCGGCGAGCGAGACGGTCTCCTGCGGCTTCGACTTGGCGCCCATGATCCCCTTCAGCGACGGGTAGCGCGGCTCGTTGATCGAGTCGGCGACGGCGACGACCGCCGGCAGCGGTGCGCGGATCACGTCGTAGCCGAACTCGGTCTGGCGCTTGCCGGTGAGCGAGCCGCCGTCGAGCGTCAGCTCGGCGACCTGCGAGATGACCGGGCGCTTCAGCCGCTCGGCGACGGCGGCCCAGAGGACGGCGCCGTCCGAGTCGGAGGACTGCTGGCCGAAGAGGACGAGGTCGGGCTGCTCGCGCTCGAGCGCCTTCGCGAGCGTGAGGCTGGTGGCGACGAGGTCGGAGCCCGCCGCACCCTCGTCGGCGACGAGGACAGCGCGGTCGGCACCCATGGCGAGCGCCTTGCGCAGCGAGTTGAGCGCGCGCTCGGGCCCCATCGAGATCACGACGACCTCGCCCTCGCCGCTCGCGTCCTTCAGTCGCAGCGCCTCCTCGACGGCGTTCGCGTCGAACGCGTTCAGCGCACCCTCGCCGGAGCGGTCGAGCCGCTTCGTCCCCGGATCGATCCGCTTGTGGGCGGTCGCGTCCGGAACCTCCTTCACGCAGACGGCGATCTTCATCGCGGCGGACTCTAACGATGCGCCGCGGCCCGGCTTCGGGAGATCCGTCCGCGTGCAGGTCTTACCCCTTTCGAGCAACATTCGCCGCAGACCCTGCTAGGCTTGCGCACTTCGAGCGCGACCCGGACCTCATGACCTTCCGCCGGCCGACAGCCCGAGGAGCACTCCTCACCACGATCGCACTCCTGCTCAGCGCAGGTGTGGCGGCCGCGACGGCCGATGCGAAGGTGCCCCGGCTCGTCTTCCCCGTGCTCGGCGAAGCCGCCTACGGCAACGACTTCGGCGACGCCCGCGGCCAGGGCGGCCACGAGGGGAACGACATCATGGCGCCGCGCAGGGCCCTCGCCCTCGCCGCGGAGGCAGGCACCGTCAAGTTCCACACGACATCCGCTCGCGCCGGCTGCATGCTCTACCTCGACGGCAAGAGCGGCACCGAGTATCTCTACATCCACCTGAACAACGACCTCACCGCGAGCAACGACAACCGGGGCACGTGCGTGCCCGGCGTCGCGTACGCGAAGGGCCTGAGGAGCGGCGACAAGGTCGCGGCCGGCGAGGCGATCGCCTACGTCGGCGACTCCGGCGACGCGAACGGCATCAATCCGCATCTCCACTTCGAGGTGCACCCGAACGGCGCCGGCGCAGCCAATCCCTACCGGTACCTGAACCGGGCGAAGCGGCTCCTCTTCGCTGCGACGCGCGGCACGACCTTCACGCTGGCGCTGACCGGAACGGTCGCGAACGCAGCCGGCGAGGACCTGCAGCTCACCGTCGACCAGGTGCGGCAGTGGCCCGGCGGCCGCAAGGTCAAGGCTGCCGGACAGAAGATCCCGGTCGCCGTGCCCGAGACCGCGTCGATCGAGGGCGTCGGCGGCGCCGCCGGATTGCCGCCCTTCCCGTCGCTCGACCTGCTCACGAAGGGCCTCGCCGTCACCGTCTGGACCGAGCCGGCGAAGGTGACCTTCGCCGCCCAGGCCGGCGTCAAGGGGACGCTCGAGGCGTCCCGCGTCGTCGTCAAGCCGTAGCGCGCCTCAAACGGCCGTGGCTATCCGTCAACGGCGCTTGCGGGGACTGTCCCCGTCCGCGCGGTTGACGAAGAACGGACGCTGGCCGGAAGCAGCTAGGCGGGGAGCTTCGCGCGGAGGAAGTCGACGATCTCGCTCGTCGGCGCCCCCGGAGTGAAGACCGCGGCGACGCCCTGGCTCTTGAGCTCGTCGGCATCGTCGGCCGGGATCGTCCCGCCGACGACGACGACCACATCGTCGATCCCGTTCTCCTTCAGCCCCTCGAGGATCCGCGGCACGAGCGTCATGTGCGCGCCGGAGAGGATCGAGATCCCCACCGCGTCGGCGTCCTCCTGGATCGCCGTCTCGACGATCTGCTCCGGCGTCTGGTGCAGACCTGTATAGATCACTTCCATGCCCGCGTCGCGAAGCGCCCGCGCGATGATCTTCGCGCCCCGGTCGTGGCCGTCGAGGCCGGGCTTCGCGATCACTACTCGAATCTTCCGCGCCATCGCGTCGGCAGTATAGGGCGATGCAGCTGACCGTCATCGGGTGCTCACCCGCCTGGCCGAACCCCGGCGGCGCGCACTCCGGCTACCTCATTGAAGGGCCGGGCAGGTTGCTGCTCGACTGCGGGCCCGGCGTGTTGCCGCGGCTGCGCGAGACCGAGAACTGGCCGCAGGTCGACGCGATCGTGATCACCCACTTCCACCTCGACCACTGGGGCGACCTCGTGCCGTGGGTCTGGGGGACGATGTA
This sequence comes from uncultured Gaiellaceae bacterium, assembly GCA_963806955.1. GTDB lineage: Bacteria > Actinomycetota > Thermoleophilia > Gaiellales > Gaiellaceae > Gaiellasilicea. The sequence continues at coordinate 767,634 of CAWDZG010000001.1, forward strand.
CGGCCTCGGCGCCGAGGGCCCGCAGCCCGAGCTCTGGCTGCCGCCGGGCGGCGGCGAGTATCTCTCGAAGCTCGGGAGCCGGCTCGGCTTCCCGGACATGTTCGAGCGCACGTTCCGCATCCGCCACTACGAGGACGACACCCCGTTCGAGGCCGCCGGCCTGACGGTGACGGCGCTGCGGCTGCCGCACTACACGCTCGAGACGTACGGGCTGCGCGTGGACAACGCACGGCGGACGCTCGCCTACTCGGGCGACGCCGGCCCCAGCGACCGGCTCGTGGAGCTGGCGCGCGACGTCGATCTTTTCCTCTGCGAGGCGACGCTCGAGCGTGGCGAGCTCGACGGCGAGCCGCGCGGGCATCTCTCCGCCGACGAGGCCATCGCGGCCTACGAGGAGTCGGGGGCGAAGCGGTTGCTGCTGACGCACCGTCCCGCAGAGCTCGCGCTCGACGACAGCCTCGAGCGCGCCTACGACGGCATGCAGCTCGACGTCTGAGGCGCAGGCTCGTGTTCCGCCGCTTTGAGGGCCGCTGGCGGCCCCTTCAGGGGTCTTGCGCGATGAGCCTCCGCTCCTGCGGATGCTCATCCTGCGCCTAGAAGACCGGCGTCTCGCGCCAGGTGCCCCAGACCTCGCGCCACGCGTCGCACATCTCGCCCATCGTCACGTAGTCGCGGGCGGCATCGAGGATGGCGGGCATCAGGTTGACGCCCTCGCGGGCGGACGCCTCTTTCAGCGTCGCCAGCCGCTGCTCGACCTTCGCGGCGTCGCGCCGGCCCTTCAGCGCCTTCACCCGCTCGATCTGCTCGCCTTCGAGGGCCGCGTCGATCTTCAGGATCTCGAGCGGCTTCTCGTCCTCGAGCACGTAGCGGTTGACCCCGACGACAATCCGCTCCTTCCGCTCGACCTCCTCCTGATAGCGAAATGCCGCGTCTGCTATCTCTCGTTGCGGGAAGTTCTGTTTGATCGCCTCGACCATGCCGCCCAGCTTCTCGATCCGCTCGAAGTACTCGTACGCCTGCGCCTCGATCTTGTTGGTCAGATCCTCGAGGTAGTAGGAGCCGCCGAGCGGGTCGATCGTGTTGACGACGCCGGTCTCGTGCGCGATCACCTGCTGCGTGCGGAGAGCGATCCGGACCGCGTCCTCGGTCGGCAGCGCGAGCGCCTCGTCGAAGGAGTTCGTGTGCAGGCTCTGCGTGCCCCCGAGCACCGCGGCGAGCGCCTCGATCGCGGTCCGCACGATGTTGACCTCGGGCTGCTGCGCCGTCAGCGAGACGCCGGCCGTCTGGGTGTGGAAGCGCATCAGCAGCGAGCGGGGGTCGCGCGCGCCGAAGCGGTCGCGCATCACGTTCGCCCAGATGCGCCGGGCCGCGCGGTACTTGGCGATCTCCTCGAAGAAGTCGAGGTGCGCGTTGAAGAAGAAGGAGAGCCGCGGCGCGAAGTCGTCGACGTCGAGACCGCGTTCCACCGCCCACTCGACGTAGGTGAAGCCGTCCTGGAGCGTGAACGCGAGCTCCTGCGCCGCCGTTGAGCCGGCCTCGCGGATGTGGTAGCCCGAGATCGAGATCGGGTGCCACTTCGGCATGTCCGTGGCGCAGTACTCGACCATGTCCGTCACGAGCCGCATCGAGGGCTCGGGCGGGAAGATGTACTCCTTCTGCGCGATGTACTCCTTGAGGATGTCCGTCTGGATCGTCCCGCGCAACTCGGCCGCAGGGACGCCCTGCTCCTCGCCGACAGCGATGTAGAAGGCCAGCAGGATCGCCGCCGGCGAGTTGATCGTCATCGACGTGGAGACGTCGCCGAGCGGGATGCCGCGGAAGAGCGTCTCCATGTCCTCGAGCGAGTCGATCGCGACGCCCTCGCGGCCCACCTCTCCCTCCGAGCGCGGGTGGTCCGAGTCGTAGCCCATCAGCGTCGGCATGTCGAAGGCGGTCGAGAGGCCGGTCTGCCCGTGGTCGAGCAGGTAGCGGAAGCGCTCGTTCGTCTCGGCGGCCGTGCCGAAGCCGGCGAACTGGCGCATCGTCCACAACTTGCCGCGGTACATCGACGGGTAGACACCCCGAGTGAACGGGAAGACACCGGGATAGCCGAGGTCACGTTCATAGTCCGTCTCGACCGTGTCCGGTGTCGCCAGCGGCTCGTTCTCGAGCCCCGAGATCGTCGAGAAGAGCTCCCCCGTGCGCTCGGGGGAACGCCCGTACAGCTCCTCGCGCCACGCCTGCGTCGCGTTCAGTGAGCCGCGGTCCTCGGTCGTCGCCATGGCGGGGATTGTAGGCGCGCGATTCAGGGGCTGCGGGGATCCGCCCGATAGGGGAGTGCAATGAGACGAATCCTGCTGCCACTCGTCGTGCTCGCGCTCGCCGCGGCCCCGGTCGCGACCGCACTCGACCGCAAGCAGGCGCAGGCGCTCGTCCGGATCGCCGTGAAGGCCTCCGGGCTGAAGGCGCGCCAGCAGGTTCGAATCGTGCTCGAGCGGCCTGCCGTCTTCCGGCGGCACCGGGTCAAGCTGCTCGACCGCGACTACCCCCGGGCGCTCCAGGACTACGACGAGACGGTGCTGCGCGCGCTCGGGCTCGTGAACGGACCGCGCGGCAGCCTGCGCACGGCGCTGCTGAAGCTGGAGACGAGGCGCGCAGCCTACGACCCCGCTACCCGCACCGCGTACGTCCAGACAGGAGCCGGCGAGCGGACGGCCGCGCTGCCGGAGGTCGTGCACGCGCTGCAGGACCAGCACTACGACCTTCGCCGGCTGCTCCGGCTGCCCGGCGGCAGCGACGCACGCCTCGCCGCGGCAGCGGCAGTCGAAGGCCACGCGACCCTCGTCTCCCGGGTGCTGGCGCCACGCGCGCTTGCGTCGCACGGAGGCCCGAAGCTGACGCGCTACCTCGAGCTCCGGCGCGGCTTCGTCACGGATGTCGGCCTTCGCTTCGCCTCCGACCTGCGCAACCTCGGCGGCCGGTCCGCGCTCCTCGGGTCGCTCCAGCGCTTCCCCGCCACGAGCGAGCAGGTCTTCCACCTCGACAAGTACCTCGAGCGCGAGCCGGCCCGGGCGATCGTGCTGCCCGTCGAGGCGGCAGGCATGACGCTCGTGCGCGACGGCAGCTTCGGCGAGCTCGACGTGCGCGCCCTGCTCGCGGTCTTCGGCGTGCCGCGGCTCGACCACGCCGCCGCCGGTTGGGGTGGCGGGCGCACCGCGCTCTACCGGCGCGCCGGAGCCGAGGCTGTCGCGGTCGCGCTCGACTGGGACTCCGAGCGTGACGCGCTCGAGTGGGCGGAGGCGGTGACGGTCTACGTGAACGAGTCGTTCGACGCCGACACGCCGGGACTCCTGGCGACGGTGCCGTGCGAGGCGACGGCGTGCTGGCGAACCGACGCGCGCTCGATCGCCTTCATGAGCTTTGGCAGTCGCACGGTGCTCGTGCTCGGCTCGGACGTGACGGACGCCGCGGCCCTCGCAGCGGCTGTGCTCGGCCCGGAGTAGCTCGGCGCTCTGCTCCCTCGATCCAGTGACTAACGCTCAAGTTGAGCTTTAGTCTCTGGGCCAGGCTCGAGTCGACCCGGCAGGAGGCGAACGACTCCCACCTCAGGTCGCCACCCAGGGGGAAGCGATCACCGGTTTTCTGCCTGTTTCCGCCGATCCCGCGGGCGGCGTCTCACCCTTCAGGGGGATCTTTGGCGGTCTTTACGGGTTACGACCGTGCAATTTCCTCAAGCAGGGGTTGTCCAGGGTCGATGTCCAGGGTGCGCGCACTCCTCTCTACGCGCGCGAAAGACACCAGGACTGACACCAGTGGCAAACACCGAAGATCTGCGGCCTTCGAAGCGCCCGGCACACGCCGGGCGCCTCCCCGTGCCGGTGCTCGTCGCGGTCGTCCTCGCCGTCCTCGCGGCGGCCGTGTTCGTCGCCGGCTCGACACTGCGCCGCGACGCGGAGCCGCAGACGGCGAGCTTCCTGAACGAGGCGCTGGGCCTGCCGCAGCCCGATGCGCCGCGCATCCGCCAGCCGGCGACGGACATCCGGGTCGACCTCGAGGACGGGCTCGTCGTCGACCGGGCCGGAGCCCGCGTCCGTCTGACAGCCGAGGGCGTGACGGGACCGTGGGAGCGGTTCGCAGACGGCGTCCGGCGGCCCGCCCCGTTCGGCCACGAGACGATCGTCCAGAAGGGCGCCTTCGCCGAGCACCTGCTCGAGGTCACCGAGCGACAGGGCCGGAAGACGTGGCGCTGGCAGCTCGACACAACCCTCGACCTTGACTTGAAGGATGGCGAGGTGCTCTTCTCGCGCAAGGGCGTCGACGTCGGCTACCGGATCTTCCCGGTCCAGGTCTTCGACGGAGCCGGCAAGGTCGTGACGCCCGCCGGCGCTGCGTGGGCACTCGATCGCTCCGGCCGGACGCCGGTGCTCGAGCTCGCGCTCGACGACGCGGCGCTGCCCCTCCCCTACGTGATCGATCCGCCGGTCGCCTTCGTCCGGCAACTCGGAAGCGCGGCCAACAAGACGGCCTCGACGACGCTCAGCTTCACGACGACGGCCGCGAGCACCGTCGGCGACAGCGTCTTCCTCGCCGTCGCGAGCGACAACATCACCGGCGGCGCGTGCATCACCGCGACGTACGGGGGCACCGCGCTCACACAGGACTCGGCCGTGATCAACGACCCGAGTGCGGGCAACGGCGCCCGCGCGACGCTCTTCTCCGGGCACAACTTCCCGGCCAAGGCGAGCGGTTCGACCGTGCTCGTGAGCTTCTACCAGAGCAACTGCACGACGACAGCCAACATCGACGCCAAGGGCGCGAGCCTGTTCGAGTTCTCGGGACTGCGCAAGGCCGGCACGCTCGACCAGACCAACACCGGCAGCGGCGACATCGGCTCCGGCACGGCGGTCACGTCGTCGACGCTGACGACGACCTGGCCCGACGCGCTGCTGATCGGCGTCGTCGCGATCGAAGGTCCCACCGGCGACACGTTCACGGCGGGCACCGGCTTCACGGCCCGCACCGCAGCCGGCACGACCGGGAACCCGGCCAAGGGCAACATGACCGTGCGGCCGCAGAGCCGGATCACCACCGGAGCACCGGCCGGGTTCACCGCCCCCGCGACGATCTCGAGCCGCGACTGGGCGAACGCGTTCGCGACCTACAAGAACGGACTGGCTGCGAACGGCTCCGGCACCCTGGGCGTGTCGCCGACCTCCACGCTCGCCGGTTCGACCGCGAACACGCTCACGTTCACGTACACCGCCGCGACCTACGGGATGGAGAACGGGACGCTGAACCTGACGTTCCCGTCCGGCTGGACGGCGCCGAACACGACGTCCGGCACGCCCGGCTACACGACCGCATCGGGCGGCGCCGGCGCGAACACGATCTCCTGGAACGGCGGCACGCGAGTGCTCACGATCTCGGGCGTCACCCTCACGAGCGCGCAGACGCTCACGATCGCCTACGGCACGGGCGCGGGCGGCGCTGCCACGGCCCCGTCGGCCTCCCAGTCGGGCGCCAGCACCTTCTCGACCACGCAGTTCTCGGGCGACACCGGCAGCGGCTCGGCGACAGCGATCGCCACCTCCCCAACCGTGACCGTCAACAACTCGGCCGACGGCTCGGGGACGATGGCGTCGTCGGTTTCGAATGCCGCCGCCTCATCGACCGGCAACACGCTCACCTTCACCTACACGGCGGCGGCCGGCGGTCTCAACAACGGCGCCGTCCGCGTCACCGTCCCGACCGGCTGGAGCGCACCGTCGCTGACTGCGACGGCGGCGGGTTACACGACGGCATCGACGGGCACGGTCGGTGTCGCCGCCCAGGTGATCACAGTCACCGGCGTCACCCTCGACGGCGGCCAGACGATGACGATCACCTACGGCAACACCGGCAGCGGCGGCCCCGGCGCCACGGCGACCGCGACCACCGGCGCCGCGACCTGGCAGGCGGCCGAGCGCTCGCTGGTCGCGAGCACGATCACGAACCTCGCCTCGTCGCCGTCGGTGACGGTCAACGCAGCGCGCGGCTCGGGCACGCTGAGCTCGTCGGTCTCGACGGTCGCGGCCTCCTCGAGCGGCAACACGCTCACCTTCACCTATACGGCCGCGACCGGCGGCATGTCGGGCGGCGCCGTCCGCGTGACCGTCCCGGCCGGTTGGAGCGCCCCCTCGCTGACGGGCACGAACGCGGGCTACACGACCGCCTCGACCGGCACGGTCGGCGTCGCCGGCCAGGTGATCACCGTCACCGGCGTCACCCTCGCCGGCGCCGCCACGATGACGATCACCTACGGCAACACCGGCAGCGGCGGCCCCGGCGCCACCGCGACCGCCACCACCGGCGCCGCCACCTGGCAGGGTGCGCAGGACTCCGTCGGCAGCACGACGCTCACGAATCTCGGCGCCTCGCCGTCGGTCACCGTCTACGCCGCCCGCGGCACGGGCACGCTGACGACGCCGACGACCGGGGCGGCCGCCTCCGCCACCGGCAACACGCTCACCTTCACCTATACGGCCGCGACCGGCGGCATGTCCGGCGGCGCCGTCCGCGTGACCGTCCCGACCGGTTGGAGCGCCCCCTCGCTCACCGGCACGGACGCGGGCTACACGACCGCCTCGACCGGCACCGTCGGCGTCGCCGGCCAGGTGATCACCGTCACCGGCGTCACCCTCGCCGGCGCCGCCACGATGACGATCACCTACGGCAACACCGGCAGCGGCGGCCCCGGCGCCACCGCCACCGCCACCACCGGCGCCGCCACCTGGCAGGGCGCGCAGGACTCCGTCGGCAGCACGACGCTCACCAATCTCGGCGCCTCGCCGTCGGTCACCGTCTACGCCGCGCGCGGCTCGGGCACGCTGACGACGCCGACGACGAACGTCGCCGCCTCCGTCGACCGGCAACACGCTCACCTTTACCTATACGGCCGCTACCGGCGGCATGTCCGGCGGCGCCGTCCGCGTGACCGTCGCCGACCGGTTGGAGCGCCCCCTCGCTCACCGGCACGGCGGCGGGCTACACGACCGCCTCGACCGGCACGGTCGGCGTCGCCGGCCAGGTGATCACCGTCACCGGCGTCACCCTCGCCGGCGCCGCCACGATGACGATCACCTACGGCAACACCGGCAGCGGCGGCCCCGGCGCCACCGCCACCGCCACCACCGGCGCCGCCACCTGGCAGGGCGCGCAGGACTCCGTCGGCAGCACGACGCTCACCAATCTCGGCGCCTCACCGTCCGTCACGGTCTACGCCGCCGACGGCTCCGGCACGCTCACGACGCCGACGACGGAAGTCGCGGCCTCGGGCGGCGGGAACACGCTCACCTTCACGTATACGGCCGCGACCGGCGGGATCTCGAACGGCGCCGTCCGCGTCACCGTCCCCGCCGGTTGGAGCGCACCCTCGCTCACCGGCACCAACGCGGGCTACACCACCGCCTCGACCGGCACCGTCGGCGTCGCCGGCCAGGTGATCACCGTCACCGGCGTCACCCTCGCCGGCGCCGGCACGATGACGATCACCTACGGCTCCACCGCCAGCGGCGGCCCCGGCGCCACCGCCACCGCGACGACCGGCGCCCAGACCTGGCAGGCAGCCGCCCGCTCCGTCGTCCGGCAGCACGATCACGAACCTCGGCGCCTCCCCCTCGGTCACGGTCTACGCCGCCGACGGCTCGGGCACGCTGACGACGCCGACGACCAACGCCGCCGCCTCCGCGACGGGCAACACGCTCACCTTTACCTATACGGCCGCGACCGGCGGGATCTCGAACGGCGCCGTCCGCGTCACCGTCCCCACCGGTTGGAGCGCCCCCTCGCTCACCGGCACGAACGCCGGCTACACCACCGCCTCCACCGGCACCGTCGGCGTCGCCGGCCAGGTGATCACCGTCACCGGCGTCACCCTCGCCGGCGCCGCAACGATGACGATCACCTACGGCGCCACCGGCAGCGGCGGCCCCGGCGCCACCGCGACCGCGAGCACCGGCACGCAGACCTGGCAGGGCGCCGCACGCTCGCTCTCGGGCAGCACGATCACGAACCTCGGCGCCTCGCCGTCGGTCACCGTCAACGCGGCCGACGGCTCGGGCACGCTCACGACCGGGACGGCCTCGGCCGCCAACGGCTCCGCGGGCAACACGATTACCTTCACGTACACGGCCGCGACCGGCGGGATCTCGAACGGCGCCGTCCGCGTCACCGTCCCCACCGGCTGGAGCGCCCCCTCGCTCACCGGCACGAACGCGGGCTACACCACCGCCTCCACCGGCACCGTCGGCGTCGCCGGCCAGGTGATCACCGTCACCGGCGTCACCCTCGCCGCCGCCGGCACGATGACGATCACCTACGGCACCACCGGCAGCGGCGGCCCCGGCGCCACCGCGCCGGCCACCGCAGGCTCCGCCACCTGGCAGGCGGCCGCGCGCTCGGTCGCCGCGAGCACGATCACGAACCTCGCTTCCTCTCCCTCGATCACGGTTCTCTCGACCGACGGCTCCGGCACCCTCAACACGCCGACCTCGAACGTCACCGCCGGCTCGACGGGCAACACGCTCACCTTCACGTACACGGCGGCGACCGGCGGCATGTCGAGCGGCGCTGTTCGCGTCACGGCCCCGGCGGGCTGGAGCGCGCCCTCTCTCACCGGCACCAACGCCGGCTACACCACCGCCTCCACCGGCACCGTCGGCGTCGCCGGCCAGGTGATCACCGTCACCGGCGTCACCCTCGCGGGCGGCGCAACGATGACGATCACCTACGGCGCCACCGGCAGCGGCGGCCCCGGCGCCAACGCGCCCTCGAGCACGTCCGCGTCGCCGGTGTGGCAGGGCCAGCAGCGGTCGACTGCGGCCGGCACCATCACGAACCTCGGCGGCTCCCCCAACGTCAACGTCGACCCGGGGGCGGCGACGCAGATCGAGCTCGGCGAGTCCGGCTCGACCGTGTCAGGCGCAGGGCACACGCTGACGGCCACGATCAAGGACGCGAACGGCAACGTCGTCACCTCGGACAACTCGACGGTCGTCACCTTTGCGAAGACGAGTGGTGCGGGCAGCGTCAGCGGCCTCGGCACGGCGACGGCCAGCGCCGGTGTGGCGACGAAGAACGTCACCAACGTGCTGGCTGGGCCGATCAACCTCGACGCGCAGGCGTCAGGCCTCGCGACGGGCACGGCCGGCTACACGATCGGCCACGGCGCGGCCGCCCAGATCGCGCTGACCGGCTCGACCTCGAACCTGACCTCGGGTGCCACCCGGCTCCTGACCGCGACCGTGCAGGACGCGGCCGGTAACACCGTCACCGCGGACAACAGCACCGTCGTCACCTTCAACAAGGCCTCCGGGACCGGCACCGTCAGCGGCAGCGGCACCGACACCGCCACCAGCGGCATCGCCAGCAAGTCGATCACCGGTGTCCTCGTCGGCCCCGTCACCATGGAAGCAGCCGCCGGTGGGCTCACGACAGGCACTCTCGCTGCCTTCACCGTCGTTCACGGTGCGGCCGCCGATGTCGTCCTCAGCGGCGCCACCACCAACCTCACCTCCGGTGCAGGCCGGGTCATCACGGCCACGATCAAGGACGCCGCCGGCAACACCGTCACCTCCGACAACAGCACCGTCGTCACCTTCAACAAGGCCTCCGGCGCCGGCACCGTCAGCGGCACCGGCACCGACACCGCCACCAGCGGCATCGCCACCAAGACGATCACCGGCCAGCTCGTCGGCCCCGTCACGATGGACGCAACCGCCAGCGGACTCAGCACCGGCAGCCTCGGTGCCTTCACGATCGTCCACGGCGCCGCCAGCCAGATCGCACTGTCGGGTTCGACGGCCAACCTCACCTCCGGCGCGGGCCGGCTGCTGACCGCGACCGTGCAGGACGCCGCCGGCAACACCGTCACCAGCGACAACAGCACCGTCGTCACCTTCAACAAGGCCTCCGGCGCAGGCACCGTCAGCGGCACCGGCACCGACACCGCCACCAGCGGCATCGCCACCAAGACGGTCACCGGCCAGCTCGTCGGCCCCGTCACGATGGAAGCCACCGCGAGCGGGCTCACGACCGGCAGCCTCGGTGCCTTCACGATCGTCCACGGCGCCGCCAGCCAGGTCGCACTCACGGGCTCGACGGCCAACCTCACCTCCGGCGCGACCCGGCTCCTGACCGCGACCGTGCAGGACGCCGCCGGCAACACCGTCACCAGCGACAACAGCACCGTCGTCACCTTCAACAAGGCCTCCGGCGCAGGCACCGTCAGCGGCACCGGCACCGACACCGCCACCAGCGGCATCGCCACCAAGACGGTCACCGGCCAGCTCGTCGGCCCCGTCACGATGGAAGCCACCGCGAGCGGGCTCACGACCGGCACCCTCGGTGCCTTCACAGTCGTCCACGGCGCAGCTGCTGACATCGTCCTCAGCGGAGCCACCACCAACCTGACCTCCGGTGCAGGCCGGCTGCTGACCGCGACCGTGCAGGACGCCGCCGGCAACACCGTCACCTCCGACAACAGCACCGTCGTCACCTTCAGTAAGGCCTCCGGGACCGGCACCGTCAGCGGCAGCGGCACCGACACCGCCACCAGCGGCATCGCCAGCAAGACGATCACCGGTGTCCTCGTCGGCCCCGTCACGATGGAAGCGACCGCCTCCGGACTCAGCACCGGCACCCTTGGTGCCTTCACGATCGTCCACGGCGCCGCCAGCCAGATCGCACTGTCGGGTTCGACGGCCAACCTCACCTCCGGCGCGACCCGGCTGCTGACCGCGACCGTGCAGGACGCCGCCGGCAACACCGTCACCAGCGACAACAGCACCGTCGTCAGCTTCAACAAGGCCTCCGGCGCCGGCACCGTCAGCGGCACCGGCACCGACACCGCCACCAGCGGCATCGCCAGCAAGACGATCACCGGTGTCCTCGTCGGCCCCGTCACGATGGAAGCAGCCGCCAGCGGCCTCAGCACCGGCAGCCTCGGCGCGTTCACGATCGTCCACGGCGCGGCTGCCCAGGTCGCGCTGTCGGGTTCGACGGCCAACCTCACCTCCGGCGCGACCCGGCTGCTGACCGCGACCGTGCAGGACGCCGCCGGCAACACGGTCACCAGCGACAACAGCACCGTCGTCACCTTCAACAAGGCCTCCGGCGCAGGCACCGTCAGCGGCACCGGCACCGACACCGCCACCAGCGGCATCGCCAGCAAGACGATCACCGGTGTCCTCGTCGGCCCCGTCACGATGGAAGCGACCGCCTGCGGACTCAGCACCGGCACCCTTGGTGCCTTCACGATCGTCCACGGCGCCGCCAGCCAGATCGCACTGTCGGGTTCGACGGCCAACCTCACCTCCGGCGCGACCCGGCTCCTGACCGCGACCGTGCAGGACGCCGCCGGCAACACCGTCACCAGCGACAACAGCACCGTCGTCACCTTCAACAAGGCCTCCGGCGCCGGCACCGTCAGCGGCACCGGCACCGACACCGCCACCAGCGGCATCGCCACCAAGACGATCACCGGTGTCCTCGTCGGCCCCGTCACGATGGACGCAACCGCCAGCGGACTCAGCACCGGCAGCCTCGGTGCCTTCACGATCGTCCACGGCGCCGCCAGCCAGATCGCACTGTCGGGTTCGACGGCCAACCTCACCTCCGGCGCGACCCGGCTGCTGACCGCGACCGTGCAGGACGCCGCCGGCAACACCGTCACCAGCGACAACAGCACCGTCGTCAGCTTCAACAAGGCCTCCGGGACCGGCACCGTCAGCGGCACCGGCACCGACACCGCCACCAGCGGCATCGCCACCAAGACGATCACCGGTGTCCTCGTCGGCCCCGTCACGATGGAAGCAGCCGCCAGCGGACTCAGCACCGGCAGCCTCGGTGCCTTCACAATCGTCCACGGCGCCGCCAGCCAGATCGCACTGTCGGAGTCGGGCTCGACCGCCTCGGGCGATCCGCACACGCTGACGGCGACGATCAAGGACGCCGCCGGCAACACCATCACGAGCGACAACTCGACAGTCGTCACTTTCGCCAAGACTGGTGGCAGCGGCACCGTCGCCGGGCTCGGCACCGACACCGTCGCTGCCGGCGTCGCCACGAACGTCGTCACCAACGGCGCCGTCGGCGCGATCAACCTCGACGCACAGGCCACCGGCCTGAGCACCGGCACGGCCGGCTACACGATCACCCCCGGCAACACCTCGCTGACGACCTCCACGCTCAGTGCCGCGCCGACGTCGATCGTCGCGAACGGGTCGAGTACCTCGACGATCACGCTGCAGCTCAAGGACGCGTTCGGCAACGACCTGTCGGGGCCGGACGGCTCGACGATCGCTTTCGCCACCGATCAGGGGTCACTCTCCGGCACCGTTGACCTGGGCGACGGCAGCTACGAGGCGACTTTGACGAGCTCGACGGGCACCGGCGTCGCGACCGTCACGGCGACGCGGAACGCGGCCGCCTTCAGCGCTTCCGCTGCGGTGACGTTCGCACCGGGCCCGGCCGCGTCACTCGACGTTTCAGCTCCTGCCTCCGCGACCGCCGGGTCGGCGTTCTCGGTCACCGTCACGGCGCGAGACACGAACGGCAATGTCGCCACCGGCTACACCGGCACGATCGGTTTCACGGGCGGCGGCACCGGCGCGCAGCTGCCGGCCGACTACACCTTCCTGGGCGGCGACGCAGGCGTGAAGACCTTCACGTCGGTCGAGCTGCGTCAGGCCGGCTCGCGCACGATCACCGCCACCGACACCGTCACCGGCACGATCACCGGCAACGACACCCTCACCGTCGACCCGGCCACGGCCGCGACGCTCGACGTCAGTGCCCCCGCCTCCGCCGCCGCGGGATCCCCGTTCTCGGTCACCGTCACCGCCCTCGACGCGTTCAGCAACGTCGCGAGCGGCTACACCGGCACGATCGCCTTCACCGGTGGCGGCACCGGCGCGCAGCTGCCGGCCGACTACACCTTCCTCGGCGGCGACGCAGGCGTGAAGACCTTCACATCGGTCGAACTCCGCCAGGCCGGCAACCGCACGATCACCGCCACCGACACCGTCACCGGCACGATCAGCGGCGCCGACACACTCACCGTCGACCCGGCCGCCGCCACCACACTCGACGTCGCGCCGCCTGCCAACGCGCTGGCCGGTCAATCGTTCTCGGTCACCGTGACGGCGAGGGACGCGTTCGCGAACATCGCCGCCGGCTACACCGGCACCGTCACGTTCTCGGCCACCGGCGGCGGCGAGACGCTGCCCGGCGATACCACCTTCCTCGCCGGCGACAACGGCTCGAAGGTCGTCTCCGGCTTCTCCTTCGGCACACCCGGAGCGAAGTCCGTGATCGCCACCGACACCGTGACGGGATCGATCACCGGCAGCGGCAACGTCAACGTGACCCCCGCAGGTGTCTCGCTGGCGACCTCGAGCTTCACAGCATCCCCGCCGGCAATCCTGGCGGACGGCTCGTCCACGACCGCGATCACGCTGCAGTTGAAGGACTCGCTCGGGAACGACCTGGACAGCGGCGACGGCGCGACGTACGCGTTCACGACCGACCGCGGCTCCATCGGTGCCGCCACCGACAACGGCGACGGCACGATCTCGGCGACGCTCACCTCGTCGACGAGCGCCGGCACCGCGACCGTCTCCGGGACGCGCAACGCGAGCCCCTTCGCCAACTCCGTGGCCGTCAGCTTCACGCCCGGCCCGGCGGTGTCGCTCGACGTGTCGGCTCCTGCCTCCGCGACCGCCGGGTCGGCGTTCTCTGTGACCGTCACGGCGCGGGACACCAACGGCAACGTCGCGAGCGGCTACACCGGCACCGTCAGCTTCTCCGGCGGCGGCACGGGCGCGCAGCTCCCCGCCGACTACACCTTCCTCGGCGGCGACGCGGGCGTGAAGACCTTCACGTCGGTCGAGCTCCGCCAGGCCGGCTCGCGCACGATCACCGCCACCGACACCGTCACCGGCACGATCACCGGCAACGACTCGCTCACCGTCAACCCGGCCGCGGCCGCCACGCTCGACGTCAGCGCCCCCGCCTCCGCGACCGCCGGCTCCCCCTTCTCGGTCACCGTCACCGCCCTCGACGCGTTCAGCAACGTCGCCAGCGGCTACACCGGCACGGTCGCCTTCACCGGCGGCGGCACCGGCGCGCAGCTCCCCGCGAACTACACCTTCCTCGGCGGCGACGCGGGCGTGAAGACCTTCACGTCGGTCGAGCTCCGCCAGGCCGGCTCGCGCACCATCACCGCCACCGACACCGTCACCGGCACGATCACCGGCAACGACTCGCTCACCGTCGACCCGGCCGCGGCCTCCACGCTCGACGTCAGCGCCCCCGCCTCCACGACCGCCGGCTCCACCTTCTCGGTCACCGTCACCGCCCTCGACGCGTTCAGCAACGTCGCCAGCGGCTACACCGGCACGATCGCCTTCACCGGTGGCGGCACCGGCGCCCAGCTCCCCGCCGACTACACCTTCCTCGGCGGCGACGCAGGCACGCAAGACCTTCACCACGGTCGAGCTCCGTCAGGCCGGCATCGCGCACGATCACCGCCACCGACACCGTCACCGGCACGATCACCGGCACGACATCGCTCACCGTCGACCCGGCCGCGGCCGCGACGCTCGACGTCAGCGCCCCCGCCTCCGCCACCGCCGGCTCCCCCTTCTCGGTCACCGTCACCGCCCTCGACGCGTTCAGCAACGTCGCGAGCGGCTACACCGGCACGATCGCCTTCACCGGTGGCGGCACCGGCGCCCAGCTCCCCGCCGACTACAGCTTCCTGGGCGGCGACGCAGGCATCAAGACCTTCACACCGTCGAGCTCCGCCAGGCCGGCTCGCGCACGATCACCGCCACCGACACCCTCACCGGCACGATCACCGGCAACGACACCGTCACCGTCAGCGCGGGCGCCGCATCATTGACGACCTCGACGCTCACTGCCTCGGCGTCGTCGATCCTGGCGGACGGCTCGAGCACGTCGACGATCACGTTGCAGCTGAAGGACGGGCTCGGCAACGACCTGACGGGGCCGGATGGGTCGACGATCGCGTTCGCCACCGATCGCGGCTCCGTCACGGCCGCGACGGATCTCGGCGACGGCCGCTACCAGACGACGCTGACGAGCGCGACGACGAGCGGCGTCGCTTCCGTCACGGCAACCCGGAACGCCGTGTCCTTCGCCCAGTCCGCGGTGGTCACGTTCACGCCCGGGCCGGCAACCTCGCTCGACGTCGCTGCGCCCGCCTCCAGCACCGCCGGCTCGACCTTCTCCGTCACGGTGACGGCGCGGGACGTGAACGGCAACACCGCCACCGGCTACACCGGCACGGTCGCCTTCACGGGCGGCGGCACCGGCGCTCAGCTCCCCGCGAACTACACCTTCACCGGCGGCGACGCAGGCGTGAAGACCTTCGCGAACGTCGAGCTGCGGCAGGCCGGCTCGCGCACGATCACCGCCACGGACACGGTCACCGGCACGATCACCGGCGCAGACTCGCTCACCGTCGACCCGGCCGCGGCCGCCACGCTCGACGTCAGCGCCCCCGCCTCCGCCACCGCCGGATCCCCCTTCTCGGTCACCGTCACCGCCCTCGACGCGTTCAACAACGTCGCGAGCGGCTACACCGGCACGATCGCCTTCACCGGCGGCGGCACCGGCGCGCAGCTGCCCGCCGACTACACCTTCCTGGGCGGCGACGCAGGCGTGAAGACCTTCACGTCGGTCGAGCTCCGCCAGGCCGGCCACGCACGATCACCGCCACCGACACCGTCACCGGCACGATCACCGGCAACGACACGCTCACCGTGCAGACGGCGCCGGTGAGCGCATCGGTCTCGACCGTCTCCGCCTCTCCCACGTCCGTCGTGGCCGACGGCGCGGCAACGTCGACGATCACGGTGACACTCCTGGACGCATTCTCGAACCCGGTCGCAGGGAAGGACGTCGCGCTGGACGACGGCGCGGCGAGCTCGACGATCACGCCGGCGAGCGCGACGACGAACGCCGCTGGCGTCGCCACCTTCGCGGTCAAGAGCACGACGGCAGAGGTCGCGACATACACCGCGACCGACACCACGGACACCGTCGCCGTCACGCAGACCGCTGCCGTGACCTTCGTGGCTGACGTCGTCAGCGCCGCGACCTCGACGGTCTCGGCCGCGCCTGCGTCCGTCGTCGCCGACGGCGTCGCGACGGCCACCGTGACCGTGACGCTGCTCGACGCGAACTCGAACCCGGTGGCCGGCAAGGACGTCAGCCTCGGCGCCACCGGATCGTCGACGATCGCACCGGCGAGCGCGACGACGGACGCAGCCGGACAGGCCGCCTTCACCGCCAAGGACACGACGGCCGAGACCGTCACGTACACGGCGACCGACACGACCGACTCGATCGTGGTCGTCCAGACGGCCTCGACCGTGTTCACGCCGGGCCCGGCCGTGTCGCTCGACGTCGTCGCCCCCGCCTCGGCGGTCGCGGGTGCGCCGTTCTCGGTCACGGTCACGGCGAAGGACGCGAACGGGAACGTCGCCACCGCTTACACGGGCACGGTCGGCTTCACGGGCGGCGGCACGGGTGCACAGCTGCCGGCCGACTACACCTTCCTGGGCGGCGACGCGGGCGTGAAGACCTTCACGTCGGTCGAGCTCCGCCAGGCCGGCTCGCGCACGATCACCGCCACCGACACCGTCACCGGCACGATCACCGGCAACGACACGCTCACCGTCGACCCGGCCGCGGCCGCGACGCTCGACGTCAGCGCCCCCGCCTCGGCGACGGCCGGCTCCGCCTTCTCGGTCACCGTCACCGCCCTCGACGCGTTCAGCAACGTCGCCAGCGGCTACACCGGCACGATCGCCTTCACCGGTGGCGGCACCGGCGCGCAGCTCCCCGCCGACTACACCTTCCTCGGCGGCGACGCGGGCGTGAAGACCTTCAATGCAGTCGAGCTCCGCCAGGCCGGCTCGCGCACGATCACCGCCACCGACACCGTCACCGGCACGATCACCGGCGACGACACGCTCACCGTCGACCCGGCCGCGGCCGCGACGCTCGACGTGTCGCGCCCCGGCCTCGGCGACCGCCGGCTCCGCCTTCTCGGTCACCGTCACCGCCCTCGACGCGTTCAGCAACGTCGCCAGCGGCTACACCGGCACGATCGCCTTCACCGGTGGCGGCACCGGCGCCCAGCTCCCGGCCGACTACACCTTCCTCGGCGGCGACGCAGGCGTGAAGACCTTCACGTCGGTCGAGCTCCGCCAGGCCGGCATCGCGCACGATCACCGCCACCGACACCGTCACCGGCACGATCACCGGCAACGACTCGCTCACCGTCGACCCGGCCACGGCCGCGACGCTCGACGTCAGCGCCCCCGCCTCCGCCACGGCCGGCTCCACCTTCTCGGTCACCGTCACCGCCCTCGACGCGTTCAGCAACGTCGCCAGCGGCTACACCGGCACGATCGCCTTCACCGGCGGCGGCACCGGCGCCCAGCTCCCGGCCGACTACACCTTCCTCGGCGGCGACGCAGGCGCGAAGACCTTCAATGCGGTCGAGCTCCGCCAGGCCGGCATCGCGCACGATCACCGCCACCGACACCCTCACCGGCACGATCACCGGCGCAGACACCCTCACCGTCGACCCGCGTCCGCGGCCGTGCGCTCGACGTGTCCGCCCCCGCCTCGGCCACCGCCGGCTCCACCTTCTCGGTCACCGTCACCGCCCTCGACGCCTACGGCAACATCGCCAGCGGCTACACCGGCACGGTCGCCTTCACAGGCGGCGGCACCGGCGCCCAGCTCCCGGCCGACTACACCTTCCTCGGCGGCGACGCGGGCGTCGAAGACCTTCAGCGTCGGTCGAGCTCCGCCAGGCCGGCTCGCGCACGATCACCGCCACCGACACCCTCACCGGCACGATCACCGGCGCAGACACCCTCACCGTCGACCCGGCCACGGCCGCGACGCTCGACGTCAGCGCCCCCGCCTCCGCCACCGCCGGCTCCACCTTCTCGGTCACCGTCACCGCCCTCGACGCGTTCAACAACGTCGCGAGCGGCTACACCGGCACGATCGCCTTCACCGGCGGCGGCACCGGCGCCCAGCTCCCCGCCGACTACACCTTCCTCGGCGGCGACGCGGGCGTGAAGACCTTCAGCGCGGTCGAGCTACGCCAGGCCGGCTCGCGCACGATCACCGCCACCGACACCCTCACCGGCACGATCACCGGCGCAGACACGCTCACCGTCGACCCGGCCGCAGCCGCGCAGATCATCCTGACCGAGAGCGGCTCGACGACGGCGGGCGATCCACACACGCTCACCGCGACGATCCAGGACGCCTACGGCAATGTGCTCGCCGCCGACAACTCGACGGTCGTCACCTTCGCGAAGGCAGCCGGCGCGGGCACCGTCAACGGGCTCGGGACCGCGACCGCCGCCGCCGGCGTCGCGACGAAGGCCGTCACGCAACCGCCTCGCCGGCACGATCGACCTCGAGGCCCAGGCGAGCGGCCTCGCGACCGGCACCGCGAGCTACGCGATCGCCGCCGGCCCGGTCAGTGACGCAGACTCCACCGTCGGCGCGAGCCCCGTCACCGTCGTCAACAACGGCACCGACACCTCCACGATCACGGTCACGCTGCGCGACGCGGGCGGCAACCCGATCGCGGGCAAGACGGTCACGCTCGCCCAGGGCGGCGGTAGCTCGACGATCACGGGCGGCGGCAACACCGACGCCGCCGGCCAGGTGACGTTCACCGTCTCGTCCGTCGTCGAAGAGGCCGTCACGTACACCGCGACGGACACGACCGACACGCTCACGCTGAGCGACACCGCCGCCGTCAACTACGTCTTCAACGACGTCGTCGCGCCGACGAACACGATCACCCTCGCGAGCGCGACCGGCGCCTTCCTCAGCGGCACGACGCTCTGGTACCGCCCCTCCGCGGCCGGCTCCTTCACGCTCTCGAGCGCCGTCGCCGACGCGGGCTCCGGCCCGGGCGCGGCGACCTATCCGCTCGTCGGCCAGAGCGGCTGGACGCACGGCGCCGAGACGGTCACCGCCCCCGCCGGCGGCCCGTACGTCTCGAGCTCGTTCAGCTGGACGAACGCGGCCACCGGCAACTTCGGCGTCGTCGTCACGGCCGCCGACGCCTGGACGCCCGCGAACACGAGCGACACGACTCTGAACGTGACCGAGGACTCGACCGCCCCCGCAGCGAGCATCCTCTGCGGCGGCGGCGCCTGCCCGGCCGGCTGGATCACCTCCGCCCCGGTCTCGGTGACGCTCGCCGCACCGGACGCCGGCGCAGGTCTCGACCTGCTCCGGTACACGACCGACGGCACCGACCCGACGATCTTCACCGGCACCGTCTACCTGGGCGCCTTCAACGTCGCCGCCGAGGGCGCCACCACGGTGAAGTACCGCGCGTTCGACCGGGTCGGCAACGACTCCGGCGTGCAGTCGCAGCTGATCCGGATCGACACCGTCGCCCCGCAGACGACGATCGACACGGCACCGGCCGCCGCCACACAGGACACGACCCCGACCTTCGCGTTCAGCGCCGACGAGGCTGGCGCAACGCTTCGAGTTCCGTCTCGACGGCGGCGCCTGGAGCGCGGCCACGAGCCCGCTCACGCTCGGCCCGCTCGCGGACGGCACCTACACCTTCGACGTGCGCGCGACCGACGCCGCAGGCAACGTCGACCCGACCCCGGCCTCGTTCCTGTTCACGGTCGACACGACTCCCGCGAACACGACGATCACGTCGACCCCGGCCGCCGCGACGACCTCGACCTCGGCAAGCTTCTCGTTCACGGCCTCCGACGCCGGCCCCTCCTTCGAGTGCTCGCTCGACGGCGCAGCGTTCGGCTCGTGCACGAGCCCGGCGTCATACACCGGCCTTGCCGAGTCGGCCCACACGTTCGCGGTGCGCGCCGTCGACGCGGCCGGCAACATCGACGCGACGCCCGACACGTTCGCGTGGACGGTCGATCTCACCGCCCCCGACACGTCGTTCCTCTCGACTCCTGCGAGCCCGAGCTCGAACGCGACGCCGACGTTCGGCCTCGCGTCGACGGAAGCCGGCTCCACGTTCGAGTGCGACCTCGACGGCGGCGGCTGGGCTCCGTGCGCGACACCGTTCACGACACCCGCACTCGGCGCCGGCTCCCATCAGCTCGACGTCCGCGCCACCGACACCGCCGGCAACACGGACGCCACCGAGGCCACCTACACGTGGACGGTCGATGCGACCCCGCCGACCGGCTCGGTCACGAACCCCACGGACGGCAGCAGCGTCAGCGGCTCGATCGTGCTCGCCAGCGACTCGGCGGATGCCGGCGGCAGCGGCGTTGCCTCCGTCCAGTTCCAGCGCTCGCCCGCAGGTGCAGCCACGTGGAGCAACCAGGCCGCGGCGTTCGACACGACGTCCGTCGGAGACGGCGACCTCGACCTCCGCGTCGTCACCACCGACAACGCCGGCAACCAGTTCACGTCGGCCACGATCACGATCACGGTCGACAACACGGCCCCGGCGCTGACACCGCTCGCGCCGACGACGGTGAACATCGCGTCCGCCGACCCGCAGACGATCTCGGCGACCGCGACCGACGCCGGCACGGGCATCGCGAACGTGCGCTTCGACCAGTGCATCGAGGACTCGGTTGCGTGCGACTCGGACTCCTGGCTGCTGCTCGGCGTCGACACCGACGACTCGGACGGCTACAACGCCACCTGGGCGATCCCGTCGGACGGGGTTCGCCTGCTGCGCTTCCGCGCAACCGACAACGCCGGCAAGCAGACGACCGCGCTCCACCTCGTCACGATCGACCGGACGCGCCCGAGCGGCACCGTCACGGCTCCCGCAGCGCGGCGCGAACCTCCGTGGGAGCTCCGTCGCGCTCGCCGCCGCTGCGACCGACACCGCGCCCGGCACCGTCAACACCGTCACCTTCCAGCACTCGCCCACGGGGGCCGGCACCTGGTCGGCCGGTTCCACCGACTCGTCGGCGCCGTACACCGCCACGCTCGACACGACCGCGCTCGCCGACGCCTCTACGACCTGCGCGTCTTCACGACCGACGCCGCCGGCAACGCCGAGACCACCCCGGCCTCGATTCAGGTGCGCGTCGACAACACCGACCCGACCGGCGACGTCACGTCCCCCGCCGGGGGCGCCGATCTGCGCGGCACCGTCGCGCTCTCGAGCAACTCGGCCGACGGCGGCTCCGGCGTCGCCACCGTCCAGTTCGAGCGCTCGGCCGCCGGGGCCGGCACGTGGACGGGCCAGGCGCCGAGCTTCGACACGACCACCGTCGCCGACGGCCTCTACGACGTGCGCGTCGTCACCACGGACGCGGCCGGCAATGCCTTCACGTCGGCGGCGATCACCGTGCGCGTCGACAACACGCTCCCGACCGGCTCGGTCACGAGCCCGGGCGCGAGCGCCGATCTTCGCGGCACCGTCGCCCTCTCGAGCGACTCGGCCGACTCCGGCTCCGGCGTCGCCACCGTCCAGTTCGAGCGCTCGCCCGCCGGGGCCGGCACGTGGGCGAACCAGGCCGCCACGTGGAACACGGCGCTTCAGGCCGACGGCCTCTACGACGTCCGCGTGACGACGACCGACAACGCCGGGAACACCTTCACGTCCTCGGCGATCACGGTCCGCGTCGACAACACCGCCCCGACCGGCTCGGTCACCGCGCCGGCGAACGCGGCCAAGCTCGGTGTCGCCCCCGTCACGCTCACGAGCGACTCCGCCGACGGCGGCTCGGGCGTCGCCACCGTGACCTTCGAGCGCAGCCCCGCCGGTGCGGGGACCTGGGCGGCGACTGCCGCGAGTTGGAACACGGCGAGCGGTGTCGACGCCGTCGTTGACGGCAGCTACGACCTGCGGGTCACCACGGCCGACAACGCGGGCAACACCTTCACCTCCGCCGCGATCACGGTGCTCGTCGACCACACGGCACCGACGACGTCCGCAATCCTCGCACCGGGGAGCCCGAGCAACGCCCCCGTCACGGTCAGCTTCACCGCCGACGACGGCACCGGCGCAGGTGTGAGCACGACCGCGTACCGCGTCGACGGCGGCAGCTGGCTCTTCGGCGGCTCCGTGATCGTCTCCGCGCCCGGCGACCACTCCAACGACGGCAGCCATCTCGTCGAGTTCTTCTCCACCGACGAGGTCGGCAACGTCGAGACGACCAAGAACGTGACCGTCGTGATCGACACGACCGCGCCGAGCGGCGCGGCCGGTGATCCCGGCGACTACCTGCGCGGGATCGCGAACCTGACCTACTCGGCGAGCTCGTCCGACGTCTCCTCGGTGCAGTTCGAGTTCTCCCCCGCGGGCGCGGGCGCCTGGTCGGCGATCGGAGCCGCCGACATCGCGCCTCCGTACGAGGCGTCCTGGAACACCACGCTCGTCTCGGACGGCGCCTACGACCTGCGCGCCGTCGTCACGGACGCGACCGGCAACGTCGCCAACGAGCTGCTGCCCGGACTGCCGAAGACGGTCGACAACGCGTCCCCGTCCGGCTCGGTCTCCTCCCCCGCCGCCTCGGCCTTCGTCTCGGGCGCGGTGGACGTGACCGCGAGCGCGACCGACGGGCTCTCCGGCGTCGCCGCGGTTCGCTTCGAGGTGAAGCCCGCCGGGGCCGGGTCGTTCACGGTCTTCGGCACCCAGACCGCCCCGGTCGTCGGCTCGACCTATCGTCAGTCGCTCGCCACCGGCTCCTACGCGGACGGCCCCGCCGACCTCCAGGTCGTCGTCACCGACGTCGCCGGGAACGAGACGATCTCCGCGACGGTCACGGTCAACATCGACAACGTCGCGCCGACGGTCTCGCTCGACGATCCTGGTTCCGTGCTCGCCGGCGCGGTCGCGCTCTCCGCGACCGTCGCGGCCGACACGGTGCAGGTCGTGTTCCAGCGCAGCCCCGCCGGTGCCGGCGCCTGGACCACGATTGCCACCGACACGACGCCCGGCGACGGCTTCGGCGCCCCGCTCGACACGACGCCGCTCGCCGACGGGTCCTGGGACCTGCGCGCGATCGCGACGGACGGCGGCGGCAACTCCGGTACCAGCGCCGCCCGCACGGCCCTCGTCGACAACACGCTGCCGACCGGGTCGGTGACGGCCCCGGCCGGCGGCGCGGTCGTCGGCGGTCCCGCGGTGCAGCTCGCGGCGAACGCGGCCGACTCCGGCTCGGGCGTGGTCTCGGTCGCGTTCGAGGTCAAGACCTTCGGCTCCGGCACCTTCAACGGTCGTCGCGACCGACACGACGGCTCCGTACACCGCTACGTGGGACGCGACCGGCGCGCCCGACGGCGCGACCGAGATCCGCGCCGTCATCGCCGACGCGGCCGGCAACGTCCGCCAGTCGGCCGTGATCCCGGTGACGGTCGACTCGACCGGCCCGACGGTGACGCTGACCGATCCCGGCGCGGTGATCTCCGGCACCGTCGCGCTCACGGCGACGACCGGCGGCGGCGCCGCGAAGGTGGAGTTCGAGTCGAGCCCGGCGGGCGCGGGCATCTGGTCGCCGCTCGGCGAGGACACGACCGCGCCGTTCGGCCTGGACGTCGACACCTCGGCATTCGCGGACGGCCTCTACGACCTGCGCGCGACCGGCTTCGATGCGCTCGGCAATCCGTCGGCGCCGTCCGTTCGGGCCAACGTCCGCTTCGACAACACGGCGCCGAGCCTCCTCTCCTCCACCCCGGCCGACGGCTCCGTCTCCGTGTCCGCAAACGAGATCGTCCTGACCGCCAGCGAGCCCGTCACCGCTCCCGGTGCGCTGCTCGACGGCGCCGCGGCACCGGCACCGACGGTCTCCGGCAACACGCTCACCTTCACCACCGGCGCCCTCGCCGACGGGCTGCACGTCCTCTCGGGCGAGCTCGAGGACGCGAGCGGGACGCGCGTGCAGTTCCGCGTCGCGGTCACGATCGAGAGCGCTCCGGGCGCCGATCCGGCCCCGGTCGAGCGCAGCATCACGGCCGGCGGCGACTGGACGATGACCACGCCGGGCGGGCTCGTGACCGTTCGGATGCCACAGGCCGCCTGGCCCACGCCCCCCACGCCGCAGGACTACATCCTCGTGCTGCGCGTCGACGCCGGCCCCGCGATCGGTGCGGGCGTGAGCTTTGCCCCGGGCACACAGATCGTCGAGGTGACCGCTCGCTGGGCGATCGCCGGCACCTACGTGACGCAGTTCGCGGCCCCGATCGAGATCATCTTCTCGAACCCGACGAACGTGCCCGTGATCCCCATGTTCTCGCCGGACGGAGTGTCGGCCTGGGCGTCGGTCGCTCCGCTCGCCGGCGCGTCGCTCCCGGCAGGACGGGCCGACGGCTACTACCGCGACGGCGCGAGCGTCCACGTGCTGACGCGCCACCTCACCTTCTTCGGGCTGGGGCTCGACAACGAGGCGCCGACGCCGCCCCGGCACTTCGCGGGTGTCGTCGCGGGCGACGGGCTCACGCTGCGGTGGATCCCGGGCATCGACCAGAGCGGCCAGCTCGGCAACGTCCTCCTCTACGTCAACGGCGAGTCGTATCGCGAGTTCGGCCCGACCGAGTTCGAGGCGAAGCTCGGCGCCTTCGCGGCCAACGACACGCGGCGGTTCACGCTCGTCCAGCGCGATGCCGCCGGGAACTCGAGCGGGCACACGGAGGTGCTGCGCGCGGTGCCGGTGCTCGCGGGCAAGAGCCTCGACCAGGCGGCCGCCGTGCTCCGCGATGCCGGCTTCGCCGTCGGCGGTGTCCGCACCCAGAGCGTCGCCGGCGCCGTCCCCGGCACCGTGATCGCACCCGCCGGCATCCAGCTCGCGGTGCAGTCGTCCCGCATCGACCTCGTCGTCGCCCGCGCCACGACCGACCCGCAGACGAAGCTCGTCTTCTCGGTCGCCACCGCGAAGACCCTGAAGGTGAAGCGGAACGCCACGATCGCGGCCCGGATCAAGGTGTCGAAGCCGGCCGACGTCACGGCGACGCTCTATGGCGTTCGCAAGCAGCGTCTCTACAGCTGGAAGAAGCTGCACGTGGACGCCGGCGCGAACGTCATCAAGCTGCGCCTCCCCAAGCAGATCCGGCGGCCGGGCACGTACCGGCTCACCTGGATTGCGCGGTCGGAGACCGAGACCGTCCGCCGGACGATCAAGGTCGTGCTCGTGGGCCCGAAGCTCGCGCAGGTGCGGCCGCCGCGCAAGCAGGTCGAGGTCGTCCTTGCCGGCGAGACTCCGAAGAAGAAGGCGCTGCAGGCGGGGCTCACCGGCACGCGCACGAAGATCGTCGCAACCGCGGGGCCGGACCGGACGTTCGACCTCGTGGCGTCGAGCGCGCGCTCCGTCGGGGTGGTCGTCGTCGACGTCGACGCCTACGGCATCCGCTTCCTCGCGGACCTCCGCACCGTCTTCCCGTCGCTTCGCCTCGTCGCGATCTCGCGCGAGCCGGCGCTGCGCTCGCTGGCGCTCCGGCGCGGCGCGTGCGCGCGCTCCCGCGGACGGCGACCTCGAAGCAGGTCGCACGGGCGATCGCCGCCGCTGCGGCGCGCTAGACCGCCTGCCCAGCGAACACGAGGCCGACGACGGCCAGCACGATCCCCAGCGCCACCCGGAGCACGCCCTCGTCGATGCGTCCCGTCGCGCGGGCGCCGAGCCAGCCGCCGGGAATCGCGCCCGCGAGCCCCGCGCCAAGCAGCCACCAGTCGACACCGAGCCGGCCGGCGTGCGCCGCGAAGCCTGCGACGCCGAGCATGAAGCCGACGACGAGATTCGTGCCGGCCGCGCGCCTGACGTCGAGCCCGACACCGCGCACGAGCGTCGGCATCCGGAGCGTGCCGAGGATGACGCCCACCGCACCGCCGAGCGCGCCGATTCCAACGCCCCCGGCAACGGCGGGCCAGAGCCGCAGTCGCTCACGGGCGCGCGCCCGCACCGGTCGCAGCGCGAGGTCGACACCGCTCCAGACCAGCACCGCCGCGATCGCGGCGTAGAGGAGCCGCTCGGAGACGTCGTCCGCGACGAAGGCTCCCGCAATCGCCCCGGCGACCGACGGCGGTGCCATCCAGCCGACGACCCGCCAGTCGACCCGTCGTGCGCGGGCGTGCTGCACGGCTCCAGCGCCGGCCGAGGCCGCCGAGATCGCGATGTTCGTCCCGGCCGCGGCGAGCGGGCTGCCGGTGAGCGCGACGAGGAGCGGCAGACGCAGCGTCCCGAGCACGAGCCCGAGCAGCGAGCCCACGTAGCCGGCGACGAACGAGCCGAGGAGTGCTAGCGCGAGCTCCCAGGCTGCCATAGCGGCTCGTCCCGGCCGGCGGCCGCGTTCGCGGCGCGCGCGAGGATGAAGAGCAGGTCGGAGAGCCGGTTCAGGTAGTGGAGCACGAGCGGATTCAACTCCAGCTCCTGCGCGCCGAGGAGGACGTCGCGCTCGGCCCGGCGGCAGATCGTGCGGGCGACGTGGAGCCGCGCCGCCGCCTCCGTGCCGCCCGGGAGCACGAAGCTGCGCAGCTCCGGCAGGTCGGCGTTGAACTCGTCGCACAGCTGCTCGAGCCGGTCGATCAGCGGTTGCTCGACCCGCAGCCGGTCGGCGACGCCCCACGGCACGGACAGATCGGCACCGACGTCGAAGAGCTCGTTCTGGATCCGCACGAGCGGCTCGCGCATCGGCTCGGGGACGTCGCCCGCAAGGACGACCCCGAGCGCGGAGTTGAGCTCGTCGACGGTCCCGAACGCGCCGATCCGGCAGTCGAGCTTGGAGACGCGCGAGCCGTCGCCGAGCGAGGTCTCGCCCCCGTCGCCGCCGCGCGTGTAGATCCGCGTCAGGCGGACCGGTTCATCCCGTGGTCGCGGGCTCACGCTGCAGCTCCAGGATCTTGCGCGCGATCACGAGCCGCTGGATCTCGCTCGTTCCCTCGTAGATCTCGGTGATCTTCGCGTCGCGGTAGTAGCGCTCGACGGGGAACTCCTTCGTGTACCCGTAGCCGCCCAGGATCTGAATCGCCTCCGCGGTCTGGCGGCGCGCCATCTCGGACGCGAAGAGCTTGGCCTTCGCACCCGCCTCGGTGTGGGGCTCGCCCTGCTCCTTCAGCCAGGCGGCCCGGTAGACGAGGAGGCGGGCGGCGTCGATCTCGGTGGACATGTCCGCGAGCTTGAACTGGATCGCCTGGTGCTCTGCGATCGGCTTGCCGAACGTGCGCCGCTCCTTCGCGTACTCGCGGGCGACGTCGTAGGCCGCCTGCGCGATCCCGAGCGCCTGCGCCGCGATGCCGATCCGGCCGCCGTCGAGCGTCGACATCGCGATCGCAAAGCCACGGCCCTCCTCGTGCAGGAGCCGGTCGCGACCCACCTTTGCGCCCTCGAGGACGAGGTCGACGGTCGAGGACGAGTTCAGGCCGAGCTTCTCCTCCTCGCGCGTGACGCGCACGTGCTCGGCGTCGAGCAGGAAGGCGGACACCCCGCGCGCGCCCTCGATCTCCGGCTCGCTGCGGGCGAACGTCAGAAAGGTGCCTGCGTAGCTGCCGTTCGTGATCCACTGCTTCGCGCCCGTGATCGTCCACCCGTCGCCGTCGGCGTCGGCGCGTGTGCGCAGGGAGCCGGCGTCGGAGCCGGCCTCGGGCTCGGTGAGCGCGAACGCGCCGATCTTCTCCCCGCTCGCGAGCGGCGGCACGAAGCGCTCGCGCTGCTCGTCGGTGCCGAAGGCGAGGATCGGGAGCGTGCAGGCGCTCGTGTGGACCGCGACGGTGACGCCGACCCCGGCGTCGGCCCGCGAGAGCTCCTCGAGCACGAGGATGTACGAGATGAAGTCCGCCCCCGCTCCGCCCAGCTCGACGGGGACGCAGACTCCCATCAGCCCGAGCTCGGCGAGCTTTCCGTACAGCTCGGTCGGGAAGCGGTGCTCCCGGTCCCAGGCAGCCGCGTTCGGCTCGATCTCGGCCTGCGCGAACTCGCGCGTGAGTGCCTGGATCTCCCGCTGGTCGGCGGTGAGAGCAAAGTCCATCGCGGCCGAGTCTACCGAGGCCGCCCGGGCCGGAACCGCTTGTGTCTATCAGTCACAAGCATCTCGCCGACCCGCATCGTTCCGTGGGTCGAGGGACGCTTGTGTCTATCAGTCACAAACGCTCAGGCGGCGGAGAGGAACTCGCGGCGAATCTCGTGCAGGACGTGCTCGCGGTCGCGGAAGGCGTCCACCACGTCCGGATCGAACTGCTTGCCCTGCTGCGCGACGATCTCCCGCCGGCACTCGCGCCAGCTCCGGGCCTGCCGGTAGGGACGGTGGTTCGTGATCGCGTCGACCGCGTCGGCGACGGCGAAGATGCGGGCGCCGAGCGGGATCTCCTCGCCCACGAGCCCGTCCGGATAGCCGGCGCCGTCCCAGCGCTCGTGGTGCGAGCGGACGACCTGGACGCCGGCCTCCTGCAGGAACGGGACACCGCTGATGATCTGCGCGCCGAGCAGCGTGTGCGCCTTCATCAGCCGCCACTCCACCTCGTTCAGCGCCGTCGGCTTGAGCAGGATCTGATCGGGGACGCCGATCTTGCCGATGTCGTGCAGGAGGAAGCCGTACTCCAGCGCCGGATCGCGCGTGAGCGTCGGGTCGATCGCCGCCGCGAGCTCGAGGGCGTACCGCTGCACCCGCTGGGAGTGCTGGCGTGTGCCCGTGTCCTTGGTCCCGAGGGCGCTCGCCAGCGCCGACACCGTCTCCTTGTAGGCGCTCTCGAGCAGTCCGCGCTGTGCGCGCTCGAGCTCGACGAGGTGGCGCAGGTCGCGCGCGTAGAGCACGAGCTGCTCCTCGTCCGAGCGACCGTTGGCGCGCCGCATGGGCGCACCGACGGTCGACCCGGCCAGTCGCTCGACGACCCCCAGCAGCTCGAGCGGCCTGAACGGCTTCAGCAGGAGCGCGTCGGCTCCCACTGCGCCTGCCACGTCCTCCACGTCCTCCATCCCGGTGAGGAGGACGACCTTGATCCCACGCGTGTCCTCGCCCGACTTCAGCTCGCGGCAGAAGGCGAGCCCGTCCATGCCGGGCATGCCGACGTCGAGCACGATCACGTCCGGGCGCGAGGCGCCGATCCGGGCGTCCGCCTCGGCCGCGCTCCCCGCCTCGTCGACCTCGACGTGCACGTCCTCGAAGGTCGTCCGCAGCAGTGCACGGAATCCAGCATCGTCGTCGACCAGCAACAGGCGCATTCGTTCCCCCCGGATCGAGAAGCCTTTGCTCTTGTATCGGCAGCTAGGACCGCGGCTTTAGCGGGACCTACCCCGATCGGGGGAGCCGCCGAACCGGCGTGCCCAGCGCGGCGCCCGCCGCCGTGCCGTGCGCTCGACACCGCTCGGAGTCAGGAGGCGCCGCAGCCGGCGTGGCGAGAGCTCGGCACAGAGGACGGCCGACGCAGCCGGCCCGCGCTCGCCGTAGCGCACCCCCGCCGGATCCAGCTCGGGAGCTGTGCGCCAGCCCTCGTCGCCGAGCTCGTACGCCTCCTGCTCCTCGACGAAGAAGCCCGCACGGGTGAACAGCCGCGTCCAGCCGCGCACGTCGTCCTGGCGGAACCAGCCGTAGTCCCCCGGCTCGCCGCACGGCACCGTGATCAGAAGCCGGCCGTCTGCCGCGAGCACGCGCCGGAGCTCGCGCAGCGCGGTCAGCTGCGAGTCGGCGTCGGCCTCCGCCTCGAGCCCGTACCCCGTGTTGTCGGCGCCGACGTGCTCGAGCGTCGAGACGCAGAGGACGAGGTCGAAGGCACCGTCCCCGAAGGGGAGCTCGCGGACGTCGGCCTGCACCGTCGTCATCGTCGGCACCTCGGCGGTCGCCAGATCGACGCCGGTCAGCTCGTCGAACCCGGCTGTGAGCAGAGCCGCCAGATAGGGCGCCTCCGCGAACGCGTAGCCGACCTCGAGCGCGCGGCCCGGCCGGAGGCGCGACAGCACCCAGGGAAGCTCGATCACCCGCTCGTCGGTCGCCGGCGGCGCCTGCAGCCAGCGCGGCCGTTCGCCACGCTCGCGCGCGCCTCGCGCGAACGAGACGGCGTCGTCGAGCAGCCTGACCCGCTCCGCCTCCGGCGCCGTGGTCAGCTCGTGCAGCAGCGTCGCGCGCGAGAGCGTCCCCTCCGCGAGCTTCGCGAGCGCGCGCTCGCGGGCGTCGTCGTCCGGTGGCCGGCGCAGGACCGACCGGAACGCGCCGTCCACGAACGTTGCGTCGTCGCGGTCGGCCGCATCGAGCCAGGCGCGGAGCCCCTCGTCCACCTAGGAGTACTCGTAGAAGCCGCGGCCGCTCTTGCGGCCGAGCCGGCCCGCCTGCACGTACTGGCGCAGGAGCGGGCAGGGCGCGTACTTCGGGTTGCCGAGCCCCTCGTGCAGCACCTCCATGATCGCGACGCACGTGTCGAGCCCGATCAGGTCGGCGAGCGCGAGCGGGCCCATCGGGTGCGCGAAGCCGAGCTTGGCGATCGTGTCGATCGCCTCCGGCTCGGCGACGCCCTCCATCAGCGCATAGGCCGCCTCGTTCAGAAACGGCATCAGGATCCGGTTCGAGACGAAACCGGGGAAGTCGTTCGCCTGGGCCGGCACCTTGCCGAGGTCCTCGGCGAGCGCTGTGATCGCGGCCGCCGTCTCGTCCGAGGTCTGGACCGCACGGATCACCTCGACGAGCTTCAGCACGGGCACCGGGTTGAAGAAGTGCATGCCGATCACGCGCTCGGGCCGGCCGGTCGCTGCGGCGAGCGACGTGATCGGGATCGAGGACGTGTTCGAGGCGAGGATCGCGCCGTCCGGGAAGATCGCGTCCGCGCGGCGGAACAGGTCGGCCTTGACGGCGGCGTCCTCGATCACCGCCTCGATCAGCAGGTCGGCCGGGACGAGATCCTCGACCGCGCTCACCCGGCCGAGCGTCTCGTCCGGATCGGCGCCGCCCTTCTCGGCGAGCTTCTCGAGGCTCTTGCGCATCACCGCGAGCCCGCGCTCGGTCGCGCCCGGTGCGGCGTCGAAGAGCGAGACGCGGCGGCCGGAGGCCGCCACCACCTGGGCGATGCCACCGCCCATCTGGCCGGCGCCCGCCACGAGCACGTGCTCGAAATCCATCGGGCGGGAGGCTAACGTCAGCGGCATGGCCTCCGTGCGCCGAGCCGTCCCCGACGACGCCGACGCGATCGCCCGCATCCATGTCGAGACGTGGCGAGCCGCGTACGCCGGGCTGCTGCCGGACCACGTGCTGGCGTCGCTCGACGTCGAGGCACGCCGGCAGACGTGGCGGGGCTGGCTCGCCCGCGACGCTCGACCGGGAGCCGCGACGCTCGTCGCCGAAAGCGACGCGACCGTCGTCGGCTTCGCGAGCACCGGGCCTGCCCGCGACGAGGAGGCGACGGGTGAGCTGTATGCGATCTACGTCGAGCCGGATCACTGGGGGACGGGCGCCGGCCGACTGCTGCTCGAGCACGCGGAAGCTGCCCTGCGGGAGGACGGTTACGGTGCGGCGCTGCTCTGGGTGCTCGAGGGAAACGAGCGGGCCGAGCGGTTCTACCGCGCCGCCGGCTGGGTCGAGGACGGCCGCAAGCTCGACCTCCTCATGGGCGCCGAGGTCGCCGAGCGCCGCTACCGCAAGGCGCTCTAGCGCCGCAGCCGGCGGACGAGGAAGAACGCGCCGCCGCCGAGCACGAGCAGCCCGACGAGGTAACCGCCCCAGTTGATCGCGGGCAGCGTGTTGTCGTCGACGTTCGTCAGCGCGAGGAAGTCGGCGGGGTCGACCTGGGAGCAGAGGCCGGAGCGCCAGCGGTCGCCCTGCCGGTCGAGCAGGAGCCCCACCCGCTGCCCGATGGCCAGCTCGAGCCCGCACGCTGCCCCGTTGGCCGGCGTGATCACTTCGACGCGGTCGTTGATGTCGCCCTTGTAGACCTGCTCGACCCGGAGCAGGTAGAGCCGGTCGCTGCCGGCCGAACGACGCTCGAGCACGGTTCCGATCACGGCGCCGCCCGCCTGCGGCAGATCGCGCTCGAGCTCGACCGGCAAGCAGGTGCAGGCGAGCGCGTCGCCTGCGAGCACGAGGGCGACGACGAGCGAGACGAGCGAGACCCGCATGCCCGCACGGTATCGACGCTTGTGGAGAAAGAGTTGCTGAATCGTTGCGTGCGGACACGCCGCAACCGGACCTGTCCGGGGACAGTCCCCCGACATGTCCCTTCGAGCCGCTAGACCTCGAGCAGCAGCGCGTCGCCCTGGCCGCCGCCGGAGCAGATCGCCGCCAGGCCGAGGCCGCCGCCCGAGCGGCGCAGCTCGTGCACCATCGTCCCGACGATCCGGCCGCCCGACGCACCGATCGGATGCCCGAGCGCGACCGCGCCGCCGTTCACGTTCACGATCTCCTCGTCGGCGCCGAGCAGGCGCGTCGAGTTGAGCGCGACGGAGGAGAAGGCCTCGTTGATCTCGACGCGCTTCACGTCGGCGATCGTCTTGCCCGCCTTCTCGAACGCCTTCGCGGCGGCGTTCGCTGGCGTGCGCACGAGGTAGGCGAAGTCGTCCGCGACGTACCCCTGCGCGACGATCGTCGCGAGCACCTCGAGCCCGCGCCGCTTGGCGAACTCCTCCGACGTGACGATCACACAGGAGGCGCCGTCGTTGACGCCGGGCGCATTGCCGGCGGTCGTCGTCCCTTCCGGGTCGAAGACGGGCTTCAGCTTTGCGAGCGAGTCGGCCGTGGTGTCGCGGCGCACGCTCTCGTCGGCCGTGACGTCCCCGACCGGCACGAGCTCGTCCTCGTAACGCCCCTCGTCCTGGGCCGCGGCGGCGCGCTGATGGGAACGCAGCGCCCACGCATCCTGCTCCTCCCGGCTGATTCCGAGCTCGCGGGAGACCATCGAGTTGTGCTGCACCATGTGCATGCGGTCGTAGGCGTCGGTGAGACCGTCGAAGATCATCGAGTCGATCAGCTCGCCGTGGCCGAGCCGGTAGCCGAAGCGCGCCTTCTGGAGCAGGTAGGGCGCGTTCGACATCGACTCCATGCCGCCCGTGACGACGATCTCGACGTCGCCGGCACGGATCATCGCGTCCGCGATCTGAACCGCGCGCACCGAGGAGGCGCACACCTTGTTGATCGTGTCGGCGGGCGTCTCCTTCGGCAGCCCGGCGCCGATCGCCGCCTGGCGCGCGGGCGCCTGACCGGCGCCGCCCTGGAGCACCTGTCCCATGATCACGTACTCGGGCTCGTGCGGCTCGAGCCCGACCTTGTCGAGCGCGGCCCTGATCACGAGCGAGCCGAGCTCGGTCGCCCGGTGGCCCGCGAGGCCCCCGCCGAGCTTGCCGAAGGGCGTGCGGACGGCCGAGACGATGACTGCGCGGGACATGCCCTGAATCTACCGAGCGTAGGTCTCGTCCGGGCGCACACGCGCCACGAAGGCAACGAGCAGGCGGATGCACGCCTCGAGATCCGTCAGCTGGACGATCTCGATCGGCGAGTGCATGTTCCGCAGCGGGATCGAGACGAGACCGGTCGGGATGCCCTCCCCGGACGCGAAGGTGACGTCGGCGTCCGTGAACGTCTTCATCCCGGCCTCGACCGTGTGCTCGACGCCCTCCTCGCGCGCCGCCTCGACGAGCAGCTCGAAGACACGAGGGTTGACGGCCGGACCGCGGAAGATCGCCACGCCGCCGCCGAGCGAGTGGTGGCCGCCGGTCGCCGGATCGTCGCCGGGAACGTCGGTCGCGTACGTGACGTCGATCGCGATCGCGACCTCGGGCCGCAGCGCGTGCGCCGCAACCTGCGCCCCGTGCGCGCCGAGCTCCTCCTGCGCGGCGGCGACGACCGCGACGTTCGCGCCCTCGGCACGGCGCAGCGTCTCGAGGGCGACGTAGACGCCGGCTCGGTTGTCGAGCGAGCGGGACGCAATCCGCCCGTTCGCGAGCTCGACCGGAGGCGAGACGAGGGTCATCGGGTCGCCGGGCTCGACGAGCGACCGCGCCTCCACGGCGTCCCGCGCGCCGATGTCGACGTAGAGCTGCTCCCACTCGACCTTCTCGCTGTCCTTCACCTTGCGGGCGATCACGCCCGGAACCGCGCCCGTTCTCGTCCGGATCTCGACCCGCTGGCCGTAGGCGACGTTCGCCCGCCAGACACCGAGCCGGTGCGCCGCCACGAGCCCGTCCTCGGCGACGTGCGCGACGGCCAGCCCGATCACGTCCAGGTGGGCGACGAGCGCGATCAGCGGGCCCTCTCCGCCCCGCCTGGCGACGAGGTTGCCGACCGAGTCGCTCTCGATCTCGGCGATGGCACCGACCGCCTCGCGCACGACGTCGTACGCGAGCGCCTCGTGTCCCGAGGGCCCGTGTGCCTGCAGCAGGCGGTCGAGGAGCTCCGGCACGGCCATCTGCGTGCAGTCTATGGAGCGTGCGGATCCCCACCGACCTGCTGACCCCGCTCGGCGCCTATCTGCGCCTGCGCGACGGCGCCGCCGCGAGCTTCCTGCTCGAGTCGGTCGAGCAGGGCCGGCTCGGACGCCACTCCTTCATCGGTTCGGGGACGAGGCTCGTGTCGTTCGAGGAGGCGGAGGAGGTCGGCGGGCCCGTCGTCGGCTACCTCGCCTACGACCACGTGGCGAAGCTGGAGCCCACGGTGCCGCTCCCGGTCGACGGGCCGGGGCTGCCGGAGAGCCGCTTCATCGTGGCGGAGACGCTCGTCCGCTTCGATCACGGCAGCGGCACGGCCGAGGTGCTCGCAGGCGACCGGGACGAGATCGCCGCCACGCTCGGTGGAGAGCTTGTGTCTAATAGACACAAGCGTCCCGCAACCCGTGCACCCATGCGGCGGACGCCCGATCAGAACACGTACGAAAGGGGCGTGGAGCGGATCCGCGAGCACATCCGCGCCGGCGACGCCTTTCAGGTCGTGCTCTCGCAGCGGGCGGAGCGCCCCACGTCCGCGTCGGCGATCGAGCTCTACCGCGCGCTCCGCCGGGTCAACCCGTCGCCGTACCTCTTCCTGCTCGAGCTCGGCGACCTGGCGCTCGTCGGCTCCTCGCCGGAGACGCTCGTCAAGTGCGAGGACGGCCGCGCGAGCCTGAACCCGATCGCGGGCACGACCGAGCCCGGCGAGGGCGACGCGGAGCGCCTGCTCGCCTCGGAGAAGGACCGGGCCGAGCACGTGATGCTCGTCGACCTCGGCCGCAACGACCTCTCCCGCGTGTGCAAGCCGGCGACGGTCGAGGTCGCGCGCTTCCTGGAGCCGGAGCGCTTCTCGCACGTGACCCACCTCGTCTCGGAGGTCGTCGGCGAGCTCCGCGACGGCGTGACGCCGTTCGACCTCCTCCGCGCGTGCTTCCCGGCCGGCACGGTCTCGGGCGCGCCGAAGGTGCGGGCGATGCAGATCGTCTCCGAGCTGGAGGGCTACCGCCGCGGCCCGTACGCTGGAGCCGTCGGCTACGTGCTCCCGGGCGGGACGATGGACACGTGCATCGCGATCCGGACGCTCGTCCTGCACGAAGGAGTGGCGAGGCTCCAGGCCGGGGCGGGGATCGTGGCAGACTCGGATCCGGCCGCCGAGCACCGCGAGTGCCTCTCCAAGCTCGCCGCGCTCGAGGCCGCGATCGATCTCGCCGAGGAGGACGCGTAAGTGCTGCTGATGCTCGACAACTACGACAGCTTCACCTACAACCTCGTCCACCTGTTCCAGGAGCTCGGCGCGGAGGTGCAGGTCTTCCGCAACGACGCGATCACGGTCGACGAGGCCGAGGCGCTCGCTCCGTCCCACCTCGTCGTCTCACCCGGCCCCGGCCGGCCTGAGGACGCGGGCATCTCGGTCGAGCTGATCCGCCGGCTCGGACCGCGCGTGCCCACGCTCGGGGTGTGCCTCGGCCACCAGGCGATCGTGCAGGCGTTCGGCGGCGAGGTCGGCCAGGCGCAGGCGCTGCTGCACGGCAAGGCGTCGCCTGTCGAGCCACGACGGCAAGGGCGTCTTCGCCGGGCTGCCGGACACGATCGAAGCCGGCCGCTACCACTCGCTCGCAGCCGTGCGCGTCCCGGACGAGCTCGAGGTGACCGCGCGCACCCCGGACGGCGAGGTGATGGGCGTTCGTCACCGCACACTGCCGATCGAGGGCGTCCAGTTCCACCCCGAGAGCGTGCTCACGCCGCTCGGCCCCGAGTTGGCCCGGAACTTCCTCTCGTGATCCAGCAGGCGCTCGCCGACCTCCTCGACGGACGCGCCCTCGGCCGTGAGCGCGCCCGCGAGGTGATGGGCGAGATCATGCGCGGCGAGGCGACGCCGGCACAGATCGGCGGCTTCCTCGTCGCCCTCCGGCTGAAGGGTGAGACCGCCGACGAGATCGCGGGCTGCGCCGAGGCGATGCGCGAGCACGTCCTCCCCGTCCGCCCGAAGCGCGACGACCTCGTCGACACCGCCGGCACGGGCGGCGACGGCACCGGCACGATCAACATCTCGACGGCGGCCGCGATCGTCGCCGCGGCTGCGGGTGCCGGAGTCGCGAAGCACGGCAACCGCGCCGTCTCCTCGTCCAGCGGCTCGGCCGACGTGCTCGAGGCGCTCGGGTTCTCGCTCGACCAGCCGGTGGAGCGGATCGAGCGCTCGATCGACGAGCTCGGCTTCGGGTTCATGTTCGCGCCCACCCACCACCCGGCGATGAAGCACGCCGCACCCGTCCGGCGCGAGCTCGCCGCGCGTACCGTGTTCAACGTGCTCGGCCCCCTCACCAACCCCGCCGGCGCGCGCGCCCAGGTGATCGGCGTCTACTCGCAGCCGCTGGTGCGCACGATCGCAGACGTGCTCGCGCAGCTCGGCGCCCGGCGCGCGTTCGTCGTGCACGGCGCGCACGGCATCGACGAGCTCTCCCCCGCGGGCCCGAACCACATCTGCGAGGTGATCGACGGCGACGTCTTCGAGCGTGTGCTCGACCCTGCCGAGCTCGGAATCGAGCGAAGCGACCCGGAGGAGCTCCGCGGCGGAACGCCCGCCGAGAACGCGCAGGCGATCCGGGACGTGCTGGCCGGCGCTCAGGGCGGCCGCCGCGACGCGATCCTCCTCAACGCCGCCGGAGCGATCGCAGCGGGGGGCCGCGCCGACGACCTGCGCGAGGCGCTCGAGCTCGCCCGCGCCGCGATCGACTCGGGCGCGGCCGCGGCACGGCTCGACGAGCTGGCGAGGTTCAGCCATGCGCTTTAGGGACGTGCTCGCAGGCCCGGGCCTGGGCGCGATCGCCGAGATCAAGCGACGCTCGCCCTCCCTCGGCGACATCCGCCCGGACGCCGACCCTGCGCGGCTCGCGGCCGAGTACGCGCGCGCGGGCGCGGCCGCCGTCTCCGTGCTCGTCGACGAGCGCTTCGGGGGCACCTGGGACGATCTCCGGGCCGCGCGGGCAGCCTCCGGCGTGCCGCTGCTCGCCAAGGGCTTCTTCTCGACCGAGGAGCACCTGCGCACGGCGAAGGAGGCCGGCGCGGACGCCGCGCTGTTGTTGCTGCGCGATCTGGACGACGACCGAGTCCGTGCCCTGATGTCGCTGGCCGAGGCGCTCGAGCTGGACACGCTCGTGGAGGCGCACGACGCCGACGAGCTCGAGCGCGCGATCATCCTGGGCGCGCCCGTGATCGGCGTGAACGCGCGCGATCTCGCCACGTTCGAGATCGACCGCCAGTCGCAGCTGGAGCTGGTGGCGAGGATCCCTTGCGACCGCGTCGCGGTCGCCGAGAGCGGCATCCGCACGCGAGCCCAGGGCGCCGCGGCCGAGCTCGCCGGCGCGAACGCGATCCTCGTCGGCTCGACACTGATGCAGGCGCCCGACCCGGCGGCGAAGCTGAGCGAGCTGCTGGCGCGGCCACTCGTCAAGGTGTGCGGGCTGACGCGCGAGGAGGACATCGCCGTCGCCGCCGAGGCCGGTGCCGATCTCGCCGGCTTCATCCTCGCGCCCGAGAGCCCACGCGCCGCGAAGGACATCCTGCCCGTGCCCGACGAGCTGCTCGCGGTCGCTGTCTGGGTCGGGGAGGCCGGCACGAGCGGCGCGCCGATCGACCAGGTGCACGAGCGTGTCGAGGGTGTCGTGCGGGGGCGCAACGCCGTGCTGCT
Organism: uncultured Gaiellaceae bacterium; assembly: GCA_963806955.1. GTDB lineage: Bacteria > Actinomycetota > Thermoleophilia > Gaiellales > Gaiellaceae > Gaiellasilicea. Next base: position 805,686 of record CAWDZG010000001.1, read on the forward strand.
GCGCGAGGGCGAGCAGGTCGCGCGCCTGCTCGACCTGCCCTGGGAGGCCGGCGATCCCGAGCACTGGGAGCGGGCCGCGGCGACACCGGGCCGCGTCGTCCTGGCCGGCAAGCTCGCCGCCGACAACGTCGGCGAGGCGATCCGCCGCGTCCGGCCGTGGGCGGTCGACGCGAGCTCGCGGCTCGAAGTCTCGCCCGGGATCAAGGACGACGAGAAGGTGCGCGCGTACGTCCAGGCGGCGCGCGCGTGACCGAGACCTACGGCGCCTACGGCGGCCGGTACGTCCCCGAGACACTGGTCCCCGCGCTCGACGAGCTGGCGGCGGCGTGGGAGGCGGCGCTCGACGACGAAGCCTTCCGGACCGAGCTCGACGAGCTCGCGCGCACGTACGCCGGCCGGCCCACGCCGCTGACTCGGGCGGCACGCTTCGCACCGGAGAAGCGCCTCTACCTGAAGCGGGAGGACCTGCTCCACACCGGCGCGCACAAGTTGAACAACGCGCTCGGCCAGGCCGTGCTCGCCCGCCGGCTCGGCAAGCAGCGGATCGTCGCTGAGACCGGCGCGGGCCAGCACGGGGTGGCGACCGCCACCGTCTGCGCCCGCTTCGGGCTCGAGTGCATCGTCTACATGGGCGCCGAGGACATGCGCCGCCAGCGGCCCAACGTCGAGCGGATGGGGCTGCTGGGCGCCGAGGTGCGGCCCGTCGAGTTCGGCACGAAGACGCTGAAGGAGGCGACGAGCGAGGCGATTCGGGACTGGATCACGAACGTCGAGACCACGCACTACCTGATCGGCTCCTGCGTCGGCCCTGCGCCCTATCCGGCAATCGTCCGCGAGCTCCAGGCCGTGATCGGGCGCGAGGCGCGCGAGCAGGTGCTGGAGGTCGAGGGACGACTGCCCGACACCGTGATCGCCTGCGTCGGCGGCGGCTCGAACGCGATCGGGATGTTCGCCGGCTTCCTCGAGGACGCCGGCGTCGAGATCGTCGGCGTCGAGGCGGCGGGCGCGGCGAGCCTCGGCACGGGCCGCCCCGGCGTCCTGCACGGCTCGCGCTCCTCCGTGCTCGCCGACGAGGACGGCCAGATCGCCGATGCGCACTCGATCTCCGCCGGGCTCGACTACCCCGGCGTCGGCCCTGAGCACGCGCACCTGCGCGACAGCGGGCGCGCCCGCTACGTCGGCACGACCGACGAGGAGGCGCTCGACGCTTTCCGCCGCCTGACGCGCACGGAGGGAATCATCCCCGCGCTCGAGCCGTCGCACGCACTTGCCCGCGTCGACGAGCTCGACGCCGAGCTCGTCGTCGTCTGCCTGTCGGGGCGCGGCGACAAGGACCTCGCCGAGGTCCTCGCCCGCTCGTGAGCAAGCAGCTCGTGATCTACCTCATGTCGGGGCCGGACACGCCGGACCTGGCCGCAGCCGCCGTCGACGGCGGCGCCGACCTCGTCGAGCTCGGCTTTCCCTTCTCCGACCCGCTCGCGGACGGCCCGGTGATCCGGCGCGCCGCCGAGCGCGCGCTCGCGCAGGGCATGCGCACGCAGGCCTGCCTGGAGTGCCTCGCCGCGGTCCGCGCACGCGTGGACGTGCCGCTCGTTCCGATGACGTACTCCTCCCTGCTCGAGGCCTACGGGTGGGAGCGCTTCGCCGCCGACGCACGGTCGGCGGGAGCAGCGAGCCTGATCGTCGCCGACCTGCCGGCCGGCGACCGGCCCGAACTGCGACGGGTTCAGCTCGTCGCCCCCACCTCGACCGACGAGCGGCTCCGCCTCGCGGCCGCGCAGACGGACGGCTGGCTCTACCTCGTCACGGTCGCCGGAACCACGGGCGCGAGAACGGGTCTCTCGGACTCTCTCGCCGGCCTCGCAGCCAGGGCGCGAGCCGCTGCGGGCGAGCTGCCGCTCTACGCGGGCTTCGGGATCTCGACTCCCGAGGACGCCCGCTCCGCAGCCGCGCTCACGGATGGAGTCGTCGTCGGCTCCGCCGCGCTCGAGGCGGCGGCGGGCGGCCCCGCGGCCCTGCGGGACTACGTCCACTCGCTCCGCCGCGCGCTCGACGGTTGAAGGACCGGCACGCCCGGCGACCCCGAGGAGGGAGTCGCCTACGCAGAATCGGGGATGACGGTCTGCCTGAAGCGGCGACCCACGCCGACCTGAAACGGGGATTCAGATTCCGTCAACTTTCGTCAAAGTTGCCCGAACGCGTGTCGCAGGGGTGCACACGCACCTACGGAAAAAGGGGATGTGCAACATGGGGAACACGGAGATGCAGGCTCCTTCGAAGCGAATTCGGATCGTGCTTGCTGGACTGGCCGTCCTGGCCGTCACCGCCGTCGCCCCGGCCTCGGGCTTCGCCGCAGACTGGACCTCGAAGGCCAAGCCCGACGCCGACTGGACGTCGAAGGCAGCCCCGAACGCCGACTGGACGTCGAAGGCTTCGCCGAACGCCGACTGGACGAGCTAGCTCGTCGGATCGCCGCGCCCCTTCGGGGGACAGGCGATCCCCGTTTCGGACGTCCTGACGCTACCTCGAAAGGGGTAGCGTCAGGACTTCGCGTTGCCGATCGTCAAGAAGGCCCGCGCGCGACGCGTTGGGCCAGTACTTTGACGAGGTGCGGCAGATGAGCAACACCCCAGCGGTCGTGCGGTGGTCCGGATGGCAGTCCCGGCGTGTCCGCCGCCTGCCGTTGCCGGCCGTCGGTTACATCGCCCTGATCGCGCTGGCCGCTGCAGCCGCGGCCGCAGCAACGGCTCTCGGGCCGTCGGCGACCCGGCAACAGTGGGTCACCTTCGCATTGCTCGTGCCGCTGACCGCGGCGACACCGTTCTTCCGCGTGGCGCTCGGCCGCAACTACAGCCTCAGCACCGCACCTGCCTTCGTCGTCGCCGGCGCCCTCGTGCTCCCGCCGGCGTTCGTGGTCGGCCTCGTGCTCGCACACCAGCTCGTGCAGTGGGGCCGGGACCGCTACGCGTGGTACATGAACGTCTTCAACATCGCGAACTACACGATCAGCGGGCTGACGGCCTGGCTGGCCGTCGACGCGATCGAGACCGGCGGCGATCTGAGCCTCGGGCTGGCCGGGCTCGCGGCGGCCGCGGCGTTCGTGCTCGTCAACCACGTCCTGCTCGCCGTGATGCTCCGGCTCGGGCGCGGCCACAGCTTCCGCGAGAGCGGGCTCTTCGCCCCCACCGGCCTCGGGATCGAGTTCGTGCTCGCAGGGCTCGGCGTCGCGATCGGCGCCTTCGCCTTCTTCAACCCCTGGCTGCTGCCGGCCCTCGTCGCCCCGCTCGTGCTCGCCCACCGCTCGCTCTCCACGGTCGCTCTGCTGCGGGAGAGCGAAGAGCGCTTCCGGACGATGTTCGCATCAGCCCCGACGGCGATCATGCTCTTCGACCTCGAGGGCCGCATCTTCGCCGCGAACCGCTCCGCCGAGGCGACGTTCGGCTACCCGGAGCTCGAGATGGTCGGGCGGACGCCCACGAGCTTCCGGCACCCCGACGATCTCGATGCGGGTGACGAAGCGTTCGGAGCCTTGATCCGCGGCGAGCGCGATCTCTACCAGCGTGAGGCAAAGTTCGTGACGAAGGAAGGCGAGACCTTGGTCGCCCACCTGTCGTCCGCCCTCGTTCGCGACGCCGACGGCAAGCCGGGCTACGTGATCGGGATGGGCACGGACGTCACCGAGCAGAAGCAGCTCGAGGAGCGGCTGCTGCAGAGCCAGAAACTCGAGGCGATCGGACGGCTCGCAGGCGGTGTCGCCCACGATTTCAACAACATGCTGACCGCGATCGGTGGGTACACGGCGTTCGCGCTCGAGCATGCCGCGGCCGGCTCGCCGCTGCGGTCCGACCTCGACGAGATCAAGAAGGCGACCGACCGCGCGACCCTCCTGACACGGCAGCTGCTCGCCTTCAGCCGCAAGCAGGTGCTGATGCCGGAGCTGCTCAACCTGAACGGCGTCGTGCTCGAGCTCGAGTCGATGCTACGGCCCCTGATCGGCGAGGATGTCGTCCTGACGACGTCGCTCGACCCCGCGCTCGGCCCGATCGAGGCCGACCCGGGACAGCTGCACCAGGTCGTGATGAACCTCGTCGTGAATGCTCGCGACGCGATGCCTGCGGGTGGGCGGATCGTGATCGAGACCGCCAACGCCGACGTGGACGGAGACCATCCGGACGGCTCGATCGAGCCGGGCAGGTACGTCACGCTGACAGTTCGCGACGCCGGCGAGGGCATCGACGAGGCGACGCTCGGCCAGATCTTCGAGCCCTTCTTCACGACGAAGGAGCTCGGCAAGGGCACGGGCCTCGGCCTCGCGACCGTCTACGGAATCGTCAAGCAGAGCGGCGGCTACGTCGCCGTGGAGAGCGAGGTCGGCGCCGGATCGGCGTTCACGATCTACCTCCGTCGCGCCGACGAAGTACGCCGCCCGCCGCTCGAGACCGCGGTAGTCGCTCCGGCGGCCGACGAGCTCGACGCCGCCCAGGCGACGACGGTGCTGGTCGTCGAGGACGAGGAGGTCGTCCGCAACCTCGTCCGGCAGGTCCTGGCCACACGCGGGTACGACGTGCTCGCCGCGGCAGACGGGGACGAGGCGTTTCGACTGGCGGGCGATCGCCGCATCGACATGCTCCTGACCGATCTCTCGCTACCGGGCATCGCCGGGCCGAAGGTCGCCGACCGGCTGCGCTCCATGCATCCCGGGCTCAAGGTCGTCTTCATGTCCGGCTTCGCCGAGAGCAACGGCTTCTCCGCCTCGGCACTGCCACCCTTGACGGCGTTCCTCGAGAAGCCGTTCACGTTCGCGGAACTGACCGAGACGGTCGGCGAGCTCCTCACGCACTAGCAACGCGCTACCGTTCCCGAATGGCCGACACGCTCCGCGGGCAACTGCTGGTCGCCGCCCCGATCCTGAGCGATCCGAACTTCCACCGAACCGTGGTGCTCGTCGCGGAGCACGGCGACGAGGGTGCGATGGGGCTCGTGCTGAACCGGCCGACGGACACGCCGGTCGGGACCGCGCTGCCCGAACTGGCACCGCTCGCCGGCGACGACGACCCGGTGTACCTGGGCGGGCCCGTCGCGCTCGAGTCCGTGCTCGCCGTCGCGGAGCTCGACGACCCCGACGACGCGTCCGACCTCCTCTTCGGCACGGTCGGCTTCGTCCAGGAGCCCGATGTCCCCGTCCTGCGCGGCCGCGTCTTCGTCGGCTATGCCGGCTGGAGCGCCGGTCAGCTCGAGGAGGAGCTCGCGGAGGAGGCGTGGCTCGTCCTGCCGGCCGAGGCGGACGACCTCTTCAGCGCCGATCCGGACGGGCTCTGGAGCACCGTGCTCCGGCGCCAGGGTGGGCCGTACGCGCTGCTCTCGCTGATGCCGCCGGATCCTTCCCTCAACTAGGCTCTCTGTGGGTACTACCGGAAGGAGGCCCATGGAAGAGGCACGCACGACCCGTCGTGCTCCGCTGATCGTCGCGGTCGCGGGAGTGATCCTGCTCGCGGTGATCTGGGCGACGATGGCGCTCGCGGGAGGCTCGAGCCCGGCTGCGAAGCCGGCCGCGAAGGCCCCGGCGGCGAAGACCCAATCCTCGGACGTGCAGCGCACGCGCGCCGGAACGCACGATGGCCGCAAGTGTCCGTTCAAGGACCAGGGGACGTCGAACGACCTCTGACCGGCGTGGGCCCGGTCCGCCGGGCCCACGTTTCGCCAGCCCCCGCCCGGGCAGCTAGCCTCCGACCGTGTTCGACCACGTCACCATCCGCGCTTCCGAGCGCAGCGCGTCCGAGCGCTTCTACTCGACGGTGTTGGAGACCCTCGGGATCGCACAGAGCTTCAGCGGGGAGCACTTTGCGGAGTGGAGCGACTTCTCGCTCACGCAGGCTGACGGCAGCCGCGCCACGCAGCGGCTGCACATCGGCTTCGCCGCGCCGTCGCGCGAGCACGTGGACGAGTTCTGGCGCGCCGGCACCGCGGCGGGTTACCGGGACGACGGCGCTCCGGGCGTGCGGCCGCAGTACAGCGACGACTACTACGGCGCGTTCCTGCTCGACCCGGACGGCAACAGCGCCGAGGCGGTCCACCACGGCTCGGTCAAGCCGGGCGGCGTCGACCACCTCTGGATCCGCGTCTCGGACCTCGCCGCAGCGACGCGCTTCTACGAGACCGTCGGGCCGGCGGCGGGCTTTCGGGTCGGCGCGGAGCTCGACGACCGGACACGGTTCGCCTGTGTCAGCGGATCGTTCTCCGTCGTCTCGAGCGGCGCGCCGACGGTGAACGTCCACCTCGCCTTCGCGGCTGCCGACGACGCGACGGTCGACCGCTTCCACCACGACGCGACCGCCGCCGGCTACCGCGACAACGGTGCGCCCGGCGAGCGAGCGGAGTACCACCCCGGCTACTACGGAGCGTTCGTGCTCGACCCGGACGGGAACAACATCGAGGTGGTGAACCACAACCGGTGAGGCCGCGGCAGCCGAAGGAAGCCGCGAAGCTCCGCGCCTCGCGCGAGCGTCAGGTCGGCCTCGATCCCGAGGACGAGGCGGCTCGCTGGCTCGCCGAGCAGGACCCACCGCCGGCGGCGGAGCCGTCGAAGTCGAAGTTCAAGTCGAAGGAGCTGCACCGCTGGCGCCGGCAGCAGCAGCAACAGCGCGGCGGCTGACCTCCTCGCGCACGATCGGCGCCACCTTCGTCCCGTCCAGCTCGATCGCCTTCATCGTCTGCGGCGATCGTCGCAGATCAGTAGTCGGCCGCACCGTGGAGGCGGGCTCTCCCGGTCGGACGTGCTGCGAAGACCGGCGACGATGGACGCAAGCGACCGAAGGAGCGCACATGACCCTGGTCTGGTTCGTCGTCTGGCTGATCGCGAACGTGCTCGGGGACTCCGAGCCCGTGCGGTTCGACCCCGTCAACTGGTGGGCTGGGGCGCTGCTGCTCGCAGTCGCTCTCGACCTCGGCCGGCAACACGCGCCGGGCAAAGGCCGCGGCTAGTCGATCAGCTTGCGCTCCATCGAGCGGATCGCCACCCGCCACATCACGACGCCATAGAGGAGCAGGGCCCCGACGCGGGCGAGGTCGCTCCAGCCCCGCCAGCCGAACGCGGCGTGCCGGACGAGCTCGACACAATGGTGGAGCGGGTTGACGTTGCCGAGCCACTGCGCCCACTCGGGCAGCCGGTCGAGCGGGAAGAACGTCCCCGCAACGAGGAAGAGCGGCGTCAGCACCGCGCTGACGATGTAGCTGAAGTTGTCGATCGACTTCGCCCAGCCGGCGACGGCGATCCCGAAGCAGGCCCAGCCGAAGCCGGAGATCCATGCGATCAAGGGCACGACCAGCATTCCCCACCTGGGGTCGAGCCCGAAGCCGATCGAGACGAGCAGAGGCACGCAGCCGTAGACGCCGGCGCGCGTCGCGATCCAGAGCGCCTCGGCGGTGACGAGCTCCTCCGTGTCCACCGGCGCGGCGAGGATGGCGTCGTAGGTGCGCTGGAACTGGTACTTGACGAACGTCCCGAACATGGCCGGGAACGCGCTCGAGAAGAGCACCGCGGTCGCGACCGTGCCGGTGCCGACGAACTCGACGTAGGAGTAGCCACCGATCCGGCCGACAAGCGCGCCGAAGCCGAAGCCGAACGCGAGCAGGTAGATCGTCGGCTCGACGGTGGACGAGAACGTCGCCGCCCGCCAGTAAGAGGAGAAGTTGACGAGCTCGCGCACGAGCACGCCGGTCAACGCCGCCGGCTCCAGCCGGCCGAGGCGACGGTCCCGCTGGGCGTCGACCGCCATCAGCCGATCTCCTCGCCCGTGAGCAGGACGAAGACGTCCTCCAGGTTCGCCGGCCGACGCTCGCCGTCGAGCGCGAGCCCGTTGCCGTTGTCCATGCCGAGCACGGCGACGCTGGTGCCGGTGCGCCGCGTGCGCAGGCCCGCAGCGACCGCCTCGACCTCGACCTCCGCCAGCCGTGCGGGCGGGCCGTACACCTCGAGCACCTCCGCGCCGGCGTGCTCGCGCACGAGCGCGGCCGGAGCTCCGGCCGCGACCGCTTTGCCGTGCGACATGATCAGCACGGTGTCGGCGAGGCGCTGTGCCTCCTCGATGTAGTGCGTCGACATCAGGATCGTGGTGCCCTCGCTGCGGAGGGCGTCGATCAGCGCCCACAACTCCTGGCGTACCTGCGGGTCGAGCCCGACCGTCGGCTCGTCGAGCAGGACGAGCCGCGGCCGGTGCACGAGCGCCCTCGCGATCAGGAGGCGCCGCCGCATCCCGCCCGAGAGCTTGTCCACGCGGCTGTCGCGCCGCTCGGTGAGCTTCGCCAGCACGAGCGCACGTTCGATCGCATCGCGCCGCTCCGCATGCGGGATCCGGTACAGATGGGCGAAGACGAGCAGGTTCTGCGCAACCGTCAGCGTCACGTCGAGGTTGTCGAGCTGCGGCGCGACACCCAGCAGCGCCCGTGCCTGCTTGGACTCGCCGGGCAGGCGGTAGCCGAGCAGCTCGAGCTCGCCTTCATCCGCGATCGACTGCGCGGTCAGCAGTCGCATCGTCGTCGACTTGCCGGCCCCGTTCGGCCCGAGCAGGCCGACGCACGTCCCTTCGGGGACGTCAAGGTCGAGGCCGTCGACGGCCGTGATCACGCCGTAGCGCTTGACCACGCCGCGGAGCCTGATCGCGAGCTCGCTCACATATCGCCCTCGAACACCCCGAGCGTGTTGCCCGCCGGGTCCTTGAACCACGCTCCGGTGGGGCCGCCGTCGAAGCGGGCGATCCCGCGCTCGTCCGTCCCGAGCTGCGGGTACTGCTCGAACTGGATCCCCGCCTCGGCAAGCTTCGCGACCGCGTCCTCGATGCTCGAGACCGGGAAGTTGAGCACCGTGTGGGACGCCGGCGCGTGGTCGTCCTTCGGATAGACGAAGACCTCGCCGCCCCCTCCGAGCAGCAGCCGCAGCCCGCCCATCGCGTCGGCGACCTCCAGGCCGAGCGTCCCGCCGTAGAACTGCTTCGCGCGGTCGACGTCGTCGACCGAGAAGCTCGCGAAGGCCTGTGTGTCCTTGAGCATCGTCACTCCTTTCTCCGGGTCACCGCGATTCGGCGACCATGTCGCCTACAGCATGCGCCTCCGGTGCATGGTCGTGCGCAACGGCACCACCGCCGCGGAGGAAGACAGCCGCCACCGCGCCCGCGGCCACGGCGAAGACGGTGCCGACGGCGAACGCCGCGTGGTAGCCGTCGACGAGCGCGCCGAGCGAGGGATCGCCGCCGGTGCGCGCGGCCGCGACGCTCGCGAGCACGGCCAGGCCGAGGGCGCCGCCCATCATGAACGAGGTGTTGACGACACCCGAGGCGAGCCCCGAGTCCTCCGGCTTCACGTCGCTCATCGCCGCGAGCAGCAGCGGGTTCATCGCCATCCCGATCCCGAAGCCGAGGATGATCATGCTCGGGAGCACGTCGACCACGAAGCTGCCGTCGACTGGCGCGCGGGCGAAGAGCGCCAGCCCCGTCGCCACGAGCCCCATCCCGAGCACGAGCGGCGGCTTGACGCCGTAGCGCATCACGAGCTTCGCCGAGAGCCCGAGCGAGAACGCTCCCATGATCAGGTTCGCGGGCAGGAAGGCGAGGCCGACCTCGAGCGGGCTGTAGCCGAGCACGAGCTGGAGGTAGAGCGCCGAGAGGAAGAACATCGCGAACATCGCCGCCGACCAGAGGATCCCGACGACGTTCGACGTGGCGACGCTGCGCAGCCGGAAGATCCCGAGCGGCATCAGCGGCTCGTCGACGCGGGACTCGATCGTCAGGAACGCCGCCAGCCCGACGACCGCGGCGCCGAGCAGCCCGAGGGTGCGGCCGGACGTCCAGCCCTGCTCGTTGCCGTTGACGATCGCGTAGACGGCGAGCATCAGCGAGGCGGTGACCGTGAGCGCACCGGCCACGTCGAGCCTGCTCTCGCTGCGCCGCCCGCCCCCTCCGGGCAGCAGGACGAGGCAGAACGCGACGACCGCGATGCCGATCGGAAGGTTGACGAGGAAGATCCAGTTCCAGCTCAGGAGGTCGGTGAGGACGCCGCCCGCGAGCACGCCGATCGAGCCGCCCCCTGCGGCGACGAAGCCGATCACGCCCATCGCCTTCGCCCGCTCCGCCGGCTCGGTGAAGAGGAGCATGATCAGCGAGAGCGCGACCGCGGCGACGACGGCGCCGCCGATCCCCTGCACGGCCCGGGCGCCGATCAGCATCTCCGGCGAGCTCGCGACCCCGCACACGAGCGAGGCGGCCGTGAAGAGCCCGACGCCGAACACGAACATCCGCCGCTGCCCGAAGAGGTCGCCCAGGCGCCCGGCGAGCAGCATGAAGCCGCCGAACGTGAGCGTGTACGCGTTGATCACCCAGGCGAGCGACGCCTCCGAGAAGCCGAGGTCCTCGCGGATCGAGGGAAGGGCGACGTTGACGATCGAGATGTCGAGCACGATCAGCAGGTCGCCGAGGGCGAGGACGATCAGGGCGAGCCACTTCGTGCGGTTGTCGGAGATGTTCATGCGGCGGATCCTTTCGGGCGGTGGACGGTCTCGCTGGGTTGGACGGGCTCGGCCGTCCAAAGTCATCGGTCGCGGCACCGATGAAGAACGACGCCCCAACCGGTCTTCATTCCGATGGCCGACTTCGCGATCTGGGGCCCGATCGCGCGCGAGGACCTCCCGGGCCTGTGCGACCGCGTCTGCACGATTCTCCGCGAGCGCGCGCCCGGCGTGACGCACTGCGACGTGACCGGCGTCGCTCCGGACGCGGTCACGGTCGACGCGCTCGCCCGGCTGCAGCTGGCCGCCCACCGGCTCGGCTGCCAGGTGCGCCTGCGCAATGCCTCCGGCGAGCTGTGCGAGCTCGTCGCCTTCATGGGTCTCGCCGACGTCCTGGCGGAGAGCTAGGCGTCGAGGCGCGGCGGCAGGCCGAAGAGCGGGAAGAGGCGCTCGGTGTCGAGGAAGAACGTGAGCTCGACGATGCGGCCGTTCTCGACCTCGAGCACCTGCAGCGCCCAGGGCTCATAGCCCTCGCCGTTCTCGGCCGGCTTGTACTGGCCGAACGCGGGTGCGCCGTTCGCCGCCGTCGTCGGTACGACGCGCGAGCCCTTGCAGCCGATCCCGGGGCCGACCCACCAGGCGAAGATGTCGTCGCGGCCGCGCAGCCAGAGGTCGTAGGGCGGCATCGATTGGGTCGCGTCCTCGTGGATCAACTCCGTGAGCGCGTCCAGGTCGTAGCGCTCGAACGCGTCGACGTACCTCGCGAGCAGCTCGGCGTCCGCGACGTCGACGGATGCGGATCCTTCGGCTGTCAGGTTGCTCGCCTCGAGCGTGGCGCGGCCCCGCTGCAGCGCACTGTTCACCGACGCGACGCTGGTCTCGAGCAGCTCCGCGACCTCGCTCGCCTGCCAGCGCAGCACCTCGCAGAGGATCAGGGCGGCTCGTTGCCGGGGCGGCAGATGCTGCAGCGCGGCCACGAAGGCGAGGCGGATCGTCTCGCGCGCGACGGCTGCGTCGGCCGGGTCGGGGATCGGCTCGATCCACGTCACCTCCGGCAGCGTCGCCAGGTTCTCGAGCACCGGCTCGCGCGCCGGGCCGAGGTCCATCGGCCGCGCCCGCCGCTCCCGTCCGTTCAGCATGTCGAGACAGACGTTCGTCGCGATCCGGTACAGCCACGAGCGCAGCGCCGCGCGGCCCTCGAAGCGGTCGAGCCCACGCCAGGCCCGGATCATCGTCTCCTGTACCGCGTCCTCGGCCTCGAAGCCCGAGCCGAGCATGCGGTAGCAGTACCCGGTCAGCTCCGACCGGTGCTGCTCGAGCTCGGCCACCTCGGCTGTCGCTGCGAGTTCGCTCACCGGCCGGAGCCTAGCGGGTCCGCCGTCCGTTACGAAACGCGCTCGATCGTGATCCGAGCGGCCGCGCCGTGCCAGCCGTACGTGGCCGGAGCGAGCTCGCCCGCACCGGTGATCCCGGCATGTGGGCCGATCAACGCGCCCTCGGGGTCACGCACGAACGGGTTGCCGCAGCACGGGCCGGGGATGGAGCTCTTCAGCTCGTTGTTGCGCTCGCTGCCCGCGTCGTAGGCCATCGTCATCTGGGTCGAGCCGTGGCCCTTGAGCTTCAGGGAGTCGAGACCCGTGAAGGCGTCGTTCGTGTTCACGAGCATGCTGACGATGCTGAGCCGGTCGTAGCGGCCGCTCGTCTCGACCATGTAGCTGCGAGCCTGCCCGGACGGGATCGGGCCGCCTGCGCCCGTCGCCACGCTCGCGACGCCGTCGACGTGCGGCAGCGCCGACTCGAGTGGGCCGTTGTTCGCGTCCTCGGCGATCGCGGCGACGCCGTGGCTGGCGATCTCACCGACGCTCCAGACGTCCGCCCGCTTCGAGTGGACGACGAGCAGCGGCGGCGAGAGTGGCTGCGACCCGGGCGCGCCGGGTCCCGGCGGGGTCAGGTTGGTGATCGTGACCCGCCACGTCTTGCCTTTGCCGTCGTCGTCTCCGTCGTCGCCGTCCGCCATCGCAGCGCCTGCGACCAGCGCCGTCACCGCGAGCGCCGCGGCCAGGACCAGGAACAGTCGTCTCATTTCGTCTGCCTCCTTCGGTTGACTCGAGCGAGGCTACGACGGCGGTCTTACCGAGCCGTTTCGCTGGTCTTACGCGCAGGTGAACTCAGACCGCGGGCAGCGTGAAGGAGACGCTCGCGCCGCCGCCCGGGCGGCTTTCCGCCCAGATCCGGCCGCCGTGCGCCTCGACGAGCCCGCGCGCGATCGCGAGCCCCAGCCCCGCGCCGCTGCCACGCGCCGACGAGCGAGCCCGGTCGCCGCGCCAGAAGCGCTCGAACATCCGCTGCTCCGAGTCGGGGTCCAGGCCGTCGCCGGTGTCCTCGACGGTGACCCGGATCTCCTCGGCCCGGGGCTCGACGCGGACCGCGACGGAGCCGTCGGCGGGCGTGTGCCGCAGCGAGTTCGTGAGCAGGTTGAGAAGGACACGCTCGACCTTGTCCGGAGCGCAGCGCACCGTGACCGAGGAGCCGAAGTCGGCGCGTGAGCCGGACACCGCGGGCCTGCGCCTCCGCCTCGAGGCCGCGCAGGCACGACTCGACGAGCCCGAGCAGCTGCGCATCCTCCAGCTCCAGCGTCAGCGCGCCGGCGTCGATGCGCGCGAGCTCGAAGAGGTCGTCGACGAGCGTCCCGAGCGTCCGCACCTGCTCGCGCAGCGCGGGCAGGTAGTGCTCGGGCTCCGCGAGGCCGTCCTCGAGCGCCTCCAGCATCGCCTGCATGTTCGCGAGCGGAGTGCGCAGGTCGTGGCTCGCCCAGGCGACGAACTGGGTGCGGGTGTCGAAGAGCTCCTCGAGCCGGGCGGCCATCTGGTTGAAGCGCTCGGCCAGCTCGGCGAGCTCGCGCTGGCCGGGAGCGTCGGCGCGGGCGCTCAGGTCACCCGCCGCGAGCCTGTCCGCGGCGCGGCGCAGCGGCTCGATCCCGCTGCCGATCGAGCGCACGACGCTGAGCGCCGCGGCGACGGCTGCGGTGGCAGCTGCGGCGGCGACCCCGAGGACGGCCAGGTCGTGCTCGGAGTCGAACATGACGAGCCCGGAGAGGACGACCGCGCCGAGCGGCAGCAGCACGGCGAGCAGCGCGAGCCCGGCGAGCTGCAGGCGGAGCGTCGGCAGCCGGCGGAGCCCGGCGCCAGCGAGCAGGCCCGCGGCGAGCGTCGCCCCGGCCACGACGAACGCGAACCCGATCACGAGGCGAACCTGTAGCCGACGCCCCACACCGTCTCGAGCAGCGTCGGCCGGGAGGGATCGTCCTCGATCTTCTCGCGCAGCCGCCGCACGTGCACGGTGACGGTGCCGGTGTCGAGCGCGGGCGCGTAGCCCCAGACGCGGTCCATCAGCTGGTCGCGCGAGAACACCTGCCGGCGGTTGCTGGCGAGGAACCAGAGCAGGTCGAACTCCCGCGCGGTCAGCCGGAGCGCCTCGCCCGCTTTGGTCACCTCGCGCGCGCCCGCGTCGATCTCGAGGTCGCCGACCGTGAGCCGCGCCTCGCCGAAGACCGGCGGAGCCGACCGGCGCAGCACCGTGCGCACGCGGGCAGCGAGCTCGCGCGGCGAGAACGGCTTCGTCACGTAGTCGTCGGCGCCGAGCTCGAGCCCGACGATCCGGTCCGCCTCCTCCCCGCGTGCGGTCAGCAGGATCACCGGCAGATCCGAGCGCGCCCGGATCCAGCGGCAGAGGGAGAGGCCGTCCAGCTCCGGCAGCATCACGTCGAGCACGACGAGGTCGGGCGGGTCGCGCTCGAGCAGGGCGCGTGCGTGCTCGCCGTCCCCCGACTCGAGCGTGCGATAGCCCTCGCGCTCGAGATAGCGGACGACCACCTCGCGCACGATCGGCTCGTCGTCGACGACCAGAACAGTGGTCATGGAGTCGATTGTCGCGCCGATCGCGTCCACCCGTGTTGCGAGAGCCTTAATTCGGCGCTCGTCAGCGGACGAGCGCGCCGCCGGGCCGCACGACGAGCCAGAGCCCGCCGAAGCCGAAGACGTTCTGGCACCGGACTTCATTCGGGCCCTCGTGGGCGTAGTAGTAGAGCGGCCAGCCGTTGTAGGTGACCTGCAGGCGCCCGTCACGCCGCTTCGTCGTCCCGAGCAGCGAGCGCTTCACGCCCACGCCGGCACGCACGGTGCTCGGCTTGAAGTAGACGGGCCACGCTTTCGCGCACTCGCCGTAGCAGCGGCTCGGCTTGCCGCGGCGGTCGCCGGTGAAGGCGTAGAGGACGCGGTTGCGCCCGTCGAAGAGAATCCGGCCGTAGCGGGTCGACTTGACGGTCAGCGTCGCCCGGGCGTCCGCCCGCGCCTCGGCCTCGCCGCCCGCGCGGGCAACCGCGCCGGGAAGGGCGGCGATGACAACGGCTGCGACGACGAGCGCGAGCACGAGCGACTTTCTCACGGTTCTCCTCCTGGACGGTTGCGGTGCAACGTAGTCCGGCGAGGTGCCGCGGTCGTTACAGAAGCCTGAACGATCTCTTAACGCGCCTCGAGGAGCCGCTTCAGCAGCGCGAGGTCCTTGCGGTTCGCGCTCCGCATCGCCCGGACAAGGACCGGCGCGGCGAGCCCCTTGAAGCCGGAGGGCTCGCCGCGGTTGCGCAGCTTCATCGCCGTCCCGCCGCGGGACGTGTCGGCCCAGCTGTAGGTCGTCTCCATCGCGAACGGCCCGTCCGCCGTGCTCATCACGAGCCGCACGCCGGGCTCGAGCTCCCGCACCTCGTACGTGTAGGCGAGCCGGCGCCCGAGGAAGCGGGCGACGAAGGCGACCTGCGAGCCGAGGCCGAGCGGCGGTGCCGTGTGCCACTCGACCGACTCGATGTTCCGGTACCACGCCGTCGCGTTGTCGGGATCGGCCGCAAAGGCGGCGACCTCGGCTCGCGGCCGCGCGATCTCGGTCTCGGTCAGGACGTCGACCCGCATACCGCTAGACGAAGACCGGGTCGGGGGCGCCGGTCTCGGCGTACACCTTCAGCTTCGTCATGATCTGCCCCCAGGTATATGCGACCCGGCCCGTCTCCTCGTCGTCGTCGAAGCCGGCGTGGCGGAACGTGACCGTCGAGCCGCCCTCGCGGGGATCCACGTCCCAGCGCACGGTCGTCCCGACCCAGTGCGGCGGGAACGTCTCGGTACGCCAGACGACGGTCCGCTCGTCGGACTGCTCGAGCTTGAGGTCGAACGGCAGCGGCGCCTCGGCGAACTCGAGCGTCAGCGTCTCGCCCACCTCGGCCGGCACCTCCGCCCGCGTCGTCCAGAAGCCCTTGATCCCGTCGGTCGTCTTGACGGCGTCGAGCACCTTCTCCGGGGCTGCGTCGACGTCGAACCGGAACAGCACGTCACTCATCTCGTCTCCTTTCATTTCAGTGGTGACGCAAATCTAGCAAATGTTTCAGCGATCGGTAAAATGATCGCGATGGACGCCTTGCAACTCGTCGCCGAGCCCCGCCGGCAGGAGATCCTCCGCCACGTCTGGCGGGACGAGCTGCCCGTCGGCGAGCTCGTCGAGCGGCTCGAGCTCAGCTACGCAGGTGTCTCCCAGCATCTCGCGCTCCTCCGCGATGCGGGCTTCGTCACGGTCCGGCGGGACGGGAAGCGCCGATTCTACCGCGCCGACCACGAGCGGCTCGGCCCGCTGAAGCAGTTCCTCGAGTCGTTCTGGGGCGACCGGCTCGACCGGCTCGCGACGCTCGCCGAGGAGGCGGAGCAGCCGTGAGCGACCTCGTCGTCACCCGCGTGATCGCAGCCTCCCCTGCGACCGTCTTCTCGTTCTTCACCGACATCGAGCGCTGGACGTCCTGGCAGGGAGTCGACGGCGAGCTCGATCCCCGCCCGGGCGGCGAGTTCCGGATCCGGATGCCCGGCGGCCAGGTCGCGTCGGGCCGGTTCGTCGAGGTCGTCCCGGAGCAGCGGCTCGTCTTCACCTGGGGCTGGGAGGGCGACGCGCCGCCGCTCCCGCCGGGCTCGACGAGCGTGACGGTCGAGCTCGCGCCGCAGGCGAACGGGACGCTCGTTCGCCTCACGCACAGCGGCATCGTCGCTCCCCCGATGGTCGAGCACCACCGGCAGGGCTGGGAGCGCTACCTCGAGCGGCTCCAGGTGCGGGCCGAGGGCGGCGACCCGGGCCCCGACCGGGCCGACGGGGGCTAGGCGGCGCCGACCGCCGTCGGCCTGCGCTCGCGCTGCTCGGCGTAGGAGTCGAGCAGGCGAAGCCAGAGCTCGCTCCGGGTGGGGAACGAGGGCACAGCGTGGGCGAGCTTGTCGACGGTCAGCTCGCCGACGACCGCGATCGTCGCGGCGTGCACCAGCTCGGCCACGTCCGGGCCGACGAAGGTCGCGCCGACGAGAACGTCGCGCTTGCCGTCGAAGACGAACCGCGTCGTCCCTGCGGTGCCGCGGCCGTAGAAGCTCGATCCGGCGATGCCGCCCGTCGGATGGTCGACCGCGACGGCGTCGATGCCGGCCTTCTCGCGCCGACTCGAGCGTGTGGCCGACTGCCGCGACCTGGGGATCGGTGAAGATCACCCGCGGCGACAGCGGCCCGTGGGCGGCCTCGCCGACGCGCTCGTCGCCGCCGAGGATGTTCGCGGCCGCGACAGCGGCCTGGTGCTTGCCCATGTGGGTGAGCAGGGCGCGGCCGTTGACGTCGCCGATCGCGTAGAGCCAGTCCTGGCCGCCGACCCGCATGGTGTCGTCGACCTCGATCAGGCCGCCCGGCTCGAGCGCGACCGTCTCCAGCCCGAGGTCGTCCGTGTGCGGACGCCGGCCGACCGCGACGAGGAGCTCGGTGCCGGTGACGCTGTCCCCGTCGGCCAGCTCGAGCGTGACGGAGCCCTCGCCACGGCTGACCTTGACCGCTTCGGAGCCCGTGCGCACGTCGACTCCCGCCTCGCGCAGCGCGTCGGCGACCAGCTCGCTGGCGAACGCCTCCTCGCGCACGATCACGCGCTCGAACAGCTCGACGAGCGTGACCTGTGACCCGAGCGAGGCCCAGGCCTGCGCGAGCTCGACGCCCACGACGCCGCCGCCGAGGATCAGCAGCCGCTCGGGCACGGACTTCGCCGTCGTCGCTTCCCGGTTCGTCCAGGGGCTTGCCTCGCGGAGCCCGTCGATCGGTGGCAGCAGGGCGCCGCTGCCGACGGCCACGATCACCGCGTGGCGCGCCACGAGCACGAGCTCGTCGCCGACGCGCACGCGGCGCTCGCCGTCGAGCCGGCCGTAGCCACGGACGAGCTCGACGTTCCGGTCGTCGAGCCAGGGGAGCTGACTCGAGTCGTCGAGGTCGTGGATCACCTGGTCGCGCCGCGCCAGCACCGCGGCGACATCGAGCTCGCCCTGGGCTGCCTCGGCCGCCCCGGGGATGCGCCGCGCCTCTGCCAGCGCCTCGGCCGGGCGCAGCAGCGCCTTCGACGGCATGCAGGCCCAGTAGGAGCACTCGCCCCCGACCAGCTCGCTCTCGACGAGAGCGACTTCCAGGCCGGCTCGGCCGAGCTTTCCCGCGGCAACCTCGCCCGCCGGGCCTCCTCCGATGACGACGACGTCCACACTGCGCTCGTTCACGCCACTCTCCTTGCACTCGATTGTAGGTCGATCGAAAGGTCAGATGCGGCAACGCCCGGGATCGGTTCGCACGACCAGAAGGCGCCGAAGCTGAAGGGCCCGGTGTGAGCACCCACCGAGGGGCCGACGCGGTACCGGCTCACCTCGACCACGCCGGCGCGCCTGAGCCGTTCGGCGACCTCGTCGGCCACCTCCTCGGTGGCGCGGTGCGCGTGACCGACGGCGACCGTCCCGGGTGGGCCGTCGGCGCAGGATCAGGCGAGTCATCCCGTCGACGCTGGAGACGCCGCTCTCGCACTCGCCGACCACCGTCGCCGCTCCCGCGTCGAAGGCCAGCAACGGCTCACCGCGCGTCACCGCGGAACGAACACGTTCCGGAGCTGCGACACGACCTGTTCGACGAGGGCCGGCACCTCGGTGGCCGGCAGCCCCGCTGCGACCGCGCGCGCCGCTGCGACGACGGCGAGCGCGACGCCGTAGCTCGACCGTCCCGGCGTCGAGGACGGTGACGGGAACAGGCGCGGTGCGCGCGGCGAGGCGGGCCGCGGCGACCGTGCCGGAGACACGCGCGTCGAGGTGGATCGAGACGACCTCCTCCGCGCCGGTGTCGGCGGCGGAGGCGTAGACGGCCTCGAAGAGGCCTGGGCTCGGCAACGAGGTCGAGACGGCCATCCCCGCCGCGAGACGGTCGTAGAAGGCGTCGACGTCGAGATCCGTCTCGTCGACGAACGCCTCGCCGTCGAACGCGATCCCGACCGGGACGACCGCGACGCCGAGCGCCTCTGCGTCCGCCGTGGCGAGCTGCGCGCTCGAGTCCGTGCAGAACGCGACGGCTGCGCTCACGAGAGCTCCGGGCGGGCGTTCGGGCGCAGCGCGAGGAGGTGCAGCGACCGCATCGCGATCACGCCCACGGTCGCCGCGTTCGCGAGCGGCAGGAGCGCCGTCGGCCTCGGCCCGTAGAGGTTCGGCAGCTGCCGCTTCGACCAGAGCGCGCCGGCGAGCACCCAGGCCGTCGACGGCACGAGCGTCGCGACGAGCGCCGGCCGTCGCGAGCCCGCGAGCCGCCGCACGCCGAGGGCGATCGCGAGGTCGAAGGGCGCATACGCGGGGAACGTCGCGAGGCACTGGCCGAAGCTCGTCGCGACGCCCTTGCCGCCGTCGAAGCGCGCGCTCGCCGGATAGCAGTGGCCGACGACGGCCGCGACGGCGGCGGCGTGCGCGCCACGGTCGCCCGCCAGGCGCCGGCCCGCGACGCTGGCGAGGATCCCCTTGGCGACGTCGCCGGCGAGCACCGCCGCACCGGCCCGGCGACCGAGGACGCGGGCGGCGTTGAGCGTGCCGGGGTTGCCGCTGCCCCTGGTGCGGACCGCGGCAACGCTCCCGGTGCGCAGACGGCAGACGACGTCGGCGGACGAGAGCCCGCCGAGGAGGTAGCCGCACGCGGACGCGGCGAGCGTACGCCCGGCGGCGCCTATGACCGCGCCTCGATGGGCGCCTTGCCGCGGGCGTCCCGTCGTTCCTCGAGCTCCTCCACGGACCGCTTCATCCCGGTCAGCGTGTCGCGCACGGTCCGCTCCCAGATCCACGCCACCACAGCGCCCCACAGGCGGCCGAGCAGCCAGAAGTCCGTGCCGAGCGTGCCGGTGTACTCCAGCGTCGTCGCGTCGTCGTGCTCCAAGAGCCTGAACTCCTCGACGACGAAGGGCACCGGCCCGCGCAGGAGCCGGAACGAGATCGAGCCCGGCCGGTCGAAGCCGACCGCCTCGACCGTGACGGTGGTGAGGAAGGCGACGGGCGTCCGGTGCGCGGCGACGACGAGGTCGGCTCCGCGCTCGAGCACCTCCACCTTCTCCCGCTGCGCCTTCGGCGGGCTGGACGAGAGGTAGGGGGCTGCGAGGAAGTCGAAGACGCTCTCGCGGGGCGCGGCGACGGTGACGGAGAACGGCCCGAGTGGCCGCGTCCGCCTGCCCAGCCCGGTGTCCAGCGTCAGCGAGCCTTGGACGACGAGCACGTAGGCGCTCACGGCGAGCGCGATCAGGACGGCTGCGAGAAACAGGGTCATCTGGAGCTCCGATGCTGACAATCCCGCGATGGATTCGCCGTGACCTGAATCCCCATCACGCCCATGCGCATCAGACGGGATGATGCTGCGACTACTGGCCTTCGCCCTCTTCGCCCTCGTCGTCGCCGGCTGCGGCGGCGGCGAGCAGTCCGAGGCGGAGCGGCTGAAGCAGCTCGACGAGGAGCTCTCGACGATCGACGTCGGCCCCGGGCTCGGCGAGGCAGGCCCACCGCCGGCGCTCACGGCCGGCTGGGAGACCGACTTCGACAACAGCTCCGTCCCCTTCCGGGAGTTCCAGTCGGGCGGGCCCGGCAAGGACGGCATCCCGGCGATCGACGAGCCGAAGTTCGTCTCCGCCGCCGAGGCCGACTTCCTCGGGCCGAGGGAGCCGGTGGTCGCGGTCGAGGTCGACGGCGAGACCCGGGCCTACCCGATCCAGATCCTGATCTGGCACGAGATCGTGAACGACACGATCGGCGGCGTGCCCATCGCGGTCACCTTCTGCCCGCTCTGCAACACCGCGATCGCCTTCGACCGCAGGCTCGACGGCAGGACGCTCGACTTCGGCACCACCGGCAACCTGCGCAACTCGGACCTCGTCATGTACGACCGCCAGACCGAGTCGTGGTGGCAGCAGTTCGGCGGCGACGCGCTCGTGGGCGAGCTCACCGGCGCGAAGCTCGACCGGGTGCCGGCCCGGATCGTCGCGTGGGAGCAGTTCGAGCGCGAGTATCCGAAGGCGAGGGTGCTCTCCCGGGACACGGGCTTCAGCCGCTCGTACGGGCAGAACCCCTACGCCGGCTACGACGACGTCGACTCCTCGCCGTTCTTCCCGACGAAGAACTCCGACGACGAGCGGCTACCGCCGAAGGAGCGCGTCGTCTTCGTCGAGCGTGGCGAGGAAGCGGTCGCGGTGCCCTTCTCGGCGCTGAGCGAGCGGAAGGAGATCACGTTCGAGATCGACGGCACCGAGCTGGTCGCGCGCTGGCAGCCCGGCGCCGCGTCGTCGCTCGACGAGGTCGAGATCGCGAAGGGCCGCGAGGTCGGCTCGGCCGAGGTGCTCGAGAACGGCGAGCTCGTCCCGTTCGAGGAGCCGTTCTGGTTCGCCGTCGCGGCCTTCCGGCCCGACACGCGCATCGTGCGCTGACGCTACTGCGTCTCCCACGCCTCCGAGCTCGCTCGCGGATCCGCATGCGGGCGCGGTGGATGCGGCTCTTGGTCGCCGCGAGCGACAGCTCGAGGACGTCCGCGACCTCCTGGTTCGAGAGGCCGAGCACGTCGCGGAGGACGAGCGGAGCGCGGTAGTCGGGCTCGAGCTCCCGGATCCGGGCGGAGAGGAACGCCTCGAGCTCGCCCGACTCGGCCGCCCGCTCGGGCTGCACCTCGGGGTCCGAGGCGACGAGCAGCCGCTCGGGGGCCTCGTCGAACGGTGTCGTTGCCACCCGCTTCCGGCGGAGCCGGCCGAGAGCCTCGTTGACGGCGATCCGGTACAGCCAGGTGAAGACGGCCGCGTCGCCGCGGAAGCGGTCGAGGTTGCGCCAGGCCTGGACGAAGCTGTCCTGGGTCGCCTCCTCGATGTCGCGGTCGTCGTCGAGCAGCCGCACGAGCACGCCGCGCACGCGCCGCTCGTAGCGGTGCACGACCTCGGCGAAGGCATCGACGTCACCGGCGCGCGCCTGCGCGAGGAGCACCTGGTCGTCGGGAACGGCCATCGTGAGGATCGTATGGTGCGCAGCCGAATCGATTGGGAAGGGAGACGCATCACAGTGGACATGGAACTCATCCTCAGACCGTGGGTCGCGACCTGCACGGAGACGCAGGAGCACCTCTCGGAGGACGCTCGAGGGCGAGCTGCGCGGCCGCACGGCGCGGCGCGTGCGGCGGCACCTTCGCATCTGCCCGCACTGCCGCGAGGCGCTCCGCTCCCTCCGCCGCGCCGTCGACGGCCTGCGCGCGCTCGGCCGCGCCGACACGTCCACGGATCCCGATCCCACCTCCGTGGCGGGCCCGGTCGTCGACCGGATCCGCCGCGGGGACCCGTAGCCGAGACCGTGACCTCCGCGCGTCGCCAACGCCTCTGGATCGTCGCTGCCGCCACGGCGGTCGTCGCCGTGATCGCGGTCGGCGTTCTCCTCGGCCGCGACACCGGCCCGGCGGCCGCCACGCCGTCCGCCGCCGCGTCCGGCGCGGTCGCGTTCAGCGGCACCGATGTCGCGACCGGCAAGCCGTTCGACCTCGCGCAGCTACGCCGGCAAGCCGGTCGTGATCAACATCTGGGCGTCGTGGTGCCCGGGCTGCAACGCCGAGGCGCACGCGCTCCGCGCGCTTCGCCGAAGGCGCACCCCGAGGCGGGCTTCGTCGGGGTCAACTTCCAGGACACCGAAAGCGCGGCGCGCGGCGTTCTACGACGAGTACGACTGGGCGTTCCCGAGCGTGTTCGACCCGCAGGGAGACGTCTCGTTCCCGCTCGGGCCTCCAGGGGACGCCGACGACGATCTTCCTCGACGCGCAGCATCGCGAGGTGGCCCGGATCGTCGGCGAGACCGACGAGGCCGGCTTCGCCGACGGGCTCGAGCAGGCGACCTCCGGCACGTGATCGAGTTCGGCCCGATCGCGTTCGCGACCGCGTTCGCGGCGGGCTTCCTCTCCTTCACGTCGCCGTGCGTGCTGCCGCTCGTCCCCGGCTACCTCTCGTACGTGTCGGGCGTCGGCGTGGGCGAGCTCGGTGCGAACCCGCGCCGCGTCACGGTGACGACGGCGTGGTTCGTCGCCGGGTTCACCGCGATGTTCGTCGCCTTCGGCGCCGGCGCCGCCTGGTTCGGGAGCAGCCTGATCGCCCACCGCCGCCCGCTCGAGATCGCCGCCGGGATCTTCGTGATCTTCGCCGGGCTCGTGTTCGCGGGCGTGCGGCTGCCGATCAACCTGCTGCGCGAGAAGAAGCTGCGCCTGCCGCGGATCGGCGGCCCGATCGCGCCCGCGCTCGCCGGCACGGCGTTCGCGATCGGCTGGACGCCGTGCGTCGGCCCGACCCTGGCCGCGATCCTCGCCCTCTCGGCGGGCGGTGCGAGCCCCGAGCAGGGCGCCGTGCTCCTCGCGGTCTACAGCCTCGGCCTCGGCCTGCCGTTCCTGCTCTTCGGCCTGCTGTTCACACGGGCGCTCACGCTCGTCGACGCGATGCGGCGGCACTGGCGCGTCGTCGGCGTCACCTCCGGCGCCATGCTCGTCGTCTTCGGCGTGCTGCTCGCGACGGGCGAGCTCGCGCAGATCACCGCGCGGCTCGCACGCTTCACCGGCATCGCGATCTGACGCTCAGCCGGCGAGCTCGGCAGAGACCAGCGCGGCGCCGGCGACGAGGGCCTGGAGCTTGCGAAACGCCCGCTCGCGCGGGAGGTACTTCATCCCGCAGTCGGGCGCTGCGACGAGCCGCTCGGGCGGGACGACCTCGAGCGCGCGGCGGAGCCGGCCGGCGACGCCCTCGGGCGTCTCCACCTCCTCGGAGCCCAGGTCGAGCACGCCGAGCAGGATCACCTTGCCCGAGACGGCGCGCAGTACCTCCGGATCGAGGCCCGGCTGCGCCGCCTCGAGGGAGAGGTGCGTCGCGCGGCACTCGTTCAGCTCCTGCAGGAAGGGGTAGCCCGCAGGCCGGTCGTGGACGATGTGCGCGTAGCCGAAGCACGTGTGCAGCACCGTGTCGCCCTCGATCCCCGCGAGCGCGCGGTCGATCGCCTCGACGGCGTACGCCCGGGCCTGCTCGGGCCGCGCCTGGAGGTACGGCTCGTCGATCTGGACGACGTCGGCACCCGCCGCCTTGAGGTCGCGCAGCTCCGAGTTGACCGCCTCGGCGTAGGCGAGCGCGAGGCTGCGCTCGTCGGCGTAGTGATCGTTCTGGGCCTGCTGCGCCATCGTGAAGGGGCCGGGCACGGTGATCTTGATCCGGCGGTCGGTGAGCGAGCGGAGGAACTCGACGTCGCGCACCTCGACCGGGCGCGTGCGCCGGATCGGCCCGACCACTCTCGGGACCGGGTTCTCGTGGCCGGTGCGGTCGAGCGCGACGCCTGGCTCGTCGAGGTCGACGCCGTCGAGCGCGGTCGCGAAGCGGTTCGAGTAGCTCTCGCGCCGCATCTCGCCGTCGGTGATCACATCGATGCCCGCGCGCTCCATGTCGGCGACGGCAAGCCGCGTCGCGTCGTCCTGCGCCTCTTCGAGCCACGGCTCGGCCACGCGCCAGAGCTCGCGCGCCCGCACGCGTGGCGGCAGCCGGTCGCCGAGCCGCGCGCGGTCGATCAACCAGTCCGGCTGCGGATAGCTGCCGACGACGGTCGTGGCGATCCGCGTCATCGCGCGTGCTCCACGAGCGTGGACTTGTACTCGCTCCGGCCGAGGCTCCCCCACGGCACCAGCTCGATGCTCGTCTGGACGACGAGCGCAGCCCGGAGGCGGTCGCGAATCGCCTCCGCGAGGGCCGGGTCGGCGGTCGCGTCCCGCGCCAGCTCGACGCTGACCGGCAGCGGCGGCTGCTGCTTCACGCCTGCCGCCTGCGGCCGGACGAGGATCTGGCCGCTCACGCGCGGCGCGAACGCGCTGACGACGTCGCGCACGGCGCTCGGGAAGACGTTGACCCCGCGGACGATCAGCATGTCGTCGGTCCGACCCACGCACCGCACGCGCGGGCCGGTGCGGCCGCACGCACACGTGCCCATGCGGACGTGGACGTGGTCGCGGGTGCGAAAGCGGAGCAGCGGCGCCGCCTGGTGACGCAGGTGGGTGAGCACGAGCTCGCCCGAGGCGCCGTCCTCGAGCGCCACGACCTCGCCCGTCTCCGGATCGATCAGCTCCGGGTGCACGAAGCCACGGGCGCCGAGGTGCATCCCGTCCTGCTCCTCGCACTCGCCCCAGAGCGAGATGCCGATGTCGCCGATCCCCATCGCCTCCGTCACGCGCGCGCCCCACCCCTCCTCGAGCCGCGCCCGGAACGCGGGCTCGCCGCCGCCGGGCTCGCCGGCCACGAGCACGCGTTCGACGCTCGAGCCGCGCAGGTCGTGGCTCTCGGCGAGATGGGCGGCGTAGGAGGGTGTGAGCACGGCGGCCTCCGGCTCGAGCCGCTCGATCGCCTGCACGAGCCGATCGCTGTTGCCGGTGCCGACCGGGATGTGGCAGAGCCCGATCCGGTCGAAGGACGCGAGCGCGGCGCCGGCGACGAACGGCCCCGCGTTGTAGGTCGAGACGATCCGCTGGCCGGGCTCGATCCCGGATGCGGCGTAGCTCCGCGCCGAGCCGGTGACCCAGTCGTCGAGGTCGCGCGCCGTGAGCGGGATGTAGCTGGGCGTCCCCGTCGTCCCACTCGTGGAGTAGATCCGGACGAGCTCGGCCGGGCGCGCGCAGAGGTGGGAGCCGAAGGGAGTGGCGGGACCGACCGTTGCCCGCAGCTCGGCCTTCTCGGTCAACGGCAGCCCGCCGATGCCGGCGAGACCGTCGTCGGTGTCAGCGCCCGCCAGCTTCTCGCGGTAGAACGCCGAGTGCTCGAGGAGGTAGCCGAGCTGGGCGCGATAGCTCGCGTCGTCGAGCGCGAGCTGCTCCTCCCACGGGCGGGTCTCGGCCTCAGGCTCGAGCATCGGGGTCGTAGCGGATCGCGTCCTCTGCTCCGCGCGCGAGCAGGAGCCCGAGCGGGCGCTCCTGCTCTTCGGCCAGGTGCGCGAGCAGGCCGGCCGTGCGAGCCAGCAACGGCACCGCCTTCACGGTCAGGGTGGGAAACCCGAGGTCGAGCAGCACGGCCGCGATCGGCATCGAGACGTTCATCGTCAGCGGCTTGCCCCAGGCCTCGGCGACCGCGTCGCGGAGCCCCTGCGCGAAGTCGACGTGCGGCCCGGAGACGCCGCGCTCGTCCGCGAGCTCGATGATCCGCTCCGCTCGCGGATCGAGCGGCCGGTGCACGGGGTGGCCGAAGCCGGGGACGCGACGGCCGGAGACGCGCAGCTCGCGGGCCACCTCACGCGGCTCGCGGCTCGCGAGGACCGCGTCGGAGAGCAGCACCGCACACGCCTCCGCCGTGCCGAGCAGCACGGGCCCGGCACCGAGGATCCCCGCCGCGACCGCCCCCTGCAGCGAGCCCGGGTCGGCCGCGAGCGTCATCCGGGCGGCGACGTTGGTGGGCATCATCCCGTGCTCGGCGATCGCGACCAGGAGCAGGTCGAGGAAGTAGCGCTGCTCCTCGGTCGGCTCGTCACCCGTGAGCAGCAGGTGGAAGTACTCCGTGAAGCTGAGCCGGCCCATCAGGTCGCCGGTCAGGTCACGCCCGCGCACCTCCACCCGGTCGGGGTACGCCTGGCCGATCCCGCTGACGGCCCACGGGCCGGCGTCAGCCACTCTGCGACTTCACGTACTCGACGTACCCGCGCACGTCGGCCACCGGCTCCGAGTAGGCCTCGCCGAGCGTCGACTCGATTCGCTCCATGTACTCCTCGGCCCAGGCCGGGAAGTCGTAGTCGATCGCACGGAGGAACTCGAGTGTCGCGGCGAAGCGGATGTCCGCGATCGAGGGGCTTTCGCCGCCGATGAACGGCGTGTCGGCGAGGAAGAACGAGCGGTAGACCTCGAGGGGCTGCGCCAGTGCCGCCTCGGCGTCCTTCGCCGCCTTCGCCTTCGCCTCGTCGTCGGCGTCGGAGGTGGCGACCTCACCCGGGTACTGCCCGAACTGGAGCGTCGGGTAGGTCGCCCGCGCGAGGAGCGGGTAGAGCGTGCCCGTGAGGTAGAACATCGCGCTGTCGATCATCGCCCGCGCGCCCGGCTCCGTCGGGTAGAAGCGGTCGAGGCCGTGCTTGTTGGCGAGGTACTGCATGATCGCGCAGCTCTCCCAGAGCGAGCCGTGCGGCAGCCCCTCCTCCTCGAGCAGCGGCGTCAGGTCGGCCGGGTCCTTGGCGAGGAACTCCGGCGTGCTCTTCTTGCCCCAGACGTCCTCCTCGGCGAAGTCGAGCCCGGCGGCCCGGACGAAGATCCGGACGGTCAGGTTGTTCACGCTCGGCTTGAGGATGCTCAGCGTGTTCGTGGCCACGTTCTCCTCCTAGCGGTAGGGGTGTTGCGGCGCCCGGTCGTCGGAGAGCGATTCCTGCGTCCGGGCGACGATCAGCTCGATCGCGTCCGCGAGGTGCTCCTCGTCGATGTTGTGGTCGCCGCGGTCGACGCGGAGCCGGTGGGCCTCGAGCAGCACCGCCGCGTGCGTGACGCCGACGGGCGGCTCGAAGCGGTACGAGGCGAGCTCGACCAGCAGGCCGAGCGGGTCCTCGAAGTAGATCGAGTCCATGAAGCCGCGGTCCTTGACGCCGCTGTGGCTGATCCCGCGCTCGTCGAGCCGCTCGACGGCCTGCCTGAACGTCGCCTGGGAGACCGAGAACGCGACGTGGTGCACGCAGCCCGGATCGGTCGGCGTCCGGGTCGGATCGGGCACGCGCTCCTCGTTCGTGAAGATCGTGATCAGGCGCCCGTCGCCCGGATCGAAGTAGAGGTGGCTCTCCGACGCGTTGTCGAGGTTCGGCTGCTCGAAGACGAACGGCATCCCGAGCACGCCCTCCCAGAAGCCGATCGACGTCTGCCGGTCGGCGCCGACGATCGTGATGTGGTGCACGCCCTGGCTCTGCAGCTTCCGCATGGATCGAGTCTCGCGCGGTCCGGGCATCACCGCAAGCACCGCCTCAGAGCCGACCGCGAAGGCCGGTGACGAAGCTAGCGGTGCTCTTGCGCTCCACCGCCTCGAACGGGCGGAGCCGAGCCGAGCTCGCGCTCGACCTCGTCCAGCCAGTCGAGGTGAGCCTGGATCAGCTTCCTGGCCAGTCCGTGGGTGAGCAAGAGGTACTTCCGGCGGTGCGGCAGCGTCTCGGCGACCGCCTCGGCGACGTCGAGCCGGGCCGACAGGTCGAGGGCGTCCGCGCGCATCGTCAACAAGCCCTCCAGCGCAGCGTCCTCACCGACGAGATCGGCCGCGACCAGCCGAATGATCGGCTCGCTGCCGAACTTCGGGAACGCGAGCGGCGTTCGCACCCAGTCGGCGAGCGCTGTCCTCGCCCGGGGAGTGAGCTCGTAGTGCGTGCGCTCGCGGGTCTTGCCCGGTTCCTTGCGGGACGTGAGGTAGCCGAGCCGCTCGAGCCGCTTCGGCTCCGCGTAGTACTGGCTCTCCGAGGCAGAGGCGTAGACACGGCCCTGACGGGCCATGCGGACGAGGTCGTGCGGGCCCGCGCCGCCCTCGCCCACGAGCACGAGGACGACGTAGGAGAGCGGAGTGAGGTCAGGGCTGGTTGACAAAGCTCTTATTCGGAGTTATAAGCTCCTATTCAGAGTTTACCGACGAAAGGAAGCAATGGAAGACCAGCTGAACATACGCAAGCTCGCCCGAGGAGCCGCCCTCGTGGCCGCCGCACTGGCGGTGGCCACGGGCTGCGCAGCCGCTGCCGCACCGGCAGGGAGCGCCGTCGCACAGGCGGAGTGGGTGCTCGATCGGCTCAACCGGGGCGGGGTGACGCGGCCGGAGGTCGAGCAGCACTTCTCCCCAGCCTTCCTCCGGATGGTGATGCCGGCCGACGCGGTCGCGGGCGCGCTCAACGGCGCGCGCGCCGAGCGCGGGCCGTTCCGGTTCCGCCGGTACGCGCGTCCGACGACCGCCTCCGAGGCGATCGCGCTCGTCACCGGGCGACAGGAGCCCGGGGCGATCCGCGTGCGCGTCGCCCAGGGAAAGATCGAGGCCCTCGAGCTCACGGCACCGCCCCCCGATGTCTCACGGGGTGGGAAGTTCACGGGGCGACACTCGGTCGGCGGCCGGAAGCTGATGCTCCGGTGCGTCGGGACCGGAGCACCGACGGTCCTCCTGGAGAGCACCCTGATCGAGGACACGTACGCCCTGCAGGGCTCGCTCGCCTCCGTCACTCGCGTCTGCGCCTACGACCGCGCGAACGTCCGCTGGGGGCAGAGCGACTCGGCACCGACGCCCCGCAGCGCCGTCGCGATCGCGGCGGACGTCCGCGGTCTGCTCCGCGCAGCGGGTGTTCCAGGCCCATACGTCCTTGTCGGGCACTCGAACAACGGCATCTTCACGCAGGTCTTCGCGGCCACCTACCCGCAGCTCACGGCGGGCCTGGTGCTCGTCGACGCCGTTCCGGCGAGCTACTACGCCCGAGACCTGGCGATCCTCAAGCGCCACCTCCCCCGCCGCGAGTACGACCGCACGCGCGCAGACCTGCTTCGTGTGCCGCCCGGGGTGGTCGATCCGCAGCGGCTCGACATCGCACGGTCACAACGAGAACTCGGCGCGTTGCTCGCGCGGCGCCCCCTGAAGGCGATGCCGGTCTTCGTGCTCTCCCACGGCCGGGCGCCGGAGCCCGTTCCCGACCCACGGGCACAGCGGCTCGCCGTCGAGCGGGAGCAGCTCTGGCAGGAGCTGCAGCGCGAGCTCGCCGCGCTGGTTCCCGGCGCCCGGCACGTGGTCGCGCGCGACAGCGGCCACGATCTCCCGAGCGAGCGGCCTCAGCTCGTCACGAAGGCGGTCCGAGCCGTCGTCGACGGCGTGCGGCGACCGGAGTCGTGGTGAGCCCGCGTTCGACTCGGCAGGCCTAGACGAGCTCGCGGGCGCGGGCGAGCAGCGCCGCCTCGGCGGCGGCCTCCCGCTGCCGCGCGCCGCCTCGCTCCAGCGCTCGTGCTCGGCGAGCGCGGCGTCGGCCTCCTCGAGCATCGCGTCCATCGCTGCCTCGGAGGACGAGCCGGACTGCTTGCGGGCGGCAGCGCACGCTGCCGGGTCGAGCGCGTCCCGCAGCGTCGCCTCGTCCAGTTCGACCGGCGTGCCGATCGCGGCCTCCGCTGCCGCGGCGAGCCGGGCCGGCGTCAGCGCGGACGGGGGCTCCCCCGCCTCGACGAGGTCGCGGACGGCGCGGCCGACGACCTTGTGGGCGCTGCGGTAGTCGACTGCCCCGCCGAGCGCGAGCACGTCGGCGACGTCGGCGGCGGTGACGAAGCTCTCGCGCGCGACCTGCGCGAACCGCTCGGTTCGCAGCTCGATCCCCTCGAGCACCGAGGCGGTCAGCCGCGCGATCGCGACCGCCTCGTCGAGCGCCCGCGGGACGGTGCCGTTCAGGAGGTGGAAGTGGTCGGTGCGGGCCGAGCCCGTGTGCAGGGCGACGAGCGCCCCGGTCAGGTCGCCGGCCGCCTGGCCGGCCTGGGTGCGGATCGCGGCGAGCGCGTAGGGGTTCTTCTTCTGCGGCATCAGCGCAGAGGCGCGGCTGTGCGCGTCGTCGAGCTCGACGAGGCCGAACTCCTGGCTCGCGTAGATCTCGAAGTCCTGGCCGAGCTGGCTCTGGTGGGTCGCCGCGATCGCGAGCGCCGCGAGCAGCTCGAGGTAGACGTCCGCCTGCCAGGCCGCGTCCTTGGCGTGCTCGACGAGCCCGTCGCAGCCGAGCAGCTCGGCGAGCCGTGCCCGGTCGAGCGCCCAGCGCGAGCCGGCGCTCCCGCCCGCGCCGGCGACGCTCGCGCCGAGGCCCGCGTACGACGCGCGCATGCGCTCGCCGTCGCGGAGCGCCGGGTAGGCGTACGCGAGCAGGAGGTGACCGACCGTCGTCGGCTGGGCCGGCTGGAGGTAGGTGTAGTCGGTCGCGAGGTCGGCCCTGGTCGCGCGGGCGTGGCGGGCGAGCGCGGCCGCCTGGCCGACGAGCGCGTCGTGCAGCTCGCGCGCCCCGGTGCGGGCCACGAGCCGGACGCCTACGCGGAAGGCCTCGCGCCGCGGCCGGCCGGCGCTCAGCCAGCCGGCGGCCGAGCGGCCGACGCGCCGCTCGAGCTCGGCCTCGCGGGCGTTGAAGGCGTCGCCGAGCGCGGGGTCCCAGGGGAACTCGTCGCCGGGGATCTCGTGCAGCTCGAGCAGCCCGCGCAGCAGCGCCTTCGCGTCGTCACCGGCGAGGTCGCCGCCCTCGACGAGCGCGACCGCGTGTGCCAGGTCGGCGAGCGAGAGCCCCCGCGCGAGCCGCGGCCCGTGCGCGCTCTCCGCCGCATAGGCAGCCGCGACAAGCTCGCCCGCAGCCCCGCCACGCAAGCGTCCTCCCCGCCCCAGCTCCTCCGTCCCGGACATCGGGGAGAGACTAGAGCAGCGCCGCGCGCCGCCGTTCCGTTGACACCTGCGGCGCTCCGTGCTCTAGTCGAGCAAGTGCGCCGGACAGTCCTTCTCCTCGCGGCCGTCCTGCTCGCGCCCGCGACGGCCTCCGCCCGGCCCGCTGAGGACACCTTCTTCAACTCGGTGATCCCGAGCCGCGTCGACCATCTGATCGGCTTCACGCCGACGACGTTCGCGATCCACCCGCCGAAGCAGCGCGTCGTGCCGATCACCGTCAGGGTCGGAGGCAAGCACGTACCGCTACACGTTCGGCAACGCCGCCGCCGTGGTCGGCCCGTCGGCGGACATCTACCTGCGGAACATGATCGCCGCGCGCGCCTACCCGAGCCCGCAGGGGATCTTCCTCGATCGCCGGCTCACGGCCGCCGAGGCCCGCCATGTGCAGGTGCGCCTCGACCTCGGCCGCGACGCCGACGTGCTCGTCGTGGCACGCGACCATCCCGCGTGCGCCGCGGGCGTGTCGCGCGCGGCCGCCGGGGATCGCCGCCGGGAAGATCCGGACCTGTGGCCGGGCCGGGCGGCGGCACGATCGCGCTGCGCCGCGCCGGCACCGGCGTCGGACGGCTTCGTCGAGCCCCGCTTCGGCGCGGACTTCCGGCTCCCGAAGGGCGCGAAGGCCGCTTACGACGGCGGCCTCGCCGAGGCCGCGGCGGGCAACCTCGCGATCGCTGCGGTGACGAGCTGGTCGCGCGCGCGTGCCTTCCAGGCGACGACGTGCGCCGTCCGGATCGGCGGCAAGGCGCCGACCGACGCGTCCGTGCGCGCGCTCTCGCACCCGGACGCCTACCCGATCTCGTTCGTGACGCTGAAGCAGCTCCGCGCAGTCGCGCCGATCGTCGCCGCCTTCCGGCAGTACCTCATCGGCCCCCGCGCCACGGCCTCCTTCCGCCAGCGGGGGATGCTCCTCGCCAAGGCGCCGTGGCCGAAGGTCGCGGGACCACAGGCCGGTCCGTGAGTCACCTCGGCCCGTCGGTGAGGCGCACGCCGGTTCGCGCAGCAACCACCACGGCCTTGATCCCGGCGCTCGTGACACGGGCGAACTCCTGATCGTCGAGCAGTGCAGCGTGCGTAGCCCCGCGGACCGTGCGGTGCACGTGGCTCGACGAAAGCAGCGCAAGCCTCTCCTGCGCCGCTGACCAGCCTGCCTGCTGCCCGAGCCCTGCGGTCAGGACGGCCAAGGGCTTGGAGCCGAGCGTCGTCAGTGCTCGAGCCTGCTTGAACGCGGTCGGGAGCTCCGCGAGCTCGTTGTGATCGGCTGTCAGCTCCCGAGGAGTCCCGAGACCGAAGATCCGGGAGATTCCCGCGCGCGCCATCGTCGGAAAGAGGGCCGAAACGCGCCGCCAAGTCGAGTAGAAGCCTGGATAGTCCGGCAACTCGAACTGGTACGGCGTCGACGAATCGACGAGCGCAACGCCGGCAACCTGGCTCGAGTACTCGTGTGCGTAGATGAGCGCGTAGGTGCCCCCGACCGAATGCCCGGCGAGCACGTAGGGGCCTGGCACTCGCGCGGCAGCGAGCAGCGCATCGAGGTCAGTCGGCGAGCTGGCGGCCATCTCGCCTGCCGGGCGCGGGGCCGCTCCGGCCGACGCCGGCACGGTCGAAGGCGCAGACGCGCGTCGTCGCTGCGACGTCTGGCTGAACCCGCGCCCAGCTCGAAGCGCGCTCTCCGAGCCCGTTGAACAGAATCACGGTCGGCGTACCGCGTCCGGAGCAGGTCAGGTAGAGCGAGTGGCCGTTCACCGCATAGACGTGTCCGGACGTCGGCGCGGAGCGCGGAGTCGTGGCTTCGGCCACGGTCTCGTACGCGCCCCCGACCGCGATCAGGGCGAGCAGTGCGAACGCGGGCAAGAGAAGCGCGCGCCGAGACCAGTTCCTCAGCGCGCGTCGGGCTGCACGCTCCATCCAGACGACCAGGGCGAGCAGCAGGGCCGGCCAGATCCAGCCGGTCAGGCCGAGCGCGCGGTCGCTCGGGCCGCTGAGCGCGATCGCGCCCCCGGCGACTCCGATCCAGAGGGCGGGATAGACCGCCCAGAGCTGGGGTTGCGTTGTCAGCCACGTCGAGAGGACGGCGAGCAGTGCGAAGCCGAACGCGAGCGAGAGCAACGCCAAACCGGTGATCGTGGACTCACTGCTACCGCCGAAGACGAGCACGTCGAGCACCGCGCCGGCACCGAGCCCGCCAGCGATCGACCCGAGGACGACCACGCCGATGTGATCGCGTGCGGGAAGAGTCTCGCCTGCGGGTGGAGCCTTGCCGTTCGGAGCCATGGTGCGGGGTGAGCGGTTCATGAGGTCTTCCTCCAGGTGGGAAAGTCGAAGGTCGTGCCGCGTTGGCGGGCACGGCGCGGCGGAGGTCGCAGGGCCGCGTGGCGCTGCGCGTCCGCTCAGAGAGAAGGGGCGGTCAGATCAGATGCCAAAGGCGCTCACCGCTCTGGCCCGCTGATTGCCGCAAGCACGGTCGTGAGCATGACGGGCTCGACCTCCGCCTCGGAGATCCGGCCGCTCCGCAACTCGGCGCTTGCCGTATGCACGATCGCGCGGATCACCGCGAGGTGCCACGAGACTGAGAAATCGCTCCGGAACGCGCCCCGTTTCTGACCGCGTTCGATCAGGGGCGCGAGCTGCGTCGTCACCGGGAGGTGGCGGCGGTGGAGCTCCTCCACGGAGAGCCGGCCGGTGTTGATCGCAAGCAGGGCGTGGAAGCGGCCGAGTTCCTTCCAGGTGGCGCGGAGGACCCGCTCGAGCGCTGCTGTCGGATCACCGCGCTTCGGCTCGGCCTCGCTCGTCGCCTGCGCCACGTCCCCGACCGCGCGCTCCATGACCGCGTCCAGCAGCAACTCGCGTGTCGGGAAGTGGACATAGATCGTCGCGCGCACGACACCCGCCTGGCGAGCGATCTCGGCCATGCTCACATCGGGATCGCTCGCCAACGCATCGAGGGCTGCAGCGAGGATTGCCTCAACGCTCCGATCGGCGTCAGAGCGCCGGCGCCTCGGCGTCGTGGCGGGTGTCGTCTGCTTTGCCATCTCAGTGGACCGGCATCGGCGACGGGTTGAGGCGCAGCTTCGGCACGAAGTCGCGAGCATGCGGAAGCACGGTGAATGCGATCACGCTTGCGACAGTAGTGAGCGCCCCGGCGGCCATGAACGCGTGAGCGATCCCAGAGGCGGCTTGCGCTCCACCGAGTGCTCCGGTCGCACCGGCTGCGATCGTCGAGAACACGGCGATGCCAAGCGTCCCTCCGATCTCGTGTCCCGTCGAGTTGAGCCCCGAGATCATCCCCGCCTCGTCCTCGGATCCGCCCGTCAGGATGGCGATCGAGACCGAGACCACGGCGATGCCCAGTCCAAATCCGGCAACGAGCATCCCCGGCAGGATGTTGCGGAGGTAGGTGCCGTTCTCACCGACGTGCGCGAGCAGAGCCATCCCGGCGCCCGAGACGGCGAACGCGAACACCAGCGGCAGCCGCACACCGTGACGTCCGACGATGTGTCCCGCTGCGTGAGCGCCGACTCCAGCCGTGAGCGCGAGCGGGATGAACGCGAGGCCCGTCATGAGCGGCCC
Source organism: uncultured Gaiellaceae bacterium (assembly GCA_963806955.1). GTDB lineage: Bacteria > Actinomycetota > Thermoleophilia > Gaiellales > Gaiellaceae > Gaiellasilicea. Next base: position 840,539 of record CAWDZG010000001.1, read on the forward strand.
CGTGCCGAGCACGTTCTGAAGGTAGAGCGAGCAGAGCAGGAAGAGACCGAAGATCGAGCCTGCCGCGACGAGCATGAGGAAGAGCCCGCCGCCGACAGCGCGATCGGCGAGCCGCTCGACGCGCAGAAGCGGCCTCTCGGCCCGGAGCTCCCAGGCCACGAACGCGGCGAGGCCGGCGAGCCCGGCAGTAGCGAGACCGAGCGTCTGCGTCGATCCCCAACCAGCGCCACCAGCCTGCGTGATCCCATAGACGAGCGCGCCCAGGCTTCCGGTTCCGAGCAGCGCACCTGGAACGTCGAGGCCGTGCAGACGCGGCTTTTGCGCGTCCCGCGGGATCACCTTGAGCGTGGCGACGGCGAGCACCAACGCGACCGGGAGGTTGACGTAGAAGATCAACCGCCAGTCGCCGACCTCGGTGAGCACGCCCCCGACGAGGACGCCGATCGCGGCGCCGGCACCGCCGACCGCACCCCACGCCGCCAGGGCCTTCGCCCGCTGGCCGCCCTGGAAGGCCGTCGTGATGATCGCGAGTGCCGCCGGCGAGAGCATCGCCGCGCCAAGGCCCTGACCGGCCCGTGCCGCGAAGAGCGTTCCCGCGCTCGCCGCGAGTGCCGAGGCCAACGACGACACGGTGAAGACACCGAGGCCGGCCAGGAAGAGACGCCTGCGACCCACGAGATCGGCGGCGCGGCCACCGAAGAGGAGCAGACTGCCGAAGATCAACGAGTAGCTGGTGATCGTCCAACTGACCATCGAGCCACTCAGCTCGAGCTCTCTGGCGATGCTCGGCAAGGCGATGTTCACCGCCGTGATGTCGAGGATCACCATCAACTGGGCCATGAGCAGCACGCCCAGCAAGAGCAGACCGGTCGTCGAACGCGGAGCCGCCTGCTTGGCGTGTCCGTGGCGGAGACGGCCGTGCCTCTGTGACTCCTTCGTGTGCTTCGAACGATGCATCTCGTCACTCCCTTCCTAAGTCAGACATCCATGTCCGAGTAACTAAACCCGACAACGGTGTCTGAGTCAAGAGGAGCGAGCGATTTGCCGGCGGCACAGATGCGCACGCACCCCGGCCACGGAAAAGGCCCCGTTTCCGGGGCCTTTCGAGTAGCGGGGGCAGGATTTGAACCTGCGACCTCCGGGTTATGAGCCCGGCGAGCTACCTGACTGCTCCACCCCGCGACGCGGCGTCCATTGTAGCGAAGGCGGCTAGGCGACGCAGGCGGCGTGCCGGTCTTCGCGCTCGCGCCGCCGGAAGAGCACTGCGACGGCGAAGCCGGCGGCGAGCACGGCGATCCCGGCGACCGCGTCGAGGATGAAGTGGTTGCCGGTGACGACGATCGTCAGCAGCACGAGCGGCGGGTAGACGGCGCCCGCGAGCCGGACGAGATGCGAGCGGCCGTAGATGAGCAACCCGATCCCGACACCCGACCGCGTAGGCGGCGTGGAGCGACGGCACGGCCGCGACGGGGTTCGAGAGCGCGGACGACGTCGGCGAGCCGATGTCGATCCCGGAGAGGACGAGCAGCGTGTCCTGCAGCTCGCTCATCGCCAGGCGGGGCGGCGCCGTCGGGAACTGCCAGTGGATCAGGACGGAGACGGCGGTCGCGACGAGATAGCCGTTGCGGAAGAGCCGGAAGCCCGGCCGTGCGCGATGGTAGAGCCAGAAGAAGAAGATCCCGGTGAAGACGAAGTGGCCGACGAAATAGAAGACGTTCAGGAAGTGAACGACGTCGGGGATGGCGAGGAACGCCCGCTGGAGCGACTGCTCCCAGGCGAACCCGAGCGCGGCCTCCCACGCCTCGATCCGCCGCGCGTTCGCGAACGCCTGCGTCCAGTCGGGGGTCATGGCGAGCCGGGCCGCCTCGTAGGCGGCGAAGGCACCGAGCACAACCGCAATCTGCGCGATCCCGTCGCGTCTCGCCAGGAACGTCCTGACCTGCACCATCTGTCTCATTCAACACCCCTGCTAGCGTTGCTGCAAATGGTGTGGCTCGCGCTCATCGTCGCAGTGCTCCTCGTCGCCGCTTCCGTGCTCTTCCTAACGCTGCGGGGCCTCGAAGCCTTCCGCGCGTTCAAGCAGCTCGGCACGACGGTCGGCTCGGAGCTCGAGCGGTTCGGCATCGTCGGCGACGAGATCGAGCGACAGCTCGCGCTCGCGGGCGAGAGCGGCACGCGGCTGACCGCGTCGCTGGAGCGCCTGTCGGCCTCGCGTGCCCGGCTGAACGTGCTCACGAGCGCGATCGACGACGTGAAGTCGTCGGTCGGCCGGATCACGTCTGTCTACCCACGCAAGTGAGGGTCGCGGCGGTCGATCTCGGCACGAACTCGACCCGCCTGCTCGTCGCCGACGCGAACGGCACGCTCGAGGAAGTCGTCCGCCGGCTCGCGATCACCCGGCTCGGCGAGGGCGTCGACGAGCGCCGCCGCCTCCTCCCCGTCCCGATCGCCCGCGTTCGCAACGTCCTCTCCGAGTTCCGCCGCGAGCTGGAGGCACTCGGCGCCGAGCGGACGCTCTGCATCGCGACGAGCGCCGTCCGGGACGCGGAGAACGGGGAAGCATTCCTCGGCGAGATCGAGTGGAGCTACGGCTTCACCACACGCCTGCTGAGCGGCGACGAGGAGGCCGAGCTGACGCTGCGCGGGATCGGCGCCGTCGAGGCTGGGACGCTCGTCGTCGACATCGGCGGCGGCTCGACCGAGGTTCAGGTCGCCGGCACGGACGTCCGCGTCAGCCTCGACGTTGGCTGCGTGCGGCTGACGGAGCGCTTCGGCGAGGACGTGGACGCGATCCGGCAGCACGTCGGCGGACTGCTGCCGCGGGAGGCCGCGCCTGCACGGGCCGTCGGGGTCGCCGGCACCGTGACGACGCTCGCCGCGCTCGACCTTGGCCTGCTCGAGTACGACCCCGAGCGCATCCACGGGCACACGCTCTCCCGCGCCGCCGTCGCCGCGCAGACGGCGCGCCTCGCCGCGATGTCGCTCGAGGAGCGGGCAGAGATCATCGAGCCGGGCCGTGCCCCGGTGATCGTCGCCGGCGCGGCGATCCTCGCCGAGGTGCTCGACTTCTACGGTCTCGACGCGATCACCGCGAGCGAGCGGGACATCCTCCACGGCGCCGCGCTCGCCGCCGCCGAGCTGCCCGAGCCCGAGGAGGGCGCCGCGCCCCCGGGTGCCTACACCTGCTGCTGACGGCGCTCTGCCGCGCGCGGCTGCCAGCGCCGCACGTGGTCCTCGACGTACGGGATCCCGCTCGCGCGGAGTGACGCCTGCACCGCCTCGATGTCGAGCGGGACGCGGCGGAACTCGACCCGCAGCGCCGCCCCGTCGCACTCGACGATCGCCCACGCGCCCCACGGGTCGATGCGGACGTGTGCCTGCCCGTGCTCGTACGAGAGGCCGGCGCTGCCGGGATTCACGAACAGGAGGTCACCCCGCCGGCGCAGGAACTGCATGTGGGTGTGCCCGCCGGCGACCACGTCTGCGTCCACCCCGTCGAGCAGCTCCCGAAAGGCCGTCTCGTCGGTGCTCGGCAAGAGCACCGGGTGGTACGACCGCGGAACCGCGTGGCAGCAGACGAGCGTCCGGCCGCCGAGGTCGACCTCGACCGTGGGTGAGAAGCCCGCGATCGTGTCGAGTTGCTCACCCGAGAGCTGCGCCACCGACCAGGCGCGGGTCTCGAGCTGGCGCTCCGTGATCTCCTCCCCGCCCTCCCGCGCCGTCTCGAGGTCGAGCAGGAAGGCATCGGCGTTTCCGAGCACGACGGGCCAGCCCAGCTCCTGCAGGAGCTCGAGGACGCGCGACGGCTCCGGCCCCCCTTGCACGACGTCGCCGAGGCAGACGACTTCGTCGACGCCGGCGCGGGCGACGTCCGCCGCCACCGTCCGCAGCGCGACGGCGTTGCCGTGCAGATCCGAGACGAGCCCGACGCGCATCGCCCGCCGGCCCTACTCCTCGTCTGCCGGAGGCTCGTCCTCGGCCAGTCGCCGCTGCAGCACGGCCCGCGAGAGGGTGCCGACGAGGCGGCCGTCCTCGAGCACGGGCACGCGGTCGAGATCGTGCTCCTCGAGGAAGCGGAAAGCCTCGTCGAGCGGGAGCTCCGACCCGATCGTGTTCAGCGGCACCTCGGCGATCTCGCGCAGCGCGGTCGTGCGGGGGTCGCGGCCGGCCGCGACGATCTCGCGGACAAGCGTCTTCCGCGTGACGACGCCGAGGAAGCGACCCTCGTCGCTGACGAACAGCGCGCGCACCTCGGGCCGGTCGAACGCCTCACCCGCCTGCTGAGCGCTGGCGCCGCCGTCGAGCTGCGGCGGGTCGGAGACCATCGCGTCGCGAACGCGGTCCATCAGGGATGGAGGCCGCGCGCGTCGAGTGCCGACGCCACCTCGCGGATGCCCGCGACGAGGGCCGCTGTACGGAGCGTGATCGACCGCTCGAGCGAGATCTCCCAGACCCGGTCGAACGCGTCGTTGAGCTTCTCGGCGAGCTTGTCCCGGATCTCGTCACGGCCCCAGAAGAGCCGGCCGAGATCCTGCACCCACTCGAAGTACGAGACGGTGACGCCGCCGGCGTTCGCGAGGATGTCGGGCAGGATCGGGATCCCCCGCTCGGCCAGCATGGCATCGGCCTCGAGCGAGGTCGGCCCGTTCGCTCCCTCGACGATCAAGCGCGCCTGCACGCGGGCGGCGTTCTCCTCGGTCACCTGGTCCTCGCGGGCGGCGAGGACGAGGATGTCGCACTGAAGCTCGAGCAGCTCCTCGTTCGAGATCCGTGTTCCCGCCGGCCAGTCCTCGAGCGAGCCGTGCTCCAGCGCGAAGTCGCTCATCTTGTGGACGTCCAGGCCGTCGGGGTCGTAGACGCCGCCCGAGATGTCGGAGACGGCGATCACGGTCGCGCCGCGGTCGGCCAGCTCGTGAGCCGCGATCCCGCCGACGTTGCCGAAGCCCTGCACGACGCACCGTTGCTCGGCGAGCTCCCAGCCGAGCCGCTCGCAGGCGCGAGCCGTCACCATCACGACGCCGGCGCCCGTCGCCTCGTGCCGGAAGACCGAGCCACCGATGGAGATCGGCTTGCCCGTGACGATCTCCGGCACCGCGTGGCCGACCTGCATCGAATACGTGTCCATCATCCATGCCATCGTCTGCTCGTTCGTGGCCATGTCGGGCGCGGGGATGTCCTCCTGCGGGCCGATCACCGGCAGCAACTCGGAGGTGAAGCGGCGGGTCATGCCCTCGAGCTCCCGCAGCGACATCTGCCGCGGGTTGCAGCGGACGCCGCCCTTGGCGCCGCCGTACGGCAGCCGCAGCAACGCGCACTTCCAGGTCATCCAGACCGCAAGCGCGGCGCACTCGCCGAGCGTCACCTCGGGGTCGTAGCGGATGCCTCCCTTCGTCGGGCCGAGCACGGAAGAGTGCTGGACGCGGTAGCCGGCGAAGACGACGCGGCGGCCGTCGTCCATCTTCACGGGCACGCTCAGCATCACGGCGCGCTCCGGGTAGCGGAGGCGCTCGGCGACGGCGTCCGAGACGCCCGAGTAGGGCAGCGCGAGCTCGAACTGGGCGATCGCGGTCTCGAACAGAGGCGTGTCCCACTCGAGGTGGGTCTGCGCGGCTGTCTCCTCGATCCGGGCCATGGGTGCGGGGAGTGTAGTTTCGGAGATGCCGGGGGCGGGAGTCGAACCCGCACGAGCCGAAGCTCACCCGATTTTAAGTCGGGCGCGTCTGACCGGTTCCGCCACCCCGGCGGGCCCAGTCTACGTTCCGGGCGTCAGCGCATCGACCGGGAATCGCTCCGGGCCCTGGCCGATATGGGTCTTCTTGAAGGTGTCGAACGCCTTCTTGCTGAAGCCGTCGCACGTGGCGAGGTAGCCCGTCCCGTTGTCGGGTGAGCCACCGACTCGGGCTGGAGCCGTCCACGCACTCAGGTCGATCTTGGCTCCGAGCGAGTCGAGCGGGGCGACGAGCAGCCCGTTCGGGTCGTCCCGGTACCACTGCCGAATCTCCTCGACCTGCGCCTCGGGCACGTCCTTGCCGTAATGGATCACGATCCCGCCGTGCTCGAGGTTGTGCACGGTCTGGATCAGCGGCACGGGCTCGGAGTACTCGCCCCACACCGCTTGGGTCTGGAAGTGTGCCCCGCTCGTAGGCGGGTTCGAGTTCCAGGCCGGGTTCGGCTTCGCGGTCAACGAGTCGACGTGGGTGCCCGGCTGGCCCGGAAAGGTCTTGAGCGTGCAGCCGTTGTCCGCCAGCACCGCTGCCTCGTCCTCGCTGCCGCCCGTGAGGAGGACGAACGCGAGCACGGCGGCCAGCACCACGATCGCGCCACCGCCGAGCAGGAGGAGCATCCGCTTCTGGTCGGCGCTCCGGGGCGCCGAGGGCGTCGAACGACGCTGCGGGCCCTGCGGGCGCTTCGGTGGGGTCGGTGCACGGTCTTTCCGGGCCATCGGCGGTCGATCGTACCCGTAGCGGCACCGTCCGACGGCATCTCTACCGTTCGTCGACCATGGTCACTGCGCTCGTCATCCTTGTCGCAGCCGCCGCCCTTGCCGCCGGAGGCGTCATGCTCGCGCGCTCGCTGCGGAGCCAGCTCGGCGGCACCGTGCAGCAGCTCGACGGTGCGCTCGGAGCGATCGAAGCGCGGCTGTACGGCCGCCTCGGCGAGCTCGACGCGAAGGTCGACCGGCGCCTCGAGGGCCTCGACGGGCGCCTGCTGAGCACCCAGCGGGACGCCGGCGAGACGGCGACCAAGATCTCGGAGAAGCTGGCCCGCGTCGAGGAGGGCACGAAGAGCATGCTCGAACGGGCGAACGACCTGAAGCGGCTCGAGCAGGCCCTCCGCCCACCGAAGGCCCGGGGCGGCTTCGGCGAGCTCCTGCTCGCCAACCTCCTGGCCGACATGCTCCCGTCGAGCGCCTACGAGCTGCAGTTCGGCTTCACGAGCGGCGAGCGGGTCGACGCGGTCGTACGGGCCGAGAAGCTGCTTCCGGTCGACGCGAAGTTCCCGCTCGACAACGTCCACCGGGTGCTCGATGCCGAGGACGACGAGCAGCGCCTGATCGCCCGCCGCGCGCTCGCCCGTGACGTCAAGGGCCACGTCGACGCGATCGCGACCAAGTACATCAAGCCGGGCGAGAACACCTACGACTTCGCCTTCATGTACCTGCCGGCCGAGACGGTCTACTACGAGATCGCCTGCGGCGGTACCGGCGACCTGCACCAGTACGCGCTGGCCCGTCGGGTCTTCCCCGTCTCGCCCGCGACCTTCCACGCCTACTTGACGATGATCGTACTTGGTCTACGCGGATTGCAGATCGAACAACATGCGCAGGAAGTGATGGCCTACTGCGGCCAGCTGGCGAAGGACTTCTCGCGCTTCAAGGACGACTTCGACGTGGTCGGCAAGCACATCGGCAACGCGCAGGGGAAGTACAGCGAGGCCGAACGGCGGCTCGTCAAGTTCGAGACGCGGCTCGAGCAGGCGGTCGACGAGGACGCGCTCGAGCAGCGGTCGATCGCGCAGCCCGGCGAGCAGCTGCGCGCGATCGATGCCGCCTAGCTGTCGCTAGTAGCGAAGCAGCGCACCGATGCCCCCGACCGGCTCGAGGTCGCGCCTGTGCTCGACGGCGAGGACGTCACCGCCGAACGCGAGCGTGAGACGGACCGCCAGGTCGAGGCCGTCGTCGCGCGGCTCCATCGTCGTCCCGTCCAGCGGACACGACCGGGCCTCCGGCGCGGCGCGGCCGCACGCGGGGCAGCGGTACGCGTCGCGTTGCACGCCTGCCTGGTAGAGCAGCACCTCGACCCGGCCGTCCGAGGCAGCCTCGAGGGTGTTCGCCCAACCGGTGCTGCCGAGCGCATTCCGGCCGACCTCCTCCCGCCAGCGCTCGACACAGTCGCTTTCGCGACGCGCCCGCCACTCCTCGAGGCACGGCGCGACGATCTCGGCGAGCTCGCCGTCGGTCGCGTGGGCGTCGGCGTTTTTCCAGCCGATCACGGCCTCCTCGAGCTCCGCAGAGAGGACGTCGGCGAACTCGGCGCGGGTCTCGTCCCCGGAGACGACGACGATCCTCGGCCGGCCGAGTTGCCGGAAGCGGTGCTCGAGCTCTTCCGCGACGGCCTTGTAGTGCTCCAGGTCGAGGTTGTCGATGTGGCGCTGATAACGGGACTGCGACCAACCGCCCTGGTCGTGCCGGCCCCGGGCCTCCTCGGTCCGGTCACCGACCTCCTCGAGGCTGCCGTTGCGCAGCGCGAGCACGCGGCCCCGCTCACGGCCGACGACCGCAACGAGCGCACCGCTGCCCCGCCCGATCAGGGGCACGAGCGGCGCGAGCAGGAAGTCGTCGGCGACGCGAACGGCGTCATCGACCGGCCAGGGCAGCGCGAGCACGGTCCAGACGTTGTCGGGCCCGGCCGTGAACACCGCGAGCCCGTGGGCACCGTCACGGACGAACTGGCCGTCGAAGTACTGCTCGAGGCGCTCGAAGTCGGCCTTGAGCCCCGAGCGAACCTCGTGGGCGAGGTCGGGTCGAGTCGCACCGTCGGACTTGGAGGCGGCGTCGAGCAGCGAGCGGACGCGCGTCGCGGTGTCCGCGGCCGTCGGCGCCACGCTCGGATCGAGGTTGAGATAGAGACTGATCGCGCACCCGTTCTGGGCGCGGAAGCCGGCGAGCTCTCGCACGCCGTCGAGGCTGACAGTGGTAGTCGTCATACGAACTGTTCTGCCTGGCAGCTCCCGATTCTAAGCCTCCGGAACAGCGCCAACCTCCGCGTCGTTCTCTAAGGTGACGGGCATCGACGCCCGGCCCGACGAAGGAGCAAGCTTGAGCGACACGCGTGACGTGATCATCATCGGCGGCGGTCCCGCCGGTTACACCGCGGCTCTCTACGCCGCGCGAGCCAACCTCAGCCCACTCGTGATCGAGGGGTTCAACTGGGGCGGCCAGCTGATGATCACGAGCGACGTGGAGAACTACCCGGGCTACAAGGACGGGATCATGGGGCCGGAGATGATGGCCGAATTCCGCGCCCAGGCGGGGCGCTTCGGCACCGAGTTCGTCACCGACGACGTCACGCGGATCGACTTCTCGGAGCGCCCGTTCAAGGTCTACGTCGGCGACGACGAGTACCGCGCCCGCACGATCATCGTCGCGACCGGGGCGACGGCCCGCCAGCTCGGGCTCGAGTCGGAGCGCGCACTGCACGGCCGCGGCGTCACCTACTGCGCCACCTGCGACGGCGCCTTCTACCGCGAGCGTGAGGTCGTCGTGGTCGGCGGCGGCGATTCGGCGATGGAGGAGGCGCTCTTCCTGACCAAGTTCGCGTCCAAGGTCACGCTCGTGCACCGCCGCGACGAGTTCCGGGCCTCGCAGATCATGATCGACCGTGCCCGCGCGCACGAGAAGATCGAGATCATGACCCCGTACGTCGTCGACGAGGTGCTCGGTGTCGAAGGCGGCAAGCTCACGGGCGTGCGGCTCCGGAACAACGAGACCGACGAGACGCTCGAGTACGCGACCGACGGCCTCTTCGTCGCGATCGGGCACGACCCGACGACGAAGCTCTTCGTCGACATGCTCGACCACGACGAGAACGGCTACCTGATCACGAAGGGCAAGACGACCGAGACGAACATCCCGGGCGTCTTCGCCGCCGGGGACGTGCAGGACCACATCTACCGCCAGGCGGTCACCGCGGCGGGCTCCGGCTGCGCGGCGGCGCTCGATGCAGAGCGCTTCCTGGCAGACGCCGAAGGCCACCTCGAGACGGCGCTGACCGCACCGCGCGAGCACACCGAGCCCGCGTAGCTCACGCAGGAGTCGGGGCCAGGCTCTCGTACCCCGGGGCGTGAGCGCACGCCACGAGCTCCACAGCCCGTTCGGCCACGACCGCTTCGGACAGTCGGCCGAGAACGTCGCCCGCTTCTTCGGCAGCCCGGTCTACATCCTCGGGCAGACCGCAGCCGTGATCGTCTGGATCACGCTGAACGCCGTCGGCATCGTCTATCGCTGGGATCCGTACCCGTTCATCCTGCTCAACCTCGCCTTCTCGACCCAGGCCGCCTACGCCGCCCCGCTGATCCTGCTCGCCCAGACTCGCCAGGCGGGACGCGACCGCGTCGAGGCGGTGGCACAGCAGCAGCACCGTGAGGAGATGGAACGGCATCAGGAGCAACTGCTCGCGGAGATCCGCCGCCTGCTCGGCAGCCACTGACCCGCTGGCTACGATCGCCGCAATGCCCTTCTTCATCTGCCCGAACTGCAAGGACCGCTCGATCGACCACGACGGCCGCCAGGGGCTGCTCCGGCAGGCGGTGTCGTGCGAGCGTTGCGGCTTCGGCTTCCTCTTCGAGCTGCTCGACGACTATTACCCGTCGCCGAACGCGGGTCTCGTGGCCTGTGACCGCAGCGGCCGGATCCTGGCCGCGGGGCGCGGCGTCTTCGAACTGACCGGCTGGCAGGAGCGCGAGCTGATGGGCAAGGACGTCGTCGAGGTCTTCGGGCTCGACGGCTTCGAGGATGGGAAGAGCCCGGTCGCGCTCGCGCTCGAGTGGGGTGTCCGTCGCCTCGGCGAGCAGCTGCAGCTCCGCTCCCGCGCCGGCCAGGTGAAGCCCGTCACCGCAGACGTCTTCCCGGCCTACGACGACGACGGCGGCGTGCTCGTCGCCCTCGCGCCCAGGTAGGGCTCGACGGCGACCCGGGACGCCGGGCAGAGGTCGTTGAGAACGCACTCCTCGCACAGCGGCCGGCGCGCGTCGCACACCCGGCGGCCGTGCCAGATCAGCAGGTGCGGGAAGCGGCCCCAGTCGGCCCGCGGGACGAGCTTGACGAGATCGCGCTCGATCTTGACCGGGTCCTCCTGCTTCGTCAGCCCGAGCCGCTGCGACAGCCGCCGCACGTGCGTGTCGACGACGACGCCCTGCGGGTCGCCGAGCTCGGCTGCGACCACGTTCGCCGTCTTCCGCGCCACCCCGGGGAGCCGCAGCAACTCCTCGACCGTGCGCGGCACCTCGCCGTCGAACTCCTCGAGCAGCACGCGCATCGCGCCCTTGATCGACTTCGCCTTCTGGCGGAAGAACCCCGTCGCGTAGACGTCCCGCTCCAGTTCCTCCTGCGGCACGGCGAGATAGTCCTCGGGGCGCCGGTACTTCTCGAACAGCGTTGCCGTGACTCGGTTCACGTTCACGTCCGTCGTCTGCGCCGAGAGCATCACCGAGATCAGCAGCTCGACCGGGTTGCGGAACGTCAGCGCGATCCGGGCGTCCGCGTGCTCGACCGCGAGCCGCTCGACGATCGGCCCGATCCGCGCCCGCTTCGGCCCCACCCGCCGCCGCGCCTCGCCGACGAAGCTACGCGGCAATGCTCTCGAAGTAGGCGGAGACCTCGTCCGGATCCTCGGGCTCGAGCAGCCAGCCGGCGATCTGGTCTGCGCCGGGATAGCCGCTCGTCCGGATCAGAGCGACGGCCGCTTCGACCGCATACGGTGTTCGCCGCAGCTCGACCTGCCCGCCGTCCACGAGCGCCCAGAACGCTCCCGGGCGGCCCTCGTACGGAATGCCGACGCTGCCCGCGTTGACGAAGCGGATGCCGTCGACCGACCGCTCGAACTGGACGTGCGTGTGGCCGCCGATGACGACCCGCTCCTCGACTCCGGCGAGCGCGGCACGGAAGCGCTCGTCGGGCGACACCTTCGTCAGGATCTCGTCCTCGTCGCGGGGCGAGCCGTGGCAGTAGCGGACGCCGTCGAGGGCGAACGTGATCGGCAGCTCGTCGAGAAACCGGACCGACTCGGGGCCGAGCTTCGAGGCGATCCACTCCCACGTCCCGTCGGGCGCGCGCGGCGAGTCCCGGTCCGCATTGCCGCGCAGGAAGGTCGCCCCGGCGAGCTGCAGCCGGCCGAGCGCCTCCGCTGGGAAGGGACCGGCGACCACGTCGCCGCCACAGACGATGTCGTCCACGCCGAGCGCGGCGACCTCGGCCAGCACCGCCTCCAGCGCGGGCAGATTGCCGTGCACGTCGCAGAGGACGGCGACGCGCACCTAGGAGACCGCCGCGAGCTCGGGCGGCCGGGAGCGAAGCCGCGGGCCGGCGCACACGACGTCGAGCGCCGGGCAGCCTGCACAGTTGAACTCGCTCGGCGTCGGCACGAACGCACCGGCCCGGATCCGCGCGATCGCGGCAGAGAGCTCGGCCTCGAGCCCGGGCACATCGTCGCGCTGGAACGTCGTCGAGACGACCGCGTCCGGCCGCTCGAGGAAGTGGTAGACGACCTCGACCTCCTCCGCACCGGCGCGGAAGCACGCGAGCGCGTAGACGAGCCGCTGTAGCCGGTAGTCGGCTTCGACGATCTCCTCGGGCGAGCCCTCGGCGAGCGAATTCGTCTTGTAGTCGAGGACGAGCGCGCGCGGGCCGTCGACGTGGAGGACATCGAGCCGGCCGTGCAGCAGCACCCCGTCGTGCTCGAACGCGAACGGACGCTCCGGCCGTGCCCCCGGGAGCGCGCCGATCCGCCGCGCGAGCTCGGAGTCGCAATAGGTCGCGACGAAGGCGTCGATCCGCGCAAGCTCGTCGTCTGTGACCGCCGGGTACCAACCGCGTACCTGCTCGACATCGGGAGCCGTCGGCGCGGCGAGGTCGACGAGCTCGAGCAGCCGGTGGACGGCGTCTCCGACCTCGGTCGCCGCCAACCCGCGCGGCCCGGCAATGGAGCCGCGGGCGTCGGCGGCGCGCATCCCGGCGACCCGCTCGGCGTAGTAGCGGTACGAACAGCGCTCGAAGAGGGCAAGCGCGCTGTAGGAGAGCCGGCGCACGTCGTGGAGCGGCGGCTCGGGCAGCGCATGCAGGGGCGCGAGCACGGGCGCGAGCGGCGGCAGCGCCGGTTCCTCGCCGGGTGCGAAGAGCGCCAGCTGACCGGTTGCGTCGTCGACGACGGCACGCACCGGCTCCACCGCGGGCGAGGACGCGGCCGCCGGTTCGGGCCTCCGGTCGACCCGCACGAGCACACGGGCGCCCTCCCGCTCGAGCTCGAGCAGCTCCGAGCCGGCCGCCTCGAGCTCGGCCGCGCAGTCGAGCCGGTCGAGCACCCAGCCGATCGGTGTCCGCTCGTCCGCCTTGCGCTCGCGGTCGATCGAGCCGCTGACGATCAGCCGGTCGATCGCCCGCGTCATCGCGACGTAGTAGAGGCGCAGCCGCTCGGCCTCGTCCTCGGCCCGGCGTGCGTCGCGGACGGCCTCGTAGCCGAGCACCCCGTGCCGCTTGCCGCTGACCGGGTCGGCGACGCGGAAGCCGAAGCGGCCGTCGGCGAGGCAGAGGATCTCGTCGGCGCCGGGCGCATTCCGGTCGCGACCCGCGTCCGCGACGACGACGACCTTGAACTCGAGCCCCTTGGCTGCATGAATCGTCAGCAGCCGCACCGCGTCGGCGCCCTCCTCCTCGGCGACGGCGTCGCGCTCGGCCGCGCCGACCGACTCCTGTTCCTCGACGAAGCGGACGAAGCCCTCCACATCGGGGCCGCGCAGCTCCTCGTACGAGCGCGCGAGCCGCGCCAGCTTGCGCAGGTTCGCGTAGCGGCGGCGGCCGTCCCACTGGGCGAGCACGGCGAGGTCGTAGTCGTGGTCGGCAACGATCCGCTCGCACAGCCGCTCGAGCGAGAGCAGCGACGCCGCCTCCGCAAGCCGGTCGTAGCGCTGCCGGAACGCCCGGAGCAGGCGGACGTCGACGTCGTCGAGATCCTCCGGCAGCCCGCGCTCGAGCCCGGTGAAGATCGGCCCGCGCCCGTTGCGCCGGACGAGCATCAGCGCATCGTTCGAGACGCCGACGAAGGGCGAGGCGAGCACGGTCAGCAGCGCCTCGTCGTCGTAGCGGTTCTGCAGCAACCGCAGGTACGAGAGCAGGTCGACGACCTGCTGCTGCCCGAAGTAGCCGCGACCGGTGGCGCGGTAGGTGGCGAGGCCGGCCTCGCGCAGCTCCTCCTCGTACCACTCGGCGTCGGTGCCTGCGGCGAAGAGCAGGACGATCTCGCCCGCGCTCGCAGCACCCGAGTCGACGAGCTCTTTGACGCGCCGGGCGACGTTGCGTGCCTCCGCCCGCCGCCAGTGGAGGCCGCTGTCTGCGTACGCCGCCTTGTCGGTCACGAGCAGCTCGACGGGCGTCCCGAACACGGGGTCGGGGAACTCACCCGAGGCCGCGAGCGGCTGGAACTCCTCGCCGAACTCGGCGCCGAAGAGGTGGTTGACGACCGACAGCACCTCGGGGCGCGAGCGGTAGTTGCGCGTCAGCGGCAGCAGCGTCTCGGCGGCCGCGCGACGGTCGCGGAAGACACCGACGTCGGCGTGGCGGAAGCCGTAGATCGACTGGAACTCGTCCCCGACGAAGAAGCGCTCGGTGTCGGGACCGGTGAGGAGGTCGACGAGCTCGCACTGGAGCCGGTTCGTGTCCTGGAACTCGTCGACCATGATCGAGCGGAAGCGCAGCGCCTCCCGCTCCCGGATCGCGTCCTCGTCGCGGAGCAGGTCGCGCGCGCGGAGCTGGAGATCCTCGAAGTCGAGCGCCGACTCGCGGTCCTTCGCCGCCGCGTAGGCGGCCGCGAAACCGAGCAGGAGCTCCTGCAGCAGCTCGCGGTCCTGCAGCGCGAGCTCGTCGAGCGCCGCCTGCTCGACGGCCTTCCGCGCGTCCTCGTAGCTCGCCGCCCGCTCGCCCCGGGCCCGCAGGCCGGAGAGGTCGAGCAAGCGCTCCGGCAGCTGCGGCTCCTCCGCGAGCACGAGCGCCTGCGCCGCGGCTGCGCGTGCAGTGTCCGTCGCGTCGGCGTCCGCAGCGAGGCAGCGGGCCGCCTCGGCGAGCTCGGCCAGCCGTTCGGGCAGCCCCGGGCGCTCGCCCAGCTCGAGCTCGAGCTCCCGGCCCGCAGAGCGCAGCGTCTCGTAGACCGCCACCAGCATCCGCCGCAGCCCGGCGGCGCCGTACGTCGCGAGCAGTCGCAGGCGCTCGGGATCCTCGCCCGCGCAGAAGCCGTTCAACGCGGTCGCGAACGCCTCGCTGCGGACGACGCGGCCCTGGCTGTCGTCGAGGATCCGGAAGCGCGGGTCGAGGCCGGCCGCGAACGGATGCGCCTTCAGCAGCCGCAGACAGAAGCCGTGGATGGTCGAGATCCAGGCGCCGTCGAGCGAGCGGGCAAGGTCGTGGCGGCCGAGCTCGTGCAGCCGCGCCCGGATCCGGCCCTTCAGCTCGCCGGCGGCGCGCTCGGTGTAGGTGATCACGAGCAGGCTCTCGACGTCGAGCCCCCGCTCGCAGACCGCCTCGACGAAGCGCTCGACGAGGACGGTCGTCTTGCCCGTGCCGGCCCCGGCCGAGACGAACACCTGCCCGCGCGCCGCGATCGCCGCGGCCTGCTGCTCGTTCGGCACGCGCGTACGCGGCTCCGTCGACGCGACGCCGCTCATGCGCGCCTGATCCGGCACATCCGCCAGAGGTCGCACCAGGCCGGACAGCCGTCCGTCCCCTTCGGGTCGTGCTTGACGTCGCCGGCACGGATCCGCTGCGCGAGGCCGCGGGCGAGGTCGCGGGCGCCCTCGACCTGCGCCCAGAACGCGTCCTCGTCGAGATAGTCGTGCTTGACGAACCCCGGCAGCACGTCGTCCTTCGCCTCGGCGCGCAGCAGCCCGCGCGCACGCCGCTCGCCGGCGAGCGGCCGGTAGAGCCCGCCGAGCGGCTCGATCCCGACGAGGTCGCGCAGCACGAGCATGTAGAGCGGGATCTGCAGCCGCAGCTCCTTCTCGATCTCGGCGGCCGAGTGGCCCGTGCGGCCGGACTTGTAGTCCTGGACGATCCCGCGCGCGCTGCCGGGGTCGACGTCGATGCGGTCGATCTTCCCCGAGAGCGTGATCCCGTCGCCGAGGTCGAGCCCACGCTGGAGCTCGGGCGCCGACCGCTCCGATCCGAAGCCGACTTCGAAGCGTCGCGGCACGAGCGGCAGCTCGGAGCGGGACTCGTCGCGAATGAGCTGCTCGAGGTCGCGGCGCAGGCTCTGCTCGAGCTCGCGGCGCTCGAGCTCGGTCATCTCCATCTTCACGCCCTGCAGTGCCCCCTCGAGGCACTCGTTCAGGAACACGAGTGCCTGTTCGAGGGTGCTTTCCTCGACACGATCGTGGCCGGTCGCGCGTGGCAGCCCGGCATAGAAGCGGTGCAGCGTCGTGTGCGCGACGGAGCCGCGCAGCATCGCGTCGACCTTGCGATCGATCTGGCGCGGCGAGAGCAGCCGCTCGAAGAACCAGGCCGAGGAGCAGTCGGCGAAGCGCTCCAGCTCGGTGACGTTGAACGGCGACTTGGCTCCCAGCTCGCCGAGCACGCGGGGATGGGTGAGCTGGGTCTTGCGCGTGAACGCCTTCAGCGCGCGCTGCAGCTGGCGTTCCCAGCCGTTCGCAGCCGCGAGCGCCTGCGCGTCCTCGGGCGCCGCGACCGCGAGCTGCGCCAGCGCGCGCAGCCGCTCACGCTCGGTCGGAGCCGCCTCCAGCTCCCACGTCAGCTGCGAGAGCGGCCGTCTCCGCGTCCAGCGCCGCACCTCCTCGGGGTCGAAGAGCGCGACGACTTCGTCCCAGAAGGGGCTCGGCTCGCGCGGGCTGCCCTCGTCGGTCGCCGCCTCGCGGACCAGCGTCAGCCGGCGGACGGCGCGCGTGCAGGCGGTGTAGAAGAGATAGCGCTCGCGCTCGACCGGATCCGGGCGCGTCAGCCGTGCCGCGGTCCGCGAGTCGAGGTCGCCGCGGGCATCGTCGTCGAGGAACGGCGACGGGTTGCCGCGCCGCGGCAGTGTGCCCTCCTCGAGCCCGAGCAGGAAGACGGCGTCGAAGCGACGTGTGCGCACGCGCGCGAGGTCGAGAACGGCCACGCGGCCGCGCTCGCCGGCCGAGCCCACTCGCACCTCGGCGTGCTCCAGCGCCTCGCGGAGCTCGTCCGCGGTGAGCTCACCGCCGAGCGCACGCCAGCCGTCGAGCTCGTCGAGGACGCGCGTCAGCGCGTCGTACGCACGGAGGTCGGCCCGGCTCGCCTCGCCGACCGGCGGCGAGTCGACGCCGTGGGCGCTGCGCAGCATTCCCGCGGCGATCGTCCGCACCGCTTCGACGGGGCCGGCTGCGCTCCGGAGCGTTTCGAGCGGAGGTAGCGGCTGGCCGTCCCGCAGGCGGACGGTCTCCTCCTCGACGCTCTCGCGGGCGGAGACGCCGCGGCCGCGCAAGCGCCCTTCGAGAAAGTCGACGTTCGCGCGGGCGAAGCCCGAGTACGGGGAGCGCAGGAACGCGTAGAGGTCGCGGCGCCCACCGTCCGACCACTCGAAGCGCAGCAGCGCGAGCAGCGCCTGGCCGAAGGGCGTCTGCCCGAGGCGAATGCGGCCCTCGAGCGCGAACGGGATCCCCAGCGTCCCCAGCACGGTCTCGAGCGGGGCGCGCCAGCGCTCGAGCGACGGGACGACGAGAGCAACCTCCTCGAGAGCGGTGCCGCCGGCCGCAAGTTCCCGGACCTCCTCCGCGACCAGTTCGAGCGAGCCGCGCGCGCCGGCACCCTCGAAGAAGCGGAGCGCCCCGTCGAGCGGCGGGCCGACCGGCGCCTCGTCGGCGAAGAGGTGCCGTTCGAGATGTGCGAGCGCCGCGTGCCCGTCCTCTCCGGCGCGCGCCGGAAGCTCGACGATCCGCCCGTTCGCGAGGGCGGCAAGATCCTCCTGCGTGCGCCGGAGCGACGCAAAGGCGGGGCGGCCCGGCTCGTACGGCAGCGACACGGTGACGTCGGTGCGCGCGGAGAGGGCTTCGAGCAGCCCCCACTCCGCTCCGGTGAGATCCTCGAACCCGTACGCGAAGACCGGCCGCCCGTCCCAGGCGTCGAGCTCGGAGCGGAGCCGCTCGACAGCACGCCGGCGCAGGAGGTCGCGATCCCAGAGACCGAGACGGTCGAGCTCGGCGCGGTAGGCGCCATGGAGCAGCGCCAGGTCGCCGTCGAGCTGCTCGGGGTCGAGCAGCCCCGACTCGAGCTCGGCCAGCGCCGCGAGGAGCGCGTCGGCGAACCCGGCGAAGCGCGCCGAGCGGCCGAGGCCGTTCAACGGCGCCGCTGCGAGCGCCCGCCGGGCCACGAGCGCCCGCTGCACGTCGCTCGTCACCGGGCGCGGCGCGTCCGAGGCCAGCGCCAACTCGCGGAAGACGTCGTCGAACGTGCCGATCGTCCCGGCGAGCAGGGCGCCGGCCCGGCGCAGCAGGTCGCGCTCGACCCGGTCCACGTCCGTCCTGTTCGGGACGATCAGGACCGGATCGCGCGCGAGCTCGACGAGGTACCCGTCGAGGAGACGGGCGATCTTGCCGGCCTTCGCCGGCCCCACGACGAGGCACAGACCCATCTACCCATCGTAGTCACCGTTCCCGACGGTCTTTCGGACGGAAACAGGCGAAAAAGTGGGCAAAGAGCGGGGTT
Organism: uncultured Gaiellaceae bacterium; assembly: GCA_963806955.1. Classification (GTDB taxonomy): domain Bacteria; phylum Actinomycetota; class Thermoleophilia; order Gaiellales; family Gaiellaceae; genus Gaiellasilicea. The sequence continues at coordinate 858,975 of CAWDZG010000001.1, forward strand.
TGCCCCGCCTGCGGCTACTGCGTCGCGGACTTCGGCCGCCGGCCACGGCGTGCGACCTGCCGGCCGCCCATCTTCTCGGCCTCGGCGTCCGTCACGTCGAGCTCGCGCACGCCCTTGCGTGCGTCGTAGAACGTGATCCGAATCGTCGCGCCTTTGCCTTCGGCGATCTCAACGCCCGAGATGTCGGAAACAAGCACAGTCTTGCGAGCCATAGTCGGCCTCCCTTGAAGTGAGTCAATCTCTTGCTGCAACCGTATCGAAAAACAGCGATGCAATCACGCTGCTTTGCGCGTACGTCTGATTCGCCACGAGCGCAGCAGGGATACGAGCGCCTTCTCTTCCAGGTCGAGACCGATATCGCGCGCCTTGACAATGCGCAAATGGCGGGGCCGAAAGTCCTCCAGCGTTCTGCCGTCGAGATACTGCTCGATCACCGCCGGACTGACGTACGAGCTCCGGGCGACGGCGGGGGTGTTCCCCAGGCGCTCGCCGACCGTCCGCATGACGCTCGCAACCGTGCGCTTCGCCTCGGCCTCCGTCTCGGCGACACCGTGCTCGGCCAGCGCGACCGCCGCGGTCAGCGTGCCGCCCCAGGTACGGAAGTCCTTCGCCGTGAACTCCTCGCCCATGTGTTCCTGGATGTAGTCGTTCAACACGGCGCCCGTCAGCGCGCAGGAGTCGCCGTTGTAGCCGTAGCGGAAGACCCGCGCCCCGCCCGGCTGGGCGAGCAGGTCCTTCAGCGCCTCCGCGAGCTCGGGATCGACGACCGACGTCCGCACCTGCACGCGATGCTTCGCGCGGAAGCGGAACGTGACCTTGTTGCCGCGCACCGAGACGTGCCGGCGCGTCAGCGTGGTCACGCCGTGCGTGCGTGACGTCTTCGCATACCGGTCGGAGCCGACGCGGAACCACGCCATGTTGATCAGCCGGACGGCGACCGCGCACACGCGCTCCCGCTCGTACGGGTCGAGTGTCATGTGCTCGCCCATCGCCATGCGCAGCTCGGGCAGCTTCTCGGCGAAGCGGACCAGCTTGTCGAACTTCGCCTGCTCCTGACGGGCGCGAAAGTCCGGGTGGTAGAGGTACTGGCGCCGGCCGGCCGCGTCCACACCCGTCGCCTGCAGCTTCGCGTTCGCGCGGGGCGAGATCCAGACGTCCTTCCACGCAGGCGGGATCACGAGCGCTTCGATCCGCCCGATCTTCGCGGGGTCGCCGATCCGGTTCCCGCGCCCGTCCAGATAGCGGAAACGTCCCTTCGACCCCGCACGCCGCCAACCACCTCTGCGCGCCACGGCGGAGGTGTACCCGCAATGCGCGAGTATCATCCGCCGCCGGATGGATCCGCGGACGATCGTCGTGCTCGAGGGAGACGAGACCGGGCAGGAATTGCTCGAGCAGGGCCTCCGCACGCTCCAGCCGGACGTGATCGGGCTCGAGCTCGAGTTCCCGCGCTTCGACCTCTCGCTGGCCAACCGCCGCGAGACGAAGAACCGGGTCGTGCACGAGGCGGCCCGCTCGATTCGCGAGCACGGGTTGGGCCTGAAGGCGGCGACGGTGACGCCCGAGACGCGCGACGACGTGGGCTCCCCGAACCGGATCCTCCGCGAGGAGATCGGCGGACAGGTGATCGTCCGCACCGGCCGGCGCATCCCGGGAGTCGTCCCCCTCGGCGGCGTGCACTCCCCCGTCTCGGTGGTGCGGATGGCGGTCGGCGACGCCTACGGCGCGAAGGAGTGGCGCGAGGGCGAGGGCGAGGACGAGGTCGCGTTCCGCACCGAGCGGATCGAGCGGCGCATCTGCCGCTCCGTCGCCGAGTTCGCCTTCCGGCAAGCCGAGCAGATGGGCGCCAAGGTCTTCGGCGGCCCCAAGTACACCGTCAGCCCGACCTACGAGGGGATGCTGAAGGAGGAGATGGACGCTGCCGCGGAGCGCCATCCCGACGTCCCCTACGAGCCGCAGCTGATCGACGCCACCTTCGCGCTCCTGCTGGCGCAGACCGGCGCACCGCTCGTGATCCCGGCCCTGAACCGGGACGGCGACATCCTCTCCGACCTCGTCCTGCCGCTGTTCGGCTCGATCGCCGGCTCGGAGTCGCTGCTCGTCGCCTTCGACGAGGAGTACGTCCCGCGGGCGCTGATGGCCGAGGCGGCGCACGGCACCGCTCCGTCGCTCTTCGGCAAGGACGTGGCGAACCCGATGGCGATGATCCTGGCGGGCTCGGCGCTCCTCTCCCACGCCGACGAACAGGGCCGGCAGGCGGCACGGGCGATCCGCGAGGGGTGCCTCGAGACCGTCGCGGAAGGAATCCGCACAGCCGACCTCGGCGGCCACGCGGGCTCGAGCGAGTTCACCGACGAGGTAATTCGGCGCATCAAGCAGAAGCTCGACGTCTGGTCCTCGCTCTAGGCAAGAACCAGACGCCGGAGGATCGTCAGCTAGCCGACGATGAAGCCGGTGCTCTTCACGATGGCGAGGATCTTCGCCTTCGTGAAGCCGTCCTCGAACGCCGCCGGGGCGGGCGTCTGCGGCGAGCCGCCGCCCTTCGCCCCTGCGTCGGCGAAGCGGATCTGCCGGATCCAGGCGGCGTGACGCGCCTCGACCGGGAGGATGCGCCCTGCACCGGAGAGCACGGCCTTGGTCTTGATGTTGCCGACCTGGCCGAGGTAGGCATGGACGCCCGTGTTCTCGAGCACGTCCGCGGTCGCCTTGAACTTCTCGAGGTTCGTGACGGTGTCCTTGAAGTCGAACTTCGGCCTCGCGACCGCCTTGGCCCCGAGCACCTTCTTCAGGAATGCGACGTGCGCAGCCTCGTGCTGGGCGACGACGGTGGCGAAGCGGTTGACGACCGTCCGGCCGCCGATCTTGTTCTTGACCGCCTGCGCGTAGAACTCGCCCTCGAGATACTCGAGCGTGAGGGCGAAGTTGAGGATGTCGATGTCGCTCTGGGGAACCGCAGCGCCGCGGGCGAGGCTCGGAATCGCGCCGGCGAAGGCGCCTCCCGCAGCGATCGCACCGAGACCCACGCCGGCCTTCTTCAGGAACGACGCGCGCGTGCCCCCGTCGACGGCCTCGGCCGTCTCCTGGATCGCGCCGTCGACGTCGAGCTGCTCGATTGGCGGCAGATGTGACATGTGACCCCTTCCCTTCGTTGACTACGGTGATTCGGCGCGCGCACCGGACCGGTTCGGTGCCCGAGGGGACGGTTCCCTGACCACGATCCGGCCGGCTCCGTAGAGTTCCGATCCCGTGAGAGTCGCCGTCCCCAGAGAGACCGCCGCCGGCGAGCACCGCGTGGCGCTCGTGCCCGACGCAGCCGCCAAGCTCGTCGCCGCGGGCTTCACGGTCTCGGTCGAGCGGGGTGCGGGCACAGCCGCCGGGTTCCCGGACGAGGCCTATGCGGCCGCCGGCGCCGACGTCGTCGACCGAGCAGAGCTGCTTGCGGACGCGCAGGCGGTCGTCCGCGTCGGCCGGCCGAGCGCGGAAGAGGTCGAGCAACTCGCACCCGAGACCGTGCTGGTCGGCTTTCTCGCGCCGCTCGGCGACCCTGCCGGGATCGAACGACTCGCCGCCCGTGGCGTGATCGCCTTCGCGATGGAGTCGATCCCGCGGACGACCCGGGCCCAGGCGATGGACGCGCTCTCCTCGCAGAGCACGGTCGCCGGGTACAAGGCCGTCGTCCTCGCGGCCGACCGTCTCCCCCGTCTCTTTCCGCTGCTGATGACCGCAGCCGGCACGGTCGCGCCCGCAAAGGTGCTCGTGCTCGGAGCCGGCGTTGCCGGGCTGCAGGCGATCGCCACAGCCCGCCGCCTGGGTGCCGTCGTCTCCGGCTTCGACGTGCGGCCCGCGGTGCGCGAGCAGGTCGAGAGCCTCGGCGCCGCCTTTCTCGACCTCGGCGTCCAGGGTGAGGAGACGGCCGGCGGGTACGCCGCGGAGCTGACCGCCGAGCAGCAGGCGCAGCAACAGCAGGCGCTGGCCGAGCGGATTCCCGACTTCGACATCGTCGTCACGACGGCGCTCGTTCCCGGCCGGCCGGCGCCGAAGCTGATCCCGGCGAGCGCCGTGGAGCAGATGCGTCCCGGCTCCGTGATCGTCGACCTGGCCGCGGAGACGGGCGGCAACTGCGAGCTGACCGAGCCGGGCGGCGAAATCGAGCGCCACGGCGTCACGATCGTCGGCTTCACCGACCTCGCCTCGCGCGTGCCCTACCACGCAAGCCAGCTCTACGCGCGCAACGTCATGGCGCTCCTCCTTCACCTCGCCCCCGGCGGCGAGCTGTCGCTCGACTTCGACGACGAGATCACCGGAGGCGCGTGCGTCACCCGGCAGCAGGTGACCGCTTGATGGAGCCGACACTCGTGATCGAGCTGACGATCCTCGCGCTGGCGATCTTCCTCGGGATCGAGGTGATCTCGAAGGTGCCGACGATGCTGCACACGCCGCTGATGTCCGGGACGAACGCGATCCACGGAATCGTCCTCGTCGGCGCGATCCTCGTCGCCGGACGCAGCAACGCGGACACGCTCACCCGCGTCGTCGGCTTCTTCGCGGTCCTGCTGGGGACGGCGAACGTCGTCGGCGGCTTCGTCGTCACCGACCGGATGCTCGAGATGTTCAAGGGCCGCGGCGCCCGGAAAGCCGAATGAGCCGGACGACCACCGACCTGCTGTACCTGGTCACGATCGTGACCTTCATCCTCGCCCTCCGCTTCCTCTCCTCTCCGAAGCGCGCCCGGCAGGGGAACCTGCTCGGCGCGGCGGGCATGGCGCTCGCGGTCGGCGTGACACTCGCGCAGGACGGGCTCGAGGGCTATCTCTGGATGGCGGTCGCGATCGCGATCGGCAGCGTCATCGGGGTCGTCGGCGCGCGGTCGGTGAAGATGACCGCGATGCCGCAGATGGTGGCCCTCTTCAACGGGGTCGGCGGCGGCGCGGTGGCGCTGATCGCGCTGACGGAGTTCCACAATCTCGCTCCGGCGGGCCTGTCGGGTGAGGACTCGGTCGCGATCCTCCTCTCCGCTCTGATCGGCAGCATCTCCTTCTCGGGCTCGCTGATCGCCTTCGGAAAGCTGCAGGAGCTGCTCAGCGGCCGGCCGATCGTGTACGCGGGCCAGCAGTTCGTCAACGGCGCGATCCTGCTCGCTGCGCTCGGGCTCGGCGTGGCGATCGTCGCCGGAGCCGAGCGCGACATCGTCGTCGTCGCGCTGATCGCGGCAGCGCTCACGTTCGGCGTCCTGTTCGTGCTGCCGATCGGCGGCGCCGACATGCCGGTCGTGATCTCGCTCCTGAACGCGTTCACTGGTCTCGCGGCTTCCTCGGCCGGATTCCTGCTCCACAACAACGTGCTGATCGTCGCGGGTGCGCTCGTCGGCGCGTCGGGGACGCTCCTGACGCTGATGATGGGCCGCGCGATGAACCGCTCGATCGGGAACGTGCTCTTCGGCGCGTTCGGTGCCGCGCCCGCCGGCGGTGCCGCGGCGACGGCCGACGACGGTCGCACCGCACGCTCGACGACGCCCGAGGATCTCGCGATCATGCTCGGCTACGCGCGCAAGGTCGTGTTCGTCCCGGGCTACGGGCTCGCCGTCGCCCAGGCCCAGCACGACGTGCGTGCGCTCGCGGAGCTGCTCGAGGCGAAGGGAATCGACGTGCTCTACGGCATCCACCCCGTCGCGGGGCGCATGCCTGGGCACATGAACGTCCTGCTCGCCGAGGCGAACGTGCCGTACGAGCAGCTGAAGGAGATGGACGAGATCAACCCGGAGCTGCCGCAGACCGACGTCGTCGTCATCCTCGGCGCGAACGACGTCGTCAACCCCGCCGCGCGCACGGATCCCAGCAGCCCGATCTACGGCATGCCGATCATCGAGGTCGACCGGGCTGCGAGCGTCGTCGTCGTCAAGCGTTCGCTCAGCCCCGGCTTCGCCGGCATCGACAACCCGCTCTTCTACGAGCCGAAGACGTCGATGCTCTTCTCGGACGCGAAGAAGGCACTCGAAGACGTCGCAGCGGCCGTCAAGGCTCTCTAGTGCCCGTCCCGTTCTTCGCCGCGAGCGACGTCGAGGCGGCCGTGCCGCCCGCGGGCGCGTACGAGGCCGTGCGCGAGGCCTTCGTGGCTCACGCCCGCGGCGAATGGACGATGCAGCCGAAGCTCTACGTGACGAACTACCCGGCGGGCGACTTCCGTGCAATGCCCGCACTCGGGGGCGGCCACGCCCTCCTGAAGTGGGTGACGTCGTTCCCGGGCAACCCGGCGCGCGGGCTGCCGACCGTGAGCGGGCTCGTCGTGCTCTCGGACGCGGAGACCGGGCTCGTGGAGGCGGTGCTGGACGCCGGCGCGGTCACGGCGCTCCGCACCGGCGCCGCGGCCGCACTTGCGGCGGAGACGCTCGGTCGCCCCGGCGGCTCCGTGGCCGTGATCGGCGCAGGAGTGAACGGTCGCGCCGCCGCGCGAACGTTCGCGGCCCTCGGGCGCGAGGTCACCGTGTGGGACGTCGACGGCGAACGGGCTCGGGCCGTGGCTGCCGAGCTCGGCGCCGGTGTCGCGCCCGGCCTGGGGGACGCCCTCGCCGCTGACGTTGTCGTGACGGTGACCCCCGGCCGGGAGATCCTCCTTCCCGCGGGCTCGCTCCGGGCAGGCCAGCACGTGAGCCTGATGGGCGCCGACGGGCCTGGGAAGGCCGAGATCGCCGTGGACGAGATCAGGCGGGCGCACGTCTTCTGCGACGAGTGGGAGCAGGCGAGCCACGGGGGCGAGCTCGCGGCCGCGGTCGAGGCGGGCGCGATCACACGGGCAGAGGTGACCGAGCTCGGCTCGGTCCTCACCGGCGAGGCGGAAGGCCGGCGCTCCGATGAGGAGATCACGATCTTCGACTCGACGGGCCTCGCGATCCAGGATCTCGCGGTCGCGATCGCGGCCTACGGGCGCGCGGACGAGCTCGACCTGCAGCGGCTCGAGCTGTAGCCGGAAGGGGGAGGCGCCGGTCGGGCGCCTCCCCCTCCTCGGGCCGTTACTTCAGGTTGAACGTGGCCCGGTGGACGGTGTTGTCGCGCAGCTGCACGATCAGCTGGCGGCAGGTGCCGGCCCAGGCCTTGTCGGTCTTCCAGACGTACTTGTACTGCCCGGCCTCGAAGGAGAACGGCTCGCTCGCCGCCGTCGGAACTGCGGTCGAGTCCGCAGCGCCGCACGCCTTCGACTTCGGGTACCCGTCGGCGAGGACGCCGAGGCCGTAGTCGGCACCGAGGGAGAACTTCACCGGTGCTGCGCTGCCGGCCTTGCGCTCGTTCTCGTCACCGAGCGGCCGGAAGAAGCCGGCGTACCGATCCCAGATCACCTCGTAGGTGAACGTCTTCTCCTCGACGTTGCCCGCCCCGTCCTCGGCGCGGATCGTGAACGAGTTGGTGCCGACCGTGGACGTGTCGAGAGCGGCTCCGTCGGCCACCGTGCCGGTGCAGGAGTAGATGCCGGAGGTCTCGGCGCCCTGGTCGTCGACGCAGCTGTACGACGCGGCCACCGAGCTGCCGATCCCGGTGACGGCCGGCAGGCCGCTGCTGATGCGCGGCTTCGTCCGGTCGAGGTCGAAGACGAGCGACTGGGTCTGGGGATTCGAGCGGCTCTGGATCTTCGCACCCTGGACGCGCCGGTCGTCGAGATCCCAGACCATCAGCCCGCGCCGGATGTCCGACTCGTAGATCTTGCCGTTGTACCAGTAGGTCGACCAGTCGCCGCCGAGCACGATCCCGGTCGTGCTCAACCGCGCCGGGTCGGCATAGGCGATCTGCTGGATGTTGGCGGGATCGGTGAAGTCGATCGCCGTGATCCCCATCTGGTAGCTGCCGACGACCGCCACGTGCGCGCGGTTCGTGGGCACGACGTTGAAGTTGTGCCACGTGCAGTTCTCGTTGCTCGTCTGCGGCCGCGGCTGGACGAATGCGCCGGTCTGATCGCCCGTGAGCGGGTCGAAGAAGAACAGCGTCCGGTTGACGACGGTGCTCGTCGCCTGGCACTGCGCGGCGCTGCCGCCGCCCGGCTCGTGCCCGAAGATCAGCGTCTTCCCGTCGTTCGAGAATGCGCTCGAGTGGCCGATCGACACGCCGGTGATGGGCTTCGACCAGAGCAGGGTCGGGTTCTCGAGTCCGCCCGCCGCCTCCGGCGAGAGCGCCGGGTCGAAGCTGAGCACGCTGAGGCCGTTGCCGCCCGCGCAGGAGGCGAGGTTGACGGTGCCCATGATGATCGTCGTGTCGTGGCACTGCCGGCTCGCGCCCGCCCGCCGGATGAGGCCGGCGGCGGCCGGATCGGCCAGCGGCACCCGGATGATGTCGATGCCGGTACAGGTGCCGCTCGATCCACTCGAGTAGACGTAGACGTTGCCGCGAGCGGTGTCGGGGACGAGGGACAGCGTGTGCGAGCCACAACCCGTGGTGTACGTGCCACCCGGGAGCACCGGGCCGCTGCTGCCCGAGCTGGAGGTGCTGGACATCCTGATCTTCGTCAGCAAAACGGGGCTCTGCGGATCGGCGATGTCGAAGATGTGAACGCCTTCGAATCCCTGGCCGGCGAGCTGGCCGCCGCACCCGGCGGTGGCCGCGTTACCGGCCGACACGGGCGCGTCCCAGGCGCGGACGAGGATGTTCCCCCAGACGACCACGTCGCCCTGCCCGCCGGCGACGGAGCAGGAAATCTCGTTGTGCAGCTGGATCGGATTCGTCGGGTCCGAGATGTCGATCACCCGGAAGCCGGCGTAGGTGCCCTGGTAGGCCAGGTTCCCCTGGAACGCCAGGTCGGAGTTGAAGAGCGACGAGCCCGTGCCCGTGAACGGCACGTTGCGCGCCGAGTACCCAAGCGGGGTCATGTTCGCCGAGTACTCGAAGGTGCCGACGGCGTCACCGACCGGTGCGCCGGGTGTGACGTCGGTGAGCTCCTGGCCGAGCTCGTAGCCCTCACCTTCCTGGTTGCACTCCACCTCTTTCGAGTCTTCGGCGTGCGGGCAGTCCGGGTGCGCGAGCGCAGGCGCCGCGCCGACTGTCATCAGCACGATGGCGGCGACGACTCCGGGGAGGAGTGCCAGCCAGCTCGTCGTCTTCATTCCAACTCCTTCGTTTGAGGGCAGGGACAAGCCTCGCGGCAGAAGGTGGGATCGGCAAGAAGACGGGCGTGGAACTGTCTCAACGCCCGGCCGGGCGCGGAGCTATGCCAGCAGCCGCGCAGGAGACATCTGCTCGAGGAGCGGATGGGGCTCGCCGAGCAGCGCGTGCGCGACCAGGTCGCCGCACATCAGTCCGAGCACATTGCCGTGGCCCGAGTACCCGCCGGCGACCCAGATGCGGTCGCTGTCAGGAACCGGACCGACGACAGGCATCAGGTCGGGAACGAGACCGAACACGCCCGACCAGCGGTGTGTGATCTCGGGCCGGCGCCCGAGCAGCGACTCGGCGAATGCCTCGAGCGCTCCCTGGATCCGCTCGGTTGTCGCCTCCGTCGCGGTGAACTCCGAGTCCATGTCGGCGTCCCGGAAGCCGCCGACGATCAGCCGGCCCTCCTCGTTCTGGTGCCAGTAGTCGAAACCGTGGCGACCGTAGTGAGGCAACGGGAACAGCACCTCGGCGAGCGGCTCGGTCGCGATCATCTGACCGCGCGTCGGGATGATCAGGCCCTCGAGCCCACCGAGGAGGCCGCTCGGATACCCGTCCGTCGCCACGACGACCGTCTGCGCCTCGAGCACGTCGACACTCTCGACGCGGTCGTGCTCGCGGATCTCCACCCCGGCCTCCGCGGCCGCGACGGCGAGCCGCCGCACCAGACGCGCCGGCTGCAGCACCGCGTCGTCCGGGTGGAAGAGGGCGCCCGGAAACCGCCCCCGCAGCGGCTCCGGCAGCTCGTCGCGCCACTCGGCCGCGAAGCCGTCCTCACGGAGTGCCTCGTACTCGGCGTGGAGCTCGTCACGCTCGTCCTCGCCGGCCAGGCGCAGGCTCCCCGTCTTGCGGCACGCATCGCCGCCGAGTTCGCCCATCCGCCCGACGTAGGTCTCGGTCAGGCGCCAGTAGTCCGCAGCCGCGCCGTGGCCGAGCCACTCCCGCGCGCTGTCGTATGCCATCGCCCCGCCGCGCAGGGCAAACCCGCCGTTGCGGCCGCTCGCGCCGGAGGCGATCGCGCGCGCCTCGTACAGGCGCACGCGCTTGCCGGCGGCCGCCAGCGTGAGCGCGCACGAGATGCCGGTGATCCCACCGCCGACGACCGCGACGTCGGGCCGTCCGGCGAGGGGTCGGGAAGCAAGCGCGGGCGCGGGCTCGGCGAGCCAGAACGAGTCAGCCACGCGGCGATGCTAGCTGGCAGCCCGAAAGACACCATCCTCCTCCCGGACGGCGCCGGCCAGCTCGAGCTCCGTCAGCGCCACGGCGACCTCGCCGGCGCCGAGGCCGGTTGCCCGAGCCAGCTCGTCCGCGCCAACGGCTGCCTCGCGAACCCGCGCCAGCACTCGCGCCGCCGTCTCGCCGAGCTCCGGCGCAGCCGTAGCGGCGACCTCGAGGCCGTAGCTCTCGAGCACGTCCTGCGCGCAGGTGAGCGGGGTCGCGCCCAGCCGCAGTAGCGCGTTGGCTCCTGCCGACAACGCGCTCGTGATCTCGCCCGGTACCGCGAACACTTCCCGGCCCTCCTCGAGCGCGAAGTCGGCCGTGATCAGCGCGCCGCTGCGCTCGCGCGCCTCCACGACGACCGCTGCCGCGCAGAGCCCCGCAACGATCCGGTTTCGCGCCGGGAAACGCCACGGGGCCGGCTCGACGCCCGGGGCGTACTCGGACACGATCAGGCCCGCGCCCGCCACGTGACGGGCGAGCTCCCGGTGCGCGGCTGGATAGTCGCGGTCGATGCCGCAGCCGAGGACGGCAACGGTGACGCCGCCCGCCTCGAGCGCACCGCGATGCGCCTCTGCGTCGACCCCTCGCGCGAGCCCGCTGACGACGACGAGCCCGGCGGAGGCCAGATCACGACCAAGGGCACGCGCGACCTGCCGACCGTAGGCCGAGCAGGCGCGGGCCCCGACGAGTGCGACTGCCGGCCGGGCGAGCAGAGCCACGTCCGCGTCGCCGCGCACGAAGAGGCCGGCCGGTGGATCGTGAATCGCGCGCAGAAACGGCGGAAAGGCGTCGTCGGAGCGGGCGAGAAAGCGAAAGCCGAGCGTGCGCAGTCGCTCCAGCTCGGCGGAGGCATCGAACCCGGCCTTGAAAGCGGCGAATCGGGAGCTCCGCGGCTCGCCGACGAGGTGGGCGTCGCTGGCCGCCGCGAAGGTGGCGAGCGCGAGCTCGTTCATGCCGCGAGATCCTTGGGCGCGCGGTAGGCCAGGGCTTCTGCCACGTGCTCGGGGAGCACGCTCTCGGCACCGGCGAGCGCTGCCGCCGTCCGCGCGACGCGCGCGACGCGGGCACGGCCGCGCCCGGACAGCGGCAGGCGCTCGACGGCGCGGCTGAGCAGCTCGTCTGCTTGCGGGGTCCGTTTCAGCCTTGACCCGTCGAGCCTCGCCCGCCCTGCTCGGACGCGTTCGCGGACAGGCTCGGAAGACTCGGACTGCCCGGCGGCAAGCTCCTCCGCCCGCGGTCGGGGAACGGTGACGACGAGATCGAAGCGGTCGAGCAGCGCTTTCGAGAGCTTGTCCCGGAAGGCCGCGAGCCGCTGCGGCGAACAGGAGCACTGCGCAGCCGGGTCGCCGCGACCAGCGCAGGCGCACAGGTTCATGGTCGCGATCAGCTGAAATCGCGCCGGAAAGAGCGCGTGGCCCTGGACTCGTACGACCGCGACGACGCCGTCCTCCAGCGGCTGGCGCAGTGCCTCGAGCGCGGGCCGCTGGAACTCGGGCAGCTCGTCGAGGAGGAGCACGCCGTGGTGAGCGAGGCTCGCCTCGCCGGGCCGCGGTCCCGGCCCGCCGCCGATGATGGCCGCCGTCGACGCGCTGTGGTGCGGCGCGCGGAAGGGTCGTCGCGTCAGTAGCGGCCGCTCCGGCGGCAGGACGCCCGCGACCGAATGGATGCGCATCACCTCCAGCGCCTCGCGCGGCTCGAGCGGCGGCAGGATCGACGGCAGCCTGCGCCCGAGCATCGTCTTCCCGGTTCCCGGCGGTCCGGCGAGGAGCAGGTTGTGACCGCCCGTCGCGGCGAGCTCGAGCGCTCGCCGTGCGCGCTCCTGCCCGCGCACGTCGGCGAGGTCTGGCTGGTCGGGCTCGGGCTCCTCGTCCGGTGGGTCGACCGGCGGTGGGCGCAGCTCTCCGCGCAGGTAGGCCACTGCTTCGGCGAGGTGGCGCACCGGGATCGCCTCGACGCCGCCCAGCTCGGCCTCGCATGCGGACTCGGGCGCGCAGAGGATTCGTTCGAGCCCCGCCCGGCGCGCCCCTTCGGCGACCGCGAAGGCGCCGCGCACGGGCCGCACCCGACCGTCGAGCGCGAGCTCGCCGACTGCGGCGTGCTCTGCGAGGCGCTCGGACGGCAACTGTCCCGAGGCTGCGAGCACGGCGAGCGCGATCGAGAGGTCGAAGCCGGAGCCCTCCTTGCGCAACCCCGCCGGCGCGAGGTTGACCGTGATCCGCTTCAGCGGCCACTCGAGACTGGCCGAGCCGATCCCGCTACGGACGCGGTGCTTCGCCTCGGCACACGCCCTATCGGCGAGCCCGACGATCGCGAACGTGGGCACGCCGCCCTCGATGTGCGCTTCGACCTCGACGCGCCTCGGCTCGAGGCCGACGAGGGCGTGGGTGACGGAGCGCGCGAGCACGGGACCCACGCTAGGTGCGTGCCTGTGGCGAGGGTGCGTCGCGATCGTGCCGCCTTCGTAAACTCTTCCGATGGATGCGACTGCGGCTGCGCGGCGGTGGGCGGAGACCTGGTCACGCGCCTGGCCGGACCGCGACGTCGACGCGATCGTCGCGCTCTACGCCGACGCTGCCTCCTACCGCGCGCTGGCCTTCCGCGAGCCCGATCTCGCCCCCGCCGGCGTCCGCCGCTATCTCGAAGAGAACTTCGGTGCCGAGAGCGAGATCGAGTGCTGGTTCGGCGAGCCCCTCGTCAGTGGCGACCGTGCCGCCGTCGAGTGGTGGGGCACCTGGGTCGAGGAGGGAAAGCGCCTGACGCTCGCGGGAACGACTCTGCTGCAGCTCGACGGCGCCGGCAAGGTCGTCGACCACCGCGACTACTGGAACGAGGTCGAGCGGCGCGAGCCGCCCTACGCCGGCTGGTAGCTCAGCGGCAGACGAGGATCGACTCGAAGTACTCGCCGGCGCGTCGCCCGGTGCGCCGGTTCACGTGGCGCTCGAGCCGCTCGTCGAGCCGCAGGCCCGCGCGCTCGAGAATCTCCGGATAGAGCCCGCGGCGGTCGTTGACGACGATGCAGACCGGAGCGCCGCGCCTCAACGAGCCCTTGGCGCGAGCGAGCACTGCCGCGATCCCGCTCACGTACTCCTCGATCGCCGCCTTGCTCGTCCCCCGTGCCGCCGCGCCGAGCTCGCGCTCCCGGCGGTCGTCGAGGCCGAGCAGCTCGTAGGCGTAACGGTGCTGCTCGTGGTAGTCGATCAGGCCCGGGTAGGGCGGCGAGGTGACGACGCCGTCGTACGGGCCGCCGAGCTCGAGCTCGCGCGCATCGCCGTGCAGGACGAGTGCTGCTCGGCGCGGGTCGCGCACATCGGCGAACGCGCGGATGCGGGCCGCCGTGTCCGTGAGGTACCTGGAGAGGAACTTGTTCGCACTCTCGACGGGGCGGCAGGTGCGCCGGTGCTTGTGGCACCAGTACTCCCCGTGCTGCGGGACGCGCGGGAAGTCGAGGTCGAAGTGGGTCGTCAGCCGCGCGGAGCGGGCGGCCCGGGCGAGCACGACCCGGAGGACGTCGCGGCTCGCGTACTCGTCGAGCAGCGAACGGAAGTGGAGCAGCTCGGCGGCGGCCTGCGGCGCGAACCAGTCCCGGACGAAGCCGGCCGGCCGCTCGGCAGACTCCCCCAGCAGCGCGCCGATCGAGCGCACGTCCGCGTCGAGGGTGTCGAGGTCGTGCTCGCGCGTCTTGACCGAGATCAGAAGCGCGTTGAAGGCCGCGATGTCGACACCGACGGCGTCGTAGCCCGACTCGAGCGCCTGCACGAGCGTCGTCCCCGAGCCCGCGAACGGGTCGAGCACCCGCCCGCCCGGCTTCACATAGCGCGAGAGCAGCGCCTCGACGAGCTGCGGCACGAACTTGCCGAGGTAGGGATGAAGGCGGTGGACGTGCTTCGTCCGCTCGCGCTCGGGCAGCTCGCGCTCGGACCAGGAGAGGGCGAGGTCGAGCTCCCCGTAGAGGGCTTCCTGGGTGACGGCCATCCGCCAAGAGGGTTCTCCCTGCGGCGCGGGAGTCCTGGCACAGTTCCGCGAGCACACCGGCGAGAGGAGCGTGGATGTCAGGCATCTGGAGCGATGAATGGGAGTCGCTGGGCGAGAGCGAGTGGGAAGGCGGGACGAAGTCGACCCGGCTGCCGGGTGGCGAGCGGCTCGGCGCCACCGTGTACGAGCTGCCGCCCGGCGGTGCCAGCTCCTACCACTTCCATCACGGCTCCGAGGAGATCCTCGTCGCGATCGAGGCCGGCCTGACGCTGCGGACGCCGGACGGCGAGCGGGAGCTTGCGCGCGGCGAGACCGTCCACTTCCCGCGCGGCCCGGCGGGCGCGCACGGGCAGCTCAACCGCGGCGCCGGGCCCGTGCGCTACCTGATGGTCGGCACGCGGGAGACGCCCGAGGTCGTCGAGTATCCCGACCTCGGGCAGCTCACCGCCCAGTCACGTCTGCCCTCACAGACGGGCGAGCAGCTCTTCGTCATCCACGACCTCGGCGGTGGCGCCGGCTAGTAGTGGATCCCGTGCGCCGCGTCGAGCGCGCGCAGGCGGCGGATCCGCTCCTCCATCGGCGGGTGCGTCGAGAAGAGCGCCCCGACGCCGCGCTTGCTGAGCGGGTTTGCGATGTAGAGCGCCTCGGTGGCCGGGTTGACGTTCATCGGCACCGTCTCGACGCCGCGCTGGAGCGTGCCGAGCGCGTCGGCGAGCGACCTGCCCTCGCCGAGGTACTGGGCCGCGGTCGCGTCGGCCAGGTACTCGCGCTGGCGCGAGACGGCGAGCTGGAGGATCATGGCGGCCAGCGGTGCGACGATGATCGCCACGATCGCGCCGATCGCGCCGATCGGGTTGTTGTTGTCGTTGCGGCCACCGAAGATCATCGTCCACTGCATGATGTTCGCGATCGCGGCGATTGCCGCGCCGATCATCGCCGCGATCGTCATCACGAGGATGTCGCGGTTCGCGATGTGGGCCATCTCGTGCGCGAGCACGCCCTTCACCTGGTCGCGCGGGAGGTAGCGGAGCAGGCCCTCGGTGACGGCGACGACCGCGTTCTTCGGGTTCCGGCCCGTCGCGAACGCGTTCGGCTGCTCGGAGGGGATCAGGTAGATCTGCGGCACCGGCACGCCGGCGTGGCCCGCGATCTCCTCGACGTCCCGGTAGAGCTCGGGCGCCTCGCTCCGGTCGACCGGCCGCGCCTTGCTCGCCTTGAGCGCGAGCTTGGCGGAGAACCAGAACATGACCAGGTTGAAGACGACCGCGATCCCGGCGAAGAGGATGATGCCGCTCGAGCCGCCGAAGAAGCCGCCGAGACCGACGAAGAGGGCGGCGAGCCCGGCGATGATGATCCAGGTGCGGCTCTGTGTCGCGAACCTGGTGCGGGAGATCGACATGTGGTGTTCGTTCCTTTCCGGCTGAATGAGATGTGGCTGGATTCAGCCGGAAGTTTCTCCCGCCCCGCGAGGGGCCGGTGCGCCCGGGCCGAAGCCGTTCTGACGAGCGCACCCGTTCGGGGATAGTGCCTTCCGGCAAGGTCAATCGTAGCCTGCAAGCCGGTCGTGAGGTGTTGCCGCGGGGTTAAAGCGCCGTCCGCTCGAGCCCGTCCGGGCGGACGGCGACGACCTCGAAACGGCAGTCGAGCTGCGCGCGCGGCGGGCGTTCGCGCCAGCCACGCCTCCGCCGCCCGGTGCAGGCGCCGCACCTTCTCGGCGTCGACCATCTCGAGCGGGTCGCCGTAGCCGGATCCGGTCTTGCCCTTCACCTCGCAGAAGACGAGCCGCCGGCCGCGCCGGGCGATCAGGTCGAGCTCGTAGCCACCGGCCCAGACGTTCGTGCCGAGGATCCGGTAGCCGCGGAGACGGTAGTGGCGGGCGGCGCGGCGCTCGTCAGGATTGCGCGCCACTGTAGGCGAGCGCGTTGAAGGAGAGGCGGTGCTGGTCGCTCGGGCCGTGCTCGCGCACTGCGGCCGAGTGCCCGGGGGTGATGTAGCCGACGTGCCGGGCGAACCCGTAGCTCGGGTAGAGCGCATCGAGGCGCCGCATCACGCGGTCGCGCGTCACCTTGGCGACGATCGAGGCCGCCGCGATCGCGGCGCTCTTCGTGTCGCCGTCGACGACCGCGCGGTGTGCGGGCGCAGCTGGGCCGAGGCGGAAGCCGTCGACGAGGCAGGCGACGTCGGCGTCCGGCGCCAGCGCGGCGAGCACCGAGCGGAGGCCCCAGAGGTTCGACTTGTGCAGGCCGTTGCGATCGATGTCGCAGGAGGGGATGACGCGGACGCTGATCCGCGTGGCGCAGCCGATCACGGCGCGGAAGAGCTCCTCGCGCTCGGCGGGCGCGACCTGCTTCGAGTCGTTCAGCGAGGCGAGCGGGCGGACGCGGTGGTCGCGCAGGCAGTCGTAGTCGAGCAGGACGCCGGCGACGACGAGCGGGCCCGCAAGCGAGCCGCGGCCGGCCTCGTCGGCGCCCGCGACGAAGCGCACGCCGAGCTTGCGGTCGAACGAGAGGAGCCTCTGGCCGGTGCTGCGCGCCACGCGTCCGAGGATAGACGCCGCTGCAGCCGGATCCCGGGCTGGGGACGGATTGTCACGCTCTTTCCACAATTCGAGGCGGGTCGGCACCCGGTCTCGCCGGGGCAGCTCAGAGGCCGAGCGTACAGCCGGCGTTGCGCTGCTCGAGCCGGACGACGACGCGGCGGCGCTCCCGGTCGACCTCCACGGCGAACCAGTCGCAGCCGCCCTCGACCACGCGGACGGCGCAGGTGAACTCGTTCGTCTCCTCCTCGCGGAAGTAGGTCTTCGCGGCGTCGGTGCAGTTGACGTCGCCGTCGTCGTAGCGGGACGCGTCGGCGCGGGCACGCACGTGCCCCTGCACCTCCTCGCGCGCGGCTTCTTGCTGGGCGTCCTCGGCGGCGCAGCCGGCGAGAGCGAGCGCGGCCAGCGCGGCGAGCGCGGCGGCGCTATTCCTTCTCGTCAGCGGGCGGAGCGTCGTCGGACGGCGCGTCCACGGGAGCCTCGGCGGCGGGCTCCTCGGCGGCCGGTTCCTCGGCGACTGGCTCCTCGGCGACGGGCTCCTCGACGCGGGGCCTCCTCGACCGGGGCCTCCTCGACCGGGGCCTCCTCGACCGGCGCAGCGGCTGCCTCGGCCTCGGCGGCAGCGGCGGCTTCCTGCTCGGCCAGCTCGGCTGCGGCTGCGGCCTGCTGGGCCTCGGTCTCGGCCCGCGCTGCCGCCAGCTGGGCCGGCGTCTGGCGGAGCTCGCGAACGCGGGCCTTCTTGCCGATCTTCTCGCGCAGGTAGTAGAGCTTCGCGCGGCTGACGTCGCCGATCGCGCCGACCTCGATCTTCTCGATCTTCGGCGAGTGCACCGGGAACGTCCGCTCGACGCCGACGCCGAACGACTGCTTGCGAACGGTGAACGTCTCGCGCGAACCCGAGCCCTGCCGCTTGATCACCGTGCCCTCGAAGACCTGGACGCGGCGGCGCTGGCCCTCGATCACCTGGAAGTGGACGCGGACGGTGTCACCCGCCTTGAAGCGGGGCACGTCCTTGCGCAGCTGGCGCTGCTCGATGCTCTGAATGATCGTGCTCATGGCAAAGGGTCGGCCTCGGGCCGGGCGCGAATGGTAGCGGAACTACCGAACCGCTGGCGCGCCGGCGGGCCGCTCGCGGTGCGGGGCCGGAGGGGATAGTACGGCGGTATAGACCCGGAGAGCACCGTGCCGCGAGCGGGTCGAGCGGGCCGCGGAGCCGGGCTCCGCCCGGCGGGAGCGGCGCGCGGCCGGCACGTCAGCGAATCGAGATGCGGTTCGGCGGCCAGTAGGTCGCGAAGACCTTGCCGATCAGGTTCTCGCGCGGAACGCTCCCCCACTCGCGCGAGTCGCAGGACTGCGCCCGGTTGTCGCCCATCATGAAGTACTGCCCTTGCGGGACGATGAACGCCTCCGGCGGGCGCGTGTCGCGGCGGTTCTTGCCGATGTATGTCTCCTCCAGCTTGCGTCCGTCGATGTAGACGTAGCTGAGCCCGCTCTCGGAGCGCAGCTCGACCCGCTCGCCCGGGAGGCCGATCAGCCGCTTCACGAAGGTCCCGCCCGCGCCGCAGCGCGCCCGTGCGGCAGGCGGCGTCTGGAACACGACGATCTCCCCGCGCTCGGGATCACGCAGGCGGTAGACGAAGCGGTTGGCGAGCACGCGGTCCGAGAAGCGGGCCTCGCAGCCGTTGGCAGGGCGCGCGCAGTGCAGCGACGGCTCCATCGACGAGGACGGGATCCGGTACGGGTTGACCACCCAGGCCTTGATCGCGAGCACGATCAGGATCGCGCCCGCAATCGTGACGACCCAGTCGACGGTGACCCGCAGGTTGTGCGGCAGGCCACGGGTCAGCCGGTCGACCGGGTTGCGCGAGTGGTGCGGCGGCTCGGGTGGCTGCTCGGGCGGCGACTCCGGACGGAGCGCCTCGGACTCCGGCTCGGCATCCGCCTCGCCCGGACGCAGCGCGAACCACGCAGTGCCGACGGCGAGCCCGGTCCAGAGCACGTCGTAGAGCCCGAACACCTCGCCGAGGCTCTCGCGGAAGAGCTGCACCATCTCGCCGGAGAAGAGGCCGATGTCTGCGCCGAAGGCGCGTTCCGACTCCTGCAGGACGAGCGCGAAGCCGAGGTACTTGCCGAGCAGGATCCCGAGCAGGGACGCGCCGACAGCGACCACCTGCAGCGACGGCGCACGCCGCCCCGCTGCGTGGTGCACGGCAAAGCCGGTGACGAACCCGATCCCCCAGGCGAGGACGCCGACCTCGTAGTCCGTCCACTTCAGTGCGAGCGCCCACACGATCCCGCCGGCGAGCGCGGCGGCGACGCCGGCCACGAGCGGCAGCGCGAGCGGCACGCTCTCCTCGGCGGCGGCGGGAGGCGGCGAGGCGTACGGGGACGGCTCGCGCGGCGATTCCCACCCGTAGCGCTCGGGCTCGTGCTCGCTCACCGGGCGCTCCGCTCGCGGCTCTGCTCGCGGCGCCAGTCGGCGACCCGGCCGTGATCGCCGGAGAGCAGCACGTCCGGCACGGACCAGCCGCGGAACTCGGCGGGGCGGGTGTAGTGCGGGTACTCGATCCCGCCCTCGAGCTCGACGGAGAAGCTCTCGTGCTCGCCCGAGCCCTCGGCGAGCGCGCCCGGCAGCCTGCGGACGATCGCGTCCAGCAGCACCATCGCCGGCAGCTCGCCGCCGGAGAGGACGTAGGGGCCGATCGAGATCGCGTCCGAGCAGAGGTGCGTCACGATCCGCTCGTCGAAGCCTTCGAAGCGCGAGGAGAGCAGCGTCAGCCGCCCCTCGGCGGCGAGCTCCTCGACGACGGCCTGGGTCAGCTGCCGTCCCTGCGGCGTGAGCGCGATCACCCGCTGCTCGGGCGCGCCGCCGTAGACGGCGTCGAGGGCGGCCGCGACGACGTCGACGCGCAGCACCATCCCGGCACCGCCGCCGTACGGCTCGTCGTCGACCTGGCCGGCGCGAAGCGGCGTCGTGTCTCGGTAGTTGAAGAGTCGCAGGTCGAGCTCGGTCCCGAGCACGGCGGCAACCGGCCGCTGCTCGGTCATCCAGGCGAACGCGTGCGGCACCTGGGTGAAGACGTCGATCTGCATCGCCGCGCCAGGTTACTCGGCGTCGGCGAAGCCGCGGGCGACGAGGATGCGGCCCGCCTCGAGGTCGACTTCGAGCACGCACGACTCGACGAGGGGCAGCAGCACGCCCGAGTCGAGCACGAGCGCATCGTTCGCCGGGCCGTTCTCCACGTCGGCGACGCGGCCGAGGGCACGGCCGCCCTCCTCCTCGACGGCGAGACCGGCGAGCTGGAAGACGTAGTAGGCGTCCTCGGCCGGTTCCGGCAGGTCGTCGCGCCGGACGGCGAGCGTGGCGCCGCGCGGCACCGGCCGGTCGAGCTTGATCACGAAGCGCCCGCCCGCACCCCGCTTGGAGACGACGACCTCGGCCGGCTCTCCTTCGACGAGCAGGGTCGCTCCCTTGGCGAAGCGCTCGGGAGCGTCGCTCGACTGCTCGACGAAGAACGACCCGTCGACGCCGTGCGGCCGCCCGACCCGCCCCACGGTCACGAGCTCGGAGCTACTCAACGATGTCGAGGATGACGCGCTTGCTCGAGCCGGCGGCGCTCGCGCGCACGATCGTGCGCAGCGCACGTGCGAGCCTGCCCTGACGGCCGATCACCTTGCCGCGATCCGCCTCGGCGACGTAGAGCTCGAGCACGGTGGCGTCGTCCCGCTCGACCTGCTCGACGCGCACTTCGTCGGGCTCGTCGACGAGCTGGCGGGCGAGCCACTCGAGCAGGTCGGCCATCTAGGACGTGCTGATGCCGGCGGCTTTGATCAGCTTCGAGACCGCTTCGGAGGGCTGCGCGCCCTTGCCGAGCCACTCGGCGACCTTCGCCTCGTCGAGCTCGATCGTCGACGGGTCGGTCTGCGGGTTGTAGCGGCCGATGATCTCGATGAAGCGGCCGTCGCGCGGCGAGCGCTGGTCGGCCACGACGACGCGGTAGATCGGATTCTTCTTCGAGCCCACGCGCGTGAGCCTCATACGTACTGCCATTCGGGCTATCTCCGTCCTGTTTTCGTCATTTGCCCGGGAAGTGTAGGCATCTTTCCCTTCCCCATCTGCTTCATCATCTTCTCCATCTGCTTGCGGGCGGAGAGGAGCTTGTTCACGTCCTGGATCGTCCGCCCGCTGCCGGCCGCGATCCGCTGCCTGCGGGAGCCGTCGATCAGGTGTGGGCGGCTGCGTTCCTGCGGCGTCATCGAGAGCACGATCGCCTCGACCCGCGCCAGCTCGCGCTCGTCGATGTCGACGTCCTTGAGCTGGTTGCCGAGCCCGGGGATCATCTTGATCACACCCTGGATCGGCCCCATCTTCTTCAGCATCTTCTGGGCGGAGAGGAAGTCGTCGAACGTGAAGACGCCGGCGCGCATGCGTGCCTCCATCGCGGCCTGCTCGTCCTCCTCGACCGCCGCCTCGGCCTTCTCGATCAGCGTCAGGACGTCGCCCATGCCGAGGATGCGCGACGCCATCCGGTCGGGGTGGAACTCCTCCAGCTGGTCGAGCTTCTCGCCGACCGAGACGTACTTGACCGGCTTGCCCGTGACCTGGCGGACGGAGAGGGCAGCGCCGCCGCGTGCGTCGCCGTCGAGCTTGGTCAGGACGACGCCGTCGAAGGCGACCTGCTCCTGGAAGGCCTGCGCGACGTTGACGGCTTCCTGGCCGGTCATCGCGTCGAGCACGAGCAGGACGTTCGTCGGCTTCGCGGTGTCGCGGACGCGGCGCAGCTCGTCCATCAGCTCCTCGTCGACGTGCAGGCGGCCGGCGGTGTCGAGGATGACGACGTCCTGGCCGGAGTCCTTCGCCGACTGGATGCCGCGCCGGACCGCCTCGACCGGATCCTTCGTGTCGGTGCGGTAGACCGGGATCTGGATCTGGCGCCCGAGCTGCTCGAGCTGGTCGATCGCGGCCGGGCGCTGCAGGTCGGCGGCGACGAGCGCCGGCTTCTTGCCCTCCTTGCGCAGCCGCAGCGCGAGCTTGGCGGAGGTGGTCGTCTTGCCCGAGCCCTGGAGGCCGACCATCAGGATCACCGTCGGCGGCTTGCCGCCGAACGCGAGCTTGGAGCCGCCCGTGCCCATGAGGGCGGTCAGCTCCTCGTGGACGATCTTGACGACCTGCTGGCCGGCGTCGAGCCCCTTCAGGACGTCCTGGCCGGTCGCGCGCTCCTTGACCTGGGCGACGAACTCCTTGACGACCTGGAAGTTGACGTCCGCCTCGAGCAGCGCGAGCCGGATCTCGCGCATCGCCTTCGAGATCTTCTCCTCGTCGAGGCGGCCCTTGCCGGAGAGGTCGCCGAGGGCGTGCTGGAGCTTGTCGGAGAGGGTGTCGAACACCGGACGGACAGTGTAGAGCCGGGCGGCCGTGCGCAGAGATCCGCCTCTTGCCGACCTCACCGCGCGGGGCGTAAGGTCGACGCAGGTCGCCTGCGCGGCCGGACTGGAGAACACGATGAAAGAGCGAATCGCCCTGCACGTCTCGATCCTCGCGCTCGTGGTCGCGGTCTTCGGCGCGAGCCCAGTGGGCGAGGCGGCGCAGGCAACTCATCGTGCCACGCGCCAGCGTCGGCACACCACAGCTGAAGAGCGACGCCGTCACCAGCCGAGGTCTTCTCCTCGTCGAGCCGACCCTTGCCGGAGAGGTCGCCGAGCGCATGCTGGAGCTTGTCGGAGAGGGTGTCGAACACGGCTGCTCAGTGTAGACAGCCCCTGCTTCACCCTGGCCCCTGCGGACACGACGGGGTCTGACCCCGGACATGGCCGGAGCGGTCACGCCCCGGAGGCGGCGCTCCGCGTAGGTACTCGGTCGTGTCCGCTCGCCCACCCGCTCAAAGGGACGTGTCCGGGGGTCAGACCCCGTCCGGTCCCCAAGGGACATGTCAGCCCGAGACGAGCGCGCGCGCGAAGTCCTGCGGGTCGAACGGGCGCAGGTCGTCGAGCTGCTCGCCCACGCCGATCAGTTTCACCGGCAGGCCGAGCTCGTAGGCGATCGCGACCGCGATCCCGCCCTTGGCGGAGCCGTCGAGCTTCGTCAGCGCGACGCCGGTCACCCCGACGCTCTCGCCGAAGAGCCGCGCCTGCTGGAGGCCGTTCTGGCCGGTGGTGGCGTCGACGACGAGCAGCACCTCGTGCGGCGCACCCTCGAGCCTTCCTTCGATCACGCGGCGCACCTTTGCCAGCTCCTCCATCAGGTTCGACTGCGTGTGCAGGCGGCCGGCGGTGTCGACGATCGCGACGTCCGTGCCGCGGGCACGGGCGGCCTCGACTGCGTCGTAGGCGACGGCGGCCGGATCGGCTCCCTGCGCGGCGCCGACGAAGTCCGCCTGCGCGCGCTCGGCCCAGATCTCGAGCTGCTCCTCCGCGGCCGCGCGCCAGGTGTCGGCGGCGCCGAGCAGGACGGAGCGGTCGTGCTCGCGGAGCTTCTGGGCGAGCTTGCCGATCGTCGTCGTCTTGCCGGTGCCGTTGACGCCGACGACGAGGATCACGCTCGGGCTCGCGGGCAGGTTCAGCGTCCCGGGCTCGCCGAGCATCTCCGCGATCTCCTCGGCGAGCGCGGCGTTGAGGTCGGTCAGCTCGTTGCGCGCCTCGAGGCGGCGCACGAGCTCCGCCGTGGCGCGCACGCCGACGTCGCCCTGGATCAGCGCCTCCTCGAGCCGCTCCCAGTCCTCGTCGTTGCCCGGGTCGAAGGCCGCAGCGGCCAGCTCACCGGTCAGCGCGCGCCGGCTCTTGCCGAGCGAGTCGCGCAGCCGGCCGAAGAAGCCGTCGCGCTGCTCGGCCGTCTCGGGCGGCCCGTCCGCGTCTCCCAGCAGCTCTGACCAGCTTCTCGCCATCGGCGCGGAACGTTAGCCTCCAGGCCATGGTCACGTGGGAGCGGTTCGCCGAGCTCGCGCTCGCGCTGCCTGAGGCGGAGCCTGCGACCTCGTGGGGCCAGCCGTGCTTCAAGGTGCGCGGGAAGACGTTCGGCGGACGCAGCACCCGGCATCCGGAGGCGGCGTGGACGCGGTGCGACCGCGAGGAGCGACCGCTGCTCGTCGCCTCGAACCCCGAGGGCTACCGACAGACGCCGCACTTCGAGAAGTTCCCCGCCTACCTGCTGATCTGGCTCGAGCACGTCGACGAGGACGAGGCACGCGAGCGGCTGATCGACGGCTGGCTGATCCAGGCGCCGAAGCGGCTGGCGGCTCAGAGCGACTTCGGCTAGCCGATCAGCCGCCGGTGGACGCGTTGATGACCACGTCGCCGGCAGAGATCTCCGGGGCTGGGATGTCGAGGTCCGGCAGGTTCTCGGCGACCCACGCCGCGGCGACCTCGTTCGATTTCTGGGCACCGGCCTCGTTCTCGTAGATGCTGATCGACGTTGTGCCGTCCGCCGACCGGACGAGGTAGTAGTCCTTGAAGCCGTCGATCTCGCCGAGAATCCGCTTGACCTCGTCCTCGTTCTCGACGAGAGCGTCGGCGAGATCGGTGCTGCCGCGGTAACTGCGAACGGTCGCGAACATCTGGAGTCCTCTCGGTCGAGTGTCGCGCGACCCTCTCACAGGGGTTTCGGGTGCGTCAACCGGCGGCGACGACAGCGTCCTCGCGCGGGAGGCGCCGCGAGACGATCTGGCTGACGCCGTCGCCGCCCATCGTGACGCCGTAGAGCACGTCGGCGGCCTCCATCGTCCGCTTCTGGTGCGTGATCACGACGAACTGGGCGCGGTCGGCGTAGCGCCGCAGCAGCTCGACGAAGCGGCCGATGTTGGCGTCGTCGAGCGCGGCCTCGACCTCGTCGAGCAGGTAGAACGGGCACGGCTTCGCGAGGAAGAGCGCGAACAGGAACGAGATCGCGCCGAGCGCCTTCTCGCCGCCGGAGAGCATCCCGAGGCGCGTGATCTTCTTGCCGGCGGGCCGGAGCTCGACCTCCACCCCGGTCTCGCCACCCTCCTCGTCGGGCTCGACGAGACGCAGCCGGCCCTCGCCGCCGGGGAAGAGCGTCGCCGCGACCTCCTCGAAGTGCTCGGCGACGGCGGCGAAGGTCTCGGCGAAGCGGCGCTCGACCGTCTGGGCGAGCTCGTCACGCAGGTCGGCCAGCTCCTTCAGGCTTGCCTCGAGATCCTCGCGCTGCACCTCGAGCTCGGTCAGCCGCTCCTTCTCCGCGTCGTACTCCTCCTTCGCGAGCGGGTTGACCTGTCCGAGCTGGATCCGCCGCTGCTCGAGCCGCTCTGCGCGCGCCGCGAGCTCGTCGCGGTCGTCGCCCTCTGCAGGCTCGGCCTGCGCCTCCTCGAGCCGGCGGCGTGCGTCCGCGGCCTCCGCCTCGATCCGGGTCAACTCGATCTCGATCTCGGTCGCGCGCTGAGCGGACGCCTCGGCACCCTGTCGCAGCTCCACTTCCGCGGCACCGAGGTCGCGCAGCGTCGCGCCGAGGTCGCCGGTCCGGCTGGCGCCGGCATCGACGCGGGCGCGCAGCGGGGCCTCGAACCGCGCCGCAGCGGCTGCGGCAGTGGCCAGTGTCTCGTCGAGCCGCTCGGCGCCTGCGAGGACGCGGCGGACGAGGTCGGCGTCGAGAGCAGCCGCCCTGCGAGCCCCGGTCGCAGCCTGCGCGGCCGCTGCGGCGTGCGCAGCGTCGCCGGCCTCGACCGCGAGCCTCGAGAGCCGCTCGGCCTCGACGGTCAGCTCCCGCGCCTCCCGCTCGACCAGCTCGCGCTCGGCCTCGTCGACCTGCAGCATCCGGATCTGGCCCTCGCCGCCGAGCCGCGCCCGTTCCAGCTCGGCCGCGGCCGCGCGCTCGTTCGCTCCCGTCGAGGCCAGCCGCGCCTGCTGCTCGAGCGCGCCCACGCGGGCGAGCTCGGTCGCGAGCTCGGCCGCGCGCTCGGCGCCGGCATCTGCGCGCACGCGGAGCGGCTGCTCGAGCCGCGCTGCCACGGCGACCGCGGCGAGGAGCGTCTCGTCGAGCCGGCCGGCGCCCGCCGCGATCCGGCGCAGGACCGCCGGGTCGTGCGCGCGGACGGCGCGGAGGTGGGCGACCTTGGCGTACTCGGCCTCGGCCGTCTCGGCGCTGGCAGCGGTGTCGTCCGCCGCAGCGGCCGCCTCCCGGGCCTGACCCTGCAGCGTCTCGACCTCCGCGGCCAGCTCGCCGCGGCGCGTCTGTAGCTCCAGCAGAACGGCCTCGGCCGCCTCGCCCGCGAACCAGAGCTCGCCGCGCTGCGGGTCGTAGCCGAAGCCCTCGTCGGTGACGGACGGCACGGTGGCCGCAAGGAGCGCATCGAGCGGGACGACGGGCAGCTCCGCGACGCGTTCGGCCGGCTGCCGGCCGACGAGCACGGCGAGACTGCCGAGCCCCGCGTCGCAGGCGCGGCGCAGCAGCGCCAGACCGGCCTCGGCGTCGTCGGCGACGATCGCGGACGCCCGCCAGGAGAGCGCAGCGGCGACGGCCCGCTCGCTGCCGGGCGCGACGTCGAGCAGCGAGAGCGCGAGCTGCGCGCCCTCGTCGGCGAGCGTGCGCGCGGCGGGCGGGATCCCTTCGCGCTCGGCGAGCGAGCGCTCGAGGGCGGCGAGGCGCTCCTTGGCGAGCGCCGCGCGGTCGGTGAGGTCGTCGCGTGCGTGCACCGCGGCGCGCGCAGCGGCGGTGGCCTCGTTCGCGGCGGCCTCGAGCTCTGCGGGCGACGGCCCGGAGCGTTTCGCCGCGGCCTCCGCCTCGGCGAGCTCGACCCGCACGCCCTCGCGCAGCGCGCCGAGCGACTCGCTGCGCATCCCGATCCGCTCGCGGGCGGTGCCCAGGCGGTAGAGCGCGGCCGTGGCGCCCTCGCGGCCGCCGGCCGCGTCGGCGAGCTCGGTCTCGATGCCGCGCCGCTGAGTGCGAAGCGTGTCGAGTTGCTCCTCGGCGCGCGCGGCCGCGCCCCGCTCCAGCGCGGCGAGCCGTTCCTGTGCGGCACGGGCGCGCTCGGCGGCGCCTCCACTCTCGGCAGAGGCGGCCCGTGCGCGGGCGGTCGCCTCCGCGGCCGCCTGCTCGAGCGCGAGCGTCGACGCGTCCGTCTGCTCGACCGCAGCCGCCTCGGCCTCGCCGAGGTCGCCCCGCAGGCGCGTGAGCAGTCCCTGCGCCCCCTCCTGCCGCAGCGCGATCCGCTCGGTCGCGCCCTGGAGCCGGTAGAGCGCCTTCACGGCTGCCTCGCGCCTGCCGGCAGCGTCGGCGAGCTCCTCCTCGGCGGCATGCCGCTCGGCGAGCAGGGCGGAGAGCTTCTCCTGGGCGCTGCGGCGCGCGAGCCCGGCCGCGGTCTTGCGCTCCTCGGCTGCGTCGCGGCGCGCGTCGGCGGCAGCGAGGTCGAGCTCGGCGATGCGCGCGCGCAGGCCGGCGATCTCGCCGACCAGCTTCTCGGCGCGCTCGGCCGCGGTGGCCTGCAGCGCGAGCGGGCGCAGGCGCTTGCGCACCTCGGCCTCGACGTCCTTGGCGCGCTCGACCTGGATCGCAACGCGGTTCAGCTTCAGCTCGGCGCGGTGCTTGCGCCGCTTGAACTTGCCGAGCCCGGCAGCCTCCTCGACGAGCTCGCGCCGCTCCTCGGGCTTCGAGGCGAGCACCGCCTCCACCTTGCCCTGGCTGACGATCGAGTGCATCGAGCCGCCGAGGCCGACGTCGGCGAGCAGCTCGACGAGATCGGTGCGGCGCACCTGCGCGCGGTTCACGAGGTACTGACCCTCGCCGCCACGGTGGAGCCGCCGGGTGATCGAGACCTCGGAGAAGTCCAGTTCGGCCATCCCGCCGTCCTCGTTGTCGAAGACGAGCTCGACCTCGCAGCTCTCGGCGGGGGTTCGGCCCTCGGCGCCGTTGAAGAGCACGTCGTCGGGCTTCTCCGCGCGCAGCTCCGACGGCGTCAGCGAGCCGGCGGCCCAGACGATCGCGTCGGCGACGTTCGACTTGCCGGACCCGTTCGGGCCGACGACGACCGCCACGCCGGGCTCGAGCTTCAGCTCGAGCGTGTCCGGAAAGGACTTGAAGCCGCGCAGGCGGAGAGAGCGCAGATGCACGCAGCGCAACCTAGCGGGCGCCGCGGACGGGGTCCGCGACGCCCCGCGGCGTTCCTACTGCTCCTCGGCCATCGCGAGCACGTCGTCCCGGCTCATCTTCCCGACCAGCTCGGGATGCGCCTCGCCGACGTGACGCTCGACCTTCTGGACGAGCTCGTCGTCGCCCTCGGCGCGAACGACCTCGCCGCACTCGCAGTTGATCACCTTGCCCATCTGCCACCCCCTCTCAGTACGTGAGCACCTTGTCGGCCTCGAGCACGAGCTCGACGAGGCGGGCCGGCAGCGCCGCCTCCGCCTGTCCGTTCGGCTCGAACCCCCGCGCCTTGCTGGACATGCCCGAGACATAGAACGTGCCGCCGTGCTCGACGATCGCGTCGTACGACTCCCGCAGGCTGCCGGTGCCGAGCCCGACGAGGCTGTCGAGCACGGGCTCCCGCAGGAGCTGGACGGAGTCGCCGGCGAGGAAGAGCGAGACGTCGTGCCCCTCCTCCGCGGCCGCGCGGCCGACGAGGAACCCGAGCGCCGCGCGTGTCGGCGCCTCGGGGCCGTGCGTGAGATTGATCAGGAGCTTCGCCATGCCGCGATTGTCCCTGCCCGCCGTTGCGGTTACCTTGGCGAAACCTTGGCGGAGACGCGGATCCAGCTCTGCGGCCGGCTCGTCGCCCGGGTGGACGGCCGGCGGATCGAGGACGAGCTGCCCGGGCGGCAGGGCCGGCTTGCCTTCGCGTTCCTCGCGCTCAACCGCAACCGGGCAGTTCCACGCGACGAGCTCGAAGGAGCGCTCTGGGAGGAGCCCGGAGCATCGGACCGGCTCAGCCCGCTCCTCTCGAAGCTCCGCACCGCCGTGCCGCTGGAGGGCCGCGGCGAGGTTCGGCTCGCGCTGCCCGACGAGGCCTGGATCGACGTCGAGGCGGCCTCGGAGGGCCTGCACCGGGCGGAGAGCGCGGTCGCGCGGGGTGACTTCGCGGCGGCCTGGAGCCCGGCCCGCGTCGCGCAGCACGTCGCGTTGCGGGAGTTCCTCGCCGGCGAGGACGCCCCGTGGATCGAGGAACAGCGGCGGCGGCTCGCGGAGATCCTCGTCCGCGCGCTCGAGCTCGTCGGTCGAGCGAGCCTCGAGATCGGCGGTGGCGAGCTCGACACCGCCGAACGCGCGGCCCGCAGCCTCATCGCCCACGCCCCCTACCGGGAGAGCGGCCACAGGTTGCTGATGGAGACGCTCGTCCTGCGCGGCAACACGGCCGAGGCGCTGCTCGTGTACGACGCGCTCCGGCGGCGCCTGCGCGACGAGCTGGGGGCCGCCCCAAGCGCGCCGACGCAGGCGTTGCACCGCCGAATCCTGGGCTAGCTGCGGCCACCGGCGCCCCCACGCCGCGTGACCCCGACCTGCGTGCTCTCCCGGTCTGATCGTGCGTCCTGCAGCGCTCACCTTGACCTCTCGGGTGCGTCGCCCGCATCGGCCGCCAGGCCGATTGACGCTCATCCGCAGGGATGAGCGTCAGGCGTCGAGTGCGGCCAGTGCCACCTGGGCGGCCGCCTGCTCCGCGTCCTTCTTCGTCCGGCCCGTGCCCGTGCCGAGGGTCTCGCCGTCGATCTCGGCCGCGCACGAGAAGTGGCGCTCGTGCGCCGGGCCGTCGACGTCGATCACGAGGTAGTTGACCGACCGGCCCGTCTTCGCGAGCGCTTCCTGCAGCTCGGTCTTGTGGTCGACGTGCGTCGTGCGGGCGTACTCGATCCGGTCGGAGAAGGCGGCCACGATCGCCGGTGCGATCGGCTCGTAGCCGTGCTCGAGGTAGAGGGCGGCGATCGCCGCCTCCAGCAGCGCCGCCGTGACGTTGCCGCTCTTGACGATCCGGGCGAGCTCCTCGCCCGCAAGCTCCTCGGCCGCCGCCTCGCCGAGGCGCTCGCCGAGGCGCAGCTCGCGGGCGACGGCGGCGCAGGACTGACGCGAGACCACGTGCGACCGGATCTTCGCGAGGCGCCCCTCCGAGACGTCCGGATAGCGGTCGTAGAGCTCCCTCGCGATCGCGAGCTCGAGCACGCTGTCGCCGAGGAACTCCAGCCGCTCGTACGACGACGCCCGGTCGGGCGCCCACGACGTGTGCGTGAAGACGTGATCCAACCGCTCGCTCGGGAGCGCGTCGATCAGACGCCCGAGCTCGCTGGGGTCGCCGGTCGGGGCGCCGCTACTGGTGCGTGGAGACGTAGTCGACAGCCTGGCCGACGGTCGTGATCTTCTGCGCGTCCTCGTCCGAGATCTTGATCCCGAACTGGTCCTCGAGCTCCATGATCAGCTCGACCAGGTCGAGTGAGTCCGCATCCAGGTCCTCCTGGAACGACGCTTCCTCGTTGATCTCGGTCTCCTCGACTCCGAGCTGCTCGGTCAAGACATCCTTGACCCGCTCGAACACTTCTTCACGCGTTGCTGCCAAGACGACTCCTTGGTGGTTGGGCACAGAGCGCGCCGATCATACAGTCGCCGGGGCCGCTCGTTCCGGCAGACGGGCGGTGAGACGGCCGACGACGTCGTGCTCGACTCCGCGCGCGGCGAGCCGGATCGCATTCGCGATCGCGCGTGGCGACGAGTTGCCGTGGGCGATCACCGAGAGGCCCCGGAGGCCGAGCAGGTACGCGCCGCCGTAGGTCTCCGGGTCGAGCTGCTGCCGGAGCCGCCGCACGGCCGGACGGATCAGGAGACCGCCGAGCTTCCCCCGCGCGGACGCCGCGACTTCGTCCCGGATCGCATCGAGAACGGTCGCGATCGTGCCCTCGAGCAGCTTCAGCGCGATGTTGCCCGTGAACCCGTCGCAGACGATCACGTCGGCGGCGCCGGCGAGCAGGTCGCGGCTCTCGGCGTTCCCCGCGAACGCGAGCTCGCTGGCCGCGAGGAGCGCGTGCGCCTCGACCGTGAGCTGGTTGCCCTTCCCCTCCTCCTCGCCGATCGAGAGGAGACGCACTTCCGGCCGCCGGAGCTCGAGGATCTCCTCGGCGAAGATCACGCCCATGTAGGCGAACTGGAGCAGGTGCTCGGGGCGAGCGTCCGCATTCGCGCCCGAGTCGAGCAGCACGGAGGGCCCGCGGCGGGTGGGGATCGGCACAGCGATCGCCGGGCGCATCACGCCGGGGATGCGGCGCAGGTGGAGCAGGCCGGCGGCGAGCATCGCCCCGGTGTTGCCGGCCGAGACGACCGCATCGGCGTGACCCTCGGCGACCGCGACGTGAGCTGCGACCAGCGAGGAACGGGGCTTGCCGCGCACGGCCTCGGCCGGCTTCTCGTGCATCTCGATCACCTCGGCCGTCTCGACGAGCCGAAGGCCGCAGGTGTCGATCTCCTCCGAGCCGAAGAGCACCACCTCGATCCCGTCGGCGGCGGCCTCGAGCGCGCCGGCGACGATCTCCTCCGGAGTGCGATCGCCCCCCATCGCGTCGAGCGCGATTCTCGCCAAGGCTACGGGGCGGGGGTGCGGAGCGGCTCGATCTCGCGGCCCTTGTACGTGTGGCACGTCGGGCAGACGCGGTGCGGCCGCTTGGGCTGATGGCAGGTCGGGCAGACGTTCACGCGCGGCGCTTCGATCCCGTGCTGCGCACGGCGCTTGTCGCGACGGGCCTTCGATGTTTTCTTCTTGGGGACTGCCATGAGCGGCTGCCGAGTATAGCTACAGGGCGATCGATCTCGTGGGCGCGACGGCCTCCAGGAAGCGCCGGTCGTGCGAGACGACGACGAGCGTCCCCTCGTACGCCGCGAGCGCCGATTCGAGCTCCTCGATCGCCTCGAGATCGAGGTGGTTGGTCGGCTCGTCGAGCACGAGCAGGTTGACACCGGCCGCCATCAGCTCCGCGAGCTGGGCGCGCGTGCGCTCGCCCGGGGAGAGCGTCGCGCAGGGCCGCTCGACATGATCCGCGCCCAGGTTGAACTTCGCGAGCAGCGTGCGGGCCTCGACGGGCTGGAGGCTCGTGCGAGCCGTGAACGCGGCGAGCAGCGCCTCGCCGCCGTCGTAGGCGGTGCGGCGCTGGTCGAGCGTGCCAAGAACGGTTGCACGGCCGACCGTGCGTTGCCCGGCGGCGAGCGGCAGCTCGCCGAGGAGGAGCGCCAGCAGCGTCGACTTGCCGCTGCCGTTCGGGCCCGTGACGGCGACGCGCTCGCCCGGGACGAGGTCGAGATCGAGCGGGCCGAGCCGGAAGCCGCCCCGCACCGCAACAGCGCCCTCCAGCGACGCGACGCGGTCGCCCGGCCGGGGAGCCCCGCCGAAGGAGAGGTGGAGCTGCCACGGCTCGTACGGCTTCTCGACGTCCTCGACCCGCTCCAGCGCCTTCGCCGCCTGCCGGACCTTGCCGGCCAGCGCCTTCGTGGCGCGCCGGTCCGAGCCGCCCGAGGCGTGGGCGAGGAAGAGTCCCGCGCGCGCCTGGTTGCGCCGCGCGTGCAGGAGCGACTCGACCTCGCGCCGCCGCTCCTGCGAGTCCGCGAAGGCCGCGTACTGCTGCTCGCGCTCGCGCTTGCGGGCGGCTGCGTACTCGGCCCAGCCGCCCGCGTGCTCGCGCACCGTTCCCGTCCACGGGTCGATCTCCGCGATCCGCGTCACCGTCTGGTCGAGAAAGGCGCGGTCGTGCGAGACGACGGCGAGCCCGCCGCCGAAGCCGGCGACGAAGCGCTCCAGCCGGTCGAGGCCGTCGAAGTCGAGGTCGTTCGTCGGCTCGTCGAGCAGGAGCAGGTCGAAGCGCGAGAGCAGGATCGCCGCGAGGCCGGCGCGTGCCGCCTCGCCGCCCGAGAGCGTCGTCGTCTCCCGGTCGAGTGAGACCGGCAACCCGAGCTCCGCGCAGACCGCCCTCGCCCGTTGCTCGAGATCGCCGCCGCCCAGGGCGAGAAAGCGCTCGAGCGCGGCGGCGTAGGCGTCGGGGCTCCAGTCGGCGGTGTGCCGCTCGACTGCGGTCTCCGCCTCGGCGACACCGGTGCGGCGGGCGAGGTAGGCCAGTAGCGTCTCCCCCGCCACGCGGTCGTGCTCCTGGGGCAGATAGCCGACAGTGAGGCTCGCGGGCGTGCGCTCGACCGTGCCCTCGTCAGGCGGCGTCGAGACCGGCGAGCAGGCGGAGCAGGGTCGACTTGCCGGCGCCGTTCGGGCCGACGAGCCCGAGCCGGGAGCGCGGGCCGAGCGTCAGGTCGACGCGGTCGAGGACGGTGCGGGCGCCGAACGAGCGGACGACGCCCTGAAGCGAGACGCGCAAGAGAGCCTCCAGAGGACACGAGAACGAGGACGGGGCGCCACGCCGGTCAGGTGTGCGGGCGCCGGAGCGAACGTCGATGTCTCGCGCTAGTCCGTCATGGGAGGGCGCCGGAGCGCCGGGACAGACTCTACCCGCTCACGCGGACATGTCCCAGGGACAGTCCCTGGGACATGTCCGGAGCGGCCGCCGGGTTAGGGCTTCAGGCCGGCCAGCTTGACGCGGGCGTCTCCCGTCCCCCGGAACTCGAAGAAGCGGCCCGGCGCCGATCCCTGCTGCCCGAAGCCGACGCCGGCGCCGACGAGGGCGGCGACGTGCTGCTCGACCGAGGTCAACGGCGCCTGCATGTAGGCGACGTTGTTCGGCAGCTTGCCCTGGAGCAGCCGTGCGAACGCGAGGTGCTGCGCCTCGACGCCGAGGATCTGTCCGGCGTAGCGGGCCTCGTCGTAGAGGCCGGCACGGGCGAAGATCGGGATCGCGACCGCGTAGGCGTTCACGAACACCGAGTCGGCGACCTCGATCGTCGCCGGCACGTTCTTCAGCCCCGAGCCGAAGAAGTCGTTCGGCAGCCAGAAGCGCGTGGCGAGCGGCTGGAAGCCCATGCCCTTGCCCATCGGGCTGTGGAGGAAGTCGTAGTGCTCGGCCTCGGCGGTGTTCGCCGCGCGGAGGACCTGGTCGACGGTCTTGATCGGGAGCCCGCCGAACGTGCCGGACTTCGGCAGCCGGTTGATCACGGCGGTCAGGTAGGTGACGGCGAGCGCCTCCGCGGTGGCGGCGGCGGTGCCGATCTCCTTCACGCTGTCGGACGTGCCGTGGGCGCCCCAGGCGACGCGCGCCGGGCCGAGCACGCCAGCGCCGACTGCGGCGGCGAGCGTGGCCTTCTTCAGGATCGCGCCACGCGTCTGCTTCGAGACGGGGCTTTCCGCCAGCACGTTGTCCAGGACCTGGACGTCGTCTGCTGCGGTGAACGGCTTCGTGCTTTTGGACATGGGACTCCCTTGGGGAGGAAGGACAGGGACGTCCAGCTTTTGTCCAAGATGTGTCGAAGTCAAACGCGACCGTCAGAGACGGTCGCGGAGCTCCTCCAGTGCCGACCAGCGCGGATCGGGGACGATCTCGTCGTGCGTATGCGGCTCGACGTTCAGGTCCTTGCCGCAGACGGGGCAGAGCCCGGCGCAGTCGGGCGCGTGCAGGATCTGCTCCGGCAGCGCCAAGGCGATCGTGTCGCGGGCCCACGCGGTGAGCTCGAGCTGATCCTCGACGACGTACTCGCTGCGGAGCTCCTCGTCCTCACCGGGGTTCGAGGCGTGGTACTCGCGCGCATCGACTCGCACGTCGACGACGGCGTCGGCCAGGCAGCGCATGCACGGTCCATGCAGGCGGACGTCGAAGGCGAGGCGCAGGTCGAGGCCGGTCGTCGCCTGGGCGACCGTGAGCGCCGCGTCGATCTCCTGCGGCACGGGGAGATACCGGAGGCCACCGAGGTCGAACGGCTCCAGCTCGATCTGGACCGCGTCGCGGTGCTCCTCCCCCGGCCGGAGGCGGAGGCGGCGGAGCGGGAAGCGGGTCATGGTCCTCCTAGAGGTAGGAGGTGTCGTCGTCCGGCTCGCGCGGCCCCACGCCCGCGACGACCGTCTCCTGCGAGCGCTCGTGCAGCCGCTCGCGCCCGCGCTTGACCGCGGTCAGGAACTTGTCGAGGTTGACCTCGAGCGTCGAGAGGATCCCGTCGGCCCAGTCCTCCATCTCGAGCCGCGTCTCGCGGGCCTGGCGGCGCGCGTCGTCGACGATCTCCTGCGCCTGGCGCTCTGCGAGCTTGACGATCTCGGTCTGCGAGGCCTCGCGCACGGCCTGCTCGCGCGCCTCGCCGAGGATCCGGTCGGTCTCCCGCTTCGCCTCGGCCAGCATCTCCTGCCGCTCCTTGACGATCCAGCGCGCCTGCTTGATCTCCTCGGGGATCGTCGCGCGCATCTGGTCGAGGATGTCGTAGATCTCCTCGCGGTCGATCCGGACCTGGTCGGTGAGGGGGACGGCCTTCGCGTTGTGGACGAGGTCGTCGAGCTTGTCGATCAGTACGAGGACATCCATGCGCGCAGTTTACTCCCGTGGGTTCTCTGGGGCGCCGGGACGGCCGTTCGGGAATTTCTCCGCGAGTCGGCGCGCCACGGTGTCGGGGACGAGTTCGTCAACCTTTCCGCCGAAGGCGGCGATCTCCTTCACGCCGCTCGACGAGACGAAGCTCACCTGCGCGCTCGCCATCACGTAGACGGTCTCGATCTCGGGCGCGAGGTGCCGGTTGAGCTGGTTCATCTGCGTCTCCCACTCGAAGTCGGAGATCACGCGCAGCCCCTTCACGATCACCTTCGCCTGCCAGCGCCGGGCGAACTCGACGACGAGCTCGGAGAAGACATCGACCTCGACGTTCGGCAGGTCGACGAGCGCCTCCTTCAGGAAGCCGACGCGCTCGTCGAGGTCGAACATCGGCGTCTTGTGGCGCGGGCTGCCGACGACGCCGACGACGACGCGGTCGAAGATCGCCGCGGCCCGCTCGATCACGTCGAGGTGACCGTTGGTGACGGGGTCGTACGAGCCTGGGCAGATGGCGGTGATCATGGCGAGGGCTCGAAGAGGGTGAGCCGCGCGGAACCGTACCGCCGCGACGTCCGGATTGGAAGCGGCAGCTGCGGCTCGGTGCGCGAGCCGGTCTCGACGACGAGCAGGCCGTCCGGCGCGAGCAGGCGCGGCAGCTGCGCCGCGAGCTTCGGCTCGAGCTCGGCCCAGGCCTCGTAGGGCGGGTCGACGAGGACGAGGTCGTAGGTGCGCGTGTCCTGCCGCAGCGCCCAGAGCGCGTCGGAGCAGACGACGCGCGCGCCGGTCAGCTGCAGCTTCTCGAGGTTCTCGGAGATCGTCCGGCACGCGCCGCGGTCGCTCTCGACGAAGGTGACGCTCGCCGCGCCGCGAGACAGGGCTTCAAGCCCCAGCGCGCCGGAGCCGGCGAAGACGTCGAGCACGCGCGCGCCGTCGACCGGGCCGATCAGGTTGAACGCGGCTTCGCGGACGCGGTCGCCCGTGGGCCGGGTGGCCAGGCCCTTGGGCGCCGCGATCCGGGCGCCGCGCTTCTCTCCGGCGATGATCCGCACGCGCGCATTGTCGAGGGTCCGCCCTACGGACGCAGCAGCCAGGCGCCGCGCGCGAGCTCGATCCGGTCGTCGTAGCCGCCGACGACGAGCACGCGGCCGCTCTTCAGGCGGGTCGCCGTCGCGAAGGAGAGCGTCCGCCCCGTGCCGGCCTTCGGCCGGAACCGGCGCGAGCGCGGCTCGTAGCGGTCTGCCCGCGCGCCGCCGCCGGCGACGAGCGCGCCGCCGTCCGGAAGCGCGACGACCGCGTCGCCGAGCTTGAACCGCGGCGCCGAGAGCGAGCCGACCCGCTCCCAGCGGCCCGTCGCCACGCGATAGAGCTCGGCCGACGACCGGCGGCCCGCGAAGTCGCGCTCGTCCGAGCCGCCGAGGACGAGCACCCCGCCCCGGACGGCGACGGCGGCGTGCTTGTGCCGCGGCTGGCGCATCGGCACGGCGGCCGTGAAGCGCCCTGTACGGGGGCTCCAGATCTCGGCCGAGGCGAGCACGCCGTCCTCGTCCGCGCTCCCGCCGACGACGAGCACGCGCCCGTCCGGAAGCAGCGTCGCGGTGTGCGCGTCGCGGGCAGCCTGCATCGAGCCCGTCCTCACCCAGCTCCCCGTCTTGGGCACGTACAGCTCGGCGCTGCGGAGCGTCCCCGTCCTGTTGCTTCCGCCCGCGACCAGGACGCGCCCGTCCCGCAGGGTGGTCACGGTGAACCCCCCGCGTGGCGTGCGCATCGGCTTCGCGGCCACGAAGCGTTTCGCGCCCGGCCGCCAGCGCTCCGCGCTCGCGGTGGGCGAGCGGCCGGCCCAGCCGCCGAAGACGAGCACCGAGCCGTCCTTCAGCCGGACGGCGCCGTGCGAGACGCGTGGCCGCAGCAACGGCGGGCCGGCCCGGAACCGGCCGGTACGCGCCGAGAAGAGCTCGGTCGTCGCGCCCTGAGCATCCTGCTCGCAGCCGTCGAGCGTGCAGCCACCTGCCACGAGCACCTCTCCGGACGCGAGCAGCGTCGCCGTGTGGGCGGCGCGCGGCACCTCCGGCTGCAGGGCCGGAGCTGCGCCCCCGGCGGCGAGAGCCGGGACGGCGAGGGCGAGCGCGACGAGTCTCATGTCTCTTCTAGTCCTCTCGCTGCCATTGGGTTCCGACATGTTTTGGTTGACAAGACCAAAACCTGCACCTACAGTAATAGTCATGACGACAAGATCCAATGCTCCCGCCGGCTACGACGCCTCGCAGTATCCCGCCTTCGCGGTCACCGTGGACGTCGTCGTCCTCACGATGGCGGAGGGGCTCCTCCACGTCCTGCTGGTCTGCCGAGGCGAGGCGCCGTACGAGGGCATGTGGGCGATCCCGGGCGGCTTCAAGCGGCCGGAGGAGACGCTCGACGAGGCGGCGAAGCGCGAGCTGCGGGAGGAGACCGGTGTGGATGCGGCCAGCTTGCTCGCGCAGTTCGGCGCCTACGGCGACCCGGGCCGCGACCCGCGCCTGAACGTCGTCACCGTCGCCTACCTCGCCGTGCTGCGCGACGTCGGCCTCGTCGCCGGCGGCTCCGACGCCGCCGCGGCCGCACTACTCCCAGTCGCCGACGTCCTCAGCGGCAAGATCGAGCTCGCCTTCGACCACCTGCGGATCGTCGGGGACGCCGTCGAGCGCGTCCGGGTGGAGCTGGAGGTGTCCGGGATCGCGCCCGCGTTCGTCGGGACGACGTTCACGCTGGCGGAGCTGCGGACGGTGTACGAGGCCGTGTGGGGCGTGCAGCTCGACGCCGCGAACTTCCGGCGCAGCCTCGTCGCCGAGGACGGCTGGGTCGTGCCCACCGGCCGCCGCACCCGACCCGGCCCTACCGGCGGCCGCCCGGCGGAGCTGTACCGCGCCGGCCGCGCCTGGCGTCACGGCGGCCCGATCCACCGCACCCGATGAGAGCAGTCGTCCACGACACCTACGGGCCGCCGGACGTTCTCCGGATCGACGACGTGCCCGAGCCGGCACTCGGCGAGCGCAGCGTCCTCGTCCGTGTGCATGCGACGACGGTGAACCGCTCCGACGTCCACCTGCGCGCTGCACAGCCGTGGCCGTCGCGGTTCGTGTCCGGCCTGCTGCGGCCGAAGCACCGCGTCACCGGGAGCGAGTTCGCGGGTGTCGTCGAGCGGGTCGGACCTGGGGTGACGGAGCTCGCCGTCGGCGAGCGCGTCTTCGGGTCGACGGGCGGCTGGCGCGCCCACGCCGAGCTCCTCTCGGTGCGTGAGGACTCGGCCGTCGCCCGGATCCCCGACGGGGTCAGCTTCGAGCAGGCCGCAGCGTCCACCGACGGGCCGATCCTCACCCTCAACGCCTACGCGCCGGTGGACCTCGACGGGAAGCGCCTGCTCGTGTACGGGGCGTCCGGCTCGATGGGCACTGCCGGCGTCCAGCTCGGCAAGCACCTCGGCGCGCACGTGACGGCCGTCACCGACACACGCCACCTCGACCTCGCCCGCGAGCTCGGCGCCGACGCAGTAATCGACTACACGCGCGAGGACTGGATCCGGAGCGGCGAGACCTGGGACGTGGTCTTCGACGCGGTGGGCAAGCTCCACTTCTTCCGCATCCGGCGCGCGCTCTCCCCCGGCGGCGCCTACCTCCCCACCGACGGATTCTCGAACCTCTTCCTCGCCCTGCCGACGAAGTGGAGCGACCGGCGCGTGCGGATCAACCTGCCGCCTCGCTACCGCAAGGAGCACGTGCTGCTCGTGCAGCGTCTGCTCGAGGACGACAGCTACCGCCCGGTGATCGACCGGACGTACCCGCTCGAGGAGATCGTCGAGGCGTCGCGCTATGTCGAGACGGGCCAGAAGACCGGCAACGTCGTCCTCACCGTCCGATGAGAGCCGTCGTCCACCGCCGCTACGGCCCGCCCGAGGTGCTGCGCGTCGAGGAGCTGCCCCGGCCGGAGCCGCAGCAGGGCGAGGTGCTCGTGCGCGTGCACGCGTCCAGCGTCACGCGCTCCGACTGCGGCGTCCGCAACAGCGAGTACTGGTTCGCACGCGTCTTCACCGGGCTCGTCCGGCCGAAGCGGCCGGTCGCGGGGATGGAGTTCGCCGGGGTCGTCGAGGCGCTCGGCGATGGCGTGTCGGCTTCGCCGACCGGCGACGAGGTCTTCGGGATCAAGGGCGGCGCGAACGCCGACTACGTCTGCGTCCCCGAGACCGGCGTGATCGCCCACAAGCCGGCGCGGATCGGCTTCGAGGAGGCGGCCGGGGTCGCCGACGGCGCGCTCTCCGCGCGGACGATGCTGCCCACGCTCGGGCGGCTCGAGGGCCGTCACATCGCCGTCTACGGAGCGTCGGGGTCGATCGGCGTCGGGGCGGTCCAGCTCGCGAAGCACGCGGGCGCCCGCGTCACCGCCGTCTGCAACGGCGCGAACGTCGAGCTCGTCCACTCGCTCGGCGCCGACGAAGTGGTCGACTACGAGCGCGAGGACTGGACGCGGCGCGGCCCCTTCGACGGCATCTTCGACGCGGTCGGCAAGAGCTCGTTCCGCAAGGTGCGGCGGGCGCTCCGGCCCGGCGCCGTCTACGCGTCCGCCGACCTGGGTTTCCTCTGGCACCTGCCGCTGCTGATCCTCGTGACGAAGCTCGCCGGCTCGCGCAGGGCGAAGCTCGGGATCGCGAGCTACCGCAAGGATGACCTGCTGTTCCTCGCCGGGCTGCTCGAGGCCGGTGAGTACCGGCCGGTGGTCGACCGCACGTACCCGATCGAGGACGTCGTCGAGGCGACGCGCTACGTCGAGACCGGGCAGAAGCGCGGCAACGTCGTGCTCACGCTCCGGGGCTGAGCACCTCGAGCCCGGCGGCGGCTGCCGCTTCTGCGAGCCGTCGGTCGTAGACAAGCATCTGCCGAGCGCCGACGCGCACGGCGCTCGCGAGATGAATCGCGTCCAGCGACCGGATGCGCGTGGACGTGTAGGACACCGCTGCCTCGAGCAGGCTGCGGTCGAGCTCCACGATCTCGACGCCGTCGAGCACCGTGCGGGCTCGCTGTGCCCCGAGCCCTCCGACGTGCGCGATCCTGGCGCCGCGCTGTACCTCGACGAGGGAGAGCGCGGAGGTGATCAGCGGCGGTTGGCCGCCGTTCTGCAGGTAGGCGCGGAGCGCTGTCGTCTCGGCCTCGTCGACCGCGAGCTTGACGAGCGCCGACGCATCCGCGTAGAGAGGGTCAGTCGCCGCGGTCGTCCTCGAGCGCTTGGCTCGCCGTCATCGGCCCCGTCACCGGCACGGGGTCCGGAAGCGGGTAGAGCCGTCGTCCGGGCCTGCGTCACCTTGCCCTCGGCGATCAGCTGCGCGAGCCGGTCCTCCTGATGGGGGACGATCCTCGCGACGGGAACCCCGTCGTGCGTGATCTCGATCGACTCGCCGTTCCGCACGCGCCGGATCGTCTGGGTCAGCGTGTCGCGAAGCTCGCGGATGCCCATGCGGGTCATTGTGACCACATGTTACCACGAGAGGGAGCTCGGGCGTATACGACGCTCGCCCAGGCGAGCAGCGGCGCGGGCTCTACCCGCTCGGCTGCTTAAAGTGCTGGACGTCTCGACCAGCGCTCCGACACCGAAAGCTCGGCTACGACCCACCCAGCAGCGTCGTAGGCAATGAGCATCGTCGGGTTCGAGTCTGGTTCGAGGGCCAGCCCGAAGGCGCCCGCCGAAGGTGTGCGAACGGGCGGTGAGTCAGAGAACCTCAGCTCCACGCTTGCGACGGTCGCGAGTGTGAGCCCCCAGAGCTGGAATCGGCCGTTCGTGCCCACCTTGGTCGGCCCGAACAGGGCAACTGGCTGCTCGGCGAAGAGGTCGGCCTCTGTCACGTCGCAGATGCCGATGCCGCCGAAGTCGAAGCAGAGCGGGCCGCTTCTCTGCCGGAAAGCGAGCAGCTTCTGGCCGTCGACCTCGGCGATCACATGTGGCTCGCCGCCGCCGGCCATCTTCGTTTGCCGCAGCCACTCCGGAGTCTCGTTCGCTGGCAGAACGTAGCCCGGCAACTCACCACCGTGAAGGGCCGCCCGAATCGCGTCCGCAATCTCGGCCCGGCTCGGTGGAACGGCGACCGCCACGAGGGCGGCGGTCAGCGCAGCTAGAGCCAGAATCAGCGGTCGGCTTCGACGCGGCCGTGAGTAGCGGGCGAGGACAGCCTGCACTTCCGTGTCAGTGAGCTCCTGGTCGCGGAGGAGCGCAAACGCGTTCTCTGTGTTCATCGGGTACCTCCTTCAAGTGCGAGGAATCCGTTCTTGCTGAGGAGCGCGCGGGCTCGGGTGAGTAGCGAGCTGGCTGTCCCGGCGCGGCAGCCGAGGGCTGCGGCGATCTCAGCGTCTGAGAATCCGTAGACGTAGCGGAGTGCGACTGCCGCGCGCTGGCGTGCCGACAGATCGGCGAGCGCGGTCCGCAGCGCGGCTCGCAGAAGCACGATGTCGGTTGCTGGTGCATCGCTACCGGTCTCTTGGACCTCGTCGAGCGGGAGCTCGACTCCATGCCGGAAGCGCCGTCGCCGTGCGGCACGCAGGCTCTGGCGGACAGCTATCCGGCGCACCCATGCGTCGAAGCTCTCGGGGTTGCTGAGCCGGTGCAGGCCGTGCAAGACGTCAAGCGCGACATCCTGCGCGACGTCGGCAGCTGCTTCCCTGTCCCCGAGGACAGCGGTGGCGACTGGCATCGTGATCCGCCCGACATGCCGGACGACGGACTCTGTCGCGTCGGGGTCTCCCTCAAGGAAGCGCTGGTGCTCTGCAGCGGTCATTACCTATCAAGTGGCGATGAGATCCGAATTTCCTGCATGGGCCTTCCCTCGGCAGGTTTTGCCGACGAAACGGCTTGCGTACGCGATTGTGACCGATGCACGGGATCGCGACTATCCCGCTGTTCGTTCCGCGTCGTCGGCGTCGGGTGACACTTCCGAACGCTCGCCCCAGGCGAGCGTGTGCCTCTACGACTCGCCAAGGTGCTCCGCGTCGCGAGGAGCGCGTCGACCTCCGGCGCCATCGTTCCCACCGGCCGTCCGTCGAGGGACGCGTGCGAATTCACAAGGAGCAGAGATACACGGCAAGCCGCCTCGTCGCCTCGAGCGGTTCGTCGAAATCCGGGAGACGACTGGCGACCTCGATCGACCGTGTGGCCACGAGATACTCGTACGCGGCCTCCCGGCTGGAGAACGTCACGGTTCCGAGGACGTCACGCCGCTCGACGCGGGCGAAGTGCCGGCGAAGAGCACCTTCGGCGCTCTCAACTGTGAACAGGCCGCCTGGAGCCCCCACCTCGCCTACGAGCTCCCACACTTCGGCGAGATTTCGCTCGCTGCTCGTCGCTGCCACGAGGCTGCCATCCCGCCGTAACACCCTCCGCAGTTCTTCGAGTGCGCGATCGAGATCGGACGCGTGGTAGAGCATCCAGGCTGCCACCGCGCAGTCGAAGCTGCCGTCGCGAAACGGCAGGTCGACGACGTCGCCGACGAGTGCCTCCACCCCGCGAGCAGCAGTGAGCTCGACCATGCGCGCGGACTGATCGAGCGCGATGATGTGCGTAGACAGTTCGCGCGAGATTCGCTCCGCGAGCTCCCCTCGTCCGCACCCGACCTCCAGGACGTCCCGTGGCTGCCGTTCGGCGACCGCGGCGAAGACGACGTCATACGGATCGGGTCCAGTCGCCGACTCCTGTTTCGCCATGCGCGCGGCATACCGCTTCTCGTCGGCGTACGCTTCCCGGACGAACTCGGGGTCGTTCAACGAGTCCATTGCGTGGCACCGAAGACGGAGTACGAGCGGTTCACGACGTCCCAGACCCTACGGTCTCGGCGAGGTCATACCGACTCCCGCGCTCTCACGACTCGCCAAGGTGCTCTGCGTCGCCGAGGAGCG
The DNA here is from genome assembly GCA_963806955.1 of uncultured Gaiellaceae bacterium. Lineage (GTDB taxonomy): Bacteria > Actinomycetota > Thermoleophilia > Gaiellales > Gaiellaceae > Gaiellasilicea. Next base: position 902,090 of record CAWDZG010000001.1, read on the forward strand.
CGTCGACCTCCGGCGCCATCGTCCCCGCCGGTAGCGCCCGAGCCGCTTCGCGGGCCTGCTCCAGTAGCTCACGGTCATGGTTATCGTTCCAGCCGGCAGCGCCTGCGCCGCCTCGCGCGCTCGCTCGAGCAGCTCGCGGTCGTGCGTGATCCGGGCGAAGTGGAGATCGGAGAGCCCGGACTGGCGCGCACCGAGGAGGGCGCCGCCGCCGCGGATCTCGAGGTCCTTCTCCGCCAGCTCGAAGCCGTCCGTCGAGGCGACCATCGCCTCGAGCCGGTCGCGGGCGCTCTCGGTCAGCTCCTCCTTCGAGCCGGACGAGACGAGCAGGCAGTAGCTCTGCTCCGCCCCGCGCCCGACCCGGCCGCGCAGCTGGTGCAGCTGGGCGAGGCCGAAGCGGTCGGCCTCCTGGACGATCATGATCGTCGCGTTCGGGACGTCGACGCCGACCTCGATCACCGTCGTCGCGACGAGCACGTCGAGGTCGCGCGCCTTGAAGCGCGCCATCAGCTCGCGCCGCTCGGCCGGCTTCAGCCGCCCGTGCATGCAGCCGACGCGGAAGCCCTTCAGCTCGCCCGCGCGGAGCAGGTCGGCCTCCTTCTCGGCCGCGCGGGCGGTCGAGGTCTTCGACTCCTCGATCAGCGGGCAGACGACGTAGGCCTGCCGGCCCTCGGCGAGGTGCGCGCGCAGGCGCGTGTACGCCTCGGAGCAGCGCTCGTCCGTGACCCAGGCGGTCACGATCGGCTTGCGGCTCGCGGGCGGCTTCGCGATCTCGCTGACCGCGAGGTCGCCGTAGACGGTGAGCGCGAGCGTGCGCGGGATCGGCGTCGCCGTCATGTGGAGCACGTGCGGCGCGCGCCCCTCGGCGAGCGCCGAGCGCTGCTCGACGCCGAAGCGGTGCTGCTCGTCGACGACGGCGACGGCGAGGTCGCGGAACTCGAAGCCCTTCTGGATCAGCGCGTGCGTGCCGACGACGACGTCCGCCTGGCCGCCGATCTTCGACTTGACCGAGCCGGTGACGAGCGCGCAGCTGACGCCGAGCTCCATGCAGATCCCCTCGATCGTGAGGAAGTGCTGCTCGGCGAGCGTCTCGGTCGGCGCCATCAGCGCGCCCTGCCGGCCGGCCTCGACCGCGCGCAGGAGCGCGTAGAGCGCGACGACCGTCTTGCCGGAGCCGACGTCGCCCTGGAGCAGCCGCTGCATCGGCGTCGTCCGGGCGAGGTCGGCGTCGAGCTCGGCGATCGCCGCCTCCTGGTGCTCGGTCAGCTCGAACGGGAGCGCGGCGCGGTAGCGCTCGATCAGCTCGCCCGGCGCCGGCAGCGCGGCCGCGACCTGCTCCTCGCGCTCGGCCGTGCGGCGCGCGAGCGCGAGCTGGAGCACGAGCAGCTCGTCGAAGGCGAGCCGCTGGCGCCCCTGCTCGGCCTCGGCGAGCGAGCGGGGCCGGTGGAGCGCCGTCGAGCGCGTCGCCGCGCAGCGGCAGCCCGCGCTCGGCCTTGAGCGATGCGGGCAGCGGATCGGGCCGGTCGCGCGCGAAGGCGAGCGCGGCCTCGACGAGCTCGCGCAGCTTCGCCGCCGAGACCTCCTCGCTCGCCGGATAGACGGGCGCGAAGTCGGCCGTCGCCGAGCCGCCGTTCAGGTCGAACGACTTGACCGTGAAGCCGTAGCGGTTCGGCTGGCCGCGCAGGCGGACGTGCGTCCCGGGCGTGAGCTTGTCCTTCAGCCAGGGTTGGTTGAACCAGGTCGCGCTGATCTGGCCGGTGCCGTCGCTGACCTGGGCGGTCAGGATCTGCAGCCGTCCGCGGCCGCGGCGCATCGACGTCCGCAGCACGTCGCCCTCGATCAGCGCCTCCTCCTCGCCGAAGAGCTCGGAGATCCGCTTCTCGGGCGCGGGGCGCTCGTAGCGGCGCGGCCGGTGGTCGAGCAGGTCGCCGACGCGCTCGAGCCCGAGCCTCGCGAGCCGCTTCTGCAGCGTCGGGCCGACGCCGGGAAGCGAGTCGAGCGGCGCGTCCAGCCGCTCCGGGCGTAAGCGCCCGCGGGTCGGCGGCCAGCCCGCCTCGGGCGGGTCCACAGCGGCGAAACCGGGCTGGGGCCGGCTCATCGTCCGAGTATGGCAGCGGGTCCGGCTAGCGCGCCTGGAACCAGAAGAAGCCGACCGTCCCCGGCCCCGCGTGGGTGCCGACGACGGCGCCGAGCGTCGTCACGATCCGGACATCCGCCTGCGGGCGCGCGGCGAGCACGAGCCGGCGCAGCTGCTCGACCGTCTCCGGCGCCTCGGCGTGGGCGATCCCGACGACGAGCCCCGGTCCGTCCGTCGTCGCCGCCTCGAAGCGCTTGCGGAACTCCTCGAGCGCCTTCTGCCGGCCGCGGGCGCGCGTGAGCGGGACGACCTCGCCGTCGGTGATCGTCAGGATCGGCTTGACGTGGAGCAGGCTCCCGGCCAGCGCACGGGCGCGGCCGATCCGGCCGCCCTTGGCGAGGAACTCGAGCGTGTCGACCGTGAAGAGGAGCCCCGCCTCGGTCCTGTAGCGCGCGGCGAGCGCCTCGACCTCCTCGTCCGTGGTGCCGCGCTCGAGCAGATCCTGGATCCCGAGCGCGAGCATCCCGATCCCGACCGACGCCGACTCCGTGTCGACGAGCCGGATCCTGTCGCCCTCGTCCTCGGCCGCGAGCGAGGCGCTCTGGAACGTGCCGGAGAGGCGCGACGAGATGTGCAGCGAGTAGATCCGCTCGTAGCCCGAGAGCGCGTGATAGGTCGTGAGGAAGTCCTGCGGCGTGGGCTGCGAGGTCGTCGGCAGCTCCGGCGCCTTCTGCAGGCGCGTGTAGAAGTCGTGCGGGTCGAGCTCGACGTAGTCGCGGAAGCTCTCCTCGCCGAAGCGGACGTACAGCGGGACGACGCGCATGTTCGGGAAGCGGATCTGCGCGTCCGGGAAGTCGGCCGTCGAGTCGAGCACGAGCGCGGTGTTCTGGCGCGTCAGGTTCACGAGCGCGACGCTCCTGCCCTCCGGATGGCTGCGACGATCTCGTCCAGCTCCTGGTCCTTGCGCAGGCAGTCGACCGCGCCCGCGGCCATCAACGCGTCCAGCTCACGTGGGCTCGCCGATGCCGTGAGGCAGACGACCGCGACGCGCGGGCACTCCTTCGTCAGCGCGATCGTCGTCTCGACCCCGTCCATCCCGGGCAGGCGGAAGTCCATCACGGCCACGTGCGGCTGCGAACTCGCGGCACGCCCCGACAGCGAGCGTACCCTCGGCGACCGCGCCGACGACCTCGATTCCCTCCTGCAGCTCGAGGAGGAGGACGAGCGCCTGCCGGAAGACGTCGTTGTCCTCGACGAGCAGGACGCGGATCGGGTCGGCGCCGTCGGCCACCGGAGCACCATAATCCCTACTCCGCGGAGAGCAGCAGCGGGTAGTGCGGCTGGCCTCCGGGCTGCACGTCGAGCTCGACGTTCGGGTGGCTCTCCTCGAGCCGGCGGAGCAGGCCGGTGAGATCGGGCTCGTCCTCGCCCGTGAGCAGCGTCAGGATCTCGCGCCCTTCGCCGAGGAGCGTCTCGGCGACCGCGCAGGCGACCTCGTCGAAGTCCCCGGAGCATGCGACCGCCGCTCCGTCCGCGAGCCCGAGCCAGCAGCCCTTGCGCACCGAGACCCCGTCGAGGTCGACGTCGCGCGAGGCCATCGTCACCTCGCCCGTGGCCACCTGCTCGAGCGCTTCGAGCATCGCCGCCTCGTTCTCGGCGGCGTCGAGCGAAGGGAGGTAGCGGACGATCGCCGCCAGCCCCGCGGGGACGGAGCGCGACGGGATCACCCGCACCGGCTTGTCGACGAGCTTCGCCGCCTGCTCGGCCGAGAGGATCACGTTCGAGTTGTTCGGCAGCACGAGCACCTCCGTCGCGGGCGTCGCTTCGATCGCGGCGACGATGTCGGCGGTCGAGGGGTTCATCGTCTGGCCGCCCTCGATCACCCGCGTCGCGCCGTAACCCTCGAACAGGCGGCGGTTGCCCGCGCCGGGGACGACGGCGACGACGCCCGTCTCGAGCGTGAGCTCCGGATCGGGCACGGCTTCGAGGATCCGCTCCGACCGCTCCAGCGTCTGCTTGTGCATGTTCGCGATCTCGACGCCCTCGATCGTCCCGAGCGCGGTCCCGAACGCGAGCGCGCGGCCGGGCTCGTCGGTGTGGACGTGGATCTTCAGCGCCGTCGCGTCGCCGACGACGAGCAGCGAGTCGCCGAACGGCTCGAGCTCGGCCTCGAGCGCGCGGGCGTCGAGACCCTCGCCCTCGATCACGAAGACGGTGCAGTAGCGGTACTCCGACAGCTCCTGGTGGACGGCCTCCACGCCGGCCTCGTGTGCGCCGTCCACGGGAGCCTCGGGCAGCGGCTCTCCCGAGAGCGCGGCCGAGACGCCCCGGACGATTTCGAGCAGCCCTGCGCCACCGGCGTCGACCACTCCCGCCTCCTTCAGCACGGCGAGCTGGTCGGGCGTGCGGGCGAGCGCGTCCTCCCCGCGCTCGATCAGCCGCTTCAGCAGCGCGGCGGGGTCGAGCGCGGCATTGCGTGGATCCTCCGCCTCCTCGGCGAGCTCGCGGATCACGCTCAGCATCGTCCCCTCGACCGGCCGGCTCACCGCGCGGTAGGCAGCGTCGCTTGCCGCCCGGAACGCCCGCCGGATCGTGCCCGCGTCGAGCAGGCCGACCTCGCCGAGCGCCTCGGCCGCACCGCGCAGGATCTGCGAGAAGATCACGCCGGAGTTGCCGCGGGCGCCCATCAGAGCGGCTCGGGTCAGCTCCTTGGCGAGCGTGGCGCGGTCGGCCGCGGTGGACGCGTCGAGCACCGTCATGATCGCCCGCGCCGTCTCGGTCAGGTTCGTGCCGGTGTCACCGTCGGGGACCGGGTAGACGTTGAGGTCGTCGATCCGGCGCCGGTTCGCCTCGAGCGTCGCGAGCGCAGCCTGCCCGAGCTCCTTCGCGCGCTGCAGCTCGAGCGCGTTCACGCGCTTCTCCGCACGTCTTCGATGTGCACCTGCACCGCAGCGACGGTCAGACCCGTCAGGCGCTCGACCTCGTAGGCGACACGGGAGCGGACGGTGGCGGCGACCTCGGCGAGGTTGAGGCCGTACTCGACGACGACGTGGAGGTCGACGACGAGGCCGTTGCCGTTGCCGGAGACGCCGATCCCCTGCGTCAGCTTGTCGCGCGTGAGGAGCCGCTTCAGTCCCTTGCCGGACATGCCGACGACGCCGTAGCACTCGGCGGCCGTGTGGCCGACGATCTGCGCGACCGCCTCGGCCGCGATCGTGATCCGGCCGAGCTCGGACTGCTCGGTGAGATGAGCCTCCATCGCCGCGAGCTTAGACGGTGCGGCGCCGCGGAAGGTTGCGCGGCCCGAGGGCCTAGACGGCCTTCTGGACCTTGCCCGCCTTGAGGCAGCGGGTGCAGATGTAGGCGCGCTTGGCGACGCCGTCGATCAGGACGCGCACGCGCTGGAGGTTCGGGTTGAAGCGACGCTTGGTCGCGACCATCGAGTGGCTCCGGTTGTTCCCGAACGACGGCTTCTTGCCGCAGGATGCGCAGATCTTGGACACGGCCGCGCAGTCTAGCACCAAGTAACAGCCTGTCACTTGGCGCCGCTACTGTTTGCAACCGATATGCGCCGCCTCCTGCTCCTCGCCGTCATCGCCGCCCTGGCCGTCCCCGCCGCGGGCGCGGCACCGCAGCCCGTGCTCCGGATCATCTTCCCCGAGGGCACGTCGGTCCGGCAGATGGCCGACCAGGCCGCGCACGTGCGCCGGATCGCGATCGCGAAGCGCGGCGTGACGCCGGTGCTCTCCGGCAAGTCGTACGCGGCGGCAGCCGCCCGGGCCACGCCGCCGCGCGCGTTCGCGCCGTTCCTGAAGCGGCGCAGCGTCGAGGGCTTCCTCTTCCCCGCCGGCTACCAGTTCTTGCCGTCCTCGACGGCGGCCAGCCTGGTGGCGCGCCAGATCCGGACCTTCGAGCAGAGGTGGAAGACGATCGACCTGCGGGCGGCCAGGGCGCGGAAGCGGACGCCCTACGACGTGCTCACGATTGCCTCGCTCGTCGAGCGCGAGACTGCGGTCGCCAGTGAGCGGGCGCTTGTCGCGGCTGTGATCTCCAACCGCCTCGATCGCGGCATGCCGCTCGGGATCGACGCCTCGCTCCGCTACGGGCTCGGGATCCAGGGGACGCGGTCGATCACGGCCGCCCACCTGCGCTCGAGCACGCCCTACAACACGCATCGCTTCCGCGGCTTGCCGCCGACGCCGATCACGAATCCTGGCCTGCCGTCGCTGCGGGCCGCCGCGAAGCCCGCGCAGGTGAACTACCTCTTCTATCTTCGCAAGCCGAACAGCGTGCGCCACTTCTTCACGGCGGACGAGGCGGAGTTCTGCGCCAAGGCGCTCGAGTACGGCTACGAGGGCTGCTGACGCCTAGCGGGAAGCTGCGGCGCGGAGCTGCACGAAGACGTCAGCCATCTCGAGACCGGTGCGCACGGCCTCCGCGCCCTTTTCGAGCCGGTCGTCGGCCTGGTCGGCGTCCGTGAGCGTGAGCACGCCGAACGCGACCGGGACGCCGGTCTCGAGCGCCGCGAGCTGGAGGCCGGAGGCCGCCTCGCCGGCGACGAAGTCGAAGTGCGGTGTGTCGCCGCGGATCACGCAGCCGAGCGCGACGATGCAGGCATAGCGGCGCGTCTTCGCGAGCGCCATCGCTGCGATCGGCAGCTCGAAGGCGCCGGGGACGGGCATGATCGTGATCGCGTCTCGCGCCACGCCCGCCGATTCGAGCTCGGCGAGCGCACCGTCGAGCAGCTTGCCGGTGACGGCGCCGTTGAAGCGGCTGACGACGATCCCGACGGCGCGGCGGCTCCCCTGCGGGCTGCCCTCGAGCACGCCGTAGCCCTCCGGCACCTGGAAGTCGCCGGCAGCGTGCTCGGTCGGCGGCTCGGCCTCCGCGGCCGGCTCGACCGCCTCGCCAGCTTCCGCAGCCTCCGGCTCCTCGACCTGCGCCTCCTGCTCCTGCTCGTCCTCGTCGCCGGGCGGGTCGACGAGCTCGGGCGGCTCGGGCCAGCGCTCGCTCATGCGTCCTCCCGGAAGCGGAGATCCTGGTGGTGGAGCGTGTGCCCGAGCTTCTCGCGCTTCGTCTCGAGATAGTGGCGGTTCTCGGCATTCGGCGGCACCTCGATCGGCACTTGCTCCACGACCTCGAGCCCGTGCCCGGACATGCCGGTGATCTTCTTCGGATTGTTCGTGAGCAGCCGGATCGTCGTCAGGCCGAGGTCGGCGAGGATCTGGTTGCCGATTCCCCACTCGCGCGCGTCGGCGGCAAAGCCGAGCCTGAGGTTCGCCTCGACCGTGTCGAGCCCCTGCTCCTGGAGCTCGTAGGCCTTCAGCTTGTTCAGGAGCCCGATCCCGCGCCCTTCCTGCGACATGTACAGCAGCACGCCCCGCCCTTCCGCCTCGATCCGCGCGAGAGCGAACTCGAGCTGCTCGCCGCAGTCGCAGCGAAGCGAGTGGAAGACATCCCCGGTGAGGCACTCGGAGTGCACGCGGACGAGCACGTCCTGCGCGCCGTCGACGTCGCCCTTGACCAGCGCGATGTGCGGCTTCCCGGTCAGCGTCTCCTTGTACGCGACAGCCTGGAACTCCCCGTACACGGTCGGCATGCGCATCGTCGCCGTCCGCTCGACGAGCTGCTCGTGGCGGCGCCGGTACTCGATCAGGTCGGCGACGGTGATCATCTTCAGGCCGTGCTCGGCGCAGTACTCGATCAGGTCGGGCACGCGGGCCATCGAGCCGTCGTCCTTCATGATCTCGCAGACGACGCCGGCCGGGATCAGGCCTGCCAGGCGCGCGAGGTCGACGGCCGCCTCGGTCTGGCCCGAGCGCTGGAGCACGCCGCCGCGGCGCGCGCGCAGCGGGAAGATGTGGCCGGGCTGGACGAGGTCACGCGGCCCGGAGGACGGGTCGACGGCGACCTGGATCGTGTGCGCGCGGTCCTGCGCGGAGATGCCGGTGGTGACGCCCTCGCGCGCCTCGACGGAGACGGTGAAGGCCGTGCCGAACGGCGTCTCGTTCTGGTCGGTCATCTGGCGCAGGCCGAGCTCGTCGCAGCGCTCCTCCGTGAGACAAAGGCAGACCAGACCGCGGGCGTGCGTGACCATGAAGTTGACGGCCTCTGGCGTCGCGAACTGGGCCGCGATCGTGAGGTCGCCCTCGTTCTCCCGGTCCTCGTCGTCGACGACGACGACGAAGCGTCCGGCGCGGATCTCCTCGATCGCCTCCTCGACGGTCGTGAAGGGGCTCGTCGTGCGCGTGTCGGCCGCCATCGTCACCGCGGCATCGTACCGGGGAGGAGCTTCTCGACGTACTTCGCGAGCACGTCGGTCTCGAGATTGACCTCGCCCCCGACGGTGAGGCGCGACAGGTTCGTGACCGCGAGCGTGTGCGGGATCAGGGCGACCTCGAAGCCGGTCTCGTCGACCGCGGCCACCGTCAGCGAGACCCCGTCGACGGTGACGGAGCCCTTCTCGACGCAGTAGCGCAGGAGCTCCGGCGCGGCCTCGATGCGGATCCGGACGCCCTCGCCCTCGTCGGTCACGGTCGCGACCCGGCCGACGCCGTCAACGTGACCCTGCACCTGGTGGCCGCCGAGCGGATCGCCCGCACGGAGCGCCGGCTCGACGTTCACCTCCGCGCCGAAGGGCTTGACCCGGTCGAGCGTCTCGGGGACGACGTCGAACGCAAGTCTCCCCGGCGCGGCCTCGACGACGGTGAGGCAGACGCCGTCGATCGCGACCGAGTCGCCGACCGCCGCCTCGGCGGCCGCCTCGACGACCAGCCGGCCGTCCTCGAACGAGGCCACCCTGCCGATCTCGCGCACCAGTCCCGTGAACATGACGTCAGGTTACGGCTCGCGCAGGTACGCCTCGAGGAGAACGTCCTCGCCCGCTCCGGCCGCTGTCAGGCTCGTCAGGCGCACCGCCCGATCGAGCGCGGCGACAAGGCTCGGCCCTTCGCCTGCGAGCGTCGGCGCGAGGAAGACGAGCAGCTTGTCGACGAGACCGGCGTTCAGAAACGCCGCAGCCAACGTCGGCCCGCCCTCGAGCAGCAGCGACTGCACACCGTCGGCGGCCAGCGCCCGGAGCTCGTCCTCGAGCGGGCCACTGCGCAGCTCCAGCTGGGAGCCTTCGGGCAACGGCCCCGAGCCGAACGCGAGGCGCCGCGGCTGCCGGACGGCGCCGACGCCGCGGGCGTCGAGACGCGGGTTCTCGAGCCGGACCGTGCCCATCCCGACCGCGACCGCATCCGAGGCGGCGCGGAGCTCGTGCACGAGCCGCCTCGACTCCTCGCCGGAGACCCAGCGCTCGCCGGGCACGGTGACACGGCCGTCGAGCGTCGCGGCGACTTTGTACGTCACGAAGGGACGGCCGAGCGCGACCCACGTGCGCCACGCTTCGTTCTGGCGGCGAGACTCGGCGCTGTCGGCGTGCTCGACCGCGACACCCGCCGCGCGGAGCCGCTCCAGCCCGCCGCCCGCCTCCGGGTTCGGATCGAGCGAGCCGGCGACGACACGGGCGATCCCGGCGGCGAGCACGGCGTCGACGCACGGCGGCGTCGTCCCGTGGTGCGCGCACGGCTCCATCGTCACGTAGAGCGTCGCGCCGCCCGCCCGCTCGCCCGCGGCCTCGAGGGCGACGAGCTCGGCGTGCCGCCCGTCCGCCTCCGTCGCCCCCTCGCCGACGATCTCGCCGCCGGCGACGACGACCGCGCCGACCGTCGGCTTCGGATAGGCACGGCCGCGTGCCGCCGCGGCGAGCTCGAGCGCCCGCGCGAGGCTCATGCCAGCGCGTGGACCAGCCGCCGGTACGCACGCGGCAGGTCCTCGCCGGCGAAGATGCCGCTGCCGACGACGAGCAGGTCGGCTCCCGCGTCGTGCACGCGGCGCACGTTCTCCTGCTTGACGCCCCCGTCGACCTGGACGTGGCAGTCGACGAGCTCGCGCAGGCGCTCGATCCGCTGGTAGGCGTCCTCCATGAACTCCTGGCCGGAGTAGCCCGGGACGATCGACATGCAGAGACAGAGATCGGCGCCGAGGTTCGCGGCCTCTGCTGCGACCTCGACCTCCGTGCCCGGGCTGAACGCGACTCCCGCCCCGAGCCCGTGCTCTCGCGCCTGGGCGAGCACGACGCTCGCGTCCTCGACGACCTCGACGTGGAACGTCACGCTGTCCGCGCCCGACTCTGCGAGCTCGGGAAAGTGGTGGGCCGGGTTGTCGACCATCAGGTGACAGTCGAGCACGCCCCCCTGCGCGTGGATCATGGGCGCGATCGAGCGGAGGACGACGGGGCCGATCGTGACCGGCGGGACGAAATGGCCGTCGCCGATGTCGAAGTGGAAGATGCGGGCTCCCGCGTTCAGCAGGTGCTGCACCTGCTCGCCGAGGTGCGCGAAGTCCGCCGCGTAGAGCGACGGCTCGACCTCGACCGTCCGAACCCAATCCCGCCAGGACACGAGTGCGATCTTACGTTCGCAGCCGGGCGACGAAGAACCCGCTCGTGTGGTGGACGTGCGGGAGCGTCTGCAGGAACTCGGGCCGCGTCGGGTGGCGGAACTGCGCCCACTCCTCGATCGGCTCCACCTCGAGGCCGGATGCCTCGACCACCGCCTCGGACTCGTCGGCATTGATCGTGCAGACCGAGTAGACGATCGTGCCGCCCGGCCGAACACGCTCGGCGGCCGCCCGCAGCAACTCGAGTTGGAGCTCGGGCAGCGGCTCCGAGCGCCAGCGGAGATCGGGCCGGGCAGCGAGCACGCCGAGGCCGGAGCAGGGCGCGTCGACGAGCGCGCGGTCGAACCCCGTCAGCTCCGGGGGCAGCTCGCGGCCGTCGGCCTGCACCACGCGGACGTCCGCCCGGCCGAGCCGGTGCAGGTTCGCCTCCAGCTCGCGTGCGCGGCCCTCGTTCACCTCGACCGCGACGACCTCACCGGCGAGCATCGCCGTCTTCCCGCCGGGCGCGGCGCAGAGGTCGAGCACTCTGTCGGTCGCCTCCGCACGCAGAGAGAGGGCCGCCACCTGAGAGCCGCGACTCTGCGGCCAGATCTCGCCTCTTTCCAGGGCTTTCTCGTCCACGCGTGCGACCTCCCACGCTCCCGGCACGTCCGTTTCGGACCCGTCCGGGGTCTGTCCCCGGACATGTCTCACAACGACGGGTGGGGACTCGTTCTGGGCGCGCATCAGGGCGAGCGCCTGCTCGTCGCCGAGATCGCGCCGCCAGGTCTCCCAGATCCAGTCCGGGTAGGAGTGCTTGAGCGGGCCCTCGGGCAGCGAGGCGAGCAGCGCCTCGATCCCCTCGCCCACCCGGCGCAGCACGGCGTTCGTGAACGGGACGGCCCGTTCGAGCCGCGCTCGGCGGACGAGCTCCACGGACTCGTTCACCGCCGCGTAGCGCGGGACGCCGCCGAGCCAGCCGAGCTGGTACGTCCCCAGGCGCAACGCGGCGAGCACGGGCGCGTCGAGCTTGCGCACCGGCCGCTTCCCGAGCGTCTCGATCGCGTGGTCGATCGTCCGTTGCCGCTGCACCGACCCGAAGGCGAGTTGGTGCGCGAGCGCGCGGTCGCGGGCGTCCAGCCCGGCCGACGCGGTGCGGAGCGCCCGGTCGGCGTAGGCGCCCTCCTCGAACACGCGCCGCAGCACCTCGTAGGCCGCCTTGCGGGCCGGGGCGACGCTCACCGCAGCCCGCGCAGGAAGGCCTCGTAGGGCATGCGCTTGCCGCCCTCGGGCTGCACCTCGAGCGGCACGAGCTCGCCCTCGTCCAGCCGGGCGCGCCAGATCGTGACGCGGCGGCCGTGCAGCTCACCCCGCGCGCCGATGTGCGGCGAGAGCGCCCGGATCCGGTTCAGGCTCTCCTCCGGCTTCGACAGGTCGAGCTCGCGGTCCGCCGCGCCGATCTTGGCCGCATAGGTCGGCTCTCCCTGCTGCGGCGTGAACGCGGGCTCCGGCAACACGCGGTCGAGCAGCTCGACGGCGAGCTCGGCCGCGCGCCGGTAGACGTCGCCTGCGTCCCACTCCGGCGGGACCGAGAACGCCTCGATCGCCGCGACCGGGCCGGCGTCGAGCTCCTTGACGGTCTCGTGGATCGTCACCCCCGTCTCGGTGTCTCCCGCGAGCAGCGACCGCTCGACCGGGGCGGCGCCCCGCCAGCGCGGCAGCAGCGAAGGATGGACGTTGAGCCAGAGCCCGCGCCCGAGCAGGCTCTCCGGGATCAGGAGGCCGTACGCGGCGACCACGACTGTCTCGGCCGGCAGCGCGAGCTCCGCCGTCGGCCGCTCTGGCTGCAGCACCGGGATCCCGAGCCGCTCCGCCACGAGCTTCGCGGGCGGCGCCGTCACCTTTCTCCCCCGCCCCGCCTCGCGGTCCGGACGCGTCAGCAGCGCGACCACGTCGTGCCGCGCGGCCAGGCGTTCGAGCACGTCAGCGCCGAACGGCGCCGTGGCGGCAACTGCCAGCTTCATGGCGGGAGGCTACGCCTGAAACGAACGCCGCAGCGTGGCGAGCGCGTCTTTGCGCGCCTCGTCGTCGGTGCGCTCGAGCATGAGCACGCCGTCGAGGTGGTCGAGCTCGTGCTGGGCGACGCGAGCACCCAGGTCCTCGAGCTCCAGCCGCAGCGCCTCGCCGGCCACGTCCTGTCCCTGGAGCGTGACGCGCACCGAGCGCTCGACGGGAACGAGCACCCCCTGAAGCGAGAGGCAGCCCTCGTCGAGCGTCTCCGTCTCTTGCGAGCGCTCCGTGATCTCGGGATTGACGACCGCGACCGCGGGCTCGTCGTCGACCGGCTGGAAGACGAAGAGGCGCTGGAGCACGCCGACCTGCGTCGCCGCGAGCCCGACCCCGCGGGCGTCGTGCATCAGGTGCTCCATCTTCTCCGCCAGGCGCGCGAGGTCGTCGTCGAAACGAGCGATCTCGCGGGCGCGCATTCTCAGAGCGGCGTCGGGATACTGGCGGATCTGCGCCAGCGCGAACCGCCGCCGGGCACGGTCCTGCGCGTCGAGCTCACGCTCGTCGTGGACCTCGCCGCCTTCCGCATCTGGCCGGACGCCGCTTTCCGTCGCCATACACCGAGTGTAGTCAGCGAGCGCATCGCGGCCGTCCCCTCAAGGAGGGAGGCGCTAGAGCGACTGCGGATCGACGTCGACGACCGCGTTGACGCCGGCCTTCCGCATCGCGGGCGCGGCGGCCGCGAGCGCGCGGGCCGCCGTCGCGGCGAGCGCACGCGGGCTGTCCGTCTTCGCGACGAGCTGAGCCCGATGACGGCCCCGGAGGCGCAGCAGCGGCGCCGGCCCGAGCAGATCCGCGCCGGCGAGCTCCGTCCGCAGCTCGCGCAGCAGCCGCTCGGGCGCGGCCGCAGTCGGGCCGGAGGCGACGATCGAGATCAGATGCCGGAAGGGTGGATAGCCGAGCTCGCGGCGGCGGTCGAGCTCCTCGGCGAGGAAGCCGGCGACATCGTGACGGGCGGCGAAACGCAGCGGGGTCGCGTCGGGCTGGAACGTCTGCACGATCACCTTTCCCGGCGCGTCGCGACCGCTGCGGCCGGCGAGCTGTGTCACGAGCTGGAAGGTCCGCTCCTCCGCCCGGAAGTCCGGCAGCGAGAGACCCGTGTCGGCGTCGACGACGGCGGCGAGCGACACCCCGGGGAAGTGATGCCCCTTCGCGACCATCTGCGTGCCGATCAGCACGGCGCGGTCGGCGGCGGTGAAGCGGTCGAGCGCCTCTCGCAGCGCCCCTGGCTTCGAGGCCGTGTCCGCGTCGAGCCGGATCCGCTCGAGCTCGGGGACGCGCTTGCCGAGCTCGGCTTCCAGCCGCTGCGTCCCGGCGCCGATGCGGGCGAGCTCGGCGGAGCCGCACGCCGGGCACGCCTCGGGCACCGACTCCGAGTAGCCGCAGTGGTGGCAGTGGAGGCGCTCGTCGACGTGCAGCGTCAACGAGACGTCGCAGAGCTCGCAGCGACGTGAGCTGCCACAGGCGCGGCAGTGGATCGCGGGCGCGAGTCCGCGCCGGTTCAGCAGGAGGATCGCCTTGCCGCCGTGCTCCGAGATGCGGCCGAGCTCGGCGAGCAGCGGCGCCGAGAGCGGATAGCCCGCCTCGCGGCGGAGGTCGACGATCTTCACGGTCGGCATCGGGGCGCCGAGCCGAGCGCCGAGCTCGAGCCGTTCGAGCCGCTCCCAGCTCTCCGGGCGGGGCGTCGCGCTGCCGTAGACGGCGACGGCCCCCTCGAGGGCCGCGCGCTTGGCGGCGACCGTGCGCGCGTCGTAGCGTGGATCCGACTCCTGCTTGTAGGAGGAGTCGTGCTCCTCGTCGATGCAGATCAGGCCGAGGTTCGGGACGGGCGCGAAGACGGCCGAGCGGGCGCCGACGACGACCGGCGCCTCACCCGAGACGATCCGCTCGCGCTCGTCACGCCGCTCGGCCTCGGTGAGGCCCGAGTGGAGCACTGCGATCCGGTCGCCAAAGCGCGCCTGGAAGCGGCCGAGGGTCTGCGGTGTCAGCGCGATCTCCGGCACGAGCACGATTGCGCCGCGGCCGCGGGCGAGCGCCGCCCCGCACGCCTGCAGGTAGACCTCGGTCTTGCCGCTCCCGGTCGCGCCGGCGAGCAGGAGGTGGCCGCCCCCCGCCTCCACCGCCTCGGCGATCCGTGCGACCGCACGCTGCTGCGGCTCGGTCAGCTCCGCCGGCTCCGCCTCGCCGGCCATCCCGGCCCCGGTGACCCGCCGCTCACCCCGGCGCGCCCGTAGCTTCGGGGCGACGAGCTCGAGCGCCCGCGCGGGAGTGGAGCCGTAGTAGTCCGCGACCCAGAGCGCGAGCTCGACGAGCGCCGGCGGCAGCTCGTACAGCACCGACTCGACCGGCGCCGCCGTCACTCCCGCCGGCGCTTCCACTCCGGTCTCGACGACGACGCCGCGCGCCGCCGCGCGTCCGAAACGGATCGACACGACCGCACCCTTCCCGACGCCGTCGGGCACCTCGTAGGTGAACGGCCGCGCGACCGCCCGGGAGGAGACGAGCGGATAGACGGAAGCGAGCACAAAAGCACCGTAGCCACGCGGGAGGTCGTGTAAGGTGACCCTTACATGGCCTGCGGGATGATCTGTTGCCACGGGGTCGCGAAGCGCTTCGGCGCCGTCCAGGCCGTGGACCACGCGCAGCTCTGCGTCGAGCGCGGCGAGTTCGTCGCCCTGCTCGGCCCGTCCGGCTGCGGCAAGACGACCATGCTGCGCCTGATCGCCGGCTTCGAGACACCCGAGGCGGGCACCGTCGAGGTCGACGGCGTCCCGGTCGCCGGTGCCGGCACCTGGGTGCCGCCCGAGCGCCGCAAGGTCGGCATGGTCTTCCAGGACTACGCGCTCTTCCCCCACCTGACCGTGGCGGAGAACGTCGGCTTCGGGCTGCCGCGCCGCGAGCGGAAGACGCGCGTCCCCGCCGTGCTCGCGCTCGTCGACCTCTGCGGGCTCGGCGACCGCTACCCGCACGAGCTCTCCGGCGGCCAGCAGCAGCGCGTCGCGCTCGCTCGCGCGCTCGCGCCCGGCCCCGAGCTCGTGCTGCTCGACGAGCCCTGGTCGAACATCGACCCACACCTGCGCGCCACGATGCGCGACGAGCTCGCCCGGATCCTGCGCGCGATCCACGTCACCGTCGTCCTCGTCACGCACGACCGGGAGGAGGCGTTCTCGCTCGCCGACCGGATCGCGCTGATGCGCAACGGCTCCGTCGTCCAGGAGGGCACGCCCGAGGAGGTCTACCTCTCGCCGGCGACCCGCTGGGCGGCCGAGTTCGTCGGCGCCGGCAACTTCCTCCCCGGCACGCTCGCAAACGGGCTCGTCGAGACGCCCGTCGGGCTCTTCCCCGCCCAGAACCCGAACGGTGCGACCGACGTCGAGGTGCTGATCCGGCCGGAACTGCTCGAGCTCGAGCCGGATCCCGCGGGATCCGGCGAGGTCGTCGGCCGCGAGTTCCGCGGCCACGACGTCTTCTACCGCGTCCTCCTCGACGGCGTCGAGCTCGTCTCGCAGCGGCCGTCGAACGAGGAGGTTCCGCTCGGGTCGCGCGTCCGCGTGCGCCCGCACGCTTCCAGTGTCACCATCTTCTCGTAGTTCTGTAAGGTGCGCCAGCTCATTGGTGTAAGGCAACCCTTACAAGGAGAGGAATGAAGAAGCTGCTTCCACTCCTCGCCGCGCTCGTGCTGGCGGGCTGCGGTGGGGACGACAACCAGGGCACGAGCGATTCGCTCACCGTCTACTCGGGCCGCGAGGAAGAGATCGTCGAGCCGCTCTTCGAGCGCTTCGAAACGGAGACGGGCATCAAGGTCGAGGTGCGCTATGCGGACAGCGCCGAGCTCGCCGCGACGATCGCCGAGGAGGGCGGCAACTCGCCCGCCGACGTCTTCTTCGCGCAGGATCCTGGCTCGCTCGGCGCGGTCGAGGAGCAGCTCACGACGCTGCCCGACGCCGTGCTCGACCGGGTCGACTCGCGGTTCCGCGATTCCGACGGCCGCTGGGTCGGCACGTCCGGGCGAGCACGCGTGATCGTCTACAACACCGACGAGTTGAGCGAGAGCGACGTCCCCGACTCGGTGTTCGACCTCGTCGACCCGAAGTGGAAGGGGAAGATCGGGATCGCCGCCCACGAACGCGTCGTTCCAGGCGTTCGTCACGGCGATGCGCCTCGACGTCGGCGACGACCGGACGCGGACGTGGCTCGAGGACGTGATGAAGAACGACCCGAAGTTCTACGAGAAGAACACACCTGTCGTCGAGGCGGTCGCGTCGGGCGAGATCGAGGTCGGGCTCGTCAACCACTACTACCTCTACCTCGTCAAGGAGGAGCAGCCGGACGCGCCGATCGCGAACAAGTTCCTCCCCGGCGACGATCCCGGCGCGCTCGTCAGCGTCGCCGGTGCGGGCGTGCTCGCGGGCGCGAAGCACGCGGATGCGGCGGAGCGGTTCGTCGAGTTCCTGCTCGCCGACCCGCAGCAGCGCTTCTACACCGACGAGGCCGAGGAGGCCGAGATCCCGCTCGTCGACGGGATCGCGCCCAGGGAGGGTGTGCCGACGCTCGACGAGCTCTCCGGCCGCGGCCCCGACGTCGACCTCTCCTCGTTCGGGCGCGAGCTCGAGCGCACGCTCGAGCTGCTGAACGAGACCGGCTACACGTCGTGAGGCGGCGGGCAGGTGCGGGGAGGGCACCGCTCTCCCTGCTCCTGCCCGCATGCGTCACGGTCGCGCTGCTGCTGCTCCCGCTCGTCTACCTCGCGATCCGGGCCGGCAGCGGCGGAAGTCGCGGCTGGCGCGTGCTCACGCGGCCCGGGACGCTCGACCTGCTCTGGAGCACGGGCCTGCTCGTCGCGGGCGTCACGGTCGCATCGGTCACGATCGGCGTCTCGGTCGCCTGGCTCGTCGTCCGCACCGACCTGCCCGGCCGGCGGATCTTCGCCGTCGGGGCCGCGCTGCCGCTCGTGATCCCGAGCTACGTCGCCGCGTTCTGCCTGCTCGGCGCCTTCGGGCCGCGTGGCCTCCTGCAGCAGCTGCTCGGCGTCGAGCGGCTGCCGGAGATCTACGGCTACTGGGGCGCGCTCGCCGCACTCACCCTCTCCACCTACCCCTACGTGCTCCTGCTCGTGTCGGCCGCGCTCCGCGGCCTCGACCCGTCGCTGGAGGAAGCCGGCCGCAGCCTTGGCCAGACGCCCACGGCCGTGTTCCGGCGCGTCACCCTGCCCGCGCTGCGGCCGTCGATCGGCGCCGGCGCGCTCCTCGTCGCGCTCTACACGCTCTCCGACTTCGGGGTCGTGTCGCTGATGCGCTACGACGCGCTCACGCGAGCGATCTATCTCCAGTACAAGTCGCTCTTCGACCGGACTCCGGCCGCGGTGCTGGCGCTCGTGCTCGTCGTGCTCACGGGCCTCGTGCTCCTGCTCGAGTCGCGCTGGCGGAGGCGGGTCTCCCGGACGGGGCCCGGGACTGCGCGCCGTGCCCGCCCGCACGCGCTCGGACGCTGGCGCTGGCCCGCGCTCGCCTACTGCAGCGCCGTTGTCGGCGCCTTCCTCGCCGTGCCGGCCGTCGTGCTCGGCTACTGGCTCGCCCGCGGCCTCGACCGTGCCGAGGTGCCCTGGCACGAGGCGCTCAACTCGATCTCCGCCTCGGCGCTCGCGGCGGTCGTCGCGGCCGTCGCCGCCGTCCCGATCGCGCTGCTCGCCTCGCGCTCGCCGAGCCGATTCACGCGCCTGCTGGAGCGGCTCTCGTTCGCGGGCAACGCCCTCCCGGGGATCGTGATCGCGCTCTCGCTCGTCTTCTTCGCCGCGAACTACGCGGGCTGGGTCTACCAGACGCTCGCGCTGCTCGTCTTCGCGTACGTGATCCGCTTCCTGCCGCAAGCGCTCGCGGGTGTCGAGTCCTCGCTGGCCGCGGTCGGGCCGCGCGTCGAAGAGGCGGCGCGTGCGCTCGGGCGCGGGCCCCTCACGACGACGTTGACCGTGACGGTGCCACTCGTCCGCCGCGGCATCTTCGCCGGTGCCGCGCTCGTCTTCCTCTCCGCGATGAAGGAGCTGCCGGCGACGCTGCTGCTGCGGCCGATCGGGTTCGAGACGCTCGCGACCGACATCTGGAAGACGACGTCGGTCGGCGCCTACTCGCAGGCCGCCCTCCCCGCGCTGCTCCTGATCGCCCTCTCCGCGCCCTTCGTCTACCTCCTCTCGTCCCGCCGCGAGCCGACCGAAGTCGACCACGGCTAGAGCCCGCTCGCCCCTGGCCGGGCGGCTCCCGCCGGGCGACTCCCGCCGGGCGGAGCCCGGCTCCGCCGTCCTCTCGACGCTCGCGGCGCTCCGGTCGGCGGGCCGTACCGCCGTACTGTCCCACCTCCCTGCACACCGCGAGCGTCGAGCCAGGAACGAGCGGGTACAGTCAGACCATGGCCGGCCACTCCGTCGACGAGTACCTGGAGACGATCTACTTCCTCGCCTTCCCGATCGGCGAGTACCGCCCCGACCCGAACAGCTCGGCGGCGATCGCCTCCCGCGTGGCCGACATGCTCGGCGTCTCGCGCGCGTCCGCCGGCGAGATGTTGAAGCGGCTCGAAGTGGAGGGGCTCGTCGAGCGCGGCGAGCAGAAGGAGGCGCTCCTGACCCCGACCGGGATCGAGCGCGCCGAGCGCGTCGTGCGCAAGCATCGGATCATCGAGCGGCTCCTGACCGACTTCATGGGCTACACGGCCGGCGAGGCGCATATCCACGCGGACGAGCTCGGCGACACGTTCTCTGACGACATGGTCGAGCGGATCGAGGAGAAGCTCGGCCATCCCGAGCGCTGCCCGCACGGCTGGCCGATCGATCCGGCGTTCGAGCAGCGCGAGAACAAGGAGCTCGCTCCGCTCGCCGACCTCGAGGTCGGCCGCGGCGCCGAAATCGTGCGGCTCGCAGAGCACGACGGCGAGCTCCTGCACTGGTTCTACGACGAGGGCTTCACGCCCGGAACGCACGTGATGATTCGCGAGGCGCAGCCCGCCGCCGGGCAGTTCAAGGTGTTGCTCGGCACCGACACGGAGCGGGCGATCGGCGAGAAGGCCGCCGCCGGGCTCTACGTCCGCCCGGCCTAGCTCCTAGACCTCCGAGAAGCGGATCTCGACGCGCGTGAAACCGAGCGCGCGCAGGAGGCCCGTCAGCATCAGCCGGGTGTTCTCCTCGGCGCGGGCGAGCAGGCCGGAACCGTCGCGCGCGGCATCGGCGAGCTTCTCCTCCGCGAGCCGGTAGATCTCGGCGTCGTCACCCTTGTCGTCGCCGAGCAGCGACTGGATCCGGTCGACGGCGCCGCGGTCGCGGTCGTACACGTAGCTGCGCTCGAGGTCGAGCACCGGCTCGCGGAACGTCGCGGGCGGCAGCTCGAGCGTGACGCTTCGACGGTCTTCCGAGACCTCGACCGCCCCCTCCTCGATCCCCGTGAAGTCGACGCCCGCGTCGACCGAGCCGACGGCGACGTAGAGGATCCGCTCGCCCTTGAGCGCGCTCGGGACGAAGCGCGTGTCGCTCTCGACGTCGACGATCACCTCGAAGTGGCCGCTCGCGGCCCGATAGTCGCGCAGGTTCTCGATCGACTTGAGCACGGCGGACCCGGAGCGGTCGACGCTCTCCTCCGTGAACGGGTTGGCGAAGTCCGGGACGAGGTCCTTCACCCAGCCGACGACGAGGAAGCCGAAGAGGACGACGAGCCCCAGCGCGACGAGGCTCGTCGGGAAGCGCTCGGAGCCGTTAGACGGACGTCGGCGTCGCAAGCCCGGCGGCCTGGCGGAGGGCGTCCGCCTTGTCCGTCCGCTCCCAGGTGAAGTCGCGGTCCTCGCGGCCGAAGTGGCCGTAGGCGGCCGTCTTCTCGTAGATCGGGCGGCGCAGGTCGAGGTCACGGAGGATGGCGGCCGGCCGGAGGTCGAAGTGCTCGCGCACGAGCCGCTCGATTTGCTCCTGCGTCAGTCCCTCGGCCTCGGTGCCGAACGTGTCGATGAGCACCGAGAGCGGGTGGGCGACGCCGATCGCGTAGGCGACCTGGATCTGGCAGCGCTCGGCGAGGCCGGCGGCGACGACGTTCTTCGCCACGTAGCGCGCGGCGTAGGCGGCCGAGCGGTCGACCTTGGTCGGGTCCTTGCCCGAGAAGGCGCCGCCGCCGTGCGGCGCGGCCCCGCCGTAGGTGTCGACGATGATCTTGCGGCCGGTGAGGCCGGTGTCGCCCATCGGCCCGCCGATCACGAACTTGCCGGTCGGGTTGACGTAGACGAAGTCCTTCTCCTCCAGCCGCTTCTCGTCGTAGAGCGAGTGGGGCAGGATCGGGTGCAGGACGTGCTCGATCAGGTCCGGCTTGATCAGCGCCTCCGAGTCGAGCCCGTCGCGGTGCTGGGTGGAGACGAGGATCCGCTCGATCTCGACCGGCTTCTGGCGGCCGCGCTCGTCGACCTCGTAGCGAACCGTCACCTGCGCCTTGCCGTCCGGCCGGAGGTACGGGAGCACGTCGGCCTTGCGCACCTCGGAGAGGCGCTTGCAGATCCGGTGGGCGAGCTGGATCGGCAGCGGCATCAGCTCGTCGGTCTCGTTCGACGCGTAGCCGAACATCATCCCCTGGTCGCCGGCGCCGACGCGGTCGAGCGGGTCGTCGTCGCCGTGCTGCGCCTCGAAGGAGTCGTCGACGCCCTGCGCGATGTCCGGCGACTGCTCGTCGATCGCGACGACGACGCCGCAGGTCTCGGCGTCGAAGCCGTACTTGGCGCGCGTGTAGCCGATGTCCGCGATCGTCTTGCGGACGAGGCGCGGGATGTCGACGTACGTCTCGGTCGTGATCTCGCCGGCGACGACGACGAGGCCGGTCGTGATCAGCGTCTCGCAGGCGACGCGCCCGGAGGTGTCGTCGGTGAGGACGGCGTCGAGGACGGCGTCAGAGACCTGGTCGGCGATCTTGTCGGGATGTCCCTCGGTGACGGACTCCGAGGTGAAGGAGAACTCGCGCGCAGCCATGAGCAGGGGATCTTAGCGGCCGCTAACCGGGGAACGGCGGCACACCTTCCACGCGGACGACCTCGTCGGCGCCGACATACCGCTGGAAGCGCGCCAGGGCCGCGCGCAGTGCTTCGCGCGGCAGCCGCCCGACCTCGGGGAACCAGCGCTTGACCTCGAGCACGCGGCCGCGGGTCGAGAACTCGACTCGTCCGATGAAGCGGTCGCCGTACAGCACGGGCAGCACGTAGTAGCCGTACTCGCGCTTGGCCTCGGGGACGTAGACCTCCCACTTGTAGGCGAAGCCGAACAGGTGCTCGGTCATCTTCCGGTCCCAGAGCAGCTGGTCGAGCGGCGCCAGGAAGGCCACCCGCGCCGGGGGCTTCGCGCCCAGGAACTCGAGCAGCTCCGGGGCGGCATTCGCCTTGACGCCCTCGACCTCGACCGGGATCAGCTCCCCGTCCAGAACCATTGCCTCGCGGACCGCCCGGTACCCGACCCGCTTGGGGTCCATCGCCCAGACCTCGTAGGGCGCCGTGGGGCGGATCAGCCCCATGCCGCGGTGCCGGTCGCGCAGGATCGCCCGCAGCGACTCTTCCCGGTCGAGCGCCGGCCCGGCGAGCTGGGCGGGCGGGACGACGCGCTCGGTCAGGTCGTAGACGTGCTGCCCCTTCCGGCGCGAGTGGGTCATGATCCGGCCCGCGTGCCAGAGCGCGCGGAGCGTCTGCTTCGTGAGGCTCGGGCCGTACCAGGAGCCCTTCCACTCGGGCCGGTGCTGCTGGAACTCGAAGTCGCGCGGCGCCATCGGTCCGTGCGCCTCCAGCTCGGCGAGGACAGCCTCGACCGCGCCCGGGTGGTCGCGGACGACCTCCTCGAGCCAGCGCGACTGCCACTCGCAGATCACGCGCCGGGCGCGCCAGCCCTCGTAGGGGATCAGCGACGCCTGCTTGTCCCAGCCGTCGTAGACCCGGCGTCGCTCGTACGCGTGCGCCTGCCAGTCGCCGACGCGGTAGCCGCGGACGCGTGCCTGGAGGACCAGGTCGTGGTTGCAGCCGGCCGGGCTGAGCGGGTCGTACTGGACACTGCGCAGGCGGTCGAAGACCTCGTCGAGCGTGCCCTGGCGGAGCTGGTACGCGACGAGCGCGCGACGGACGTCCTGCTTCGTCAGTGAGATCGTGTCCGTCATCGCCCCCCGTCCCCCGTTCGATACTCGCAGATCGGGCGCCCGTGGCGCCGGCTCAGCCGCTCTCGTAGCCGCCGCACGCGGTGATGCCGAGCGAGACGGCATAGCTGCGCGCGGCGGCGCCGGCCGCGCTCGTCTCGGCCAGGGCACGCTGGACTGCCTCGGGGTCGTTCGCGCCGATCGCCGCGAGGTATCGGGTCAGGCCCCGCTCGAGCTTCGTCAGGCTCGAGGTGAAGAGCGCCACCCGTTCCGCCTCGCTCTGCTTCGCGGGCGGCTTGATCGCCTTCACGGCGGCGAGCTGCTGCCGGGCGAGGGGCAGGAGCTCCGCGAGCCAGCGCTCGAGCCCGGGACCATCCACCGGAGGCGGAACGGCGTCGATCCGATCCTGCAGCGGCCTGCACGCCGCATCGACCTGTTCCGCCCAGCGGCTCTGGCCGGCTGGCGGCTCGGGGCGGACCTCCACCGTCGGCGTCGTCTCGGCCGGGGCCGTCGTCGCGGGAACTGTCGTGGTGCCCGTCGCGTCGCGCTCGTCGGCCGAGTGGGTGCAGCCTGCGGCTGCGACGGCGACGAGCGCGGCCGCGAGCATCGCGACGGGTCGACTCACGGGATCGTGACGCCCGGGCCGCACGTGAAGTGCGCCGGGGTGTCCGGGTGGATCGGGTTCGCGTTCTTGCCGTGCTCGTTCTGGAAGACGATCGCGGTCTCGCGGAAGCCCGACGTGCCCGGTGTCGCGGTCGTCGCGGCGCCGAATCCCTGAGACATCGACTGGAGGAAGTCGAGCATGCCCGGTGCGGCGGAGCGGGTCGAGACCCAGTCGCCGTAGGTGGACGGGCAGAGGTAATACCCGTTGTAGACGCCAGCCCAGTCGAGGAGCCGGTCGCCGGGCTTGGGCCCGTTGTCGCCCTCGTTCGCCTGCATCGTGTCCTGGTCCCAGCCGCCATAGAGGTAGTCGATGCCTTCGAAATTCTCCTGGGCGTAGACGACGCCGTTGTGCGATGCCTCGGCGCCCGCGACCTGGAACCACGTCTCCGGGTCGCTCGTCGGCGTCAGCCCGGGCGCGGACGTAACCGAGCGCGGCCGCACGTCGAGGTAGTCGGCGCCGTAGCCGCCCCAGAGGTGGTCATGGCCGGAGCCGCCCCAGCCGGCGTCCACGCGGTCGTGCGCCATCAGCGGCTGCGCCTTCCCCTTGACCGCGGTCGTCGCCGTGGCGTTGTCGCCGAGCCAGATCCGGTCGTCACCGGCATTGCCGTTCGCGAGATCCTCGCCGGGCCCGGTGTGGATGACGTCGTTGCCGTCGCCGCCGAGCGCCACGTCGTGACCGATGCCTGCGGTTGCGGGCTGCGACTCGTCGAAGGCGTAGAGCACGACCTCGCGCTTGAGCGTGCCCGCGTAGTCGATCGTCGAGCCGAGGAAGGGCTGCGGCGGCGCGATGAAGCGGTCGAGCGGCGGGTCCGCGAGCTCGTCCGGGGTCGGGCCGCCGAGCTGGTTGCCGACGATCTTGCCCATGTCGCCGACGATCGCGTCCTCATCCTCGTTGCCCTCGAGCCAGTCGTTGCCGAGCAAGCCGTAGACGTCGTCCTTGCCGCCGCCGCCGCGGACGTAGTCGTTGCCGAACGCGCCGGCGCTCTCGCGCACCGTCCGTGTCGTCACGTCGCGCCGAACGAGGTCGCTGGCGCTGTACGCGCCGCGCGCGGGCTCGGAGTTCGGCCGGTCGGTGGCCGCGAAGGGGCCTGCGCCCGGGCCGGCGAGGGTGAGCCAGACGCCGCCGGTGCCGGTGTAGCGGTCGACGAAGGCGTTGTCGCCGACGACCACGTCGTCCTCGGCGTTGCCCTCGACGACGTCGTGCCCGTCGTTCAGGTTGAACGGCCGGTTGGCGTCGGCGATCGCGCCCGGCGCGAAGCCCGCGTCGCGGTCGGCGGGCGGCAGGATCGCGTTCAGATGGCCGGTGTTGGAAGAAGAGCCGCCGACCACATCGTCCTCGCCCTCGCCGCCGGTGAGGTTGTCCGAGCCCTGGTTGCCCTCGATGTAGTCCTCGCCGGTCTCGCCGGCGACGGTGTCGCCGGGCGCCGCGACGCGGCACTGCGGGTCGTTCAGGTCGGGCAGGTCGTCGTTGTCGTTGTCGCCGTTCGGCACCTCTTCCGAGCCCGAGAGCGTGCCCGAGCCCGGGCCGCCGGTGGCGTCCTGGCAGTTGGCGGGGCCGGGAGCGCCGGACTCGTTGCCGTACGCGTTCGCTGTGGAACCGTTGCCCTGGCCGAGCAGGATGTCCTCGCCGCCGTTGCCGTTGATCGTGTCGACCCCGCTCTCACCCGGGTCGGCGTCGCCGGGCTCGCCCGCACCGACGAGCTCGATGTCGAAGAGGAAGACGTCGCGAAGCTTCGCGCCCGGCTCGGCGTCGCTGCTGCGCCGCTGCGCGTCGATCCGCCAGTCGCCGCCCGCCAGCAGACGCTGGATCCGCGCGTTGTCGCCGGCGATCACGTCGCTCGATCCCGCGGTGCCGTCGCCGTTGTCGCCGACGAGCGTGTCGCCGGCGTCGCGCAGCGTCTCGCCCGAGCGCGTCGGGTCGAGGGTGCCGTCGCGGTTCGCGTCGAGCAGGCCGTTCGGGCCGGTGTGGCTCGCCGAGCCGCCGCCGGTGATGTCGTCCTCGCCGTCGTTGCCCTGGATCGCATCGGCGCCGCCGTTGCCCTCGACGTAGTCATCGCCGGCGTCGCCGCCGATCGTGTCCGCGCCGCCCTGGCCGAAGAGAACGTCCTCGTTCGCCTCTCCGTCGATCGTGTCGTCCCCGTTCGTCCCGTCGGTCTCGGGGCCGGTGCTCGCAGTCGTGGCGACGTCGAGCAGCCGGATCACGCGCAGGATGTTCGGCTCGTCCCAGCTCGCCTCGCCCCAGGCGCCGTTGAACGGCAGCCGGTTGAGCTCGGCCCCGGCGGCTCCGAGCGCACCACGCACGCGGTCGATCGTGCCGTTGTCGCCCAGGATCACGTCGTCGTCGTCGGCCGCGACGCCGCCGAGCCCGTCGCCGCCGTGGAGGACGTCGTTCGGGGCGTCGTCGCCGACCGGATTGTCGATGCGTCCGGCAGCGGCGGTCGACTCGTCGTTCGAGAACGTGCGTCCGGTGCCACCGACGAGATCGTCCCGGCCCTCGTTGCCCGAGATCGTGTCGTCGTTCGCGTTGCCCTCGAGGTGGTCGTCGCCGGCATTGCCCTGGATCGTGTCGTCTCCGCCCTGCCCGTACGCGACGTCGACACCCTCGTTGCCGTAGATCGTGTCCGCGCCGGACGTGCCGTCGGCGAGCGGGGCGACGTTCGAGATCGTGGCCACGTCGCGCTGCCGCAGCACGCGGCGGACGACGCCGAGCGCATCCGGCGCGTGCAGGTCGTCGAGCACCCAGGCGCCCGCACCCGTGAGCGCGCGCTCGATCACGGTGTTGTCGCCCGCGAGCGCGTCGCCGCCGGCGTCGCCGAAGAGCGTGTCGCCGCCGTCCAGCCGCCCGTCGGCGCCGACGCGAACGCCGGCCACGACCGGGTCGCCGGTCTCGACGCCGCCGACCATGCGGTAGATCCAGCCGGTACCGCCTGCGATGTCGTCGGCGCCGGCGTCGCCGTGGATCACGTCGCCTGCGAACGCCGGCCAGGCGCCGCCGTAGCTGCCGGCCGGGTCGGGCGCGTTGCCGCTGCCGTTCGCGTTGCCCTCGAGCAGATCCTGGCCCTCGCCGCCGGAGATGCCGTCGTTGCCGCCCTGACCGTAGACGACGTCGTCCGCGCCGCCGCCGAGCAGCTCGTCGTTGCCGCTCGTCCCGGCGCCGGCCGGCGAGCCGACGACTCCGACGTCCATCAGCGCGATCAGACGGTCGACCGCCGCATTGAAGCTGTTCGCGACCCAGAGGCCGTGGTCGTCGTCGGCGCCCGTGGTCTTGCGGACCATCCGCGAGTTGTCGCCGGCGATCGCGTCGAAGTCGCCTTCGCCCTGGATCAGGTCGCCGGTGTCGAGGCGGCCGTCGGTCGCAGAGGCCGGGGTCGCCGAGTCGGCGCGGCCGGTGCCGCCGATCAGGTCGTCCTGGCCGTCGCCGCCGAGGATCGTGTCGGCGCCGTCGTTGCCGAACGCGAAGTCGTCGTTCTGGCCGCCCTTGAGGTTGTCGCCGCCGCCCTGGCCGTACATCCGGTCGTGGCCGTCCTCGCCGCCGATCGTGTCGCTGCCGAAGGTCCCCGCGGGCGCGGCCGCCGCTGTCGTCGCCACGTCCCAGATCTGGATGCGCCGGATGACGACGTTCTGGACGTCAGGCAGCCGGAAGGTGTTGCAGACGTAGCCGTCGCACGTGCCGCCGCCGGTGCGCGTGATCGTCGCGTTGTCGCCCGCGATCACGTCGTGGCCCTGGCCGCCCCACGCGTCGTCGTTGCCGTCGGCGACGCCGCCGCTGCCCTGTGACGTCCCGCCCGCGATGTCGTCCTGGCCGACGTCGCCGTAGAGCCCGATCCCGGCAACGGGCGGTCCGCCGAGGACGCCGGCGCCGTCCGAGCCGCCGTTGCCCTCGATGTAGTCGTCGCCCTCGTCGCCGTGTACCAGGTCGCCGCCGCCGCCGGCGTAGATGTCGTCGTTGCCGAGGTTGCCCTGGATCCAGTCACCGTCGGCCTGGGCGATGCTTGCGCCGCCCGGGTCGGAGAGCACGACCGTCCGCGTGATCGTCCCGTCCGGCTCGGTGCCGCCGGGACGGGTGATCGTGGCGTTGTCGCCCGCGATCACGTCCTGCTCGGTGTTGCCGAGGATCGTGTCCCCGCGGTCGGCCGACGGGGAGCCACCCTGCGAGCCGCCGACGATGTCGTCCTGGCCGGCGTCGCCGTAGATGACGTCGCCGTCGCCGCCGTCCGTCATCGTCCACGCCCCGGTGGCCGCGTTCTTGACGAGATGCAGGTCGAAATTGGCGTTGGCGAGCGGGTTCGAGGAGTCGTCGAGCGGGAGCGCCGAGCTGTCGTTGCCGTTGCCCTCGATCCGGTCGTCGCCGCCGCCGCCGCGCATCAGGTCGTCGTTGGCGCCGCCGCGCATCGTGTCGACGGCGCCGTCGCCGTACATCTCGTCGTTCCCGGCGTCGCCGTCCATGGTGTCCGTGCCGGCGCCGCCGCGCATGTAGTCGTTGCCCGCGTCGCCGTGCATCGTGTCGATGCCGTCCTCGCCGTACATCTCGTCGTCGTTCTCGTTCCCGTTCATGACGTCGTCGGCGGGGCCGCCGCGCATGTCGTCGTTGCCGGCGTTGCCGTTCATCGTGTCGACGCCGCCCTGCCCCCACATGAAGTCGCGGCCGGGGCCGCCGTTCATGGCGTCGTTGCCGACGAACGAGCCGGTCGGCGCGGCTGCGACGTTGTTGCCGGAGTCGCGGGTGAGCGTCCCCTCGTCGCCGAGCATGTAGTCGCGGCCACCGTTGCCGTTCATGACGTCGCCGGTGCCGTCGTCGGTCGAGCCGACCAGGTCGTCGTCGCCGCCGTTCCCGGACATCGTGTCCTTGTCGCTGCCGCCGGTCAGCTCGTCGTTGCCGCCGCCGCCGCACATGGTGTCGTTGCCGTTCGCGCCGTCGAGTGCGTCGTCGCCGTTGCCGCCGTGCATCTGGTCGTTCCCGTCGGCGCCGATCAGCGAGTCGCGGCCGCCGAGGCCACCAGCCGTCGAGCCGTCGTTGCCGGCATCGGCCGTGCAGGCGAAGCTGAGCTGTTCTCGTCGCCCCACAGCTTGTCGCCGCCGCCGTCGGCATTCAGCGTGTCGTTCCCGGGGCCGCCGGTGAGCTCGTCGACGAGACGTCCCGACATCGCCCGGGCCGGCCGAGATGATGTCGTCGTGCGCGTCCCCGAACAGGTTGTCGGCGCCGGGGCCGCCGTTGACGATGTCGTTGCCGTCGTTACCGTGGACGTTCGAGTCGTTGCCGGCGCCCGCGTCGATCTTGTCGTCTCCGGCGCCACCGGCGATCACGTCCGCGCCGCCGCCGGTCGAGATGGTGTCGTTGTTCTCGTTCCCGCTCACGTTGTCGATGCCGTCGCCGGTCGTGAGCTCGTCGTCGCCGCTCCCGCCCGTGACGTCCGCCCGGAGCGTGAACGGGATCGGAGGCTTCTGCTGGTTCGGGTTGGCCTGCTCGCCCTGGGCGCTGCCCGGGAGCAGCGAGACGACGTCGCGCGCCGTCGGCGCCGTCGGCGATCAGCTTCGCGTCGCCGTGCCGACCTTGGCCGTCGTGAGGAAGTAGTCCTGCTGGATGCCGAACGCGGAGACGGAGAAGCGCGTCTTGCCGCTGTTCGGCCCGGACGTGAACGACTCCATCTGCCGGACCGTGAACTTCTCGTTGATCTCTGCGGGCGCGATGCCGCGCGCCGTTCTCAGCGCACTCGAGCCCATGTGGAGCACCAGCCGCTCGACTCCGGCGACGGTCTCGACCTTGGCGAGAACGGGTTTGACGTTGCAGACGCTGAGGTTGAACTCGAGCAGGGTGATCTTGACGATCTGGATCGAGAACTCGACCGACGTGATGAAGAGGTCGATCTTCACGAAGGCGGACAGCGCGGCCTCGATCTTCCCCTCCACGTCGAAGAGGCAGAGCGGGTTGAAGATCTTGGCGATGATCTCCTCGATCCGGAGCTTGCCGTCCTGTGGCGCGTCTTCGTGGAGGTTGAGCCCGGTCGTGAAGATGATCTCGCCACGGATGCCGACCTTGAAGATGTAGACGCTGACGGCGCCCTCGGCGTACACGCGGCCCGTGAACTTGACCTCGGGCACGTCGACGCCGTGGGAGTCGTAGTCGTCGAAGTAGATCCCGTCGAGCAGGTGCGTGCCCGTCCCGCCCGCGAGCACCTTCCGCAGGCCGGAGGTGTCGTACCCCATCGCGAAGCGGCCTTCGACGCGGAACGAGCCGCCGATGCAGATCTGCACCGGGACGGGCCCGATGATGATCGGCGGGAAGCAGAACCCGAAGCCCGCGCCGGCGCCGAACGAGCCGGCGTCGTAGTGCACGAGCGTCGCGTCCTTGCCCATCAGCACGCCGAAGATCTGGCCGGCGTCGCCGAAGAACGGGAACGTGAGGCCGCAGACGCCGAAGGTGGCGCCGCGATCGCACTGCGCCGGGCGTGGTCTTCGCCGCCGCGTACGGCGACCCGGACGCGCCGAGCGTGTTGACGAGGTCCTTGCCGGCGACCTTGTCCGTGATCCCCTTGTCAGCCTCCTCGGGGATCGGTTGGCTGCCGCCGGCACGCGCACCGGTCACCTTGAAGCTGCCGCCCGTCAACGGGTCGCTGCCGAGCGGGAGCAGGAGATTCCCGTCCGTCGGGAGCGAGTTGACGAACTTGACCATCTGCAGGATCGAGCGCAGCAGCGACAGGTCGTTGCCGCTGATCGCCTCGAGCAGGTCGAGGACCGTCACCGGCCCCTGTCCGACGAGCTTCGAGAGATCGGAGATGATCGGGACCTCACCCTGGATCATCTCCACGACGGGCATCAGCGGGTTCGTCACGTCCTTGACCTGCTTGACGATCGGGCCGAGGAACTGGCTGATGAACGTGCCGACGTCGAGGTTGAGACCGTCGAACGCGATCTCGAGCGCGGCGAAGTCGAGACCTGTCGACGGAGTGGCGCTGAAGCCCCAGAAGAGGTGGAACTTGCCGAGCACGCTCGGGAAGCCGGCGCTCTGGCCGACGTTCAGGCCGGTGCGGAAGCGGACGTCGATGTTGGCCGTGCCCGTCAGCCTCGGGTCGACGCTGAAGTTGCCCGAGATCGCATCGGACAGACCGATGCGGGTGCCACCGGTCTTCTTGAAGTCGAGCGCGGCGACGAGGCAGAGCGCGGTCGGCTGCTCGGTGTTCGGCGCCAGCGCAGCGCAGTCCAGCGTGCCGTCCTTGTCGCGGACGTTGACCTTGAGGAACGCAAGCTGGCCCTCGAGGCAGCGGTTGTTCGTGTAGCCGCTCGAGGTACGCAGGCAGGCTGCCCGAGCTCGCGTCGCAGGCGGCCGCGGCGTCTCCCATCGAGACCGAGGCGTCGACCCTGAGCTCCGAGGCCCCGTCGACGTCCGGGATGTCCGGTGCGTGCCGGGCGAGCAGCTCGTACCCGTCCGTGCCGGCCCAGCTGAGCGGACCGGCGGTGCCCGTGCCGAAGTCGTCGCAGTAGAGCTTGTGCGTCTCGATCTTCGTCACGCGGCAGCCGGCGCCCGCACCCGTGCCCGAGGTCTTCTTCAGCCACATGCCGAGCTCGGCGAGTGCCGTGAAGTCGGTCGTGTCGTCCTGCAGGTAGGTGACGACCGAGTGCGCGTCCAGCGTGCCGTCGGGCGCGCCGTCGGGCTCGAGGTCGAGATCGAACGGGCGGTTCTCGGTGCCCGTGAAGCCCTTCTTGCCGTTGGCGACGATGTAGGGCCCGTCGTCGAAGGAGAGGCCGAAGTCGACGAGCAGGCTCCACGATCCGGCGCCGTGCACGCCGCCGGTGAGGCGTAGAGGCAGGCCCTTCAGGCCGATGTCGAACGGGACGTCGCCGTCGATTTCCTGCCCGAGCTTGAACGTGATCCGGAAGTCCTTGACGAGGTCGAGCGTGGTGATGCCGTGACCGTCGGCACAGACGGCCGCGGGCGTGCCGCAGAGCGGCGTAACGACCACGTCCTCCTTGGTGACGGTGTTGTCGCCGTTCGTGTCGAGCAGCAGGTCCGCGCTCGAGGCCGGGCCGAGCCCGTCGTACACGAAGGTCTGGGCGGCCTTGGCGAGGTCGTAGGCGTCGGTGTCGCCGTCGCCATCCTTGTCGGCGATGGTCTTGAGGTCGTTGACGAGGTTCGCGAACGGGGTGACGACGTTGTCGTTGAAGGTGCCGACGACGTTCGCGCCCGCATCCAGCGTGTCCCCGATCAGCGGGAGATGGATGTCCTGAGCGGCTCCGTCGAGGGTCTTCTCGAGGTTGGCGAGGATCTGCGGCAGGATCTGGATCAGGAGCGACCAGTCGAGCTCGGAGCCGCTGAGCAGCGTCTCGAGCGCCGGCGGCAGGTTGGCGTCGCAGAGCGGGCTGCCGCCGATCGTGCACTCGATCGTGAACTCGCCGAAGTCCGTGCCGAGTGCGCTGACGCTCAGCACCGCGCACGCGTGGCCGCTGGCCTCGACGGGAGCACCGGCCGGCGCGTCGCATTCCTGGCTCGTGCCGGCGAAGGAGGCGTTGCCGGCGACGGCGGTGAGGAAGCCGCCGAACGTCCGCGTCGTGTTGTTGGCCACCGTGTCGTTGTCGGACTCGAGGCCGAGCTTCGCGCCGAGCTTGCCGATGCCGACACCGTCGGTGACCTTCGTGCCGAGGTCGACCGTGATCGGGCCGATCGCCGCCGAGAGCCCGATGTCGTTCGCGTTCAGGCTGGCCTCGAGCGACGCGCCGCTCGTGTCGAGCACGACGACGTCGGGCGTCAGGTCGAGCTTGATCGGGATCCCGATGTCGAGCTGCGCCCGTGCCGCGTAGTCGAGCTGGATCGAGCCCTCGCTCTCGACCCCGACGATGTTGGCGAAGTCGTCCTTGATGTTCAGCGGCGCCGCGATCGCGGGCGACGAGCGGTCGGTGGCCTTGCAGGTGACGCCGCCGCCCGAGCAGAAGCCGACGCCGAGCCGGATCACGAGATCCTTGGTGTTGTTGCCGACGACCTCGTACAGGTCGCCGGCCGACCACTGCATGCCCGCGCCCGCCGCGCACGTGAGCGTGTCGGTGCCGACGTTCGTGATCGTGCACTGCGTCTTGTCGGTCGTGTTGATCAGCAGGTTGCCGATGAACGGGCGGCTCGCCTCGGCGTTGGCGGGGAAGTCCTCGCCCGCGTCCTCGAGAACGTTGTCGGCGGTGCCGCCCGCGGTCGCGGTGCCGCTCGTGCGCGCCGCCTGGCCGGCACCCGGCAGGTCGAGCAGGTCGAGCTTGAGCACGTTGTCGACGCCGAGCTTCTCGCCGATCAGCTGCTCGAGCTCCTGGAGCGACGTGGGCGGCGAGGACGTGGGGAACTCGGTGTTGTGGTTGCCCGCTGCGTCGGTGAACTCGACCTTCACCCGCCAGTCGCTGATCGCGATCAGGGGCGTCGGGCCGCTGACCGGCACCAGCGTCGGATCGCCTACCGTGACGGCGACGCGCGCGCTCGGGCTCGCCCCGACGGTGTCGACGCTGGCGGCATTCGTACCGACCGTGACGTTGTCCGGGCTTGCGGGGCTCTTCAGCACGGTCCAGGTGACCGAGGTGGGAGCGGCCGTCGTGACGGCGCGGCAGTGGATCGTCGTCCCGCGCGGGAGCTGCGTGAGGTCGAACCCCGGCACGCTCGTCCCGTCGGCGTTCTGCGAACAGTCGATCTGAGCCGCCGGCGCTCCCCGCAGCTCGTCGGTCGTCTGCTTGATCGACTTGATCTTGCCGACGATGTCCTTGGTGGAGATGCCGACGAGCGGCAGCTCCTTGTCGGTCAGGGTCGGGTCGATCTTGTCGATCTCGGCAACGACCTTGTCGAGGTTGTCGAGGATGTAGGCGAGCCACGCGAGCGCATTGCCCTCGACGGCGTACTCGTCGCCCGTCTTCCACTTGTTGGCGTTGGCGTCGTCGCCGGCACGGGTGCCGCCGGACAGCGTGCACTGGAGCTCCGTGGCCGTGATCGTCGCGATCGTGCAGCTCGCACCGGTCGTCTTGTTCCGGAGCGTCAGGTTGAGGAGGTTGTTGCCTCCCTCGGGGCTGGGACCCTTCGTCGGATCGAAGCCGACCTTCGTGAAGTCCTTCGTGAGGTCGAAGAGGT
Organism: uncultured Gaiellaceae bacterium; assembly: GCA_963806955.1. Taxonomy (GTDB): domain Bacteria; phylum Actinomycetota; class Thermoleophilia; order Gaiellales; family Gaiellaceae; genus Gaiellasilicea. The sequence continues at coordinate 935,526 of CAWDZG010000001.1, forward strand.
TCGTCGAGGTCGCCGCGGTGTGGGTGCCCGTCGGGGACGGGAACGGGTCGAAGTCGCGGAGACTCGTGTCGAAATCGGTGTCGGCGCTCACCGCGAGCGTCGAAAAGTCGGGCTCACAGCTGCTTGGCTTGAACGCCGTCGGCCAGTTGACCGCGACGCCGCCCGAGGCGAGCGTCGTGCCGTCGACCTTCGCCTCGATCCCCAGGCCCGCCGTCGCCTTCAGGTTGCACACCGCGCCGACGTGCGCCGAGTCGAGGTTGGTGAGCAGCTCGCCGACGCCGATCACGTTCGGGATGATCGAGGACGTGCCTCCCTGATCGATCGTGAACGTGCTCGGGGTCTTGATGTCGACGCGGAGCACCGGCTTCGTGCTGTCGGCCTTGCCGATCCCGAACGCGGTGCCTGGCGTGAACGTGTTCTTCGCGCCGTTGCCGCCGGCCTCGATCGCGAGGAACCCGACCTTGCCGCTCAGGGTCGCGTTGCCCGAGAGGGACACGTCGGCGACGGAGAGCTCCGGCGCCGTCGGGTCGACCTTGACGTAGAAGCGGTCGATCAGGCCGCCGTCGACGTCGTAGGCATCACCGCCGGCCCAGGCGATCCCGGCGCCCGCGGCGCAGGTCAGAGTCGTCGCCGTCAGCGACGCGATCGTGCACTCGCCTGCCGGCGCGCTCGTCTTCTTCAGCACCTGGCCGAGCTTGGGGTCGTTGTTGCCGTCGGTGAAATTCGCGCCCGAGTCGGTCAGCGTCAGGCCCGACCCGCTCGTCGCAGTGCCGCGCAGCGGTGTGATGTCGCTCGTGCTGCCGAGCAGCAGGACGCCGAAGGTGACGTCGAAGTCGACGCCGTCGATGTCGGCGTCGAGGCTGCCGGTCGCCTCCTTGAGGCCCGACAGGTTCGTCTTGTTGCGGAGCACGTCGCCGATGTTCGCGTCGACGCTCTTTCCCGCCGGGTCGAGCGGCGCGGTCGGGTGGAGCCGGAAGGTCAGCGACTTCGACGCGGCGTCGTAGCCCAGGTTGCCGAGCCCGTCGTCGAGACCGGCTGCGTGCGGCGAGCCGTGCGAAGAGCTCCTGGGCGCTGCCGGGACGCGGGATCGCGGTCTTCGCCTCGGCGCCGGAGGTCCAGCCGGCGACGACCGAGAAGTTGCCCGGCCCGGTCATCTCGAAGACCGCGTCGGCGGTCGGGCTCTCGGCGAGAGTCGCGTCGCTCGTCCCGTTCGTGACGACGGTGGCGGGCACGCCGGCGGGGATCGTCCAGCTGACGCTGCCGGCGACGACCGGCTGCTGCGCCTGCCCGCGGCAGTACACGAGGGTGCCCGTGGTGAGGTTGTCCGTGAAGCCCGTCGGGAAGTGCGTCGCGTCGCCCGGCACCGTGCCGCAGCCGACGCTGGCGTTCAGCAGCTGCGCGGAGTAGTCGAGCAGCGGCTTGACGCCGTCGACGAGATCCGTCAGCGACTGGCCGAGCAGCGGCAACGGGCCGTTGCCGAAGCCGTGCGCAGCGGCGAGCGAGGCGACGAACTGGGCGAAGCCGTTGGCCACGTCGCCGGCGCTGACGTTGAGCCAGGCCTGGAGGCCGGGGCCGATCGTCGGCGTCGGTGTCGCCGTTGAATCCGTTGGAGAGGTCGGCATCGGTGAACGTGATCGACGCGTCGGCTGCGGTCGCGGCCGTGAACGCGTCGCCGTTGACGAGGGACGCGTCCGCGTAGAGCTTCAGGTCGAGGTCGTTGCCGCTCGGATTGCCCTTGACGATCGCAGCGGTCGCGAGCTCGGTGAGCGCATGCGACGTCCACTCGTCCAGCGTGATCCCGCCGATCGAGTCCGGGTCCTGGAACGTCGCCTTGGCGCACGCGTGCAGCTTCGCCGTCTCCGTGCCGGGCGTCGCCGGGTCGTCCGTGGACACCTTGACGTCGGTGAAGCCGAAGCGAGCAGTGAAGACGCCGACCGCACCGGTCGCGTTCGCGCACAGGTCGATCGTGGGCGGCACCAGCGAGAGCGCGGTCGGCGGCGCCGTCGCGGCGCTCGTGATCGCGGCCGAGTCGACGTTGAACGTGAGGGTGGTGTCGAGCTCGAAGTCGACGCCGAGACTCCCGCCCGCCATGTCGACGCTCGAGCCGAAGGCGAACTGCAGCGGCTGGGCGACGCTCCGCTCCGCGTGGACGGGGATCGTGATCGAGGTCGGGGTGGAGCTGACGGCCGCCTGACCGGGGTCGAGCGTGCCCGAGCCGAACTGGATCTTCAGCGACCCCGCGAGATCGTCCTTGGCCTCGATCGCCGTGGCCAGCTCGCTCATGTTCGCGTAGGTGCCGGCCAGGGTGCCGAGCTTGTCCTTCAGGAGGTTGCTGAGGTCGAGTGCGTCGGGGTCGCCCGGGGCGAGATCGGTGAGCGGCAGGTTGTTCGCGAGGTCGGCGTACTCGCCGAGCGCGTCGGCCGCGGACGAGAGCCGGTTGGTGAAGCTGTCGATCGCGTTGGCGACGGCTTTCGCGTCCTCGTCCACCGGGGTCGCCTGTGCAGGCCCGATCGCAGCGACGAGCGCGAGCGACATCGCCGCGAGGACGGCGGCGCGCGCGAACCGCCGGCGACGGCGGCTCCTGACTGAGAAGGGCGACACCGCCGCCTACCCGGAGTCGGTCGTGGCTCGTGTTTTGTGCATCGTCCCCGTCCCCTCCAAAACGTTCGCAACGTAACCCGCTCCGGAACGGAATGCAATAGACGGCACGAAACGGCCGGCGAACTCCCCCCGAACGGGTGGGATCCGGTTACTCGGCGGTCGGCTCGCGGCGCATCAGGTTGCCGACGAGCTCGTGCAGCGGCCCGCCGCCGAGGACGGCGCACCGCATCCGGAGACTCACCTCCGCCGGACGGTCTCGCAGTCCTTGGCGACCTTGTCGGCGCGGTCGGCCACGACGCTGTCCCTGCCCGGGCCGCACCTGATCGTGTCCACCGCCTTGTCGCGGGCGAGGATGAGATCGTTCCCGCGGCCGCCGTCGAGGACGTCACGACCCCTGCCTCCATCGAGCCGGTCGTTGCCGTTGCCGCCGAAGAGCCGGTCGTTGCCGCTGCCACCGAAGAGCCGGTCGTGGCCGCCGAGCCCCCTCAGCGTGTCGTTGCCTCCGCCGCCCCGGAGGACGTCGGCCCGCGCGCTGCCGACCTTCGTCACGTTCTTTTGCGACGGCGTGACGGGCGGCGGGGACGGCGGCGGTGTCGGCGGGGTCTGCGGTCCGGCGCGGAAGATGTAGGTCGCGGAGTTGTCGGCAGGGTTCTGGTCTGCCTGGGCGGAACCCACTGCGGCCGTCAGGGGCAGCTCGCCGTTCTCGCGCACGCGCACCGTCACCCTGACGTTCGTCGTGAACTGGGCGCCGACGTAATCGAGGACGCAGAGGTAACTCTGGCCCGCCGAGACCCGGCAGCCGGAACCGCTCTCGGCGTACGACGACACGTACTCAACCCGGTCGGGCAGCGTGAACGCGAGCGTCACACCGGTCGCGCTGCCGGCCGACTTGTTCCGGACGACGAAGGTGTAGGTGAATGAGTCGCCGGCTGCGACCGCGGCGGGGCTGTGGCCGATCGTCAGCTCGAAGTCGGGCGGGATCAGGCCTCCTCCGCCGCCGCCACCACCACCACCGGAAGGAGGAGGCGGAGGCGGCGCTGCGCACGTCGGCGTCGCGGAAGTCAGAAAACGCGCGAGCGCGAAATCGGAGTCGACGTCTGGCGTGAACGCAGTTCCTCCTGCAACGATCTTGCCAGTCGACGTCAACGCAGCGGCGTTGAGCGCCCACCCGCCGCGACTGCCGACGGGATCGTCCGCGACGCCGTTGCACGAGAACGTGGAGTCGTACGTGCCGCTCCGATCGACGCGCGCGACGACGGGGTGCGTGGCCGCGCGCGAATTCGGTCCGCGCCAGCCGGCGAGGATCAGCTTGCCGTCCGGCTCCACCAGGATCTCCGACAGCGCCTCGTTCTCACCGGCTTCGCTCGTCTTCAAGAACCGCGCTGTGCCTGAACCGAAGAACGACGTGGTGTCAAGCGCCCCTGTCGACGTCAGGCGCGCGACGAGGAGCTCGCTGCCGCCCGCCGAGGTAACGAGCCTGTTCCCCCCGAGCAGGATCGTCCCGCCGTCGAGCGTGACCACCGATGTCTCCGTGAGCTTTCCGTCGGGGTTCCACATCTCCACGGACGCGATCCCGTCCGTACCGAAGGTGGGGTCCAGCGTGCCGCTCGCGGTGTAGCGGGCGACGGTGAGGTGCGTGGTGCCCGAGCGATCGACGGCGACGACGATCTTCCCGTCCGGTTGGATCGCGACGTCGTGCGCCGAGGAGGAAGAGTCGGGCCCGCCAACCTTGGTCGTGACGACCCCATTCGTTCCGAAGGTGGCATCGGGTTCGCCGTACGGCGTGAGCCTGATCAAGGCGACCATGCGGCTCGGACCGGCGCCGTAGCGGGCCACGCCGGCGAGGACGATGCGGCCGCTCGCATCCAGCGCGATGCTGTTGACCGACTCGATGCCCGGGACCTCCCCGACGGAAAGCCTCACTCCGCCTCCCGCCCCGAAGCTCGAGTCGAGCTCACCTGCCGTGGTGAGACGAGCCACCGCGATCTCCGTGCGGCCGGGCTCGACGAGCGTGTGGCCAGCCGCCACGACCTTGCCGTCCGGCTGGACAAGCCCCCGTGTGGCCTCGTCGAACAGGTCGCCGAAAGCCACGATCGCGACACCGCCGGCGCCGAAGCCGGCGTCGAGCGTCCCGTTCGGCTCGTAGCGCGCGATCGTGAAGCCAGTCTGACCCGTGTCGTAGTCGGCCTGGCCGAAGCCGAGAATCTTCCCGTCTGGCTGGACTACCACGTCGTACATCCCGGAGCTTCCGACGCCGATCGGCGTCGTCACCGTCCCGCCGCTCCCGAAGGAGGCGTCGAGATCGCCGGCGCCTGCGGCTCCAGCCAGAGGCACGACGGTCAGGACGAGTGCCGCCCCCGAGAGGCGGACGCGCCGACTCCACTTCAGGCTCAGCCCCGTGCTCAAGCTACCCCTCCCCCGGTAGACCCCAGAAGTGGGCCACACGTTACAACAGTCAGTTCGCACGCGCCATGGAAATCCACGCTCTCAAGACGGCCGCCAAACGTGCCCATTCCGACGGGAGTGGTTCATGGTCTGGCCGGCGTCCGAAACAGCGCAGAGGTCTGCTACCCGAGGCTCGGCTCGTACCGGGAGCCCCTTCCATCCGGACCGGTGTTGTCGGCCGGCTCCGCCTTACTCCGCGGTCGGCTCTCGCCGCATCAGGCTCCCGACCAGCTCGTGCAGCGGCTCGCCGCCGAGGACGGCGCAGACGCCGTGGGTGATCGGCAGCTCGATCCCGAGCCGGTGCGAGAGGTCGCGCAGCACGGGCGCCGTGATCAGGCCCTCGACGACCATCCCGATCTGGGCGACGGCATCCTCCTGGCTCGTCCCCTGCGCGATCAGCTCGCCGGCGCGGCGGTTTCGGCCCGACTGCGAGAAGCAGGTGACGACCAGGTCGCCCATCCCGGCGAGGCCGGAGAACGTCTCCTCCTTGCCGCCCGAAGCGACGGCGAGCCGCGCCATCTCGGCAAGCCCGCGCGCGACGAGTGCCGCCTTGGCGTTGTCGCCGAGGCGGAGACCGTCGGCCCCGCCCGCGGCGAGTGCGATCACGTTCTTGGCCGCGGCGCAGAGCTCCACGCCGATCATGTCGTCGTTGACGTAGACCCGAAAGGTGACCGAGTTGATCGCGGCCTGAAGCTCGAGCGCGAGCTGCGGATCGTCGCTCGCGATCACGGCGGCGGCAGGCAGGTCGCGTGCGACCTCCTCGGCGATGTTCGGGCCCGAGAGCACGGCCACCGGACGCTCGCGCACCAGCGTCGAGAGGCGCTCGCCGGTAGCAGGATCGAGACCCTTCGTCAGCGAGAGCACGGGCGCGTCGCCTGGCAGCGCGCGGGCGACGTCGCCGTACACCGCGCTCGGCACGGCGAGCACGACGAGCTCCGCGGACTCGATCGGCGCGTCTGCGATCGTCGTCGCCTGGACGGCCCGGAGGTCGCACGAGGTGAGATAGCGCGGGTTCCGGCCCGTCTCGGCGATCGCGGCGGCCTGCTCGGCGTCGCGGCAGGCGAGCACGACCTCGTGCTCGCGGTTTGCGAGCACGCGCGAGAACGCGGTGCCCCACGAGCCGCCGCCGACGACGACGACCCTCACGAGCGCTTGACGAAGTCGATCGAGACCGGCACACCGGCGAGGTTAAAGCGTTTGCGCAGCTCGTTCTCGACCCAGTAGGAGTAGTCGCGCGTGACGAGGCCGGGGTCGTTGACGTGGATCCGGATCCGCGGCGGCCGCGTCGAGATCTGCGCGCCGTAGAGGAGGTTGAGCCGCTTGCCCCGCTTCTGAGGTGGCTGGCGCGCCTGCCGCAGTTCCGCGAGGGCGTTGTTGAGCGCCGGCGTCGGGATCCGGCCGGTGTGCTTGTCGAAGAGGTCGGCCGTGTACGCGAGCAGGCGCTCGAGGCCGCGGCCGGACTTGGCCGAGACGGCGATCATCGGGGGCCGCTGCCGCAGGCGCGACTCGATCCGGGGGCGCACGTCCTCGATCGTCACCTCGGTCTTGTCCCACTTCGAGAGCACGACGAGCGTCGAGCACCCGGCCTTGCGGGCGACGTCGGCCACGGCGAGGTCCTGGTCGACGATCCCCTCGCTCGCGTCGATCAGGACGAGAGCCACGTCGGCCCGCTCGGCCGCCTCGAGCGCACGCAGCTCGGAGTAGTACTCGATCCCCTGCCGCTGCTTCCGCTTGCGGCGCAGGCCCGCCGTGTCGACGAGCCGGTAGATCCGGTCGCCGCGCTCGAGCACGGTGTCGACCGTGTCGCGGGTCGTGCCCGGCACGTCCGAGACGATCACCCGCTCCTGGCCGACGAGCCCGTTCAGGAGCGACGACTTGCCGACGTTCGGCCGGCCGAGGATCGCCACCCGGATCGCCTCGTCGCCGAACTGCGTCTTCCCCGCACCGGGCAGCATCTCCACGATCCGGTCGAGCAGGTCGCCGGTGCCGTGGCCGTGCAGCGCCGAGAGCGGGAACGGGTCGCCGAGCCCGAGCTTGTGGAACTCGACCGCCTCGAGGTCCTTGCGCGGGTCGTCGATCTTGTTCGCGAGCACGAGCACCGGCTTCTTCGAGGCGCGCAGCGTGACCGCGAGCTCCTCGTCGCCGGGCGTGATCCCGTGACGCGCGTCGACGACGAAGAGGACGACGTCCGCCTCTGCGATCGCGGCGCGCGCCTGCTTCGCGATCTCCGGGCTGAAGGGATCGGTGGCGAGGTCGTCGACGCCGCCGGTGTCGATCAGGAGGAAATGCTTGCCGTTCCAGTCGGCGAGCAGCTCCTTCCGGTCGCGCGTGACGCCCGGCGTCTCGTGCACGACCGCCTGGCGCGACTCGGTGAGCCGGTTGATCAGGGTCGACTTGCCGACGTTCGGGAAGCCGACGATCGCGACCGTGCCCACGATCTCGGGGGTCTCCTGCTCGGTCATGCCGGCGGAGTCGCGCGTCGCGGGCGGCCGAGCGCGTCCAACTCGCCCAGCCAGTCGTGCAGGCCGTGCAGGCGCCGCTCGATCACGGCGGAGGCCTCGCGATAGCCCTTCGCGCCCTTCGGCAGCCCCTCGAAGCGGATCGGCTCGCCCCACGCGACGGCGATCGGGTGGAAGTTGCCCGGCTTCCACTCGAAGCTGCCGCGGATCGCGGCCGGGACGACCGGGACGTTCTCCTGGATCGCCACCATCGCCGCCCCCGGCTGGACCGGGCCGGGCACTCCCGTCCGCTGCCGCGTCCCCTCCGCGAAGAGGCCGAGCGCCTCCCCGTTGCGGACCGCCTCGCGCATCAGTCGCACCGCCTCCCGGTCGGACTCGCCCCGCCTGACGGAAAGCGTCCCGAAGCTGCGGATCAACTGACCGAGACCCGGGACCCGGTGCGCCTCGTCCTTGGCGAGGAAGGTGATCCGGCGGGGCGAGAGCAGGCCGAAGACCGGCGGGTCGACCCAGTGGAAGTGGTTGAAGGCGAACACGACGCCGCCGCTCGGCGGCACGCGCTCGGCGCCGTAGTTGCGAAGCGGGGCGAGCAGCCGGACGAGCGAGCCGATCGTGAGGCGGCCGGCCGCCCAGACACCCTCGACGCCGTTCATGAGCGCCGCGCGAGCACGAGCTGCTCGATCCGGTCGACGACGTCGTCGACAGACAACTGGGTCGTGTCGATCTGGATGGCGTCGCCCGCCGGCTGCATGTTGACCGCGTCCTTCTCGTCGCGGAGGCGAAGGTCGGTTGCGAGCGCGTCGGCACCGATCCCCGGACGCTCCTGCGAGCGCCGCGCCGCGCGCACGCCCTCGTCAGCGACAAGGTAAACCTTTACCTGAGCTTGAGGTGCCACGACCGTGCCGATGTCCCGCCCTTCGATCACGACGTTCCCCTCCTCCCCGAGCGAGCGCTGGCGCTCTCGCATCACCTCGCGCACCGACGGGTGCCGCGCCACGACGGGCACGAGCTTGTCGATGTCGGGCTTGCGGATCGAGGAGGTCACGTCGCACTCGTCGATGAACACCCGCCCCGCCTCGTCGAAGCCGACCGGATGCTCGGTCGCCAGCACGGCCAGCACGTCGGCCCGGTCGAGCGCGACGCCCCGTCTCCGTGCGAGCCACGTCAGGGCGCGGTACATCGCCCCGGTGTCGAGGTAGCTGAAGCCGAGCCGCTCGGCGAGGAGCCGTGCGACCGTGCTCTTGCCGGCCCCAGCGGGCCCGTCGATGGCGACAATCATCAGTTGGTGGACGCACGAAGCGATTCGAGGAGGTCGTAGAAGCCGGGGAAGGATACCGCCGCGGACTCGGCACCCTCGACCTCGACCCCTTCGCGCGAGGCGAGGCCTGCGATTGCGCCGAGCATCGCCACCCGGTGGTCGCCGCGCGCGTCGAGCGAGCCGCCGCGGAGACGCGCCGGAACCCCGCGGACGGTGAAGCCGTCCGGGGTCGCCCGGATGTGGGCGCCGAGCTTGCGCAGCCCGTCGACGACAGCCTCGATCCGGTCGGTCTCCTTCGCTCGCAGCTCTTCGGCGCCGCGCAGCTCGCTGTCGCCCCGCGCGTGCACCGCGAGGAGCGCGAAGAGCGGCAGCTCGTCGACGAGCAGCGGTACCTCGGCGGGCCCGATCGTCGTCCCGACGAGCTCGGCCGAGCGGATGTCGAGATCTCCGGCGGGCTCGCCGCCGATGCGGCGCCGGTTGAAGAGGGTGATGTTGGAGCCCATCCGCTCGAGCACGCTGAGCAGACCGGTGCGTCGAGGGTTGAGATTCAGCCCGTGCACGGTCAGCTCCGAGCCGGCGAGCAGGGTCGCCGCGACGAGGAACGGGGCCGCCGAGGAGAAGTCGCCGGGGATCTCGATGTCGGCCAGCTCGAGCTTCTCGGCCGGCGACACGGTGACGCTGTTCGGCTTTCGCCGGACCTGGGCGCCTGCCTGGGCGAGCAGGTTCTCCGTGTGGTCGCGCGTCGGCAGCGGCTCGCTCACGGTCGTGTCGCCGCCGTTGGCGTAGAGGCCGGCGAGCAGCACCGCCGACTTCACCTGGGCGCTCGCGACCGGCAGCTCGTACTCGAGGGGAGCGAGCGGGCCGCCGACGACGGTGAGCGGCGCGCAGCCTCCCGTCGTCTCCACCGTCGCGCCCATCTGCCGGAGGGGCTCGGCGATCCGCTCCATCGGCCGCGCGCGCAGCGACTCGTCGCCGGTCAGCTCGAAGGTCCCCTCCTGCCCGGCGAGGATGCCGGGGAGCAGCCGCATCAGCGTCCCGGCGTTGCCGCAGTCGAGCGGCCGCTTCGGCGCCTTCAGCCCTCGCAGGCCGGCACCGAAGACCCGCAGGGTGTCCTCGTCGGCCTCGTAGACGCGGACGCCCAGGTCGCGGACGGCCTTCAGCGTCGCCTCCGTGTCGGCCGAGCGGCCGAAGCCGGAGATGCGCGTCTCACCGTCCGAGATCGCCGCCAGGAGCAGGGCACGATGGGAGAACGACTTGTCGCCCGGCACGCGGATGTGCCCACGGACGATCGCGGCGGGCTCGATCCTCATTCGTCCTCCTCGAGCACGGGCGCGACGACGACGCCGTAGCCCTGCCCTTCGAGCAGTGCGGCGGCCCGCGCGGCCTCGTCCTCGCCCGCGACGAGGATGGCGAGCGTGCCGCCGCGCTCGCTGGAGAGGTGCTGCAGGTCGAAGTCGGCGATGTTGATCCGCTCGGCGCCGAGCGCCTGTGCGATTCCCGCGATCACGCCCGGGCGGTCGGGGACGTGCACGCGCAGCCGCTGCAGCGCGCCCGCGTCGTCGTAGGCGGTCTCGAGCAGGCGGCGGCGATTGAGGGAGGCTTCGCCGATCCAGCGCGCCAGGAAGCCGGCGTCGCCGGCGGCGAGCGCAGACTCGAGCTGCTCGACCCGCCGCCGGTGCTCGGCGAGCGAGGCCGCGAGCGCCTCCCGGTTGTCGAGGAAGATGTCGACCCAGATGCGCGGGTTCGCGCCCGCGACACGGGTCATGTCGCGGAGCGAGCCACCCGCAGCGTCGAGCGGGTCGTGCCCGTCGATGCGCGCGCCACCCGCCTGGTTCAGGAGCACGTTCGCGAGCGCGTGCGGCAGGTGGCTGGTGACGGCGACAAGCCGGTCGTGGGCCTCGGGATCGATCGCGACCGGAACCGCCCCGAGCGCCGACACGAAGCCGTGCAGCACCTTGAAGCTCTCCGGCTCGGTCGCAGCGACCGGGGTCAGGAACCAGGTCGCGCCCTCGAACAGCTCGGCCGTCGCCCACTCGGGGCCGCGCGCCTCGGAGCCGCAGATCGGATGGCCGCCGACGAAGCGGCCGACACCGTCCGCGGCCGCGCAGACACCGCCCTTGGTCGAGCCGACGTCGGTGACGGTGCAACCGGGCGCGCTCGCGGCGAGCACGGCGCCGACCTGGGCGGGCAGCGCGGTCACCGGCGCAGCGACGACCGCCAGCTCAGCGCCGTCGAGCGCCTCCTCGAGCGTGGCCGCGGGCTCGACCGCTCCCCGCTCGGCGGCGAGGGCGAGGTGCTCGGCGCTGGGATCCCAGCCGAGCACGCTCTGAACGCCGGCCTTCCGCGCGGCCAGCCCGACGGAGGCCCCGATCAGGCCGGTGCCGACGATCGCGACCTTCGACGTCACCCGATCGTCTTGCCGAGCAGCGAAGCGAGCGCCCTGATCTCGTGGGCGAAGTCGGCGAACTCGGCGGCGGGAATCTGCTGCGGCCCGTCGCAGAGCGCCTCCTCGGGCCGCGGGTGCACCTCGACGATGATCCCGTCCGCACCGGCGGCGACGGCGGCGCGCGCGAGCGGCAGCACGAGGTCGCGCTTGCCCGCCGCGTGGGATGGATCGACGATCACGGGCAGGTGGGTCTCGTGCTTGAGCACGGGAATGGCGGAGAGGTCGAGCGTGTAGCGGGTCGCGCGCTCGAAGGTCTTGATCCCGCGCTCGCAGAGGATCACCTGCGTGTTCCCCTCCTTGACGACGTACTCGGCCGCCATCAACAGCTCTTCGATCGACGAGGCCGGGCCGCGCTTCAGCAGCACCGGCTTCGATGCCCGTCCCACCTCGGAGAGCAGGTTGAAGTTCTGCATGTTGCGCGCCCCGATCTGGATCACGTCGGCGATCTCGACGACCGCCTCGACGTCGCGCGGGTCCATCAGCTCCGTCACGAGCGGCAGGCCGGTCTCGTCGCGGGCCTCGGCGAGGATCTTCAGCGCCTCGACGCCGAGCCCCTGGAACGCGTAGGGAGAGGTGCGCGGCTTGAAGGCGCCGCCGCGGAGCATCGTCACGCCCTCGGCGGCGACGACCCGCGCCGTCTCGAGCGTCTGCTCGCGCGTCTCGACCGTGCACGGGCCGGCGATGAAGCCGAAGTAGTGGTCGCCGAGCTTGCGCCCGAGCGCCTCGATCACCGTCGGGTCGCGGTGCAGCTCGCGCGAGACGAGCTTGTAGGGCTTGAGGATCGGCAGCACCTGTTCCACGCCGGGGAAGCCCTCGAGCGGCAGGGTCGCGAGCAGCTCGCGCTCGCCGATCGCGCCGATCACGGTCGCGTCGCGGCCACGGCTGACATGGGCGCTCGCGCCGGCCTCCTCGAGGCGCGCGACGACCTCGTCCACCTGTTCGGAGGACGCCTGTGCACCCATCACGATCAGGAGCTCGGGGGAGCCGACTGCAGCCATCGGATGAGTGTAGTTGCGGGTTTGCGGGGTCGGCCCTATCCTTACGCGAGATGACTCCCGCGACCCCTCACGAGGCCTGGTCCTGGCCGTGCGAGCGGAGCGGGAGCCTGCGCTAGAGGCGCACGCCGCTTCGCTCGATCCCGACCTCCGCCCGGAGGTCTTTTTCGTTCCACGCTCGAACAGAACAGGAAAGAGAGAACCGACATGCGCATCTTCTCCGGCATCCAACCCACCGGCGCCAAGACCCTCGGCAACCTGATCGGCGGCTTTCGCCAGTACGCGAAGACCCAGGAACAGGGCGAGGGGTTCTTCTGCATCGTCGACCTGCACTCGATCAGCGTCGACTACGACCCGCACGAGTTCCGCGAGTCGACGCTCGACCTCGCCGCGATGCTGTTCGCGACCGGGCTCGACCCGGAGCGCTCGACGGTGTTCGCGCAGAGCCACGTGCCCGCGCACGCCGAGGCGGCGTGGCTGCTCGGCTCGGTCACGAGCTTCGGCCAGCTGAACCGGATGACGCAGTTCAAGGACAAGTCCGAGCAGCGCGACTTCGTCTCCTCGGCGCTCTTCACCTATCCGGTGCTGATGGCCGGCGACATCCTGCTTTACCAGACCGACATCGTCCCGATCGGGGACGACCAGCGGCAGCACCTCGAGCTGGCGCGCGATGTCGCGGAGCGCTTCAACGCCCGCTTCGGCGAGACGTTCAAGGTGCCGGAGGGCGTCTACCCCGAGGTCGGGGCGCGGATCATGGACCTGCAGGAGCCGACGAACAAGATGTCGACGACCTCCGGCACGCCGCAGGGCACGGTGCGGCTCCTCGACGAGCCGGACGTGATCCGGAAGAAGTTCCGCTCGGCCGTGACCGACTCCGGCTCGGAGGTGCGCCGCGGCGAGGACAAGCCGGGCGTGAGCAACCTGATCGACATTCTCTCGGCATTGACAGGCGAAGCCGCGGACGCGATCGAATCCCGCTACGACGGCGCCGGCTACGGCCAGTTCAAGACGGACGTCGGTGAGGCCGTCGTCGAGGTGGTCGCGCCGATCCAGGAGCGCTACCGCGAGCTGCGGGCCGACGCGCCCGAGCTGCAGCGGCTGCTGGCGCGCGGGGCCGAGAAGGCCCGCAAGGCGTCCGAGCCGACGCTCGCGCAGATGTTCGACCGGATGGGCTTCGTCAAGAGCGAGGCCGGGCGCTTCTTCGGCGCGGCGAGGCC
>CAWDZG010000002.1:0-1862755 GCA_963806955.1 uncultured Gaiellaceae bacterium
TGGCCGCGGTGTGTCCGCGATGGGACAGATGCAAACGACGGTTCGGGATAGCATCCGTCCGACCGCGACGAGGAGAGACAATGGAAAAGCGCTTCAACGAGCTGAAGTCCCGCCTGGCCGAGATCCACGACGTCCGCCGCGCCATGGAGATGCTGTTCTGGGACCAGACCGTGATGATGCCGCCCGGCGGAAGCGCGGTCCGCGGCGCCCAGGTGACGACGCTCGACCGGATCCAGCACGGGAAGTTCGTCGCGGACGAGATCGGCGCGCTGCTCGAGGAGCTGGAGCCGTACGAGCAGGAGCACGACTACGACTCGGACGAGGCGAGCCTGATCCGCACGACCCGCCGCGACTGGAACAAGGCGCGACGCGTGCCCGCCGAGCTCGCCGCCGAGATGACGGGTGCCGCCGCCGAGGCGCACGACGTCTGGGCGAAGGCGCGTCAGGAGAACGACTTCGCGCTCTTCCTCCCCTATCTCGAACGCGCCGTCGACCTCAAGCGCCGCTACATCGACTGCTTCGACGGCTACGACGAGCCCTACGACGCGCTGCTCGACGACTTCGAGCCGGGGATGAAGACGGCCGAGGTGCGGCAGGTGTTCGACGACCTGAAGACGGAGCTCGTGCCGCTGATCGCCGAGCTCGGCTCGGTCGACGGCGACGACGCGTTCATGAACGGCCCGTGGCCGCTCGACGCGCAGCACGCCTACTCGCTGCAGATCATCGAGAAGTTCGGCTTCGACCGCTCGTTCGCGCGGCTCGACACGACAGTGCACCCGTTCGCCGCCAGCTCGGGCACGCAGGACATCCGCCTGACGACGCGCTACGCCGAGGACGACATCACGTCGATCTTCACCGCGATGCACGAGTGCGGGCACGGCCTCTACGAGCACGGCGTCTCGCCGACGCTCGAGCGCACGCCGCTCTGCCACGGCGTCTCCTCGGCCCTGCACGAGTCGCAGAGCCGGCTCTGGGAGAACATCGTCGGCCGCAGCCAGGAGTTCTGGAACCACTTCTACCCGTCCTTCCAGGAGACGTTCCCGGAGGCCGTCGGCGGCGTCGACCAGGAGCGCTTCTACCGCGCGATCAACCGGGTGAAGCCGTCGTACATCCGCGTCGACGCGGACGAGGCGACCTACAACCTCCACATCATCCTCCGCTTCGAGCTCGAGCAGGCGATCTTCGCCGGCACGATCGAGCTGAAGGACCTGCCCGGAGGAGTGGAACCGCCGCTTCGAGGAGTACCTCGGCATCCCCGTGCCGACCGACACGCTCGGCGTGCTCCAGGACGTGCACTGGTCGGGCGGCGGCTTCGGCTACTTCCCGACCTACTCGCTCGGCAACATCGTCTCGGTGCAGATCTGGGAGAAGGTGCTCTCGGAGCTCCCCGACCTGCCGGAGCAGTTCGAGCGTGGCGAGTTCGGCGAGCTGCACGAGTGGCTGCGCACGAACCTCTACGCGCTCGGGCGCAAGTTCACGCCGCAGGAGACACTCGAGCGTGTGGTCGGCGGGCCGATCGACGCGGCGCCGTACGTGCGGTACCTGAAGGACAAGCTGGGCGCGCTCACAGCCGCCTAGCCTCCCCTCGTGCTCGGCACACTCCGCTCCTACTGGCAGGCCCTGCAGTCGCTGTTCTGGCTCTTCCCGGCGGTGATCGCCGCTGTCTTCGTCGCGCTCACCTTCCTCCTCGTCGAGATCGACCGGACGTCGGGCCCGAACGGGATCGACTGGGCCTTCAGCGGCGACGCGGAGGCGGCCCGCGGCATCCTCTCGACGATCGCGGGCTCGCTGATCACGGTCGCGGGCCTCTCGTTCTCGATCACGATCGTGACCCTGCAGCTCGTCTCCGGCCAGTACACGCCCCGAGCGGTGCGCGGCTTCCTCAACGACCGGGTCAACCAGGCGGTCGCGGGCGCCTTCGTCGGGATCTTCGCCTACTGCCTGATGACCCTGCGCGTGATCCGCGCCGAGGACACGGACGGCACGAACGGCTTCGTACCGGCGCTCACCGTGTCGGCCGCGATCGTGCTCGCCCTGATCGCCCTCGGGTTGCTGCTGCTCTTCATCCACCACATGGGCCAGCTGATCCAGGTCTCGAACATCACCGCCAGGATCGGCCGCCAGACGCTCGCCTCGGTCGGCCGCCTCTACCCGAAGGACTTCGGCGAGCGCGCGAACGACACGCCGCCGGAGCGCCTGCTCGCCGACTGGCGGTCGGAGGGCGACCCTGACCGGGTGCACGCCGACCGGCCGGGCTTCGTGCGCCGGATCGACAAGGACAGGGTCGGCGCGGCGCTGCCCGACGAGGTGCGCACCCACGTCGCCGTGCGGCCGGGCGACTTCGTCACCGAGACCGTCGTCGCCGTCGAGGTCTGGCCCGCGGGCAGCCTCGACGAGGAGTCGGTGGAAGCGCTCCGCCGCGCGGTCGAGATCGAGAGCGAGCGCGACCTCGAGCAGGACGTGGGCTTCGGGATCCGGCAGCTCGCGGACATCGCGCTGCGCGCGCTCTCGCCCGGGATCAACGACCCGACGACCGCGGTGACGTGCATCGGCTATCTGCAGGCGATCGTCGAGCGCCTGGCCGGACGGGACTTCCCCTCCCGCACCCGGCGGCTGCCGGACCGCGAGGTGGTGGTCGTGAGCGCGTCGACGCCGTTCGAGGAGTACGCGCAGATCGCCTTCGCGGAGGTCGGCCGCTACGCCGCGAGCGACGTCCGCGTGGCCGCGGCGCTTCTCGTCGCGCTGGCCGAGATCGCCGAGACCGCACGAGCGGCCGACGCGCCCGAGCGGGCCGAGGCTGTCGTCGCGCTCGCACGCGAGGCAGCGGAGCTCGCGCGCGCCGAGGCCGGCACCGACGCGGAGCGGGCGCGCATCGATGACCTGGTCGAGACGGTCGCGGCGGCCTAGCCGCCGCTCAGGCGCCGGGGCCGGTGAGCGGCCGCTTCTGGACGAGCTTGCGGTAGAGGATCAGCAGCACGATCGCGCCGCCGAGCGAGAAGAGGAACGAGCCCATCGCTTCGCCGGGCTGGACGGTGTCGTCGCCGTCGATCACGCCGAGCAGGCCTGCGACCAGGCCGCCGAGGATCGAGCCTGCGATGCCGAGCAGGATCGTCTGCCAGAGCTTGAGCGGATCCTTGCCCGGCACGGCGAAGCGCGCGAGCACCCCGATGATCAGCCCGGCGACGAGCACGTAGACGATGGCGCCGAGCATCGCGCGGAGGGTAGGAGCCGCTACGCGAAGCGGGCTGCGACGCGCGCCGAGCCTTCGCCGCCTCGACCTCACGGTCCTTCGGCGGCGCCTGCGTGACGAGCGAGGCGAGCAGCCGGCTCGAGGCGGCCGCCACCTCCTCGACGGCTCGGTCGAACGCGGCCTCGTTCGCCTGCGACGGCTTCGTCGAGCCGCTGAGCTTGCGCACGTACTGGAGCGCGGCCGCCTCGACCTCCTCGGGCGTCGCGGCACGGCTCGAAGTTGTGGAGCGTCCTGATGTTTCTGCACATTGGGCGGCCTCCCTTCGTGGACGTGCTTGCTGTCGACACAGGGGAATGTAGCGGGACGCGCCAGGTCGATCCGGGACGGCCCAGGGCGCTGAAGCGCCTCGAGGTAGAACGCGCGTCGCCCCGGGGCAGCGCTTGAAGCGCGCCAGGCGGGCGCCCTACACTCGACGCATGGAGGGGTCTGTCGTCGGCCGTGCGGCCGAGTTGGCGGCGATCGACGCACTGCTCGACGTACACCTGCCGGGCGTGGGCGCGATCGTGCTGGAGGGCGAGCCGGGCATCGGCAAGACGACGGTGTGGGAGGAAGGGCTGGCGGCGGCGGCTGAGCGCGGCTACCGGGTCATGGTGTGCCGGCCGGCGGAGAGCGAGGCGATGCTTCCCTTCGCCGCCCTCGGCGACCTGCTCGACGGTGCGCTCCGCGAGGGGCTCGCGGGGCTGCCCGCGCCTCAGGCGCGGGCGCTCGAGGTGGCGCTGCAGCTCGTCGAGCCGGAGGAGCCGGCCGACCGCCTGGCCGTACACCGCGGCACGCTCGGCGCGCTCCGCGTCCTCGCGAACGCGCAGCCGGTGCTGATCGCGATCGACGATCTGCAGTGGATCGACGCGACGTCTGCGGCGGCCATCGGGTTCGCGCTTCGCCGCCTCTCATCGGTGCCGATTCGCGTGCTGGGGAGCTTGCGCAGGCCTCACACGGACGTGCTCGAGCTGTCGACGGCGCTCCCGGCCGGTCGGCACGAGCTGCTCAGCCTCGGGCCGCTCGACGCGGACACCCTGCACAGCGTCGTGTCGACGCGCCTGGGCGTGGCAGTGCCGCGGCCGACGATGGCACGCGTCCATCAAGTCTCCGGAGGCAACCCCTTCTACGCCGTCGAGCTCGTGAGATCGCTGCCGAACCGGAACGGGCGGATCGAGGCGACGTCGCTCGAGCTCCCCCGCTCGTTGCTCGACCTCGTGCAGGCTCGCCTCCGGGCACTTCCTCCGCGAACGCTCGAGATCCTGGCCGCGGCCGGAGCGGCGGGCGGCGCCGACCTGGCTGTCCTCGAGGCGCTCGACGGAGATGCCGCCGGGGCGCTCCACGCTGCCGAGGAGGCGCGAGTCGTTCATCTGGACGGTGGGCGCGTGCGGTTCGAGCACCCGCTGCTCGCGAGCGGGTCGGTCGCGCTCCTCACAGAGTCCCAACGGCGCCGCCTGCACCGGCGGCTCGCGGAGGTCGTGCACGACCTGGAGCAACGTGCGCTCCACCTCGCGCTCGGGTGGGAGAGCCCGGCCGAGGAGACCGCGGCGCTGCTGGAGCGCGGCGCACATGCGGCTGCGGATCGCGGTGCACCCGAGGCGGCCGGGGAGCTCGCCGAGCATGCGGCCCGGCTCACGCCCGATGAGCGAGCGGACGACGCGCACCGGCGCCTCCGCCTCGCGGCGGCGCACTTCCTGCTCGCCGGAGAAACCAGTCGGGGAAGAGATCTCCTCCGTCGACTCGAGCGGGCGCTTCCGCCCGGGATCGAGCGGGCCGCCGTGCTCGTCCTCTACGCCGACACCCATCTGGAGATGCCGGAGGCGATCCGCGTCTGCGAGCAGGCGCGGGTGGAGGCCGTCGGGGACGACGGGTGTCTTGCGGAGGCGCATCGGCTCTCGAGCGAGTTCGCGATGCTCGACGGGCGGCTGCCGGAGGCGCTCGACCTCGCGCGCGAGGCGACACGTATCGCCGAGCGAGCCGGCGACGCGGTTCTCCTCGCCCGGTGCATCGGGACGCAGTCGCACTTCGAGACGTACACGGGCGAGATCACGGCCGGCTTGCTCGAGCAGGGGGTTGAGCTGGAGGAGGCGACGCCGGGGACGAGCGCCCACTACAGCCCCGCGCAGATCCTCGGCCTGCGGCTGATGTACGCGGATCGGCTCGACGAGGCTCGACCGCTCCTCGAAGGAATCCTGCAGCAGGCGGAGGATCGGGGAGACGAGCTCGAGGCGCGAAATCTGGGCGTCCACCTCGCACAGCTCGAGCTCCGCGCCGGGCGCTGGGCACTCGCGCACCGGTACTCGGACGAGGGCTACGTGGCCGCGTCGCAGCTCGGGATCCACTCGGATTCCCAGCAGTTCGTGAGGACGCTTGTCGCCGCCCACCTGGGCCGTGTGGACGAGGCCCGCGAAGCGGCGGCAAGTCTGCTTGCGCCGGATGTCCAACCGGCCTATGCGCTCTGGGTGCTGCTGACGCGGTGGGCGCTGGGCTTCCTCGAGCTGTCCCTCGGAGACGCCCGCGCCGCCGACTCGCACCTCACAGCTCTCCCTCGCCTCTTCGCGGACATCGGCTATCAGCACCCGGGCGTCCGGCCGATCCTGCCCGACGCGATCGAGGCGATGATCGGTGTCGGCAAGCTCGAGGAAGCCGCCCGGTGGACCGAGGAGCTCCGGCGGCGCGGCACGACGCTCGACAATCCGTGGGCGATCGCAACCGCAGGACGCTGTGCAGCCCTCATCGCGGCCGCGGCCGGCGATCTCGCGTCGGCGCACGCAGGGCTGCACGACGCGCTCTCGGCCCACGAGCGCTCCTCGAACCCGTTCGAGCGAGCGCGGACGCTGCTCGCTCTCGGGATCGTCGAGCGCCGGCTGAAGCGTCGGCGGGCGGCACGAGAGACGCTGGCGCAGGCGCTCGATCTCTTCGACACCCTCGGCGCGCCGCTCTGGGCCGAGAGGACGGCGGCCGAGCTCGCCCGGATCCCCGGACGAACCACCTCGCCGGCCACCGGCGAGCTGAGCGAGACGCAGCTCCAGATCGGCCGTCTCGTCGCACAGGGGCTCTCGAACAAGGAGGTCGCGGCCCGTCTCTCCGTCACGGTGCGCACGGTTGAGTCGAACCTGTCGAGAATCTACGCGACGCTCGGGATCCGCTCTCGCACCGAGCTCGCAGGCCGCCTCTAAAGGATGTGGGTTTCCGGGATTGAGACGGGGGGCGCAGCGGGCGTACGGTCGAGGGATGAACGAGCTGCGGAACTACCTGGTCGAGCTGCGGCGACCGCCACTCGGCTGGGAGGCGCTACAGCAGCTGGCGGTGGATGCTCGTGAGTCGGCGGAGCGCCTGAGCGCGGAAGGCACACGGGTGCGCTTCCTCCGCTCGATCTTCGTCCCGGAGGACAACTCCTGCTTCCTGCTCTACGAGGGCGCGTCGGCCGATGTCGTCGGAGAGGCCGGACGTCGCGCCGCGCTCGCGGTCGAGCGTGTGGATGCGGCGCTGCCAGTTCAGGAAATCGAAAGCCCCGAGCCCGAGGAGACAGGATCGTGAACACGCAGACCAGGATTCGGCTGATGTCGGTTCTCGCGGCGCTCGTGCTCCCCGGCGCGGCCCACGACCAGCATCCGCTCGCGAGCGGAGTCGGCGGGATGAGCCTGGCGATCGCGGCCGGCGCGTTGCTCCTGCGGCCGGCGACGCTGACGTGGCCGCGTCCCAGCGGTTCCGGACAGCTCGCCGGCGTCGGCTTCGATCGGCGCGCAGCGCGGCCATGAACCCTCGAGGACGGGGAGGAACGATGAAGAAGGGGCCGACTCTCGTGATCGAGCCAGCAGCGACGAGGAAGGGATTCACCGGCATGCTGGTCACGTCCGCGCTCTTCGTCGTCCTGGGCATCCTCACGTCGGTCGGCTCGGCCGGCGCGGCGGCGGCACAGAACTGCGTCGCTCTCACCGGTACGCCCGGCTGGAACGAACCGCTCAGTTGGAGCTGCGGTCGGGTGCCGACCTCGGGAGACCAGGCGCTGATCGGGCCTGGGAGCGACGTCCGCGTCACGGCGAGTCCGGCCACGAACCCGGGCTCGCTCGCTCTAACGGGCGGCGAGATCACGTTCTCGAACGAGGCCGCGCTCGTCGTCGACGGCGACATGGGTGTCCAGGGTGGGAAGATCGACGGAGCCGGCTCACTTACCGTCAACGGCGCGTTCTCGAAGGGGACGGACGAGTCGTTCTTCGTCACCAACGACGGCATCGGGGGGAAGGCGCCCAGCCTCGTCCTCAACGGCATCGGAACGCATGGCGGTGGACAGGTCTGCATCGCCCGCGGCGACGACTCGGATCCCGACCGGCCCGCCCTGCACGTCAACAACACCTTCTCCGTCGTCGACTCACCCGGCCAATTCTACGACAACCCGTTCAACTGCTCCTCGCTGCCGAGCATCTTCGTCAACTGGTCCGGGCGGCCACCTCGTCAAGGCCGCGAGCGGCACCAGGAACTTCCACACGCAGATCGTCAACACCGGCAGGATCAGCGTCCAGACAGGAACGCTGATCCTCCACGGCGGCACGGGAGGCGAGACGAGCGACGGCGAGTACGTCGCCGAGGCGGGGGCGACGCTGGACTTCCGCGGCGGCTTCCTGGTCGCCGCGGGGGGCGCGTCGGCGGCGACGGCACGGTCAGCTTGAACGGTGGGTTTGTGACTCTCGCGCCCGGCGCGACCCTCGACCCCGCGGCCGTCGCCATCCCGCTGGGGGAGCTCGTCCTCGAAGGCGCCTCCCCGGTGTCGTTGCCGTCCCTCGACCTCCCGAACGGCGCACTGGACACCGACCGGCCCGTCACCGTGACCACGCTCACCGTGAACAGCGGCAGGCTCGAGGGCACGGGCTCGGTCACGGTGACGAGCGGAGGAAGCTTCGCCAAGGTCGGAGAAGGCACCCTCTTCATCACCTCCGCCGGTTTCGGACAGGAGAGCGTCGACCTGATCCTTGACGGTCCCGCGCGCCTCGACGGGGGACTCATCTGCGCGAGTCGCGACTCGTCGCACCCCGATCTTCCGAATCTTCACATCAACAACACCTTCACGATCGGCGCTGCTGCCCGTCCCGGTGCGTTCGAGTGCGGCCCCCAGTTCGGGACGCAGATCCACGTCAACGGCCCGAACGGACGCCTGTCCAAAGTCGGGAGCGGCGTCACGACGTTCAACGACCTCGAGGTCGCCGGCGGGACCGTCACGATCGCGAGTGGGCAGACGTTCCGCGTCGGGAACACCTTCTCGCAGACGGGGGGTCTCACCGACATCGCCTCCGGAGGCATCCTCGAAGCGCGGCCGACACTGACCGGCGGAGTGCTCCGCGGCGCCGGCCAGGTGACCGGGAGTCTCACCAACACCGCGGGAACCGTGCGCCCCGGGAGCTCCCCGGCGCGCTGACCGTGACGGGCGACTACACGCAGCGGCCCGGTGGCACGCTCGAGGTCGACGTGAGCGGCACTGCCCAGGGGATTGGGTACGACCACCTCTCGGTCGGCGGCGCGGCCTCGCTCGACGGCACCCTCGCCGTCGCGCAGGGCGCCGGGTTCGAGCCGCAGGTCACGGACACGTTCACGTTCCTGACGTCCGCCTCGCGGACGGGCGTCTTCTCGGCGCTCACCGGATCGGTGCTCCCCAGCGGGAAGAGCTACGCGCTCGACTATCCCGGCTCCGAGGCCCGGCTCGTGGTCGCCGCGGCGCCCGGCGGCGACCGGCCGATCCTGACGGACACGGATCCCGACTCGCCCGCTGACGACAACAACCCGCGCGTGAAGGGAACGGCGCCGGGTGCGGCGACCGTGACGCTCTACACCTCCTCGGACTGCTCCGGGCCGTCCGCGGCAGAAGGAACCGCGGCGGCATTCGCCTCACCGGGGCTGCAGGTGACCGTTCCGGACAACTCGTCGACGACGTTCCGGGCGACCTCGACCAGCGCCGCAGGAGACGTGTCGCCCTGCTCGATCTCGTCTCTCACCTACGTCGAGGAGTCGCCACCGCCGCCGCCGGCTTTGGGCACGATCGTGATCGCGCTCGACGCGGTGCCTGACTCCGCGCAGGACTTCTCCTTCAGCGGCGGCGGCTCCAGCGGCGGCGCCGGCACCGTGTTCCTCCCCTTCCTGCTCGACGACGACGCCGAGCCGACGCTCGGCTCCAGCCAGACGTTCGCCGATCAGAACGCCGGCTCGTACACGTTCCGCCAAGACGCCCTGCCCGCCGGCTGGGAACTGAGCGCGCTCACCTGCACCGACCCCGACGGCGGCTCGAGCACCAACCTCGCGACCGCGACCGCCCAGATCGACCTCGACGCCGGCGAAACCGTCACCTGCACCTTCACCAACCGCCGGCCGCCACCGCCGCCGCCGGCTTTGGGCACGATCGTGATCGCGCTCGACGCGGTGCCTGACTCCGCGCAGGACTTCTCCTTCAGCGGCGGCGGCTCCAGCGGCGGCGCCGGCACCGTGTTCCTCCCCTTCCTGCTCGACGACGACGCCGAGCCGACGCTCGGCTCCAGCCAGACGTTCGCCGATCAGAACGCCGGCTCGTACACGTTCCGCCAAGACGCCCTGCCCGCCGGCTGGGAACTGAGCGCGCTCACCTGCACCGACCCCGACGGCGGCTCGAGCACCAACCTCGCGACCGCGACCGCCCAGATCGACCTCGACGCCGGCGAAACCGTCACCTGCACCTTCACCAACCGCCGGCCGCCACCGCCGCCGCCGGCTTGGGCACGATCGTGATCGCGCTCGACGCGGTGCCTGACTCCGCGCAGGACTTCTCCTTCAGCGGCGGCGGCTCCAGCGGCGGCGCCGGCACCGTGTTCCTCACCTTCCTGCTCGACGACGACGCCGAGCCGACGCTCGGCTCCAGCCAGACGTTCGCCGATCAGAACGCCGGCTCGTACACGTTCCGCCAAGACGCCCTGCCCGCCGGCTGGGAACTGAGCGCGCTCACCTGCACCGACCCCGACGGCGGCTCGAGCACCAACCTCGCGACCGCGACCGCCCAGATCGACCTCGACGCCGGCGAAACCGTCACCTGCACCTTCACCAACCGCGAGCAAGACACGGCCCCGCCCGTCGCTCGTCCTGCCCGCGAGCTTCGCCGTCGACGCGACGAGCGCGGTGGGTGCGATCGTCGCCTACGCGGCGAGCGCGAGCGACGACGTCGATCTCTCTCCGCAGTCCTGACCTGCGCGCCCGCTTCCGGGTCGCTGTTCGCGATCGGAAGCACGACGGTCACGTGCACCGCTGCGGACGCTTCCGGCAACACCACGGTCGGCTCGTTCACGGTCAGCGTGCGTGGAGCGACCGCGCAGATCGCCGGGTTGATCGCGAAGACGCTCGCGTTCCTCGGGTTCCCAGGCATCGCCGACGCCGTGACGGGGCGACTCGAAGCGATCGCGGACGCGCCCCTGAGCAACCGGAGACGCGACCTGCACTGCGATTCGCGGCTACGAGACCGTCGTGCGTCGACTGCCGGCGATCCTGCTGACGCCGATGGAGAAAGCAGAGCTCCTGGCCGACGCGGCCCGAATCGGCGCGGTCGTCGGCTGCTGACCGCCCGCTGTTTCCGGATCCACGAACAGCGTAGTAGGGTCGCTCCGTGACACCGGTCCTGCGGCAGACACAGGTGTTGTTCGTGCTCGGGACGGTGCTGACGGCCGGCGCCGGGCTGGCGCTCGTGCTCTTCCCCGGCCGGACGGACGACTTCTGGGCCTGGCCGATCGCCGCGCCGCCGACGGCCGCCTTCATCGGCGCCGGCTACTTCGGGGCAGCCGTCTCGCTCGCGCTCGCGGCCCGCGCGCGCGCGTGGGCGAACGCGCGCCTGATCGCCCTGCTCGCGCTGACGCTGACCACGGTGTCGCTGCTCGTGACGCTGCGCGACCTCTCGCCCTTCGAGTTCGGGACCGGCGGCGTCCGGGGCGTGATCGCCTGGACGTGGCTCGCCGTCTACGTGACGCTGCCGCCGCTCGTCCTGGCCGCGATCGTCCGGCAGGAGCGCGCGGGCGGCCGCCGCGAGTACGACGCCGAGCCGGCGCGCTCGGCGACTCGATCCGTGCTGGCCGCCGCCGGCGTGATCCTCGGCGTCTACGGCGCCGCGTTGCTGCTCGACGTGAGCGCGCTCGCGTCCCGCTGGCCGTGGCCGCTGACGCGGCTGACCGCCGGCCTCGTCGGCGTCTGGCTCCTCGTCTACGCCGTCGGCTTCCTCTGGTTCGCCCTGCGCGAGCGGAGCTGGGAGCGGATGCGAATCGGCGCGATCGGGCTCGTCGTCACGATCCTCCTCCACGTCGTCTCCGCGGTCCGACTGTGGGACGACCTCGACGGCGGCACCGCCGCGGCCGTCTACGTGGCGGCGCTGCTCGCGCTGCTCGCTGCGATCGCGGCCGCCTGGGCCGGCGAGGAGAAGGTCAGGCGGGAGTCTCCGCCAGCGCCTGCAGCTCCCGCCGCAGCTCCTTGATCTCGTCCCGCAGCTTGGCCGCGTACTCGAAGCGGAGCTCCTCGGCGGCGACGAACATCTAGCGCCACGGCGCGCTACGTTCGGGCGAGCAGATGCGCCAGCTCAGTGCGCGAGCGCACGCCGAGCTTCTCGTACACCTTGCCGAGGTGGTAGCCGATCGTCTTCGGGCTGAGGTAGAGCGCCGCTGCCGCCTCGCGGTTCGTGACGCCCTCTGCGATCAACAGCGCGATCCGGAGCTCCTGCTCCGTCAGCCCGTGCAGGAGCACGGGCAGGTTGGCTACGGCACGCTTTGGACGCTCCCCGGCCGCGGCGCGCTCGGCGCCGGCCTGCGCCGCCCAGCCGTGTGCCCCTAGGAGCTCGAACGCCTGCTGCGCGGAGCGAAGCGGAGCGCGAGCGTCGGTCGGCCGTCGCTCGCGGCGCAGCCGCTCGCCGAGGCGCAACTCGGTTCGTGCGCGCTCGAACCGCGAGCCGTGGCCGTGGAGCGCGGCTGCGAACTCTCCTTCGTAGCCCTCGTCGGCGAGCATCCCGCGCAGACGAGCAGCCGTAGCGGTCGCCCAGGGGTTGCCGGTGCTTCGAGCCTGCTCGTCGAACGATCGCAGCGACTCTCGCGGCCTCCTCGACCCGGCCGCAGAGCAGCTGCGCCTCGATCAGGTCGGGCGCCCACTCGACCACCCCCGGGTCGCGCGGGCCGAGCTCCTCGACGATCGCCGCGACCTCCTCGAGAACCGCCACTGCTGCGCTCGCCCGGCCGAGCCCGAGCTCGAGCAGGCCCAACGCGGCGAGTGCGTAGATGCGAATCGAGCCCGCTCCGAGCTCGCCGGCCAGCTCGAGCGCACGGCGGACGTGGTCACGGCAATCCTCCTCGCGGCCGGTCGCCGCCTCCACACGGGCCAGCGTCGCCAGGCAGAACGAGAGCACGTTGAGCTGCCGCGTCTCCTCGGCGATCTGGATCGATTCGAGGGCGTTCCCGTACGCGGCCCGAAACCGGCCGAGCCGAAACTCGAGGTCGGATAGGCACGCCAGCAAGTACGGCATCGGAGCGAGTGACCCCGACGTCCGCGCGGCCAGCAGCTCCGCTTCGAAGAGACGGCGCGCCTCGCCATACTCGCCGAGCCAGATCAACGCCTGACCGACTGTCGCGGCCAGGAACGCCGCGCTGGCCGTCGGAGGCCCGGGCCCCTGCCCGGCCCCGACCAGTTTCAGCAGCGCCGGCCGCGCCACGCTCGCCTCGCCGGCCAGGATCATCGCGCGCAGCAGCTGAGGCTCGGTATCGACTCCTCCCTGCGCAAGCTCGTGCGCACGGCGGACGATCGCGAGGGTGCCGTCGACGTCCCCCGCCATCTCGCGGGCGATCGCCGCGTGCGTGAGGATGGCCGCCGCACGCTCCGGGTCGTCGACCTCCACCTGCGCTGCTGCCGCGACGAGCAGCTCGTGCGCCACTGCGGCGTCCCCGAACCACATCTCGATCACGCCGAGCTGATGCTCGACTTCCGAACGCAGCGCCGGAATCCGGGTCGAGGACAGCGCTGCCGCCAGCAACGTCCGGGCCTGCTCGACACGGCCCGCGAGGTGATAGTCGCGCGCCGCCTCGAGATCGCGCCGAGCCGCGTCGTCGCCGTCGGTCGAGAGCCGCGCTGCGCGCTCGAACGCGATCGCGGCTGCCACGTGCCCTCGTCGCGCCCGCGCATCGAACGCTGCTTCCTCGAGCGCGTGGGCGACGGCTTTGTCGGGCCCAAGAGCCGCGTCGGCAAGATGCCAGGCGCGCTCGACTCCGGTCGAGGCGGAAGCAAGTGCGGCGTGCACGGCTCGGCGCTCGAATGTCGACGCGCGGTAGTAGCTGACCGAGCGGAGCAGCGGATGCCTCCACGCGAGCCTCCCGTCACCGAGCGAGACGAGGTCTGCTCGCTCTGCAGGCTCCAGCGCGTGCGCATCGAGCCCGAGCACGGCAAGCGCACCGAGCAACGGCTTCAACGCCTCAGAGTGGCTCGACGCCGCAACGAGCAGAGCCTGCTGGGTCTCGGACGGCAGCGCCGACAATCTGGCCTCGAACGCGCGCCGGACGCTCGGCGCGACAGGCAGCGGATCCGGCAGCGGCGCCCGACCTTCGAGCTGTGCCACGCTCAGCAAAACCGGCAGCTCGAGCAGGGCGAGTGGATTGCCGGCCGTCGCGTCGACCAGGCTCCGGGCGACTGCGGGCGCCACGGGGCTTGTGGGCGTGGCGGCAAGGAGCTCCCCGGCCGCGGAGCGATCGAGTCCGTCCACGTGCAGCTCGAGGAACTCCGCTCCATCGAAGACATCCGGCTCGTTGTCGCGGACGGCGACGAGGACGGCCACTCGATCGGCGTCGAGCCTGCGCGCTGCGAAGAGCAGAGTCTCCGCTGAGCCGGCATCGAGCCACTGCGCATCGTCGATGACGACGAGCAGCGGGGCGTGGTGGGCGGCATCCCTGATCAGCTGCAGCGCACCTGTCGCAATCGCGAAGGCGTCACCGGGCACGGGCGGCCCGAGAGCCAGGGCGCTCCTCAGCGCCGCCGCCTGCGGAGCAGGAAGCCGGTCGAGCCCGCCGAGCAGCGGCTCGAGCAGCTCCGCGAGCGCTGAGAATGGGAGCTCGGCTTCCGACTCGACACCGCGGGTCGCGACGACGGTCAGCCCGTGCGCGTGTTCGAGCGCGTAGCGAAGCAGCGCGGTCTTGCCGATCCCCGGGTCCCCGCGAAGGACGAGCACGCCGCTCTCGCCGCCGCGTACCTTCTCGAGCAGCCCATCGATCCGGCCGCACTCGCTCGTCCGCCCGAGCAGCACGGGACCATCGTATGCCTGCAAACCGGCGGTGACTAGTCATTTGCCCGATAGCACGGACGGCCGCGCGGGGCTAGGTTCGATTGCAGGATGCGGCTGAAGATTGCGATCGTGATCGGGTTGGGCGCGCTCGTCGCAGCGCCGCTCGTTCTGGCGGGGGTCCAGGATCGCATCAGCTTGCGGGGCCAGTCGGGCAACCCCACCGACCACTACTCCCCCGCGCTCGCGATCGTCGCCGTGTCGCCGCCCGAGTACAAGCGGGGCTGCTGCTACGACAGCAACGGCGGCGAATGGACAGGGCCTCGCTACGAGGCGACCGGTCGGGCGAGCCTCGGCGCCGACAGCAAGTACGACTGGAGCGTCGGTGTCGCGGTCAAGGCTGGTGCCACGCGGGCGGCGTTGATCGCGAATCTGGTTCACGACTGGCCGGTGGTATCCGAGGGGCGGCAGCAGATCAAGCATCGCGTCGGCGGCCGCGCCGCCGGGACGATCGCGGGCTACTGGGTCCTGACGCGTTCCACTTTCGGAGGTGCCGACGACGCCCGGATGGAAGCTGCGGTCGGCTTCCCGCTCTGCGACGGCAACACCGCCTACGCGCGGTTCGGGCTGCTCCTCCCCTCGGGCGACTCTGCAGGTGGGAGCCAGGGCTTCGGCGAGTATCTGATCAACGGCACGCGCCCGACGGTCTGGAATGCGGCAAAGGGGATGCAGGCGATCCGAGGGATCAGCCTCGAGGGGAATCGCCCCGGGGCGCGCGTGACCGCCGCCCGCCGCGGCGCCGCGATCGCGGGCAAGGTGACCGACTGCGCCGGCCACCCCGTCGCCGGTCAGCCCGTTCGGCTCGAACGCAAGGCGGGCAACACGTGGCGAGCGGCCAGAACCGGCAAGACCGGCACAGACAGGTCGTATTGATGGTATTTCGCCGAGTCGTCCCCGTCGCGCGAGAGCCGAGCAGCACGCTCGAACGCGATCGCAGCGGCCGCGTGCCCTCGTCGCGAGCGCGCTTCGAATGCGGCCTCCTCGAGCGCGTGCGCTACGTCGTCGTCCGGACCGAGGGCGGCGTCGGCCAGATGCCAGGCGCGCGCGACTCCGCTGGAGCCCGCAGCGAGCGCAGCATGCACGGCTCGTCGGTCGAACGTCGACGCCCGGTAGTAGCTGGCCGCACGGAGCAGAGGATGCCTCCATGTGAGCCTGCCGTCGCCCAGCGAGACGAGCTCCCCCCGCTCGGCCGGCTCGAGCGTCCCCGGATCGAGGCCCAAGCCGGCGAGAGCGGCGAGCAACGGCGCCAGGGTCTCGGAGTGGCTCGACGCGGCGACGAGCAGCGCCTGCTGCGTCTCGGGCGGCAGCGCCGACAGCCTGACCTCGAACGCCCGCCGGATGCTCGGAGTGACGGGCAATGGATCCGGAAGCGGGTCACGGCCCTCGAGCTGCGCCTCGCTGAGCAACGCCGGCAGCTCGAGCAGGGCGAGCGGGTTGCCTTCGGTCGCAGCGAACAGGCTGCCGGCGACAGCGGCCGCCACGCGGTTCGCGGGCGCGGTGGCAAGGAGCTCGACGGCGGCGGAACGGTCGAGGCCGCCCACCCGAAGCTCCGGCAGTCCCGCCTCGTCGAAGGCACTCGCCTCCTGGTCGCGCACCGCGGCGAGGACGGCCACCGGATGTCCCGCGCCGAGCCTGCGCGCGGCGAAGAGCAACGTCTCCGCCGAGCCCGCGTCGAGCCAGTGCGCGTCGTCGACGAGGACGAGCAGTGGCGAGCGTCGCGCGGCGGCCACGAGCAGGCGCAGCGCACCCGTCGCGACCGCGAAAGCATCGCCGGGGACGGGCGGCCCCAGAGCGAGCGCGCTGTTGACCGCCGCCGCCTGGGGAGCCGGAAGCCCGTCGATCCCGCCGAGCAGCGGCCCGAGCAGCTCCGCGAGGGCGGAGAAGGGCAGCTCGGCTTCCGACTCGACGCCGCGGGTTGCGACGACGGCGAAGTCCTCTGCTCGCTCGCGGGCGTACCGCAGCAGCACCGTCTTGCCGATCCCGGGGTCCCCACGGAGGACGAGCACGCCGCTCTCGCCGCCGCGTACCCTCTCGAGCAGCCCGTCGATCCGGCTGCACTCGGTCGTCCGCCCGAGCAGCACGAGACCATCGTATGCCTGCAAACCGGCGGTGACTAGGCATTTGCCCGATGGCACGGGCGGCAGCACGAGGCTAGGTTCAAAGGCAGGATGCGGCTGAAGATTGCGATCGTGATCGGGTTGGGCGCGCTCGTCGCAGCGCCGCTCGTTCTGGCGGGGGTCCAGGATCGCATCAGCTTGCGGGGCCAGTCGGGCAACCCCACCGACCACTACTCTCCTGCGCTCGCGATCGTCGCCGTGTCGCCGCCCGAGTACAAGCGAGGCTGCTGCTACGACAGCAACGGCGGCGAGTGGGCAGGGCCTCGCTACGAGGCAACCGGGCGGCCGAGCCTCGGCGCGGACAGCAAGTACGACTGGAGCGTCGGTGTCGCGGTCAAGGCTGGTGCCACGCGGGCGGCGTTGATCGCGAATCTGGTTCACGACTGGCCGGTGGTATCCGAGGGGCGGCAGCAGGTCAAGCATCGCGTCGGCGGCCGCGCCGCCGGGACGATCGCGGGCTACTGGGTCCTGACGCGTTCCACTTTCGGAGGTGCCGACGACGCCCGGATGGAAGCTGCGGTCGGCTTCCCGCTCTGCGACGGCAACACCGCCTACGCGCGGTTCGGGCTGCTCCTCCCCTCGGGCGACTCGGCAGGTGGGAGCCAGGGCTTCGGCGAGTACCTGATCAACGGCACACGCCCGACGGTCTGGAATGCGGCAAAGGGGATGCAGGCGATCCGAGGGATCAGCCTCGAGGGGAATCGCCCCGGGGCGCGCGTGACCGCCGCCCGCCGCGGCGCCGCGATCGCGGGCAAGGTGACCGACTGCGCCGGCCACCCCGTCGCCGGTCAGCCCGTTCGGCTCGAACGCAAGGCGGGCAACACGTGGCGGGCGGCCAGAACCGGCAAGACCGGCACGGCCGGGTCGTACTCGCTGGCGACTCGGGGCGCGGGGGTCTATCGCGTCGTCGCGGGCACTCGCCGCAGCGGCAGCATCACCGTCCGCTAGCGATGATTCGCCTGGCGGCCGCGACGCTCCTCCTGGTCGCAGTGGCGGCCGGCGGCAGAGCAGAGGGCGACCGGCTGCAGTCCGTGCGCGTGTGCGGTGCGAAGGCTCTCGATCGCGGCGCGGGCGAGTGCAGGCGAGACCAGAGCGGCTCGGGGCTGATCTCCTCCGCCTTCAACTGCTCGGCTCGCGCCCGGGGTGAGTCGGGAGAGCGTTTCTCGGGCCGCCTGCTCTACCGCGGCCAGCCCTTCCCGGCGTTCGGAACCGCGGTCGGCGACAAGCGCAAAGGTGTCTACGTCTACCTCACGGCCGGCCCCTACCCGATGCCCGGCGGCGCCTGGTCGTGCGAGCTCCGGGTCGGCTCGGAGACGGCGCGGAAGTCGTTCCGGAGCGCGGGGCCTGTCGCGCCGATTCTCCACGTGCGCGCGTGCGCCTCCTCTCGGACCGCCGCGGCAGGGCCGACGAGAGTCTGCGCACGCGACGAGAGCACGACTCTCAGCTCGACCGAACCCGTCACGTGCAGCGCCGTCTTCGTCGGTGGCAAGGGCAAGCTCGCCCGGATCGTCTTCCTGCACGAGGGCAGGACCGTGTTCGACGGGGACTTCGAGTTGCCGCTGCCGATCACCGCCGCCGCGCCGCGGCTCGATCCGAGCCCCAGGCTCGCGTCCGGGCGCTGGGCGTGCCGCTGGTCGCTCGCGGGCCGCGTCCTCGCCGAGAAGCGATTCAGGATCGGCTAGTTGAAGCTGCGACACACCATCGGCGCGGCAGCCGTCGTCCTCCTCGCGACGACCCCAGCGTTGCGGGCGGCGCCCATACCGCCGCAGCCACTGGGCGACGCGACGACGGCAGCGAGTGGCGACTTCAACGGCGACGGCTTCGCCGATCTCGCCGTCGGGATTCCGTGGGAGGACGTCGGCGGGAGAGCACGACGCCGGCGCAGTGAGCGTCATCTACGGCTCCTCCGCCGGTTCGAGCGCAACGGGCGATCAGTTCTGGCATCAGGGCACCACCGGAGTCCCCGGCGAGCCCGAGCAGGCCGATCACTTCGGCTGGGCGCTCGCCGCCGGCGACTTCAACGGCGACGGCCGCGACGATCTCGCGATCGGCGTGCCGTACGAGAGCATCACTCTGAGCGAAAAGCATCCCGTGACGGGCAGGGTGAACGAGTACGACGCGAACCAAGCGGGCTATGTCGTCGTCCTTTACGGCACATCAACGGGACTCTCCGCCGCCAAGAGCCAGGGGTGGCATCAGAAGAAGGACGGAGTCAAGGGACGCGCGGAATACAAAGACCACTTCGGCTGGGCACTCGCAGCCGGCGACTTCAACGGCGACGGCCGCGATGATCTCGCCGTCGGGGTGCCGGGAGAAGACCGGGAAGGTGCGGGAGTCCGCCCGCCTAACACGGGAGCCGTGGAAGTGCTCTACGGGCGCTCGTCGGGCTTGTCCGCCGCAGGCGATCAGTTGTGGGAGCAGGCAGCCGCAGGTGTCGACGAGCACCGCGAGGCCGGCGACCGGTTCGGCACCTCGCTCGCGGCCGGCAATCTCGGCTACTCGACGAAGGAAGACGACCTGGCGATCGGCGTACCCGGCGAGGACTTCGGCTCGAAGGTCGACGCCGGCGCTGTGCACGTGCTCTTCGGACAGCCGGGGAAAGGACTAACAACCACCCTCGTCCCCGACCTGCTCCTCCATCAAGGCGTCCCCGACGTCGAGGGCTCGCTCGAGAGTCACGACCGCTTCGGCTGGGCGCTGGCGATCGGCGACCTGGGCCTCACGGCACAAGATGATCTCGTCGTCGGCGTTCCGGGCGAATCGGAAAGCATTTCGCGGCAGGGGGCCGTCCATGTGCTTCTACGGCGGCTCGTACGGCCCCACCGCGATGACCGACCAGGTCTGGCACGAGGGAACTCCCGGGGTGGAAGGCGATCCCGAGGCGGGGGACGAGTTCGGGCGCTCGCTCGCGATTGCCGACTTCGACGCCTTCTCCCAAGGCGACCTCGCGGTCGGCTCGCCGCTCGAGGACATCGGCTCTGCTGTCGACGGCGGTGCGGTTCACGTCATCCACGGCGGCCCGGCTGGACTCGCTGTCGACGGGCTCGACAGCTATCCCGGATCAGCTCTGGACGCGGTCGATGACGACTCTTGGTGTCGCCGCAGCGGGCGACTACTTCGGCTTCGCGCTCGCCGCGGGCGCGTTCGGAAATGGCATCGGCGCCGACCTCGCGATCACCGTTCCGGGCGAGACGCAGGCGGACAACGCCGCCGTGGGAGCCGCCTACATCCTCTACGGAAGCGACCCGAGCGGCCTGCGTGCAGCCGGCGCGCAGCGCTGGCACCAGGACAGCCCCGGCATCGAGGATCAGTCCGAGTCGGGCGACAGGTTCGGCGGTATCCCAATCTCGCTCCGCGGCGGTCCCTGACCGATGCGCAAGGCGACGGCGTGTGCGCGCACCTCGGTCGTGCTCGCCGTCGCGGGAATCACGGCCCTGACCGTCGGAAGAGCCACTGCCGCGCCCCAGGCGTGCGCCAACTCGACCGCGCCCACGATCCTGCCCGAGCCGGCGTACACGCTCGGCGCGACGAACGTGATCCGCTGGGAGCACGTCGCCCAGAGCTGCTGGGACAACTCCGGCGCCGACGGCAAGAACAGCACGGAGCGAAAGTTCGCCATCGTCGTCACGAACGTCGCGAACGGCGTCAGCAAATGGCTTTCGGTGAGCGGCGAGGACGAGACCGACACCACGATCTCCGGCTCCGACTTCCCGTTCACCACGAACACGGGCATCGACGGGCGGCGCTTCACCTACATGGTTCGCCGGGAGGAGAAGGTCTGCGACCTCGGCAACTCCCACACGGGCGTCTGCCTTAACAGGAGGCATGGCTTCTCGAAGTGGTCGGAGACGGTCTCGTCCACGCAGGATGGGACGAGGCCCAGCGCCACGCTGCAGCTCGGCTTCGGCAGCCCGTTCACGCGCCTCCTGTCCGTGCCGGCCGCGATCTCCGGCTCGGGCGGCCCGGCGTGGATGCAGTTCTCGACGGATCCGGCCCTTCCGTGCGGCGGCTCCGGAGCCCGGCTCACCGCGTGCGTCGCGCCCTTCGCCAACGGAACGCAAGTCGAGCTCGCGGCCGGGCCCGAGGCGAGCGGCAGGTGTTTGGCCGCGTCTGGGACGACGCGCGAGCTCCGGACGGCGCTCCGGCTCCGATCGTCTTCGGGATCCCGCCGGGAAACGCGTCGACGATCTTCCGGGACACGATCATCGTCGACCGGACCGGGCCGGCATTCACGCTCCGCGCCTCGACGACCCAGATCGTCGTCGGCGGCAGGGTCGACTTCGAGATGGTCGGCCCGGTGGACGGAGTGGGCGCGCCGGGCAGCGGGGTCAACACGGTCCTCGCCCGCTGGGCGTTCGGCGACGGTGCGACGGCGGCTACGAGCCTGAGGGTGACACACGCGTATGCGGCGACGGGGACGTACGACGTGACGGCCAGGCTCGGCGACCAGCTTGGGAATCTCACCGATTCGCCTCCTCTCCGGATCACGGTAACCGCGGCACCTGTCTCACCTGCGCCCGGCACCGCGCCGGCGAGCCCGGGCGGCTCCACGCCGGCCACCGTCGACCGCAAGGCGCCGGCGCTGACCGGCCTCGCCGTCGTGAAGCGGCGCGGCGTGCCGATCCGCGTCTCCTTCCGAGCGTCCGAACGGGCGACGCTGCTCGTCCAGATCCGGATCCTGGCGCCGCTGCCCGCGCGAGTCGTCGCGACGCTCCGAAGGGCGGTGCGGGCGGGACGCGGCGGCGTGTCACTCGGAGCCACGCTGCAACGGCCCGGCCGCTATCGGATCACGGTGGCGGCACGGGACGCAGCCGGAAACGTCTCGGCGGCCCGCGTCCTGACCGTCCGCTCGCAGCGGCGCTAGGTTCAAGCCGACGGCTCGGCCAGGGCGAGCAGCTCGCGCCGCAGGTCCTTGATCTCGTCCCGCAGCTTGGCGGCGTACTCGAAGCGCAGCTCCTCGGCGGCGACGAACATCTCCTCCTCGAGCGTGATCGCGAGCTTCTCGAGCTCCTCGCGCGAGAGGCCCTCGACGTCGGCCTTCGCGCCCTCGGCGCCGCCTGCCCGGCACGTTCGGGTTCTCGAGCGAGAGGAACTCGGCGATGTCGGAGACGCCCTTGGCGATCGTGATCGGCGTCGTCCCGTGCTCCTCGTTGTAGGCGACCTGGATCGCGCGGCGCCGCTCCGTCTCCTCCATCGCGCCCTTGATCGCCTCCGTCATCTTGTCGGCATAGAGGAGGACGCGCCCGTTGACGTTCCGCGCCGCGCGGCCGATCGTCTGCACGAGCGCCGTCTTGCCGCGGAGGAAGCCCTCCTTGTCGGCGTCGAGGATCGCGACGAGCGAGACCTCCGGCAGGTCGAGCCCCTCGCGCAGCAGGTTGATCCCGACGAGGACGTCGTACTCGCCGAGGCGCAGCTCGCGGATGATCTGGATCCGCTCCAGCGTGTCGATCTCCGAGTGGAGATAGCGCGCCCGCACGCCCGCCTCGAGCAGGTAGTCGGTCAGATCCTCGGACATCTTCTTCGTCAGGGTCGTGATCAGCACCCGCTCGCCGGCCTCCTCGCGCTTCCGGATCTCGCTCAGCAGGTTGTCGATCTGATTCTTCGTCGGGCGCAGCTCGACCTCGGGGTCGACCAGGTAGGTCGGCCGGATCAGCTGCTCGGAGACGACGGTCGAGTGGCGCAGCTCGAATGCACCCGGCGTCGCCGAGACGAAGACGAGCTGCTGCACCTTCTCCAGGAACTCGTCGAAACGGAGCGGCCGGTTGTCGAGCGCGGAAGGCAGCCGGAAGCCGTGGTCGACCAGTGTCTGCTTGCGCGAGCGGTCGCCCTCGTACATGCCGCCGATCTGCGGGATCGTCTGGTGCGACTCGTCGACGAAGACGACGAAGTCGGACGGGAAGTAGTCGAGCAGCGTGTGCGGGGCCGAGCCGGCAGGCCGCCCGTCGAGGATCCGCGAGTAGTTCTCGATCCCGTTGCAGAAGCCGAGCTCGCGCATCATCTCCATGTCGTACTCGGTGCGTTGGCGGATCCGGTGCGCCTCGAGCATCCGGCCCTGGCTCTCGAACAGCGACACCTGCTGCTCGAGCTCGTGCCTGATCTCGTCCTGGGCGCGCTCGATCGTCGGCTTCGAGGTCACGTACTGCGTCGCCGGGAAGACGGTGATCGTGTCGAGCTTGGCGAACACCTCGCCCGTGAGCGGGTCGAAGTGGGTGATCTGCTCGACCTCGTCGCCGAACATCGAGACGCGGTAGGCGGTCTCGGAGTACGCCGGCTGGATCTCGACCACGTCGCCCTTGACCCGGAAGCGGCCGCGGCCGAGCAGCGTGTCGTTGCGGACGTACTGGATGTCGATCAGCTTGCGCAGCATCACGTCGCGGTCGGTCTCCTCGCCGACCGTCAGGTAGACGACCCGCTTCTCGTACTCCTCCGGCGAGCCGAGGCCGTAGATGCAGGAGACGGAGGCGACGATGACCGTGTCGCGGCGCTGCAGCAGGTTCGAGGTCGCCGCGTGTCGCAGGCGGTCGATGTCGTCGTTCCGCGAGCTGTCCTTCTCGATGTAGAGATCGGCCTGCGGGACGTACGCCTCGGGCTGGTAGTAGTCGTAGTAGGAGACGAAGTACTCGACCGCGTTCGCGGGAAAGAACTCGCGGAACTCGTTGCAGAGCTGGGCGGCGAGCGTCTTGTTGTGCGCGATCACGAGCGCCGGACGCTGCAGCTGCTCGATGATCCAGGCCATCGTCGCCGTCTTGCCGGTGCCGGTCGCGCCGAGCAGCGTCTGGTAGCGCTCGCCCGCCTGGAGGGAGCTGGTGAGCTCCTCGATCGCACGCGGCTGGTCGCCCGTCGGGACGTACCCTGCCGATGTCTTGAGCTCGGCCACTACGGGTACAGCCTAGCCCGTGGCCTCGACCCCGCAGAACCCGCCGTACCGCGCCTACGCCACGATCGCCGGCACGTTCGTCGCCGGTCTCGGCGCCGTGAGCGGGCTGGCCGCAGCGCGCCGCCGACCGGTGCCGGAGTACGGCGCGATCGACCTGGCCCTGCTCGGGCTGGCCACGTTCAAGGCCTCGCGGACGGTGGCCCGCGACAAGGTCGCGAGCTTCGTCCGCGAACCGCTCGTCGAGGGGGACGCCTACGACGGCGAGGGCGAGCAGCCCGTCCAGGACGGCGGCATGCAGCAGGCGCTCGGAGAGCTCGTCACGTGCACCCGCTGCGTCGGCACCTGGCTCGGCGCGGGACTGGCGTCGGCGCAGGTGCTCGCGCCGCGCACGGGACGGCTGCTGACCGTGGTGCTCGCGGCCGGCGCCGTCAACGACGTACTCCTCGCGGGCTTCGCGGCACTGACCGCGAAGGGAAACGAGCTCGAGCCTCGCTCCGGCGGCGGCTCGAGCTAGCCGCCGATGTAACGGTTGCGCTCGGCTTGTGTCAGATTCGCGCCGAGCCGCCGCAAGCGTTCCCGCGCACGCCGAATCAGCTCGCCCGTTGTGCCACACACCTCGCAGAGGTAGGTCCGGACGGTCCCGTCTGCCGAGATGCTGGCAACACGCCGGCTGTCGGGTGCGAACGCGACGCCCCAAACCCGCTCGACGTGGCCGCGGAGAAAGAGCAGAGGCGTTCCCTTCTGGATCCGCAAGCCTGTCTCTCGCTCCCAGATACCGACCGTCGTCGGCCCTGCGGTCGCGAGCCAATGCCCATCCGGGCTGAACACGATGTCGCTGACCAGCGACGTGTGCCCCCTGAGCGCCCGCACATGCGCGAACGTCCTCGCACTCCAGATGTGCCCGTCCGCGTCGATGCTGGAGGTAGCGAGGAACTTCCCGTCTGAGCTGTACGCGATCGACGTCAGGTCGGCTTGGTGATGCCCGGCGAGCTTCCCGAGCAAATTGCCCGTCGCGGTGCGCCAGACTCGCCCTTCGCCGTTGTGGCCGGCGGTCGCGACGAAGCGCCCGTCCGGGCTGAAGACCGCTGCCGCAACAGCGCCACCACCGTGCCGGAGCTCGCGCGGCGACCCGCCGTTGCGCCTCCAGACCCGCGCGATTCCGTCCGCTCCTGCAGTGAGCACACGGCCGGCCGTGGCGTCGAAGACAGCCGAGCGCAGTGGTGCGCCATGCGCGAACGACTGCACCTCGACGCCGTCGTTCACGCGCACGACTCTGGCGATGCCGTCCTGTCCGGCGGTGACGAGCAGCTTTCCGTCCTTCGAGAACATCACGGCGAGGAGCTGCGGCGGCTGCAGGATCGTCCTGACCGCGGTGCCGTCGCGGTGCCAGATCCGCAGCGCTTTGTCCAGTCCGACGCTGGCGATCAGGGAGCCGTCAGGGCTGAACGCGACAGCGCGGCCGGCGCCCGCATGGCGACCGACCAGTGACGTGATCGGGTCGACTGCCGGCCTCCAGACGCGTGCGGACCCGTCGTCGCTCGCCGTGACGACGCTGCGACCGTCGGGCGTGAAGGCGACGTCCAGCACTTGTCCCGAATGTCCAAGCAAGGAGGCCGTGCGGGCGAAGGTGACGCCGCCGCCCCAGATGCGGGCGGAGCCGTCCAGGGACGCCGTCGCGATCAGGCCGCCGTCGGGGCTGAACGCGATCCCAACGATGTGGTTCGAGTGTCCCCCGAGGAACGTCGTGAGCACGCCCGTGTCGGTACGGAAGACGCGGCCGCCGTTGTCGGTGCTCGCGGTCGCGATCAGATCGGCCTGCGGCGACCACGCCAGCTCCGTGACGTCGCCCCCGTGAGCGGTCTGATGCAGCTTCGAGCCGTCCCGGGTGTCCCAGATCGTCGCCAGGTCGTCACGGCCGCCCGTGGCGACGAGGGGACCGACGGGGGCGAAGCTCGCCGTGGTGATCTGGCCGGGCTGGTCGAGCACCAACGGTGGCCGCCCCCAATCGCTCTTTTCGAAGATCCGGGCGTCTCGGGCGAGGGTCAGCAGCAGTGTGCCGGCCGGGTTGAACGCGACACCGTCGACCGCAAACGGGTGCGGCAGCCGTGCGACCGCGGAGCCATCGGCGGCGAGCCAGACGCGGGCCGCCTCGCCGGCGGCGGTGGCGTACAGGCGGCCGTCGGGCGAGAAAGCGATCTCGCGGATGGACGCGCCGTGGACCGAGCGTGCGAGCAGGGCGCCGGTGCGGGTGCCCCACCGCCGGGCGACGCCGTCGCTTCCGCCGGTGACGACCGATTCCCCGTCAGGCGAGAAGACGGCGACGCTCACAGGCGAGCCATGGCGCAGACGTGTCAGCAGCTTGCCGGTCTTCAACTCGAACACCCGGGCCTCGCCGCCCACCGCCGTCACGAGCACGAGCGAGCCGTCTGAGCTCGTGGACACTGTCCTAACGACGCCCCCGCCGCCAGGCAGCACGGCCCGCGCCCTCTGGGCCAGCAGGCCGTCGCGGAGCGTGATCTCGAGTCGCGGCGACCGTGCGATGCCCGCGCTCTCCAAGGCCAGTTGGACGCTCTGCTCCGGGTCGGTGCCCAGGAGGGTGATCGCGCGTGCGACGAGCGCGCTCGCACGGGCCTGGTCGCGGGCCACGATCGCCCGGCGCGCCGCCCGCTGCTCGCTCACCACGGCACGCTCCGCCTTCTTCCGCTGGACGACCTCCGCGTTCTTGGACCGCACCGCCTCGTTCTTGGACATGGCCTCTTTGGCTCTGGCCACGTCTGCGGCGTCCCGCTCACGGTTGGCGCGCTCAGCCTCGCGGTTCGCCTTTGCTTCTCCGGCGTTCGCGCGATCGCGTGCGCCGTCAGCGAGTCTCCGTTGCCTCGCCTCGCCCTTGAGCGCCAGAGCGAGCTTGTTACGCGAGTCGATGGCGCCGGCCTCCGATAGCTCCGCTTTCGCAAGCGCGACCCTCAATGCTTCGCTCTTCTCGGCGACGACGCGCGTACTTGCTTCGGCCTTGCCTTGAGCCACCGCCGCGAGCGCGGCCTTCTCCCGCGCGTCGCTCCGCTGCGTGAACGCGTACGCCGTCAGAAGGCCCATCAGCGCCAGGCCGACCAGCGCCAGGCCGACGATGCGCGCCAGCCGCCGGTGCCGCCGCCGCGCCGCCTCGCGCTCCTCCGCCAGCGAGCGCTCGGCCTCGTGCCGTGCGCCCCAGTCGAGCACGGCGTCCGCGAGTACGTCGTGGAAGATCTCGTAGCGGACACTGCCGCCGTTTCTCCCCGGCAGTGCGCGGACAACGCGCTCGCTCGAGAGCGTGTGGAGCACATCCTCGAGCCGCTCCGCCGACTCCCCCGCGTACCGGCTGAGATCGCCGACGGCGTGGGCAATCTTCGTCCCCGACGGCGTCACGAGCTGATGGAAGAGCCGTGCGACGACCTCACGCTCCGGCTCGTCGAGGCCCGCGAGGGCACGCTCCAGATGCTGCTGGACGATCCGGCCCGCTCCGCCCAACTCGGCCAGCGTCTCGACGCGAAGCACCGAGGAACCGCGCTCGCGCTCGACCTCCCAGAGCCGCTCCATCACGAGCTGGAGGTACGGAGCCTCGACGCGGCCGCGCCTCGCCCCCCCGGCCACCATCCCGCGGCCGGCGAGGCGCCGCTCGATCCGGCCCGATGCGACCTGGTCGACGACCGCCGCGACAAGCGCAGGCTCCGCCTCCACCGCGAGGTCCGCCGATCAACTCGAGCTCGGCGAGCGGTTCCAGGATCGCCTCGCGGGCCGCATCGACGTCGAGGTGATCGAGGCGAAGCACGTTGCCGAAGAGTCCGGGCACACGGCCCTTGAAGACGTCCAGCTCGGCCAGAGCGTCGTCGCGGATGCCGAGCAGGACGTGAACGCGGAGCGTCGGCCGGGTCAGGATCTCGGCGAGCGCGT
The DNA here is from genome assembly GCA_963806955.1 of uncultured Gaiellaceae bacterium. Classification (GTDB taxonomy): domain Bacteria; phylum Actinomycetota; class Thermoleophilia; order Gaiellales; family Gaiellaceae; genus Gaiellasilicea. Next base: position 27,453 of record CAWDZG010000002.1, read on the forward strand.
CCCGCAGGGGGCCGCCGCGATCACGGCCGTGGTAGAAGAAGTACTCCTCCATCTGATCGAGGACGAGGTAGATCTCGCCGCCCACCTCGGCCGCGCGTTCCGCCAGGATGTCGGCCAGCACGAGCGGCGGCTCCGAATTCTCGGCCCCGGCTGCGCTCGCGATCGCGGCGAGCGGGTCGTCCCGCCACTCATCGACGACGATCGGCAGCGCCCCGTCGCCCTCGCCGGCGGCCGCGCCTGCGAGCACGGGCGCGCGCAGGCGCCGCACGACCCCTGCCCGCAGCAGTGAGCTCTTGCCGACGCCGCTCGGGCCGTAGAGCACGGTCAGCCTGGAGGCGACGAGATTCGAGGCCACCAGCTCGGTCTCGCGGTCGCGCCCGAAGAAGAACCGCTCGTCGAGCTCCGAGTCGTCGAAGCGAGCGAGGCCCTTGTAGGGGCTGCCCGGGCGTCCGAGCTCGCCATTCATACGGCTGCATCCTCCGCCGCGAGCTCGGCCGTCACGCGTGCGAGCTGCTCCGAGTACCCCTCGAGCCCCACTTCGTACGCCTCGACGCCGCGCTCGCGCCAGAGCTCGCGAGCGAGCGTTTCGGCGGCCGGCTGGATGGCCCAGGAGCGGTACGCGAGCCGGTCGTGGCCCCAGACGCGGCGCAGGAACACGCGCAGGCTCCAGTCGTCGACGGCGTAGCCGAGGAAGAGCAGGTGGCTCCGGCGCAGCCGCGCCGCGATCTGCACGGGAACGGTGCCCGCGGCCTCGACGCCGGTCAGGTAGTCGATGTGGTCGTCCTCGCTGACCGCGAAGCTCTCCAACTCGCGCGTCGCGCCGCGGTCGACGTGCCCGTGGATCTTGAGCAGGACGCTTCGCTCGTCGAGCGCGAGGCCCGTATATGCGTTCGGCTGCTCGACGACGACGAACTCGCCGCCCGGCAACAGGTGGAGGAACTTGCCGCGGTCGCGGCCGGAGGCGACGTAGACGACCACGTCGAGCTGCTCGCCGACGGCCTCGAACGCTTTCTCGACGCCCGTGTCGAAGGCGGTGGACACGATCAGCTGCTGCTGCAGGCTGCGCCGGCGCAGCAGCGGCGGCAAGCTCGCGAGCCAGGCGTGCAGGGGCGACGGCTCGAAGTCGCGGTCGAGCGCGAGGTGGAGCTCATCGTGGAGCGGCCCGACGCCGTTGCGGGCCGCCACGGCCTGCGAGACGTACGCGAGACCGCGCCCGTCGACGTCGAGCTCGAAGCGTGCCGCGAGGAGGGTCGCGAGCTCGTGCCCCGCGACGCCGCCGGCTCCGGGACCCAGCACTGGCACGAGCCGGCCCGCGGAGAAGGCGCGGATGACCTCGTCGTAGTGGTCCTCGAGCGTCGGCGGAGCGACCCGCACGAGCGACCGCTCCTGGCGCAGGATCGACCCGTAGAGCGCCTGCAGCTCGGGCCCGGGCTCGATCCCGAGCTCGTCGACCAGGACGCGGCGGCCCTCGTGATACGCCGTCAGGGCATCGGCCTGCCGTCCCGTGCTGTAGAGCGCGAGCATGAGCAGGGCGCGGGGCCGCTCCCGCAGCGGGTTGTCCCGCACGAGCGTCTCCAGCTGGGTCACGAGCTCCCCGTCCGGGCGGATGTCGAGCTCCGCTTCGAGCCGCTCCTCGAGCGCCGCGAGGCGAAGCCCCTCGAGCCGCTGGATCTCGCCCTGCGCGAACGTCTCCGACTCGAGATCGGCGAGGGCCGGGCCCCGCCACAGGCCGAGCGCCTCGCGAAGAAGGGCGGCGCGCTCGGCGGCTGGCGACCCACGTGCCGTCTTCACGAGGGTCTCGAACCGCGTCAGGTCGAACGCTGCGCTGTCGACCTCGAGCGTGTAGCCGCTCGCCCGGGTGCTCAGCACGCCCGGCCCGAGCAGCTTCCGGAGTTGCGACACCGCGTTCTGGAGCGATGTCGTGGCGGTCCGCGGGGGGTGCTCCCCCCAGAGATGGTCGACCAGCCGCTCTGTCGACAGCGTCTCGCGCGCGTGCAGCAGGAGGAGCGCCAGGAGCGCGCGCTGGTTGCGGCCGGCGAGCGGGAGTGCGACGCCGTCGCGGAGCACCTCGAGCGGACCGAGGATCCGGAACTCGAGCATATGTGACAGTTGTAACAGGCTTCTCGACCTGGTGGAAGAGGCGGCCGGGCGCCGATTAGCGCATCGTGAGACCGTCGTGACCGGGCCGTTGCCACCTCCTCCGACGGTGGCCGCATGGCTACCACGCGCATCACCTCAACTCTCGCCGGACTGGCCGCGACGATCGTGCTCGTCGTCGCCGCCCCGGCGCCCGGGGAGCAGATCCCCGCAGCAGCACCGCCGTTCGAGCACGAGGAGTACGAGGAAGAGGGCTACGCCGCGGCGAAGGCCCGGCGGCAGGAGCCCGACGCGATCGAGGCGGCGTTCGCGCTCGAGAGCTACCGGCCCGGTTCGATCGCGACGCTGCGGGTGTGGACGCGGATCGAGGGAACGACGATCAGCATCCACCGGGTCGGCCCCGAGTCGAAGCCGACGGTCGGCTCGAAGACGATGGAAGGTGTCACGATGGCCGCGGCCCGACCCGTCTACGGCGCGGCTCCGCAGATCCCGATCGGCCGGGACTGGCCGAGCGGTCTGTACTTCGCGCGCCTCCAGGCCCCAGGTAAGGTCGGCTTCGCGCCGTTCGTCGTCCGTCCGCGCTCCCTCGGAGAGCACAGCGTCGCCGTCGTCCTCCCCACGCGCACCTGGCAGGCGTACAACTTCCGCGACGACGACGCGGACGGGGACGGAGACACCTGGTACGCGACCCGCGGCAGCGCCGCGGCACTCGGTCGCCCCTACCTGAATCGCGGCGTCCCTCCGCACTTCCGCAAGTACGACCTGCCCTTCCTGCGCTGGCTGCACCAGACGGGCCGTGGGCATGACCTGCTCTCGCAGGCAGAGCTCGACACCGCAGACGGCGCCCGGCTGGCGCGGGCCTACGACCTGATCGTGTTCCCTGGCCACCACGAGTACGTGACGGCGCGGGAGTACGACGCGATCAAGGGCTTCCGCGACCGCGGCGGGAACATGATGTTCCTCTCGGCGAATAACTTCTTCTGGAAGATCGAGCTTCGGGGCCGGACCATGATCCGTGTCGCGAAGTGGCGGGATCTCGGTCGGCCCGAGGCCGCGCTGCTCGGTGTCCAGTACATCGCGAACGACATGGGCGAGAGCCGCGGGCCGTGGCTCGTCGACCGGGGGGCCACGCGCAGCTGGATCTTCCGCGGAGTGCGCCTGCACCGGGGCACCGAGTTCTCGAACGCGGGCATCGAGATCGACGCGGTCGCGGCGAGCTCGCCGCGCGGGACACGGATCCTCGCGAAGATCCCGAACTTGCTCGGCCCCGGGCTGACTGCCCACATGACCTACTACGAGACCGCCAGGGGCGCCCAGGTCTTCGCGGCAGGTGCGTTCACGCTGGCGGGCTCGACCCGGCAGCCGGCCGTTCGGCGCCTACTGACGAACCTGTGGGAGCGCCTCGCGCGCGTGCGCGGCCTCTCCGAGGCGGGGCTGAGGGGCGCGCTTCCAGACGGGGACGCGCTCCCCGCGCGCTCGCTCCGCGGATCCGCGCACCGGCTACCGCAGTACCCCGACCTCGCGCTCGCGACGGCGCACCAGCGTCGCGAGGCTGCACGGTTGCTCGAGGACATGGAAGCCTCGATCGAGCCGTGGCGAGATCTGCGCGCCGCCGCTACGGCGGGCTTCGACACCCGACGGCCGAGGCGCGCACCCGGTGACGGGAGGACGATGTGGCTCCACGCCGAGCATCGCGGCTGGCATCACGACGACGCGTACCTCGACCCGAGGCGCCCCGACACGCTGATCTACGCCGACTCACCGGGTAGGCCGCTCATCCTCGTCGGTGTCATGTTCAGCATGCCGCGCGGACTCGAGGGGGCCTCGCCGGGCGGTGCGATCACGCGCTGGCACTGGCATCTTGTCTGCGCGAGCGCGGAGCGGCGCGGGGTGAAACCGCTCGCGGACGGAACCTGCCCGGCCGGAACGAGCTTGCACGGCGGCAGCGAGATGCTGCACGTCTGGTTCACCGGCGACCTGCGCAGCGCGTACGCGATCCATGCGCCCGTCCACGAGCTTTGCACGGGGTCTGTGCTGCCGGCGGCGCTCTGCGACCACAGCAGCCACGACCACGGCGGCGGTTCGATGTGAACGTGTACGACCCACGCGACCTGATCCGAACACCGTCATCACGAACCCCGTCTACGATTCCCGACCAATGCGCCGCCTCGCAGTCGTTCTCGCCCTGCTCGCCTTCCCGGCGTCCGCGCACGCCGCGGACCTGACGGTCAAGCCCGCCGACTTCTCGCCGCTCGAAAAGCGGCTTCGGATCCAGGCGTCGCTATTGAAGGTCGAGCGCGTGGGCGTCCAGCTCGCGACGCGCAACGGCGCCTCGCTCGGCTGGATCGTCGAGCCGCAGCGGCGCCGCTACCTCAATCTGCGCTGGAACGGCCGCCTCGCCGGAAAGCGCGTGCCCGACGGCCGCTACGTGATCCGCCTCGTCGACGGGAAGCGCCTGATCGCCGCCACCCCGCTCCGGATCGACCGGACCGCCCCGAAGCTGACGAAGTTCAGCGCGCACAACCGGGGCTTCAAGCCGTTCCAGGGCGATACCGACCGGCTGACGACGATCTCGCCGAACGGCGACGGCCTGCGCGAGTCGGCGCGGATCTCCTTCACGCTCAGCGAGCGCGCGCGCGTGCACTTCGAGGTGACCCGGACGGTCAGCAAGCCCCAGACGGTCTACGAGCTGTCGGCGAACCTGAAGCCCGGCCGCCACACCTTCACGTGGCACCCCCACTGGTCGATGGGCGCCCGTACGTACCTCGTCCGGGTCACCGTCACCGACGGCGCGGGCAACCGCCGCACCTACGGCGCCGACAACGCCCGCACCGGCCGCAAGCTCGCCTCGGCCGTCGTTCGCGTCCTCGGCGTCGACGCGGGCTTCACGGGCGAGAGCTACGTCGCCCCGGCCACGGCACGGCTCGCGATCGAGACCGACGCCCAGACGCTCACGCTGCAGACCTTCCGCGCCGGGCCGGAGGACACCCCCACCCACAGCGACACCGTCATGAACGGCGTGGCGGTGAACGAGCCCGTGACGATCCCGTGGAGCGCCCGCAGCCGCCGCGCCACGCTGAACTTCGCGATCGGCCCTTGGCCCACGGGCGTGTACTTCGTCAAGCTGACTGCGAACGACGGCCGGATCGGCTACGCACCCTTCGTCGTCCGTCCGGCCGACCTCGGCTCCACGAGCCGCGTCGCGGTCGTGATGCCCACGAACACCTGGCAGGCCTACAACTTCCGCGACTCGGACGGCAACGGCTGGGGCGACACCTGGTACGCCAAGGGCGCCCAGAGCACGGCCGACCTCGGCCGCATGTACAACAGGCGAGGCGTGCCGCCACAGTGGCGCAAGTACGACGTCGGCTTCCTGCGCTGGCTGACCTGGACCAAGAAGTCGCCGGAGTTCATCACCGAGACCGACCTCGAGGGTGTCCGCCGCGCCGAGGACCTGATCGCGCGCTACGACCTGATCGTCTTCCCCGGCCACACGGAGTACGTCACCCGGCACGAGTACGACCTGATCCGCAACTACCGCGACCAGGGCGGCAACCTCGCCTTCCTCTCGGCGAACAACTTCTTCTGGGAGGTGCGGCGCGAAGGCCGGACGCTCCGCCGGACGCGGCTCTGGCGCGACATGGGGCGACCCGAGTCGGCGCTCCTCGGCGTCCAGTACCGCGCGAACGACGACGGCCGGATCCAGAAGCCGTTCGTCGTCCGCAACCCGGCCGCCGCGCCGTGGTTCTGGGAGGGCACCGGGCTCGGCGAGGGCTCGACCTTCGGCGAGACGCTCGGCGGCTACGGGATCGAGATCGACACGACGACGCCGTTCACCCCACCCGGCACGATCGTGCTCGCCGAGGTCCCCGACCTCTACGGGCCTGGCCTGACGGCTCAGATGACCTACTACGAGACGCCGCAGGGCGCGAAGGTCTTCGCCGGTGGCACGCTCGACTTCGGCGGCAGTGCGACGCTCTGGCCGGTGCGCCGGATGCTCGAGAACCTCTGGGTACGGCTCGCAGCTCCCTAGCCCGAGAGGCCGAGCTCACCCGCATACGCGCGCGCGTAGATCGCCTTCAGCGCTCGCACACGCTCGACGTAGTGACGGGTCTCGTCGAACTGGATCCCCACACCGTCGCGACGCCAGTTGTCGACGTTCGCCTGCCCCGCGTTGTACGCGGCCAGTGCGAGCTCCTCGTCGCCGTACTTGTCGAGCAGGTGGCGGAGATACCAGGAGCCGTAGCGCACGTTCAGCTCCGGGTCGACGAGGTCGCGCTCGTGCCAGCCGCTGCCGCCCGTGCGGTCGGCGATCCCCTGTGCCGTCGCGGGCAGGAGCTGCATCAGGCCGACGGCGCCCGAGGCGGAGACGGCGCCGGCGTCGAACTTCGACTCCTGGTAGATGACGGCGGCGACGAGCTGGGGATCGAGCCGGTAGTTCTCGGCGTGGCCGACGACGATCTTCTCGTACTCGAGCGGGTAGCGCAGGCGCTCGTACCAGCGGGGCTCGGTCTCGAGCACGTAGAACGCGAACGCCGCGACGAGGACGCCGACGACGCCGACCGTCGCCAGCCTCACGACGTCAGCTCCTGCATCACCCCGCCGACCCAGTGGTCGAGCTCCTCGAGCGTGCCGGTGTTGACGTAGGCGAAGTCTGCCCGCTTGACCTTCTCCTTGTCCGGGAGCAGGCGCGCGTCCCGGTCGTCCCGGGCGACGCGCCGCCGCTGCTCGCGCAGCTTCGCCGGCGCGGTGATCACGACGACCTTGTCGAAGCGCTTGTCGCCCCCGGTCTCGTAGAGCAGCGGCACCTCGGTGACGCAGACGGCCGGCGGCTCGGGCAACGTGCCGAGCTGCTCGCGCCAGGTGAGGTACTCGGCCGTCACCTTGGGGTGCAGCAGCTGCTCGAGGAAGTCGAGCTTCTCGCGGTCGGCGAAGACCTGCTCGGCGACCAGCTTGCGGTCGACCGCGCCCTCGTCGTCGAGCACGTCCTCGCCGAGCTCGCGGACGATCGCCGCCTTCACGTCGGGATCGGCACGCAGCAGGTGGTGCACGATCTCGTCGCTCGAGACGGTGGCCGCGCCCGCCTTCTGGAACGCGTACAGCGCCTCGCTCTTGCCGGCGCCGATCCCGCCGGTGATCGCGACCGCGATCGGGTGCGGCACTGCCGGCTAGGCGGTCTGGTCGGGCTCGGGCTCGTCGCCCGCGGCCGCGTCGCTCTCGGCCGTCGTCTCGGCGTCGAGCTCGACCTCGGCGGCGGCGTCGGACTCGGGCGCCGGAGCGTCCTCGAGCTCGACAGCTGCCTCGGGCTCGGTCTCGACCTCGGGCGCAGCCTCCGCCTCGACCTCGGGCGCAGCCTCCGCCTCGACCTCGGGCGCAGCCTCCGCCTCGACCTCGGGCGCAGCTTCGGCCGCAGGCGCGTCGGCGCCCTCGGCGACCGGCTCGAGCTCCGTCTCCTCGGTCTCGGTCTCGGTCTCGCCTCCTCGCTCTCGGCACTCGCCTCACCGGCCGGGAAGACGTCCTCGGACAGGTTCAGGTTCGGCGTCAGGTGCACGGACTCGCCGCCGTCGGCGCGCGGGAGCGGCTCCTGGCCCTCCTCGACCCGCTTGAGGGAGAGCGAGAGGCGCCGGCGCTCGGCGTCGACCTCGAGGATGAGCACGTTGACCGCGTCACCCTGCGAGACGACCTCGCGCGGGTTCTCGACGTGATGCTGTGCCAGCTCGGAAATGTGGACGAGCCCCTCGACGCCCGGCAGGATCTCGACGAAGGCGCCGAACGTGACCACCTTCGTCACGCGCCCCTCGACGACGTCGTTCTCGCTGTAGCTCTCGATCACCTGCTGCCACGGATCCGACTGCGTCTGCTTGAGCCCGAGCGAGATCCGCTGGCGGTCGCGGTCGATGTCGAGCACCTTGACACTGACCTCCTGGCCGATCTCGAGCACCTCGGAGGGGTGGTTCACGTGGCTCCAGGAGAGCTCGGAGATGTGGATCAGGCCGTCCATGCCGTTCAGGTCGACGAAGGCGCCGAAGTCGACGATGTTCGAGATCGTTCCCTCGACGACGTCGCCCGGGTTGAGCCGGTCGAGAATCTGCTGGCGCTGGTCCTTGCGCTCGTCCTCGAGGACGGCGCGGCGAGACAGGACGACGTTGTTGCGCGACCGGTTCAGCTCGATCACCTTGCAGCGAAGCTCGGTCGACATGAACTCGTCCAGGTCCTGCACGCGGCGGATGTCGACGAGGGAGGCGGGCAGGAAGCCACGGACGCCCAGGTCGAGGATCAGGCCGCCCTTGACGACCTCGATCACGCGACCGACGACGGGCTCGCCCGACTCGGCGGCCGCCTCGATCTTCTTCCAGGCCAGCTCGAAGCGCGCGCGCTTCTTCGAGAGGATCAGGCGACCCTCAGCGTCCTCCTTCGTGAGGACGAGCGCGTCGATCTCCTCGCCCACCGACACCTCGTCGGCCGGGTTGACCGAGCGGCGGATCGAGAGCTCGGCGACCGGGATGACGCCCTCCGACTTGTAGCCGATGTCGACGAGCACCTCGTCCTTGTCGACGCGGACGACCGTGCCGTGCACGACCTCGCCCTCGTTGATCGTCGGGAAGGTCGACTCGTAGTCGGGGATCAGCTCGCCGTCGGGCCCGGCGACCCAGACCCCTTCTTCGGCTTGCTGCGGCTTTTCCATCGTGTCGTTGGCCATGCGGAACGCGGAGTATAGCCCGAAGATCGCGCACTTCTGGCACCGGCATGTGACACGGTGTTACGAACCCCCGGCGGCGGTCGCGCCGGCGCCGTTCAGGCGGCCAGCGTGAGCCGGTTGCGCCCGTCCGCCTTGGAGCGGTAGAGCGCCTCGTCCGTGCACGCGATCAGCTGGTTCGCGGTCGCGCCGCCGGCGACACTGATCGCGCCGCCGATGCTCACGGTCAGCCGGATCCGGGTGCCGTCGCGGACGAGCATCCGCTCCTCGACCGAGCTCCGGACGCGCTCCCCCACCCGCTGGAGCATGACCAGCGGGCAACCGGGCAGGATCACCAGGATCTCGTCCCCGCCGTAGCGGCAGACGACGTCGTACTCGCGCACCGCCCGGCGGACATCCTCGGCAACCCCGCGGAGCGCGTCGTCGCCGGCGAGATGACCGTGGCTGTCGTTGATGCGCTTGAACTCGTCGATGTCGAGCAGGAGCAGGCCGACACGCTGCTCGCCCTCCGCGAGCTCGCGGTTGAGCACAGCGAGTCCCTGCCGGCGGTTTGCGAGCCCGGTGAGGTCGTCGGTCCGGGCGAGCCGGCGCTCCTCGGCGCGCGAGCGCTCGAGGGCGTGCAGGAGGCTGTTGAAGCTGCGCGCGCAATCGCCGAGCTCGTCGCTCGAGTCGACCACGAGGCTGTGACGGTCGAGCAGCGTCTCGCCGGCGTCGAGGCACGCCTCCGCGGAACGCATGCCGAGCGCGACGCCGCGCAGGCGGCCGCCCACGAGGAGGCGCGCAAGCGCGTAGTTGACGAGACCGACCGTGAGGCCGGCCGCGACCGTGGCCAGGACGAACTGCGGCGAGTAGGCTCGCTCGCCCGGCATCCCGAGCAGCACCACGAACGGCGGGAAGACGACGCCCATCGCGAGGCCGAAGCCAGCCATCAGCAGGGCGAGATCCCAGAACACCTTGGACGTGATCCGCATCGTGACTGCTTCATCGGCAGGGAGCGCCCGGGGATGAGCCGGATGTCGCTAGCTCTTCGCGGCGTTCCAGTCGTCGCCCGCCCCGACGTCGACCGCGAGCGGCGGGTCGAGCGGGTAGGCGCCGCACATCTCCTCGCGCACGAGCTCCTTGATCGCGCTCGTCTCCGTCTCGGGCGCCTCGAGCAGCAGCTCGTCGTGCACCTGCAGCACGAGCCGGGCGCCCCTCCCCTCCTCGCGCAGCCGGTCGTGGATCCGGATCATCGCCACCTTGATCACGTCCGCGGCGGTGCCCTGCATCACCGAGTTGACGGCGAGCCGCTCGCCGAGCGCGCGCGTCTGCCGGTTGCGGACGCGGATCTCGGGCACGGGCCGGCGCCGGCCGAGCAGCGTCGTCACGTAGCCGTCGCGCTCGGCCTGCTCGATCGTCCGCTGGATGAAGTCCTGAACGTGCGGGAAGCGCGCGAGGTAGGTGTCGATGTACTCCTGCGCCTGCTCGCGCGGGATCTCGAGGTTCTCGGAGAGGCCGAACGCCGAGATGCCGTAGATGATCCCGAAGTTGACCATCTTGGCGACGTTGCGCTCGTCCTTCGTCAGCTCCGCCGGATCCTTCCCGAGCACCTCGGCCGCGGTCGCCGCGTGGATGTCCTCGTTGCGCGCGAACGCCTCGCGCAGGCGCGGCTCGCCGGAGACGTGGGCGAGGATGCGCAGCTCGACCTGGCTGTAGTCGGCCGAGATCAGCCGGCAGCCCTGCTCGGCGACGAAGGCGGAGCGGATCTCGCGCCCGAGGTCGGTGCGGATCGGGATCGCCTGCAGGTTCGGGTTCGTCGTCGAGAGCCGGCCGGTCGAGGCGGCGGCCTGGTTGAAGGTCGTGTGCAGCCGGCCGTCGTGCTCCGAGAGCAGCTGCGGCAGCGGGCCGAGGTAGGTGTTGATCAGCTTCGAGAGCTCGCGCCACTCCTCCAGCACCCCGACGATCTCGTGCTCGCCCCGGATCGAGCGGAGCACGCGCGTGTCGGTCGAGTAGCCCGTCTTGCCCTTGCGGCCGGGCGTGAGCCCGAGCTTCTCGAACAGGATCCGCGCCACCTGCTGGGTCGAGCCGAGCAGGAACTCCTCGCCCGCGAGCTCGAGCGCCTTCGCCTCCAGCTCCTCGACCCTGTCGGCGAGCCGGGCGGTGATCTCGCCCATGCGGTAGGTGTCGATCTTGACTCCGGCGTCCTCCATCGCGGCGAGCACGGCGACGAGCGGCAGTTCGATCTCGTCGTAGAGGCGCTCGGAGCCGCGCTCGACGAGCCGCTCGCGCATCGGCCCGGCCAGCCGCCGCGCCGCCTCGGCGCGCGTGACGAGCGCCGCCGTCTCCTCCTCGGTCGCCGGCTCGGGGATCACCTCGAGCCCGTACTCCCGCTGCAGGTCGTCGATCAGGTACTCGGAGCGGCCGGGCTCGATCAGGTACGCCTCGATCAGGGTGTCGTCGGCGGGCTGCATCGTCAGCCGCGGCAGCGACTTGTAGTCGTGCGCGACGAGCTGCGCGTCGCGGAGACGAGGCACGAGGCTCTCGTCCCACGGGCCGATCACGACACCGTCCTCCTGCGCGAGCGCGAAGCGGCCGTCCGCGATCGCAAGCCCGGCGCGGCCCCGCACCTGCGGCAGCTCACCCTCGCGCCACGGGACGACAGCGCCGGCGACCGGGGCGGGCACGGCGGCCGGGATCGCATCCTCGAGGTCGTCGATCCGGTTGAGCAGGCCGCGGAACTCGTAGCGACGGAACATCTCGCGCAGCTGCGAGCGGTCGGGCGGCTCGAGCACGATCTGGGACGGCTCGAAGTCGAGATCGAGGTCGCGCCGCATCGTCGCGAGCTCCTTCGACATGCGCGCCTGGTCGGCGAATTCGGTGATGTTCTTCCGGCGCGCGGGCGAGAGCTCGTCGGCGTGGGCGATCACCTCCTCCAGCGAGCCGTACTGCGCGATCAACTGCCCCGCCGTCTTGTCGCCGATCCCGGGGACACCGGGGATGTTGTCGGAGGTGTCGCCCTTCAGGCCGATGAAGTCCGGCACCTGGTCGGGGCGGACGCCGTAGCGCAGCTCGACCCGCTCGGGCGTGTAGACGTGCACGTCGGCGACGCCGCGCGGCGTCATCATCAGCGCGACGTTCGGCGAGCAGAGCTGGAACGCGTCGCGGTCGGTCGAGACGACGGTCGTCTTCACGCCGGCCTCGTCGGCGCGGTGCGCGAGCGTCGCGATCACGTCGTCCGCCTCCCAGCCCTCGAACTCGAGGTTGCGGTAGCCGAACGCCTCGACGACCGGCCGGAAGTGCGGGAACTGCTCGCGGAGCAGGTCGGGCATCGGCTTCCGCCCCTCCTTGTAGACCACGTCGCCGGCCTGCGCGACCGCGGCGCGGTGGGTCGGGCGCGAGTCCCAGGCGACCGCGACTCCCTTCGGCCGGTAGTCGGAGAGGAGCTTGAAGAGCATGTTCGCGAAGCCGAGCAGCGCGTTCGTGGGGAAGCCGTCGCTCGTCGCCAGCTCCTCCGGGAGCGCGAAGAAGGCGCGGTAGGCGAGGTTGTTGCCGTCGACGAGGAAGAGCTCGGAGTCGCGCGCCGGCGCGTCGTCGAGATCGAGCTCCTGGCCGGTGAGCGTCTTCGGCATGAAGCAACGGTATCGTCCCGCACCGATGACGCTGGAGGTCACGCCGTTCTCGGACGAGCATCTGGACGCGGCCGCGTCGCTGCTCGCCGACGCGCACGCTCGTCACCTTGCGGTCGAGCCGCTGCTCGGCCGCGTGGACGACTACCGGCAACAGGTCGCGCGGCAGTGGGAGCGCGATGGCGCGAGCGGCGCGTTCGCTCTCCGCGACGGCGCACCGGCCGGCTATCTGCTCGGTGCGCCGGCTCCGAACGACAACCGGGGCGGCACGCGCGTCTTCACCGACATCGCAGGGCACGCGACCGCCGAGCCCGAGCTCGCGCGCGACCTCTTCGCCGCTGCAGCCGAGCGGTGGCACCAGGAAGGACAGGACGCGTTTGCGGTCGTCGTCCCCGCCCACGACGCCGCCCTCGTCGACGCGTGGTTCCGGCTCGGCTTCGGACTCCAGTTCGCCTATGCCGTTCGCGAGCCCGAGCCCGTTCCGCCGGTCGACGCCGGCGTCACCATCCGCCCCGCCCTCGCCGACGACCTGGCCCACTTCGCCCGGTTCGACCGCGAGCTCTGGGAGCACCAGGCGCGCGCACCGAGCTTCTCGGGCCTGGACGTCCCCGAGCTCGAGACGTTCGCCGACGACTGGCGCGACGACACGTTCGATGCCCCCGACACCTTCTGGCCCTTCATCGCCGAGCGCGACGGCGTGGTCGTGGGCGAGGCGCTCATGTACTCGCGCCCGACCGGTGACCTGCGGGTGCCCGAGCAGTCCGTCGATCTCGCACACGCGGTGACGGATCCGGCCGTGCGCGGATCCGGCGCCGGTCTGGCGCTGACGGCGTTCATCCTCCGCTGGGCGCACGAGCGCGGCCTCGAGGCGATCACGACCGACTGGCGCAGCGTCAACCTGCTCTCCTCCCGCTTCTGGCGCACCCGCGGCTTCCGGGAGACGTACCTCCGGCTGTACCGGCGCGTGCCCTAGCCGGTGCCGCGCGTCCCCGTTCCGTCGGGCTCCCGGATCGCCGTCGTCAATGCCCCTGACGACGCGCAGCTGCTGCGACCGCAACTCCCGTCCGAGAGTGCCGTGGACGTCTCGGCTGCGCTCCGCGATGCGTACCGGTTCCCGCTCTCGGGCTCGCCGCTCGAAGCACTCGTCACCCGCGGCGGCCGGGCGACTCTCGTCGTCGAGGCCCCGGAGCTGCCGCTTCCGGGCGCACCGGACGATCCGCGCCGCCAGGCGCTCGCGGCGACGATCGACGAGCTCGAGCGGCTCGGCGTGCCATCGCAGCGGCAGACGATCCTCGTGGCCGGAGGGCTGAACCGCCGTGCCGGACAGCGCGAGTTGGAGGCGCTGGTCGCGCCCGCCTCGGCGCGCCGCTTCCACGGCGAGGTGCACGTCCACGACGCCGAGGCGCCCGACCTCGTCCACGTCGGCGACGCCGGCCGGATTCCCCTGCGCGTCAACCGGCGGCTCGTCGAGACCGACGTCGTCGTCTCGGTCACGGCCGCCGAGACGGTGCTGCACGGGGGCCCGGCCGGTCTGGTGGCGGCCTGCGGGCCCGAGGCGCTCCGCGCAGCAAGCGCCTACTCGCTGCTCGAGACCGCCGCGTCGCGCGGCTGGCAGCTGGGGATCGCGCTCGAGCGGGCGCTGGCCGCCAGGGTGCCGCTGATCGGCGCCTCGCTGCTGCTCAACCCACCCCGGCTGCTCGGCCGGTTTCGTGACTACCCGTACGACGACCGCGCACTCGATCAGCTGGCAACCTCACCGTTCCGTCGCTTCTCGCTGCTTCCGTCCGGCATCCGACGTCGCCTGCTGCAGGACCTCGGCCGCGAGCTGACGGCCGCGGCGGCGTTCGCCGGCCCGCCTTCGGTCGCGCACGCCGAAGCGCTGCTGCGCGGAATCGCCCGGCGGTCGGTGCGGGTCCCGGAGCCGCTCGATGCGATCGTGATCGGCATGCCGTGGAAGCATCACCACTCGCCACGCGAGCGGCTCAACCCGATCACGGTCGCAGCGGTCGCGCTCGGCGTCGCGCTGCGGCTCTGGCGGGACGCGTTCCCGGTGGCCGAAGGCGGCACCGCGATCGTGCTGCACCGCCTGACGCGGCACTTCGCCCCCCGGACGCAGGATCCGTACCGCGCGCTCTTCCACTCGCTCCGTGACGGTCGCGTCCCGGCCGACCTCGCCGCGGCCGAACGCGCAGCGAGCACCGACGAGCGCGCGCTCGACGCCTACCGCGCCGGCCACGTGTGCCATCCCCTGCTTCCCTACGTCGACTGGGATGGCTGCCGCCCGGCACTCGACCGGCTCGGCGCTGTCCTCGTCGCGGGCTGCCGCGACCATCAGTCGGCACGCACGCTCGGCTTCGTCCCCACGCACGGTGTCGCGAGCGCACTCGAGATGGCGCACGGACGCGCGGGCGGCAACGCCCGGATCGGGCTCCTGCTCGGCCCGCCCTACTTCCCGCTCGAGGTCGGCACGCCGTAGAGCACTTTGTGTCTGATAGACACAAGCTCTCCGCCAACCCGCACGGTTGCGTGGCCCGGAGGAACCTTGTGTCTATCAGTCACAAGCTGCCTCGGCCGGCTCACTCCACGCCGAGGTAGGCCTTGCGCACCTGCTCGTTCTCGCGCAACTCCTTCGCCGGGCCCTCGAGCGCGATCAAGCCGGTCTCGAGCACGTAGCCGCGGTGCGCGGCGTCGAGCGCCATCAGCGCGTTCTGCTCGACGAGCAGGATCGGCGTCCCCTGCGCGTTGATCTCGCGCACGATCTCGAAGATCCGCTCGACGAAGATCGGGGCCAGCCCCATCGAGGGCTCGTCGAGGAGCAGCAGCTTCGGCCGCGCCATCAATGCCCGCCCCATCGCGCACATCTGCTGTTCGCCCCCGGACATCGTTCCCGCCTTCTGCTGCTTGCGCTCGGCGAGGCGCGGGAAGAGGTCGAAGACGCGGTCGAGATCCTCCTTGAAGTTCGCCCGGTCGGTGCGCTGGAACGCACCCATCTCGAGGTTCTCGAGCACCGTCATCCGCGGGAAGAGGCGGCGCCCCTCGGGGGACTGCGCGATGCCCATCTTCACGATCTGGTGCGCAGGGGCATTGGTGATGTTGGTTCCCTGAAACTCGATCCGGCCGTTCCGCGGATGGTTGATGCCGTTGATCGAGCGCAGCGTCGTCGACTTGCCGGCACCGTTCGCGCCGATCAGGGTGACGACCTCCCCCTCGTACACCTTGAGCGAGATCCCCTTGAGCGCATGGATCGCGCCGTAGTAGGTGTGGACGTCCTCGAGCTCGAGGACGATGCCGGGCTGCGCAGCCTGTTCAGCCATGCTGCACCGCGCCCTTGCCGAGGTAGGCCTCGATCACGCGGTCGTCCTTCTGGACCTCGCGCGGCGTTCCCTCCGCGATCTTCTCGCCGTAGTCGAGCACGGTGACGCGGTCGGAGATCCCCATCACGACCTTCATGTCGTGCTCGATCATCAACACGGTCAGGTCGCGCTCCTCCCGCAGCACGCGCACGAAGGCGGTGAAGTCGGCCGTCTCCTGCGGGTTCATGCCGGCGGTCGGCTCGTCGAGCAGGAGCAGCTTCGGGTCGGTCGCGAGCGCCCGCGCCACCTCGAGCCGGCGCTGGTCGCCGTAGGGAAGGTTGCGCGAGATCTCGTTGTCCCGGCCGCGCAGGCCCGAGAAGCGGAGCAGCTCCCGGGCGCGTTCGTGCGCCTCCCGCTCCTCGCGCCGGACGCGCGGCAACGAGAGGATCGAGCCGACGATGCCGCCCTTCAGGCGGCAGTGCATGCCGACGAGGACGTTCTCGAGCGCGGTCATGTGCTGGAAGAGCCGGATGTTCTGGAACGTGCGCCCGATCCCGAGCTCGGTGATCGCGTGCGGCGGCTTTCCCGACACCGAGGTGCCGTCGAAGACGATCTTGCCGGCGGTCGGCTTGTAGACGCCCGTGAGCATGTTGAAGAAGGTCGTCTTGCCGGCGCCGTTCGGGCCGATCAGGGAGACGATCGAGCCGGTCGGAATCGTGAAGTCGATGTCGTTCGTGGCGACGAGGCCGCCGAACTCCTTCCGTACGCCCTCGGCGACGAGCAGATCAGTCATTGGACGAGTCCCGATCCGTGTCGCTGCCCTCGTGGGTGACGTCGTAGAGCGGCGTGTCGTGGACACCGAGCTCGAGCTCGCGCTTGTGCCGGCGCTCCGGGATCAGGCCCGTCGGCCGGAAGAGCATCATCAGCACGATGATCACGCCGTAGAAGCCGAACTGGTACTTGGTCGGGTCGAAGTTGATCCCGGCTTGCTGCAACTCGGAGCCGAGGGTCGCCAGGCCCTCGACATTGAGATAGCCGAGGATCATCCCTCCGAGCAACACGCCCCAGATCGACCCCATCCCGCCGAGGATGACCATGCAGAGCAGGAAGACGGAGATGTTGAAGAAGAAGTCCGCCGGGAACGCGCCGCTCTTGAAGCTCGCGTAGAAGGCGCCGGCGATGCCGCCGAAGAAGGCGCCGATCGCGTACGACCACGTCTTCGTGCGCATCAGCGGCACGCCCATCGCGGCGGCTGCAGTCTCGTCCTCGCGGATCGCGATCCAGGCGCGGCCGAGCCGCGAGTCGCGCAGCTGCGTCGAGCAGAAGACGGTGATCAGCAGCAGCGCGAGCGCCGTCCAGTAGAACCACTGCGCCCGGTCGAAGGACTGCTGGTAGCTGAGCGGCAGGCCGAGCGACTCGCCGATCGTGCCGAAGCCGGGCGAGTCGATCGGGCTGATCCCGAAGGTGCCGTGCGTGAGGTCGAAGCCGAAGATGTTGTCGCCGTTGCGGACGACCTGCGGGATGATCTCGCCGAAGCCGAGCGTCACGATCGCGAGATAGTCGCCGCGCAGGCGCAACGTCGGCAGGCCGATCAGGATCCCCGCGAGCGCCGTGAAGATGCCCGCGATGATCAGGACGAGCCAGATCGAGAGGTGGATGCCAGGCACGGTGCTCGCGATCCCGACCGAGCCGAAGTGGAACGTCCACTGGTCGAACTGCTGCGACGCGAACCACGCCGACGTGTACGCGCCGGCCGCGTAGAAGGCGACGTAGCCGAGGTCGAGCAGGCCGGCGTAACCGACGACGATGTTCAGGCCGATGGCCATCATCGTGAAGACGAGCATCACGACCATCGAGGAGAGGCCCGGGATGAACTCGCCGATCAGCGGCGTGTCGCCAAGCGTCTCGACGTACTGCGGATAGAGGAACGCAAGCACCACGAGCGCGAGCGTCAGCCCCAGTCCTGGACCAAAGCTCCGCAGCCGCTCCTGGACGGTGGTCATGCCCCCTCCGGCGTTCGCTCGCCGAGCAGCCCCTCCGGCCGGAAGACGAGGATCAGGATCAGGATCCCGAAGACGATCGTGCGCGTCCAGTCGGAGCCCGGCGTGTACCAGCTGAGCCCCTCGTTGAAGGCCTGCACGAAGCCGATCACCATCGCGCCGAGCACGGCGCCGCTGAGGTTGCCGATCCCGCCGAGCACGGCCGCGGTGAAGGCGATCAGGCCGAGCTCGAACCCGGTGTCGTAGCGCATGTTGAACTGGAGCAGGTAGACGATCCCGGCCGACCCGGCGAGCGCGCCCGCGATCGCGAACGTGATCGAGATCGTCCGGTTCACGTTGATCCCCATCATCGCCGAGGCCTCGTTGTCCTGGGCCACGGCGCGCATCGCCTTCCCCTGCTTGGTCGAGCGCACGAACCACGTGAGCAGGATCAGCACCGGCACGGTGATCACGAGCGCGGCGAGCTTGTTCCACGAGTAGGTGATGTCGCCGATCCCGAGCGCCTCTGTGCGCGGGATGAACGAGGGCACGGAGCGGAAGTTGACGTCATAGAGGGCGAGCGAGATGTTCTGGACGATGAAGGACATGCCGACCGCGGTGATCAGTGCCGCGAGGCGCGGTGCGCGACGCAACCGCCGGTAGGCGACGAACTCGATCGTGACGTTGATCGTCGCGAAGAGGACCATGATCACGATCAGCGTCGCCACCATCGCGCCGAGGATCGCCAGCACCGTCGCGTCCTTCTCCAGCCCGAAGATCGAGATGATGATCGTGCTCGCAACGAGCCCGGAGAGCGCGAAGACGTCGCCGTGGGCGAAGTTGATCAGCTGCAGGATCCCGTAGACGAGCGTGTAGCCGAGCGCAACGAGGCCGTAGATGAGGCCGTTCGTCAGCCCGATCAGGCCGACGTTGACGAACTGCACCGGGCTCTGCACGAGGTTGCCGACGAGCCAGACGCCCACGAACCCGAGCATCACGAACGAGAGCAGCGCGACGAAGCCCTGGTTGCGGATCCGATCGAGAGTCGCCGTCAGTGTCTGCTCCGCCATTGAAATGAAGAACCTAAATGAAAGTCGGGGGAGGGCAAGTGCCCTCCCCCGACTGTTGAGTCACGTGGCCGCGGCTACCCGCGCGCCGCGTCGACGATCTCCGGCTTCGGAGAGATCGTCTTGACGGTGTCGAGCTTGTCCGTCGCCTTGTAGATCGTGAACCCGACGACCGCACCCTCGGCGCCGCTCGGATCGCCGTTCTCGTTGATCCCGAACGTCCCGAGGTACCCGTCGGTCACCTGGGTCTCGAACATCTTTGCGATCACGTCGGCCCGCGAGCCGTCCGACGCCGCGATCGCGTCGAGCATGATCTGCGTCGCCTGCGCGCCGTAGATCGCGTACGGGTCGATCTCCTTGCCGCCGAGCCGCGGCTTGAACGCCTCCGCGAACTCCGCGCCGGTGCCCTTGAACTCGTCGATCGGCACACCCGCGACGCTCATGAACATGCCGGGCGTCGCCTCGGGGGCGTCGTCGATCGTCTGCTGCGTCGTGAACCCGTCCGGCGCGAACAGCTTGACCTCGCCGTCGTTCGGGCCGAGCACCGACACCTTGTCCTTGATCACCTGGGCGCCGTTCTCGTCGATCAGCCCGCCGAGGAAGACCGCGTCCGCGTCCGTCTGGCCGATCTTGCGGAAGAGGGCCTCGTAGCTCGACGCCTTCGGATCCCACGCCTCGAAGCCCGCGACCTTGATCCCGACCGCCTCGAGCGCGTTCTTCACGTTCGTGGCGACGCCGAGGCCGTAGGCCTCCTTGTCGTTGAGGATGTACATGCTCGTGACGCCCTGCTCCTTGGCGAACTCGGCGATTGCCGCGCCCTGGTAGGCGTCATGGGCGACGACGCGCGCGTAGTTGCGCGAGCCGCTCGGGTAGTACTTGTCCGGCTCGGTGCCGTCGCAGCCCGGCCCACCCTCGGTGAGGCAGACGTACGTGTTCGCCGGCGACATCATCGCGACGC
Source organism: uncultured Gaiellaceae bacterium (assembly GCA_963806955.1). Lineage (GTDB taxonomy): Bacteria > Actinomycetota > Thermoleophilia > Gaiellales > Gaiellaceae > Gaiellasilicea. Next base: position 47,149 of record CAWDZG010000002.1, read on the forward strand.
CGCCGCCCGGAGCCTGGTTCAGCACCGGGATCACGATCGCGGCGCAACCGGAGTTGAACGTGCCGATCAGACCGACGACGTCCTCGTTGCCGGCGTAGGCCTGCGCGTTCGTCGAGCACTTGCCCGAGTCCCACTTGCCGGCCTGCGCGGTCGCGTCGTCGCACGACTGGTAGGCGACGTTGTGGTCGCCGGCCTTGTAGTTCGCCTGCTCGAGGAGGTAGCGAATCGCCTCCACGATCTGGATGGTCTGCGTCCGCGACGATCCCTGGAGCGGGAAGTCGGACGCGATCAGCACGTCGGGCTCGCCCTCGCCCTTGTACTCGATCGCCGTGCACGAGCTCGACGGCAGCGCCTCGACGCCTCCGCCACCGCCCGATGCCTCGGTGTTCGTGCCGCCGTCCCCGCTCGATTCGTCGTCGCCACCGCAGCCCGCCGCGACGAGCGCGAGAGCGGCGACGAGCAGGGCCAAAACCCCGTAGAAGCCACGCTTTCTGGAAATCACCAGCTGTCTCCTCCTGTTACCTGATGGACCGTGCCCGACGAGGTTCTGCACCATTGACCGCAGCCCTTGTAGCGGGCGGATGGCGCAGTATCCCGCCTAGAGCGCGCGAGATTTCAACTTTCGGCCTCCCGACTGCACCGGCTTAACATCCCAGCGCCGGTCGCGTGCACCGTCCGGGGTACGATCCGCGGCGCGCCGAAGTGGCGGAACTGGCAGACGCGCCGGACTCAAAATCCGGTTCCCTTCGGGGAGTGTGGGTTCGATTCCCACCTTCGGCACCTGCTCGGCGGACGTCTGTTCCGTTTGTTGCAAGCGAGCCCCAACAGTGAGACCATGGTCACACCGAGGGGAGTGGAAGACTTCGCCTCCTGCTCCCGTCTTGTGGTGAGGCGCCTCGCGCTGAGGCGCGCGAACGAAGGGAGTGGTCATGCAGATGACCAGGACGCGAGCGACGCTCGTCGATGCGAGCGACGTCGCCGCCGACTCGGCCGCGCTCATTGCGACGTTGTCGCGGGCCGAGGTCGAAGCAGCCGCCGCCTCAGCCGATCCACCCGAGCTCCTGCTCGAGGTGCAACGCGCAGGCGACGGCGGAGTCGAGCACCACGAGGTGCGCGTCGAGTGGGAGCGGTCGGAGCTCGAGCGGTTGCTGAGCGAGGGGAGCGGCCGTGAGATCAGGCTCCTGTTCAACGGTGACGAGCTCGACCAGGCCGTCGCCGGTCCGGAGATCGAGGCTCACGGCCTGCGCGAGCGGGCGCTCGTGCTCACCGTTGCGGCGGCAACGGCTGCGACCGCGTCGGCGAACGTGTCGAACGCGCTCGCTGCGCCCGACCCCGGCGGTGGGTCGAGCGCAACGACTGCGGCCGTGCACGACGAGGCGGGTCTCTCGACGCGTGGAATCACGCAGACGCCGGCGCACGACGAGGCGGGCCTCGCGGCACGCGGGATCGACGCCCAGGCGACGGCGGCCGTCCACGACGAGGCGGGCCTGGCGTCGCGCGGGATCACCGGGCCGGGCACCCGCGACGAGGCGACGCTTGCATCGCGCGGGATCGAGTCGCCCTCGCTCCCGGCCGCGCACGACGAAGCGACGCTGGTGGCACGGGGAATCGGCGACCAGGCAGTCGCGGTTCACGACGAGGCGAGCCTCGCCGCCCGCGGCATCGAGTCGCCACCGGCGACGGACGGCGGCCCCTCGGGGTTCGAGTTGCCGACGGTCGACGCCACATCCGTGGCGGTCGGTGCGGGCCTGGTCGGTGGGTTCGCGCTGCTGATCACGGCCGCCGGCTTCGCGGCGAGACGGGACCGGATCACTCCGGCGTAGCATCGGTCGCGGGAGGCCGGCGACGAGCCGGCCTCCCGCTCACGCCCTGCCTCCGGTCGACAGGCGGCTCTAGACTGAGCCCGTGCCGCGCGTCGGGATCCTCACGGGCGGGGGCGACTGCCCCGGGCTGAACGCGGTCATCCGCGCGGTCACGCGACGGTCGTTCGCTCACGACTGGGAGGTCGCGGCGGTGCGGGAAGGCTGGCGCGGCCTCGTCGAGGGGATCGTCGAGCCGCTCGAGCCCCGCGACGTCTCCGGGATCCTCCCGCGGGGCGGCACGATCCTCGGCACGTCACGGACGAACCCGTACAAGCTCGACGGCGGTGTCGAGAAGCTGCTCGGCACGTTCGAGCGCGAGGGACTGAACGCGCTCGTCGCGATCGGCGGCGAGGACACGCTCGGCGTGGCTGCGAAGCTCCACGCAGAGCACGGCCTTTCCCGGTCGTCGGCGTGCCGAAGACGATCGACAACGACCTCAGCGGCACCGACTACACCTTCGGGTTCGACACGGCCGTGACGATCGCGACCGAGGCGATCGACCGCCTGCACACGACTGCCGAGTCGCACAACCGCGTCATGGTCGTCGAGGTGATGGGCCGCCACGCGGGCTGGATCGCGCTCCACTCGGGGATCGCGGGCGGCGCCGACGTGATCCTGATCCCGGAGCAGCCGGTCACCGTCGAGGCGGCCTGCGCGCTGATCGAGCGACGGCATCGAGGCGGCAAGGACTTCTCGATCGTGGTCGTCAGCGAGGGCTGGGAGCTCACGTACGAGTCGGGTGAGAAGACCCTTGTCGGGGGCGAGGCGCGTGCGACCGACCAGTTCGGCCACGTCGCCCTGGGCGGCGTCGGCGACGCACTGGGACGGGAGATCGAGGAGCGGACCGGGTTCGAGACACGTGTGACCGTGCTCGGCCACGTCCAGCGCGGCGGCACCCCCACTCCGCGCGACCGGGTGCTGGCGACCCGCTACGGGCTGAAGGCGGCCGATCTCGTCCGGGCCGGGACGTTCGGACGCATGGCGGCGCTGCACGGCGACGACGTCGTCGACGTCTCGCTGGAGGAGGCGACGCGGGAGCTGAAGACGGTGCCGCCGGAGTGGTACGCCGTGGCGCAGGCCTTCACCGGCTAGACGCCGCTGCGCTCCGGCGGGACGAGCAGCATGTGGCTCTCGACCACGGCCTGCGCCACCTCGAACAGCTTGCGCCCCGTGCGTTGCGACTGCGACCGCATCAGCTCGAACGCCCGCTGCTCGTCGATCGACTGGCGGGCCATCATGATCCCCTTGGCGCGCTCGATCACGGCGCGGCGCGCGAATGCACCCTCGAGGTTCGAGTACTCGGCATAGCGGCGCAGCGTGATGTCGATCGTGCTCTGCATCTCGTCGGCGCGCCCGTCGACGATGTAGGCGAAGATGCCGCGTTTGGCCGCCTCGTTGACCCAGACCGGATCGTCCGACTCGAGCAGCGCGATCACGGGACAGGACGCCTCGCGCACGATCTCGGAGATCATCTCGAGCGCGTGCTCGCCGTTGACTGCCGAGCCCGACGAAGGCGAGATCCGGGTGCTCGCGCTCGGTCGCCGCGGCCACTTCGGCGACCTCGAGCTCGCGGGAGATCACGTCGTGGCCGAGTCCCGAGACGACCTCGGCGATGCGCGCGAGCCGATCCTTGCGCTCGTTCGCGATCAGAATTCGCAGCGTCTGCATGGGTCGATCGCTCAACTCATGGCCTCCCTGAGCCCCGGCGAGAATGCGGCATCGCCTACCTGCAAAAAGTGTAGCCCGCGGCACCCGCAAGACAAAGAGAATATTCCCCACGAGCGCCGGGAACGGCGCTAGACTCGATGGAGCGACGCGACCGTGAAGAATCCGGCCGTAGGAGTATCGCAGCGGGGCCACAATGACCGGCCCCGCATAGATCCACCCTCAGCAACCGGGTTGGAGCGTCGGATGGGGCCTCCGGCGAAGCCGCTCTACCGGTGGAGGGCTCATGCTCGAAGAACAGACGATCCACGGAGACAGACAGTCGCGTGTGCTCGTCGTCGACGACGATCCCGGCGTGCGCCTGGTGTGCACGACGACGCTCGAGCTCGACGGCTTCGACGTGATCGAGGCCGCGAACGGTCAGGAGGCGATCGAGCTCGCGCTCGCGCACGCCCCCGACCTCGTCCTCCTCGACATCAGCATGCCCGTGCTCGACGGCTTCGGCGTCGCTGCCGCACTCCGGGCCGACACCCGGACGAACGCGATCCCGATCGTCTTCCTCACGGGCGAGACCGATCCGTCCGTCCGGGCGAGAGCCTGGAGCACCGGGGCGCTCGGCGTCTTCGGCAAGCCGTTCAACCCGATGAGCGTGAACGCCTTCATCGGCCTCGCCCTCGAGCGGGTCGCCCAGGCGGGACGCCCGAGCCTCGTGCACGCCGCCGGTCAGCCGTAGAGCAGCAGGAGCGCGTCGGTCGGCGCGTAGTCGTCGGTCAGGATCGGCACGTCGTCGGTCGGGACTGCGTCGTCGAACCTGCCCTGGATCGCCTCGGCCAGGTCGGGTGCGCCCGGCGACTCCCGGCGCACCTGGGCCCAGCGCTCGCGCAGGAACTCCTTCGACGGCGCCGCGCCCTCGCCCGCGACGAGAATGATGTTGCGGATCCCGCTGAGGTCTTCCCCGCCACCGTCCCGCACCGGGTGGATCGCGACCGTCGGCAGCACCGAACGATAGGTGCGCAACATCGAGCGGAAGAGGCGCGAGTTCCGTCCTCGCACGGCGCCGATGATGTTCGTGACGAGGACACCGCCCGGCGTGAGGCGCGACGACGCCAGCTGCAGGAACTCGTGCGTCGCGAGATGGAACGGAATCGAGTCGGAGTAGAACGCGTCGATCACGATCGCGTCCCACGGCCCTTCGTTCGCGTTGAGATAGCGGCGCCCGTCGTCGACGTCGACGCGCAGCCGGGGATCGCGCGGGAGCGCGAAGAACTCATACGCGACGTCCACGACCTCGGGATCGAGCTCGACGGCCTCGATCCGCACGGCGGGGAAGTCGCGCCAGGCGCGCTTCGGAGCCGAGCCGCCGCCGAGTCCGATGTAGAGGATCTTCTTCGCGCCCAGCTTGTAGGCGAACGCAAGCTGCAGGTAGTCGGCGTACCGGAATCGAGTCCGGAACGGATCGTCCCTGTACATCCCGGACTGGAACGAGCTGTCGAAGCGGAGGTAGCGGCTGTCCTCGTCCTCGACGACGGCGATCCGGTGGTACTGGGAGTCCTTCGTGTGCAGGATCGTGTAGCCGGCCTGGCTCTCCTCGATCCCGGCCGTGCGATCGTCGCTGCCTCGCTGCCGGTAGACCGGCGACCAGTTGCGCAGCTGCGATGCCGCCACCGTCCCCGTCCGGTCCGGCGCCAGGGACACGACGGCACCGATGCTGACGCCGGCGAGCGCCAGTGCGAGCGCGCCGGCGACGGCGAGGCGCTCGACCAGAGCGACGCCTGCGGCGGCCAGCATCAGCGCGACTGCGGCGGATGCAAGCACCTGATCGGTGCCCAGCTCGGGAATCAGCCAGAACGCCGTCGCGAACGTGCCCGCGATCGAGCCCGCGGTGGAGATGGCGAAGAGCCGGCCGGCGGTGCGGCCGAGGTTGTCGAGCGAACGCGCCTTCAGCCGGACGGCAACCGGTGAGACGGTGCCGAGGATGACGCTCTGGACGCCGAAGAGGAAGACGGTCGCCAGCAGTGGGTTCAGCCGCGGGCCCGGGTCCCAGCGGACGAGCTGGTCGAGCACCCAGCCGTCGACGAACGGGATCGCGAGCACGAGCAGAGAGGCCGAGACGAGCAAGACGACGAGCAGGCGTGGCGTCGGCCAGCGGTCGGCCAGGATCCCGCCGAGCCAGTACCCGGTCGAGAGCCCGGCGAGAACGACGCCGATCAGCGCGCCCCAGACGTAGAGCGAGCTCCCGAAGTACGGCGCGAGCACGCGGCTGGATGCGATCTCGAGCCCGAGCAGCACTCCGCCGGCGATGAACACGGCCGCGCCGAGCGCGAGCGCTCCCCGGCGTTCGGCGCCGGTCATCTAGAGGTCGCGGACGAGGATCGCGTCGACGCCGGCCCGCTCGAGCTCGTCGATCTCCGGCTGTGTGGCACCGCGCAGGTCGGCGATCGCGAGCTTGCCCGCCGGGAGGCTCGAGAGCAGGTCGAGCACGTGCTCGAGCCGGTCTTCTTCGTCGCCGGCAGCGAGCACGAACAGCTCCGGATCGAGCCGCTCCAACGCCTCCTCCAACTCGTCCTCGCGCTCGACCTGGACGATCAACTCGACCGAGTCGCTCAACTCGACGTCCTCGTCGCCGGGACAGACGATGCGCGCGTCTCCGGCCGTGCCGGCGGTCGTCACCAGCGGCAGTGCGCTCGCGGCGCGGATCCCGTCGACGTCCTCACCCACGAGCAGCGCCTCGGCACCCCGCTCGGCTGCGCGCCGAGCCTCCTCGGGCCCGCTCACGGCGACGATGAGCGAGATCCCGTCGCCGTCGGAGATGGCATGACTCAAACGTCTGGGGCCCGTCACTCGTCCGGACTGTACCGCAGCGGCTACCGTGAGCTGATGCGCGGCCGCGTCGCGATCGCCCTGCTGCTCGTGACGCTACCCGCCGTCGCGACTGCAGCCGCTCGCCCCGCGATCGTCGGCACGCCGCGCGCCGATCTGCTCCGCGGCACGAGCGCCACCGACCGCATTCTCGGGCGCGGCGGGAACGACCGGATCGCAGCCGAGTACGACGCAGGCTTCGACCGCATCTCCTGTGGCACCGGCCGCGACGTGGTCGCCGCGGACGCCCGCGACCGGGTCGACGGTGATTGCGAGGTCGTCAGCCGCCGGATCCACCGCGACCGGCATGTCAACAGCGGCAGCCAGCACGAGTCGGAGGTGGAGCCCGACTCGCACACGGTCGGCCGGACGACCGTGGCGGTGTTCCAGGTCGGGCGCAATCGGAGCGGTGGCGCCGCGAGCATCGGCTTCTCCACCTCGCGCGACGGCGGCAGCACCTGGTATCAGGGGACGCTGCCCGGGCTGACGGCGGTCTCGGTGCCTCCCGGGCCGGCGGCACGGGCCAGCGATCCGGTCGTGACGTACGACGCGGCGCACGGACTCTGGCTCGCCAACACACTCGCGCTCGCCCCCGGCTCGACGCGCCTGACCGTGCAGCGCTCGCGGGACGGGATCGCGTGGAGCACGCCGACTGATGCTGCGCTCGCGCAGAGCGACGACCTCGCCTACGACAAGAACTGGCTCACCTGCGACAACGGGGCCGCCAGCCCGTTCCGGGGACGGTGCTATCTCGCCTACACGCTGCTCGGCCGTGAGGACGCGATCGCCGTGCAGTTCTCCGACGACGCCGGCCGCACCTGGTCGCGGGCGGTGACGCGGCAGATCCCGGTCACCGGCGTGATCCCGGTCGTCCGGCCCAACGGGAAGCTCGTGCTCGCCTTCTGGTCGCCGCGGACGGGCATGGTCGCGATCGGCTCGACCGACGGCGGGGTCACGCTCGGCGAGCCGGTGACGATCTCGAGCGTGCAGGCGGCTGACTCGCGGCCGTTCCGGGCGCCACCGCTCATCGCGGCCGAAGCAGCCGCGAGCGGTGTCGTCTATGCGGTCTGGCAGGACTGCCGCTTCCGGTCGGGGTGCGGCGCCAACGACGTCGTGCTCTCGCGCTCGGCGGACGGGAGTGCCTGGACGTCACCGGTGCGCGTCACGACCGGCCGCGATGCCGTGCTCCCCACGATCGGGATCGAGCCCGGAACGGGCCGCCTCGCGATCGCGTACTACACCCTCAACCGCGACGGCGTCGATGCCGAGCTGATCACGTCACAGAACGGGTCCCGCTGGAGCACGCCGCAGCGGCTGAGCCCCCGCCGGATGCAATACACGTGGATGCCGCAGACATCGCTCGGCCGGATGCTCGCCGACTACAACGGCGTCACCTGGTCCGGCGGGCGCCCGCTGGTCGTCTACGCGCTTGCCTCGCCGCCGAGCAACGGCAAGCTGCGGCAGGCGATCTACGCCGCCCGCGGCTGAGCCTTGTAACAGACTGTTACGAGGCTCCCTCGAGCAGCTCCAGCAGCGCCACCGGCGGCCGGGCCCGGAAGCCGACTTCGAGCAGCAGCTGCCCCGCCGATGGCGCAAGCCCGCGCCGACGGTGCTCGTGGACGAGCACGCGGATCTGCTCGTAGCTCGGCCGGGCCAAGCCGATCAGCTCGGCCACAGCAGCGACGCGCCGATAGACCTCGGCAATCGGCACGCGCTCGTCGTCGAGCCGCTCGATCGCTGCGCGCAGGCTGGTGTCGATCCGCGGCGCGGCAGCTGCCATGCATCCAGCGTGCCCTGGCAACCGTCACCGGTGGCACGCGAAACCGTGCCGAGATCGCGCCAAGTAACAGTCTGTTGCTTGGCGCTCGGAAGCGCCGCGGCCCTTGCAGACGCCGAGGTCGACGTTCTCCACGGGCTACTGGCCGATCGGATGCCAGACGGTCTTGATCTCGAGGAAGCTCGCGATCGTCCACGGGCTCTGCTCGGTGACGTCGCCGTGCACGACTCGCTTGACGTTGTCCGCTGCGAGCCGCTCGAGGTCGGCGCTGTCGCCGTTCGCGCCGGTGAGGTCGAGCGCGTTCACGTCCATGTGCCCGGCGAGGATCGGCGCCAGCTCGGCGCTGCGGCCCGTGAGGATGTTGACGACGCCGCCCGGGACGTCGGAGGTGGCGATCGCCTCGGCGAGCTCGATCGCGGCGAGCGGATGCGCTTCGGAGGCGACGGCGACGACCGCGTTGCCGCCGACGAGGATCGGCGCGAGCCGCGAGACGAGCCCGCCGAGCGGCGGCTCCTCCGGCCCGAGCAGCGCGACGACGCCCGTCGGCTCGGGAATCGAGAAGTTGAAGTACGGGCCCGAGACGGGGTTGGAGGAGCCGATCACCTGGGCGAGCTTGTCGGCCCAGCCCGCGTACCAGACGACGCGGTCGATCGCGGCCTCGACCTCCTTCTTGCCCGAGCAGACGGCGGCGAGGTCGGCGGTGCGCGCCTCCATCATCTCGGCCACGCGGTAGAGCACCTGGCCGCGGTTGTAGGCGGTCGCGGCCGCCCAGCCGGGCTGCGCCTTGCGGGCCGCGACGACGGCATCGCGCGCGTCCTTGCGCGAGGCGAGCGCGACGTTCTGGCCCTCGGCCTCGTACGTGCGGCCCGACTCGGAGCGCGGGAAGGCGCCCCCGATGAAGAGCTTGTAGGTCTTGCGGACGGCGAGGCGGCTCACCGGACGCTCCCGAAGCGGCGGTCGCCGAGCAGGAGCGCGGCGGCGCCCGCGAGCAGCAGCAACGGTAGGCGGAAGCGCCTCACGAGTCGAACCTCAGGTACGGCTCGAGCCCGTGCCGGCCGCCTTCGCGCCCGAAGCCCGACTCCTTGTAGCCGCCGAACGGCGAGGCCGGGTCGAAGCGGTTGAACGTGTTCGCCCAGACGACGCCGGCCTGGAGCTTGTCCGCCATCCAGAGGATGCGCGAGCCCTTCTCCGTCCAGACGCCGGCCGAGAGCCCGTAGGCGGTGTTGTTCGCCTTCTCGACCGCCTCCTCGGGCGTGCGGAAGGTGAGCACGCTGAGCACCGGGCCGAAGATCTCCTCCTGCGCGATCCGGTAGCTCTGCGCGACGTTCGTGAAGACGGTCGGCGCGAACCAGTAGCCCTTCTCCGGCAGGCGGCAGGGCGGCTGGTAGATCTCCGCGCCCTCGGCCTTGCCCGACTCGACGAGCTCGGTGATCTTGTCGAGCTGCATCTTCGAGTTGATCGCGCCGATGTCGGTGTTCTTGTCGAGCGGGTCGCCGAGACGGAGCGTCTCGAGGCGGCGCTTCAGCTTCGCGACCGTGGCCTCGTAGATCGACTCCTGCACGAGCAGGCGGGAGCCCGCGCAGCAGACGTGGCCCTGGTTGAAGTAGATCCCGTTGACGATCCCCTCGACCGCCTGGTCGAGCGCGGCGTCGTCGAAGATGATGTTCGCGGCCTTGCCGCCGAGCTCGAGCGTCAGCTTCGTGCCGGTGCCGGCGAGCTCGCGCTGGATCGCCTTGCCGACCTCGGTCGAGCCGGTGAAGGCGATCTTGTCGACGTCCTCGTGCTTGACGAGCGCGGCGCCGGCGGCGCCGTCGCCGGTGATGATGTTGACGACGCCCGGCGGCAGCTCGGCCTGCCGGCAGACGTCGGCGAAGAAGAGCGCCGAGAGCGGCGTCGTCTCGGCCGGCTTGAGCACGACCGTGTTCCCCGCCGCGAGCGCGGGTGCGATCTTCCAGGCGAGCATCAGCAGCGGGAAGTTCCACGGGATGATCTGCCCGGCGACGCCGAGCGGCTTCGGCTTCCGGTTCGGGAACGCGTACTCGAGCTTGTCGGCCCAGCCCGCGTAGTAGAAGAAGTGCGCGGCGGCGAGCGGCACGTCGACGTCGCGGCTCTCACGGATCGGCTTGCCGCCGTCGAGGCTCTCGAGCACCGCGAGCTCGCGCGAGCGCTCGGCGAGGATCCGCGCGATCCGGAACAGGTACTTCGCGCGCTCCGAGGCGGGCAGCTTCGACCAGCCGTCCTCGAAGGCGCCACGCGCGGCCTTCACGGCCAGGTTCACGTCCTGCGCGTTCGCCTGCGCGACCTCGGCGAGCTTCTCCTCGCTCGACGGCGACACGGTCGGGAACCACTTGCCCGAGCGCGGCTTGACGAACTTGCCGCCGACGAAGAGGCCATAGCGCTTCTCGAGCTTGACGATCTCGCGCGCCTCGGGCGCAGGCGCGTACTCCCACTCGGTCAGGGCGGGAACGGGTGCGTGGCGGGGTGCGAGCTCGGTCACGTCAGTCGAGGGTGAAGTAGTTGGCGGACTGGTACTGGCCGGTCTTCTGCTTGCGGATCTGCATCAGCACGTCGTTCAGGAGCGAGGAGGCGCCGAAGCGGAAGAGGTCGGGCGTCAGCCACTGCAGGCCGAGCGTCTCGTGCAGGACAACGAGGTACTGGATCGCCTGCTTCGCGGTGCGGATCCCGCCGGCCGGCTTCATCCCGACGACGCGGCCGGTCTCGTCGTGGACGTCGCGGATCGCCTCGAGCATGCAGAGCGTCACCGGCAGCGTCGCGGCCGGGTTGATCTTGCCGGTCGAGGTCTTGATGAAGTCGGCGCCGGCGGCCATCGCGAGCAGCGAGGCGCGGCGGACGTTGTCGTAGGTGCCGAGCTCGCCGGTCTCGAGGATCACCTTCAGGTGCGTGGCGCCGCAGGCCTCCTTCACCTGGACGATCTCGTCGTAGACCTTGGCGTAGCGGCCGGAGAGGAAGGCGCCGCGGTCGATCACCATGTCGATCTCGTCGGCGCCGAGGTCGATCGCCTCGCGGACGTCGGCGAGCTTGACGGCGAGCGGCGACTGGCCCGGACGGGAACGCGGTCGCGACGGCGGCGACCTTCACGCCCGAGCCCTGCAGCCGCGCCTTCGCGGTCGGGACGAGGTTCGGGTAGACGCAGACGGCCGCGACCGACGGCACGGACGGGTCGACCGGGTCGGGCCGCATCGCCTTCGCGCAGAGCGCCGCGACCTTGCCGGGCGTGTCCGCGCCCTCGAGCGTCGTCAGGTCCATCATCCGCACGGCGAGGTCGAAGGCCTGCAGCTTCGACTCCTTCTTGATCGAGCGCTTGGCGAGCGTCGCGGCGCGCTCCTCGAGCGCGACGGCGTCGACGGAGCCGATCCGGGGGAGCCTCGGCTCGAGCGGGAGCTCGAAGCCGCGCGGCAGTGCGGGCGCCTGGGCCATGCCACGAGTGTATCGACCGGTATGAAAGGGTTCGGCTAGGGGCAATTGCAACGAACGGGAGGAGAGGAGCAATGACGCGCAGACTCGTCACGCTTCTCACAGTCCTCGCAGCCGTGGCGGCGGCCTTCGCCGCGCCGGTGGCTGCGGATCCCAACAACAACAACTCGCAGAAGCTGCGGGCGGCGGTGACGCTCGACGGCGTCCGCTCGCACCAGCAGGCGTTCCAGGCGATCGCCGACATCTCCGGCGGCAACCGCTTCGCCGGGTTGCCCGGGCACGAGCGCTCGGCCGACTACGTCGCCGACCGGCTCCGCGCCGCCGGCTACGACGTCAGCTTCCAGTACTTCGACTACTTCAGCTTCTTCGAGCGCTCGCAAGCCGAGCTCTCGCAGACCGCACCGGTGCCGACGACGTACGGCAACGGCACCGACTTCCGGATCATGACCTTCTCCGGCACGGGCACCGTGACGGCGCCCGTGTACGTTCCGAGCGGCGACTTCCGCGGCTGCATGGCCTCGGACTTCGCGGGCTTCCCGGCAGGGGGCATCGCGCTCGTGAGCCGCGGCGCACCTCGGGCTTCCCCGTGGCCTGCACGTTCCGGCTCAAGACGCAGAACGCCGCGGCTGCCGGGGCGACGGCGATCCTGATCTACAACAACGTCCCCGGCGTGCTGCTGGGCACTCTCGGTGACGGCGGCCTGGCCACGATCCCGTCGCTCGGGATCAGCCAGTCGCTCGGAGCCCAGCTCGCCGGGACGTCCGGGCTCGTGATGCGGGTCAAGACCGACACCGGCGCCGACACGCTGCCGACGCGCAACGTGCTCGCCGAGCTGCCCGGCCGCAACGACAACAACGTGGTCGTGGTCGGGGCGCACCTCGACTCCGTCAACGCCGGCCCCGGGATCCAGGACAACGGCTCCGGATCGGCGGCCATCCTCGAGACCGCGATCCAGATGGCGAAGGTGAAGCCGTGGAACACGGTCCGCTTCGCCTGGTGGTCGGCCGAGGAGTCGAGCTTGATCGGCTCGAACGCGCTACGTGGCCGCGCTGTCCCAGGCCGAGCGCGACCGGATCGCGCTGAACCTGAACTTCGACATGATCGGGTCGCCGAACTTCGTGCGCTTCGTCTACGACGGCGACAACTCGGCCTTCCCGGTCGGCACCGGCTCGGCGGCAGGGCCGCCCGGCTCGGGCGCGATCGAGGCTGTGTTCCACGAGTACTTCGCCTCGCAGGGGCTGCCGAGCGCGGAGACGCCGTTCAGCGGTCGCTCCGACTACGGCCCGTTCATCGCGGTCGGCATCCCTGCCGGAGGCCTGTTCACGGGCGCCGAGGGGATCAAGACGCCCGCGCAGGCGGCGACGTACGGCGGCACGGCGGGCACGGCCTATGACCCGTGCTACCACCTGGCGTGCGACACGTTCGCGAACATCAGCCTGACCGCGCTCGACCAGATGTCGGACGCGGCCGCGCACGCGACGATCACGTTCGCACAGAACACCGAAGCCGTGAACGCCGTTCGCGGCAAGGGCAACTTCAAGCCCAAGACAGGCGCTGCGAACCCGGACGGGACGACGTCCGGGTCGGGCGGCGGCCTGCACGAGGACGGACCGGCCGGGTCGTGACGGCCGGGAGAGGGGCTCCGCTCGGCGGAGCCCCTCTCCTCCACGCATAGGAACCGGCAGGGCGGGAACGCTCGCCGCATGAAGTGGCGTGGACGCGGAGGGGCGGGACGGATCGAGGACCGGCGTGGTCGCGGAGGCGGCAGCCTCGGCGGCGGCATCCCGCTGCCGATGGGGAAGGCAGGCGGCGGTGGCCTCGGGCTGATCGTGATCGTCGTGCTCTACCTGCTGCTGGGCGGACTGCCCGGCGGCGGGGGCGGCGGGCTCGGGATCGATCCCGGCACGGGCGGCCTGCCGCAGGCCGGACGGCTCGTCTTCGACCGACCTCGACAAGGCGCCGTCCGACGACCCGGCCAAGTTCGTCGACTTCGTCGCCGGCGACGTCGACGCGACCTGGACGAAGCTGTTCGCCGAGAGCGGCCAGACGTACGAGCCCGCGACGATCGTCCTCTACGACGAGGCGGTCAGCTCCGGTTGCGGCAACACGCCGTCCACGGTCGGGCCGTTCTACTGCCCCCGCGACCGCAAGGTCTATCTCGACCTGACCTTCCTCGACCAGCTGCAGCAGCGGCTCGGCGCCAAGGGCGACTTCGCGCGCGCATACGTGATCGCGCACGAGATCGGCCACCACGTGCAGAACCTGCTCGGCGTGATGGACGACGTCGACCGGGGCCGGCAGGAGGATCCGGGCAGCGCGAACGAGCTCTCCGTGCGGCTCGAGCTGCAGGCCGACTGCCTCGCCGGGATCTGGGGCCACGCCGCCTATGCGCAGGGCGACCTGCTCGAGCCGGGCGACCTCGAGGAAGGGCTGGGCGCAGCAGCGGCGGTCGGCGACGACCGGATCCAGCAGCAGGCCGGGCAGGAGGTGAACCCCGAGTCGTTCACGCACGGCTCGGCCGAGCAGCGGGTGAAGTGGTTCCGGGCGGGCTTCGACGGCGGCGACCCGACCGCGTGCGACACGTTCAAGGGCGACGCGTAGACTCGACGCGCAGGCGTAGACTCGCGTCATGCGCGACGAGCAGGGTGAGGGCGAGGTGATCCTCGACGTCGTCTTCGAGCGCGGCCTGCTCTTCCTCGTGCTCGCGAACACCGGCGACCGGCCCGCCCTCGTCGTGCGCGTTAGGTTCGAGCAGCGGTTCTCCGGGGTCGGCGGCACGAAGCGGATCGACCGGCTGGCGCTCTTCCGCAAGCTCGAGTTCCTCGCGCCGCGCAAGTCGATCGAGGTCTTCCTCGACCGCAGCGCCGCCTACTTCGCGCGCGAGGAGCCGACGAGGCTCACCGCGTCGGTCGCCTGGCGGACGCCGGACGGCGAGCGGCGGCGCACGACGATCGTCCACGACCTCGAGATCTACCGCGATCTCGGCTACATCGACAGGGAGGTTCCGCACCGTGGCCGTCCAGCGTGACAACCCGTACGGGAACTACAACTTCGTCGTCGACCTCGGCGGCGGGAAGGAGGAGGCCGGCTTCAGCGAGGTCGACCTGCCCGCCGGCGAGATCGAGGCGATCGAGTACCGCGAGGGCTCCGACAAGGTGTCGTCCGCCCGCAAGCTGCCGGGCCGCGTCTCGTACCCGAACGTCGTGCTCAGCGCGGGGTTGCCGGCCGGCTGGAGCTGTTCGAGTGGTGGAAGGCAATCCGCGACGGCAACCTCGACCGGCGCAACGTGACGATCACGCTGCTGGACGAGCAGCGGCAGGCAGTGCAGAGCTGGCGGCTGCGGAACGCCTGGCCGGCGAAGCTCGACTACTCGACGCTGAACGCGCTCGGCAACGAGGTCGCGATCGAGACGCTCGAGCTCGCGCACGAAGGCTTCGAGGTCGAGTAGCCGGGCGGCGAATCGGAACGATCATGATGCGAAACTGCGGACGAACGGGCACACTCGCCGCGATAGCGTTCGTGTAGGGACACGGGAGTGCCCTTGGGGGTCGTTGGAGTGAGCCGGGACGGCAGTTCGAAGATTCGACCAGCCGGTGCGCAGCGCCGTCTCGCTCGCCGGCGCGCACGGCTGGCAGCCTCGGCCCTGGCGCTCTACGTCACCGGGAGCGCTCGCTCACGGCCGACAGGGCCGCAAGCGTCGGACTGCCGACCCTGTTCGTCGCCCTCACCGCCTCGGCGTGGGCGATCCTCGTCGCGACGTCGAGGCAGCTGCACATCGTTGCCGTCGCTGCACTCCTCGTCTCGATCCTGACCACCGTCCTCTGGTGGACGGCGTTGAGTCAGATCGCCAGGTCGAGCTAGAGGCCGAGCCGCTCCAGCTGCGCGTCGTCGCGGCGCCACTTCGGGCGCACCTTGACGACGAGCTCGAGGAAGACCTTGTGGCCGAGCAGCGCCTCGATCTCGGGCCGCGCGCGCACGCCGATCTCGCGGATCATCGCGCCCTTCTTGCCGACGAGGATCTGCTTCTGCGACTCGGTCTCGACGAGCACGAACGCGCGCAGCAGCTTCGCGTCCAGCTCCTCGATCTCGACCGAGATCGAGTGCGGCACCTCGTCGCGCGTCAGCTGGAGCGCCTTCTCGCGGATCAGCTCGGAGATCCGCTCCTCGCTCGTCTGGTCGGTCGCCTCCTCGCGCGAGAAGTGCGGCTGTCCCTCCGGCAGCAGGTAGACGAGGTCGTCGCGCAGCTCGTCGATCCCGTCCTTCGTCTTCGCGCTCACCGGGTGGAGCGCGTGGAAGTCGCCCAGCTGAGCAGCCGCCTTCATCTGCGTGATGATGTGGCTCGGCTTCAGGTTGTCGACCTTGTTCACGGCGACGATCACGGGCTTGCCGAGCCCGTAGACGCGCCGCGCGATGAAGCGGTCGCCGCCGCCGACCCGGTCACGCGCGGAGAGGACGAAGAGGACGGCATCGATGTCCTCGAACGACGTGTCCACCGTCTTCTGCATCCGCTGCGTCAGCTTGTCCATCGGCTTCTGGAAGCCGGGCAGGTCGACGAGCACGAGCTGCCAGTCGTCGCCGTTCGCGACGCCGAAGACGCGGCGTCGGGTCGTGTTCGGCACCCGCGACGTGATCGCCACCTTCTCCCCCACGAGCGCGTTCACGAGCGTCGACTTGCCGACGTTCGGCCGTCCGGCGACCGCGATGAAGCCGGCTCTCACGCGTCCGGGAACTGCCACGTGTCGGGCAGCAGCTCGGACGCCGCGTACGTGGCGATCGAGCCGTCCTCCCGCCGGAAGCTGACCTCGGGGATCCGGAACTCGTGCAGCCACTGGCGGCAGCCGCCGCACGGGGACGCGTTGATCCCGATCGCGGCGATCCGGCCGGGGCCGTAGCCGGCAGCCACCGCAGCGACGAGCGCGCTCTTCTCTGCGCAGACGCCGAGCGGGTAGGCGGCGTTCTCGACGTTGACGCCCTCGAACTCGCGCCCGTCGTCGGTCGCGCACGACGGCGCCGACGTGGTAGTTCGAGTACGGCGCGTACGCGCGGTCGGCGACCGCCTCGGCCCTCGTCACCAGGTCCTCGCTCATGTCGCCACCTGGAAGACGGCGAGCGTGACGATCGCGCCGAGCAGGCCGCCGTAGGCGACCTCGACCGAGGAGTGGACTCCGGATTCGACACGCGTCTGGGCCACGAGCAACGCCATGATGAACGTCAGCGACGAGATCAGGAAGTGGTGCTCGGAGTTGTCGAGGATCAGCGTCGCCGCCATCCAGCCGGCGAAGGCGACCGCGGCGTGGCCGGAGGGGAGCCCGCCCCGCAGCGGCGAGCCGCGGCCGGTGAGTGCCTTCGTGGCGATCACGGCGATCGTCGTCAGCACGAGCGCGATCAGCGTCAGCTCGGCCGGGACGTTCGTGAGCCGGTCGAGCAGCTTCGAGCTCCGCTCGGCGACCTGGCCGGAGAAGACGAGGTAGCCGACCGCGACCGCGACGCCGGTCGCGATCAGGACGGCACCGGCGGCGATGTCCTTGGCGAGCTTCGCCATCGGGTCGAACGAGGTCGTCGCGACGTCGATCGCCGCCTCGACCGCGGTGTTCAGCATCTCGGCGATCAGGACGAACGCGATCGCGAGCAGCAGCGCGATCAGCTCGAGCTTGTCGACGCCCGAGATCAGCGCCGCGACGAGCACGAGCACGGCGACCGCGAAGTGGATCCGCATGTTCCGCTGCGTGCGGAGCACGTGGATGATCCCCTCGAAGGCGAAGTTGAACGACTCGAGGACCGATGGCGCGCGGCGGCTGCTCATGCGAGCGCCGCCTCCCGTGCTTCCATCTCGGCCCCGTGGTCGTAGCCGAGCAGGTGCAGCAGCCCGTGCACGAGCGGCCCCCGCCAGGCCTCGCCGACGACCTGCGGGCAGATGACGACGTCGCCGAGCGCGCGCGGCAGCCCCGCGGGCAGCTCCTCGCGGCCGTCGAGCGGGAACGAGAGCACGTCGGTCGCCTCGTCGATGCCCAGGTGGTCGCGCTTCAGCGTCCGCATCTCGTCCGGCCCTGCGAACGCGAGCCCGAGCTCGCCGTCGTCGACCCCCTCGGCCGCCAGCACCCGCCGTGCCAAGTCCGACCGCCGCGGCCTCGTCGACCTCCACCCCGCTCCGGTTCTCGACCTCGACGGCGACGGTCATTTCTTCCGCGCCGTGCCCGTCTCCTCGGCGTGGAGCTTGTACGCCTCGACGATCCGCTGGACGAGCTTGTGGCGGACGACGTCCTCGTGCGAGAACTCGACGAAGCCGATCCCGTCGATCGAGCTGAGGATGTCGCGCACCTGGATCAGGCCGGACGCCTGGTCGCGGGGCAGGTCGATCTGGGTGATGTCGCCGGTGACGACGACCTTCGAGCCGAAGCCGAGCCGGGTGAGGAACATCTGCATCTGCTCCGGGCGAGGTGTTCTGCGCCTCGTCGAGGATGATGAACGAGTCGTTGAGCGTGCGGCCGCGCATGAACGCGAGCGGTGCGACCTCGACGGTGCCGCGCTCCATGTAGGCGGCGAGCCGGTCGGGATCCATCATGTCGTAGAGCGCGTCGAAGAGCGGGCGCATGTACGGGTCGACCTTCGCGAGCATGTCCCCCGGCAGGAAGCCGAGCCGCTCGCCGGCCTCGATCGCCGGGCGCGTGAGGATGATCCGGCCGACCTGCTTCTCGGTCAGCGCCGCAACGGCGAGCGCGATCGCCAGGTAGGTCTTGCCCGTGCCGGCGGGGCCGATGCCGAACGTGACGGTGGAGCTGCGGATCGAGTCGACGTAGCGCTTCTGCGTCACTGTCTTCGGCGCGATCTTCTTGCCCCGGTGCCGCCAGACGACATCCTCGAAGACCTCACGGATGTCGGCGGCCTGGTCGAGTGCCGCGACGACTGCACCGACGGTGTCCGGGCCGATCTCGTGCCCGCCCTCGACCAGCTCGACGAGCTCGTCGACGACGGCGCGCGCCGCGGCAACCTGGTCGTCCTCGCCCTCGATCGTCAGCTGGTTGCCGCGCAGGCGCAGCGTGCAGCTGAGCCGGGCGCGCAGCGCGTCGAGCACGCCGTCGGCGATGCCCGCGAGCTCCGCGGCGACCTCGTTCGGGACGGAAAGCGTTTCCTGCACCCGGCTCAGTGTAGGTCGGGCGCCGGTTAGGCGAGCTTCTCGCGCACGAGTTGGCTCACGGCCGACCCGTCGGCGCGGCCTGCGACCTGCGGCATCACGTCCGCCATCACGCGGCCGATGTCGCGCATGCTCGTCGCGCCGACCTCGGCGATCACGTCGTCGACGATCTCCTCGAGCTCGTCCTCGCTCATCGGCTCGGGCATGAACTCCTCGAGCACGTCGAGCTCGTCGTCCTCCTTGTCGGCCTGCTCCTCGCGTCCGGCACTGCGGAACGCCTCGGATGCCTCGATCCGCTTCTTGCGCTCGCGCTGCAGCACCTGGAGCTCCTCGCCCTCGGTGAGCGGACGCTGCAGTTCCTTCTCCGCGCCCTGCAGGCTGGAGAGGATCAGGCGCAGCGCGTCGCGGCGCGCGGTGTCGCCCTCGCGCATCGCGTCGGCGAGCTGCTCCTTGATCTCGGCGATCAGGCTCATGCGGGCATCCCGCGCATCTTCCCACCCAGCACGTGCCAGTGCAGGTGGAAGACGGTCTGGCCGCCCCCCGGGCCGACGTTGACGACGACGCGGTAGTCCTCGAGGCCGGCGCCCCGCGCGACCTCGGCGACGAACTCCAGCATCCGCTTCGACTCGTCCGCCGGGAAGGCGCCGACGTCGCGGAACGTGTCGACGTGGCGCTCGGGCAGGACGAGCAGGTGCGTCTCCGCCTGCGGGTTGATGTCGCGGATCGCGACGAACCCGTCGCCCTTCGCGACGTGGTCGCCGTCGCGGGCGAGCGTGCAGAACAGGCAGTCGTCAGGCGACATCGGCGAGCACTCCCTCCTCGGTGACGGCACGGCCCCGCACGCTCACGAGCTCCCCGACCGGGGCCTCGACGAGCCAGGGCGAGTAGTCGGCACCGTACCCGCGTCCCGGCCGGTCGACGAGGACGACGTCCTCCCGGCCGATCTTCGCCGCCCAGCGGGCGCGGCAGGCCTCGTCGGAGAGCGCGCGCAGGCGGGCACTCCGCTCCTTCTTCACCTCGGGCGGGACCGGATCGGCGGCGGCGGTCGTCGTCCCTGGCCGCGGCGAGTACGGGAAGACGTGCACCTTCGTCAGCCCCGCCGCCCGCACGGTCTCGAGCGTCCGCTCGAAGGCGGCGTCGTCCTCGGCCGGGAAGCCGACGATCACGTCCGCGGTCAGGTTGAAGCCGGCGAGCGGCTCCAGCTTGCGCAGGTACGTCTCGGCTGTGTAGCGACGCGCCATCGCGCGCAGGACGCGGTCGTCGCCCGACTGGAGCGGCACGTGCAGGTGCGGCGCGACCACCGGCGTCTCGCGCAGCGCCGCGACCAGGTCGTCGTCGACGTGGTTGATCTCGATCGACGAGAGGCGCAGGCGCTCGACGCCCTCGATCGCGCCGGCGGCGCGGATCAGTCCGGGCAGGCGGACGCCGCCGTCGCGAAAGAGCCCGAGGTTGACCCCGGTGAGCACGATCTCGCGGTGCCCCTGCGCGACGCGTTTCCGGATCTCCGCGAGCACGGCGTCGGCGCTGCGGCTGCGGGTGGCGCCGCGCACGAGCGGGATCACGCAGAACGCGCACGAGAACGAGCAGCCGTCCTGGATCTTGACGAACGCGCGGACCCGCTCGAGCCGTGCGTCGGCCTGGACGCAGGCGATCGCGCCCACGTCGCCGGCGACCGTCTCGACCGCCTGCTCGATCTGCCCCCGGACGACGGTGACGTTCTCGGGCAGGCCGGCGAAGGCGTCGCGGGACAGGCGCGCACCGCAGCCCGTCACGTACACGCGGCCGTGCGTCCGGGCCGCACGCGACGCGGCCTGGCGCGACTTCGCCAGTCCCTCGTTCGTGACGCAGCAGGTGTTGACGACGGCGACGTCGCCCGCGCCCTCGGCCTCGTGATGGCCGTCGCGGACAAGCCGCTCGCGCAGTGCCTGCGCATCGGTCTGGGAGACCTTGCAGCCGAGAAAACGGACGGAAAAGCTCGCCATCGCGGCGAAAGGCTACTGACGGACGTGCAGGTCCGCAGCCCAGCCGCCGTCCTGGACGCGCCGCTCGAGGCGGTAGCCGTCGAGCTGCGGCTCGTCGGAGACGAGGTAGCCGGAGGTGATCGCGCGCGGTGCGCGGAGCCTCGGCGCGAGCGCGACGACGGCCTCGGCGGCGATGTTCGCGAGCGCGAGCTGGGCGTCCGGGAGCGCGTCGGTGCGCAGGTCGGCCTGGTGGACGTCGATCGCGACGCCGTTGTCGGCGGCGTTTCGCTGTGTCGCCTCGACGGCCTGGGGATCGAAGTCGAAGGCCAGCACGGGCGCGAAGCCGAGCTTGGCGGCGGCGATCGAGAGCACGCCCGACCCGCAGCCGACATCGAGCACGCTCCCCCGCTCCTCCTGCTCCAGCAGCTGGAGGCAGAGCCGGGTCGTCGGGTGGCCGCCGGTGCCGAAGGCGCGGCCCGGGTCGATCACGACCGCGGTCGCACCTTCGTCCGGCTCCTCCCAGGGAGGGCCGATCCACAGCGAGCCGACGCGCACCGGCCGGTGGAACTGGCGCCAGCGGTCGGCCCAGTCGTCCTCGACGTCCGAGGCGGCCGCGCCGCCGAAGGCCTGCCAGATCCGCTCCTCGCCGGCGGCGTTCGTGTACGCGGCGAGCTCGAGCGCACCGCCGCTTCCGTCGATCTCCTCGAAGCCCTCGGGGAACAGCTCCAGCATCACCGCCCGCGCCTCTTCCGCCCGGGCGTCGGGGACGGTGACCGAGACACGGCGGAGCAGCGGGCTCAGCGGATCGCGTTTCTGAGCTTCTCGAAGAAGCCCTCGTCGCGCCGGTAGGTGTCCTCGCCGGAGAGCTGCTCGAAGCGGTCGAGCAACTCGCGCTGCTCGTCGGTGAGGTTGCGCGGGACGGCGACGTTGACCAGCACACGGTGGTCGCCGCGGCCCGAGCGCTGCAGCGACGGCATTCCCTTGCCTCGGAGCGTGCGCACCTCGCCCGGCTGGGTCCCCGGCTCGAATTCGAGCTCGACCTCGCCGTCGAGCGTCGGCACCGTCACCGTGGCACCGCGGGTGGCCTGGACGATCGTGAGGTCGACCTGGGCGAGGATGTCGTCGCCGTCGCGCTCGAAGCGCGCGTCGCGTGTGACGTGCACCTCGACGTAGGCGTCCCCGGGGAGACCCCCCTGCGCGCCCGCGTGACCGGCGCTGCGGATGCGAATGCGCTGGCCGTCGTGGATGCCGGCCGGGATCTCGACCTCGAGCTCCCGCGTCTCGATCGTGCGTCCCGCGCCGGCGCACTCCGTGCACGGCGTCTCGACGATCTCCCCCGCACCGCGGCAGGCCGGGCAGGCCTGCGTGCGGACGAACTCGCCGAAGACGCTGCGCGAGACCTGCTGCAGCTGGCCGCGGCCGGCGCACGTCTCGCACGCGACCCGCGCGGTGCCCGGCTCGGCCCCGTCGCCGCCGCAGTGCGCGCACGCGACCGCGACCTCGAGCTCGACCGTCCGCGTCACGCCGGCGAACGCGTCGGCGAGCTCGATCGCAACGGTCGCGCCGACGTCGCCCCCGCGGGCGCGGGCGCCCCGGCTGCGCGCGAAGATGTCGTCGCCGAAGAAGGCGGAGAAGATGTCGCTCAGGTTGGAGAAGTCGACGTCGCTCGGTGCGTAGCCGCCGCGCCGGAGGCCGGCGTGCCCGTAGCGGTCGTAGAGCTGGCGCCGCTCGGTGTCGGAGAGCACTTCGTACGCCTCGGCGACGGCGCGGAACCGCTCCTGGGCGTCGGGCTCCTGCGAGACGTCGGGGTGCAGCTCGCGCGCGAGCTTGCGAAACGCCTTCTTGATCTCCGCGTCGGTCGCGCTGCGCTCGACCCCGAGCAGCTCGTAGTAGTCGCGTTCGGCGGTGGCCATCGGCTAAGCGTAGCCCCCGCCCCGGCCGCGGCTAGTCGTCGTCGTACGCGTCCTCGACGAGCCGGGAGAGCTCGAACGCGGCGGCGCGCACGGTTCGGACAGCCTTGTCGTAGTCCATCCGGACCGGGCCGAACAGACCGATCGAGCCCAGCGTGCGCGTCGGCAGGCCGTACGTGGCGCCGACGAGGCTGACGTTCTGCAGCCCGGGATGGTCGAGCCCGACGCGGACGTACGGGCGGCGCACGTCGAGCGAGTCGCTCATCAGCTCCAGCACGGCGGCGCGCTTCTCGAGCACCGACAGGAGCCGATGGCACGCCTCGAGCTCGTCGGCGCGGACGCCGTCCAGCAGCGAGGCCGCACCGCCGACGTACAGCGACTGCGCCGTCGGCGCGGCGAGCTCCAGGAACGCGGGCCGGAGCGCGTCCAGGAACGCCTGCTCGCGGGGCGGCAGGCTCGGATCGTCGAGCCGCTTGCGCAGCTGGAGCGTGCCGACGCCGACACCGACGAGCCTGTCGTTCAGGTACTCGTTCGCCCACGCCGCGAGGCCCGGATCGACGGGGCCGGAGAAGTCGAGCAGCTTCTTCGCGACGCCGCCCGCCGAGGTGATCGTCACGACCATGACCACCGAGGGCTGCAGCAGCAGCAGCTCGACGTGCCGCACGGTCGCGGTCTGCAGCCCGGGCGCCGAGACGAGCGCGAGCAGGCGCGTGACGCTGCTCAGCATCTCGGTCGTCGACTGGAGCGCGTCCTCCACCTCGCTCCGCATCGACGTGAGGTCGAGCGGGAAGCGCGCGGGACGCGGCTCCTGCCGCTCGAGCACTCCTTCGGCGTAGAAGCGGTAGCCCGCTTCGGTCGGGATCCGGCCGGCCGAGGTGTGCGGGTGCGTCAGGTAGCCGAGCGTCTCGAGCTCGGCGAGCTCGTTGCGCACGGTGCTCGGCGAGACGGGCAGGCCGGAACGCTCGACGAGCCCCTTCGAGCCGACCGGCTCGCCGGTCGCCACGTACTCCTCCACCACCCGGCGGAGGATGTCGCGCTTGCGCTCGCTGATCTCGGTCATTTGCAGGCGGAATGGTATCCGGGACTACGTTGGTCAACGTGAAGCCGGAAGCCGTCGCAGGAATGGAGCGCGCCCTGGGCTTGGCTGCGACGGATTGGTCTCCGGTGGCGAGCAGCGGCTACGCGTTGGGCGACCGCTGGGTCGCGCAGCTCGCCGACGGCACGACCGCCTTCGCAAAGCGCGCGATCGGCGAGCCCACCGCTGCCTGGCTGCGGCAGGAGCACGACCTCTATGCAACCGTCGCTGCGCCGTTCATGCCCCGCCTGCTGGGGTGGGACGACCACGCACTTCCGCTCCTCGTCCTCGAGGACCTGTCCGCGGCGACGTGGCCGCCGCCTTGGCCCACGGGCTCCGTCGAGGCCGTGCTCGACACGCTCGCCGAGCTGGCCGCGACACCGCCCCCGGTCGGCCTCCGGCGCATCGCAGACGAGCCTCCGGTTGGCTGGCGTGACGTTGCCCGCGAACCGGCGCCCTTCCTGCAGCTCGGGCTCCGCTCGGACGAGTGGCTCGAAGCGGCGCTGCCCGCCCTGCTGGAAGCGTCCGATCCGAGCCTGCTCGACGGCAGCGCGCTTCTCCACCTCGACGTGCGCAGCGACAACCTGTGCATCCGGGACGGCCGGGCGATCCTCGTCGACTGGAACTGGGCAGCGATCGGTAACGCCGCGGTCGACGTCGCGTTCTGGCTGCCGAGCCTGACGCTCGAAGGAGGCCCCGAGCCCGACGACGATCGCGCGACTGGCTCCGGGCGCAGCGGAGCTCGCCCCGACCGTCGCCGGCTTCTTCGCCGCGCTCGCCGGGCTGCCGCCGCCCGAAGGCGCACCGACCGTGCGGGCGTTCCAGCGTCGCGCAGCTCGAGGTCGCGCTGCCGTGGGCGACCCGCGTCCTCGGGCTCGCCGATGCCTGACGCCGACCGCCGATTCGCCGCACTGCTGGAAGACGCGCGCGCCGATCCGAACATCGTCGGGCTGCTGCTCGCGGGCTCGCGCGGCAAGCTCGGATATGTCACGCCGGAGTCGGACTACGACGCCTATGTGATCCTGCGCGACAGAGGCCTGCTCGAGGAGTACGCGCAGCAATTTCCGTCGGAGCACGGCGACCCGGTCGAGTACATCCTGTTCTCGCTCGAGCGCTTCCGCGAGCACGCGCTGCCGGGGACCGAGTCGCGCTGGAACGCCTACACGTTCGCGCACATCGAGCCGCTCGTGGACAAGCTCGACGGTGAGATCGGCCGCCTGACAGGTGCGAAGACGCTGCCCGGGCCAGAGGACGCGCGCGCCTTCTTCGGCGGGTACGTCAACCTGTACTACCGCTCGAAGAAGAACATCGCCTCGGGACGGAAGCTGGAGGGGCAACTCGACGCAGCCGAGTCGGTCACCTGGTTCCTCGACTTCCTCTTCGCCGCACACGATCGAGTGCGACCGTTCAACAAGTGGCTGCGCTGGGAGCTCGAGCACCACCCGCTCGACGAGCCGTGGCGGGACGGCCTGCCGGCGCGGATCGAAGCGGTCGTCTCGACCGGCGACCTCGACGCGCAGCGCAGCATCTTCCACGACGCCGAAGCCCTCGCTCGAAGGCTGGGGCTCGGAGACGTCGTCGAGTCCTGGGGACCCGACGTGGCCTTCCTCCGGGCCTAACCGGCGAGCAGCTCGGCGGTGACGCCGCCGCCGAGGAAGCGGCCACGGTGCGTCAGCGCGAGCGTGTCGCCCGTCGCCGCAACGAGGCCGTGCCGCTCGAGGCGGCCGAGCGCCTCGCGGTCGAGCGCGCCGTCGAGGCCCGCGGTCGCGAGCGGCTCGTCGAGGCGGAGGCCGAGGAGGACGCGCTCGCGCGCCTGCGTCTCCGGGTCGAGCGGCTCGCGCTCGCGAGCGGGCCGCTCGCCGCGGCCGAGCGCGGCCAGGTAGCGCGGCAGGCCCGGCGTGTTCCGCCAGCGGCGGCCGCTGACGGTCGAGACGGCGCCGACGCCGATCCCGAGGTAGTCGTGCCCGAGCCAGTAGCCGAGGTTGTGACCGGCGCGGAGGTCGCGGCCCTCCTCCACCCGGCAGAAGTTCGCCGTCTCGTACCAGCGGTAGCCGGCCCCGGTCAGCTGCTCGACGACCCGTTCGAAGTAGTCCTCCATCGCCTCGGCCTGCCGCTCGAGCTCCTCGCCGTGCGCGTGCGTGAAGCGCGTCCCGGGCTTCGCCTCCAGCTCGTACGCGGAGACGTGCTCGGGCACGAGCGCGACCGCCTCGGCGAGGTCGGCCTCGAGGTCGGCGATGCTCTGGCCGGGAATGCCGTAGATCAGGTCGAGCGAGACGTTGTCGAAGCCGGCGTCGCGCAACGTGTGCACAGCGGCGCGGACGTCCTCGGGCCGCGCACGCCGCTCGAGCACGCGGAGGAGGTGCGGCTGGAAGCTCTGCGCCCCGAGCGAGACCCGGTTGACGCCGTGCTCGCGCAGGAGCGCCGCCAGCTCCGGCGTGACGGTCTCCGGATTCGCCTCGACGGTCGTCTCGGCCGCACGCGGCAGGGCGGCGAGCAGGCGGGCGAGCGCCGCCGGCTCGGTGAAGGTCGGCGTGCCGCCGCCGAGGAAGACGGTCTCGACCTCGTCGCCGAGCAGCTGCGCTCCAGCTCGAGCTCGCGCGAGGAGCGCGTCGACGTAGCCGCCGTGCTCGCCGTCATGGCCGGTGACGGTGACGAAGTCGCAGTAGCCGCAGCGGTGCGCGCAGAAGGGCAGGTGCACGTAGAGGTGGCGCGCGCCCGTCACTTCGACCGCTCGTCCAGGTTGAGGACGGCCAGGAACGCCTCCTGCGGCACCTCGACGCCGCCGACCTGCTTCATCCGCTTCTTGCCCTTCTTCTGCTTCTCGAGCAGCTTCCGCTTGCGCGAGATGTCGCCGCCGTAGCACTTCGCGAGCACGTCCTTGCGCCGCGCCTTCACCGTCTCGCGGGCGATGATCCGCGCGCCGATCGCGGCCTGGATCGCGACGTCGAACATCTGCCGCGGGATTTCCTTGCGCAACCGCTCGACGAGCAGCCGGCCGCGCTCGTAGGCGAAGTCGCGGTGCACGATCAGCGAGAGCGCGTCCACCTGCTCGCCGCCGACGAGCACGTCGACGCGGACGACGTTGCCGGGACGGAAGCCGGAGAGGTCGTAGTCGAAGCTCGCGTAGCCCCGAGTCCGCGACTTCAGCTGGTCGTAGAAGTCGAGCACGATCTCGCCGAGCGGCAGCTCGTAGGTGAGGTGCACGCGCTCTTCCGAGAGGTACTCCATGTGGTCGAACTTGCCCCGGCGCTCGTTGCAGAGCTCCATCACGGCGCCGACGTACTCCTTCGGCACGATCACCGACGCCTTGATGTACGGCTCCTCGGCCGCCTCGATCTCGGCGGGCATGTCGGCCGGGTTGTGCACCTCGACCCAGTCGCCGTTGCGGGCCTGGACGCGGTAGGCGACATTCGGCGCGGTCACGATCAGGTCGAGGTCGAACTCGCGCTCGAGCCGCTCGCGCACGATCTCCATGTGCAGCAGGCCGAGGAAGCCGCAGCGGAAGCCGAAGCCGAGCGCCTGCGAGGTCTCGGGCTCGTAGAAGAGCGCCGCGTCGTTCAGCTTCAGCCGCTCGAGCGCGTCGCGCAGCTCGGGGTACTCGTCCGAGTCGGTCGGGAAGAGGCCGGAGAAGACCATCGGCTTCACTTCCTTGTAGCCGGGCAGCGGCGCCTCCGCTGCACGCTTCTCGGCCGTGAGCGTGTCGCCGACACGCAGCTTCGAGACGTCCTTCAGGCCCGTGATCACGTAGCCGACCTCGCCCGCCACGAGCCGCTTCACCGGCCGCCGTTCGGGCGAGAGGAAGCCGAGCTCCTCCGCCTCGAAGCGTGTCCCCTGCGCCATCGCGCGAACGGCGTCCCGGGTCTCGAAGTGGCCGTCGACGACGCGAACGAAGGCGACGACGCCGCGGTACTGGTCGTAGGACGAGTCGAAGATGAGCGCGCGGGCCGGAGCGGTGGCGTTGCCGACCGGAGCCGGGATCCGCTCGACGATCGCGTCGAGCACGTCCTCGACCCCTTGTCCCGTCTTCGCGGAGATCCGGAGCACGTGCTCGGGGTCGTCGCCGATCAGGTCCGCGATCTCGGCGGCGGCACCGTCCGGGTCGGCCTGCGGCAGGTCGATCTTGTTCACGAGCGGGACGATCTCGAGGTTGTTCTCGATCGCGAGGTAGGCGTTCGCGAGCGTCTGCGCCTCGATCCCCTGCGCGGCATCGACGACGAGGAGCGCGCCCTCGCACGCCTGCAGCGAGCGCGAGACCTCGTAGGTGAAGTCCACGTGGCCGGGCGTGTCGATCAGGTTCAGCTGGTAGCCCTTCCAGAGCACGCGCACGGCCTGGGCCTTGATCGTGATCCCGCGCTCGCGCTCGAGCTCCATCGAGTCGAGCAGCTGCTCCTTCATGTCGCGGTCCGCGACCGTGTCGGTGGCCTGCAGGATGCGGTCGGCCAGCGTCGACTTCCCATGGTCGATGTGGGCGATGATCGAGAAGTTGCGGATGTGTTCCTGGTCCATGCGTGTTCAGCCCCGGCGGAAGCGGTCTCGCAAGGAGAGTAGCGTCGTCAGCTCGCGCACCCCGAAAGCCCGGCAGGCGACGAGGTAGGCGATCCCGCCCACCGTGAGCGCGGTGCCGAGCGAGGCGAGCTGGGCCGGGAACGAGCGGCCGAGCGCGTCGTCGAGCACCCACCAGAGGCCGTAGGCGACGGCGCCGAGGACGGCGGAGGCGAGCGCGACGCGGACGAACGAGCGCGACGTCTGCTTCAGGTCGATCCGGCCGGCGCGCCGGCGCAGCGCGACGAAGAGCAAGCCCGCGCCGGCGATATTGGCGATCGAGATCGAGAGCGGGATCCCCCAGGCGCCGACGCGGTAGAAGGCGAAGTAGAGCGCGGTGTTCAGGACGAGCACGGCGAAGGCGACGAGCGTCGGCACCCAGGGCGCCTGCAGGCTGAAGAAGCCGCGGTTCAGCATCAGCATCATCCCGTTGAAGGTGAGGCCGAGCGAGAACGCGGCCAGCGCGCTCGCGACGACGTGCGTCTGGTCGGGCTCGAAGGCGCCGCGCTCGTAGAGGAGGCGGACGATCGGCTCGGCGAGGATCGCCGAGGCGACGCCGGCGGGGATGAGCATGAAGTTGATCTGCCGCAAGCCCGAGGAGACCGTGGCTCTGAAGCCCGCGAGATCGCCGCGGGCGGACAGGCGCGCGAGCGACGGGTAGAGGATCGTCGCGACCGCGACCGAGAACATCCCCTGCGGGAGCATGTAGACGCGGAAGGCCTTGTCGATCGCGTTCGGGGCGATCGTCGGGTCGATCAGCTTCGAGGCGACGACGGTGCCGATCACGGCGTTGACGTTGATCAGGCCGAGCCCGAGCATCACCGGGCCCATCAGCTTGAAGACCTGCTTCACCGCGGGGTCGCGCACGTCGAAGGCGAGCCGCAGCCGCCCGTCGAGGCCGCGCAGCCAGGGCAGCGGCAGCAGGAACTGGATCAGCGTGCCGGCGACGATCGAGCCCGCGTAGACGTAGAGCTTGCCGCTGTCCGAGTCGGCGCGGGGCACGCCGATCACGAGGCCCGCGATGATCGCCAGGTTCCAGAAGACCGGGGTCAGCGCGGGGATCGAGAACTGCTCGTAGCTGTTCAGGATCCCGGTGACGATCCCGAAGAGCCCGATCAGGACGACGATCGGGAAGAGGATCTGCGAGAGCGTGACGGCGAGGTCGTCGTAGGCGTCCGTCAGCGGCGGCATCAGCACCGGCGCAAGCAGGATGAAGAGCGCGGTCAGGCCCCCGACGACGAGCAGGAAGAGCCAGAAGACGGTCGAGGCGACCCGCCAAGCGCGGGCCTTCTCCCCCTTCTCGAGCAGCTCGCTGAAGACCGGCACGAAGGCGGACGAGAGCGCGGCGTCGGCGACGAGGGCGCGAACGAGGTTCGGGATCTGGAAGGCGATCGTGAACGCGTTGATCGGCCCGCGGGCGCCGAAGTAGTTCGCGGCGACGATCTCGCGGACGAGCCCGAGCACCCGCGAGAGGCCCGTTGCGGCCGAGAAGATCGCGGTCGACCAGACGAGCCGGCGTGCCTTGGCTCCGGTCTCCACGGGCACGAGTATAGGAGCGGGCTCTGCTACGATTCCGCCCGCCCGCCGAGCGCGGGCCTTTCTCCGACATGGCCAACATTCAGCAGCAGAAGAAGCGGGTCCGGATCTCCGAGCGCGAGCGGGAGGAGAACCTCCGCTACCGCTCGACCGTGAAGACGCTGACCAAGCGGCTCGAGACGGCCGCGAGCGAGGGCGACAAGGACGCGGTCGCGACCGAGCACCTGCAGCTCGTGCGGATGATCGACAAGGCCGCCTCGAAGGGCGCCCTGCACAAGAACACCGCCGCGCGCAAGAAGTCGCGCGCCACCCGGCTCGCCGCCGGCGACGCCGCCTAGCTCAGGTCAGTCCTCCGCGCTCAGGTCGACGAGCGCCCGCTGCAGCTCGAGGTCGGGCGCGAGCCTGCTGCCGCCCTTCAGCGCGTGGTCGAGCCGGGCCAGCCGCACCACCGCGTCGCGCAGCTCCTCCTCGGAGAAGTTCGCCGCCTGCGCGAAGACCTTCTCCACGTAGAACGGATGGCGCTTCAGGGTCGTGGCTGCGTCGCGCGGCCGCACGCCCTCCGAGGCGAGCTGCTGGCAGCGGCGCATGAACGCGATGTGGTTGCCGAGCGCGCCGGCGAGCCTCGGAGCCGTGTCGCGGCGCGGCCGGCCCTCGCGCTCGAAGATCGTCTCGCTCGCCTCGAGCGTGCGCCCGGTGTCGCGCTGCGCGAACGCGTCGGTGAGCCCGAAGACGGGCGTCTCCGCCACGGCTGCGACGAGCAACTCGACCTCCCGCTCGCCGATCGGCTCGTCCCCCGGCCCAGAGCGCGAGCTTGTCGACCTCGTTCGCGAGCTGCTGGAAGTCCTCGCCGACGAGCTGGACGAGCGCGGCGCAGGCGCCCGGCTCGGCACGGGCGCCGGCCTGCTTGAACCGCTCCGCCACCCAGGCGTTGACGTTCCGCTTCGGCACGTCGAAGGCGAGGAGGGTGCCGGCCTTCGCGCACGCCTTCGCGAGCGCGGCGTCCTTCTTCAGCTCCTCGGCGACGAGGGCGAGCACGGTGCCGGGCGCAGGCGACGCGAGGTACTCCTCGATCGCCTTCACGTCGGCCGCCTTCCAACCGTGCGCGAGGCGGCCGTCGGCATTGCGCCGGCCGTCGACGCCCTCGACGACGACGAGGCGAGCGTCGCCGAAGAGGCTCCCCGCGTTGCAGAGCGCGACGACCTCGGGGCCTGGTAGATCCTGGGCGGAGACGAGCTCTGTCGCCTCGGCCTGGAAGTGACGGCGGAGGCGTGCCAGCGCCGTCTCGATCTTCGGCCGGTCGCTGCCGGTGAGCAGGTAGACGGGCTTCAGGTCGGGCGCGTCGGCCATCGCCTCCACCCTACTCAACGCTCCGTCCGGACTCCGATCCGCTTCCCGTCGGTCTCGACGACGACCCGGCCGACCTCGTCGGTGCGGTAGAGCCGGGTATCCCGGCTGCCGCGGAGCGCCGCGATCGTCGTCGGATCCGGATGGCCGTAGTCGTTGTCGCGCCCGCAGGAGATCACGGCGAGGCGCGGCCGCAACTGTCGGAGCTCGGCAGCGAGACCCGGGTCGGCCGAACCGTGGTGGGCCACTTTCAGGATCTCGACCGGGCGGGAGAGCAGACGTGCCGTCACATCCGTCTCGGCGTCGGCGGCGAGGAGCACATCCGTGCTGCCGTAGCTCGCGAGCAGCACGATCGCGAGTTGGTTCGGATCGACGCCGGCCGAGCCCGCGCTGTTCGGCCACAGCACGCGCAGACGGAGGTGGCCAAGCTGGAACACGTCCCCCGCCCGGACCTGCTCGACCTCTGTGCCACGCTGCGCGGCGGTGGCGAGCGCGTCTCGCTCGTCCTCGCTCGAGACGACCAGTCCGGGATCGAGCACCCGTTCGACGGCGAGCCTTCGGAGCACGGCGGCAGCGCCGCCGATGTGGTCCCGCTGGGGGTGGGTGAGCACGAGGGCGGCCAGGCGCCTCAGCCCGAGCCGCCGCAGCTGCTCGGCGACGTCGGCCTCGGGCGGGCCCTGGTCGACGAGCACGGCTCCCTCGGGCACCTGCAGCAGCGTCGCGTCGCCCTGGCCGACGTCGAGGAACGTGACCCGGAGCCCGGTTGGGGCGGGCATCCCGGCTGCGGGCCAGACATGCCAGGCGACGAGAGCCGGCAGGACGACCGCTGCGCAGGCGAGCGCCGCCGGTCGGCGCCAACTCGGCAGGCGCCGGAAGCCGACGAGCGCGAGCGGCGTCCCCAGCAGCACGGCGACCGCCCTCCCGGAACCGATCTGAGCGTAGGGAAGACCGCCGACCGCCTTGGCGCAGAACGCGATGTAGGCGGCGACCCAGCCGTTCACGTACGCGAGCGCGAGCGCAACCGACGGGAGCAGCGGCGCAACGAGCGCGCCGACGAGAGCCAGTCCGAGCAGCGGGCCGACGGCGAGCGTGACGAGCACGTTCGCCGGGAGCGTGTAGAGCTGGACGGCCCCGAACTGGAGCCAGAGGATCGGCGCGGTCGCGGCGCCGCAGGCGATCGACACGGCGATCGCCTCCCGCAGCCAGCCGGCGAGCGGATAGCCCTCGAGCACGACGCGCAGGCGCGGCACGACGAGGAAGATCGAGCCGACGGCGGCGAACGAGAGCTGGAACCCCGGCTCCAGCAGGCTCGCCGGCGTCCAGAGCAGCAACACACCTGCGCCGAGGGCGAGAAAGTGCCAGCGATCCCGGGGCCGTGCTGCAAGCCAGGCGAGCGAGGCCAGCGCTCCCGCGACCCCTGCGCGGACGACCGACGGCTGCCAGCCGACCGCCAGCACGTACCCGCCGATCGCAGCGAGCGCAGCCACTTCCGCCGCGAGCCGCGGAATCCCGAGCGCCCAGGCGATCCCGAGCACACCGAGCACGATGAACGTGATGTTCTGACCCGAGACGGCGAGCAGGTGGTAGAGGCCGGAGGCCTTGAAGCTCTGACGCAGCTCGTCCGTGAGCCCCTCGTCCTCGCCGAGCACGATCCCCTCGAGCACCGCACGTCTCTCCCCTTCCAGCCCAGGGGCGATCGCGCCCGCGATGTGCGCGCGGAGCCGGTCGGAGAACCCACCGATGCCGCCCCGGTGTCCGACGACGCGCCAGTCACCGCCGCGAAGGACGACGTGGACGCCACGACGGCCGAGCCACCTGCGCTCGTCGAAGCCGTCGCCCGGTCCCCGTGGCGCCGCCACGGTGGCGCGAAGCGCGAGGACGGCGCCCTGCGGAGGCGAACGGCCGAGCGGCAGCTCGAGCAGGACACGCTCGCGAATCACCCGGTCGCCAAAGCGGCGCGTCTGGGCGGGCACGCGCAGCGTGAAGCGGGTGGCGCGTACGGGACCGGTGACGACAGCGACGGCCGCGCGCGAGGTTCCGACGTCCGCGGCGAGCACGCTCCGCTCGAGCGCGTCGAGCCGCGCCGATCCCCACCACCAGCCGGCGAGCACGAGCGCCAGCGCGCAGACAGGGAAAAACAGCCCGGGCGCCACGACGGCGACCGCCGCGAGCGCGACGAGCGCCAGGGCGATCCCGGTCGGCGCACGGGCGGCGTTCGCAAGGCTCAGTCCGAGGCACGCCGAGAGCACGAGCAGCGACGGCCACGAGCGCGCGATCACGGCGAGACCAGCTCTCGCAGCTGCTCGAGCCGGGCGGGGCCGATGCCCGGAATCGCGTCGAGGTCGTCGACGGAGCTGAAGCCGCCGTGCGCCGAGCGGTGGTCGACGATCTTCTGCGCCGTCACCGGCCCGATCCCGGGCAGCGCATCGAGTTGCTCGACCGTCGCCGAGCTGAGGCTGACGCGGCCCGCCGGCGCCGCGGTGCCTGAGCCCGCGGTCCCGACGGCGGACGTGGCCGTCTCCGCAGCCCTGTCGGGGATGACGATCTGCACGCCGTCGGCGAGGGGTGCGGCCAGGTTGACCGCCGCGGTGTCGGCCGATGCGGTCGCTCCGCCCGCACGGGCGACCGCATCGGCGACGCGTTTGCCCTCGGGCAGCCGGTAGAGCCCCGGTTCGCGGACGGCACCCGCCACGTGCACGACCAACGTCGGTGCCGCCGCGGCGGGCTCGGCGACGAGCGGCGCGACCGGCTGCTCGGCGGCGGCGCCCGCGCCGGCCAGCGTGCGCCCGGCCACCACGAGCAGCGCGAGCGCGGCTGCAGCGAGCACGAGCGCCTGCCGGCGCGACACGGGCAGGGAGGGCATGCCTCGAGCATGCCGCGGCGCCAGTCACGAAGGACCTACGCCTTCGAGCCGATTGCGTGCCGGTTTCGCCTAGACGACGAAGTTGACGAGCTTGCCCGGGACGACGATCGTCTTCCGGGGCTCGCCACCGTTCAGGTGCGCCTGCACGCGCTCGGACGCGCGGGCGAGCGCGACGAGCTCCTCGTCGGAGATCGACGCCGGCACCTGCACCCGGTCACGGAGCTTGCCGTTCACCTGCAGGACGACCTCGACCGTGTCGCGTTCGAGCAGCACGGGATCGGCGGCCGGCCAGGGCTGCTCCCACAGCCGCTCGTGACCGAGCCGCTCCCACAGCTCCTCGGCGACGTGTGGTGCGTAGGGCTGGATCAGCGACACGGCCGTTTCGGCGGCGAAGCGCGCGTCCGTCCCCGACGTGTCCCGCGAGAGCTCGTTGACGAGCTCCATCACGGCCGAGATGCCGGTGTTGAAGGCGAACCGACGGCCGACGTCGTCGGTGACCTTCGCGATCGTCTCGTGCGCCTTCCGCGCCAGCGGGCCGTCGTTCGGCCCACCGCCCGGCGCCTGCTCGACGACCTCGTTCACGACCCGCCAGAGCCGGCGCACGAAGCGCGCCATCCCCTCGGCCGCCTCCTCGGTCCACTCCATGTCCTCGTTCGCCGGGCCGAGGAAGAGGATGCAAAGCCGCACCGCGTCGGCGCCGTAGCGCTCGACGAACAGGTCCGGGCCGAACGCCGCGCCGCCGGAGCGCTTGGAGATCTTCACCTTCCCGATCGTCACCCAGCCGTTCGAGTAGAAGCTCGCGAACGGCTCGCGGAAGCCGACCAGCCCCATGTCGTTCAGCACCTTGACCCAGAAGCGGGCGTAGATCATGTGCATCGTCGCGTGGTCGACGCCGCCGATGTAGAGGTCGACCGGGTTCCAGTAGTCGACGGGCGCGCGGTCGAAGGGCGCCTCGTCGTTCCCGGGGTCGCAGTAGCGGAGGAAGTACCAGGCGGAATCGACGAACGTGTCCATCGTCTCCGTCTCGCGCTTCCCCGGGCCGCCGCACGACGGGCAGGGCACGTTCACCCAGTCGACGGCTTGCGCCAGCGGCGGTTGCCCCTTGGGCTTGTAGTCCTCGACGTCCGGGAGCACGACCGGTAGCTCGCTCTCGGGCACGGGGACGATCCCGCAGACGTCGCAGTAGACGACCGGGATCGGGCAGCCCCAGTAGCGCTGGCGCGAGAAGCCCCAGTCGCGGAGGCGGAAGTTGATCGTGAACGAGCCGCGCCCCTCCTGCTCGAGGCGCTCCACGATCCGCCGGCCGCCCTCGACCGCCGGGAGGCCGTCGAACTCACCCGAGTTGACGAGGATCTCGCCCTCGGTGTGGCCGACGTACGGCTCACTCTCGGAGACTTCGCCGTCCGCTGGACGAACGACCTGGCGTATCGGCAGGTCGAACGCGCGGGCAAAGTCGAAGTCGCGCTGGTCGTGGGCCGGCACGGCCATGATCGCGCCGGTGCCATAGTCGGTGAGCACGTAGTCGGCCACGTAGACGGGAATCTCCTCCCCGTTGACCGGGTTGACGGCGTGCAGGCCTGCGAAGACGCCGGTCTTCTCGGCCGCGGCGGCGCGCTCGGCCGTCTTCTTCGCGGATGCGCGGCGCACGTACTCCTGCACCTCGGCCGACTCGATCCGTCGGACGAGCTCGTGCTCGGGCGCGAGCACGAAGAAGGTGGCGCCGAAGAGCGTGTCGGGCCGCGTGGTGAAGACCTTCAGCTCCTCGCCCAGCGGCTCGATCCGGAAGACGAGCTCGGCGCCCTCGGAACGGCCGATCCAGTTCCGCTGCCGCGCCTTGATCGGCTCCGGCCAGTCGACCGTCTCCAGGTCGTCCAGCAGCGCCTGCGCGTAGTCGGTGATCCGGAAGAACCACTGCTCCATCAGGCGCGATTCGACGACCGCGCCGCAGCGCTCGCAGGTGCCGTCGGGGAGCACCTGCTCGTTCGCGAGCACCGTCTG
Source organism: uncultured Gaiellaceae bacterium (assembly GCA_963806955.1). Lineage (GTDB taxonomy): Bacteria > Actinomycetota > Thermoleophilia > Gaiellales > Gaiellaceae > Gaiellasilicea. Next base: position 83,108 of record CAWDZG010000002.1, read on the forward strand.
GTCGTTCGGGCACCACTTCACCGGCGCGCCCTTCCGGTAGGCGAGCCCGCGCTCGAGGAAGCGGAGGAACTGCCACTGCTGCCAGCGGTAGTACGCCGGGTCGGCCGTCGAGAGCTCGCGCGACCAGTCGATCCACCAGCCGATCCGCTTCATCGAGCGCTTGATGCTCTCGATGTTGCGCTCGGTGCTCGCGCGCGGGTGGTCACCATCGCGAATCGCCGCGTTCTCGGCCGGGAGGCCGAACGCGTCCCAGCCCATCGGGTGGAGGACGTTCATGCCGTTCCGGCGGCGGAAGTGCGTGACGACGTCGCCGATCGTGTACACGAGCATGTGGCCCATGTGCAGGTTGCCGGACGGGTACGGCAGCTGCTCGAGTACGTAGCTCTTCGGCCGCTGCTCGACTTCAGCGCCCGGGTTCGGGACAACGGAGGCTTGCGCGTCCGCCCAGACGCGCTGCCACTTCTCCTCGATCTGTCGTGCGTCGTATCGCTCGCTCATCACCGTCTCCGGGTACAAAAAAGCCTCTCGCTCGAGAGGCTCAGGGGAAGCTCTCGCGGCGGCGCCGCGTTTGCCTCCTGCGCTACGGAAGAAGCTCCATCGTGTTCATTGCAGCACAATCTACCAAGTGGCAACGGCGCCCGCCTCCATTTTTGCGTCCGGACCGGCGGGTCACCGGCGCGTCGCTCTGACGTTCGACGACGGGCCCGCAGCCTCGACCGGAGCGGTGCTCGACGTGCTCGCGGCGGAGAGCGCGCCGGCGACGTTCTTCGCGATCGGCGCGTCCGTTACGGGCCGGGAGGCGACGCTGCAGCGGGCGCGCGCGGACGGCCACGAGCTCGGCGTCCACGGTTTCGCTCACTTGAACGCCCTCCTGGTGCGCGAGCCGGAGGCGCTCTCCCGCGAGCTCGGTGCCTGCGCGGACGAGCTCGAGCGCGCCGTCGGCGAGCGGCCGTCGCTCGTGCGCCCGCCCTACGGCGGTGACGCGGGCCGCACGGCCCGCGAGGCCGGCGCGCTCGGGCTCGGGCCGGTCGTGCTCTGGAGCGTGCTCGGCTTCGACTGGGAGGCCGGCGAGAGCGCCGAAGCGATCGCGGCGCGCGTCCTCGCCGAGGCGCATCCCGGCGCGATCGTCTGCCTGCACGACGGCGACCGCAAGGATCCGGCCGTCACGCGCGACGCGACGGTCGAGGCACTGCCCACGATCGTCCGCGGCCTACGTCGCGACGGCTACGAGCTCGTCACGGTGTCGGAGTTGCTCGCGTGATCTCCCTCTTCCCGAGCGGCTCCCGGATCGCGAGCGGGATGCTGCACGTGGACGGTCTCACCGCCGCCGAGCTCGCCGAGCGGTTCGGCACACCGCTCGTCGTCTACGTGGAGGGGGCCCTGCGCGAGCGGGCGCGCCTCTTCCGGACAGCCGTCCCCGACGCCCTCGTCGTCTACGGGACGAAGGCGTTCCCGAACGTGGCGCTGATGCGGCTCCTCGCCGAGGAGGGCCTCGGAGCGGACGTCTCGACCCTCGGGGAGCTCGCGTTCGCGCGACGGGCGGGGATCGAGGGCGCGCGGCTGCTCGTGCACGGCAACAACAAGTCGGACGAGGAGCTGCGGCAGGCCGCGGAGGCCGATGCCCTCGTCGTCCTCGACGCGCTCGACGAACCGGCGCGTGCCGCCGCGGCGGGCGTCCGCCGCGTGCTCGTCCGCGTCACGCCCGGCGTCGAGGCCGAGACGCACGAGGCGATCCGCACCGGTCACCACGGCTCGAAGTTCGGCCTCGATGCCGAACAGGCGCTCGAAGCGGTCCGCGGGGCGCGCGCGGCGGGGCTCGAGGTCGAGGGCTTGCACGTCCACGTCGGCTCGCAGCTCGCCGACGCCCGCCCGCACCTGCTCGCGGTCGAGCTGCTCGCCGCCTTCGCCGCACGCTGCCGGGACGAGCTCGGCTGGACGCCCACGGTGGTCGACGTCGGCGGCGGCTTCGGCGTGCGCCACGTCGAGGACGAGCCCGACCCTCCCGTCGCCGAGCTGACCGCCGCCGTCGCGGCCGCAGTCGCCCGCGAATGGGACGCGCGCGGCCTGCCGGCGCCGCGCCTCGTCGTCGAACCGGGCCGCGCGCTCGTCGGGCCGTCTGCGCTGACGCTCTACACCGTCGGGGCGGTCAAGTCTGCGGGCGACCGTCGCTACGTGGCCATCGATGGAGGCATGTCCGACAATCCCAGGCCGCAGCTCTACGGCGCCCGCTACTCGGCGCTGCTCGCGAACCGCGCCGACGAGGAGCCCGACGGGACCTTCACGATCGCCGGCAAGCACTGCGAGTCGGGCGACGTCCTGATCGAGCGAGCAGAGCTGCCGCAACCGCGCCGGGGCGACCTGCTGGCCGTCCCGGCGACGGGCGCGTACACGCTCGGGATGGCGTCGAACTACAACGGCGTCCCCCGCCCCGCCGCCGTGCTCGTCGGCGGCGGCGACGCGCGCCTGATTCTCCGCCGCGAGACGGTCGACGACCTGCTCGCCCGAGAGCCCTAGGCGCCGGCCGCGACGAGCGCGGCCGCCTCGAACGGCGACACCGGGAGGACGCGTGCGCCGTCGACGACATGCGCGCCCGCGCCGCCGACCCAGAGCACCGCGACGCGACTGACCGAGTCGAGCTCGGACGCGATCGCCTCGAGCCGCTCCGGGTCGGCGACGGCGAGGACGACCGCCTCTGGCTCGATCGCGGCCACGGTCTCCACGAGCGTGTCCGCCGGCGTGTCGGCGCCGAGGAACGTGATCCGCCAGCCCTGCTCGCGCAGCGCGAGCCCGAAGGCGAGCAGGCCGAGGTCGTGGCGCTCGCCCGGCGGGCAGGCGAGCACGGCCCGTGGGCCGCTGCCGCGGTCCCAGCCGCGCGCGAGCCCGAGCAGGCGCCCGCGCACGAGGTTGGAGGCGAAGTGCTCCTGTGCGACCGTGGCCTCGCCGCGCGACCAGCGGTCGCCGATGTCGCGCAGGAGCGGCAGGACGACGTCCTCGAGCACGGGCCGGAGCGAGTACGCGGCGAGCAGCCGGTCGAACGCGGCGTGCGCTCCCGCGTCGTCGAGCCGCTCGAGCGCGGTGCGGAGATCGGCGGGCGCGCCGTCGAGCGACGGTTCCGCGGGCTCTGCGAGAGCCTGGCGCGCGGCCTCGGCGGCCGACAGCCCTCCTGCGAGCAGCTCCTGCATCCGCGCGACGCGGCGCACGTCCGCCTCGGAGTAGAGGCGGTAGCCGGAGCCCGTTCGTTCGGGCGCCAGCAGCCCGTAGCGGCGCTCCCAGGCACGCAGCAACTCGGCGCCGACCCCGGTGCGCCGCGCTACCTCGCCGATTCGGAGCTGCGAGTGCGGCGCTTCCATGCCGCTGAGTGTACAGAGTCGAGACAAAGGTTTGACAACGAACGTTTCTGCCTATACAGTCCTTGGACAAACAGTGGACAACCCGTCCACCGGCTGTGAAGGAGTGATTCGATGTACCGCACTATCCTGACCCTGATCGCGGCGCTCGCCCTGCTCGTGCCGGGCGCGTCCGCCGCGACGAAGCAGACGTCGGCCGACCCGACGATCGCCGAGCTCGCAGCGGCGACGCCGCAGCTCTCGACGCTGCTCTCGCTCGTCAAGCAGGCCGGCCTGGCCGACGAGCTCGCCGCTCCCGGCAACCTGACCGTCTTCGCGCCTACGAACGCCGCGTTCGCGAAGGTGCCGAAGAAGACCCTCGACGCGCTCGGGAACGACGCGGCCGCGCTGAAGAGCGTGCTGCTCTACCACATCGTGCCCGCGAAGGTGACCGCGGCCGAGGTCGTCGAGCTTCGCTCGGCAAAGACCCTCCAGGGCCAGCGGGTGAAGATCCGGAACACCCGCAACCCGGTGCAGATCAACAACGCCAAGCTGGTGACGACCGACATCATGGCGTCGAACGGCGTCGTGCACATCGTCGACGGCGTCCTAATCGCCCCGAAGCAGCGGACGATCGCCGAGCTGGCGGCGGCCACGCCGCAGCTCTCGACGCTGCTGTCGCTCGTCAAGCAGGCCGGCCTCGCCGACGAGCTGTCCGGCTCGACCAAGCTGACCGTCTACGCGCCGACGAACGCCGCGTTCGCGAAGGTGCCGAAGGCGACGCTGGACGCGCTGGCGAAGGACCCCGCGCAGCTCAAGCGCGTGCTCCTCTACCACGTCGCCCCCGGCGCGAAGTCGGCCGCGCGGGTGATCGAGGCGCGCGACGTGAAGACGCTGGCCGGGCCCGCGGTCCGAGTCCGTGTCGGTGACGACGTGCGCATCAACGGCGCCAAGGTGCTTCAGGCTCGCATCAAGGCGGCCAACGGCTTCGTCGACCTGATCGACGACGTCCTGATCCCGCCCTCGCTCTAGGGGGAGAGGCGGCTCACAAGCCCGGCTCCGGCGCGACCGGAGCCGGGCCGCGCGCCGCAACACGCCCGACCGGAAGGAGTCTCCACATGTCCTCACTCATGTCGACCGTGGCCGGCAGCGAGGCCCGCTCACGCTCGCTGATCGGCCTCGCCGCATTCATCTCGTTCGTGCTCTCCGTCTCGCTCTACTTCGGCGGCGAGGAGCAGCAGGGCATCTTCGTCGGCCTCTGGGTGCCCTCGATCCTGGCGCTCGGCGCCTTCCTCTTCCCGCGGAGAGCCGGATGAGCAATCTCAGCATCTTCTTGCTCGGGGTCGTCGTCACGGCGTTGGTCGCCGCAGCGATCACGCCCCTGATCTGGGCCGCCATTCTCGACGGCCGCTACGACCGCCAGATGAGACAGGAGCGCTCGGCGTCCTAGCCGGCGTCGCGCCGCCGCAACTCGGCCTCGACGTCCTCGGGGCCGAGCCCGCGCGCCGCCAGCAGCGCGTAGGAGTGGAACCAGAGGTCGGCGAGCTCCTCGACGAGGCGCTCGTCGGCTTCACCAGCTCCCGCCAACGCCGCCTCGAGCCCCTCCTCCCCCACCTTGCGTGCGGCGAGCGCCGGGTCGTCGAGCAGCGAGACGACGTACGAGCCTTCCGGACGCTCGCGCTCCCGCTCCTTGATCCGCCGCCAGAGCCAGGGCGCGAAGCACGACTCGGCGCCCGTGTGGCAGGCCGGGCCGGCGGGCCGCACCCGGAGCAGGATCGCGTCGCCGTCGCAGTCGTCCCGCAGCTCCTCGACGGCAAGCGTGTTGCCGGACGTCGCACCCTTGTGCCAGAGCTCCTGCCGCGAGCGGCTCCAGAACCAGGCCTCCCCGGTCTCACGCGTGCGCCGCAGCGCCTCCTCGTCCATCCAGGCGAGCATCAGCACCCGGCCGCTCTCCGCGTCCTGGACGATCGCCGGCGTCAGCTCCGGACGTTCCATCCCGCCTCCCTCAGCTCGGCCTTCAGCTCCGGCAGCCGTTCCGGGCGCTCGTGGACGATCGACGCGATCAGGGCGGCTTCGGCGCCGGCCTCGTACGCCTCCGCGAGGTGGCGGCCCTCACCCGCGCCGCCCGAGGCGATCACCGGGACAGCGACCGCCGCCGCGACGGCGCGTGTCAGCGGCAGGTCGTAGCCGGCTCGGGTGCCGTCGGCGTCGATCGAGGTCAGCAGGATCTCCCCCGCACCCGCCTCGACGGCCCGGCTCGCCCAGTCGACCGCATCGAGCCCACGCGGCGTGCGGCCGCCGTGCGTGACGACCTCGCCGTCCCGCGCGTCGATCGCGCAGACGACCGCCTGCGCGCCGAACTCGTCCGCGAGCGCGCCGAGGATCGCCGGCTCGTCGACCGCGGCCCGGTTGACCGCCACCTTGTCGGCGCCGGCGCGCAGCAGCGCGCGCGCATCCGCGAGCCCGGAGACGCCGCCGCCGACCGTGAACGGAATCGTCAGCTCGGCTGCCGCCCGCTCCACGAGCTCGAGCGTCGGCCCGCGCCCCTCGACGCTCGCGGCGATGTCGAGGAAGACGAGCTCGTCCGCACCGAGCTCCGAGTATCGAGTCGCCAGCTCGACCGGGTCGCCGACGTCGCGCAGCGACTCGAAGCGGACGCCCTTGACGACGCGCCCGCGCGCGACGTCGAGACAGGGGATCACGCGCTTCTTGACCATCGCAGCGCGTTCTCGAGCACGCGCGCGCCCGCGGTGGCGCTCCGCTCGGGGTGGAACTGGACGCCCGCGAGCGCGCCGGACTCGACGGCGGCGACGACCCGGCCGCCGTGCTCCACCTCGGCGACCGTGACCTCGGCCGCCGGCTCGACGGCGAAGCTGTGCGCGAAGTAGACGTCGGCTCCCTCGACACCGTCGAGCAGCTCTGATCGGCCGGTGACCGTGAGCGCGTTCCAGCCCATGTGCGGCACGCGCGGCGCGCGCACGCGGCGGACGGGCCCGGCAAGCAGGCCGAGGCCGCGCCCGCCCTCCTCGCTCTCCTCGAAGAGCAGCTGCAGGCCGACGCAGATGCCGAGCAGCGGCCGCGCCGAAGCCGCGCGCTCGCGGAGCGCGTCCGCAACGGGTGCGAGCCCGCGCGCGGCGCTCTCGACGTGGCCGACCCCGGCGATCACGGCGAGGGGCGCCTCGCGCACGGCGGCCGGGTCGGTCGTGATCTCCGGGGTCGCGCCGGCGCGCTCGAAGGCGGCGCAGACGCTGCGGAGGTTGCCGGCGCCGTAGTCGGCCAGCACGACCCTCACGCCAGCCCCTTCGTCGAGCGGACACCGTCGCCGCCGGGCGCACACGCCTGTCGCAGCGCCTGGCCGAGCGCCTTGAAGGCCGCCTCGGCGACGTGATGGTCGTCTGCGCCCGACGCGGTGACGTGCATGGTGAGCCCCGCCTGGGCCGCGAAGCGCTCGAGCGCGTGTGGCAGCAGCGACGGCGCCAGGCCCCCGATCCTGTCGTCTGCGAACGTGAGGTCGATCTCGGCGTGCGGCCGCCGGACGAGGTCGACGGCGGCGGTCGCGAGCGCCTCGTCCATCGGCACCGATGCCGAGCCGTAGCGGGCGATCCCGGCGCGGTCGCCGAGCGCCGCAGCGAGCGCGTCGCCGAGCGCGGCCAGGACGTCCTCGACGGTGTGGTGCTCGTCGACGTCGAGATCGCCGCCGGCCAGGAGCTCGAGGTCGAAGCCGCCGTGGAACGCCCAGAGCGTGAGCAGGTGGTCGAGGAAGCCGATCCCGGTGGCGACGCGGGCGCGTCCCCTGCCGTCCAGCTCGAGCACGAGCCGCAGCGCCGTCTCCGTGCTGGTGCGGGTGACGAGCGCCGTGCGCCCGGGCGCCGGGCCGGGCGCTGCGCCGAGCGCCGCCAGCAGCCGGTCGTTCTCGGGCGGGAGGCGGAGAGAGATGCGAATGCCGTCGGGGAAGATCCTGACGACCAGCCCTTCGGCCTCCAGGCGCTCGCCGAGCGGTTCCTGCGAGCGCAGCCAGACGAAGTTGGCGTGCGTCTCGGGGCAGTCGTGACCCGCCTGCACGAGAGCGGCACGGACGCGCTCCCGCTCGGCGACGGTTGCCTCCACGTCGAGGCGGGGCTCGCGCAGTGCCGCGGCGGCGAGCCGTGCGGCCGGCGCCGAGACGCTCGCGGGCGGGCGCCGCCGCTCCAGCTCCGCGGCGAGCGCAGACGAGGCGACCGCGTACCCGACCCGCAGTGCCGCGAAGCCGAAGGCCTTCGAGAGCGTGCGCAGGACGACGAGGTTCGGCAACTCGGCGACGAGCGGCACGCAGGTGGCACCGGCGAACTCGAAGTACGCCTCGTCGACGACGACAGCGGCGTCCGGGTGTGTCCGTGCGACCGCCTCGACCTCCGCGACCGGCAGCAGCGCACCGGTCGGGTTGTTCGGGTTGCAGATCCAGATCAGGTCGGCGCCGTCCGGCTCGCCCACCACCTCCGCTCCCTCGAGCTGGGACGCGATCCGGTAGACACCGTACGTCGGCGCGAAGAGCGCAGCCCGCCGGCCGGGACCGAGGAACGTCTTCGCGCAGACGAGGATCAGCTCGTCCGCGCCCGCGCCGGGGACGATCTGCTCGGGCGTCACGCCGACGTACGCGGCCGCAGCCTCGCGTAGCTCCCGGTAGGTGCCGTCCGGGTACTCGTTGAGCCGCGCGAAGCTCTCACCGAGCGGCACCTGCGGCACGCCCGGCAGCGGCGGCGTGTTCTGGTCGAAGCGAAGCACGAGCTCGGGCCGCAGGCCGTGGCGCGCCGCGACCTCCTCGGACGAGGGCGCCCACGCGTACGGCCGGAAGTCGTCCGGCAGCGCCGTGACGCTCACCGTGGCTCCAGTGCGGCGGCGTGGCGCGGCAGGCCCTCGGCGCGCGCGAGCGGCAGCGCGAGCTCTCGCGCCCGATCGAGCGACGCGGCGCGGACGAACTGCACGGGCTTGAGAAAGCTCTCGAGGCCGAGCCCGCCCGCGCCCCTCGCGAGGCCGCCGGTCGGCAGGACGTGCGTCGCCCCGGCTGCGTAGTCGCCCACGACCGCGGACGTGCGGACGAAGACCGTGCCGGCGTTCCGCACTCGTCCGGCGACGGCTTCCGCGTCCTCGAGCCACAGCTCGAGGTGCTCGGGCGCATAGCTCTCGGATCGCGCGAGCGCCTCGTCCAGGCCCGCCACGCGCTCGACGCGCACGTTCTCCTCGCCGGCGACGAGAGCGGCCACGGCCGTGGCAAGCCCGTCGTCGAGCGCGAGCAGGATGCTCTCGCTGTCCGGCCCGTGCTCGGCCTGGGCGAGCAGGTCGGCGGCGCACTGGCGCGCGTCGGCCGTCGCGTCCGCGATCAGCACCACCTCGCTCGGCCCGGCGGGGAGGTCGATCGCGACGGTGCCCGAGACGAGCAGCTTCGCCGCCGTGACCCAGCGGTTGCCGGGGCCGACGATCTTGTCGACCGGCGCGATCGTCCCGGTGCCGTACGCGAGCGCAGCGACGGCCTGCGCGCCGCCGACGGCGTAGACCTCGTCGATCCCGAGCTCGCGGGCCACCGCGAGCGTCGCCTCGGCGGGGCGCGGCGTGACGACGGCGATCCGCTCGACGCCGGCCACCCGGGCGGGCACGGCTGCCATCACGAGCGAGGACGGATACGCGGCGCGGCCGCCGGGGACGTAGACGCCGACCGAGGCCAGCGGCAGCCAGCGGCGCTCCGAGACGACGCCCGGCACGGCCTCGACCGACGTGTCGCGCGGCCGCTGCACCTCGGAGAAGGCCGCAACCGCCGTCGCGAGCCCACGCACGGCGGAGAGGACGTCCTCGTCGATCCGGGCCGCGGCCAGCGCCGCCTCCGGCACGCGCAGCTCCGGGCGCTCCCCGTCGAGCCGCTCCGTCCAGTCGAGCAGGCCCTCGTCGCCCCGCGCGCGCACGTCGGCGAGGATCTCGGCGACGCGCGGCAGCACCTCCTCGAGCCCGGCGCCCCTCACGCCACCACCCGCTCGACCGGGAGCACGAGGATCGAGGTCGCGCCCACCGCCTTCAGCGCAGGGAGCAGATTCCAGATCTCGTCCGCCTCGACCGCCGCGTGCACGGCCTTCATGCCCGTGTCGGCGAGGTCGAGGACCGACGGCGAGCCCATCCCCGGAATCAACGCCTCCACCTCGGCCAGCGACTCGGTCGGCACGTTCAGCATCAGGTAGCGGCGGCGGCGCGCGGCCACGACGCCCGCGAGCATCAGCTGCAGCCGCTCGACCAGCTCGGTTCTGCCCGCCAGCGCCTCCTTGCTCGCGACCAGCACCGCCTGCGACTCGAGCAGCGTCCCGATCAGGCGGAGCCCGTTCGCACTCGCCGTCGAGCCGGTCGAGACGAGGTCGACGATCGCATCGGAGAGGCCAAGGCGTGGCGCAGCCTCGACGGAGCCGGAGACCGGGACGAGCTCGGCGGCGACACCGAGCCGGTCGAGGCAGGCGCGCGTCGAGACCGGGTAGGAGGTGGCGACCCGAAGACCGTCGAGACCGCCGAGGCCCGTCTGGGGCGCGTCCTCGGGCACCGCCGCCTGCAGCGAACAGCGGGCGAAACCGAGGTCGGTCAGAGTCGTCACCTCGGCGGCAGCCTCGGCGACGAGGTTCGCGCCGGTGATCCCGAGATGGACGACGCCGTCCTGCACGTACTCGGGGATGTCGCCGGCCCGCACCAGCAGCAGGTCGACGGGGGCGTTCGCGCAGGGCACGACGAGCGCGCGCTCGGTCGCCTCGAAGCTGAGCCCTGCGTCGGCGCAGAGCCGCAGCGCCGGCTCCGACATCCGCCCCTTCGAGGGGACGGCGAGCGTCAGCCGGCCGTTCGCGCCGGCGCGGGTGAAGCGGCTGGGCTCCACCTAGCGCCGCTTCCGCTTCGCGTGGACGCGGTCGAGGGCGATCCGATAGCCGCCCGTGCCGTGCCGCAACCACTGCGCGACACGGGTCACGGTCGCCGTGCTCGTGGGCACGCGCTCGGCGATCTCGAGGTAGGGCACGCCCTGCTCGAGCAGCTGGACGGTCTGCCAGCGGTGTGCGAGCGCCTCGAGCTCGGGCAGCGTGCAGAGATCGCGCAGGAAGCGGCGCACCTCCTCGGGCCCACGCAGTGCGAGCACGGCGTCGGCGAGCTCGTCGAGCCCGGCGACGGGCTCGAGCGCGTGGGTCTGCGTGTCGGCGGCCGTCATCGTCGCATCATGTTAGCATGCTAACGTGCTAGCACAAGCGTTCACGGTCTACCCGGCAATCGATGTCCTGGAAGGGCGGGCGGTGCGGCTCTCGCAGGGCCGCCGCGAGCGGGTGACGGTGGAGGGCGGCGATCCGGTCGCGCTCGCGCAGCGCTGGGTGGCGGAAGGCGCGTCCTGGCTGCATCTCGTCGACCTCGACGGCGCCTTTGCCGGCGCACCGACGGCCGGGCTCGTGCGGGAGATCGCCGCCCTCGGCGCGCCGGTGCAGGTCGGTGGCGGGTACCGCTCGCTCGACGCTGTCGCGGCCGCCCTGGACGCCGGGGCAGCGCGCGTGCTCGTCGGCACCGCGGCGCTCTCCCCCGGCTTCCTGCACGACGCCGCTGCCCGTTTCGGCGAGTCGCTGGCGGTCGCCGTTGACGCGCGCGACGGCCGCGTCTCCGTCGAGGGCTGGACGGCCGAGACGGACGTCGCGCCCGGCGAGCTGGCGCGGCGCTGCGCGGATGCCGGCGTCGCACGGCTGCTCGTCACGAGCACCCGCCGGGACGGGTCGCTCGCGGGGCCCGACCTGGAACTGCTGGACGAGGTGCTCGCGGCCGGGCTGCCCGTCGTCGCGGCCGGCGGCGTCTCCTCGCTCGACGACGTGCGCCGGGTGCGCGAGCTCGGCTGCGAGGGCGCGGTCGCAGGGTCCGCGCTCCTGCTCGGACGATTCGCGCTGGCCGACGCGGTTAGCCTGCAGGTGTGAGCGAGCGCGCCGTCGAGATCTGGAGCGACTACATCTGACCGTTCTGCCGCGCGGCCCAGCCCACGGCCGCATGGCTGGAGCGCCGGGTCGGCGCCCGTCTCGAGTGGAAGCCCTTCGACCTCCACCCGGAGTACCCGGCGGAGGGGATCCCGCGCGAGCAGCTGCTCGCCCGCTACGGCAGCGGCATGACCGAGCACGTGCGCAGCTTCTTCGCGGCGCGCGGGCTCGGCTACAACCCGCATCCGGAGGTCGTCCCGAACTCGATGAGCGCGCTCCGGCTGACCGAGCTCGCGCGCGACCACGGGCTCCACGCGGCGATGCACGACCGGCTGATGGACGCCTACTGGGCGGAGGCGAAGAACATCGGCGACGCGGACGTGCTCCGCGCCGAGGCGACCGCCGTCGGCCTGCCCGCGGACGAGGTCGAGGACGTGCTCGCCGGCGACCGCTACCGCGACCGGGTGGAGGCCTCGACGCGCGAGGCGTACGGGATGGGCGCCACCGCCGTGCCCGCATTCGTGCTCGACCGGCGGCTGCTCGTGCTCGGCGCGCAGCCCGAGGAGGTCTTCGAGCAGGCGTTCGCGCAGCTGGCGGAGACGGCGTGAGCATCCGCTTCGTCGACGAGCTCGACGGCGTCGTCGGCTGGATCGAGGGTGAGAAGATGCGGCGGACGTCACACGCTCTCGCGGTGGACGGCGGCGTCTGGCTGCTCGACCCGATCGACGGCGAGGGCGTCGAGGAGCGCGTCCGCGCTCTCGGCGAGCCGGCGGGCGTCGTGCAGCTGCTCGACCGGCACAACCGCGACTGCGCCGCCTGGGCGGAGCGCCTCGGAGTGCCGCTGCACGTGGTGCCGCGCTCGCTGCCGGGGACGCCGTTCGAGCTGCTGCCGGTGCTTCGGATTCCCCGTGTGCACGTCGAGGTGGCGCTCTGGTGGCCGGAGCGGCGGCTGCTCGCGGTCGCGGACGCACTCGGCACGCTCCCGTTCTTCCGCGCCGGCGACGAGCCCGTCGGGATGCACCCCATCGCCCGCCTCGCGCCGCCGCGGTCGCTCCGCGGCCTTCGGGTCGAGCACCTGCTGGTCGGCCACGGCAGGGGCGTGCACGGAGACCCCGACGCCGTCGAGACGGCCGTCCGCACCGCGCGCCGCCGGTTGCCGCGCCTCCTGCTCGGGCTGCCGAAGGCGATGCGGGGGTACGGCTAGCGGCTCGCGCGGGCGAGCAGGCCCGGCCGGATCAGCCGCGGCGGCGCCTTCAGGCCCGCGTCGCGGACCGGCGGGTTGAGCGGCTCGGCGAGCGGCGCGGCGCCGAACGACGCCGCCCGCCGCTCGGCCGGCGCCTCGCCGTACAGCGTCGTCCGCTGCCGCGGCGTCCGGCCGTTCGCGCGGATCAGCTCCTCCATCTCCTCGGGCGGCAGCTCCTGCCCGAACTCGGAGCCGGCGGAGCGCGAGATCGACTCGTTCATCAGCGTGCCGCCGAGGTCGTTCACGCCCGCGCGCAGCGCAGCGGCGACGCCGTCGGGGCCGAGCTTGACCCACGAGGCCTGGATGTTCGTGATCGCCGGGTGCAGCGCGAGCCGCGCGACCGCGTGCTGGAGCAGCGACTCGCCGAAGGTCGGGCCCGAGCGCGCGCGGCCCTTCAGCCAGATCGGCGCCTCCATGTGCACGAACGGGAGGGGCACGAACTCGGTGAAGCCGCCCGACCGTTCCTGCTGCTCGCGCGCCCGCAGCAGGTGCCGTGCCCAGTGCTCCGGCCGTTCGACGTGGCCGAACATGATCGTCACGTTCGAGCGCAGGCCCGCCCGGTGGGCGGCGTCGTGCACCGAGAGCCACTGCTCGGTCGAGACCTTGTCCGGGCAGATGACGGCGCGCACCTCGTCGTCGAGGATCTCGGCGGCCGTGCCGGGCAGCGAGCCGAGCCCGAGCTCGCGCAGCATCGTCAGGTAGTCCCCGAGCGGGAGCCCGAGCGTCTCCGCGCCCTGCCAGATCTCGAGCGCCGAGAACGCGTGGATGTGCAGGTCGGGCAGCTCCGCGCGGATCGCGGCCACGACCGACGCGTAGTACTCGCCCGTGAAGGCCGGGTGGATGCCACCCTGGAGGCAGACCTCGGTCGCGCCCCGGTCCCAGGCCTCGCGCGCGCGACGGACGATCTCCTCGTGCGGCACGAGGTACGGCGCGCCGCGGAGGTTCGCCGCCAGCTTGCCCTTCGAGAACGCGCAGAAGCCGCAGCGGAAGTAGCAGACGTTCGTGTACTGGATGTTCCGCGTGACGACGTAGCTGACCTCGTCGCCGCAGACCTCGCGCCGGAGCCGGTCGGCGGCGGCGAAGACCCGCTGCCGCTCGTCGCCGCGGGCGCGGAAGAGGCGCACGAGCTCCTCCTCGCCGAGGGCGTCCGCGGTGTCGACGGGGAGCGCATCGCGGGCGACCACGAACGGGACCGAGCCGGCCTCGCCCGGGTGCCAGCCGTCCTCGCGCGCGAGCCCGAGCGCGTCGGACGCCCGCAGCGCGGCCGGGATGACCGCCGGATCGAGCCACTCGCCGGAGAGGTAGCCGGGGTAGACGGGCAGCCGCGGCGCCAGCTCGAGCCCCCGTGCGCGCGTCGCCGCGGCGAGCCGCTCGCGCTCGGGCCACGGCGCCTCGGGGTTGACGTGGTCGATCGTCACGGGCGAGACGCCGCCCCAGTCGTCGATGCCGGCGTCGAGCAGGCGGGGGAAGTCGTCGTAGGCGAGGTTCGGCGGCGCCTGCACGGCGACGTCGTCCGGGAGCAGCAGCCGCGCCGCCGCGATCGTCCAGAGGTGCTCCTCGAGGCTCGGCTCGGGGTGGGCGGCCATGCGCGTGCCGGGCTTGGCGCGGAAGTTCTGCACGATCACCTCCTGCAGGTGGCCGTGCCGCTCGTGCAGCTCCGCCAGCGCGTGCAGCGCGTCGAGCCGCTCGGCCCGGGTCTCGCCGATCCCGATCAGGATCCCGCTCGTGAACGGGATCCGCAGCTCGCCGGCGAGCGCGATCGTCTCCAGACGCGCGGCGGGGAGCTTGTCCGGCGACGCCCAGTGTGGCCCGCCCTTCGCCGCGAGCCGCTCCGCGGTCGTCTCGAGCATGATCCCCATCGAGGCGGAGACGGGCCGCAGCGCCGCGAGCTCGTCGCGCGTCATCACGCCCGGGTTCAGGTGCGGCAGCAGACCCGTCTCGTCGAGGACGAGCTTGGCGGCCCGGCCGAGGTACTCGAGCGTCGTCTCGCAGCCGAGCGCCGCGAGCTCGGCGCGCGCGACGCGCGTAGCGCAGCTCGGGCTTGTCGCCGAGCGTGAAGAGCGCCTCCGTGCAGCCCGCGGCCGCGCCCGCGCGCGCGATCGCGAGCACCTCCTCCTCGGTCAGGAACGCCCGCTCCCCACGGCGCGGCGGCCGCGCGAACGTGCAGTAGCCGCAGACGTCTCGGCAGAGCGTCGTCAGCGGGATGAAGACCTTGGGCGAGTAGGTGACGAGCCCTTCGCCGCGGCGTCGCTCGCGCGCAGCGGCGAGCAGGTCGTCGAGCGGCGCGTCGAGCAGGTCCCCGGCCATGCGGAGACCTTAGCCGCGGGCGGTCAGCCGGCCCGGTGGCCCCAGAGGCCGCCGAAGGTCTGCCAGCGTCCGTTCGTGTACCGCTGCAGCCGGCCCTGCTCGACCGGGAAGCGCTCGGTCGCGCTCGTCCTGATCGTGATGCCCGGCAGCAGGAACGGGTTCGACGCGTCGGCGAGCTTGCGGGTCTGCGCCAGCACCGCCGCCCGGGTCGGCGTCTTCCCCGCGGCCTTCAGCACGCGCACCGTCTCGTAGGCGACGGCCATGCCGTAGAGGTGGTAGGTGTCCCTCGCGTTCGCCCCCTTCGCGTAGCGCGCCATGATCGTCCGGTAGAGCCGCACCGCGGCATCGTTCCGCCAGGTCGGCGAGGTCGGATCCTTGAGGTACGCCAGCGAGAGCGAGCCCTCGACCGTCGCGCCGGCGCCCCCCGCCGCGGCCGCCGCCATCACGTTCGCGGCGTTCGAGACCGCGTTGACGAGCACGAGCGGGCGCCAGCCGAGCTTCTGCGCCGACTGGTAGCCCTGGATCGCGAAGCGCGGCGTCGCGAAGAGCGCGAGCACGTCGGCACCCGACGCCTTCAGCTTCGCGACCTGCGACTGGACGTCCGGCGCACTCACCTCGTAGCCCTGTGTCGCGACCACCGTGGCCTTCGAGCGCGCGAGCCCGCGCCGCAGCCCCGCGAGCAGGTCCTTGCCGTAGTCGTCGTTCTGGAAGAGGACGCCGACCTTGGCGCCCGGCCGCACCCGGGCGAGGTAACGGCCGTAGATCCATCCCTCGGCCTGGTAGCTCGGCTGGAAGCCGATCGTCCAGGGATAGCGCTTGAAGTCGCGGCCGAACGTGGTCGCGCCGGTGGCGACGAAGAGCTGCGGCACCTTCTTCGCGTTCAGGTAGTCCCGTACCGCGAGGTTCTGCTCGGTGCCGAGCGAGTTGAAGACGGCGAAGACGCGGTCCTGCTCGACGAGCTGCTTCGTCGCCTGCACCGTCAGCGCCGGGTTGTAGGCGTCGTCGACGATCTTGTAGCCGATCGCGCGGCCGTGGACGCCGCCGCGCGCGTTGACGTAGCCGAAGTACGCGTTCGCGCCACGGGCGACCGAGGCATACGCGGACGCCGGGCCGGAGAGCGGCGAGGTGCCGCCGAGCAGGATCGTCTCGCCGGTGAGGCCGGGCTCGGCGCTCGACGAGGCCGTGGCCCCCGTCGCGAGGGCGGCCGCAAGCGCGAGCAGGGCGAGGGCGAGCTTCGGGCGGCGCATCGCGGCAGGCTAGCGGCGCGCGGCGCCGCGGACCCGGCCGTACCCGTCGAGCGCGATCGACCGGACGCGTCCGGAGCAAGCCTGCGGCACCGCCGGGGAAGGCGAGCATGATCAGGATCAGGATCACCCCGAAGGCGACGGCGGGCGCTCCCGGCTGGTCGGTGTCGAGCCCTCCGATCACCGGCAGGAAGTCCGGCACGATCCGATCGACCTTCTGCGCCCATTCGATCTGCATGAAGTGGATGAAGACCGCGCCGAAGACGAGCGGCCAGAGCGAGCCGAGCCCGCCGACGACGACGCCCACGAGCAGGAAGATCGAGAGCGTGATCGGGAACGTGTCCGGGTTGACGAACGTCGTCGCGAGCGCCAGCAGGGAGCCGGCGACGCCGGCGTAGAAGGCGCTGATCCCGAAGGCGAGCGTCTTGTAGCGGGCGAGGTTGACGCCCGACGAGGCGGCCGCGAGCTCGCTGTCCCGGATCGCGCGGAGCGAGCGTCCGAGCCGGCCGCGCAGCAGCACCCAGGCACCCACGAACATGACCAGCGCGATCGTCCAGCAGAGGTAGTAGAGCCACTCGTTGAACGTCCCGATGTGGAGGCCGAGGATGTCGACGCCGTCCGTCGTCTCGAACGTCTCCGGATCGGTCACCGACCTGCCCGTCCGCCCCTCGACGTCGAAGAGGTTGATGCCGCCGCCGCCGCCGGTGAACGTGTCGAACTTGCGCACGATCGCGGGCGTCGCGACGGCGACGGCGAAGGTCGCGAGCGCGAGGTACAGCCCCGCCAGCCGCAGCGCCGGGAAGCCGAAGAGGAACCCGATCGCCCCGGCCACGAGCCCGGCGAGCGGGATCGTCCAGATGTCGCGCATGTCGTTCGTGAACTGGTGGCCGAAGAGCTCGAGCGGCGTCTCCTGGTTCGAGATCAGGATCGCGGTCGTGTAGCCGCCGATCAGCATGAACGCGCCGTGCCCGAGCGAGATCTGGCCCGTGATCCCCGTGAGCAGGTTGAGGCCGAGCAGCGCGATGAAGTAGATGCCGACGTAGGCGAGCTGCTGGGCGCGGAAGTCGCTGATGAAGCGGGGCAGCAGCAACACCGCCGCCGCCGCGACGAGGAAGACGAGCGCCCGGATCCCGTCCGCCCGCCTCACACGCGCCTCGTCACGGGCTTGCCGAAGATGCCCGCCGGCCGGACGAGCAGGACGACGAGGATCACGAGCAGTGCGACCGGCAGGCGCAGGTCGGCGCCGACGAAGTCGACGTAGGCGCCGATCAGGTTGAGGCCGACGCCGAGCATCAGGCCGCCCGCGACGGCACCGAAGGGCGAGTCGATGCCGCCGAGCACGGCCGCGGCGAAGGCGTAGATCAGGATCGCCTGCATCATGTTCGGCTCGAGGAACACGGTCGGAGCGGCGAGCATGCCGGCGACGGCGCCGAGCACGGCGGCGAGCCCCCACCCGATCGCGAGCATCCAGCCGACCCGGACGCCGACGAGCCGGCTCGCCTCCGGGTTCAGCGCCGAGGCGCGCAGGGCGAGCCCGGTCTTCGTGAACTGGAAGAACGCCCAGAGCATCGCGACGAGCACGAGCACGACGCCGATCGTGCCGACGTCCTGCTGCGAGATCGCGACGCCGCCGAGCGACCACGTCTCGTTCGGGAACGGGCTCGGGAACGCCCTGATCTCGGCCGACCAGATCAGGCTCGCGAGCCCGTTGAAGGTGAGCACGAGGCCGATCGTCATGATCACGACGGTCAGCACCGACGCGTTCGCGACCGGCTGGATCACGACCCGCTGGATGCCGACGCCGAGCACGAACGCGAACGCGAGCGTGACCACGAACGCGGGCCAGTAGCTCCAGCCGTGGTTCGCGGTCAGCGTCCAGGCGACATAGGTCGTGAACATCGCCATCTCGCCCTGGGCGAAGTTGATCACGCCGGTCGCGCGGTGGATCAGCACCAGCGCGAGCGCGAGCGACGCGTAGATCGCCCCCGACCCGAGCCCCGCGACGACCTGCTGGAAGAAGTCGGCCATCAGTAACCGAGGTAGCTCTTGCGGACGGATTCGTCGCGGGCGAGCTCCTCGCTCGTCCCGGACACGGCGACTTTCCCCACCTCGAGCACGTACGCGTGCGAGGCGACCTCGAGCGCGATCGCGGCGTTCTGCTCGACCACGAGCACCGTCAGCCCCTCCTGCTCGTTCAGCTCCCGCACGATCCGGAAGATCTCGCGGGTGACGAGCGGCGCGAGGCCGAGCGACGGCTCGTCGAGCAGGAGCAGGCGCGGGCGGCCCATCAGCGCGCGGGCGAGCGCCAGCATCTGTTGCTCCCCGCCGGAGAGCGTGCCGGCGTGCTGGCCGAGGCGCTCACCGATCCAGGGGAAGTAGCCCCCCATTCGCTGCACGTCCTCCGCCGTCGAGCCGCGGCGGGTGTACGCACCGAGCCGGAGGTTCTCCTCGACCGACAGCTCGCCGAACGTGCCCCTGCCCTCCGGCACGTGAGCGATCCCGAGCTTCGCGGCCGCCTCGGGCCCGCGCCGGCCGAGCGACTTGCCGTCGAACGAGAGCACGCCGCTGCGGCGGACCGTGCCGGAGATCGCCCGCAGCGTCGTCGTCTTGCCGGCGCCGTTCGCCCCGAGCACGGCGACGATCTGCCCCTCGTCGACCGCGAGCGAGACCCCTTGCAGCGCGCGCACCGGCCCGTAGCGCGCCTCGACGTCACGCAGCTCAAGCAGCGCCATCCGGCTCCTCGCTCGTCGTCGCGGCGGTCTCCTCCGTGCCGAGGTACGCCTCGATCACGGCGGGATCCGCCTGCACCTGCGCCGGGGCGCCCTCGGCGATCTTGCGCCCGAAGTTCATCACGTTGACGTGGTCGGAGATTCCCATCACGAGGTTCATGTGGTGCTCGACGAGCAGCACGGTCAGCTTGCGGTCGTCCCGGATCTGCGTGATGAAGCGGCCGAGCTCCTCCACCTCCTCGTGGTTGAGGCCGCCCGCGGGCTCGTCCAGCAGCAGCAGCGTCGGTTTCGCCGCGAGCGCCCGCGCGAGCTCGATCCGCTTCAGCGTCCCGAACGGGAGGCCGGCGACGGGGCGATCGGCGATCGCCTCGAGCCCGACGTAGGCGAGCGCCTCGTCGGCGTCCGCGTCGGCGTGCCCGCCCCGGGTGTGGGCGCCGACGAGGACGTTCTCGCGCACCGTCATCGACTTGAACAGCTCGACGTTCTGGAAGGTGCGCGCGATCCCGCGCTTGACGATCCCGTGCACCGGCGTCTTCAGCAGGCTCTCGCCGGCGAACTCGACCTCCCCTTCGTTCGGCGTGTAGAGCCGCGTGATCACGTTGAAGGCGGTCGTCTTGCCGGCGCCGTTCGGGCCGATCAGGCCGACGATCTGGCCCTCCGGCACGTCGAGGGAGATCCCGTCGAGGGCGACGATCCCGCCGAACCGGCGGGTGACGTTGCGCAGCGAGAGCAGGGCCATCGAACACCGGAGCTTATGTCGGTCTGCAGGATGGACGCAAAGGGAACCCCTCACGACCGCCAGGCGCGCTACTCTCCCCGCGCATGACACGCGGCCAGAAAGTGACGAATCTCCTCGGTGTGACGATCCCCTTCGTGGGCTTCCTCGCCTCGATCTTCTTCCTCTGGGGAAGCCTCGTCACGTGGCGCGACATCGTGATCTTCGCGGTCGGCTACGCACTGACGACGCTGGGGATCTCGATCGGCTTCCACCGGCTCTTCACACACCGGGCCTACGAGACGTATCCGGCGATCCGCTACACGCTGGCCGTGCTCGGCTCGATGGCCGTGCAGGGGCCGGTGATCCGCTGGGTCTCCGACCACCGCAAGCACCACAACTTCGCCGACCGCGACGGCGACCCCCACTCGCCGCACGCGGGCTTCGCGCCCGGGATCCGCGGCAAGATCGCGGGGCTCTGGCACGCCCACGTCGGCTGGCTCTTCCACAACAACGGCCGCGCCGAGCAGAGCAAGTACGCGAAGGACCTCCTCGCCGACCGCGGCCTGGTCTTCATCTCGCGCTGGTTCCCGCTGTGGGTCGCGATCTCGCTGGTGCTGCCGTTCGCCGCCGGCTTCGCCTGGGGCGGGACGATCGGCGCGGGGCTGCAGGCGATGTTCTGGGGCGGGTTGATCCGGATCTTCCTCCTCCACCACATCACGTGGTCGGTCAACTCGGTCTGCCACTTCGTCGGCTCGCGCCGGTTCCTCGTCAAGGACGAGTCGCGCAACGTCTGGTGGCTCTCGTGGATCTCGTTCGGCGAGTCCTGGCACCACAACCACCACGCGTTCCCGTCCTCGGCGTTCCACGGGCTCCGGCCCTGGGAGCTCGACGTGGGCGGGCTCGTGATCCGGCGGCCTGCGCCGGCTCGGTCTCGTCTGGAAGGTCGTCACGATCCCCGTCGAGCTGCAGCGCAAGCGCGAAGCCCTCGCCGAGTAGCGTGGCCGGCCCCGCGACGCCGGCGGACTCGCCTCTGACGATGGAGGAAGCGCTGGCCTCGCCGCGCTACCGCGCGCTGATGGCGCCCGCGCTCGCCGTCGGCGACCCCGCCTTCCCGTTCGAGCTGCCGCTGCTCGACCCGGAGACGCACCGGCCGACCGGGGCGCGCGTGCAGCTGGCCGACTTCGCCGGCGTGCAGCCGGTCGCGCTGGTCTTCGGCTCCTACACCTGACCGCCCTTCCGCCGCCAGTTGGGCGAGCTGGAGCAGCTGCACGACCGGCACGGGGACGCCGTCGCGTTCCTGATCGTCTACATCCGCGAGGCGCATCCCGAGGACGGCTGGGTGCTCGAGTCGAACCGCCGGGACGAGGTGGCGCTCGCCGACCCGACGACGCTCGACGAGCGCGCCGCCGCCGCGGAAGCGTGCGTGCTGCGGCTGCACACCCGCATCCCGGTGGTGCTCGACGAGCTCGACGACCGCATCGCGCTCGCCTACGGCGGCTGGCCCGACCGGCTCTACCTGATCGGCCGCGACGGCCGGGTCGCCTTCCAGGGCGGCGAGGGGCCTGAGGGCTTCCGGCCCGAGGAGCTGGCGACCGCGATCGACGGCGAGCTCGCAAGCCGCCTGCGGGGACTGTCCCCGTCCGTCCGGTTGACACGTCAGCTCGGCTGATCCGGACGTGTCCTTCCGTCAAGCCCGCCTGCGGGGACTGTCCCCGTCCGTCCGGTTGACAGAGCGGCGGCGCGCTCAGTCGAAGCGGTACGTGCCGCCGTCCGCGAACTCCTTCAGGATGCGGCGGCTGACGACCATCCGGTGCACCTCGTCCGGGCCGTCGTAGATTCGGGCACCGCGGGCCATCGCGTACATCTGCCCGAGCGGCGTCTCGTCGGTGAGCCCCCGCGCGCCGTGGGTCTGGATCGCACGGTCGATCACCTCGTTCAGCACGCGCGCGGCGTAGAACTTGATCAGCGAGACCTCGATCCTGGCCTCCCCGCCCTCGTCGAGCTTGCGGGCGGCGTCGAGCGTGAGCAGGCGGCACGCCTGGATCTCCGCGGCGGAGTCGGCGATCCAGTTCTGGATGGTCTGCTTCTCGGCCAGCGGGCCGCCGAAGGCCTCTCGCTCGAGCGCGTAGGAGCACATCAGCTCGAACGCGCGCTGCATCTGCCCGAGCCAGCGCATCACGTGGTGGATGCGCCCCGGGCCGAGCCGCTTCTGCGCGATCCGGAAGCCGTCGCCGGGCTCGCCGAGGACGTGCTCGCGCGGGACGCGGACGCCGGTGTAGCGCACCTCGCAGTGCGTCGACCAGCCACGGCCGGCGTGCCCCATGACGGGAATCGCCCGAACGAGCTCGTAGCCAGGCGTGTCGGTGGGGACGACGATCTGGCTCATGCGACGGTGCGGTGGCGCGTCCGGGTCGGTCACGGCCATCACGATCCCGAAGGCGGCGCCCTCCGCAGCCGACGAGAACCACTTGTGCCCGTCGATCACCCACTCGTCGCCGTCGAGCACCGCGGTCGTCTGGAGCCCGGTCGGGTCGGCGCCCGAGACCTCGGGCTCGGTCATCGAGAAGAACGAGCGGGCCGTCCCCTCGACGAGCGGCCGCAGGAACTGCTCCTTCTGCTCGTCCGTGCCGAACATGTGCAGGATCTCGCCGTTGCCCGCGTCGGGCGCCTGGCAGTTGAAGACGAGCTGCGCCCACACGCTGCGGCCGATCTCCTCGTTCAGGAGCGCGTACTCGAGAAAACCGGAGCCCGTGCCGCCGGCCGCGGGCGGCAGGTGCGGCGCCCAGATCCCGGCCACCTTCGCCTTGCCGCGCAGCTCGGCGATCAGCGCATCCGCGGCCTCGTCCTCGCGGCCGAGCGCGGCCTCGTTCGGATAGACGTGCTCCTCCATGAACGCGCGCACCTCGGCGCGGCGCGCGGCGACATCGGGCAGCGTTGCGAGCTCGGTCATCCCTGGACCCTAGCGCTCCGGGATTGCCAACTGAAGAGCCGCAGCGGGACGGGTGCGAGCTGGCCGCCGCTCGCACCCGTCCTGCCGCTCCCTACGGGATGCCGGCTGACACCGGGACGCCGGTCTCGGCGTCGACGACGCCCGTCCAGCCGCCCGCGGTGACGACCTTCGTCCCCGGCCGGAGCGTCGCGGCCCGCTGCCTCAGAGCCCGCGACTCCCGCGCCGCGTCCGCCAGGGAGTGTGGCTCGCCCGCCGGGACCGCGATCGGGGTGACCCGAGCCGGAACCGTTGCCTCCGGCGCGATCCGGTACCCCACGACGAAGGCGCCTGCGAGAGCGAGCGTCACGCCCACGAGCGCCGCCACAAGACGTCCCGTCCGGGACTTGGACTCGGACGGTGCGCTCTCGTACTCGATCGTGCCCATCGTTCCCTCCCTTTCGACGTGTACGCGGCTCACGCTAGGAAGCAGGGCCGCGCCGGCGTGGCGCGGCACGGGACGCTCTCGAGGAGGCGGTCGGGCTCTTCGTGCGCGCCGGAGCTGTCCTCTGGGCCGACCGAGCCCGGGCCGACATAGCTGCCCTCGGGCTCCGACGCGGTCCGGCCGACGAGCTGACGCCGATGGAGGAGCGCGTCGCCCGGATCGTCGCCGACGGTGCCTCGAATCGCGAGGCCGCCGGGTCGCTCTTCGTCTCGGAGCGGACGATCGAGTTCCACCTCCGCAACGTCTACCGCAAGCTCGACCTCCGCTCTCGCACGGAGCTCGTGTCCGGCAAGTCCCAGGGCGTCGACACGATCACCCCCACAGCGGTTTAGAGTCGGTCTCGTGGATCTGCGCGACACCCCGGAGGAGGCCGACTTTCGCGCCGAGTTGCGCGCGTGGATCGAGCAGAACCTGACCGACGAGGTGCGGAACGGCCGCTTCGAGGAAGCCGGCCGCGACTGGAGCCGCAAGCTGCACGAGGCGGGCTACGCGGGGCTGACGTGGTCGAAGGAGTACGGCGGCGCCGGGGCGCCCTACAGCCACCAGGCGATCTTCCTCGAGGAGATGGCCCGCGCTGAGGCGCCCTCCCACCTCGGCGTGATCGGGCTCGGGATGGCCGGGCCGACGATCATCGCCCACGGCACCGACGCGCAGAAGTCCAGGCACCTGGAGAAGATCCTCTCCACCGAGGAGATCTGGTGCCAGGGCTTCTCCGAGCCGGACGCGGGCTCCGACCTCTCGGCCGTGCGGACGAGTGCCCGCCTCGACGGCGACCACTTCGTCGTCGACGGCCAGAAGGTCTGGTCGTCGTTTGCGCACATCGCGGACTGGTGCATCCTCGTCACTCGCTCGGACCCGGAGAGCGACCGTCACGCGGGCCTCACCTACCTGCTCGTCGACATGCATGCGCCCGGGGTCGAGGTGCGCCCGCTGCGCCAGATCACGGGTGAGCCCGAGTTCAACGAGATCTTCTTCAGCGGCGTCGAGGTGCCGGTCGAGAACGTCGTCGGCGAGATCGGGGGCGGCTGGCAGGTCGCGATGACGACGCTCCTGCACGAGCGCGGCACGCTCGGCTTCGCGCTCGTCGCCGGGCTCGAGAGCCAGATCCAGAAGCTCGTCGCGCTCGCCAAGACGGAGGGCGCGACGCCGCTGCAGCGCGACGCGATCGCCCGCGAGTGGATCGGCCTCCAGGCCGTCCGCTACACGAACTACCGCTCGCTGACGACGCTGATGCAGACCGGCATCCCGGGGCCGGAAGGCTCCGGCGCGAAGCTCTGGTGGTCCGAGGCGAACCAGCGCGTGACGAAGCTCGCGCTCGAGCTGCTCGGCCCGAGGGCCCAGGTCATCGAGAACGGCGGCTACTGGCAGCACCAGCAGCTGCGCTCGCGCGGCAACACGATCGAGGCCGGCACGTCGGAGATCCTCCGCAACATCATCGCCGAGCGCGTGCTCGGCCTCCCGAGGTCGCGCTAGTGGAGTTCGCCTTCGCCCAGGAGCAGGAGGAGCTGCGCCGCGAGGCACGCTCGTTCCTCGAGCGAAACGCCGACGCGCCGCTCTCGGCGCTCCGGGAGCTCGGCTGGCTCGGTGTCTCGGTGCCCGAGGAGCGCGGCGGCGGCGGGCTCTCGTTCGTCGACGAGGCGATCCTCTTCGAGGAGGCGGGCCGCGCGCTCTACGCCGGCCCGTTCCTGACGACGGCGGTCGTGCTCCCCGCCCTGCCGGAGGTCGACGAGCACGCCTGGTCGGTCGAGCTCGACGGCCTCGTGCCGCATCTGGCCGACGTCGACATGGTGCTGCGCGAGGACGGCAGCGCCGTCCCGGCCGAGGGCGGAACGCTCGCCACGGTCGACGAGTCGCGCCCGCTCGGCCGGCTGGAGCTAGTTGCTCAGAGCAACTATGTGGAAGGTTTCGGCAGCTTCGAGGCCGTGCGGCTGCGGCTGCTCGCCGGGCTCGCCGCCGAGGCCGTCGGCGTGGCGAGCAAGGCGCTCGAGCTCGCGGTCGCGTACGTGACCGAGCGCGAGCAGTTCGGCAAGAAGATCGGCACCTACCAGGCCGTCTCCCACCCGCTCGCCGACACCTACGTCGAGACCGAGCTCGCCCGCTCGCTCGCCTACTGGGCGGCATGGTGCGTCGCCGAGGACGACGAGCAGGCGCCGGTCGCCGCGGCCGCCGCGAAGGCGTTCTGCGCCGAGACGGCCGTCGCCGCCTGCGAGCGCTCGATCCAGGTGCACGGCGGGATCGGCTTCACCTGGGAGCACGACCTGCACCGCTACTACAAGCGCGCCCAGTGGATCGACGCGTTCGGCGGCCATGCCGCGAAGCACCGCGAGGTCGTCGCTGCGGCCCTACTCGACTAGGAGGCCCTCTTGCCCGTCCCGAAAGCGGAAGTGCTCGAGCTGATGCGAATGGACGTCGACCCGGACGAGGTCGCGGAAATCCGCGAGCTCTGGAAGGAGCACTCGAAGGCGGAGGACAACCGCTCGATCGAGGGCCTGCTGGCGACGCTCTCCGAGGACTGCGTCTACACCGTCTACCCCGACGACGTCTCCTGGCACGGCCACGAGGGCGCCGCGCGCTTCTACACGGAGCTCCTGACCGCGTTCCCGGACATCGTCTTCGAGCTGCAGAACATCGTGATCGGGCCGCAGGGGGTCGTCGAGGAGGCGATCGTCACCGGCACGCATAGCGCGAAGTGGCTCGACACCGAGCCGACCGGTGAGAAGATGACCTGGCGCAACGCGATCTTCTTCCCCTGGGATCCCGTCGCCCGCAGGTTCAAGGGCGAGCGCGTCTACACCGACATGCCGAGGAGGTCGACCTGATGGCACATGCGTTCTCGTCCCTGGACGAGCTTGGAGACGGCCCGGGATTCCGCAAGGTGCGGGCGACGATGGGGATCACGGCGTTCGGCGTCAACGGCGTCGTCTACCCGCCCGGCTTCCCCGGCGTGCACCACTACCACGACACGCAGGACGAGCTCTACTTCGTCCACAGCGGCACCGCGCGCGTCGAGGTCGACGGCGAGGAGCGGATCCTCGGCCCGGGCGGGCTCGTGCACGTCGAGTCGACGACGCCGCGCCGGATCGCGAACGCGGGTGACGACGAGCTCGTCCTGCTCGTGATCGGCGGCAAGGACGGCTACGTCGAACGCGACGGGCACGTGACGAGCGACGAGGAGCTCACGCTGCGGCAGAGCCTCGGCACGAGCGGAAAGGCGGCGACGTGAACGGCCTGATGATGGACTTCCAGCTGACGCTGCCGACGATCCTCAAGCGGGCGGAGACGTACTTCCCCCACCAGGAGATCGTCACGCGGATGCCCGACCGGAGCTTCCACACGTACACGTTCGCCGACTGCGCACGGCGCTCGAAGCAGCTCGCGCTGGCGCTGAAGGGGATCGGCCTCGAGCCGGGCGACCGCGTCGCGACGCTGATGTGGAACCACTACCAGCACCTCGAGGCGTACATGGGGATCCCCTGCGGCGGCTTCGTCCTGCACACGCTCAACCTGCGCCTGCATCCGAACGACCTCGGCTATATCGCCACGCACGCCGGCGACAAGGCCGTGATCGTGGACAAGAGCCTCCTCCCGCTCTGGGACGCGTTCAAGGACAAGACGCAGATCGAGCACGTCTTCGTCGTCGAGGACGACTATGAAGAGCTGCTCGCGGGCGCCGACCCGGACGACTACGAGGACCCGGAGCTGGACGAGGACACCGCCGCGGCGATGTGTTACACGAGCGGCACGACCGGGATGCCGAAGGGCGTCCTCTACTCGCACCGCTCGACCGTGCTGCACACGTTCGGGCAGGCGATGGTGTCGCCACTCGGGCTGCACGTGACCGAGCAGGAGACGTTCCTCCCCGTCGTGCCGATGTTCCACGCGAACGCCTGGGGCTACCCGTACACCTGCCTGATGGTCGGCGCGAAGGTCGTCTTCCCGGGGCCGTTCCTCGACCCGGAGACGCTGCTGGACGACTTCGAGCAGCAGGGCGTGACGATGACGGCGGGCGTGCCGACGATCTGGATGGGCATCCTCGGCATGCTCGACGCCGAGCCCGACCGCTGGAAGCTCGACAAGCTCGAGTACATGCTCGTCGGCGGCTCGGCCGCGCCACGCGCGATGATCGCCGGCTTCCGGCAGCGGCACGGCAAGACGGTCGTGCATGGCTGGGGAATGACGGAGACCTCCCCGCTCGCGACCGCGTCCGACTACGTGGGCGAGTTCCGCACAGCCGACGAGGAGACACAGCTCGACGTCGTCGCGATGCAGGGCCTGCCGCTCCCGTTCGTCGAGCTGCGGGCGATCGACGACGAGGGCCACGAGATCCCCTGGGACGGCGAGGCGATGGGCGAGCTCG
This sequence comes from uncultured Gaiellaceae bacterium, assembly GCA_963806955.1. Lineage (GTDB taxonomy): Bacteria > Actinomycetota > Thermoleophilia > Gaiellales > Gaiellaceae > Gaiellasilicea. The sequence continues at coordinate 110,403 of CAWDZG010000002.1, forward strand.
AGGTGCGCGGCCCCTGGGTCGCGGCCGGGTACTACGACACGCCGGAGCAGGCCGAGCGCTGGACGGAGGACGGCTGGTTCAAGACCGGCGACATCGCCTCCTTCCATCCCAAGGGCTACGTGATGATCAAGGACCGCTCGAAGGACGTGATCAAGTCCGGCGGCGAGTGGATCTCGTCGGTCGACCTCGAGAACGCCCTGATGGCGCACCCGGCGATCGCCGAGGCGGCCGTGATCGCCGTCCCGCACGAGAAGTGGGACGAGCGGCCGCTCGCGGTCTGCGTCTGCCGCGAGGGCAGGAGCGCGACCGAGGACGAGCTGCGCGACTTCCTGGCGCCGAACTTCGCCAAGTTCTGGCTCCCGGACGGCTACGTCTTCGTCGACGAGATCCCGAAGACGGCGGTCGGCAAGTTCCGCAAGACCGCGCTGCGCGAGCAGTTCCCGAGCGCCCCCGCGTCCGCGTGAGGATCGCCGGCAAGACGTTCGTCGTCACCGGCGGCCGCTCCGGGCTCGGGGAGGCCACCGCGGCGATGCTCGAGCGCGAGGGCGCGACGGTCGTGATCGCCGACCTGCCGGAGACCGACGTCACCGACGAGGACGCCGTCCGGACGCTCGTCGACTCGTGCGCCGAGCTGCACGGCGTGGTCAACTGCGCCGGGATCGGCGGCGGCGCGCGCGTCGTCGGCTTCCCGCTCGACCGCTTCCGCAAGATCGTCGAGGTGAACCTGATCGGCACCTTCAACGTGCTCTCGCTGGCGGCCGCGAAGCTGGCCGAGAACGAGCCGGACGACGAGGGCACGCGCGGCGTGATCGTGAACACCGCCTCGAACGCGGCCTTCGACGGGCAGATCGGCCAGGCGGCCTATTCGGCGTCGAAGGCCGGCGTCGCCGGGATGACGCTTCCACTCGCGCGCGATCTCGCGTCGAAGGGGATCCGCGTCGTCGCGATCGCCCCCGGCCCGGCGGACACGCCGATGCTGGGGCCGATGCGGGAGGACATCCGCGAGAGCCTGACCGCACAGATCCCCTTTCCCAAGCGGCTCGGCCGGGCCGAGGACTTCGCCTCGCTCGTCAAGCACATCGTCGAGAACGAGTACCTGAACGGCGAGGTGATCCGCCTCGACGGCGCGCTCCGGATGGGGCCGCGTTGAACCCACACGACAAGGAGTCAGATGGCTGAATACGTCAAGGTCGAGACCGACGGGCGCGTGGCGACGATCACGCTCGACCACCCGCCCGTGAACGCCCTCTCCTCGAAGCTGCTCGAGGAGCTCGAAGCCGAGTACGACCGGCTCGACCGCGACGACGAGGTGCGGGCGATCGTGCTGCGCGGCGAGGGCGAGAAGGCCTTCGTCGCCGGAGCCGACATCACCGAGTTCCCCGCGATGCGGGAGCAGATCGAGGAGGCGGCCGAGGGCGGCTCGGCGCGCGGGATCCAGAAGCTCGCGGCGCGGATGGACGCCGGCCGGACGCCCGTGATCGCCGCGATCCACGGCTACTGCCTCGGCGGCGGGCTCGAGCTCGCGATGGCCTGCGACATCAGGATCGCCGCCGAAGATGCGCAGCTCGGCCAGCCGGAGATCAAGCTCGGCCTGATCCCCGGCGGCGGCGGCACCCAGCGGCTGCCACGGCTCGTCGGACCGGGGCGCGCGCTCTACCTGAACCTCTCCGGCGACCCGATCCCCGGCACGAAGGCCTACGAGTGGGGCCTCGTCGAACAGGTCGTGCCGCGCGAGGGGCTGCTCGATGCGGCGCTCACGCTCGCCCGGACGCTCTCGGAGCGCTCGCCGCACGCGATGGGCGTGATCAAGGAGCTCGCAGCCGAGACGCGCGATCTCCCGATCGCCGAGGGGATGCGGCGGGAGGCGCAGGGCTTCCTCAAGTGCATCGGCAGCGAGGACGGAGCCGAGGGCGTCGTCGCCTTCCTCGAGAAGCGCCAGCCCCAGTTCACCGGCAGGTGAGGGCCGCCGTCCTCCACGAGGTCGGCGCGCCGCTCTCCGTGGAGGACGTGCCCGAGCCGGACCCCGGCGAGGGCCGGGTCGTGGTCGACGTGCGCGCCGCGGGGATCAACTTCGCCGATGTCCTGATCCGGCTCGGCCACTACCCCCAGCCGCCGCCGCTACCGGCGATTCTGGGCAACGAGATCGCGGGCGAGCTCGACGGACGCAGAGTGCTCGCGTTCGTCCGTCAGACGGGAGGCGGTTACGCGGAACGGGTCGCGGTCGACCCGGAGTGGGTCTTCGAGCTGCCCGAGAGCGCGAGCTTCGCCGAGGGCGCCGCCTTCCTGACGACCTACCTGACGGCGTGGATCCCGCTGACGCGGCAGGCGCGGCTCGGCGAGGGCGTCAACCTGCTCGTGACCGCGGCAGCAGGCGGGGTCGGGACGGCCGCGATCCAGGTCGGCGTGCACGCGGGCGCGACCGTGATCGCCGCCGCCGGCTCGGAGGAGAAGCGCGAGCTCGCCCGCTCGCTCGGCGCGTCGCGCACCGTCTCGTACGAGGAGATCGAGGGGCTGGACGACGTCGACGTCGCCTTCGACCCCGTCGGCGGGCCCGTCTTCGCCGCTTGCCTGCGCTCGCTGCGGCCACTCGGCGTCGCGATCGGGATCGGGTACGCGGGCGGGGCCTGGGAGCCGGTCGACCCGGCGCGGCTCGTCGGGCGCAACGTCGGGGTGCAGGGCTTCTACCTCGGGCGGCTGATGGGCTTCGAGCCCGCGCTCGTGCGCGCCGAGGCCGAGGATCTGCTCGCGCTCTGGCGGGAGGGGGCGCTGCGGCCGGTCGTCGGCGCGGAGTATCCGCTCGAGGAGGCGAACGAGGCCCACGAGCTGATCGCGTCGCGCCGATCGACAGGGAAGGTCGTCCTTGTTCCCTGAGACGGCCCTCGTGACCGGCGCGGCAGGCGGGATCGGGCGCGCGCTCGTGGCGGCGCTCGAAGCCGACGGAGCGGCGGTGCGCGGGCTCGACCTTGCCGACGGCTTCGACGTCTCCGACCCGCAGGCATGGCTCGACGTCGAGCCGGCCGACCTCGTCAGCCTCAACGCCGGCGTGCTCGCGAAGGGCGACGGCACGGTCGACGACTACCGGCGCATTCTCGGCGTCAACCTGGACGGGGTCGTCTTCGGGGTGCAGGCGCTCGCGCCGCGGATGCGAGCCGGGAGCGTCTTCGTCGTCACCTCCTCGCTGGCCGGTCTGATCCCGATGCCCTCCGACCCGCTCTACACGCTCACGAAGCACGCGGTCGTCGGCTACGCGCGCTCGATGGCCGAGGTGCTGGCGCCGCGAGAGATCCGGGTCAACCTCGTCTGCCCGGGGATCGCGCGCACGCCGATGACGGAGCCCGAGCAGGAGACGTTGGACGCGGCCGGGTTCCCGCTGCTCGAGGCGGACGAGGTAGCGGCCGCGATCCTCGTGGCGGCCCGGAGCGAGGAGACCGGCCAGGCCTGGGTCGTCCAGCCGGGCCGCGAGCCGCTGCAGTTCCGGTTTCCGAACGTCCCCGGCCCTCGGGTCGCGGGCGCCGAGGGCATGCGCCCACCGCTCGGATCGCCGTAGGATCGAACGATGAAGCTCGGTCTCCAGCTCGGCTACGACGACCCGGTCGGCTCGGTCGCGATGGCGCAGCAGGCCGACCGGCTCGGCTTCCACTCCGCCTGGACGTCGGAGGCCTGGGGAGCCGACGCGGTCACGGTCGCCTCCTGGATCGCCGCGACGACCGAGCAGATCGGGATCGGCACCGCGATCATGCAGATGCCGGCCCGCACGCCCGCGATGACCGTGATGACCGCTGCCACGCTCGACCAGCTCTCCGACGGCCGCGTCCTGCTCGGCCTCGGCACCTCGGGCCCGCAGGTGGTCGAAGGCTGGCACGGCGTCGCCTGGGGCAAACCGCTCGGCCGCACGCGGGAGTACGTCGAGATCGTCCGCGCCGGCCTCCGCCGCGAGACGCTCGAGCACCACGGCGCGCACTACGACATCCCCTACAGCGGCGAGGGCGCGACCGGGCTCGGCAAGCCGCTGAAGCTGATCCTCAAGCCGCTGCGCCGGGAGATCCCGATCTACCTCGCCGCGCTCGGCCCGAAGAACGTCGCGCTCGCGGCCGAGATCGCCGACGGCTGGCTGCCGATCTTCTTCTCGCCGCGACGCTTCGCCGAGGTGCACGGCCCCTCGCTCGCGGGCGCGCGGGAGGGCTTCGACGTCTCGCCGCTCTGCGCTGTCGTCGTCGGCGACGACGTCCAGGCCTGCCGCGACATCCTCAAGCCGACGATGGCGCTCTACATCGGCGGCATGGGCGCGCGCGGGAAGAACTTCTACAACACGCTCACCCGTCGCTACGGCTTCGAGGAGGCGGCCGCGACGATCCAGGACCTCTACCTCTCCGGCAGCAAGGGCGAGGCGGCCATGGCCGTTCCGGACGAGCTGATCGACGAGGTCGCGCTCGTCGGCCCGAAGGAGCGGATCGCCGAACGGCTCGACGCGTGGCGCGAGGCGGGGATCACGACGCTCGTGATCCAGGCGCGCCAGCCCGAGGCGCTCGAGGTGATGGCGGAGCTCGTGCTGTGAAGGAGGCTTTCGCGGCCGCACTCGCTGCACCGGTCGAGCGCGCCGTGCTGTTGGCGGGCGGCGCCTCGAAGGAAGCATGGGCGGTCGACTCGGAAGGGCGTGAGCTGTTGATCCGCCGGGCCGCGGGCGGCGTCATCCACCAGGCGACGCTGACGCTCGAGCAGGAGTTCGAGGTGCTGCGCGCCGCGCACGAGGCGGGCGTCAAGGTGCCGGAGCCGATCGCCTACCTCGGCGAGGTCGAGGGTCGGGAGGCGTTCGTGATGGCGCGCGTCCACGGCGAGACGATCGGCCGCCGGATCGTCAAGAGCCCGCCGCCGGACCTCGACCTCCAGCTCGCCGAGGAGCTCGCGAAGATCCACGCGATCTCCCCGGCGCGACTGGCGTTTCTCGAGCAGGGCGACCCGATCGCCCGTTTCTACGAGGAGCTCGACTCGGTCGGCGAGCCGCACCCCGCGATCGAGCTCGGCCTGCACTGGGTCAAGGAGCGGCTGCCGCGTCAGCGTGAGCCGGTCGTCGTCCACGGGGACTGGCGGATCGGCAACGTCGCCGTCGACGAGCACGGGCTCGTCGCGGTGCTGGACTGGGAGTTCGCGCACCTCGCCGACCCGGTCGAGGACCTCGCCTGGCCGCTCGTCCGCGCCTGGCGCTTCGGCGCCGACGACCGCCACCTCGGCGGCGTCGGCGACCTCGACCGCTACCTGGCGCGCTACGCGGAGCTGACGGGTCTCGAGGTGAGCCGCGAGGAGCTGCTCGTCTGGGAGGTGTTCGGCAACGTCAAGTGGGCGACCGGCTGCCTGACCCAGTCGCGGCGCCATTTCAACGGGCAGGAGCGATCGGTCGAGCTGGCCGTGCTCGGCCGCCTCGCCGCCGAGATGGAGTACGAGCTCCTGGACCTGATCGACCATGCAGCATGACCGTCCATCCCCGCAGGAGCTCGCCGAGGCGGTGCGCGAGTTCCTGCAGGAGGAGATCCTCCCGATCCTCGATGACCACCGGCTGAAGTTCCGGACGCTGGTCGCGATCAACGGCCTCGGGATCGCCGAGCGCGAGCTCTGGGCGACGAGCCCCGCGCGCGAGGAGGACTGGGAGCTCGCCCGCCGCATCCGGGCGGGCGACGTGCCGGCCGACGCGGTGGCTCTGTTGAAGGAGCAGGTCGCGCAGAAGCTGCGCGTGTCGAACCCACGGGCGCTGGCGAAGTACGACGAGTGAGAAGAAGGCTGATCCTGATGCGGCACGGCGACGTGTCGTACGTGGACGAGAGCGGCGCGCCGGTGAAGCCCGAGGACGTCCCGCTGACGCCGCGCGGCCGCGAGCAGGCGGACGCCGCCCGCGACGCGCTCGCAGGCTTCGCGTTCGATCTCGTCGTCGCCAGCGACCTGCCGCGCACGCTCGAGACCGCGGCGATCGTCGCCCGGGGAAGGGACGCCGAGATCTGGCCCGAGCTCGCGGAGTGGCGCGGTGGGCGGCTGGACGCAATCCCGCCGGACGAGCTCGAGGCCGCGTTCGTCGGCGCGCTGCAGGTGAAGGACGAGGCGCAGCGCTTCCTGGGCGGCGAGTCGCTCGGGGAGGCGCTCGACCGCGTCCACCCCGCCTTCGAGCGTCTGCTGGCGCGCGAGTGGGACACGGCGCTCGCCGTGCTCCACGGCGGCGTGAACCGGATCCTGATCTCGTACGCCCTCTCCGGCGACAGGACCTACTTCGGCACCTTCGAGCAGGCACCCGCGTGCATCAATGTGCTCGACCTCGGTAGCGACGGCTGGATCGTGCGCACCGTCAACTACGTGCCGTACGACCCGCTCCACCCCGCACGGACGACGACGATGGAGCATCTCTGGGAGCAGCTACGCGGCTGGCTCGGCTCCGGCCGCTAGAAGGACACCCGCACCGTGTGCCAGCCTGTCGCGCCGCTCGGAGCGACGTCGCTCCGCTCCCCGGTCTGCATCTCGCCGCGCCCGTCGGTCGCACGCACCGCGAGCTCGTGCTCGCCGGCTGCCGGGGTCCACGGCAGGAACCACTGCCGCCAGGTGTCGGCGCCGATCGCGTCCGCGAGCTTCGCCTCCTGCCAGGGCCCCTCGTCGATTCGGACTTCGACGCGCTCGATCCCACGCGTCGGCGCCCATGCGATGCCGGCGATCACGTCCCTGCGCGCGACGTCGATCCTCGACTGCGTCTTGATCGGGCCCTCCTTCGACCAGCCGCGCGGGATCCAGTAGCCGTCGACGTCCGCGAAGCTCGTCAGCTCGATCGCCGACAGCCATTTCGTCGCCGACACGTAGCCGTACAGACCCGGCACGACGATCCGCGCCGGGAAGCCATGCTCCACCGGCAGCGGCTCGCCGTTCATGGCGACCGCGACGATCGCGTTGCGCCCGTCGAGCGCGACCTCGGTCGGGAAGCCGGCGGTGAATCCGTCCACCGAGCGGCCGAGCACCTGGGTGCCGCCGCGCTGCACGCCCGCCCGCTCCAGGAGGTCGGCCAGCGGCACGCCCTGCCAGCGGGCGTTGCCGACGAGGCCTCCCCCAACCTCGTTGGAGACGCACGACAACGTCACGTCGGCCTCCAGCTGCGGTAGCGCGAGCAGCTCGCGGTACGTCAGCGTGAACGGCCGGTCGACGGCGCCCTTGATCGTCAGCGCCCAGCGCTCGGGGTCGACCTGCGGCGTGATCAGTGCCGTGTCGATGCGGTAGAAGTCCCGATTCGGGACGTACAGCGGTGCAAGCCCGGGGATGCCGAGCTCCGCGCCGGCCGGCGCGGCCGCGGCACGCCTGGCCGGGCGCGGGATGCGGATCGCCCGCCGGAGCTCGTCGATTCGATGCCTCGCGGCCAGCCGCCGGCCCGCGAACGCCCCCGAGCCTGCCACCAGCATGGCCACGGCCGCCGCTCCGAGGAACCTCCGGCGATCTGTAAGGGCGCCGCCGGTCGGCTCGTGGGCAACCGCGACCGGTGCCTGCCCGGGCGTGGCGGCTCGCAGCAGCAGCCAGAGGGCTAGCACTCCCGCCGTGCCGCCGGCGAGGCCGGCCGCCACCGGGCCGGTCGTGCCCGTCTGCGGGTCTGCGAGCGAGGCGGCGACACCCGCGCCGGCCATGCCGGCGAGTCCGGCCGCGCCGGCGAGGAAGCGGCGCGCCGCGAGAACGCCGAGCGCGGCGCCGAGGAGTCCGGAGACGATGACGATGTTGACGATCAGGAACGGCTTGTCGTTGGCGCCGAGTGTCGAGATGACGGCGCGCTCGACCCAGCCCGGCACCAGGTCGATCACGATGTCGCCGACCGCGACGACGAGCGAGCGCCCCTCCGACAGGAGCGCCGATGCCACTTCGGCCACGCCGAGCGTGACCGCGGCCGCCAACAGGCCTGCGAGGGCGGATGCTGCGGTGCCGACGCGCGAATTCATTCTGCCGAGGCTAGCCGCCGCTCCCGGCTTCACTCCTTACGAAAGCAGTAACACGAGCGCCTCCGCCTCCTGGGGTTGCAGGTAGGAGCCGCGGATCACGGTCCAGGCGCGCATCCGCTCTTCGTCGAGCCCGACGGCGGCGAACGCGGCGAGCCGCGCCTCGAGGTGCTCGAGCCGCAGCCGGCAGGGAAGCGGATTCCAGAGGAAGGACGGGACGTCGTACTCGGGCTCGCCCAGCATCGGCTTCGGGTCGATCGCGAGCCAGCCGCGAGCTGAGCGGATGACGTTCTGGTGGTGGAAGTCGCCGTGGACGACCGTATCGGCGCGCTTCTCGAGCCGCTCGTACAGCTCGGAGGCGAGCGGCGCGAGCTCGTGCCCCGCGGCGCTCGCGAGCCAGCGCGGCACGTGATCGTGCACCGACCTGAACGGCGCCCCCGCGGGTCGCCAGAGCCGTGTCGCGACCTCGACGGCGATCGCGGTCGCCTCTTCGTCGGGAAGCCCTGACAGATCGCCTCCAGGGCGAGCACGCTCGAGGAGCAGCGCGCGCCGTGCCCGGTCGTGGCGAAGCAGCCGCACGGCCCCCTCGCCGTCCCACAGCGTGAGCGCGTCCGCCTCCTCGTCGGCCTCGTCGTCCTCGGTCGGCGTCACCTTCAGGACCGCGTCGTCGCCGGCGGGCGCGACGAACGAGTAGCGCGCGAGCGCGAACGGCTCCCCGAGCGCCACACCCCACTCCGCCGCGACCTCGCGCGCGACCGCCGCGAGCGCGCCGAGCGCAGGGCGGTCGTCGCTCAGTGCAGGCGCTCGACGATCATCGCCATCCCCTGGCCGCCGCCGACACACATCGTTTCCAGTCCGATCGTGCCGTCGACCTCAGCCAGGTCGTTCAGGAGCGTGCACATGATCCGGGCGCCGGTCATGCCGTAGGGGTGGCCGAGCGCGATCGCGCCGCCGTGCGGGTTCAGCTTCTCGCCGAACGGGTCGATGCCGACCTCGCGGCAGACAGGGATCACCTGCGCCGCGAAGGCCTCGTTCAACTCCATCACGTCGATGTCGTCGATCGTCATCCCGGCCCGGTCGAGCACTTGCCGGACCGCGTCGATCGGGCCGACGCCCATGATCTCCGGGTCGAGCCCGGTCACCGAGGACGCGATGATCCGCGCCTTCGGCTTCAGCCCGAGCGCGTTCGCCCGCTCCTCGGACATGATCACGAGCGCGGCCGCGCCGTCGTTCAGGGGGCAGGCGTTGCCGGCCGTGACCTTCCCGTCCGGGACGAACGCCGGCTGCAGCTCCTGCAGCTTCTCGAAGGTCGAGCTTGCCCGCGGCCCGTCGTCGGCGGAGACGACCGTGCCGTCCTCCTTCGGGTACGGCGTCAACTCGCGGGCGAAGAAGCCCGACTCCTGAGCGGCCACGGCGCGCTCCTGCGAGCGCTGCGCGAAGCGGTCCATGTCCTCGCGCGAGACGTCGTAGCGCTCGGCGACGTTCTCGGCCGTCATCCCCATCGGGATGTAGACGTTCGCGACCGCGCCCTCGCCGACCAACTGCGGGTGCAGCTCCTCGGAGTCCTTCGGGTAGCCGTCGACCTGCGAGATCGACTCGACGCCGGCGGCGACGTAGGCGTCGCCCTCCCCGGCCTTGATCGCGTGGAACGCCATCCGTGCTGTCTGCAGCGAGGAGGCGCAGAACCGGTTCACCGTCGTCCCCGGCACGCTCTTCGGCAAGCCGGCGAGCAGCGCCGCACGCCGGCCGAGATTCATGCCCTGCTTCTCCTGCGGAAAGCCACAGCCGACCATCACGTCGACGATCTCGGCGGGATCGAGCCCCTCGGCCTGCCCGACCGCCTCCCTGATCGCGAACGCGAGCAGGTCGTCCGGGCGGACGTCGGTGAGAGACCCCTTCCCGGCACGGCCGATCGGCGTCCGGACTGCGCTGACGATGACGGCTTCTGGCATCGGTCTCTCCTCTACGTGAAGGCGGACTCGCCGGTGAGGGCGCGGCCGACGATCAGGGTCTGAATCTGGCTCGTGCCCTCGTACAGCGTCGTGACGCGGGCATCCCGCAGGTACTTCGCCACAGGGTAGTCGTCCACGTACCCGTAGCCGCCGAGCACCTGGACCGCGTTGTTCGCCGCGCGCACCGCGGCCTCGCTCGCGTACCACTTCGCGACTGCGGCTTCCGTCGTGTACGGCTTGCCCGCGTCGGCGAGCGCAGCGGCGCGCCACGTGAGCAGCCGCGCCGCCTCCGTCTCGACGTGCATCTCGGCGAGCAGTTGCTGGACGAGCTGGAAGGCGGCGATCGGCTTGCGGAACGCCTCGCGCTCCTTCGCGTAGCCGACGCAGGCGTCGAGGCAGCCCTGCGCGATCCCGACGCACCCTGCGGCGAGCGAGATGCGCCCGTTGTCGAGCGCGGACATCGCAACCTTGAAGCCCTCGCCCTCGGGCCCGAGCAGCGCGTCGGCGCGCACGCGGACGCCGTCGAGCGAGAGCTCGGCCGTGTCCTGCGCGCGCAGCCCGAGCTTCCCCTTCATCGGCCTCGCCTCGAAGCCGTCCGAGCCGGTCGGGACGAGGAAGGCGCTGATCCCCTTCGGCCCCTCGCCACCGGTGCGCGCGAACACGATCGCCGTCTCGGCCCACGAGCCGAGCGTGATGAAGACCTTCGAGCCGGTGAGCAGCCACGTGTCGCCGTCCCGTTCCGCCCTGGTCGCAAGCGCGGCGGCGTCGGAGCCGCAACCGGGCTCGGTCAGCGCGTAGCAGCCGAGCCCCTCGCCGCTCGCGAGCCGCGGCAGCAGCGCCTGCTTCTGCTCGTCCGTCCCCCACTTCGCGACCGTCTTGCCGTAGAGGCCGTTCGAGACCGAGACGATCCCCCGCACCGAGGAGTCGGCGCGGCCGAGCTCCTCGCAGAGGAGGCAGTAGGAGACGGAGTCGAGCCCGCCGCCGCCGAGCTCCTCCGGCAGCGCAGCGGCGAGGAAGCCCGCGTCGGCGAGCGTGCCGACGAGCGAGCGCGGCAGCTCCTCGGCGTCGTCCCACGCCTGCGCGTGCGGGACGAGCTCGCGCGCGCAGAGCTCGCGGGCGGACGCTGCGGATCAGCTCCTGCTCTGGGGTGAGGGTGAAGTCCATGAGAACGACGTGGGGGCCGTCGCCGGCCCCCACGATCCTCTCAGATACGGAGATCCGCTACCCGCGCGGACGCCCGTCCACGAGCGGCCCGGACGCAGTCCAGTGCCGTTCGAGTACGTCATCAGCCGCTGGTGCGAGATGATGAAGTGGTCCTTCGTCGAGGTCTTCAGCTTCGACCCCGGCAGCAGGAACCGGTTCGTCTCGTTGAGCGAGAGCAGCGCCTTCATCAGGCCGGCCCGCGTCGGGTTGCGTCCCGGCCTTGTACATCGCCCGGACGAACGTGTCCGCCTTGGCGAAGCCGTAGAAGTTGAGCCCGTCGGTGACGCGCCCACTCGGGTTGTACTTGGCCATCAGCCGCTCGTACAGCTTCACCGTCGCGTCGTTGCGCCACGCCGGTGAGGCCGGGTCCTTCAGGTACTGCGCGCTGATCGAGCCGTTCACCGTCGCCGCGCTCGAGCGGGCCACGGCGGCCCCCATGAACGTGTCGGTGGCGGAGACCGAGTTGACGTAGATGTCCGGCTTCCAGTTGAGCGCGCGGATGATCGCGTACGTCTGCACCGTCGGTGTCGGCGTGACGAAGATCATCAGCGTGTCGGCGCCGGATCCGCGCAGGCGGATCAGCTGCGACTGGGGCGTGCCGCCGCCGAGGACGTCGAACGGCTCCTCGCCCACGACCTGTCGCCGCGCGTTGGCGGTGCCGAGCGCGGACTTGAAGCCGTAGACGTAGTCACGGCCGTAGCTGTCGTTCTGGTAGAGGATCGCGATCTTCGCGTTCGCGTGGTTCCTGCGGATGTCGGCGCCGTAGAGCCGGCCCTCGGCGATGTAGTCGGGCTGCCAGCCGATCGTCCACGGGTACTTCTTGTAGTTCTTGCCGAACTCGCTCGCCCCGGTCGAGACGAGGACGTGCGGCACACCGCGCGAGTTCAGGTACGGCTGCACCGCCTGGTTGACCTCGGTGCCGAGCGTGCCGACGACCGCGAACACCTTGTCCTGCTCGACCAGCTTGCGTTGCTGCTGGACCGAGTTGACCGGGTTGTAGCCGTCGTCGTAGAACTTGAAGACGATCTGGCGGCCGTAGACGCCGCGCTTGCCGTCAGGACCGCGCCGCGCGTTGATGTAGCTGAAGTACGCCTTCATCGACCGCGGAATCGGCGCATAGCTGGAGGCAGGACCGGTCAGTGGAAACGAACCGCCGATCGTGATCTGCCGGGCGGTGATGCCGGGTGCCGCCGCCGAGACGTCCGACTTCGCGAACGCCGACGGAATGGCCAGGAGCAGTGCTCCTACGAGGACCAGCCCGGCGAGTGTGACCCTACGCATAAAATGACTCCCCTTGTGTTGACGAAGGCCCGCTGGAGCGCGAGCCTATCTCTTTCCCATCTCCTTAGACAACACCGGGCCGGGGAAGTTAGACAGGGCTCAGAGGTGGGCCGGATCGGTGACCGGGGCCCGGCAGGCGAAGCGCTCGCAGATGTAGACCGCAGGTTGCCCATCGACCAGCGTCTTCCCGGCGAGCAGCGGAACGTCCTCACTCGGGCCGACTGCCACCACCGTCGCCGGCTGGAACGGCTCCAGCGCGGCCCGGGCCACGGCCGAATCGACCGGGCCCACGATCGCGAGCTCCCGCGGCGCACTCAGGTGCAGGTCGAGCGCGACGAGCGCCCAGCCGAACGCCGGCGCGGCGCGTTCGAGCGCCGGGAGCACGAGCCGCAGCACGGAGACCGCGCGCCGCTCGAGCTCGTCGTCGCCGTAGAGGCGCGAGAGGCGGAGCAGCACGTGGGCGAGCATCGCGTTCCCAGACGGGAGCGGATGGTCGTCGAGCTCCTTCGTCCGGGCCACGAGCCGCTCGCCGCCGGTCGGGGAGAGAAAGAAGCCGCCGTGCTCATCGTCGGCGAAGCGCTCGACGGCGAGGAGCGCGAGCCGGTGCGCCTCCTCGAGCCAGCGCAGCTCGCCCGTCGCGACGTGCAGCTCGAGCAGCCCGTGGGCGGTGTTCGCGTAGTCGTCCAGGTAGCCCGCGCCGCTCGTGCGCCCGTCGCGGAAGCTCCGCTGCAGCCCGCCGTCGGGTGAGGAGAGGGGTCCGAGCAGGAACTCGCCCAGCCGACGCGCGATGTCGAGCCAGTCCGGCCGGTCGAGCCGCCAGGCCGCCTCGGCGAGCGTGGCGAGGGCCAGCCCGTTCCAGGAGGCGATCGCCTTGTCGTCGCGGAGCGGCTTGGGGCGCTGCTCGCGGAGCGCAAGCAGCCGTGTGCGCAGCTCCTCGTCCAGCTCGCCGCGGATGATCGAGCGGCCGTGCTCGAACGGCTCCAGCAGCTCGGCGGGCGCGCCTTCCTCCTCCGTCCAGGTGAACGTGAGCCCCTCGACACCGTCGGTGTCGGCATCCTGCGCCGAGGCGAAGCCGCCTTCGGGCAGGAGCAGCTCGCGCAGCAGGTACTCGACGGTCGCGACGGCGACGTCGCGGTAGCGCGTCTCGCCGAGCACGACCCAGGCGTGCAGGTAGGTCGCGGCGAGCTGGGCGTTGTCGTAGAGCATCTTCTCGAAATGCGGCACGAGCCAGCGCTCGTCGACGGAGTAGCGGTGGAAGCCGCCGCCGAGCAGGTCGTACATACCGCCGGCCGCCATCTCGTCCAGCGTCTTCGCCAGCATCGCCCGCTCGGCCTCGCCGTCCCGGCGGAGGAGGAGCTCCAGCGCCGGCGCGTTCGGGAACTTCGGCGCACGCCCCCAGCCGCCGTGTGCCGAGTCGAACTGCGCAGTGAGGGTGCGCACGCCCGCGTCGACCACGTCGCGCGTGAGCGGATCGGTCGAGGGGCGGAGCTCGGCCGAGCGGCGCACCGCCTCGACCAGCTGGCCGGCGGAGCGCACGACGTCGTCCCGCCGCTCGCGCCACGCCTCCGAGATCGCCTCGAGCACCTGGCGGAAACTCGGCATGCCGTGCCTCGGCTCGGGCGGGTAGTAGGTGCCGCCGTAGAACGGCTCCCCCGCCGGCGTCAGGAAGACCGTCATCGGCCAGCCGCCGTGACCGGACATCGCGACGACCGCCTCCATGTAGACGGCGTCGAGGTCGGGCCGCTCCTCGCGGTCGACCTTGACGTTGACGAAGCGCTCGTTCATGAGCGCGGCGGTGCCGTTGTCCTCGAAGGACTCGTGCTCCATCACGTGGCACCAGTGGCAGGCGGCGTAGCCGATCGAGAGCAGGATCGGCCGGTCCTCGTCCCGCGCCCGGGCGAGCGCCTCCTCCCCCCACGGGTACCAGTCGACCGGGTTGCCGGCGTGCTGGAGCAGATAGGGGCTGGTTTCCTCCGCGAGCCTGTTCACGTCAACTACTTCACGTACACCGCGCAAGCGCGTCCCAATCATCTCCTGCGCGCGGCTGGAGTCGAGGCGGCAGTCGAGCGGGCGCGTGTCGGGTGCGGGCGCGGAGCGCACCGATGCGCCCACGATCACCTCGGCGAACTCCGCCCGCGAGAGCCCGTCGGCGCCCGCGACGTGCAGCGGGCCCGACACCTCGAGCGCCGCCAGCTCCAGCAGCGCGGCGGCGAGGTCGCCCACCTGGATCGGGGAGCGCAGCTCGTTCGTGAAGAACGTGAAGTCGGGATCGTGGGCCGAGCGCTCGTGCTTCGAGGGCTCGGCACCGCCGTAGATCAGCGACGTGCGGACGATCAGCGCCTCCGGGTGCGCCCGCGCGACGCGCAGCTCCGCCTCCGCCTTCGCGCGGCCGTAGTCGGTCACGGGCGAGACCGGATCGTCCTCGCGGTACGGCGCGCCCTTGCGGCCGTCGAAGACGACGTCCGTGGAGAGATGGACGAGCCGTGCGCCGACCGAGGCGGCCGCACGCGCGACGTTCTCGGAGCCCTCGATGTTGACGGCGGCGTCCGACTGGCGATACGCCGTGTGGATCACGACCTCGGGCCGCACTCGGCCGAACAGGGCGTGCACCGCAGCGGCGTCCCGGATCTCGACGCGCTCCGAGGACGCGGCCTCTGCGCGATTCAGGAGCTCCCGGCCCAGATAGCCGGTGGCGCCGGTGACGTGGAGCCTCACGCGCTCGCGCGGCGGGCACGCAGGTGCCGCACGACCTCGATCACGACCGTGACGGCGACAGCGATCCCGAAGGCCAGCAGGAGGCCCTTCCACGGCTGCTCCTCGAACGTCTTCCCGCCGAAGTAGCCGAGCATGACCGTGTAGGTGCCCCAGATCACGCCGGCAATCGCGTCGAAGAGGAGGAACCGCCGCCAGGGGAACGTCTCGACGAAGCCCGCGGTGAACGTGGTCGCAGTGCGGCCGCCGGGAATGAAGCGGGCGACGACGATCAGGTAGCCCCCGCGCTCGTCGAGCATCCGTTGCGCCCATTTCAGCCGTTTCTGCGACTTCTCGCCGGAGAAGAACCGCCGCTCGACCCGGGCGCCGAGGAAGTGCCCGATCCCGAACGAGATGTTGTCGCCGACGAACGCCCCGAAGGCCGCACAGGCGATCACGAGCTCGACCGAAAGCTTGCCGGACCCGGCGAGGACGCCCGCGGCGATCGCGGTCGCCTCGCTCGGCACGAGCGGAAAGAACGCGTCGATCGCAGCGATCGCGAAGACGATCAGATAGCTCCAGTTCGACCCGGAGACGGCGTCAACGATCGACTGGAACACTTCGGCCATCCTCGCAGACGCGGTGTCGCGATGATGCAGCCCCATGTCCTTCTCGCCTCTCGCCGGTATCCGCGTGCTCGACCTGACGAGCTCGCTCGCCGGCCCCACCGCGACCGAGATCCTGGGGGCACTCGGCGCCGACGTGGTCAAGATCGAGCATCCCGGCCGCGGCGACGAGGCACGCGACTGGGGCCCGCGCTTCTTCGAGGGAGGCAGCGTCATGTTCTTCTCCGCCAACGCGGGGAAGCGCTCGCTCGCCCTCGACCTCAAGTCGCCGCAGGGACTCGAGGTGCTGCTGCGACTGGCCGACGGTGCCGACGTCGCCGTCCAGAGCCTCCGGCCCGGAACGGCGGAGCGGCTCGGCTTCGGCCCCGACGCGCTGCGCGCCCGCAACCCGAAGCTCGTCTACGCGACGATCGGGGCGTTCGGGCGTACCGGGCCGCTTGCGGGCGAGCCCGGCTACGACCCGCTGATGCAGGCTGCGGCCGGGATCATGAGCGTCACGGGCGAGACCGACGGCCACCCGGTGCGGGTCGGCGTCTCGCTGATCGACATCGGCACCGGCGTCTGGGCCGCGCTCGCGATCGTCGCCGCGCTCCACGAGGGCCAGGGGCGCACCCTCGACCTCTCGCTCTACGAGACGGCGCTGTCGCTCGTCCCCTACCAGCTCGCGGACGTGCTCTCCGGCGGCATGCCCGCCGGCCGGCACGGCTCCGCGTTCCCGCTGATCGTCCCCTACCAGGTGTTCGCGACCGCGGACGGCGAGCTGATGATCGTCGCCGCCAACGACCGGCTCTATGCGGCGTTCTGCGAGGTGCTCGGCGTGCGCGAGCTCGCCGCCGACGAGCGCTTCGCGACCAACCCGCTCCGGATCGCGAACCGGGCGGAGCTGATCCCGTTGCTCGAGGAGAGGATCGCGAGCGAGCCGACGGCCGACCTGCTCGCGCGGCTGCGCGCGGCCGGCGTCCCCGCCTCACCCGTCAACGACCTCGCCGCCGTCGCGCGGGACGAGCAGCTGCACGCGACCGGCATCCTGCAGGAGCTCGCGGACCGGGCGCTCGTCTCACCCCCGTTCTCGGCCGACGGCGAGCGCGTTCGCTATCGATCGGAGCCGCCGCTGCTCGGCGAGCACACCGCCGCCGTCCTCGCGGAGGCCGGCTACGCCGAGGAGGAGATCGCGGCGCTCGCCGACGCGGGCGTCGTCCGCGCGAGCCCCGCCAAGTAACAGTCTGTTACGAGGAAGGAACGGCCGCTCCGCCGCACCCGGCGGAGGTGCGCCAAGTAACAGTCTGTTACTTGGCCGGGAATGGGCTCGTGCGATGGACGCGGCCGGGGAGCTCTCGGCCGAGCAACTCGGACAGCCAACGGGCGACGGCCGAGAGCGCGTCGAGGTCGACGCCGGTCTCCACCCGCTCGCGGTCGAGCAGGTAGAGCACGTCCTCGGTCGCGACGTTCCCGGTCGCCTGCGGCGCGAACGGGCAGCCGCCGAGCCCGCCGACCGAGGCGTCGAGCACGGTCGCTCCCGCCTCGACCGCCGCCCAGGCGTTCGCGACGCCGGTGTGGCGGGTGTCGTGGAAGTGACCGCCGACGGGAACGCCGAGGATGGCGGTTCGCTCGACCAGCCGGGCGACAGGACGCGGCGTCGCGACGCCGATCGTGTCGGCGAGCACGACCTCCCCGGCGCCGGCAGCGACGAGCCGCTCGGCGAGATCAGCGACGACGCCCGGGTCGACCTCGCCCTCGAACGGGCAGCCGAACGCGACGCTGATCGTCGCCGTCGTCGGCCGGTCGGCGAGGCCGAGGATGCGCTCGACCCGCGCGGCCGCCTCGTCGAGGGAGGCGTTCCCGTTCCGCTGGTTGAAGCTCTCGGTGGCGGCGAGGGTGACGTTCACGCGCCCGAGCGGCGTCGCAGCAAGCCGCTCCCAGCCGCGCTCGTTCAGCACGAGGCCCGAGAGCTCGGCCCCGACGTCGCCGACCGCTTCGACGACCTCCTCGGCGCCGGCCATCTGCGGCACGCGCTCCGGATTGACGAAGCTGACCGCCTCGACCCGAGGCAGCCCCGCGGCGGCGAGGCGGCGCACGAGCTCGGCGCGCACCTCGGGCGCCTGGATCTCAGGCTCGTTCTGGAGCCCGTCCCGCGGCCCCACATCGCAGAGCGTGACCTGCACGGCGCGAGGCTACTCGTACTGGAGCGCCCGGAGCGGGTCGAGCTTCGCCGCCCGCCGGGCCGGGAAGATCGCCGCGAGGACGCCGACGACGACCGTCGCGACCGCGAAGATGATGATCTGGGCCGTCGGGAGCGTGAACTCGATGAAGTCGACCCGGGCGATCAGGAGCCCGCCGAGCACGAGCCCGAGCACGATCCCGAGCACGCCGCCGATCAGGGCGGTGATCACGCTCTCGGCGCGGATCATCCGGCGCACCTGGCGCCGCGTCATCCCGATCGCGCGCAGCATCCCGAGCTCGCGGGTGCGCTCGAAGACGGTGAGGACGAGCGTGTTCACGATCCCGAAGAGGCTCACGATCACCGAGAGCGCGAGCAGGACGTAGAGGATGTTGAGGATCCCGGAGAGGCCGCTGATCTGGTTGTCGACGAACTCGTCGCGCGTCTGCGACTTCGCGTTCGGGAAGTCCGCCAGCGCCGCCTCGAGCGCGGCGGTGTTCGCCTCGGTGACGTCGCCCTCCATCTGGACGAAGGTGTAGAGGTTGCGCGGCGACTCGTACTCCTGGTCGAAGCGCTCGGCCGAGAACGTCACGTTCCCGAACGGGGAGCCGCCGGCGGGCGGCTCGAAGATGCCCTTGACGACGAGCTGCAGCGTCTCGCCGGAGGGGACCTGCACCTCGAGCGGCGAGCCGACGCGGAGGTCGTGGTCGTCGGCGTAGTCGTCGGGGACGAAGGCGCCGTCCGAGCCGAGCTCGCGCAGCACGTCCTGCGAGCCGTCCTTCCACTCGAGCGTGAGCACGTCGGCCGCCTGCCGGTCGACGGCCGTGACGAACTCGGTCGAGTCGAAGATGCGGGCCTCACCGGTGCGCGTGCTCCCGATCGCCTCGATCCCGGGCGCGTTCGCCGCCGCCTCCGCCGCGTCGACCGGGATCGGCGAGAAGTTGTTCTGCGCCGTGATCGCGTAGTCGGAGGTGAAGAGGTCGTCGACAGCGCTGCGGAACGTGGTCGTGATCCCGGCGGCGAGCGTCGCCACGAGCGTGACGAGCGCGAGCCCGATCATCAGCGCGGCGGCGGTCGACGCGGTCCGCTGCGGGTTGCGGCGCGCGTTGTCGCGCGCGAGCTTCCCCGCCGCGCCGCCGATCCGCGCGGAGGGCCCACCCAGCAGCGACGCGAGTGGCCGCACGAGCCGGGCCGAGAAGAGGGCGACGCCGACGAAGATCAGCAGCGCGCCGAGACCCATCCAGAGCAGGATCTGGGTCGTGCCGAGCCCGCCGCCGAAGAGGCCGTAGAGGAGCGCGGCGAAGCCGGCCGCGATCGTGACCAGCGAGCCGGGCGTGCGGAAGCGGGCGAAGCGCGACTCGGGCAGCGTCGCCCCCTCGCGCACCGCCGCGATCGGCGGCACCCGCGTGGCGCGGAACGCGGGGCGCAGGCTCGCCGCGAGCGTGACGAGGATCCCGACGAGCAGCGAGACGACGATCGTCCGCGTCTCCAGGATCAGCCCCTGGTTCGGGAGCGTGAAGCCGACGACGTCGAAGAGGTTGAAGAGGCCCTTCGCGAGCAGGAGGCCCGAGCCGAGGCCGATCACCGACGCGACCGCGCCGACCACGAGCGCCTCGACCACGATCGAGCCGAGCACCTGGCGGCGCGAGCCGCCGAGCGTCCGGATCGTCGCGAACTCGCGCGTCCGCTGGGCGATCGTGATCGAGAGCGAGTTCGCGATCACGAAGCTGCCGACGAAGAGCGCGATCCCGGCGAACGCGAGCAGGAAGCCCTGCAGAAAGGTGATGAACTCGTTCGTCTCGGCTGCGTCCTCCTCGGCCTGCTCGGAGGCGAGCCGCACCTGGGTGCCCTCGGGGATGACCTCCTCCAGCCGGCTGACGAGGTCGGCGTCGGCGGTGCCCGGCTCCGCGGCGATCGCGATCTCGTCCAGGCTGCCCTCCTTGTCGAAGAGCCGCTGCGCCGTCGCGAGGTCGAAGCCGGCGAGCGTCGCGCCGCCGATCGTCGAGACGGAGCCGAAGGTGACGATCCCGGAGATGCGGAGCCGCTCGACGGGGCCGACGGCCTGGACGCCGACCTCCTGGCCGAGCGTGAAGTTCTCCTTCTCGGCCATCGCCTGGTCGACGACGACCTCGCCCGCGCCGGGCCAGTCGCCGGAGACGAGCGTGAGCGGGTTGAAGGGCGAGTCGCCCTCGGAGATGGAGAAACCGAGGTTCGGGGCGCCGCCGTAGACGATCGCCTTGCCGTCGTCGCCGATCAGCTGCGCCTCGCCGTCGACGCTCCCCTCGGCCGCGCCGACGCCGTCTACCTGGCGCACCCGCTCGAGCAGGGACACGTCGAAGGTCGGGTCGGAGGCGCCGCTGCCCTCGGAGAGGTCGAAGGCCGACCGACCGGTGATCACCGCAGTCGAGCCCTGGCGGACGTCGGTGAAGATCGAGTCGAACGCCTTGTCGATCGAGTCCGTGAGCACGTACGTGCCGCTCACCATCGCGACGCCGAGCACGATCGCGAAGGCCGTGAGCGCGGTGCGCAGCTTGCGCCCGAGCAACCCCTTGAGGGCGAACTTGGTCACGTCGCGGCGATCTCGCTCAGCGTTGCGAGCACCTCCGCCTGGGTCGCGCCGGGGAGGTCGCGGACGATCTGACCGTCGGCGAGAAAGAGAATCCGGTCGGCGATCGCGGCCGCGCGCGGCTCGTGCGTCACCATCACCGTCGTCTGCCCGTAGGAGTCGACCGAGTCGCGCAGCAGGGTCAGGATCTCGGTGCCGGTGGCCGAGTCGAGGTTGCCCGTCGGCTCGTCGGCGAACAGGACCGTCGGCCGGGAGACGAGCGCCCGTGCGATCGCGACCCGCTGCTGCTGGCCGCCGGAGAGCTCGGAGGGCCGGTGGTGGAGCCGGTCGGCAAGACCGACCTTCGAGATCAGGTCGCGGAAGAAATCCGGGTCGGCCTTCTCGCCGGCGATCGAGAGCGGCAGGGTGATGTTCTCCTCGGCGGTCAGCATCGGCAGCAGGTTGAAGAACTGGAAGACGAAGCCGATGTGGCGCCGCCGCAGCTTCGTCAGGTCGGCATCCTTGAGCCGCGTGATCTCGGTGCCCGAGATCTCGACCGTGCCGGCCGTGGGCTTGTCGAGCCCGGCGAGGATGTGCATCAGCGTCGACTTGCCCGAGCCCGACGGCCCCATCACCGCGGTGAGCTGCCCCTGCCCGACGTCGAGAGAGACACCACGCAGGGCATCGACTGCCGTGTCGCCTTCGCCGTAGCGGCGCGACACCTCGTGGGCGACGACGACGGCACCCGGCTTTCCGTTCTCCATGTTCCTCCCCTCGGCGGCGTTCCTCCGACCCTACCTAGGCGGCGTGCATCCGCCGACCGGCTTCCTCGAGCACGTCGTGGAGGATGCCCGTCATCTCGTCGAACTCGGCCTGCCCGGCGACGAGCGGCGGCGAGATCTGGATCACCGGGTCGCCGCGGTCGTCGGCCCGGCAGATCAGGCCGCGCTCGAAGAGGGCCGGCGAGAGGAAGCCGCGCAGCAGCGTCTCGCACTCGTCGTCGTCGAACGTCTCACGGGTCTCCTTGTCCTTGACCAGCTCGATCGCGTAGAAGTAGCCCGTCCCTCGCACGTCGCCGACGATCGGCAGGTCGAGCAGCGTCTCGAGCGTGGCGCGGAACGCCCCCTCGTTCCCGAGGACGCGCTCCATGATCCCCTCGCGCTTCATGATCTCGATGTTCTTCAGCGCGATCGCGGACATGACCGGATGGCCGCCGAACGTGATCCCGTGCGCGTACATCGACGAGTCGTCGAGGAACGGCGCCATCACCTTGTCGGTGGCGAGCACCGCGCCGATCGCGGCGTAGGAGGACGAGAGCCCCTTCGCGCAGCAGACGATGTCGGGCCGGATGTCGTAGCGCTCGGACGCGAACCAGTGGCCGACGCGGCCGAAGGCGGTGATCACCTCGTCGGCCGAGAGCAGGATGTCGTACCGGTCGCAGAGCGCGCGGACGCCGTGCCAGTAGCCGGCCGGCGGCGTGAACGCGCCGCCCGCGTTCTGGACGGGCTCCATGTGCACCAGGCAGACCGTCTCGGGGCCCATCGCGAGAATCGCCTCCTCGAGGTCCTCGAGCAGCATCGCGGTGAACTCCGCCTCGGTCTCGTCGGGCGGCCGGTGGTAGCGGTTCGTGTTCTTGACGTGGCGCACCTCCGGCACGAGCGGCTCGAACGTCGCCCGCAGCGCCGGGATCCCGTTGATCGAGAGCGCGCCCATCGTCGTGCCGTGGTAGGCGATCTGGCGCGCGATCGCCTTGTACTTCTGCGGCGGCGGCGCGCCGATGCGCTCGTCGTGCCGTGTCTCGCCGGCCGGCACCCGCTTGCCGCCGCGGGCGAGGAAGTACTGCCGCGCGAGCTTCCACGCCGACTCGACGGCCTCGGAGCCGCCGGAGACGAAGAAGGCGCGGTTGAGATCCCCGGGCGCGAGCGAGGCCAGCTCGGCCGCCAGCTCGATCGCGCGCGGGTGCGCGTACGACCAGTTCGTGTAGAAGGGCAGCTCCTTCATCTGCGCGAGCGCCGCCTGCCCGATCTCCTCGCCGTAGCCGTAGCCGAGGTTGACCGAGAACAGGCCGGCGAGCGCGTCGAGGTAGCGCTTGCCGTTCGCGTCCTCGAGGTAGCAGCCGTCGCCGCGGACGATGATCGGCACCTCGCCGTCGCCGTACCCGCCCATGCGGGTGAAGTGCATCCAGAGGTGATCCTTGGCTGCTTGCTGGAGGTTCACGTTGCCCCTTTCGGACGGCGGATCTGCGTGAGGACGTTCAGGAACATCAGGCCGGCCGCGAAGAGGAAGATCATCGTCCCGATCACGTTCACCTGCGGCGGCACTCCGACCCGGGCCGCGCCCCAGACGTAGAGGGGGAACGTCACGGTCGAGCCGGCGTTGAAGAGCGTGATCACGAAGTCGTCGACCGAGAGGGCGAAGGCGAGCAGCGCGCCGGCCGCGATCCCGGGCGCGATCAGCGGCAGCGTCACGCGCACGAACGTGACGAGCGGGTTGGCGCCGAGGTCCATCGCCGCCTCCTCGAGGTGCCGGTCGAAGCCGACGAGGCGCGCCTTGACCGTGACGACGACGAAGGAGATGTCGAACATCACGTGCGCGATGAAGATCGTCCAGAAGCCGGTCTGAACACCGACGTTGAGGAAGAGCGCCAGCAGCGACGCACCCATCACGATCTCCGGCGTCGTCATCGGCATGAAGATCAGGAGATTCGTGACGCCGCGGCCGCGGAAGCCGTACCGCACGAGCGCGAGCGCGATCAGCGTGCCGAGCGCGGTCGCGACGAGCGAGGCGAGCGTGGCGATCTGGAGGCTCGAGACGATCGCGTCCCGGAGCCCCGGCGGCCCGAACGGGTTCTCCCAGTGACGGAAGGTGAAGCCCGCCCAGGTGTAGTTGAAGCGGCCCGCCGGGTCGTTGAAGGAGAAGGCGATCACGACCGCGATCGGCAGCATCAGGTAGCCGAACGCGAGCACCGCGTAGCCCGTCAGCAGGTGGCGGCGTACGAAGCCCATCAGACGCCCATCCGCTCGGTGCCGAGCACCTTGGTGTAGATCACGATCAGGACGAGGATCGCGGCCATCAGCGTGAACGAGAGCGCCGCGGCCTGCCCGTAGTCGGTCAGGACGAGGAACTTCGACTGGATCACGTTGCCGATCATCGACTGGCGCGGCGTGCCGAGCAGCTCCGCGTTGATGAAGTCGCCGGCGGCGGGGATGAACGTCAGCAGCGTGCCCGCGAAGACGCCCGGCAGCGACAGCGGCAGCGTCACGCGCAGGAACGCCTTCGCCTTCGACGCGTAGAGGTCCTCGGCCGCCTCGATCAGCCGCGCGTCGATCTGCTCCAGCGACACGTAGAGCGGCAGCGCCATGAAGGGCAGGAAGTTGTAGGTGATGCCGGCGACGACCGCGGTCGAGGTCGCGAGCAGCCGGTCGCCGTCGCCGAGGATGCCGATCGTCTGCAGCGTCGAGACGACGACGCCCGAGTCGGAGAGGATCGTCTGCCACGCGAGCGTCCGGATCAGGTAGGTGACGAAGAAGGGCGCGATGATCAGCAGCAGGAGCAGGTTCTTCCAGCGCCCGCCGCGGAACGCGATGAAGTAGGCGAGCGGGTAGCTGACGAGGAGCGCCGCCACCGTCGCGATCCCGGCGTACTCGAGCGAGCGCACGAACTGCTCGTGGTACGTCGAGATCGCGTCCGAGTAGTTCTCCCAGGCCCACGTGAAGGCGTAGCCGACGTCGAGCGAGCCCGTCTGCAGCGACGTGTTCGCGAGGTAGTACGTCGGCACGACGAAGAACAGGGCGAGCCACGCCAGGCCCGGCGCGAGCAGCAGGTACGGGATCGCCCCGCGGTGACGGTGCAGCCAGTCCATCGCGTCGCTAGGCGCCGATCACGGTCTGGAACTGCTGCTTGTAGCCCTTGTCGTCCGCGGCCTCGGCGTCGAAGATCTTCACCTTCGCGAGCGTCTCCTCACTCGGGAAGATCAGCTCGTTGTCGGCGAGCTCGGCGTCGATCGCCTTGATCTCCTCCGAGGCGCCCTCGACCGGGCAGATGAAGTTCACATACGCCTCGATCTGCGCCGCGACCTTCGGGTCGTAGACGAAGTTCATGAACGTCGAGGCCGTGAAGACGTCGCCGCCCTTCGGGATCATCATGTTGTCGGTCCAGATCATCCCGCCCGCCTCGGGCAGCGTGAACTTCAGGTTCGGGTTGTCGGCGGTCAGCTGCACCATGTCGCCCGACCAGCCGACGGCCGCCCAGATGTCGCCCTTCGCGAGCAGGCCCGAGTAGTCGTTGCCGGTGAACTGCCGGATCTGACCTGAGTCGACGCCCTGCTGCAGGCGCTTGATCGCCTTGTCGAAGTCGGCCTTGACGACCTTGGTCGGGTCGCCGCCGCCGTCCAGGATCATCAGGCCCATCGTGTCGGGCATCTCCGTGAGGAAGGTCACCTTGCCCTTCAGCTTCGGGTCCTCCAAGAGCTGCGTCAGCGAGGTCAGCTCGCCGCCGACCTTGCTCGGGTCGTAGCCGATCCCGGTCATGCCCGACTGCCACGGCAGCGAGTACTCGCGGGTCGGGTCCCAGCCAGGGCTCGCGAGCGCGTCGACGAGGTTGGACGCGTTCGGGATCGTGTCCTTGTCGAGCTTCTCGACGTAGCCGAGCCGCACCATCCGCGCCGCCATCCAGTCGGTCAGCACGGTGATGTCGCGACCCACCGGCTGCCCCTTCGAGAGCGCCGCCTGGTTCTTGCCGAACCACTCGTCGTTGTCGTTGACGTCCTCGATGTAGTCGACCTTGACGCCCGTCTCCGCCGTGAACTGCTCCAGGGTCGGGTACTTCTTCGTGTCCTCGTCGATGTCGATGTAGAGCGTCCAGTTGGAGATCGTCAGCTTGTCGGCGAGCGTCTTCCCGCCCCCCGCCGCGGTCGTGCCGGCTCCGGTCGTGGCCGTCCCCTCGATGCCGCCACTGCCGCCACAAGCCGCAAGAAAACCGGGAACGGTGAGGACGGCGCCGCCGAGCGCGGCGCGCTCGAGCAGCTCTCGTCTGGTCAACGGGCGGGTCATGTGGTCTCCTCCTGTGGCGGGTCGACGACGAACGTGGCGTTCGGGTTCCAGCTCAGTGTGGTCTCGGCACCCGGGCGGAGCGCGGCGCCGGCACCGTCGTTCTGGACGTAGACGCTGATCGTGCCGGCGGCCGTGCGGACGACGTACTGCGTCGCGACGCCGACGTAGGCGGTCTCGGCGATCGTGCCGGCGAGCCTGTTGTCGCCCTCGGCCGCTGGCCCGAGCCGGATCTTCTCGGGCCGGATGCCCACGGCGACCCGGCCGCTGCGGTCGTCCGTTCCGGCGGCGATCTCGTCGCCGGTGTCGAGCCGCACGCGGCCCGAGCCCGAGATCGTCCCGGTGAGCAGGTTCGAGACGCCGAGGAAGCCGGCGACGAATGCGGTGGCGGGGTGCTCGTAGAGCTCGTCGGGCGGGCCGAGCTGCTCGATCCGCCCCTTGTTCATCACCGCGATCTGGTCGGCCATCGTCATCGCCTCCTCCTGGTCGTGCGTCACATGCACGAAGGTGAGGCCGAGGTCGTGCTGGATCTGCTTCAGCTCGAGCTGCATCTGCTTGCGCAGCTTCAGGTCGAGCGCGCCGAGCGGCTCGTCGAGGAGCAGCACCTGCGGCCGGTTGACGAGCGCGCGGGCGAGCGCGACGCGCTGCTGCTGCCCGCCCGAGAGCTGCCGCGGGCGGCGCGGTCCGAGCCCCTCGAGGCCGACGAGGCGCAGCATCTCGTCGACGCGGCCCTTCACCTGCTGCTTGTCGATCCGCTTGCGGCGAAGCCCGAAGGCGACGTTCTCGAAGACGGAGAGATGCGGGAAGAGGGCGTAGCTCTGGAAGACGGTGTTGACGTCGCGCCGGTAGGGCGGCAGCCCGACGACGTCCTCCTCGCCGAGGTAGATCGCACCCTCGTCGGGCTCCTCGAAGCCGCCGATCATCCGCAGCGTCGTCGTCTTGCCGCACCCGGAGGGGCCGAGCAGCGCGAAGAAGGAGCCGGCCGGGATCTCGACCGAGATCCCGTCGACGGCGACGACATCGTCGAAGCGCTTGACGACCCGCTCGAGCCGGACGTCGGGATCGCTCACGCGAGCTCCTCCACCGCGTCGGCCAGCACCGCGGCGTACCGGTCGACGTCGGCCTCGCTCGTCGCGGGGCAGACGAGCGCCATGTTGTGGAACGGCGTCAGCAGCACGCCCCGGTTGAGCGCGTGGAGATGGAGGAAGCGCTCGAGCTCCTCGTCGGCGAGCGCCGCCGACTCGCCGCCGTTGCGGGGCGGCGCCGGGGAGAAGCGGTACTCGGCGCGCGCGCCGAGGCGGGTCACGTGCCAGGGCAGGCCGGCGATCGCCCCCTCGATCCCGGTGGCGAGCCGCACGCCGAGGGCATGCATGTGCGCGAACGCCTCGTCGGTCAGCACCTCGCCGAGCGTGGCACGCACGGCCGCGAGCGAGAGCGCGTTGCCGGCGAGCGTGCCGCCGATCCCGCCGACGTCCTCGTAGTCGGCGCCCTCGCGGGCGAAGGCGCGGTCCGCGAGCTCCTCGGTGACGCCGAACGCCCCGACGGGCACGCCGCCGCCGATCGCCTTCCCGATCGTGACGACGTCCGGCTCGAGGCCGTGCGCCGCGGTGTAGCCGCCCGGACCGGCGCTGAAGGTGTGCGTCTCGTCGATCACGAGCAGCGTCCCGGTGCGCCGCGTCAGCTCGCGCAGCGCCTCGTGGAAGCCGGGGTCGGGCAGCACGATCCCGATGTTCGTCAGCGCCGGCTCGGCGAGCACGCAGGCGACGTCGCCCGGCGCGAGCGCAGCCTCGAGCGCGTCGAGGTCGTTCAGCTCGACCACGTTCGTCGTCAGCGCCGGGTCGACCGGAGCGCCCACGTTCCCGGGCCGGAGCCCGACCGAGCCGTCCTGCCGCAGCGTCGCGAACGTCTCGTCGACGGTGCCGTGGTAGCAGCCGTTGAAGACGAGGATCTTGCCGCGGCCGGTCACGTCCCGGGCCATCCGGACGACGAACCGGTTGGCGTCGGTCGCGCTGAGCGTGAACTGCCAGAGCGGGAGGCCGAAGCGGCGCGCCAGCTCCTCCCCGGCCCAGACGCCATCTTCGGTCGGCAGCATCGCCGTCATCCCCGCCGCGGCGCGCGCGGCGACGGCACGCACGACCGGCCCGGCCGCATGCCCGGCCATCGCCCCCGTGTCGCCGAGGCAGAGATCGACGTACTCGTGCCCGTCGACGTCGACGACGCGTGCGCCCTGCGCCTCGGCGAGGAAGAGCGGGTGCGGCCCGGCCCAGCGCAGCATCCAGGTCATCGGGACGCCGCCGAGCAGCGAGGCGCGGGCTCGCTCCGCCAGCGCCCGCGACTTCGGGCGAGCGGCGGCGAACGCCTCGGACTCACGTTCGGTCAGGGCTGCCAGGCGGCCGCGGTCGACGCCGGGCCCGGCGTCGAGCACCCCTTGGCTCACGCCAGCTTCACCGCGACGTGCTTGATCCGGGTGTACTCCTCCATCGAGTACAGAGACATGTCCTTGCCGTAGCCCGACTCCTTGAAGCCGCCGTGCGGCATCTCCGACGCGAGCGGGAACAGGTGCTCGTTCACCCAGACGGTGCCGAAGTCGAGCTTCCGCGCGGCGGCCAGCGCCCGGCCGACGTCCTGCGAGAACACGGAGGCGGCGAGCCCGTAGCGGACGCCGTTCGCCATCGCGATCGCCTCGTCGTCCGAGCTGAAGCGCTGCACGGTCACGACCGGCCCGAAGACCTCGTTCTGGACGATCTCCGAGTCCTGGCTCACGTCCGTGACGACGGTCGGCTTGACGAAGAAGCCGCGGTCGCCGACCGACTCGCCGCCGGTGACGATCGTCGCCTTGCCCTCGACCGCCCGCTCGAGGAAGCCGAGGACCCGTGTCCGCTGCTCCTCGGAGATGACCGGGCCCATGTCGACGTCGTCGCCCTCGGCGGGATCGGCGACCTTCATCCCCTCGAGCGCCTTCACGGTCTCGGACATGACGTCGTCGTAGACCTTCTCGTGCACGAGGATCCGCGAGGACGCCGTGCAGTCCTGACCGGAGTTCCAGTAGCCGCCGATCTTGATCGCCTCGGCGACCGTGGCGGGGTCTGCGTCGTCGAGGACGACCATCGGCGCCTTGCCGCCGAGCTCGAGATGCACCCGCTTGAGGTTCGACTGCGCGGCGCCCGTGGCGATCAGGCGGCCCGTCTCGACCGAGCCGGTGAGCGAGATCAGCCGGATCTCGTCGTGGCGCACGAGCGCGTCGCCCGCCGGGAGGCCGTCGCCCGTGATCACCTGCAGCACGCCCGGCGGCAGGAACTCCTGCGCGAGCTCGGCGAAGCGGAGCGTCGTCAGCGGCGTCTGCTCGGCCGGCTTCAGGATCTGGACGTTGCCGGCGGCGAGCGCCGGCCCGAGCTTCCACACCGCCATCATCAGCGGGTAGTTCCACGGCGTGATCCCGGCGACGATCCCGAGCGGCTCGCGACGGATGATCGAGGTGTAGCCCTCGACGTACTCCCCGGCCGCCTTGCCCTCGAGCGTCCGGGCGGCGCCGGCGAAGAAGCGCAGGTTGTCGGCCGAGAACGGCATCTCGTCCGCGGCGATCGACATCGGCTTGCCCACGTTCTGCGACTCGAGCCGCGTCAACTCGTCCGCGTTCTCGTCGATCGCGTCGGCGAGCTTGAGCAGCAGCTCCATCCGGTCCTTCGGCGTCTTGTCGCCCCACTCCTCGTAGGCCTTCCGGGCGGCGGCGACGGCACGCTCGACGTCCTCGGCGCCCGACCGCGGCACCTCGGCGATCACCTCGCCGGTGGACGGATTCAGCACTTCCATCGTCTCGCCGGCCTCGGCGTCGACCCACTGTCCGCCGACGAAGTTCTTGTACTGGGTGATCGACACGCTCACTGGACGGCCCTCCGCATCGGGATCTCCGATCGAGCCTAACGTGGACTCGACCGGATGGACAACTTGGAAGGCGTCCGGCCTGCCGCTTTTGGACAGCGCGTCCATAGGAAACGTGCGGCTTCTGGCCTCGCCGGACATTGTTTTCTCCGCGTGGCTGCGTCATCGTCGCCGTGGCCACACGCGGGGAAGGAGACGGGGATGCCGCGCACACCACTGGCAGCGTCGATCCAGGCGGCAGTCGCAGAGATCGCCGACGAGCGGCGGACGACGCGGACGCGGTTCGTCAAGCAAGCGGGAGCCGCCGCGCTCGGGCTGTCGGCGCTCGGACGCTTCGCCGCGCCCGCACGCGGCGCGGCCGCGCCGCGGATCGTCGTCGTGGGCGCCGGGCTCGCGGGCCTGAGCGCGGCCGACGCGCTTCGGAAGGCCGGGCACACGGCGGAGCTCCACGAAGCGTCGGACCGGATCGGTGGCCGCTGCTGGACGCTCCGCGGCGCCTTCGCCGAGGGACAGATCGCCGAGCGCGGCGGAGAGCTGATCGACCAGAACCACACCCAGATCCGCCAGCTCGCGCAGGAGCTCGGGCTCAGGCTCGACAACCTGCTCGCCGCCGAGCAGAACGGCACGGAGCTGCTCGGATACTTCGACGGCGCGCCCTACCGCTACGGGGAGATGACCGCCGACCTCAAGGCCTCCTGGCAGAAGATCCACAAGGACGTCTCCGCTGCGAGCTATCCGACGACCTTCGAGCTCTCGACCGCGCGCGGGCGCGAGCTCGACAACATGTCGATCGTCGACTGGATCGAGGAGACGTTCCCGGGCGGGATCGACTCGCGGATCGGCCAGTTGCTCGACGTCGCCTACAACATCGAGTACGGCGCCGAGTCGTCCGAGCAGAGCGCGCTCAACCTGCTCTACCTGCTCGGCTACTCCGGCCAGGGGCAGCTCCGGATCTTCGGCCCGTCGAACGAGAAGTACCACGTCGCCGGCGGCAACGACCAGATCACGGACCGGCTCGCGCAGAGACTCGCGGGCCAGATCACGACCGGCTCCGAGCTGGTGGCGATCCGGCGCACGTCGGCCGGCGGCTACACGCTCACGTTCAGGCAGGGCTCGGCGACGAGGAGCGTGAGCGCCGACAAGGTCGTCCTCGCGCTGCCGTTCTCGATCCTCCGCTCGTCGGTGGACACTTCCGCGGCAGGATTCGAGCCGCTGAAGCTGACCGCGATCCGCGACATGGGCATGGGCACCAACTCGAAGCTGCACGTCCAGTTCACGAGCCGCTTCTGGCGCGGGCAGGGCTCGAACGGCGAGACGTTCGCCGACACGGGCTACCAGAACACCTGGGAGGTGACGCGGGCGCAGCCGGGCACCAGCGGGATCCTCGTCGACTACACGGGCGGCAAGATCGGCGCGAGCTTCGGCTCCGGCTCGCCGACGTCGCGCGCGAAGCAGTTCCTCGCCCAGCTCGAGCCGGTGCTGCCGGGTGCAAGCAAGGCGTGGAACGGCAAGGCGGCGATCGACTTCTGGACCGGCTACCGCTGGACGAAGGGCTCCTACTCGTTCTGGAAGGTCGGGCAGTACCAGCGCTTCGCCGGCATGGAGGGCCGGCGGCAGGACAACTGCCACTTCGCCGGCGAGCACACCTCGCTCGACTTCCAGGGGTATCTCAACGGCGCGGTCGAGAGCGGCCAGCGCGCTGCCGCGGAGATCCTCGCCGACCTCAAGTAGGCATCAGTCGACGTTGTACGCCTCGACCCGGTCGAGCGCGATCCGGACGAGGATCCGCTGCTCGCCCTCCTTGAGCGGATAGCTGTCTCGCCCGAAGTAGACGACCGACTGGCGGACGATGTGCTCGTAGGCGCCGTCCGTCGTGATCTCGACGACACGGCCCTCGAGACCCAGCCAGCGATGGTCGTCGTTGCGGTCGAGCGCGAGCAGCGAGACACGCGGATCGCGGCGGAGGTGGTCGAGCTTGGCGCGGAAGTTGTTCAGGTTGAGCAGGACGTGACCGTCCTCGTAGTCGACCCAGACGACTGTCTGGTGCACCGTGCCGTCCTCGCGCAGCACGGCGACCACACCGATGCTCGGCTCGTCGTGGAGGAAGCGTGCCTGGGCTGCGGTGAGTTTCACGGTTGCGGTCTCCTTCGGTAGGGTCGGCTCATGGGTGTGCTGCTCGCGGTCGGGACGCGCAAGGGGCTCTTCCTCCTCCGAGGAGACGACGAGCGCCGCGCGTTCGCGGTCGAGGGGCCGCTTCTTCCCGGCTGGTCGGTCAACCATGCCGTCGTCGACCCGCGCGACGGGACGCTCTACGCGTGCGCGAACAACTGGGTGTACGGCGGCACCGTGCAGCGCTCGACCGACCTCGGCAAGACGTGGCAGCGCTCCGAGGGGCTCGGGCTGCCGGAGGAGAGCGGCCTCAAGCTCGCCTCGACGTGGCACCTCGAGCCCGGGCACGCCTCGCAGCCGCAGACGCTCTGGCTCGGCGGCGAGCCGGGCGTGCTCTTCCGCTCCGACGACTCGGGCGAGACCTGGCAGGTGAACGAGGGTGTTCTGAACCACGCGACGCGCGACCGCTGGCAGCCGGGCGCCGGCGGGATGATCACCCACTCGATCACGCTCGCCGCCGACGATCCGGAGAGGCTCTGGATCGGGATCTCGGCCGCAGGCGTCTTCCGCACCGACGATGGCGGCGGCTCGTGGCAGCCGGCGAACAAGGGCACCGAGGCCGGCTTCCAGGAGGACCGCTTCCCCGAGGTCGGCCAGTGCGTGCACAAGGTGCTCGCCCACCCGGGCAAGCCCGGACGGCTGTGGCAGCAGAACCACTGCGGCGTGTATCGCTCCGACGACGGCGGCGAGAGCTGGGAGCGGCTCGACGGCAATGGTCTCCCCTCCGAGTTCGGCTTCGGGCTCGCGCTCGACCCTGCCGATCCCGACCGCGCGTTCGTGATCCCGGAGGAGGGTGCCGAGAACCGCGTCACCTGCGACGGGCGGCTCGGGATCTGGACGACCGCCGATGCGGGCGCGAGCTGGGAGCCGATCGTCCTCGCAGAGCCGGCGTGGGTCGCGGTGCTCCGCGAGGCGATGAGCTTCGACGACGAAGCGGTCTACGTGGGCGCGCAGAGCGGCGACGTGTACGCGCTCCGCCACGGGGAGGCGGTGCAGGCGGTGACCAACCTGCCGCCCGTCCTCTCCGTCGAAGCGTCGCCTTGGCCGTAGTCCTGCTGCCGGGCCTGCTCGCCACCGAGGCCGGCGGTCAGGGCCGGTTCGAGCTCGACGCCACGACGGTCGGGGACGCGCTGCGTGCGCTCCCGGTTGCCGACCTCGTCCTCGACGAGGCGGGCGAGGTGCGCACGCTCGTGCACGTCTACGTCGACGGCGAGCGCGAGCGCGACCTCTCGGCGCGACTCGGCGCCGACGCGCGCGTGCGGATCGTCGCGGCGATCGCCGGCGGCTGACACCGGCTTCGGAACAGACCGTTACCCCGCCCCACCGACCGTGGTCGGGATGCCGGTGATCTCGCCGTCGGCGATCTGGCGCTTGATCTGCTCGACCTTGTCGACGTCCTCCTGCTGCACGTCCGGACTGACCCTGCCGAGGCCGACGCCGTCCTCCTTCAGGCCGAACGTGGCGTTGCCGCCGCCCTGCCACGAACCGTCCTGCACGGCCTTGACCGTCAGGAAGACCGCCGAGTCGACGCCCTTCTGGGCACTCGTGAGGATGTGGTTGCCGAGGAAGGACTGATCGGCGTCGACGCCGATCCCGAACTTGCCGCGCTCGCCCGCCGCGTTCAGCGCGCCGAGGCCACAGCCGCCCGCAACCTGGAAGATGACGTTCGAGCCGCGCGCGATCTGGTTCAGCGCCAGCTCCTTGCACTTCGCCTGGTCGTCCCAGTCCTGGGAGTAGTCGTGGAAGACGGTGATCCCGGGCGCAGCCTCCTTGGCGCCGGCGAAGTAACCGGCGATGAACCGGTCGACCGGCGGCTCCTTCATCCCACCGACGGCCGAGATCACGTCCTTGCCCGCCCGCCGCTGCTCCTCGAGCCCCGCGAGGTAGCCGACGAGATACCCGACTTCCTCCTCGCGGAAGAGGAGGCCCTGGACGTTCGCGGGTGTGCCGGGGACGAACGCCTGGTCGACGTCGATGATCGCGAACTTCGTGTCGGGGAAGCGCTGCGCGACCTTGCCGACCGCGTCGCCTTGTGCGAACCCGACCCCGATCACGAGGTCGTAGCCGCCGCGCGCGAGCGAGGTCATGTTCGGGATGTAGTCGGCCGCGGAGGCCGACTCGATCACGCGCCCCTTCACACCCAGCTCCTGCTCGGCACGCTTGAGGCCGTTGAAGGCGAGCTCGTTGAAGCCGTCGTCATCGAGCTGGCCGAGGTCGGTGATCAAGCCGACCCGCAGCTGCTCCTCCGCGGGGGTCGTCGCGGGCGCGGCGGTCGTGCCCGCTCGCCTCGTCGTCGGAGGAGCCGCAGCCTGCGGCGACGAGAACCAGCGCGATCAGGACGAGCGGGGTTACGCGGGACATGAAACCGACCTTTCGGAAGCGCTTCGGATAAGGTTTTCGACTGTGAGGCTCAAACCTGTCGACGATCCTACCACAGCCCCCCGCCAGGTCGTCCTCTCCGTGGTGCTGCAGGTGCGGGACCGGCGCCTCCAGGTGCTGCTCTGGCAGCGGGCGCAGGAGCCGTGCGCCGGCGCGTGGTCGCTGCCCGGAGGCGAGCTCGAGGCGAACGAGACGCTCGAGAGCTCGATCCGGCGCCAGCTCGCCGCGAAGGTCGACGTCCGCGACGCTCGCGCACGTCGAGCAGCTCGGGAGCTGGAGCGAGCCCGGACCGGCATCCGGCGGCGCGTGAGCTGGCGACCGCGTTCGTCGGCCTCGTCCCGGCGGACGCCGACCCCGGCCTGCCGGCGGACACGGACTGGTTCGCCGTCGACGGCCTGCCGACGCTGGCCTTCGACCACCGCGAGATCGTGCTCGCCGGGCGTGAGCGCCTGCGCGGCAAGCTCTCGTACACCAACGTCGGCTTCGCTCTGGCTCCTGCCGAGTTCACCCTCTCGGAGCTTCGTGACGTCTACGCGGCTGCGCTCGGCCACGACGTCTCGGCGACGAACCTGAAGCGCGTGTTGCTCCGTCGCGACGTGCTCGAGCAGACAGGCGCGAGACGCGAGCCGGGCCGTACCGGCGGCAGGCCGGCCGAGCTCTATCGCTTCCGCGCGCGCCGGCTCGAGATCACCGACCCCTTCGCAGCACTCCGCCCGCCCGCCTAGGCATCCCCGATTCGGGTGAGGGCACGCTGTCCGAATCGTGCCCCCGGCCGGGCGGGAGCGTGGATGGAGAGACGTGGGCCGGCGGACGACGACTGGAGAGATGATTCGTCGTCTTGCGGCAGTGATCGCGGCCTCACTCGCCCTCCCCGCCTCGGCTCTCGCCGGCGGGGGCAACTACGTGTTCGAGGACGCCAAGCCGGCCGAGCGCTCGACGGTGAAGGCAGCGCTGAACGCGAGCGCATTCGACTGGGGCATCGTCCGCGAACAGGTGACGATCCACGTCGGCCCCTACCGGACGTCGCACTCGACGCCGGGGCACATCTTCCTCGACCGCAGCCTGCTCCGGACCGGCCGCTTCGCCTGGGCGACCGTGATGGACGAGTACGCGCACCAGGTCGACTTCTTCGTGCTCCAGCAGGAGCATCGTGGGCTGCTCCAGGACCGGCTCGGCGCCTCCGGTTGGTGCTACGAGTCCGACGAGTTCGGGCACGGCGCGCAGGGGTGCGAGCGGCTCTCCTCGATGATCGCGTGGGCGTATTGGCCAGCAAAGGACAACGCCTACCGGCCGCGCTCCGCCACCGACGAGTCCGCCGCGATGCCCGCGCCCGCGTTCCGGCTGCTGCTCTCGGCGCTGATCGGCGCACCGAGCTCGCTCAAGCACCGCGGCTAGGCTAGGCGATCAAGCTCTGCCGCAGCGCCGTCGCC
This sequence comes from uncultured Gaiellaceae bacterium, assembly GCA_963806955.1. GTDB lineage: Bacteria > Actinomycetota > Thermoleophilia > Gaiellales > Gaiellaceae > Gaiellasilicea. The sequence continues at coordinate 145,707 of CAWDZG010000002.1, forward strand.
ACAGCCTGCGTGCGCGTATCTGCATCGAGCTTCGCCATCGCCTTGCGCACGTGCGTCCGCACGGTCTCCGGCGAGATGAAGAGCTCCTTGCCGATCTCCTCGTTCGAGTTGCCGTCGGCGAGCAGGCGGAGCACGTCGCGCTCGCGCTGGGTGAGATTGAGGATCTTCTCCGTCGCCGCCGAGCTCGAGAGCACGCCGGCGAGGACGGGGTCGACATACGTGCGGCCTGCGGCGACGAGCTCGACGGCGCGCACGACCTCGGCGAGCGGCGCCTCCTTGAGGACGAAGCCGCGGGCGCCCGCGTCGAGCGCCTCCGTCAGAAGCGCACGATCGCCGAAAGCTGTGTAGAGGATGACCGCGGTGTCGGGCGTCGACCGGGACAGCTGCCGGGCCACCTCGATGCCCGACATGCCCGGCATGCGCAGGTCGAGGATGGCGACCTGTGGCTTGTGCAGCGCGATCTGCTCGATCGCGTCGCTGCCGTCACGGGCGCGGCCGGCGACCTCGATCCCGTTCTCGCTGAGCACGTCGGAGACGGCCTCGACGACGGCCGGATGGTCGTCGGCGACGAGACAGGTGATCACGGCCGACCGCCCACGCGGCGGAGGTCTAGGATCAAGCGTCTGGATGAGCGATACACGGGGTTTGGCATGAGGGCTCTGCGGCGGGCCAACTGCGAGTGGGGATCATAGAGGCGATGGCGTACGACGCTGACGAGGCGCCGCTGCTGCGCACGCTCGGCCTGCTCACCCGCGGGCTGTTGCACGAGCTCGCGAACCCGCTGGTCGCACTCGTCGGCTCGGCGGAGCTCGCGCTCACCGACGCCGAGCCGGGCTCGAAGCTGCACGACCGGATCGCGCTCACCCACCGGACCGGAAGCGAGATCGCCGCGATCGTGCGCGCGCTGCAGGGCTTCATCCGTCTCCAGGACGAGCCGGCGAGGACGCTGTCGCTGCACGAGGAGGCGACCGCCGCGATCGAGCTCGTGTCGACCGTGCTCCCGACGGGCGAGCGCACCCTGAGCGTGAGCGGCGACGCAGCGACGACCGCGGCGCCGGGGCCGATCCGCAGGCAGCTCGTCGAGTTGCTGGCCGAGGCGATCCAGCGTGCCGATCCCGGCGCCGCGATCGAGCTCGCGATCGACGGCGACGTCGTGACCGTGACAGGCGGAGGCAGGCTGCGCCTATGAAGCGAATCCTGGTCGTCGACGACGAGGAGGCCGTGCGCGAGCTGACGCTCGAGATCCTGCGCCGGCACGGGTACCGCCCGCTCGGAGTCCCGTCGGGAAGCGAAGCGCTCGCCGCTCTCGACGAGGAGTCCTTCGACCTGATCCTCAGCGACGTCGTCATGCCGGGGATGACGGGCGTGGAGCTGCTCGACGAGCTCCAGGCGCGCGCTCACGACATCCCGGTCGTGCTGATGACCGGAGGCTCGCCGGAGCCGGAGCGGACCTCGAAGGCGGCCGCAGTCGGCGCCGCCGGCCTCCTGTACAAGCCGTTCTCACACGACGAGCTGAAAGCCGTCGTCGCCGCGGCGCTCGACGCCTGATCCAGCGGGGGCCTCAACCCGTACCCGCTTCGTGCCGATGGGCGTTCTCGTGACGATCAACACGACCCTGAAGCTCGTCGCCACCGCGTCCGTCCTGGCTCACGCCGCGGCGGCTGCGGCGGTGCTGTTCCCCAGGCGCCAGCGGGCCTAGGCGAGCCGGAGCAGGGCCGCCACTGTGGCGGCCACGGCCATCACGACGATCAGCGGTGCGCGTAGTGCGACGGCGACCGCCCCTGCGGCGACACCGGCCAGCCGCTCGTCGAGCACGAGCGCGCGGTCGCCTCCGACCGCCTGCGTGACCACGAGCGCGGCCAGCATCGCGGGCGCGAGCACGTCGACCACGGCGGCGACGCGCAGCGGCAGCGCCCGGCCACCGAGCAGGACCGGCCCGGACGCCTTGAACCCCATCGTCACGACTCCGACCACGGCGATCAGGAGCCAGCTCACCGCCGCAGTCCGATCAGCGCCGCGAGCGCCGCGACGACGATCGGCACCCCGGCGGGCGCGAGCGGGATCAGCACGAGCGTGATCGCACCCGCGACGAGCGCGGTCGCGAGGGCGCGGCGCGTCCGCAGGTACGGCGCGAGCAGAGCGAGGAACAGCGCCGGGAACGCGGCGTCGAGCCCGATCGCCTCCGGGTCGAGCAGGTCGCCGGCGAACGTCCCGAGCGCAGTGCCACCGACCCAAAGGAGATACAGGAGGAGCCCGGCGCCGATCAGGATCGGGTACTCGAAGCGGCCGCTGCGGCCGGAGAGCGCCCACGACTCGTCCACGATCAGCTGGGACTCCACGAAGCGCCGCCCGCGCGCGCCCGGGAAGATCGACGCAACCGCGAGGCTGAGCGGCACGTAGCGGGCGTTCAGCATCAGCGCAGCGACGATCGCGGCCGCGATCCCGCCCTGAGTGTCGAGGATCGAGGTCGCGGCGAACTGCGCCGAGCCGGCGAACGTCGTCGCCGACATGACGACGGCACCGAGCCTGCCGAGGCCCGCCTCGACGGCGAGCACACCGAAGGAGGCGGAGAACAGGAGCGCTGCGGGCGCCAGCGGCAGCGCGGCGCGGACGCCGTCCCGGATGCGCGTGTCCACGCCGCGAACCTACAGAGATCGGTGGGGGTGGCCGCTCGGGCCACCCCCACCCTTGTGCGATGCCGCTACGGCAGGCGCGTGATCCGGTTCTGCGGACCCGGCGCGACGGGCGAGTTGGCCCCGAAGTACGCGACGAGCGCGTCGAGGTCGATCTCACCGCCGAGCGAATTGGTGCACTGCGTGAAGACGGAGTAGCCGTCTCCGCCCGTGGCGAGGAAGTTGTTCATCGCCACGCGGTAGTTCACCAACGGGCTGATCGGGGTGCCGTTGATGGTGATCGACGCGATGTCGATCTTGTTCCCGGCCGGAGCAGATGCGGTGTACGTGTACCGCAGGCTCGCAGGCACCTGCAGGATGCCGTTGCCGCCCGTGAACTGCTGCTCGAGCAGGGCGTCGATCTGCGCGCCCGTGCAGGTGAGCACCGTCATCACGTTGTTGAACGGCTGCACGGCGAAGAGCTCCCCGTACGTGACCTCGCCCGGAGCCTCGCCGCCGGAGATCTGGTCGAAGTTGATGTCGGTGCGGATGCCGCCCGCGTTCATGAACGACACCACGGCTCCGCCGAAGAGCGGGTCGGACGTCGCCGCGAGCTGGGCGTCGGCGATCACGTCGCCGAGCGCGGACTCGCCGGCGGGGTTCGCAGTCCGCGTGATCGTCGTCGTGACCCGCCCGACGACGCGGTTGGCGAGCGGCGCCGCGAACGCGTTGTACTTGGCGATCAGCGCCGTGATGTCGTCGGCCTTGGCGACCCCGCGGTCGACCGGGACGTTGTTGACCCGGGCCGAGACGACGTCCTTCGTCGCCCGGCTGATCGTCAGGTCGATGTCCGTGACCACCTTGCCGTTGACCGCGGCGCCCGTGACGATCTTGCCGTCGAGGACGCAGTTCACGGCCCAGTTCGTGTGGCCGGTGATCACGACGTCGATCGCGTCGTCCATCGCGTCGACGATCGGCGGGATCGCACCGGTGGGATTGGCGCAGAGGTTGATCTTGTCCGCGCCCGCACCGGCGCCGTTGCCCGCGGTGCTCGTGCTCCCACCCTCGTGCAGCAGGACGATGATCGTCTCGACGTTCTGCTTCTTCAGCTCGGCGACCGCGGCATTCGCCGTGGCGGCCTCGTCGAGGAAGTCGACCGTCTGGATCCCGGCGGGCGTGACGATGTTCGGCGTCGTCTTCGTCGTCATGCCGATGATCCCGACCTTGACGCCGTTGAAGTGGTGGATCTTGTACGGCGCGAAGATCGGGCCGCTGCCGTCCTTGTACGTGACGTTGGCGGCGAGGAAGTCGAAGCTCGCGCCGCCGAAGCCGTCCCCGTCCTGACAGCCGTCGGCCGGGTGGCAGCCGCCGTACTGCATCCGCAGCAGCTCGTCGACACCCTCGTCGAACTCGTGGTTGCCGACGCCGTTGTAGTCGAGGCCCATCAGGTTGAACGCCTCGATCGTCGGCTCGTCGTGGAACAGCGCCGAGAGCAGCGGCGTGGCGCCGATCAGGTCGCCCGCCGAGACGAACAGCGTGTTCGGGTTGGTCGCCCGCAGCGCACGGACGTGCGTGGCGAGGTACTCGGCGCCGCCGAACTCCGGCGTGCCGGACGGCCCGAGCCGCCCGGCCGAGCCGGACGGCGGCTGGAGCGCGCCATGGAAGTCGTTCAGACCCAGGATCTGGATCTCGGTCGTCTGTGCGTTCTCGGCGGCGCGCGGCGAAGGATCGCCCTTCGCACCTGCCGCCGGTACCACGGCGATCGCGACGGCAAGCGTCACGAGCGCCAGGACTGTCTTTTTCATTGTCATTCCCTTGTCTCCCCTTTTCCCCTTGGTTGCCTACAGAGCCCCGGCGAGGGCGACGAGAACCGCAGCCTCCTCCGCCGTGAGCGACTTGCCTGACTGAGCCTCGACCTGGTTCACGAACGCGTGCAGGTCGGCCTCCTGCCCCTTGCGGTCGGACTTGGCCGCGGCCGCGTCGAGCTTCGAGCAGAGAGCGTTCGCGACGCCCTCCTTGTCGGCGTACTGCCGCACGAGCGAGCAGAGGCTCGCGAACGTCACCTGAACCTGGACGGTGGCGCGGTACTCGGTGACGCCGCCGTCGTCGTCACGGACCTTGCCGCCGACGCTGAGCGCGCCGACCGCGACCGACGTGCAGCTCGCAGTCGACGACGCCGAGTAGGCGCCGTAGCCGCTGCCGCAGTCGAACGCGTACTGCAGGCCCGCCACGTCGGCAGGTGCCGCATCCGTCGCGCCCGTGAGTGCGAGCGTGAACGGGAAGCCGGCCAGCGCGGTCGCCGGCGCGACGAAGGTCGCCGTCGGGGCGACGTTCGTCACGGTGACGGTTGCGGAGCTCACCGCGACGAGCCCGCCCGGGTCGGTCGCCCGGACGCGGATCGTCCGCGTCGCCGGGCCGTCGATCGTGGCCGCGGAGAACGTCGCCGTCTGCCCCGCGGTCTCGAACGTGCCGTCGTTGTCGAGGTCCCAGGCGTACGTGAGCGTGTCGCCGTCGGCGTCGCTCCCGGTCGCCGTGACGCCGACCGAGCCGCCTTCCGGCACCGTGTACGGCCCGCCGGCCGACACGGCCGGCGCGTGGTTCAGCTGGAGCCCGATCACGACCGGGTCGTGGTCGGACGAGCGGTACGGGCCCGGGTCGTAGAACGTGTTCACCTGGTTGGCCGTCTTGAACTCGACGTTGTAGTCGAGCACGATCGGCTCGTCCGGGTTGATGTGCCAGTCGGTCACGCCCGTCACCTGGCTCGTCAGCGACGACGTCGCGAGCGCGTGGTCGAGGTAGCCCGACTCGCCGCTGAACACGTACGAGTAGGCGGAGAGACCGCCGTAGGCGCGGACGAGGTTCGTGTAGCCCGCACCTTCGAGCGTCGTGATCGGCGTCTCGAACGTGTACGAGTTGAGGTCGCCGATGATCAGGAAGTCGGGATCGCCGCTCCCGGTCGGGTCGGTGGCGAGCCAGTCGCCCAACGCCGCCGCGGCCTCCGTGCGCGTGCCGTTGCAGTTGCCCGAGCCGTCGGTGGCGTCGTCGCCGGCGCCGCACGCCGAGCCCTTCGACTTCAGGTGGTTGACCGCCACGGTCAGCTTCTGGCCCGAGCTCACGTGCTGGAACGTCTGCGCCAGCGTCGGCCGGTTGCGCGTGTCGACGAAGCGCGGGTCGACCGCCGAGGTCAGTAGCGCGAAGGCGCCGACCGGTGTCACGGCGGCCGGCTTGTAGATCAGCGCGACCTTGATCTCGTCGGTGCCGATCACGCCGGTGTCGACGTAGGCGTAGGTGCCGGCGCCCATCGCCGCATTGAGCGCGGCGACCAGCTCCGCGAGCGCGCTGTTCGGGCCCGCGTCGTTCTCGATCTCCATCAGGCCGACGATGTCCGCGTTCATGGCGCTGAGCGCGCTGACCTCCTTCGCCTTCTGGCGGTCGAGCTCGAACTGCGTGTTCGCGCCGCGCGCGGTCGGGAAGCCGCCGCCGAGGCCGTTGCCGTTGAAGAAGTTGAGCACGTTGAACGAGGCGATCTTCAGGTTGCCGCCCACGGCACCCGGAGCGGGCGTGCGCAGGTTGGTGCCGGTGAACTCGACGAGGCCGACCGGCTGGATCCGGTAGTTCGAGAAGCGGAAGTCCATCACGCCGGTGAGGCCCGGCAGCGTGTCGCCGACGCGGAGCGTGTTCGTCGCCGAGAGGCCGCCCTGCGGGTACCGGGTCGGATCGATGTTCTGCTGGTTGTCGCCGTCGTCGAGGATGATCCGGCTGCGGTTGTTCTGGTCCATGACGGCGAGGGCCGGAGCGCCCGGAGCCGCGACCGCGGTCGGGTTGTAGAGGCGGCCCGCACCCGAGAGGCTGACCTCGCCGAAGCGGCCGAGGCTGAAGACCTCCGTCGCGGTGAGCGTCTGGTCGTAGCGCACGAGCATGCCCTCGTACCGCTCGTGGTCGGTGATGCTCGCGACCGGCAAGCTGACCGGGGTCGCCGGGACCGAGGCGCCGGTCGAGCAGACCGCCACGGCGCTGAGGGAGCTGAGCTGGGTCAGGCCGCTGAACTCGCCCGCCGTGCCGCGCACGCGGACGACGTCGCCCGCGTCCACGTCGACCCCGCTGCTCCCCGCGAAGACGAAGATGCCCTCCGAGGTGGCCGGGTCGGCGTCCTGGTCGGAGGTCTCCTCCTCGAGGTAGTAGCCGTTGAAGCCGCCCGTCTGCTGGTAGTCGCCGACGACGACGCCCTCGATCGTCTGCGTGCCGGTGAGGGCGGCGGTGAGGCCGCTCCCCTGGATCGCGTGGATCGGGGTCGCCGGGTCGCCGCAGATGAAGGCGTCGATCGTCGTGAAGGAGAAGATGTGGTTCGCCGCCATGTTGTCCGGCGGGTCGCTCGTATCCTGGTCGGTCACGTTCGCGGCCAGGATCGTGACCGTGCACGACTCGTTGGCGGCGAAGTCCGTGCCCGGATCGATCGTGAACGTGACCGGGCCACCTGTGTAGGAGGCCGTATGCGCGCCGCTCGTCGCACAGGTGATCGTGAACCACGTGCCGGTGACGTTCACCGGCTCGCTGAACGTGACGACGATGTCTGCGGCACGCGCGACGCCGGTGTCACCGCCGAGCGGCGTGGTGGCGGTGACGCGCGGAGCCTCCTCGGCCGGGATGCGCGGGTCGGGCGCGCCGACGGTGAAGTCGGCCGCGTTGTCGTCCGTGTCGGTACCGACGGAGTTGCGGCTGGCCGACGTCGTGTTGGAGAGCGTCGCAGTCGGACCGGTGCCCTCGAAGCAACTGGCAGAGGAGCCGTAACCGACGAAGTCGACGATCGCGCCCCCCGTCGGGCAGGAGCCCGCCAGTGCAGAGCTGTTCGAGACGAGCGCGACCTTGCCGCTCGTCGAGCTCATCGCGATCGTGCCAATGACGTTGGGCGCCGGGAGCGGCGTCGTTCCGCCGGAGCCCTGCGCCTCCTGGACCAGATAGCGACCGCCGGCAGGGATCGAGCCGGTCAGAGGTGTGACCGCCCAGCTCGTGCCGGCCGAAGAGGCGTACTGCACCGACCAGCCGGCAACGCTGACGCTGCTCGCCGTCGGGTTGTGGAGCTCGATGAAGTCGTTCGTGTAGGTGGCACCGGAGTTGCCTCCGCCGCCGTAGACCTCACTGACGACGAGGTGCGTCGCGGGCGGCGGGCCGCAGAGTGCTGCGGGGCTTGCGCTGTTCCGCGGCGCGGGCGCGCCGATCGTGAAGTCGGAGGCGTTGTTGTCGGTGTCCGTGCAGCCGAGCGCGTTGCGGAGCGCGGCGGTCGGATTCGACAGGTTCGCCGTCGGCGCCGACTCTGAGCAGTTGGTCGCGCTGCCGTAACCGACGATGTCCACTGCACCCTGGACGACGGAGGGGCATCCCGTTCCGCCGGCGATCAGGGTGTCGTTTGTGGTCAGCGCGACCTTGCCCGCTGTTCCGGACATCGCGATCGAGCCCGTCGCGTCAGGAGTCGGGAGCGGGGTCGTCCCGCCCGCGCCCGCGGCCTGCTGCACGAGGTAGAAGCCGCCCGGCGCGATCGTGCCGCTCAGGGTGGTCTTCTGCCAAGTCGTGCCCGTCGAGGACGCGTACTGGACCGACCAGCCGGTGATGCTCACGGGGCTCGAGGTCCGGTTGTGCAGCTCGACGAAATCGTTGGTGTACGTGGCGCCGCTGTTGCCGCCGCCGCCGTAGACCTGGCTGATGACGACGTCCCCGGCTGCGAGTGCGTTAGCCGAGCCGACGAGTGTGAGCAGCGCGCCGACCAGCAGGCACAGCCGCAGCCGAAAGTGAGACAAGCCGCATCCTCCCCTTGAATTGATCAAGCTCTCCCCAGAACTTCATCCGACCGTACCGGCCGGCTCCCGCGGGGACTCTAACCCTTACTCCGGCAACTGCCAACCCGCGGCTCGACTTCGACACGGGTCAGCAGGCATACTTCGAGGCGTTCCCGACGAAGGAGGTTGACGCAGATGACAGATCTTGCCCCCTCCGCCCTCAGAGCTCCGCGGCTCTAGGGACGTCGGCCCCACTTTCCGGCTCCTGAGAGTCGCGCTCGGCGCGCGTCGCGTGCGCGCGCCGGCCAATCCCACTTCTCGCACAAGGAGCCTCGCTTGAACGCACTGTCCGATCTCGGCTGGACCCCCGGCCACCACACCGAATTCGAGCCCCACGCGGGCGACGGTCACGTCCCCGCACGCGTCACAGCGCAGCACCGCGGCGTCTACATCGTCCTGTCCGAGGACGGAGAGCTGCGCGCCGACCTCGCCGGGCGGTTGTCCCACGAGGCGGCGGGAGCCGGCGACCTGCCGGCAGTCGGCGACTGGGTCGCCGTCGCGGCCCGTCCGGACGAGGGAGCGGGGACGATCCACGCCGTCTTCGCGCGGCGGACGAAGTTCTCGCGGAAGGTGGCGCTGGATGCAGCCGAGGAGCAGGTGCTCGCCGCGAATGTCGACGCGGTCTTCCTGCTCATGTCCCTGAACGAGGACTTCAACCTGCGCCGGCTCGAGCGCTATCTCGCGACGGCGTGGGAGAGCGGCGCCCAGCCGGTGATCGTGCTGACGAAGACGGATCTCTGCCCGGACTACGCGCTGCGCGTCCTCGAGGTCGAGGCGATTGCGTTCGGCGTCCCCGTCCATGCGATCTCGAACCTCACCGGCGAGGGGCTCGAGCTCGTGCGCACCCATCTGGCACCTGGCCGCACGGTGGCGCTGCTCGGGTCGTCCGGAGTCGGCAAGTCGACGCTCGTGAACACGCTCGCAGGCGAGGAGCTCCTGGCGACCCAGCCGATCCGCGAGGACGACGGCGAAGGCCGGCACACCACCACGCACCGGCAGCTCGTGCTCCTGCCCGGCGGCGGTCTCGTCCTGGACACGCCGGGGATGCGCGAGCTCCAGCTCTGGGAGTCCTCGGACGGGCTGTCGGAGACGTTCACCGACGTCGAGGAGCTGGCCGTGCAGTGCCGGTTCTCCGACTGCGCCCATCGCACCGAGCCCGGCTGCGCGATCCGGGCGGCGATCGACGACGGCACGCTGCCGCTCGAGCGCTGGGAGAGCTACAAGAAGCTGCAGCGCGAGCTCGCGCACCTCGAGCGCCGGCTCGACAAGCGGTTGCAGGCCGAGGAACGGAAGCGCTGGGCCAAGGCCGGCGCGGAGGGCCGCGCGAACATGAGGGCGAAAGGCAGGCGCTGATCATCCGGCCACGTTCGGGTTGCCGGGGGTGGCGACCGGCGTGAACACCCAGTCCGCGGCGGCGTCGTCGGTGTCGACGCCGTCGGGGATCCGCGACAGCGAGCCCTGCATCGAGTCGGAGTCGGCCACCGAAGCGGGCAGCCCCTCGCCCTCGACGAGGTCGAACGTGTACGCGCCGATCCGCCCCGAGTGCACCGGCCCCTCGTACGAGAGCGCGTCGAGCACCTCCGTGTCGACCACGTCGTAGAGCGCGACCGCGTCGGACGGGCCGTTCTGTGCCTCGACCGGCACCTTGAGGTAGTCGCCGGCGAGCAGGGCGCCGCTCAGCGACACGCGCAGGTACTCGGCGCCCGTGTCGCCGTCGACCAGGACGATCGCGAGCCCGCCCAGGTCGGCGGTGCCGCGACCGGCGTTGAAGAGCTCGACGTAACCGCCCCCGTCCACCCCCGGCTGGTCGTAGTCGATCTCGTTCAGCATCAGCCTGGGCAGTGCATACGGGTCGTCCGCCGCCCGACAGCTGAGGGTGACCGCGCCGTAGTCGTCGGTGCGGACACGGAGCGCGCCCCACTGGCCCGCGGCGGTCGTGCAGCCCGTGCCCTCCAGCGCGGTGACGGAGACGGGGCCTGGGGGTCCCTGCGGCCCGGTGGCGCCGCGCGGTCCGGCAGGGCCCGCCAGACCGTTCGTGCCTGCCGGCCCAGGGCTTCCTGCCGGCCCGGCAGGCCCCGTAGCACCGGGCAGGCCCTGGGGGCCGGCGACATTCCACTGCAGCGGCTGCTCGTCGCTCTTGCACGATGTGCCCGCCGCCGGCACCCGGAGCACTCCCGTCGACTTGGCCCTGCAGGCATTGATCACACCGTCGCCCGCCAGCGCGGACAGTCCCGCGCCGGCGAGCCCCGCGACGAGCCCGATCGCCAGCGTCGCAACCGCGGCGACCCGAAGTCTGCGTTCAGCCGACATTGGCTGCTCCCTGCGTGACGGTCGTCGTGAACGCCCAGTCGGCGGCGGCGTCGTCGGTGTCGCTGCCGTTCGGGATCCGCGCGAGCGAGCCGGTGACGGTGTTCGAGTCCGCGACCGAGACGGGCAGCATCGTGCCCTCGACGAGGTCGTACGTCGAGCCACCGATCGTGGCGCTCTCGATCGAGCCCTCGTACGAGAGCGCGTCGAGCAGCGCACCACCGGCGCCGAGCAGGGCGACGCCGTCCGGCGCGCCGTTCTGGGGATCGACGGAGACGACCTGATACGCGCCGGCGGCCAGCGTGCCGCTGAGCGTCCGGCGCAGGTACTCCGCGCCCGTCCCGCCGTCGACGAGCACGAGTGCGACGCCCGTCAGGTCGGCGGCGCTGCCGCCGGCGTTGTAGATCTCGACGAAGCCGTCGCTGTCGGCGCCGACCTGGTCGTAGTCGATCTCGTTCAGCACGAGGCGTGCCGGGCCGGGCAGGCGGCGGCGGTGTCGACGCCGCCTCGCAGGTGAGGACGATCGCGCCGTCGAGCTCGGTCTCGACCGTCACGGTGCCCGCCGAGCCGTCCTCGGCCGTGCACGCGACGCCGTCGAGCACCGCGATCGAGTCGATCGTCCCCGGCGCGCCCGCCGGCCCCTGCGGTCCTTGCGGTCCCGCCGGGCCGGCCGGGCCCGCAGCCCCGGGCTCTCCTGCAGGGCCTGCCGCCCCGTCCTTGCCGTCCGCCCCGTTCTTGCCGTCGAGACCCGCCGGTCCTGCAGGCCCGGCCGGGCCGCGGACGTTCCAGGTCAGCCGCTGCTCCGAGCGCTTGCAGGACTTGCCTGCCGACGGGACGAGCAGCACACCGGAGCGGTGCCGGCAGGCGTCGATCACGATCCGTCGTCCAGGACGGTGTCGAGTCCCGCCTGCGGCACCGCCGACCGTGAGGGCGAGCGCGCCGACGCCGACCGCAGAGCGCGCAGCGCGACCCGTCGAATTCGTGCCTCCATCGTTCCTCCTCGTGAGCTGGGAGGAATCGTGATAGCCGGGGCAGCCCGGCCTGCCTAGTGGCCGAAACGGCCGCACCCGCCCGAAACGGACGGTTCTGCGCGCGAATTTCTCCACACTCGACACACTTCCGTGATCGAGCTCCGCTTCCAGATTCCCGACCCGCGCAGGCGACTCGCGGCCGTCCGCCTCGCGCACGCGCTCCGCCACCTGCTCCCGCACGAGCTCGTCCGGCGCGGCCGCAGCTGGGAGCTGACCGCCCCCGCGCCCGACGTCGCGCGCTTCGAGTACCAGCTCGAGCTGGTCGACGGGCAGGGCGGGAGCGAATGGATCCTCGATCCCGACAACCCGAAGACGGCGAGCGGACCGTGGGGCGAGAAGTCGGTCTGGGAGGAGCCCGGCTACGAGCCGCCGGCCTGGCTCGAGACCGGCGACCCGGAAGAGGCCGAGGAGGTCACGATCGCGAGCCGCATCCTCAAGACGGAGCTGCCGGCGCTGATCTGGGCTCACCCGGATGCCACCGCGGACAGCCCGATGCTCGTCGCCCACGACGGGCCGGAGTACGCCGAGCACTCGGCGCTCCTGCCGCTCCTCGCGACGCTGCCACCGCTACGGGCGACGCTCCTCGGCCCTGTCGACCGGAACGAGACGTACTCAGCCTCGGCGCGCTACTCCCGCGCGCTCGCCGACGAGATCCTCCCCTCCCTCCCGCCGGCCCCGGCCCGGATCGGCCTCGGCGCGAGCCTCGGCGCACTCGCGCTCTTCCACGTCCACCGCCGCCATCCCGACAGCTTCGACGCGCTCTTCCTCCAGTCCGGCAGCTTCTTCCGCCGAGCCGACGCGCCACGAGCGGAACTTCCCCCGTTACGAGCGGATCGCCCGCTTCGTCGGCGGTGCCCATCGCAACCGGCCGGAGCGGACGATCCCGATCGTGCTCGGCTGCGGCACGGTCGAGGAGAACCTGCCCGCGAACCGAGCGCTCGAGGAGTCGCTGCGGAAGCGCGGCTACGACGCGCGGCTGCACGAGTTCCGCGACGGCCACAACTGGGTGGCCTGGCGCGACTCCCTCGAGCCGCACCTGCGACGGCTGTTGCAGAGAATCTGAGCGTGGAACGACGCGAGCTCAAGCTGTGGTCACCCGCGATCGGCGCCGAGGGCACGGTGCTCGCCTACGGCCACTGGGGCCGGCCGCTGCTCGCCTTCCCCTCGCAGGAAGGCCCGGCCTGGCAGTACGAGGAGCGCGGGATGATCGACGCGGTCGGCGGCCTGATCGAGGCCGGTCGCGTGAAGGTGTACGCGGTCGGCAGCTTCGACTCGGGCAGCTGGTATCGCGACGACCTGCCGCTGGAGGGGCGCGCGCGCCTGCACGGGCTCTACGAGGACTGGATCGTGAACCAGGTCGCGCCCTTCATCCACGACGACTGCGGCGGCGCCGGCGAGATCGCCGTCACCGGCGTCTCGTTCGGCGCCTACCACGCGGCCAACTTCGCGCTCCGGCGCGCCGACCTCTTCCCGCTCGCGATCTGCCAGAGCGGGGTCTACGACGTCTCGGTGGTGGGCGGCGGCGAGCGCGGCGACGCCGTCTACTTCAACAATCCCGCGGACTACGTGGACCACCTCGGCGGCGAGCACCTCGACTGGCTGCGCACGCGCGCCAGCCTGCTGCTCCTCGCCGGGCAGGGCCAGTGGGAGGACACGACCGGCGCGCTCGAGAGCACACGGCGCTTCGCCGGGCAGCTCGCGGCGAAGGGGATCCGGCACGAGCTCGATCTGTGGGGCCACGACTCGGCGCACGACTGGCCCGCGTGGCGCGCCCAGATCGCTCATCATCTGCCCCGGCTCCTGTGACGACGCAATCGCACCTGATCGGCCTCCTGCTCGGCACCGAGGAGGACTGGCCGTCCGCGTTCGAGCACCTGCTCACGCAGGTCGGCCCGATCGAGCACGACGGAACGCGCCACGACCTCTCCTGCGAGCGGCTCACGAACGAGCCCTTCGACCTGCGCTCGCGGCCGCGCTATTCGCTCGTGATCGACCGGCTCGGCTGGTGGTACACGGTGCCCCGCGAGTGGCTGAAGAAGGTCTCGCTGATGGACGACGTCTACCTGCTGAACAACCCGTTCACGTTCCAGGCGATGGAGAAGCACGCGGCCTACTGCGCGATGATGCGCCTGGGCCTGAAGGTGCCGGAGACGTGGCTGATCCCACACAAGAACCCGCCCGAGAACCCCCGCTTCCAGCCGACGGCCGAGCGCTACAACATGCCCTTCGACCTGGAGGAGATCGCCGCGAAGATCGGCTACCCGCTCTACATGAAGCCGTTCGACGGCGGCCAGTGGGTCGGGGTGACGCGGATCCGCGACGCCCAGGAGCTGCACGCGGTCTACGACACGTCCGGCGAGCGGCTGATGCACCTCCAGGCCTCCGTCGAGGACTTCGACGTCTTCGCGCGCAGCCTCTCGATCGGCGCCGAGACGATGGTGATGCACTTCGAGCCCGACCGGCCGATGCACGACCGCTACCAGGTCGACCACGACTTCCTCTCCGCCGAGACCGGGGACGAGGTGCTGACGATCAGCCGGCTCGTGAACGCCTTCTTCCGCTGGGAGTTCAACTCCTGCGAGACGATCGTCAAGGACGGCGTTGCCTCGCCGATCGACTACGCGAACGCCTCGCCGGACGTCGCCCTGACGAGCCTCCACTACTACTTCCCCTGGGCGATCCGCGCGCTCGTGCGCTGGACGGCGTTCTGCTCGGCGACCGGCCGGCGGATGCGGATCAACCAGTCGACGCGCGACTACTTCGAGCTCGCCGACCGCGACGACCTCTCCTACGAGGAGAAGCTCGCCGGCTACCGCCGCCTCGCGGATGCGTACTTCCAGGTGCCCGAGTACGAGGAGTTCGTCGGCTCGAAGCTCCCCCACCTCGACGAGATCCTGGTCGACTGGGTCGAGGGGGCCGATTTCGACCGGCTGCTCGTGGACACGGTCACCACGACCTTCCCCGAGCACGAGCACGAGCACTTCGTCGCGCACTACCGCGGCCTCCTCGCCGCCTGGGCGCGCGACCAGCGCGCCGCCGCGTGAGCCGCGAGTACGTGCTGGCGCGGACGCAGGTCGTCGCCGTCCCGATCGAGGAGGCGTTCGCCTTCTTCTCGGACGCGCGCAACCTCGAGCGGATCACGCCGCCGTGGCTGCGCTTCCGCATCGTCGAGCAGCCGGCGCAGCTGCAGGCCGGCGCTCGCCTCCGCTACCGCCTCTCACTGTTCGGGATCCCGATCCGCTGGCGCACCGAGATCGTCGAGTGGACGCCGCCGCGCGGCTTCGTCGACGTGCAGCGACGCGGCCCGTTCCTGCTCTGGGAGCACTCCCACCGCCTCACCCCGGTCGAGGGCGGCACGGAGATCTACGACCACGTCCGCTACCGGCTCTTCCTCGGGCCGCTCGGCGCGTCGTGCAGCGGCTGCTCGTCCGCAATTGGGTCGAGGGGATCTTCGACTACCGGGCCGAGACGGTGCCGGCGCTCGTCAGGGCAGCGCCCGCCGGGCCGCCTCGTCGAACGGCGTGAGCTCGAAGGGGACGAGCTCCCGGATCCGCTCCTCGCGGGCGATCGTCGGGTTCTTCAGCCCCTCGACGAGCGGCCGGGCGACCGACGCGTTCACGGGCGTGACGAGCTCGAGCCAGAGTGCGGACAGCGCCGGCGTCAGCACGGGCACGCCGACGATGAGCGGCTTGCGGCCGAGGATCCGCGCGATCCGCTCGATCATCTGCCGGTAGGTCATCACCTCGGGCCCGCCCGACGTCGAACGACCGACCGAGCGCCTCCTCCTCGCCGGCGACGCCGGCGAGGTAGCGCGACGACGTCCTCGAGCGCGATCGGCTGCGTCGGGGTCGAGACCCAGTTCGGCGTGATCATCACCGGTAGGCGCTTGACGAGGCCGAGGATCGTCTCGAAAGCCGCGCTGCCCTTGCCGACGACCATCGCTGCGCGCAGCGTCGTCACCGGCACGCCGTCGGCGGCCAGGTGCTCGCCGGTCTCGCGCCGGCTGCGCAGGTGGGCGGAGGCGTCGGGCTCGTCGCCCCCGAGGCCGCCGAGGTAGACGATCTGCGAGACGCCGGCGTGAGCGGCCGCGCGGGAGACGTTCGCCGGCAGCCTCGCGGTCCTTGCGCTCGAAGTCGCGCTCGCCGAGCGAGTGGACGAGGTAATAGAGGACATCTGCGCCCTCGATCGCCTCCGCGACGCCCTCGCCGCTCGCGACGTCTGCGGCGACCCACCGGATCCCGTCCTCGGGTTCCCGCACGGTGCGCGAGACGGCGACGACCTCGTGCTCGGCCGCGAGCAGCGGGAGGAGCGCCTGGCCGATCACGCCGGTCGCTCCGAAGACGGTCACCTTCATGCGCGCCTCCCCTGCTCGAGCAGTTCGAAGTAACGACGGCTGACCGCTGCGTGGAACGGGCTCTGGCCCTTGGCATAGAGAGCGCCCGTCCACCACGGCGATCCGACCCGAGCCGCAAGCCGGGGCACGTACTCCTCGACCGCGACCGAGAGCTCGTAACCGTCCTCCACCGGACGCTGGGCCAGCGTCACGGACCCACCGGGGCGCAGCGCGAGCGTCCCGCCCTCGATCGCGTAACAGCAGGACACGCCGTCGTCGGCGTGCTCGAGCGAGGGCGCGGCGAAGCGGAGCAGCGTCGCGCCGCCCAGGAGGCGCAGCCGCCCGCCCTCGTGGTTCCACTGCGCGCGGACGACGCCGCGCGTGAGCGCGCCGACCGCCTGCCAGTAGGTGACGCCGAGCCAGCGCGCGCCGGCGTCCGACGCGTCCACGACCGGCTCGTCGACGAGCACGCGCTGGCGCGACTCGAAGCCACCGGAGTCGAGCACCTTCTCGTTCGTCTCCCAGCCCCTCATGCCGCCGCCGCCCGGAAGCGGGCGACCGCCGCCTCGTGGGCGACGATCGGCTCGGGGTAGTCAGGGGTGCCCAGCTCGGGGATGTAGCGGCGCGCGTAGGCGCCGTCCGGGTCGTAGCGCTCGGCCTGCCGGGACGGGTTGAACATCCGGTTGGGCCGGGAGTCGGCGCCGGTGCCCGCGACCCACTGCCAGTTGGCCGTGTTGTTGGCGAGGTCGCCGTCGACGAGGTGGTGGAAGAAGTGGTCGGCACCCCGGCGCCAGTCGATCCCGAGGTGCTTGGTCAGGAACGAGCCGGCGACGAGGCGCGCGCGGTTGTGCATGAAGCCCTCTCGCATCAACTGACGCATGCCCGCATCGACGAGGGGGTAACCCGTTCGCCCCGCACGCCAGGCGTCGAAGGCGGCGACGTCGTCCCGCCAGCCCGCCGCGCGCGGGCGCAGGTCCTTGTACGCGAGCTCGGGCCGGGCGGCGAGGAGCTGGTGGTTGAAGTCGCGCCAGCAGAGCTGGCGCACGAACGGCTCTGCGCCCGGTCGCTCGAGCGCCCGGGCCACCACCTCGCCGGCCGACACGCAGCCGAAGTGGAGGTACGGCGAGAGACGCGACGTCGCGTCGGCGGCGAGATCATCTGCCGCCTCGTCGTAGCGCTCGAGCCCCGCGTCCAGGAATGCCTCCAGCCGCCGGCGCCCGGCCGACTCGCCGCCGACGGGGAGCTCCGGCGCCGTGACGCCGCGCACGAGCGCTTCCTGCTCCGGCAGCAGTCCCAGCTCGAGCCCGTCCGGCAGCGCGATCCGCGCGGGGGGCGGCAGCAGGTCACGGCGCGGCTCGGTGCGCCAGCGGCGCCAGTACGGCGTGAACACGCGGAAGTGGTCGCGTCCCGCCGGTGCGAGCTCCCCGGGCGGCACCACGGTCACGCCGGGAAAGACCTCGAGGTCGATCCCGGTCCCGGCGAGGGCGCTGTGCAGGCGCCGCTCGCGCTCCTGTGCGTAGGCGCTGACGTCCTCCGAGAGGAAGACGGCGTCCGCAGCCACCGCGAGGGCGAGCCGGTGCGCCTCTTCGAGGACGTTGCCACGGCGGAGGACGAGCGAGCCCCCGAGCCGGCGCAGCGAGCCGTCCAGGTCGCGGAGCGCGTCGAGCAGGAACGTGACCCGGTTCGGCGCTCCGAAGCCCGCCAGGAGCCGGTCGTCGAGCACGAAGAGCGGCACGACGTGCTCGGCCCGGTCGGCGGCGGCGCTGAGCGCAGGGTGGTCGTGCACGCGGAGGTCGCGGGTGAAGAGGACGACGACGGTGCCGAGCCGATGTTTGCCCATTCCTGGACAAAGGGTAGACGACGCTTCCAACGACCGAGGAGCGCACATGGCCAACATCGAAGAATCGATCGACGTCGACGTCCCCGTCGAGACGGCGTACAACCAGTGGACGCAGTTCGAGGAGTTCCCGAGCTTCATGGAGGGGATCGAGGAGGTCCGGCAGGTCGACGACACGCACCTGCACTGGGTTGCAGAGGTGGGTGGGCAGCGCGAGGAGTGGGACGCCGAGATCACCGAGCAGCACCCGGATCACCGGATCGCGTGGACTGCGTCCGGTGACAAGGGCAACGCAGGCGTCGTCACCTTCCACCGGCTCGACGAGGCCCAGACGCGGGTGATGGTGCAGCTGGACTGGGAGCCGGAGGGCGTGACCCAGAAGCTCGGCTCCGCGCTCGGAATGGACGACCGCCGCGTCCAGGGCGACCTGAAGCGGTTCAAGGAGCTGATCGAGGAGCGAGGCGCCGCGAGCGGTGCCTGGCGCGGCGAGGTCGACAATCCGTCCGACTGACGCCGATCTGCACGCTGCGCTCGCCGGGGCGGTGGCGGCGGCCGCCTGGGTCGCCGCCGAGCCCGCGGCGCAGCGCCTGTTCGGCACCTCCTACTCGGACGTGCGCCTGCTCGGTGCGCCGCTCTCGCGGCGGCACTGGCGCCTCGCCGGCACGGCAGCTCACCTCGCCAACGGCGCCGCGGCCGGGGTCGCGCTCTCCCGACTCGGCGTCCGCGGCTGGAAGGCGGGGATCGTGGCCTTCCAGATCGAGAACGCCGTGATCTGGCCGGGCATGGCCGTCGTCGACCGGCTCCACCCGGACCGGCGCAGCGGTGCCTGGCCGCCCCTGCTCTGGAACGCCCGGATCTTCGGGCAGGAGGCCGCCGTGCATGCGCTGTTCGGGGCCGTGCTCGGCGGGCTGCTGCGCCGAAAAGCGGCGAATTCTTAACCGGCGTTCAACCGGCGTTTGCTTGACTCCCCGGTAGACCCCGAGCAAGGAGCGTCCCCGTGAGCGAGACGACGTTCGGCGAGCAGCGCGAGCTGCTCGAGCAGGCCCTGTTCGAAATCAAGCGGGTGATCGCCGGCCAGGACGGGATGCTCGAGCGCGTGCTCGTCTGCCTGCTCGCCGGTGGCCACCTCCTGATCGAGGGCGTCCCGGGGCTCGCGAAGACGCTGACGATCAAGACGACCGCGCAGGTGCTCGGCGGCAGCTTCCAGCGGATCCAGTTCACGCCCGACCTCGTTCCCTCCGACCTCGTCGGCACGCGCGTCTACCGCCCCGGGCCGGGCGAGTTCGACACGGAGCTCGGCCCCGTCTTCTGCAACTTCCTGCTCGCGGACGAGATCAACCGCGCGCCGGCGAAGGTGCAGTCGGCGCTGCTCGAGGTGATGCAGGAGCGCCAGGTGACGATCGGCCACGAGACGCACCCGGTGCCGCTCCCCTTCCTCGTGATGGCGACCCAGAATCCGATCGAGTCGGAAGGGACGTATCCCCTGCCGGAGGCACAAGTCGATCGCTTCATGCTCAAGATCCTCGTCGGCTATCCCGAGCACGACGAGGAGCTGACCGTCGTCCAGCGCTC
The DNA here is from genome assembly GCA_963806955.1 of uncultured Gaiellaceae bacterium. GTDB lineage: Bacteria > Actinomycetota > Thermoleophilia > Gaiellales > Gaiellaceae > Gaiellasilicea. Next base: position 165,230 of record CAWDZG010000002.1, read on the forward strand.
GCTGTCTGCGCCGCCGGAGCTGCGCCGCGTGCTCGAGCTCGACAAGCTGACCGAGTTGCAGGCGGCGACGGCCGCCGTCTACGTCGATCCGGGCATCGTCAGCTACTCCGTCCAGCTCGCGACCGCGACGCGCGACCCCGCGCAGTACGGGCTCGCCGAGCTGGCGCCGTTCGTCTCCTACGGCGCGAGCCCCCGCGGGCCGATCAGCCTCGTCCAGTCGGCGCGCGCGCTCGCGTTCCTGCGCGGCCGGGACTACGTGATCGCACCGGACATCGCCGCGCTCGCAAAGGACGCGATGCGCCACCGGCTCGTGCTCAGCTACCAGGCGCTCGCCGAGCAGGTCGAGGCCGACCAGATCCTCGACGCCGTGCTCGCGAAGGTGACGGCGCCGGAGCTCGACCTCGGCAGACGCGAGCCGACCGCCGCTTGACGGCCGCCGGTGACCCGGTTCCGGCCGGTGCCGCCGCGCATGCTCGCACGCCCGACCGCCCCGGGCCGGGCCCACTGCCGGAGACGCTGCTCCGCGCGCTCGACCTGACGATCGGCCGGCGGATCGAGGGGATGCTCGCCGGCGAGCACCGCTCGTCGGTGCTCGGCCAGGGCAGCGAGCTCGCGCAGGTGCGCCCGTACGTCCCGGGCGACGACGTGCGTCGAATCGAGTGGAACGTGACCGCCCGCACCGGCGAGACGCACGTCCGCGTCGACGTCGCCGAACGGGTGCTCGTGACCTGGCTCGCGCTGGACGTCTCCGCGTCGATGTCGTTCGGCACGACCGAGCGGCGCAAGGCGGACGTCGCCGAGGGCGTCGCCCTCGCGCTCGGCCATCTCGCGAGCCGCCGCGGCAACCGGCTCGGGCTCGTGGCGTTCGGAGACGGCAGCACGAGCGCGATCCCACCCCGGGCGGGTCGCGCCGGGATGCTCGGGCTCCTGCTCTCCCTCCGGCGCGAGCCGGTGCTCGAGGGCGGGGGCGCGACCTCCCTCGGCTCGGCACTGCACCTCGTCTCGCGCATGGCGCAGCAGCGCTCGCTGGTCGCCGTCGTCTCCGACTTCCGCGGCCCACGCGACTGGCGCCCGCCGCTGCTCCAGCTCGCGGGCGGCCACGACGTGCTCGCGGTCGAGATCCGGGACCCGCGCGAGGAGACGCTCCCGAACGTCGGCGAGCTGCGGCTCGTCGATCCCGAGACCGGGCGGCAGCTGCGCGTCGACACGGCCAGCGCACGGCTGCGCGAGCGCTTCGCGGCAGCCGCCGCCGCCGAGCGCGCAGAGATCGCGCACGAGCTCGCCTCACTCGGCATCGGCCACGTCGTCCTCTCGACCGCGGGCGACTGGCTCCGCCCGCTGGCGATGCACCTGCGCCGCAAGGGTGCCGCGCGATGAGCTTTGCCTGGCCGCTCGCGCTGCTGAGCCTGCTCGCGGTGCCGCTCGCGCTCGCCGGCTACCTCCTGCTCGAGCGGCGGCGGCAGCGGCAGGCTGCGGTCTTCGCGAGCCCTGCCCTGACGCCGAACCTGATCGGACGGCGTCCCGGCCGCCTCCGCCACCTGCCGCCTGCGCTCGCGCTGCTCGCGCTCACCGCGCTCGCGACCGGCCTCGCCCGTCCGCACGCGACCGTCTCGGTCGCACAGGAGCAGGCGACCGTCGTGCTCGCGATCGACACGTCCAAGTCGATGGCCGCGACCGACGTGCCGCCGACGCGACTCGCCGTCGCGCAGGACGCAGTCCGCAGGTTCCTCGACAACCTGCCGGAGGCCTACCGCGTCGGGATCGTCTCCTTCGCGCAGTCGGCCCAGACCGTGCTGCCCGCGACCGCGAACCGCGAGGCCGCGCGTGCTGCGATCCGCAACCTCCGGGTCGGCGACGGAACCGCGCTCGGCGAGGGAATCGCCCGTGCCGTCCAGGTGGCGCAGCGCGTTCCGAACGAGGGGGCGAAGAAGCCACCCGCGTCGATCCTCGTGCTCTCCGACGGCGCGCAGACGCAGGGCGTGCTCGAGCCGGTGCAGGCGGCACAGCGGGCGAAGCAGCTGAAGATCCCGGTCTTCACGGTCGCCTTCGGGACCGCCGAGGGCGTCGTCGAGGTCGTCGACGACAACGGCTTCACGCAGCGCGTGACCGTCCCGCCCGACCCGCCCACGCTTCGCCGCGTCGCGCAGGCGACCGGCGGCGCGTTCTTCGCGGCGCCCGACGCGGAACGGCTCCGGGCCGTCTACGAGGAGCTCGGGTCGCGGATCGGCAGCGTGAAGAAGGAGCGGGAGATCACCGCCGCCTTCGCCGCCGGAGGCGCGGCGCTGCTCCTGGCCGCCGGTGCGGTCTCGGCCTTCCTGTTCGGGAGACTGCCGTGATCGGGCGCCTCCTCCCCGTGCTCGCGCTCGCCGCCGCAGCCGCCGCGTTCGCGCCCGGCAGCGCCGATGCGGCACGCGAGTGCGACGGCCTGCCCGCATGCATCCCCGTACGGGGGCCGTGGGTGCAGGTGCCGGGCGGCGGCAGCGCGACCACCTACCAGCTCTCCTGCCCCGGCCGCGGCCAGGTGGTCGGCGGCGTCGATGCCGACCGCGCCGGGCCGCTCGAGCTCTCCTTCCTCGGCACGCTCGGCGGGCCGGTGAGCCCCGGGATCACGACCGGGCGGTCGGCCGTCTTCGTCGCCCGCACCACGCGTGCGCTCTCGGCGTTCCGCCCGCTCCTCGGCTGCATCCCGGCCGCGGGCGGCGGCGGGCGCAGCCGCACCTCGTACGAGCCGAAACGGCGTCTGGCGGCGGTAGCGCCCGTCGAGGCCACGATCCGCCGCGTGAAGAACGTGCGCGTCCGCGCCGTCCAGACGCAGCAGGCGGCGCACACGTGCCTTGCCGGCGAGCGGCTGCTCGCCTCCTCGGTCGCGGTCGCGTTCCGCCAGAACAGGCCGCCGTCGCTCGCCGCCCTCGGCTCGGTGCGCGCGACCTCTCGCCGCTCGGGCCGCCGCGTCCTCGTCACAGTCCGCTCCGGGATCGCGCGGCCGGTCGACGTCCGCGTCGAGGTGCAGGTGCACGCGATCTGCGCCAGGGGGCCGAGCTGACCTTCGCGACCCCACTGCTCCTCTTCGGGCTGCTGCTGCTGCCGTTGCTCGTGCTCGCCTCGCGCTGGCTCGCCCGCCGCCCGAGCCGCTACGCCGTCCGCTACACCAATCTCGACGTGCTCGCGAGCGTCGTCGAGAGCACGCGCTCCTGGCGGCGCCACGCCGGGCTCGCCCTCTTCCTGCTCGCGCTGGCGGCTCTCCTCGTCGGCTTCGCCCGCCCGAGCATGACGCGACTCGTCGACCGGGAGGAGGCGACGATCGTGCTCGTGATCGACGTCTCCGGCTCGATGCAGGCGGATGACGTCGAGCCGACCCGGCTCGACGCGGCTCAACGGGTCGTCCGCGAGTTCCTCGAAGGGCTGCCGCCCCGCTTCAAGGTCGGCGTCGTCGCCTTCTCCGAGACCGCCGAGGTCGCGGCACCGGCGACCGACGACCGGCAGTTGGCGATCGACGCGATCGACTATCTCTATCCGCAGCGGGGGACGGCGATCGGCGACGGGATCGCCCGCGGAGTCGAGGTCGCCCGCGCGGCGGACGCCGGACAGCCTGCCGGGGTCGACCGGCCCGCCGCCATCCTCATGCTCTCGGACGGCTCGCAGACCGAGGGCGTGCTGCTGCCGATGGAGGGAGCGGCACGCGCGAAGTCGTTCAAGATCCCCGTCTACACCATCGCGCTCGGAACGCCGGAGGGGATCGTCGAGTTCAGCCGCTTCGGCAGCACGCGGATCATCCCCGTCCCGCCCGACAAGGACACGCTGCGTCGGGTCGCCGCGACCACCGGCGGGCGCTTCTACGAGGCGTCCAGCATCGGCGACCTGCGCGAGGCTTACGCGAAGATGGGCTCGCTCGTGAGCAAGGTCGAGCGCAGGCAGGAGGTGACCTACGCGTTCCTCGCAGGCGGTCTCGTCCTCCTGCTCGCAGCCGCCGCGGTCGCGGTCGTCACCTTCCCGAGGCTGCCGTGACGCGCGCCGCGCTCGCCTCGACGGCGCTCGCGCTCACGCTCGCCGGCTGTAGCAGCGGCGGCGACGACGAGTCGGCTCCGGCCACGACGGCCGTGAGGACCGTCACCGAGCCGGCCGGCTCGCTTCCGGCCCGCTCGCTTCCAGCCCCCGCGCCCGACCGCACGGGCTCGCTCGCGGACACGGTCGCGCGCGTCCTGCCTTCCGTCGTCAGCATCCGCACGACCTCCTTCGGCGGCGGCGAGGGCGAGGCGTCGGGGGTGATCCTCGAGCGGGACGGCCTGATCCTGACGAACAACCACGTCGTCGAAGGCTCGACGAGCGTCGAGGTCGCCTTCAACGACGACGTCCACGACCAGCCGTTGCAGGCAACGGTGATCGGCACCGAGCCCGGCCGCGACCTGGCCGTGCTGCGCGTCGAGGCGAGCGACCTCGTCCCAGTGGAGCTCGCGAGCTCGGCCGCGCTGCGGCTCGGGGACGCCGTGATCGCGATCGGCTTTCCGCTCGGACTCGGCGGCCCGACCGTCACGTCCGGGATCGTCTCGGGGCTCGACCGGACGATCGACGGCCGCAACGGGACGCTCACCGGCCTGCTGCAGACGGACGCGGCGATCAACCCGGGAAACTCGGGCGGGCCGCTCGTCGATCGCTCCGGCCGCCTCGTCGGGATCAACACGGCCGGCGTCCGCGACGGCGTCGCCGAGAACATCGGCTTCGCGATCGCGATCGACGGCGCCCTGCCCGTGATCGAGCGGATCCGCAGCGACTCGCCCGCGTCGGAGGCCTGGCTCGGGATCGCCTTCGGGTCGGTCGGCTCGGACAGCGCCGCCGTCCAGCTCGGGCTGGACGCGTCCGTCCGCGGCGCCGCCGTGACCGTCGTCTACCCGGGCGGGCCGGGCGCGCAGGCGAAGCTCGCCGTCGGCGACGTGATCACGGTCGCCGACGACGTCCCGGTCGACTCGGCCGCCGACCTGTCGAAGCTGCTCGCCACCCGCAAGCCCGGCGACGAGGTCGACCTGGAGCTGATCGACAGCCGCGGCCCACGCCTCGTCACCGTGAAGCTCGTCAAGCGCACGCCCGGCGAGAGCTAGGGCGCCGCGGGCGGCTGCAGCCGCTCTCGCAGCTCCTCCGGCACCGGGATGCTCTCGCCCCGCTCGTAGCTGTAGGAGACGAGCACACTGCGCGCCTCGGCGACGACGCGCCCGTCGGCCGCGAGCTCGTGCTCCAGCTCGAAGCTCTTCGTCCCGATCCGGGCGCACCGCGTCCGCACTACGAGCTCCTCGCCCAGGCGCAGCTCGGCGCGAAAGTCGATCTCCATCCGGGCGAGGATGAAGTCGGAGAGCCCCCCGAGCACGCCGATCCGCGCCTCCTCGAGGTACGTGGAGTAGACCGCGTTGTTGACGTGGCCCATCGCGTCGCAGTCGCGGAAGCGGATGCGCTCGCGGTGCACCCAGGGGAAGTCGGTCACGCCGCGGGTTCTACCAGGGGCGCCCCGGCCTAGACGACCTTCGACGCCGAGCCGGCCGCGGCCCCGAGCGCCGAGACCTCGGCGACCGGCCCGATCCTGGCGCCGCCGAGGCTCGACGCGATCGCGACGGCGAGCACCGCCGCGGCGAGCACGCGCGCAGCCCGCCGCGCGCCTGCGGCGAAGCGCGAAGAACGGGTGCGAGGGCTTCTGCGCGGGTGCCGATCTGATCCGCGCGGTGATCGCTGCGATCTCGGCGCGCGTGCGTACGACACTCCGCGCAGCGCCGCGCGTGCGCGGCCTGCAGCGCGGTCTCCAGCAGCGGCAGCTCGGCGTCGAGCCGGAGCGACGCGATCGCGTGGAAGCGCTCGCACGGGGCCGGCAGCTGCACCGGGTCAGGCACGCGTCCGCCGCTGGGTCGGGTCGAGCGCGTCGCGAAGGCCGTCGCCGACGAAGTTGATGCAGAGCACGATCAGCACGATCGTCAGGCCGGGGAAGGTCACGAGCCACCAGAGCTCCGAGGAGACGTCCTGCCCGTCGGCGATCAACTTCCCGAGCGCGGGCGTCGGCGGCTGGATCCCGAAGCCGAGAAACGAGAGCGAGGCCTCGGTCAGGATCGCCACGCCGACCACGAGCGTCGCGTTGACGATGATCGGCCCGATCGCGTTCGGGAGCATGTGCCGGAACATCACGCGCAGGTCGCTCGCGCCGGCGGCATGCGCCGCCTCGACGTACTCCTTCTCCCGCAACGACAGGAAGGTGCCGCGGACGATCCGGGCGAGCGCCGTCCAGAAGAGCAGCGCGAGGATGACGGCCGTCCGGTACTTCGACCCGTTGCCGAGGAACGCCGCGGCGGTGAGCAGCACGGCCAGGCCGGGCAGCGTGAGCGCCAGGTCGGTGAAGCGCATCAGCAGGTTGTCGACCCAGCGGCCGTAGTACCCGGAGAACGCACCGACGACGGTGCCGATCAGCGTCGAGAGCAGCGCCACGAGAAACGCGACCTTCTCCGTCGTCTGGATCCCGTAGACGACCCGAGTGAAGTAGTCGCGCCCGAGCAGGTCGGTGCCGAAGTAGTGCCTGCCCTCGAGCGTCGGGCCCACGCCCGCGTTCTCGAGGTCGATCTCGTCGAACGAGTAGGGCGCGACGGCGCCTGCGAACGCGCCGGCTCCGAGCAAGACGATCAGGACGACGAGGCTCCCGATCGCGAGCCGGTGGCTGAGAAAGCGCCGGCGCGCATAGGCCCACTGGCTCCGCGCGACGGGCTCGAGCCCCTCGCGGTGGTCGTCGGGGCCGTCCGGCGCCACGCGTTCACGCTCGAGCACGCGCGCGGTCTCACTCATATCGGATGCGCGGGTCGAGCTTCGCGTAGGCGACGTCGGCGATCAGGTTGAAGGCGACGACCATCACCGCGACGACCATCAGCCACGCCATCACGGGATAGGCGTCCTGGCTGAGCAGGCTCTGGAGGAAGTACGGCCCCATCCCGTCCAGGCCGAAGATCGACTCGGTGATCACGGCGCCGCCCATCAGGCCGCCGAAGTTGAGCGCGGAGATCGTGACCACCGGGATCAGCGCGTTCCGGAACGCGTGCTTCAGCGTCACGCGCGTCTCCGTCAACCCCTTCGCGCGCGCCGCGCGGATGTAGTCCGAGTTGATCGTCTCGAGCATCGACGCGCGCATGTAGCGGCTGTACTGGGCCATGCTGACGACGGCGAGCGTCATCACGGGGATGGCGAGGTGCTGGAGCCGGTCGACGACGAAGCCGAGCCCGCCGCCCGCGTCGATCGAGCTGAGCCCGGAGGTGTAGAAGATCCGCACGTCCCACTTCAGGGCGATGTTCGTGAAGACGATCTGCAGCATCAGCGCCAGCCAGAAGATCGGCATCGCGAAGCCGAGGAAGCTGAACGTCGTCGTGGCGTAGTCGAAGACGGAGTACTGCCGGATCGCCGAGTAGACGCCGAGCGCGACGCCGATCAGGATCGCGAGCAGCTCGGAGAGGAGGACGAGCTGGATCGTGTGCGGCAACACCCGCTTGAGGTCGTTCCAGATCGGCTCCTCGACGAGCAGCGACGTGCCGAACTTCTCGGTCACCGCCTCCTTGACCCAGTAGCCGTAGCGGATCAGGAGCGGCTCGTCGAGGTGCTTCGCCTCGGTGATGTTCTTCAACGTCTGCTCGGAGGCGAGCGGGTTCTGCTTAAGGGTCGCGAGCGGGTCGCCCGCCGCCGAGACGGACACGAAGATCAGGAAGCTCGCGATCACCAGCACGGGGATGCTGGCGAGGATGCGGCGGATGATGAACGTGGTCATGGGTCGCTTTCAGGCGGCCTGGGAGTGGGCCCGCCGCCGTGCCGGCGGGCCCACCCCTGGCTCGTCTGGTGGCTAGGTGCCCCCGCTGACGCGCCAGTCCTCGACGTTCCACGTCGGGCCTGCGGAGGTCGGGTTGTCCTTGAGGCCGCGCAGCTTCGTCTTGTAGACGAAGTACGTCGGCTTCTGGTAGAGCGGGATCGTCGGCACGTTCAGCGCCATGATCCGGTCGGCCTGGTTGACGAGCGCCCGCCGCTTCACCGGGTCGAGCTCGGCGTCGGAGTCGCGGAGCAGGTTCGTCACCTTGCGGCTGCAGTACGCCTTCCAGTTCGACTGGCCGCCGCACCCGTAGATGTCGACCTGGCCGGCCGGGTCGCCCGATCCGACCCAGGCGAAGAGGGCGATGTGGTAGTTCTCGTCCGACACCGCCGGGAAGAAGATCCGCGAGGGCGAGCTGTCGACCCTGAGCTCGATCCCCGCCGCCTTCGCCTGCGCCTGGATGATCTCGACCGCCAGCTCGCGCAGCTTGTTGCCCGCGGTCGTGCCGATCCGGAGAGACGCGCGGACGCCGCCGCACGAGTAGATCCCGTCACCGCCCTTGGCGCAGCCGTGGCCGCGCATGATCGAGTCCACCTTGGCCGCGGTTCGCGACGTAGCGGGTGAAGTTCGCCGCGTACTCCTTCTGGTTGTTCACGTACGTCAGGTTCTGGAGCGGCGTCAGCTTCGGGTTCAGCGTCCGGAAGAGCTGCTTCACGAGCGTGGTGCGGTCGATCGCGTGCGCGAAGGCCTGCCGGAACCACGGTGCCCGTGCGAGCGCGAAGCCACGCGGGCCGGTGTTGAAGTCGAGGTGCTCGAGCGTCGAGCCGAAGTTCGACTCCACCTTCACCCCCGACTGCCGCAGGAGCGACGCCAGCTGGAGCTGAGGCTGCGGATAGATCGCGTCCACCTCGCCGCCGCGCATCGCCTGGATCTCCGAGTCGGTGTTCGTGATGAAGCGGAAGACGATCCGGTCGACCGCAGGCTTCTTCCCCCACCAGCGCGGGTTGCGAAGCATCGTGATCGACTGCCCACGCGAGTACTCGGACACGTAGAACGGGCCGCTCGCGACCGGCCTGTCGTTGTTCGGGTTGTTGACGGAGGTGTTCCAGATCGTGTTGAAGTCACGTCCCTGGAGCGCGTGCTTCGGGAGCACGCCGAACGTCGCCACTCCAGATCTGCTTGTACGCGGCGAACGGCCGCTTGAAGACGACACGCATCGTCTTCGCGTTCACCTTCACCATCCGCCGGATCTGGTCGAAGCCACTGCGGGCGGCGACGTCGTTGCGCGGGTTCATGATCGTCGTCGTCGTGAAGATGAAGTCGTCGACCGTGATCGGCCGACCGTCGCTCCAGACCGCGTTCTGCTTGATCTTGTAGAGCAGCGTGAACGGCTTCCGCGACAGGATCTTCACGTCGCCGTCGAGCATGTACGGCTCCCACGAGAAGTCGGGCTTCTGCCGGTAGGCGCCCGGATAGGCCATCCCGACCGTCCACGACGTCCACGTGTTGTTGCAGCCGCTGAGGACACCGTTCAGGCACGGCGGCTCCTGCTCGGCGCCGAAGACGACCGTCACCGGAGCGGCGGCCGGGCTCGACTGCACGGCTCCTCCTGTCAGGGCGACGGCGAGGCCGGCGACGAGCACGAGCAGCACGCGTCGACTTCTTCCGGACGTTCTGTGCATCGCAGCATCCTTTCGTGATCCACTCAGGCCACGGGATCGCGGACTGAGAAAACGATTCGGATGCTTGGACGGAACGTGTTCACACAAGTTGCGTCGAACATTTCATTAGCCAATGCGGCTACGAAATACCTCGCTTTTCCCCGGAGCCCGGTCCGAATCTGCGGCTTTCGGACCGGGCTCGACGAGGCCCAGCGGCCGCCGAGAAATACAAGCTCGCAGGAGGGGATCCGCGCGAACCACTATTTCGGCTGCCAATCTCGACGATATGCGCACAGACGACCCGCGTCCAATTCGGACTCGGAATAACGCGATCAGGCTGCGTGCCGCCGTGCGTGCTCACCAAACGACTCGCGTGCGGAGTCGACCAGCCGGCGGAGCACTTCCCGCTCACACCGATCCTGCCGCCAGACCAGGTGCACCTGGCGCCGCCGCCCGCCGAGCTCGTGGACGGTGACTGCCGCCGAGCCAACGGCAGATCCGGGTAGGAGCCCGTAGGCGCAGCCTGCAGCCACGAGTGCAACGACCGTCGGCGCGTCGTCGAGCCGCACGAGCCTGCCGTGCGAGCTCGGGAGCTCGGCCTCGTGCTCGGCCTGCACCGGGCACGGGTCGCCGGCGAGGAGCGGCAGCGCGGCAAGGCCGGATGCGAGCGGCAGCGCCTCCCCCGGGGGGCCGACGAGGACGAACGGATCCTCGGCGAGGAGCACCGAGCCGAACGCGTCACCGGACGCGGCGGTCGGGAGCAGGGCGGCGTCGAGCACGTCCGCCGCGTCGAGCCGCTCACTCAGGTGCTGGGCGTCGCCGGGCACGAGCTCGAGTCGGACGTCCGGCGCCCGCGCCGCGAATGCGTGCACGAGCGGCGGCAGGAGGGTCGGGCCGACGCTCGGGACGTAACCGAGCCGCAGCACGGGGCTCAGCTCCGGTCCAGCAGCCGCGATGTCGCTCCGCGCCGCCTGCAGGCGGGCCATCAGCGCCGACGCGTGCTCGAACAGCACCCGCCCGGTCGGCGTGAGCGCGATCGAGCTGCCGCCGCGGGCGCGCTCGACGAGCCGCGTGCCGACGAGCCGCTCGAGCGCGGCGATCTGGTTCGAGATCGCCGACTGCGTGTACCCCAGCCGGCGTCCCGCCCGCACGAACGACTGCTCCTCGAGCACGGCGTGCAGCGCCGCCAGGTGCCGGAGCTCGATCCCGAGCCAGGCATGCACGTCGAGGAGCCGTTCATGAATGCGAGTTTAATATTACTACACCGCTGGATGGTTAGCGCTCGGTTAAGGTCGGCGCCTATGCCCGACCGGCTCGACCGCGAGACCAAGCGGCTCTACGGCCTTGCGCCAGAGGCGTTCACCGCAGCGCGGAACGCCCGTGCCAAGGCGCTCAAACCCGACGACCCGGAGCTCGCAGCCGCCGTGGCGGCGCTGCCGAAGCCGTCCGTCGCCGCCGCGGCCCTGAACGCGCTCATCCGTGAGGACCCGTCCGAGATCCGCGCGCTGCTCCAGTCAGGCAAGCGACTGCGCGGGGCGCAGGAGGCTGCGGTGGCCGGCAAGGAGGCCGACCTGGGCGCAGCGGTGGAGGAGCATCGCGCGGCGCTCGAGCGGGTACAGCGCGACCTGCGCCGACGGAAGCTCTCGGGCGCGACGCTCGAGCGGGCCACGCGGACGCTGCGCGTCGCCTCGGTGGATCCGGACTTGCAGCCGCGACTCGAGCGGGGGACGCTGCACGAGGAGGCGGCTGCCTCCGGCTTCGACCTCGATCCGGGCCTGGTACCGGCTCCAAGGGCGAAGCCGAAGGCGACCCCGAAGCCGAAGCCCAAGCGACCCGACCCGAAGCTGCGGCAGCAGCTCGAGCGCGCCGAGCGCGAGCTGGCCGACGCCGAACAGAAAGCCGCGACCGCGCTCGAGCAGCTCGAGCGCGCGAAGCAGGAAGTCGAGGCTGCCCGCGCCGCCTGCGACGGCACAAAGCAGAGCAAGTGATGGAGCTAGGCGGGCTCGAACCGCCGACCTCCTGGGTGCGATCCAGGCGCTCTCCCAGCTGAGCTATAGCCCCTCGGTCGGGAATTGTAGCGGCCCGCGCGCTCTACGTCCCTCCCTGGGGATGCAGCGATTCGAGCCGGTCGATCCGCGCCATCTCCGGGAAGAGCCGGGGCCAGAGCAGGGCTGCAGCGATCGTCAGGGTTCCGCCGATCACGACCGCCGGGACGGCGCCGATCAGCGCCGCAGCGGCGCCCGACTCGAAGGCGCCGAGCTCGTTCGAGGCGCTGATGAACACCATCTCGACGGCGTTGACGCGGCCGCGCAGCGCGTCCGGGGTCGCGAGCGCCGTGATCATCGAGCGGATGTTCATGCTGATCATGTCGACGAAGCCGCCCACGGCGAGCGCGGCGAACGAGAGCGGGAACGAGGTCGATAGCCCGAACACGACCATGCTCGCGCCGAAGACGGCGACGACGACCAGCAGCTTCCGCCCGGCCATCCCCTGTAGCGGCCGCCGCGTCAGCATGATCCCGGCGAGCAGGGCGCCGACGGCCGGCGCGCTGCGGAGCACGCCGAGCCCGACCGGTCCCACCTCCAGGATGTCGCGGGCGAAGAGCGGCAGCAGCGCGACCGCGCCGCCGAAGAGGACCGCGACGAGGTCGAGCGAGATCGCCCCGAGCAGCACCGGCGTCCGGCGGACGAAGCGCAGGCCGGCGAGCAGCGAGCCGAGGCGGGTGCCGACGATCTGCACGGGCGCCTGCTCGACCACCCGCGCCGCGATCGGCAGGGTCACCGCCGCCGAGACGAGCATCAGCGCGATCGCCGTCCCGTAGACGGCCTCCGGCTTCACCGCGAAGAGGAGGCCGCCGACCGCCGGGCCGGTGACGACCGTCGCCTGGCTCACCGTCGAGCGGAGCGCGAGCGCGCGGGTGAGCAGAGGCAGCGGCACGAGCGTCGGCCACATCGAGCGGATCGCGGGGTTGCCGAGCGCCGCCGAGCAGCCGCTCGCGAACGAGAGCGCGAGGAAGGGCCAGAGCTTCCCGGCTCCCGAAAGGCTGACGAGCAGGAGCCCGGCCGTGATCGCGGCGTCGAGCAACAGCGAGGCGACGTAGACGAGCTTGCGCGAGAACCGGTCGGAGATCGCGCCCGCAGGGAGCGCGAAGAGGAGCAGCGGCAGGAACTCGGCGAGCCCGACGAGCCCGAGGTGGAGCGGGTTCCGCGAGATCGAGTAGACCTGCCAGCCGACCGCGACGAAGACCATCTCGCGCCCGAACCCGTAGGCGACCGCGGAGCCGAGTAGCCGCGTGTAGTCGCGCTCGCGCAGCACGGGTGGCAGCCGCCGCCTCATCGGAGCGCGAGGGTATCCCTACGATGCGGGCGTGCGCGCGGTCGTGCTCGACGCTGACTCCCGTCCCCGGCTCGCGGACGTTCCCGCACCGGCCCACCCGATGCGGGTGCTCGCGTGCGGCCTGTGCGGCTCCGACGTGGAGAAGATCGGACACGGGCCGGCGGGGACGGTGCTCGGGCACGAGGTCGTCGCCGGCAGGGCGAACGGCACACGGCTGGCGCTCTTCCACCACCTTCCCTGCGGCGCGTGCGGGCGCTGCGCGAGCGGGCACGAGTCCACGTGCGAGCGGTTTGCGGCGCCGACGATCGTGCCCGGTGGCTTCGCGGAGGCGGTCGAGGCGACGGACGGGATCGAGCTCCCGGACGAGGTCGACGACGCGCTCGGCACGTACCTCGAGCCGCTCGCGTGCGTCCTCCGCGGCGCAGAGCACGTGCCGCGCGGCCGCGTGCTCGTCGTCGGCCAGGGCTTCGTCGGGCAGCTCTTCGCGGCGGTGCTGCGCGAACGCGGCGACGAGGTCTTCGCCGCCGACACGCGTCCGGAGCGGGACGGCCGCGCCCCGGACGGCCCGGTCGACGCCGCCGTGCTGTGCGCCCCTGCGGCGCCGCTCGACGCAGTCGCCCCCGGCGGCACCGTGCTCGTCTTCTCACCCGCCGCCCCGGTCGACCTCGACCTCGTCTACCGGCGCGAGCTGGTGCTGCGCGGGTCGCGCTCCGCCACCCCGGCGGCCATGGCAGCGGCGCTGGAGCTGCTGCCGCGTCTCGAGCTTCCCGAGCCGAGCGTGCTGCCGCTCGACCGTTTCGACGAGGGCCTCGAGCTCTACCGCTCGGGCCGGGCGCTGAAGGTCGTCTTCACGCCGTGAGGGCGCTGCGCTTCCACGGGCCCGGCGACCTCCGGCTGGAGGACGTCCCCGCCCCCGAGCCCGGCCCCGGCGACGTGCTCGTGCAGGTCGAGGTCGCGCTCACCGACGGCACCGACCTGAAGACATTCCGGCGCGGCCACCCCGTGCTGCTGGGTGAGCTGCCGAGCCCGTTCGGGCACGAGTTCTGCGGCGTCGACGTCGCCACCGGCCGGCGTGTCGTGGCCGCGAACTCGGCCGCGAGCGGGAGGCCCGGAGAGGAGCTCCGCCTGCTGAACGGGGCCTACGCGGAGCTGCTGCTCGTGCCGCGCGCGATCGCCGAGGTCAACCTGCTGCCGGTGCCGCCCGGGCTCGCCTCCGAGGTGGCGGCGATGGTGGAGCCGCTCGCCTGCTGCCTCCGCGGCGTCGAACGCGCGGAGGTGACGGCGGGCGATCGAGTCGCGATTCTCGGTGCCGGCCCGATCGGGCTGATGCTCGCCGCCTGTGTCGCGGACGCCGGCGGCGTCCCGGAGGTCGTCGGCGGCCGTGCCGAGCGCCGCGCGCTCGTGCCGGAGTTCGGCGGCACGACGGGCGACGGCGAGGGGGCGGACGTGGTGATCGAGGCGGCCGGCACGGCCGAGGCGTGGGAGCGCGGGCTCGAGCTCGCGCGGCCCGGCGGGACGGTCCTCTACTTCGGCGGCCGGGAGTCGGGCGCCGCGCTCTCCGTCGACGCCTACCGGCTCCACTACGAGGAGCTGACGCTGCGCGGCGCCTTCCACCACAGCCCGCGGCACGTCCGCGCCGCGCTCGCCTTCCTCGCGAGCGGCGCCTATCCGTGGGAGCGGCTCGTCACCCATCGCGTCGGGCTCGAGGGTGTCGCGTCCCTCCTCGCCGACCCGCCCGCCGACTACCTGAAGGCAGCCGTCCTCCCCTGAGGCGCTTGTGACTGATAGACACAAGCGCTCTGCGCGCCGGCCAAGAACGGCGTGATTCAAGCCGATCTCCGTGCCGGAGTGATCAGCGCTTGTGACTGATAGACACAAGCGCTCGCGTCAGCCGAAGAGCGTCAGCTCGGGCTCGCGCTCGCCGCGGAGCACGGCGAGGTCGACCTCGACGCAGCCGATCCCGCGCGACTCGGCCAGCGTGAGCGCCTGCGGCTTGAACGACTGCGCGGCGAGGATGCCGCGGCACGCCTCCTTCGCCGGGTCGGCGCGGATGAAGCCCAGGTAGCGGGTCAGCTGCTCGACCGCGTCGATCGTGCCGACGCGCTTGATCTCGACCGCGACCCAGCCGTCGTCGCAGTCGCGGCACATCAGGTCGACGGGGCCGATCTCGGTCATCCACTCGCGCCGGTCGAGCCGAAGCTCGTCCTCCAGCCGGCCGGGCGCCGCGGCGAGCGCCTCCTGCAGGTGCCGCTCGACGCCGTCCTTCTCGAGCCCGGCGACCTCGTCCATCTCGTGCTCCTGGTCCGAGAGCACCTCGGCGATCCGGATCTCGAGCCGGTCCTCGGTCTTGCCGGCGCGCTTGCGCACGACGAGCAGCCCGTCCTCCTCCTCGATCACGGTCGGCGGCGTCATCCAGTTCGAGGGCCGGTAGCCGCCGCTGTCGGCGTGCACGAGCACGGACCCGTCGGACTTGATCATCAGCAGCCGTACGGCCTCCGGCAGAAACGCGGTCAGGCGGCCGGTGTAGGAGACCTCGCAGCGGGCGACGAGCAGGCGCATCGCGCCAACCTACCGGCCGTTTCGGACAGGTCCGCTACGGCCGTTCCAGAGATCGCTCCGGTTCAAGACACGCTCGCGGCCCGGCCGTAGCGTCCCTCGCGTCAACCACGACACGGGGGTACGAGTGCGCATTTTCATCCTCACCGGGCTAGCCGCCGCCACGTTGCTGCTGGCCGGAGCGGGCGCCGCGTCCGGAGAAGCCAACGGTGTCGTCGCGTCCGCGAGCGGCGGCTGGGGCATGAGCGGCGAGGCTGCCGGCTCGCAGTTCGACATCCGGCCGTTCACCTTCACCGTCCGGATCTATTCGGACGGGAGCGTCCGCGGGCGCTTCAACTACACGCAGGTGCGCGACAGCGGCGCGGCTCTGATCGTGAAGGGTTCGCTCGACTGCGCCGTGATCGAGGGGAACCAGGCGTGGGTCGGCGGAGTGATCGAGGAGAGCTCCCGAGACAGCCTGGTCGGGCTCGACATGTGGTTCCAGGTTCAGGACCACGGGGAGGGTGCGGGCGCGCCGCCGGACATGTCCTCGACGATCGGCGCCGGCGGGCCGGGCACCGGCGAGCAGTACTGCGTCGACCATCCGCCCGTTCGGTTCCCCTTCTTCCTCGACACCGGCAACCTGCAGGTGCGGCCGGCGGGCTAGGACGAGCCGTTGAGGGCCGGAACGGGTCCGGCCCTCAACGGCGCACCACTTCGCGATATCTGCCCGGGGTGACGCCCGCATAGGCACGGAAGGCGCGCGTGAAGTGGCTCTGGTCGGCAAAACCCGCCGCGGCGGCGACCTCCGCGAGCGTCGCATCCGCGAGTGCGAGCCGCGCGCACGCCCAGTCGAGCCGGAGGGTGCGGGCGTACTCGCCGACCGTGAGCCCGTACTCGCGCCGGAAGCTCCGGGAGAGATGTGCGGGGTGGACGCCGACGGCGCCGGCGAGCTCGCTCAGCGTCAGCCCCTCGGGCGCGCGCTCGTGCAAAAGGTCGCGGGCGTCCCGCAGCCAGCAGCCGCGCGGCTCCGCAGCCGGCTCGGCCCTGCCCGCAGCCGCGAGCAGCTGGAGCACCAGCCCCTCGACGGCCAGCGGCCAGCTCCGGTCGCCGGCGCTGAGCTCGACCGCGATCCGCCGGCCGAGCGCGGTCGCCGCCGCAGCCCGGACGTGCCGGAGTCGGTGCAGCAGCTCACCGAAGGGCTCACCGTCCCCGCTGCGGGCACGCACGGCGAGCACGGTCGTCGCGTCAGGCCCGAACGCGCTCGCGTGCGCGGCTCCGACGGGCATCGTGGCGAAGCTGTCCCGCTCGAGCGTCCAGCGAGCGCGGCCGAAGGTCTTCGCCACGGAGCCGCCCAGCACCGTCACGAGGTAGCCGCGCTGCACGTCGAAGGCCGGAATGCGGTGCCCGGGCACGAACGAGAGCAGCTGCACCTCGAACGGCCCGACCTCGGCCCTGGTGGCATGCGCTCCCTCGCCGGCGAGCTCGACACGGGTCGCGCTCATCGTCTGCTGAGACGCGGTGGGCGGCGGGCGGTTAGCGGCGGCGGACGAGCGTGACGCCGTCGCGGATCGTCAGCTGCACGACCGAGACGCGCTCGTCGGCTGCGAGCTTGTCGTTCAGCGCGGCGATCGCCTTCGAGTCGTCGTCGGCCGGATCGAGCACCTTGCCGCTCCAGAGCGTGTTGTCGATCGCGATCAGCCCGCGCTCCGAGAGCCGCGGCAGCACGGCCTCGTAGTAGTTGTCGTAGTTCGACTTGTCGGCGTCGATGAAGACGAGGTCGAAGGTGCCGTCGAGCTTCGAGAGCGACTCGAGGGCGGGCCCGAGGTGGAGCGTGATCAGGTGCCCGTGTGGACTGCGGTCGAAGTAGCGCTGCGCGACCTCGGCATGCTTCGGCTCGATGTCCAGCGTGTCGATCCGGCCGTCGCGCGGCAGCGCCGCCGCCATCGAGAGCGCCGCGTAGCCGGTGAAGGTGCCGATCTCGAGCACCCGCCGCGCGCCCGTGCCGGCGACCAGGAGCTCGAGGAAGCGCCCTTCGATCGTCCCGGTCAGCATCTGCGGCGCGCTCATCGTCGCGCGCGTCTCGGCGGCGAGCTCGGCCAGCAGCGGGTCGGGAGGCGTCGTGTGGGCCTCAGCGTAGGCCTCGATCGCCTCGTCCGCGATGAAGCTCATCGCTCCACCCTCGAGCCGCCGACGACCGCCTCCCGCCCGTCACCGAAGCGCACGAGCGCCTTGCCGTTCCCGTCGTAGTCGGGCGACCAGACGAGCAGGGTCGCGTCCTCGCCGCCGACGCGCACGCGCTCGTCGATCCCACTCGATTCGCCGCGCCAGTAGGTCACGAACGGATTCTCCTCCCATTCGCGGCCGATCGTCGTCTCCTCGGTGTGACCGGGCAGCACGCGCGTCTCGGGCGGCAGCGCCATCAGCACGTCCATCACGGAACGCCGGATCGGCTCGGCGTCGGGCCCGCCGCCGACCGCGTCGTGGAAGAGGATGTCCGCGGTGAACGCGACCGTGTCGTTGACGACGTAGGCGAGGTGGTCGTCGGCGTGGCCGGGCGTCTCGAGTGCCTGGATCCGGAGACCACCTGTCTCCAATGGGCCCTTGACGATCTCGAGGCCGTAGCGCTCGACGAGCTCGTCGTCGCCGGCGACATGATCCGGGTGGGAGTGCGTCGTCAGCAGGTGCGTGACCGTGAGGCCCTCGCGCTCGACGACCTCGTGCAATGGCTCGAGCGGCGCCCCGCTGTCGACGAAGACGGCCGTCCCGCCCGGCTCGTCCGCGACCAGATAGGCATTGGAGAGCCAGCCCGGATGCATGCTGCGCTCGATCAACATGGCGGCAGCCTAGACCTCCGCGCGCCGCTTCGCCGCCCGCAGCCAGCCGATCCGGACGATGCCGCTGAACGGGCGGACGACGAGCCAGTAGGCGGCGAACCGGCGCCGCGCACCCCGGTCGGTCAGATAGATGCGGGTCTCCGTCTCGAGCCGGGCGCCCTCGCCGTCTGCAACGGCCTGGAGCTCGATCGCGATCTTCGCCCAGCCCGGCTCGGCGAACGAGACGAAGTCGTCCACCGGCCGCAGGCCTTCGCGGGGCGACCACGGCCGAGCGACCAGCACGAGGGTGTCCTCGCCGAACGGCTGGAAGCCCTGCGCGACGAGCGCGTCCCAGATCGGCCCGCCCGGTGTCCGCAGCCCACGTACTCGAAGCAGGAGACGGACGAGCGGGACGTCCTCCAACCGCGTCGTCCGGGCGGCGTCGAGCGCCCGCGTGGGCGATGCGGCCACACGGACCGCATGCCGCTCGACGTGGTGGTAGACCGGCAGCGCATCGCGGACGCTCACGCGCCGATCCTCGCAGAGGGGAGAATCCGCGGGTGCGCCTCTTCGCCGTGCTGATCGTGCTGCTCGCCGCGGCGCCCGCCCACGCGGGAGTACGGCTGGTCGATCCCTTCGATCCCGCCGACTACGCGGATCGCGCGGCCGTCGGGCTGCTCGTGCCGGGAGCCGGCCCGACCGTCACCCGCGAGGCCGCGCTCGCCGCGCTGCTCCGCGGCAAGCTCGAGCACGGCCTGCTCGGCGGCATCGCACCGGGGGACGAGCTGATCGAGATCGGTGCCGGCGGCGGCCCGGAGATCCTCGTCTCGCTGCCGCCGCCCGGCCGCAGCGACAACGACCGTCGCTACCCGATCGCCGTGCTCGGCCGCAGCGGGCTGCTCACGTCCGAGTCGACTCGCATCGAGGGCCTCGTCTCGATCACCGACATCGCGACCGGCCGTCTGCGCACGGTCGAGAGCTCCGATCCGGACGCGGCACTCGCGAAGCTCGACACGCGGATCGAACGGAACGACCGCTGGCGGCTGCCGCTGACGATCGGCCTGGCCGTGCTGTTGATCGTGCTCGCGCGCTTCCGCCCGCAGCATGCGCTCCGAGCACTGCTCGTCGTGCTGGCCGCCAATCTCTGGCTCAGCCCCGTGCTCGCGCTCGTGACGGGCATCGCGGTGCTGCTGCTCCCACTCGGGCTCGCCTGCGCGGCCGTCCTGACCGCGTACTTCCTCTCGCTCGGCCTCGACCCGGAGACCGTCGCGCTCTCCCCGTTCGGCCCCTCCCAGTCCGGGCGCTTCTACGGCATCAACAACCTGCTCGAGACGATGCTGCTCGCCCCTGCGCTCGTCGGCGCCGCGATGCTCGGGCGGGGAGGAATCGCGGTGGCGCTGGTCGCCTTCGTCGCGATCGGCGGCAACCGCTTCGGTGCGGACGGCGGCGGCACCGTGGTGCTCGCCGCCGCGTACGTGGTGCTGCTGCTGCAGCTGCTCGGGTTGCGGCCGACGTGGCGGCTCGCTGCCGTCGCGGCCGCCGGGGCGGTCGCGCTCGCGCTGGTCCTCGTCGGGCTCGACGCGGCTTCGGGCGGCTCGAGCCACGTCACCTCCGCGATCGGGGACGGCCCGATCGCGCTCGCAGGCGACATCGCCGACCGGATCGAGCTCTCCGTGCGCCGCACCGCGGCGAGCCTGGGCGCGACGCTCGTCGTCCTCGGCTCGCTCGCGATCCTCGCCGCGGTCGCTCTGCGGGCGCGCCGCGACGCCGTGCTCGACGCGTTCCTCATCGGCCTCGCCGTCTCCGTGGTCGTCAACGACACGCCCGGCGACGTGCTCGGCGCGGGCGCGGCGATCGCGATCGCGCTTGCCCGTGATCCCCGCCGCTCCGATTTTGTATGGTCTCGCCACATGCGCCGCACAGCCACATTCTTCGCGCTCCTCGCCCTGCTCGCGGTTGGTGTCGCGGGCTGCGGTGGCGAGGAGGACGTGACCGCGACACCGGAGACCGTCGTCGGCACCGTCGAGCAGACGACCACCGAGGAGGGCCCTGCCTCCACGCTCGAGGGCGATGCCTCCAGCGGCGCAAAGATCTACGCGTCCTCGGGCTGCGGCGGCTGCCACACGCTCGACGCGGCCGGCTCCTCCGGCACGGTCGGCCCCAATCTCGACCAGTCGAAGCCTGACCTCGCGCTCGCGGTCAACAGGGTCACGAACGGCGCCGGCGCCATGCCCGCCTTCGAGGGCCAGCTGAGCGATCAGGAGATCGCCGACGTGGCCCAGTACGTCGTCGAGTCGACGCAGTAGGCCTGCGCCTCCCGCCCGGATTCCCGCGCGAGGTCGCTGCGTTCGCGTGCGACCTCGACCGGACGCTGATCGAGGCGGGTGAGCTCCGGCCGCGGACGATCGCAGCGATCGAGGCCGTTCGCGCCGCGGGGATCCACGTCACGATCGCAACGGGGCGCATGTTCCGCTCCGTGCTCCCGTATGCCGAGGCGGCAGGGATCGATGCGCCGCTCGTCTGCTACCAGGGCGCCGCAGTCGTCGACCCGGTCACGCACGAGTGGCTCCTGCACGACCCGATCCCGCTCGAGCTCGCCCGCGAGGCGATCGCCGCGGTCGAAGGCGCCGGCTTCGGCCTCAACTGCTACGTCGACGACGAGCTCTACGTCGCGGACGTGACGGAGCAGGCACGCGCCTACGCCGACTTCCAGCACCTGCCGATCACGCCCGTCGGCGACCTGCTCGGCTGGCTCGAGCGGCCGCCGACGAAGCTCGTCGTCGTCGACGACCCCGACAGGCTCGACGCGCTCCGACCGGAGCTCGCGGCGCACTTCGGGGAGCGGCTCTTCCTCGCGAAGTCCCTCCCGTACTTCCTCGAGCTCGCCAGCCCGAACGTCTCCAAGGGCAGCGGGCTCGCGTTCGTCGCCGAGCGCCTCGGTTTCGCCCGCGAGCAGACGGTCGCGTTCGGCGACGGCGAGAACGACCTCGAGCTGATCGAGTGGGCAGGCTTCGGGATCGCGGTGGAGAACGGCCACCCGCTGCTGCGCGAGCGGGCCGACTGGATCTGCCCCGCTGCCGGCGAGGAGGGGGTGGCCCAGGTGCTCGAGGCCTACCTAGACTCCCGCTCATGATCGACCTGAAGGCCGCCCGCAACGATCCCGATACCTACCGCGCCGCGCTCGCCCGCAAGGGCGCCGCGGAGGCCTTCGACGCGCTGCTCGCGGCCGACGAGCGGTGGCGTGCGCTCGTGCCGCGGATCGACGAGCTGCGCGGCAAGACGAAGCTGAAGGGCAAGCCCTCGCCCGAGCAGCTTGCGGAGCTGCAGGCGGTGAAGGAGGAGCTGAAGACCGCCGAGGGCGAGTACGCCGCGGCGGAGGCCGAGCGCGACGCCGCGCTCGCGCAGGTGCCGAACCCGCCACACGACTCCTCCCCCGACGGCGACACCGAGGACGACGCCGAGGAGCTGCGCCGCGTCGGCGAGCCGCCCACGCTCGCGGAGGCGCGCGAGCACACCGAGGTCGGCCGCTTCGAGATGGAGCGCGCCGCGCGGCTCTCCGGGTCGCGCTTCGGGTACCTCGTCGGCGACACCGCGCTGCTCGCGCTCGCCCTCTATCGCGCCGCGATCGACCACCTGACCGGTCACGGGTTCACGCCCGTGATCCCGCCGGTGCTCGTGCGCGAGGAGGCGATGTACGGCACCGGCTTCTTCCCGACCGAGAAGTCGAACATCTACGCGCTGCCCGAGGACGACCTCTATCTGACGGGCACCTCGGAAGTTGCGCTCGCCGGGCTGCACATGACCGAGATCCTCGACGAGGCCGAGCTGCCGCTCCGCTACGCCGGCTTCTCGACCAACTTCCGCCGCGAGGCGGGCGCCGCCGGCAAGGACACGCGCGGCATGTTCCGCGTGCACCAGTTCAACAAGGTGGAGATGTTCGTCTACGTCCGGCCCGAGGACTCGTGGGACGAGCACGAGCGGCTGCTCGAGCTGGAAGAGTCGTTCCTGCAGTCGCTCGGGCTCCCGTATCGCGTCGTCAACGTCGCCGCCGGCGACCTGGGCGCCCCGGCGGCGAAGAAGTACGACATCGAGGCCTGGTTCCCGAGCCAGGAGCGCTACCGCGAGGTGACGTCCTGCTCGAACACGACCGACTTCCAGGCGCGCCGGCTCGGCGTCCGCTTCCGTCGCGGCGGCGGCTCGCCCGAGACCGTGCACACGCTGAACGGGACGATGGTCACCGACCGCGCGCTGCTCGCGATCCTCGAGAACTTCCAGGGCGAGGTGCCGGACGCGCTCGCCGCCTTCGGCGCGCCCGGCCGCATCGAGCGGTAGCCTCACGCTCCCGGGCGGGGTGCCGGAGCGGTCGAACGGGGCGGTCTTGAAAACCGTTGGGCGCGCAAGCGTCTCCTGGGTTCGAATCCCAGCCCCGCCGCTCCGTTCAGCCGGCGAGCTCGCGGCGCAGCACCGACGCGGTGGCACGCAGGGCGATCGCGGGTCTCGCTCGAGGTTCGGCTCCCGCGTCGTCAACCGCTGCAGCGCGAGGCCAGGCAGCAGCAGGCCGCGCAGCCAGCCGGACGGATGCTGCACCGCCTTCCACAGCTCCATCGTCGCGCCGAGCGCGAGCACGGCGACGAAGGCGCTCGAGAGCGCAGGCACGGCCGCGACCGGCCACAGCCGCTCGAAGCCCATGGCGACGGGGAACGCGAGCGCCGCGAAGTTCGTGCCGCAACGGGGCGCGAACCGGCTCGGCCGCTCCGTTCCCTCCCACGTCGCGAGCAGCCGCCCGCTCTCGGCCGCACCGATCGAGCGGTGCTCGGCGCCGTGCAGCCGCAACGTGCGGCCGCGCATCAGCCAGGCAACGAGGAGCACCGCCAGTCCGATGCCCACCGGCAGCTCGAGCGAGGCGGGCAGGCGCGAGAGCAGAAACAGGGGTGCCAGGAGCGCGACCAGCAGGAAGAGACGCTCGCGGCCACTCGCGACGCCGCCGCTGCGCGCGAGTGGCCTGAGCGACGCCGCAAGCTGCACGAGACCGCGGACGAGGGGAATCCGCGCGGTCCGGCGGCGTGACGGCGAGAGCGTGCCCTCGAGCAGCTCGCCGGAGGTCGTCGCGAACGCCCAGTAGCGCTCGCTCACGATCACGACGCCGTTCGGACGAGCCATCCCGCCGAGACGCGGCAGCGCGCCTTGCCGATCGGCACGCGCGAGCGTCTCGAGGACCGTGTCGGCAGCCATACGAACACGGTGCCGCACGCGCGGCCGCCCGGCAAGTGCCGGGCGGCCTATCGCGAGCTACTGGACGTCCTAGTCGCTACCAGCGGCCGCGGCCGCCGACGAAGCCGAGCAGGACGAGCACGAGGACGATGATCAGGATGATGTAGAGCAGACTCATTCGTGCTCCTTCCGTTGGTGTGGTTCGACAACGGCCGAGCGCGCGATCCGGGTACGCCCTAACCCAGCAAGGTGCGCTCGAGCCCGGCGAGCGCTCCCCGCTCGACGGCCGGGAGACGCGCGTCCCGCGCGTGCAGCACGAGCACGGCGCAGAGGAAGAGCGACAGCACACGCGCCCGGACGAGCGCGGCCTCGCTCACGGTGCCGTATGCCGCGAGAAAGACCCCTCGGGCACCCGGCGGCAGCGAACACCACACGAGCACCAGGTCGATGGCGGGATCGGCCCGGCAGACGTCGCCCCAGTCGATCACTCCCGACAGGCCGCCGCCGGCGACGAGTGCGTGCCGGAGGTGGAGGTCGCCGTGGACGAGGGTGGGCGGGCCCGGCGGGGGCAGCTGCAGCGCGTCGACGAAGATCGGCTCGGTCCGCTCCGGCCCGACGCCGAGCTCGAGGAGCATCGTCCGCGCGCGGGCCACCCGGAACGGCATGTCGGTGCGCCGATTCGGGTCGAGGGGAAGGTCCGCGTCGAGCTCGGCGGCGTGGAGTGCGCGCAGGAACTCGCCGAGCGGCCGCGCGAGCGCGGTTCGTCCGTCGTCGTCGAGCTCCGCCACCGCCAGTTCCACGCCGGGCACGAGTCGGGCGCCGAGGAAGGGCCAGGGATACGCCGGGTCCGGCCTCCCGACGAAGACGGGCTCGGGAACGGGAAGCGGGAGCTGCGGGGCGAGCGCGGGCAGCACGGCCAACTCCCGTGCGACCAGAGGGAGCGCGATCGTGCGGCGCGGAAAGCGGAACACCCACTGCTCGTCGACGAGCCACGCGGTGTTGTCCCAGCCCTCGCCGATCAGGCTGAAGGCCCCGAGCTCGAGCTCCGGAAACTGGTCGGCGAGCAATGCGCGCGCGAGCGCTTCGCCGACCACGACCTCGGGACGCCATTCCGGCACGGGCCTCGAGCCTAGCGCCGGTTTACGATGGCGCCATGGACGGCGTCTCCAGCCCCTTCGAAGCGCGCCATCGCGCGCTCCTGGACGCGATCCCGGACCTGATGTTCCGCCTCGGCCGCGACGGCACCTATCTGGAGCTCGCCGGCGACATCAGCCGGCTCGCGCACCGGCCGGACGAGGTGATCGGGCGGAAGCTCCGGGAGCTTCTTCCAGTCGACGTCTACACCCCCTTGCTGGACGCGATCGAGCGCGCGCTCGCGAGCGGTGCGCTCGCGACGGCCGACTACCGCCTGGAGACGGTGGACGGGGTCGTGCGCGACTTCGAAGCGCGGGTGATGCCCTGCGGGGTCGACGAGGTCGTCGCGATCGTCCGCGACGTCACCGATCTACGGCAGGCGATGCGCGACCTGACCGAGTCGCAGGCCCGCATCGTCTCGGCCGGCGACTCGGAGCGGCGGCGGATCGAGCGCAACCTCCACGACGGCGCCCAGCAGCGGCTGGTCACCGTGGCTCTCCACCTGCACCTGATCAAACGGCGCCTGGAGGTCGAGCCCGAGCAAGTGCCGCCCCTCGTCGAGGCGGCGCAGACCGAGCTGACACTTGCACTCGAGGAGATCCGCGAGCTCGTGCGCGGGCTCCATCCGCGTCTGCTCAGCGACAACGGGCTCGGTCCCGCGCTCGAGACGCTCGCCGAACGGTCGCTCGTGCCCGTCGAGCTCGAGGCGCTGCCCGGCGAGCGGCTGCCGCCCTCGGTGGAAGCCGCCGCCTATTACCTCGTGGCGGAGGCGCTCGCGAACGCGACCAAGCACAGCCGGGCCACACAGGTGACCGTGCGGATCGAGTCGGACGACGACTGCTCGATCGTCAGGGTCGAGGACGACGGCGTCGGCGGAGCGGATCCTGCGGCGGGCTCGGGCCTCCGCGGGCTCTCCGACCGGGTCGCAGCCCTCGGCGGAACGCTGTCGGTGAGCAGCGAGCCGGGCGCCGGGACGGCACTGCGCGCCGAGCTGCCCCACCCCTAGCGCCCGCCTGGACGCCCGACCGCACACCGGGGAGGACTCGCGCGAACGGCGCGGAATCCGGCACGGCCCCGCTACCCGGGAGGTAGGCATGGAACGGACACCCGTCCAGAACGTCTCGCGGCTCGTGGGAGTCGCCTTCCTGCTCGTCGGCATCGCCGGGTTCATCCCCGGCATCACGACGAACCTCTACGACGGGCTCGAGTTCGCCGGCAACGACGGCAATGCCGAGCTGCTCGGGCTCTTCAAGATGAGCGTGCTGCACAACATCGTGCATGGGCTCTTCGGCATCGCCGGCCTCGCTCTTGCAGCGACGGCGAGCGGTGCCCGCACGTTCCTCGTCGGGGGCGGCGCGATCTACGTCGTGCTCTGGCTGCTCGGGATTCTCGGCGGCGCCGACTGGATCCCGTCGAACCGCCTCGACGACTGGCTTCACCTCGTCCTCGGGGTCGGGATGATCGGGCTCGGCATGGCCCTCACCCGGGAGCGAGCGGCGCCGAGCAGCGCATGACAGTCGCATCCCGCGGTCGCTTCTCGTCCAGAGCAGTTTTCTCAGTTGAAAGCTTTACGAATCCCTCAAGTGAGTGTTGGTAGCTTGGCGCCCGTCTGCCGACGACGAGATCAGCCGGACCTCGACATCGGAGACCTCTCATGCGCGTTCGCCTCGCCGCTCTCATCGCTCTCGCCGCCGCCGTCGCTCTTCCGGGCACCGCGTTGGCTTCGGAGATCGTCGACCGCAACGCGAGCAACGTCTCGCTCCAGGTCGCCGAGAACGGCCAGGCGCTCGTCAGCTACAACGCGCGCGGCAAGCGCTGGAACGTGCTCGCCTGGGGCGCCGTCAACGCACTCCAGCCGACGCAGGCCCGCAAGCAGATCGAGTTCAGGCTCGACTACTCGGGCGGCTACGGGACGTACAAGCGCGACGTCTGGAAGACGTTCAAGAACGCGTGCCGCCCTTACGACGGGCCGACGCTGCAGTGGCTCGTCACGGCGTGCAAGGCGTCCGACGGCTCGTACTGGGCGCTCCAGGCCTGGCAGCGCGCGCTGCCGAACTACGGCCTGAAGGCGAGCGGCAAGTCGGCTGTCTGGGAGCTGCGGCTCTCGCACTGGAAGGGCGAGCTCCCGGTGCTGAACGTCCAGCTGAACTGGGCCTACCGCAAGTACCACCACATCTTCGGCTCGTTCACCTACCTCGGCAAGCCCGTGCACGGCTTCAAGTCGACGTCGGCGGGGGTCCCGCTCGACACCTTCGGGCGCAATCTCTACCTCGACACATTCGACTCCGCCTACGGCAAGGGCTGGAAGCGCGAGAACAGCTTCCTGATGCACAGGGGCACGGGCAAGTTCTGTTACGGCTTCTACCGGCACGGCTCCCGGCCGGAGGGCGACGGCACCCGCTACCGGGCGACGATCATCGGCCCGGGCGTCCTCCCGGACATCTTCTGGCAGGCGGACGCGCTGACCTCGTACGACAAGGGCTTCGACCTGGCGCAGCACGCCGTCCAGAAGGAGTTCCTCGCCGGCGACCCCCTCTGCAAGGCCGTCTAGCGCCTCGCACGTAGGATCGACGCCGTGACGAGCGGCGACGAGCTCAGGGGCACGCTGCGCCGCCATCCGGCCGGCGTCAACGTCGTCACGGTCGACCGCGAGGGCGAGCGCCTCGGCGTCACCGTCGCCTCGCTCGTCTCGCTGGCGCTCGAGCCGCCGCTCGTCGGGATCTCGATCAGCCACCAGGCGGCGACGCACGAGCTGCTGCGCGCGGCCGGCGGCTTCGCCGTCTCCCTGCTCCGGGCCGACCAGGTGGAGCTGGCGCAACACTTCTCGCGCGGCATGCCCCCGATCGTGATGTGGCAGGGAGTCGACATCCGCGAGAGCCCGCGCGGGCCGCTCCTCGCCGGCGCGCTCGGCTGGCTGGAGTGCAGGGTCGACGACGAGCTCACCGTCGGCGACCACACGCTGTTCGTCGGCGCGGTGGAGCGCGCCGAGGCGGGAGAGGACGGCCCTGCCCTGCTCCGTCTCGGCGGCGAGTACCGGTCGACGTGATCGGGGCCGTCGTCTTCGACCTCGACGGCGTCGTCGTCGACACCGAGCAGGTGTGGGACGACGTGCGCGAGCAGCTCGCACGCGAGCGGGGCGGCCGCTGGCACGAGCAGGCCCAGGCGGACATGATGGGGATGAGCTCCCCCGAGTGGTCCGAGTACATGCACGACGTGATCGGGCTCCCCGAGCCGCCCGAGGAGATCAACGCCGAGGTCGTCGAGCGCATGCTCGCGCGCTACCGCGAGCGGCTGCCGCTGATCGAGGGGGCGGTCGAGGCGATCCGCCGCCTCTCCGGCGCATTCACGCTCGGCGTCGCGTCGTCCTCCAACCGGCCCTTGATCGAGGCCGTCCTCGAGACTGCGGGGGTGTCCGAGCTGTTCGCGGCGACGGTGTCCTCGGAGGAGGTGGGGGCCGGAAAGCCCGCCCCCGACGTGTACCTGGAGGCGGCACGGCGGCTCCGCGTCGAGCCCGGGTGCTGCGCCGCGATCGAGGACTCGTCGAACGGGATCCGGTCCGCCCATGCGGCCGGGATGCGAGTGCTGGCGCTCCCCAACCGGCACTACCCCCCGGCCTCCGACGCACTGGCGCTCGCCGACGACGTGCTCGCTTCCCCCGCCGAGCTGACGGAGCAGCGAATCCGCGGTTGACGCCGGCTCAAGGTTCGTGCGGATCCGGACGATTACCGGCCCGTGGGCGACCTGTACGAACAGCGGTATCGCCAGCTCGTCGAGCGCCTGCCCGTCGTGGTCTACCGGGCCTCCGTGCTCTCGGGCGACTGGCACTACGTCAGCCCCGCGATCGAGCACGTGCTCGGCTGGACACCGGCGGAGTGGCTCGCGCACGAGTCGCCCTGGGGCTCGAACGTCCACCCGGAGGATCGCGAGAGCGCCGACGCCGACGAGCAGCGCGGGCTCGCCGTCGGCACGATTCGCTCGGAGTATCGGATGTTCCGCAAGGGCGGCGACGTCGTCTGGATCCGCGACGAGGCGATGCTCGTCGACGAGGCCGGGAACCGGCAGTGGCACGGGATCCTCACCGACGTGACCGAGCAGCGCGAGCTCGAGGGCCGGTTGCGGCAGTCGCAGAAGCTCGAGGCGGTCGGGCAGCTCGCGGGCGGAATCGCGCACGACTTCAACAACCTCCTCGTTGCGATCATGGGCTACGGCGAGCTCGCCCTGAGCCGGGCAGGCGACGACGAGGAGCTCTGCGCCGACCTGCGGCAGATCGGCATCGCAGCCGACCGGGCCCGTGATCTGACGCAGCGGCTGCTCTCGTTCAGCCGCAAGGAGGCACGAGCACCCGAGGTCGTCGACCTGAACGAGGTGATCGCGGCTGCTCATCCGATGCTCCGCCGCCTGCTCGGCGAGAACATCGAGCTCGTGACGGTTCCCGCGGACGAGCCTTGCTTCGTCTCCGTCGATCCCACCGAGCTCGACCAGGCGCTGATCAACCTGGCGGTGAACGCCCGGGACGCGATGCCGCGAGGCGGGCGGCTCTCGATCTCGACCTGGACCGAGTCACGCGGCGCCGTCCGGTACGCATCGGTTCGCGTTGCCGACACCGGTTCGGGCATCGACCCCGGCTTGCTCCCGCACCTCTTCGAGCCGTTCTTCACCACGAAGGAGGTGGGACGCGGCACCGGGCTCGGCCTCGCGATGGTGGGAGACTTCGTCCGCTCCAGCGAGGGCTTCACCGAAGTCGACACCGCCCTGGGTGCCGGTGCGTCCTTCACGCTGTGCCTCCCGGCTGTCGGGGCACCGGTGGCTGTCCCGAGCGAGACCGAGTCGTCGCGCGCGCCCGCTGCCGGCCAGGAGACGATCCTGCTGATCGAGGACGACGACGCCGTCCGCGAGCTCACTCGCCGGATGCTCGTCCGGGCGGGCTACACCGTGGTCGAGGCGCGCTACGGCACCGAGGCGCTCGAGCTGGCGCACGACGGCCGGCGATTCGAGCTCGTCCTCAGCGACGTCGTCATGCCCGGTCTCTCCGGCCCGGAGGTCGTCGCCCGGCTCCAGGCCCGGCGGCCCGGCGTCCCCGCGATCTTCATGTCCGGCTACGCGCCCCAGACCGAGGGGCCGCTCGGCGGCGCCGAGCTGGTGCGCAAGCCGTTCACCGCCAGCCCGGCTGCTGGCGGCAGTGCGTTCAGCGCTCGATCTAGAGACGGCCGAGCAGCACGCAGCCGTTGTGCCCGCCTAGCCCCATCGCGTTCGAGAGCGCAACATCGAGCTCCACCTCGCGCGCCTCGTTGGGGACGTAGTCGAGGTCGAGCTCCGGATCGGGCGTGCGGTAGTTGATCGTCGGCGGCAGGAGCTGGTGGTGCAGCGCGAGCGCGCACATCATCGCCTCGATCGCGCCCGCCGCACCGAAGCAGTGGCCGGTGACCGACTTCGTCGAGGAGACGGCGAGCTCGTGGGCGTGCGCACCGAAGACCCGCTTGATCGCCTGGGTCTCGGCGAGGTCGCCGAGCGGTGTCGACGTCCCGTGCGCGTTGATGTAACCGACGCGCTCGGGTGCGACGCCGGAACGCTCGAGCGCGGCCCGCATCATCTCGGCGACGCCGACGGAGTCGGGATCCGGCTGTGCCATGTGGTGCGCGTCGTTCGAGGCGCCGTAGCCCAGCACCTCGGCGTAGATCGTGGCGCCACGTGCCTGCGCTGCCTCGAGCTCCTCGAGCAGGAGGATGCAGGCGCCCTCGGACATGACGAAGCCCGCGCGCGTGGCGTCGAAGGGCCGCGACGCTCTCGTCGGGTCCTCGTCCTCTGCCACGAGCCCGCGCATCGCGCAGAAGCCGGCGAGGATCAGCGGGTGGATGCACGACTCGGTGCCACCGGCGAGCACGGCGTCGGCGGCGCCGCGCCGGATCAGCTCCGCGGCCTCGCCGACCGCATGCGAGCCGGTCGCGCAGGCGGAGACGGGCGCATAGTTCGGGCCGCGCAAACCGAGCGAGATCGCGATCTGGCCGCTGGCCGAGTCGACGAGCACGCTCGGGATGAAGAACGGCGACACGCGATCGTGCCCGCGCTCGCGCAGGACGTCGTGTTGCTCGGCGATCCCCGGTAGGCCGCCGATCGCGGAGCCGACGACGATGCCGACGCGGGACGGGTCGACCCCGTTCAGGCCGCCGTCGCGCCATGCCTCCTGCGCGGCGCCGAGCGCGAGCAGGACGTTTCTGTCCATCCGTCGCGCATCCTTCGGCGGCGCGACGGATGCGGGCTCGAACCCCGTCACCTCGCCGGCGATCCGGACGGGGAACTCGCTCGCGTCGAAGCTCTCGATGAAGCCGATCCCGCTCTCGCCGGCCACCGCAGCGGCCCACGTGGAGGGGGCGTCGAGCCCGATCGGGGTGACCGCTCCGAGCCCGGTGACGACGACGCGCTTCATCGCGCAATCCTAGTTAGCGATCTGCCGCGCCGGGAATCGGAACGCATGCCGACCGCCCCCGCGGTCGCGCCCGTCGCGACCAAGCCCACGGCTGATCTTCTTCACCTCGTCCGTCTCCGGACAGTGCCGCCGCGTCGAGGGCTTCCTCGCGCAGGTGCTGCAACGGCGGCGGAACCACGGCACGTTCCGCGTCCTCCTCGTCGACGAAGACGAGCGGCCCGACCTGGTCGAGCGCTTCGGCGTCACCGAGCTGCCGACCCTCGTCGTCGTCGAGAGCGAAGGCCGAGCGCGCGCGGCTCGAAGAGCCCGCGCGGCTGCAAGGAGATCGAGGAGCTGCTCGCTCCCTGGCTCCGCTAGAGCGCCGCCCGCGTCCGGCCGCGGCAGAATGCGCGCATGGCCCGAGGCGACGCACCGGCGCGACCGAAGGAGCTCGGCACGGCCGTGCCGTTCCCGCCGATGGAGGCGGAGCTCGTCCGCGAGCTCCCCGCCGGCGAGGGCTGGCAGTACGAGCCGAAGTGGGACGGCTTCCGCGGCCTGCTCGAGAACGACGGCGGCGAGCTCCGGCTCTGGTCGCGCAACGGCCGGCCGCTGCTCCGCTACTTCCCGGAGCTGGCGACGCTCGGCGAGCACCTGCCTCCCCACTCGGCACTCGACGGCGAGATCGTGATCGCCCGCGACGGCGTGCTCGACTTCGACTCGATGCAGACGCGCCTCCACCCTGCCGAGAGCCGCGTCCGCAAGCTCGCGGCCGAGATCCCGGCGATCTTCATCGCCTTCGACCTGCTCCTCTGGGAGGGCGAGCCGGTGCACGAACGCGTGCTCGAGGAGCGCCGCGCCGAGCTGCTCGAGCGCGGCGACGGCTTCTGGATCTCGCCCGCGACGACCGACCTCGCGGCCGCGACCGCCTGGCTCGACCGCTTCGAGGCGGCCGGGCTCGACGGCGTCGTCGCGCAAGCGTCTCGGCGTCCCGTATCTCGCCCGGCTCGCGCGAGGCGCGTCGTGAAGGTGAAGGAGCACAAGACGGCCGACTGCGTCGTCGTCGGCGTCCGCTGGAAGCAGCGGCCGGACCGGCTCGCGACGCTCCTGCTCGGCCTCTACGACGACGACGGCGAGGTCGACTACGTCGGCTCGGCTGCGATCGGCGCCCGGAACCACGACGAGATCAAGGAGCTCGTCGTGCCGCTCCTCGACGAGAGCTCCGACCGCCGCTTCTCCGAGCCGAACCGCTGGGGCACCGGCGAGCTCGAGGAGACGCCGCTGCGGCACGAGCTCGTGGCAGAAGTGCGCTACGACAAGGTGCAGGGGAACCGCTTTCGCCACGGGACGAAGCTGATCCGCTTCCGCCCGGACAAGGACCCCGGCCAGTGCACGTGGCGCGAGGTGCGCCCGCCACGCAGAGCCGGCGACCCCACCGTTCAATCGCTGCTCAGCCGGGTATAGGGCCGGTATGGCCACGTACACGATCGCGAATCTGACGACAGACGTGGAGGACGCGGCGCCGCGAGGGGGCGACACGGGGATGGCCCAGGGCTGGTGGACGGACTGACTGGCGGCGGTTGCTGATGGCCGACGACCGGCGCCAGGCCGAGACCGCGATCACGCTGAAAGCAGCGGGCCTGACGCTGCTCGGGGTGATCGTCAGCGTCGGCGTCACCGTGGGGTTCGGCGTTCCCGGGCCGTGGTGGTTCCGCGCGCTGGTGGGCGCCGCGGTCACGCTCGGCCTGGCAATCCTCGTCAAGCTCACGAGCGGCTCTCGCCGCGGCCCGCTCGCCCGGCTCGCCAACTGGATGATCGGCGCACCAAAGCCTCGCGAATAGCCGAACGCGGCTACGATCGGGCCGTGAGCGCCGCCGCGAGGAACAACGCCACGGTCGGCGGGAACCCCGACGGGCAGCCGATGCTGTTCGCCCACGGCTTCGGCTGCGACCAGAGCATGTGGCGCCACGTCACGCCCGCGTTCGCCGACGACTACCGGATCGTGCTCTTCGACAGCGTCGGCGCGGGCGGCTCCGACCTGTCGGCCTACGACCCCGCGAAGTACGGCTCGCTGCAGGGATACGCGGACGACGTACTCGAGCTCTGCCACGAGCTGGAGCTCGAGGACGTGATCTTCGTCGGCCACTCCGTCAGCGCCATGGTCGGCGCGCTCGCCGCGGCGGCGGAGCCGGAGCGGTTCGCGAAGCTCGTGCTCGTGGGGCCATCACCGCGCTACGTCGACGAGAACGGCTACACCGGCGGCTTCACGCGCGAGGACATCGACGGTCTGCTCGAATCGCTCGACAGCAACTACCTGGGCTGGTCGCAGGCGCTCGCGCCGGTGATCATGGGCGCCGACCAGCCCGACGACCTCAAGGGCGAGCTGACGAACAGCTTCTGCCGCACCGACCCCGAGATCGCCAAGCACTTCGCGCGGGTCACGTTCCTCTCCGACAACCGAGCCGACCTGGCGCGCGTCGCCACGCCGACGCTCGTGCTCCAGTGCTCGGACGACGTGATCGCACCGCAGGCCGTCGGGGAGTACGTCCACGAGCAGATTGCCGGCAGCACACTCGTACAGTTGGAGGCGACGGGCCACTGCCCGAACCTGAGCGCACCCGCCGAGACGATCGCGGCGATCAAAGCTTTCCTCTAGGCGGCGTGGCCGCCGACGACGAGCTGGCCGCACCGCCCGAGGAGCTGCTGCACGAGAGCGCCGAGGAGCTGTACGAGCACGCCCCGGCCGGCTATCTCTCCGCGCTCCCGAACGGGGCGCTCGTGAAGGTGAACCAGACGCTGCTCTCGATGACCGGCTACGAGCGCGAGGAGCTCGTCGGCCGCAAGCGCCTCCACGACCTGCTCGCACCCGGGGCGCGCATCTACTACGAGACGCACTATGCGCCGCTGCTCGCCCTCCAGGGCAGCGTCAGCGAGATCGCCGTCGAGCTCGTGCGCGCCGACGGGACGCGCCTGCCCGTGCTGCTCAACTCGACGCTCGTCACCGACGACGCGGGGCTGCCACGCGTGATCCGCACCACGATCTTCGACGCCTCGGACCGGCGGCGCTACGAGCGCGAGCTGCTGCGCGCCCGCGTGGACGCGGAGTCACGGGCCCGGGCGGCGCTCGCGCTCGCGCACGTCACGGAGGGCGTGCTGCTCGTCGGCGTGGACGGGCGCATCGACGCGGCCAACGCCGCGGCGACCACGATCCTCGGGCTGCCCGAGGACGCGGTCGGACGTCCACTCCTCGAAGCGGTACCGGAGTGGGAACAGCTCGACGGGCGCATCCCCGTCAGCGGCGGGCCTGGCGGGCGAGCGGCGGCGGCCACGCTGCCGCTCACGCGAGGCGGCCTCGAGCACTGGCTCGTCGTCTCCGCCGTCGACTCGGGCGACGGCGTCGTCCACACGATCCGCGACGTCACCGCCGAGCACGGGCTCGAGCAGCTCCGCAGCGACCTCGTCGCGATCGTCTCGCACGAGCTGCGCACGCCGCTCACGGGCGTCTACGGGGCAGCCACGACGCTCCTCGCCCGCTACGCGGACCTCGGCGAGGCCCAGCGCCGCCAGCTGCTCGAGCTGATCGTCGACCAGAGCGACCGGCTCGCGCGGATCATCGACGACGTGCTGCTGACGAGCCGGCTCGACAGCGACAACCTGAGCATCGCCATCGACGCCTTCGCCGCGGGCGAGGCGCTCGAGCGCCTGGAGGCCAACGTCGCGTCCCGGCGCGCAACGCAACCGGCTCGTGCTCGAGCCCGTCCCGCCGCTACGCGCTCGTGGCGACGCAGAGACGACGGGCCAGGTGCTGGCGAGCCTGGTCGACAACGCGCTCAAGTACTCGACCGGACCGGTCCATGTCGGCGTCGCGAGCCGTCACGCGTCGGTCCGATTCAGCGTCACCGACGAAGGCCCCGGGATCCCGGACGGCGAGCGCGAACGAGTCTTCGAGAAGTTCTACCGCCTCGACCCGGATCAGCAGCGGGGCGTCGGCGGCACCGGCCTCGGCCTCTACATCGCGCGCGAGCTCGTGGCGAGGATGAACGGCCGGATCGGGCTGCTCCCGAGCGAGCGCGGCACCACCGTCTTCGTCGACCTCCCCGCCGCCTAGCTGCGCCGGCCGAGCACGGCGAGCGCCGCGACGTGCGTCGCCTCGGCGAGCACGAGCAGCAGGCCGTAGACGAGACCGCTCTCGCCACGCACCCCGGCGGCGAGAAACAGGCCGGCAAGTGCAATCACGAGCACGAGCGCGACGGAGGTCATCGCCTTGTGCTCGAGCAACAGCGTGCGCTCGTCGTCGTCGGTGCCGCGGAGCATCCGCAGGGTCTCGCTGCGGCCACCGACGGCCAGCGCGATCCCGAAGGCGACGCTCACGGCGCCCCACAGCAGGCCGAGTGCGAGCCGGCCGCCGATCCAGAACGCGGCGACGGTCGGAACGGCCACAGCTGCGACGAGCAAGGGCACCAGCCACCGCGGCATCGGGTTATGCGCTTCCGTCATCGAAGATCTCCTCCACCGTCGAGTCGAAGTAGCGGGCGAGCGCGAGGGCGAGCGGCAGCGAGGGCGTGTAGCGCTCCGTCTCGATCGCATTGATCGTCTGGCGTGACACCTGCATCGCCTGCGCCAGCGCGGCCTGCGAGAGGCCTCGTGTCGTCCGCAACTTCCGGATCGTGTTCAACATCGGTGTAAAGTTAACTTGTCATCGCTCCGATGTCAAGCCTGCTTTACACCAGGGAAGAATCAGGGTCGAACCAGGGGCTTGCCGGATGGCGGTGCTGGCCCCCACGACCGCAAGCTGTGACCATCCCAAAGGAGGCTCACAGTGTCAGAGACGATGAACATCCCCACCACCCCGGAAGAGGCGCCGCCAAGGCGGCTCGTGCGCGTCGACGACGGCCGCTGGCTCGGCGGCGTCGCCGCCGGCCTCGGCCGGTACTTCGACGTCAATCCCCTGATCTACCGGATCGCATTCGCCGTGCTCGCGTTCGCGGGCGGCACCGGCATTCTCCTCTACCTCGCCGCCTGGCTCGTGATGCCCGGCGAGGCTCGCGACGAGTCGGTCGCCGTCCAGGCGCTGCGCGAGCACCGCGAGCGACCCTGGCTCCTGCTCGGCGTCGGCCTGCTCCTCCTCAGCTCGGTCCTCGTGCTCGGCGAGGCCGACGTCTGGTCGAGCTGGGGCAATGTCTGGCTGGCCGCGGCACTCGCCGGGACGGCGCTCGTCTGGTGGCACCTCGCGCACCGCGACACGCCCGCCCCGCGCACGGCCGATCCCGCGGCGGCCGCGCCGCCCCGCGCGCCGGCCCGGCCGTCGCTCGTCGCGCCCGTGCTCGGGTCGCTGCTCGCGCTCGCCGGAGGCTTCGGGCTCCTGGCGTCGCTGGACGTGTACACGATCGACGTCGACCTGGCGCTCGCCGCTGCGGTCGCACTCGTCGGGGCAGCGGTCGCGATCGGCGCGTTCAGCGGACGCCGCGTGGGCTGGCTCGTCGTGCTCGGCGTGCTCCTGCTGGCGGGCTTCGCCGGCGCCGCCTCGACGCCTGTCCCCCTCTCGGCAGGCGTCGGCGAGAAGCTCGAGCGGCCCCTCGACGCGGCCGTGCTCGAGCGCTCGTACGAGTTCGGTTTGGGCGAGTACACGCTCGACCTGTCGGCGATCGAGCTCGCGCCGGGCGAGACCCGGGTCGACGTGTCGCTCGGGATCGGCGAGCTGATCGTCACGGTGCCCGAGGACGTCGCGCTCGAGGTCGACGCGCGCGCGGGCGTCGGCGAGGTGATCGTCCTCGGCGACGCCGACGAGGGCGTCGCCGCAGACCGACGGCTCAACCTCGGCGGGACCACCGCCGACGCGCCGGTGCTCGTGCTCGACGCCGACGTCGGACTCGGCGTCGTGGAGGTGCAGCGCGGGTGAGCACCGGCTCGTACCGGCTGCCGCTCGCCCTCCCCCGCGTGACGCGCGTGGAGGGCGGGCGCGCGCTCGGGGGCGTCGCGGCCGGAATCGGTCGCAGCTTCCGCGTCGACCCGACGCTCGTCCGGCTCACGTTCGCGCTGCTCGCCTTCGCGAACGGCGCCGGAGTCGTGGCGTATGCGGCGGGCTGGCTGGCGCTCGTGCCGGAGCAGGGCTCCCCGCCCTCGCCCCGCAGGCGGGTGCTCGGGCTGCTCGCGCTCGCGCTGGCGGGGCTGCTCCTGCTCGGCGGGCTCGGCCTTCCCGACTCCGTGATCTGGCCCGCCGCCGTCGCCACCGCGGGCTTTCTGCTCACGAAGAGCCCGCACCGGACGCGCGTCGTCGCAGGCTTCATCCTGATCGCGCTGGCGATCCTCCTCTTCGTCGATCAGAACGCCGGCAGCGGCGGTGGCGGGGCGGCGCTGGAGTCGAGCGCGGTCGCGATCGCGCTCCTGCTCGTGCTCGGGCCGTGGGCCTGGCGTCTCGCCGCCGAGCGCGACGCCGAGCGTAC
This sequence comes from uncultured Gaiellaceae bacterium, assembly GCA_963806955.1. GTDB lineage: Bacteria > Actinomycetota > Thermoleophilia > Gaiellales > Gaiellaceae > Gaiellasilicea. The sequence goes on from CAWDZG010000002.1 coordinate 202,576, forward strand.
GGGCCGGATCCGCCAGCAGGAGCGAGCCGAGATGGCTGCCCGCGTGCACGACTCCGTGCTGCAGACACTCGCGCTCGTCCAGCGCGAAGCGGCCGATCCGCGTCGCGTCGCGACACTCGCGCGGCGGCAGGAGCGCGAGCTGCGCTCCTGGCTCTACCCCGACCCGAGTAGCGTCGAGGGCGGGCTCGCAGCCGCGATCGAGGCTGCGGCCGCCGAGGTCGAGGAGCTGCACGGCGTCCCGGTCGAGCTGGTTCGCACCGGAGACGTGCCGTTCGACGAGCGCGTCGAGGCGCTCGTGCTCGCCGCGCGCGAGGCGATGGCAAACGCTGCGCGACACTCGGGCGCGGACGAGGTCTCGACCTTCGTCGACGTCGGTGTCGACGAGGTCGCCGTCTACGTGCGCGACCGCGGTGCCGGCTTCGACCCGGACACGCCGCCCACCGGAGCACACGGCATCGCCCAGTCGATTCGCGGCCGGATGGAGCGCGCGGGCGGCACGGCCGCGATCGTGTCCTCGGCCGACGGCGGCACCGAAGTCGAGCTGCGGCTGCGGAGGACGCCGTGAAGCGCCGCGTCGTCCTCGTCGACGACCACGACCTCTTTCGCGCCGGAGTGCGGAGCGAGATCGGCGACGCCGTCGAGATCGTCGGCGAGGCCGCGTCCGTCGCCGACGCGGTGCCGCTGATCCGCGAGCTCGACCCCGACGTCGTCCTGCTCGACGTGCACCTGCCCGACGGCGGCGGCCATGCCGTGATCGCGCAGGTGGCGCCCGAGCGCCCGGGCGTGCGCTTCCTCGCGCTTTCGGTCTCCGACGCCGCCGAAGACGTGATCGACGTGATCAGGGCAGGCGCCCGCGGCTACGTGACGAAGACGATCTCCGGCCCGGAGCTGGTCGACGCGATCGAGCGCACGGCCGACGGCGACGCGGTCTTCTCGCCGCGGCTCGCCGGCTTCGTCCTCGACGCCTTCCGCAGCGGCGAGGCCGTCGCGGACGCCGAGCTCGACACGCTCACCACCCGGGAGCGCGAGGTGCTGCAGCTGATCGCGCGCGGCTACCGCTACAAGGAGATCGCGGCGCGGCTCCACCTCTCGGTGAAGACGGTCGAGAGCCACGTCTCGGCCGTGCTCCGCAAGCTGCAGCTCTCGAGCCGGCACGAGCTGACCCGCTGGGCCACGGAGCGCCGCCTGATCTGAGCCAAGTAACAGTCTGTTACTTGGAGGTCTCGGCCCGCAACGACTCGACTCCGGCCGGAGCGACCGCTCGAGGCCCAAGTAACAGTCTGTTACTTGGCCGGCTTCGGCTTCTTCGCGCGCGACGGCTGCACGCGCTTCGGCTCGCCCGGCATCTTCGGGAAGTTCGGCGGGTACGGAGCCTCGCCCTCTCCCGCCGCCTCCTCGCGCTCGACCCACTCGAGCAGGACGTTCAGGTCACAGACCGCCTCGTCGATCCCGGCCTGGACGTCGCCGAGCTTCGCGAAGCGCTTCGGCATCGTCGCGAGCGTGAAGTCCTCGGTCTCGACGTCCGGGAGCTCGTCCCAGGCCACGGGCGCGGAGACGGTCGCGTCGGGCCGGCCGCGCACCGAGTAGGCCGAGGCGATCGTGCGGTCGCGGGCGTTCTGGTTGTAGTCGATGAACACCTTCTCGCCGCGCTCCTCCTTCCACCAGGCCGTCGTGACCTTCTCCGGCAGCCGGCGCTCGATCTCGCGAGCGAACGCGAGCGCGCAGCGGCGCACGACGGGGAAGTCCCACCTGGGCTCGATCCGGCAGGCGACGTGGATGCCGCGGTTGCCCGACGTCTTCGGCCAGCCCGTCCACCCCAGCTCGGCGAGCGTCTCGCGCACGACCGCGGCGACCGCCTTCGCGTCGGCGAAGCCCGTGCCCGGCTGCGGGTCGATGTCGATCCGCAGCTCGTCCGGCTTGTCGACGTCCGCGCGCCGCGACGGCCACGGGTGGAAGTCGACGACGGCGAGGTTCGCCGCCCACGCCACCTGCGCCACTTCGGTGACGCAGAGCTCGTCGGCATGGCGGCCGGACGGGAAGGTGACCCGAGCCGCCTCGACCCACTCCGGCCGCTTCTCCGGCACCCGCTTCTGGTAGATCATCTCGCCCTCGACGCCGTCCGGGAAGCGGCGGAGCTGCGTCGGCCGCTCGTAGAGGGCGCGCACGATCCCCTCGCCGACCGAGAGGTAGTAGTGGACCAGATCGCGCTTCGTCTCTCGCGCGCGCGGGAAACAGGACCTTGTCCGGGTTCGTGACCTTCACGACCCGGCTCTCCACCTCGAGCTCCACGAACGGCGACGCCATTGGTGTGGACGGTACAGCGTGGTAGGTTCGCGTTCCGACTGTCCGACTCCGGGAGCCCTCATGCGCAAGCTCGTCGTCTTCCTCTCCGTCCTCACGCTGGCCGTCGTCGCCGCAGGCTGCGGCTCCGACGACGAGGAGGCGGCTGCACCCACGACGGCGGCGGCGACGACCGACGCGACTGCCGACGGCTGCGCGAAGGAGAGCCTCGAGCTCGTCGAGGCGGGACGGCTGACGATCGGCACGGACAACCCCGCCTTCCCGCCGTGGTTCGAGGGTGGGACGCCCGAGGGCTCCGACTGGGAGTTCAACGATCCGGCGACCGGCGAGGGCTTCGAGAGCGCCGTCGCCTACGCCGTCGCCGAGGAGCTCGGATTCGCCGACGACGAGGTCGACTGGGTCGTCGTCCCCTTCAACAACTCCTTCCGCCCGGGCGACAAGAACTTCGACTTCGACATCAACCAGATCTCCGTCACCGACGAGCGCGACCGCGCCGTCGACTTCAGCGACTCGTACTACGAGGTGAACCAGGCGCTCGTCGCCCTCGCGGGCACGCCGCTCGCGGAGGTCACGTCGCGCGCGGACCTCGCCGACTTCCAGCTCGGCGCGCAGGTCGGCACGACGAGCCTCGCCTACATCGAGGACAACATCCAGCCGTCGAAGGAGCCGCGCATCTACGACACCTCGAACGACGTCGTCGCGGCACTGAACGGCAAGCAGATCGACGGCATCGTCGTCGACCTGCCGACCGCGTTCTTCTTCGTCGGCTCGGGCGAGGTCAAGGACGGCACCGTGGTCGGCCAGTTCCCCTCGGAGGGTGGTCAGGAGCACTTCGGGATGCTGTTCGGGGAGGGCAACCCGCTCCGCGACTGCGTGAACGAGGCACTTGCCGCGCTGAAGGAGGACGGGACGCTGGCGCAGATCCAGCAGCAGTGGCTCGCCGAGAAGACCAGCGCTCCCGTACTCGAATAGCGAGCCGCAGCTCACGTATCCTGGGCGGCCCCGGCGGCGGGCGCAGCCTCGCGATCGCGACGGTCAGCACCGTCGTCGTCTTCGGCGCGGCCGTACTCGTCGTCCGGAGCTCGCCTGGCTGGGCGGAGGTGCGCGAGTCGTTCTTCTACGGCCCGGAGTTCAGGGAGTCTTTCCCGGACATCCTCGACCGGTTCGGAACGAACGTGCAGCTCTTCCTGCTGGCCGAGGTGTTCATCCTGATCTGGGGGCTCGGCCTCGCGGTGCTGCGCAACCTCCGTGGCCCCGTCTTCTTCCCGCTCCGCTTCCTGTCGGCGGCGTACACGGACATCTTTCGCGGGATCCCGACGATCCTGCTCATCTTCCTGCTCGGGTTCGGTGTGCCGGCCCTGCAGATCTCCGGCGTGCCGCGGTCGCAGTTCTTCTGGGCGACGGTCTCGCTCGTGCTCGTCTACTCGGCGTACGTCGCCGAGGTGTACCGGGCCGGCATCGACTCCGTGCACCCGAGCCAGGAGGCTGCCGCCCGGTCGCTCGGGCTGAACCGCTTGCAGGCGCTCCGCCACGTCGTGCTGCCGCAGGCGATCCGACGTGTCGTCCCGCCGTTGCTGAACGACTTCATCGGCCTGCAGAAGGACACCGCGCTCGTTGCGCTGCTCGGCGTGGTCGAGGCGTTCCGCCAGTCGCAGATCGAGGTTGCCGGCTCGTTCAACTACACCCCCTACGTCGCCACCGCGGCGATCTTCCTCGCACTGACGATCCCGCTGACGCGCCTCACCGACTGGCTGATCGCCCGCGAGCGGAGGCGACAGCGGTGAGCGCGCTGCTCCGGATCGAGGGGGTGTCGAAGTCGTTCGGCAAGGTGCGCGTGCTGGAGGGGATCGACCTGGCGCTCGCCGAGCACGAGGTCGTGTGCCTGATCGGCGCCTCCGGCTCGGGCAAGTCGACGCTGCTCCGCTGCGTGAACCTGCTCGAGCCTGTGGACGAGGGCCGCGTCTTCCTCGGCGGCGAGGAGATCACGGCGGCCGGCGTCGACGAGAACCGGGTCCGGCGCCGGATCGGAATCGTCTTCCAGGCGTTCAACCTCTTCCCGCACATGAGCGTGCTGGACAACGTCACCCTGGGGCCGCGCAAGGCACTCGGACAGCCTCGCCGCGAAGCCGAGGCGACCGCGGCCGAGCTGCTCGACCGGTTCGGCCTGTCGGACAAGCGGGACGACTACCCCGACCGGCTCTCCGGCGGCCAGCAGCAGCGGGTGGCGATCGTGCGCGCGCTGGCGCTCAAGCCGGAGCTGATGCTGCTCGACGAGGTGACGAGCGCACTCGACCCGGAGCTCGTCGCCGAGGTCCTGAGCGTGATCCGGGAGCTCGCCGACGGCGGGATGACGATGCTGATCGCGACCCACGAGATGGGCTTCGCGCGCGACATCGCGAGCCGCGTCTGCTTCCTCGACGGCGGCGTCATCCTCGAGCAGGGGCCGCCCGAGCAGATCTTCCGGGCGCCCGCCGAGGCACGAACGCGCCAGTTCCTCGACCGGATCATCGCGGCGGGGCGCCTCTAGACTGGAGCGATGCTGGAGAACGACACCGCCACCGACGCGACGCTCGAGCCGCTGGACGACTGGATCGTCGTGGAGCCGCTCGACGACTCCGAGACCGCGAGCGGGCTGATCGTGCCGATCAACGAGGGCACGCAGACGCGCACCGGAATCGTCGCGGCGGTCGGCCCGGACGTCGAGGCGATCGACCCCGGCGACAAGGTGCTCTTCCCGCGCGACGCCGGCTTCGAGGTGCGGCTCGTCCGCTCGCCGCACCGTGTGCGGATGCTGAAGCGCGAGGATCTGCTCGCGCGGATCCACGACTAGCCCGGACCGTGCAATGGGGCGGGTGCGATCCGCCGCATGGGATCGAGCTCCCGCCCCTGCACCGTCGACGCCCCGCCGCCCGGGGCATCGAGCTTGCTGACGGCATCCTGGCGGATGGAGGCCGCTTCACGCCATCCCTCGACCTGGGTTCACCGCGCCGCTTCACTTGATCGAGGGATCGGGCGGGAAGGCCGCGCGACCGATGCTTTCTGCGATCAAGCTCAGCAACGTGGGGGGCCGCAGCCCACCGTGCAGAGCTCTCGAGAGGCCGCGTGACGCGTAATTCCCAGCGCCGACCGCGGCCTTTCGCACGTCCGGAGCTACTTGCGGACGATCACGGTCTCGCATCGGACGACACGGTCGATCGCGTCCACGACCGCGCGATCCGCGCTTCCTGCACCGCAATCGATGCGGTCGAGCTCCCCGTCCACAGCGAAGATCAGATCGTCACCAGAACCTCCCAGCAGCCGATCAGACCCGCTGCCCCCGTCGAGCCGGTCGGGGCCGCCACGCCCGAACAGGAAGTCGTTGCCCGGGCCGCCGAGCAGCTCGTCAGCGCCCGCCGACCCGCTGAGACCATCCGAGCCGTTGCCGCCCTGCAACCTGTCGTCGCCCGGGCCGCCCTCGAGCTTGTCAGCGCCGTCACCGCCAAGCAGCAGGTCGTTGCCGAGCCCTCCGAACAACCGATCATCGTCCCCGAGCGCCCTGACCTCGTCGTCACCGGGGCCGGCTGCGAGCCCCTCTCCCCACTGGGTCCCGAGCAGCACGTCGGCTAGCGGGGTGCCACGTACGATCGCGTGGTACGGCGCCGCCTTCACGGCGGGCGCGGCGACCTCGGCGGCGGCACGGGGCGCTGTCGCCGGTGGACTGGCGTCGACGGGCGGCGGTGCCGCCGCCGGCTGACCGTCACCCGACACGGGCGCCGTCGCTCCTTCGCCGCGCGCGTGGAAGTAGTCCACTTCGCCGACGAACGCCGGTGCAGGCGTCCCTTCGTTGCCGACGAACACCCCGACCCGCCGAACGGCCAGCTCGACCACGAACGACAGCTCCGCGACCCACGTTTCGCCGTCAACCGAATGGCGGAGCGTCCACACGTTCCCGACCCTCGTCAGCCGCAGGTACGACGCTGTCGCAGGACCCGGAGCCAGGACAGCGAGGCCGCGTGCCGTCGCGAGGCCGCCTTCGATCGACGCCGCGAACAGGTTCGTGTCGCCGTTCTCGTGGTAGTGAGTCTCGGTCCTGAGGAGGCGCCCGTCGTCGCCCTCGACCACGATCCCCTGCAGCTGGAATGGCAGGCCCACACGGGAGTTGAACTTCGCTTCGAGCTCGAAGTCGGTGTCGGGCGACGCCTGCAGCACGCGCGGCGCCGAGTTGGTGGTGTTCCAGATCGCGTGCACGGCACCCGCCGGAACGGAGAGCGAGAGAGCGCCGTCCGACACGGCGATGTCGCTGTCCCCGAGCGGGTCGACGACAGTCCAGATCGCCGAGTCGAACGGTCCGCCGAAGTCATCCGACCGAATCGTGACACCCGGCGCCGCGAAGCCGGGGCCGATCGTTCCCGCCAGCGCGAGCGCCAGCACTCCGAGCGCGAGCCGCCGCGCTCCGACCCGATTCCATGCTCGGCGCAACCCTTCCCCCCAACGTCGTGCCTGTGCCCCACTCCTATCGTGATGCACCGTAGACGCCGGGCCACTGGCCGAAGGTTCAGGTTCGCGGAGCGACGCGAGACCGGACCCTGCACCGCAGGATCCGGCTCGGTCAGCGGAGAGGGAGGGATTTGAACCCTCGACACGCCTAACGACGCGTAACGGTTTTCGAGACCGCCGCATTCGACCGCTCTGCCACCTCTCCGTGCGGGAAGGCCCCGGAGGGCCTCCCAACGGAGAAGGAGGGATTCGAACCCTCGATGGAGGCATTCACCCCCATAACGCCTTAGCAGGGCGCCGCCTTCAGCCACTCGGCCACTTCTCCGGAAGCGGCATGGTATCGCACCTCCCCGCCGGGCCAATTCACCCTTCCGGGGCATGACCCCGCGGGCCGCCCGCGCGAGCATGGGGTTGCCGGTACTTCCCCCCTCGAATCCCCCCGGCATCTGCGGCGCCCGTTTTCTGCGGCTACAGGAAACGGGCGCTTCGCACTTTGTGGGAAGAAACTGTTGCTCCCACCCGTCTCGTGAGCAGATGACGCGTGCGGCCACGCATACACCGACGGTGATCCTGGTGGACGACCATCCGCTCTTCGTCGCCGCCCTGGAGCTCTCGCTCCAGGACGCCGGCGTCGAGGTGGTCGGCACGGCCGGCAGCGGCGAGGAGGCGCTCGAGCTCGTCGGTCGCCTCGAGCCCGATGCGATCCTGCTCGATCTCGCAATGCCGGGGATGGACGGTCTCACCTGCCTTGCGCGCCTCGTCGAGGCGCATCCGGACGTGAAGGTGGTCGTCGTCTCGAGCGAGGACGACACTCACGTGATCGATCGCGCCCTCGCCGCCGGGGCCGTCTGCTTCGTCGGCAAGTGCGTGCCGCCCCAGTATCTGATCCACGCTCTACGCGCGGTTACGTGCAACGGCCTGATCCGGTACCGCGGCGGCGAGCCGGTGGCGGCGTCGCGCCAGCGCCCCCAAGGCCGACACCCACGGTCACGGGCTGACGAAGCGGGAGCTGGAGATCCTGCGCCGCGTCGCGAGCGGCGCGTCGAACTCGCAGATGGCGCGTGCGCTCTGGGTGACGGAGCAGACGATCAAGTTCCACCTCTCGAACATCTACAAGAAGCTCGGCGTCCCGAACCGCACGGCAGCATCCGCCGCAGCCAACGCGCGCGGCCTCCTCGGTGCGGTCGAGATCGGAATCGCCGAGATCGCGGAACGCAAGGGAGTTCTCGCCTGAGTCTGAAGAGCTGGCCCGCGCCCGTCGCGCGGAGCTCGGACGGGGCGGGTGGGGGCCCGCCCCGTCCCTCAGCGGAGAGGGCGGGATTTGAACCCGCGACACGCCTTTCGACGCGTACGCGATTTCCAGTCGCGCTCCTTCGGCCGCTCGGACACCTCTCCGGGCGTGCGTCAGGGTATCCGAGTGACCGTTAGCGCTGGATGGACGCGACGACGTAGGCCGCGACATCCTGGATCTGCTGCTCGTCGAGCTGATCCGAGAACGAGGGCATCGCGCCCTTCCCGTTCGTGACGCGGTCGACCACGAGCGCCGCGTCCGGCTTTGCGTCGTCGAGGTTCGGACCGACCGCGCCCGACGCTCCGGCCGCCGCCAGCGTGTGGCAACCGCCACAGCCGCCTGAGGCAAAGACGGCTTCGCCCGCCGCGGCGTTGCCCGCAGCCTCGGGCGGGGCCTGCTCGGTCGTCGCCGGCGCCTCGCCGGTCTCGGTGCCGTGCGTCTCGGCCGCCTCGCCCTCCTCGGACTCCTTGGCGAAGACGAAGACGCCGGCGACCGTGGCGACGAACAACAGCACCGTCACGAGCGAGAAGAGCCCGAGCCGGTTGCCCGGGAAGTCGGGGTTGCGCCGGGGGAAGACGAACGACGAGAGCAGCGCGAAGACGATGAAGAGGCCCGCGACGAGCCCCAGGCCGATCTTCCCCCCGGTCGTGATCCCTAGCAGCACGCGGCGGAACCTACCATCGTCACAGGCGGTCGAGCGGCGCCATCGTCAGCCCGAAGTCCTTCAGCTGCTCCCAGTAGTGCTCGGCCCGCTCCTTGTGACCCGCCCAGACGACGGCACGGCCGCTCGAGTGGATGCGGTTCGCGAAGCCGAGGCCGCGGTCGAAGTCGACACCGGGAAGCACCGCCGCGAGCGCGTAGGCGACCCCGTCGAAGCTGTTGTGGTCGTCGTTGAGCACGATCACCTGCCACGGCGCGTCGGCGTCCCCGCCCGGCCCGGCGGTGCGAGGCTTGCGAACGGGGGCTTCGACGGCGGGGCTCACGCGCATGAACCTAGCAACGCGCCGGTAGGCTCTCCGCCGTGACGCCCGCGGAGCGACTGGACCGGTACGCGCGACTCGTGGTCGAGGTCGGCGCCAACGTCGGCGAGGGTCAGGTCGTCTGGGTCGCGGCGCTGCCCGAGCATGCGCCCCTCGTCCGCGCGATCGCCCGGATCGCCTACGAGAAGGGCGCGCGGTACGTCGACGTCGACTACTCCGACCAGCACGTGCGCCGGGCCCGGATCGAGCACGCTCCGGAGGACTCGCTCGGCTGGTCGCCTCCCTGGGCGCTCGCCCGTGTCGACCATGTCGCGGCGGAGCACGGGGCGCTGATCCAGCTGGTCGGCGATCCGGAGCCGGAGCTCCTGGCCGACCTCGACGGCGCACGAGTCGGCAAGACACGCGGGCGCGAGCTCGCGGAGCGCTACCTGAACGCCACGAACCAGCGCCTGCTCAGCTGGGTGATCGCGGCCTACCCGAACGAGGGCTGGGCGCGAACCGTCTTCGGCGAGCCCGACGTCGAGCGGCTCTGGGACGCGGTCGCCACGGCCACCCGCCTCGACGAGCCGGATCCCGTCGCCGCCTGGCGGGCGCACATCGACAAGCTCGTCGAGCGTGCGGCGATCCTCAACGACCGCGCCTTCGACGCGATCCGGTTCCGCGGCCCCGGCACGGACCTGACCGTGGGCCTGATCCCCGGTGCGAGCTGGTGCACCGCGCTCGAGGAGACCGTCGAGGGACGCAGGCACGTGGTCAACATGCCGACGGAGGAGGTCTTCACGACTCCAGACCGGAGGCGCACTCACGGCACCGTGCGCTCGACGAAGCCGCTGGCGCTCTCGGGAACCATCGTCCGCGACCTCGAGGTGCGCTTCGAGGACGGCCGCGCGGTCGAGGTGCAGGCGAGCTCCGGCGCCGAGCTGATCCGGGAGCAGCTGCGCCAGGACGAGAACGCCTCCCTGCTCGGCGAGGTCGCCCTGGTCGACGGCGACTCCCGTGTCGGCCGCTCCGGGCTCGTCTTCCTGAACACGCTCTTCGACGAGAACGCGAGCTGCCACATCGCCTACGGCGCCGGCATCCTCGAGGCGCTTCCCGGGGGCGACGGGAAGAGTGACGCGGAGCTCGAGGCGCTCGGCTTCAACAGCTCCACGATCCACACCGACTTCATGATCGGCGGGCCCGACGTCGAGGTGGACGGCCTCGAGACCGACGGAACCGCCGTTCCGATCCTCCGCCGAGACGTGTGGCAGCTCGGCGGGTGACGGCGTGCACGGCCTGATCTTCACGAGCCTGCGCGACTACACGGTCGAGCTCGTCGGAGCAGAACAGGCCGCCGAGCTGTGGGCAGACCGGGTCTTCGAGCCGACCGAGGCCTACGACGACGAGTGGTTCGTGGCGCAGCTGGAGCGGCTCGCGTCGACCACCAGCGAGTCCCGGGCCACGGTGGAGCGTGGCTTCGGCGCCTACGCGGCCCGCGAGACGTTCGCAGATCTCTACCCGGGCTACTACGACGAGAGTGCAGACGTCTTCGAGTTCCTGCTCGGCATCGAGGAGAAGATCCACGGGCTCGTCCGCACGACCGTGCCCGGAGCCCGGCCGCCGCACCTGAACGTGCAGCCGCTCGGTGACACGGCCGTGATCGTCTCGTACACCTCGGAACGGAAGCTCTGCAACCTGCTCGAAGGGCTCGTTCGCGGCGCTGCGGCGCGGCTGCGCCAGACGGTCGACGTCGAGCAGATCCAGTGCATGCACCGCGGCGACCCCGGCTGCGTCTTCACCGTCACGCCCGTCGCCGCCTGACGCAGGAAGGTAACGCCCGGTCACGCGCTCCGTCTTCGAATCGCTTCCCCGGGGGGCGATCGCGTCGCCGGCTCCGGCCGGGCGAAACCGCGTCACCTGGGAGGGAATCCTTAGCGCTGCTTCCTTCCGGACCTGACGCGGTTCGGATGCTCCCAGTGCGCGGAACCCGACCATCGACGCCACGTGCGCGAGACCTGATCCCGTTGAAGCCGCCCTCTGACGGCGTTCGGCCCCGCTGGAGCGGATGTCGGGTTCAGGGAACCGCTAACTCCCCACCTAGCGCGACCGGGCGGGAAGAGGGTAGCACCGCCGCTATCCTGTGCACCGTCCCGGGCGCATAGCTCAGCGGGAGAGCGCTCGCTTCACACGCGAGAGGTCCCTGGTTCAATCCCAGGTGCGCCCATCACCATCGGACCGGGCTACGCGGGCTGCAGGTACCGCGACCGGGCGGACTCGAGCACGCGCTCCGCACTCGCTGGGAGCTCGGCCGTCACCCACATCAGCGCCAGCTGCGCCGCCGGGATCGGTGTCCGGCGGATGTCGCCGGCGATCATCGAGTAGACGCGGCCGGCACCGGCCGTGCCCAGCTCTTCCTCGAGCGCCCCGTCGACCGCGCGGTGCAGCCGCTCGGGGTCGTTGGCGGCAAGCACGTGCGAGTGCACGCGACACACGTGTGGGAGCAACGTGTCCTGGGCGTCGCGGTCGAACACGTCGAGCTTGTAGGCACAGAGAAGCGAGAAGTTCCGCTGCTCGTGCGCGAGATCGTGCCAGAGCTCCTCGAGCGCGATCGCGGGCGCCTCGCCGACCTCCTGATTGAGGATGTCCACCATCTCGCCGAACGCGCGGATCGACTTGTGGGGAAACTGCTTCGCCACCTGACGGACGAGCGCGCCGACGACGCGGTCGAACCGGCGCGGCGAGGGCATCCCGTCCACCATGAATGCAGCGAGCAGCTCGTTTGCGTCTCGGCTCACGACCTGTCCCGTGGCCTTGAGGCCCGGGACGTCCCAGCCCTGCTCGGTCAAGCGCTCGGCGAAGCGCTGCCAGTGCTCGGGCGTCGCGATCACGACGGCCGGCTCGCCGTCCTCGATGCCCGCAGAGAGGTACCGGACGACGGAGTCGGCGAGCTCGCCGGCGTCGCGGTAGACCTGGACGCCGTGGTCGGTCGGCACCGAGTAGTTGATGAACCGATGCCAGGAACGCTCCATCCGACCGATGGTAGCGCCTGCCACATTGCAGTACGGCCAGTCTCGCCACGGCGGGGGCCGAACCGGCCGGGAAGCGCACGGCTAAGATCGACGGGTGGCTGCGCTCTACCGCAAGTACCGCCCGCTGGACTTCGACGACGTCGTCGGCCAGGAAGCGGTCGTGCGGACGCTCCGGAACGCGATCGAGCTCGGCCAGCTGCGCCAGGCCTACCTCTTCGCCGGCCCGCGAGGCACCGGCAAGACCTCGATGGCGCGCATTCTCGCGAAGGCGCTCAACTGCGAGACAGGCCCCACGCCGACGCCGGACAAGGTCTGCCATGCCTGCGTCTCGATCGCGAACGGCACCTCTCTCGACGTCGTCGAGATGGATGCGGCGTCCCAGCGCGGCATCGACGACATCCGTGAGATCCGCGAGCGGGTGATCCTGCAGCCGGCCGAGGGCCGCTACAAGGTCTACATCCTCGACGAGGCGCACCAGCTGACGGACGCCGCCTGGAACGCGCTGCTGAAGCTGATCGAGGAGCCCCCTCCCCACCTCGTCTTCGTCTTCTGCACGACCGAGCTGTCGAAGGTGATGGCGACGGTGCGCTCGCGCTGCCAGACCTTCGTCTTCGCACGACCGCGCCTCCCCGAGCTCGTGCGCGTGCTGCGCCGGATCGCGGACGCCGAGCAGATCGAGGCGCCCGACGCCGCCCTCGCGCTGATCGCGCGCGGCGCACGCGGCTCCTTCCGTGACGCGGTCTCGACGCTCGACCAGCTCGCCTCCGCGACCGGTAACACGATCGACGTCCAGTCGGTGCTGCAGTTGCTGGGCGCGGTCGAGGAGGACGCGCTCTTCCGGCTCTGCGACGCGATCGTCGACCGCGACACGGCCGGCGCGCTCCTCTTCCTCGAGGAGCTTGCCGAGCAGGGCCAGGATCTCGGCCGGCTCGTCACCGACCTGCTCGAGCACCTGCGGCATCTGCTGCTCGTCCAGCACATGGGCCACGTCCCCGACTCGCTCCCCGTCACCGACGAGACGCGCGAGCGCCTGCGTGAACAGGCGAACCAGCTGCCCGCCCCGACGGTGCTGCGACTCTGCGACCTGCTCGCGGTCGCGGTCGACGACTCGCGCCAGGGAGCCGACCCGCGGCTGCCGCTCGAGCTCGCGCTCGTGAAGGTGACGAGCCCCGGCTCCGATCTCTCGCGCGAGTCGCTCGCCTTCCGAGTCGAGCAGCTCGAGCAGCGGCAGACCGGCGCCCCGATAGCACCGCCCGCCGTCACGCCGCCGCGACCCACGCCTTCGACACCACAACCTGCGCCGCCCGAGGAGCCGCCTCCCGCTGCCGCCGCCGCGGCCATCCCGGCGGGGTCGCCGCCGCTCGCACTCGCCCAGCTCCAGGACGCCTGGCAGCGCACCGTGCTCCCGGCGATCCAGTCGCGCTCGATCCCCGTCGCGTCCCTGCTCGGTGAAGCCCATCCGGCGGCGCTCGAGTCCGAGATGCTGACGCTCGAGTTCCCCGCCACGGCCGACTTCCACCGGCGGCAGGCCGAGGAGCCGAAGAACGTCAGCGTGATCCGCGACGCGCTCTACGAGGTGACCGGACACCGGCTCGGCGTCACGCTCGAGCTCGGCGCGGCCGCCGCGGCCGACGACGAGCAGGAAGAGGACGAGCTCACCGAGGATGCGCTGATCTCGATGTTCAAGGACACGTTCGACGCCCAGGAAGTGGAGGACACGACACGATGAGCAAGCTCGACATGAACAAGCTGATGCAGCAGGCCCAGCAGATGCAGTCGCAGATGCAGCAGCTGCAAGAGGAAGTCGCGAACGAAGTCGTCGAGGCCTCGGCCGGCGGCGGCATGGTCACGGTGAAGGCGACCGGCGGGGGCGAGATCGTCGGGATCACGATCGATCCGAAGGCGATCGACCCGGACGATCCCGAGCTGCTCGCCGACCTGGTGCTCGCGGCCGTGAACGAAGCGCTCCGCTCCGCGAGTCAGCTGATGGAGTCGAAGATGCAGGGCGTGATGCCCGGCGGTCTCGGCGGCCTCGGCTTGCCCGGTTTCTAGGACGGAAACGCGAAGGGGGGCCTGGACGGCCCCCCTTCGACGAACTGCGCTGGTCTGTTAAGCGGCGCCGGCGAGCTTGTCGCGCGACGGGAGTGCCTCCGTCCGCAGCCGCTCCTCGAGGCGCCCGAGGGCGCTCGACTCGAGCTGGCGGATCCGCTCGCGGGTGAGCCCGAGCTTCTTGCCGATCTGCTCCAGGCTCGCGCCCTCCTCGCCCGGCACGAAGCCGAAGCGAAGCTCGAGCACGACGCGCTCGCGCTCGGGCAGCGAGTCGAGTGCGTTGCGCACGCGCTGCTGCTCGAGCGAGACGTCGGCCTGCTCGATCGGGTCGTCAGCGGTGCGGTCGGCGAAGAGATCGCCCAGCTCGCCGTCGCCGTCGCCGATCGTCTGGTTCAGCGACACGGACGCCTCGACGGCGTCGAGCGCCTCCTCGACGTGATGCGGCTTCAGCTCGGTCGCCGCCGCCAGTTCGGCGATCGTGGCCGGACGGCCGTGGACCGCCTCGAGCTGCTGCTTGGCGCGGCGAAGCTTCAGACGACGCTCCTGCACGTGCACGGGGATCCGGATCGTGTCGGACTGGTTCGCGACCGCGCGCTGACAGGCCTGGCGGATCCACCAGGTTGCGTACGTCGAGAACTTGAATCCCTTGCGATAGTCGAACTTCTCGACCGCGCGGTTGAGCCCGATCGTGCCGTCCTGGATCAGGTCGAGCAGCGGCAGGCCGTGCCCCTGGTAACGCTTGGCGATCGAGACGACGAGCCGCAGGTTCGCGTTCGTCATCCGCTCCTTCGCGGCCGCGTCGCCCTTCTCGATCCGCTTCGCGAGCGCGACTTCCTCGGCCGCCGTCAGCAGCTCGTGGCGGCCGATCTCGTTCAGGAAGAGCTGCAGGCTGTCGGTCGTGCCCGTCCCGGCGGACGGGCGCAGGTCGAGCTCGAGCTCGGCGTCGTCGCCGCTCGGCTCGATCTCGACCTCGGCGGCCACGAGCGCGCTGCGAAGCGCCTCGATTGCCTCCTCGTCGAGGTCGTGCTCGAGGTGCAGAGCCTCCAGCTCGGTTGCGGGCACGCTGCCGCGCTCCTCTGCGTCGTGCAGGAAGGCGATCAGGGCCGGGTTCAGTTCGAGGGCGTCAGTGCCCAGGGCTTCATCGGTGCGCATATTCCTCCAACGTGGTGTTCGGGTCGTAGCCGGCGCAAACCTCACGGCAGCCTCACGGACTGCGGGGAGCGCCGCTGAGAGTTAGAACGCCGCAGAGCGGCAATTCATTTCACACATTCTCGCTTTCTCACAAAATCCTTACCTCTAGGCTGCCAGCGGCTCGGCGGCGGGCAGGGGTTGTGCCGGTGCCGGCTGGGGGACGGGATACAGCTTCGGCCGGCGGCGCAGCTGCAGGACGACGACTGCGGAGACGACGAGCGCGGCGCCGAGCAGCTGCACCGGCGCGAGCCTCTCCGCGAAGACAAGTGCGGAGAGAGCAATCGTGACCGGTGGCTCGACCGTACCGAGAATCGTCGCCCGGGATGGGCCTATCCGCTTGACGCCACCCAGAAACGCGCCGATCGGCAACACGGTCGCCACGAGCGCCGTCAGGGCGATGATCGCCAGCGTCGAAGGGGCGACGAGCTCCAGCGATCCCGTCGCAGCGCCGCCGAGCGAGAAGGCGGTTGCGGCGCCGGCACAGAGCATCGTCGCGAGGACGAGCGGCTCCGTCGTCCCGAGCAGACGGTCCGAGCAGAGGACGTAGGCCGCGTAGCCGAGCGCCGCACCGAGCGCGAACGCGATGCCGACGGGGTCGAGCGAGCCGCCGAAGCCGCCGGCGAGGACGAGCGCGACACCGGTCAGCGCGATCGCCAGCGCCGCGACCCGGCGGCGGCTGGCCCGCTCGCGGCGAAGGATGACCGCGCCCGCGACCACGAGCGCCGGATAGCCCGCCATCAGCAGGGACGCGAGCGAGACGTCGATCCGCTCGAGCGACGCGAAGAAGAGCCCGGTCTCGAGCCCGTACACGGTCAGACCGAGCACGAACGGTGGCAGCAGCGTCCGCAACGGGGCGGCCGCGAGCGCCCGCCGCGCGAGCAGGCCGAAGACGAGGGCGGCCAGGAGGAAGCGGACGGAGCCGACCGACGCGATCGTCGCGCCCCGATCGAAGGCGAGGCGCACGAGCACCGGCTGGAGCGCGAACAGCGCGCCGGCGGCGAGGCAGAGCAGCGGGCCGGTGGAGAGACGGATGGGCACTCGCGCACGGTATTGCGGGGCGAGCGGAAGGACAAGTCGCCAGTTCTCTTGAAGAACCATAGGATCTACCTATGACTCTGCAGCAGCTCTCCTACTTCCTCGCCGCCGCCGAGCACGGCTCGTTCAGCCGTGCAGCGCGCTCGCTCTTTCTGGCCCAGCCGTCGCTCTCCGAGCAGGTGCGGTCGCTCGAGGCAGAGCTCGGCGTCGAGCTCTTCGTCCGGGTCGGCCGCGGTGTCGTCCTGACCGAGGCGGGCAGTTCCTTCCGGCCCGAGGCCGAGCGCGTCCTCGCCGCCCTGGAGTCGGCGCGGGAGGCGGTCGTCGACGTGCGCGAGCTCCGCGGCGGCACGCTCAGCATCGGCATGTTCGGAACGGCTTCGGGCTTCCTGCTCGCGCGCCTCGTCGCCGACTTCCGCTCCCGCCATCCGGAGGTGCGATTGCGGCTCGTCGGCCAGAACTCCTCCGAGGTCGCGGAGGACGTGCGCCGCGGCCGCCTGGAGGCTGCGCTCGTCGTCCTCCCGGTCGACGACGAGGGGCTCGAGGTCCGACCGGCGCGGCGCGAGGAGGTCGTCTACGTCAGCCGGGAGCAGGAGCGCGTTCGCGAGCCCGTGACGATGGAGCAGCTCGCAGCGGCACCACTGATCCTCTACGACGCGCACTACGGCTGGAGCGACCCGACGCGGCGGCAGCTGCAGGAGCGGGCGCAGCAG
Organism: uncultured Gaiellaceae bacterium; assembly: GCA_963806955.1. Taxonomy (GTDB): domain Bacteria; phylum Actinomycetota; class Thermoleophilia; order Gaiellales; family Gaiellaceae; genus Gaiellasilicea. The sequence goes on from CAWDZG010000002.1 coordinate 219,617, forward strand.
GCCGGCGTCCAGCTGCGACCCGTGATCGAGATCGAGGACATGGAGGCGGCACTGGAGCTCGCCGCGGCCGGGCTCGGTGACACCGTGGCACCTCGCGCGGCGCTCGCGCACCGCCGCCGCTACCGGTCGCTCGGCGCCGCCTCCTTCGCCGAGCCTCTGGTGGACACCTTCGCCTTCATCGCCCGCCGCGGCGCCGCCGTCTCCCCCGCAGCGCGTGCGTTCGTCGAGCTCGCCGAGGAGCGCCTCGCCGAGTTCGGCGAAGGCGTCCTCTACGCGGGAACGACGCCCGAGACGTCGTAGGCGTCAGGCGGCTCCCCGTCGAGGATCGTCACCTCGACCGGCGGGTGCAGCCCGCCCCAGGCGGCGAGGTAGAGGCCGAGGTCGCGGCGAGCTCGCAGCCCGTCGGGAACGGCGGGCAAGCGCACGTCGACCACCGACCCGTGAACCGATTCGGTCTCGCACGAGGCGCGGCCGAGAAACTCGACGAGGTCGGGGACGAGCGCCGGCTGGCTGACACGAACCCTCACGACGGACCCCCTGGCGAAGTGACCGTCACAGCCTGACCGAGGCGGCCGGCCTCCACAACGGCCGTACGGGTAGACATCGTCGCAGCGCTAAACAGCCGCCCGCGACTGTGTCGCAAGCCGAACTCTGGGTCCGTGCACGGAATCGCACGCGCCACTCAGAGGGGTGACCGAGGCGCTCGCGGCTTGGTCTCCCGAAAGCACCTGGTCACCCGCGGCGGAGGCGGCGGCCCACCCCCTCGCTGGATCGACGCTATCCCGGATCCAGACCGGAGTCCACGGAACGAAAGACCGGCTCAGCAGCCACAGAGGGTGCACCCGAGCAGTGCTCCCGCGCGGGGTAACTAGGGCACCTAGTCGAAGGTTCTGCGCGAGGCACTTGTAGTTTTCCACAGTCTGCACTACATTCGTGGGTACCCGTGCTAGGCGATTGCGGGGTGGTGGTATAGCTACTCGAAAGGCGGCCCTTTCGTGTTCACGGCAAGTCATTCAGCGGTACTGCTGGACCGTCAGCCTCTGTGGCTGGAAGCGGTCGAGCTCGTGTTGGGGAGAATCGACGTCCGCGTGTCGGGAAAGGCGACGGCGCCTGGACGAGCACTGGAGCTAATCGGCGCACATGCGCCGGACATCTTCGTCACGGGCATCGAGATGGACGATGGCGAGCTCGACGGGATCGCTTGCATCGAGCGAGCGCTCGAACTCGCCCCCAACTTGCGAGCTGTCGTGCTCTCGGCCCGAACGGAGCCCGAGCACATCGACAGGGCACTCGACGCCGGCGCAGTCGCGTATGTGATCAAGAGCGCACACCCCGACGACCTCGCCTCGGCCATCCGGCAGGCGTTCCAGCATTCGATCTACTTCGCCGGCTCTCGGCCCGCTCCGACGGCCAAATGGTCGGCCGAGCCGGGAGGAGAACGGGACGTCTCCGATCTCACTCGCCGCGAGCGCGAGATCCTTCAGCTCGTCGCCGAGGGCCACTCGAATGCCAAGCTGGCCAAGATGCTCTGGGTGACGGAGCAGACCGTCAAGTTCCACCTCTCGAACGTCTACCGCAAGCTCGACGTCTCGAACAGGACGGAGGCGGCCCGCTGGGCCCAGTTGAACGGCCTGCTGCCCGCGGGCGGTCACGATCTCGAAGCCCGGCGCGCGCGCCTCGCGGCCGGCTGAGCCGGAGCCACTCGGCACCATCAGCCTGGCCGTCCGAAACCGACGGTTAGGCTGACGGGGTGCTCAGCCCCTCGGTCGACAACCTCGTCGCACAGCTGACACGACTGCCGGGGATCGGTTCGCGTACTGCGCAGCGGCTCGCGTTCCATCTGCTCTCCGCCTCCAAGGAGGAAGCGAACGCCCTGGCGGCCGCAATCGGCGAGGTGAAGGAGCGGGTCCGCTTCTGCCGCGAGTGCGGCAACCTGACCGAGGAGGAACTCTGCTCGATCTGCCTCGACCAGCGGCGCGACCGCACCGTCGTCTGCGTCGTCGAGCACCCGGTCGACGTGCTCTCGCTCGAGCGGACGCACGAGTACCGCGGCCTCTACCACGTGCTCGGTGGCTCGCTCTCGCCGCTCGACGGCGTCGAGCCGGAGCACCTGCGGATCGACGAGCTCCTCCGCCGGGTCGCGGAGGGCGGCATCTCCGAGGTCGTGCTGGCGACGAACCCGAACATGACGGGCGAGGCGACGGCGGGCTACCTCGCCGACCGGCTACGCGACCGCGCAACGGTGACTCGGCTCGCGAGCGGACTGCCGGTCGGCGGCGACCTCGAGTACGCCGACGAGGTCACGCTCGGCCGGGCGCTCACCGGCCGCCGCGCGATCTGATCTTTCCGCAAAGAGCGGCTTTTCGCCGCACGGCGGCTTGACGGCTCAGAGGGTCGCCACTACATTCCTCCCATCTGAACCGACGGGCCCTCGGGTTCGTCGGTTCAGTGTTTTTTTGGGCCGTTTCCGTGTCGTCTCCGGGGCCTCGTCTAGACTCGAACGCCATGTCTGCGCACACCGTGTCCGCGATCGACTACGAGATCGTTCCCGCGGTCGACGCGGACGCGCAGGCGCCGCCGCGAGGGACGGTCGTGATGAAGTTCGGCGGCACGTCCGTGGGCGATCCGGACAAGCTCAAGCGCGTCGCCGCGCGGCTCGTCACCGCGCGCGAGGAGGGACACCGTGTCGTCGGCGTGCTCTCGGCGATGGGCCACACGACCGACGAGCTGCTCGACCTCGCCCACCGGGTGTCCCCCACCCCGCATCCGCGCGAGCTCGACATGCTCGTGTCGGTCGGGGAGCGGATCTCCTGCGCGCTCGCGGCAATGGTGATCCATGACCTCGGCCACGAGGCGATCTCGCTCACCGGCTCGCAGGCCGGGATCGTCACGGACACGGTGCACGGCAAGGCGAAGATCGTCGAGGTGCGCGCGCGGCGGATCCACGAGGCTCTCGACGAGGGCACGATCGTGCTCGTCGCCGGCTTCCAGGGCGTCTCGACCGCGTTCGAGGTGACGACGCTCGGCCGCGGCGGCTCCGACACCACCGCCGTTGCCCTCGCCGCCGCGCTCGGCGCCGACTTCTGCGAGATCTACACCGACGTCCGCGGCGTCTACTCGGCCGACCCCAGGCTCGTCCCGGACGCGCGCCAGCTGACCCGCGTCAGCTTCGACGAGATGCTCGAGATGGCGTCCTCCGGGGCCGGCGTGCTCGCCACGCGCTCGATCGAGGTCGCGCGCAGTCACAATGTACGCCTGCACGTCCGCTCCTCTTTCGAGGAAGGAGACGGGACGTGGATCCAGGAGGAGGACGAGAAGATGCTCGAGAAGGCACTGATCAGCGGCGTCGTGCACCAGCGGGAGGAGACCGTGTACCGCGTCGACGGGACGACGCCGGCGCAGCTCTTCGGCGCGCTCGCCGCCGCCTCCGTCAACGTGGACACGATCGTGCAGACGAACGCCGAGATCGTCTTCTCCGCCCCCGTCGAGGACAAGGCGGACGCCGCCCGAACACTCGACGAGCTCGGCGTCCGCTGGACGTCGCGCGACGACCTGGGCAAGGTCAGCCTCGTCGGCGCCGGCATGAAGAGCCACCCCGGTGTCGCGGCAAAGACGTTCGCCACGCTCGAGACGGCCGGGATCGAGGCGCCGATCGTCTCCACCTCGCCGATCAAGATCGCCTGCCACGTCCCCTCTTCCGACGTGGACAAAGCCGTGAAGGCTCTGCACGAGGCGTTCGAGCTTGGCTAGCCCGCGCATCGGCGTCGTCGGTGCGACCGGCGCGGTCGGCACGATCACGATCGAGCTGCTGCGCGAGCGCGGCTACCGCGACGTGCGTCTCTTCGCCTCGGCCCGCTCGGCCGGGCGCGAGCTCGGTGGCACCGTCGTCGAGGAAGCGACGCCGGAGGCGCTCGCGGCGGGTGACCTCGACCTGTGCCTGTTCTCGGTCGGCACGTCGGCGAGCCGCGAGCTCGTCCCCCACGCCGTCCGCGGCGGCGCAGTCGCCGTCGACAAGTCGTCCGCCTACCGGCTCGAGCCCGGGATTCCACTCGTCGTGCCCGAGGTCAACGGCTTCCGCGCCGCCGAGCACGACGGCATCGTCGCCAATCCCAACTGCTGCGCGATCCCGCTCACCTGCGCGCTCAAGCCGCTGCACGACGCCGCCGGGCTCGTGCGGGTCCGGGTCGCCACCTACCAGTCGGTGTCGGGTGCGGGCGCGCAGGCGATGGAGCGGCTGCGCGGCCAGACGACCGAGGAGAACGACCTGCGGATGGACTGGGACTTCGACGGCGTCGAGTTCGACGAGGAGGAGAAGCTGCGCGAGGAGACGCGGAAGATCCTCGAGCTGCCCGACCTGCCGGTGAGCGCGACCTGCGTCCGCGTGCCGGTGCTCGTCGGCCATGCCGAAGCGGTCTGGCTGGAGACCGAGCAGCCGCTCTCCGCCGAGCGGGCGACCGAGCTCCTCGGCGCCGCTCCCGGCCTCCGGCTCGAGCCGTTCCCGACGCCGGGCAAGGCCGCCGGCGCCGACGACGTGCTCGTCGGCCGGATCCGGCGCGACCCGACGGTCGAGAACGGCCTCGCGCTCTTCGTCGTCGGCGACAACCTCCGCAAGGGGGCTGCGCTGAACGCGATCCAGATCGCAGAGCTCCTGCTGGCCCAGCAGCGCGTCGCAGCGTAGTGGCCGAGTCGCTGCCGCCCGACCTCCGCGAGCGGAACGACCGCTATGCGGCGGCGTGGGGCGACAAGGCCTCGCTCGCCCGCATCCCGGCGCGGCGGCTCGCCCTGCTGACCTGCATGGACGCGCGCGTCGACCCGGCGCGTGCGCTCGGGCTCGAGGAGGGCGACGCGCACGTGATCCGCAACGCCGGCGGCGTCGCCACCGACGACGCACTCCGGTCGCTCGTGATCTCGAATCGCCTGCTCGGCACCGACACGGCCTATGTGATCGGCCACACCCAGTGCGGAATGGTCTCGTTCACGAACGACGACCTCTACTCGGAGCTCGAGGGCGAAGGGGTCGACGCCCGCTGGCTCGACTTCCTCCCCTTCAAGGAGATCGAGGCGAGCGTCACCGCCAGTGTCGCGCGGCTGCGGACGACGCCGCTGCTCCCCGACGGCTACCGGGTCGAAGGGTTTGTCCTCGATGTCGCCACCGGTCGCCTGAACCCGGTCGAGGGGACGGCGTGACCCTTGCGACCGCCTTCTCCGCGCTCGCGCTGCTCGCGCCGGCACCGCCGACACTCGTGGCTGCGGGGGACATCGCATCCTGCCGCTCGAGCGGCGACGAGGCAACGGCGAAGATCGTCGCGCGCACTCCCGGCACGGTCGCCGTGCTGGGCGATGCCGTCTACGAGCGTGGCACCGCCGCCGAGTTCCGCGACTGCTACTCGTGGCGGCGATTCCGCGCGCGCACCCGCGCCGCGCTCGGCAACCACGAGTACGGCACGGGCACCGCGCAGGACGCGATCGCCTACTTCCGCCTCCCCCGCTCCGGCTACTACTCGTACGAGCTCGGCGACTGGCACATCGTCGTGCTCAACTCGAACTGCCGGCCGGCGGGCGGCTGCGAGGACGGCTCGCCCCAGCAGCGCTGGCTCGAAGCCGACCTCGCGGCGAGTACGGCGCGCTGCACGCTCGCCTACATGCACCATCCGCGCTTCAGCTCGGGCCTGCATGGTTCGGACCTGACGATGGCGCCGCTCTGGCGGACGCTCGCGCGCGGCGGTGCCGACGTCGTCATCGCCGGCCACGACCACCACTACGAGCGCTTCCGGCCGATCGACGGGATCCGTTCGTTCGTCGTCGGCACGGGAGGCCGGAGCAACTATCCGGTGCTGCGGCAACTGCCACAGAGCTACCGCGTCGACGACCGCACGTCGGGCGTCCTCAGGCTGACGCTGCAACCGGAGGGCTACGCGTTCCGCTTCCTCGCGGTCGGCGGGCGCTTCGTGGACAAGGGCGCGGCGCGCTGCCGCTGAGCTACGGGGAGCAGTTCGAGATCGGGACGGCGATCCCCATGAACGTGAAGCCGTCACTGCCGCCCAGCTCCTTGCCGCGCCAGCAGAAGTTGCCGGTCAACGTGAGCTCGTGGACCGTGCCAAGCGTGCGCAGCGTCGGAGGAGCGTAATCCTGGCGTAGCTCAGGGTCCATGACGCTCATTCTGGGCCGCCGCTCGGCGAGCGACAACCATCGTTCGTCTAGGTCGCCCCCCGGAAAAGCACCCGACGGGTCGGATGAGCTGAAGAGCACTCCAGCCCTCCGACGCCGCAGGCGGAGTTCTAGGGCGACGTACAGGAGATCGGCTGGCCGTGATAGGTGAATCCGTCCGAGCCGCCATCTGTCTTGTCACAACCTAGTGTCAACTCATGGAGCGTGCCCACCTCGACCAGCTCGGGACGTTCGTAGCCGGCTGAGGTCGAACGGCGATTAGTGAGTTCCATCCCTCGACCTCCCTTTCGCTGCGTGGTGCACCGCCCCAGTGTACGACGCCGATCGTCGTGGCTTCAACTAGCCACGAGGCTAGAGTCAGCTCCAGCGTGGGGGATCACCTCAGTGTTGCCACCAGTCATCAGGGCGCCTACGGGCTTCGCCTCACCGGCGTTCGGGCGACGCAGCTGCTCGTCGACTCCGATCCCTCCTGGCCCGAACTGAGCCTGCAGACCACCATCGCGCCCACAGCAGACGGCGCCGAGTACGTCGACGACGACCATGCCGTCATCCACCTCCGGACCGGAGGTTCGATCGCACTCGACCGGTTGGCGGGCACCGCGGTGTACAGCGTTCCGCGGCCGCTCGACGACGAGGAGCTCATCCACCCCTTTTTGGCTCCGGCCGCTGCGGTGATGTCCTACTGGCTGAATCGCGGCTGCTTTCACGCCGGCGTCGTCTCCTTGAACGGCCGAGCGTGGGGCGTACTCGGCGACCGGGAGGCGGGAAAGAGCACGTTGCTCGCCTGGCTCGCCCTCGGCGGGGAGTCGGTTTTGGCCGACGACCTGCTCGTCGTCGCGCCGGACTCCGGGGACGTCTTCGCCGGGCCACGCTCCATCGATCTTCGTCGCGCCACTGCGGAGCGCCTCGGAATCGGAGACGACAAGGGGGTGCTCGGGGCACGAGAGCGCTGGCGGGTGAACCTCGGCCCGGTCCCGCCGCGGGTACGACTTGCGGGCTGGATCTTCCTCGCGTGGGACGACCACATTTCACTGGTCGACATCGGCGGCTCCGTGCGGGTCGTCCGCCTTGCCGCCCAGGGAGCACTCACGCTGTCGCCGCGCGATCCGCTGCTGTTCCTCGAGCTGGCCTCACTGCCGTGTTTCGAGCTGCGCCGCCCGCGAGATTGGTCCGCCCTCGAGGCGTCCACGGAGCTTCTCCTTCGCTCCCTGCCGCGGTGAATCCTGGTCGAGCCACGCGGCCTGGAGCAGGAGGTACGAGCGAGGATCAGGCGCGGGCGAGAGCCATTCGGCGCGGAGCGCGTCCGCATCGACGAACGCAGCGTCGATCCCGTCTCCCTGCCAGGCTTCGGCGAACGCTCGGCTGTCAGAGCCGAAGAACGCGCCGTCGAACGACGACTTGGTCGAGCGAGTCACGATCCCCGCAGGGAGCCGCGCCCCGAAGAGATCCTCCATCATCGCGATGCGCGAGCGGAAGCGCACCCGCGAAGTTCCAGAGGCGAGCGCCGAGCGGAACTCCCGGCCCAGGAACGGGTGCACGAGCTCGACGTCGGACTCCGCCCCGATCCGAGCAAGGCTCGCCGCGCCGACCCGCAGATAGCGGAACGAACTGCGCCAGAGCGCGTGCCGCCGGGGTAGCCGCGGCTCGCCGGCTGCCTGCGAGGCCCAGAGACGCACGAGCTCACGCGTCGCTTCCGCTGTGAGCCAGTCGTAACGAAGCGGAGCACGACGCCGGAACCTGGCGGCGCGCAGGGTCGCGGGAGCTGCGAAGTGCGCGAGCCGCCGAAGGTCGCGAAGTCCAGGCCGTGCACGGCCCGTCAGGATGTCCAGCACGGGATGCCAACGCGACTCACCGAGCGACTCGTCGCCGCCGATCCCGGTCAGGATCGAGCCACCGGCCGCAGCCTCCACGATCGGAGCGTGGAAGTGGACGTTGAAGGGCCACAGCAGTCCGTGGCGTCGCAACTGCGCCCGCGCGTAGCGACCGACGCAGTCGAGCTCGTCCCGGAAGTCGAGCCGCAGCCAGTCGGAGATCCCGAGATGCGAGACGATCAGCTCTTGCCAGTCGTCCTCCCTGCTCTCGGCAACATGAGGAAAGCGGTTGCTGACAGGCACCGGCAGCGGCAACGACTCACGGCGCGCCACGGCCACCGCAACTGCCAGCACGGCTGACGAGTCCCTACCGCCGGAAAAGCTCACCAAGCAGGGCGGCCGCCGAAGCGCCCGCTCGACGGCACGCTCGAAATTCAGGAGCGGCGATCCCGTTGCCGGCGGGAGTCGCTCGTACTCGGAACCGAGGACCAGACCCGATGCCACCTCGAGCGGAGACAGCGCCGTCGCCGGGTCAGCGGGCATGAACCCGCATCAACTCGACGTAGTCGAGCGCGCCGTCCGGCTCCCCGTCCACCCACGCGTGGGCTTCCAGCTCGTCCTGGGACCGCCGCACGGCGATGATGACGTCCCGCTCCTCACCATGCTGTGCATACCAGCGCTGCAGCACGAGCGCCCGCTCGAGACAGGTCTGCGGCATGCGGCGAAAGACGGCCTGGACACCGATTTCGGCGCCCGGCGGGAGCTCGGGAGGGTTCGGCAACGCGAGCTCGTTGAGACCCGAACGCAGCAGGGAGCGTCTGACATTCCGGATCGCCCGGATCGTCCACCACGCAGCACGAAGCGTGGAGCTGTCCAAGGCCCGGATCCGTGCGAGGCTATTCATCGTCGAGCGGCTCGAGCAGGCCGCGGCCGCGAAGGCTCTCGAGGAATGCCGAGACGTCGTCGTGTGCTCGCTCGAGACCGATCCCGTACTCCTGCACGAGCAGGGTGCTGAGCTCTTCGTGCGTCGCGCCCTGAGCAAGCGCATCCCACAACAGCGTCCCCGCTGAGTTGGCACTGAGGTAGAGCGACTCGGGGATGTCGACGACCACCGTCTCGTCGCCCAGCTGGCGCCACTGAAGGCCGTCACGCCGCAAGCGGTAGGTCGTCATCTCGGTGTCCTGTCCGTCGCGACGGAGTCTTCGCCGCGCCCGTCGAGCGTCCTGTGATGATGCGAGCGCCCGCGAAAGGCGTTGAGGATCGCCCGGGACGATCGCTGCGCCTTCCGCGGCCACGAGTCACCCTTGTCGCGGCGGATGTCCATCAGCATCGCCTTCCCCATCGCGAGCGCGGCACGATCCCGTGGCAACGCCGAGAATGGCGAGAACCACGACTCGAGATGGGCTTCGAGGACCGTGCGCTCACGAACGTTGAGCACACCCGCTCCCCAGACTCGAGCGGCGAGAGCCGGAGCCCGTTCCCCGAAGAGCGCCCCCGACACCGCCGCCGTCGTGTGCCAGAGGCGGGCGATACCCCATGCCAAGGCGATCGCCTCCAGCTCCTCGCCGTCGGCGTGGTACGCGACCGCCGCGACATCGAGAACGTCCGCCACCCGCCGCAACGGCTCGTGCGCCCAGGAATGCACCGCAAGGATCAGCGCATGCTGAGCCGGAGACAGCGTGACCACGCCTTCGACTCCCGTCCGGCACGGAACGGCGGCACGGAGCAGCTCGCCCACATCGGGCGCGTCGCGCCACGACACCCACTTGGGATGCGCGTGCACCTCGACCGGCACGGGGAGCTCGGGGAGGACGAGGGGACGGAGATGATGGATGTCCACGTAGAGCGCCGGATCTCCGACCTCCACGAACCCGGCGGCCCGCAACGCCCGGTGCACGCCCGCCGGATCGGCGACGACCACGTCCAGGTCGGTGAACGGACGCGTCGAGGGGTCCGGGTAGTACGCACCGACCTCGGGTCCCTTCATGAGCAGGATCTCGCCGGACACGGCTTCGCGGACGGCACGCAGGACGAGCGGCGCGACGAGGCCCATAGCCGCGGCGGCGCGCTGCTCGTCCACCACCCCGGGTGGGATCGGCTGACCGAGGCCGCGGAGGCGACGAGCGGCGAGGAGATGAAGACCGTGATGGCGCAGGGCGTCGAAGTCCGGCGCCCGGGCGAGCACGGCGTCGAGCGCCGGCCACGGGTCGGGGAAGCCCACCCGCTCCGGCTCGCTTGTCGATCGTGACACCGCCGATAGCGACATCAGTAGAGCCCCAGTGTCCCGTGGCGCCGCTCGCGCCGCAGCGCGGCGCGGAAGACGATCACGCCCAGTCCGAACGAGACCAGCGACAGCGGAAACAGCGTGCCGAGCGTCGCCAGCGTCGACGAGAACGCCGCGTCCCCGAGCAGTGCATCGCGCATACCCTCGACGGCGAGGGAGATCGGATTGCCGACAGCTGTCGCGGCGACCCAGTCGGGCAGCAGGTCGAGCGGGAAGTAGGTTCCGGAGGAGAAGGAGAGGAGCATCGCAGCGAGGCCGACCAGGCCGCCGCCGCGCTTCAGCACGAGGATCACAGCCGCGCCGGCGACCCCCAGCCCCCAGACGAATGGGATGAAAGCGAGCAGGATCACGAGCGCCGACAACGCGCCGGCGGGAGCGAAGTTGAGACCGAAGATCCACGCCGCCGCGAGCAGGAACCCTGCCGTGCGGAGCGGCAGGTAGAGCAGGTCGAAGGCGACGGAGCCGACTTGGACAGTCGTCGGTGCGGTCGGCGTCATCAGGACGGACTCCAGCGTGCCCATCAGCTGCTCGCCCCGCACCGCCTCACCCACCCGGCTCAGCCCGAACTGGATGAAGACGCTGAGCGCGATCCCGATCGCGGCGAACTCGAGGTAGGTGACCTCGCTGCCGCCGTACCGCGGGAGCACGCTCGGATCGATCATCTTGCCGATGAACGCGAAGAGCAGCAACTGGCCTGCGAGACCCAGCAGATCGGACACGAAGGCGACGCGATAGCTCCAGGCCACGAGGAAGTCCCGACGGACGAACGCTGGAAGCTTCGCCAGCTCGCCCGCGAACGTGCGGACGCTCGGGACGGCCGCCTCGCCGAGCACGAGACGCGTCGGTGCGCTGCTCACTCCGCGCTCTCCACCAGCGCCAGGAAGGCCTGCTCGAGATCCGAGGTCTCGTGCCGGCACGCAAGCATCTCCACGTCCGCCGCGAGGATTCGGCCGACAGCGTCGCCGAGCTGTGCCGTCTGAGCCAGATCGAGCAGGTAGTGATCCCCTGCGCCGCCGCCCACGCTCGAGATCGTCGCGATGTCGTCGAGCGCCTGGCGCACCCGCACCTCCAGCTCGGCCGGCGTACACCCGCCGTTCGCCAGTCGGAGCACGTAGCGTCGTGGCAACACGTGTTGGGCGAGCTCGTCGACCGAGCCCGTGAAGCGCGCGGTTCCCTGTCGCAGGAGGGTCACGGAGCCTGCGAAGCCGCGGATCTCGTCGAGGCGTTGAGTGGCCCAGACGACCGCGGCGCCGTTCGCAGCGATCCGTGCGACGATCTCGCGGACGTTCAACGCACCTTCCGGGTCGAGATCGTGCGTCGCCTCGTCCACGAGCATCACGGCTGGATCGCCGAGCAGTGCACGCGCCACCGAGAGGCGCTTCTGCATCCCGTGCGAGAACAGCCCGACGCGAGGAGCCTGGGCGACGTGTCCGAGGCCGACATCGTCGAGCACCTCACGCGAGCGCGCCCGCGCAGCTCTGAACCCGAGCCCGTACAGCCGCGCGAAGAAGGTCAGATTCTCGAGCGCCGAGACGCGCAGGTAGAAGCTGCGGTCTCCGGCAGGCACGAGCCCGATCCGCCGCCGCAGCTCGCGCCCGTGATCCACGGGATCCTCGCCGATCAGCCGCACGCTGCCTGATGTCGGAGCCAGCAGTCCGGCGAGGATGCGCAGCAGCGTCGTCTTGCCCGCCCCGTTCGGGCCGAGCAGCGCGTGGACTTCGCCGGCGTGAACCACGAGGTCGACGTCGCGAATGCCGGCGTTCCCGCCGAACAGTCTCGTTGCCCCGCGCACCTCGACAGGCGCGGACTGCGAGCCAGTGACCGTGGTCATGGCCACATGATCGGCCGGAGGGAGCCGGCTGGCAACCCTCGCAGGATGCGTCCTGCCCTAGCCGAGTGGCTAGTTCGGCGAGAGGGCAGCGACGATGTCGCCGGCCGAGCCGACTGCGGTTCGCGCGCCGTCGTGCACCAATGAGGTCTCGACGGCCTCGATCATCCGCACGACATCCAGCCCCACCCGGGCGCTCGAGCGCGGCGCCGTCCCGCCCCGAATCGCGGCGCAGAAGTCGGCGAGCTCGAGCGTCAGCGGCTCGGCCGAGCTGATGTGGGGTGACACGATGTCGCCCGTGCGGTATGTCAGCTGGTACTCGCCGAACGTGGACGGGTCTTCCACCATCACGCCCGAGTCGAAGACACGCACTGGCTCCTTGCTCATGTCGTCGTACACGATCATCTTCTCCGAGCCGACGATCGTCGTCCGCCGGAGCTTGCTCGGGGCGAGCCACGACAACTCGACGTGGGCGATCGTGGCCGATGGGAACTCGAGATTGATGAACGCGACGTCCGGGGTACCGGGAAACACACAGCCGCGGCTGAGCGCCGACACGTACGACGGCGTCTCGCCCAGCCAGTAGCGCAGAATCGAGAAGTCGTGCGGCCCGAGATCCCAGGCGACGCTGACGTCGGTCTGGTGTAGACCGAGGTTCACCCGGCTCGTCGAGATGAAGTAGATGTCGCCGAGCTCGCCGGCGTCCAGCATCCCCTTGATCGTCTGCACCGGCGGGCTGTACAGGAACGTATGCCCTGGCATCAACGTCAGTCCGCGACGGTCTGCCTCCTGTAGAAGAGCTTCCGCCTCCTCCCCCGAGGCCGCCAGCGGCTTCTCGACGAAGACGTGCTTGCCCGCGTCGAGCGCGCGGAGCGACAACGCGTAATGGGTCGAGACGGGAGTCGCGACCACGACCGCATCGACGCTCTCGTCTGCGAGCACCTCGGCGTAATCCGACGTCCGCGAGACCGCTGGATAACGGCGGCCGACCGACGCGAGCAGATCGTCGCGAAGGTCGCAGATCCAGGCGACCTCGACCCCGTCGACGTCGTGGAGGCAGCGAACGAGGTTCGGCCCCCAGTACCCAAGACCGACCACGGCGACGCGAAGCGAGGAGCCGCGATGCGCGCTCATGCGGTGGTACCCCGGCGCAGCAGCTCGAACGGCGTCTTGAACAGGAGCTTGAGGTCGAGGCTGAGCGACCAGCCGCGGGCGTATGCGACGTCCATGTCGAGCGCCTCGCCGAACGTCGACCTGGCTCGTGCCGCCACCTGCCAGAGGCCTGTGATCCCCGCGGGCACGAGGAAGCGCTCGAAGTGGTGCGTCTGGAAGTGCTCCGTCTCGTACGGGATGCACGGGCGAGGCCCGACGAGCGACATGTCGCCGCGGAGGACGTTGAGGAGCTGCGGAAGCTCGTCGAGGCTCGTCCGGCGCAGCCAGCGGCCGCTCTCGGTCACCTCGTTCGTGCGCTCGAGCTTGTAGAGGCCGTTCGCGCCGACGCCGGCGTTGGCGCTCATCGTCTCCTTGATGAACGCACGATGCGCGTCCTCGTCCACGTCCACCGTCATCGTGCGGAACTTGAAGACGCTGAACTCCCGCATGTTCGCGCCGAGGCGCGTCTGCCGGAAGAAGATCGGGCCCCGGCGAATCTCGTTTGATCTTCCAGGCTGCGTACGCGAAGACGGGTGCCGTGAGCACCAGGCCGAGCACGGCGCCGAGGATGTCGATCGACCGCTTGAGCAGGCGCGTCGAGGGCGTCAGCCGGACCGGCGGCAGGCCGACGAGCGGGAAGCCTTCGACGGTGTGCACGGCGACTCTCGGACCCACGAGCTCGTACAGCCGGGGCACGATGTCGATCTGCAGATCCAGGTCGCGGCACGAGCGCACGACCGCGAGGATGTCCTCCTCGGACTCGTTCGAGAAGGCGACGATCACGCGCTCGACATCCAGCAGCCGGGCGATCTCGGGCAAGTCGCCCGGAGCCCCGAGCAACGTCAGGTGCTCGAGGTCGACACGCGGCGCACGCGGGCGCGGGTCGATGAAGCCGACGAGATTGATCCCGTACTCCGGGTGCTGGAGCAGCTTGCGCGCCACCAGCTGGCCGACGTCGCCGGCGCCCACGATCACCGTGTTCTGCAGGTAGGCGATGTTCCGGCGGCTGACGCTACGGGCGACGCTGCGCGCGACCGTGACGAGCGCCACGGCGGCGAGCAGGAAGATCGCGAGCCGGCGGAACGTCGGCTCGGCGATGCCGAGCGCCCAGAGCGGCAGTGCGATCACCCAGAGCCCGGTGGTCGTCAGATGAAGCACCCCGACGATGTCGTCCGTCGTGGAGTGGTCGGCTCGCTCCTCGTCGCCCTCGTAGAGCCCGTGCAGCTTCGCGAGCACGACCCAGAACGGCAGGCTGACGAGGAAGAGCAGCGCCTCGGCCCAGATCGTGAGGCCTCCTCCGAGGAGCCCCGAGCCGCTGGCCAGCGCCTCGGCGACGACGAAGGCCGCGGTCAACCCGACGACGTCGGCGGCCAGCAGCGTGCGCCGCACCAGCCAGCCTCTGCGCTTGTACGGACGATCCAAGCCGCGCTCAGCGAGGATCGAGCGGGTGCGATCGCTGACAGTGCCGAGCAGGCGTCGCTCGAACGCGGATCCGAAGACCCGTTCGGGATGCGCCTCCGCTACCGACATGTCGATCACCACCTCCCCGCCCCTGCCGGAACCCACGCTCCGGCGCCGCATTGCCATTCGCCGCACGAACAGCCTGCTTTCGACCCTATAAGCGCTTTGGAAGGGCTTCCAGACCAGACAACAAAACCCCGTCCCCTGGCTGGGGCCTAGCCGTTTCGGGGGGATTTACGAACGATGTGGGCTCGAGAAAGCCCGTGCCGGGACGCCCGCCACCGTCTGGCCCGGGGCGACATCGCGCGTGACGACGGCGCCGGAGCCGACAAGCGCCCCTGCACCGATCTCGACTCCGCCGAGGATCACGGCGCCGGAGCCGATCGAGGCGCCGTCGCGGACGACCGTGCGCAGCAGTGTCCAATCAGCGTCGGTTTGGAGGGCGCCGTCTGGCGTCGTCGCCCGCGGCCGCTTGTCGTTCACGAACATGACGCCGTGACCGACGAACACCCTGTCGCCGATCTCGACGCCGTCGCAGACGAACGTGTGGCTCTGCAGCTTGCAATCGGCCCCGACCGATGCACCTCGCTGGATCTCCACGAACGGACCGACCCGCGTGCGATCGCCGATGCGGCAACCGTAGAGGTTCGTGAATGACTGCACGACCACGTCGTTGCCGAACTCCACCTCCGTGAGGACGCGGTACGGCGCGTCGTTGACGGGCGCACTAGTCACCTGAGAAGTGACGGCGAACACACGTCGCGACCGTCTCGAGCTGGCGTTCGGAGATCCCCGGGAAGATCGGCAGTGAGAGCGACTCCCGTGCGATCCGCTCTGCGACCGCGAAGTCGCCGACGGCATGTCCGAGCCAGCTGTAGGCACCCGAGAGATGCACGGGCTCCGGATAGTGCCGCCCCGTCCCGATCCCGACCGCGCCGAGGCCGTCGGCGAGCGCGAGTGGGTCGCCCGTCCGGACGACGTAGAGGTGCCAGACGGGCTCGCTACCCGGACTGATCGCCGGCAGAACCAGATCGCCGACGCCGGCGAGCGCCTCCGAGTAGTACCTCGCCGCGGCCCGGCGACTCTCGTTCCAGTCGGCGAGCAACGGCAGCTTGCGCCTCAGGACCGCTGCCTGGATGGTGTCCAAGCGTGCGGTGTAGCCCTCGTACGTGTGCTCGTACTTCCGCGTCTGGCCGTGCTCCCGCAGCGCCCGGAGGCGCACCGCGAGCTGCTCGTCGGCGGTCACCACTGCGCCGGCATCCCCCATGGCGCCCAGGTTCTTGCCCGGATAGAAGCTGAAGCCGCCGGCCAGGCCGGCCGCGCCCGAGCGCAGGCCGTCTCGCGTCGCTCCGTGCGCCTGACACGCGTCTTCGACCACGAATAGGCCGTGCCGGTCCGCCAGCGAGCACAGACGACGCATGTCGGCCATCTGCCCGTACAGATGCACGGGCATCACCGCCCGGGTACGCGCGCCGACGCGGGCCTCGACCGCGTCGAGGTCGATCGTGTAGTCGTCGGCACGGACGTCGACGAGCACGGGCTTCCCACCCGCTTGCGTAACCGCTTCCAGCGTTGCGACGAACGTCTGCGCGGGCACGATCACCTCGTCCCCCGGCTCGATTCCGCCCGAGATGAGCGCAAGCCGCAGCGCGTCCAGCCCGCTGGCCATCCCGACGGCGTACGGAGCGCCGCAGAACGCCGCGAACTCCTCCTCGAACGCCGCCACGGCCGGCCCGTTGATGTAGGCGTTCGACTCGATCAGCGCCTCGACGTCGGCGAGGATCTCCCCGGCGAGCGGCGCGTGACTCGGTGCGAGGTCGAGGAAGGGAACGCCCGTCGTCTCGATCGCGGCGGCGCTCATGCCGCCACCACCTGCGCCTGGACACCGAGCGAGCCGAGCAGCTCGCGAATCTCGTCCACGTAGATCGCGTTCATCGCGACCACGAGGTCGGGCCGCAGCTCGACGAGCCGCTCCGGCGCGACCACCTCGTGCCCGGTGCCTGCGACGAACTGACCCTGCTTGAACGGATTGATGTCGACCGCCGCCTCGACCTCGTCCTCGATCCCGAGCGTGGTCAGGAACGCGACCGCCTTGGATCCCGCGCCCCACACGACCGCCGTGCCGCCGTCCGCGCGCACGCCGCGCAGCTCGGTGCGCCAGCGACCGGTGATCGCGGCGAACGCGTCGCCGAACGCGTGCACGTCGGCGGCGAGCGACTCGACCGACTCCTCGAGTGGCTGGATCGCGGTGCCGTGCCCGTCCACGGGCCTCGCCTCGACCACCAGGTACTGGTCGTCGTAGTCGCGTTCGAGGCGCAGGATCTCGAAGCCCTCCCGCCGGAACAGCCGCGCGAGCGAGCCGGGGCTGAAGTACGAGCAGTGCTCGTAGTAGACGTCCCAGAAGGCTGCGTCGCGGAGGACGCGCACGACGTCGGGCAGGTCGAACAGAACCGCGACGTCGCGATGACCGATCCCGCTCCGAATGTTGCGCATGAACTCGCCGACGCCGGCGATGTGCTCGAGCGTGTGCCGGCAGATCACGGCGTCCGCGTCGAGCGGTCCCCAGCTCGCGTCGTAGAGCGCCTTGACGAACCTGATCCGTTCCGCGGCATCGCTGTCGACGCGCTCCTCGACGAAGGCGGGGTCGATGCCCGTGCCCGTGTTCCCGCCGAGCTCGCACATGGTGATCAGGAACTCGCCCTTCCCCGAGCCGATCTCGATCAGGCTCTTGCCGTGGAGGTCGTACCGCTCGACCCAGCGCTGCGCGAGATCGTGCGCGAACTCGCGGAACGTGGGCGAGAAGCCCTGGGTCTCCTCGTACGCGAGACCGTAGTCCTGCTGCGAGCCGTCGAAGGCGGCGTTGGCGATGAACCCGCACGCGTCGCAGAACACGAGCCTCAGATCCCCACGCGGGAAGGCGAGCGCCTCGGCCCGTGTCGCCACGAGCCTGCAGCTGTGCACGGGGATTCCCTCCTGCTCGTGGAAGACGGTCAGCCCACCCTCG
Organism: uncultured Gaiellaceae bacterium; assembly: GCA_963806955.1. Classification (GTDB taxonomy): domain Bacteria; phylum Actinomycetota; class Thermoleophilia; order Gaiellales; family Gaiellaceae; genus Gaiellasilicea. The sequence continues at coordinate 237,325 of CAWDZG010000002.1, forward strand.
CCGCAGCTGGGACAGGCGGCGACGAGCGGCCGCTCGGGCCCGGACAGGGCGGCGCTCGGCGAGCTCATACGACGCGCGGGGACGGGACCGGGACGACGAAGCGGCCGCCGCCGGCGAGGTACTCGGACTGCTGTGCCATCACCTCGTCGAGGTAGTTCCACGCCAGCAGGAGCACGTAGTCGGGACGCTCCTCGAGCAACGCCGCCGGCTCGCGGATCGGCAAGTGCATCCCCGGCATCAGCAGCCCGTGCTTGTGGACGTTGCGGTCGACGACGAAGTCGACGAGGTCGCTCCCGATCCCGACGTAGTTGACGAGCGTGCTTCCCTTCGCAGCCGCGCCGTAGGCCGCGATCCGCTTCCCGTCCGCCTGCAGCTGCCGCAGCAGCTCGAGCAGCCCGCAGCGGATCGCCTCGACGCGCGTGCCGAACTCCTCGTAGTAGCCGTAGTCGGTCAGCCCGTTCGCGCGCTCCGCCTCGAGATACGCGCGGGCCGACTCCTCCACGGGGACGTGGGTGCGGGCGACCCACCAGCGCAGCGTCCCTCCCTGCAACGACGGGAAGTGCTCGACGCGGACGAGCGCGAGCCCGTGCCGGCGCATCAGCGTCTCGACCGCGGTGCACGAGAAGTAGCAGAAGTGCTCGTGGTAGATCGTGTCGAACTCCGTGTGGTCGATCAGGTCCTTGACGTACGTGTTCTCGATCGTCGCGACGCCGTCGTCGGCGAGCAGGATCGAGATGCCCTCGACGAAGCTGTTCAGCGTCGGCGTGTGGGCCATCACGTTGTTCGCGACGATCACGTCCGCACGCTTGCCCTCTGCGACCAGCCGCCGCGCGACGTCGGCTCCGAAGAACTCCCGGAGCGTCGGCACGCCCGCGGCCTCGGCCGCCTCGGCCTGATCGGGGGCGGGATCGATCCCGAGCACGGGGACGCCGCGCTCGACGAAGTTCCGCAGCAGGTAGCCGTCGTTCGAGGCCAGCTCGACGACGAGGCTCTCGGCGCCGAGGCCGCGCTCGTCGATCAGGCGGAACGCGTGCTCGCGCGAGTGCCGCAGCAGGCCCTCGGAGAACGACGAGAAGTAGAGGTAGTTGTCGACGAACAGCTCCTCGGGCTCGACCTCCTCCAGGATCTGGACGAGCGAGCACGAGGGGCAGAAGGCGACGTCAAGCGGGTAGCGCGGTTCCGGGCCACCCGCCTGCTCCGGCCGGAGCAGGGCGTCCGGCAGCGGCATCCGCCCCAGCTCGAGGAAGACGCGCAGCCCGCTCGAGCCGCAGGAACGGCAGCTCGGCGTGGCACCGCGACGGTCCTCTTCGAGGCCCTCCCGATCGGCCGAGGCGACGCTCACGCGCCGACCCCGGTCACCCGCTGCCCGACCCAGCGCAGGTCCTCGTCGAGCGTGCCGGCCTCCTGGAGCTCCTTGACGTGCTTGATGCGGAGGTACTTCGAGCTCGTGAACGCCGCCGCCGTCATCCCCTCGCGGAGGAACGCGTCGTAGAGCTCCTCGACGCCACGGCGCACGGTCCACTGCGGGATCGAAGGCCGGCAGGACGTCCTTGATCTTGTCGCAGTTGACCCGGTAGCACCGCTTGTCGGGCTCGCCGTCGGCCGCGTAGGTGACCTCGCTGCCCGGGATCACCGACTCGACGATGTCCGCGACCTCGCGGATGCGGTAGTTCTCGTCCGTCCGCCCCACGTTGAACGCCTCCGCGTGCACCAGCTCGCGCGGCGCCTCGAGCGCGGCGAGGAACGCGCGCGAGATGTCCTCGATGTGCACGAGCGGCCGCCACGGCGTGCCGTCGCTCATGATCAGCACCTTGCCCGTCGTGAACGCGAAGCCGGTCAGGTTGTTGACGACGAGGTCGCCGCGAAGCCTGCGCGAGACGCCGTAGGCGGTGGAGCTGCGGAGATAGGTCGGGCTGAAGTCGTCGTCCGCCAGCTGCGCGATGTCCTGCTCGGCGAGGAGCTTGGACCGCCCGTACGGCGTCACCGGGTTCCAGTCGGCCGTCTCGTCGAGGAAGTCGTCGCCCGCTGCGCCGTAGAGGCTGCAGGAGGACGAGAAGAGGAACCGCTCGACACCGGCTTCCTTGGCGACCACCGCGAGACGTGCCGCGGCATGGTGGTTGATGTCGTACGTCGTCTCGGGCCGGTAGTCGCCGAGCGGGTCGTTGGAGATCGCCGCCAGGTGGATGACGGCGTCGAACCCCTCCAGGTGCCGCGGCTCGACGTCGCGGATGTCGAGCGGGAGAGCGCCCGAGCTCTCCTCCTCGGCTCCGAGCGTGCAGCCCGCGTACAGATAGCTGTCGAGCCCCGCAACGTCGTGCCCCGCGCGCTCGAGGAGCGGCACCATCACGCGCCCGATGTAGCCGTCGTGTCCCGTCACCAACACCCGCATGCGTTACCTCCACACTCTCCAGGGCGCACCGTTCGACCACAACTCCTCCAGCAGCTTCTTGTCCCGCAGCGTGTCCATGCACTGCCAGAAGGAGGTGTGGCGGTACGCCATCAGTTGACCCTCACGCGCCAGCCGCTCCAGCGGCTCGCGCTCCCATTGCGTGTCGTCACCCTGCACGTACTCGAAGACCTCGGGCTCGAGGACGAAGAAGGCGCCGTTGATCCAACCTTCACCGAGTTGCGGCTTCTCGGAGAACTCCGTGACGAGGTCGCCGTCGAGCTCCAGGTGACCGAACCGAGCCGGCGGACGCACGGTCGTCATCGTCGCGAGCTTGCCGTGAGCACGATGGAAGTCGAGTAGCTCACCGAGGTCGATGTCGGCGACGCCGTCGCCCCACGTCAGCATGAACGTCGCGTCGCCGAGGTACGGAGCCAGCCGCTTGATCCGCCCCCCGGTCGCCGTGTCGTGGCCGGTGTCGACGAGGTCGATCGTCCAGTCCTCCCCGGTCGCCTCGCCGCCGCCGTTGCCGTTGCCGTTCCCGTTGCGATGCGGCTTGACGCGGCCATCCTTGAGCGACACGGTCAGGTCGCTCTGCAGCGAGCAGTAGTCGACCATCCAGCGCTTGATGTAGTCGCCCTTGTAGCCGAGCGCGACAACGAAGTCGGTCAGGCCGTGATGGGCGTAGATCTTCATGATGTGCCAGAGCATCGGCTTGCCGCCGATCTCGACCATCGGCTTCGGCTTCACCTCGGTCTCCTCGGAGATCCTGCTGCCGAGGCCGCCTGCGAGGATCGCCACCTTCATCCCGGCGGGGATGCTGCGCCCGGCGTCGCCGCTCGCGGCGCCGCTCGGTGTGACTCGCTGCTGAACGTCCCCCACTGCTTCCTCCCGGCCGCTTCACGACGTCTCCCGACGCCCTGCAGTCGATGCTAGTGGGGGTCTCCCAGGGCGTCGCCCCTCCTTCGGATAGTCATCGGACAGGCCCGCGAACGGCTGCTGGAGCCGTGTTGCGGCCGTCCGAACGCCGGCCGCGGGAGTTCTCGGCGCCGATCCGCGCTGATGCGGCGCCTGTAGCCGCACCCAGAGCGATTGGTGACAATACGGGTCGAAAACGGTGGCGCGGCGACCCTCGCCGAACGGCTAGGTGGCGCCCGGGCCAGTCTGTCCGAGCGGGGGTCGAACCCGAGCGCAGCCACGGCTACGGTCAACAGCGAGATGTGCGGAATCTGCGGAGTCGTCCAGATCGGCGGGGAGCCGCGCGAGGTGATCGCGCCGGACACGCTCGACCGGATGACCGACGCGATGACGCATCGCGGTCCGAACGACCGGGGCACGTATCAAGTCGACGGCGTCGCGCTCGGCGTGCGCCGGCTCAGCATCGTCGACGTGGACGGTGGGCACCAACCGTTCTCGAACGAAGCGGGCGACATCTGGGCGATCCAGAACGGTGAGCTCTACAACCACGTCACAGTCCGGGACGGGCTCGCGGCAGATGGACACGTGCTGCGCAGCCGGTGCGACACGGAGATCCTGCCGCACCTGTACGAGCGGCACGGCGACGAAGCTCGCGGCACACCTGCGCGGGAAGTTCGGCCTCGCAGTCTGGGACGGGCGGCGTCGCCGGGCGGTCGTCGCGCGCGACCGGCTCGGCGTGAAGCCGATCTACTACGCCGAGTGCGGCGACGTCGTCGTCTTCGCATCGGAGCTGAAGAGCCTGCTCGCGTCGGGGTTGATCGACGGCGAGCTCGACTACGAGGCGATCGACGCCTATCTGAGCTTCGGGTTCTTCCCGGCGCCGGCCACACCGCTCGCGGGCGTGTCGAAGCTGCTGCCGGGGCACTCGCTCGTCCTCGGTCCCGACGGCGTCCGGATCGAGCAGTACTGGGCCTACCCGCGGCCGGAGCCGGACGCCGACCGCTCGTTCGAGGACACGATGACGGGACTGCTCGAGCAGCTGGAGGAGTCGGTTCGGCTGCGCCTGATGAGCGACGTCCCGCTCGGGGCGATGCTGAGCGGCGGGCTCGACTCGAGCGTCATCGTCGCGCTGATGGCGCGCAACATGACGGAGCCGGTGAAGACCTTCTCGGTCGGGTTCGTCGAGGACGCGGACAAGAACGAGCTCGCGGACGCCCGGCTCGTCGCCGACTCGCTCGGCGCCGAGCACCACGAGCTGAGCCTGTCGCACGCCGATGCCGACGTCGACCTCGCCGAGCTGACGTGGTACCTCGACGAGCCGCTCGCCGACCTGTCGTCGCTCGGCTTCCTCGCGCTCTCGGAGCTCGCCGCGCAGCACGTGACGGTGGCGCTTTCGGGACAGGGAGCGGACGAGCTCCTGGGCGGGTACGCCAAGCACCGGGCCGCGGCAGCAGCGGGACACTGGCAGCGACTCCCGCGTCCCGCGCGCGCGGTCGCGACGTCGATCGCCATGCGAGGCCCGAAGCGAATCCGCCGCGCCACGCGGACGCTCGCCGCGCCCGGCTCGGTCGACCGCCTGCTCGCGATGAGCGGCCGCCTCGACGACGGCCTCCGTGCAGACCTGTTCCGCGGCCCGCTCGCCGGGCTGGACGGCCTGGCGGCGCGACACGCGGTCGAGAGCCGGCTGAACGGCCTGCCGGACGACCCGCTGCCGGCGACGCTCTACATCGACGCGCAGCTCGCCCTCGTCGACGACATGCTCCACTACTTCGACCGGGCCTCGATGGCCCACTCGCTCGAGGTGCGCGTGCCGTTTCTCGATCACGAGCTGGTCGAGTACTGCGCGACGATCCCGGCGCGCATGAAGGTGCGCCGACTGACGACGAAGCACATCCTGAAGGAGGCCGCGCGCGGTCTGATCCCGGATCAGATCATCGACAAGCCGAAAATCGGCTTCTTCGCGTCCTCAGTCGACCGCTGGTTCGGCGCCCAGGCCGACGGGGCGATCGCGGACTACCTGCTCGCGCCGGAGCCGCGGTACGCCGACTTCATCGACCGCCGCACCGTCGCGCGGATGGTCGCCCGTCACGCCGACGGCACCGATACGAGCCACGGCAGGCTGCTGCTGGCGTTGCTGATGCTCGAGGTCTGGCTGGCGGAGTACCTCCCACGTGCCCGTCACCCGGTCTCGAGCGAGGTACTCGTCTAGATGGAGGCGCACGCGCTTCAGTACGCGGTGATCACGCCGGCCCGAAACGAGGTCGAGAATCTGCGGCGTCTCTCGAAGTGCCTCGACGAGCAAACGCCTCCGACCGACATGCTGGGTGATCGTCGATACGGGGTCGACCGACGACACGCAGGAACTCGCCCGCACGCTCGCCGCCGAGCATCACTGGGTGAACGTCGTTTCGTCCTTGGGCTCGGAGTCGACCAGGCGAGGAGGCCCGATCGTCCGTGCATTCCTTCGTGGCCTCGAGGAGCTGGAGAGCGACACCCGACATCGTGGTCAAGCTCGATGCCGATGTGTCGATCGAGCCCGACTACTTCGAGCGTCTTCTCGCCGCCTTCGCGGCAGACCCCCGACTCGGGATCGCGAGCGGCAGCGCACACGAGCTCGACGAGGGAGAGTGGCGCGCACGCCACAACACGGGCTCGAGCGTCTGGGGAGCCGCACGGGCTTATCGGTCCCGCTGCCTGACCGAGGTCCTACCGCTCGAGGAACAGATGGGCTGGGACGGGATCGACGAGATCAAGGCGAGGATCCGAGGCTGGACGACACGAGACACTCGCCGACCTTCCGTTCCGGCATCACCGTGCCGAAGGGGCGCGGGACGGCTCGCCGTGGGCGGCCTGGGCGGCACGCGGACGAGCATCTCACTACATGGGCTACCGCGTGACGTACCTCGATCGCGAGAGCGCTGCACCACGGGCGAACCGACCGTGCGGCGCTCGCGATGCTGTGGGGCTACGCCGCGGCTGCCGCGTCAGCGCCAGCCGCTCTGCTCGGATGACGATGTTCGCCGGCAACTGCGGCAGGAGCAGCGTCTACGGAACATTCGCGCTCGCGGCCGCGAGGCCGTCGGAGCGTCGAGCCGATGACACCGGGACGCGCTCGGGTTGATGTCCTGCTCGTCTGCACCTCGGGCGGCCACCTGCTCCAGCTCTGGTCGCTGCGTGAGGCATGGGCGGGCCATGCGCATGCCTGGGTCGTCGCCAGCCATGAGGGAAGTGACGTCGACTCTCTACTCGCGGGCGAATCCGTCCATTTCGCTCACTCGCCCGCGAACAGGAACATCAAGAACCTCGTGCGCAACCTCGTACTCGCCCACCGCCTGCTCGGGCGCCTCCGGCCTCGCGTCGTCCTGACCACGGGGGCCGCCGTCGCGGTCCCCTTCGCGTGGATCGCCCGCCTCCGCGGCGTACGCGTGGTGTACATCGAGAGCCTCGCCCGCGCCGATCGACCCTCGCTCAGTTGTCGCCTCGTCGCGCCCGTTGCCGATCGCGTGTACGTCCAGTGGCCGGAACTGCTCGCAGCGCTCCCGAAAGCCCGCTACGCCGGAACGGTGTTCTCCCCCCGATGATCCTCGTCGCTGTCGGAACGAGCGCCTTTCCGTTCGACCGCCTCCTGCACGCCGTCGAAGGCCTCACAGGGGATGAAGCCTTGATCGTCCAGCACGGACCGTCGCAGGTCAGGCCCACTGATGCGCGTTGTCTGCCGTTCGTGCCGTTCCACGCTCTCGCCGAGCTCGTACGGGAAGCGCGAGTCGTCGTCACCCATGCCGGGGTCGGTTCGATCCTCCTCGCGCTTGCGAACGGCAAGCAACCGTTCGTCGTCCCACGACGCCGCGCGTTCGGCGAGACGGTCGACGACCACCAGGTCGAGTCGGCACGGCGTTTCGCTCGAGCAGGGCTCGTTCACCTGGTCGAGGATCCCGTGCGGCTGACAGAGGTCGTCCTGGGATCGCGGGCCGAGGCGCCGACTCCTATCGCTCCCGCAGCGGAGCTCCCCCTCGTCCGCGAGTTGCGGGATTACCTGCAGAGCGTGACGGCAGACCGATGATTGCTGTCGTCGTCCTCACGCACAATCGCCTGCATCTGCTGCGCCAGTGCGTCGAGAACGTGCTCAGCCGAGCCTCCTCGCTGACGACGGAGATCGTGATCTGGGACAACGGCTCCGCCGACGGCACGGCCGCATACCTCGAGACCCTCGGCGACCCACGCATCCACGTCGTCCGCCACGCCCGGAACATCGGCCAGAACGCTTACGCAGAGGCGTTTCGCCTGACGACTGCCCCATACATGCTCGAGCTGGACGACGACATGATCGATGCACCTCCCGAGTGGGATCGACAGCTCCTCGAAGCCTACGATCGATTGCCCGGGATCGGCTTTCTGGCCGCAAACCTCGTCGACAACCCACACGACCAGGCGGCGCGCGTCATGTATCACGAGCGGCCGCACCTCTACTCGACCGTGGAGGAGAACGGCGTGACACTCGTCCGTGGACCGGTCGGCGGCGGGTGCGCCATCACGTCGCGTGAGCTGCACGATCGGGTCGGCGGGTTTCGGCAACAGCGGAACGAGGTGTTCTGGCTCGAGGACGAGGCCTACATCGCGGACATCGAGCGGCTCGGCTACGGAGCCGCCTATCTACGCGACGTCCAGCTTCTCCATGCCGGCGGCGGCTATTACGCCCCCGAGAGCGAGGCGAAGCATGCGTACTGGCACCGATACTGGACACGCGAGCTGCGAAAGAACACGATCAAGCGCGCGCTCCTCGGTGTGCCGTTCGTACGGAGACTAAACGACCGTTTCCAGTGGTTCGCCATGGGGGACGCACCACCAACGTAAGGCACTCAGCCGAGGGCGCGTTCGTCCGAGCCAGCGTCACAGCGCGACCCGGACCGACGCTTACGATCGATGTCCAGGCGGGGACAGCCTCCGGGCGCTGACCTGGGAACGAGATTGTCCGCAACCGTCCGTGACTTTCTGAGCCTGAAGTTGAACCCCTTGCCGCTCGAGGGACCGGCATACGGGAGCTTGTCGCCGGCCATCCGGTCGGTCGCTGCGCAGCGCCCGGAGCGGATCGCGGACGTCCAGACGTTGTACGCGTACGTGATGCGCGAGTCACAGTTGCCCGGGTAAGAGAGCAGGTTGCCGACGATCCGGACGTTCTCCCACCGACACGACGTGTTGCGATCGAGCTCGATCCCGGTGTTCCGCTGGAACGAGTTGAAGCGAACGAGGACATCTTGGTAGCCCCTGGACGAATTCTGGCACCAGGCCAGGGAGACTCCGGTCGCCCGCGCCCGCTGGCCTCCCGAGAGGTCTTCTGTCCAGGGTGTGTCGAACCAGTTGTTCTCGATCAGGAGGTTGCGGTGACCGATCCGTGCCGCGTCCGGGCCTGAGATCGTCGCGAAGATGTCGTAGATCGCGCAGTCGCGGAACTTCGAGTTGCGGATCGTGATGTTCTCGCCGCCGTTCACGTACATGCACTCCCAGTGGCAATCTGCGCCCGACACGGTGAAGCACGTGCGGTCGAAGCGATAGTCATGAAAGACAGCACCGTCGACGGTCACGTTCGTCGACACGTCGAATTTCGTGTTGCCGCACACGTTCTCCGACCCCCACACCGCGTCGCATGGCCCGTAGTCCCCGCCGAGGACCGTCACCGCGTCCGCGAACCAGGTGTGGACATTGCCCGCGTCCATGTGCTCCAGCCTGACGTTCTTCGATCCCGGCCCGACGAAGATGCCCTCCTGGTTCCGGGCGCCCGGCGCGGACCCCTTGTAGGTGAGGTGCATGCGGCGCACGGTGAGCCGCTCCGGGCCCTGGCCCATGTCACCACCGGACCCGAGCGTGAGCCCGCGCAGGGTCACCCGCGCGCCGGCAGCAGGCCTGAACACCACGTTCGCCCCCTGCCTCGAGCCGGACTTGCGGATCGTCTGGCTCGGATATGTCCCACCCGCGACCTCGACGATCTGACCCGGCCGAGCCAGGCGATACGCGCGCTCGAAGCTCGCACACGCGGCCTGTCGCGTCTTGCACGACCTCGCGTCGGAGCCCCCGGCGCCAGGAAGAGCGCAGGCTTGCTGCTCTGGGCCGACCCGCTCGAAGCGGTGATCGCGGCACCGGCATCGCCGATCGCTGCGGCACAGACGAGCGCGGCGGCCAGACCCAGCCAGACACGCGGCTGCCGTCGCGCCAGCCGGTCTGGCGACGTCTGCATGGGCGCGCAGTGTAGTCATCGCAGCAGCGCACCAACGCTTCCGTTGGCGAGTCTTGTCAATTTCCTTACACGTGAAGAACCCGGCCGAACGGTCAGTGCCGTCTGGCTCTCCGACCCTGGGTTTCCGGCCCTTGGTCGCCTAATCTCCGACCGTGACCCAGAAGCCGGACTCTCGTCGCGTCAGCGTGATCGTGCCCGTACGGAACGGCGCGACGGACATAGCCGCGCTCCTCGCCTGCCTCGAGCGGCAGACGCTGCCGCGCGAGGACTTCGAGATCGTGATCGGCGACGACGGTTCGTCCGACGGTGGGACGGATGGGATCGCGACGAGCGACGGACACGTGCGCGTCGCGGCAGGCCCGCCGACCAACTCGTACGCGGCGAGGAACCGAGCCGTCTCCGCGTCCACTGCTCAGGTGCTGGCGTTCTGCGACGCCGACTGCCGACCCGAGCCGGAGTGGCTCGAGCGTGGGCTCGAAGCGCTCCAGCGCACAGACCTGGTTGCGGGCCGCATCCGCTTCGACGTCCCCGCGACCCGGACTCCCTGGATGCTCGTCGACATGGACGGTTCGAAAGATCATGAGCACCAGGTCAAGGTCGGGATAGCCGAGACCGCCAATCTCTTCCTTCGACGCGAGCTCTTCGACAGCGTCGGTGGCTTCGAGGGCGAGATCCCCGAGTACGGCGACTTCGAGTTCGTCGAGCGGTGTGTCGCTGCCGGCGCGGCTCTCTCGTTCGCCGTGGACGCAGTCGTTTCGCACCCCGTGCGGACATCGGGCCGCGCTCTGCTCCGGGCGCTCTGGAAGTACAACCGCGGCTACGCGGTGCACGCCGCACGGAACGGTCGCACTCCCGACGGGATCAAGCTCCGCTCCTGGATCCCGGTCGTGCAGACGCTGCGGGCACGGAGGCGGTGGGGACGGTCGCTGGGACCCGATCGACGCTGGCTGGAGGCGAACGGCGTCGTGCCGTCGAATGCCGAGAGAGCCGCAACGCTGCCGATCATGTACGTGTTGCTTCCCTACCTCGGCAGCGTCGCCCAGGTCGCCGGTTGGCTGGAAGGGCGTCGACTGCGGAAAGCTCTGCCGCCCGCGCAGCAGCGTCTCAACGCCGGCTGAGCCGCGGGAAGGTTAGCGCGCGCGAACGTCAGCGTTCGTCGGCGCCGGCGTCGCAGCTGGCCGCAGGCCTGCTCTGACCATCGATGTCGCTCGTCGGGCATCCGTCGGGTGCGCTGATCGGAACGAGGTTGTCGATCACGCTCGACCCGGCGAGGTGATAGTCGAAGTTGGCGGCACCGCCGGTGTTCGCGTACGGGAACTCGTTGCCGAGGATCCGGTCGGTCGCTGCGCAGCTGCCTGTCCAGTACGCGGTGCTCCAGACGTTGTACGCGTACGTGACGCGCGAGTCGCACGGTCCGGGGTACATCATCAGGTTGCCGACGACCCAGCACGTTCTCCCATATGCACGCGGGGTTCCGATCCAGCTCGATCCCGGTGTTCCGCTGGAACGAGTTAAACCGCACCAGCACGTTCCGGTAACCCTGCGAGGAGTTTTGACACCAGGCGAGCGAGAGTCCGGTCCGCACGCGCAGCGGCCCCTCCTGCCAGATCCTCTGTCCACGGGTCGCGAACCAGTTGTTCTCGATCAGGAGGTTGCGGTGACCGATCCGTGCTGCGTCTGGCCCGGAGATCGTCGTGAAGATGTCGAAGATGGCGCAGTTCCGGAACTTCGAATTGCGGATCGTGATGTTCTCGCCGGCGTTCACGTACATGCACTCCCAGTGGCAATCCGCGCCACCCGCATAGCAACTGTCGTCAAAGCGGTAATCGTGGAAGTACGCGCCATCGATCGTGATCTTGCCCAGTCCTGATCTCGCCCGAGTCCCAACTGTCGATCTTCGAGTTCCCACACACATTCGGGCTCACCGGCCAAACCGCGTAACAGGGCCCCCAGTCACCACCCTTGATCGTCACATCACGCGCACCCCAGACATGGAAGTTCCCCGCATCCATGTCCTCGAGCACGATGTTCGTCGTTCCCGGGTGCAACGACACCCCCTCCTGATTCAGAGGCGCCGGCTGCGAACCCCAATACGACGTCTCCATCCCCTTCACCGTGATGAAATCCGGGCCCTGCGCCACATCGGCACCCTCACCAAAACGCAGCCCACCAAGCACGACCCGACCCCCAGCCGCCTCCCGAAACACCACACTCGGACCACTCTTCCCAGCCACCGCCCGAATCACCTGACTCGGATACGTCCCCGACGCAACCTCAACCACAGCACCCGGGGCAGCCACCTGATACGCCCGCTGAAACGACACACACGGCGCCGCCAACGAACACGAACCCGCATCCGACCCCGACGGAGACAAATACACACTCGCCCCACCCCCACCACCACCAGGCGGCGGCAACGTGACGTCGCAGGCAGCGGTGGTCGTCACACCAGCAGCGGCGTCCCGGTTGGACACGTTGCCGGCGGCATCGTACGGCCTCGAGGGCAAAGCTGTAGCTGGTCCCGCACGTCAGCGCCGAGAAGGTGTAGAGCAGGAGCGGCGTGGAGGCGACGCGGACTCCATCGCGATAGAGGTGATAGCCGACCACTCCGACGTTGTCCGTCGACGCGAGCCAGGCAAGACTGACCAACGTCTGCGTCCGGGCAGAGAAAGACATCCCCTGCGGAACGGACGGCGGAGTCGTGTCGAGCGTCGGCGAGGGCGGCGGGCACGAGGCCGTGACCGCAGTGAGAGCGGATCGAGGAGAGACGTTCGACGCGGCATCGAGCGCCTCGACGCCGAGTACGTAGCTCGTGCCGCACAAGAGTCCCGAGAACGTATAGCTGAGCTGCGAGACGCTGGCGACAGCCGTCGAACCGCGGAACAATCGATACGCGGTCACCCCTACGTTGTCCGTCGAGGCCTGCCAGATGAGCGTCACGCTCGTCTGCGTCGAGTTCGAGACGGCCAGGCTCGACGGTGAGGCTGGACTCTGAGTGTCCGTCACGCCGCCACCCCGAGCCCGCGCCACCACCAGTGCCACCGGACGAGCCGCCGGACGAGCCGGACGACCCGCCGCCTCCGGTCGTGGGGACGCCCGCCGCGGTTGGCGCCGGCGCAGGACCGGGCGTCGGAGCGACAGGTTCGTTGGATGCGGTTCTCGTCGCCTGCACCCGCGCAGCGACGAGTCCCGAGTAGGTCTCGACGGCGGAGCCGCCCCGGGCGGCTGGGCATCGCCAGAGCGAGATCTGGAACGAGGAGTTGCCGCTCGCCAACCGGATCGCCCACTGCCAAGACGACGACGCTCGGAGTTGCGACCCGTTCTCGGCGTCGACCGCGGCGACGACGCGAGTCGAGCCGGACGAGCGGTTGAGCGCGAGCGAGCGTGGTCTTGTTGGTGACGCGCAGAAGCACGAAGGCCGTCGCCCGTCGTGCGCCGAGACGGCGAGCATCTGCGATGGAACCGGCGATCGCAAAGCAGCGAAGAGGCTTGCTCGTCGAGCTCAGACGACACTTAGTGTGCGTGGGAGCGCCGCCCTGGCGTGCCGGCGGACGGTTTACGACCAGAAGCAGCAACCGCGCCTGCCGAGACATCCGTTCGAACAGACGGACCTTGGTCAAGTCCAACCCGCGAGCGTCGAGGATCAGAGCATTGGTTGTGTCGGTGGCCACCAAGGTGCCGTTGGCCATGAATTCGACCCGGCTCACCAACCCGTCCGCATCCGAAGCCGACGCGGCCAGCGACACCAACGCCGGCGCCACATAGCTCGACCCATCGGCCGGGCTCGTCAACGCAACCGACGGCGGCGTGTTCCCCGGCGGCGGCGGCACGACCGCAGCGGAATACAACTGCGTCTGGGGCACCGCCTGCTTCGCCTGCGACTGACTCGACCACAACAACCGAGCCGTCGCCAACCCCCCCTTCTCGAAGAACTCCAGCCGCACGGGGTAGCGGCGACCCGCCTGCAACACGAGCGCGACCGAGTCCTCGGTGGAGGAGTGCTCGGACCAGTTGTTGATCACCAGCTGGCCGTCCACCCACAAACGCACACCGTCGTCGGTCACGGTCGAGAGCGTGTACGTCTCCGAATAGCGCGGCTGCAGCTCACCCGTCCAGCGCACCGAAAAGTCATCCGACCCGATCGATGCCGTGGGCGAACCCGTCCCCCAGGAGAAGTCGACCGTCCCGTCCACACGCGAGACCGGCGAGCCCGAGAACGACGGCGAATTGAAGTACTCCGCCGCGAGCCCGAGCCCAACCACCCGGCGCGGCCGGCGCCGCGGTCACCGTGATCGTCCGCGCACTCGAGCCCGCGATCGCACCGGCATCGTCGACAGCACGGGCGGTCAGCGTGTAGCCACCGGCAGCGAGGTTCGTCCAGCTGTAGCTGTACGGAGCGGTCGTGTCGGTGGCCACCAAGGTGCCGTTGGCCATGAACTCGACCCGGCTCACCAACCCGTTCGCATCCGAGGCCGACGCGGCCAGCAACCTGAACGCCGGCGCCACATAGCTCGACCCATCGGCCGGGCTCGTCAACGCAACCGACGGCGGCGTGTTCCCCGGCGGCGGCGGCACGACCGCAGCGGGATACAACTGCGTCTGCGGCACCGCCTGCTTAGCCTGCGACTGACTCGACCACAACAACCGCTTTCACGTCGTGATCGTGGACAGCGCGTCCGGCGACGGGACGCTCCAGACAGTCGCCGACCTTCGGCTTGATGCGATCGGACTCAACGAGAACCGCGGTTTCGGGTATGCCTGCAACGTCGGCTGGCAACGCTGCGACGCGCCCTACGTCCTCTTTCTGAATCCGGACGCAACGATCTCAGAGGCGGCCGTGAGGCAACTCGTAGCAACGATCGAGCTCGACCCAGCCATCGCCGCCGCCGCGCCGCGCATCGTCGACTCCGACGGAGCTCTCGATTACTCGATCAGGCACTTCCCTCGGCCGGTGTCGACATTTGCACAGGCACTGTTTCTCCATCGGATCGCACCCAGCGCCGGATGGACAGACGAACTGATCCGCGATCCCGCCGCCTACGCGCAGGAGCAGACCCCGGACTGGGTCTCGGGTGCCTGCATTCTCGTGCGGCGCGCCGTGCTGGAAACCCTGGATGGCTTCGACGAAGAGTTCTTCATGTACTGCGAAGACGCCGATCTCTGCCGACGCGCGAGAGATCTGGGCCTGGAGATCCGATTCGACCCCGCGGCGGTCGCGGTTCACCAAGGCGGCGCGTCGAGGCCGCGTGCATTCTTGCTGCCGGTTTTGGCGACCAGTCGGATCCGGTACGCGGCAAAGCACGCATCGCCGGTCGGCGCGTTCCTAGAGCGCCTCGGTGTCGCGCTCGGTGCGCTCACGCACGCGCTGTTCGCGCGCGGAGGTGTGAATGTGCGCATCGGTTGGCTTAGGGCACTTGCCCGGGCTCTCTCGCCCAACTCTTAGAACTCAGGCGCCGCACCGACGGCCGCGCCACCGTGCCGGCCTGCGCTTGCAACGCCAGCGTCGAGGCCGCGAGCCCAAGCAGCACGAAGAGCAGCAATGTGACCTGCACGAAGCTCAGCGCGTCGAAGGTCAACATGCCGACCGCGTAGGCGGTGATCCCGGCTGTGATCCCGACCATCAACCATTCGAGCGGCGAGTCGTCGTCCTTTGCAGCACGGCCCAAGCGCCGAATGACGCCGAGGAAGAGCCTCAGCGCGCCAGGCTCGAGAGGTGCTGGAGATACAGCGCCGCGGCCTCGGTCCTATTCGTGACGCCGAACTTGCGAAAGATCGAGGCCAGATGGAACTTGACGGCATGCACGGTGATGCCGAGCGCCTCGGCCATCTGCGCGTTGGTCCGCCCGAGCGATGTTGGGTGCAGACCCGCTTGCTCGCGCACCGTCAGCCGGGAAAACTCGACCCCGTTTGCCTCCGGAAGTGCCTCCATCCGTTGATCGTAATCTGCCCTTGAACGGCGGGCTACGCGCCGGAGGAATAGCCTTCCGTCGCCCCCACCTAGCCGTCCAGCTAGGGCGCTCCGGTCACGCAACGAGCAGCTCGGCTTCGACGCCGAGTTGCTCCAGAGCGCGGGCGATCTCGCCGGAATAGACGGGGTTCATCACGACGATCGCGCGAACTGCCTGCTGCTCGAGCGCGTCGGGCCCGACGATCCGATGCCCGGTGCCAGGCACGTACGTGCCCTGCTTGCGTGGGTTGACGTCCACGACCCATTCGATCGACTCGCCGCCCTCGACGAGGTTGAGGAAGGTCGTCCCCTTCGCGCCCGCCCCCAAAGGGCGACCGATCCGTCCGCGACGAGACGCGGCAGGCGCTCGGCCCAGCTCGCACGCTTCTCCGCCATCCTCGCTGCGAACCCGTCAACGTCTTCCACGCGACCGGACGTGGCCTCGGGCGGCACACTCGCGGGCTCGGTCGACGCTTCGACCCAGAGATACTGCTCGCCGAAGGAGTAGCCGTGGGTCGTCGGGTGAAAGCCCGCGCGTCTCAGAACTTCCCGAAGCCCGGTTGCGGTGAGCACGGTGACGTGTGGATAGATGACGTCCCAGATCGCGTCCTCGGCGAGCATGAACTCGGCGGCCGGCGCTTCGACGTACACCGTCGCAGCTCGTCCCTCGAGGGCCTGACGCACCATCGCCAGCACGCCGACCGGATCCTCGAGGTGCTCGACGACGTGCCTGCTGACGACGAGGCGCGCCTCGCTCAGGTCAGCGTCGGGGCCGAAGAGGTCGCGAACGAAAGTCAATTTGCCCGAGGCGCGGCCGTCCATCTCGCCCGTGTAGCTCGGATCCCAGCCGATGCCGCTGCAGTGCGCCCGCTCGCAGAGCTCCGCCAGGAACTCCCCCTTGCCCGAGCCGATCTCGGCCACCAGTCCGCCCTCGAGGTCGTGCGCCGCGATCAGGCGGCTGATCAGCTCGTCGGTGTAGCGCTGGAACGCACCGGAGAACGCCAGCGAGTTCTCGTACTCGGCGTCGTACTCCAAGGCGGCGGGGTCGAAACGGGTGTTCCAGATCACACCGCATGTCTCACAGAGCGAGAGCGAGATGTCGCCGCGCGGCGCCGGCGCGCGGCTGCGGCCGTCGGCCAGAGCACGTTCGGATGCACCGGCACGTTCGGCAGCTCCGCGATCGCCCCGCGCGCGGCCCGCCCGCAGGCAGGACACCCGAGGTCGCCACCACTAAGGGTTGCGGGAGCCCCCCCAGGCTCCCGCTCCCGCTCCCCTGCCGCAGCGATCCCGCTACCCCTTCCGGGGCCCGGGAAGCGTGCACCGGCTCACGACGTCGGCTCGAAGACGAGCTCGCCGACGTGCGCGTCCGCGTCGTCGTACATGGCGATGACGTCGTCGGGCAGCCGCTCGCCGTCATTGCCGCTGACGAAGTCGCGCAGGGACGTCCCCCTGCACGCCGAGTCGACGTTCGGCGCCCCGCGACCGGCCTCGAGGTCGGCGCGGTTGACCGTCCTGAAGTCGATGCTGTAGCGGGCCCGTCCCGTGGTGTTCGGAACCGTCGAATGCATGTGCGCGGCCGAGAAGACCACGATTCCACCCGGCTGCGGGATCAGCCGCACCTGCGGTTCCAGCTCCATCGGCTCCTCGGGCTTCGGCTGCTTGCGCGTGTCCGCCTTGATCTGCTTGGCGGCGTCCTTGCGACCGACGCTGTTCCACTCGTAGTAGTTGAACTCGGAGGAGCCGTTCTTGACCGGCTGATCCCAGTACCGCTGGTGGAAGGCCATCGAGCTCGACGACTCGATCTCGTAGATCGGAAGCCACCAGTTGAACTGCTGGAACGGGGCCGAATACCACGTGTCGCGATGCGGATGATGAGCGTAACCGACCCCCGACGTGAGGTACCCGTCGCTCGTGACCATCCGCAGCCGAGGCACGTCGATGTAGGTCTCTTCGAGGCTGCAGCCGACGTCGGCGACGACGTCACGGAGGAGCTCTTTCGTCCGGTCGTTGTGGATGAACGCAGGCTTCAACGGAGCGCAGATCTCGACATACCGCTCGACGGGCATCTCGTACTGAGCGGTCAACGGGTCGATGCCGTCGAAAGCCGCTTCGATCATCTCGCGCGCGTGCTCGACGAGCGCGAGTGTGCTTGGCCGCGGCCCGAGCACCACCAGCTGCCCGTTGTACAGGCGCTCGCGCCGGGCGTTCTCATCGAACGCCGGGTCGAAGTAGACGGTGTTCATTGGTGCCCTCCCACGTCGGTGTTCACGTCGTTGGTCTCTCGAGTCCTGGTGCTTCCGTGCCTCCGCGCTTCAGCCGCTCGACGACTCGCCGTCCCAACAGGCTGGCGCCGAGGAGGCGCCACGCACGTCCCGTCGTCAGGATCGACGGGTCGCGACGAGCAAGACGTCCAAGTGCCGACGCAGTCGCGACCGGCCGTCGCTCCGGGATCGTCAGGTGACCGGCCAGGTCGAGCAGGTCGCGCCGGCGCGCTCGGTTCGCGACACTGCGCAGGCTCTTGGCGCCGCGGATCCGCCCCTCGAACTCGTCGATGAAGCTGAGCTTGACCTCGTGCAGCTTCTCGATCACGTCGAGCTCCTGCACGTATCCGCCCGAGGTGACACCGCGTCCGTCGGCTGTATAAGCGCCGGAGTGGACTCTGACCACCGCGAGCCTGCGGGCGACGAACGCGATCTCCCACGACAGGGCGAGGCGCAGCCAGAGCCCGACGTCGGTGACCGGGAACTCGTCATCGCGGAGGCGGACGTCGGCGAGGGCGCTCGTCCGGATCAGCGCCGTCGACGCATGGATCCGGTAGCCCTGGTCGACCGCCCGGCGGATGAAAGTCTCGCCCGTCTCGACCTCGTCGCGAAGCAGGTCGGTCATGTGGTGCCGAGCGGCGATCGTCGTCCCATGCTCGTCGACGAGGTCGGCGCACCCGTGCACCAGGCCGACCCGCGGGTTCGCATCGAGCACGGCGATCGTCTGCTCGAGCGCGTCGGGCTCCATCACGTCGTCGTCAGGAATCAAGAACATGTACTCGGTCTCCGCGGTCTCGTAGCAGCGATTGAAGTGCTCGTTCAGGCCGAGGTGCTCTTCGTGGCGAACGTAGACGAGGCGCGGGTCGTCGTACGAGGCGACGACGTCGGACGTGTCGTCGGTCGAGCAGTTGTCGGACACGAGGAGCACGAAGTCCGCATAGGTCTGCGAGAGAGCGCTCTCGATCGCCTGCGGCAGCCACTGCGCGCGGTTGTAGGTCGGCACGAAGATCGTCACGCGCTCCGTGCGCGCCGGACGATCACCGCTCAGACGTCTCGTCTCGACCTGTGTCGACATCTCTTCGATGCTAGTCAGGCACCTCCGCGGAATCGCCCCTCCAACGGATAGTCCGAGAACAAGCCGTTTTCGGCCCGTCGATCCCTATTCGTAAGCGACCTAACCCAACGGCTAGGTGGACTCTGACTGTTGGGCGGAAGCGCCCCGGGAGCGATCGCCCTATCGTCAGTGCGATGGCTTCCGATCCGAGCGGACCGCTCAACCCAGTGCCGGACGACCTGCTGCCGCGACAAGAGCTCAACCGTCGCGTCTCGAGCGGTGTCTTCTTCATCGGTGCCTGGGGTGCGCTCAACCTCCTCGTCGGCTTTGGCGGCAACATCGTCCTCGCCCGGCTGCTCGTCCCGGCCGACTTCGGGCTCGTCGCGATTGGGGCGACGCTGATGATGTTCGCGACGACGCTGTCCGACGGCGGCCTCGGCAGTGGACTGATCCG
Organism: uncultured Gaiellaceae bacterium; assembly: GCA_963806955.1. Classification (GTDB taxonomy): domain Bacteria; phylum Actinomycetota; class Thermoleophilia; order Gaiellales; family Gaiellaceae; genus Gaiellasilicea. Next base: position 256,574 of record CAWDZG010000002.1, read on the forward strand.
GCGCACCGAGAGTCCCACTCGGACCGAGCTGAAAGCGGTACTCGCACTGCAGCTCTCGCTGACCGGCATGCTCGCGGTGGTCGTGGCGGGGATCGCGGTGTTCTTCGGCTCGGCGGGGCTGGTCGTCGCGGTGATGATGTGCGCGCTCCCCGTCGCGGCGTTCCAGACACCGGGGAAGGTCGTGCTCTCGAGAGCGTTGCGCTTCCGCGTGCTCACGGGCGTCGACGCGGTGGGAGTCCTCGCGTACTACGGCTGGGCGGTGGGTTGGGTCGCGGCAGGGGCCGGAGTCTGGGGGCTCGCAACCGGCGTCGTCTTCAAGGCTGTGATCACGACCGGAGCGATGGCGGTCGCGAGCCGCCGTACCAACCTCCTCCCCTCGTACCGCTCGGCCCGGTCGCTGTTACCGGTGATCGCGTTCGGGCTCCGTTTTCAGGGCATCAGCGTCGCGGGGATGCTGCGCGAGCAGGGGCTCAACGCCGGTGTCGCTGGATTCTCGGGCGTGGGCACGCTCGGCCTCTGGACGCTGGCGAAGCGCGTGATCGAGATCCCGGTGCTGATCACCGAGCCCCTGCATCGAGTCGCGTTCCCGTACATGTCCCAACTGCGTGCGGCGCAGGAGGATCCGGGGCCCATGATCGAGCGAGGCATCCGGGTGACGGGAACGGCCGCCGGAGTCGTGCTCGCCGGTCTCGCCGCCTCTGCGACCGGGCTCGTCCCGGGTGTCTTCGGCGCGCAGTGGAGCGAGACGGCGGTCGCGGTGCAGTGGGTGTGCGCGTCCCTCATCGTCGCCGCCCCGCTGGCCGTGGTCGCGGTCGGATTCCTCTACGCCGTCGGTGAGCCCTCGATCGTCCTCCGCGCGACGATCGTGCACACGCTGACGCTGTTCGTCGTCGCCTTCCCGCTGCTTCCCGTCTACGGCGTCAGTGCGATCGGCGCCGGCTCGCTCGCCGGCGCGGTGGTCGACGCGGCGATCCTGGGGCGCGCCGTCGGCCGCCGCAGCTCGGCGCGGCCGTTCCGCCTGATGGCCGTTCCGCTCGTGCTGGGCATCCCGGCCGCCGGGGCTGGGTGGCTCGTGACGAGAGAGCTCGGCAACGACTTCGTGGCCGGTCTCGCCGGCGGCTCGCTGGCGGCGGTCGCATACGTCGCGGCGGTCTTCGTGTTCCGTCGCGCGACCCTGCTGGAGACCGTCTCGCTCGTGCTGCGCTCGGTGCGCGCAGGGGTCGGGCGCGATCGCGCCGCGCCGATCCCCGCCGGCCAGCCCGGCTAGCGGCGCGCGGCGAGGACGCCTTCGAACACCCGCGCCATGTCGGCCGCGAGCCGGTCGGCGCTCGCGCGCGCGACGACCTCGGGTCGCGGTGGCTTCGGCTCGACACCGCCTCGCCAGCGGTCGATCTCCTCTTCGAGCAGGCGTGCGATCGCAGCCGTGTCGGACGGTCGGCAGAGCAGGGCGTTGCCCGCCTCGCCGAGAAGGTCGCGAGCGTCCCCATCCGGCACCGCAGCCAGGATCGGCCGGCCGGAGGCCAGGTACTCGTACGTCTTGTGCGGGACGATCGTCGCTCGCCGGCCCGCCGGCAGGTCGTGCATGGGCAGGAAGAGCAGGTCGGCCGAGCGCACGAGCGCGGTCGTCTCGCGATGCGGGAGAAAGCCGTGGAGCGTCGCCGCATCGACCGGCCCGAGGCTCTCCCGCTCCGCCGCGGTGAGCACGCCGGCGAAGTGGAGCTCGACGAGCCCGCGCAGCTCGGGCCGCACCGCGAAGAGCCGCTCCAGCCCCTCGATCAGGAAGACATGGGAGCGCGTGAGGAAGTCGACCCCGGGGACAGCGCCGCCGAGCAGGCGCCGAAACGCCGGTGCCTCCCGGTGTCGAGTCCCCGCATCGAGGTGCATCGAGCCGGTGTGAACGACCCGAAAGCGACCGTGGCGTCCCGACGGGGCGGCGTCGGCGAAGTCCGACGGGTCGAACGCATTGGGAATCGCATGCACCCGGTCACCGAGCTCGGGGAACGCGTCGGTGACCCGCCAGGCAGCCTCGGTCGTGTTCATCACGATCGCGGACGCGCGCCCCAAGACACGACGCATCTTCTTGAGCTCGAGACGGCGGTGGGCACCCGTGGGATAGACCTGCATCTCGTCGAGCGCCCACGGATCCTCCAGATCGAGTACGAGGGGCCGCTGAAGGCGATCGGCGATCTCGACAACCGCGGGTCCGATCGCGTAGGGAGCAAGCGATGCTCGAATGACATCGACGTCTTCCGCCAGTGTGGTCGCGGCGCCGATCAGTCCCGACGACCACCAGCGCTGCCAGCGGGGCGGGATCCGCAGCCACCGTTCGAACCGGCCCTCCCAGCGCGCTCCGTGCGGCGGCTCCGTACCCCCGAGCCGGTGTACTACCGGCGAACCGGCGCCCCCGCCGAGGGACGAATCCGCCGGCGTCCAGCGGTAGTCCGGCACACCCGGCCCGGTGAGAACAGTTGGCGTGAAGCCTCGCTCGGGGAGGCGACGTACGAGCTGGACGTTCCGCTGCACACCAGCGCCCCCGATCGGGGGGTAGTGGAACGCGATGAGGAGAGCGTTGGGCATCGCCGGCGACCGGTGACCTTACGAACGACGTGCGACTTCCGGGGCGGTGGGGGCTGGGCTCACGCGGCCGAGGAGCGACGTGAACGCATCCTCGACATCCTGGGTGATCTTGTTCCAGCTGTACATCGCGGCCGCCCGTTCCGTACCGGAGGCGCCGAGCGATCGGCGCAAAGCCGGATCGTCGATGAGTCGTGCGATCGCAGTGGCGAGGCTCGCTGCATCGCCGGCCGGCACGCTGAGCCCGGTACCCCCATCTACGATCGTCTCCCGCATACCTCCAACGGACGACGCCACGACGGGGAGACCCGCCGCCATCGCCTCGACGGGTGGGATTGCGAACGATTCGAAGAGCGAGGGGTAGACGAAGATGTCGGCGTCCCGATAGAAGCGCAGCGCCTCGGAGTGCGGCACACGGTCCAGGAACGTGACTCGCTCGGCGACCGCCGGAGACATGCGCGCGGTGATGTGCTCGAGATAGCTCGTGCCGTAGAAGCGCGCGAGCTGCTGCACGAGCACGTCGTCCGACAGCCGAACCGCGAACTCGAGCGGGACGGGTGACTCCTCACCGAGGATGGTCAACCGCAGGCCGGGGTACTTGCCGACGAGGAGCTCCAGTGCGTCGAGCAGGACGTGCAAGCCCTTCTCCGGGGACACCCGGCCGACGTTGAGGAGTCGGATCGCGGTGTCCGGGTGCGTGCTCGGCTTCTCCTCCCGCGGCGTGGCGGGCGGATCGATCCCGTTGTAGATCGTGCGACAGCGCGCCGCGTGCCGCGGAAACCGCTCGCGGATGAGATCCGTGACGTGATCGCTGCAGCCGACGATCAGGTCTGCGTGGTCGAGGCGGCGGTCGATCATCCGGCGGTCGAGCTGCGACAGCCACTCGCAGTGCATATGGAGGACGAGCTTCGCCCCCGTCAACCGCCTGAGGAACGGGAGAGCCTGGGAGTAGTTGAAGACGTGGACGACGTCGGCACCGTCCCTTCGGATGCGCCAGGCGACGCGGAGCCAGTACTCGACCGGGTGGAGCAGCGAGGCGAAGAACGGGCGCCTGTCCGGCAGCGCTCTCCAGGCGAGCCGAAGCGCCCGGGTGAGGAGCCGGGCGCGTCCGTGCTCGACGAAGCGGTAGGCGATCGCCGAGCCATCCGGGGCCGGCCCCCGCGGGGGCGCGCTGGCGTAGACCGTGACCTCGTGCCGTTCCGTGAGACGCTCGGCGACGGCCTCCGCCCACAGCTCGATCGACCCGGCGGCAGGCATGACGGCGTGACCGGGCTGCGTGACGAACGCGATTCGCATCGAGCGAAGTCTGCCGATGACGCGGCGGGCTTACCCGCCCGTCACGGGTGCGACGGTCACGTTGCCGAACGTCGCATCGGCGTGATGGGCGACCAGGACGATCGAACCACGATGCGTGCCCGTTTCACCGGCCCAGTCCGGGATGTCCGTCTCGAGCGTCCACGCGGTCGGCTCCGGCCTGCTGGTCTCCCAGATCTTGCAGCTGTAACGGGTCTGGCCGTTGCCGAGCTCGCGCTCGCGGAACCGGAGCTTGTGCTGCACACCGAGCGGGAGATCCATCAGCTGCTTCGCGAGGACGGTGTCGTGTGCCGGGCCCGGGCTGTACCCGATCTGCAACTTGTAGAACAGGGGGTCGGCGGCGTCCCAGGCATAGAGACAGAGACCGCCGGACGGATGCCCGAAGCGCGGCTGCCCCCAGTCCGAGTGCCCCTGCCAGCCGAGCGCGAGCCCGACCGCGGACCCGACGACCGGGCGTGACTCGTCGAACGAGTTGAGCGTGATCTCCGCGGTCACCTCGTAGTTCTTCCATCCCATGTCGCCGATCGTGATCACACGGTCGAATCCCGTCGCGACAGGCCGGATCCCCGTCCCGTCGTAGCCCCACTGGCCCTCGAAGATCTGAGCCTGAGCGGCGATCGAGCCCTGGGAGTCCCACTGCGCGGTGTACGAGATCGGCCAGCTCTTGAGCGGGCTGTACAGCCTCGTCCAGAAGAACTCGCTTCGCTTCACGAACGCGCGCATGTACCCGCAGTTGACGTGGTACTGGCCCTGCTCGGGGACGCACCTGATCTGCGACGGATACTTCGAGATCACGCGCCACTTCAGGTTCGTGGCCTCGCTCAGCGTCTGCATGGCGGCCGGAACCTGAACCACCTCGTTCGGCGGGCCCTCCGGCCCCCAGCTCGACCCGGTCGCGTTGGAATCGCAGAGCGGCGCCGGAGGAGCCGCGAAGTCCAGCTGCGGCGTGAAGCGGGCGAACGGGTCGTTGTTCTGAAGCGCGGGGTTGGGCCAGACCGCCGACGAGTGCAACTGGCACGACTGCGTACCCTCCGGATGGATCAGCGTGACATGCACCCGGATGTTGAGCTGCTTCCGCGTGATCGCAGCGGCGAGGGACGTCGACACCTTCGAATGGTCGGCGTGCCCGTCGAAGGAGGCGTGCGTGTACACGTCGCTCGGCTGCGTGACCGTCAGGAGGTCTTCGAGGTCGGCCGCGAGGGCCGGCGACGAGAGCTCGGAGTGACGGCCGTCGAGCAGGTAGCGGAAGTCCCCGTTGCAGGTCGCGACCGACCCGTCGAAGTCCTCGGCGTAAGTCCGGTGGAGCCCCGTCCGGTCGCCCGTCCAACCCGTGCCGGAGGCAGCGACATCCTGAAGTCGCCCGTCCGGGTAGCCGAGGAAGATCAGGTCCGTCGTGGCGAGATTCGGGCTCCAGGTGAGCCCGAGCAGGCCGACCGCATCACGAGCTTCTCGGTTCCTGAGCAAGCCGTACGCCGCGGCAGCCGCGTCGCTGCCGCGCGCCGCTCCGCAATCCCCGTTCTCCGAGGTCGACCCGAAGTCGCCGTTGGTGACCAGCGCGACGTAGACCTTCCGCCCGGCCGTTCGGGCGTTACTGATCACACCGGCCATCCCGAGCGCTTCGTCGTCCGGGTGCGCGACGACGACGAGGACGGGGCCGTTCGCGGGCGGCTGGGTGTTCGTGTTCCCCTGCCAGTCGACCTGCGTCACCTGAACGGCGGTGGTACCCCCGGGATCGGTCGCTGTGATCTCCACGCTGTTCAGCCCCGGCTTGAGATCGCCGTAGTAGAGCTCGATGTTGAAGTCGCCGGCGTGCGCGAGCCGGTCGTCGGACGGGCCGACGCTCAGCGAGTTGCTCGCGCCGCCGTTCAGCCGGTAGGAGAGCGACGCGATCCCGTCGGGATCGTCGACGTTGCCGAGCACGTTGACCCACTTCTGCGGCACGCCCACGGATCCGAACGTCTGCGGGCTGCCCCGCCACACGACGATGCTCGGCGAGGCGCCACAGGCCCGGGTCGTAAACGTACGGTCGGACGAGACGGCCACGTTCCCCGCGGCGTCGGTGGAGCGCACGCGGTAGTGGTAGGTCGTGGCGCAGGCGAGCCCGGTCAGCCGCGCTCGCTGAGCGGTCAGCTGTCCGGCCGCAACCGGCGGTTGCTGGTACGCCGTCGTCAGGCCCCACTCGACCGTCGACGGGGCCAGTTCGTTCGTCGACCACGTGATCGTGGCCGACGCCCGGTGAGCGACGGCGGCGATCGAGGTCAGCTCCGGCGGCGTCAGGTCGGGCGGCGGCGGCGGCACGACGCGGAAGTAGTCGACACGGGAGGTGTAGGCGGGTGGTGTGCCGCCGCCGTTGCCGGCGAAGGGGCCGATCGCCCGCGACACGAATGCCTGCTCGAACCGAAGCGACACCGGCCACGTCTCCCCGTCGCGCGAGTAGCGAACGGTCCAGGTGGTGCCGACCCGCTTGACCTGGAGGTACGCGGACGGCCCGTCGGCGATCGCCGCATTGAACTTGACGCTCGCGGTGGCCCCGGTGATCGCGGCCACGAAGAGCTTCGTCTCGGTGCCCTCCGAGTGGATCTCGAACCGCAGCAGGTTCGTCCGGTCCTGCTCGACGATGATCCCCATCTGCTGATAACGGGTGGTGACGGGCGAGTCGAACTTCGCCTCGACCTCGAAAGCGGCGTCCGGAGCTGCCTGCAGCAGCCGCGGCACCGTGTCCGACGACGTCCAGACGTCGTGCGCGACACCGGCAGGGATCGCGATCTCGGCGTGCGTCCCGCTCGCCGTCGCGGCGGCGTCGTCGAGCGGGTTGTAGAACGTCCAGAGACCGGTGTTCAGGGTCGCGCTGTCGAACTCGTCGGCAGTGAGCTCGGTCGGACAGGCCGAGGTCGTGAACGACTGGTCGGCCGACGCCCCTGCGTTCTCCTCGGCGTCCTCCGAACGAGCCTGGAAGTGGTACGTGGTCGCGCACCGCAACCCGTGCAGGCTGATGCGGTGGGTCTTGCGCTCCCCGTCCCGTCCCGCCTCCCCGTCCTCGTAGGCGACGGTGGGGCCGTAGGCGACGGCCGACGTCGCCGGCTCGTCGGTCGTCCACGTGACGTCCGCGCCGATCGCGTTCGCGACGACGGAGACCCCCGTGATCTGCGGCGGCGTCTTGTCGGGCGGCAGGTAGTGGAAGTAGTCGAGCGAGGCGGCGAAAGCCGGCGGCGACCCGCCGCTGTTCCCGGCGTACGGCCCAACGGCCCCGACCGCCAGCACGCGGTTGAACGTGGTCGAAGTCCACGTTTCGCCGTCGTTCGAGTGCCGGAGCGTCCACTTCGAGCCCTTGCGCTTGAGCCGCAGGTAGGTCGGCGCGTCGCCGTCCACGGCACGCTGATGGATCACGCTCGCCGTGCCGGCAGTGATGCCCGCGACGAACAGATACGCGCCGCCGCCCTCCTGATGGACCTCGATCCGGAGCAGGTTCCTCGGATCCTGCTGCACGAAGAGGCCCTGCATCTGATACCGCGTCGTCACGGGCGAATCGAACTTGAGCTCGACCTCGAAGTCGTCGTCTGGCGTCGCCTGCAGCAGACGCGGCACCTCGTCGATGTTCGTCCAGAGATCGTGGCGGGTGCCGGCCGGGACTGAGATCACCGCGTGGCCGCCGGCGCTCGCGAAGCTGCCGTCGCCGACCGGGTCGACCTTGAGCCAGCCCGACCCGAGGGTCGCCGTGCTGAACTCGTCGGAGACGAGCGAGGCGGGGCAGGCACCGGTCGTGAGCGTGCCGTCGGGGCCGGCCGCCTCGTTGCCGGCCAGGTCGATCGACCTGACCTGGAAGTGGTACGTCGACGCGCACCGCAAGCCGTGGATCATGAGGCTGTGGCTCTTGCGCATGCCGGGCGAGGCCTGCGCGCCGAGCTCGTACGCGGTCGTCGGGCCGAACGCCACCCGTGACGTGGCGAGCTCGTTCGTCGTCCACGACACGGTCGCCGAGATGACCTGAGCCGAAGCCGACGTCCCCGTCACGACGGGGGGCGTCGTGTCGGGGAGCACCTCGCGGAAGTAGTCGATGCCGCTGGCGAAGGCAGGCGGAGACGAGCCGCCGTTGCCGACGAACGGCCCCATCGCCCGCACGGTCAGCGCGTGCGTGAACGTCGCCGCCGCCGTCCAGTTGACGCCGTCGTTCGACTTTCGCACGGTCCAGGAGTTGCCGGCCCGCTTGACGCGCAGGAACGCAGGGCTCGCGCCGGGCACCGCGCCGTAGTGCTGCACCGTCGCCGTCCCGGCGGTGAACGAGGCCGCGAAGAGCTTGGTGCCGCCGCCATCGTGGTGTAGCTCGATCCGAAGCAGATTGCCGGCGTCCTGCTCGATGATGAGCCCCTGCTGCTGGTAGCCGGCGGCGACTGCGTCGTCGAACTTCACCTCGACCTCGAAGTCGCCGTTCGGGACCGGCTGCAGCAGGCGCGGCACCGTGTCGATCCCGGTCCAGCGGTCGTGGGCGACTCCAGCCGGGACGCCGAGCACGGCCTGCGTGCCGTTCAGCGCCAGGGACGCGTCGCCAACCGGATCGACGAGCGTCCAGACGTCAGTGTCGAGTGCCGCGGACTCGAAGTCGTCCGTACGGATCGTCGCCGAGCATGCCCTGGTCTGGAACGTCGCGTCCGAAGTGGTGCCGAGGTTCCCGGAACCGTCACGAGAACGAAGCTGGAAGTGGTAGAGCGAGCCGCACGGCAGTGCGCGCAACAGAATCCGGTGCTGCTGGGTCGCCGCCGTGCTCGACACCGTGCCGCTCGCGTACGCCGAGGTCGGCCCGTAGGCGACCTCCGACGTCGCCGGCTCGTCGGTCGTCCACGTGACCGTAGCGGCCACGGCGCCCGGCACCAGCGAGACGTTCGAGATCGCCGGCGGGGTTGTGTCAGTCGCGGGCGGCGGCGTGGACGAGACGACCCGGAAGTGATCCACCAAGCCGCTGAACGCGGGAGCCGGCGAGCCGGAGTTGCCCACGAACGGGCCGATCGCGGTCACGGTCATCGCATGCGTGAACGATGCGCTCGTCCAGTTCGCGCCGTCCCGGGAGTGCCGCAGCGTCCAGACGTTGCCGGCTCGCTGCACGCGTAGGTACGCCGGCGAACCGCTGGCGACGGTGGAGTAATGGAGGCTCGAAGCGAGGCCCCCGACCAGCGCAGCCGCGAACATTCGCGTGGCGTTCCCATCGTGGTGGATCTCGAGCCGGAGCAGATGGTTGTCGTCCTCCTGGACGACGATGCCTTGCAGTTGATAAGGAGAGCCCATGCTGCTGTCGAGCTTCACTTCGACTTCGAAGTCCTGGTTCGGAACGTCCTGCAGCAGGCGCGCCGCGCCGTTCGCCCCGGCCCAGAGGTCGTGCGAGACCGAGGCGGGCAGCGTCACGACGGCGTGAGCGCCGTCGAAGGTGAGCGCAGCGTCGCCTACGGGGTCGACGAACCGCCAGAGCGCAGAGTTGAGCGTGGTCGAATTGAACTCGTCGGACTGGATTCCGCCGTCTCCAGCAGCGGTGAGCGTCCGGAGCACCGGGCCAACCGCTGCCTCTGCGCCGCCCGACGGTGTAGCGCGCCCGTCAGGCGCGGCAGCACGGTCGCCCGTCGCGCCGATGCCGACAGAGCCGGGAACCGTCGCCCGAACCGGGGCTCGCCTCGCTCGAGGCACCGGGCTCGCGATCAGGCGCGCGGAGCCGGCAGCGACACGTGGCTGCAGACCGGTCCGATGCGGCACCTGAGCTTGGGTCTCGACACTGCGTTCGGGGGCGCCTGCTCCGGCCGTTACGGCCAGGGCGATCACGAGGGCGCCCAGCGTCCAACTGCGGCGCCGGTGGCCTCTGCCACCTGTCAACGCACGCACGAGGAGCCGGACCCGAGGGGTTGCCGGGTACACGTTCACAGGATCTCAGTAGAAGGTGCGAACCGCACTGGACGAACGGCTAGACCATCGGAAACGCGTCCCGGTCCGCGTCTTCAGTCAACCTGCGTTTGCAACTGGACGCGACGAGCGTCGCGAGTCATGGTGCTGCAGGACGATGACTGTCTTCGCAGCCGACTCGACGCCCCGCAACGCGACGAAGCCGCTCCCCGAGACGGCGGACGCGGTCGTCGTGGGCGCCGGCATCCTGGGGCTCGCGACCGCTCGCGAGCTGAGTCGGCGGCGCCCCGATTGGCAGATCGTCGTACTCGAAAAGGAACGGTCCTCTGCGCTCCATCAGACCGGCCGCAACAGCTGCGTGCTCCACGCCGGCGTCTACTACGCACCGGGGTCGCTGAAGGCGAAGCTGTGTACGACGGGGCGGCGGCGAATGATCGACTTCTGCGACGAGCATGAGATCCCGTACGCGGTCACGGGAAAGCTCATCGTCGCGACGCACGAACGCGAGCGGCCGAAGCTCGAGGAGCTCGAACGGCGAGCGAGCAGCAACGGCCTCTCCGGTCTCAGGCTTCTGACCGCGAGCGCTCTGCGCGACGTCGAGCCGTACGTCACCGGGGTCGCGGGGCTGCATGTTCCTGAGAGTGGTCTGGTCGACTTCCGGCGCGTCGCGCAGGCACTCGAGTCCGAGCTCGAACGCACCGGCGATACGGTCGCATTCTCGGCCCCCGTGACGAAGCTCGAGGACGACGGCCGCCGCGTCAGGGTCGAGACCGGCCGCGGCACCGTCGAAGCGCGCTGCGCGATCGCGTGCGCCGGGCTCCACTCCGACCGTCTGGCCCGAACGTCGGGAGCTGACACCACAGGGACGTCGATCGTCCCTTTTCGGGGTAGCTACTTCTCGCTGGCCCCGGAGGTCGCGAGCCGTTGCCGAGGCCTGATCTACCCCGTGCCCGATCCCCGCCTGCCGTTTCTCGGCGTCCATGTCAACCGCCGTCCCGCCGGTGATGTCTGGGTCGGCCCGAACGCCGTGCTCGCCCTCGCACGCGAGGGCTACCGCCGCACACACGTCAACCTCACGGACACGCTCGAGGTCGCCCGCTCGGCGCCGTTCTGGCGGCTCGCCCGCCGGCACTGGCGCGCGGGTGCGCTCGAAGTGACTCGCGACCTTGTACCCCACCTTGTCGCGCGGACGGTTCGGCGCTATCTGCCCGGCGTCGAGCGCGAGCATCTGCTCCCGGCCCAGGCGGGAATCCGCGCTCAGGCGTTGCACGAGGACGGGTTGCTCGCGGACGACTTCCTGTTCGCCGAGACCGCCCGCGTGCTCCATGTCCAGAACGCCCCTTCTCCGGCCGCGACGTCGTCGCTCGCGATCGCAGAGGTCCTCGTCGACCGTGCGCTGGCAAAGCTCGACTGAGTAACCGGCCTACGGGCGTTGCGGCACCGGCGCCGGGGCGAACGCCTCCTTGACCACCCGCAGCACCGACGCGCGCCTTCCTTCCGCGACAGGCACGAGGCCACCGAGCTCGAGCCGCACCAGCTCGACGCGGCCCTCAGTCCGCACGGTCTGGAAGCCGAAGTCGGCGAGGAAGTCGCGCGGGAAGACGGTGCGGTGGACGAGGAAGCGCTCGTAGGCCGACTCGCCCTCGGGGTAGCGGTAGGCGAACGCCTCGAGCGCCTTCGCGCCCTTGTCGCGGGCTTCTCCGATCGCCGCGAGGAAGAGCGACTGCTCGACCCACGGCAGCGCATTCGCGACGAGGTAGACGCAGGTGACGAGCACCGAGTCGGCCGAGGGCGGGCCGGCCGGCAACTCGGCTGCGCGGGGAAAGAGCTGCGCCGGGCCGTACTGCATCGAGCCGAGCAGGCGGCCGTCGTCGTCGCGGTAGAGCGCTCCCCAGGCCCCGAACTCGTCCTCGACCTTCGCGACCCAGCGCTCCTTTGCCGCCGTGCGCCCGCTCCGCGACTGCCACCAGACGCACGTGCCGCACACGGCGGGCGCGTGCTCGAGCGTCGCGCCCGTCAGCCCCGAGACGCGCTGTGCCACTCCGCCACCGTCACGTCGACGCTGTCCGGCCGGGCGTCCGCCATGCGCGCCAGGCAGTCGGCCACATGCGCCTGCACCTGCGCCCCGACGGTTGCGGCGTTCGCGCCCCAGTCGAGCGCGAGCTGGAGCTCGACCGCGAGTCTTCCGTCGGCGCGCGCGACCTTCACGCCGTCGTTGCGCCCCACGAGCCCGTGCACGCCGGCAACCTCGCGGGCGGCGTCGGCCGCGTAGCTCGCGAGCACCTCGGACGAGATCACGGCGTGTCCTTCCGTCATGCCCGTGATCTTAGAACCAGCTCGGTCGCCTCGGGACGCGCGAAGAAGCGGAAGGGCACGAAGGTCGTGCCGAGACCCGGCGAGACGTGCAGCGTCACGCGCCCGGAGCGGTAGATCCCCTCGGTCAAAGGCGCGCTCGGGTGCGCGAACCGGATCTTGCCGCCCGGGTACGGCAACGTGATCTGGCCCGCGTGCATGTGACCTGCGAGCACGAGCTCGTACCCGTCGGCGTGCAGGCGTGGGTAGTGGCTGAGCAGGATGTGCAGACGGGCGTCCGGATCGGGCGCGGGCCACGGCCCGCGCGCGTGCGGACCGGCGCCGGCGATCTGCACCGGCAGCCCGCGCAGCTCGAGCGTGCGCGAGTCGTCGACGAGCACCGTGGCCGGGAGCCCGTCCAGCTCAGCGGCGCGCGAGAACGGGTCGCGCGTGGCGGCGATGTCGTGGTTCCCGAGCACCGCGTACGCGTCGAGGCCCTCGAGCGCCTCGTCGAGCGCAGTGCGCCCCTTCGGCCGCGAGAGCAGGTCGCCGGTGACCACGACGAGATCCGGACGGCGCTCGCGCGTCCAGTCGGCCGCACGCCGCACCGCGACGGCGCCGCGCGAGGGCGGGCCGAGGTGGAAGTCCGAGAGGTGGACGATCCGAAGCCCGTCGAGCGCGGCCGGCAACCCGTCGACGGCGACGTCGAGCACGCGTGTCCGCAGCCAGCCGGCCTCGAACCAGCCATAGGCAAGGCCCGACGCTGCCACAGCGCCGAGCCCGACCACGATCCAGGTGATGTTCAGGGCCGGCGCCCCCCCGGACTACCGGCCCCGAAACCGCCCCTCCAGTGATCTAGACGTCTGGGCGGCCGGAACCTTGCGGTCAAACGCTGAGCTTCTCGAGCATCGGGTCGACCGAGACCACGTGCCGCTTGAACTTCAGCTCGGAGTCGGTCAGCCCGGCGGCGACGCCGATCAGCTGCGAGAGGTGCAGGATCGGCATCTGGAAGTCCTTGCCGGTCTGCTTCTTCAGCTTCGACTGCCACGCGTCGAGCGAGAGGTGGCAGAGCGGGCACGGCGTCACGATCGCATCGGCGCCGGCCTCCTTCGCCTGCTCGATCGGCTGGATCAGCTCGCCGAGCGCCGTCTCCTCGCGCGCCTGGATGATCGGGAAGCCGCAGCACTTGATCTTCGCCGGGTAGTCGATCGCCTCGCCGCCGCACGCCTCGATGATCCGCTCGAGCGACGACGGCTTGTCGGGATCCTCGAAGCCGAGCAGCTTCGAGGGGCGCAGGATCTGGCAGCCGTAGAACGGCGCGATCTTCAGGCCCTTGAGCCCCTTGTGCGCGGCCGACTTGAGCAGGTCGTAGCCCTCGCCCGCGGCGACGAGCCAGAGGAAGTGCAGCACCTCGACCTTGCCGGTGTACTCGGGCACGCCGACCTTGGCGAGGTTCTTGTTCACGCGGTCGAGCAGCGCCTCGTCGCCCTGCAGCTGGTGGTTCGCCTGGCGCAGGTTGAGCGTGCAGACGTTGCAGACCGTCATCAGCGTGTCGGAGCCGGTCGCCTCGGCGTAGGCGAGGATGCGGGCGTTCAGGTGCAGGTAGTAGTCGGGCTCGGCCTCGTGGATGTCGCCGGCCCCGCAGCACGTGACCGTCTCCAGCTCGAGCAGCTCGAGGCCCACCTTGGGCGAGAGCGCCTGCGTCGAGATGTCGAGCTCCTTCGCGCTCAGCGACGCGAGACACCCCTTGTAGTACGCGACCTTCCTCATCTCTCCGACCGTCTGTGAGCTCACGCTCCGCCTCCCGGCTTCTTCGTCGGTGTCTCGCCGGGGGTGACGTCGGCCTGGTCGAGAGCGCCCACGCCCTCGGCGCTGCCGCCCTCGGCCTCCTCGGTGCCCGCATGGTGCTCGATCCGGGAGAGCGCGCGCTCTCCCTGGACGATTCCGGCCGCGCCGTCGAGGCCCTGCTCCTTGACGAGGTCGTAGAGCTGGCGCGACTCCTTCACGCCCTCGGCGACGTGCGGCGGGAACGGCGGCGGCACCTTGCCCTTGACGGCGAGGCCCATCGCGAACTTCATCTCCTTGATCGAGGAGACGATGCCCTGCGTCTTCGGGACGAGCTCCGTCTCGCGCAGCCAGCCGGTCGTCTTCGCGGAGGTGACGAACCAGGCTGCGTGCTTCGCGCCCATGTCGTCGTCGATCCCCTCCGCCATCGCCTCGGCGCCGAGCTTCGCGATCGCGTCGCGCGGGTCGACCCCCTTCGGGCAGCGCTCGTTGCAGAAGTAGCAGCGGGTGCACTCCCAGATCCCGTGCTGGCCGGAGTACTCGTCGAGCCGCTCGGTCTTCGCGGCGTCGCGCGGGTCGCCGACGAAGCGCATCCCCTTCGCGAGCGCCTGCGGGCCGAGGAACTCCGGCGACGACTCCATCGCGTTGCACTCCGAGACGCAGCAGCCGCAGTTGATGCAGAGCGACTCCTTGTGGATCATGTTCATCCGCTCCTGGCTGATCACGTGCTCGCGGCCGTCCTCGGGCTGCTGGTAGCCGGGCTGGAGATAGGGCTTGATCGCCTTGAACTTGGCCCAGAAGGGATCCATGTCGACGACGAGGTCCTTGATCACCGGCAGGTTCCCCATCGCCGAGATCACCGGGACGTGGCCCGCGTTCGCGATGTCGTACATCCGCACCTTGCACGCGAGCACGGCGCCGCCGTCCATCCGCATCCCGCACGAGCCGCAGATCATCATCCGGCAGCTCTTGCGGTAGGCGAGCGACCCGTCCTGGCGGTCCTTGACGATGTCGAGCACGTCGAGGAGCGTCGCCTCCTCGGGCGCGTCCACCTCGTACTCGCGCAGCGCCTTGTCGCCGGTCTCCGCGTCGTAACGCCAGATCTTCAGGCCGACCTGCATCAGTACTTCCTCTCCTCCGGGAGATATTTCGTGAACCGGACGTCTTTGTACGTGAGCTCGGGGGCGCCGTCCTTCCAGCGCGTGATCGAATGCTTCATGAAGTTCTCGTCGTCGCGGGTCGGGTAGTCGTGCGGGCGCGAGTGGGCGCCGCGGCTCTCCTTGCGCGCGATCCCGGCCTGGAGCATGCAGGCGGCGACGTCGAGCAGGTAGCCGAGCTCGATCGCCTGCGTCAGGTCGGAGTTGAAGACGTCGCCCTTGTCCTCGACGACGACCTTCGGGTAGCGCTCGCGCAGGCTCTCGATGATCTCGATCTGCTCGGCCATCTGCTCCTCGCGCCGGAAGACGCCGAAGTTGTTCAGCATCGTCTGGCCGAGCTCGTCGCGGATCTTCCAGGGGCGCTCGCCCTCGCTGCGGCCGAGCAGCTGCTTCAGCTCGCGCTCGGCGTCGCGCGTGGCCGACTCGGGGACCGTGACGGTCGTGTTCGCGAGCGCCCACTCGGCGGCGGCGCGGCCGGCGCGGCGGCCGAAGGTGATCGTCTCCATCAGCGAGTTGCCGCCGAGGCGGTTGGCGCCGTGCACGGAGACGCAGGCGACCTCGCCGGCGGCGTAGAGGCTGGTCATCTCCGTCAGGCCGTCCGAGTCCGTCTCGACCCCGCCCATGTGGTAGTGAGCACCAGGGCGGACGGGGATCGGCTCGTGGATCGGGTCGACGCCCGCGTAGACCATCGCCAGCTCACGAGAGCCCGGCAGCCGCGTGAGGATCTTCTCCGCGCCGAGGTGCGTCAGGTCGAGGAGGACGGAGCCGTTGATGCCACGTCCCTCGTCGATCTCGGTCTGCTCGGAGCGGGAGACGACGTCGCGGCGAGGCCAGGTCCTTCGCCGTGGGCGCGTAGCGCTCCATGAAGCGCTCGCCCTCCGAGTTGCGCAGGATCCCGCCCTCGCCTCGGCAGCCCTCGGTGATCAGGATCCCGCTCGGGTACATCGTCGTGGGGTGGAACTGCATGAACTCGATGTCCTTCAGCGGCAGCCCGGCGCGGAGCGCCATCGACATGCCGTCGCCGGTGCAGGCGTACGCGTTCGTGGTCGCGCGGTAGAGCCGGCCGACGCCTCCGGTCGCGAGCACGGTCGTCTTGCCGCCGACCGCCTTCAGGCCGCCGTGGAGCAGGTCCCAGCAGATCACGCCCTGGCAGCGGCCCTCGTGCTCGACGAGCTGCCACGCGAAGTACTCCTCGTACACCTGGATCTCGCGCTTGACGAGCTGCTCGTAGAGCACCTGGATCAGGACGTGGCCGGTGATGTCGGCCGCAAAGACGGTGCGCGGCGAGCCGGCGGCGCCGAACGGGCGCTGCGCGAGCCGGCCGTCGTCGCCGCGCGAGAAGACCGCGCCCCAGCGCTCGAGCTGGTAGATGTCCTCGGGCGCCTCGCGGGTGAAGATCTCGATCGAGTCCTGGTCGCCGAGGTAGTCGGAGCCCTTGACGGTGTCGAACGCGTGGCTCTCGGGCGAGTCGTCGGCGGAGTTCCCGAGCGCCGCGTTGATGCCGCCCTCGGCCGCGCCGGAGTGGCTGCGGGTCGGGTGCAGCTTGGAGACGATCGCGACGTCCGCGCCCGCGTCGTGGGCCTCGATCGCGGCGCGCATGCCTGCGCAACCCGCGCCGATCACGAGTACGTCGTGCTTCGCGTCCACCACTGACGGACGCTACCGAAACGGTCGAGTAGCGGTGGGCCGGAACCGGTGGGGCGGGCGACTCGCGCCCGCCCCCAATCACGCGACTACGCCTCGTTCGCGCAGATCGCGTACGGCGTCATGCTGTTGTCGAGCTCGCTGTAGTTGTGGGTGGTCACGTTCCACCGCGAGCCATCCAGCGCGGGATACGACTGCGCCATCTCGACACCGTCGGCCGGATCTGCGAGCTGAAGACCGCCGCCGATCGCAACCTTCGGCGGGCGATTCGCCTGCGGAGCGCATCGAGGTACCGGAGGTAGCGCTGAAGCTCCCTGATCAACGCCGCCGCCTCTGCTGCGTACCCCTGTTTCTCCATGACAGAAGCGTGCGGGGGGTCGTTCACGCGGCACTCACCGCGCGCTCACATCGGCTCAGATCGGCGTACCGGTGTCGGCGTGTGTGTGCGCAGCACGGCGCGGCGCGCAGGCGAGGTCTCGACCGACCGGCTGGTGGCCGACCTGTGGGTCTTTGGTGCAGCTCACGTGCCGCTCACCGCGCGCTCACATGGCCGACCGGAGCGCTGTTCGAACGCAGGCGGGTGCGCTACAACAGCTTGATGACGCGGAGACGCTGGCTCGTCGTCGCAAGCGGAGCCGTCGCGGCCGCGCTGGCGGTGGCCCTGGGCTACGTCCTCTCGTTGCGGCAGGCCGGCGAGGACGTCCGCGGGTCGCCGACGGTCGAGTTCGTCACCACGGACGTTCCTGTCGTGACGCCGACGCAGCCGCCGACCACGACGACTACACCGGTGCCGGCTCCGGTCACGACAGTGGCCTGGGGCACGTACGGCTTCGACAACCAACGCGCCCGCTTCGCGCCGAACATCGGCCTCCGGCCGCCCTTCCGCCGCATTTGGACGTTCCGCGGCCGTGCGCTGCTCGAGTTTCCGCCTGCCGTGGCCCACGGGCGGCTCTACCTGCCCACGTTCGACGGACGCTTCTACGCGTTGGATGCCCGCACAGGGAAGACGATCTGGAGTCGCCGGTCACAGCGCTGCGGCTGGGCCTCGCCCGCCGTCTCGGACGGGCGCGTCTACGTCACGTTCATCGGGCGACGGTCCACGTGCGGGGATTCGGTACCCGGCCGCGACGGCATTGTCGTCGCGTATGACGCCTCTAGCGGGAAGGTCGTCTGGCAGCGGACGACCGGACTGAACGAGTCCTCGCCTCTGGTCGCCCGCGGCCTCGTCTACGTGGGGGACTGGGACGGGCGGATTTGGGCGCTGGACGCGCGCACGGGCCGCACGCGCTGGACGTTCCGTGCCAGCGGCCAGGTCAAGGGCTCACTGGCTCTCTCGGGAAGCAGGGTGTACGTCGGGGACTACGACGGCCGCCTGTACGCCCTCGATGCCCGGACGGGAAGCCTCGTCTGGCGCGCGTCCGCCCAGCCGCGTTTGGGTGGCCGCGGCGCGTTCTACTCCACCCCCGCCGTCGGCTACGGGCGCGTCTTCGTCGGCAACACCGACGGGAAGGTCTACGCATTCGGCGCGACCAGCGGCCGACTGCTCTGGTCGCAGAGCACGGGCGGGTATGTCTACGCCTCGCCTGCCGTCTGGCGCCGGTTGATCCTCGTCGGCTCGTACGACCATTCGTTTTACGCGCTCGACGCCGCCACCGGCGACGTGCGGTGGCGGTTCAGTGCGAACGGGGCTATCTCCGGTGCGGCCTCCGTGATCGCGGGTGTCGTCTACTTCGCCACGTTCGCTGAGCGAACCTACGCACTCGACGCCGCCAGCGGCCGCGAACTCTGGCGCTGGCCGGATGGAAAGTACTCGCCGGTCGTGGCCGACCGAGAACGCCTCTACCTCGTCGGCCTGGGCCGACTGTACGGCATGGTCGAGCGGCGCTGAGAGCTCACGGCGCGGCCAGGCGCCGCCAGAGATTTTCAAGCATCCGGGAGACATCGGGCAGCAAAGCCGAGCCGCCGAAATTCAACACGCCGGCGGCGAAGACCTTCGCGCCGCGAGGCGTCTCGTAGTAGGTCATCTCGGCGCTCTTACCGGGGCCGAACGCGCCGGGGATCCGGGCCAGCACCTGGATCCGCCGCGGCGAACTGGAGGTTCTCGCGTCGATCTCGATCCCGTAGTGGCCAAAGACCGCGCCGTCGCGCAAGCCCGTTCCCGCGAACAGCCACGGCGCACGAGAGGCCCCGGCAACCGTAAAGGGCCTGTTCGGGTAGCGGTTCTGATTCCAGTCGACGTACTGGACGCCGACGAGAGCGGCCTCTGGGCGACCGAGATCACGCCACCGCCCGAGCTTGAAGAGCAGCTGGCCGCGCCGCTCGACGCGATAGAAGAAGTTGTTCGCGGACAGGAACGCGAGATTTCCGCCGAGGTCGCGGAAACGCTCCACCACGTCGTAGGCGTGCGTGGTGACGTACTCCTCGTGGCCGGGGAAGACGATCAAGTCATACAGCCGCTTGAGCCGATCCCCCGACGCGAATCGCTCGAGGTCGTCGTCGGCGAGGAAGTCCGCCTCCGCCCGGCGCAGAGCGAGCCAGCGAAGAAATCCCCGGTCGTAGCCGCGGAATCGCGGGGGAATGCCCCGGTCGAGGTATGGCCTCGACAGGTCGACACTCGCGACGCCCGCGTGGGCGTACCAACTGTCGCCTGCGCCGTCCCCGTCGACGTCGCGGAGATTGTAGGCCTGCCAGGTGTTCGTCGGCAGGACGACTGCGACTCGATGCTCTCCGAGCCCCCTCGGCCGAACGACGAACGGCGCCACTCCCTCGCCTCCCGGCCCCCGCAGCCGCGCGACGTAGAGGCCGCTTGGCCAGTTGCGAATCGGCACCCGGAGCCGACGTCCGGTTTCAACCCGAATCTCAGGAGCGGCGGGCGCTGCGGCGAGCGGGTCGCCTCTCCCCCGAACGACGCCGTGGCCGACGCGGTCGATCCTGAGCGTTGAACCGGTGCCGTGCCAGATGACCAGAACCGCGACCTCGCCCGGCGCGTAGCTCCGTCGCTCGAAGGCGCAAGCAGGTGCGGTGGCTGCCGCTTCGAGGAACTCGGGCGACAGCGTGCAGAGACCCGCCGCAGCGAGAAGACACAGCCAGCGATTGCGAGTCACAGCGCCGAGGATGCGAATGAGCGCTCACACAGCAGTCATCCGCCGCTCATCCGGCCACTTTGCTCGTGTTGGTGCGGAGTGTTACAAACCGTCCAATGGAGATCCGGCTGCTCGGCCCGCTCGAAGTCCGGGACGGCGACGGGGTCATCTCGCTGCCGCGCCGGCAGCAGCGTGCGCTGCTGGCTGCGCTGGCGCTGCGAGCGGACGAGGTCGTCTCAACCGACCGGCTCGTCGCCGACCTCTGGGGCGCGAACGCGCCCGCGTCGGCCACCGGATCGCTCCAGAACACCGTCTCCGCCCTGCGCAAGGTCATCGGGCGAGAGGTGCTCGTCACCCATCCTTCCGGCTACCGGCTTGCCGTCGGACGTGATGCCGTCGACGTCAACAACTTCGAGCAGCTCCTCGGCGAAGCTCGCGTGGCAGAGCCGGCGGCGCGGGCGGCCGTCTTGCGCGAGGCGCTCGGCCTCTGGCACGGCCCGGCGCTCGCCGACTTCGACGAGGAGAGCTTCGCCCGCTTGGAAGCGCCACGCCTGAACGAGCTCCGCACCGCTGCGCAGGAGGACCGCATCGACGCCGAGCTCGAGCTCGGCCGGCATGCCGCTCTCGTCGGCGAGCTGGAGACGCTCGTCGCCACGCATCCGCTGCGCGAGCGGCTGCGCGGCCAGCTGATGCTGGCGCTCTACCGCTGCGGCCGCCAGGCCGAGGCGCTCGAGGTCTACCGGGCCGCTCGGCTCGCACTGGCGGACGAGCTCGGCCTCGACCCCTCGCCCGCGCTGCAGGATCTGGAGCGAAAGGTGCTGCGGCAGGATTCGGAGCTCGCTGCGCCTGCCGAAGTCGAACACGACGACGCCCCTCCTCGGGAGGTCTCGGAGGTGCGGCTCGTGACCGTCCTCGCGGCGACGCCACCCGGCGCCGGCGATCCCGAGCAGCACCATCGGCTGCTCGACGAGACGCTCGTCGCAGCGCGGGACGTCCTCGCTCGGCACGGGGGCGTCCTCGAGCGCTTCGGCCCCGAGGGTCTCGTGGCCGTCTTCGGCGCCGACGGGCCGGAGGACGACGACGCGCTCCGTGCGGTGCTGGCGGCGAGAGAGCTCGGTCTCCCGGCCGGTGTCGCCACAGGCGAGGTCGTCCTGGGAGCCGGAGCCGTCGTCACCCGCGCGGTCGAGCTCGCGCGCGCCGGCGGGATCAGGCTCGACGAGCGCACGGACGCCCTCGTCCGCGCCGAACGGCGCCTCGACGCGCCACTGGTCGGCCGCGGCGAGGAGCTCGCTCGCCTGCACGGGGCGCTCGCCGGGGCCAGCGAGTCGGGTCGCTGCCGCGTCGTCACCGTCGTCGGCGAGCCCGGGATCGGCAAGACGCGGCTCGCCCGCGAGTTCGCCTTGCAGGCGGGTGCGCGAAAGACCGTGCTCGTCGCCCGCTGCATCGCCCACGGGGACGGGGCCACGTTCCTTCCCCTGCTCGGCGCGCTGCGGCGAGCCGACCCGGAGGCTGCGCTGGCGGGAGAACCGGACGCCGACCTCGTGCTCGCCCGGCTCGGTGCCCTCGCCGACGGAGATCAGGCAGCGCCGCTCGGCGAGTCGTACTGGGCCGTGCGGCGGCTGCTCGAGTCGCTCGCGCGGACGCAGCCCGTTCTGCTCGTGCTCGACGACGTCCACTGGGCGCAGCCGGCGCTCCTCGACCTGATCGACTACCTCACCGACCGCGCCGACGCGGCGCTGCTCCTGCTCTGCCTCGCCCGGCCGGAGCTGGAGCGGCCCCTCGGCGAGCTACTCGGCCTCGGCCCGCTGAACAAGGAGGAAGCGCGCGCGATCGTCACTGGCACGGCTGCACTGGACGCGCGGACGAGCGACCGGATCGTCGAGCTCGCGGAGGGGAACGCGCTCTACGCCGAGCAACTCGCGTCGTTCGCGGCCGAAGGCGGCGAGGGCCTCCCGCCGACGCTGGAGGCGGTGCTCGCGGGGCGACTCGGGCGGCTCGATCCGACCGAGCGAGCGGTTCTCCAGCGAGCCGCGGTGGTCGGGCGCGAGTTCTCCCTGGGCGCAGTCGCCGCGCTCGTCGGCGGCGAGGTCGCCCACGACCTGCTGGAGCTCTCGCGCCTGGGTTTCGTCCACCCCGCTGCGGCCGCCGAGCTGGGCGACGACGGCTACACCTTTCACCACATTCTCCTCCGCGACGCCGCCTATGCGAGCCTGACGAAGGCCGACCGCGCCGACCTGCACGAACGCGCCGCCGCCTGGGTCGACCGTGACGGTCTCGGCGACGACGCGATCGCCGGCCACCACCTCGAGCAGGCTGTGCGCTTCCGCCGAGAGCTCGGCAAGGACGCGGACGGGCTGGCCGCGGCGGCGGGGGACCGGCTCGGAAACGCCGGCTTGCGTGTCTGGCGGATGAATGATGCTGCAGGCGCAGCCAGCCTCCTCAGCCGAGCGTCGAGACTCCTCCCGAGCGGCCGACCCCGGGGGGAGCTGCTCTGGGAGCTCGCGATCGCGCTGCGCGTCACGGGGCAGCCCGAGGCGGCGCTCGCCGCGATGGCCGACGCTCGAGCCGAAGCAGAGAGGCTGGACGATCGAGGCCTCGCAGCGCGCGTTGCCGCCGAAACCGCTCGCGTTGCGCTGGCGGCAGGCGCGATGCCGCTCGACTCCGCCGTCAAGGCCATCTCGGACGCGCTCGCCGAGCTCGAAACGACGAGCGACGAGCGAGGACTCGGGCGAGCGCTGCTGGCTCTCTTCGGCGTCCACATCTTTGGCTGCAACTACATCGCCCTGGAGAGGGCTGCGCGGCGCGCCGCAGTGCACTACCGCCGCGCCGGGTTTTCTCCCGCTGCCTGCATCGGTGCAGAAGCGGACGCTCTGTACTACGGCCCAACACCGGTAGGCGGCGCAACGCGGCACTGTGAGGAGCTCCTCGACAGGGGCCCGGACGTCATGACGGAGGCGAACGTCTCAGCGGTGATGGCCGGGCTCCACGCTCTCTCGGGAAACATCGAAGCCGGGAGGCGGCTGATCGAGCGCGCTCGCGACCTGTTCGACGATGTGGGCAACCGTTTTGGCGCGCTCACGATTCTGGCGCCATTGGAAATGGACATCGCAATCTGCGCAGGTGAGCTGGAAGAGGCTGAACGGATCGCCCGCGGAAGCCTGGATGGCCTCGGCAACGGAGGTGCATCGAACCGCGCCTACACGACCAGCCGGTCGGTGCAGATCGCCGATCTACTGCTCGACATGGACCGCAGCGATGACGCTGAGACCTTCGTCGACTTCGCGGAGACGAACGCAATACTGTCCGACATCTTCGTCCAGTTCATGTGGCGCAGCACGCGAGCACGGCTACTTGCTCGGCAGGGAAACTCCGACGATGCCGTGACACTGGCCCGCGAAGCTGTCGCAATCTCGTCGCTGACCGATGGTCTTCGTGACCGAGCGCGTACCCATCTCGCCCTGGCGGAGGTGCTGGAGCTCGCCGGCCATCGGCCTCCAGCCCAGACCGAGTGGATCGAAGCTCGACGGCTGCTCGAATTCAAAGGAGCCACGGCTCTCCTCCCGACCCGGCCCCAGCCCGCCCCAGCAGAGTGAGGGGAGCCGCCGGGCTCCCCTCACCGATCCGATCAACCTCCGCCGTTGCCGCTGCCGCCCGGGGGCATGCTCCGCTTCCGCATGGCGCACCTCCTTTCGTGCGCCCACGGTCGAGCGGGGCCCCAACGGCCCGGTCACCGCTCCTTAATGGGCGGCTAACGGCGGCGGAGACGATCGTCGGCTTCGCACCGACGTACGGCGAGGCGAGGCAGCGGCTGAGCCCAGGTCGCGATGTCGAGCGCTACGCGGAGCGGACGTACGTACGCTTGAGGCGCACGTCGTAGCCGTCGAACGGGCCCGTGCGGGCGCGATGGAACTCCAGCTTCGGCTCGAAGCCGGCCGGGATGAAGCGGGACGCCTCGCGGTAGTCCTGGTTCACCTCCGCGAGCCGGGCGAGCAGTGCCCGGCCGGCGGCCCCGGCGTCGGGCGGCTCGGCGCCGTCGCGCAGCTCGACCGCGATCGTCAGCGTCTTGTTCGCCTCGGCGTCCTCACCGGCGACGAGTGCGAACGAGCCCGCCTGCTGCCCGAGCTCCGGCAGCGAGAGGAGCGCCTCCTCGACGTCGGCGGGTGCGATCTTCGCGCCGTAGAAGGCGAGCGTCGAGTCCGAGCGGCCGTAGTGGACGAGGAACGGCAGGTCGAGCCAGTCGCCCGCGAGGTCGGACGGCCGCAGGCCGACCTCCCCGAGCGCGTCGCGCACCCGGCGGAACGGCACCGCGCAGCCGAGGTCGTGGAGGTTGTAGCGGAGCTTCGGCGCGGTCGTGCCGACGCGGTTGACCGTGATCACGAGCTCCCCGTCGACGCTCGTCTCGACGAGGTAGTCGAGCGGGTTGTACTGGAAGACCATCGGCAGGGTCGCGTGGTCGGGGAGGCCGAGCGCCTGCCCCAGCTCGGGCCGCTCGGCGAGCAGGCGCCGCAGCGCGATCGTGAGCTCGTTCTCCGCCGCGATGTTGATCTCGAGATCGCTGGCGCCGAAGGAGCTGTACACACGCCGGAACGAGCGCTCGAGGTAGCTGCGCAGCGCCTCGCTCATCCCCTCGCCGCCGACCGCGGCGTAGCACTCGAGGCCGCTCCAGTCGACGTCCGCCGAGTCGACCAGCGACTTGAGGAAGGGCGGATAGCCGCAGACGAGGTAGCGGTAGCGCGGCCCGAAGAGGCGCAGCGTCTTCTCGATCTTGCCTACGTCCGGCCCGGTCGACTTGAGGATCGCGACGTCGACCGCCGACATCGACACGTTCATCCCGGTCGCCCAGGGGCCGAGCGCGAAGGCGTTGATCACGAAGAGGCCGTCGTGCCCGAAGGTCTTGTGCAGCCCGAGTTGGAGCAGGCGCCGGCCGTCGGCGCGCTCCTCGGGGCCGCGCACCCAGTTGTTCGGCTCGCCGCTCGTGCCCGACGACTCGTCGACGACGACGCCGCAGCGGGGGATCTTCCCGCCCCGGCAGCGCTCCTCGATCGACCAGCGCTTGACGTAGCTCTCCTTGTCGGTGACGGGGATGGCGGAGAAGTCGGGACGGAAGCCGTGCAGGCGGACCTCGCCGCCACCCTGCTCTGCGAGGAACGCGCGGTAGGCGGGGACGTTCCGGCGCGCGTGCTCGAACGCGCGCCAGGCGCGCCAGCTGCCGGTCAGAGCGAGGAGTGGCGCGAGCCCGGGCCGGAGCAGATGCTCGCCGCGCGGAGCGCGCAGCGCGAACCAGCGCACCGGTTGCGCGACGCGCAGGAACCCGAAGACGAGCGCGCGCCGGACGGGGTAGCTCATCCGGCCACGACCTCCGCCGTCGGGAGTCGCGCGCTCCGCGGAGGCTCGGGGCACGAGCCGATCCGGAGCAGCAGCCAGATCTCCCCGTCGGCCTCCTCCACGCCGAGCCGCTCCGCGAGCCGGGCGTGCGAGCCCGGGTTGGTGATCACCGAGCCGAACGGGTGCAGGTAGAGACCGTGCGCGGTCAGCGCGAGCCAGAACCGAAGCAGCATCCGGCCCGCGTCGAGCTGGTCGGCCGGCGTCGACCACGGCCCGGCGATCCAGCCCACCGTCGCCGTGCCGCCGGTGCCGCGCAGGTAGAGCCGTCGCAGCAGCGCCCGGACCGGCCGGGGCTCGCAGAGCCAGTGCCAGCGGAAGAGCACCCTGACGAGGAAGCCCGGGAAGCCGAGACAGGCCGGGGCGAAGCCGTCCCCCGTACGCTCGGCGTCACGGTCGGAGAAGTGCGTCCAGGTCGCGATCTCCGCACGGCGGTCGTCCTCGCGCAGGTCCGAGAAGAGCGTGTCGGCGTTCAGTCCGACGATCCAGTCGACGAGCGCCGGGTCGGACGTGAAGCGCGCCTCGTGGCCGAAGTCGCGCGCGACCGCGGCGAGCTCCGCGAGCGCCTCGTCCGGTACGGGCCGGCCGTCGTAGCGGCCGCGCGCGGTGCGCCGCCGGTGCAGCAGCTCGACCGGCTGTGCCGGCGCGCCGTTTCGCGGCTCGAGGCGCAACCGGGCCGCGACCGTCGGCTCGACCGCAGCGGCGCCGAGGTCGGGATGGAGCGGCTCGTACCGAAGGGACAGGCCGCGGGCGCCGGCGGCGACGTCGAGCGCCTCGAGGAAGACGCCGATGCTCGCGGTCATGAAGGCCCCGCCGGGATCCTCCACCGGCAGCAACCGCGAGACGGGCACTTCGAGGTCGGCCTCGCGCTCCGAGCGGACGCGCACGCGCCACGGTTGCGCGTTGTGCCCGGAGGGCGCGAAGCGCGCATCCTCGACGAGGTCGCTCCAGACCGCAGTCATCCGCCGAAAGATCGGCACCCGCGGGGAAAAGCGTTAGGTGCTAGACGCGGGGGCCACCGGCGACGATGTTGTCGTCGGCGGTGAACTTCGTGAAGTTGTCGCGGAACATGCCCGGCGAGCTCGTGCGCCTTCGCGTCGTACGCGTCCGGCATCGGCCCAGGTCGAACGCGGATCGAGCAGGCTCGAGTCGACGCCGGGCACCTCGCACGGGAACCTCGAAGCCGAAGAGCTCGTCGGTGCGGTACGCGGTGTCGTTCAGCTCGCCCGAGATCGCCGCGCGCAGAAGCGCCCGCGTCGCCTGGATCGGCATCCGGGAGCCCTCGCCGAACTGGCCCGCCCGTCCAGCCCGTGTTCACGAGCCAGACCTTGGCGCCGTGCTCGTCGAGCTTCTTGGCGAGCAGCCGCGCGTAGACGACCGGCGGCTGCGGCAGGAACGGCGCGCCGAAGCAGGCGGAGAAGGTCGGCTGCGGCTCCTTGACGCCGATCTCCGTGCCGGCGAGCTTCGCCGTGAAGCCGGAGAGGAACCAGTACATCGCCTGGTCGCGGGTGAGGCGCGCGATCGGCGGCAGGATCCCGAATGCGTCGGCGGTGAGGAAGATCACCGACCGGGGATGGCCGGCGCGCTTCGCGGGCAGCGCATTGGCGATCTGCTCGAGCTTGTAGGCGGCGCGGGTGTTCTCGGTCTTCGAGTTGTCGTCGAGGTCGACGACACCGCGCTCGTCGAGCACCACGTTCTCGAGGATCGTCCCGAACGTGTGCGTCGTCCGGTAGATCTCGGGCTCGGCCTCGGCGGAGAGATTGATCACCTTGGCGTAGCAGCCGCCCTCGAAGTTGAAGACGCCGTCGTCGCCCCAGCCGTGCTCGTCGTCACCGATCAGCGAGCGCTCGGGATCGGCGGAGAGCGTGGTCTTGCCGGTGCCGGAGAGGCCGAAGAAGATCGCGACGTCGTCGCCCTCACCGACGTTCGCCGAGCAGTGCATCGGGAAGACGCCCTCGAGCGGCAGCCGGTCGTTCATCAGCGTGAAGATCGACTTCTTGATCTCGCCCGCGTAGAACGTGCCGCCGATCAGCACCTCCTGCCGCGACGGATGCAGCACGACGAAGGTGCCGGTGCGCGTCCCGTCGGTCTCGGGATCGGACTCGAGCCCCGGCGCGTGCAGGACGAGCGCCTGCGGCTCGAAGTCGCGCAGCTCCTCCTCGGTCGGGTCGATGAACATCGTCCGCGCGAAGAGCGCGTGGTAGGGATGGTTCGTGACGACGCGGACGGCGATCCGGTGCTTCGGATCCGCACCCGCAAAGGCGTCGACGACGTAGAGCTCGCGGTCCGAGATGTGCGCGGTGACCTTCTCGCGCAGGCCCTCGAAGCGCTCCTCCGAGATCTCGGCATTGACGTCGCCCCACCAGATCCGCTCCTCCGAGCCGGGCTCGCGCACGACGAACTTGTCCTTGGGCGAGCGGCCGGTGTGCTTGCCGGTGTCGACCGCGAGCGGGCCGCCCTCGGCGATCCGGCCGTCGCCGCGCTCGAGCGCGGCAGCGTAGAGCTGCGGCGTCGACGGGTTCCAGTGAACCGCGCCGGAGGGCTCGATCCCGTGCTCGGAGAGGTGCTCTTCCCTGGTGGTGGTCGCCATGGCCGCCGGACATCCTACGTACAAATGCCAATCCGACCGGGCGCGTACGGCGTAGGATGCGGTCGTGAGACGCTTTCTGCTCCTGGCCGTCCTTCTCGTCGCAGGATGTGGTGGGAACGGCGGTGGCGACAGCGACGCCGGCGACGGCGGCGGGGCGGCGTCGGGCGAGACCGTGCAGATCAGCGCCCTCGACTTCCAGTTCGATCCTGCCGCCATCACCGTCGACGCGGCGGGCGCCACCACGTTCACGCTGACGAACGACGGACAGGCACCGCACGCCCTCACGATCGAGCAGGAGGGGAGCGAGGAGAGCACGAAGACGATCGCCCCCGGCGAGTCCGCTTCTGTCACCGTCGACCTGACGTCGGGCGAGTACACCCTCTACTGCCCGGTCGCCAACCACCGCGAGCTCGGGATGGAGGGCACGCTCGCCGTCGGCGGTTAGGCTCGCGGCGTGCAGACGCGCGCACGCGACCTCGGCATCGAGATCGGCAGCCTCAGTCCCGGGCCGGCGAACGCGATCACCGACGTCGCCGGAGTCCGGGTCGGCCATACGACGCTGATCGAGGGCGACAGCGTCCGCACCGGTGTCACCGTCGTGCTGCCGCCGCCGGAGCCGCTCTTCGCCGGAGCGCACCGGATCAACGGCAACGGGGAGCTGACCGGCCTCGAGTGGATCCGCGACTCCGGGCTGCTGACGACCCCGATCGCGCTGACGAACACGCACTCGGTCGGCGTCGTCCGCGACGCGCTGATCGCGCAATCTCCGCCGGGCGAGTCGGACTGGAGCCTGCCGGTCGTCGGGGAGACGTGGGACGGCTTCCTCAACGAGATCAACGGCTTCCACGTCCGGGCCGAGCACGTCGCGGCAGCGTTCGCGTCGGCGAGCGACGGCGTGGTCGTGGAAGGCTCGGTCGGCGGCGGCACCGGCATGATCTGCCACGGCTTCAAGGGCGGGATCGGCACCTCGTCGCGTGTGACCGCGGACGGTGCCACGGTCGGCGCGCTCGTACAGGCCAACCACGGGCGGCGCTCGCGCCTGCGCATCGACGGTGTCCCGGTCGGCGAGCGGATCGGCCCCGACGTCGTGCCGATCCCCCAGAGCGGCGCCGGAGAGGGCGCCGGCTCGATCATCGTCCTGCTGGCCACCGACGCGCCGCTCCTGCCAGGCCAGTGCGAGCGGCTCGCCGGACGCGCGGCGTTCGGGATCGCCCGCACCGGGGGGATGGGCGAGCGCTCGAGCGGCGACTTCGCGCTCTGCTTCGCGACAGGCAACCGCGGCCTCGAGGGCGACGCGCCCGAGCTCGCGCTGCGGATGCGCAACGACACCCGGATCGACGCGCTCTACGAGGCCGCGATCGACGCGGTCGAGGAGGCGATCCTGAACGCGATGCTTGCGGCCGAGACGATGACCGGGCGCAGCGGCAACACCGTGCACGCGCTCCCGCACGACCTTCTGCGCGAGGCGTTCAGCCGCTGAGCACCGGGTCGGTGTCGCGCGAGACGAGCGCCGCGTAGCGCCCGCCGGCCGCCAGGAGCTCCTCGTGCGTGCCGATCTCCGCGACGCGGCCGCCGTCGAGAACGACGATCTGGTCGGCGTCGCGGACGGTGGAGAGCCGGTGGGCGATCGCGATCGTCGTCCGCCCCTCGGCCAGCCGCTCGAGCGCCTCCTGGACGGCGCGCTCGGTCTGGGTGTCGAGCGCGGAGGTGGCCTCGTCGAGGACGAGGATCGGCGGGTTGCGCAAGATCGTCCGGGCGATCGCGATCCGCTGCCGCTCGCCGCCCGAGAAGCGGTAGCCGCGCTCGCCGACGACGGTCTCGTAACCGTCGGGGAGGCCGGCGATCAGACCGTGGATCTGCGCCGCGCGCGCCGCCTCCTCGACCTCCTCGTCGGTGGCGTCCGGGTGGGCGAAGCGGAGGTTCTCGCGGACGGTGGCGTGGAAGAGATAGGTCTCCTGGCTGACGACCCCGACCGCGTCCGCGAGCGAGGCGAAGGTGAGCTCGCGCACGTCGATCCCGTCGATCGTGATGCCGCCCCGCGTGACGTCGTAGAGGCGGCCGACGAGGTAGCCGGCGGTCGTCTTGCCCGAACCGGTCTCGCCGACGAGCGCCGTCTTCGTGCCCGGCGCGGCGTGGAAGGAGACGTCCTGCAATGTCCACGGGCCGTCCTCGTAGCGGAACCAGACACCGTCGAACGCGACGTCGCCGCGGGGCGCTCCCAGCGTCCGCGTGCCCTCCTCGATGTCGACGGGCTGGTCGAGGTACTCGAAGACGCGGTCGAAGAGCGCGAGCGAGGTCTGCACCTCGAGCCCGACGCCGAGCAGCGAGCCGATCGGGAAGAAGAGGCGCGCCTGCAGCGTGGTGAAGGCGATCACGGTGCCGAGCGAGATCGAGCCGGCGAAGTGGCCGGCGAACAGGTAGACGAGCGCCGGCATCACCGCGAAGGACGTCTGGATCGAAGCCATCATCCAGCGGCCGGTCATCCGGCTGCGCACCTCGAGCTCCGCGAGCCTGCCCGACTCGGCGCGGAAGCGCCCGGCGAGCTCCTCGCCGCGCCCCATCGTCTTGCCGAGCAGGATCCCGGAGACCGAGAGCGACTCCTGGACGAGGCTGGAGATGTCGGCCATCGACTCCTGCCGAACCTTCGCCACCTTGCGCCGCTGGTCGCCGACCCGCTTCGTCAGCCAGACGAAGAGCGGCAGCAGCGCGAGCGCGAACAGGGTCAGCCGCCAGTCGAGCAGCGACATCGCGACCACCGTCGCGAGCACCGTGGTCGAGTTGGAGACGATCGACGTCGCGGTCGAGGTGACCACCTCCTGCACGCCGCCGATGTCGTTCGCGAGCCGCGACTGCACCTCGCCCGTGCGCGTGCGGGTGAAGAACGCAAGCGAGAGTCGCTGCAGGTGCTCGTAGACCGCGGTGCGCAGGTCGTGCATCACGCGCTGCCCCACCTGGTTCGAGAGCAACGTCTGGATCACACCGAGCGCGCCGGTTCCGACGGCGATCGCGACCATCCCCGCGACGAGCCAGTTGAGGAGCGCGAGGTCGCGGTCGGGCAGCGCCGTGTCGAAGACATCCCTGATCAGGAAGGCCGGGATCACTCCGAGCGCCGACGAGACGACGATCAGGCCGAGGACGCCCGCGAGCCGGCGCCGGTAGGGCCGGAAGAGCGCGACGACGCGCCGCAGATAGCCGCGGCGGACGGCCTTGTCCGCGGGCCGCTCCGGCGGCTCCGGCTGGTCGAACGCACGCGCTCGTCCGCGGGGCATGCCGACAGCGTACGGACCCGCTAGCGGAGCGCGTCGACCCGCGCCTGGAGCTCGCGGGTCAGCTCGCGAGCGGCGGCCACGGTCGCGCGACCGGGCTCGACCGCGATCGGCTCGCCGACGACGAGCCGGATCTTCGAGAAGCGGACCCGCCGCCCCGAAAGAGCGCGCCCGCTGCCGACGATCCGCACGGGTACGAGCGGTGCGCCCGTGACGAGCGCCAGACGAGCCGCCCCGCGCGTCCAGGCGCCGCCTCGAACGGTCCCCTGCGGGAAGAGCGCCACGCTCTCACCCGCGCGCAGCAGCTCCTCCGCCCGGCCGACCGAGAGCAGGTCGCGGCGGTCTCGGCGGATCGGAATCCCGCCGAGCGCGTCCATCAGCCACGCACCCGGGCGGTAGCGCCAGAGCTCGACCTTGGCGAGGAAGTGGAGCGGCTGCGCGGCGGTGAGCGCGAGCAGCGGCGGATCGAGCAGCGACTCGTGGTTGGCGGCGACGATGCACGGGCCCGGCGGAACGCGGCCGTCCACGTCGACGCGATAGAGCAACCGTGCGAGCCCATGAGCCGCGCCGCGGACGACGAGGTAGAGGCCTACGCGCAGAACCGCTCCAGCTCGCCGGCGACGAACGTCTCGTAGCGGCGGGCGCCGGGCAGCCGGAGCAGGGCGCCGCCGCGGCGACGGAGCGCCACCGCGTGAAAGGCGCCGCCGACGACCTGCCGCACGACGTCGACCCCGAGCGCCTGCGCGCGCCGGCCCGCCGCCTCCGACATCGCGGGCTTCACGCCGGGGATCAACGGCAGCGGCGCATCGAGCGCGCCGTGGACGATCGCCAGGCGGCGGCCGAGCAGCGGCTCGAGCTCGAGCTGCGGCGGCAGCCACGGATTGATGCCCACGACCGCCGCCACCTCGGCCGCGGCAGCGTTGCGCACCGCGACGGCGCCGCCCATCGAGAACGCGAGCAGGACGATCTCCTCCGCGCCCGCAGCGCGTGCCGCCTCGATCGCGGCGCCACCGTCCTCGACGCAGAGGTCGAGGCGGCGCCACGACTTCACGCGGTAGCGCACCTCGAGGAACGCCGTTCCGGGAAACCGCTCGGCGAGCTCGCGCACGAGCCATTCGATCGACGCGCTCCAGGTTCCGGGCAGCTCCGCGGAGGTCCCGCCGTTGACGCAGACGACGGCACAGCGGCCTGGTTCGCCGGTCCAGCGCGCTTCGGCGCCGGTGGAGAGGTCGAACGGCATGCGCCGCTAGCGAACGACGAACACGCGACTGACGAGCAACGTGCTCCGCCGCGGGTTCATGCTTGCCCGAAGCCTGACCGCGTAGACGTAGCGACCCGGCTTCAGGCCGCGGGAAGGGAAGCGGACACGCGGGCTCCAGCTCGCACGAATCCGGCCCACCGTCGTCACCAGTGCGCCGGCGGAACGGGCAGTGGCCAGACGTCGGACCGTCGCGCTGGGCGTCTCTGCGGGGAAGATGGCCGCGACGTACGACGACTCCTCGGCGGCAGACACGTTGAAGCCCCAGCTGCGCCGGAGCTTGGACGCGATGCCGGCCCCGAGCCCGAACGATGCACGGGCTCCGACGACACGGGTGGCGTGACGCCAGGTGATCCGCTTGGCTGCGCAACCCCGCTGGGCGCGCGCCGCCGCCGCACGAACCGCGGCGTAAGCCGGCCGCGCCGACCCGTCGGCGCGCCTGACACCCGACTGATAGCGCTCGAGATCGGCATCGTCCTGCAGGTGCAGCAGATACAGCGCCGAGATGCTCCGGTCGCACGCGGCAATCCCGATCGCCTTCGCGTAGTTGTCCGCCTGCGCCCGCTCGCTGGTTGCCGCAGCCGTCTCGCGACCGTGATACGCGCCGCGGCGGCCGGCGGGAACGACGGCCTGCCAGCCCAGCTCGTCGATCCGGAGCTGCAGCCCCTGCTCGACGGTCGGCTGCCCGGTACCGGCGAACGCATCCCACACCGCCTGCTTGACCCGCGCCAGGTTGACGATCCCCGCACGGGGCCAGCGGTCTCCCTTCGACAACGGGTCACGGTCGGACCGTGGGTAGAGGTGGAGGCCGAGCTCGTCCATCAGCGGCAGCATCCGGCCGCTTCGACGGTACGCCGCGCCGAGGTCCCGGAGAAAGCGAACCGGCGAGGTCGACGCGTTCGAGGGGGCGAGCGGCAAGTCGTTGCCCCGCCCGGAAAGGCCGAGCCCGATCACGCGGATCCGAGGGTCGACGGCCTTCAGGGCGTCGTATGATCGCGCGAGCAGGTCGACGTATGTCGCGGCCGCGACACCGCGCCCTGTCGGCGAGTATTGCGGCCTGAGAAACCGTGGCTGGTTGGGCTCGTTCCCGACGACCACGTCCCGAACCTGCGGGTACGCGGTGGCGAGCTTGGTGAGGAACCCCGCGAAGCTCTCGGCGGCGCCGGGGGTCGCCGAGATCGCCGTCGCGGTCGTCGGGAACACGTGCAGCACGACGCGCACGTCGCGCGCGGCGGCGACCGCCAGCGAGCGGTCGAGGAACGCACGCTCGAGGATCGTGTCGGGGCGCTCGGGGTCCCAGAGCACGGTGATTCGATTCTCGGTTCCGCCGACCGCGCGCAGGTCTGCGAAGAACCTGGCGCCGCCGTCGTCGGCGTACTTGCCCGCGTCGTCGGCGAACCCGAACCGGGCGGCCTGCCCCGCCGGGACGGCGAGGAGCGCGGCGGCCAAAACGGCGGCGCGCAGCAGCGCTTTTCGTATGTTCAGCCCGTTTCTCATCTGCCCGCGACCCCGAAGCACGGCAGTATGGCAGGAACGGCCCACGGTGCCGGGAAGTCGCCCCCGTGACCGCGACCGCCGGTGCGATCGACCGCTTCCTTGCCTCGCCCTCGCTGGCCGAGTCGACCCGACGCGCGTACGCGGCCGACCTGCGCGGGTTCGCCGGCTGGCTCGAGCGGCGCGGGACGACGCTCGACGAGATCGACGTGCGCGCCCTCGTCGACTACGCCTCGGAGCTCGGCCGCGCCCGCAACGGGCTCGCGCCCGCAACGATCGCCCGCAAGCTCGCCTCGGTGCGGTCGTTCCTCCGCTTCACGCTCGGGCCGACGCGCGTGCCCGACGCGGCACTCGGCCCGCGGCGGCCGCAGCGGCTCCCCGAAGCACCGAAGCGAGAGGAGGTCGAGGCGATCCTCGACGCGATCGACGGCGACGGTCCGCTCGGGCTCCGCAACCGTGCGCTCGTCGAGCTGGTCTACTCGGCCGGGCTCCGCAGCGCGGAAGCGGTCGGGCTCGACCTCGCCGACGTCGACTTCGAACAGGAGCACGTGCGCGTCCGCGGCAAGGGCGGCAAGGAGCGCGTCGTCCCGCTCGGCGAGGAGGCGGCGCACCTCCTGGCCCGGTACCTGCATGAGGCGCGTCCGGAGCTCGCGCGGGGCGCGAACGACGCCTTCTTCCTCTCGACCCGTGGCCGCCGGCTCGACACGAGCACGCTGCGCCGCCTGCTTCCCCACCCCCACCGGCTCCGGCACTCGTTCGCCACCCACCTGCTCGAGGGCGGCGCCGACCTGCGCACGATCCAGGAGCTGCTCGGCCACTCGTCGCTGTCGACGACGCAGGTGTACAGCCATGTCAGCGCGAAACGTCTCCGCAAGGTCTATGACCGCTCCCACCCGAGATCCTGATCTAGACGGCTTCCTCGCGCTGCTCGCCACCCGGCGGGCGCCGCGGACCGTCGACGCCTACCGCCGCGACCTGGCCCAGTTCGCGTCGTGGCGGCAGGGGCCCGTGGGCGAGACCACGACCGAGGAGCTCGAGCGCTGGCTGGCCGAGCTGCGCGCGAACGGCGTCGCGGCGTCGACCGTCGCCCGGCGTGTCGCCGCGCTCCGCTCCTTCTTCCGGCACCAGATGCTGCTCGGCGCGCGCGAGGACAACCCGGCCGCGGCGCTCCAGCTGCCGCGACGCGCGCGCACGCTCCCGAAGACGCTCTCGCCGGGCGAGGCAGAGCGGCTGATCGACGCCGCGAACGGGACGACGCCGCGGGCGATGCGCGACCGCGCCCTCGTCGAGCTGATGTACGGCGCCGGTCTCCGCGTCAGCGAGGCGACCGGGCTGCAGCGCCGCTCGATCGATCTCGAGGAGCGGCTCGTGCGCGCGCTCGGGAAGGGCTCGAAGGAGCGGATCGTCCCGCTCGGGCGTCCCGCCGTCGACGCGCTGCGGCGGTACATCGCGATGGGCCGCCCTCACCTCGACCGGCGCAACCGCCCGGAGCTCTTCCTCAACGCCCGCGGCGGCCCGCTCACACGGGCGGGCGCGTTCCTGATCCTGCGCAAGCTGGCGGAGAAGGCCGGTCTCGAGCCACAGCGCGTCCACCCGCACCTCCTCCGCCACTCGTTCGCCACGCACCTGCTCGAGGGCGGTGCCGACCTACGCAGCGTCCAGGAGATGCTCGGCCACGCCGACCTCTCCACCACCGAGCTCTACACGCACGTATCCGATCGGCGGCGTCGCGAGTTGTACTTCCGAGCGCACCCTCATGCGCGACGACGTACGACCTCCCAAAGGACGTCCCCCGATGACGCTTGACCCTCAGATTGCCGTTCTCGTCGCCCTCTACATGGCGATCGGCTGGACGATGGTCTTCTCCGGCCTGAAGAAGCACGCGCTCGAGCTGAAGCGGCGAAAGCGGATCTGCCCCTCCTGCGGCCGCCAGATCCCCGGCGCCGTCTGCCGCGAGCACTGAATGATCGCGCAAGCTCGGGATCTGCGGGAGCAGATCCCGACCGCGCAAGCTCCCTAAAGGGCCGCTTCGCGGCCGACCAGTCTTCTGACCTCGTCCAGCTGCTCGTCGTCCGGCTCGACGAGCGTGACGTGGCCGAGCTTGCGGCCGGGCCGCGGCTCCTTGCCGTAGAGGTGCAGGTGCGCGCCGGGGACGGCCAGGATCGACTCCGTGGCCGGCGCGGCGCCGATCAGGTTGAACAGCGTGGCCGACCGCGAGGCCGTCGGGCCGAGCGGGAGGCCGAGGATCGCGCGCAGGTGGTTCTCGAACTGGCTCGTCTGCGAGCCCTCGATCGTCCAGTGGCCGGTGTTGTGGACGCGGGGCGCGAACTCGTTCGCCAGCAGTCTCCCTTCGACCTCGAAGAGCTCGAGCGCCAGGACGCCGACGTAGCCGAGCTCGTCCAGCAGGCGGCGCCCGTACGCCTCGGCCTCCGCCTGAGGCGCCCCGGCGGCCGGCGCACGCGACTCGCGCAGGATCCCGTCCCGGTGAACGTTCTCGACGAGCGGCCAGAAGCGCGTGTCGCCGTCGCCGCCCCGGACGGCGAGCAGCGAGAGCTCGCGGTCGAATGGGACGAGCTCCTCGAGGACGTGTCCGGGGACAGTCCCCGCAACGTACGTTGACACCAGCTCCTGGCCTTTTCCGTCGTAGCCGAGGCGGCGGCTCTTCAGCAGCGCCGGGAACGTCTCCACCTCGTCGTCGATGCGGGCGGTCGGGATCCCCAGGCGGCGGAAGAGCTGCTTCTCCACCAGCCGGTCCTGGCCGCAGCTCGAGCGCCCGAGCACCGGGGAGGGCACCGACGCGCTCGGCGGCCGCGACCGGCACGTTCTCGAACTCGTAGGTGACCGCCGTGGCACCGTCCGCGAGCCGGTCGAGCAGCTCCGGGTCGTCGTAGGCGCCGACGAGCAGCTCCCCCACCTCGCGCGCCGGCGCGTCGGGAGACGGGTCGAGGAAGCGGAACGACAGGCCGAGCGGGACCCCGGCCAGCGCGAGCATGCGACCGAGCTGGCCGCCGCCGATGACGCCGACGATCACGCAGCCGGATCGGGGTCTGCGAGCACGGACTCGGTCTGCGCCGCGCGATAGCGGACGAGCCGCTCGCGCACGCCCTCGTCCGACCGCGCGACGATCGCGGCCGCGAGCAGCGCCGCGTTCACCGCGCCGGCACGTCCGATCGCGAGCGTCCCCACTGGTACACCCGCAGGCATCTGCACGATCGAGAGCAGTGAATCCATCCCCTTCAGCGTCTTCGACTCGACCGGGACGCCGAGCACGGGCAGGGCGGACTTGGACGCGGCCATGCCGGGCAGGTGCGCAGCGCCGCCCGCGCCCGCGATCAGCACCTGCAGCCCACGCTCCTCGGCCGAGGACGCGTACTCGAACAGCTTGTCCGGCGTGCGGTGCGCCGAGACGACCTCCTGCTCGAACGGCACCTCGAGCGCCTCGAGCGTCTCGCACGCGTGGCGCATCGTCTCCCAGTCGGAGCGCGAGCCCATGATCACCCCGACGAGCGCAGTCACGCCCCCATCATGACCGCTCGACTGGCTAGCCTCGCCGCGTGACCGTCGCGCCGCCCGCGCCGCCGCGCACTCCCGACCTGACCGACCCGCTCGAGCCGGCGACGGCGGACGCGCTCGTCCGGGATCGTCTGCTCGAGGATGCCGAGCTCGTGACGGCGAGCCTCGCCGGCGCCGCGCTCCACGACCTGCGCATCCGCGGGAGCCGGCTGCGCTCGGTCGACCTCGACGAGGCGGAGCTCGCCGGCCTCGATCTCGCCGACGCCGTCGTCGCCGACGGCACCTGGGCGAACGCCGGCCTCGCGCGGGCGCGACTCGCCCGGCTCGAGGCATCCGGCCTCCGCGCCACGGGGGCGCGCTTCGCGGACGCGGCGCTCTCCGATTGCTCCTTCGCGGACTGCCGGCTCGACCTCGTCTCCTTCCGGGGCGCGAGGCTCGACCGCGTCGCCTTCGTCGACTGCAGGCTGGAGGAGGCGGACTTCCGCGGCGCGACCCTCCGCTCGGTCCGCTTCGAGCGCTGCGTGCTCACCGGCGCCGACCTGCAGGAGGCGTACCTCGAGCGCTGCGAGCTTCGCAGCTGCGAGCTCGCGGGCCTCCACGGCGTGGAGCGGCTCTCGGGCGCCAGGATGCCCTGGCCGGACGTCGTCCAGATCGCAGGCCTGCTGGCGGCGGCGACGGGGATCGAGATCGTCGACTAGCTGCGCGACTTCTTCGTCAGCGCAGCCGCGACGGCCTTCGCGGTCTTGCGGAGGTCGCCCTCCTGCTCGTCGTCGTCGGCGAGCCCGTTCAGGATCAGGATCGTCTCGCGCTGCGCCGAGCCGTTCTTGAGACAGACGATCGCGAGCCGGCGCACGGCCACGTTCGGGTCGTTCGTCCCCAGCTCGTGCAGCATCGCCCGCATCGAGTTCACGTCGCCCGGGTGGTCGCGGGAGAGCCCTTCGAGCGCGATCAGCGCCGAGCCGCGCGCAGCCGGGCTCTCGTCCTGAAGCCCGCGGCGCACGAGCTCGAGCTTCTGCCGGAAGCGGAACTGCGCGATCGCCCTGTAGGCCTGCGCCCGCACCCGGTAGTCGGCGCTGCGGGCCGCGTGCTCGAGCTCCTCGTCCCACTGCTGCCGCAGTGTCGCGAGGCCGGTCTGGTCGCCGGCGGCGGCGAGCTCGTCGGCCTGAGCGGCTGCTTCGGCGAGGGTCACGAGACCGAGGAAGCCGGGCGCGGGCCGGGCCCGACGTACTTCGCCGAGGGCCGGACGAGGCGGCTCAGCTTCTTCTGCTCGAGGATGTGCGCCGACCAGCCCGCCGTGCGGGAGCAGGCGAACATCGCCGGCGCGAGCGGCGGCGGCACGTCGGCAACGTCGAGGACGACGGCCGACCAGAACTCGACGTTCGTCTCCAGGGGCCGGTCGGGCGACTTCTGCCGCAGGGCGGCGAGCGCCGCTGCCTCGAGCTTCTCCGCCACCTCGTAGCGCGGCGCCCCGAGCTCCTTCGCCGTGCCCTTCAGCAGCCTGGCGCGCGGATCCTCGGCCCGGTAGACGCGGTGGCCGAAGCCCATCAGCCGCTCGCCGCGCTCGATCAGTCCTTCGACGTAGCTCTCGGGATCGCCGGACTCGGCAGCGGCGTCGAGCATCGGCAGGACGCGCGCCGGTGCGCCGCCGTGCAGCGGGCCGGAGAG
This sequence comes from uncultured Gaiellaceae bacterium, assembly GCA_963806955.1. Taxonomy (GTDB): domain Bacteria; phylum Actinomycetota; class Thermoleophilia; order Gaiellales; family Gaiellaceae; genus Gaiellasilicea. The sequence continues at coordinate 295,471 of CAWDZG010000002.1, forward strand.
CGCCCCGACCGCCGACGAGAGCGCTGCCGCGCAGTCCGAGCCGGTCGACGCGGTGATCCGCGCGACGAAGGTCGAGGCATTGAGCCCGTGCTCGCAGGTGCAGATCCAATAGGTGTCGAGGGCCTGGACGTGCTTCGGATCCGCCTCGCCGCGCCACTCGAGCAGGAAGCGCTCGGCGGTGGACTGCCCCTGCGCCACCGTTTGCGGCGCGATCCGGTCGTCGTTGCCGTCTGCGAGCCGCGCCGACTGGGCCGCGATCGAGATGAACTGGGCCGAGACACGCCGGAGATCCTCGCGCGCCTCGTCGTCGGAGACGTCGATCAGCTTCTTCAGCCCCCACTCGCCGCCGAGGCGCGCCGTCACGGCCTGCAGGTCGGCGGGCGTGTCCCCGGTCAGGCCGCCGCCCTCGTAGGGGTCGGCGACGGGCAACCCTGGCTCGTAGCTCTCGTCGACGAGGAGGCCCCAGACCTGCTCGAAGCGGTAGTTGCCGACCAGCTCCTCGATGTCGACGCCGCGGTAGCGGAGCGCACCGCCCTCGCGGTCGGGCTCGGCGATCTCGGTCTCGAAGGCGACGACGCCCTCGAGCCCCGGCTTGAAGTCGCTCATCGCTGGCCTCGCAGTGCGACGGGGAAGGACCGGCGCTCCTCGCCGGTGTAGTCGGCGCTCGGCCGGATGATCTTGCCGCCGGCGTGCTGCTCGAGCACGTGGGCGGCCTGGCCGGCGACACGGCTCATCTCGAAGAGTGGGATGAAGAGGTCGGTCGGGATCCCCAGGTAGTGGTAGAGGACGCCGGAGTAGAGGTCGACGTTCGGCCACAGCCCCTTCTGCTCGTGCGCCTCGCGCTCGGCGGCCGACGCGATCTCGAGGAAGCTCGGCTCGGAGTCGTCGGCGAATCGCGCCGACAGGTTCCGGAGAATCGGCGCCCGAGGGTCCATCGCGCGGTAGAGCGGATGCCCGAAGCCGTAGAGCGGCTGCTTGCCCTCGAGCCGTGCCCGGATGCCGTCCGCGACGCCCTCCGGGGAGCCGAACTCCTCGAACATCGCCATCGCGGCCCGGTTCGCGCCGCCGTGCAACGGGCCCTTGAGCGCGCAGATCGCGGCCACGATCGCGGAGTGCATGTCGGCGTTCGTGCCGGCCACCACGCGCGCCGCGAAGGTGGACGCGTTCATCTCGTGCTCGGCGTGCAGGATCATCGCCACCTCGAACGCGCGGGCCTCGTCGGCGCTCGGCGCCTCGCCGCGGAGCATCTGGAGGAAGTTCTCGGCGTAGCCGAGCGATTCGTCAGGCGGGACGACGGCCTGGCCACGGCGGCGGCGCTCGTAGCGCGCCACGATCGTCGGCAGCTGGGCGATCAGCGAGATCGCCTTGCGCAGCTCGTGCTCGCGGTCGATCGCGTCCTCGGCGGGGTCGGAGAAGGAGAGGGCCGAGACGGCCGTCCGCATCGTCTCCATCGGCGAGGCGTCCATGGCGTTCCCGTCCACGATCGTCGTCACGGCGGGCGGCAGCTCCCGTGCAGCCGCGAGCTGCTCCTGGAACGTCGAGAGCGTGTCGCCGTCCGGTAGCTCGCCCTCGAGCAGGAGGTACGCGACCTCCTCGTAGCTCGCGTGCTCGGCCAGCTCGGCGATGTCGTAGCCGCGGTACATGAGCACGCCCTCGTCCGGGTCGATCGAGCAGATACTCGTCTCCGCGACGGAGACGCCGGAGAGCGCGACGGACTTCTTGGGGCCTGCCATCGCCCGGACATTACCCGCAACGCCGCGCCGCAACCGGTCGGTAGAGTCCGCCGCCGGATGGCACATCGCGTCACATTGATCCCGGGTGACGGCACCGGGCCCGAGCTCGCCGAGGCGACCCGGCGCGTGCTCGAGGCGACCGGCGCCGAGTTCGACTGGGACGTCCAGCACGCCGGGACGGACGTGATGGAGCAGAACGACGGCAACCCGCTGCCCGAGCACGTGCTCGAGTCGATCCGCCAGAACGGGACCGCGCTGAAGGGGCCGATCACGACGCCCGTCGGCGGCGGCTTCCGCTCGGTCAACGTCGGCCTGCGCAAGTCGCTCGACCTCTACGGGCAGGTCCGGCCGTGCAAGAGCTACCCCGGCGTCCGCTCCCGCTACGCGAACGTCGACCTGATCGTCGTGCGCGAGAACACGGAGGACCTCTACGCCGGGGTCGAGTTCGAGGAGGGCACCGAAGACGCCGACGAGTTGCTCGACTGGCTCGCCGCGAAGGGGTATCCCGGCATCCGGCGCGACTCGGGGATCTCGATCAAGCCGATCTCCGAGACGGGCACGCGCCAGATCGTCCAGTTCGCATTCGACTATGCGCGCCGCAACGGCCGCCGCAAGGTCACGGCCGTGCACAAGGCCAACATCATGAAGTTCACCGACGGCCTCTTCCTCCACGTCGCGCAGGACGTCGCGGCCGAGAACACCGACATCGAGTTCGACGAGCGGATCGTCGACAACCTCTCGATGCAGCTCGTGCAGCGGCCGGAGGAGTACGACGTGCTCGTGCTGCCGAACCTCTACGGCGACATCGTCTCGGACCTCTGCGCCGGGCTGATCGGCGGCCTCGGGCTCGCCCCGGGCGCGAACTTCGGCGCGAGCGCCGCCGTGTTCGAGCCCACGCACGGCTCCGCGCCGAAGTACACCGGCCAGAACAAGGTCAACCCGATGGCGATGATGCTCTCCGGGATGCTGATGCTGCGCCACCTCGACGAGCACGCCCGCGCCGAGCGCCTGGAGCAGGCGATCGCAGAGGTGATCGCCGAGGGCAAGAGCGTCACCTACGACATGAAGCCGAGCCGCGACGACCCCGGCGCTGTCGGCACGAGCGAGGTCGCCGATGCGATCATCGAGAAGCTGGAGGTCCTGCCGTGAGAAGAAAGGTCACCGTCGTCGGAGCCGGGAACGTCGGCGCGACCTGCGCGCAGGAGCTGGCACGGCGCGACTACGCAGACATCGTCCTCGTCGACATCAAGGAGGGCCTGCCCCAGGGAAAGGCGCTCGACATCGACCAGGCGGCGGCCGTGCTCGGCTACGAGGCGAACGTGAGCGGCTCGAACTCCTACGAGGAGTCCGCCGGCTCCGAGGTGGTCGTGATCACCGCGGGCCTGCCGCGTCAGCCGGGCATGAGCCGGGACGACCTCGTGCAGACGAACGAGAAGATCGTCAAGTCCGTCACCGAGCAGGTCGTCGGCGCCAGCCCCGATGCGATCCTCGTCGTCGTCTCGAACCCGCTCGACGCGATGTGCCACGTCGCCAAGAACGTCTCCGGCTGGCCCAAGGAGCGCGTCGTCGGGATGGCGGGCATCCTCGACACCGCCCGCTTCTCGGCCTTCATCGCCTGGGAGACCGGGATGTCGATCAAGGACGTGACCGCGATGGTGCTCGGCGGCCACGGCGACCAGATGGTCCCCGTCGTCTCGGCGACCACGGTCGGCGGGATCCCGCTGCGCAAGCTCGCAGCCGAGGACAAGATCGCGGCGATGGTCGAGCGCACCGCCAAGGGCGGCGGCGAGCTCGTCAACCTGCTCGGCACCTCCGCCTGGTACGCGCCCGGCGCCGCCGCCGCGCAGATGGTCGACGCGATCGTGCTCGACGAGAAGCGCGTCCTTCCCTGCACGGCGTACCTCGAGGGCGAGTACGGCATCGACGGCCTCTACATGGGCGTGCCCGTCGTGCTCGGCGCGAAGGGGATCGAGCGGATCGTCGAGCTCGACCTCGACGACGCCGAGCAGCAGGCGCTCAAGGCCTCCGCGGACGCCGTCCGCGAAGTCGTCGGCGTCCTCACCACCTAGCCCGATGGACACTGGTCTCCGCGGACGCACGGCGATCGTCTGCGGGGCCTCCGCGGGGATCGGCCTCGGCTGCGCGGACGCGCTCGCCGCCGAGGGCGCGAAGCTCGTCCTGATGGCCCGAGGCCGGGAGGCGCTCGAGCGCGAGGCGGCCCGCCTCGGAGCGACGCCGGTCGTCGGCGACGTCTCGAATCCGGACGACCTCGAGCGGCTCGTCGCGACCGCCGTCGAGCAGCACGGCGGCGTCGACATCCTCGTCCTGAACAGCGGCGGCCCGCCCCGCACGCGCGCGCTCGACGTCGAGGACGCGCAGGTCGTGGACGCGGTCGAGCTGCTGCTCCTCTCGTCGATCCGGCTCGTGCGGCTCTGCCGGCCCCATCTGGAGCGCAGCGGTCACGGCCGGGTGATCGCGATCACGTCCAGCTCCGTCAAGGAGCCGATCGACAGCCTCGCGCTCTCGAGTGCGATCCGTCCCGGCCTGATCGGCTGGCTGAAGACGGCCTCACGGGAGCTCGGCCCGGCTGCCGTGACCGTGAACGCGATCGCGCCCGGCCGGATCGACACGGAGCGGCTCAAGGAGGTCTACCCGGACGGGGCCACGGAGGCCGACCTCGCCGCGATCCCGCTGGGCCGCTTCGGCGACCCGCGCGAGGTCGGCGACGTCGTCTGCTTTCTCGCGTCCGACCGTGGCGCCTACGTCACCGGCGCGACGATCGCGGTCGACGGCGGGCTCACCCGGGGTCTGCTGTGAGCGGTCTGCTGTGAGGCGCCTGATCCTGCTCGGGACCGTGCTCGGGATGATCGCGGTCGTCGCCGCCTGGCTGCTGCCGTCCGACAGTTATCTCCTCCTTCCCGACCGTGCGAAGCCGCTGGCCGAGAAGGTCAAGGTGGAAGGCGAGAAGCCGCACCCGCCCGGTGGGATCTACTACGTCGACGTGATCGTCCGGCAGGCCTCGCTGCTCGAGGAGCTGCTGAGCGCGGCCCGGCCCGACGGCGCAGACCTCGTGCCACGGGAGGCGCTGGTGCCTCCCGGTACGAACTTCGGCGACCGGCGGGAGCAGAACCTGCGCCAGATGGATCGCTCGGAGGAGGTCGCCGCGGCCGTGGCGCTCCGGGAGCTCGGCTACGAGGTGGAGGCCGAGCCCCAGGGCGCGCTCGTCGTCGCCGTCGCGCCGGACGCGCCGGCGGCCGGCAAGCTGAAGCCGACCGAGGTGATCGTCGGCGTCGACGGCAAGCCGGTGCGCACGCCCGACGACCTGCGCCGACTGATCGCCCTGCACGAGCCCGGCGAGACGGTGCGGCTCACGGTCCTCGCAGGGGGCGCCGAGCGCGAGGTCGAGGTAGGCACCGTCGAGAGCCCCCAGGAGGCGGGCCGGCCGGTCGTCGGGATCCAGGTCGAGCAGTTCGCCGACATCAAGCTCCCGCTCGACGTCGAGATCGACCTCGGCGGCGTCGGCGGCCCTTCGGCCGGTCTCGCCTTCGCGCTCGACGTCGTCGAGGAGCTGCGGGGCGGGGTCGACCGTGGCCTCGACGTCGCCGTGACGGGGGAGCTCGAGCTCGACGGCGGCGTCCTGCCGATCGGCGGCGTGAAGCAGAAGGTGATCGGTGCCCGGCGCTCCGGGGCGGACGTCTTCCTCGTCCCGGCTGGGGACAACGCAGTGGAAGCACGGCGCCATGCAGGGGATTTGCGAATCATCCCTGTGGAGAGTTTTGAACAGGCGTTGCGCGTCCTGGCAACACTGCCGAGAAAGCATTAGTTAGCAGCAGTTTTTCAGGCTGTGGAATCCTCCGGAAATTGCACCGTTTTCCTCAGAAGGGGGCTTGCTGCGGGGCAACCTGATGGCCACAATCCCCCGTGTCCGGAGGGGACGAGAAACGAGCAGAGGGGATCATGAGCAAGCGTACTGAAGCAAGCTGTAGTGACTGCTACTTCCGACGTGCGGGCCTGTGCGCTCTCCCCGGCGACAATCCGTGCCCCACGTTCCGCCTGGCCGCGGCGGGTGCGCTGGAGCCACCCCGACAGCCACGCCTCGTCCCCATCCCGGCAGCGGCGCCGGCGTTCGCCGCCGCGTAGAGTCCAGCTCGTGGAGCCTCACGAGGAGTTCACCCGCAGCTGGCAGCCGCGCCTGTGGGTGAGCCTGGCGGTGCTGATCCTGATCGGGGCGTACCTGATCGCGTTCGTCGTCGGCAACGACGAGGAGGCGTCGGTCGACTTCGTCTTCGGCACGGCGCGGACGTCGCTGATCTGGGTGATTCTGCTCTCGCTGCTGGCCGGCCTGATCGGTGGCGTGCTGCTCTCGCAGCTGCACCGCCGGCGTCAGGAACGCACGAGCGAGGAGCGCACGAGCGAGCCGAGCGAGGAGATCCCCGAGTCGATCTCCGACGTCGAGGCGTAGCTGAAGGCGAGCCGGGCGGCGTTGCCACCGGCACCGTCCGGGTAGAAGTCCGAGCCCTTGACGAACGTGACGCCCTCCGCCTCGGCGCGGGCGAGCAACTCTGCCCCGTCTCCGGGCAGGTCGACCCAGAGGAAGTAGCCGCCCTCGGGCTCGCTCCAGGTGGCGACGCCGGCGAGCTCCCGCTCGAGCGCTGCGAGCATCGCGTCACGGCGCGCCCGCAGGAGCCCCCGGACCCGCTCGAGATTCGGCTCGAAGGCGCCACGGTCGATCAGCTCGAAGACGGTCGCCTGGGTGAGGAACGGCGGTGAGATGTAGGTCGAGACGGCGCGCGCCTCGAGCCGGGCGGCGAGGGGGGCCGGCGCGACGAACCAGCCCACGCGGACGCCGGGAGCCACGGTCTTCGAGAACGAGGACGCATACGTGACGAGCTCGCCGCCCTCGAGCTCGTGCAGCGACGGCGGCGGCTCGCCCTCGTAACGGACGAGCCCGTATGGGTCGTCCTCGAGCACCGGCACGCCATGCGCGCGGGCGAGCTCGACGACGCGCTGCCGCCGAGTGGTCGACAGCGTGCGGCCGCTCGGGTTCTGAAAGGTCGGAATCGTGTAGAGGAAGCTCGTCTCGCCTGCGGCGAGCTCGCGCTCGAGCGCCGCTGGGTCGAGACCCTCGTCGTCCATCGCCAGGGTGCGGACGTCGGCACCCAGGCGTGCGAGGATCTTCAGCGGCCGGTCGTACGTCGGCCCCTCGACGAGCACCCGCCCGGGCCGTTCGGCGAGCAGCTCCTCGGCGTAGAAGACGAACCCCTGAAGCCCGCCGTTCGTGACGAGCACCCGCTCCGGGCCGACGCCGTGCCGGGCGCCGAGCCACTCGCGCAACGGGCCGTAGCCGCCGCCGGGACCGTACGCGAGCACCGACGGGTCGCCTTCGATCGCGGAGCGCGCGCAGTCCGCGAGCAGCTCGGCGTCGAGACACTCCGGAGCCGGCGCTCCCCTGGCGAACGAGATCATCTCCCCCACCCTAGTGACTCTGGCGGAGCGCTCTCCTGCTACCGTGAGCAGCACGGACGGCGTGGTGTCGTCCTGTGAGGTTTGTTCTTCTTCGGTTCCACCTGTGCTGAGCACAGGAGTCGAGGCAGGCGGATCTCGACCGAACACGAAGGAGTCGAATACTCAATGCAGTCTTTCCTCGAGCTGGGTGTGTCCGCGCGCGTCGCCCAGGCGCTCGCCGAGCGGGACATCCACGCTCCGTTCAGAATCCAGGGTCTCGTGCTGCCGGACGCACTCGCCGGCCGCGACGTGCTCGCGAAGTCGCCGACGGGGTCGGGCAAGACGCTCGCCTTCGCCGTGCCGCTCGTCGAGCGCCTCGACGCGGCCGACGCGCGCCCGTCCGGGCTCGTCCTCGTCCCGACCCGCGAGCTGGCGGCGCAGGTCGCGGCCGAGCTCGGCACGATCGCCCCGGCCTGCGACCTCCGCGTCGCGGCCGTCTACGGCGGCGTCTCGATCGGCTCGCAGGCGAAGGAGTCGCGCGACGCGCACATCCTCGTCGCGACGCCCGGCCGGCTGCAGGACCTCGTCGAGCGCAAGATCGTCTCGCTCGACGGCGTGCGCATGCTGATCCTCGACGAGGCCGACCGGATGCTCGACATGGGCTTCCAGCCGCAGGTCGACCGGATCGTCGCCCGCCTGCCCCGCAAGCGGCAGACGATGTTCTTCTCGGCCACGCTCGACGGCAAGGTCGGCGAGCTCGCCCATGCGTACACGCAGAACCCCTCCCGCTTCGAGGCGCAGCTGACGATCGACCAGCAGCAGGGTGAGATCGACCACCAGTTCGTGCCGGTGACGGCCGACAACAAGGTCGAGACGCTCGCCTCGCTCCTGACCGCGGAGCGCGGGCTCGCGCTCGTCTTCGTCCGCACCAAGCGCGGCGCCGACCGGCTCGTGCAGAAGCTCGCGCGCCACGACGTCACGGCGGTCGCGATGCACGGCGACATGAACCAGGCGCAGCGCGAGCGGGCACTCAAGCGCTTCGAGCAGGGCACGGTGAAGACGCTGGTCGCCACCGACGTCGCCGCCCGCGGCCTCGACCTCGACGACATCACGCACGTGATCAACTTCGACCCGCCGGAGGAGCACACGGCCTACGTCCACCGCGTCGGCCGCACCGGCCGCGCCGGGCGCAACGGCACCGGCGTCACGCTCGTGCTGCCCGAGCAGCAGGCCGAGGTCAGCCACGTCGCGCGGATGCTCGGCCACACCGAGACGTTCGCGAGCCAGGGCATGACCGTCGCGCCGCCGCGCCTCGTCTACAAGTCGAAGCGCCGCAACTCCAAGTGGGGCCCGACCCGGCCCCGCCGCATGATCTGAGCCGGCACACCGCCGGCACCCAGGGCCTAGTAACAGTCTGTTACTAGGCCCTTTTCGCTTCCGCGCGCCGATCCCCCAAGTAACAGACTGTTACTTGGGTAGATTCGTCGCGTGGACGCAGCGGCCCGCTCTTCGATCGCCGACCCCTCGCTCGCCGAGGAGGGCGCGCAGCGGATCCGCTGGGTCGCCAAGCACTCTCCGGTCATGAACCGGCTCGCGCGCGAACGGCTCGCGGACGGCGCCCTGAAGGGCCGGCGGGTCGCCGTCGTCGTCCACCTCGAGGCGAAGACGGCCTACCTCGCGACGCTGCTCGCCGATGCAGGCGCCCACGTCGTCGCGTCGGGCTCGAACCCCGGCTCGACCCAGGACGCGATCTGCGCGGCGCTCGTCGCGCGCGGGATCGAGGTGCACGCCCGGCACGGCGCCTCTCGCGACGAGTTCGACGCCGACCTGCTCGCGGTCGCGGACACCGAGCCCGAGCTCGTCGTCGACGACGGCCTCGAGCTGACGGCGCGGATCGTCGAGCACCGTCCCGAGGCGGCGGCGCGGTTGGCGGGCGTGACCGAGGAGACGACGACCGGGATCGCGCGGCTCCGCGCGCTCGAGGCGGCGGGGAAGCTCACGTTCCCTGCGATCGCGGCCAACGACGCGCTCTGCAAGCACCTCTTCGACAACCGCTACGGCACCGGCCAGTCGACGCTGGCGGCGATCGACCGGCTGACGAACCTCACCTTCCCGGGCCGGGAGTTCTGCATCGTCGGCTACGGCTGGGTGGGCAAGGGCCTGGCCCGCGCTGCGCGCGGCGCCGGCGGCCGCGTCAGCGTCGTCGAGATCGACCCGGTCGCGGCGCTCGAGGCGCACATGGACGGCCACCGCGTCGGCTCGCTCGCGCAGGTGCTGCCGGAGGCCGACGTGCTGATCGCCGCCACGGGCGCGGTCGACTGCGTCCCGGCAGACGCGCTGCCGCTCCTGCAGGACGGCGTGGTGATCGCGAACGGCGGCCACCACGAGCGCGAGGTCGCGATCGACGGGCTCGGCCCCGGCGAGGAGGTCCGGCCGGGGGTCTTCGAGCACGGGATCCCTGGCGGGGGCAGCGCGTACGTCCTCGTCGACGGACGCCAGACGAACGTCGCCGGCGGCGACGGGCACCCCGTCGAGATCATGGATCTCTCCTTCTCGGTGCAGGCGCTCGCCGTGCACCACCTCGCCCGCGGCGGCCTCGCGCCAGGCCTGCACTCGTTCCCCGACGAGCTCGACCGCGAGATCGCGCGCACGAAGCTCGCGACGCTCGGCGTCGAGCTCGCCGAGCCTACGGCGAAGCAGCGCGACTTCGAAGCGCGCTGGAGCGTTTGAGCTCGTGCGGCGCCGCCGAGAGCTCGCCGGGCTCGTCGGCGCGGCCCTCGGAGCGGTGACGACGGCCGGCTACCTGGTGCTCGTCGATCCGCTGCCGGGCGACCGGTCGCGGATTGCCGTGGTCGCCTGCTCGCTCGCTGCGGCGACGGCTTTCGGCGCATGGGGCACCCTCGCTCGCAGCGCGCCGCTGCTCGGGATGTCCTTCGGTCTGTTCATCGTCTGGGGCACGCTCGGGATCCTGTCGATCGGACTACCGCTGCTCGTCGCAGCAGCGCTCACTTACGGTGCGCTCACGGCGACGGCCGTGACCGCGGCCGACCGCACCTCGGCGACTCTGGCCGCCGTTTCCGCCGGCGCAGTGTCCGTTGCGATCGCGTTCGGTCTGGCCTAGCGGGCGATCTCGGCGACGATCTCGGCGGCCTCGGTCGGCGATGTGCCGACGCGGATGCCCTTCGCCTCGAGCGCGTCCTTCTTGCCCTGGGCGGTGCCCGACGAGCCGGAGATGATCGCGCCCGCGTGGCCCATCGTCTTGCCGGGCGGCGCCGTGAAGCCGGCGATGTAGGCAACGACCGGCTTGGACATGTTGGCCTCGATGTAGGCGGCCGCCTTCTCCTCCTCGTCGCCGCCGATCTCGCCGACCATGACGACGTACTCGGTCTGCGGGTCGGCCTCGAACTTCGCCAGCACGTCGATGAAGGACGAGCCGACGACCGGGTCGCCGCCGATGCCGACGATGGTCGAGTTGCCGAGCCCCATCTGCGTCAGCTCGTGGCCGATCTGGTAGGTCAGCGTGCCCGAGCGGGAGACGAGGCCGATGTTCCCCTCGCTGAAGATCTCGGCGGGGATGATCCCGACGTTCGCCTTGCCCGGCGAGAGCGCGCCCGGGCAGTTCGGGCCGAGCATGGTGATGCCCTTCGGCCGGATGTACGTGTAGATCCGGAGCATCTCGTGCGCGGGCAGGCCCTCGGCGATGCAGATCACCGTCTCGATCCCGGCGTCGACCGCCTCGTAGATCGCGTCGGCGGCGAAGCGGGCCGGGACGAAGACCATCGTCGTGTTCGCGCCGGTCTCGGCGACGGCGTCGGCGACGGTGTCGAAGACGGGCACGCCCTCGACGTCCTGGCCGCCCTTGCCCGGCGTGACGCCGGCGACGACCTGCGTGCCGTAGGCCTTGTTGCGGAGGCCGTGGAAGGAGCCCTCGGAGCCGGTCAGGCCCTGGACGACGAGCTTCGTGCCCTTGTCGACGATGATCGCCACTACGCGCTCCTCCTCGCCTTCAGGACGATCTTCGTGTCCACGTACTCGCCGTCCTCGATCCGGTCGGCGAGCAGCTCGCGCACGCGCGGGCGGTCGCCGTCGGGCGTGCCCGCGCGGTCGAGCCACTCCTCGAGCGGATGGCGCTTCTCGAACTCCTCGACCTGCTCGATCTCGAGCCGGGCCGCCTCGAGCATCCCGCGCCACTGCTCCTCGGTGTAGGAGCAGACGTGCGTCGGGTCGCGCAGCCGCTCGGCCTCCTCGACGTCCTCGCTCGCGTAGAGCGTGTCCTCGACGATCACGAGGTCGTTGCGCGACGCGCGCGAGCTCGGCGACGGCGGCGGCGATGTCCTCGAAGTGGTGCGGCGCGATCCGGGTGACGACGAGGTCGAACGCTCCGTCCGCGAACGGCAGGTCCTCGGCGCGGCAGAGCACGTCGGGCCGCATCCCCGGCGCGGGGTCGGCGCTGACGACCTGCAGCCCCGCCTCGCGCAGCCGGCGCGCGACGTGGCCGCCGCCGGTGGCGACGTCGAGCGCCGTCGCGCAGCCCTCGGCCCAGCGCACGATCAGGTCGAGATCCTCGCCCTCGCGCTGCTCGGGCGCGTTGCGGTAGGCCTCGGCGCGGTCGCTCCAGTCGGTCATCCCGCGAGCTCCACTGCCTTGCGGGCGCCGTCCAGCATGGTCGCCTCGACGAAGAGCCCCTCGGGCGCCGCGTCGGCGAGCACCTTGCGGCCCTCCTCGGCGTTCGTGCCGTCGAGGCGCACCACGATCGGCTGCGCGATCGTCATCCGCTCGAGCGCGGCGAGGATGCCGCGCGCGACCTCGTCGCAGCGCGTGATCCCGCCGAAGATGTTGAAGAAGATCGACTTGACCTGCTCGTCGCGCGTGATCACCTCGAGCGCGTCGACCACGCCCTCCGCGTCGCCGCCGCCGCCGAGGTCGCAGAAGTTCGCCGGCTGCCCCCCGACGAGCGCGATCACGTCGAGCGTCGACATCACGAGCCCGGCGCCGTTGCCGAGGATGCCGACCTCGCCGTCGAGCTTCACGTAGGTGACGCCCTTCTCGCGCGCGAGCGCCTCGAGCGGGTCGGCCGCCGCGACGTCGCGCATCTCGGCGATCTCCGGATGCTTGTAGAGCGCGTTGTCGTCGACCGTGAACTTGGAGTCGAGCGCCTTCACCTCGCCGTCGGGCGTGACGATCAGCGGGTTGATCTCGCAGAGCATCGCGTCGGTGCCGACGAAGGCGTCGTAGAGCTGGCCGACGATCTTCGCGATCTGCTTCTGCTCGCTCGGATCCTCGACACCGGCGCCGTAGACGAGCCGCCGGGCCTGCCAGGGCTGGAAGCCCTCGAGCGGGTCGACGTGCAGGCGCACGAGCGCCTCGGGGTTGTTCTCGGCGACCTCCTCGATGTCGACGCCGCCCTGCGTCGTGAACATGAAGAGCGGCTGCTTCGTGCCCCGGTCGAAGGTGATCGAGAGGTAGTACTCCTTCGCGATGTCCGAGGCGCGCTCGACCCAGAGCGTGCGCACGACGTGGCCGCGGATGTCGAGCCCGAGGATCTGCTCGGCCTTCGCCTCGGCGTCGGCTGGGTCGTCGGCGAGCTTGATCCCGCCCGCCTTGCCGCGGCCGCCCGTGAGCACCTGCGCCTTGACGACCACCTGGCCGCCGAGCTCCTCTGCCGCCGCGCGTGCCTCTGCGGCGGTGTGCGCGGGCCGCCCGTCGGAAACGGGGATGCCGAAGAGCTTGAAGAGCTGCTTGCCCTGATACTCGTAGAGGTCCAAAGCGACCGGGACTCTAGCTGCGAGACTTCTGCGGATGCGCCGGCCACTGCTCCTTGCCGCCGTGCTCCTCCTGGCCGGCTGCGGCGAGGTGGCGGCCGAACCGTTCTCGGCCACACGGCCGGCGGAGCCTCAGGTCCTGGAGCTCGGCTGGCGCGAGCTGTATCCCGCCTCGCAGCCGCAGCTCGTGTTCGAGGTCGACGAGCTCGAGGTCACGGCCGCCGGCTGGTCGGCGCGGATCGCGGTCACGAACTCCACCGGGATCCCGTTCGCAGCCGGAGGCAGTCCCGCCGACCGCACATACGGCGTGATGCTCTTCGCGACCGACGATGCCGCCGAGCTCGAGGCCGCGGCGACGGACGGCACGCTGCCCGCCGTGCGCAAGGCCCGCTCGATCGAGCCGCTGCCGCCCGACGAGCTCGCGCCGGGGCAGACGTGGCGCGCGACCATCTCGGCTCCCGGGCCGCTCGCGGACGGGAGCTGGGTACGCGTCGTCTTCGGGCCGCTCCGCGCGCAGGGCGACCCGCCGGAGGGGATGGAGCCGGTCGTCGTCTGGATCACCGACCTCTCCCACCGGCTCTAGCCCGCAGCCGCGTCACCTGCCTAGCTAGTAACCTCGCCGCCGACAGTTGCCCCCGGACATGTGGAGGAACAGTGGAAGAGCAGACGACGACGCTGGGCGACGACGAGATCCTGTCGGTCGGCGACGAGGAGTTCGCACCCGTCACGGACGACGCGGACGGTGACGACACCGACACGACCGACGGTGACGCAGACGACAGCGACGCAGACGACACCGATGCAGACGACGCCGACGCGGACGATTCCGACACGGCCGACGCCTAGCACCGCCGCTCTCGCCCGCGCGGTCGCGCCGGTCGACGCCGGGCGCTTCCTCGCGGAGCACTGGGAGCGGAAGCCGCTCGTCGTCCCGCGCGACGAGGAGGGCCGTTTCGACGACCTCCTCTCCGCGCGGGACGTCGAGCGGCTGCTGACCGAGACCGGGCTGCGCACGCCCGGCTTCCGCCTGGTCAAGGCAGGCGCGACGGTCTCCGGCTACACGACCGACCTGCCCTGGCGCCCGTCGCCCTTCACGGGCGTCGCCGACGTCCGGCGCGTGCTCGAGGAGTTCGAGGCCGGCGCGACGATCGTGCTGCAGGGCCTGCATCACCTCTGGCTGCCGCTCGCCCGCTACTGCCGCCACCTCGAGGGCTTCTTCGGCCATCCGGTGCAGGCGAACGCCTACTACACGCCCGCGGGCTCTCAGGGCCTCCCGGTGCACCACGACACGCACGAGGTGATCTCGCTCCAGGTCGCGGGCGAGAAGCGCTGGCTCGTCTACGAGCCCGTGCTGGAGCTGCCCCTGAAGAACCAGCGCTATCGCTCTGCCCTCGGCGCGCCCGGCGAGCCGATGCTCGACGTGACGTTGCGAGCCGGCGACACGATGTACCTGCCGCGCGGCTGGCTGCACCAGGCGCTCACCTCGGGCTCCGACTCGCTCCACATCACGGTGGGCGTCAACGTGCGCCGCTGGATCGACGAGGCGCGGGCCGAGCTCGACGAGCAGGAGGCGGAGCTCGCCTACCGGCAGACGATCGACGAGGCGGCGCCGCCGGAGCTGCCGGCCGTCGACGCGGACGCCGCACGCCGCCGCGCCCGCCTGCGCTTCGTCCGCAGCCGCAGGCCGATCCTCGACGGGCAGCTCTCCGAGCTACGGGCTCTCGACGCGCTCACCGCCGAGACCGAGCTCGAGCGGCGCGACACCGTGATCGCCGACCTGGACGGGACGACGCTCGTCTTCGAGGGGCGCGAGCTCCGCTTCCCGGAGCGGCTCGCGGCCGAGCTGCAGTTCCTCGCTCTCACGGACGGCCCGTTTCGCGCCGCCGATCTGCCGGGGCAGCTCGACGACGCCGGCAGGCTCGTCCTGCTCAGGCGCCTCGTGCGCGAGGGGTTCCTCCGACGAAGCGCTTCGGCCGCCTGAGCCGCTCGGTCGAGCAGGTGAGGTGCGTTGCCTCGCCCTCCTCGACCCGCACGTCGACGTCGTAGACGCGGTCGGCCGCGACCACCGCGAGCCAGCCGTCGCCGGCACGCTCGATCGACTCGACGCGAACCTCGTCGACGCCGAGCAACCCGGCCGCCTCGCGCACGGCCAGCTCGGCCGCCTGGGCGGCGAAGCCGTACCGGGAGCGGCCGCGGTAGCAGGGCAGGTGAACGCGCCGCTCCAGCGCCGACTCGACGACGGCCCAGGCCTCCGCCGGCCGGACGCGGCCGTAATAGACGCCGTCGGGCAGCGTGACGAGGTTGCCCGCGAAGCGGTCGCCGCCGATGTGCGAGGTCTGCCACACCCACTCCGCCTCGACCTGCTCGCGGACGGCGTCGTAGAGCGGGCGCCCGTACCTGGCGCAGCAGCGGTCGTGCTTGCCGTGCGTGCAGACGAGGAAGAGCGGATGCTCGACCGGGTCGCCCGCCGTGCCGAGGTCGACGCCGACGAGGTCGTCGTGGCGCTCGAGCTCGAGCCGGCGCAGCGTCGGCTCGCCGCCACGGCTCCGGGCGACGAAGGCGACGCAGGCCGTCCTCGCTGCGGCGCTCTGCACGGCGGACGAAGAGCACACGGGCGTGCGGCAGCCGCCGCCGCTCGGCGAGCAGGTGCTCCTTCAGCTCGCGCGAGAGCGTCGAGCCGTCGACCGCGTCGTGGGCCCAGAGGCCGCGGTACTCGACGAGGATCCACGTGTCGACGCGGCTGGCGGTCGCGTGGAGCGGCTCCGCGTGGTCACGGCTCGTCTCGGCGCAGAACGGCTTCCGCGCCGACTCACTCGGAGGCGACACGGCAGATCACCTGCCCGCTCGTGACCGGGTCGCCGACCGCGACCGCGATCCCGGACACCGTTCCGTCCCGGTGCGCGACGATCTCGTTCTCCATCTTCATCGCCTCGACGACGCAGATCACGTGACCGGCCTCGATCTCGTCCCCCTCGGCGACGTCGACCTTGAGCACGGTCCCCTGCATCGGGCTGACGACCGACTCGCTGCCGGCCCCGCGGCCGGACGCAGCGCGCTCGCGCCGGCGCCGGGCGAGCGCGGCCCAGGGCGGCTCGGGCTCGAGCACCGTCACCTCGTACCGGCGCCCGCCGACCTCGACGGCCCTCACGCGCGGGACGGCCCGACCGTCACCGGGCCCGGCCGCGGCTGCGACCTCGCGGGTCAGCTCCTGGGCTCTCGCAGCGAGCTCCTCGGACTCGACGAGCCCGTGGCAGGTCTCGCCGGCGACGAAGCACGGGTGCGAGAGCAGCGCGCGGTGGAAGCCGAGCAGGGTCGGCGGCCCGCCGAGCTCGAACTCGTCGAGCGCGCGCAGCATCCGCATCCGCGCGTGCTCGCGGTCGACGCCGTGCACGATCAGCTTCGCGATCATCGGGTCGTAGAGGCCCGTGATCTCCGAGCCGGCGACGACGCCGGAGTCGACCCGGACGCCCGGCCCGGACGGCTCGCGGTAGGCGGTGATCACCCCCGGCGCGGGCAGAAAGCCGCTGGAGACGTCCTCGGCGTTGATCCGGCACTCGATCGCGTGGCCACGCAGGACGACGTCCTCCTGGCGCACGGAGAGCGCCTCGCCGGCTGCGATCAGAACCTGCTCCCGGACGAGGTCGATCCCCGTCACCTCCTCGGTGATGGTGTGCTCGACCTGGATCCGGGTGTTCATCTCCATGAAGTAGTAGTCCCCGTCCGCGGTGAGGAGGCCTTCGATCGTCCCGGCGGAGCGGTAGCCGGCCGCGCGCGCCGCGTCGACCGCGATCCGGCCGATCCGCTCGCGCAGCTCCTCGTCGACGGCGGGCGACGGCGTCTCCTCGATCAGCTTCTGGTGGCGGCGCTGGATCGTGCAGTCGCGCTCGCCCAGGTGGATGACGTTGCCGTGGCCGTCGGCGAGCACCTGCACCTCGACGTGGCGGGGATCCTCGAGGTAGCGCTCGACGTAGACCCGCCCGTCGGCGAAGTACTTCTCCCCCTCGCGCTGCGCCGAGTCGAACGCCCGCTCAGCCTCGTCGGGAGCGGCGACGAGCTTCATCCCCTTGCCGCCGCCACCCGCCGCCGCCTTCACGATCAGCGGGTAGCCGACCTCGTCGCCGAGCCGGAGCACCTCCGCGACGGTCTCGACCGGGTCGGTCGCTCCGGGGATGATCGGCACGCCGGCCGCCTGCATCGCCGTCCGTGCCTCCGTCTTCGAGCCCATCAGCTCGATCGCCGCGCTGGGCGGACCGATCCAGACGAGCCCCGCCTCCTCGACCGCGCGGGCGAAGGCGGCGTTCTCGGCGAGGAAGCCGTAGCCCGGATGGATCGCCTCGGCCCCGGCCGAGAGCGCCGTCTCGACGATCCGGGGCCCGACGAGGTAGCTCTCGGCGGCCGGGCCGGGGCCGATCAGGAACGCCTCGTCGGCGGCCCGCACGTGCAGCGAGCCCCGGTCAGCCTCCGAGTAGACGGCGACCGGCGAGACGCCGAGCTCGCGCAGCGTCCGGAAGATCCGGACGGCGATCTCGCCCCTGTTGGCGACCAGCACTTTCGAGAACGGTGGCATCGCGCGCGTATTCTCACGGAGCGATGACCCTTCCCGATCAGCTGACCGTCGCCCGGGCCGCATCCGTGCCGCTCGTGGTGCTCCTCTACGCCTGGGAGCTGCCCAACAACGAGTACTGGGCGACGGCGATCTTCTGCGTCGCGATGGCGACGGACTGGTTCGACGGACGGATCGCGAGACGGCGCGGCGTCACCTCGCAGCTCGGCTCGCTGCTCGACCCGATCGCGGACAAGGTGCTCGTGCTCGCCGTGCTCGTGATGCTGATCGAGGACGGCGTCTGGGGCGGCTGGATGGTGGCGGCGATCGTCGCGCGCGAGATCCTGATCTCGGGTCTTCGGCTCGCCGCGATCGAGCGGGGCGTCGTGATCGCGGCACGCGACCTCGGCAAGCTGAAGACCTGGGCGCAGGCGCTCGCGGCCGCACTCGGCGGCTTCGCGGCGGCGGGGGCGTGGGATGAGAGCGTCGGCTGGTGGGCGCTCCTCGTGGCGCTGGTCCTCACCTGGGTCTCCGGGCTCGACTACGCACGCTCGGCGCCGCGGCTCCTGCGCGGCAGCGCGGCCTAGCCCCGGGACGGCAGCTGCGTTATGCAGTCTGGCGCTGGTTGCACCAGTCGCCGAACGCGGCCCAGGCGTTCAGATAGCCGGCGAGCTGTGTCAGCCCGCGGGCGACTTCGACCTTGATCGAGATCACACAGATCGGGCAGAAGGGCTCGTCGGCGGAACGGGCGGGGTGGTCTCCACAGCGACAGCACATAGCTCTGACACAACGCCGAACGCCGGTGCGGAGATACGCGCCTCCTCACCAAGGGCGAGCGCCGCCGCGATCGCCCGGCGGATCTCCTCGGGCGGCTCAGGCTCGATCAGGATGCGGACCATGTGCCGAGCCTAGCGCGAGGTCTAGTTTGTGACGGCCTTCACATGAAATCCCCCCTTCGAGGGATTACGGAATTTGCAGGGGCGTTCAAGATCTCGTCCGTCCGGCAACTGCGGAGGAGGGAACGGATGTTGCAGTGGAAGAACGCTCGTCTGATCGCAATTCTCGTGACTCTGGGCAGCCTTGCGGCGGCCTTCGGGAACTGGGGTTGGGACCGTTTCACCTGGGGCTGGTAGGGACCGCTCTGTGAGCTCGGGGGCAAAGCTGCCCCCGCGGCTCGCGGCGGTTGTCCTGCCGGTCGGGCTCGCGGGGTTCGGGGTCGCCGTTGCGGCCCTGATCTCGTTCGCGGTCACCCCGCTCGAGCCGACCGCGCTCGCCGGGATCGCCGGCCTGCTGGCGGCGTCGACGCTGGCCGAGCGCTACCCGGTTCCGCTCGACGGGATCGACACGGGCGGCGTCTCGCTGGGGTTCGTCTTCTGCACCGCCGCGATCGTCCTCTACGGCTGGCAGGCGGGTGTCGTCGTCGGCATGGCGGCGCCGATCATGCACGTCTTCGAGCACAGGCCGCCGATCCGGTTCCTCTACAACGCGGCGGTGATGGCGACTGCGTCGGCCGTCACCGGCGCCGCAATCGCCCCCGTGCGGGGCCACGACGCCGCGCTCGTCTTCGCACAGGTTGCCGTCGCCGCGTTCTCGTTCTACGTCGTGAACCTGCTCCTGATCAGCCTCGTCGTCAGCGTCAGCTCCCGCAAGGCGTTCCTCGGCGCGACCCGCAGCAGCATCGAGGTGACGGCGATGCCCTTCGCCCTGATGGCGTCGGCCGCGCTGATGCTGGTGATCCTCTGGCAGCGCTCGCCCTTCCTCTCGGGCGCGCTCGTCGGGCCTCTCCTCGCGATCGCGCTCTACCAGCGCTCGACCTTCCGCGAGCTGCGCGCGATGCGCCTCGCGCTCACCGACCCGCTCACCGGGCTCGGAAACCACCGGCACTTCCACGACCGGCTCGAGCGCGAGCTCGACGACTCCCGCGCGCAGGGCTACCCGCTCAGCCTCTGCCTGGTCGACATCGACGACTTCAAGCGGATCAACGACCGCTTCGGCCACCCCGGCGGCGACAAGGTGCTCGCACACCTGGCGACGAACCTGCGCCAGGGCGGCGAGGCGTTCCGGCTTGGCGGCGACGAGTTCGCGATCCTCCTCCCCGGCCGCGACGAGGAGGGCGCGCGGATCGCCGCGGAGGCGATCGTGTCCCGCATCGCGGAAGTCGAGCTCGAGCCCGCTGGCCCGATCACGATCAGTGCGGGCATCGCCACCGTGCCCGAGGAGGAGATGGACCGCGACGAGCTCGTGCGCCGCTCTGACAGCGCGCTCTACTGGGCCAAGGAGTACGGCAAGAACCAGGTGCGCGTCTACCGGCCGGACGTCGTCGAGATCGCAGAGCTGAAGCGGCTCGCCGCGGGACCCGACCGCGCGGCACGTTTTCGCGCGGCGAGCAGCCTCGCGAAGGCCGTCGATGCCCGCGACGCCTACACGGGCTCCCACTCGGAGCGGGTCTCGGACCTCGCTGCCCGGATCGCAACACGGCTTGGCGTCGACCGCGAGCAGGTGGAGCTGACCCGGCTCGCCGCGAGCCTGCACGACCTCGGCAAGCTCGCGATCCCCGAGGAGATCCTGCGCAAGCCGGGCCCGCTCTCGGAGACCGAGCGGCTCGTGCTCGAGCGGCATCCCCAGATCGGCTACCGGATGCTCGAGAGCCTCGGCGTCGACCCGGTCGCGGACTGGGTGCTGCACCACCACGAGCGCTGGGACGGCTCGGGCTACCCGGATGCGCTCGGCGGCGAGGACATCCCGCTCGGTGCCCGGATCATCTTCGTCGCGGACGCCTACGACGCGATGACGTCCGACCGCGTCTACCGCGGCCGGCTCACCGACGACGAGGCGATCGCCGAGCTCGCGCGCTGCTCGGGGACGCAGTTCGACCCGATGATCGTCGCGACGCTGGCGGACGAGCTCGGGATCGACGGCGCGGCCTGGCCCGCCTTGCCCGCCTCGGCGCTGCACGAGCCCGCCATCTCCGCCTAGGCGGTGACCGCCGCTAGCGGCGAGAGCGGTTGCGGGCGCGACCGCCCTCGGCGGCAACCGGCACGCTGACCCGCACGGCGACGACGCTGCCGCCCGCGTCTTCCAGCTCGAAGTCCACGGGCGTGCCGGCGCACCTCCCGACCGGGAGGTGTCCGTCGAGGAACCCGCTCGCAAGGACGGGGTACCGCTCACCGTCCTCGGCGGCGATCAGGCCGTCGCGACGCGACTCGTTGAACCAGAGGAGCGCCCCGCGGCGCCTCGCCTCTATCACGCGTCGAGGCCGCGCTGCTTCGCGGCAGCCTTCTTCTCCGCCCGGCGCTCCTTCAGCGACTTCTGCGCGGGCTTCTTCTGCGAACTCTTGGGCTTCTGCGCACCTTTCATGACCGCATTCTCGCACAGAAGTGCCGAGGAGCACGATCGAGGCTCAGGAGAGCGGCAGCAGACGGGCCGCCGTCGCCTTGAACGAGGCCACCACCGGCTCCCCCGCGGCGAGGCCGAGCCGCTCCGCCGAGGCCGCCGTGATCTCGGCCGTGAGCGGCCCGACGCCGACGCGAACCCTGTTCCCGAGCGCGACCAGCGACCTCACCTCGAACCGAAGGTGGTTCAGCGCCGAGTCGCCGGGAGCCACCCGGGCGAGCGCGACCTCCCACGGGTACACCGCAACGCCGACCCGTCCTTCCCCCGGGTCGGTCGAGTACGCGGTGCCGCCCGCGTCGAGCACGATCTCCGTGAGCCCCTCTGCGCCGGCACGAGCCGTTCCCGGCAGGAGGTTCGCGCCGGTGAAGCTCGCGACGAAGGCGTCCGCCGGCGACGCGAGGAGCCCCGCAGGCGTGCCCACCTGGAGGATCCGGCCGGCGACGATCACGCCGACCCGGTCGGCGAGCGCAGCGGCGTCCTCGAAGTCGTGCGTGACGAGCAGCGTCGGCAGCTCGAGCTCGCGGAGCAGCTCCGCCAGCTCGCCGCGGACGACGCCGCGCGTGTGCGTGTCGAGCGCCGAGAGCGGCTCGTCGAGGAGCAGGACGGCGGGATCGCGGGCGAGCGCCCGGGCGAGCGCGACACGCTGGCGCTCGCCGCCGGAGAGCTCGCGGGGACGTGCACCGGCGAGGTGGGAGATCCGGAAGCGCTCGAGCAGCTCGTCCACGCGTGAGCGGCCGCCGAAGCCGACGTTGCCGCGGACGTCGAGGTGGGGGAACAGCGCGTAGTCCTGGAAGACGAGGCCGACGGAGCGCCGCTCGGGTGGCAGGTCGATCCCGGCAGCCGTGTCGAGCCACGCCGTCCCGGCGAGGGCAACGCGCCCCTCGTCCGGGCGGAGCAGCCCCGCGATCGCGCGGAGGACACTCGACTTCCCTGCTCCCGACGGGCCGACGAGCGCGAGCGTCTCGCGCCCGAGCTCGAGCCCTACCGAGAGGCGGAAGGAGCGGAGAGCGTGGTCGAGGGTGACGTCGAGCGTGTCCATGAGAGGAGGAGCTTGGTCGTGAGCAGGATCCCGATGCTGACGGCGACGAACAGGGCACCGAGCGCGAGTGCCACGTCGAAGTCGGAGTCGAGTGCGTCGTAGATGGCGAGCGGGGCTGTCTGGGTGCGGCCGGGGAGGCTCCCGGCGAACATGATCGTCGCTCCGAACTCTCCGAGCCCCCGCGCGAACGCCAGCGTCGAGCCCGCGCCGAGCCCACCGAGCGCGAGCGGCAGCGCCACGCGGCCGAAGACGCGGAACGGGCCGGCACCGAGCGTCCGCGCAGCGGCGCGCAGGGACGGGTCGACCTCCTCGAACGCGGCGATCGCGCCGCGGATGTAGAAGGGGCTGGCCACGAAGCAGACTGCGAGCACGACAGCGATCTGGGTGAAGGGGATCTCCAGCCCGACCGCTCGGAGCTCCTCGCCGAGCAGGCCGCGCCTGCCGAACGCGGCGAGCAGGCCGAGGCCGGCCACGGCCGGCGGCAGCACGAGCGGCAACTCGAGCAGCGCGACGACGAGGGAGCGCCCACGGAACGATCTCGTTGCGAGCAGGTAGGCGGCCGGCGTGCCGACGAGGAGGATGAGCACGTGGGCGACGGCGCTCGTCTTCAGCGAGATCGCGAGCGCAGACCGCGCACGCTCGTCGCCGAGCTGCGCCACGAGCTCGCCGGGAGGCACCCGCGCGAAGAGCGCCACCAGCGGCAGCGTGAGGAACACGACGGCGGTGACGAGCGCGGCGCCGAGCAGGAGTGGGAACGCTCTCCTCACGGCGGCGGCGGCAGGAAGCCCGCCCGCTCCAGGGCTCGGCGTCCCTGCTCGCCGAGCAGCCGGTCGAGCCAGGCCCGTGCTGCCGCGGAGCCGGGAGACACGAGCGCGGCGAAGTACTGGATCTCCGGCTGGAAGCGGTCGGGGACGGGGAACGAGCGCACGTCGTCGCCCGCGGCCTTCGCGTCGGTCGCGTAGACGATCCCGGCGTCCGCCTCGCCGAGCAGCACCTTGCCGAGCACGCCCTTGACGTCGGACTCGAGGCTGACGACCTGGGCGAGCGCCTCCTCCTCACCCGCTGCCTGAAGCGCCTCGCGTGCGTAGTCGCCGGCGGGCACGCCCTCGGCCCCGAGCACGAGCTTCATGCCGGCGCGGCCGAGATCGGCCAGGCTCGACGCGCCGGAGGGGTTGTCGGCGGGAGTGACGACGACGAGCCGGTTCGAGGCGAAGACGACGGGCTGCTCGACGATTCCCGCGGCGTGGAGGCTCTCGGCCGGCTCGGCGCTGGCGGAGAGGAAGACGCCGCCGCGGGCGCCGTCGCGCAGCTGCGCGGCGAGGTCGTTCGAGCCGCCGAGCACGACCGTCGCCTCGGGGTCGATCTCCGGCGCGACCTCGCTCAGCGACGAGGCCGCGAAGACGACGACCGGCTCCGTCGGACGCTCGTCGCTCCCGCCGCCGCACCCCGCGAGCGCGAGCACGGCACCGAGCACGGCGAGACGTCTCACCGCTCCACCATCACCGACGTCGCCTTGACGACACCGGCGGCGCTCATGCCCGCCTTGAGGCCGAGCTCCTCGGCCGACTCGCGCGTGACGATCGCGACCACCCGCGCCGGCTCCGTCACGTCGATCTCGATCCGCGCGAGCAGCCCGTCGACCTCGACCGACCGGACGACGCCGCGGAAGCGGTTGCGCGCCGAGAGCGTCTCGTCGCCGGCCGGGGCGCGCAGGCGCTCGACCTCGGCTCGCGGGCACGACGCGCCGGTTCGCGGCGTCGCGACCGACGCTGGATCTTGCCGTCGCGATCCCAGCGGCGGAGCGTGTCGACACTGATCCCGAGCGCACGGGCCGCCTCGGCGCCCGAGTAGTGCTTCCTAGGCATTACCTATGCAGCGTACACTGGCGCCATGGAGGTCGTCCAGGCGCGCGACGCGGCTGCGTTCCTCGAGCGCGCGGCACCACTTCTGATCGCCGACGAGGCGCGACACAACCTGATCCTGGGTCTTGCCGGGACGCTGCGCGACCACCCTCACGTCTATCCCGACTTCGGACTGTGGCTGGTCGAGGGCGGCGGGCGAGGTCGTGGGCGCCGCGCTGAGAACACGCCCGTTCAACCTGGTGCTCGCCCGCGGCTCCGGCGCGGCCGTCGACGCGCTCGCAGCCGGGATCGGCGAGGAGCTGCCCGGCGTCGTCGGCGCGCTGCCGGAGGTCGACCGCTTCGTCGCCACGCTCGGTGTCCGAGCCGAGCCGCGCGCCCGTCAGGGCATCTATGCGCTCCACACCGTCATGCCGCCGGCGACCCCGCCCGGCCGTCCCCGGCCGGCGACTGCCGCCGACCGCCCGCTCCTGCTCGACTGGTGGCGGAAGTTCGGCGCCGAGGCGCTCGGCGAGACCGAGCCCGACCGGGAGCGCAACGGCCGGAACATCGACCACAAGCTCAGGGAGCCGGGGAACGGGATCGCGCTCTGGGAGGACGGCGGCCGGCCGGTCTCCGCCGTGGGCTTCGGCAGCCCGACCCCGACCGGCGTCCGGATCGGCCCGGTGTACACGCCGCCCGAGCACCGCGGCCGCGGCTACGCGAGCGCGCTCACCGCGCACGTCTCGGCCGGAGCAGCTCGACGCCGGCCGATCGTTCTGCTTCCTCTACACCGACCTCGCCAACCCGACCTCGAACAAGATCTACGTGGACATCGGCTACGAGCGCGTCTGCGACTCGGTCGAGTACGCCTTCGGCTAGAGCGGGATGTTCCCGTGCTTGCGCTGCGGGCGCGGCTCGCGCTTGGTCTGCGCGACCTCGAGCGCCGAGATCAGCACCGGCCGCGTGCGCCGCGGCTCGATCACCTCGTCGACGTAGCCGCGCTCGGCCGCGTGGTAGGGGTTCGCGAAGCGCTCCTTGTAGTCGGCGATCAGCTCGGCGCGACGAGCCTCGGGGTCTGGCTGCCTCCGCGAGCTCCTTGCGGAAGATGATGTTGACGGCGCCCTCCGGCCCCATCACCGCGACCTCGGCGGTCGGCCAGGCGACGTTGAAGTCGGCCCGGATGTGCTTCGAGCTCATGACGTCGTACGCCCCGCCGTACGCCTTGCGGGTGATCACGGTCAGCTTCGGCACGGTCGCCTCGGCGTAGGCGTAGAGCAGCTTCGCGCCGTGGCGGATGATCCCGCCCCACTCCTGCTCGGTTCCCGGCAGGAAGCCCGGCACGTCGACGAAGGTGACGAGCGGGATGTTGAAGGCATCGCAGGTGCGGACGAACCGCGCCGCCTTCACGGACGCGTCGATGTCGAGCACGCCGGCGAGCGCGGCCGGCTGGTTGCCGACGATCCCGACCGAGTGGCCGCCGAGCCGCGCGAAGCCGCAGACGATGTTCTCGGCGAAGTGCGGCTGCAGCTCGAGGAACTCGCCCTCGTCGACGACCTTCGCGATCACCTGCTTCATGTCGTACGGCTTGTTCGGGCTGTCCGGGATGAACGTGTCCAGCTCGGGTGCCTCGCGGTCGACGGGGTCGCTCGGCGCCGCGTACGGCGGCCGCTCGAGGTTCGACTGGGGCAGGAACGAGAGCAGGTAGCGCGCGTCCTCGAGGCAGGCGGCCTCGTCGGGGGCGGTGACGTGCGCGACGCCCGACTTCGAGCCGTGCGTCTCGGCGCCGCCGAGCTCCTCGAACGAGACGTCCTCGCCGGTGACCGTCTTCACGACGTCGGGCCCGGTGATGAACATGTACGAGGTCGACTCCGCCATCAGGACGAAGTCGGTGATCGCGGGCGAGTAGACGGCGCCGCCGGCGGTCGGACCGAGGATCAGCGAGAGCTGCGGGATCACGCCGGACGCCTGCACGTTGCGCCAGAAGATCTCCGCGTAGCCGGCGAGCGAGACGACGCCCTCCTGGATCCGCGCGCCGCCCGAGTCGTTCAGGCCGATCACGGGGCAGCCGTACTTCAGCGCCATGTCCATCACCTTGCAGATCTTCTCGGCGAAGACCTCCGAGAGCGAGCCGCCGAAGACGGTGAAGTCCTGCGAGAAGACGAAGACCTTGCGGCCGAGGATCTCGCCGTAGCCGGTCACGACGGCGTCGCCGTACGGCCGGTTCGACATCGAGTCGAAGTCGGGGTTGCGGTGGCGGACGTAGCGGTCGAGCTCGACGAAGGTGCCGGGGTCGAGCAGTTGCTCGACCCGCTCGCGGGCGAGCAGCTTCCCCCGCTCGCGCTGCCGCTCGACGGCCTTTTCGTTCCCGGCGTGCGCTGCCTGCTCGGAGAGCTCCTGCAGCCACGCGAGCTTGGCGGCGGTCGTGTCGTGGATCTCGGCCATGGGGGCGCAGCCTAACCGCGCAGAGCTTGTGTCTCTGAAACACAAGCTCCGTTCGGCCCGCGCAACGGCCCCGTCCACGGGCAGCTTGTGTCTATCAGTCACAAGCTCTTTGCGCCGGCGCGGTAGATTCGCGGCATGGAGCCGCCGCTCGACCGCTCGACCACCTGGCCCTACGTCGACGGCGAGCTCGGCCCCTTCCACTACGCCCGCAACGCGCATCCGGTCGGGGTCGAAGCCGAGCGCGTGCTCGGCGAGGCCGAGGGCGGCGAGGCGCTGCTCTTCTCGTCGGGCATGGGCGCCGCGACCGCGCTCGTGCTCGCGCTGCTCGAGCCGGGACGGACGATCGCGCTCGCCCGCGACGCCTACTACGGCACGGGCGTGCTGTTCACCGAGCTCGAGCGCTGGGGCGTCAACCACGTCCTCTTCGACCAGACGGGACCACCGCCCGACGGGGCCGACCTCGTCTGGATCGAGGCGCCGTCGAACCCCCTCCTGACCATGCCCGACTTCGCCGCCGCCGCGGCGCATCCCGCCCCGGTCGTCTGCGACGCGACCGCGGCGACGCCGGTGTACCTGCGCTCGCTCGAGCGGGGCTGCGACTTCGTCCTCCATTCCGCGACGAAGTACCTCGCGGGGCATCACGACGTCCTGCTCGGCGCCGTCGTCGCCCGCGACCCCGCGCAGGCCGAGCGCCTCCGTGAGCTGCGCACGCGGACGGGCATCGTCGCCGCGCCAGACGCCGCCTGGCTCCTCCTCCGCGGGTTGCGCACGCTCGACGTGCGCGTCCGCCGGCAGAGCGAGAGCGCCGCCGAGCTCGCGGAACGGCTCCGCACGCATCCGAAGGTCGAGCTCGTCCGCTACCCGGGCTTCGGTGGGCTGCTCTCGTTCGATGTCGCCGGCGCGCGCGAGGTCGAGACAGCGACCCGCCTGATCGTGAACGCGACGAGCCTCGGCGGCGTCCAGTCGACGATCGAGACGCGGCACCGCTGGGAGGGCGACCGCGTCCCACAGGAGCTGCTCCGGCTGTCGGTCGGGCTCGAGCCCGTCGACGAGCTCTGGCGCGATCTCGAGCAGGCGCTCGACGGTGTCCGCCAGCCGCCCATCTAGCCCCGCCCGGCCGTTAAACATCGCCCGCGATCGGGCATAGAGCGTGCCGAGGAGCGTGCGAGGAGCTCTTCGTTCCATTCCCCGCGAGCAAGCGCAAAAGGAGTCTCCACGTGCCCCCACTCCCGACCCCGAGTGAGCGTGCCAGGCCCACTCGAAAGCCCCGTGCCCGCCGGACGGCCGAGAACGGCACGAGCAGCGCGCTCAGCGAAGCTCAGCTCGCCCGCCTCGTCGCGGTCCTCGAAGCCGCGCGCGACGGCGACTTCACCGTGCGCCTACGGGCCGACGGGGCGCTCGCGGAGGTCGCCGCCGCCTTCAACGGCCTGATCGAGCGGCATCAGCAGGTCACGAAGGAGTTCAGCCGGGTCAGCAAGGTCGTGGGCCGGGACGGACGGATCGACGAGCGGGCCGAGGTCGCGGGGGCCACGGGCTCGTGGAAGGAGAAGGTCGACGCGTTCAACGAGGTCGTCGACAACCTCGCCCGCCCGACGGTAGAGGTGGCGCGGGTGATCGACGCGGTCGCGCGGGGCGACCTGTCGCAGCAGATCCAGCTCGAGATCGACGGCCGGCCGGTGCGCGGCGAGTTCCGGCGCATCGGCACGACGGTGAACGGGATGGTCGACCAGCTCTCGAGCTTCGCCGACGAGGTGACGCGCGTCGCGCGCGAGGTCGGCACCGAGGGCAAGCTCGGCGGCCAGGCCCGGGTGAAGGGCGTCTCCGGCACGTGGAAGGACCTGACCGACTCCGTGAACCAGATGGCCTCCAACCTGACGGGGCAGGTGCGGAACATCGCCGACGTGACGACCGCTGTGGCGAACGGCGACCTCTCGCGCAAGGTGACCGTCGACGTCAAGGGCGAGGTGCTCGAGCTGAAGAACACCGTCAACCGGATGGTCGACCAGCTCTCGAGCTTCGCCGACGAGGTGACGCGGGTCGCGCGCGAGGTCGGCACCGACGGCAAGCTCGGCGGCCAGGCCCAGGTCAAGGGCGTCTCCGGCG
This sequence comes from uncultured Gaiellaceae bacterium, assembly GCA_963806955.1. Classification (GTDB taxonomy): domain Bacteria; phylum Actinomycetota; class Thermoleophilia; order Gaiellales; family Gaiellaceae; genus Gaiellasilicea. The sequence goes on from CAWDZG010000002.1 coordinate 323,772, forward strand.
TCTGGAAGGACCTGACCGAGAACGTGAACACGCTCGCCGGCAACCTCACCTCGCAGGTGCGCAACATCGCGGCCGTCACGACGGCGGTCGCGACGGGCGACCTCTCCAAGAAGATCACCGTCGACGTCAAGGGCGAGGTGCTCGAGCTGAAGGAGACCATCAACACGATGGTCGACCAGCTGCGCTCGTTCTCGGCCGAGGTGACCCGCGTCGCGAAGGAGGTCGGCACCGACGGCAAGCTCGGCGGCCAGGCCCAGGTACAGGGCGTCTCCGGCGTCTGGAAGGACCTGACCGAGAACGTGAACACGCTTGCGAACAACCTGACCGACCAGGTGCGGAACATCGCGGACGTCACGACCGCCGTCGCCCAGGGCGACCTCTCCAGGAAGATCACGGTCGACGTCAAGGGCGAGGTGCTGCAGCTCAAGGAGACGATCAACACGATGGTCGACCAGCTCGCGACCTTCGCCGCCGAGGTGACCCGCGTCGCGAAGGAGGTCGGCACCGACGGCAGGCTCGGCGGCCAGGCCGAGGTGCAGGGCGTCTCCGGCACCTGGCGCGACCTGACCGAGAACGTGAACACGCTTGCGAACAACCTCACCGACCAGGTGCGGAACATCGCCGAGGTCACGACCGCGGTCGCCCAGGGCGACCTCTCGAAGAAGATCACCGTCGACGCGCGCGGCGAGGTGCTGCAGCTCAAGAGCACCATCAACACGATGGTCGACCAGCTCGCGACCTTCGGAGCGGAGGTGACGCGCGTCGCGCGCGAGGTCGGTACCGAGGGCCGCCTCGGCGGCCAGGCCCAGGTCGAGGGCGTCTCCGGCACCTGGCGCAGGCTGACCGAGAACGTCAACCTGATGGCGGACAACCTGACCGCGCAGGTGCGGTCGATCGCCGAGGTGACGACGGCGGTCGCCCGCGGCGATCTGACCCAGAAGATCACGATCGAGACGAAGGGCGAGATCGCCCAGCTCGCGTCGACGATCAACACGATGGTCGACCAGCTCTCGACGTTCGCCGCCGAGGTCACGCGCGTCGCCAAGGAGGTCGGCACCGAGGGCAAGCTCGGCGGCCAGGCCGAGGTGAAGGGCGTCTCCGGCACCTGGAAGGACCTGACCGAAAACGTCAACCAGCTCGCCGGGAACCTGACGACGCAGGTGCGCGCGATCGCCGAGGTGACGACCGCGGTCGCGAAGGGCGACCTCTCGCAGACGATCACCGTCGACGCGAAGGGCGAGGTCGCGCAGCTCGCCGGGACGATCAACACGATGGTCGACCAGCTCTCGCGGTTCGCCGCCGAGGTCACGCGCGTCGCCAAGGAGGTCGGCACCGAGGGCAAGCTCGGCGGCCAGGCCCAGGTACAGGGCGTGTCCGGCACCTGGCGCGACCTGACCGACAACGTCAACGTGATGGCGTCGTCGCTGACCGAGCAGGTGCGCAACATCGCCACGGTCACGACGGCGGTCGCGAACGGCGACCTCTCGAAGAAGATCACCGTCGACGTCAAGGGCGAGATCTTCGAGCTCAAGGACACGATCAACACGATGGTCGACCAGCTCCGCGCCTTCGCGTCCGAGGTGACCCGCGTCGCGCGCGAGGTCGGCACCGACGGCAAGCTCGGCGGCCAGGCCCGGGTCGAGGGCGTGTCCGGGACGTGGAAGGACCTGACCGACAACGTCAACCTGATGGCGTCGTCGCTGACCGAGCAGGTGCGCAACATCGCGACCGTGACGACCGCGGTCGCGACAGGTGACCTCTCGAAGAAGGTGACGGTCGACGTCAAGGGCGAGGTGCTCGAGCTGAAGGACACGATCAACACGATGGTCGACCAGCTCTCCGCCTTCGCCGCCGAGGTCACGCGCGTCGCCAAGGAGGTCGGCACCGAGGGCAAGCTCGGCGGCCAGGCCGAGGTGCAGGGCGTCTCCGGCACCTGGAAGGACCTGACCGACAACGTCAACCTGCTCGCGAACAACCTCACCGACCAGGTGCGTGCGATCGCCGACGTCACCACCGCCGTCGCGCGCGGCGACCTCTCACAGAAGATCTCGATCGCCGCCAAGGGCGAGATCGCGGAGCTCGCCGGCACGATCAACACGATGGTCGACCAGCTGTCGACCTTCGCGGCAGAGGTGACCCGCGTCGCGCGCGAGGTCGGCACCGAGGGCAAGCTCGGCGGCCAGGCGCGAGTCGACGGCGTCTCCGGCACCTGGAAGGACCTGACCGACAACGTGAACCAGCTCGCCGAGACGCTGACGACGCAGCTGCGTGCGATTGCGGACGTCTCGACCGCGGTCACGCAGGGCGACCTGACACGGACGATCGACGTCGACGCCGCCGGCGAGGTCTCGGACCTCAAGGACAACATCAACCAGATGATCGGGAACCTGCGCGAGACGACCGACCGCAACGCCACGCAGGACTGGCTCAACTCGAACCTCGCCCGCTTCTCGGGTCTGCTGCAGGGCCAGCGCGACCAGAAGACCGTCGCCCGCCTGCTGATGAGCGAGGTGACGCCGCTCGTCGCGGCCCACCACGCCGCGTTCTACATCGCCGAGACGGTCGAGGAGGAGACGGAGCTGCGGCTGATCGCGACGTACGGCTACAAGGAGCGGAAGTCGATCTCCAACCGCTTCAAGGTGGGCGAGGCGCTGGTCGGCCAGGCGGCGCTCGAGCGCACGTCGATCGTGATCACCGAGGCGCCCGAGGACTACATCAAGATCGCGTCCGGGCTGGGCGAGTCGGCGCCGACGAGCATCGTCGTCTTCCCGGTCCTGTTCGAGGACCAGGTGATGGCCGTGATCGAGCTCGCCTCGTTCACGCCGTTCACGGGCACACAGCGCAGCTTCCTCGAGCAGCTGGCCGAGTCGACGGGTGTCGTCCTCAACACGATCCAGGCGAACATGCGCACCGAGGAGCTGCTGGCCCAGTCGCAGCAGCTGACGATGGACCTGCAGAGCCAGTCGGAGGAGCTGCAGGCGCAGCAGGAGGAGCTGATGCGCTCGAACGCAGAGCTCGAGGCGCAGACCGCAACCCTGCGCGCCTCCGAGGAGCTGCTGCAGACCCAGCAGGAGGAGCTGCAGCAGACGAACGAGGAGCTCGAGGAGCGTTCGCAGCAGCTGGAGGAGCAGAACACGCGCATCGAGATCAAGAACACCGAGATCGAGGACGCGCGCCGCGCGCTCGAGGAGAAGGCCGAGCAGCTCGCGCTCTCCTCGCGCTACAAGTCGGAGTTCCTCGCGAACATGTCGCACGAGCTGCGGACGCCGCTCAACTCGCTGCTGATCCTCGCGAAGCTGCTCGCCGACAACGGCGAGGGGAACCTGACCGAGAAGCAGAAGGAGTTCGCGAGCACGATCCACAACGCGGGCTCGGAGCTGCTCGGGCTGATCAACGACATCCTCGACCTCTCGAAGGTGGAGGCCGGGAAGATGGACCTGCACGTCGGCGAGGTCTCCGTCGCGGACGAGCTCGCGGCACTCGAGCGGTCGTTCGCGCCCGTCGCCGAGGAGCAGGGTCTGAGCTTCGAGCTCGACTTCGCCGAGAACGCGGTACCGACGATCGCCACCGACCGGCAGCGGCTCCAGCAGGTGCTGAAGAACCTGCTCTCGAACGCCTTCAAGTTCACGGAGAGCGGCGGCGTCGTGCTCCGCGTGGGCCAGGCGCCGGAGGGCCGCCAGTTCGCCGGCGACGCGCTCGCCCACGCCGAGCGGGTGATCGGCTTCTCGGTGATCGACACGGGCGTCGGGATCGCGGCCGACAAGCTGCGCCTGATCTTCGAGGCGTTCCAGCAGGCGGACGGGACGACGAGCCGGCGCTACGGCGGTACCGGTCTCGGCCTCTCGATCAGCCGCGAGATCGCCCGGCTGCTCTCCGGCGAGATCCACGTCGAGTCGGCGCCCGGCGAGGGAAGCACGTTCACGCTCTACCTGCCCGAGCGGTACGTCGAGACGACGCCGGCCGCGACCGGGGCCGAGCTGCTGGAGCGGGTCGACGCGGGCCTCTCCTCCGCGCCTGCCGGCGGCGTCGGCGCTGCGAGCTCGAACGGCGACGAGCCCGCACCGGATGCGTCGCTGCTCGTCCCCAGCGAGGTCGCCGACGACCGCGACTCGATCGAGGAGGGCGACCGCGTCGTCCTGATCGTCGAGGACGACGCGGACTTCGCGCGCACCGAGCTCGAGGTGGCACGCGACCGGGGGTTCAAGGGGCTCGTGGCGCTGCGCGGCGACACCGGCCTGGCGCTCGCACGCGAGTTCCGGCCGGACGCGATCGTGCTCGACATGAGCCTGCCGGTGCTGGACGGCTGGGCCGTGCTCGACCGGCTGAAGCGGCACCCCTCGACGCGGCACATTCCCGTTCACATCGTCTCCGGCGTCGAGGAGGCACAGCCGGCGCTGATGGCCGGGGCCGCTGCGTTCATCCAGAAGCCCGCCTCGCTGGAGACACTCGGGACCGTCTTCGGCGGGATCGAGTCGTTCATCGAGCGCGACGTCCGCCGGCTCCTCGTCGTGGACGACGACGAGACGCAGCGCCAGTCGATCATCGACCTCGTCGGCAGCGACGGGGACGTCGAGATCGTCGCGGTCGGCTCCTCCGAGGAGGCGCTCGCCGCGCTCGACTCCGAGGCGCCCTTCGACTGCATGGTGCTCGACCTCAAGCTGCCGAAGATGACGGGCTTCGACCTGCTCGAGAAGGTGAAGACCGACGAGCGCTCGCACTTGCTGCCGGTGATCGTGTACACGGGCAGCGAGCTGACCCGCCGTGAGGAGACCAAGCTGAAGCGCTACGCGGAGACGATCGTCGTCAAGGACGCCCGCTCGCCCGAGCGGCTCCTCGACGAGACCTCCCTCTTCCTGCACCGGGTCGAGTCGAGGCTCCCCGACTCGAAGCGGAAGATGCTGGAGCAGCTGCACAACGTCGACGCGCTCTTCCTCGGCAAGAAGGTGCTGATCGTCGACGACGACGTCCGCAACGTGTTCGCGCTCGCAAGCGCGCTCGAGGCGAACGGGATGGACGTGATCTTCGCCGAGAACGGTCGCGAGGGGATCGAGACACTGCGTGCGAACACCGACGTCGACCTCGTCCTGATGGACGTGATGATGCCCGAGCTCGACGGCTACGAGACCACGCAGACGATCCGCGGGCTGCCGGAGTTCGAGAAGCTGCCGATCATCGCGCTCACGGCGAAGGCGATGCAGGGCGACCGCGAGCGCTCGATCGCGGCCGGGGCGTCCGACTACATCACGAAGCCGGTCGACACCGACCAGCTGCTCTCCCTGATGCGCGTGTGGCTGTACCAGTAGGGAGAAGCGGCGAGCTCGACCTCGAGCAGCTCGAGCTCGAGCTCCTCCTGGAGGGCATCCACCGCCGCTACGGCTTCGACTTCCGCGACTACGCGCCCGCGTCGCTGCGCCGGCGCGTGCGCCGGCGCATGGACGGCGAGAAGGTCAAGACGGTCTCCGCCCTGCAGGACCGGCTGCTGCACGACCCGGCTGTGATGGAGCGGCTCCTGCTCGACCTGTCCGTGAACGTGACCGCCATGTTCCGCGACCCGAGCTTCTTCCTCGCGTTCCGCGAGCGGGTGGTGCCGGTGCTGCGCACGTATCCCTTCGCACGCCTCTGGGTCGCCGGTTGTTCCACGGGCGAGGAGGTCTACTCGCTTGCGATCGTCCTCGCCGAGGAGGGCCTGGCCGACCGCGTCCGCATCTACGCAACCGACATCAACGAGGCCGTGATCGAGCAGGCGCGGGACGGCGTCTTCCCGCTCGACAAGATGCAGGAGTACACGCAGAACTACATCCACGCGGGCGGGCAGCGATCGTTCTCGGAGTACTACGTCGCCCGCTACGACGGCGCGCGGTTCGCCCGGGAGCTCGTCGAGGGAGTCGTCTTCGCGCAGCACAACCTCGTCTCGGACGCCGCCTTCAACGAGTTCCACGTGATCACGTGCCGCAACGTGATGATCTACTTCGCGCAGCCGCTGCAGGAGCACGTGCACCGGCTGTTCTACGAGAGCCTCGCCATGTTCGGCGTCCTCGCGCTTGGGCAGAAGGAGACGATCCGCTTCTCCCCGTACGAGCGCGACTTCGAGGAGCTCGACCCGGACGAGCGACTCTACAAGAAGGTTCGATGAACTACGAGGTGATCGCGATCGGAGCGTCATGGGGAGGGCTGCACGCCGTCGGAGCGCTGCTCGAGGGGATCCCGCGCGCGGTCGAGCAGCCGATCGTGGTCGCCCAGCACCGCGGCGCGGACTCGACGCGGGGCGTGCTCGAGACGCTGCTCCAGCGCCACATCGACCGAAAGGTCTGCGAGCCGGGCGACAAGGACCCGCTCGAGCCGGGACACGTCTACGTCGCGCCGGCCGACTACCACCTGCTCGTCGACGGCCGTGCCTTCGCACTCTCGGTCGACGCGCGCGTCCAGCACGCCCGCCCCTCGATCGACGTGCTCTTCGAGTCGGTCGCGCAGGCCTATCGCGACCGCGCGATCGGGATCGTGCTCACGGGCGCGAACGAGGACGGCGCCGCAGGGCTCGCGGCGATCAAGCGCAACGGTGGTGTCGCGGTCGTGCAGGATCCACGCACGGCTGCCCGCCGTGACATGCCGGATGCGGCGATCGCGGCCACCGAGCTCGACGCCGTGCTGTCGCTCGAGGAGATCGGGCCGTTCCTCCACAGGCTGTGCGTGTGAGCGATAACCGCGCAAAGCTGCTGCTCGTCGACGACCGGCCCGAGAACCTGCTGGCGCTGGAGGCGATCCTGGAGCCGCTCGGCCAGGAGCTCATCCGCGCCCGGTCCGGCGAGGAGGCCCTGCGCCAGCTGCTCAACCACGAATTCGCGGCGATCCTGCTCGACGTGCAGATGCCGGGGCTGGACGGCTTCCAGACCGCGGAGCTGATCAAGGCCCGGGAGCGGACGAAGCACATCCCGATCCTCTTCCTGACCGCGATCTCGAAGGACGCGGCGCACGTCTTCCGCGGCTACGACGCGGGCGCCGTCGACTATCTGATGAAGCCGTTCGAGCCCGCGATCCTGCAGGCAAAGGTCGCGGTCTTCATCGACCTCTGGCAGAAGACCGTCGAGCTCCGGCAGCGGGACGCCCTGATCGCCGAGCAGGAGCTCCTCGCGCTCGAGCGCGAGAGCGCGATCCGCTACCGCTCCCTCGCCGATGCCGTCCCCCAGATCGTCTGGACGACCGGCGTCGACGGCGTCGCGAACTTCTTCAACGCGCGCTGGTACGAGTACACGGGGCTGACTCCGGAGGCGGACGGGACGTCGGAGAGCGTCATCCACCCCGACGACCGGCGCGAGGTCGTCGCTCGCTGGGAGAGCGTCCGCGCCGTGGGCGAGCCCTTCGAGGCCGAGTACCGGATCCGGCGTGCGGACGGGGCCTACCGCTGGCATCTCGGCCGGTCGGTGCCCCAGCGGGACGAGACGGGCACGGTCACGGGCTGGGTCGGCACCGCGACGGACATCGAGGACCGCAAGCTCGCCGAGGAGCGCCAGCGCTTTCTCGTCGAGGCCGGCTGGGTGCTCGGCAGCTCGCTCGACTACGAGCAGACGCTGGCCGACGTCGCGCGGCTCGCGGTGCCGCGTGTCGCCGACTGGTGTGCCGTCGACATCTTCGTGGACGGCGCGCTCGAGCGGCTCGCGCTGGAGCACGCCGACCCGCTCAAGGTGGCGCTCGCCCGGGAGTTGCAGGAGGCGATGCTGGCGGCCCGCTCGACCCCCGCGGCGACGACACTCCGCTCCCAGGAGCCGGTGCTCGTGAGCGAGCTCGACGAGGCGGCGCTGTCGAGCTTCGGGTTCGACGAGAGCCAACTCGAGATCGCGCGGGCCCTCGAGCCGCGCTCGTACGTGACCGTGCCGCTGGCCGCGCGCGACGAGGTCTTCGGCTCGATCACGCTCGTCACCGCCGAGTCGGGCCGCCGCCTGGGCGCCGACGACCTCGTGCTCGCCCAGGAGCTCGCCCGCCACGCCGCGGTGGCGATCGACAACGCGCGCCTGTACGCAGAGGCGGAGCGGCGTGGCCGCGCCGCGCGGGCGCTCGAGGCGGTCGGCGACGGCGTCGTCCTCGTCGACCGCCGCGGTGTGATCCGGCTCTGGAACGCCGCGGCGACGACGATCACCGGCGTGGCGGAGCAGGACGCGCTCGGCCGGCCGATCGCTGACGTCGTCCCGCGCTGGGCGGAGATCTCGCCGCTGATCCCGGTCGCGAGCAAGCCGGGAGATCCCGTCCGGGCCGAGACGGTGCCGGTCGAGTTCGACGGCCGCGAGCTCTGGATCTCCGGCTCCGGCGTCGGCTTCGAGGAGGGAGTCGTGTACGCGTTCCGCGACCTGACGGAAGAGCGCGCGCTGGAGGAGCTGAAGGCCGACTTCGTCGCCACCGTCTCGCACGAGCTCCGGACCCCGCTTGCCGCGATCTACGGGTCGGCGCAGACGATCCGGCGCACCGACATCGATCTGAACGAGGAGGTGCAGCAGCAGCTGCTCGGCGTGATCGCGTCCGAGTCGGACCGCCTCGGCACGATCGTCAACGACCTGCTCGTCGCCGGCCGGCTCGACGCGAACCAGCTGCCGGTCACGGTCGAGCGCTGCGACCCGGTCGAGCTCGCGGGCTCCGTTGTCGACGCCGCACGGACGCACCTGCCCGAGACGATCAGGCCTCGAGCTGCAGGCTGCCGACGGCGTGCCCGACGTCGTCGCCGACCCGGGACAGCTGCACCAGGTGCTCGTCAACCTCGTCGACAACGCGATCAAGTACTCGCCCGAGGGTGGCCCCGTCGCGCTGTCGGTCTCGAACGGCGATCGGGCGATCCGCTTCTCGATCGAGGACGCCGGGCTCGGCATCCCCGCCGGCGAGCACAGGCGGATCTTCGAGAAGTTCTACCGCCTCGACCCCGGGATGACGCGCGGCATCGGCGGCACGGGGCTCGGCCTCTACATCTGCCGGGAGCTGGTGCGGCGGATGGACGGGAAGATCTGGGTCGAGTCCGCGCTCGGCAAGGGCTCGACGTTCGTCGTCGAGCTGCCCGCCGCCGACGGGAAACGCGGCGGGCTAGCGGGCGACGCCGCCCTGCGACTCGCTCGAGAGCTTCGACGCGACGTAGACGGGGATCATCGAGAGCAGGATCACGAAGACGGCGACGACGTTCACGATCGGCAGCTGATTCGGGCGCGAGAGGTTGTTCAGGATCCAGATCGGCAGCGTCTGGTCGGGGCCGGCGGTAAAGGTCGTCACGATCACCTCGTCGAAGCTGAGCGCGAACGCCAGCAGGCCGCCGGCGAGCAGTGCCGTCTTCAGCTGCGGGAAGGTGACGAAGCGGAAGGTCTGCCACGCGTCGGCTCCGAGATCCGCCGACGCCTCCTCCAGCGACGCTGCCGTCCGCCGCAGCCGCGCGACGACGTTGTTGTAGACGACGACGATGCAGAAGGTCGCGTGCCCGACCATGATCGTGAAGAGGCCGAGCTCGACGCCGAACACGTCCGGCAGGTTGCGGAAGGTCGCGTTCAGCGCCATCCCCGTCACGATCCCCGGCAACGCGATCGGGAGGATGATCAGGAACGAGACCGCATCGCGGCCGAAGAAGCGGTGCCGCGAGACCGCAAGCGCCGCGAACGAGCCGAGCAGGAGCGCGATCGCGGTCGCGCCGAGCGCCGCCTTCACCGAGACGAGCAGCGCGTCGCGCACCCCGGGGTTGTCGATCGCGCGCCCGAACCACTTCGTCGTCAGGCCCGGGATCGGCCAGACGAGCGACCGCCGCTCGTTGAACGCGTAGAGCCCGATCACGAGCAGCGGCAGGTAGATGAACGCGAGCGTCAGCCCGGTCAGGCCGCGGAGCATCCAGGTGCCGGCACGCGAGGTGGTCACAGGTTGTCGAACGCCCCCGCGCGTCGCGCCAGCAGCAGGTAGACGACCATCACCGCGACCGGCACCGTCGCGAACGCGGCCGCGAACGGGAGGTTGTTCGCGACGCCGACGTTGATGTAGACGACGTTGCCGATGAACTGCGTGCTCGAGACGAGCGTCGGCGTGATGTAGTCGCCGAGCGTCAGGGAGAAGGTGAAGATCGACCCCGCGGCGACCGCCGGCAGCGCGAGCGGCAGCACCACCCGCGCGAGCGTCCGCGCCCCCTTCGCGCCGAGGTCTGCCGACGCCTCCAGCACCGACGCCGGGATCCGGTCGAGCCCGGCGTAGACGGGCAGGATCATGAACGGCAGCCAGAGGTAGCTGAAGACGAGCCACGTGGCGACGTTGCCGAAGCCGGGGCCGGAGAGGTCGAGTGGTGCGAGCACCCAGTTCAGGATCCCGTTCTCCTGCAGGATGATCCGCCAGGCGTAGACCTTGACGAGGTAGCTCGCCCAGAGCGGCAGCAGGATCGCGACGACGAGCAGGTTGCGGGTCCGCGGCGACGCGACCTTCGCCATGTAGAAGGCGATCGGGAACGCGAGCACCGCGTCGGTGACCGTGACGGCCGCCGCGATCAGCACCGTCCGCTGGGTGATCGCACGGTAGACGTCGCTCTCCCAGAGCTGGCGGAAGTTCTGGAGCCCGTAGTCGTGGACGACCTGGGACGTGAACGGGTCGAGCCGCCAGAACGCGGCGATGAAGAGGACCGTCAGCGAGCCGAGGTAGGCGAGCACGAGCCACGAGAGCGGCGGCGCCAGCAGCAGCCCGAGCCGCAGCCGCCCGTGGCGGTGCAGGAAGGACGAGAGGCGCCGCCCCGGGGTCTCCCCCGGCGGCGGCGCCTCGGTCAGTTCAGGGACGGCGATCGGTTACCCCTTGATCTCCGTCCAGGCCTGGGTCCATTCGGAGTAGTCCTTGCAGACCTGGCCGCGGTCGTCACCGCAGTCGGCCTGCGGCGTCTTCCAGTAGTAGACCTGGTCGAAGTACTCCTCATCGTCTGCGTGGAAGAGCGTGCAGTGATCCTTGTTCGCCGTGAGACCGCACGCCTCCGTGGACGACGGCGCCTCGCCGAAGTACTCGGTCGCGGCGGCGTTGGCCTTCGCCGAGATGATGTGGTCCATCCACATGTACATGCAGTTCGGGTTCTTGGCCTCGGACGCGATCATCCACGTGTCCGACCAGCCCGTCGAGCCCTCCTTCGGCAGCACCGACGCCACCGGGACCTTCTCGCCCTCGAGCACGTTCGTGATCACCTGCCACGTCGTCCCGACGACGCTCTCGCCGCCGGTGAAGGCCGCGATCTGCTTCGTGTAGTCCGACCAGTACTCGCCGATCACCGCGCGCTGCTGCTTCAGCAGGTCGACCGCCGCGTCGAACTGCTCCTGGTCGAGCTCGTACGGATCCTCGATCCCGAGCTCCGGCTGCGTCGCCTTCAGGTAGACGGCCGCGTCGGCGATGTAGATCGGGCTGTCGTACGCGGTCACCTTGCCCTTGTAGGGGGAGTTCTCGTCGAAGACGACCCCCCATGAGTCCGGCGCCGGCTTGACGACGTCGGTGCGGTACTGGAGCAGGTTCGCCCCGCGGCCGTGCGGGACGCCGTACGGCACGTCGTCGACCGTGTTGTGCGGCTGGTTCTTGAGCCCCTCGAAGACGTTCTCGTAGTTCGGGATCAGGTCGAGGTTGACCGGCGCGACGTCGCCAGCCGCGATCAGGCGCAGGCTCGCGTCGCCGGACGCGGAGACGCCGTCGTACTGGCCGGTCCGCATCAGCGTCACCATCTCGTCCGAGGTGTTCCCGGTCTTCACGTTGACCTGGCAGCCGCTCTGCTCCTCGAACTCGGAGACCCAGTCGACATTCGGGTCGGTGCTGCCGTCCTCGACGTAGCCCGCCCAGGCGATCAGGTTCACCTGGCCCTCGGCAGCGCCGAGCGAGTCCAGCATCCCCTCGGGCGTCCCGCCGGTCGTCTCGGCGGCCGTCGTGCCCGCACCGCCCGCCTCGCCCTCGTCGTCGTCGCCGCCGCAACCGGCCGCGAGCACGCACAACACACCGGTGGCCAGCAGCGAGGCCGTCCACCGTCCTACTCTCCGCTTGCTCATCGTTCCGCTCCTCCGTTCGACCCGGTTTCGATTACGAAGACGTGCTCCGGCCGCCATGCGAGCCGGACCCGGCTTCCCTGTCGCTCCAGCACCTCGCTCGAGCCGCTCTCGAGGTTCTGGCTCACCACCGTCAGCTCACCGCCCGCGTCGAGCTCGACGTGGAAGCGCGTGATCGCACCGACGTACACGACGTCGCGGATCCTGCCCGCCTCCACTCCGAAGCCCGGCCCGGGGTCCTCGCCCTCGCCGAGCAGGCGGATCTTCTCCGGCCGCACCGTGAAACGGCGACCGTCCCGCTCGAGCACGTTCGAGACGCCGACGAAGCCGGCGATGAACTCGCTGGCCGGGTGCTCGTACACCTCGGCCGGCGCCCCGACCTGCTCGATCCTGCCTTCGTTGAACACCGCGAGGCGGTCGCTCATCGTCAGCGCCTCCTCCTGGTCGTGCGTGACGTAGACGAACGTCAGGCCGAGCTCCTGCTGGATCCGCTTCAGCTCCACCTGGAGCTCCTGGCGCAGCTTCAAGTCGAGCGCGCCGAGCGGCTCGTCGAGCAGGAGCGCCCGCGGCCGGTTCACGAGCGCGCGCGCGAGCGCGACCCGCTGCCGCTGCCCGCCGGAGAGCTGCGCAGGCTTGCGGCCGCCGTACCCCTCGAGCCGAACGAGGTCGAGCGCCTCCTCCGCGCGCCGGCGACGCTCGCCGCGCGCGACCTTCTTCACGCGCAGGCCGTACTCGACGTTCTCCTGCACGGTCATGTGCGGAAAGAGCGCGTAGTCCTGGAACACGGTGTTGACGTCGCGCGCGTAGGGGGGCAGCCCGGACACGTCCTTGCCGCCCAGCTCGATCCGGCCCTCGTCGGGCCGCTCGAAGCCGGCGATCACGCGCAAGGTCGTCGTCTTGCCCGAGCCGGACGGGCCGAGCATGGTGAAGAACTCGCCCCTGGCGATCTCGAGGTCGATCCCGTCCACGGCGATCACGTCGCCGTAGCGCTTGCGGAGCCCGGTGATGCTCACATCGGCGTCAGGCTGCGGCGGCAAGGCTCTCCCCCAGGATCGCGAGCCCGCGCTCGAGCTCGTCGTCGTCCACGTTGAGCGGCGGCAGCAGCCGGAGCACGTTCCCGTCGAGCCCGCAGGCGAGCAGGAGCAGCCCACGCTCGAACGCAGCGGCGACGACGGCCTGCGCCAGCTCCGGGTTCGGCTCGCGCAGCTCGAGCGCCAGCATCGGCCCGAGCCCGCGGACCTCTCCGATCGCGTCGTGCCGGTCGGCGAGCTCGTCGAGCCGTGCCCGCAGCGTCCGGCCGAGCGCGTCCGCGCGGCTGCGGAACGAGCCCTCCGCGACCGTGTCGAGCACGACCGCCGCCGCGGCGCACGCGACCGGGTTGCCGCCGAAGGTGCCGCCGAGCCCGCCCGGGCCGGGGGCGTCCATGATCTCCGCCCGTCCGGTGACCGCGGCGAGCGGCAGCCCCCCGCCGAGCGACTTGCCGGAGACGAGCAGGTCGGGCTCGACGCCGCTCCATTCGATCGCCCACACCGGCCCGGTCCGACCGACGCCCGACTGCACCTCGTCGGCGACGAAGACGATCTCGTGACGGTCGCACAGCTCGCGGAGCCGGGCGAGGTAGTCGTCCGGCATCGGAATGAAGCCCCCTTCGCCCTGCACGGTCTCGAGCACGACGCATGCGACCGACTCGGGATCGACGTCGCTGCGGAAGAGGTGCTCCAGCGAGGCGACCGCGGCGTCCGTGTCGACGCCGCGGTAGGGATAGGGCGCCAGCGCGCGGTAGATCTCGCCGGGAAACGGGCCGAAGCCGGCCTTGTAGGGCCGCACCTTGCTCGTCATCGCCATCGTCAGGAGCGTGCGCCCGTGGAAGCCGTGATCGAAGACGACGACCGCTGGGCGACCGGTCGCCGAGCGGGCGATCTTGACCGCGTTCTCGATCGCCTCGGCCCCGGAGTTGACGAGCACCGACTTCTGGCTGCCGGGCTCCCGGCACGGCGACAGTTCGGCGAGCCGCCGGCAGACGGCGACGTACGGCTCGTAGGTGCCGACCATGAAGCACTGGTGCAGGAAGCGATCGACCTGCTCGTGGATCGCGGCGACCACGGGCCCAAAGCCGTGCCCGGTGTTCTGACAGGCGATCCCGCCGGCGAAGTCGAGATAGACGGTTCCGTCGGACGCCTCGACGCGCGCGCCCTCCGCCCGCGCGACCACGAGCGTCGGCGTCGAGACGCCTCGCGCGACGTAGCGGCCGCGCGCCTCGAGGACGTCGGCGGCCGCTGCGGGCTCGTGGAGAGACACGGAGCGATTCTCTCCCGGCCCGCTCCGGCAGTGCAATGGACGGCCGGGCGACCGCGCGCGTGCCCGCTTCGACACGCTGTCGTAAACTCGCTGTCGTGGCGCGTGCGCGTACCCCGCAACCACCGTCCTCCGCCGAGCTGGAAGGCGTGGGGTCTTGGCCCGGCCGTCCAATGCTGACCGTCAGGGACATCACCGCGCTGCCCGCGCTCGGGCTCGAGCTGGTCGCGGGGGCAGCCGGTGCCGACCGACCGATCAGCTGGGTGCACGTGTCGGAGCTGACCGATCCGACACCGTGGCTGGAGGGCGGCGAGCTGCTGATCACGACCGGTCTCGGCGTGGGCGAGCTCTCGCGGCCGCAGCGGGAGTACGTGCGCCGGCTGGCCCAGCACGACCTCGCGGGGCTCGCCTTCGGGATCGGCTTCGGCTGGGCCGAGCCGCCGGAGGCGCTCACCGACGAGGCCGAGCAGCTCGGCTTCCCGCTGCTCGTCGTCCCGTACGAGGTGCCGTTCATCGCCCTCACGAAGGCGATCTCTGCGCAGCTCGCGAACGAGCAGCTTTCCCGGCTCGAGCGCGCGCTCGCCGTGCACGAGCACCTCGCCCAGGCCGTGCTGGAGGGTCGCGGCGCGCCGGCGCTGCTCGGCATCCTCGGCGACCATGTCGGCTGCTCGCTCGCGCTCGTCGACGAAGCCGGCCGCGTGGTCGGCGAGCGTCACAGCGCCCGGCTCGAGGCGTGCGAGCACGTGCTCGAGCTGCCCGTCGTCGCCGACGGCGAGACCTGGTCGCTGCGCGCGGGCAAGCTGCACGAGGAGCTGTCCGAGTACGACCGCCTCGTGCTCCACCATGGCCAATCCGCCCTCGCCTTCGAGCTGTCGCGGCGCCATGCCGTCTCGGCCGCCGAGTTGCGGCTCGCCGGCGACCTGCTCGAGGACCTCGAGCACGACCGCCTCGACGAGCGGGAGCTCGCGCGCCGGATCGGCGCGTTCGGGCTCGATCCACAGGGAAGCTATGCGGCGCTCCTCGCGGTCGCTCCCGGCGTGCCACCCGGCGAGGACGTCCGCACCGCCGCCGCCAAGGTGCTCGACGCGCACGGCTGCCGCTACCTCTCCGCGTCGCGCCGCGAGCGTGCAGCCTTCCTCGTCGCGACCGAGCAGGAGGAGGACGCGCTCGCGCTCGCACGGGAGCTCGTCGACGCTTCGCCCGGCACCCGTGTCGGCGTCGGCCGCCCCGCTTCCGGCACCGGACTCGGCCGCAGCCTGCTCGAGGCGCGCGCTGCCCTGGATGCGGTCGCCGGGCCGGTGGCCTCGTATCAGGATCTCGGCTCGCTCGAGCTCCTGCTCAGCCTGCCGGGCGCCGCGCTCGAGGCCTTCGTCGCCCGCGTGCTCGGACCCGCGTCCGACAACGACTGGCTGCTCGAGTCGCTCGCCGCCCTCCTCGACACCGGCTGCCGCTGGAGCGAGGCCGCCGACCGGCTCGGGGTGCACCGGCACACGCTCCGCTACCGGATGGAGCAGCTGCGCAAGCAGACCGGCCGCCACCCGGACGATCCGGCGCAGCGGATGGAGCTGTGGCTCGCGCTGAAGGCGAAGCAGGCGCTCGGCGCCCGCGACGGCGCCGCCGAAAAGGCCCCGGCCTAAAGAGCGAGACCCCGCCCCCTTGCACGAGGGGACGGGGTCGAGGTCTTCGTGGAGCCGGAGGAGGGACTCGAACCCACGGCCTACTGCTTACAAGGCAGTTGCTCTACCAGCTGAGCTACTCCGGCACGCGCGCCGGACATGGTACTCCGGCTAGTTCAGGACCTCACGCGTCTTCTGGTGGGCCAGGATCTTCCGCTTCACGCGCTGGAGCGCGTTGTCGATCGTCTTGCAGTCGCAGCCCAACTCGTCCGCCATCTCGTCGTAGGAGAGGCCTTCGAGATAGCAGCGGAGCGCGTCCGCCTCGAGCGGCGAGAGGCCGGTGCCGAGCGTGAAGACGAGGCTCTGCAGCTCCTCGGTCGAGATCACGCACACCGACGGATCGTTCGTCGACGGACCGGGAAGCGCATCGCCGAGCGTGCACTCCCCCTCGGAGTCCTGCCCGGCCGGCGTGTGGCTGAAGGAGATGTACTGGTTCAGCGGCTGATGCTTGAACCGCGTCGCCGTCTTGATCGCCGTGATGATCTGGCGCGTCACGCAGAGCTCGGCAAAGCTCCGGAACGACGTCTCCTTGTCGGCCCGGAAGTCGCGAACCGCCTTGTACAGCCCGACGAGTCCCTCCTGGATCAGGTCCTCGGAGTCGCCGCCGGCGAGGAAGTACGAGCTCGCCTTCAGCCGGACGAAGCCGTTGTAACGGCGCATGAGCGCATCGAGCGCGGCCGTGTTGCCGTTCCGCGCCTTCATCACCAGCTGCAAATCCTCAAGCTCTCGTTGAGCCTTCTGTACTGACTTTGCCACTGTTGCGGCTTGGGCGGACATGGCGGTCTCCCTGGTAAATAGCGGGAAAGAGCGGCGGCGTCCGCCGTGCCGAACGCTCAACTCTCACCCTTAGGTTGAGGCAGAAGATAGCAAGGTCATGCGCAAGTTACAAGTGGCTTGCAAAGGATTCATTCTGTTAGGAACGTATGTTCGTGTCAACGGTCGCCGCGGCGCAGGCGTTCCAACCGCTCCCGCGTCTCGTCGTCGAGCGCGTCGCGCAACCGGCTTCGCTGCGGCTCGTCGTGCGTCGGCGCCTCCAGCCCGGCCACGAACCCACGTGAGCTGCGCCCCTGGACGTCCGCCCCGGCCGTCCCGCGGAGCGCCGCGTCCGACGTGACGAGCTCCACGACCTCGGTTCCGCGGTGCTCCGCGGCGAGCCGTTCGAGCAGCGTGTCCGCGTGCGCTGCGAAGCGGACGGACAGCGGTCCGAGCTCCGTGTCCTCGCCGACGCCGTCCCAGACGAGCACCCCGCGCGCGCCGCGCACGGCGACGAAGGAGGCGAGCAGGTCGGTCAGCTGGCGCCGGTCGACGAACTCCCCGGCGTGGAGGAGGTTGTTGCCGTCGAAGAGGTAGAGCGTGGGCTCGGCCACGGCGATCCGCGAACGGACTTAGTTGCTCAGAGCAACTAAGTCCGCCTCCGGCGCGCCTCGTAGAGCAGCAGCGAGGCAGCGACGCTCACGTTCAGCGACTCGACCTTCCCTGCCAACGGGATCGAGATCGTCGCGTCGCACGCGCGCCGCACGAGCGGGCGGACGCCCCTGCCCTCGGCGCCGAAGACGAGCGCAAGGCCGCCGGTCAGGTCGGCCTGCCACAGATCCTGCTCCGCGTCGGCGGCGGCCGCGTAGATCCAGAGGTCGCCGCGCTTGATCTCGTTCAGGTAGCGGGCGAGGTTCGGGACGACCGCGACCGGCAGGTGCTCGACGGCGCCGGCCGAGGCGCGCGCGACCGCGGCCGTCACCATCGCCGAGCCGTGGGCGGGCACGACGACGCCGGTCGCGCCCGCTCCCTCGGCGCTGCGGATCACCGCGCCGAGGTTGCGCGGGTCGGTGACCTGGTCGAGGCAGGCGAGCAGCGGCTGCTCTCCGGCCGCCAGCTCGTGCGCGTCGGCGTACCGGTACGGCTCGACCCAGGCGAGCACGCCCTGGTGGTCGCGCGTTCCCGCAGCCTCGCCGAGCTCGCGATCCGGCTTGAGCTGGAGCCTGGGCCCGTCCGCAGCCACGACTCCGCCGCGGCGGCCCGCTCGGTCGCCCACAGCTCGAGCACCTCGCGGCGCCCGCGCAGCGCCTCGCGCACGGGCCGCCGCCCGTAGACCTGCTCGCGGGTCATCGCGGCACGAGGCGGTAGCCGTCCGGGTCGTCCCGCACCTCCCAGCCGGCGGCCCGGATCTCGGCGCGGAGCTCGTCGGCGCGGACGAAGTCCCTCGCCGCGCGCGCCTTCTGGCGCCCGCGCGCGAGCTCGTGCACCTCGGCAGGCGCGTCCGCCTGCTCTGCGAGCGCGCCGAGCCCGAAGAGGTCGAGCGCGCGGCGCAGCAGCTCGTGGTCGCGCCAGTCGTGCATCAGCGCCAACGCCGCCGGGGTCGAGAAGTCGTCGTCGAGCACGGCGGAGAGACGTTCCCAGGCATCGCTCGGCGCGGGCTCCGACGCGTTGCGGAAGACCTCGCGCAGACCGTCGGCGCGGGCGCGGGCGTCAGCCATCCGCTCGGGCGAGAAGTCGATCGGGCTGCGCCAGTGCGCGGTCAGGAAGAAGAGCAGCGTCGTCTCCACGCCCCACTCGTCGAGCACGTCCTTGATCGTCTCGACGTTGCCGAGCGACTTCGACATCTTCTCGCCGGTGAAGCGGAGCATGCCGTTGTGCATCCAGACCTTCGCGAACTCGTGCCCGCGCGCATGCGACTGCGCGAGCTCGTTCTCGTGGTGCGGGAAGACGAGGTCGAGCCCGCCGCCGTGGATCTCGAACGCGGGGCCGAGCAGCTTCTCCGCCATTGCCGAGCACTCGATGTGCCAGCCCGGCCTGCCCTCGCCCCACGGCGACGGCCACGAGGTGTCCTCGCCCGGCTTGGTCGCCTTCCAGAGCGCGAAGTCGCGCGGATCCTGCTTGCGCGGGTTCGGCGTCTCCTCCTCGTCCTCGAGCTGGTCGAGCCGCTGCCCGGAGAGGCGGCCGTACCCCTCGGAGCGCGCGACGCTGAAGTAGACGTCCCCCGCGACCTCGTAGGCGTAGCCACGCCCGATCAGATCCTCGATGAACTCGCGGATCTCGCCGATCGTCTCCGTCGCCTTGGGCCAGTGGTCGACCTCGTCGAGGCCGAAGCGGCCGGTGTCCTCGAGGTACCACTCGGTCGCCTGGCGCGCGCGCTCGGCGCTGGCGCCCGGCGCCGCCTCGTAGATCCTGTCGTTCACGTCGGTGATGTTGTGGACGAGCGTGACGTCGTAGCCGCGCTCGCGCAGCCACCGCTTCGTCCAGCAGGCGACCACGTACGGGCGCGCGTTGCCGATGTGCGCCCGGGCATAGACCGTCGGGCCGCAGACGTACATCCCGATCGGGCCGGGCGGCTCGGGGAGGTCGACGAGCCCGCGGGCGAGGGTGCTATAGAGCCGCATCGACCCTCCGCAGCGCCTCGTCTTGCGGCAGCGCAGCGACGACGGCCCAGAGCTCCGGCCCGCGCTCGGCGCCCGTGAGCGCGAGCCGCAGCGCCTTCAGGTCGCCGCCGACCGCCTTCAGCTCGCGGATCAGGTCCTTGCCGTCGAGGCCGCTCGAACGCAGCTCGGCGAACCGGACCAGCGTCGGCCGGGCCTCCTCGGCGAGCGAGACGGGCTGCGGCTGCAGGATCGAGACGGCCATCGCGCGCGCCTCGTTCAGGTCGCGCGCGCCACGTAGCGCGGCCGCGAGCTGAGGCGGTGCCCCGGCCCGTGCGGCGAGCTCCCCGTCTGAGAGCGCTCCGATCGCATCGATCGCAAGCCGTCGGACCCGCCGCAGGTCGAGGTGGACGTCGTGGCGCGGGAGATCGAGCTCCTCGAGGTAGGCACGCACCGCCTCGGCCGGGATCCCCTGTTCGCGCAAATCGGCGACGGTCGCGACGCCGTGCCCCCGCTTGGAGAGCTTCTTTCCGTCCGGCCCGAGCAGAAGCCCGTGGTGGATGTACTCCGGCGGCTCGCTGCCGAGTGCCACGTGCAGGCGCCGGTGCAGCTCCTCGTTCGGCCGATGGTCGTTGCCGCGGATCACGTGCGTGATCCCGAACTCGATGTCGTCGACGACGCTCGCGAGGTGGTAGGTCGGCGTGCCGTCCTCGCGGACGAGCGTGATCCCGTCGAAGCGATCACCGAGCTCGCGTGCCGCCTCCAGGTGGCGTTCGCGGCGCTCACTCTGACGCACGGGCCCTTCGTTCCAGACGAGCCCGAGCCACTCGAGGTCGCCGACGAGCGCTTCCTCCCCGCCGGGAATCGTCCGGGCCGGATCCGTGTCGTCGATGCGGAGCAGGAACCAGTCGCCGCGACGGCGGTTGACGACCGCCGAAAGCGCGCCTCCGAGATGGAGCGACCCGGTGGGGCTGGGAGCAAAGCGGACGCGCGCAGGCATCCGCCCAGTCTACGATCCGGCCTGCCGCGAGCGGCTAGTGCGCGCCGTTCACGGCCAGCAGCGGCGCCATCGTGGCGGGTGCGCGCTCCCCGTCGAGCAGACCGAGCTCGCTCGCCCTCGCGGCAGCGGCGGTGCGGTTCGGCACGTCGAGCTTCCGGTAGACGTTCGAGAGGTGGAACTTGACGGTCTGCTCGGTCACCCACAACTGCTGGGCGAGCTCGGCGTTGGACGACCCGTCCGACACGAGCCGGAGGATCTCGAGCTCGCGCCGCGTCAGCCCGTGGCTCTGGTCGCCGGCCCGGGTGGGCGGCGGGGGCACCGGGAGGTGCTCGCCACGGAAGTGGACTCCCGCCACGTCGGTCACGACCCGGAGCGCATGGACGATGTCGTCCGGCTCGACGCTCTTGCTGACGAAGCAGTCGGCGCCTGCAGCGAGCGTGCGGGCGATCACGTCGGGATCCTCGACCGACGAGAGCACGACGACCTTCACTTCCGGATGCTCGGTGACGACTCGCTCGAGACACGCCAGTCCGTCCATTCCGGGCATCCGGAGGTCGAGCACGAGCGCGTCCGGACGCTGCTCCGCCACCAGCTCGAGCGCCGCGCCTCCGTCCGCCGCCGTTCCGAGCACGCTGATCTCCGCCGACTCGAGCGTCACCTCGAGTGCCTCGACGAACAACGGGTGATCGTCGGCGAGCACCACCTTCGTCTCGTGCATGGTTCCAGTCCTCCCTGGCCGCAGGTCCAGAGCATCCTGCGCAGACCGGCAGCGGGCCGCGAACCAAACTCAGGGGTCCTTGCGAAAACCGTGAGCTACGCGGCGAGCAGCGTGTAGCCGGCGCCGCGCACCGTGACGATGCGTGTCGGGTGGGCCGGGTCGCTCTCGAGCTTCCGGCGCAGGTTCGAGATGTGGACGTCGCACGCGTGCTCGTCGACGATGTGGCTCGTCTCCCACAGCTCCTCGAGGATCGTGCGCTTGGAGACCACCTGCTCCGGGCGCCGGGCCAGCGCGAGCAGGACCTTGAACTCGGACGGGGTCAGTCCGACCTTCTCGCCGTCGATCGTGACCTCGTGCCGAGCCAGGTCGATCTTGAGCGAGCCGACGTGTCGGACCGGGCCGATCTCGTTCTGGTCGAGCTCGCGCCGACGGAGCAACGCCCGCACCCGGCCGACGAGCTCGAGCGCCGAGAAGGGCTTCGTCACATAATCGTCGGCGCCCATCTCGAGACCGACGAGCTTGTCGACCTCGGAGTCCTTGGCCGTGAGCATGATGATCGGGATCGCGCTGTCTGCGCGCACGGTCCGGCAGACCTGGATCCCGGAGACGTCGGGCAGGAGCAGGTCGAGGATGAGCAGGTCGTAGCGCTCCGCCGCCAGCGCGGCGAGCGCGTCGGCGCCGTTCTCGACAGTCGTCACGTCGAACTGCTCCCGCTCCAGCGCGTAGGAGACGCCGGCGAGCAGTGCCGGCTCGTCGTCGACGATCAGGATGCGTGCGCTCATCCCGGCGTCCTTTCCGCCGGCAGCCTGATCTCGACGATGGTGCCCTGCTCCCCGTTCGGGCGGATCTCGATCCTGCCCCCGACCGCCCGCACCGACTGCGCCGCGATCGAGAGCCCGAGCCCGAAGCCGCCGTTCCCGGCGCTGCCTCGATAGAAGCGGTCGAAGAGTCGCTCCGGCTCGGCGCCCGCGAGCCCGCGGCCCGTGTCCGTGACCTGCACGCAGACGTGGTCGACGTCGAGCCGCCGCCCCGAGAGCACGATCTGGCCGTGCTCGGTGTACCGCTCCGCGTTCTGGACGACGGTCTGCAGGGCCTGCTCGAGCAGCTCGGGATGGGTGGACAGGACCAGGTCGGGGTCGCAGTCGACGCTGACCCGGACGTCCTCCCGCGGCTCGATCCCCTCAGCCACCCGCTCCAGCACGGGCGCGAGCACGACCACCTCGGCGCGCGGCACCTCCTCCCGCGCCTCGGCGCGCTCGAGGACGAGCAACGCCCGCGTGAGCCGGGAGAGCCGGGCGGCCTCGCGTTCGATGTGGGCGAGAAACTCGTCGCGGTGCAGCGGGTCGTCCTTCGCTCCTGTCTGCAGCATCTCGATCGCGGTCACGATCCCGGCCACCGGATTCCGCAGCTCGTGCGCGGCATTGGTGACGAACTCGCGCTGCGCGCGTTCCTCGCGCACTCGCTCGGTCGTGTCGGCCACCACGAGGACCGCTCCGTCTCCGGGCCGGTGCGACGGAACGCCCGACACCTGCAGCGTCCGGCCGCGGCCGTCGACCTGGATCGGATCGCGCAGCTCTTCGCCTTCGAGCAGCGAACCGAGTGTTGCGGCAGCCTCGGCGGGAAGCACGTCCGCCAGCACACACCGGGGCTGGATCCCCGCCAGCAGCTCGTATGCCCTTCCGTTCGCGTACTCGAGCTTCCCTTCGGGATCGGCGAGCAGCACACCTTCGTGGAGCCGCTCGACGAGCTGCTCGAACCGCTGCTTGTCCTCCCGCAAGGTCGCCACGAGCGCATCGAGCCGGAGCCGCATCCGCTCGATCGACTCCGACAGGCTGCCGACCTCGTCCGGGAAGCGGTCGCTCAGGCCGCGGCTGAAGTCGCCACTCTCGATCGCGCGAGCCGCGTCGGCAATCCGGCCGAGCCGCCTGGCGACGAACGCTGCCAGCAGCAGGCCGAACGCGGCCCCGACGAGGATGGCCCACAGCGCAGCCTCGCCCGACTCGTCGCGGACGATGCCGAGCTGCGCGCGCAAGTCCGGTCGCAGGGAATAGGAGACGAGCACCTCGGCCGAGCTGGAGACGATCGGGAGCGCGACGACGATCGCAGAGCCGTCGGGACTGCCGCCGACGAAGCGCCGGCCCTCGAGCGCCGCGGCCAGTGCCTCCTGGCCCTGTGGCACCTGGTCGAATGTGATCCCGCGCGACCGCTCCGGCGTCAGGCCGCGACCGCCTGCGTCGAAGACGAACAGCGAGACGCGACGGCTCTGGGCAAGCTGCTCCGACTCGCGCCCGAGCAGCCGCGGCTCCGTGATCGGGCCGAGCTTGACCGCGGCAGCGAACGAGTTGCCGATCGCGAACTCCTCGGCGTAGCTGCGGAAGGCGTCCTCGGACCGGTCGGCCGTGACGCGGACAACCGCGATCGCCGTGATCGCGGCCACGAGCGCGAACGCCGCGGCAAGCCACCAACGCATGCCCAACCAGTAGGTGCGGCGCGCCACTCGCTCGGTCTCCTTCCCGGTCACCGCTCCATGATGATGCCGACGCGCCCCCGGTGCCTCACGACAGCCCAAGGGATTCCTCAACGATCCCTGAAAGAAGGCCGTAGACTCGGGTCTCGCGGGTAGAACACCTACATCCTGCCCTTCGCGGCGGGTGGCCAATCGCAACGGCGTGCGGCGTACGGGGGAATGCCGCACGCCGTTGCACTTAGCTTTCGAGGACAGAGGGGTCATGGGCGAGGGGTCAGAGGCAGAAGGCGTCGAGCGGCGACGGATTCTCTACGTCGAGGACGACGCGTTCCTCGCCGCGCTCGTCGAGGCAACGCTCGCGGACGCCGGTTTCGACCTCGAGTGGTTCTCGTGCGCCGAGTTGGCGCTTGCAGCCGCCGCAAACGAGCAGTTCGACCTCTACCTCCTCGACCTGAAGCTGCCGCGCATGCCCGGCGACGAGCTGGCCCGCCGTCTGCGCGCGCTGACTCCCGGCGTGCCGATCGTCTTCGTGAGCGGCGACGAAGCGCTGCTGGGCACGCTCGTCTCGCGTTCGGTGGTGCGCAAGCCGTTCTACGAGAACGAGTTGCTCGAGGCCGTCGCCGCGGCACTCGACGGCAGGCCCGCGGCGACCCCGGCCTAGAGCGGCAACGAGATCCAGACGTCGGCGCCGCCGCGGTGGCGGTTGCGCAGGCCCGCCGAGCCGCCGTGTGCGCGAGCGATCGTCAGAGCGATCGCGAGCCCGAGCCCGCTGCCGTCGCCGGCACGCGCGTCGTCCGCCCGGCTGAACCGCTGGAACGCCTGCTCGGCGAAGCCCGCCGGGAAGCCGTCCCCCTCGTCGAGGACGTGCAGCTCCACCGATTCTCCGGCGGCTCGTGCCGTGAGGGTGACGTCGCCGCTGCCATGCCGGAGCGCGTTGTCGACCAGGTTCCCGAGCACCTGTTCGAGGCGCAGCCGGTCCGCAGCGAACACCGGCACCGGCCCGGAGTCGACGCGAACGTCGCGGCCTGCGCTCGCCGCCCGAAGCCCGAACCTCGACGCGACGCGACGCAGCACCGGCTCGGCAGCGAGCGGCTCCTTCCGGACGGCCAGCTCACCCTGGTCGCCACGAGCGAGCAGAAGCAGGTCGTCTGCGAGCTGTCCGAGGCGCTCGGCTTCCTCCGCGGCCGAGCGGACCGCCTGCGCGAGCTCGGCGGGCGTTCGCTCCCGGCGCAGCGCGAGCTCGAGCTCGGCGCGCAGGAGCGCGAGCGGCGTCCGCAACTCGTGGCTTGCGTCGGCCACGAATGCACGCTCTCGGGCGAGTGCGGCTTCGAGCCGGGCGAGCATCTCGTTCAGGGTCGATCCAAGCCGGGAGATCTCGTCACCGGCCGGCGACACCGGCAGGCGTGTGCCCGGCGAGGCCGCACCGATGTCTGCGGCCTCGCGGCGCATCTCCTCCACGGGCCGTAGCGCGGCCGCTCCGAGCCAGTACGCGAGCAGCGCCGCGAGCGCGAGCGCCACCGGCCCGCCAAGGAGCAGCTGGAAGAGCAACCCGCCGAGCGCGTCCTCCCGCCCCTCGAGCGACGTGCCGACGACGATCAGCAGCCTGCTTCCCTGCGCGTCGACCGGCGCGGCCAGGATCCGGAAGGGATCGTCCTCTCCGGCCGGGCTGCGGGCCTGCTCGATGAACTGCGGCCGTCGTGACGCGCGAGCGCGCTCGGCTGCGGTGAGCAGCGGCCCGTCGCCGAGCCCCGGCGAGGCGTCGACGACCGCTCCTGCGGGCGTGAGCACCTGGGCAAAGCTCTGGTCCCGGTCACGAAGGGCGCCGCCGTCGGCGAGGCCCTGGTCCGACCGGCGGACGAGCGCGGCGACGTCGTCCGCGCGCGACCGCAGCGCGTCGTCGATCGTGCCGTCGAGCGACGAGGCGAGGCGGTAGTACAGAAACAGGCCGGTGGCGGTGAGGATCGCCGCCATCGCGAGCACGAACACGGCCGTCAGACGCAGCCGGATCGGAACTCGGCTCACGCTCCGCCGTCCTCGCGCAGCCGGTAGCCGGAGCCACGCACGGTCTCGAGCGAGCGCAGGCCGAACGGCCGGTCGATCTTCTCGCGCAGGTAGCGGACATAGACGTCGATCACGTTCGACTTGTTCTCGTAGGCGTAGTCCCAGGCATGCTCGAGCAGCTCGAAACGGCCGAGCACCTGTCCCGGGCGGCGCATGAACGTCTCGAGCAGCGCGAACTCCTTCGTCGAGAGGTCGATCTCTTCGCGGTCTCGCCAGACCCGGCGGCCCGCCGGGTCGAGCCTGAGCGAGCCGACCTCGAGCACCGTCGGACGCTCCACGGGACCGCGACGCGCCAGCGCGCGGAGGCGGGCGAGCAGCTCGGCGAAGGAGAAGGGCTTCGTCAGGTAGTCGTCTGCGCCGGCATCGAGCCCCTCGACCCGGTCCTCGACCGCGTCGCGCGCCGTCAGCATCAGCACCGGCGCCCAGGCGCCCTGGGCCCGGAGCCGGCGGCACACCTCGAAGCCGTCCAGCTCCGGGAGCATCACGTCGAGCACGATCACGTCGTACTCCGTCGCCGTCGCCCGCACGAGCGCCTCGCGCCCATCGGGCACGACGTCGACCGTGTAGCCCTCCTCGAGCAGCCCGCGCCGAAGCAGCGAGGCCATCTTCAGCTGATCCTCGGCGACGAGGGCGCGCATCTCCCGCATTGTCCCGCGAAAGATGAGAGCCCGGTGAGACCGTGCTCCACTCTCACTGGGCAGGCGCGCCCTCTACCGGGAAGAATGATCCCGTGAATTCGGAAGCCCTCATCGTCGGCGCCGGAGAGTCCGCCTACCGGCGGCGGCCCGACGAGGGCACGACCACGCACTCGCTCCTCGCGGAGGCAGCAGGCGCCGCACTGCGGAGCGCCGGCCTCGAGCCAGCCGATCTGGACGGGCTCGGCGTCTCCTCGTTCTCGCTCGCCCCCGACCGCGCGGTCGATCTGGCAGTGCGGCTCGGGCTGAGCCTTCGCTGGCTGATGGACGGGGGCACGGGTGGCGCATCGGCGCTCGATCTCCTGCAGCACGCCCGCCGAGCGGTCGAGGCCGGCGACGCCCGGGCGGTCCTGCTCGTCGGCGGCGACCTGCTCGACCCGCCCGCGTTCGTCCGGCTCGTCGACGGGTACAACACCTGGACGCGCGACCTGCTCGCGCCGCTCCCGGTGGGCGGGCCGAATGCGCTCTTCGCACTCCTCACCCGCCGCCACATGCAGGAGCATGGGCTGACCCGGGAGGACTACGGCACGGTGGCGATCGCGCAGCGCGCGTGGGCGGCCGGCAATCCGAACGCGGCCTACCGCGCCCCGCTCACGCTCGAGGAGTACCTGGACGCGCCGCTCGTCGCCGACCCGCTGGCGCTCTACGACTGCGTCCCGATCGTTGCCGGGGCGGACGCGGTCGTCGTCGCCGCTGCCGGCGTCTCGGGGGCGCCGGGCATCCGCGTCCGAGCACTGAAGCTGCGGCACAACGCCGACAGCCAGGAGGGCACCGGCCTCTCCACCGGCCTCGGCCAGGAGCGGCACGCGCTCTGGACCGATGCGGGTCTCGGCCCGGACGACGTCGACATCGTCTCGGTCTACGACGACTATCCCGTGATGGCGTTGATCCAGCTCGACGAGCTCGGTTTCGTGGGCGACGACCTGCGGCGCTTCGTCGCCGAACGGCTTGGGACGCACGAGCTCCCCGTCAACACGTCGGGCGGCCAGCTGTCGGCGGGACAGGCCGGCGCGGCAGGCGGCCTGCACGGGCTCGTCGAAGTCGTGAGACAGCTGCGAGCGGAGGCGGGCGCGCGACAGGTCGAGGCCGCCCGGATCGGGGTCGTGTCGGGGTACGGCATGGTTGCCTATCGCTACGGCGCGAGCGTCGGTGCAGCCGTCCTGGAGCGCGCATGAGCGGGCTCGCCGTCTCGGTCTGCGAGGGATGCGGCTGGCAGGGCTTCCCCCGCCGGCTCTGGTGCCCGGCCTGCGGCGCCGCGCAGCTCGCGGAGCGCGTGGCCGAGGCAGGCGTCGTCGAAGACGAGACGGCTCTCACGCGGGCGGCGGGCCGGGACACTCGAGCACGCGGTCCCGCTCGGGACGGTCCTGCTCGACGGCGGCGGACGCGCGATCGCCCGGCTCGAGGGCGTCGCGCCGGGCGAGCGCGCCGCCGTCCGGCTCGTCGACGGCGCACCGGTCGCCAGGCGGGAGCGCTGAGCGGTGCGAATCTGGTGGCAGAGCTTCGTCGACCGGGCGCAGAACGCTCCGTACCTCGACCGTCTGTCGGCGTACCTGGCAGAGATCGCCGACCCCGGAACGTCCGTCGAGGTCGTCGGCCTCTCGCCGCCCGACCGCGGCTTCGGGCGGCTGACCGAGCTGCGGTGCGCGGTCCTCGCCGTCGACAACGCCCTCGAGGCCGCCGAGCAGGGCTATGACGCGTTCGTCTTCGGCCACTTCCAGGACCCCGGGCTCTACGAGGCCCGCTCCGCGACCGAGCTGCCCGTGGTCGGGCTCGGCGAGGCCTCGCTCCACTGCGCCGCACAGCTCGGTCGCCGGCTGGCGCTTGTCACGATCGACCCGGTCTTCGACCGCTACCACCTCGAGCAGGCCGATCTGTACGGGCTCGCGAGTCGGGTCGCGCACGTCGTCGGGCTGGGCCTGACGGTCGAGGACTTCGCTCCCGCGTTCGCGGGAGAGGAGGGTGCATCCGCGCTGCTCGCCGACCGGTTCCGCGAGCTCGTGCAACCCGCGGTGGACGCCGGTGCGGACGTGATCGTCCCCGCGGGGGCGCTCGTGGCGCTCCTCCTGGCGGGCGAGATCGGGATGACCGTCGGGCACGCACCAGTCGTCAACTCGGTCGCGGTCGCCTTCAAGCAGGCGGAGACCACCGTGAAGCTGCACTCGCTGACGGGGCTCGGCCCGAGCCGCGGGCCGAGCTTCGCGCTCCCGCCGCAGGTGGCGCTCGACGACTTCCGCGACTTCGTGCGTCGCGGCCGCGACGAGTGAGAGGGCACCGGCTGCAGCCGGTGCCCTCTATCCTGGCTGCGGGATGAAGACTGGGAGCGCCCGCACCGTCTCGCCGATCGTCCGGCTCGACCTGAACGACCAGGTCTACGACGCGATCAAGGCCCGCCTGCTGACGCGCGAGTTCGGCGGCGGGGAGAAGATCAGCCTGCAGACCCTCGCCGACGAGCTCGGAGTCTCGCGCAGCCCCGTGCACCACGCCCTGACGCGGCTCCGCACCGAGGGGCTCGTCCTGAGCGAGCCCCGAGGCTATGTCGTCCGCCCGCTGACGGCCCAACTGATGGATGAGCTGCACGAGGCGCGGCTCGCGCTCGAGCTGCACGCCGCGGCACTGACGATCGGCTCCCTCACCGACACCCAGCTCGAACGCTTCCACGAGCTGCTCGAGGAGACGATCGCGCCGGTCCGCGACCGCCGGATGACGGACGCCAACCGGTACCTGCACGCGAATGCGGCCTTCCACGACTACCAGGTCGACCTCGCCGGCAACGCGACGATCTCCGAGATGTACCGGCGACTCTGCGTCTTCCGCCTGCAGCAGCGGGCGCTGATCCTGCTCAGCGAGTCCGCCGCCGGCGACTCCGACGAGGAGCACCGGGCGATCGTCGCCTCATACGCGCGTGGCGACCTGAACGCCGCCCGCGCTGCGCTGACCGCGAACGTCGAGACGGGACGCCGGATCGCCCGTGACGCGATCGAGCGCGCGGGCGGCGTCATCTGAGCCCCGAGCACGTTCCCGTCGAGCGACGCTTCGTCGCCGTCCCCCACGGGAGCATGCACTGCGCGATCGCGGGGCGAGGCGCGCCCGTGCTTCTGCTCCACCAGACGCCGCGCTCGTGGGACGAGTACCGGGACGTGCTGCCGCTCCTCGGCCGGCAGCGCAGGGCGATCGCGATCGACACGCCCGGTTTCGGCGACTCCACCCCGCTGCCGGCCGGCATGGACTCGATCGAGCGCTGGGCCGCCGCCGCAGCAGACCTGATCGATGCGCTCGGGCTCGAGCGCGTGGCGGTCGTCGGCCACCACACGGGCGCCTACGTCGCGGCCGAGCTCGCAGCGTCCCGGCCTGAGCGGGTGGAGGCCGTGGTGCTCTCGTCGCTCAACCTGTCGACGCGGGAGGAGCGCCTGGCCCACGCGACCGGGCGGGCGGTCGTCGACGACGTCGACGCCGCGCTCGACGGCAGCCATCTCGTCGAGCTCTGGCGCGGACGGTCGGCGTTCTACCCGCCCTCGACGGATCTGCTCGAGCGCTATCTCGTCGACTGCCTCCGCGCCGGAGAGCGCGCAGCCGAGGGCCACCGTGTCGTCGCCCGCTACGCGATCGAGGAACGCCTGCCA
The DNA here is from genome assembly GCA_963806955.1 of uncultured Gaiellaceae bacterium. Classification (GTDB taxonomy): domain Bacteria; phylum Actinomycetota; class Thermoleophilia; order Gaiellales; family Gaiellaceae; genus Gaiellasilicea. The sequence continues at coordinate 353,656 of CAWDZG010000002.1, forward strand.
CTCGTGCAGTGCCCCGCACTCCTGATCGGTGCGAGCGACGACCCCCACGCATACCCGTGCCTGCCGGCGCTACGAGCGGCGCTACCCGAAGCGGCGGTCGCCGAGATCGAGGGCGGCACCGTGGCGCTCCCCGACGGCCGGCCGCACGAGTTCGCCGAGGCGGTCGAGACGTTCCTGAACGAGCTCCTGCCTAGCCGCTGAGCTTCGCGTAGAAGTTCCGGACCGCGAAGTCGATCCACTCCGTGTTGTCCCAGTCGGCATAGCGCTCACGCACCTCCGGCCCCAGCTCGGCGGCGACCTGATCCACGCCCTCGCCGCGCTCGAGCCGTGCGGCAACGGAGTCACGCACGTCGACTAGGTAGTCCCTGAAGGCCGTGATCAGCTCCGGCCCTCCGACCGCGCCGTGGCCGGGGACGACGATCTCCGCCCCGGCCCGGCCGAGCCGCTCGAGCGTCTCGATCCACGCCGGCCCGTCCGCAACGTCGCCGAAGACGATCGGGAAGAACCGGTTCTCGACCAGGTCGCCGGCGAAGAGGACCTTCGCGTCGCCGACGAGCACGACCAGGTCTCCGGCCGTGTGCGCGCCCCCCTCCTCCCTGAGCACGACGGTACGGCCGCCCAGGTCGAGCGCCGTCTCGCCGGTGAAGGTCTCGTGCGGCTGGATGAGCTCGACACCATCGAGCGCTGCCGCGACTTCGGGCCCGAAGGTCTTGAACAGCTCGATGAACTCCTCGCCGCTCTCGGCGAGCTCTTCGGCCTGGCGCGCGTTGTAGACGATCCGGGCCGCATCGGCGAAGCGCGCCGCGCCGAAGCCATGCTCGGGATGGAAGTGCGTGACGGTGAGCAGCAGGCGCCGCTCGCCCGCGAGGCGGCGCGCAGCAGCGAGCACGGCGTCGCCGTTGGCCGGTCCCATGCCCGTGTCGACGACGAGCGCCGCGTCGTCGCCGAGGACGATCCCGACATTGGGGACGAGGTTGACCCTTTCGTCCGGGAAGACGAAGACGCCGGGAGCGATCTCGGTCTCGGAGTCGGTTCGCACGTGCAGGGGCGCGTCGGTCATGGTGGTACCTCCTCGGGGTGACGGCGCTCGGGCACGGGCAGAGTCCCGGCCGCGAAGCGCTCGATTGTCTCGCAGAATCGGTCGGGCTCCTCGAACGGCGTGCAATGGGCGCTGTGCTCGAACAGCGCGAGCCGGCCGTCCGGCGCATGCTCGGCGATCCACTCCGCGAGCGTGACCGGCCAGTAGGGGTCGTTGCGGCTCCAGGCCGCGAGGACGGGGATCGGGAGCTGCTCGACGACCGCGCGCTGGTCGAGCAGCGCCTGCGCTCGCACCAGCCGCAGAGCCACCTCGAGCGGCGTCTGGCGGGCGACGGAGACGAGCCAGTCGACGTGCTCCGGATCGGCCGCGAGCAGCGAGTCGGCCAGGAAGCCCCGAAGCCGGAGCGGCCAGTGCCGCTCGACGTCGGTCACGTACCGCTCGAGCTCGGGCTCGCTTAGCCCGTGGGGGAAGTCGGTGGTCCGGATCAGGCGAAGCGGGCCGTTCACGAGCACGAGCCGCCCCACCCTGGGCGCACCGCCCTCGAGCAGCTGGAGGGAGACACTGCAGCCCATCGACCAGCCGACCAGGGTCACGTCGTCGAGCTCGAGTTCGTCGAGCACGTGCTCGAGGTCGCCGGCGAGCTCGGCAAAGCTGTACTCGGAGTTCGGCTTGTCGGACTCGCCCATGCCACGCAGGTCGAACGCGACGACCCGGTGCCGCGGCGCGAGCCGTGCGATCACCGGATCCCAGAGCCGGTGCGACTGCTGCCAGCCGTGGACGAGTACGAAGGGGCGCGGGCCCGAGCCGCGGTCGCACAGCCGGAGCCGGACGCCCGACGGGGTCTCGAGGTAGGTCATCGCGCTCCGAGCCGCTCGAGCTCGTCGCGGACGACCTCCATCGCCACCGACGCTCGAGGAAAGCCGGCGTAGACGGCGACGAGCGCCAACAGCGCTTCCAGCTCGTCCGGGGTCGCGCCGTTCTTCAGCGCGAAGCCGACGTGCGTCCGGAGCCGTGGCTCGACGCCGCCCAGCGCGGCGAGGACGGCGAGCACGACGAGGCTGCGGTCGCGACGGCTGAGCGGCGATCCGTCCCAGGTGCTGCCGCCGGCAGACGCGAACGCCTCCTCCGCGAAGAGGCTGCCGTACGTCTCGACGAACTGCCGCTCCGCCTCGGCGGGCGTGACGCCGAGCTGGGCGGCGTAGACCTCGAGCCCGCGCTCCCGACGGTTCATCATGGTTCCTCGGGCGGGACGGCGGGAACTGGGGTCGGCACCGATCTCGAGCGCCTGAGGAAGCCCGGCAGGCCCTCGCGCTGGATGCGGTCGAGGAGAATCGCGGCGAGGAGGATCGCGCCCGTGATGATCTGCTGCCAGAACGACGCGACTCCGGAGACCGAGAGGCCGTTCTGGAGCGTGGCGAGGAAGAGCACCCCGACGATCGTGCCACCGACGCCGCCGAGCCCACCCGCGAAGCTCGTGCCGCCGAGGAGCACGGCCGCCGCCGCGTCGAAGAGGATGGATTCGCCGACCTGAGGGCTCGCGGCGCCGATCCGTGCCGTCTGGAGGACGCCGCCGAACGCAGCGAGCAGACCTGAGATCGCGTAGACCGCGATGATCGTCCGCCCCACCCTCACACCGGAGAGCCGGGCCGCGTCCGGGTTGCCGCCGACCGCGTAGACGTCGCGGCCGAAGTACGTCGACCGCTGCACGTAGAGCGCGACGAGGAACGTCGCAGCCATGATCCAGACGGGGAACGGGATCCCGAGGAAGCTGTCGAACGCGAGCGAGTCGAGCAGCGGCGAGACCACCTGCTCCGTCTTCGTGTCGGACCACAGGTTCAGGAAGCCGCGAAAGAGGATCAGGGTGCCGAGGGTGACGACGAGGAACGAGAGCCCGATCGAGCCGACGAGGACGCCGTTGACTGCACCGCCGAGCAGGGCCCCGAAAACGAGCGTGAGCAGGATCGCGAGGACGGGCGGGATGCCGAAGTGGTTGACGAACTGCCCCAGGGCGATGCTCGAAAGCGCGAGCATCGAGCCGATCGAGAGGTCGAACCCGCCCGCAAGCATCACGAACGTCAGGCCGATCGAGACGACCCAGAGGATCGCCGCACTCGTCAGGAGCGCCTTCACGTTCCCGGACGTGAAGAAGCGCTCCTGGGTGAGCGTGAAGCCGACCGTGATCACGACGAGCAGGATCAGGACCGCGAGGAAGCGCTGCCCGGCGACCATGCGGGCGACGTGCGCGGCCCGCGCTCGTGCCGGGCGGCTCACCCGGCCGTTCCCATCGTGGCGCGTGCGATCGCGGCCTCGTCCGCGTCGTCGCGGTCGAAGCTGGCGGTGATCCTGCCGCGGGCCATCACGAGCACACGGTCGCAGAGGTGCAGGAGCTCGGCCGTCTCCGAGGAGCTGACGAGAATCGCGAGGCCCCGCTCCTTCGCCGCCTCGAGCAGCCGGTAGATCTCGGCCTTGGCGCCCACGTCGACACCGCGCGTCGGCTCGTCGAGCAGCAGCACCCGGGGCTCGGTCGCGAACCACTTCGCCAGCACGACCTTCTGCTGGTTCCCGCCGCTGAGCCGGGAGACGGGGGCGTCCGTCGCGCTCACCGTGATGCGAAAGTCGCGCACCGCGGCATCGACCGCGCGCCGCTCAGCGGCGCGGCTCGGCCGGGCAAGTCGCGGCCGCTGCGAGGCTCGGGCCATGAGCAGGTTCTCGCGCACGCTCATGTCCAGCACGAGCCCTTCCTCCTTGCGGTCGGCTGGGACATAGCCGAGCCCCGCGGCCATCGCCTGAGCCGGTCCCCGCGGAGCGACCCGGCGACCGTCGACCTCGACGGTCCCACTCGTCTCGGGCTCGAGCCCGAAGAGCGCACCGAGCAAGTTGCTACGTCCGGCGCCGACGAGCCCGGCGAGCCCGACGACCTCGCCCGGGCCGATGTCGAAGCCGATGCCCTCGAGCAATCCGGGCACGCTCAGGTCGCGGACGCGGAGGACGGCGTCTTCGACGTGATCCGGCCTCCGGTCGCCCGCGGTCAACGCGTCCGGCTCGCGGCCGAGCATCAACGAGACGAGCCGCCGCTCGTCGAACTCGCCGACCGGCCCGGTGCCCACGGGCTCGCCATCCCGCAGCACTGTGAGACGGTCGCAGAGCGCGAACACCTCGCGCAGCCGGTGCGAGACGAACACGGTGGCGACGCCGCTGCCCTTGAGCGTGCGTACGGCCTCGAAGAGCGACTCGACCTCGTCGTCGGCGAGCGAGCTCGTCGGCTCGTCGAGGATCAGCACTCGCGCGTCCGTCGAGAGGGCTCGCGCGATCTCGACCATCTGCTGGAGATCGGGGCGCAGCCGCCCCACCGGCGTCTCGAGATCGATCTCGCAGCCGAGCGAGTCGAGCAGCCGGCGAGCCTGCCGTCGCGTCTCGCGCCAGTCGACGCCGCGCCACGTGCGCGGCTTGCGCGGCCCGAGGAAGATGTTCTCGCAAACGGAGAGCTCGTCGACGAGAGCCCGTTCCTGCGTCACCGTCGCGATGCCCGCAGCGAGCGCGCGCGAGGCGTCGCCGAAGTGGGTCGTGCGCCCGTCGAGCGTGACCCGGCCCTGGTCGGCCTCGACCTGCGCCGAGATGATCTTGAGGAGCGTCGACTTGCCCGAGCCGTTCTCCCCGCAGAGCCCGTGCACCTCACCGGGATAGAGCGAGAGGCTCGCCCCGCGCAGGGCGCGCGCCCCGCCGTAGCGCTTGTGCAGGCCCTCCGCGACGAGCACGGGGGCGACTCTCTGAGTGGGAGCGTGCACGCGTCGGCCAACTCTAGACGGGACTCCCGACCGGCTCGGGGCCGCGCGCACGGCGCGGCCCCGACGGTCACGGAGAGCTACCCGGTCTTGCCGTACTCCGATTCCAGCTGCTCGTCCCAGGTCGGCTCCGACTCCACGTTGTCGGACGTGACGATCACCGGCGCTTCGGCCTTGACGGTCTTCGGCACGTCCTTGCCCTGGAGCAGGTTGTAGAGACCCCAGGCCGCGTACTTGCCCATGCTCGGCGGGTCGAGCTTCGCCGTGTAGGTGAGCCGGCCGGCCTTGATCGCCTCGAAGGCGTCGCTGCCGCCGTTCTGGCCCCCGAAGACGAGCCCGGTCTTGCTCTGGGCACGTGCCCCGGCGGCCGCACCGATCGCGGACGGGTCGTTGTAGCCGATCACCCCGGCGATGTCCGGAGACGCACCGAGGATCTCGGTCATCGCCTGCTCGCCGCCGGCGATGTCGTCGGACGGGTTCGTGCCGTTGCCCGCGAAGCTCAGGCCGAACTTGTCGGCCCAGAACTTGGCCCGGTCGATCGAGTAGACGATCGACGGAACCTTCACGGCGAAGTCGATCGTGGCGAACGAGGCGCCCGAGTCCGCCCGCGAGGCCATCTCCTTCGCACCCAGGTAGGCGGCCTCGTCACGCCGCTGCCAGATCTGGCTGTCGAAGTCGCCGATCTCCGTCGAGCTGTCGAGCGCGAGATCGATCGTGACGACGGGGATGTTCTTGGCCTTCGCCTGCGTCAGAGCGGGCTGCACCGAGCCCGGGTCGAGAGCGAACACGAAGATGCCGTCGACACCCTGCGCGACCACTTGCTGGAACTGACTCACCTGTGTGTCGACGCTGCCCTTGGCATCGAGCTCGACGAACGTGCCGCCCAGCTTCTCGATCTCGAGCTTCATCGCCTTGCCGAGCGTGCTCAGAAACTCGTTTGCGGCGATCGGGTTCAGGTAGGCGAGCTTGAAGTTCCCGGAGTCGGGCTGGTCGTAACCGACGGGCACGTCCGACTCGAGGCTGCCCGTGAACTCGACGTCGCCGCCGGAGCCGGAGGCCTCGGTCGTCCCCGCCCCCTCGGTCGCCGTCGTATCACTAGCGTTGTCGCTGCCCCCGCACGCGGCGAGCAGCATTACGAGAGAGAGCACCGCGATCGCGAGCGCCCCGGTGAACCGCTTCATCAGCTTCCTTCCGGTCTCGCGCCGTGGCGGCCCTCCAGGCGCGGACATCGCGTGACGTCGGCCGCAGGGGAGACCATACAACGCATTGACATGTCACATGCAACGGTGTCAGGCAGAGGCGACCTGAATGCAGACCTTGCCTCGGTGCTCGCCGGACTCCAAACGGCGGAAGGCGTCGATGCTCTCCTCGAACGGGAAGACGCTGTCGATCACGGGTCGGAGCTTCGCAGCGTCCATCGCCCGGTACATCCGCTCCCAGCTCTCCCGCGGCGCGCACGAGAGCGCCTGGAGACGGGCGTTCCGAACGAGCACGGCGATCACGGACGCGGAGTAGGTGAGCGGCGGCGCGTCGGGCGCGTCGAGCGCCAACTGGCTCGTGTAACCGACGAGGCTGACGAGACCTCCGACGCGGAGGCAACCGACCGAGCGCTCGAGGTCGCCTGCGGTCTCGATCACGTGGTCGACGCCCTCACCTCCGGTGAGTCGCAGAACCTCGGCATCCCAGTCGGGGTTCGCGCGGTAGTCGACGCCCCAGGCCGCCCCGAGCTCGAGGGACGCGGCGAGCTTCTCCGGGGAGGACGACGTGACGATCACCTTCGCCCCGGCCAACACGGCGAACTGGAGCGCGAACGTCGCCACGCCACCGGTGCCCTGCACGAGCACCGTCTCGCCGGGCCGCACGCGGCCGAGCTCGACGAGAGCCTGCCAGGCGGTCGCGGCCGCACTCGTGGAGGCCGCGGCCTCGACATCGCTGAGGTGAGCCGGGACGGGGACGGCTCCTGCCTCCGAAAGGAGGACGTACTCCTGGAGCATCCCGTCCAGGTGGCCGCCGAGGTGCGTCAGCCAGCGCTCCCACGTGCGCTCGCCGCTCACCCAGCCCTGCGCGAACAGACCCACGACCCGGTCTCCCAGGGCATGCGCGCCGACCCCCTCGCCGACCGCGACCACCTCGCCGGCGCCGTCCGAGACGGGCACCAGCGGTAGCCGCTGCTCCGGGTCGTAGCGATCGTGCACGACCTGGAGGTCGCGAGAGTTGAGCGCGGCAGCCGTGACCCGGACGAGCACCTGGCCCGGCCCCGGTTCCGGCACGGGCCGCTCGACGAGCCGGAGCTGTTCGAGACCGAACCGCGGCAGCTCCCAGGCGCGCATCACGCCTGCGCGGGACTCGCCGGGAGCGGCGGGAGCACGTCGCCGAGCTCGCGCTCGAGCGCGGCTGCGGCCGCGAGCGCGAGGTGGTCGCCGTAGGCGTGCGCGAGCACCTGGACGCCGACCGGAAGTCCGCCCTCCGAGCCCGCCGGCACGACCGCGCCGGGTACGCCCGCGATCGCGTATGCGAAGGAGTAGCCGTAGTCCCCGTAGTCGGTCAGCACGCTCCCGTCACCCGGCCGGTGCCCCGGCAGCGGCGCCGGACCGGCCGCCACGGGGCAGAGCACGACGTCGAAGCCGGAGACGAACCGCCGCAGCCGGCTTCTCAGAGCAGCCCAGCGGCGCATCAGCTCGAAGAACTCCGCAGCGCTGAGCGCAAGCGGCTCGAGGCTCTCCAGCAGCTCTGACACCTGCGACACGTGGCGTCCGTCCGCAGGGGCGAGGTCGGCCCGCGCCCGTGCGCCGCCGTCGGCGGCCATCATCCCGAAGCCGATCTCGACCGCATCGGCGAGAGACGGCGGCTCCACCTCCTCGACACGGGCGCCGAGCGCCTCGAGCGCCCGGCCAGCCCGCTCGATCGCGCCGCGTGTCCCCTCGGTGGAGGGCGCCTCGGGCACCGACGAGTAGAGCCCCACCCGCAGCCCCTCGAGCTCGACGCTGCCGGAGTCGCCCACGGGCGCAGCGCTGACGAAGGGATCGACCCCGTCCGGGCCGACGAGCACGCGCAGGAGCAGCTCGACATCCTCGACGGCCCGGCCCATCGGCCCGATCGTGCTCATGTCGAGCATGCCGGTCTCCCTGGTCGTCGGCCAGACTCCCGTCTCCGGAATGAGCGCAGCCGTCGGACGCAGCCCGACGGTGCCGCAGAAATGGCACGGCACACGGATCGAGCAGAGCCCGTCCGAACCGACCCCGAGCGGCGACGCGTCGACGGCGTGCAGCGCCGCTTCGCCGCCGCTCGACCCGCCGGAGGTGCGCTCGAGGTCGTAGGGGTTCAGCGTCCGTCCGTGCAGAGCGCTCTCCGTCTCGGTCGACCACGTGTACTCGGGAAGCGTCGTCTTGCAGAGGATCACTCCGCCCGCCTCGCGGACGCGCGCCACCACCGTCGCATCGGCGTCGGGGACGTAGTCGGCCCGTGCGAGTGAGCCCGAGCGGCACGGCCAACCCGCCACTGCGAGCGAGTCCTTGATCGAGACTGGAAGTCCGAGCAGGGCGCCTTCCCCACCCGCGGCGAGCGCGCGGTCGGCCGCGTCGGCGGCCGCGAGCGTGGTCTCTCGATCGAGGTGGGCCACCGCGTTGAGGCTTGCGTCCGCCGCCTCGACGCGGTCGAGCCGATCCTCGGCCAGCTCCCGTGCGCTCAGCTCGCGCCGTCGCAGCTGTGCGAGCAACTCGACCGCCGTCGGCTCACCCCGGGACGTGGGCACCGTCGTCCTCAGCTGCCTCGCGATCCCACGTGGCCGGTCCTGTACCCCGCGCACGCAGCTCGGCCTTCCGGATCTTGCCGTTCTCGGTCAGCGGCAGCTCGGCGACGATCTCGACGTAGCGCGGGATCGCAAACCGGGCGAGCAGCGGCTCGCAGAAGCGCACCAGCTCTGCCGGCTCGACTGCTTGCCCCTCGCGTGGGACGACGTAGACGAGCACGTCGTCCTCGCCGAGCTCGGAGGGATGCGGCACCGCTGCCGCGGCAGCCACATCCGGATGACTCTGCAGCACCTGCTCCACCTCCCAGCTCGAGATGTTCTCACCTCGGCGCCGGATCGCGTCCTTCGTCCGGTCGAGGAAGCGGACGAAACCCTCGCCGTCGCGGATGACACGGTCGCCCGTGTAGAACCAGCGGTCACGCCAGGCCTCGGCGGTCGCCTCCGGCAGCCCCCAGTAGCCGAGGGCGAACGCGAGCGGCTCGTCGCTGTGCAGGGCGAGCTCTCCCGGCGAGCCGTCGGGCACGTCGGTTCCCGACTCGTCGACCACGCGGACGGAGAAGCCGGGCATGGCCCGCCCCATCCAGCCGGGCCGCTGCACTCCGTCCCGCGGCCCGATCGTCCCGTTCGTCTCCGTCATTCCGTGCCCGTCGACGAGCCGGACGCCGAACCGCTCCTCGAAGCCCGTCGCCGCCGACGCCGACGTGGCGGGCGAGAGTGCGACGCGCACCCGATGACTGCGGTCGAGGGGCCCGGTGTCCCGGGCGAGCAGAATCGAGACCATCGTCCCGAGCAGGTACGTCACGGTCGCGTCGGCCTCGACGAGCCGCTCCCAAAAACGCGATGCGGAGAACCGGGGTCCAACGGCGTACGCGGCGCCGCACGTGAGGGCCTGGACGAACGCGTTCAGCGCATTCGTGTGGTAGAGCGGCAGGCACGTGTAGAGCACATCGTCGGCGCGCACGTCGAGCCAGCCGGCCACGTTCTCGCCCCACCAGGTGAACTGCGCGTGCGGGCAGATCACCCCCTTGGAGCGCCCGGTCGTGCCGGACGTATAGAGGATCGCCAGCGGATCCTCCGGACGCGTCGCAGCCGGTTCGACCCACTGGCCCGTATCCGGAAACGCCTCCAGGCTCTCCTCCCCCGCGGCCGGCCCGCCGATCAGCCAGACCCGCTCCAGCTCCGGCAGGGCCGAGACGAATTGCGCGAGCCCCGACTCGACGGCAACGACCCGCGGCGCCGCGTCTGCGAGCACGTGCGCGAGACCCGGCCCCCGGGCCGCTGCGTTCACGGGCACGAGCACCGCTCCGCTCCACGCACAGCCGAGGAAGAGCGAGAGCAGCTCCCAGCGGTTCTCGGACATCACCGCGACCCGGTCACCGGGGCGGATCCCGGCCTCGGCAAGCATCCCGGCTGCCCGGCCGGCCTCGGCCGCGGTCTCCGCGTACGTGAGTTCACGGCCCGAGACGCGCAGGCACAGCCGGTCTCCCCATTCCTCCGCGCCGCGCCTGAGCAGCGTTCCCACCGTGCGCTCATGCGGTGCGAGCCGAGTCATCGCATGTCGCATGCAGAAGATGCTACGTCGACGCGGCTGTCGGCGATGCCGAACCGTGTCCCGCGAGAGATGAGAGTCCGATGTGAGCCGGAATCTGCACGGAATCTGCACGGAAGTCGCAAGCTTTCCCCACCCTGCTCTCGTACGCTGGGACGCATGCAGCCGCTCCGAATCGCCGTGGTCGAGGATGAGCCATCGATCGCCGCGTCGGTTGCCGCCCGGCTGCGCACCGAGGGCTTCGAGGTCGAGATCGCCGCAGACGGCCCCGCGGGCGTCGAGCTGTGCCGACGGCTCCGGCCCGATCTCGTCGTGCTCGACCTGATGCTGCCGGGGATCGATGGGCTCGAAGTCTGCCGCCTGATCCAGCGTGACCGCCGCGTGCCGGTCTTGATGCTGACGGCACGCGACTCGGAGACGGATCTCGAAGTCGGTCTGGGCGTCGGCGCCGACGACTACCTGACCAAGCCGTTCAGCCCGCGCGAGCTCGTCGCGCGCGTCAGGGCGCTGCTCCGCCGGGCCGAGCGGGCTCCGGCCGACACCGAACCGATCAGGCTCGGCTCGCTCGCGATCGACGCTGCGACGCGGAGAGTGACATCGCGCGGCGCCGAGATCCACCTGACGCCGACCGAGTTCGACCTGCTCTACAAGCTCGCTCTGACGCCTCATGTGGTCTTCGGACGGCGCCGCCTGCTCGAGGACGTGTGGGGCTATCGCGGCGGGCACGGCGAGCGAACCGTCGACTCGCACGTCCGCGCGATCCGGCGGAAGCTGGGCGCAGGCGTGATCAGGACCGTGCACGGGATCGGCTACTCACTCGACACGAACGGCCTTTGAGACCGCTCGACTTCCTCTCCTCGATCAAGCTGAAGCTGGGCGTGGTGATCGTCGCGGCCGTGCTGATCACCGTGGCCGTGGTGTTGCTCGGCGAGCGCTCCGGGTTGTCGGCGGCGGTGACCGCGGTTGTCGCGGTCGTCCTCGCGTTGGGCGTCGTGCAGGTGCTCGCGCACGGGATGACGCGACCTCTGCGAGAAATGGTCGGAGCGGCGCGCGCGATGTCCCGCGGCGAGTACGGCCGGCGCGTGACGGCGACGTCGCGCGACGAGGTGGGCGAGCTCGGGCGCGCCTTCAATCGGATGGCCGCCGATCTGGCCGAGGTCGACCGGGTGCGCCGCGACCTGATCGCGAACGTCTCGCACGAGCTGCGCACGCCACTCGGCTCGCTGCGGGCGATGATCGAGAATCTCGTCGACGGGGTCGAGCCGATCGACCCGCAGGCATTCGCCACGATGCTGAACCAGGTTGAGCGACTGGGCACCCTCGTCGAGCAGCTCCTCGATCTCTCGAAGCTCGAGTCGGGCGTCGTGCCGCTCGCCCGCGCGCCTGTCACCGCAGCGACGCTGCTCGAGCAGGTGGCTGCGGACTGGCGCGCGGCTGCCGGTGCGCGCGGCGTCGAGTTGCGCCTGCTCGTCGAGCCGCCCGAGCTCGTAGTCAACGCCGACGAGGCTCGCCTCCACCAGGTGCTCGGGAACCTCGTCGCCAACGCGGTGCGGCACGCGCCGGCCGGGAGCGCCGTGACCGTCATGGCGCGCGCGACCGCCGGCGGGATCGCGCTCGAGGTACACGACGACGGCCCCGGGATCCCGCGAGTCGAAGCGGACCGCGTCTTCGAGCGCTTCTATCGCTCCGACCGGTCACGGTCGAGTGGCGACGGCGGCAGTGGGCTCGGCCTGGCGATCGCCCGTTGGATCGTCGAGCTCCACGACGGCTCGATTCGCACCGAGGAGCGAACACCGACCGGCTGCCGGATGGTCGTGGAGCTGCCCGAGTGAGGGGTCTCGCCGTCGGGGCGGCGCTCGTTGCAGCGGTCTTCATCCCGGGCGGTCGGCCCGGAATTGCAGTACCGATCGTGGCGGCGCTCATGCTCGGAGTGCTGGGTACCGCTCGTGTCTCCCCGCTCCGCCTCACCTTCGTCGGCCTGGCGCTCGCGCTCGCAGCCCAGGCGGCCCTGCTCGACGCACCATGGGTGGTCGTGCTCGACCTCGCAGCCGCCTGGCTCGTCGCCGCCCTCGCAGCCGGCGGTCTGTCGTTCGCCGCGCTGGCGGCACCGGTTCGGCTGCTCCGCCACGCGCCTGCACTCGCGCCGAGACCGGAGCAGCGGCACATACCTGCTCTGCGAGGAGTCGTGCTCTCCACGATCGTCGTGCTCCCGTTCCTGCTCCTCTTTCTCAGCGCCGATGCCGCCTTCGCCGGTTTCGCGGGCGGCCTGCCGCTACCGTCGGGAGCGTCTCTGCCTGGGCGCCTCTTCGTGCTGGCCGTCGTACTCACGGGTGCCCTCGGCCTGGGCCTCTCGGCGCGCAGCTCGCTGCCGAAGCGAGCACGTGTTTCGACGCGACGACTCTCCTTTCCCGAGTGGGCGATCCCGTTGGCGCTGCTCAACGTGCTCTTCGCCGCGTTCGTCGCGGTCCAGGTCGCCGTACTCTTCGGCGGCCACGACCGGGTGATCGAGACGGCGGGCCTGACGTACGCGGAGTACGCCCGCAGCGGGTTCTGGCAGCTGCTGACAGCGACCACGCTCACCTTCCTGGTCGTCGGGGCGGCGCTGGCGTGGGCACGGCCCGACGATCGCCGCCGGCGCGTCGTTCTCCGGGTGCTGCTCGGCTGCCTGTGCGCGCTGACGACGGTCGTGCTCGCCTCAGCGCTGCACCGGCTCCGGCTCTACGAGGACGCCTTCGGGCTGACCAGGCTGCGCCTGCTCGCCGAGACCGCGGCTCTCTGGCTGGGTGCGATGCTCGCGCTCGCCGCGGCCGCTGCACTGACCCAGCGCGCCCGCAAGCGGGTGCCGGCCGCAGCCGCGCTGGTCACGTCGCTCGGCCTGCTCGCGTTCTCGCTCTCCGATCCCGATCGCCGGGTTGCGCAGCGCAACATCGACCACTGGCGCGCCACCGGGCAGCTCGACCTCGCCTATCTGGCGAAGTTGAGTGCAGACGCCACACCGGAGCTCCTGAAGCTTCCGGCTCCGGCACGCGGGTTGGCGACGGCGGGAATCCGCGCTCGCGTCGCCGCTACCGACTCCTGGGGCTCCGCGAACCGTTCGCGGGCCAGGGCCCGAGTGCTGCTGCGCGGCTGACGCCGCGCTAGGCTCGGCTGGTGGAGGAGCGCCTGCGCGCCTGGTACGAGACGAGTGGCCGCGACCTGCCCTGGCGGCGGACGCGCGACCCGTACGCGATCCTCGTCAGCGAGGTGATGCTGCAGCAGACACAGGTCGAGCGGGTGATCCCCCGCTGGACGGCCTGGCTCGAGCGCTGGCCCGACCCGGCGGCGCTCGCCGCCGCCTCTGCCGCCGACGTGATCCGCGCCTGGCAGGGGCTCGGCTACAACCGCCGCGCCCTCAACCTGCACCGCGCGGCGTGCGCGATCGCCGCAGACGGCTGGCCCGACGACCTGACCGCACTGCCCGGCGTCGGCCCGTACACGGCGGCCGCGATCCGCAACCAGGCCTTCGGCGAGCCCGTGCTGCCCGTGGACACGAACGTCGCGCGAATCCAGGAGCGCACCGGCCACGCCTTCGGGCCGGAGTCGCTGCAGGCGCTCTTCGACCTCGGCGCGACGATCTGCCTCGCCCGCATCCCCCGCTGTGAGGCCTGCCCGCTCGCCGAAGCGTGCCCGGCACGCGGGAGCCGCTACGAGCCGCAGCGGAAGCAGTCCCGCTTCGAGGGCTCCTTCCGGCAGCGGCGCGCGGCGCTCCTGCGACTCGTGACGGAGCAGGCCCAGCCGGTCGACGCCGACCGCGAGGCCGCAGCGTCGCTGCTGCGAGACGGCCTCGTCGAGCAACAGGGCGAGCTCATCCGCTTGCCCGCGTAGAAGAGGAGAACGGATGATCGAGGAAGCCCGGCTGGAAGCGGTGGACTCGGGGCTCGCACCCGTCACGCCGGGGTGGTTCATCGTCAACGCACGCGACTCGGCCTGGCTGACCAACGACAACTTCGGCAGCGTCTGCATCTTCGAGGCCGACGACTTCGTTCTGCGCGGGCGCCCCGAGCTCGAGGAGCAGACCTTCCCCCAGGTGGGAGTCACGCTGCGGGTGCTGGCGCCCGGCCAGTCGATCGGCCGGTACCACGCGGAGACCGACCAGGAGAACTTCCTCGTCCTGCGGGGCGAGTGCGTCCTGATCGTCGAGGAGGAAGAGCGGCGGCTTCGCGCCTGGGACTTCGTCCACTGCCCGCCCGGCACCGGGCACGTGTTCGTCGGCGCGGGCGAGGGCCCGTGCGTGATCCTCGCGGTCGGGGGCAGGACCGACCGGTCGAGGACGACGTACCGGCGCTCGGACCTCGCCGGCCGGCACGGCGCGAGCGTCGAGTCGGAGACGGGCTCGAGCAAGGAGGCCTACGCCGGTTGCGGCGAGTGGCGTCACGAGCGCCCGGCCCGCTGGGACGAGCTGCCCTGGGCGGAGTGAGCCCCGACCGCCGCTAGAGGCGGTGGTGCATCCAGACGTTCGGCTCGACGTAGACGCCCTCGTCGCGCTCACGGTCGATCTCGACCGGGACGAGGGCACCGGGAACGACGTAGGTGCCGGAGTCGGGGAAGGCCATCGCGGTCCACTCCTCCCACTGGGCGACCGTGCCGGGAATCCGCATCGATCGCGGCGCGACGCCGACCAGCCGCGCTCCCGCGCGCTCGTGGACCCGGAGCCACGGATCGAAGAGCAGCCCGTCCTCCCGGCGCCACTCGACGTAGCGTTCCGCGGGGACGAGCGGATAGCGGTGCTTCAGGTTCGGGCGGACGGGCGCGACGAGGTCGGCGAGCCCGCGCGCCGCGACAGCCTGCCGCATTCCGTCGAGCATCACTCGGCTCAGGCCGTTGCCGCGGTTGCCGGCGCCGATCGTGATCGCGATCGCGGAGACCGCGACCGCGGGACGACCGGAGAAGGCCAACTCCATCGCGGCGTCCCAGCCGTCGTCGGGGAGCTCGTCGGGGCCGAAGGGGATCGGGACGGCGTTCGACTCGGCGAGCAGGCGGTCGTCGTCGTCGACGAGCCAGAGCTGCAGGTCGGGGAACTCCTCGTACTGCCGATCCCAGTGCTCGTTCGCGACCGGGTCGTGGTACATGAACTCGTCCCACGTGTCGCCGAGCTCGTCGCGCCGCGCGAGCAGGTCGGGCCGCTCGGCCTGGCTGACGACCCTCACGCCCGCTCCAGGAGGGCGACCGCCTCGGCGGCGAGGCCCTCGCCACGCCCGGTGAAGCCGAGCCGGTCGGTGGTGGTGGCACGGACGTTGACGCGGTCGGCTTCGACCCCGAGCGCCTCAGCGAGACGCGCCCGCATCGCCTCGCGATGCGGCGCGATCCTCGGCTCCTCCCCGATCAGGATGCAGTCGGCGTTGACGAGCGCGTAGCCCGCCTCGCGGACGCGGGCGTACGCGTCGCGCAGCAGGTCGAGCGAGTCCGCACCGTGCCACCGGTCGTCGCCGGACGGGAAGAGCGAGCCGATGTCGCCGAGGCCCGCGGCGCCGAGCACCGCGTCCGTGAGCGCATGGGCGATCACGTCGCCGTCGGAGTGGCCGGCGAGCCCGTGCGGATGGTCGATCTCGACCCCGCCGAGCACGAGCCGGACGCCGTCCTCGAGCGCGTGCGCGTCGACACCCAGCCCGATCCGGAGCTCAGACACCGAGCGCTTCCGGCAGTTCCACGAGGGACTCGATGCTCATCGCCTCGGACGGCGGCGCGTGCAGCAGCCCCCACGGGCCGCGCCGGACGTGCACCGCGACCATTCCCGCGGCGAGCGCCGGCTCGATGTCGTTGTCGACGCGGTCGCCGACGTATGCGATCTCGTCCGGTGTGCAGGCGGCCTCCACGGCGATCCGCTCGAAGAACGCGGCCGCCGGCTTCTCGACCCCCCAAAGCCCGGACGAGCCCAACACATCGACGTGCTCCCGCAACGGCTCCTCGTGGCCGAGCGGGACGTTGCCTGCGGCTCCGACGAGAAGCCCATGCGCCCGCAGCTTCCGCAGGCAGGGCAAGGCGTCTGGATAGAAGTCGTCCGGCGACCAGCTCGACGCAGCCGGCTCGACCCCGAGGAGCTCCCAAACTCCCCGGTGGTGCTCCCCGCGGGCGGCGAGCCCGCCGAGGACGCCCATGAGAGTGAAGCGTGGCACCCCGGCAGCGTCGGCCGCCCGCTCCCACATGCCGGTCTCGTCGATCAGCGTCTCGCCCACGTCGAAGACGACCGCCCTCAAAGCCACGAGGAAACGAGCTCCAGGTCGGCGCGGTCGGTCACCTTCAGCAGCTTCGGGTCTCCTTCGACCCAGCGAACGCGACCGCCGCGTGCCTCGACGAGCGAGGCGCAGTCGGTCGCGTCGCCGAGCTCGCCTGCGTACGCACCGCGGAGCGCGGGCGCGAGGAACGCTTGCGGCGTCTGCACCGCCACGAGGCCGGCCCGGTCGAGCGTGCCGGTGACGCATTCGCCGTCGACCGACTTGACGGTGTCGAGGAGCGGGAGCGCAGGGACGACGCCGTCCCAACCCTCCGAGAGCGGCGCGAGCACTCGCTCGAGCACCGCGTCGGTGACGAGCGGACGCGCGGCATCGTGGACGAGGACGACGAGCGCGTCGTCCGGCACCTCGGCGAGCGCGGCTCGCACCGACTCGGCCCGGGTCGCGCCGCCGGTGACGGCCGCGACGACCTTCGTCGCGGAGAGCTCCTCGGCGAGCAGGATCGCCGGCTCCTCCCAGCCGGCCGGGACCGCGACGACGATCGCGTCCACCCAGCCGGATTCGTCGAGCCGGCGGAGCGGCTCGGCGAGCAGGGGCAGCTCACCGAGCCCGACGAACGCCTTCGGCCGGTCCTTGCCCAGCCGCTCTCCGGACCCCGCGGCGACGAGGAGGGCCCAGACGCTCATGCTCCGGGATCGAGGCGCGCTACGCCGTGGCGGCGGCGGCCTTGGCCTTGCTCTTCTTCTTCGGCTTCTCGCCGTTGCCGGAGAGCACACCCTCGAGCCACTCAGCAGCCTCTTCCTCGTCGACGGCCTTGGCGTACATCAGCTCGGAGGCGAGGATCTTCTTCGCCTTCACGAACATCTGCTTCTCGCCCGTCGAGAGACCCTTCTCGTGGTCGCGCAGGGAGAGGTTCTTGACCACCTCGGCCAGCTCGAAGATGTCGCCCGTCTTCATCTTGTCGCGGTTGTGCTTGAAGCGCCGGTTCCAGTTCTTCGGCATCTCCGACTCGCCCGCGGTCAGTGCCTTGACGACGGTGTTGACCAGGTCCTCGTCGATCACGGTGCGCAGGCCGACCTGCTCAGCGTTCTCGACCGGGACGTTCACCGTCATGTCGTTGTGCAGGATCTGGATCGTGAGGTACTCGCGCGTCTGCCCCAGCACCTCGCGCTTCTCCTTCTTCACGACCGTGCCTGCACCGTGGTGCGGATACACCACCTTGTCGCCAACGTCGAACAAGCCAGCCTCCCCTTTGAAGAAATCGTCTGTACCGAGAAGAAGCCGGCGGGCTCGAAAGCTCACCGGCATGCGGCTGACAGTCTAGCAGAAACCCCTGGAAAACGTGACTTTTTGGACGATTAGGCCGATTTGCGGGGATTTTCCGTACGGACGGCGAGCGCGGCCAGCAGGGCGTCTTTCAGCGTCGCCGAGCCCGAGACCCTGATCTGCGAGCGGCTCCGCGTGCCCTCGGGAGCGACCACCGCGACCGTGCCGAACTTGGCGCACTCCTCGAGCCTGCGCTCCGACTGGGCTGCGGGACGGAGGCGTCCGGTGAGCCCGATCTCGCCGAACGCGGCGAGGCCGTCGCGCACGGGCGCGTTGCGTGCCGCGGATGCGATCGCGAGCGCGATCGCGAGGTCCGCGCCGGGCTCGTCGATCCGCAGCCCGCCGGCGACGTTGACGAAGACGTCGGCCGAGCCGAGCGGAACGCCGGCGTGGCGCGAGAGGACGGCGACGATCATCGCCAGCCGCTTCGGATCGACGCCGGTGCCGACGCGGCGCGGCATCGCCAGGTCGGTGGGCGCGACGAGCGACTGGATCTCGAGCAGGATCGGCCGCGTGCCCTCGAGCGCGCAGGCGACGGCGGCGCCGACCTCGCCGGGAAGCGTCTTGCCGAAGAGCTCGGACGGGTCGGGGACACCGACGAGCCCCTCGCCGGTCATCTCGAAGACGCCGATCTCGTTCGTCGAGCCGAAGCGGTTCTTCGTCGCGCGCAGGACGCGATGGGCGTGGTAGCGGTCGCCCTCGAACTGGAGCACACAGTCGACCAGATGCTCGAGGACGCGCGGGCCCGCCACCGAGCCGTCCTTCGTCACGTGGCCGACGAGGATCGTCGCGACCCCCTGCTCCTTCGCGACCCGGAGCAGGCGGCCGGCGGCTTCCCTGACCTGGCCGACCGAGCCCGGCGCGGAGCCCATGTCGGACGAGTAGAGCGTCTGGATCGAGTCGATCACGCACACGTCGGGCCGCTCGCGCTCGAGCGTCGCGCAGACGGCATCGAGCTCGGTCTCGGCGAGGATCTCGACCTTGTCGGCGCCACCGAGGCGCGCCGCGCGGAGCTTGACCTGTGCGGTCGACTCCTCGCCGGTGACGAGGAGCGCACGCTTGCCGGCTGCGGACACGCAGCCGAGCGCCATCAGCAGGAGCGTCGACTTGCCGACGCCCGGCTCCCCGCCGACGAGGACCAGGCTGGCGGGGACGAGACCGCCGCCGAGGACACGGTCGAGCTCCGCCACGCCGGTGGAGATTCGCTTCGCCTCCTGGGCGTCGACGTCGACGAGCCGGAGGAGCGGCTTCGCGGCGGCGCGGGCTGCGGACGCGGGGACCTCCTCGACGAGCGACCCGAACGCGTTGCAGCCCGGGCACTTGCCGAACCACCGCCCGGCGGCGTAGCCGCACTCGGTGCACGCGAACTGGACTGCAGCCTTGGCCATGCGTCGAGGCTAGCCGCCACGGCGGACGGGGATGTCACGGCTCGGCATCGGTTCGTGAACGACTTTCCATCGCTGCGCAACCGCTCGGCCGTGGGCGCCGTTGTGACCGTGAACCCTGCGGCAGCGCCCCTTCCACGTGGACCTCTTCCAGAAATATCGACTCGAGAACGTCGGCCCGACGCGCTCGCGGCTCGCCGAGCTGATCTCGACCTTCGAGACCCAGCGCAAGTCGATGTCGATCGGCGAGCTCACGCAGCTGCGCGACGAGATCGAGACGCTGACGGCCCGCCTCTCGTCCGAGCGCGACGAAAGCTGAAGCCCCCGTTCGAGGGAGGCGAATCCCCCGAATCGGCCTACGGTGCGACGGGTAAAGGTGATGTTCTCTGGGAGAGGTGGCAACTTGCGGAAGCTTCTACTTGCGGCACTTGCGGCACTTGCGGTTTTGCTGGCAGCTGGGTCGGCCGGCGCGGTCATCAACGGGGCGCCCGATGGCGATCGGCACCCCTACGTCGTGGCGCTCGGGTTCATCGACGCTTCGACCGGGCGCCCGGGAGCGTTCTGCTCCGGCACGCTCATCTCGCCGACGGTGGTGCTCACCGCCGGTCACTGCACGTTCGGCTCGGCTGTGGCCTTCGTCTGGCCCGACGCGGTCTGGAATCCGGCGAACCCGCCGGCGGCGATGGGCATGCCGATGACGCATCCCGACTTCAATCCGGTGATCACGACGCCGAACACGGGCGATCTCGGCGTCGTGCTGCTCAACCGGCCGGTGAATCTGCCGGCTTACGGCGCGCTGCCCACCGCCGGCTACCTGGACGACAAGCTGAAGGGGAACGAGCGTGACGTCTCGATCGTCGGCTTCGGGCTGCAGTCTCTCGCGCCGCCGGTGCAGACGGGCGAGCGGACGCTCGGCACCACGCGGATCAAGAGCCTGAACAAGGAGATGGTGAGCGGCTACGGGATCGAGACCAAGGGCGCGAAGGGAACCAAGAAGAGCGGCATGTGCCTCGGCGACTCGGGTGGACCGCTGCTCCACGGCGACTCGAACCTCGTGCTCGCGGTGGACTCGTTCGGCGACGTGGACACGTGCATGGGCGGGAACTTCGCCTTCCGCACCGACACGCCGTCGGCGCGTGCGTTCCTCGGCCGCTTCGTCGCGTTGCCCTAGCTACTCCGGGTCGGGGCGTGCGTCGCTACCCGCGGCGCGCGCCTCGTCCTCGGGCGCCTGCGGCGGCCGCTCGGTCTCCGGCTCCATCGCGCGGCGCACGTCCTCGCGCGGGTCGACGTCCTTCACCGTCTCCTTGACCTCCCGCAGCCCGCGTCCGAGCTGGCGCGCGATCGTCGGCACCTGCTTCGAGCCGAAGAGGAGCAGGACGACGACACCGAGGACGATCAGCTCCCACTGGCCGGGCATGCAGCCAGGATAGAGATCACCCGCGAGGATGATGCGGAATCGTCGTCACGGCCGATGCCTGCGGAGCCGGCACGGCATAGCGTTGCGGCCATGAAGCGCCTCCTGATCCTGCTGCTGCTCGCCCTCCTGCTGCTCGTGCTCGCGCTCGGCGGCTGGGCGGTCGAGGGCGCCCGCTGGGCGGTCCAGGGTCGACGCGCCCGCCTGTCCCCGGCATGATGCGACCCGTGGACGTCAAGCTCGCGGAAGAGTCGCTCTCCGGCTCCTGGCTGTCGACGCGGCTCGGCATCGGCACGCACCGCCTCGACGCGATGCGGCGCGCCGGCGAGCTCCTCGGCGTCCGCCGGCCGGGCGGGCACGACTACCTCTACCCGGCCTGGCAGTTCGCGCCTGACGGGAAGCCGCTGCAGGTGGTCCAGCAGCTCGTGAAGGCGGCTCGCGGCGCCGGGCTCAGCGACGAGCGCCTCTACGAGGTCCTCGCCGCCCGGACCGGTATCTCCGGCAACGAGCGGCTCGCCGACGCCCTGCGTGACGGCCGGGACGACTACGTGCTCCAGGTCGTCCGCAACTCGGCCTAGCGCCTTGGCCCTCGTCTCCCTCAACGCCGTGCGCAAGTCGTACGGCAGCCGGACCGTGCTCGACGGCCTCGACTTCGCGATCGAGCCGCGCGCCCGCGTGGGCGTGATCGGCGCCAACGGCTCGGGCAAGTCGACGCTGCTGAAGCTGATCGCGGGGATCGAGGAGCCGGATGCGGGCATGGTCGTCCGCCGGCGCGAGCTCGTCGTCTCGTTTCTGCCCCAGCATCCGCTCGGCGACGAGTCCACGCCGCTCGAGACGGTCCTGGCCGCGCGTCCGGACCTGCGCGAGCTCGACCGCGAGCTGCACCGCGTCACCGAGCAGCTCGCCTCCCCGGAGCTCGCCGCCGACCTCGGCCGCATGTCCCGCGTGCTCCACCGCCAGGAGGAGCTCGTCGAGCGCTGGGAGGCGGCCGGCGGGCCGAGCATCGACGGCCGCGCCCGCGCGATGCTGCTCGACGTCGGGATCGAGGAGAGCGACCTCGCGCTGCCGACGAGCGCGCTCTCGGGCGGCCAGCGCAAGCTCGTCGCGCTCGCGGCTTGTCTCGCGCGCGACCCCGACGTGCTCCTGCTCGACGAGCCGGAGGCGCACCTCGACGCCGTCGGCCGCGCACTGCTCGAGCGGCTCCTCACGGGCTTCGACGGGGCGGCCGTCGCCGTCTCGCACGACCGCTACCTGCTCGACGAGACCGTCGCAGAGATCGCCGAGCTGCACGGCGGCCGCATCCGGATCTGGCCGGGCAACTACTCGGCCTACACGCTCGAGCGCGAGCTCGATCTGCAACGACAGCGGCAGGCGTACGTCACTCAGCAGAAGGAGATCGAGCGGCTCGAGGCCGCGATCCGGCGCTTCAGGGACTGGGCGCACCGGGTCGTCGACGAGCGCCACATCAAGCAGGCCCGCAACAAGCAGCGGCAGATCGACCGGATGGACAAGATCGAGCGTCCCGTGCTGGAGCGGCGCAAGATCGCGCTGCGCCTGCACCCCCATGCGCGCGGCGGTCAGCGCGTCTTCGAGCTGCGCCGGGTCGGCATGAGCTTCGGCGACGATGCCGTTCTGGCCGACGTGGAGCTGACCGTGGTGCACGGCGAGCGGGTCGGCTTCGTCGGCGCGAACGGCGCCGGCAAGAGCGTGCTCCTGAAGACGGTCGTCGGCGAGCTGGAGCCGACCGAGGGAGAGGTCTGGGTCGGGCCGTCGATCCGCGTCGGGTATCTCGCGCAGGATCAGGAGACGCTCGATCCCGAGTCGAGCCCGCTCGACACGGTCCGGCTCGCGCACCGCTGCGCCGAGGGCGAGGCGGTCGCGCTGCTGATGAAGTTCCTCTTCCCGTACGAGCAGGTGCGCCGGGCGAACGAGCTGCTCTCGGGCGGCGAGCGGACGCGCCTGCAGCTGCTGCTGCTGATGCTGCAGCAACCGAACCTGCTCGTCCTCGACGAGCCGACGAACCATCTCGACATCGACTCGGTCGAGGCGCTCGAGACGGCGCTCGAGGAGTTCGAGGGCACCGTCTGCGTGATCTCGCACGACCGCTACTTCCTCGACCGGATCGTCGACCGCATCGTCGAGGTCGACGGCGGCGGCGCGCGGGCCTACGAGGGCGGCTGGTCCGACTGGTACGAGCGCTCGCACGCAGCGCTCGACCCAGCCAAGTAACAGACTGTTACTTGGCTGCGCGCGCGTAGGCTTGAGCCCGTGCGAGAGGCGCTGGAGGTACTCGAAACCGGGCCAAGTAACAGTCTGTTACTTGGTCTCGCGTGGCTCGCGGGGCAGGAGGTCGAGCACGACGCCGACGAGCTGAAGGCCGCGTTGCGGCGGGCGGAGCTGCTGCTCGCCGCCGGCGGCGACCCACACCGGGAGCTGGAGCTCGACGGCCGCGCGGTACTTGCCGTCGCAGACGACCTTGACCGGCCGGAGGCGCGCGACGCGTTCGAGGACGCGCTCGCCCGGCTCACCGCCGGCGCGGAGGGGTTGCCGGCGGTGAGCGACGGGCTGGCGAGGCTGCGGGCGCAGCCTGACCTCGCCTGGCAGAGCTACGCGGGCGCGCTGCTCGCCGAGGCGATCGGGGGCTGAGGCTCCGGCTCGAGCTCGGGGAGCTCGGACATCCGGCCGACGCGGCGCAACGGCGAGAAGAGCACCGGCACGACGGTGAGCAGGCCGCCGAGGGCGCCCACGACCATGGTCTCGCGCAGGCCGATCGCCGTCGCGAGCGCGCCGCCGGTGAGCCCGCCGAGCGGGACCACACCCCAGACGACGAACCGGCGCGACGCATTGGCGCGCCCGAGGATCCGGTCGGGCGTGATCGCCTGGATCAGGCTGATCGCGGTCACGTTGTAGAGGATCCCCCCGAAGCCGATGACGGTCATGCTCGCGAGGATGAACGGGATCGCCTGCTCCTTCGGCGCGAGCGCGATCAGGAGCGTGCCCGGCCCGAACAGGCAGGACGCGATCAGGATCGTCCGGCCGACGCCGAGCCATTCGCCGATCCGGCGTGCGGTCAGGGCAGCCGCGAGCGTGCCGAGGTTGCCGACCGCGAGCACGATCCCGATCGTCGCCGCGGTCAGCCCGAGCTCGCGCACGGCGTAGACGAGCAGGATCGAGAAGACGACCTGACCGAAGAAGTTCGCGAGCGCGGTCGTGGCGACCATCGTCCGCTGGTAGGAGTGCGAGAAGACGTAGCGGAGCCCTTCGCCGAGCTCAGACCTCAGCGACCGGCGGCCCTCGCGCGACGGCGCGGGCTCCTGCTTGCGGATCGCGCCGAGCAGGAGCGCCGAGACGAGGAAGCTGATCGCGTCGGCGAGCACGGCGATCGGCGCGGTCAGTGCGGCGACGAGTCCGCCCGCCAGCCCGGGACCGCCGATGTTCGCTCCGGCGCGACTGATCTCGAGCTTCGCGTTGCCCTCCACGACCTGGTCGCGCCCGACCAGCGCTGGGAGATACGACTGGTACGCGACGTCGAAGAAGACGGTGCAGACGCCGACGACGAAGCCGACGGCGTAGAGGTGCCAGATGTTCAGCGTTCCGGCCCAGTGCGCCGCGGGGATCGTCGCGAGCGCGACGGCGCGCCCGACGTCGCCGGCGACGAGGATCGGCTTGCGGCGGAGGCGGTCGACCCAGACCCCTGCCGGGAGCGTGAAGAGCAGGAAGGGCAGGAACTGGACGCTCGTGAGCGCAGCGACCTTGAACGCGCTCTCCTCCAGGGCGAGGATCGCGACCAGCGGCAGCGCCAGGAACGAGACCTGCGAGCCGAACTGACTGATCGTCTCCGCGCCCCAGAGGGAGAGGAAGTCCCGGTTGCGCAGGAGGCCGCCGGGTCGTCGCACGTCAGACGACCGCCCCGGCGGCACGGCTGATCCGGACGTCGCCACTGACCGTGCGCACCCGGAGTCCCGCCTCGGGCCCGTCGCCGCCCGTGGGCGCGTCGCTGACCTCGAGCTCCGAGCCGATCGAGCCGCTGACGGAGTTGACGTCGAGCCTGACGCGGAGGCCGCGGCGGATCGCGACGTCGACGTCGCCAGAGACCGCCTTGAGCGCGACCTCGCCGGGGCCGGCGGCGCGGATCGACTGGTCGCCGGAGACGCTGGAGACCGTCAGGTCGCCGACGACCTCCCCGAGCTCGACGTCGCCCGAGACCGAGTTGGCGGAGACGCCCGCCATGGCCGTCCCGAGCTCGATGTCGCCGGAGACGGTGTTGAGCGTGCAGCGTCCCTGAACGGACTCGACGCGGACGTCGCCGCTCGCGCTCTTCAGCTCGAGCACGCCGCCGACCTGCTCGAGCGACGTGTCGCCGGACGCGGTCCGGAGCCGCACGTCGCCGAGCCTGCCGGTCACCCGGATGTCGGCGGAGGCGGTGTCGCAGGCGAGGTCGGAACCGTGCGGGCACGTGATCCGGACGCTCACCTGCGCCGAGCCGAAGCCCCAGTTGCCGATCGAGATCGACCAACCGCGACCGCCCGCCAGCTCGACGACGATCTCGTCGCCGCGGGCATCGACGGTCGCCTTCTCGATCGCGGTGCGGGTCGCGTCGGTGTCGTTCAGCGGCACCAGCTCGACCGTGGCCTCGGCGACGTCGCCGGTCTCGACCGTCACGTCGCCGGACGGGTTGCGCACCTTCAGCTGCGCGTGCTCGGTGGGGAACCTATGCATGCCGCACACCCTTCCGGCGGGCGGGCTTCACGATCCGCTCGTCGCGGACGGGGGCACACCAGTCGGGGACGAGCAGCGTGCCGCCACCGAACGGGATGGGATGGAGACGGGACATGTGAGCTCCTTTCAGCTCTCTGCGTAGCCGGACAGGCGCCGGCCGGCGCGGACGGAACGGGTCTCGAGGCCGCGCGCGAGTGCACGCACGATCCACGAGTTGACGGAGACGCTCTCCTTCGCAGCGGCCACCTCGAGCTGGGCCTTGAGCGAGTCGGAGAGGCGGAGCGTGATCCTGGCGGTGAGTGCGTCGTCGGTCGAGGCGGCCGGCTCGACCTCCTCGTCCTCGACGTAGACGAGCTCGGGCTCGCGCCCGGCGAGGCGAACCTCGACGCGGCCGGGAACCTGGCCGTTGAGCGTGCCGGCGATCTCGCCCAGCAGGTCGAGGAGCCGGAGTTGGAGCGA
Organism: uncultured Gaiellaceae bacterium; assembly: GCA_963806955.1. GTDB lineage: Bacteria > Actinomycetota > Thermoleophilia > Gaiellales > Gaiellaceae > Gaiellasilicea. The sequence continues at coordinate 379,286 of CAWDZG010000002.1, forward strand.
CGGCTCGAGCGCCTGTGCGAGCCGGCGGCCCGCTTCCTCGACGGTGTCGTCGCCGGCAAGAGCAGCCGCCGCCGCGAGGTCTTCTTGAAGTGCCTGGACGTACGGTGCCATCTGCATGGGGGCACTATGACATCATTATGATGTCGTGTCAAGGGCTAATCGATGTCAACTCGCAGTCAGAGCGCAAGCGTAGAGCTGAAGCGGGGTTCAGCCAAAAGCCACTGGTACCGTCAGCAGGCCTTGACTCACGTCGACCCCCCCGATCTCACCCTCTGGCCGACTCTGCGCCGGCTCTTCCCGCTTTGGTGGGAGCAGCGCCGCCTGGTCGGCCTCGGCCTGACCCTTGCGCTCGTGTTCACGGCGCTCTCGATCACGATCCCCGTCCTGATTCAGCGCGTCGTCGACGAGGCGATCGTCGGCCCGCACGACGGCCGGCTCCTCCCCTACCTCGGCGTGATCGTCGTGCTCGCGGCACTCCGCTTCGGCGTCAACTTCTCGCGCCGCTTCGCGACGGCGCGCGTCGGAATCGCGGTCGAGGCGCGGCTGCGCGAGCTGCTCTACCACGCCTACCTCACCTACCCGCGCGCGTTCTACGACCGGCATGCGACCGGCGAGGTGATCTCGCGCGCGACGAACGACATCTACCCCGTCCGCTACTTCATCGGGTGGGGCGTCGTCCAGGGGCTGCAGAGCGGGATGATGATCGTCGCAGCCGCCATCGTGCTCTTGAACGTCAACCCGCGGCTCGCCCTCTACTCCGCGTTCGCGATGCCGGCGATCGCGATCCTCACCTTCGTCTTCGCGCACAAGCTCTTCCCGATCTCACGCCTTGTGCAGGCGCGCAAGGGCAACCTGACCGAGGCCACCGACGAGGCCGTGATCGGGATCGAGATGGTGCAGGCGTTCGGCCGCGAGGAGGACGTGCGGACCCGCTTCCTCGGCCGCGCCGAGGCCGTCCGCCACGAGACGATGCGGGCCGCGACCGTGGAGGCGAACTACCTGCCCGGGCTGCTCTTCCTGCCCACGCTCGGGATCGCGGCGGTGCTGCTCTTCGGCGGGCGGGAGGTGATCGACGGCAACCTCACGATCGGCGAGTTCATGCTCTTCATCACGCTGCTGCTGCAACTCGTCTGGCCGCTCGAGGCACTCGGCTGGATCATCAACCTCGGCCAGCGGGCGGTCGCCTCGGCAGGCCGCAGCTTCGCCTGGCTGGAGGGGATCGAGCCGCTCGCGGAGCCTGCCGAGCCGAAGGAGCTGCCGGCCGGGCCACTCCCCGTCCGCTTCGAGAACGTGCACTTCGCCTACGGCACCGGCGCCGAGGTGCTGCGGGGCGTCGACCTCACGGTCGAGCCCGGCGAGATCGTCGCCGTCTGCGGCTCGACCGGTGCCGGCAAGACGACCCTGCTCAACCTGCTGCCGCGCTTCTACGACCCCAGACACGGACGCGTGCTCGTCGGCGGCGTCGAGACACGCGAGCTGCCGCTCGCGGAGCTGCGCAGCGCCGTCGCGCTCGTGACGCAGCGCCCCGTGCTCTTCTCCGTCCTCCTGCGCGAGAACCTGCTCTCGTCGCGGCCGGATGCCGACTGGGACGAGGTGCTCGCGGCCTGCGACGCTGCCGGCGTCTCCGCCTTCGTCGACGACCTGCCGGACGGCTACGACACGCTGATCGGCGAGCGCGGCGTCAACCTCTCCGGCGGCCAGCGCCAGCGGGTCGCGCTCGCACGCGCGCTCGTCGCAGGGGCCCGCGTGCTCGTGCTCGACGACCCGATGTCCGCCGTCGACACCGAGACCGAGCGGCACCTCGTCGCGAACCTCCGCCCCGCCGTCGCCGGCCGCACCGTGCTCGTGGCGACGCAGCGGCTCTCCACGATCGGCGTCTCCGACCGCGCCGTCGTGCTCGACGGCGGCCGGATCGTCGAGCAGGGCAGGCCGGACGAGCTGATCGCCGCCGGCGGCCTCTTCACCGCGCTCTTCGGAGACGAGTCCGTTGCCGCGTAAACGGCACACCGGGCTCTCGCGGCTGCTGCCGTACGCGGCCGAGCGCAGGGGTCAACTGACGGCGATCGCGCTGCTGGCGGCGCTGTCGGCGGCGGCGCCCGTGGTCGGCTGGCACCTCGTCGAGGACGCGATCGACCACGGCATCCGTGCCGACGACGACGCCCGGCTCGTTCGCGACGTGATCCTCTACATCGGCGTCAACGCGGCCGCATGGATCCTCGGCACGCTGACCTGGCGCAGCCTCGCGAGCATGGGCCAGCGGATCGTGCTCGAGCTCCGCCGCGACCTCTTCGAGCACCTGACGTCGCTTTCGCTCCGCTACTTCTCACAGCAGAAGGCGGGCTGGATCATCTCGCGGCTGACGAGCGACGTCGACGCACTCTCGGACGTGCTCAACCAGGGGCTGACCACCCTGGTGGTGAACACGCTCACCTTCGTCGCCGCGATCGCCGGCCTCTTCCTGCTCGACTGGCGGCTCGGGCTCGTCGCGCTCTGCGTCGTCCCACCCGGGTTCATCGTCTCGCGCTGGTTCCAGCGGGTCTCGCACGTCGCCGCCGCAGAGGTGCGGACGCGAATCGCGATCGTGACGGCGCAGCTCGCCGAGTCCGTCTCCGGCATGGCCGTGATCCAGGCGTTCAACCGCGAGCGGGCGTTCCAGGCGGAGTTCGACGGCCTGAACGAGGACAACCGCGTCGCCAACGTCCACGTGCAGAAGATCTACTCCATCTTCTTCCCCGCGATCGAGCTGCTCGGCGCCGTCGCGACCGTCACCGTCCTCTTCGCCGGCGCGCTGCTGCTCGACGGCGGCTCGCTCGAGATCGGCACCCTGATCTCGGCCGTCGGCCTGCTCGCGCTGGTCTTCCAGCCGCTGCAGGAGCTCTCGGAGCTGTACGGGCAGGTGCAGGCGGCGAGCGCCGCGATGGACAAGATCAGCTCCGTGCTCGACGCCGAGATCGACGTCGCCGACAAGCCCGACGCGCGCCCCATCGGTCGGATCGACGGGCGGCTCGAGCTCGACCGGGTCACGTTCTCCTACGGCGACGAGCCGGTGCTGCACGAGCTCGAGATCGCGATCCCGCCGGGTGGCTGCCTGGCGCTCGTCGGCGAGTCGGGCGGCGGCAAGTCGACCACGGCGAAGCTGATCGCACGCTTCTACGACCCGGACTCCGGCGCCGTCCGCGTCGACGGCACCGATCTCCGCGACATCCAGCTCGTCGGCTACCGGCGCCAGCTCGGGGTCGTGCTCCAGGATCCGTTCCTGTTCAGCGGCACGATCGCCGACAACATCCGCTTCGCCCGACCGGACGCCACCGACGAGGAGGTGCGCGCGACGGCCGCGGCGGTCGGCGTCGACCGAGTCGCCGCTCGCCTGGAGCACGGGCTCGAGCACGTCGTCCGCGAGGGTGGCGCCGGCCTGTCGGCGGGTGAGCGGCAGCTGATCTCGATCGCGCGCGCGCTGCTCGCCGACCCGCGCATCCTGATCCTCGACGAGGCGACGTCCAACATCGACCGGCCGACGGAGATCCTGATCGAGCGGGCGTTCGACACCCTGCTCGCCGGCCGGACGTCGATCATCATCGCGCACCGGCTCGCGACCGTCCGCCGAGCCGACGAGATCCTCGTGCTCGAGCACGGCCGCATCGTCCAGCGCGGCACCGAGCGCGAGCTGATCGCGCAGGAGGGATCGTTCCGGCGGCTCGCGAACACGCTCGTCGACGACGTGCTGCCGACTGCGACGACCGGGGATGCCGGCCCCGCCTAGCCGAGCGCTGCGTTCGAGCTCAGTCGCCCCAGTCGAAATCGCGCGACTTCGACCAGAGACTGGAGTCCTCCGCGCTCTCGCCTTCCGGAGCCGCGACGTTTTCGACGGACTCCTCACCCGGCCACGTGTGCGGTTCGGCGTCCATCTGCACCGCCGGCTCGTCGCCGTCCATCGTCTCCTCGAGTCGCGCCTGCTCCTCGGTCTTGAAGAGCGGGTGGTTGTCGAACGGATCGTCGATGCGGTAGCCCTCGATCGGCATCGCCGGTTCGAGGTCCGAGTTGCGCCGCTTCAGTTCGAGGTGATCCTGGATCACGCGGGCGAAAAGCGAAGGTGTCTCGACGGGCATTCGGTTCTCCGTGGTCGTTGGCGGGGGTGCGCTGCTGGGCGCCGATTGTAGCGCAGGGGGCTGGAGAATGTCCTGCATCTGCGGCTATTGCTACAAGGGAATCACAGGCGTCGAGCCGGCGAAGACGCGATCCTTGCCCGCCCGCTTGGCGCGGTAGAGCGCCTCGTCCGCGGCCTCGATCAGCGCAGTCGTCGACATCCCTGGGGTCGACGATGCCGCCCCGAAGCTCGCGGTGACGTGGAGCGGCTCGCCGTCGACCGAAAGGATCTCGCGCTCGGAGAGCGCGACTCGCAGCCGCTCGGCCACCTGGGCGGCGCCCTCGCGGTCGGTTCCGGGCAGGATCACCGCGAACTCCTCGCCGCCCCAGCGCGCCGCCACGTCGATCTCACGGACGGCGTCGAGCAGGAGGTCGGCGAGGTCGCGCAGGACGATGTCGCCGGTGGGATGGCCGAAGCGGTCGTTGACCGCCTTGAAGTCGTCCACGTCGGCGAGGATCAGGCCGACGGGGCCGCCGAGCCGCTCGGCGCGCGCGAGCTCGGTCGTCAGCGACTCGTCCGCCTGCCGCCGGTTCGCGAGCCCCGTGAGACTGTCCACGAGCGCCTTCCGCTCGGCGTCGCGGTGCAGGCGCGCGTTCTCGAGCGCGACGACCGCCTGGCCCGCGAGCGAGGCGGCTGTCATCCGCTCCTCGACGTCGAAGTCGTCGCCCATCAGGAGCAGGCGCCCGTAGCTGCGCCGGCCTGCAGTCAACTCGAACGCGAGCCGCTCGCCGCCCGAATCGATGTCGCCGGACTCGACCGTCGACCCGTCCTCGGCGATCACGACACCGCCGTCCGCCTGCGTCGCCTCGACGGCCGACTCGACGATCACGCGCCGGAGCTGTTCCGGGTTGAGCGCGGCCGCGAGCGCCTCGCCGAAGCGCACGTTCGCCTCACGCAGTCGCCGCCGCTCGTCCGTGAGGTCGGCCATCCGCGCCTCGAGCTGCTCGGCCATCTCGTTGAACGCGCGGCCCAGCGCGGCGAACTCGTCACGTCCGCTGACGGGGACGCGCTCCTGAAGCCTGCCGGCGGCGATCGAGTTCGCGGCCTTCGCGAGCCGTGACAGCGAACCGACGATCGAGCGCCCTGCCAGATACGCCAGCGCCGCGATCAGGAGCAACGAGCCGAAGAGTCCGAGGAGCAGGCGCTCGATCACCGCGCGCTTCTCGGCGGCGACAGCCGAGATCGGCGTCACGACCGCGAGCATGTCGTCGCCATCCGGCGTGAGCTGCGTCCCGACTGCGCGATAGCTGCGATCGCCGATCCGCGCAGTGTCGATGTGCCCCGGGACGAGCTCGCTCGCGCCCTTCAGCCGCTCCGACGTCGACGCCCCGACGGTGCCGTCCGCGCGAACGAGCACGAGTCCGTCCGGATCCGCCAGCCCGGACCGGGTGTAGAGGCGCGCCGCCAGCGGCGCGGTCAGGGGCACGTACGCCACGATCGTCGCCGTGTTGGTCCCCGGTCCCACCAATGAGACCGTCGTCTCGGCCGCGAACGGCAGCTTCGGTCCGACCGCGAACCCGTCGGGCGTCTCGATCCGGAGCGGCTCCCGGCTAGCGAGGAGGGCCGCGACCGCGGCGCGATCGCGCGCCGCCAGCGCCGTCTGGAACTCGACACTCCGCCCGAGGCGCTCGGCCACCTGCTCCGACCGTTCGCGCTCGTCGTTGAAAGCAGCGAGCGCCGCATTGAGCCCGGCCTCGAGCCGCCCGTCGACACCGCCGGTGACGCTGCGCTCCGCAACTGCGCTGAAGCCCCAGAAGGCAGCGGCCAGCGGGAGGACCGACAGGGCCAGGAACGCCCCGACCAACTTGAACTTGAAGCTCCCCGCCATCCTTGCCCTTCAGTTATTGCGATCGCTTGCCGATACAACCCCCGGGAGTGTTTTCGGCACGAGGGGGATGAAGCATGAGGTCGACGTTGTTGCGTGGGGCAACCGTAGCGCTTGCAGTTGCAGGTGGAGCGGCTGCGATGGCTCTTCCGATCACGGTGCTGGGGACGCCGGCGACGGACGCTCCGACGTTCGCGGCGCCCGCACCGTCACCGCCTCCCGTGATTCACGTGCGGCCGCTCCCCGCACCGGCGCCCGCGCCGACGCAGGCTCGGCGCCGGCCCGTCCGACCCGCGGCGCCCCTCCCCTCCCCGGTCGTCGCTCCGGTCGCAGCTGCGCCGGCCCCGAAGCAGATCGTGAGCAGGCCGGCTCCGGCGCGTCCCCCCGCTCCCGCAGCGAGGCCGAAGCCGGCACCGGCTCCTGCACCGAGGGCCGTTCGCGTCGTCCAGCCGGTCCCGACACCGGCTCCGGCACAGCCCGTCCCGGCCGAGCCGGAGCCAGAGCCCGCACCTGCTCCTGAGCCCTCGCCGCGGTCGCTCGCCGCCGCGACGCCGAGTGAGGGCGAGCACTCGCACGAGGCCAAGAAAGCCAAGAAGTCGAAGGCGAGCAAGCACGAGCGGAAGGCGCACCGCGAGAAGGTGAAGCAGGAGAAGGTGAAGCACGAGAAGGTGAAGCACGAGCCGGCCGAAGGCGCGCCGGCTGCGCCGAACGACGAGGCGACGCCGGAGCCCGACCGCAAGCACGGCGAGAAGAGCGACAAGGGTCGACGACAAGGGTCACGACAAGGACCGCGGGAAAGGTGACCGCGAGGAGCGGGACGAGACGGACTGACACGGACGCGGCCGTCTGTGCAACGATTGCGCCCGCCATGCCGCGCTTTCGCCCGACCAGCCCACTCGGACTCGCCTTCGGAGCCTTCCACCTCTGGCGCCGACTGCCCCCGGCGCAACGCCGCCAGCTCGTCGCCGCAGCCCGCACGCACGGCCCCAAGGTCGCCGCCGCGCTCGTGGCACGGCGCAGGCCGCCGCGTCCGCGCTAGCCGCCGGCGGACGCTGGCAAGGGAGCGGTCGCTCGGCCTAGCGTCGGACTAGGCCACTCCGAGCGCCTCGCGCACGATCCGGTTCTGCTCGAGGCGGTGCGCCGTCGGGTACCCCTCGCTCGGGCTCGCCCGCCAGGGGCGACCGACGTAGGAGACACTCACGCCGTCGGGAGCCGCTGCCTCGAGCCGGTGGCGCTGTGTACGCCACGCACCCATGTTCTGCGGCTCTTCCTGCGCCCAGACGACCTCCCGCAGATTCGGGTAAGACGCCGTCAGCGCAGCTGCCGCGTCGACGGGGAAGGGATAGAGCTGCTCGAGGCGAGCGATCGCAACGTGCCTCGCCTCGGCGCGGCTGTCGTGGCCCTCGATGTCGTAGTAGAGCTTGCCGGACGTGAGCACGAGCCTCGTCACGCCGGCATGGTCCGCGGCCGGATCGTCGAGGACCGGCTGGAAGGAGCCGTCCGAGAAGTCGGACAGGACGGAGCCCGCCTGCTTGAGCCGGAGCAGTCCCTTCGGCGTCATCACGACGAGCGGTCGGGCGGTCGCGTCGAGCGCCTGCCGGCGCAGCAGATGGAAGTACTGCGCGGCCGTGGTCGCGTTCGCGACGCGGATGTTCTCCTGAGCGGCGAGCTGCAGGAACCGCTCGAGCTTCGCGCTCGAGTGCTCGGGCCCGTTGCCCTCGTAGCCGTGGGGCAGGAGCAGCGTCAACCGTGAGGTCTGGCCCCACTTCGAGAGACCGGCGACGAGGAACTGATCGATCACGATCTGCGCCCCGTTGACGAAGTCGCCGTACTGCGCCTCCCAGATCACGAGCGCGTCCGGCGCCGCCACGGCGTAGCCGTACTCGAAGCCGAGGCAGGCGTACTCGGACAGAGGCGAGTTGTAGATCTCGAACGACGCGCCCGCATCCGGCAGGTGCTGGATCGGCGCGTGGGTCTCGCCCGTGTGCTGGTCGTGCAGGACCGCGTGGCGGTGCGAGAAGGTGCCGCGCTCGGTGTCCTGGCCGGAAACACGGATCGGGATCCCCTCGGTGAGCAGGCTCGCGAAGGCGAGTGCCTCCGCCTGCCCCCAGTCGATCCCACCCTCGTCCATGCGCTCGCGGCGCCGCTCGAGCTGCTTCAGCAGCTTCTCGTTACCGGTGAACCCCTCGGGCACCTGGAGCAGACGCTCGTTCAGGGCGGCCAGCCTGTCGGCGGGGACCGCCGTGACGACCGCGCCGCCCGTGTCGGCCGGGATCCGGCCTTCCTTGGAGGGTCGGGGCGAGGCGATCGACGCCTGCAGACGGTCGTGGGCCTCGCGCAGCTCGTCGCGAACCTTGAGCGAGAGCGCCTCGACCTCCTCGGGCGAGACGGAGCCCTCCTCGACGAGCCGCGCTGCATAGAGCTCCCGCACGGTCGGCTGCGCGGCGATCTGCTGGACCATCAGCGGCTGCGTGTACGCCGCCTCGTCCTGCTCGTTGTGGCCGAAGCGGCGGTACCCGATCAGGTCGACGACGATGTCGTGGCCGAACTCCCGCCGATACGCCAGCGCGAGCCGGATCGCCGCGACCGCCGCCTCCGGATCGTCGGCGTTGACGTGGACGATCGGGATGTCGAACCCTTTCGCGAGATCGCTCGAGTACCGGGTCGAGCGCCCCTCGTTCGGGTCGGTCGTGAACCCGACCTGGTTGTTCGCGATCACGTGGAGCGTGCCACCGGTCGTGTAGCCGTCGAGGTTCGACAGGTTGAGGGTCTCGGCCACGATCCCCTGGCCTGCGAACGACGCGTCGCCGTGGATCAGGATCGGGAGCGCCACGGACGGGTCGTGGATGCCCGCGCCGCCCGAGCGGTCGGTCTGGTCCGCCCGCGTCCATCCCTCGACCACTGGGTCGACCGCCTCCAGATGGCTCGGGTTGGGCGCCAGCGTGACGGTCACCTCGCCTGCCGCGGTCGCTCGGGTGCCGGTCGCGGCGAGGTGGTACTTGACGTCGCCCGTACCGCCCTCGTCGTTCACGACCACCGCGTCGATCGTGCGCTCGCCCTCGAACTCGCGCAGGATCGACTCGTACGAGCGGCCCACCGTGTGGGCAAGCACGTTGAGGCGGCCTCGGTGGGCCATCCCGATCACGACCTCGTGCGCACCTGCCGCGGCCGCGAGGTCGATCGCCTCGTCGAGCATCGGCACCATCGTGTCGAGCCCCTCGAGCGAGAACTGCTTCTGGCCGAGGAAAGCGCGGCGGAGATACTGCTCGAAGCCGTCGGCGCGCGAGACGCTCTCGAGCAGCCGGAGCCGCTCCTCCTGCGTCAGCGGCCGGCGGTAGCGGCCGGACTCGATCGCCTGTCGCAGCCAGACGCGCTCGGCGTGGTCGGAGATGTGCTCGATCTCGTAGGCGATCGTGCCGCAATAGACCTCGCGGAGCGCCGGCAGCGCCTCGGCCAGCGTGTCGCCGGGCACGTGGACGCGAAGGAGTCGGGCCGGAATACGGGCCTGCAGCTCGGGGGTCAGCGGCGGGATCAACCGCGTCTCGTCGAGCGCCGGATCTCCCAGCGGCTCCGAGCCGAGCGGGTCGAGACGCGCAGCCAGGTGCCCGTGCATGCGATGGGCCTTGACGAGCGCCATCGCGGCCGCGACGCCGCCGAGCAGGGTCTCGTCGATCGCAGCCGGCGGCGTGGCGGCCGGGACGGCAGCCGCTGGTTGTGCGGCGGCGGGCGCGACGGCCGCCTGCGCAGGCGGTGCGGCGCCGCCACCGTTGCCGTCGTCGACCTCGCGGGGAGCGTCTCCAGCAGCCGCAGCAGGCCGGGGTGCGTGGAGACGAGGGCGCTGTCGCCGCTCTCGAACAGCGCCCGCCACTCGGGTGGCACGGCGTCGGGGTTCTCGAGGTAGTCCTCGAGCAACAGCCGGGCGTACCCCGCGTTCAGGCCGTCGACGTCGTTCGTGCTCACAGCGTGTGTTGTAGCAACGCCTGCCGCCCTCAGTAGAGCGGGCTCTCGGTGACGACCGCGATCGTCATCCCGAGCGTCCAGCAGATCACGCTTACGGCGACAGCCCACGCTGCGAGCCGCTCGTTCCGGGCCGACATGCGTGTGGCGATCAGCGCGAGCAGCACCGCGAACGGCACGATCCGGGCCGGGCGATACGCGAGGGCGAGGGCGCTTGCGAAGATCGAGAGCGTTGCGAGGAAGCCGGCGACGGTGTCGGTCGCCGACCAGCGGCCGACCGCGCTCTCGTCGACGCTCATGCCGCCACTCATGCCGCCACCCCAGCGCGCACGGGACGCCGTGCTGCCCGTCCACCGCGCGGAAGCGGCCCCCGGCGACGAGCGGCGGAACGCTCGTGACGCCAGCCGCACTCGGGGCCGCTGGGACGAGGAGCGAGGCGCGGTGCCCCCTCGAGCGGCACCGGCTCGGCACGGATCGCCCACCAGACGACCAGGCACAGATAGACGACCGGAATCTTCAGGATCACGAGCATGAAGACGAGCTCCCAGAGCACCCCGTGAGTCTAACGGCGTGAGGGGCCGCGCCGCGCGGCCCCTCGGTCTTGCTGCCTGCCTTCCACAACACCACGGTGAGGATCCAGCCGGCGACGACGACGGCCAGCAGCACCGCCGCGAGCACGAGCACGCTCCGCCGGGACACTCTCACGAGGTCAGTTGGTCCGGGTCATCGAGGAACTGCCGTAGGAGTTGAACGCCGGCTCCATCCAGAGCGAGTCGTTGAGCGGATACCACCAGGGCGTCGCGCACGAGAAGTCCGCTTCGTGGTGGACGACGACCCACGAGTACCCCGCGCCCCCGCTCACCCTCCACTCCCGTGGGTTGCGCCCGGAGCAGACCCCGTCGACACGCGCGGCGGTGTTGCTCGCCCGGTACGTGATCGCGCCGCCGTACTGGTAGCACCAGTAGGTCTGGCCGGCGATCCAGCGCTTGTAGGGGAAGATCCCGCGCCCGTGCTGCCACTCCGTCCACGAGCAGTAGACCGCAGCCGCGATCGTTGCCGCAGTGCGGCCGTCCGCCGCGACGGCCTCCGCCGTGCCGGTGACGCGGGCTCGCGCCTCTGCCGGCGCCAACCCTTCCGCCTGCGCCGCCACGGCAGCGACCTCCTCGATCGACGCCGGACGCTGCGCGACCAGCGTCGTGAACGGCGCCGCCTCGAACAACCGCTTCGCTTCCTTCGGCTCGCCCTTCCCCTTCCCATCGCCAGCCAGAGCTGACGGCACCCCCGCAAGCACGAGCGCCACGACCAGCAGCGCGACTCGCATCTCTCGACCTCCTGTTCGACGACGCTTCCCACGCTAGGGACGGGCCTCGAACGGATGGGTGACGGCTCCGTGCCAACTTCGTCACGATCGCAGAGAGCTGCTGCGGCGCCAAGTGTCCCGTTCGGACACGGGTTAGGCCCGGCGCCTGGAGGGGAACACAGGCTTGGATGAGTCGCGAAACCCTCGCACCGCTGCTCGATGCCGGCGAAGATGCCGGTTGCCTCAATCTCTCCGAGTTCAGCGCCGCCGTCCAGGAGCTGGAGCTCGAGGAGGACGAGCTCGAGGCGCTCTACTCAGAGGTGGAGGAACGCGGGATCAGCCTCACCGACGACTGCGGGCGGGAGTCGGCCGCCGAGGCGACCTACGTCAACGGCGACCTCGCGAGCGCGACGACGGACTCGCTGCAGCTGTTCCTGAACGAGGCCGGCCGCTACCCGCTCCTGACCGCAGCGGAAGAAGTCGAGCTCTCGAAGAAGGTCGAACAGGGCGACCTGCAGGCCAAGAACCGCATGATCAACTCGAATCTCCGTCTCGTCGTCTCGATCGCCAAGAAGTACCAGGGGCACGGCCTCTCGCTGCTCGACCTGATCCAGGAGGGCGTGATCGGCCTGATCCGCGCCGTTGAGAAGTTCGACTGGCGCCGCGGCTACAAGTTCTCCACCTACGCGACCTGGTGGATCAGGCAGGCGGTGCAGCGGGGGGTCGCGAACAAGTCGCGCACGATCCGCATTCCCGTCCACATCGCCGACCGCGAGCAGAAGATCGGTCGTGCGGAGCGCGAGCTGATGGCGAAGCTCGGCCGCCCGCCGACGGACGAGGAGATCTCCAAGGCGTCGAAGATCTCGCTCAAGCACCTGAAGGAGGTACGGCAGGCCGCCCGCGCGGTCACGAGCCTCGACAAGCCTCTCGGCGACGACAACGGCTCCTCGATCGGCGATCTCGTCGGGGTCGCCGAGGGCGGCGTCGAGGAGGAGGTGGAGGTCAGCCTCACGGAGAGCACGCTGCACCGCGCGCTCGAGCGCCTGCCGGAGCGGGAGCGACACGTGCTCACGTACCGCTACGGGCTCGGCCGCGAGGAGCCGCAGTCGCTCGAGGAGATCGGCCGCCGCCTCGGGGTCACCCGCGAGCGCGTCCGGCAGATCGAGGCGGCGGCGCTGGAGCGGCTCGCGGTCTCGCGCGAGATCGAAGGGCTTCGCTCCGCCGCCTAGCCTCGAGGCCTAACACCATCCTCACACCGCGGGGCTAGGCTGACCGGCTTCTTCCCCTTTGCAAAGGAGAATGCCCGTGAAACGAGTCTCGCTGCTCTTCCTCGTCGCGGCCGCCACAACGCTGCTGGCGCCCCTGGCTGCAAACGCGGCGCCGCGGATGTACGTCGGATTCCACGACGACGTCAACTTCCGCTGGGTGGACAACCGCCCCGAGATGCTGAACCAGGCGCGCGGCGCGAACGCGACGATCGTGCGCACGCTCGTCGACTGGTCGAAGACCGCTCCCAAGCGGCCGAAGAACGCCTCGAATCCCTTCGACCCCGCCTATCAGCTCAACGACGTCGACGAGCTCGTCCGCAACGCGCAGGTACGTGGCCTCGAGGTCCTGATCACGATCTGGGGTACGCCGAAGTGGGCGAACGGCGGCAAGACGCCGAACAACGTGCCGCGGAAGATGAGCGACCTCACCGCCTTCTCGAAGGCGATCGCCGCGCGCTACTCGGGCCGGTTCGCCGACTACCCCTTCGTGGGCAAATACTCGATCTGGAACGAGTCGAACCTGCAGCTCTTCCTGTCGCCGCAGTTCGACTCCAAGGGCCGCTCGGTCGGGCCGAGGCTCTACGCCAAGCTCGCCGCCGCCGGCTACGCCGGGCATCAAGGCGGGCAACCGGCGCGCCGTCGTCGCGGTCGGCGAGACCTCCTCGCACGGGCGCGACAAGAAGCTGAACGGCAAGTCGGACACGCACTCGCCCGGCCGCTTCGCGCAGCTGGTCGCGGCGGCGAACCCGCGCCTCAAGTTCGACGCCTGGGCGCACCACCCGTACCCGACGCCGCAGTACCTGAAGCCGACGCAGAAGGTGCGCTGGCCGAACGTGACGCTGACGCTCGATGGCCCGCTTCGAGACGTCGCTCGACAAGTGGTTCAAGCGCAAGAACGTGCGCATGTGGATCACCGAGTACGGCCACGAGACGAAGCAGGACGGCGAGAAGCTGGGCGTGACGCGCGCAAAGCAGGCCGCGTACGCCGCCCAGGCGCTCGGGCTCGCGAAGAAGGACGCCCGCGTCGACATGTTCGTCTGGTTCATCTTCAAGGACGACGCCACGAGCCTCTGGCAGAGCGGCCTGATCACGAAGACCGGCGCAGCGAAGCCCGCTCTGGCCCGGTTCCGGAACGCCGCGAGGAGCGCGGACATCCGCAACCCGATCGTGAAGGTGCGCGGCAAGATCGCGTCGCCGCTCGTGTCGGTGCCGCTGCGCGATCTCGCGACCAACAACCGGGCGGGGACGCCGATCGGCTTCAACATCCGCGTGCTCCTGCGCGGGAAGCACGGTCGCGATCACGCAGGCGCAGGCGCCGATCGGGATCGACGCGGTCGCGCGTTTCCGGCTGACGGGCTTCCGGCCCGAGAAGAAGAAGACGTACGTCGTGCGCATCGAGGCCAACACGGCCAACGGCGGTGTTGCCAGCCGCACGGTGACGCTCGTCGCCAGCTAGTCCCGGACGAGGCGCTCGTCCTGCGGTCTACGATCGCGGGATGAGCGCCACCGTCCGCGTCGGCACCTGCTCCTGGGCGGATGAGACGCTGACGAAGGTCTGGTACCCCAAGGGCGTCCGCTCGGGCGAGGCGCGGATCCGCCATTACGCCGAGCGCTTCGACACGGTCGAGGCCAACTCGACCTACTACCGGCTTCCCGATGCGGAGCTGGTCGCGAACTGGGCCGAACGGACGCCCCCCGGGTTCACGATGCACGTGAAGGCGTTCGGGCTGATGACCCGCCACCCGGTCAAGCTCGAGGCACTCCCCGAGGAGCTGCGCGACGCGATGCCGGTGGACGAGCGCGGCCGCGTCGACAGGCCGCCGCGCGAGCTCCGCGCCGAGGTCTTTCGCCGTTTCCACCGGGCACTGGAGCCGCTGCGCGAGCGGGGCAAGCTCGGCGGGATCCTGCTCCAGTTCCCCTCGTACATCGTCTGCAAGCCGGCGTCGCTCGACTACCTCGCGTGGGCGGTGGAGCAACTCGACGGCGACGAGCCGCTGGTCGAGTTCCGGCACCGCAGCTGGCTCGACGAGGAGAACCGCGCCGAGACGCTCGCCTTCCTCGAGTCGATCGGCGCGAGCTACGTGATCGTCGACGCGCCGAAGACCGAGGCGAAGAACCTCGTCCCGACGGTTGTCGCGCACACGAGCGGCACTGCGTACGTGCGCTTCCATGGGCGCAACGCGGCCACCTGGAACAAGCGCACGGGCAGCGCCGCCGAGCGCTTCGACTATCTCTACTCGGAGGCAGAGCTGGCCGAGTGGGTCGGGCCGTTGCGCGAGCTTGCCGCCGAGACCGAGTCCGTCTACGCGATGTTCAACAACAACGGCCGCTCGGCGATGCCGGCGGCCGGCCTCGAGGGGCTGGAGCCGGACGAGGTCGCCGGCGACCCGGCCAAGGGCGAGGTCGCGCAGGCTCCCGCGAACGCGCTGATGCTGAAGCGGCTGCTCGCTAGCGGATCTTGACGAGCGTCTTGCCGCGGTTCTCGCCGCGGAGCATCCCGATGAACGCGGCCGGAGCGTTCTCGAGCCCGTCGGTCACGTCCTCGCGGTGCTCGAGCCGCCCGGCGGCGAGCAGCGCGGCGAGCCGCGGCAGCGCCTCGCCGAAGCGGTGCGCGTAGTCGCTGACGAGGAACCCCTGGATCGTGCAGCGCGTGACGATCGTGAAGCCGAGACTGCGCGGAGCGAGCTCCGGTTCGGTCAGGTTGTACTGCGAGATCTGGCCGCAGACGGCGACGCGGGCGCCGACGGAGAGCCGACGGAGGACGGCCTCGGTGATCTCGCCGCCGACGTTGTCGAAGTACACGTCGACCCCGCGCGGGCACGCCTCCTTCAGCGCCGGGCGAACGTCGCCCGCCTTGTAGTCGATCCCGACGTCGTAGCCGTAGAGCCCGGTGAGGTCGGCGACCTTCTCCGGCCCGCCCGCGATCCCGACGGTGCGGCAGCCGGCGATCCGGGCGAGCTGGCCGACGAGCTGGCCGACGGCGCCGGCCGCGCCCGAGACGACGACCGTGTCGCCCGGTTGCGGCCGGGCGACGTCGAAGAGCCCGAACCACGCGGTGAGGCCGGTCGTCCCGAGGACGTGGAGGTACGTCGCGGGCGGCGCGAGTGCGGTGTCGATCCCACGAACCGCGCCGGCGCGCACGAGCGCGAACTCCTGCCAGCCGACCTCCCCCGTCACCGTGTCGCCCGGCGCGAAGCGAGGATCCCCGCTCGAGACCACCTCCCCCACGCCGCGCCCGGTCATCACCTCCCCGAGCTGCACCGGCTTCGCATACGAGCGCGCCTCGCTCATCCGTCCGCGCATGTACGGGTCGACGGAGAGCCAGTCGACGCGGACTACCACCTCGCCCGGCCCGGGCTCGGGGACGGGCGTCTCGACGAGCGCGAAGTCGGACTCCGTCGGGAAGCCCTCCGGCCTGGCGGCGAGCGTGACCTGGCGGTTCACGCCCTGGACCCTCTCACATCAGGGGACGGTGACCACGAGCTTGCCCCTCGCGTGGCCCTCACCCATCGTCCGCATCGCGTCCGCCGCCTCGGCGAGCGGGTACGTGCGCTCGACGTACGGCGTCAGCCGCCCGTCCGCGAGCATCTCACCCAGGATCCCCACGTCCTCGCGCGTGAACTTCGCGATGAAGAAGACGACCTTGCGGCTGCCCACGAGCGACGCCAGCTTCGTCGCCAGGATGTGGCCGAGTGGCCCGAGCACACGGCCCCCCTGCGGTGCGCCGGCCTGGACGAGGATCCCGCCCGGCTTCAGGACGCGCTTCGACTCCGACCAGCGCCGGCTGCCGGCGACGTCGAAGATCACGTCGTACTGGGCGCCGCTGCGCGTGAAGTCGTCGCGGGTGTAGTCGACGACGTGGTCGGCACCCAGCTCGCGTGCCTTCTCGACGTTCCGCGTTCGGCAGACGGCCGTCACCTCGGCGCCCAGGCTCTTGGCGACCTGGATCGCGAACGTGCCCACGCCGCCGGACGCCCCGTTGACGAGCACCTTCTGCCCGGGCTGGACATTGGCCCTGTCGCGGAGGCCCTGCAGCGCCGTCAGCCCGGCGACGCCGACCGCCGCCGCCGCCTCGACGCTGACGTTCTCGGGCCGGTGGGCGATCCCGTTCTTCACGCAGACGTACTCGGCAAACGCACCGCTACGGCCGCCGAAGACCTCGTCGCCCGGCTCGAAGCCCTCGACGTTCTTCCCCACGGCCTCGACCGTGCCGGCGAAGTCGACGCCGAGCCCGCGCTCCTTCGGCCGGCGCAGGCCGCTCGAGACCCGGACGACCAGGGGGCCGGTGAGGCCGTACCAGTCGGCGCGGTTGACCGAGCTCGCCCGGACGCGGACGAGGACGCCGTCGTCGAGCAGCGCGGGCCGCTCGACCTCGCGGAGCTCGAGCACGTCGGGTGAGCCGTACCTGTCGCGGGCGATCGCCTTCACGCTGCCTCCGTTCTCAACATACGGTGTAAGCATACAGCGTAAGGTACCCTGCGGCCGACGCCCATGTCAACCCCGACGTCGAAACGGTCACCTCTCAGCAAGGAGCGCGTGCTCCGTGCCGCGATCGTGCTCGCGGACGCGGAGGGCCTCGACGCCCTGAGCATGCGCCGGCTGGCGAGGGAGCTCGGAGTCGAGGCGATGTCGCTCTACAACCACGTTGCGAACAAGGACGAGATCCTGGCCGGCATCCTCGACCTCGTCGCCGCGGAGATCGACCTGCCCGCCGACGAGCCGGACTGGAAGGCCGCCGTGCGCCGCAACTCGATCTCGGACCGGGACGTCCGCATCCGCCACCGCTGGGTCTCCGGCCTGTCGATGTCGCAGCAGAGCGGCGGCCCGGCGCAGCTCCGCCGCAGCGACTGGCTGCTGCGCACGCTCCGCGAGGCCGGCTTCCCCCCGGGGCTGATCTATCACGCCTTCCACGTGCTCGAGGCGTACATCCTCGGCTTCACGGGCCTGCAGCTCGGCTTCCCCTATGCCGGCGAGGAGCTCGCGGGCAAGGCGAACGCCTTCATGGCGACGCTCCCGGCGGGCGAGTATCCCGACCTGATCGAGCACATCGAGCAGCACCTCGAGCCGCACGAGGGCGACGAGGGCGGCTTCGAGCTCGGCCTCGACCTGATCCTCGACGGCCTCGAGCGCGCAAGAGACGCCTGAACTGGGTCTACCGCCAGGCTTGAGCACTGGCTCCGGGAGCGAAGCGACCCTTCAGGGTCTTCGCGCGACACCTGATCTGCTTCCGCAGATCAGGTGTCCTGCGCAAAGGGAGCGAAAGCGACCCTTCAGGGGTCTTAGCGCGTCAGAAATCTGCTTCCGCAGATTTCTGACCTGCGCCAAAAGTGGAGCCAGCCGGGCTCGAACCGGCGACCTTCTGGCTGCCAGCCAGACGCTCTCCCAGCTGAGCTATGGCCCCTGGGTCTCGGAGATTGTAGCTAGGCGGTCGCGGCTTCGAGGTCGACCGCGGGGACGTCGCCCCACAGATCCTCGAGCCGGTAGAACTCGCGCGTCTCCGGGGTGAAGACGTGCAGGACGACGTCGAGGTAGTCGGCGATGATCCACTCGGCCTCGGCGACGCCGTCGACGGCGCGCGGGAACAGGCGGGCCTCCTGCTTCAGCTGCGTATGCACTTCGTCGTAGATCCCCTTCGTCTGGCGCGCGTTCCGCCCCGTCGCGATCACGAAGAAGTCCGTGTAGACGCACACGGGTCTCATGTCGAGGATGACGACGTTTTCTGCCAGCTTCTCGCTCGCGAGAGCGGCGATCCGGCGTGCTTGGTCGATCGATTCCAGAGCCATCAGTGTACCCGCGAATCCCGGACGTAGAGGCCGTGCTCACGAATGTAGGCGCCGACCGCCGGCGCGACGAGGCCGTCGATCGACTCGCCGCTCCGTGCGCGCTCGCGGATCTCCGAGGACGAGACCGCATGCGGCTCGAGCTCGAAAGGCTCGATCCGGGCCGACGTCAGCTCGGGCGCGTAGCCCGGCCGGGTGGCGACGCCGAGACGTGCCAGCTCGAGCACCCGTTCCGGCTGCTTCCAGGTGGGGAAATCGACGAGCTCGTCGGCGCCGATCAGGAAGATCGGGTCGGCATACCCGGCGGCCTCGAGCGCGTCGACCGTGTAGCGGTGCTCTTCCAGCTCGACGGTCGCGCCGAGCTCCGCGAACGCGAGGCGCGCCATGGCGAGGCGGTCGGAGGGGGGCGCCTCGGAGCCCTTGTGGGCGGCGTCCGCGACGACGCTCACGCGCAGGTCGTCGATCCCGAACCGCTCGACCGCAGCTCGCGCGAGCGCGACGTGACCGAGATGGGGTGGGTCGAAGCGGCCGCCGAAGACCCCGACTACTCCCACACCAGCACGTCCTCGCCGACCTCGACTTCCTGGCCCTTGCGGGCGCCCGCGGCCTTGAGCACGGCCTCGAGCTCCTCGCCCTGCGGCGCCTCGCCGACGATGCGGTAGCCCCGGTCCGTGCGATAGAGCCGGTAGGTACGGCGCGCAGGTGGCTGGGGCCGGTACTCGAGGAAGTCGGGCAGCTCGGGCGCCTCCTCGAAGACCGGCTCGGGCGCCGCCGGGCAGAGCCGGAAGAGCGCCAGCTTCAGCTCGTCGATCCCCGCCCCGGTCGCACACGAGACGCGGAAGACGTCGACGATCCGCTCGTCCTCGACGGGGAACTCCGGCGGCTCGGGGAGCAGGTCGATCTTGTTGAGCACGATCGCCTGCGGCCGTTCGTCGAGCCCGGCGCCGTACAGGGCGAGCTCGGTGTCGATCGTGCGGAAGCGCTCCTCGACGTTCTCTTCGGACGCGTCGATCACGTGCAGGAGCAGCCGCGCCCGCTCCAGATGGGCGAGGAACTCGTGGCCCAGGCCGATGCCCTCGCTCGCGCCCTCGATCAGCCCGGGGACGTCGGCGACCGTCAGCTGCGCGCCGTCCGGCGAGGCGACCGTGCCGAGCACCGGCGCGAGCGTCGTGAAGGGGTAGTCGGCAACCTTCGGCTTGGCGTTCGAGATGCGGCGCAGCAACGACGACTTGCCCGCGTTCGGCAGCCCGGCCATGGCCGCGTCGGCGAGCAGCTTCAGCCGCAGCTCGACCTCGGCCTCGCCCGGCGGCTCCCCCACCTCTGCGAAGCGCGGCGCCTGCCGCACGGGCGTTGCGAAACGCGCGTTGCCGCGTCCGCCCTGGCCGCCGCGGGCGAGCACGACGCGCGCGTCCGGACGCGCGAGGTCGGCGATCAGATCGCCCTCCGGCCCGAACGCCTGCGTCCCGACCGGGACGGCGAGCTCGACGGCCGCGCCGTCGGCGCCGTGCTTGCGTGCGCCCCGGCCCGGCTCACCACGGCCGGCCCTGAACCTCGTCTTCGCGCGGAAGGTGGAGAGGTCGCGCAGGGTGTCGTCCGCGACGAGCACGACGTCGCCGCCGCGGCCGCCGTCGCCGCCGTCGGGGCCACCCTTCGGCACGTGCTTCTCGCGGCGGAAGCTCAGGCCCCCGTCGCCGCCGCGGCCCGCCTGCACCTCGATGCGGGCGCGATCATGGAACATCGGCGCCTACTGCGAGGCGGTGTCGGTCTCGGCGACCGAGATGAAGCGCTTCTCGCCGCTCGTGCGGAACTCGACCGTGCCCTCGCGCTTCGCGAAGATCGTGTCGTCGCGGCCGATGCCGGTGCCCGGGCCCGGGCGGAACCTCGTGCCCCGCTGGCGGACGATGATCATGCCGGCCTTCACCTTCTGGCCGCCGAAGATCTTCACCCCGAGCCGCTTCGCATTCGAGTCGCGGCCGTTCCGGGAGGAACCGAGGCCTTTCTTGTGAGCCATTAGTCGCTCTCCTTCTCTGCCAGTGCCGACTCGAGCGCGGCGATCGCGCCCTTCCGCTTGCCGTGGGCCTGCTCGTACTCGAGCGCGGCCTCCAGCATCGGCCGGTTCCAGTCGGCGGACTGCTCCTTGACCTGCGCGACCGTGAGCTCCTCGTAGCCGGCGGGCATGCCCTTGACGCGCTCCTCGGCGGGAGCGGCTGCCTCGGTCTTCTGCGGCCTTGGGGGCAGCCTTCTCGGCTTTCGGCGCTGCGGCCTCCTTCTTCGCGGCGGCCTTCTTGGCGCCGCCGATCGACTCGATCTCGATCTGCGAGAGGCTCGCGCGGAAGCCGGTGTGCTTCTTGTAGCCGTTCTTCGGGCGGTACTTGCCGATCCGGATCTTGTCGCCCTTGACGTCGGCGACGACACGCGCGGTGACGGTCGCGCTCGGCGAGAGGTCGGTCGAGCCGTTGCCGCCGACGAGCAGCACGGTCGGCTGGAACGTGTTGCCTTCGCCGTGCGCAAGCCGGTCCACGAGCAGCTTCTCGCCCTCGTGGACGCGGTACTGCTTGCCGCCGACGGAGATGATTGCGTAAGGGTCATGAGCGCAGAGAAACGCGGGCAGCGCCCGCGAGCCGTGGGATTGTAGCGGCTAGGCGTCCAGGTCGTCGAGCCATTCGGACATCGGCACGTAGCCCTCCGGGGTGGGCTCGGCGCCGTTGTCGGCTGCCTCGGGCTGCGGCTCTTCGACGGCGACCGGCGCCTCCGGCTCCGGGGACGGCTCGGGCTCGCCGCCGTTCTCGGCCGGCTCGACCACCACGGCCGCCGCGGCAGTCGTGGCAGTGGTGGCGGCTCCCGCGGCTGCGGGCTTCTTGCGGCCACGGCCTCCGCGCGACCCGCGCCGGGTCTTCTTCTTGGCCGGAGCGGCCTCGGCGCCGTCGGTCTCGGTCGTGGCGGCTTCACCGGACCCGTCGTCCGACTCGTCGCCGGCCGCGTCGGCCGCAGGCTTCGCCTTCGGCGTCGCGCGCTTCCGGGTGGGCTTCGGCTTGTCGTCGCCGTCCCGGTCGAAGTCGGGGACGTGGATGCGCGGGCTCGTCGGCGACGCGGCCTCCGGCTCGACCTCGGGCTGACTCGCCTCGGCCTCGCCGCCGCTCTCGTCGGCCTCCGCACCCTCGGCCACGGCGGGCTTCTTCTTCCGGTTGCGACCGCCCCGCGAGCCACGGCGAGTCTTCTTCTTGGCCGGCGTGGCGCCGGCGTCCGCGTCCGCCTGCGCGTCCTCCGCCTCGCTCTCATCGTCGGCCTCGACGTCCGCTGCACCGGTCTCCGTCGGCTCGGGCTCTGCTTCGGCGCTCTCCTGCTCGTCCTCGAGCTCGGACTCGGGCTCGGACTCGGCCTCTGGTCTCGGACTCGGTCTCGGCGGCCTTCTTCGCCCGGCTGGGCGCGCGCGTCGGCTTCTCGGCCTCGCTCTCGAACGTGATCGGCGCCTCCGGCGCCTGGACGCCGTTCAACGCCGTCGCGTAGGCGACGCCGTCGACCACGCGCTCGATGCGCACCTTGGCCTTCTTGCCGACGAGCTTCGCAGCACCGCCGACGACGACGTCGACGCCGTCGAGCTTGCCGACCGCGGAGCGCGCGTCGTGCTTGTCGACCTCGACCAGCTTGAGGTCGACCTCGGTGCCCTCCTCGATCGGCGCCGGCGGGGTCAGGTCGACGAGCTTGCCCTCGCCGAGCACGGCTGCGTGATCGGCATGGGCTCCCTCCTTCGGCACGAGGAAGAAGCGCTTCTTCGCCGCCTCCTCGATCTCGGCGAGGCGCGCTCCGCCGGGGCCGAGCAGCAGCGACAGCGTTCGCGGCGCCACCTCGACCTGGAACGCCTGGGCGCGCGAGCCGGCGGCGAGCGTGCGCAGGCGCCGCTCGACCTCGAGCGCGGCCGTGGCCTCGGAGACGACGATGCCGTCGCCGGCGCAGGTCGGGCACTTCTTGGTCAGGATCTCGCGCGGGCCGTCGGTGACGTTCTGGCGCGTCATCTCGACCAGGCCGAGCGGCGAGATCTCGACGACGTAGGTCTTCGTCCGGTCGCGCTCGAGCTCGTTGCGGAGCGCTTCCTCGACGGTGGCCCGGTTCTTCGGGTTCGCCATGTCGATGAAGTCGATGACGATGATCCCGCCGATGTCGCGCAGGCGCAGCTGGCGCACGACCTCCTTGACGGCCTCGAGGTTGTTCTTCGTGATCGTGTCCTCGAGCCGGCCGGTCGAGTTCTTCGAGCGCGAGCCGACGAAGCGGCCCGTGTTGACGTCGACGACGGTGAACGCCTCGGCGTAGTCGAAGATCAGGTAGCCGCCGGAGGGCAGGTCGACGCGCCGGTTCAGGGTCGAGCGGATCTCGGCGTCGACGCCGGTGCCCTCGAAGAGCGGCGTCTTCTCCTTGTAGCGGTGGACGCGCTCGAGCATGTGCGGTGAGGTCTTCTTCAGGTAGCCGACGATCCGCTTGAACGTGCGCTCGTGGTCGATCACGGCACTCTCGAAGTCGCCCGCGAAGAGGTCGCGGACGATCCGCAGCGGCAGCTCGGCCTCCTGGTAGACGAGCGACGGCGCCTTGGCGTTCTTCGCCCGGGCCTGGATCGTCTTCCAGAGCCGCTGCAGGAACACGAGGTCGCGCTCGATGTCCTCGGCGGAGGCGCCCTCGGCGGCGGTCCGGACGATGATGCCGCCCTCCTTGGCCTCGAGCCCCTTGATGATGTCCTTGAGCCGGTTGCGCTCCGCGTCCTCGAGCCGGCGCGAGACGCCGAGACCCTCGCCCTGCGGGACGAAGACCAGGAAGCGGCCGGGCAGCGAGATCTCGGTCGTGAGCCGGGCGCCCTTCGTCTTCATCGGGTCCTTGACCGCCTGCACCATGATCTGCTGGCCGCGGGCGATCAGGTCGGTGATCTTCTTGCCGTGCCGCTTGCCCTCGAGCTCGGGCACGACGATCTCGTCGACGTAGAGGAAGCCGTTCTTCTCGAGGCCGATCTCGACGAAGGCCGCCTCCATCCCGGGGAGGACGTTGTCGACCGTGCCGAGATAGATGTTCCCGGCGATCGAGCGCCGCTCGGGACGCTCGAGATAGACCTCGGCGACGCGGTCGTCCTCGACGATCGCGACGCGCTGCTCGCCGACGTCGACGGAGATCAGCAGCTCGCGCTTGGCCTTCGGCAGCGGCGCGCGCTTCTGCGGCACGCGGCGGCGGTTGCCCTGCTGGTTGGCCCGGCGCTCCTGGCGCTGGCTGCGCTCGGGGCGCGAGCGCTCACGCTTCGCCTGCTGGGGCTTCTGCTCGGGCTTGTCGGCCGCCTGCTCGGCGGCTGCGTCCGCGGCCGGCGGTGCCGGCGGTGCCGGGCTTCTTGCGTCCGCGTCCGCCGCGGCTGCCGCGGCGCCGCTTGCGGGCTGGATCGGCGGCGGAGTCGGATGTCGCGTCGGCCGGGGCCGTCGCGGGGCGGGTCTCAGCCGGTGTCGGCTGCTGTGCCGGAGCCTGCGGCGCCTCGGCGGGCGCCTGCTCGGTGGTTTGCTTGTGCTTCCTGCGGAACCAGGGTGACAAATGCTTCTCCTAGAGTGATCGGCGCGCGCAAAGACGCGGCCGCAAGAGCGGCCGGTCGCGCGCAGCGAGTGATGTGGGTGGAAAACGAAGGCATGGGCCTGGGCGACAGCGTACCAGCGCCGCCGTCCAGGCAGTGTCCGGGGTCAGGCGGCGGCGGGGCGCAGCCTGGCGCGGCGGGCGCGGACGGCGCGCAGCCGCTGGGAGAGGCGGGCCCAGGCCCACGGCTCGACCTCGGCGTAGCGGGACTCGCCCTGCGCCCGCGTGGCCTCGAGATACTCGAACCAGGCGTCGGCTTCCTCGATCTGCAGCAACTCCTCCGCGTGCTCTGAAACTGCCATCGCCGCCTCCCTTCGGGTCAAGGTTTCCAGAACCATAGGACCCGGCTCGGACGGCAGCGTTACGTCGCGGAGGCCTCGAAGTACCTGAGCGCGGCTTCGCCGACCGCACGCGTGCCGCCGTAGGCGACGCCACCTTTGACGACCCACCCGGCGACGGGCACCTGGCCGAGCAGCCGGCGGGCGAGGAGACGGAAGCCGAATGCGGCGCCGATCGTCCCGAGCACCTCGGGAAGCCGTTGCTGGTCGACCTCGACTCCGTGCGCCGCCGCCAGCCGGAGGACGAGGCGGAGCTGGTTCAGCGTCAGGGCGGGGAAGTCGGCGCCGGGGATGAAGATCGCGACGGCGACGACCGCGTTCTGGCGCGAGAACTTCTCGATCAGCTGCTGGCACAGGGGCCCGCGCAGCGCAGGCAGCCTGGCCGCCAGCGCTGTCCCCGACTCGCCGAGGCGGGCGGCCACGGCGGCGGCGATCTCCTCGACCGGGAAGCCCTCGCCGGGCCGGCATACGACCACGTCGGTCGCGAGCACGTAGGGCACGTCGAAGGCCTCGGTGCCCGTCTGGACGGCGATCGCCGGCACCCCGGCGCGCTTCGCCGCCCGCAGCTCGGCCGCGTCCTCCTCGGTCGGTGCGCCGCCGAGGACGCGGACGAGCACGGATGCGTCCTCGACCCGCCCGCCGGACCGCACCGCGCCGGGCGCCGCGCCGCGCGCGAGCTCCTTCTCGAGCTGCGACGCGAGCGTCCCGCTGACGACGAGCGGCCGGACGTCCGCGGCCGCGATCCGGAGCTCCTTGACGAGGTTCCAGACGACGAACGGGCTCAGCGTCTTCGCCATCAGCGCGCCCGTCGGCGCCCGGTGTGGCCGCGGGCGTGGATCGCCTGGAGCAGCCCGATCGCGACGACGTTGGCGACCATCGAGGAGCCGCCGACGGTGACGAACGGGAGCGGGATCCCGGTCACCGGTGCGATCCCCATCGTCATGCCGACGTTGACGAAGATCTGGAAGAGGAAGGCGATCACGAGGCCACCGGCGACGATGGCGCTGAACGAGTCCCGCGCGACGGAGATCACCCGCAGGCCGCGCCAGACGACGAGCAGGTACAGGCCGAGCAGCAGGGCGGCGCCGAAGAAGCCCCGCTGCTCGGAGAGCGCCGCGAAGACAAAGTCCGTGTGGTGCTCGGGCAGGTAGTCGAGGCGCGTCTGCGTCGCGGCTTCGACGCCGCGGCCGTCCAGGCCGCCCGAACCGACGGCGGTGATCGACTGGTTGACGTTGTAGGTGGCGCCGGCCGGGTCACTGTCCGGATTCGTGAACCCGGTCAGGCGGGCGGTCTGGTACGGCTCGAGCACCTCGACCCCAGCGGCGGGCAGGAACCACACGACGCTCGCAGCGACGAGCGCGGCCGCCGACGTGAGGGCGAGCAGGTGCGACCAGCGGATGCCGGCGACGAAGAGGCAAGCGGCGAGCGCAGCCGTGTAGACGAGCGCGGTGCCGAGGTCCGGCTGCTTGAAGACGAGCACGACCGGGATCAGCGCCAGCCCGAGGGCCTGCAGCACGACTCGGGGCTCGCCGATCCGGCGCGCCCGATCGGCGAGGAAGCCTGCGAGCGCGAGCACGAACAGCACCTTGCCGAACTCGGAGGGCTGGAACTGGAAGGGGCCGAGCTCGATCCAGCGCCGCGAGCCGCGCGTCTCGTCGGCGAGCGGGAAGACGAGCAGCATCAGCAGGAGCGTGACGACGAAGATCGGCTTCTGCGCACGCCGGTAGCGGTCGGGGTCGATCGCGAGCGCGAGCAGGAAGCCGACGAAGCCGATGCCGGCCGCGATCCCCTGCCGGATCACGTAGTAGCTCTGGTCGCCCTCGACGTCGAAGCGGGTGATGCCCGCCACGGCCCACAGCCCGTACGCGACGAGCGCTCCTGCGGCCAGCAGCAGCAGCCAGTCGAGCCGGCGGAGAAAGCCGACGAGGTCGACGTGCTCGCGCGAGTGCGAGCGGGCGGAGGCGACGTCAATCACTGAAGACCTCCGCCTGCGCTCCGGCCTTGGCCTTGAACCAGTGCTCGAAGAGCTTCAACGCGACGGGCGCAGCGGCCGAGCCGCCATGGCCACCGTTCTCGATCAGCGCGCAGACGACGAGCGGTGCGCGCTTGACCCCGCCCGAGACCACGCGCTCGTTGCCGTCGAACGGCCCCCAGCCGCACCACCAGGCCTGGTCCTCGAGGTGCCCCAGCGGGTAGCCGGGCAGGTTGACGACCTTCTCGGCCGTGCCCGTCTTGCCGGCCACGGGGATCGGGAAGCTGCCGAACACGCCCGACGAGGTGCCCTCGGCGTCGTGCGTCGCCTGATAGAGCCCTTCGCGGACGGCCGAGAGCGCCTGCGGGTCGACGTCGATCGGCTTCGGCGGCTTCGGCGGGAAGGTGGTCACCGGCACCGCCTCCTCCCCCTCGGTCGCAGGGCGCTCGACGGCGGAGACAAGGTACGGCGTCACGAGCTTGCCGCCGTTCGCGATCGCGGCGTAGAACCGGGCCATCTGCAGCGGTGTCACGTTGATGTCCTTCTGGCCGATCGCGAGCTGGATCAGGTCGCCCGGGTTCCAGGCCTTGTCCCAGGCGGTGCGACCGACCTTCTTCCGCCACGCGGGCGTCGGCAGCAGGCCGTGGGCTTCGCCGCCGATGTCGAGCCCGCTTGTCTCGCCGAAGCCGAACTTCTCCGCCCACTTCTGCATCGCGGTCCAGTACTTGCGCTCGTTCTCGCCGCGGGTGTAGTAGCGGTTGCCGACGTCGTAGAAGTAGGTGTCGCACGACTGCGACAGCGCGGTCGTCAGCGTCATCGGCATGTTCGTGAACGGGTTCCAGTTCCGGAACCGCTGCTTGTCGAGCCCGAACTCGGCGTAGGGCTCGCACTGGATGTACTCGTAGGGCGAGAGCAGGCCGTCGGAGATCGCCGCCAGCGCCGTCAGCGGCTTGAAGGTCGAGCCGGGCGGATACGCGGCCGCCGTCACACGGTTGATGCCCGGGTAGTTGCGCTCCTTCGCGACCTTCTCGTCGGTCAGCGGCTCGAGCTTCTTCGGATCGACCCGACCCACGTACACGGAGGGCTTGTAGGTCGGGTTGGAGGCGAGCGCGAGCACGGCGCCGTCGCGTGGGTCGAGCGCGATGATCGCGCCGCCGTTGGCGTTCCAGGCCTCGTTCCCCCTCGCGGCGGCGATCCCGTCGCGCAGCGCCCGCTCCGCCACCCGCTGCAGGCCGACGTCGAGCGTCAGCCGGACGCTGTTGCCTGCCTGTCCCGGCCGGCGCGGCGCAAAGCTCTCCTGCGGCCGGCCGAGCGAGTCGACCCGGAGCTGGTCGAGGCCCGGCGTCCCGCGCAGGTAGCCGTCGAACGCCGCCTCGACGCCCGTCTTGCCGATCTTCTCGCCGCCGCGGATGTTGCGATCGTTGTCCTGCTCGATCTGCTCGAGCTCCTCCGGAGAGACCTCGCCGACGTACCCCAGCACCTGGGCGGCGAGTGCGTTGTACTCGTAGTCGCGCAGGTACGTGCCGACGATCTGGACGCCCGGGAACTCGTCCTGGTGCTCCTGCAGGTACATCACCTGGTCCTCGTGCACGGCGGTCTTGACGAGGATCGGCGTCAGCGGGTCGCCCTTTCGCTCCTCGAGCGCCTTCGTCAGCTGCGGCAGCGGCACGCGCAGGATCTTCGAGAGCCGCTTGAACATCGCGTAGCGACCCTCCTTCGGCAGGTCGGCCGTCCAGATCTTCACCGCCGTGCCGGGGACGTTCGAGACGATCGTACGGCCGTTGCGGTCGACGATCGAGCCGCGCGGCGCCTCGACGCGCACGGTGCGGAGCTGGTTGTTCTGCGCCGCGTTCAGGTAGCGGTCGCCCGAGAGCACCTGGAGCGCCCAGAGGCGGAGGAAGAGCACCGCGAAGACGATCAGCACGAGGCCGGCGAGGACGCCGACGCGCAGCGCCAGCTGCGGCGTGTAGCGGTACG
This sequence comes from uncultured Gaiellaceae bacterium, assembly GCA_963806955.1. Taxonomy (GTDB): domain Bacteria; phylum Actinomycetota; class Thermoleophilia; order Gaiellales; family Gaiellaceae; genus Gaiellasilicea. The sequence goes on from CAWDZG010000002.1 coordinate 407,439, forward strand.
GCTCCGAGACGCGCGGGTCCGGCGGCAGGAAGCGGCCGGACAGCGAGCGGCGCTCGGGGAACCGCCTAGCCAAGGAGACGCACCTCCGTCGCGCGTTCCGGCACGCCCGTGCGGGCGAGCGCTCCGCGCACGAGCGCGTAGACCGGCCGGCCGAGCACGAGGTTCAACGCGAGCGCGGGCAGGAACGTCTCGAAGAGGGCGCGCCGGGCGGAGACCTCCTCGCCGAGGAGGAAGTGGAGGCCGTACCCGGCCACGACGACGCCGATCGTGGCGACGAAGACGGTGAGGATCGGCGCGTGGGCGCGGCCGTGGCCGGTCGTCTCGCCGTAGCGGCCGGCCCAGTAGCCGACGAGGGCGTAGAGCAGCGCAGCGACGCCGAGCGTGTCGAGGGTCATCACGTCGACGAGGAGCCCGCCGAAGAAGCCGGCGACGGCCCCGACGACCGCGCCACGCAACAGCGCGACGGCGACGACGGTGAGCAGGAGCGCGTCGGCGGCGCCACCGGCGATGTCGAGCGAGGCGACGAGCGTCACCTGCAGCAGCGCAGCCAGGAAGACGAGCACGGAGACGAGGATGTGGTCGCCGAGATTCACGGCAGCTGCGGCGAGGGACGACGGGGAACGAGCACGAGCACGGCGTCGATGGCGGAAAAGTCGACGTCGGAAACGATCAGGACCTGCTGCCAGAGATCGGTGTTGAGCTGGCCGACGAACGAGACGCGTCCGATCGGGATCCCCTTCGGGTAGATCGAGGCGAGCCGCCCCGAGCGCCAACCGGCGGTGATGATCTCGTCGCCGACCTGGACGACTTCCTTCTTCGAGACGCGGTCGAGCAGGAGCGAGTTCCCCGACTGGCCGGGCCGCACGATCCCGGCCGCGCTCGTGCGCAGGTCGAGCGCCGAGACGGCACTCGACTCGTCGGTGAGCAGCCGCACCCGCGCCGCATCCTCCGTCACCCTCGTGACGGTGCCGACGAACCCGTCCGCCGTGACGACGGGCGCGTCGACGGCGACGCCGTCCGACGAGCCGGCCGAGACGACGATCTCCTGCTCGAACGCCGACGAGGGCCGGACGACGACCTCGGCCGCGACGCCGTGGAAGTCGGTCGGGAACGAGGGGGAGTCGCGGTAGTCGAGCAGCCGCCTGAGGACGACGTTCTCCTGCAGGGCCGACTCGTTCTGGATCACCTGCTGCTTCAACTGCTCGTTCTCGGCGCGCAGGGTGTCGTTCTCGGAGCGCGCGTGGAAGAGGTCCTTCGTCCAGCCGTAGGCGTCGCGGAACGGCCGCGCGACTCGCTCGACAGCCACTTCGAGCGGCTGGAGCGCGCTCGAGACCGCGCTCTGCACGTCGTGCACCGGCCCGTTCGTCTGCTCGCGGAAACTGACCGTGATCAGGGCGAGCGAGAGCACGACCAGCAGCCCCAGCACGATCCGGCGCCTGAGGGCACTGGTGTTGCGGGAGGAAAGCGATCTCTGGGCGGGACGCCGGACGGGTAGGCCCAGCACCGCCGATCTTGCGGTGCGGTTACGTGCCACGAGCGCCTCAGTCTAGCCAGCGCTGCGGCTCGTGCTCGTGCGGAATCGGGCTCAGTAGCGGCGACCGTTGCGCCGGGGGCGGGCGCGGGCGCTGCGGTGGATCGCCTCGAACTCCTCGAGCGAGCGCCCCGAGCCGACCGCGACGCACGTGAGCGGGCTCTCGGCGAGGTGCACCGGCATCTGCGTCTCGTGGCGCAAACGCTCGTCCAGCCCGAGCAGGAGAGCGCCGCCGCCGGCGAGCACGATCCCGCGATCCATGATGTCCGCGGCGAGCTCGGGCGGGGTCTTGTCGAGCGTCGAGCGGATCGCGTCGATGATCTGCGCGACCGGCTCCTCGAGCGCGTGGCGAACCTCCTCGGAGGTGAGGACGACCGTCTTCGGCAGGCCGGTGAGCATGTCGCGACCGCGCACCTCCGCCTGCACCTCCTCGCGCATGCGGTAGGCCGAGCCGACTTCGAGCTTGATCTCCTCGGCGGTCTGCTGGCCGATCAGGAGCTTGTACTCCTTCTTGATGTGGTTGACGATCGCGTCGTCCATCTCGTCGCCGCCGACGCGGAGGCTCTGCGAGACGACGATCCCGCCGAGCGAGATCACGGCGACCTCGGTCGTGCCGCCGCCGATGTCGACGATCATGTTCCCGGTCGGCTCGGCGACCGGCAGCCCGGCGCCGATCGCGGCGGCCATCGGCTCCTCGATCAGGTAGGCCTGGCGCGCGCCGGCCGACAGGGTCGCCTCCTCGACCGCGCGCTTCTCGACCCCGGTCACGCCGGACGGGACGCAGACGACGACGCGCGGGTGCGCGAAGCGATGCTGGTGCACCTTCTGGATGAAGTGGCGGAGCATCTGCTCGGTGACGTCGAAGTCGGCGATCACGCCGTCCTTGAGCGGCCGGATCGCGGCGATCGTCCCGGGCGTGCGCCCGAGCATCCGCTTCGCCTCGACGCCGACGGCGTGCACCTCGCCGGAGCGCTGGTCGATCGCGACGACCGACGGCTCGGAGAGGACGATGCCGCGCCCGCGCACGTAGACGAGCGTGTTGGCGGTGCCGAGGTCCACGGCCATGTCGCGGCCGCCGAAGCCGCTCATCGAGCGAAAGATGCCCATCCCGCGCCCCACTCTAGCCTGCGACACTCGCAGGGTGGCCGTCTCGCGCGCCGTCCTCGTCACGGGCTGCTCCTCCGGGATCGGCCGGGCGACTGCGGCGCGGCTGGCCCGCTCCGGCTGGACCGTCTACGCGAGCGCGCGGCGGCTCGAGTCGCTCGAGGGGCTGGACGGCTGCATCCCACTGCAGCTCGACGTCACCGACGACGGGTCGATGCGCGCCGCCGTCGAGCGGATCGAGTCCGAGCACGGGTCGGTCGGCGTCCTCGTCAACAACGCCGGCTACAGCCAGAGCGGCGCGGTCGAGAGCGTCCCGCTCGACGTCGCCCGCCGCCAGCTGGAGACGAACGTGCTCGGGCTCGCCCGTCTGACGCAGCTCGTGCTGCCGGCCATGCGCGCACAGGGTTGGGGGCGGATCGTCAACGTCAGCTCGATGGGCGGCCGGCTCACGTTTCCGGGCGGCGGCTGGTACCACGCCTCGAAGCACGCGCTCGAGGCGCTCAGCGACGCGCTCCGCTACGAGGTGCAGGGCTTCGGGATCGACGTCGTCGTAATCCAGCCGGGGTTGATCAGAACCGGCTTCGCAGAGGCCGCGGTCGGCTCGATCGAGCACGAGGACGGCCCGTACGCCGGCTTCAACGCCGGGATAGGAGCGGCGACCGCGGGTGCCTATGAGGGCGCCTTCGCACGGCGGCTCGGCGGCGTGCCCGACGACGTCGCGAAGACGATCGAGCGCGCCGTGACGGCGAGACGACCGAGGACCCGCTACCGCGTTACCGCGTCGGCGCGGCTCTTCCTCACGCTGCGACGGCTGCTCCCAGACCGCGCCTGGGACGCGCTCGTCGGCCGTACGTACCCGCGGCCGCGTCCGTAGCTCCTACCGAGAGGCGATCGGGACCGCGCCCGATGCCGGAGTGCGCTCCCGCGTCGAGCATGGCGGTGACACCGAGCAAGGAGGAAGTCATGGCCGCGGAGCGCAGCCGGATCGTCGTCGTCGGAGGTGGGTTCGCCGGCCTGGAGAGCGCGTTCCTGCTCCGGCAGAAGCTGGGCGCGCGTGCCGAGATCACGCTCGTCTCCGACCGGGACGAGTTCCTGTTCAAGCCGAACACGATCTACATCCCGTTCGGCGCCAGCGAGGAGTCGCTGCTGATCCCGCTCGCACGGCCGACCGAGCGGCGCGAGATCGAGTTCGTGCGCGGGTCGTTCGAGTCGCTCGACCGCGAGCATCGCGTCGTCCACGCCGGCGGGCGCGAGCTGCGCTATGACTATCTCGTGCTCGCCACCGGCGCTGCGATGCGCCCGGAAGAGGTGCCCGGCCTCGCCGAGCACGCCGAGACGATCTGGACGCCCGCCGAGATGGAGGCGCTCGGCGGCCGGCTCCGCGCGCTCGCCGCCGACGGCGACGAGCACACGCTCCTCTTCCTCGTCCCGCCGAACAACAAGTGCGCCGGGCCGCTCTACGAGATCGTGCTGATGGTCGAGACCTGGCTGCGCCGCCGCGAGGTGCGCGACCGGTTCCGGCTCGTCTGGGCGACGTACGAGCCGTCCTACATCGCGGCCTTCGGGCCGAAGCTGCACGAGGTCGTGACCGAGGAGTTCGCACTGCGCGGCATCGAGGGCCACGTCGGCTGGCGCGTCAGCACGGTCGAGCCCGACGCCGTCCACTTCGAGGACGCCGAGCAGCTCGCCTACGACCTGCTCGTTGCGTTCCCGCCGTACATCGCCGCCGTTGAGTACGAGGGGCTCGACGCCGACGAGCGCGGCTTCCTTCTCACCGAGCCCGGCTCGCGCCGGCTGGTCGGCGACGACCGGATCTACGCGCCCGGCGACGCCGGCGACTTCCCGGTCAAGCAGGCGTTCCTCGCCTTCCTCCAGGCCGACGCGGCCGCGGAGGACATCGCCGCGAGGATCGAGGGCCGTGCGCCCGCGTTCGAGTTCGACCCGGTCTCGATGTGCGTGATGGAGGAGTTCGACAAGGCGACGTTCGCGCAGGTGCCGCTGCGGCTGACCGGCGACCCGAACCGCCCCGTCGAGGTGCGGCCGGACGCGAACGGCGGCTACCGCGTCGGCGTCGGCAGGACCTGGCGGCTCGGCAAGAAGGCGCTCGGCATCTACCTGCCGCTGCGCTTCAAGGCCGGGCTCCCCTTCCACGCGGGTGTGCCCTGGAAGGCGATGGACACGGCGCTGAAGGCGATGTCGTCGACGCTGGCGCGGCGCTGATGCTCAACCGAAGCCGTAGGCGCCCGGGAAGCGTTCCGCGAGCACCCGGGCGAGCAGTGCCGCCGGCAGGCCGACGACGTTGAGGTAGTCGCCCTCGATCGACTCGACGAGCGGCGGCGCCGCGGCCCTGGATCGCGTAGCCGCCCGCGCGCCCCTCCCATTCCCCGGTCGCCAGGTAGGCGGCGAGCTCGCGCGGGGTGAGGCTGCGGAAGGTGACGAGCGTCGAGTCGTGCTCGACCACCTCCCAGCCGGGCGTCACGAGGCAGAGGCCGGAGACGACGACGTGGGTCTCGCCCGCGAGCTCCTCGAGCATCTGCTCGGCCTCGGACGCGCTCGCGGGCTTGCCGTAGAGGCGGCCGCCGCGCGAGACGAGCGTGTCGACGCCGAGCACCGGCCGGTCGCCCGCCTGCGCCGCGACCGAGCGCGCCTTGCCGCGCGCGTGCTCGCGCACGAGCTGAACGGCATCGGCCTTGGGCGGGTCGTTCTCGACGTAGTCGGGCGCGACGACGTCGAACGGAATCGCGAGCTGCTCGAGGATCGCCCGCCGCTGCGGGCTCGTCGAGGCGAGCAGGATCGGCTGAACGGCGTGAGAGCTCATCGCCCCGCCCCGGTGGTTCGGGAACTGCGCCTAGACGAGCTCATCGTCGGCGAACCAGAGCGAGATCTCGCGCTGGGCCGACTCGGGCGAGTCGGAGCCGTGAATGAGGTTGTTCGGCATCGAGGTGGCGAGGTCGCCGCGGATCGTGCCAGGCTCGGCGTCAGCCGGGTTCGTCGCGCCGATCGTCTTCCGCATCGTCGCGATCGCGCCCTCGCCCTCGACCACGAGCGCCCAGGTCGGCGCCGAGGTGATGAAGTCGACGAGCTCGCCGAAGAACGGCTTCTCGCTGTGCTCGGCGTAGTGCTCGGAGCCGAGATCGCGGCTGACACGCAGGAGCTTGCCACCGACGATGGTGAAGCCGCGCGACTCGATCCGGGCGAGGATCTGCCCGGCGAGCGAGCGCTCGGTCGCGTCCGGCTTGATCAGGATCAGGGTACGCTCGACGGCCATCGGCCGCGCAGTCTAGTCGGACTCGGCGGCCCGTTTGCGGGGAGCCGTCCAGGAGTCGGCGATGGTGTCGTCGACCCCGGGCAGGCTCGGCGCAGCGACGGGCGTCGCGCAGTGCGGGCAGATCTGCCAGAGCGCCTCGAGCGGCGCGTTGCACTTCACGCACGCCTGCTTCAGCCGTGTCGTGCAGACCGGGCAGACGAGGAAGCCCGACTCGACGGCGGCGCGGCAGACCGGGCAATGCAGGTCCCGCTTCGACAGCCGCTCCTCCATCGCGCGGATCTCGAGCTCGCGCTCGCGCACGTCGTCGATGTACTCCGGCGGCCGGAAGAAGAGGTAGATGATCGGGCCGACGAACGGGGGGACGAGGCCGAGCACCGTCGCCATCGCGACGAGCCACGGATCCTCGATCCGGCGCCGGGCGTCCTTGTAGACCCAGTACGCGGTCGCGAGCCAGAAGACGGCGACGAAGAAGATGGTCAGGTTGCGGACCACCATCCAGGCGCCGGAGTCGAAGAAGTCGTTGACTCCGCCGAAGAGGTTGTCGTTGGTCGTGGTTGCGCCGAGGATCACAAGAGGAGCCTTCCCACCAAGTAGCCGATCGCGAACGCGGAGCCGACGATCAATCCGAGCATTGCGAGCGCGAACGCGAGCACGGTCGTCCGTTCGCGCATGTTCGTCATGTTACGGCCCGTTCCTCGCTCGCTGCCTCCAAGTCGGCGAGAAGGTACAGCGAGCCGGTCACGAGGACGGGCGGGTGCCGGCGCGCGCGCTCGAGCGCCGCGAGAGGATCGGGCTCGACCTCGACGTCGTCGAAATGGGCAGCGGCCAGCCGGGCGAGCTCCTCCGCGCCGAGCGCGCGGCCGTTGGTGGACGTCGTCGCGATCAGCCGCCGTCCCCTCGTCGCGAGCGCGGTGAGCATCGCGTCGGCGTCCTTGTCCCGCAGGATCGAGGCGACGACGGTGTAGTCGGAGCGCTCGAGCTGAGCCGCCAGCCAGCGGGCGCCGTCCGGGTTGTGCGCTCCGTCCCGGATCTCACCGCCCTCGCGGCGCTCGAGCCGGCCCGGGAGCGAGATCTCGACCTCGCGCTCGAGCGCCCGGCCGAGGAAGGCCGCGGCGGCCTCGCGCGCGCCGCCGACGACGACGTTCGGGCCGGCCAGGTGCGCGAACTCCCCGTCAGGGAGCACGGCGACCGTCCCCTCCTGCACGACCGCGAGCTTCTCGGCGGCGATCTCCGCGCGCGTCTCCCCGAGCACGTCCGTGTGCTCGAGGCCGACGTTCGTGAGCAGGACGACGTGGCTGCGGAGGACGTTGGTCGCGTCGAGCCGGCCGCCGAGCCCCGCCTCGACGACGGCGACATCGACGCCGCGGGCGGCGAACTCGGCGAACGCGGCCGCGCACAGCGTCTCGAACTGGGTCGCGCCCTGCGCCTCCGCCTGCGGCCGGACGCGTGCGAGCGCCGCCTCGAAGTCGGCCGGCGCGGCGTCGACCGTGATCCGCTCGCTCCACGAGCGCACGTGCGGCGAGACGGTCGCGCCGACCGAGAGCCCCTCCGCGAGCAGCAGCGCCTCGATCGTCCGCGTCGCGGTCGACTTGCCGTTCGTGCCGACGACGTGGATCGCCGGGTAGGCGAGCTGCGGGTCGCCGAGCGCTGCGAGCAGCGTCCGCATCCGCCCCAGGCCGAACTCCTCCGGCCAGGGGCTGAGGCTCGCGATCCAGGCGGTGTGCTCAGCCGGAGAGGGCATCGAGCTCGCGCCGGTAGCGGGCGAGCTTGTCGCGCTCCGCCTCGACCACCTCGGGCTTCGCGTTCGCGACGAACTTCTCGTTCGCGAGCATCCGCTCGCCGCGCTCGATCTCCTTGCGCAGGCGGTCGATCTCCGCACCGGCGTTCCCGTTCACCTTCGCTCGCTCGGGGCGGACCACGGCGGCGAAGATCCGCTGCTCGTCTCCTTCCAGCGGCACGACGACGCCGCTGCGCCGGAACATCGCCGCCGCCTCCTGGACGCGCTGGAGCGCGTCGGCGTCGGCGGCGAACCGCTCGTCGGGCTCGGGCCAGGGCGAGACGATCAGGCGGGTGTCGTGGAACTGCGACCAGATCTCCTCGGTCACGTGCGGCAGCACCGGGTGCAGCAGCGCGAGCAGCCGCTCGAGCGCCGCGAGCGCCGTCGCCGCCGCGTCCTCGTCACCGTCGCGCAGCCGCGGCTTGATCGCCTCGGCGTACCAGTCGCAGAAGTCGTCGAAGGTGAGCCGGTAGAGCGCCTGCACCGACGGCGCGAAGTCGAACCGCGCCCACGCCTCCTCGAGCTCGGCCCGCGTCGCGTCGAGTCGCGCCAGGATCCAGCGCTCCTCGAGCTCCCGCGGCCGCGGCTCGGGCTCGACCCGGTGCTGGAGCAGCAGGCGCGAGACGTTCCAGAGCTTGTTCGCGAGCTTGCGGCCCTCCTCGAGCGCGCCCTCGGCGAAGCGGACGTCCTGCGTCGAGGACATCTTCAGCAGGCCGTAGCGGGTCGCGTCGGCGCCGTGCTTCGCGATCAGCTCGAGCGGGTCGATGCCCGTGCCGAGGCTCTTCGACATCCGCCGCCCGTCGGTGGCGAGGATCGTCGAGTTGATGATCACGTCGGTGAACGGGAGCTCGCCCAGCAGCTCGAGCCCCGTCCAGATCATCCGGTTCTCCCAGAGGCGGATGATCTCGCGCGCCGTCGTGTTGACGTCACCCGGGTAGTAGCGCTCGAGCTCGGGCGTCCGCTCCGGCCAGCCGAGCGTCGCGTAGGGCCAGAGCGCCGACGAGAACCACGTGTCGAGCACGTCGGGGTCGCGCTCGAGCTCGCCGGAGCCGCACTCGGCACAGGCGTCCGGCGGCGGCCAGGCGCAGGTGACGTGCCCGTCCGGGCAGTACCAGAGCGGCTGCTGGTGGCCCCACCAGAGCTGGCGGGAGATGTTCCAGTCGGGAATCTCTTCGAGCGAGCGGATCGCGAACTGGTGCTGCGACTCGGGGTGGTAGCGGACGCGCCGCTCGCGCAGCGCCTCGAGCGCGGGCTTGCGCGGCTCCTCCATCGCCACCCACCACTGCAGCGAGACGAGCGGCTCGATCCGGGTGTGGCAGCGCTCGCAGGTGCCGACGGCGTGCCGGTAGTGCTCGCGCTTGTCGAGCGCGTCGTGCTCCTTCAACCAGGCGAGGATCGCCTCGTCGGCCTCCTGCTGCGTCTTCCCGGCCAGGTCGCCGGCCGCCTCGTTCATGCGCCCGTCGAGCCCGATCACGGTCAGGGTCTCGAGCCCGCGCGTCGCGGCCGATCTCGAAGTCGGTCGGGTCGTGGCCGGGCGTGATCTTGAGCGCGCCGGTGCCGAACTCGGGCTCGACGCGCGCGTCCGCGATCACGGGCACCGGCCGCTCGACGTAGGGGACGAGCACCTCCTTGCCGATCGCGTCCGCGTAGCGCTCGTCGTCTGGGTGGACGGCCACCGCGACGTCGGCGAGGATCGTCGCCGGCCGCACGGTCGCGATCGTCACGTGCCCCGAGCCGTCCGCGAACGGGTAGCGGGCGTAGGTGAGCGTGTCGTCCATGTCGACGTGCTCGACCTCGAGGTCGGAGATCGCCGTCTCGTGGAACGGGCACCAGTTGACGATCCGGTTGGCCCGATAGATCCAGCCGCGCTCCCAGACGTGGACGAAGAAGCGCATCACGGCCTCGATGTAGGCGTCGTCCATCGTGAACCGCTCGCGCGAGTAGTCGAGCGAGGCGCCGAGCGAGCGGAACTGGCCCATGATCGCGCGGCCCGTCTCCTCCAGGTGCCGCCAGACCCGCTCCACGAACGCCTCGCGGCCGAGCTCCTTGCGCGACGTCCCCTCGGCGGCGAGCTGCTTCTCGACCACGTTCTGGGTCGCGATCCCCGCGTGGTCGTAGCCGGGCTGCCAGAGCGTGTCGAAGCCGCGCATCCGGTGCCAGCGGATCAGGACGTCCTGGATCGAGCCGTTGAGCGCGTGGCCCATGTGCAGCGCGCCGGTCACGTTCGGCGGCGGCACGCAGATCACGAACGTCTCGTCGCGCCGCTTCCCGCCCCGGCGCGGTAGAGGCCCTCCTGCTCCCAGGTCTCCTGCCAGCGCCCCTCGACGCCCTCGGGCTTGTACAGCGGCTCCATCGCCGCATTGTAGGGAGGCTACGCGGCGAGCTTCTCGGCGTGCTCGAAGATCATCCAGGTGGAGGAGGCATGGGCGTAGAGCGTCCCGTCCTCGCCCTCGAGCCGTGCCTCGGCCGTGGCGACGCGCGAGCCGGGATGGACGACGACGCCCTCGGCGCGGAGGATCCCGCTCGCGAGCGTGACCGGGTGGACGAAGCTCGTCTTCAGCTCGATCGTGACCGGCGCCACGCCCGGGTCGAGCTTCGAGTGGATCGCGCAGCCCATCGCCGTGTCGAGCACCGTCGTGAGGATGCCGCCGTGCACGGCACCCAGGGTGTTGTAGTGCTCCTCGCGCGGCTCGTAGGCGAAGACGACACGGCCGGGCATGACGTAGCTCGGCGCGAACCCCACCAGCTCGGCGGCGGGCGGCGGCGGGATCAGGCCGGAGGTGATGCGGTGGAGGATCTCGAGCCCGGAGAGGCCGGCGGAGAGCGCGGCGGCCTCGGCGGGGTCGTGCCAGGTAATCGTGCGCGTGCGGGTCATCGCGTGCTCCTGTGCGGGGACTCGAAGTCCGTTGCTTATCGCAACGGACTCTAGACGAGTGCGTTTCAAAATGCAACTATGTCGTTGTGACGAGCGACTGGACCCGCGAGAACTGCGCGGTCGGCAACACGATGAGCGTGATCGGCGAGCGCTGGACGCTGCTCGTGCTCCGCGAGGCGTTCCTCGGCGTGCGCCGCTTCGAGCAGATCCAGCGCAACACGGGGATCGCGCGCAACATCCTCACCGACCGCCTCGGCACGCTCGTCCTGCACGGGATCCTGCGCCGTGAGCTCTACCAGGAGCGGCCGGAGCGGCACGAGTACCGGCTGACCGCGAAGGGCCTCGACCTCTACCCCGTCCTGCTGACGGTGATGGACTGGGGCGCGAAGCACGCGGACGGCGACGCGATCACGCTGACCCACAAGACATGTGGCGCGACGATGATGCCCCGTCTCGCCTGCCCGGAGTGCGGCGAGCCGGTCGGCGCTCGTGACATCCGCGCCGTGCGCGAGGAAGCCGCGCTGGGCCAGAGCGCCTAGCGGCCCGCGGCGTAGCCCTGCATGCCCCGCGGGTTCGCGGCGGCCTTGAGCAGGCCGTCCGGCTCGCGCGCGACCGCGGTGACGCGGCCGAGCGTCCACGGGCCGGAGACCTCGACCTCGTGGCCGCGCCTGCGCAGGTCCGCGATCACGTCCTCGCCGAAGCGCTCCTCGACCGTCACCGAGCGGCGCAGGAACGGCCGCGGGTAGAAGGACGAGATCAGGTGGTCCGTGTGGAACTCGGGCGCGTCGATCGCCTCCTGCAGGTTCAGGCCGAGGTCGACATGGCGGAGGAAGGCGTGCAGCGCCCACTGCTCCTGCTGGTCGCCGCCGGGCGTCCCCCACGCCAGGTACGGCTTTCCGTCGCGAAGCGCCAGCCCGGGGCTGAGCGTCGTCCGCGGGCGCGCGCCCGGGCGCAGCGACGAGGGCAGCCCGTCCTCGAGCCAGAACATCTGCGCCCGTGTGCCGAGCGGCCAGCCGAGCGCGGGGATCACGGGCGAGCTCTGCAGCCAGCCGCCGCTCGGGGTCGCCGAGAACATGTTCCCGTCGCGGTCGACGACGTCGAGGTGGACGGTGTCGCCGCGCGTCGGCTCGCCGGCGCCCGGCGACACCGCGGCTTGGACGAGCTTGGGCAAGTGCCCGCAAGCCGGGCCGGTACTCATCCGAGGCGTCGCTCGCCGACGAGCGCGCGCCGCTCGTCGTTGTAGGCCTGCGAGAGCAGCGTCTCCAGCGGCACCTCCGCGTCGCCGTAGAGCGCGTCCCGGTCGGCGTGCGCGAGCTTGGCGCACTCGGTGACGACGTGGACGAGCTCGGCCGGCGAGAGCTCGGCCAGGTCGAAGCCCGCGAGCAGCGCCAGCTGCTGCAGCCCGACCGGGGCCGGCGCCCCAGGGCAGCGTCTTGCAGACCGTCAGGCCGCCGTATTCGAGCGTCGCGGGCGGCTCGAGCGAGGCGCGCCAGCCCGCCAGGTCGGCGCCGGTGAGCAGGCCGCCCTCGGTCGCGACGAAGCGGTCGATCTCCTCGGCGACGAACCCCTCGTACCAGGCGGCGCGGGCGCGCTCGATCTCGGCCTCGCGCGAGCCGCCGCGCGACTCCTCGACGATGCGCCGGTACGTCGCGGCGAGAGCCGGGTTGCGGAAGAGCGAGCCGACCTCGGGCGCGGGGAGATAGAGGTCGGCGGACCCCGGCCAGCCGGAGAGCAGCTCCTCGGTGCGGTCGATCGTCGCGCGGATGCCGGCGACGAGCGGGAAGCCGCGCTCGGCGTAGCCGATCGCGAACTCGAGCACGTCCTCAAGGCGCCAGGTGCCGAACTGCTCCAGGAGCAGCAGCCAGCCTCCGAACGCGCCCGGGACGCACGCGGCCAGGACTCCCGTGCCGGGGACGAGCTCGTGCCCGAGGGCGCGGTAGCGCTCGATCGTCGCCGCCGCGGGAGCGACGCCCTGGCCGCAGAGCACGACCGGTTCGCCGCGCGCGACGGGGAAGAAGACCGCCGGCACCTCCCCGCCGGGCCCGTTCAGGTGCGGCTCGACCACCTGCAGCGTGAACCCCGTCGCGACCGCCGCGTCGAAGGCATTGCCGCCGCGCTCGAGCACAGACATCCCTGCCGCCGAGGCGAGCCAGTGCGTCGAGGCGACCATGCCGAAGGTGCCCCGCAGCTCGGGGCGGGTGGTGAACCCGAGCGCGCTCACCGAAGGATCAGGCAGGTCGTCGTGCCGTGCGCGAGCAGCTTTCCCGCAGCGTCGGTGAGCTTGCCCTCGGCCGTCGCGACCCGCGAGCCCGCGTGCAGCACCTTGCCCTCGCAGCGGACCGGCCCCGTCTCGACCGTGATCGGGCGGACGAAGTTCGTCTTCACCTCGAGCGTCGTGTAGCCGACGCCCGCCTCGAGCAAGGTGTGGATCGCGCAGCCCATCGCCGAGTCGAGCAGCGTCAGCGCGATACCGCCGTGGACGGAGCCGATCGGGTTGTAGTGCTGCAACCCGGGCTCCAGCTCGAAGACGGCGCGGCCCGGCTCGGCCTCGACGCCGTGGAAGCCAACGAGCGTCGAGATCGGCACGGGGGGCAGGTCGCCCGCGAAGATCGCCCGGACGTAGTCGAGGCCCGACAGTGTCCGGCCGTGCTCGGCGGCCAGGCGAGGATCGGTCGGCGGGGCGCTCACGGCCGGACTCTACCCGGCAGGCCTTGTGCGAGAATCGGCACATGACCGAAGTCGTCGACAGCGTCGAGGCCGGCGTCACCGCGATCCGCGAGCGCCGCTGGAAGGAGGGCTACCAGCTGCTCAAGGCGGCCGACGAGCGCTCGCCGCTCGACTCCGAGCACCTCGAGCTGCTCGCGTGGAGTGCGTACTGGACCGAGCAAGTCGAGGAGACCGTGACCCTGCTCGAGCGGACCTACAAGACGGCCGTCGAGGAGGGCAACAGCGACCGTGCCGCCTTCACGGCGGTGCAGCTCGCGCACGAATGGGGCAGCGTGCGCCTGCGCAAGGCCGTCGGCGACGGCTGGCTCGCTCGCGCCACGCGCCTGCTCGAGGGAGTTCCCGAGGGCGCGACGCACGGCTATCTCGCGCTGCAGAAGGGCCTGCACGGACTGGAGCACCACGACTTCGACGAGGTGATCGCGCAGGGACGCGAGGCCGAGCGGATCGGGCGCGAGTACGGCGACCGTGCGCTCGAGCTGCGCGGCCTGCAGCGCCAGGCCGTCGCCCTGATCCACCGCGGCGACGTCGAGGAGGGGAAGCTGCTCCTGAACGAGGTCAACGCCGCCGCGTATGCCGGCGAGGTGCAGCACCCCTACGACACGCTCGTGATCTACTGCAACGCGATCGGAACCTGCCGCGACGTCGCCGCCTTCGACGAGGCGTCGCAGTGGACGGAGCGGGCGCAGGCGTTCTGCGACCGCTTCGACGTCGCCGACTCGGCCTTCCCGGGGATGTGCCGGATCAACAGGGCCGAGGTGATGCGCTTCGAGGGCAAGCTCGTCGACGCCGAGGTGGCGGCGACGGAGGCGTCCGAGCTGCTGCAGCGCTGGACGCCGCGCATCGCGGCGGCCGCGTTCGCCGAGATGGGCGAGATCAGGCTCCGGCTCGGCGACCTCGCCCGGGCAGAGGAGGCGTTCGACCGGGCCGACGAGCTCGGGCGCGACCCCGAGCCGGGGCGCTCGCTGCTGCTGCTCGCGCGCGAGAAGCCCGCGGCGGCGCTGGCGTCGATCCGCCGTGCGCTCGCCGACGAGCTGCCGCCGCCGGCCCGCGCGCGCCTGCTGCCCGCCCACGTCGAGATCGCGGTCGCCGCCGACGAGACCGACGAGGCCGCCGCCTCGGCGAAGGAGCTCGCCGGGATCGCCGAGCGCTACGACACCCCCGCCCTCCACGCGGCGTCCGAGCATGCCTGCGGGACGGTCGCGCTCGCGCGCGACGACGCGAACGGCGCGGTCCGGCCCCTGCGGCGGGCGCTGCGGCTCTGGCAGGAGACGAACGCGCGCTACGAGAGCGCGCGCACGCGCGTGACGCTCGCGCGTGCCTACCGCGAGTCCGGCGACCCGGACGGGGCGATGCGCGAGCTTGCCCGGGCCGGCTCGGTCTTCGACCAGCTCGGCGCCCGGCTGGACGGCTTCCGGGTCGACACGCTGCTCGGGCGCGACGCGGGCACCGAGGTGACGATGACCTTCGTCTTCACGGACATCGTCGACTCGACCCGCCACCTCGAGCACCACGGCGACGTGAACTGGGCGAAGCTCTTGCGCCGTCACGACGACCTCGTGCAGCGGATCGTCGCGGCCGAGGGCGGCACCGTCGTCGACCACACGGGCGACGGCTTCTTCCTCGCGTTCGAGCATGCAGAGCGCGCCGTCGCCGCCGCGATCGCGATCCAGCGCGAGGCCGCCGGCGACCTGCCCTTCGAGGTGCGGATCGGCCTGCACACGGCGGCTGCGACGAGCCTCGGCGACGACTATCGCGGCAAGGGTGTGCACGTCGCCGCCCGGATCGGCGCTCTCGCCGCGGGCGAGGAGATCCTCGCGAGCACCGAGAGCCTCGCCGGCCTCTCCGAGCTCCCCGTCGGCCCCGCCCGGAACGAGCAGCTCAAGGGGATCGCGGAGCCGCTCGAGGTCGTCGCGATCGACTGGCGCGGGCCGAGTTGACCTGCGCCGCTCCTCACGGGAGCGGCAGGCGCCCCGAGCCGTCGACGCAGTCGGCCAGGTAGAGAGCCGTGCCGAGGTCGCCCGTCCACAGCGTGTAGCGGCCGCGGCCGTCCTGCGACCGGCTCCGCTCCGTCTGGGCCGCGGCGTGCATCGCGAACGCCCGCGCCCGCTCCAGCCAGCGCTCGTCGCCGGTGCGTCCGAGCACCGTCAGGAATGCGTAGCCGTTCCCCGCCGTGCCGTGGCAGAGGCCGCCGCCCTTCCGCAGCGGCCCTGCGCGCCACGTCAGCTCGGCTCCCGCGAGAGCGAGCTCCTCCTCGAGCAGGTCGCCGAGCGTGGCGACCATCCCCGGCGCGCCGTGGCACCACTGCGTCCGGATCAGGCCGTCGCGGTGCGCGTCGAGGCGCGTCATGCCCGCGTACGGCAGCCAGTTGACGAGCCTGTCCTCGGCGACAACGAAGGGTCGGAGCGTCTCCGAGACGTCGGCAGGGTCGAGACCGAGCGCGAGCGCACAGCCGGCGAACCCGTGCGCCGGGCCAATGCACCGGCTGCTGGTGCCGGAGAGACGCTGCGTCCAGAGCCCGTCCTCTTCGCGTCGTGCCTGCAGCCACTCGACCCCCGCCGTCACGTCGAGGCCGAGCTCGCTGCCCGCGAGAATCGTGCCCGGACTCCCCCACATCAGCTCGCACCGATCGTCCTGCCCGTTCGCGTCGATCAGCTCGGACAGCGCGCGGAGGTTCGCCTGCGACGGCGCGGCCCGCTGGAGCGCGAGCCGGATCCCCGTCCGGCCCATCCAGAGGCTGCGCTCGGGATCGTCGTCCGGGTAGTCCGGGGGAGCCTCGAGTGACCGCTCCAGGTAGGGGACGTAGTCGCGCCGAAGCTCGGCGAAGCCCCGCCGGGCGAGTCGGTGCAGCGCTTCGACCACGCCTGCGCCGCCCTCGTACAGCGTGCGGAACCGGGTCGTGGGATCCTCGTGCGGCAGAAGGTCGCGCGGATGCGCCGGCCAGCCGTCGTCGAATGCGCGCTCCGTGTCTGCGACGACCGCAGCGATCACCGCCCGCGCCCGGTCGGCGCTCCACGGCTCGTCCGTCAGCGCCTCGTGCGCGTCCGGAGAGAACAGCACCCGGCGGGCCGAGGCTAGGCGGACTCTTCGGCGAGCGCGGGCTCGTCGATGCCGTCGGCGCTCGTGACGAGCGTCGGCTTCAGGCCCTTCGAGATCGTCTCCTTCGTGATCACGCACTTGGAGACGTCCTTGCGCGACGGCAGCTCGAACATCACGTCGAGCAGCGCGTTCTCGATGATCGAGCGCAGGCCGCGGGCGCCGGTCTCGCGGGCGAGCGCCTTGTCGGCGATCTCCCAGAGTGCGTCCTCGCGGAACTCGAGCTCGATCGAGTCGTAGCCGAAGAAGCGCTGGTACTGGCGCGTGAGCGCGTTCTTGGGCTCGGTCAGGATCTGGACGAGATCCTCCTTGCGCAGCTGGTGCACGGCCGAGATCACGGGCAGGCGGCCGATGAACTCCGGGATCAGGCCGAAGTTGAGCAGGTCTTCGGGCATCACGTCGGCGAGCAGCTCGGCGCTCTCCTCGGCGTGGCTCGAGCGAATGTTCGCACCGAAGCCGACCGAGTTCTTGCCGACACGGCGGCCGATGATCTTGTCGAGGCCGGCGAACGCGCCGCCGCAGATGAAGAGGATGTTCGTCGTGTCGATCGAGAGGAACTCCTGGTGCGGATGCTTCCGTCCGCCCTGGGGCGGCACAGAGGCGACCGTGCCCTCGAGGATCTTCAGCAGCGCCTGCTGCACGCCCTCCCCCGACACGTCGCGCGTGATCGACGGGTTGTCGGCCTTGCGCGCGATCTTGTCGACCTCGTCGATGTAGATGATCCCGGTCTCGGCCTTCTTGATGTCGAAGTCGGCCGCCTGGATCAGCTTGAGCAGGATGTTCTCGACGTCCTCGCCGACGTAGCCCGCCTCGGTCAGCGCGGTCGCGTCTGCGATCGCGAACGGCACGTTGAGGATCCGCGCCAGCGTCTGCGCGAGCAGGGTCTTCCCGCAGCCCGTCGGGCCGAGCAGGAGGATGTTCGACTTCTGCAGCTCGACGTCGCCGTCCTCCTGGCCCATCCGGACGCGCTTGTAGTGGTTGTAGACCGCGACTGCGAGCGTCCGCTTCGCCTCCTCCTGGCTGACGACGTAGTCGTTCAGCACGGAGTAGATGTCGAGCGGGCGCGGCAGGTTGTCGAGATCGAGCTGCGTCGGGGTGGTCAGCTCCTCGTCGATGATCTCGTTGCAGAGATCGATGCACTCGTCGCAGATGTAGACCCCGGGGCCCGCAATCAGCTTCTTGACCTGCCGCTGGCTCTTGCCACAGAAGCTGCAGAGAAGCTGCTCGTTGCCTTCGGATGCGCGGGCCATATCTCCTTGTACCTCGGTTTCGTCGAAACGGCTAGTTCAGGTTTCGGCTAGGTCGGGTTGCGATGTTCGATCACTCTGTCAATGATTCCGTACTCGTTCGCTTCTTGCGCGGTGAGGAAGTAGTCGCGCTCCATGTCCTTCGAGACCTTCTCGATCTCCTGGCCGGAGTGCTGGCTGATGATCTCCTCGAGGCGCCGCTTCAGCGCGATCGTCTCACGGGCGGCGATCTCGATGTCGGTCGCCTGACCCGAGAAGCCGCCCGACACCTGATGGATCAGGATCTTGGCATTCGGCAGCGCGAACCGCTTCCCTGCCGCGCCCCCGGCGAGGAGCAGCGCGCCCATGCTCATCGCGATCCCGACACAGGTCGTCTGCACGTCCGGCCGGATGAACTGCATCGTGTCGTAGATCGCGAGGCCGGCGTAGACCGAGCCACCCGGTGAGTTGATGTAGATCTGGACGTCCTTGTCGGGATCCTCTGACTCGAGGTGCAGGAGCTGAGCCACGATCAGGTTCGCGATCTGGTCGTCGACCGGCGTGCCGAGGAAGATGATCCGCTCGTTCAGCAAGCGGGAGTAGATGTCGAACGAGCGCTCGCCGCGCGAGGTCTGCTCGATCACCATCGGGATCAACGGGCTCATGCAATCTCCTTGTTTCCAGCCAACTCAGTTACCGGGTGTCCACAGTGTTGTCTCTGCTTCGGGCTTTTCCTTGTCGGGGGTCCAGATCGCCTCACGTGCCTCGGCCTGCTCGACCGGAATCGGCTTCACCTCTGCCGCGACGCGGTCGAGCGCTGCCCGCAGGCGCAGGTCCTCGCGCAGATCCTCGTGGCGGCCGTCGTGCCAGAGCTGCTCGATCACCTCGTCGGCGTCCTCGCCCCCGGCTTCCGCCTGCTCGCGGATCAGCGTCTTCACCTCGTCGTCCGAGACCTCGATCCCGAGCTTGTCGGCGACCGCCTCGAGCGCGAGCTCGCGGGCGACCGAGAGGGCCGCCTCCATCTGCATCGACTGGGTCAGCTCCTCGGCCGTGCGCCCGGTCAGCTGCAGGTACGTCTCGGGGGCAATCCCGCGGCGCTCGAGCGAGCGGATGAAGCCGGAGAGGAGCTCGCGGGTGCGCGACTCGACGAGCGGCCCGGCGGGCGCGACCTTGGAGGCGGCCACGAGCGCGTCGACGGCGTTGGCGCGGAACGCGTTCTCGATCTCGGCGTCGAGCGCCTCGCGCAGCCGCTCCTCGATGCTGGCACGCAGCTCGACGAGGGTGTCGAACTCGCTGGCGGAGCGCGCGAGCTCGTCGTCGAGCTCGGGCAGCACCTTGGCGCTGATCTCCTTGACGGTGACCTCGACGGAGGCGCTCGACTCGTCGGCGAGCTCGTAGCTGACCGTCTTCGTCTCGCCCGCGTTCGCGCCGAGCAGCTCGGCCTCGACCTCGTCGACGAGGCGGCCGGCCCCCAGCTCGACGACGGTGTCCCGCTGCGCCTCGCCGTCGGGCGAGACGATGTCGATCACGACCGTGTCGCCCTCCTGCGCCGGGCGTTCGCCCGCGGGCACGAGCTCCGCGACGGACTCGCGCAGCGACTCGAGCTCCTGCAGGACGAGCTCCTCGGGCACCTCGGCGTCGGGCTTGCCGACCTCGAGCTCCGTCCAGTCGACCACGTCGACCTTCGGCTGCACCGGCACCGTCGCGGTGAACTGCCAGTCGGCGTCGTCGGCGGTCGGCAGCTCGTAGTCGAACTGCGGCTGCGCGACGGGGCGGATGCGGGCGCGAGCGGCCGCGTTCCAGAACCAGCCTGAGATGTGGCTGTCGACGGCCTCGGCGAAGATCCGCTCCTTGCCGAGCCGCTGGTGCAGGACCTTCACCGGCACCTTGCCGGGACGGAAGCCCGGAATCTTGACCGACGCTGCCAGGTCCGAGGTCGCATGCTCCACGGCGTGATGGACGTCGTGTGCCGACACGTCCACCTTGAGGCGGACGGTGTCGCTGCCGAGCTCCTCGACCTGCGTCGTCATCTGGCCATTCAAGCAGAGGCCTCGCGGGACGGGTCGAGCTGCCGGGCGAGCTCCGCGACCCGCTGCTCGATCTCGTCCCGGAGCTCGCGCACTCGTTCGAGCGGCTTCCCGGCGGGATCCTCGAGTGCCCAGTCGACGTAGCGTGTACCCGGGAGCACCGGGCAGACGTCGCCGCACCCCATCGTCACGACCACGTCCGCCCAGGCCGCGTCCTCGTCCGGGCGGAGCTGCCGGGGCACGCGGCCGCCGAGGTCGTAGCCGCGCTCGGCCATCACCTCGACCACCTCCGGGTGCAGCCCCTGCTCGGCCCGGCTGCCCGCCGAACGCACCTCGTGGCCGCCCCGACGCTCGAGGAACGCGTGCGCCATCTGGGAGCGCCCGGCGTTGCCGATGCAGAGGAAGAGGACGTTCACGGAGCCGACAGATGCTCGAGCGCGAGCTTCAGCGCCGGCGGCGAGACCCCGTCACGGAGCGCGGTGCCGTCCTCGAAGAGCGTCACCGCCAGCCGCGCGCGTCCGGTCTCGAGCTGTCTTTCGGCGAACCCGACGACTCCACCCAGGGACGGCTGCGGCTCACCCGTACGCGTCCAACCGGCCTCCTCGGCTGCGGCGAGCGCTGCGCCGAGCGCCTCCGCCGCCGCCCCGGCCCGCAGCTCGAAGAGCCGGTCGTACCCGGCGAGGACCGGTTTGCCGAGAGTGGACTCCCCTTCGCCCTGTGCGTCCTCGTCGACGAGGCGGCCCCCTGCGGGAACGTACCCGGCCATCGGATCGGCCCGCAGAGCGCTCAGCTGAGCGCTCTCGCCGTCCCCCCGGAGGAGAACGGCGGTCGCGGCGGCCGCTACTGCGACCGCCGCGACCAGGATCAGGATCGTCTTGTTGCTCACCTGCGCCACTGTGCCTACCCCAGCGGCGTCACGTTGAGCCGGTACTCGTGCTTGGCGTCGAACACGCCCGGCTTCGGCAGCACCGCCACGAGGTAGCGGCCGGCCGCGAGCGTGAGATTCACCTTCTCGCTCTTCTTGCCGGACTCGGCGGAGCTGCCGAGCACGGTGCCCGCCCGGTCCGTCACGGCGAGGTCGTAGTCCGCAGGGAGGCCGATCAACTGCACCTGCAACCGGCCGCCGCGGTGCTCGACCCCGATGTAGTCCGCCGTGTCCTCGGCGGACTCGATCGTGCCCGACACGTTGAAGTGCGGCGTGCGAAATACCGTGACTGCGGCTGGGGTCGAGTCGCCGTCGGGGTCGACCACGTAGCCGTTGTCGACGATCCCGGGCTTGCCCTCACCTTGGTGCGGCAGGCCGGACGTCTCGTCGCACACGTCGCCCACCCCGTCGCCGTCCCAGTCCTCCTGGCCGGGGTTCGCGGCCGCCGGGCAGTTGTCGCTCTCCGCCGCGATCTCGTCGCCGTCGACGGAGGCGTGACCGACGACGGTGGCGAGACCGACCCGGCCGTCGGCGTCGGTGACGCGGAGGGTGACGAGGCCGTCGTAGGGAGCCGACCAGGCATGCGTGACCGTCGGTGACGAGTCGGAGTACTCGTAGGCGCCGTCGCCGTTTGTGTCCCACTCGTACGTGACGATCGGAGCGGAGATCCCGTACGAGCCGCGGCCGTCGAGCAGGTGCGACGCCCCGGTGACGCCCACGTACGGGCCGGCGGCCCACGCGTACGGGCGCTTGAGCGATTCGTCGATCGCGGCCGAGATCTGCGCCGCTGCCTGCGACGGGGTCGTGCGGTAGATGCCGCCATTGGTGCGGGCGGCGATCTCGTGGGCTTCTGCCGTCGTCGCCGACCCAACGTCGACGTAATGCACCTCGACCGGGTCGATCGCAAGCGAGCGCGCGATGATGTCTGCCGCGGTCAGGTTGGTGAACGGCTCGGGCGAGAGCGGCGGCGCGTCCGCGAGGACGATCACCATCTTCTTCGCCCCGGGCCGCCAGGTCAGGTCGAACGCGGCGGAGATCCCGGAGTACATCGTCTCCGGGAAGTCGCCACCCCAGCCGAGGCCGAGCGCCTGGATCGCGCCGCCGATCGTCGCCGGATCGGAGGTGAAGTCCTGGTCGAGCTTCGCCGGGTAGTCGTAGGACGCGGCCCGCTCGGGGAAGTCGCGGTAGTCGACGAGCGCGAACCGCGCCGAGGTCGTCTGGGCGGCGACCGAGTTGACGAGCTGAACGGCAGCGCTCTTGACCGAGCCGATCGCGCTCCCCATCGAACCGGTCGTGTCGATCACGAAGGCGATGTCGACGGTCGCGTTGCCGGTCGGGGTGCTCGTGCCCGCGCCGAAGTCGCCGTGGGCGGCGAGCAGCCGGGCGATCTCGGTGTGGCCGGTCGAGTTGTAGTGGTACCACTCCATCCGGGTGAAGCCATCGAACTCGTTCACCCAGCGTTGCTCGTTCTCGCAGCACACGCGCCCGTCCGGCTCGTGGCCGCCGTCGCTGCCGAAGTGCGCCTTGACCTCCTCGAGGAACGTCACCTGGGCCCCGAGCTCGGCGTTGACGGCCGCGACGGCCTCGCGCTCCGCCTGGTCGCCGAGATCGCCGAGGTGCCGGATCTCGAAGCCGACGGGGTAGGAGTCGGTGAAGGGCCAGGGAGCGAGGTCGCGGAGCGTGTAGTCCTCGTTCTTCTCCAGATAGGGATACGCCTTGAGCACGATCTTCGCGTCGGCACGCATCTTGCTCTTGAGCCCCCGCAGGAAGGTCGCGATCCTCGGCCCCACCGCGACGATCTCCTCCTGAGCCGCCTCGATCTTCTCGCGGCACGTGTCGACGTCGCGCAAGGCGAGGGCGAAGCAGTTCTCGATGATCTTGGAGAACTCGACGTCGTTGCCGCCGATCGAGAACATGACGAGGTCGGTGTCGTAGCCGACAGCCTCCCACTGCGGCTCCATGTAACGGGTGCACCGGAATGTGATCGCCGTCGTCCCGCCGAGCGCGGGCATCGCGTTGACCGCCTCGACGTCGTAGCTCTCGTCGTCTCGGTACCGCGTCGCACACGCCCCGCCGTTGTCGAGCGCCTGCCGGGCAGCCGGGTCGTCCTTCGAGACGGTGCCGGCCAGGTAGACCGTCACCTGCTTGTCGTCCATCCTGCGCCTCGCCGTGAGGTCGTCGAGCACGCCGCCCGAGCAGGCGCGGTTCACGAACGTCACGGAACGCGACGCGCGGAGCGTGTCGAGGTACTTCTCGGCCCAGTTGCGAGAGCTGCGGTAACAGTCGCTCGGGCCGTAGTAGTTGTCCGCGCCGTTCCCGGCGGAGTAAGAGTCACCGAGCAGGACGACGCGAAACGGCGTCGGCCCGGTCGGGTCGGGCGGCGGTATCGCCCCCGTGGAGCTGGACGGCACCGCGACAGCGGCAACGCTCGCGCAGGCAAGCGCGAGCAGCAGTACGAGACGACCCCTCATGTGTGTTTCCCCCTGGTGAAGTAGGGCCCGTCCCGACGACCGGCCGCGGTCATGTTCTATGCGACAGGTCGGCTGCTGACAAGTCGGGAGCTCTCATTCGTCTTGTCAGCGGTCCCGCTTCTTCTCCTTTTCCCGCTTCTCTGGATCCGGCTGCTCGTGGCCCTTCGTCTCGCGTTCCTTCGTTTCGCAATCCTTCGTCTCGTGTTCCTTTGACTCGTGGTCCTGCTTCTCTGACTCCTGCTTCCGTTGGCCGGGCGGGCCTGTGTGGTCGTGGTTCTTATCGCCCTTGCCCCAGCCGGGCCGCTGCTCGCGGTTGGCGGAGCCGACCGTCGGCGGCGCCGACGTCTGCACGAGCGTCGGTGCGGGCGCACGGGCGGGTTGGGCCGGTGCCGGGGCGGGCGCAGGGCTCGGCGACACCGGCGTCGTGGGCGCCGGAGTCGGAGCAGGGACGGGTTTGGGCGTCGGGTTCGCGGCCGGCGCAGGAGCCGCGGGAGCCGCGGGAACCGCGGGAGCCGGGACAGGCGTTGGGACTGGCTGCGGCGTCGGCTGGGGGCTGGGGACGGGCGCCGGCTTCGGTTTCGGTGTGGGCCTCGGCGTCGGCGTGGGCCGGGGTGTCGGACGAGCGGGCGCCACGGGGCGACTGATGGGCTGCGCCGCGGGCGGGGCCTGCGCGACGGAGACGGCCGGCGCGGCCGGCGCCGGACGCCGCGATCGGCGTGGGACCGCGCCCGCGCTCCGTGGCGCCGCCGCCGCGGGCTGGACGGCCGTCGCGGGGAGAGGCTCGGCGATCCGGATCAGTGGCCGGTCGGGAGCGAGGACTGCGGGCGGAAGCAGTCGTTGCACTCCCGGGTCGTCGAGCGCCCCGTGCCAGAAGTACGCCGAAGCTACCCCTGTCGCAAGGAGGAGCGAGAAACGAAAGCCGGCGGCACCACGCACGATCGCGAGTATCACCGGTCCTCCGGACGTGCGCCGCGCGCAGGGATCGCGGGCGCTCCCCCGAAAGGGTGACAGCCCGTGACCACGACCGCCGATCTTCGCGAGCTGGGACAGCTCGTCCACCGCTACCACGAGCACGACGTCGAGGGACGGCGCCATGCCACCAACGTCGCCCGCGTGGCGCTCGAGATCGGCCGGAGACTCGGGCTGCCGCGGGCCGAGCTCGTCTCGCTCGGGATCGGCGCGCTCCTGCACGACGTCGGCAAGCTCGCCGTGCCGGCAGAGCTGCTCGAGAGCCCGCACCGGTTGACGCCCGAAGAGTGGACACTCGTCCGCGCCCATTCGGCTGCGGGCGAGTCGCTCGTGTCCGGATTCTTCCGCCATCCGAGCGTCCGTGCCGTCGTGCGCTGGCACCACGAGCGGATCGACGGCAGCGGCTATCCGGACGGGCTCAGCGGCGAGGCGATCCCGCTCGTCGCACGGATCGTCGCGGTCGCCGATGCGTACGACGCCATGGTCGCCGAGCGCCCGTATGCCGCGGCCCGAACGCCCCACGAGGCAATCTCCGAGACGTTCAAGTGCGCTGGGCGCCAGTTCGACGCGGGCTGCGTCGCACGGCTCGGCGAGATCGTCGCACCCGCTCTCGCCGCTGCCTGAGGGTGGCGAACGGGACTCGAACCCGCGACCACCGGGACCACAACCCGGGGCTCTACCAACTGAGCTACCGCCACCTCGCGCTACACAGGATAGCCGGGACCGCTGCGGCATACTGGCCACCAACGGCCCCGTAGCTCAGTGGATAGAGCGGCAGGCTTCGAACCTGCGCGCGGAGGTTCAATTCCTCCCGGGGCCACCTCTCCGTCGCATGCTCGCCGGCCCGCAGCTGCGGGCCGGCGAGCGCGCAGACCCCTGAAGGTCGCGGCTCGCGATGGCCGCGCCGGCTGAGCGCCGCCGGCCTTCCCTGGCTCTATCCTTTGGGTGCGCGGGTGTGGCGGAACTGGTAGACGCGCCGGGTTTAGGACCCGGTGGGCTTCGGCCCTTGGAGGTTCAAGTCCTCTCGCCCGCACTCGTCGCGCCGAGCGCCTGCTCGGCCGACGCGGCCGCCCACGACGCAAACGCCCTCGCGACCGCCGTCCGCTCGTCGCCCTGCACGACCCCGAGATTGATCTCGACGAGATGCGCCGCCGCCAGCGCCGCGCCCGCAGCCAGCGCCGCGGCCGCAGCCGCGTCGGCGTGCGAGTCGCCCCCGTGCTCCGCCGCGACCGCAGCGAGCGCTCCGATGTCCGCGGCCAGCTGACCGATCTGGAGCGGGATCTCGGCAGCCCGGCCGAGCGCGCCGCCGAGCGCATGATCCCCGTCGCCCGAGCCGTCGCCGGCGAGCAGGGCCCGAGCCTCGGCGAGGACGATTGCATCCACGTCGACCAGCTCGGCCGCCCGCAGCCGAAGCATCTCGGCCTGCGCAGCGATCCCGGGCCCGTCCTGCCAGTCCGGCGAGCGGCGCGCCGCCTTCGCGACGAGCGCCGCGGCCGCTGCGACCACGAGCGCCGCGACCGAGCCGCTTCCCGGTGCGGGCGTGTCGCCGGCGAGGCTCTCGAGCAGCTCGTCGAGCCGAAGCTCGAGCAGCTTTCCGGGCTCTGCGGTGCTCACTCGGTGCCGAGGTGGGCGCGAAGCACGGCAACGAGCGCCGGCCTCGGCTCGTGACCCGACTCGGCGAGCGCACTCTCGAGATCCGCGAGCAGGGCCTGGCGGAACTCCGCGTCGGCCTCCGCCCGGGCGACGATCTCGTCGAGCTCGCGCCGTGCCCGCGGCAACTCCTGGGCCGCCTGCACCCACGCCTGCGGGGCGTCGGGGAGCGCGCGGAGAAGCGCGGCGATCTGTGTCTCGTCGTATCCACTCATCGGGTCACCTGTCCACTAGACGCGGCGGCAGGCTCACTTCTTCCCTCGAAGCGCTCGCGGAGCGTGCGGAGACAGCGGGAGATCCTGCTCGCGACCGTGCCGGGTGGCAGGTCGAGCGCGTCGCCGATCGTGCGATAGCTCTCGTCGCGCGCGAACCGGCCGAGGATCTCCTGGCACGGCTCGGTGAGCGTCGAGAGCATCTGACGGACGGCCCAGGCCTCCTCCAGGCGCTCGAGCTCGTCGTCCACCTGCTCCCCCTCGAGCTCGGCGACCGGAGAGACGCGTGACCCGGCCCGAAGGCAATCGAGGCAGGCCCGCCGTGTCAGCTGGGCCAGCCACGCCCGCACGGCGTCGTCGGAACGCAGCTGGTCGAGCCGCGTGTGTGCGCGCGCGAAAACGTCCTGGAAGACGTCCTCGGCGTCGTGCTGCGGCAGCCGGAACGCCTGCGTCGCGATCGCGTAGACGTAGCGCGAGAAGCGATCGACGAAATCGGCCCACGCGGCCTCGTCTCCCTGCCGGCAGCGGGCCGTGAGCTCGCCGTCGCTGAGCCGTTCCCCCATGCCCGGCATCGTGACGGGTGCTTCCCCGCATGTAAAGCCGGGCCCGCCGCCCGTCGCGCGGTGCCTACAATCGAGCCAAACCAGGGGTACGAGAAGAGGAGGCAAGATGGCGCTTCTGATCGGCGACACCGCGCCGGACTTCGAGGCACAGACGAGCGAGGGCACGATCCGGTTCCACGACTGGATCGGCGACGGCTGGGCGGTGCTGTTCTCACATCCGAAGGACTTCACGCCCGTCTGCACGACCGAGCTCGGCTACATGGCGAAGATCAAGCCCGAGTTCGACCGCCGCGGCGTCAAGATCATCGGGCTCTCGGTCGACTCGACCGGCGACCACGAGGGCTGGGCCCGTGACATCGAGGAGACGCAGGGCACCGCGCCCAACTACCCGATCATCGGCGACGCGGACTTCAACGTGTCGAAGCTCTACGGGATGCTCGGCGCGGACGTCTCCGGCGATCCGACCGACCGGACGGCAGCCGACAACCAGACCGTCCGGAGCGTCTTCGTCGTCGGCCCCGACAAGAAGATCAAGCTGATCCTGATCTATCCGATGACGACGGGCCGCAACTTCGACGAGGTGCTGCGCGTGCTCGACTCGCTGCAGCTGACCGCGAAGCACAGGGTCTCGACCCCGGTGAACTGGAAGCAGGGTGAGGACGTGATCATCGCGGGCTCCGTCTCCGACGCGGAGGCCAAGGAGATCTTCGGCGAGTGGGAGGCCCCGAAGCCGTACATCCGGATCGTGCCGCAGCCGAACTAGCGAGCAGTGCGCCCGGGAGGATTCGAACCTCCGACCAACGGATTAGAAGTCCGTCGCTCTGTCCACTGAGCTACGGGCGCTCGCCCAAGCGTAGCCCTGCCGCAGGCTAGGAGCGGAAGCCGAAGTCCGTGGTGACGATGACGACGTCGCGGCCGCCGTACACGCCGGGGGCGGCCGAGACCGTCACAGCCGAGAGGCCGATCTCGCGCCAGCGCGCCGTGAGGATGTTCTTGCGGTGGCCCGGGCTCTTCATCCACAGCTCGACCGCGCGCCTGGCGTCGATGCCGGCCGTCGACCAGAGCAGGTTCTCGCCGACCGACCAGCTTCTGAATCCCTTCGGGCCGTAGAAGCGCTTGACGCGGCGCCAGAACTCCGAGCCGTCACGTGACTCGTGCTTGAAGAAGCCGTGCTTGCCCATCGCCGCCGAGTGGACGTCGGCCGCGGCCGTGAGCGGCCCGACACGCGCAGCGGGACGAGACCGTGCGTCGCCTGACGGCATTCAGCTCGACGAGCACCTCGCTCTCGAGCTGGTTCGCCGCCGTCAGCGTCGACGCGGGCTTGCCGGCCGCACCGGCCGTCAGCGCCCCGGCGCTCAGGCAGAGCGCGGCGAAGAGCGCAGCGATCGTCGCGACACGGGTCCCCACACACCTTCGATCGGCAGCTCAGCCTCGAGCGCCGATCATCCGATCGAGGGACTGTGCCGGATGGCTGTCTAGACGGGTGCGGGCGGCGGCTCTGGTCGCCGCCCCGGCCCGGTGCGCGAGCCAGTCGAGCAGGATCACCTGCAGCGCGCCGGCCACCGGGATCGCGGCGAGCGCGCCGATCACGCCGGCGAGCTCGGCGCCGATCAGGACGGCGATCAGCACGGCGAGCGGCGAGAGCTGCACGGTGCGGCCGTAGACGACCGGCTGGATCACGTGGTTCTCGAGCTGCTGGTAGAGGATGAAGAAGACGACGACGATGATCCCGGCCTGCGTCGAGTCGAGGAACGCGACCGTCGAGACGATGATCGCGGCGATCGTGGCGCCCGCGAGCGGGATCAGGTCGAGGATCGCGACGACGAGCCCGAGGGCGAGCGCGAACGGAAGCCCGACGAGCAGGAAGACGACGGTCGAGACGACGCCGGCGATCAGGCTGATCAGGAGGTTGCCGGTGACGTAGCCGCCGACCGTCCGGTAGATGTCGTTGCCGATCGCCCGCCAGCGCGGCTGCTTCTCGGCGGGGAGCAGTCCGTAGAAGCGCTCGACCCACTTCGGCCCTTCGAGCAGCATGAACAGGGTGAGGAACGCGATCGTGATCGTCGCGACGACGGCGGTGATCACGCCCTTGGTGACGGCGAGCGCGGTGCCCGAGAGGCCGAGCGCCTTCGTCGCGCCGCCCTCGGAGACGGCTTCGCGCAACCGATCGGTGATCTGGTAGTCGCGCTCGAGGAAGCCGAGCCGGCCGCGACCGGCCGTCAGGTCCTCGACGTAGTCGGGCACCGTCTGGACGAACTCGTTCACCTGCGAGACGAGCGTCGGCACGATCGTGGCCGCGAGCGCGACGATCGCGAGGATGGTGCCGACGAACGCGATCGCGACGGCAAGGCCGCGGCGCTGGACGCCGTGGCGCTGCAGCCAGTCGACGGCGGGGTTGAGCGCGAGCGCGAGGAAGACGGCGACGCCGATCCAGATCAGGATCCCGCGCGCCGCCTGGACGATCTCGAGCATCACGATCGCGGCCAGGATGATCCCGAGCACGACGAGGACCGTGCGCGGGCGGAAGTAGACGAGCCGCTGCTCGGGCATCACCGGCGAGAGTAGGTGCAGCGGCGGACGGCGCTGCGGGCGCTAGAGGCCGCGGAAGCCGTACACGGCGTAGACGACACCGGAGCCGGAGCGGCCGTTGTCGTCGGCGCCCTCGGCACCCGCGAGGACGTCGGCGCGCCCGTCGCCGTTCAGGTCGCCGCCGCCGGCCACCGACCAGCCGGTGTGGTTGTTGGCCGCGCTGCCGTCGGCCCGCAAGCCGAGCCGGCCGAGCCGGCCGAGCCGGCCGAGGTCGACGTCGGCTCCCGACCGCGAGCCGTAGACGACGTAGACGGAGCCGGAGTTGGAGCGCCGGTTGTGGTCCGTGCCGATCGCGCCGACGAGGACGTCCCTGCGGCCGTCGCCGTTCACGTCCCCGGCCGCCGACACGGCGATCCCCGCCGCGTCGCCAGCAGCCGCGCCCGCGATGCGAACGCCCTCCCAGTCCCTTGCACCCAGGTCGAGCGGACGCGTGAGCGACCGGCCGAGGACGAGGTACGCGGCTCCGGCATCGTCGGCCGTGCCCGGCGCCCCGACGAGCACGTCGCCGCGGCCGTCACCGTCGACATCGCCGGCGCCCGCCACTGCCGTGCCCGTCGCCGCGTCCGTGGCGGCGCCGAGGAGCCAGACCGAGCGCTCGTCGCGCGCGAGGTCGACCGCCGCCGTTCCCGCGCGGCCGAAGACGAGGTACGCGGCGCCGGCGTTCGTCCGGCCGGACAGGTCCGCGCCGGGCGCGCCGACCAGGACGTCGTCGCGGCCGTCGCCGTCGACGTCTCCGGCACCGGCGACGGCGCTGCCGGTGCGGTCGGCGAAGCCGTCGGCGTCGACCCCCACGGGGCCGTCGATCCGAAAACCGCCGGCACCGAGCGCGGCGAGGTCGACGCGGCCCGCGGCCCTGCCGAAGACGACGAAGGCGCCGCCGGCGTCGGCGCGGCCGTTGCCGTCCGCGCCGTAGGCGCCGATGACGACGTCCGGCCGGCCGTCGCCGTCGACGTCGCCCGCGCCCGCGACGGCCGTGCCTGCGTAGTCGCCCGCGGCGGCCCCGTCGAGACGGATCCCGCGCGACCCGAGCCTTCGCAGGTCGACACTCGAGGTCGAGCGGCGGCCGAACACCGTGTAGGCGGCGCCCGCTGCGTTGCGCCCCCTCGCGTTCGCCCCCGGAGCGCCGACGATCACGTCGGCCAGGCCGTCCTGGTTCACGTCGCCCGCGCCCGCGACCGAGAAGCCCGCGAAGTCGCCCGCCGCAGCGCCGTCGATCCGGAAGCCGCCGCGGCCGAGTCGGGCGAGATCGATCCGGCCCTGCGCCTTCCGCCCGAAGACGACGTAGGCCGAGCCCGAGTTCGTGCGGCGGTTGTTGTCGGCGCGCCGCGCCCCGACGACGACATCGGAGCGTCCGTCACCGTTGACGTCGCCGGCGGCCGCGACGACGAAGGAGAGATCGCGGGCCCGCGCACCGTCGATCTTGACGTTCGCCTGCCGGAGGAGATCGACGCGTCCGCTCAGCTGCGGCAGCGTCGGCGGGCCTGCCGCGGCCCCGGGAACCAGCGTGGCCAGCAGGGCACCAGCGCAGAGCAACCACGACGTCCGAGCCCCCCTCAGAGCGTCCTCCCCATCCCCGGCCACGCTACCTCAGGGCACTCACCCGGCCGAGCGACCCTGCTCCCGCAATCTCGGGTCGATCGCGGCCAGCGCCAGGTCGACGAGGAGGTTCGCCGAGATCACGAAGAGAGCCGGTGGCGGGAATCGAACCCGCGTAACTAGCTTGGAAGGCTAGGGCTCTACCATTGAGCTACACCGGCGGAGGTGACGTAGCGTAGCCGCGTGGATCCCTACGCGTGGTCGTGGAACCCGGAGGCGCTCGTGCTCGTCCCGGCGCTGACAGTCGCCTATCTGTGGGCGCTTCGGCGCTACCCGGCACCGCGCTGGCGCGTCGCCTGCGGGCTCGCCTCGGCGGCCATGCTGCTCGCGGTCACGATCACCCCGATCGAGACGATCGCGCTCAACTACCTCCTCTCGGTGCACCTGATCCAGAACGTCGTCCTCGCCGAGTGGGCGCCGCTGCTCGCGGTGCTCGCGCTTCCGCCGGCGCTGGCCGCGAAAGCCCCACACGTGCCGCCGCTCCCCGCGCTCGCGCTCTGGGTGGTCAACTACGGCGTCTGGCACCTGCCCTGGATCTACGACGCGGCGCTCCGCAACCCGCACACGCTGCTCCACCTCGAGCACGCGCTCTACTTCGCGACCGGCATCCTCCTCTGGTGGCCGGTCATCCACGGCTCGCTCACCGCCGGCGCGAAGGCGACTTATCTCTTCGCCGCGTTCCTGCTCGCGAGCCCGATCGGCCTCTTGCTCGCGCTCGTGCCGGAGCCGCTCTACGACTTCTACGCCGACGGCCCCGGCCTCTGGGGGCTCTCCCCGATCCTCGACCAGGAGATCGCCGGCGTCTCCATGGCCGCGGCGGAGGCCGTCGTCTTCTTCGCGGTCTTCGCGTTCTTCGTCAAGCGCTTCTTCGCCGAGCAGGACGCAGCGGCCTAGGCACGAATGTCACGAGATGGATGCGCTACGGAAGTGGATCCGCTCCCTCTTCGGCTCGCGGGACGAGTCCGACCGGCGTGCCGGCACCGACCGGCGTGCCGGCGAGCGCCGCTCCAGCCTGCGCGTACCGCCGCTCGACGAGGAGCTCCGCTCCGGCAGCGACCGCCGCTCGGGCCGCGACCGCCGCGAGGGCTAGCCAGTCGGGGCGGCCGGATTCGAACCGGCGACTTCTCGCTCCCAAAGCGAGCGCGCTACCAGGCTGCGCCACGCCCCGCGACGTCGTCTGATCGTACTCAGTCGACGGCGAGCAGGTCGACCACGAACACGAGCGGCTCGTGCGGCTTGATCGCGCCACCCGCTCCCCGCGCGCCGTAGGCCATCGCCGACGGAATCGTCAGCTTGCGCCGGCCGCCGACCTTCATCCCCGCGACGCCCTGGTCCCAGCCTGGGATCACCTGACCCTTGCCGAGCTTGAACTCGAAGGGACGGCCACGGTTCCAGGAGGCGTCGAACTCCTCGCCGGTCGAGAAGGCGACGCCGACGTAGTGGACGGACACCTTCTTCCCCGCGGTCGCCTCGTCGCCGTCGCCGACCACGAGGTCGTCGATGCCGAGGTCGAAGGGGATGTCCCCGTCGGGCTTGTCGAGCTGTGGCCGTTCGAGCGCCATCGCGGCAACGTACCTGCCGCGACGGCGCAGCGTCGCGGGTCGGTCGGTCGGTCTACTTGATCAGCGTCAGCAGCTTGAACATCGGCAGGTACATGCTGATGATCACGATGCCGACCATGATCCCGACGCCGAGCATCATGATCGGCTCGACGATCGAGGTCAGCGACTGGATCGACGCGTCGACCTCTTCCTCGTAGAAGTCGGCGATCTTGCCGAGCATCTTCTCGAGCTCTCCGGTCTCCTCGCCGATCTTCACCATCTGGCTCACCATCGCCGGGAAGACGGGGTTCTCGACGAGCGGCTGCGCGATCGGGACACCCTCGCCGACCTTCTGGCGGACACCGGCCAGCGACTCCTCGACCACCCAGTTGCCGGCCGTCTGGCCGGTGATCTCGAGCGCCTTGATGATGTCGACGCCCGCGGCGACGAGCGTCGAGAGCGTGCGCGAGAAGCGTGCCATCGTCACCTTCAGGACGACGTCGCCGATCTTCATCGGCAGCTTCAGCTTCAGGCGATCCCAGCGCTGGCGGCCGGCGTCCGTCTTCAGGAACCGCTTCAGCGAGAAGAAGCCGATGATCGCTCCGGGAAGGAGGATGAACCAGGTCGCCTTGATGAAGTTCGACGCGGCGAGCACCAGCTTCGTGAGCGTCGGCAGCTCGCCGTTCAGCTGGTCGAAGATGCCGACGAACACCGGCACGAGGAACAGCAACATGCCGACGAGGACGAGGGTGGCGAAGATCAGCACCATCGTCGGATAGATCATCGCGCCCTTCACGCGGCGCTTGATCGCCGTCGACTTCTCGATCTGGAAGGCGACGCGGTCGAGGACGGTGTCGAGGATTCCGGCCGCCTCACCCGCCTCGACCATGGCGATGAAGAGCCGGTCGAAGACCTTGGGATGGCGGGCCATCGCCTGGGAGAGCAGCATGCCGCCCTCGACGTCGGCACGCAGCTCGCGGATCACGACGGCGAGATACTTGTCGTCGGTCTGCTGCTCGAGGATCACGAGCGCGCTGACGACGTTCAGACCGGCCTCGATCATCGTCGCGAACTGGCGCGAGAAGATCTGCAGCGACTTCGGCTTGATCTTCTTGAACGTGGTGCGCGCCGAGTCCTCGCCGGCGGACGGCAGCTCCTCGATCCGCGTCGCCAGCAGCCCGCGGACGCGAAGCTGCTCCCGCGCCGCGTTCGGGTCGGGCGCGTGCACCTCGCCCAGCGACTCGACGCCGAGCGAGTTGATCGCGTTGTAGGCGAACGCCGCCATCAGATCCCGCTCGACTGGTCGAACGACGAGGAGACGCGGGCGCGCACCTTCAGGTCGGAGCTACGGCGGACGACGATCGTGACGAGCTTCACCGCGCGGCCGTTCGGCGGTGTCTGCGACACGACGTAGGTGTCGATCCGGTACGGGCGCTGGTCGGGGCCTGTCACGGTCTGGCGCGGGTTGCACTGCGGCGTCATCGTCCCGCAGGTCTTCAGCTGCTGCGTCTGCTGGTTCGCCCCGCCGCAGGCGCCGGCCGGGTTGATCTTGTTCGCGGAGTCGCACTGGTAGTTGGTGTCCGCGTTCGCGGTCCCGACAGCCGTGGAGTCGAGCGCGATCTCGGTGTACTTGAGCGCCCGGTAGAGCTCCATCTGCTTGTCGCCCAGCACCGCAGCCGTCGATACCTCGCCGGCGTTTCGCAGCGCGATCGCGCCCGAGTTGAACGCGGCCACGATCGCGAGGATGCCGATGTTCAGCATCGTCATCGAGACCATGAGCTCGATCAGGCCGAAGCCCTCCTGGGAGCGGAGCCGCGCGATCACAGCGATCTCATCGGCAGCAAACGGCCGCAGCTCAAGCGCATTACTTCTTTTTCGGGATCGGGAAGCCCTTGATCGAGCGGAGCTCGAGCTCGTAGCGGCTGCCGTCGGCCGTGTTCTGGAGGGTGACCTTCTTCCCGAAGGCCAGCTTGAGCGTGGCGCCGCCGTCGGCGTACGAGCCGCCGGCGATGCCGACCTGAACCGACTTGCCGTCCTTGGCGATCGACACGAGCACGAACGTCGGCTCTGCGGCCGGGAAGTTCGCCTCGGGCTCGACGTCCTCGGCGGCGCCGTTGACGGCGATCGACGTCGCGGTCGCAGTCGGGACGCTCGGCTCGGAGGGCGTTGTGCCGCCGGTCGTGAAGCCGGTGTCGGACGGAGGAGTCTCCGTCGAACCGCCGCCCGAGCTCGCACCCGTGCTCGGGGCGGCCGGGTCGGGAGTCACCGGCAAGCCGGTCGCCGGAGCCGCGGGCGGTGTCGCCGTCGCAGCTGGAGCGATCGCCTGCTGGGCGAACGGATCCTTGCTCGCGAAGCGCTCGAAGGTTGCCAGCTGGCCCTGCTCGGCGGCGGGAGCAGGATCGGAGTCCGCCACCGACGTGAGCTCGACCACGTCGCCGGGGGCGGCGGCCGCGGTGCCGCCGGTCGGGACGCCCGGCGCCGGCGTCGTTCCCGGGACAGGGGTCGGCGTGGCGATGGCCGGCGCCGCCTGCGGCGCGCCAGGCCCCTTGATCATCTTCAGCGTCTTCGGCCCCTGGACGGCCATGACCAGGATCAGCAGGACGAAGCCGCCGATCGCGATCTTCTTCTGCTTCGCGGCCTTCGCCGCGAGCGGGTCGACTCTCTTCGCCATCAGCCCGTCGCCCCCGAAGCGGTTGCCTCGCTACCGGGAGGCGGCGGCACCTCGGCCCCCTCGGTCGTCGCCGGAGGCGGCGTCGCCGTCCCGTCGGCGGGCGGTGGAACCTCGCCGCCGGGGACGTCGGTGCCGTAGACGAAGGCCTGCAGCTTGATCGCGGCGGCGAGCGTCGGAAAGCCAGTGGGAGCCTCGGAGAAGTCGACGCTCTCGACGGCGAAGAGCCGGCCGCCCGCGTGGAGCTCGCCACGCCGCACCGACACGAGCGTGCGGAGCCGGAACAGGAAGTCCGAGAGTGCGTAGAAGGTGCCGTCGAAGGTCACGTCGACCGGGACGACCGAGTACGTGCCCACGACCGCTCCCGGCTGCGGCGTGATCGACTTGAACCTGATCCCTGTCTCGTCGGCGATCCGCGCCAGCTCGAGCAGGATCCCGGGCATGTCGGAGCCGCTCGGCATCGCCTTGGCCAGCCGGAAGATGTCGGCGACCGCGATCGGCTGTGCGTCGTCCTGGGCCTGCAACGCGGCGCGGGCGGCCGACAGCTCGACGCTCGTCGCCGCGATCTCCTGGTCGAGCCGCGCCAGGTCGCTCTTCTTCGGGCTGACGAACAGGAAGTACCCGCCCAGAGCGTAGAAGAGCACGCAGACGCCGGCGATCACGCCGATCGAGCGGTTGCCCAGCTTCCGCTTCACGAGCCACCACCCGACGCGGCTACCCCGGGGTCGCGGACGTCGGCCACGATCGTGAACTGGACGAGGTCACGCGCGTTGGCCGACACGCTCGCGCTGCTCTGGAGCTGGACGTTCGCGAAGTCGGGAATCACCGAGAGGCGCGACAGGAAGCGCGCGACACCGCTCTGTGAGTAGGTCGAACCGGCGAGCGAGAACTTCGACGCGCTTTCACCGGCGACTCCCCCTGCGGTCGGAGCGGCGGCGCCGAGGTTGGTCAGCCACACGTCCTCCGGGAGCACGAGCGAGACCTGGCGCAACACGCGATCCCAGGCGATCCGCCCCGAGAGCGCGGCCGACAGGGCGCCGACGCGGGCGCTCTTCTGGGCGGCGAGCGCGTCGTCGTTGCTCGTGTCGGTCGCGGGGGCGGCCGGGATCGCAGCGATCTGTGCCCGCAGCGCGTCGAGCTCGGCCTGCTTCTCGCTCCCGGCGCCGCCGGCGCTCAGGATCATCGAGACGAGCACGACGCTGACGAGCGCGACGCCGCCGGCCGAGCCGACGACGACGCCGCGCTTGGCCTCGAAGCTCTTCTTGGGTGCGTCGCGTGGGAGAAGGTTGACGGCACGCATCAGTCGTCGATCCCCAGGCCGATCGCGACGGCGAGCGAACCGACCTGCTCGGGGTCGCGCACCTTCTTCGAGACCTTGACGCGATTCATCGGGTCGGCGATCCGGACCGGCACGCCGATCAGCCGCTCGAGCTCGGCTCCGAGCCCCGGCAGGTGGGCCGTGCCGCCCGTGAGGACGACCGCGCCGATCCCCAGCGAGCCGGGCTGGTTCTGGTAGAACTGGAGCGAGGAGACGAGCTCCCGCGCGAACGTCTGCAGACCCTTCCTCGCCGCTTCGCGCGCGGTCTCGAGCTGGCTCTCGTTGAAGCCGAAGGGCGTGTGCTCGGCGCCCGCGAACGAGAGCGCGCGCTTCAGCGGCTCGACCTCGCTCGGCGCCATGTCGAGCGCCCGCGCGATCGCGACGTTGAGCGCCCAGCCACCCCACTCGAGGACGCGAGTGAACTCACAGACGCGACCGTCGGAGACGGCGAAGGTGGAGCGCTCGTGCCCGACCGAGACCGCGACGAGCGCACCGCGCTCCGAACCGGGGACGGGGTCGTAGGGCTCCGCGACGGCCCGCAGGAGCGCGAATGCCTCGAGGTCGATGCCGACGACCTGCAACCCGGCCTTGCGGCACGCGTAGACGTAGCGGTCGACGAGCTCCCGGTAGGCGACGACGAGCAGCACGCGCCGGACCGGCTGACCGTCTTCGGTCACGCTCTCCGACAGCACCTGGTAGTCGATCACCGCCTCCTCGATCGGGATCGGCAGCACCTCCTGGGCGCGGAACCTGATCGCATTCGCGAGCTGCTTCTCGTCCGCGATCCCGGCCACCTCGAAGGTGCGCACGCCGATGCGGTTGTTCGCGATCCCGAGCCGGATCCCGCGCTTCGGCAAGCCGTTCCGGGAGAAGAAGTCCTTCAGCGCGACGGCGAGCGCCTCGGGGTCGCGCACCTCGCCGTTGACGACGATCCCTTGCTCGAGCGGCTGGCGCACCACCTGCATCAGCTCGGGCGACTCGCCGTTGTGGACACGGGCCGCCGCGAGCTGCGATCCGCCGATCTTCAGGCCGACGACCTTCTTCGCGGCGCTGCTGCCGCCGCCGCCGAACGACGGGAGCGAGGGCAGCGTGGGGAGCGACGGGAGCGAGGGGCGCCGGCGCGGCGCGCGCGGCTCCTTCGGGGCCGCCTCGGCGACCGGCTCGGCGGCATCCCACTCCTTCGCCGCGCGCTTGAACGAGAGGTCGCGCTTGTAGAAGGGAGCGCGCTCGCCGCCGGCGTCGGCCGCCTGCACGGGCCGCTCGCGCTTCGGGCGCTCCGCCTTCGGCGCTTCGGCGTCTTCGGCGTCTTCGGGCCACGCTTGAGCGAGAGCTCCTTCTTGTAGAACGGCACCTTGGCGGTGTCGGCGGCCTCGTGAACGAGCGCCGGCTCCACCACGGTCGCGACGACGGGCTGAGCCACATCGGGCTGCGCCAGATCGGGCTGCGCCAGATCGGGCTGCACGAGATCGGGCTCCGGCTCCGGCTCCGGGGAGAGCGCCGGCAGCTCGACGGCGGCGACGGGCAGGTCGAGGTCGAAATCGGAGGTTGGTTCCGGCAGCAGCACCGCCGTGTCGGCCTCGGCCTCGGGCAGCGCGAACGGATCCGCCTCGACGGCGAGCTCCGGCGCGGCGACGGGATCGGCCTCGGCAACGGGCTCGGCCTCGGTCGGCGGCTCGGAGACTTCTTCGAGCGGCGCCGTCAGCCAGTCGTGCTCGACCGGGGCGACAGCCGGTGCCTCGGCGGCGGCGACGGGATCGGCCGCGGCGGCGACGGGCTGCTCCGGCGCGAACTCGGCCAGCATCGCCTCGAAGTCGGGATCGGAGACGGCGAGCGGGTCGGGGACGACCGGCGTGGCGTCGGCCTCGGGCTCGTTCTCTCCCTCGCCGGCCTGCTTGCGCAGCGAGATCTCCTTCTTCCACAGAGAGCTTCCTTCCGCGGCGGGCTCGCCGCCGTCCTCGTCCGGGCGGCGGCGGAACGAGATCTCCTTCTTCCAGATCGAGTCGGGCTTCTCGTCGCTCATCCGGTGCTCCCCGCAATTCTCAGGCCGCTGTTCAGCGGCTCGTCCTGGCGCAGCTCGTCCTCGAACCCAGCTCGCTCGAGCAGGCCGTCGAGCTGCTCGACGCGGCTGGAGACGGCCAGCGCCGCTTCCCGGGTGATCACCCGGCGCAGCACGAGGTTGGCGAGCGACTGCTCCATCGTCGTCATCCCGCGCCCGGTCGAGGTCTGCATGATCGAGTAGATCTGCTCGACCTTGCCCTGGCGGATCAGGTTGCGCGTGGCGTCGTCGGGCAGCAGGATCTCGAGCGCGGCGACGCGGCCCTGACCGTCTGCGGTCGGAATCAGCGCCTGCGTGACGATCCCCTGCAGCGAGCCGGCGAGCATGATCCGCACCTGCTCCTGCTGCTCGGCCGGGAAGACGTCGATGATGCGGTCGACCGTGCCGGGCGCGCTCTGGGTGTGCAGGGTGCCGAGCACGAGGTGACCCGTCTCCGCCGCGGTGAGCGCGGTGCCGATCGTCTCGAGGTCGCGCATCTCGCCGACGAGGATCACGTCCGGGTCCTGGCGGAGCGCGGCGCGAAGTGCCTCGCCGAAGCTCGTCGCGTCGACCCCGATCTCGCGCTGGTTGACGATGCAGCTCTTGTGGCGGTGCACGAACTCGATCGGATCCTCGATCGTGAGAATGTGGTCGGTGCGGTTCCGGTTGACCTCGTCGATCATCGCGGCGAGCGTCGTCGACTTACCGGAGCCGGTCGGGCCGGTGACGAGGACGAGGCCGCGCGGCTGCATCGCGAGCTCGGCGAGCGACGTCGGCAGGCTCAGCTCCTCGAGGGTCTTCAGCTCCTCGGGGATGACGCGGAACGCCGCGCCGAGCGCCTCGCGCTGGAAGTAGACGTTGACGCGGAAGCGGGCGAGGCCCGGCACCGAGTGCGACGTGTCGATCTGGCGCTTGATCTCGAGCTGCTTCTGCTGCTCGGTCGAGAGCACGCGGTAGAGCAGCTGCTGGGTGTCTTCGGGCGTCAGCGACGGCACGCCCTCGAGCCGCTCGAGCTCACCGCGGATGCGGATCGCCGGCGGCGTTCCGACCGTCAGGTGGAGGTCGGAGGCGCCACGCGCGACCATCGCCTCGAGGAGGTCGTCGATCGAGCGCAGGGGGGAAGTGCCGGGAGGCATCGTGCCGCTCACGAACTCGGCTATCGGCAGGCGGCCGGAGTAACTTGAGTGAGGGATCGCCGGGCTCGCGCGCGCGCCCGCGTTCCTTCTCCCGGCGGTCGTGCGACTCACCCACCGTGGGGGATGCCGCGGGTGAGCGTTCCCCCTTTCGAGGGGTCATAGCCCGCCCTCTTACGGCCGATGTCTGCTCGGCCACAGCACGACGACCGTCCCCTCGGAAGGAGACATTTCAATGCTTACAGCGCTGCGCAAGCGGCTTGACGCGAAGGGCGAGAAGGGTTTCACCCTGATCGAGCTCCTCGTCGTCATCATCATCATCGGCATCCTGCTCGCGATTGCGGTGCCGTCGTACCTCGGCTTCCGCGACCGTGCGGCCAAGGCCGCCAACCAGGCGAACATCCGCGCCTCGATCCCGTCGATCGAGACGTACGCGGCGGACAACGCCACCGGCTACACCGGCATGAACCGCGCCGCGCTGCTGCTCATCGACGCCGGCCTCTCGGTCGGGATCGAGGTCGCGGGTGCGGACGGTGCTGCCGGCACCGCGCCGACGGCGAGCTCGTACTGCATGCAGACCGTGGACGCGGACACGTTCGTGGCCGGCTCGGCACCGTTCCCCTACTACTACCAGCAGGGTGGCGCCTCCGGCGTCAACGGTGTGATCACTGCGGGCGCCTGTCCGTAAGCAGCACTGAGCACTGCTTGACCGAGAGGGCGCGGGCAACCGCGCCCTCTCTCGTTTTCCCGCTTCAGATTCACACGCACGCTGCCGATAGAGGAGGGAGATGGAGAAGGTCAGCCCCCCCGTTCGCATCCTCGCGCTCGTCCTCGTCCTGGTCGGCGTCGGCGGCATGCTCGCGCTCCGGATGCTGGGGCCGAGCGACGCGCCCGGGACGGTGTCCGCCGCAGCAGTCACGCCCGTGAAGCGCGCCCCCGCGACGCAGCCGGCGAAGGCCGCCGGTAGCGCGCCCGCGAAGGCCAAGGCGCCGGTCTCGAAGGCGCCGGTCTCGAAGGCGAAGGCCGCGAAGCCGGCGACGGCCGCGAAGCCCAAGCCGAAGCCGAAGCCGAAGCCCGCGAAGCCGGCCGTGGCCCCGACGGGCTTCCCGCTCGTGGTCGACCAGGCGCTCGCCAAGTACGAGGTCGTCGTGCTCTCGCTCGTCGTCCCAGGCGCTCGCGTCGACGAGCTCGCTGCCGCGGAGGCCGAGGCGGGAGCGAAGCTCGGCGGTGCCGGCTTCCTCGCGCTCAACGTCCTCAACGAGGATGTCGCGCGGGCGCTGCTGACCAAGATCGACGCGGTGAAGGATCCGAGCGTGCTCGTGCTGACGCGCTCCGGCAAGGTCGCGCTCGAGCTGGGCGGCTTCGTCGACCGCGAGACGGTCGCCCAGGCGGCCGCCAACGCGTCGTCGTGAGCAAGACCGCGCAGCGCTCCGAGCGCGAGCTCTTCGTGCGACACGCTCGCAAGGACGGCCGCTCCGTCGCCGTGCTCCGTGCCGTCGATCACGGGGACTCCTGTGTCGTCGAGGCCGAGGTCTTCCCGACCGGCGGCCCGAACAATGCCGAGGCGTCGCACCCGGGCCCGTATACGTTCGCGAGCTCTGCCGAGGCGACGCAGTTCGTGACCGAGGCCGTCGAGGCGCTCATGGTCCTCGGCTGCGACGTCCAGGCGAAGTAGCGCGCCCCCGCAACGCGTCGTCAGGTCGGCGCCCGCCGCCGCGGAACGCCTTGTGTTGCTGCAACACAAGCTCCTCCTTCCGCTGGAGCTCACGCAGCCGCTCGAGCGTCCACACCGCGTTCGGGACCCGGCCGGCGGCATTCGCGGAGAAGACCTGTTTCAGCTCGTCGTGGAACTGGTCGCGCACGGCTCGCCGCAACCGCTCGATCCGGACGAGACGGCGTACGTGCGCATAGCTCGGACGCGCAAGCCCAAGCCGTTCCGCGGCAGCGCCGACCTCCCGCCAGGTCTGCGCGGCCGGCGTGCCGTCGCGGTCCAGCGCACCGATGAGGACGGCGATCCGGGGATCGTTCGGCGAGAGCGCGAAGCGCACCTCTCAAGCGTGCCGGGCCGACGGGCGACGAATGTGCCGAATCGGTCACGAACAGGTGCCTTGTGTTTCAGCAACACAAGCTTCGGGTGCGGTCGCGAGTTCGTGCCGACGCGTCAGACGAGCACGCGGGCGAGCTCTTCGACCGACGTGAGGCCCGCAGCGACCTTCGCGAGGCCGTCGTCCCAGAGCGAGCGCATCCCCGCCTCCATCGCCGCCCGCTCGATCTCCTCGCGGCTCGCGTGCTTGACCGCCAGCTGCGCGATCGACTCGGTCATCGTCAGCAGCTGATAGACGCCGACCCGCCCCTTGTACCCGGTCTGGTTGCAGCGCGGGCAGCCCTTCTTGCGGTAGAACGCCATCCCGTCCGAGGCGAGCGCGACGTCCGGGGTCACGCGCGACTGCAGCAGCTCGTCGACCGACGGCTGATACATCTCGCAGCAATGGGAGCAGAGCTTGCGGGCGAGCCGCTGCGCGATCACACCCGACACCGCGGCGCCCGTGAGGAACGGCTCGACACCCATCTCGGTCAGGCGGGAGACGGTGCTCGGCGCGTCGTTCGTGTGCAGCGTCGAGAGCACGAAGTGTCCGGTGAGGGCGGCCTCGATCGAGATCTTCGCCGTCTCGCCGTCGCGGATCTCACCCACCATCACCACGTCGGGGTCGGAACGCAGGATCGAGCGCAGCGCCGACGCGAACGTCAGCCCGGCGCGGACGTTGATCTGCACCTGGTTGACGCCCGTGAGCCGGTACTCGACCGGATCCTCGACGGTGATGATGTTGATCTCGGGACTGTTGATCGTCGTCAGGGCGGCGTACAGGGTCGTCGACTTACCGGAGCCGGTGGGACCGGTGACGAGCAACGCGCCGGTCGGCCGGGCGATGATCTCGGCGAGCCTGTCGCGCATGTCGTCCGCGAGCCCGAGCTCCTCGAGCGTCGGCGCCCGGCGCGACTTGTCGAGGAGGCGCATGACGACCTTCTCGCCCTCGACGGTCGGCAGGGTGGCGACGCGGATGTCGAGCATGCGGCCGGCGGCCGCGGCATTGAGCGAGATGCGACCGTCCTGCGGCTTGCGGCGCTCGGCGATGTCGAGCTTCGCGAGCACCTTCAGGCGGGTCGTCACGCCCGGCGTCATCCGCTTCGGGATCCGCTGCACCTCGTGCAGCACGCCGTCCACACGGAAGCGGACGACGAGTGCGTCCTCCTGCGGCTCGAAGTGGACGTCCGAGGCACCGTCCTCGGCCGCCTGGAAGATGACCGAGTTGACGAGCCGGACGAGCGGAGCGTCCGAGAGGCCGTCCTCGGCCTCGAGGTCGTCGCCCTCCTCCTCGGCCTCCGCGGTGCCGAGCTCCTCGTCGACCTCGTCGATGACGGCCCGCGCGCCGAACGCCTCGGAGGCACGCGCCATCCGGCGCAGCTCGAGGAGGATGTCCTCGCTCGAGGCGACGCCGAGGTCGAGGGGATACCGGGTCGCGAGCCGGAGCTCGTCGATTCCGTGCAGGTTGCCCGGGTCGGCGACCGCGATCCGCAGGGTGCCGTCGTCGAGCGCGTACGGGATCGCGACGACCCGCTCCAGCACGTGCAGCGGGATCAGCTGTGCCGCTCCCTTGTCCACGCCGGCCAGCGCGAGATCGACGAGCGCGACCTGATAGCGGACGGCGAGCGAGCGGGCGATGCCTTCCGGCGGCGCGACTCCCTCGTCGACGATCGCCTGCGCCAGCGAGCCCTGACCGGCGCGCCCGCGGACGAGCGCGAGCTTGTCGGGCGCGACCAGGCCGGTGGCGCTGAGCAGGTCGACGACGAGCTCTGCCATCACGTTGATCGGCATGCCGGAGGCAAGCGGCTGCGCGCCTGTGGTCTCCCCGGCGGGCGGGCCGACGGTACGTAGGTTCGGTGGACGTTCGCTGTCCATATCCCTCATTCGAGTTATCGGCAGCCGCGAGCCTTCACTTGACCGCTCGCGGCAGGGGTCTCGAAGCTTCGCCCGCCCGGCGCGGAACCCTCGCCGGATCCCTCGTTCGAGCTAGAAGAGCGTCAGGTACGCGTCGAGCAGCTCGTCGCCGAAGAAGAGCGCGACGACGCCGCCGAATGCGAGGAACGGCCCGAAGGGGATCGCCATCTTGCGCGCCGCGGCACCGTGACGGGCGAAGAGCACGAGCGAGGGCACGAGTGCGGCGAACATCCCGACCATCAGCGCGACGGGCGCCGTGCGGCCGGTCATCGCCCCGAGCAGGAGCGCCAGCTTCACGTCCCCCATCCCCATGCCCT
The DNA here is from genome assembly GCA_963806955.1 of uncultured Gaiellaceae bacterium. Lineage (GTDB taxonomy): Bacteria > Actinomycetota > Thermoleophilia > Gaiellales > Gaiellaceae > Gaiellasilicea. The sequence continues at coordinate 451,051 of CAWDZG010000002.1, forward strand.
TCGGATACGCGAGCGCGGCGAGGAAGAGGAAGAGCGAGGCTCCGAATGCGCCCAGCGCCCACTCCGCGCTCGGCTCGAGCACCGTCATCGCGACGAGCACGACGGCCGCCGCCGGCAGGACGACGACGTTCGGGATGATCCGATGCGAGAGGTCGGTCGCGGAGACGGTGACGAGCGCCGCGCAGAAGAACGACGCGACGAACGACTGGGCCGACCAGCCGAAGGCGAGGAACGAGGCGGCGATCAGCAGCGCGGTCACCAGCTCGACCGCGGGATAGACGACGCCGATCCGCTCGCCGCACCCCTTGCACTTGCCGCGCAGCGCGAGCCAGGAGGCGACCGGCACGTTCTCGTACCAGGCGAGCTCGTGGCCGCAGCTCATGCAGGCAGAGCCGGGCGAGACGATCGAGCGCTTCCGCGGCACGCGGGCGGCGACGACGTTGAGGAAGCTGCCGATCGCGAGCCCGGGCGCAAAGGCGACGGCGGCGAGGGCGACGTCCATCAGCCCCAGCTGCCGGGCTCGTTCGTGATCGTGACGACGTCCTCGTAGGTGGCGGGCATCCCGGGCATCAGGGTTCCAATCGGCACGTAGTGGTTCACGCTTGAGTTCGCGAGCGCAACGCGGCGCGCGATGATCGGCCCCCAAACCGTCGAGTTGTTCGACTCGGCGTAGTCGTTGACGGCGTAGATCGCGCCCTGGAAGTTCGCGTTGTTGCCGATCGTGACGTTGCGACCGGACACGAAGGCGAGCAGATTCTGCTGCGGATTCCAGTCGGTGTCGCACTCCGGGTCGCCGCAGATCGTCGTCTGGTTCGACATCGTGATGTCCCCGGCGGCGTAGATCGTCGCCCGTCCGGAGTAGATGGCACGGTTGCTCTGGCTGAAGACGATCGCGCCGTCGAAGTAGATCGTGCCTGCGATCGTCAGCGCCTTCGTCGTCGGGTTCCAGGAGAGCTGTCCGACGAGCGCGCCGCTCCCGTCGTAGACCCGGCAGTCGTACGACGTCCCCGGCGTGAGATCGACAGCGGCGCGGCTTCCGTTCGGCGTCGCGTCGTTGTCGAAGCCGCCCGGAAAGCTCCCGACCGTGCACGGGTGCCTCGGGCCGGGCTCGGCGTTGTAGTACCAGCCGGACATGTCGACGGCGGGCTTGACGAACTGGTCGTGGGCGTTGCGTCCGAGATCGTCGCGTAGACGCGCTGCGCGGCGCCGCACGGCTTCGTGAACGCGCCGGACGAGCCCAGTCGGCAGCCGCCGCCGATGTGCGCCTCGTGCACAGGGGCACCCGGATCACCGACGTGGCCCGTGTTGTTGAGCTCGAGCGTGCCGCCGACCTGAAGTGCGTACGCCGAGACCTGTGCCGAGTTGCTCAGGCGCAGATTGCCCCGAACGTACAGCGGGATGTTGACGTTGACGGAGTTGCCGAGATCGGTCGTGAACGTCGGGTCGTCGGCGTAGACGTAGTTCCAGACCGCGTTGTTCGCCGTGCCCCGACGCGCCGAGCCCACGTTCGCCTTGCCGCTGACCGTGCGGACGACCGGGGCGCTGCCCCGCCCGGTGGGATTGCGGACGGTGCCGATCCCGACGAGCTTCCACGTCGAGCCGGTCAGGGTGCCGTAGTAGGTGGCGTCGCCGGTGTCGAGCGTGATCGTGCGCGAGGGCACCGCATTGGACATCGTCGGCGTGCCGGAGTTGTAGAGGGTCGAGTACGCGTAGTTGAGCCCGGCCTCCGCGAGCGCCAGCGCCTGGCTGTCCGCGTCGCTTCGCTTCGTCGACCCGTAGTTCCAGCTCGTGTACGCGATCGCGCTCGACGCCAGCGAGCCGGTGGCGAGCATCGTCATCAGCGCGAACGGCAGCGCGAAGCCCCGCTCGCCGGTGAGGCGCGCGCGGAGCCTGCGATATGTCGAAGCGAGCCCTCGTTCCACTGCGGCAACCATTTCTCTAGACATCGACGACCTCGCCGCAGTGCTGAAGCCGTCCTGGCTCACTGAAACGGGTGGTCCGGCCGCCGGCATCCCCCGCGAGAGTGAGTCCCATCTACCCCGAGTAGTTCGACGGAGGCTGGGGCTCGGCGTAGACCGTCGGATTGCCGGGCCAGCCGACCGGGACGGAGGTGATCGTCGGGAACTCGTGGGTCTGCACCGAGTTGCCGAGCGAGAAGGTGTTCGCGACGATCGGCCCGTCGAACTGCGTCGAGTTCTGCAGCTCGATGTTGTTCGTCGCGTAGAAGCTGCCCTGGAACCGGGACGAGTTCTGCAGCCTGATCCCCCAGTTCGAGGCGTCCTTGCCGTTCGTGATGATCCCGAGGTTGTTGGCGTTCGGGTCCCAGGTCGCGAAGTCGCAGTTGTTGCTGACGATCGCGGCGCAGAGCTGCGACGTGCCGCTCATCACGAACGTCCCGGCCAGGTAGAGCGACGCGAGGCCGACGTACTTGTTCGTCGCGTTGTTCGAGATCGTCGCCGAGCCGTCGATGAAGACCACGCCCCGGACCGTCAGCGTCTTCGTCGACGCCTTCCAGGAGAGCTCGCCGAGCAGGTCGGTCTGGTTCGGCGGGATGTCGTAGTAGCGGCACGTGTAGTCCGTCCCCGGCGTGAGGTCGAACGTGCCGGTGCTGTACGGGCCCGCCTGCGGGCTCATCGTCGTCGACCCCGAGGCCTCGAACCGGGTGCTCGGCGTGCCGGTGCTGTAGCCGGCGGTGCAGAACTGGCTCGGGCCGGGCTTCGCGTTCGCGTACCAGAAGGCGAAGTCCGCGACGGGGCCGCCGTCGTGTGCGACGGTCGCGGCGTCGACCGTGTCGGCCCAGACCCGCGTCCCGGTCGTGCACGGCTTCGTGTACGCGCCGCTCGAGCCGATCCGGCAGCCGTCCTTGATGTGCGCCTCGCTGATCCGGGCGCTCGAGGAGCCGACCGAGCCGCGTGCCGAGGAACTGGATCGTCTCGCCGACGACGAGCGCGGTCAGGTTCGGCGCGGCCGCCTTGACGATCGAGGACGTGTTCTCGAAGCAGAGGCCGCCGAGGATGAAGAGCGAGGTGTCGACTGTGACGCTGTTCTGGAAACGGACATCGCAGCCGTCGCTCGCCGTCGTGCTCTTCGCGAACATGTAGTTGAAGGCGTTGTTGTTCAGCTCCTGCTTCAGGGTCGGCTGGATCTTGATCGTGGAGGTGACCTCGCGCCGGACCGGCGCCGTCCTCCCCGTCGGGTCGGTGACGATCCCGAGCCCGTGGATCAGCCACTGGTGCCCGGTGAGGACGCCCCAGTACTTCACCGTCCCACCCTCGTAGGCGCGGATGTAGTTCGCGTGCGCGGGGTTCGACGGGCTCGGCTCGGTGCCGGGCAGCAGGGTCGGATCGAGCGCGTTGTTCGACGGCTTCGAGAGCACCGAGGCCCCCTCGGCGAGCCCGGCCTCCGCAAGCGCGTAGGCGATCTGGTCGGCCTTCGAGCGCGTCGAGCTACGGGAGTTCGAGGTCGTGTACTGGATCGACGCTGTCAGCGTGACCGTCGTGACGAGCATCGTCAGCATCGTGAAGACGAGGCTGAAGCCGCCCTCGTCGCGGAGGTGACGCAGCCGGCTCATGTGCGGGTGCTGTTCCGCAGCACGATGTCGTCGGTGAGCGTGTACTTGAACCGCGGCACGGTGGGGCGCACGTTGACGGGCAAATTGACGCTCAGCTTCGCGAGCGAGTTGACGTTCTGGGTCGTGTAGGTGAAGACGGAGGAGAGCGTGAGGTAGTCCGCAACCCGCCTGCCGCTGCCGCTGCAGGACGACCCGGGATAGCGCCAGAGACCCCAGCGGTTCGTGCCGTTCGCGACGGTGCACCAGGTGATCGCCGTGTTGCCGCCCGAGGTCGGGCAGGTCGCCGGGATCGTCAGCGTGACCGACGACGCGGCGCCGACCGGGCTGACGGAGATGGCGCAGTGCACCTCGCGCCGGAGCCGGTCGAGCGCGAGCCTCGCCTCGGTCTGGGCCCGGAAGCGCTTGTTCATGTCCGCTTCGGACTTGGTTGCGCTGACGAGAAGAACGCTGACGGAACCCATGATCGCGCCGAGGATGGTCATCGAGATCAGCAGCTCGACGAGGCTGTAACCGCCCTCGTCGCGCACGAGCCGTGCGCGCAGCCGCCTCACCGTGCCCTCGCCTCCACCTCCGTGAGCGCGCGACGGGCGACGAGCTCGCTCTGGGCGCCGACGCCCCAGAGCTTCTGGACGCGGGCGTCCACCTCGACGAGCGTGCGCAGTGCCGCCGCGCCGTCGGCCCAGCCGAAGCGGGCGCCGGTGACGATCCAGTTGTGCTGGTAGAGCCAGTGGTTCACGGCCGCCGGCGTCCGCTTCGGGTGCGCGTCGACCCAGGCCGCGAGCCGCTTGGCGCGCGCGGGGAGCGCGATCTCGTCGGACGGCTCCTTCGGAGCGCCCGGGACGGCGAAGGCGGGCTTGCGCACCGCGGCGGGCTTGGCGGCGGCGGCCGGCTTCGGCGCAGCCGGCTTCGCGGCCGCTGCGCTGGCGGGCGCGGGCTTGGGCTTGACGGCGGCGGCGGCGCCGGCGAGGCGCGCGACCTTGCCCGGATAGGGCGAGACGTTCTCGGGCTCGCCCTCCTGCGCGTACGCGGGGTTCCGGCTCAGGCGGAGGACGACGATCGGCGACCCGTCGGGCACGACGCGTGCGCCGGGGGCCGGGACCTGCGAGACGACGACGTTCGCGGCGAAGCCGGGCACGGCGCCCTCGACCCGCCACGCGAAGCCGCCCTGCTCGAGCGAGCCCTTCGCGAAGACGTAGGCCTGCTTGCGGACGTCTGGGACGACGAGCGGCTCGGGGGCCGCGGCTGCGGTTGGGACGGCAGGCGTCGCCGGCGTGGAGAGCGTCGAGCTCGCCGCGAAGGCGATCGTGGCCGTGAGCAGGCCGAGCACGCACGCGACGAGCGCAATGCGCGGCAGACGGCCGAGTCGTCCCGCAGACATACCGTTCCTGTCGGCAGATCGGGTCAGGAACTCAACCCCCCGTGAGCGTGAATTCGACAACGTCGCTCGCGGAGTCCTCAACGGGCTCCCCGCCGGGCACGATCGAGAAGATCGGGCTCGTCCGCCCCGTCGCGGCGGGAGCGTCGAGCCAGGTGAAGGCGAGCCCTGCGAACTCCTGGAACCAGGGCATCTCCTGCGGGTAGCGCGCCGGGGTGAGCCCGAGATGGAGGTGCGGGCCGGTCGAGTTCCCCGTCGAGCCGACGAGCCCGACCCACTGTCCGCCGATCAGGAAGGTGCCGCGCTGGATCGCCCCGTCGCGGTGGGAGAGGTGGCAGTAGATCCACTCGATCCCGTCGAGCGTGCGCAGCGTCAGGCCGATGCCGCAGCGCCCGTCGTCAACCGTGTCGACCACGACCGCGTCGGCGAGCGCGAAGACGGGAGAGCCGAGCGGCGCGGCGATGTCCGCTGCGGGATAGTCGTGGTGCTCGCGCCCGACCGTGACGGCGCCGGGGCCGCCGCCGACCGGGAAGACGTAGCCGTCCGCGCGACTCGGCATCCCGAGCACGTTCGCCGCGGCCGGGACGAAGGATGCCGCCTGGACGCCGCTGCGGGCGGCGTCGAGCGTCGCCTGAGCGCCGTCGAGCATGGCCGTGAGCCTCGCGACCTCGACCGCGGCGGCGTGCTGCTCCTGGTCGGCGCGGAAGGCGTCCTGCTGGGCGCCGAGGCGGTCGGAGAGGAGGAGCTCGAGATCGTCGGCCCGCGTCACGACGGCGGCCGCCGCGGCTCCCAGCTCGGCCTCGCGCTGCTCCGCGGCGGCGAGCTCGTCGCTCAGCGAGGCGACGTCGCGCTGCGCCTGCTCGAGCGCGACCGCCAGCCGGTCGAGCGTGAAGACCACGTCGGCGCCGCCGCCGCCGCCAAAGAGACCGGCGAGCTGGAGCACGTCGTCGACGTACCACTGGGCGTGGTTGTAGGCGAAGATCGAGCGAGGAATGTCCGTCCGGCCGCCGGCAGCGGCCAGGTACCGCGCCGCGGCGTAGACCGCGTCCTCGGGGTTCCAGGGGTCGCTGATGCCGTCGCCGTTGCCGTCGGTCCCCCACCGCAGCCAGGTGTCCGGCATGAACTGCATCCAGCCGACGGCGCCGGCAGAGCTCGGGCCCATGTTGCGGCCGAAGTTGGATTCGATCTTGTTGATCGCCGCGAGCACCTGCCAGGGGATCCCGTAGGCGCCGCCGGCGCGCAGCCAGAGCGCATGCAACTGCTCGTAGGTGAGCTCGACGACCGGCAGGAAGGGTGCGTCGAAGACGCCCGGCGGCAGCAGGAGGGAACCGGCCTCGTTGGGCAGCTCGGAGCTCGGCAGCACGACCTGCGAGACGGGAGCGAGCTCGGCCTCCGGCACGACCGCGAACGTGTCGGCCGACGCAGAGCCTGCGCCGAGCGACAGCGCCAGCGCGGCGACGAGGAGTGCCCGCTTCATCACGCGCCTGCTGGGCGGACGACGCGCAAAACCGGAGCCTCGTCCTCGACGGCCTCGGCCGCCTCGGCCACCTGCTCCTGCACGACCCGGTGGCTCTGCAGCTTGAGCGCGTGGTCGAGGGAGACGAGGAAGTCGTGGTGGTTCGTCGACGCCGCAGCCGCGACCTCGCGCTCGACCGTTCCGGCGAGCACGTGCTCGATCAGCGCCTGCTCGAAGGTCTGCATCTCGAAGAAGCCACCCTCGGCGACGGCCTCGGAGATCTCCTCGGTGCGCTCCTCGCGGATCAGGTCGGAGATGCGGGCGTTCATCACCATCACCTCGACGGCGGCGACGCGGCCGCCGTCGACGCGCGGCAGCAGCCGCTGGCTGATCACGCCGCGGAGCACGCCGGCGAGCACGGAGCGGATCTGCTGCTGCTTCGCGGGCGGGAAGAACTCGATCATGCGGCCGACGGTCTCGGCGGCGTCGATCGTGTGCAGGGTCGAGAAGACGAGGTGGCCCGACTCGGCGGCCTGGAGCGCGGTCTGCGCGGTCTCGGCGTCGCGGAGCTCGCCGATCAGGATCGTGTCCGGGTCCTGGCGCAGGACGCGGCGCAGGGCCTGGGCGAAGCTCTCGGTGTCGATGCCGATCTCGCGCTGGTTGACGATCGAGCTGCGGTCGGGATGGAGGATCTCGATCGGATCCTCGATCGTGACGATGTGCGACTGGCGCGTTCGGTTGATGTAGTCGATCATCGCCGCGAGGGTCGTCGTCTTGCCCGAGCCGGTGGCGCCGGTGACGAGCACGAGGCCGCGGTGCTCGTCGGCGAGGCGCTTGACGCCGGGCGGCAGGTTGAGCTGCTCGAAGCCGGGGACGTCCTTGGGGATCACGCGGAGGGCGAACGAGATCGCGCCGCGCTGGCGGAACACGTTGACGCGGAAGCGCGGCAGGCCCTCGGCCGTGTAGGCGATGTCGAGGTCGCCGGTGTCGTGAAAGAGCTTCAGCCGGTCGGGCGTGACGCGTGTCACCGTCTCGAGCGCCGCGAGCAGGTTCTGCGTCGTTCAGCGGCGGGCATTCCTCGAGCGGCGCGATCGCGCCGTCGCGCCGCAGCATCGGCGGCTGGTCCAGCTTGAGGTGGATGTCGCTCGCACCGAGTTCCACGGCACGCCGGAGGAGGGCATTCAGGTCCATAGAGCGGTCGCGGGTAGGAATCGGCAGGTTTGGCGCCGCCCTTTAGCCGCGTCTCGCGCGACGCCGTCGAGCAGCCGCAGCGGGGTAGACGCGAAGAGGACGCGGCTAGGAGGACGCGCCAGCAGCGGAGCGGCGCCCTCGCAAGGCCCCGTGCGTCGCGCGGATGCGCGACCTCGCCGGTCAGCAGGCCCTCGAGCACGCGCCACACCGGCGGCAGCCGCGCCACCTCGAAGGCGACCCGAGGCTGGCGGTCGAGCACGAGCTTCGCCTTCCAGGAGCTCGCCGCGTAGCGACCGAGCGCTTCGTCGAGCGCGCGCTCGTAGTCGCCGAGGCGGCCGCCGACGATCGCGTCCGCCGCCAGCCGCGCCGAGAGGAGCGCCTCGGCGATGCCGTCGCCCGACAACGGGTCGACCAGCCCGGCGGCGTCGCCGACGAGCAGCACCGGCCCCCGCGCGGCGGCCGTCGTCCGCCGAATCGGTAGCCGCCGCCCTGCGCGCGGTCAGCATCGCCAGGCCTCGACGCCCTACGCGTGCGCAGAGGCGCCGCAGGTGCTCGCGCAGCCGCGGGCCCTCGCTCGCCCAGCCGCCGACGCCGTAGTTCGCGTGGCCGTCCTTCGGGAAGACCCAGCCGTACCCGCCCGGGACGACGCCGAGCTCGATCGTCGCGCGGCCCCGTTGTCCGCTCGGGCAGCGGCCCGTTGCCCTCGAGCGCGATCCCGTAGAGGATCGCCGCCGCCGAGCCCCGACGGCACGCGCGATCGAGCCGTTGACGCCGTCGGCACCGACGACGACACGGCGCGCCCGACCCGGCTGCCGCCGATCCGGAGCTCTGCTCCGTCCGGCCCGACCGCTACGACCTCCGACGGTGACCCCGTCGCGAAAGTCTGCTCCGGCCGCCGCCGCCTGCTCCGCGAGGAAGGCGTCGAGCCGCCGCCGCTGCGTCATCAGGACGAGCGGGCTCGCTGCGCGGCGCACGAAGCGCTTCCGGTAGCGCAGCCGCACCTCGAACGTGTGGACGACGTCCTCGACGACCGGCGTTACGTCGACCGGTAGCTCGCGCACCGCCCGGCCCGTCAGCCCGCCGCCGCACGGCTTGTCGCGCGGAAAGCGCGCGCGGTCGACGAGCAGGACACGCGCGCCCGCCGCGCGCGAGCCGAATCGCGGTCGCCGAGCCCGCCGGCCCCGCGCCGACGACGACCGCGTCGAACCGTTCCACGGCGTGAGGCTACAATGGCGCACCCTGCAGGGGTGCCCGAGCGGCCAAAGGGAGCGGGCTGTAAACCCGCCGGCTCAGCCTACGAAGGTTCGAATCCTTCCCCCTGCATTGATGGCGCAAGATCGGGGATCCGCGGGAGCGGATCCCCGATCGCGCAAAGACCCCTGAAGGGTCGGTTCGCCTCCCGAAATCAATGGAGCGATCGTGGCGCGAGATCACCCTGAAGGGTCGCTTCGCTCCCAGGGCCAGCGGGACGAGGGCGTTCCGGGCGGCTAGACTGGCGGCTGTCTCGCCCTCTTAGCTCAGTTGGTAGAGCACCTCCATGGTAAGGAGGGGGTCTCCGGTTCGAGTCCGGAAGAGGGCTTCTGTGTTTTCCAGGGACTTTCTGATCTCCGACCGGTGCGTCGATCGGCGGAGAGGAGACATCAAGGGAACAAGCTCGTCACGGGCAGCACGGATGACCTCGGCTGCGGGTCGCCTGTCGGTCCCTTCTAGCTCCTCGATGACGTGCCCATACGTCGCCAAGGCCATAGTCGGCGAATGACCGGCCTGCTTCGCGATCTCGACGACGCTCCTACCGTCGGCGATCAGGAGCGAGACGAGAGAGTGCCGAAGGTCGTACGGACGAAAGGCCGAGAGTCCCGCTTCTGAGGCGGCCGGCGCGAAGACACGCTTCCAGGGCGGCTCTCCAGACTCCATGAGTGAGAGAGTTCTCGCTCGCTTATCTCCCAAGCGAGCGAGAACTCTCATGAGGTCGGCTAGCGTCGGAAGTCGAGATTGACGCGAACCTGCGCGCCATCGCTCTGCGTAACGAGGAGGGCCTCGATCGCCTCGCGCGCGACCGCGTCGTTCTCGCTTTGCCAGAAGAAGAGGTTGTCCGCCAGGCGGGCTTCCTCAATCGCTCCGTCGACGACCACCTTCACGTTGGCAACGGTGTTGGAGGCAAGCCCGGCGACCGTCTGGGGGCTGCTCTCACCTGAGTAGATCATCCAGCGCACGTTGCCTGACCTGCGCTCGAACGAGTCGACGCAGGTTGCGGCGTAGGTCGCTTCGGCGACGAGGATGCAGACGGCTCCCCCGGTCGTCGGAAAGGCGAAGGCGGCCACGCCGTTCTGCCCGAGATCGCGCCCTAGCCGACGAACTTGACCGGGCATGGCAGAGCCGTGCCCGGCTCTGGCAGGAAGCCGACGTTCCGCCTTCTCAACGACCTCGGGAACATCCTCCAATGCCACTGGAGCAGATGCGAACACTCGCATCTGTTCGGCCACTGCCGGCAGTTCGATGGCTCCGGCTTCCTCGCCGTGCTTGGCATCCCAAACCAAGCTCGCAAGAAGAACGCCGACCGTAGCCGCGGCGGCTATGACAACCAATCGATTCAGACCCCTACTTCTCATCGTCCTCTTTCCTTTCATGGCAGCGTCGTGTCGCAGTTGTAGGGGCCGGGCGCGGCGAGCGCCGACCCGTGCTTCTCGCACCAGGCGCGGCGTGGCCCGACCGTAGCGCCGATCTCCGTGGGGTTACACTGCGTTTCGTTGCGCGAGGTGATGTTCGCGTAACCGCCTGGGCTCACCCGGTACTGGACTTCCCAGACTCCACCCGCGCAACCTCCGGAGCGATAGGCGCCGTTGTACTCGCGCTCGAGAAATCCCGACGTTGATTCAATGATGAGCGACTCATAGTCGTACGTCCCTTGTCCGTAGCGGTACTGCGTCCATCCCAGCGCCGCGGCCGGTGGCAAGACTACGAGCAGCACAGAGATCAAGATGAAGAGACGGCCGGCTCGTCTACCGCTCCTCGACGTTGCGGAACGATCACTACTGTCCACCATGTTCCCCCTGTCTGACGCGTAGCGAACTCGATTCCACTCAGGGAGTCGATGGAAGACACAAGAAGTAACAACGTCTCGGAGAGCTGGTCGTGGAGACCATGACCCTCCGCTCCCACTCGCGTTCGGGAAGCGGTGGACTAAGTTCGAAGCCGAGGTAACGTGGAGGCGAGGCCCCGGACTCGCTCCCACGTTCCGAGTCAATCGTCGACCAGGTTGAACGGAGCGTCCGGAGCTGGGAAGTGGCCGTCCGCGTAGACCCGGCTCACCGTGCCAGCGTTCGTGGCTACGGTGTAACCGACGAGGTCGTTGGCGAGGTGGCCCGCGATCGTCAACGCGAATGCGTTGTCGGTTACCGGGGCGGTTGCGCTCGTCCCGTCGTTCAGCTCGAACGTAACGCTACGGACCCCGTCCCGGGCAATACCGTCGACAACCACCTGAAACGGCGCTTCGGGTGAGTCGTATGTTCGGCCATCACCGATGGATGTCGAGATCCCGCCCCGCTCGAAACCGACGTAACAGGCAAGCGTCGCGCGCTGCGACAGGCAGACGCTGCCATCGTTTCGCTTGGCGATGAACGATGAACGGCCCACGCTGCGGATCGACGCAGTGTCGACGACAGCCGGGGGGCTGACCGCGTGATCGGTCAGCAGCGCGAACTGGGCCCGAACGCCCGCTGCTTCGTCCGCTCGCACGGGATCAGCTGTCTTCGTGAACGAGACAGCCGAAGTCACCGGCGCGTCAAGCCGAGGCGATCCAGAAGCGGCGCCTCCATAGCTCGCCAATCCAACGACGCCGGCGAGTGCAACGATCACGCCCAAGAGTGCGCTACGAAGGGTCTTCACTTTCCCTCCTATGTAGTTGAGTACCGCTGGCATGTGATGGTTCGCTGCGCATCCGATGTCGTGCTCTGGTTGCCGCAGATGGCGTACTTGTTACCGCCGTCAACATTCCAATAGACGGGCGTTCCATCGTTCCAGGCGACGAACGAACGTTGGTATAGCGACCCGTCGGGGAAGTTGTACTGCTGAGTCAGCAGCGGCGCCGTCGACGGCACCGGCTGCGTCTGATAAAGACGGCGGTTGCTCGAGAAGGCGGGACTGCCAGTCGAGACTCCACTCGCTGGCCCGAGCAAGACTCCTGCCGGCCCGATCGTTTCCCAGCCGACGGCCCACGCAGCTGGGACAGCAAGAGCAAGCGTTGCTGCCAGCGATGCGATGAAGACCGCAGCGGGCCGACCGAGTTGGCTGCGCGAGCGTGTTCTCATGCCTCCTCCTCGTGAAACGAGCTTCCGTCGCCGGCCGTCAGCGACCCAGTGCATGTTGGTCGCTTGATGGAGCGAGAAGTAACGCTTTCATCCTTGAGATCAGCCGGGTCGGGCACGTCAGCAGGCGCCGTGGCGAAAATTGCGCCATTGACGCGGCTTGACCTCGGCAACTGTGGCGTCCGCCGAATCCAGGGCTGTAATGCGTGACACCTGTGCCTGGCACGGAAGCTCGGTCGCGAAGAACGAAACCTTTGCCCCGAGTTCCTCTGGCGCCGGGACGACCGGCAGCCTCAGCGACGTGCCGGACGACAGGGCTACCTTGACCTCGACCGCAGCTTGGACGACAACACCCGCAACGAAGTCAGGGAAGTCTGGGGAGAAGCCGGCTAGGTAACCGATGCGGGGTGCGGAGTCGGTGGCTTGGAACGCTGCGAGCGGAACGCATGTCATCCCGGCGCCCTCGCCGACGACGTTCCTCTCACCGCCTGGGGTCATGGCGAAGCAAACGTCATGTGCGCTCAGGTGGGCGGTCATTGTCCATGGCCGCCCAGACCACATGCCGTGGGCTACCTCGACGACGCCGCCGCGCCGCTGCTCGTCGGCGCGGTCAAACCACCACCCTTGTGTGGCCGCGAACGCAAGCAGCGGGAGCGCGAGGATCACGGTCGCACTGATCGCCGCCACTGCAATCCTCGGTCCCTGGAAGGGGAACCGTCGACCCCCACTGCGGATGCTGTCCGCCGCAGGCGTGGCCACAACTTCCTTCAGAGGCGCGGCAACCTGACCAGCACGTGCGAGAACGGCCGGCCAGTCGTACGGCTCATCGAGGCGAAGCGGGACGATCTCTTCGAGCGCCGTCTGCACCACCGGGTCACGAGCGGTCATTGGTTGTCACCTCCGTCGTCAGTGCCGCGCGTAGCGCAGCGTGCGCCTTATGGAGCGTCGCCGACACCGTTCCGATCTCGACTTCGAGGATGGCCGCGATCTGGCGGTAGTCGAAGTCGGCGTAGTAGCGGAGAAACAGCGCAAGTCTTTGTCGTTCCGGAAGGGTCGCGACCGCCATCTGCACACCTCCTGATACGCCGTCTGGTGCGTCCAGCCCTGAGCCGATAACGGTGTCTTCAGCTGCCTCAGAACCGCTCCGACCACGGCGGCTTGAGCTGAGAGCAGCGCGGACGACACACGCTCCAACCCACGTCGATAGGGCGCTGTCCCCGCGGAACGTTCGGCGATGGTGAAGAGCCTGCGCGAACCCATCCTGAACCGCATCGCGCGCGAGCTCGACATCACCGGTGATCGACTCGGCAAGCCGGATGAATCGGTGGAGGTACAAGCGGTAGACGCTCTCGAGATCATCGAGAACCTGCACAGTCTGGCTCATATCTATTGGACGCTCTGCGGCATCAGGTTTGTTTACCGGCATCGCGTGTGTGAGGCAGCAGACGCCGTTGACGTCAGCGGGCGCCCAGCCGCGACGGTGGCCAGACGACACGCTCTGGTCGCGATCCCGTTTTCGTGGGCAGCCGTCGACCCCGCCCCGCCGACGTCAACGTGGACTGTGACAGTGACCCCCGTCCGGCCCTACCAGCCCGGTGACTTCGTCTGGACGACGTCACCACCCTCCCTACCCGCCGTCGGAGCCAGCGCTATGGACGTGGGTTGCGACCGAGTTCCAGCCACAGGCTACATCGGCACCAACGTCTATGCAGACTCCGGTGCTCACTACGCGAACCATTGGAACTGGGGCGCTGGCTCGAGCGGCGAGGCCTACTACTGGTATGTCAAGAAGACGGACGGAACCACCCAGGCGAGCGGATACACAAACAGCGCGGACAGTGCCAGTGTGCCGGCCAACGTCTATCGCTGGATAGTTCAGAACAAGGGTGCTTATCCCCAAGCCTGGCAGGTCTGCTTCGATGTCACGTAACGCTCAGACGGAGGCGGTGGCGCACCGCTGTCGGCAAGCTCAATGAATTTCACAACATGTGGCCTGGTGGGTCGCGGTTCGCAGCTTCCTGACAATCCGTCCTCTGGCGGCGGCGTCGCACATGTTGTCGGTAACACGCGGCCACGACCAACTGCTCCACCCTGACCTTGGCCCACAGCGAGGGAACATGAAGGGAACTTCAACCCGGCCACACGCGTCCACGCGCGGGTCACGTCTCGCCGTCTGATCCGTCCGGCTTGCGGGGCTTTCGTGGCCGTGGATGCCCGCGCGTGCCCGCGCGTCCTTCGTCAGAACCTGAATGGTAAGGAGGGGGTCAACGGTTCGAGTCCGTTAGAGGGCTTCACCGCCCCGCCGCGCGACGGCCGCGACGAGGAGGAACAGCGCCGCTGCGGCTGCCGCGCCGAGGAGCCCGGTGGCGAGGCCGTGTCGGGCGGGGACAGCGGCCGCCAGCAGGGCCACGGTCGCGCCGGCGAACGCGAGCAGCGCAGCGACGAGCAGGCGCCCCACCAGGACGGCGGTGACAGCCGGTCGCTCGACCGCCGCGTCCGGCGCCGGACCGCGAGACAGAGAGACGAGCTCGGACAGGATGAGGACGGCGGCGGCGAGGAGCGGAATGCTCCAAACGGGGGCGTCTCCGCCGTAGAGGGCCGCGAGTGCACCGAGAGCGGCACCGAGGCCGAGCGCCGCGGCTGCAGCGCCGCGCCGAAATCGCCTCCCGCTCATCGTGTCGCCGCGAGGGCTTCGACGGGAGCGGTGATCGGCTCATCCGGTCCCCATGACGCGAGCGCGATCCCCGCACCGGCGAGCTGCGTCCGGACGGCGTCCCGCTCGAGCAACCAGGTTCGCCAGGCGATCGGCCCCGCCGCGGCCTCGGCGTCAGCGAGGTACCGGAGCGGATCGATCTCGACGATCGAGACCTGGTAGCCGCGGCGACGGAGATTGAGGAGCGCGCGCGTGACGCGCCAGTCGAGCCGCGGCGTCAGCGCGACGATCAGCGACTGAGGTGGGAGGATCCGGCGCGGGATGAGGCTCGTGTCGCGCCAGCGGTACGTGCGCGCGACCTCGCTCTCGAGCACGGCGTCCGCGATCCGATACTGCTGGCGCAGCCCCGAGCCGGGGATGATCCACTCGAGGTCGCCGCCGAAGCGGAGGAGCCCGACGCGGTCGCGCCGGCGGAGATAGGCCTCGCTCAGCGACGCGGCCGCGCGCACGGCGTGGTCGAGCGTGCTCTCCGCGGCCGTCCCGGCGGCTCCGAGCGCGTCGAGGAAGATGACGACGTCGGAGCTCCGCTCGGGCAGCCGATCGTTGACGAGCAGCCGGCCGCGCGCGGCGGTCGCACGCCAGTTGATCCTCCGCGCGCGCTCGCCGGGGGCGAGGAACCGGAGCTCCGCGAACTCGATGCCTTCGCCGGCGACCGCAGCCGGACGGCTGCCGGTCACCGGGCGTGTCGCCCGCGGCCCGGCGAGCCGTCGCAGCCTCTCGACCGATGGATAGACCCGCAGCGTCGTGGTCGGCTCGACGACGACCTCGGCGCGACGGAGGTGAAGCTGATCGGGTGCCGAGAGCCGGATCGGGGCGATGCGGAAGGCGCCCCAGCGAGGGCACTCGATCGAAAACTCGAGCGTCCGCGTCTCGCCCGCACCGAGGGCGAGCACGCGCCGTGTGGGCACGCCGGCCACGTCGAGTCGCTCCGGCAGCCGCAGCTCGACGTCGAGCCACGGGCATGCGTCCGTCGCGGCAAGCGTGAGCTCGAGCTCGACCCGCCCGCCCTCGACCACGCGATCCGCCGAGACCCGGACGGTCGTTTCGGGCAGACGAGGCGGCCGCCCGGCGAGCCCGAAGAGCAGCGGAACCAGGAAACCGGCGCCGACCGCGACCAGCGCCGGCTGCGCGGTCGCGAGGCCGGCGAGGAGCCCTGCCGAAGCGACGACGAACCAGACGACGGCGCGCTGCTCGAGCGTCACGACGACTCGTCCAGGACAGGCACCGAGACCGACGCGACGGCCGCCCGCACCGCTTCGGCCGGATCGATCCGCTGCACCCAGAGCTCCGGCGCCAGCGTGACCCTGTGCGCGAGGGCGGGGATCGACACCGCCTTGATGTCGTCCGGCGTCACGAAGTCGCGGCCGAGATACGCGGCGCGGGCGCGGGCCAGCTTCATCAGCGCGAGCGAGCCCCTCGGCGAGGCCCCGACGGCAAGCTGCGGCGAGTCCCTCGTCGCGCGCGCGATCGCGACCGCGTACTCGGCGAGCGGCGGGGCGACGTGCACCTCCTCGATCGCCGCCTGCATCGCCCGCAGCGCCTGCCGGTCGCAGACGGGCTCGAGCTCGATCTGCTCGCGCCGGCGACGGGAGCGCTCGAGGAGGATGTCGCGCTCCGCGTCCTCGGACGGATAGCCGATCGCGATGCGGACGAGAAAACGGTCGAGCTGCGCCTCCGGCAGCGGGTACGTCCCCTCGTACTCGATCGGGTTCTGCGTCGCGAGGACGAGAAATGGGGACTCGAGGGGCCGCGTCGTGTTCTCGAGCGTCACCTGCCGCTCTTCCATCGCCTCGAGCAACGCGGCCTGCGTCTTGGCCGGTGCGCGGTTGATCTCGTCGGCGAGCAGGATGTTCGTGAAGACCGGCCCGCGCTCGAACGTGAAGCTGCCGCTGGAGCGGTCGTAGATCGAGGCCCCGGTGATGTCGCTCGGGATCAGGTCCGGGGTGAACTGGATCCGGGCGAAGTCCATCGCGCACACCTGCGCGAAGGAGCGGGCCAGCAGCGTCTTGCCCAACCCTGGGAGATCCTCGATCAGCACGTGGCCGTCGGCGAGCAGGGCGAACAACACGAGCTCCACCGCCTCTCGCTTGCCGAGGATCGCCTGCTCCACGGCGTCGACCACGGCGTTTGCCAGCTCCTCGACGGCGACGCCTGCCCTTGGCTCCTCGGTCACAGCTGCTCCAGTCGCTCGATCGCCTCTCGCAGGTCGTCGCCGGCGAGACCCCGGCCGACGCGGCTCGCGGCCGGCGGACGGTCGGGACGGACGATCTCCCAAAGACGGTCGCCGAGCAACTCCTGCGCGCGCCGGGGCGCGCGCGCCATGTCGATGCCACGACGTCCGAGACGCGCGGCGACGATCGGGACGAGCAGCGGCCGGAGCGACCGGTCGACGCCGAACTCCGATTGCTCGCTCTCCCGCAGGTCGTTCACGATCTGGCGCAGCCGCAGCGGCAGCTCGTCGTCCCGCGCACGCGGCGGTGGCTGGTGCCTCCGCGCGGGTCGGAGCTGCAGCGCGGTCGCGGCGGCGAGCGCGGCGGCGAGCGCCAGCGCGGCGGCGAGCGCGACCGTCCGGCCCTGCCCGAACAGGAGACCCAAGGCGGTCGCCACGACACAACCGGCGGCGACGAGGAGCAGTGGGCGGCGGGCGATCACGCGGCGCCACCTCCGCCTCGACCCGCCGCACCGACGCGATCGCGCGCCGGCGGTCGTCCTCGTCCATCGGGTGGTCGCTGAACCGGGCGATCTCGAAGAGGCCGGTGAGGTCGGACGCTGCCGCAGCGCTCGCGCCGAGCACTCGGAGGACGCGGGCCGTGAACTCGGTCGGGGTCTCGTCCCGCGCTCGCGAGAGCTCGATCTCGCCGAGCGACTCCTCCATGCGCGCGTAGGCGCGCTGGACGGCAAGCCGCGGGTCTCGCTCGGACTCCAGGTCTGCGAGCGACCGCCTGAGGTCGGAGCCGACCCGCTCCGCCGCATCGGGAACAACCGCCCGACGTGCGCGCCGCGCGCGCCGACGACGGACGAAGACTGCCGCGGGCGCGAGCAGGAGCAGTGCGGCCGCCGAGCCGACGACGAGCCACGCCAGCGCGGTCGAGGTCGGCGTGTCCCGCCGGTGCGGCAGTGCCCGCGTGGCCGCGCGGCACGGCGTTCCCGGGCGTGGCGCCGCGCCGGTGTCGCCGCATTGGGAACGAGGAACGGCAGAGTGAGGAGCAGGAACAAGCCGATCGCTCCGGCGACGATCGCAACGGCCTTCCCGGCCGCCGACAGCGACGCCCCGAGCCCCTCGAGGTCTGTCGCGCCGAGCCGTCGCCTCCGTCGCCGGCGCTTCTCCACCGAGGGCGTCTCCGCCCAGACGAGGAGCAGCAACCCGACGACGAGCGCGCCTGCGGCGGCGGCGAGCGCGCGGACGACGTCGACCGGGACGTCCTGCCGGCCGCCGGCGTGCCAGGGTGACCCGCCGCTTGCCAGCGCCACGAGCGACACCAGCAGGAGTCCCACCGCGGTGGCAGCGATCGCTCGCACGTCGCTCAGCGCTCTGACCGGCACGGCTGGATCATCGTCGATTCACCGAACTGAAGCTCGGCTCGCCTCCACGGAAGCAGCGGAGAGGTCGCGTCCCGAAGCGTTGTGCAGAGCGCTCCGGACAGGATCGGACAAGATGAGACCGGTTTGGTGAGCGACAGACGGCTCAGAGTCGGGCTCGTCATAGAGCCCGCAGGCATCGACGACCCGTATAACCGCGGGGCCTATCTCGGGCTCGACCGGGCCGTCCGAGAGCTGGGGATCAGAGGGCGAGTACTGACACCGGCCCCGAAGGAAGGCTACGTCCCGAGCCTTTCGCTTCTCGCGCGACAGAAGTACGACCTCGTCATCGGAACAGGAGTCTTTGCGGCCCCCGCGATCGACAGAGTCTCCACCGGGTTTCCCGACACGCGGTTCGCGATCATCGATGTCGCCCACGACGACTTGGCGCATCGCCCGACGAACGTCGTGGGCCTCGTGTTCACGGAGGAGCAGGCCGGGTATCTGGCCGGTCACCTGGCTGCGCTCGTGCTGACGCTCTCCCCCGGGGAGGAGGTGATCAGCTCGATCGGCGGCAGGCGGGTGCCGTCGGTCGAGCGGTGGATCGCCGGCTACCAGGCAGGGGCGAGAGGAGCCAATCCTCGCGTCACGACGCTGAACAGCTACACCGACGACTTCGCCGACCCGATCAAAGGCCGGTCAGTGGCCCTGAGCCAGATCGCGAAGGGATCGCGGGTCGTGTTCCCCGTCGCCAGCGCCTGTGGCCTCGGCGCGCTGGAGGCGGCCGGCGAGCGTGGAGTCTGGGGGATCGGAGTCGATGTCGACCGTTCCCAGCTCGGCCGGCACATACTGACGAGCGCGGTGAAGGGGCTGGACGTAGCCGTATTCGACACGATCGAGGAGCTCGCGCGCGGGACGCTCGAGACCGGCCGCACGTTCCGCTTCTCCCTCCGGAACCGCGGTGTCGGCCTCGGCACGATCAGCGCCGCAGTGCCCCGCTCGATCAAAGCCGAGATCGAGGACGTCACGGCCGAGATCGTCGCCGGGAAGATCCCGATCCCGAGCTCGGTCACATAGCGCTCTCACTCTGGATCGAAACCCAGACCGTCCCGTCCAGCGAGGCAACGTCCGTCGGCGCGTGGCCAACCGTAACGAGGCCTGCCACCTGCCCGTCCCGAGCGTCGATCTGGACGACGGTGCCGTCGGCGTTGTTGGCCGCGAACACCACCCCATCCGTCGCGCAGAGGCCCACCAGCCCTCTGCCAACAGGGCTCGTCTGGCTCACGGTGGCCGTGTCCGCGTCGATACGCCAGACCTGTCCTCGCGAGTCAGAGACCCAGACAGCCTGTTCACCAGCGGTCAACGCGACGGGGTCCCCGATGGGCACCTCGGCCGTGACCGTGTTCGTGCGCAGCTCGATGCGCAAGGCCCGCTCGCCGGTCGTCACCACCCAGAGTGCCTCCTGCCCGAGTGCCACGCCCACCGGCACATGGCCGACGTCGATGATCGCGGAGGGCTCGTTCGTGGCCGGGTCGATGCGGAGTACATGGTGAGGACCCGCGGCGATCCAGACGGAGTCGTCATCGGCGTCGACCGCGTAGGTCGGGTTCCAGGCGAGCTCGCTCGAGCCCCGCAGGTCGATCGTCTCGACGACGGCGTCAGCGCTGGGATCGATGCGCGAGACCGTGCCGGCGCTCCCATTGGCTACCCAGACCGCATCGCCGGCGACGGCAAGGTCTATCGCCGGCGCTCCTATTCCAATCGTCCTGATGACTTCGTGGCGATCTTGATGGATGCGGGAAACCGTTCCGTCGTCTGCGTTGGCGACCCAGACCGCGCCGTGACCGATCGCGACGGCGACAGGCCTGCGGCCCACGAGCACGTGGTGCACGACCCGGGAGCGCTGCGGGTCGATCACAGCGACCGAGTCGGGAGGAACGGGCGCCTCGGGATGTGACGACGCTCGGCGACGCTGCGCGACAGAGGGTCGCTCGACGTCGGCGACCACGGGCGACGCGAGCGAAGGATCGTGGTTGAGAATGGCTTTCTCGAGGCGTTGGAGCTCATCGTCCGGCGTGAGCCCGAGCTCCTCGTCCAGCAACCGCCGGCCCAAGCGGTAGACCTCGAGCGCTTCTGCCTGGCGGCCGCAGCGATAGAGGGCCAGCATCAACTGACCGCGCAGCCGTTCCCGCAGCGGCTGTCCGCGCACGAGCCCCTCGAGCTCCGGAACCAAGTCCACGTGGCACCCCAGCGCGAGCTCGGCCTCGATCCGCTGCTCGACCGCTGCCAGCCGCTGCTCTTCGAGCCGCGCTCGCTCGCCCCGAGCGAAGGAGTCGTCCAGCTCGGCCAGAGGTGCTCCACGCCACAGGGCAAGCCCTTCCCGGAGCAGCCGGCCGGCCTGGGCGGACTCCTCCGAGCGCGCCGCAGTCACCAGCCGCTCGAAGCGATGGAGGTCGAGCTCACCCTCGCCGATCCGGATGAGGTAGCCGGGCGGCTGCGTCAGGATCAGATCCCGGCCGAGGGCCTTGCGCAGATGGGAGACGTGCACCTGGAGCGCCGTCGCGGCGGTGTCGGGGGGTGAGCCGCCCCAGAGCTCGTCGATCAGGCGGTCTCGCGAGACCACGCGGTTGGGATCGAGCAGCAACAGCGCGAGCAACGCGCGCTGCTTCGCGCCCCCGAGAGGAACCTCGCGGCCCTCGTCGAGAACCTGCAGCGGGCCGAGGATCCGGAACTCCATGGCCACCCTTCCTTTAGCGCCGCTTTAGGACCCGGAAAGCCTGGGTTTAGCCGCCTGTCGTCTCCTGTGCATAGGCCGCGTGGGGCGGCCGCGGACAAGGAGGAAGAGATGCACGGACGGAAGCATATTCACCGGGTCGTGGCACTGCTGACGGCGGTTGCCGCCGTCGCATCGTTCACCGGATCGGTGCAGGCTGCCGACTCGGTCGGCATGTCAACGGCTGAGTCCAGGGCGCTGATGCTCCGCAGCGAGGCTCTGAACCGACAGTACGGGCTCGATTCCGCGACCTACGTGCCGGCGCCGGCCGCGATGAGCTGGCAGCAGTACCGGGCGCTCGGCCTGCGCAGCGAGGCGCTGAACGCGAAGTACGGTCTGGGCGGCGAGCACGTCGTCTCCAGCACACCACCCGCCGTCACCCTCGCGGAGAACGGGTTCGTGTGGCGCGACTTCGCGACCGGCGTGGCCGCGATGCTCGGCTTGCTCGTGCTCGTGGCGACGGGCGTCTTCGCCGCGGCCCGCCGCATCCCGCGGACTCGCGTCTCCTCGTAGGCGCGAAGCGCTTCCGCCCCCGGCCCGGGCCTTCCCGGCCGGGGGCGGAGGGCGCCACCGTTGCGCCCTTCGATCTGCGAGACCGGTCGACACGACGCTAGGATTCGCGGAGCGTTCCACGCCGGAGCCTGGCAGCTCCGGGGGCACGTTCCCCGCAGGGCACGTGCCGTCGGCGATGACGGTGGCGCTCGACCGATCATCGCTTCGTGTCCCCTTCCAGCATCCGTCGTCTCAGCCGCCGCAGCTCGTGGCTGGCGCTCGGGCTCGCCTTCGTCGCGATGTTCGCCTCCGCACCGGGCCAGTCGTTCCTGCTCTCCGTCTTCGTCGACGACCTGCTCGAGGACACGGGTCTCTCGCGCACGGTCTTCTCGACCCTGTATGGCCTCGCCACGATCGTCTCGGCCACGGTCAGCCTCGTGCTCGGCCGGGCCACGGATCGGATCGGCCTTCGTGTCGCCTGGATCGGGGTGGCGGCCGGCCTTGCCTGCGCGTGTCTGATCACGAGCGCCGCCGACGGGCTCGTGCTCGCCTTCGTCGGGCTGGCGCTGCTGCGGGCGTTCGGCCAGGGAAGCTTCCCGCTACTGGGGACGCTGATCGTCAACTACTGGTTCCCGGCCCGCCGCGGCGCCGCGATGGCGGCTGCGAGCTTCGGGATCACGACCGCGACGATCGCGTTGCCACCCGTGGTCGCGCTGTTGATCGGCGGCGTAGGCTGGCAGACGGCGTACCGGATCCTGGCGACGGTCGTGCTGGCGGTCGTGCTCCCGCTCGGCTTCCTGGTGCGTCGGCCGTCGGCGGCGGCAGCGGCCGCGGCCGCGGAGAGCACAGCGCTGCCGGCGGCGCTCGACGTCGTCGTCCCTTCGCCGTCGCGTAGGAGCAGGAGGCTCCGGACCCGGATTCCAAGCCGTGAAGCGGCACTGCTCCTCGGCGTCTTCGCGGCCCCGCCGCTCGTGATGACCGCGCTCACCTTCCACGCCGTCTCCATCCTCGGCGGCCGCGGCCTCAGCGCACCCGCGGCTGCGCTCGCGCTCAGCGTCTTCGGCGCCTCCAGCGCGGTCGCCACGGTCGGGAGTGGCGCGGTCGCAGACCGGCTCTCGACACGTGCGCTGCTCGTCGCGATGAGCAGCGTGCTGTTCGCGGGGACGCTCGTCCTGCTGGTCGAATCGGCGGCGCTGCAGTACGTCGGCTTCGCGTTGATCGGCTCCGCGGGCGGGCTCTTCGGCGTGACGAGTGGGATCGCATGGGCGCGCACCTACGGCGTCGTCGGCCTCGGCCGGCTGCAGGGCGTCTCGTTCGCAGCGCAGATCGCTGCCGCCGCCGCAGGCCCACTGCCGTTGGCGCTCTCGCTCCAAACGACCGGGAGCTACGGCGCCGGGGTTCTCTTTCTCGCCGGCGTCGCGGCGACAGCGCTCGTCGCCGCGACCCGCTGGCGCGGGCCGACCAGGCGGGCCGCTCCGGTGGCCCGGTGAGGAGCAGCGCGACGGCCAGGGCACGACGCCGCAATGGCGGCAGCCCCGCATGGTCGTACAATCCGCGTATGACGCAGGCCGTCAGCGATCCGCTCGAGACGGGCCGCGAGGCCGCGCGCCGGCATGCCTGGCGCGACGCGTACGACGCGCTCCAGAGCGCTGACAAGGGCCGGAGCCTGACGCCCGACGACGTCGTTCAGCTGGCCGAGGCCGCCTGGTGGACCGGCCGGCTCGAAGAGGCGCTCGAGCTGCGCGAGCGGGCGCACGCCGAGCACCTCGAGGCAGGCGACCGGACCAAGGCCGCGAGGATGGCGGTCGAGCTCGCCTTCGACCAGATGATGCGGATGGCGCTCTCCGTCGCTTCGGGTTGGCTGGCGCGGGGCGCCCGCCTGCTCGAGGGCGAGGAGGAGAGCGTCGTCCACGGATACCTGGCCCTCGGCCGCGCCACGTACGGGCTGCGGATGGGCGAGGTCGACGGGGTACCGGAGGCACTGGAGCGCGCCGGCGCGCTCGCCGAGCAGTTCGGCGACCAGAGCCTCGGCGCGCAGGCGCTCGCGCTCACCGGCCTCGGGCTGGTCTACTCGGGCGACGTCTCGGCGGGGCTGCCGCTGCTCGAGGAGGCCGCGGCGGCGGCGCAGAGCGGCACGCTGGACCCGCTGACGACCGGCGCCGTCTACTGCATGACGATCTCGGCCTGCCACGACCTCGGCGACTGTGGGCGCGCCGCCGAATGGACCGACGTCGCGCACCGCTGGTGCAAGCGCCTCGACGTCACCGGCTTCCCCGGCAGCTGCCGGATCCACCAGGCCGAGGCGACGCGACTCCGGGGCGACTGGGCCGAGGCGGAGGAGCAGGCGCTGCGGGCCTGCGCGGAGCTGCACGACTACGACCGCTGGCTGACGGCGATCGGCCACTACGAGGTCGGTGAGATCCGGCGCCGGCGCGGCGACTTCGCGGCCGCGGAGGCGGCGTACCGGACCGCGAGCGAGCTCGGCCACGAGCCCCAGCCGGGCCTCGCTCTGCTCCGGCTGGCACAGGGCAAGGTCGACGCCGCCGCCCGGGGTCTCGACCGGGTGCTGACCGAGGAGTGGCACGATCCGCTCGCGCGGGCGCGCGGGCTGCCCGCGCAGATCGAGATCCTGCTCGCGAAGGGAGAGATCGCCCGCGCGCGCGCAGCCGCCGACGAGCTCGAGCGAATCGCGGACGAGCACCGCGTCGACGGCCGGCGTACGTCCGCGCTCGAAGGCGCGATCCGGCTCGGCCACGGGCAGATCCACCTCGCGGAGCGCGACTGGCACGCGGCGGCCGCCGAGCTCCGTGCCGCGCGGGACACGTGGAACAAGGTCGGCGCGCCCTACGAGACGGCGCAGGCGCGGCTGCTGCTCGGCCTCGCCTACCGGGGCGCCGGTGACGAGTCCGGAGCGACCGAGGAGCTCGTCGCGGCCAAGGCGACATTCGAGCGCCTCGGCGCCGTGCTCGACCTGCAACGGACGTCCGAGCTGCTTGGAGAGACCGCCTCGCAGCGGACCTTCATGTTCACCGACCTGGTCGACTCGACGAAGCTGGCGACCGCACTCGGCGACGAGAAGTGGCGGAAGCTGCTCTCCTGGCATGACCGGACGCTCGGCGAGCTGATCGAGGACGCAGGCGGCGAGGTGATCAAGCAGACCGGCGACGGCTACTTCGCCGCGTTCCGCTCGACGGCCACGGCGATCGAGGCCGCCGTCGCGATCCAGCGGGCGCTCGACGCGCACGAGCCGCTGGCGCCGGACGTGCGGATCGGGCTCCATGCCGGCGGCGGCTTCAAGCGCGAGGACGCCGACTACGGCGGCCAGGGCGTCCACCTGGCGGCCCGGATCGGCGCGCTCGCGGGAGCCGGCGAGGTCCTCGTCAGCCGCGAGAGCATCGACGGCGGCACGCGGCTACCGCTCTCGGAGCCCCGCACGGAGACGCTCCAGGGCTTCGACGAGCCGGTCGAGCTCGTCGCCGTGCACTGGCGCTGAGCCCGCCGTTCACCCGGTCCCGCCCCTGGTCACATACGGTGTTCCCATGGCTCGCTACGTCACGACGATCGAGTCGACCCTGCCGCCCGAGCAAGCGTTCACGTACATGGCCGACTTCTCGAACGCGCAGGAGTGGGACCCGAGCGTCACCGAAGCCTCGCGGTCGTCGGAGGGCGAGCTGGGCGTCGGCTCGACCTTCGATCTCGCCGTCGGCTTCGCCGGCCGGACGCTTCAGATGAGCTACGAGCTCGTCTCCTACGACGCACCCCGGTCGTTCGTCGTCGAGGCGCGCCAGCCCACCTTCACCTCGCGCGACACGATCACCGTCACGCCCGCCGGCACCGGCTCAGCGGTGCACTACGACGCCGTGCTGGAGTTCAACGGGGTGGGACGGATCCTCGACCCGATCATGCAGCTCCTCTTCAACCGCACCGGCAAGAAGGCCGCCGCGGGCATGCGCGCAGCGCTGCGGCCGTGACGCTCCGCCGCGCGGCCGACGCCGTGCTCGAAGCGAGCGTCGTCGGCAGCTTCACGCGGGTCGGTTACGAGGCGCGCAGCCGCCTCTACGAGTGGACGCCACTCGAGGAGCTGCGGCTCGACGGCAAGACCGCGATCGTCACGGGCGCGACCTCGGGGCTCGGCCGCGTGACGGCGGAGCTGCTCGCCCGCCAGGGCGCGCGCGTGTGTGTGATCGGGCGCGATCCGGAGAAGACGGAGCGGGCCAAGGCGGAGATCCCGGACGCCGAGGCCGACGTCGTCGACCTCTCCTCGCTCGCCCAGACGAGCGCCTTCGCCGACCGCTACGCGGCCGCGCACGACCGCCTCGACGTGCTCGTGCTGAACGCCGGCGCCCTCAGCCACGAGTACCACGTCACCGACGAGGGCTACGAGGCGACGCTCGCGACGCAGGTCCTCTCCCAGTTCCTGCTCGTCCGCAAGCTGCGGCCGCTGCTCGAGGCGGCGTCCGGACGGGTGATCTCCGTCGCCTCGGGCGGGATGTACCTGCAGCAGCTCGACGTCGACGCGCTCCAGCCGACCGAGGCGCAGTACGACGGCGTCAAGGCCTACTCGCGGGCGAAGCGCGCCCAGGTGGCGCTCGCGGAGGAGTGGACGCGCGAGCTCGCCGGCACCGGGATCACCGTGAACACGATGCACCCCGGCTGGTCGGACACGCCCGGCCTGCGCGGAGCGCTGCCGGGGTTCAGCCAGGGCCTCTCGACGTTGCTGCGTTCGCCCGACCAGGGCGCCGACACGATCGTGTGGCTCGCCGCCTCACCCGAGGTCGAGGGCCAGAGCGGCCTCTTCTTCCTCGATCGCCGCGCGCGTCCGACCCATCGCCTCCGCGCACGCGCCGGCTCGACGAGGCCCGCGAGCGCGCGCGCCTCTGGCAGCTCTGTCAGACCGCGACGGAGCCGTTCAGCGGGCGCGACAGCGTCAGCTGAGCGTCGCGCAGCGCGCGCAACCGGAAGCCCGCCTCGCAGAACGCGAGATAGAAGTCCCAGGTGCGCTCGAACGTGCGGTCGTAGCCGAGCGCGCGAACCTCGTCGAGCCGCTCGTGCACGTTCGCGCGCCAGCGCCGGAGCGTCTCGGCGTAGTGCGGGCCGAGCTCGTGCACGTCGAGGATCGTCAGCCGCGAGGACGCTGTCGCGGCCTTCGTGAGCGCGGTCAGCGACGGGATCAGGCAACCGGGGAAGACGTACTGCTCGATCCAGTCCGGCGACCGGCGGTACCGGTCCCAGCGGTCGTCCGGGATCAGGATCGTCTGCACGCACGCGATCCCGCCCGGCTCGAGCACGCGGTCGATCGTCGCGAAGTAGGTGCCGAACTGGCGCTCGCCGATCGCCTCCAGCATCTCGATCGACGCGACCTTCGTGTACCGGCCCACATGCTCGCGGTAGTCCTGCTCGACGATCTCGATCCGGTCGCCGAGGCCGGCGGCGGCGACGCGCTCGCGCGCGAGCCGCGCCTGGTCGGCGGAGATCGTCAGCCCCGTGACGCGGCAGCCGGTCGTCTGCGCGGCGTGGAGCGCGAAGCCGCCCCAGCCGCACCCGATCTCGAGCACGTGGTCGTCGGGCCCGAGCTGGAGCCGGTCACAGACGCGCTGCAGCTTCGCCCGCTGCGCGTCGGCGAGCGACTGGTCGGGCGACGCGAAGAGCGCGCACGAGTAGGTCATCGTCTCGTCGAGCATCAGCGCGAAGAGCTCGTTGCCGAGGTCGTAGTGGTAGGAGATGTTGCGGCGCGCCCGCAGCAACCCGTTGCGACGGTTCGGCCGCGGCCGCGCCGCGAGCAGCCGCCTGAGGACGCCGTTGCGGGCGACCGCCGACTCGGCGTTGCGGAGCAGCAGCTCGAAGAGGCCGACGAGGTCGTCGGTGTCCCACTCCCCGGCCGTGTACGACTCGCCGAAGCCGACCTTGCCGCGCGTCGCGAGCCGGCGAAAGAGCCCGCGGTCGTGGATCTCGAGCGCGACGGGCGGGCCGCTGCCGAAGCGCCGCTGCGTGCCGTCGGGCAGCGTCACGGCGAGCGCGCCTCCCTCGAGCTGCGCCAGCTCGCGCTCGAGCACGGCGACGGCGATGCGGTCGACGAGCGGCACCCGTGCCCTGGGCGCACTTCGCAACGTCCGGTCGGCGGTGCTCACGTGCGCACCGAGCCCTTGCCGGGAACGAAGGGCGGCTTCCGGTGGAAGGGGACGCGCTTCAGCCACAGCCGGAGCGCCTGGCGGTGGATCAGCGCCGTCACCTGCAGCGGCATCAGCGGATAGCGCGCCAGCGAGCGCGCGACCGACGCGTTCGTCAGCTCGCGCCGGTGCCCGTGCAGGACTGCGGTCAGCGGCCGGGCGCCGTCCTCGCGGACGTGGACGCGCGCCCAGACGGTGCCGCCCGGCTGCGAGAACGTCCAGTCGTAGGACTGGTCGAGGCCGAAGAAGGGCGAGACGTGCAGCCGCTTGTCGTGCTCGTACTGCGGGCCGGGGCCGCGCAGCACCTCGGGCAGCCGCTCGCCGAAGGTGTTGCCGAGCTCGGCGACCATGCACGCGAGCGAGCCGTCCGCGCGGTAGCACCAGTAGAAGGAGACCGGGTTGAAGACGTAGCCGAGCACGCGCGGCTGGGTCAGGACGACGACGCGCTCGACCTCCTCGTCGCCGACGAGCTCGAGCACCGCGTCCTTCGCCGACGGGCCGCCGTCGAAGTGGTCGCGGTCGCGGAAGGAGACGACGTTGCGGCGGTTGTGCGAGAAGAGGGCGAGCCGGCGGTCGACCTCCTCCAGCTCGTCGAGGTCGAGCAGCCAGTACGAGACCGGGTAGGTGAAGACGTTGCGCACCGGGGTGCGCCGGGCGTGCATCAGCGTCCCCTCGTAGAGCGCCGACCTCACCAGGCCACTCCGATCGACGCGGCCGCCCGCACGCCGGAGGCGAGCCCGTCCTCGTGGAAGCCGTTGCCGTGGTGGGCCCCGGCGAACCACGTGCGCCGGGCGCCGGCGAGCGACGGCAGCTCCCGCTGCGCCGCCAGGCTCTCGACCGTGAAGAGCGGGTGCTCGAAGCTGGCCCGGTCGACGACGTGCTCCTCGGGGACGTCGCCGTTCAGCGTCACGCACCAGTCGGTGTCGCCGCCCAGCGCCTGCAGCCGGTTCAGGTAGTAGGTCAGCGTCGGCCTGCCGTCGTCGCCGAGGCGGTAGTTCCACGACGCGCGCGCGGAGCGGGCACGGGGCAGCTGCGCCGAGTCGGTGTGCAGGATCGCCTCGTTCCGCGTGTACTCGAAGGCGCCCAGCACACGCTGCTCCTCCCTGCTCGGGTCCTCGAGCAGCCGCAGCGCCTGGTCGGCGTGCGTCGCGACGACGACGCCGTCGTACGCGTGCACCGAGCCGTCCTCCGCCCGCAGCTCGACCCCGCCGTCCGTGCGCCGCAGCGAGCGGACGCCCTCGCCGAGCCGGAGCCGCGGCCCGAGCCGCTCGGCGAGCGCACGCACGTAGGTGTCACTGCCGCCGGTCACGTACCGCCAGCGGAAGCGGCCGACGCCGAGCATGCCGTGGTTGTCGAAGAAGCGGATCGCCGACGCGGCCGGATACTCGAGCGCGCGGCCGGGCGCCGTCGACCAGAGCGCGGCCGTGAGCGGGATGAGGAAGTGGCGCCGGAACCGCTGCGAGAAGCGCCGCTCGTCGAGGTAGCGGCCGAGCGACCAGGCGTCGTCGAGGTCGGCGAGCGAGCGCTTCGCGGTCAGCAGCCAGCGACCGACCTCGCCGAGCAGCGCGTGGAAGCGCGGGTCGGCGGCCCGCCGCGCCTGGGCGAACGGCCGCCGGCCCGAGTACTCGAGCCCGCACGGGCAGCTGACCGAGAAGGACATCTCCGACGGCTGCGTCGCCACGCCGAGCTCGGCGAAGAGGCGCGTCAGCAGCGGGTAGTTGCGGACGTTGTGGACGAGGAAGCCGGTGTCGAGCGCGAGGCCGCCGTGCCGGATCGTCCGCGTGTGGCCGCCCGCGCGCGCGTCGCGCTCGAAGACGTCGACGTCGTGGGCGCGCGAGAGGACATGCGCCGCGCCGAGACCGGAGATCCCGCTGCCGACGACGGCGATCTTCACGACCCGGCGTCCCCGAACGGGGTACGGTTCGCATCCTCGCTACCCTGCATGCCAACCTTGGAAGAACATTGGACAAAACTGTAGCGGTCGGGACCGTGAGGCCCGGGACGAGCGCGATCAGCAAGGTCGTGACGCTCGTCGCGGTCGTCGTCCCGCCACTCGGCCTGCTCTCGGCGATGGGCGTGCTCTGGGGGGTCGCGTTCCACCCCGTCGACCTGGTGTTGCTCGTCTCGCTCTACGTGATCTGCGCCTTCGGGACCACGATCGGCTTCCACCGCTACTTCACCCACCGCGGCTTCTCCGCGCACCCGGCCGTCAAGGCGACACTGGCGATCCTCGGGTGCATGACGATGCAGGGGCCGGTGACGCAATGGGTAACCGATCACCGCAAGCACCACGCGCTCTCCGACCAGCCGGGTGACCCCCACTCCCCGCACGGGCATGGGGACGGGCTCGGCGGCGCGCTGCGCGGCTTCGTGCACGCGCACGTCGGCTGGCTCTTCGCGAACCTCGGCATGGAGCAGGGCCGAGACTACGGCAGGGACCTGTACGAGGACACGCTTGTCCGCTGGATCGACCGGCTCTACCTGCTCTGGGTCGTGCTCACGCTCGGCATCCCGTTCGCCGTCGGCTACCTCGTCGGCGGCACCTGGGAGCGCGGGGTCGAGGCGATGGTCTGGGGCGGCTTGCTCCGGATCTTCCTCTACCAGCACGCCACCTTCTCCGTGAACTCGATCTGCCACATGTTCGGCCGGCAGGACTTCCGGACCCGGGACGAGGCCCGGAACAACTGGCTCGTCGCGCTGCTCGTCTTCGGCGAGGGCTGGCACAACAACCATCACGCCTTCCCCGCGTCGGCGCGACACGGCCTGCTCCGCCGCCAGCTCGACGTCTCGTGGTGGGTGATCCGCGGGCTCGAGAAGCTCGGGCTCGTCTGGGACGTGCGCACGCCGGACGGGTCGCAGCTCGAGCGGCGCCGTCACGTCGCAGTGGAGACCTGAGCCCTAGCTCGCCCCGCGGGTCTCGCAGAGGGCCGCGTGGTTCACGCCGGGGAGCGCCGTCGCAGGGACATCCCGGCGAGCAGCCCGCCGAGCAGCGCGACGAGCACGACGACGCCGGCCACGTAGAGCCAGGTTGCGGCGCCGCCGTGCAGGTCGTCGCGCGCGCGCACGAGCGCGGCGAGCAACAGCACCCAACCGGTGAGCGAGCTCAGCGCCGGGATCCGCAGCGCCATCCAGCGCCGGTCGAGCGCCGCAGCGGCCCACCCGACGTTGAGTGCCGTGAAGCTCGCGACGACACGGGCGGTCAGCGGCGACACGTCCCACGGCCAGTGGTCGATCGCCAGCTGCGGCCGGAGGAAGATCGCGATCCCGATCACGAAGAGCGAGCCGCCGACGAGCCCGAGGACCGCCCGCACCCACTTCGGCACCTCGACATCGCCCGGCTCGACGGGGCCAGGGCGCCAGCCGCCGTTGTGCAACCACAGCGCCGGCACGAGCACGGGCGCGACCGCGTAGATCGCCAGCCACGCCCAGAAGGTCGGATGATCGTGGTTGAAGCGGTCCCAGTGGATGAGCGTCGCCGCCGCCATCAGCGTCGCGAACACGGTGATGCCGACGAAGCCGAAGGACACCTCCAGCCAGCGCGGCCCACGAGCGACGTAGCCGAAGAAGACGACCCCGGAGGCGTAGCCCGCACCCATCAGCAGCGGCGTCAGGTCGGGCTTGATCGTCCAGGCGAAGTAGCGCTCGGTCTCGCCCGGCCAGCCGGTGAGGCTCGCCGCCGCGAGCACGAGAAGCACGAACAGGCCAGCGCCGAACGCCCGTGTGAGCGGCCTGACCCGCACCCGCGCATGAGCGACCTGCTCCACGACGGGCACCCTCTCACCGCGGGGGCTTCGGGACAAGCGCGTAGGATCGGGCCGTGTCCACGTCGGCCGCCTACGCGACTTGCAGGCGGATGCTCCGTCGCCACGACCCGTCCTACTGGCTGGCCGTGACGCGCCTGCCGAAGGAGCGTCGCGCCGCGGTGCACGCCCTCTACGGCTTCGTTCGCGGTGCGGACGAGCTCGTCGACGCCCGGCCCGACCTCGAGCCCGACGGGCGCCGCGCCGCGCTCGACGACTGGCAGCGCGAGCTCGAGCAGGGGCGCGCGACGGGCCGCTCCGACCACCCCGTGATCGCAGCGCTCGTCCACGCCGCGGCCGCCCACAACCTCCCGCTCGAGGAGCTCGGCTCGTACATGGACTCGATGCGCATGGACTGCGGCCGCCTCCGGATCGCTTCCCGGGCGGAGCTCGACCGCTACATGGAGGGAAGCGGCGGCTCCGTCGGGCGAATCATGGCCACGATCCTCGGCGCTCCCGCCGAGGCCGAGCGGCTGGCCCGGCTGGGCGTCGCGTTCCAGCTGACCAACTTCCTCCGCGACGTGCGCGAGGACTACGCGCTCGACCGGATCTACCTCCCGGCCGACGAGCGCGAGCAGGCGGGCGTCACCGACGACGACCTCGCTGCGACGAGCGCGACGCCCGCGCTGCGGGGCCTGGTCGCCGCCGAGGTGCGGCGTGCGCGGGGCCTCTTCGCCGAGACGGCGCCGGCGCTCGTCGCCGCGATCCCGTCCGCCGAACGCGGGGTCCGGCTGGCGCGCTCGGTCTACGTCGCCGTCCTCGATCGGATCGAGCGGAACGGCTTCGACGTCCTCGGCCGGGCCACTCGCCCGCGCGCGCGTGACCTCGCCCGGGTGGTGGTGCGCGCTTGAGCCGGCGGCCCGACCGGCCGCTCACCGACGAGCGGCCCGACGTGGTCGTCTGTGGCGCCAGCTTTGCCGGGCTCGCGGTCGCGCGCGAGCTCGCCGGGACCGGTGCGGACGTGCTCGTCCTCGATCGCGACGAGATCGGCGCCCACCCCACCTCGGCGTGCGCGGCCCCGCTCCCGTGGCTCGAGGCGCTGGGCCTCGAGGCCTCGATTCGGGAGGAGCTGCCCGACATGACCTTCACCACCCCGCACGGCTCGGTGCGGGTGCGGCTGCCGTGGAGCTGGGCCGCGTTCGACTACGAGGAGCTGTGCCGGCTGCTCTGGGAGCAGTGCGACGCCCGCTTCGAGCGTGCACTCGTGAAGGGGCGGATCGACGGCGGCGTGCGCACCGATCGCGGCGACGTCATTGCGCCGCTCGTCGTCGACGCGCTCGGCTGGCGCCGCGTCCTCAGCGCCGACCCCTTCGACGGCAAGGGCGGGCCGCTCTCGCGCGGGCTCGAGGTGCATCCTCACGACGGCGGCGACGGCGCACTCGACGTGCTGATCGACCGCTCGCTGGTCCGCCGCGGCTACTGCTGGCGCGTGCCGGCCAACGGCGAGGCGCGCATCGGCGCCGGCGCCTACGATCCGCGCGTCTCGGTCAAGCAGCCGACGGCCGCCACGGCGGCGCGGTTCGGCGTCGAGCCCGTCCGGCACCAGGGCAACCTGATCCCGCACCGGCTCCGGCCGGCGGTGGAGAACGGCTGCTTCTTCGTCGGCGACTCGGCCGGCCATTGCTTCGCCCTCTCCGCCGAGGGGATCCGCGGCGCCTTCTACTTCGGCGTCGCCTGCGGCCGCGAGGTTCGGCGCGTGCTCGAGGGCGACGCGACCCGCGAGGAGGCGCTCGCCGCCTATGCCGCGCTTCAGCGCCCGGCACCGGCGCGGCTTCCGGGATCATGCTCGCCCTACAACGGCTGATCCCCGCGTTGCCGCCGCGCCTCCTCACCGGCGTGATCCGCCTACTCGGCCGCAAGCGGCTCGTCGACCCGATCTTCGACTGGTATCTCGGCCTGCTCCCGGTCGAGCCGGCGCGGCGAACGGCGCCGGCTGCGGGCCGCCGCCGGACAGCGATCGTGTAGCTCAGACGAGTGCCGCGGCGTTCTTCGCGAGCAGGAAGAGCGCGACGACGACCACCAGCCCGGCGAAGAGCTGGGTCAGCCGGGCGTTCGAGATCCGGCCACCGAGCCGGGTGCCGGCGAGCGCCCCCGCGACGGCCGCGGCGGTGAACGGGAGCGCCAGCGACCAGTCGATCCCGCCGGTGGCGAGGTGGGCGGCGAGCGCCGACGCGCTCGTCAGCGCGATCACGAGCAGCGACGTGCCGACGGCGACCGGGAGCGGCAGCCCGAGCAGCAGCACGAGCGCGGGCACGATCACGAAGCCGCCACCGACACCGAAGAACCCGGTCAGGAGGCCGACGCCGATCCCGGCAGGAACGACGCGGAGCCAGAAGCCGCGGCCGCTCGCCGCGAGCTCGTCCCCGTTGTCGCCCCGCCGCCGGAGCATCGCGTACGCGGCCGCGAGCATCACGAGCGCGAACGCGAAGAGGATCGCCTCAGGGCTGACGATCCGGTTCAAGGCCGTGCCGGCGACCGAGCCGGCGATCCCACCTGCGCCGAAACCGGCCGCGACGCGCCAGCGCACGCGGCCCAGCCGCGCCTGGTCGAGCCCGCCGAGCAGCGCCGTCGTGCCGACGATCAACAGCGACTCGGTCGTCGCCTGCCGCACCTCCTCGCCGAGCACGTAGACGAGCACCGGCACGGCGAGGATCGAGCCGCCGCCGCCTACCAGGCCGAGCGAGAGGCCGATCGCGAGGCCGAAGGGGAGCGCCAGCAGCGCCCCGCTCATCGGCTAGGCAACGCGGCCGTTCGCGGGGTCGAGCGGCAGCCCGGCCCGCTGCCAGGCGTTCATGCCGCCGTCGAGGTTCTCGGCCTCGACGCCGGCGCCCCGGAGCGCCTTCACCGCGGTGCTGCTGCGTCCGCCGCTGCGGCAGACGGCCACGATCCGCCGGTCCCGCGGCAGCTCCGCGAGCCGCTGGGACAGCTGGCCGAGCGGGATGTGGACGGCGTCGGGCGCGTGGCCGGCATCCCATTCCTTCTGCTCGCGCACGTCGACGATCACCGCCTCGCCGCGCCCGGCCAACCCGGCGGCGGACGCAGCGTCGAGGCCTTTGGCTCTGGAGAAGAAGCCCATCTCAGCCCTCCTCGACCAGCTCGATGCCCTCGTCCGCGAGATCGGCGACGCCGCCGTCGGTGACGTGGATCACGTCGTCGATCCCGTCGCGCCTCAGCAGCGACACGGCAATCGAGCTGCGGTTGCCGGCGGAGCACGCGACTGCGAGCGGCTTCCCGTCGAGCGACTCCTTCAGGTCGGCGGGGATGCCGTCGCGAAGCTCGTGGTAGGGCACGTGGAGCGAGCCCTCGACGTGGCCTTCGCGCCACTCGTCGTCCTCGCGCACGTCGAGCAGCACAACGTCGCGGGTGCGAAGCCGCTCGGCCAGCGTCGGCACGTCGATTGCAGGCGTCGAGTCGGTGTCGAGACCAGCGTCCTGCCAGGCCGCGATCCCGCCGGCAACCATCCCACGGAGGTTGCGGAAGCCGACCGCCTCGAGCATCCGGACGAGTTGCTGCGCCTCCGCGTCTCCCGCCGCGAGCACGACGACGTCGGCCTCGGGGTCGACCACCCAGGCGGCGCGCGTGCCCACCGCAGCCTTCACCATCGTCACGTTGATCGAGCCCGGGATGTGCGCCGCGTCGAACTCACGCGTCGCGCGCCCGTCGATCAGGACCGCGCCGTCGTCGAGCAGTTCTCGGACGCGGGCCGGGGCGAGCGGCTCGACCTGCGCGGCGTCGGTCAGCAGCGGACCGCGGTTGAGCTCGACGATCCGCTTGAAGTTGGGCGGCTGTGGCGCCTGCTCCGCCGTCAGCTCCTGCACGAAGCGCTGCTCGTCGTCGATCGCCAGCAGGCGGTTGAAGCGGCGCTCGAAGCCGAGCGTGGAGAGCGGCTTCTCGCTCATCCCGGCGCCACCGCAGAGCGAGCCGCCGATGTGCCCCGGCCAGACCTCGGTGTAGTCCGGGAGGTCGAGCAGCCGCCGGGTGGAGGCAAAGAGCCCGCGCGCGCCCTCCTCCGGCTCGACAGCCAGGTCGGGGCGGGCGAGGTCGCCCACGAAGACCGAGTCTCCGGTGGCGAGCAGCCAGGCCTCCTCGGAGCGGCTCGTGTCCTCGACGAGGAAGGAGAGGTGCTCGGGCCGGTGGCCCGGCGTCGGCACGGCGACGATCCGCACCTGGCCGACCTCGATCGTGTCGCCGTCGCCGAGCGGCTCGTGCTCGTACTCGACGCCGGCGTCCTTGGAGACGTGAATCGTGGCACCCGTCGCCTCGCGCAGCCGCCCGCGGCCCGACACGTGGTCGGCGTGGTTGTGCGTCTCGAGGATGTGGGTGATCTCGAAGCCGTGGTCGCCGGCGAGCGCAAGGTAGTCCTCGACCTCCCACTTGGGGTCGATCACCACCGCCTCGCCGCCGTCGGCGATCACGTACGACGCGCAGCCGAGATCCTCGTGCAGTACCTGTCGGAAGAACATGGTCGAACGCTACCCCGACGGCTCACTCCGCATGCCTGACCCGGTCGCGCGCGTCGGCGAAGCGGATCGTCTCGTACACGATCAACGCCACACAGAGGCCGGCGACGGTCGCGAGCGCCGCGAGTGCGGGCAGCTCGAGCGCGAGCGGCACGAACGCGATCAGGACGACCGCTGTGACGAGCCGCTGCCGGTTGAGCGAGCCGACGTTCCGGAGCCGGAAGAGGATGTGCGCGACGAGGTAGAGCGCGATGCCGCCGCAGAGGGCGACGGCCGGAACGGTCTTCAGCGGGTCGCCAGTGTGCTCGAGCGTCTTCTTGACGGCAACCGCGAAGAGGACGATGCCCGCGACCATGGGCAGGTGCAGGTAGCTGTAGGAGTCTCGCGCCATCTCGAGCTGCGCTGCGCCGCTGCGCTCGTGCAGCTTGCGCTCGGCGACGATCGCGACCACGTCGAAGTACGCCCACCAGAGCGCGGCGGCAACGACGAGCCCGAGCAGGGCGGCCGTCACCTCGCCGACACCGAGGCCGCTCTCGGCGCTGACGCCGACCGCGACGATCGACTCGCCGAGCGCGACGATGATGATCAGCGCGTGGCGCTCGGCGAAGTGGCTCGCCGCGAGCCGCCAGCCCTTGCCGCCGCCGATGTACGCACCGAGCAGGTCGAGCACGAGCGCGAGCCCCCACACGGCCACCTGGACGCGGCCATCGAGCGCCGCGGCGACGAAGAGCAGCGAGATCCCGAGCGCCGACCCCGTCGCGAGCTTCGTCACCGCCTTGAGCAGATCCTTGTCGCCGCGCCCCGCGACCGCGTAGAGGACGAGGTGGAGGATGCGCACGGCCGCGTAGGCGCAGGCGAACAGGAAGGCGTCGTCGCCGAAGACGTCCGGCACGGCGAGCGACACGATCACCATCGCCCCCATCGCCCCGAAGAGCGCGATCCTGACGCCGCCCTCGTCCGGGTTGATCGTGTTCGTCAGCCAGGCGTACGCGGCCCAGGCCCACCAGAGCACGCCCAGCACGAGCAGGCCCTTGACCAGCCCACCCCAGGTCGGGTCGGCGGCCACGAACGCCGTCACCTGCGTGAACGCGAAGACGAAGACGAGGTCGAAGAAGAGCTCGAGCGGCAGCACCTTCTCCTCGGTGCTCTCGTAACGGCGTGGCTTCACCATCGCCCCGAGCCTACTGCGCCGCCGTGATTAGCCAGGCCAGATCGGGGTAGGCGTACCGGGAACACACGCAACCCACAGAGGAGGGATGCAGATGAGTCACGACCGTCAGACGACAGTCGACATCTGGATGTTCAGGGAGCAGTCGCTCGACCCGGCGGGCCTGATCGGGTTCTCCGTCGAGGCGACCGACGGCGGGATCGGGAAGATCGACGAGGCGACCGGTGACACCGGCCGCAGCCACCTGATCGTCGACACCGGCCCGTGGATCTTCGGCAAGAAGGTGCTCCTGCCGGCAGGCGTCGTCGACCGCGTCGATCTCGACACGGAGACCGTGTTCCTATCCCGGACGAAGGACGAGATCAAGAACGCGCCCGAGTTCGGCGAGGAGCTGCGCGCCGACGACGAGCTGTACCGCAGCCGCGTCGGCGACTACTACGGCGGCTTCTAGCGGTTAGGAGAGTGCGGTCTCGCCCGGCCGCGGCTCGTCGACGCCGGACTCGGGTGTCCCGACGACCGCCGGCCGGGCGGGCCGGATGTAGAGCCAGTCGTAGGCGAGTGCCGCGACGGCTGCGCCGACCGCCGGACCGGCGAGGTAGATCCAGAAGTCGTCCCAGATCCCCTGTACGAGCTCCGGCCCGAGCGCGCGGGCCGGGTTCATCGCGGCGCCCGTGAGGGGTCCGGCTGCGAGAATGTCGACCGTGATCGTCAGGCCGATCGCAAGCCCCGCGATCGACTTGAACGCACCGCCCGCGTCCACGGCGGTGGCGAAGATCACCCAGACGAGAAAGAACGTGAGCAGCGCCTCCAGCCCGACGCCGGCCCCGACGCTGATCGTCTCGTTGACGACCGGGACACCCTGGTCGAGGTTCGCCTCGCCCGGGAAGAGCGCCCGCAGCGCGAGCGCCCCGGCCACTGCGCCCGCGAGCTGCGCGAGCCAGTAAACGACTGCCAGCGATGGGACGATCCTGCGTGTGACGAGGAACGCGAACGTGACGGCGGGGTTGAAGTGGCCGCCGGAGATGTGCCCGACCGCCGAGACCATGATCGCGATCGTCAGACCGTGCGCGAGCGCGACCCCCGTCAGGCCCGAGCTCTGGACGAACACGATCGAGCCGACGCCGACGAAGATCAGCGCGAAGGTGCCGACGAACTCGGCCACACCGCGGCGGAGGGGGTCGTATTCCACGGCGGCAGGCTACGGAGCGGGGCGGACGGCATCGCTGCACGCCGTTCGCTACCGTGCAGACAGATGCCGAACGACCCCACTGCCGAGATCACTCAGGCGGCGAGCTGCCCCCACTGCCACAAGCCCTTCGCGGCCGAGCTGCTCGAGGGCGGCGCCGAGCGCCACCGCGGCTTCAAGTGCCCGCACTGCAAGCTGTTCGTCCCGGAGAGCAGGGCCGAGGACGCCCCGCTCTCGCGCGAGTCCGCGCTCTAGGGCCGTCGCCGTAGACTCGGGCCGTGGCACGCCGCGAGCGCAAGGTCGTCACCGTCGTCTTCGCCGACCTCGTCGGCTTCACGGCCCATGCGGAGACGCTCGACCCGGAGGACGTCGAGGCGATCCTCGGCCCCTACCACGAGCGGCTGCGCGGCGAGCTCGAGGCGTTCGGCGGCACGGTGGAGAAGTTCATCGGCGACGCGGTGATGGCGCTCTTCGGCGCCCCCGTCGCGCACGAGGACGACCCCGAGCGGGCCGTGCGCGCCGCGCTCGCGATCCGCGCCGCCGCGGCCGAGAGCAGCTTCGAGGTGCGGATCGCCGTCAACACCGGCGAGGCCCTCGTCGCGCTCGACGCCGACCCGCGCCTGGGCGAGGCGATGGCCTCCGGCGACGTGATCAACACCGCCGCGCGCCTCCAGTCGGCCGCGCCGGTGAACGGCGTGCTCGTCGGCGAAGCGACCTACCGCGCGACGCGCGACGTGATCGACTACCGCCCGGCGGAGCCGATCCAGGCCAAGGGCAAGGCCGAGCCCGTGCCCGCCTGGACGGCGGTCGAGGCGCGGTCGCCGTTCGGCGTCGACGTGCGCCAGCACGGGGGCGCCCCGCTCGTCGGGCGGCAGCGGGAGCTCGAGCTCTTGCTCGCAGCGTTCGAGCGCGCCCGGGCCGAGTCGTCACCGCAGCTCGTCACGCTCGTCGGCGTCCCGGGGATGGGTAAGAGCCGGCTCGCGTGGGAGCTCTTCCAGGCGCTCGACGCTCTGCCCGACCGGATCCGCTGGCGCCAGGGGCGCTGCCTCCCGTACGGGGGCCTCGCGCTCGCCGCGCTGGCCGAGATCGTTAAGGCGCACGCGGGCATCCTCGAGGACGACGGGCCCGACGCCTCGGCTGCGAAACTCGCACAGGCGGTCGCCGCCTCCGTCCCGGAGCCGGAGCGGGAGTGGGTCGCCTCCCACCTGCGCGGGCTCGTCGGGCTCGAGATCGAGCCTTCGCACGGCCGCGACGAGGCCTTCACCGCCTGGCGCCGCCTGCTCGAGGGGATCGCCGAGCAGGAACCGCTCGTGCTCGTCTTCGAGGACGTCCACTGGGCCGACGACGTGCTGCTCGACTTCGTCGACCACCTCGTCGACTGGGCCGCCGGCGTCCCGATCCTCGTCCTCTGCACGGCGCGGCCGGAGCTGATCGAGCGGCGACCGGGCTGGGGCGGCGGCAAGCTGAACGCGCTCGTGCTCTCGCTCTCGCCGCTCGCGGAGGCGGAGACGTCGCTGCTGCTCTCCGCCGTGCTAGAGCGCAGCGTCCTGCCCGCGGCCGAGCAGGCGCGGCTGCTCGAGCGCTCGGGCGGGAACCCGCTCTACACCGAGCAGCTCGCCCGGCTCTACGAGGAGTCGGGCAGCGTCGACGGTCTGCCCGAGAGCCTCCAGGGCATCGTCGCCGCCCGCCTCGATGCGCTCGCGCGCGAGGAGAAGGCGCTGCTGCAGAACGCATCCGTGCTCGGGAAGGTCTTCTGGACGGGCGCACTCGCGGCGATGGGCTCGGAGGATGTGGAGACGCTG
This sequence comes from uncultured Gaiellaceae bacterium, assembly GCA_963806955.1. Classification (GTDB taxonomy): domain Bacteria; phylum Actinomycetota; class Thermoleophilia; order Gaiellales; family Gaiellaceae; genus Gaiellasilicea. Next base: position 491,028 of record CAWDZG010000002.1, read on the forward strand.
CTGCACGGGCTCGAACGGAAGGAGTTCGTCCGGCGCGAGCGCAGCGCCGCCGTCGGCGGGGAGGCCCAGTTCGCCTTCCGCCACGTCCTCGTCCGCGACGTCGCCTACGGGCAGATCCCGCGGGCGGACCGGAGCGCGAAGCACGAGGCCGCGGGTGGCTGGATCGAGCGGCTCGGCCGGCCGGACGACCACGCGGAGTCCGTCGCGCACCACTACGCGACGGCGCGCGAGCTCGCCGTCGCCGCGCGCCGCGAGACCCCCGGGCTCGACGACCGCCTGCGTGCGGCGCTCCGCGCGGCCGGAGAGCGGGCGCATGCGCTGAACGCTTTCGACGCGGCGGCACGCCACTTCGACGGGGCGCTGACGCTCTGGCCGGAGGACGACCCCGACCTGCCGGTCGTCCGTTTCCTGCGCGCCCGCGCGCTCGCCAGGCTCGGCCGGGCAGACGAGACCGAGCTGGACGAGACCGCGCGGGTACTCGAGCAGGCCGGGCAGTCCGAGCTCGCGGCGGAGGCGCACGTGGAGCTCTCGGATCTCGCCTGGTACGGCGGCCGCGGCGAGGCCGCGGCCGAGCGCCTGGAGCACGCGCGCGAGCTCGTCGACCCGCTGCCCGACTCGCGGGCGAAGACGTGGGTGCTGAGCCAGACGGCACGCGCCGCGATGCTCGCATCGCGCTACGAGGAGGCCGTCGAGCTCGGAGACCGGGCGCTCGAGCTCGCCCTCAGGCTCGAGCTCTCCGAGATCAGCATCGGCGCGCTCGCGACCGTCGGCACCAGCCGGTTCTACCTCGGCGACCCGAAAGGCCTCGAACAGCTCGCGGAGAGCACCGAGCTCGCCCGCGAGCGGAACGCACCCGTGCTCGCCCGCGTCCTGAACAACCTGGGCAGCGCCCTGGACGTCGCCGGACGCGTGCCGGAGGCGGCAGCCGCCTACGCCGGGGCGATCGAGACAGCCGACCGCTTCGGCCTGGTCAGCTCCGCGCTGTTCGCGCGCGCCAACGCGCTCGACGTCAGGCTGCATACGGAGCGCTGGCAGGCAGTCCGCGAGCTGGCGGGAGCGGTCGCGGCCGCGGCGGAGGACCAGGGCCTCGCCATCGCCGAGCGGCTTGCGCTCAGCGCGCGCGCGCTCGTTCAGGTCGAGCTCGGCGACGACGAGGCCGGAGACGCTGACAGCGCCCGCGCGGTCGCGGTCGGACGCGACCTCGGCGACGCAAGGTCGATCGTGCCGGGCCTCGCCACTCGCGCTGCGGTGCTCGTGCGGATCGGCCGCGTCGAGGAGGCGATCCCGGTCGCGGAGGAGCTGCTCGCACTCGCCGCGATCTCGAACCTCCCCTTCGGTGCGGGCACCGACGCGATCGCGATCGCGGAGTGCGTGGGCGTGGAACGCTGGCTCCAGTCGCTCGAGCGTCGGACTTGGCGCTCCCTCTGGGCCGAGGCCCAGGCGATGCTCCTCGGGGGCGATCCCGCCGGCGCCGCGGCTCTTTACGCCGAGATGGGCTCCACCCGCGACGCCGCTCTCGCGACGCTCCATGCCGGCAGGGCCGACCTCGAGGCCGGGCGGCTCGACGAGGGACGCGCGCGCGTCGACGAAGCCCTCGACTTCTACCGCCGCGTCGGCGGCGTCCGGCGCATCGCGGAGGCCGAGGCGCTGCTGTCCCGCCATGCGGACGGGACGGCAGCGACCGGCACGTAGCTACATGCAGTTCTTGAGCGCCTGCGCCTCGGGCAGGCCCTCGAGCTTCTTCAGCGTGTTGTTCTCGATCTGACGGATCCGCTCGCGCGTGACGCCGAAGGCGCGGCCGACCTCCTCGAGCGTGTAGGGCGGCGCGCCCGACAGGCCGAACCGGAGCTCGATCACGCGCCGCTCCCGCTCCGGTAGCGCCAGCAGCGCCTGTTCCACATCCTCGCGGCGGAGCGAGAGCGAGGCGGTGTCGAACGGCGACTCGGCCGAGTCGTCGGGAACGAAATCGCCGAGCGAGCTCTCCTCCTCCTCGCCGATCGGCTTCTCGAGCGAGACGGGCAGCTGGGCCATCCGCAGGATCTCGCGGACCTCGTCGGTCGTGATCTCGAGCTCCTCGGCGATCTCCTCCGGCTTCGGCTCCCGCCCCAGCCGCTGCACCAGTTGGCGCTCGATGTGGACGACCTTGTTCAGCTTCTCGACCATGTGCACCGGGATCCGGATCGTCCGCGCCTTGTCCGCGATCGCGCGCGTGACGGCCTGCCGGATCCACCAGGTCGCATAGGTGGAGAACTTGAACCCCTTGCGGTAGTCGAACTTCTCCACCGCCCGGATCAGCCCGAGCGAGCCCTCCTGGATCAGGTCCAGGAACGAGAGGCCGCGGCCGAGGTAGCCCTTCGCGATCGAGACGACGAGGCGGAGGTTCGCCTCCGTCATCTGTGTCTTCGCGGCCATGTCGCCACGCTCGATCCGCTTTGCGAGGTAGATCTCCTGGTCGGCCGTCAGGAGCGGCACCTTGCCGATCTCCCGCAGGTAGAGCCGCAGCGAGTCGAGCGACGGCTCGACGGTGAGATCGAGCTTCGGCGCCGACTTCTCGTCCTCTGCCAGCGCGGGCTGCTCGTGCGGCGGCGACTTGTACTGCTCGCCCTCGACCAGCTCGATCGAGTGGTCGATCAGATAGGTGTAGAAGTCCTCGATCTGCTCTTTCGTCAGCTCGACCTCTTCGAGGCCGGCGACGATCTCGTCGTAGGTGAGGAAGCCCTTCTCCTGACCGTGCTGGACGAGCTTCTGGAGCTCCTCGACCTCGGGAAGAGCCATATCGACGGTGAGCATGGACCTCGCTTTCCTCGCGGCTGACGGGGACTCGGACCTGCCACAAAACGAAGAGCCAACGCGGGGCGCCGGCTCTGTGACCATCGAGGGCTGGATCCTATAACGGACCGCGCGGCTTCGGCCACTGAAATGTCACGAGTCCGCGACCACCTCGCCGACGAGCTCGCCACGGGAGTTTTCGAGCGGGACAACGCCGAGCTCACCCGTCTCGAAGCCGAGCCGGCGCAGCAGCTCGGCAAGTGCGGGCCGCATCGCGCGCATGCTTCCGTCCTCGACCTTGAGCGCGATTCCGAGCCCGTCCGGGCTGCAGGCGCACAGCAATCCCTCGGCGCCTCCCTTCGCCGTCCAGCCATCCAGCTCGCGCATCAGGAGCGAGTCGGCGGCAACGGGACCGCGCACGAGCTCCGGATGCGCGCGCATCGCGGCGGCCACCCGGTCGCCCCCGTCGAGCTGCTCGAGACGTCCGAACATCAGCGCCATCCGCTCGAGCGGGAGCGCGAACGTGAGCACGCCGCAGCCGTCGATCGCGGTCGGGATCTCCTCCCGCTCGGCGTCGGCGGCGGCCGCGACCTCGGCGAGGCACGCGTGCTGGACGGGATGGGTCTCGAGCCGGTAGCCGCCGCTCGCCCAGCCATGGGCACGGCAGAGCGCGAGCATGCCGGCGTGCTTGCCCGAGCAGTTGTGCTCGAGCGCCGAAGGCCCCGACGCTGAACCACTTGTCCCGCACTCGAGCTCGTCCGCTTCAGCCGGCGCCTTCGCGAGCAGGCTGCGGACGGCGGCGAGCTGCTCGGGCGAGGCGAGATGCGAGGCCGAGGCGATCGCGATCTCCTCGCTCGTCAGGTCGCCCCGGGCGCGTACGAGTGGCAGCGCCTGGAACGGCTTTGCGGACGAGCGGAGGAACGCCACGCGACCAGGGTCACCGGCCTCCTCGACCACGGCCCCGTCCTGGACCGCGACGGCGTGGACGAGGTGCGTCGCCTCCTCCACCGTGCCACGGTGGACGATCACCTTGATCGGACCCATTGCGCGGCAGACTACGCACTTGCAAACGGACGATGACCATCGTATGTTCCGACGATCGTCGAACGTATCAATCTCCTCCAGCCCGACTACGAGGCGGACGACATCCTCGTCGTCTCGGAAACCGAGCAGCTGCGCGCGCTCGCGGACGACGTGCGCATCGAGATCGTCGCGCGGCTGCGCGAGCGCGCGATGACCACGACCCAGCTCGCCGAACAGGTCGGGCTCGCCAAGGGAACGGTCTCTCACCACCTGAAGGTGCTCGAGAACGCCGGGCTCGTGAAGGTCGTGCGCACCCGCAAGGTGCGAGCGCTGACGGAGAGCTTCTACGGGCGGTCGGCACGTCTCTTCGTGATCAAGAGCACGGACGAGCTGCACGTGCGGGCACGACTCGCGCCCGCTGACGCGAAGTCGTTCCAGCGGCGGATCGAGCGGCTGGAGCGTGACTTCCGCGCGGCCCAGTCCGAGCAGGGCGAGGAGTACGAGCTGGTCGCCTGGGTCTACCCGAGCGGCGGGATCGCGTGAGGATGGGGCGCCCCGGCGGGCTCTGGCGGCACCGCGACTTCCGCAACCTCTGGGCGGCGGAGACGATCAGCCAGTTCGGCTCGCAGATCGACGATCTCGCGCTCGGTCTCGTCGCGATCATCGTTCTCGACGCGAGCGCCTTCGAGGTGGCGGTGTACGGGACTCTGAACTTCCTCCCGTTCATCCTGTTCACGCTGCCCGCGGGCGTCTGGGTGGATCGCCTGCCGCGCAGGCCGATCCTCGTGATCGGCGACCTGGGGCGCTTCGCGATCCTGCTCACGATCCCGATCGCGTACGTCGCGGATGCCCTGACGCTATGGCAGCTGTACGCAGTCGCGTTCCTGACCGGCGTCTTCACCGTCTTCTTCGACGTCGCCTACCAGTCGTACCTCCCCTCGCTCGTCGACCGCGACGACCTCCGCGAGGGCAACTCGAAGCTCGAGATCAGCCGCTCGACCGCGCAGCTCGGCGGGCCTGGGGTCGGAGGCGTGCTCGTGGAGCTGATCACCGCGCCCTATGCCGTGCTGGTCGACGCGTTCAGCTTTTTCGCCTCGGGACTGTTTCTGCTGCGGATCCGGAAGCGCGAAGAGAGGCCTGCCGCGGCACCGACCACGGATGCGAAGCGGAGCCTGTGGGTCGAGCTGAAGGAGGGGCTGAGATTCGTCCTCGGGAATCCCAACCTGAGGGCTCAAGCCGGGTGCACCGCCACGTCGAACCTGTTCTTCAGCGTCACGTTCTCGATCTACCTCGTCTTCCTCGTGAGGGAAGTGGGCCTGTCACCGGGAGTGATCGGGTTCCTGCTGGCCGTCGGGAGCGTCGGCTCGATGATCGCCGCCTTCACGACGACTCGGATCTCGACGCGCTTCGGTATCGGTCCCACGACGATAGTCGTGACATTTCTGAACCTGCCGGCGATGCTCTTGATCGCGCTCGCTCCGGTCAGCTTTCCGATCCCGTTCATCGTGGCCGGCGGCATCCTGCTCGGCTTCGTGATCGTCGTCTACAACATCACGCAGGTGAGCTACCGCCAGGCCATCTGCCCGCCGCGCCTGCAGGGGCGCATGAACTCCGTGATGCGGTTCCTGGTCTGGGGGACGATCCCAATCGGCACGCTCCTGGGCGGTGCGCTGGGCTCGACCATTGGGCTTCGCGAGACCCTGATCGTCGGTGCTCTCGGGAGCGGCTCCTCGTTCTTGTGGATCGTCTTCTCGCCTCAGCGCCACCTGCGCGAGATGCCCGAGCCGATCGATGACGCACCGCGGACGACGGAGCTCGGCGCCGCGTTGCCGGGAGTCGCGGATCCGCTCTCGCCCGTCGACGAGCCGGCCTGAACCCCGGTCCTAGAGCACACTTACTCCATGCCCGAGCTACCCGAGGTCGAGGCGTGGGTGCGCGAGCTCGACCCGCTCGTGTCTGCGTCGCCGGTCCTGCAGGCCGGGCCCGCCCACATCGCGACGCTGAAGACGTTCGACCCGCCCCTGCGCGAGCTCGAGGGTCGTCGCCTCGCAGGCGCTCGGCGCCGCGGCAAGTGGCTCCTCTTCCCCACCGCCGACGGCGAGCTGCAGCTGCGCGTCCACCTGATGAGCGCCGGCCGGCTGCGGCATCTGGCGCCTGGCGCGAAAGGGCCGAAGACGCCCGCGTTCCGGCTCCGCTTCGAGAACGGCGGCGAGCTCGTCCTCACCGAGGCGGGGAAGAAGAAGCGCGCGGGCGTCTGGCTCGAGACGCCCGAGCAGTCGGAGACGGAACTGGCGCATCTGGGGCCGGAGGCGCTCGGGCTCGGCGCAGACCGGCTGCGGGAGGTGCTCGCGGGCGACAACCGCCGCTGCATTCGCTCCTGCGCGACCAGCGCGCCCTCACGGGGATCGGGCGCGCGCACGCGAACGAGATCCTGCACCGGGCGCAGCTCTCGCCGTTCGCGCTCTCGTCGAAACTGGGCGACGAGGAGATCGATCGGCTTGCGGAGGCGATCGAGGAGGACCTCGCGCGCGCGCTCGAGCTGCGCGAGCACGGCAAGGGCGACAAGGACGTGTACCTCGTCCACCGGCGGCTCGGCGAGCCATGCCCGCGCTGCGGCGACGCGCTGCGGCAGGTCGACTACGAGGAGCACACGGTGTTCTACTGCGCCCCGTGCCAGACCGGCGGCCGCATCCTCAAGGACCGGCGCATGTCGCGCCTGCTCCGCTGAGCACTGCTCCGGTAGGTGCGCCGGGCGCGGGCCGTGCACTCGGCCTGCTCGCGGCCGCGCTCGTGCTCTCGATGTCGACGTGGTTCTCCGCCGCGGCCGTGCTGCCGCAGCTGCGCGAGGAGTGGGCGCTCGGGAACACGGCTGCGGCCTGGCTCACGATCGCGGTGCAGCTCGGGTTCGTCGCGGGCGCGCTGCTGGCGGCGTTCGCGAACCTGGCCGACGTGCTCTCGGCGCGGCTCGTGCTCGTCGGGGGGTCGCTCGGCGCGGCAGCCGCGAACCTGGGGCTGCTCGCAGTCTCCAGCGCGGCGGGCGCGATCCCGCTCCGCTTCCTCACCGGCTTCTTCCTCGCGGGCGTCTACCCGCCCGCGCTGAAGCTGATGTCGACGTGGTTCGTGCGCGGGCGCGGGACTGCGCTCGGGATCCTGGTCGGCGCGCTCACGGTCGGTTCAGCGGCACCTCACCTCGTCAACGGGCTCGGTGGGGTCGGCTGGCACACGGTGATCGCGGTCACGTCTGCTCTGACGGCAGGCGGGGCGCTGCTCGTGCTCGCCGGCGTTCGCGACGGGCCGTACCCGTTCCCCCGCGCGGTCTTCGATCCACGCCAGGCCGGGCTCGTCTTCCGGAACCGCGCGGTGCGGCTGGCGTCGCTCGGCTACTTCGGCCACATGTGGGAGCTGTACGCCGCCTGGACGTGGTTCCTCGTCTTCGCGGGAGACGAGCTCTTCGCCGACCGCGGCGACGCGGCGCTCGCGGCGTTCGCGATGATCGGCGTCGGTGGGCTCGGCTGCGTCGCGGGCGGGATCGCGGGCGACCGGCTCGGCCGCGCGGAGACGACGGCCGCGCTGATGGCGGTCTCCGGCGCGTGCGCGCTCTCGATCGGCTTCGTGCCCCACGGCCTGGCGCTCACCCTCGCCTTGGTGTGGGGCTTCACCGTCGTCGCCGACTCGGCGCAGTTCTCGACGCTCGTCACCGAGCACGCCGACCAGGCGTACGTCGGCACCGCGCTGACGCTGCAGCTGGCGGTCGGCTTCACGCTCACCGTCGCGACGATCTGGCTCGTGCCGTACGCCGTCGACGCCGCCGGCTGGGGCTGGGCGTTCGCGCTCCTCGCCGCCGGCCCCGCGCTCGGCGTCGTCGCGATGCTCCGCCTGCGCAGCGGCTAGAGGATCTGGCTCAAGAACTGCTTCGTGCGTTCCTCTTGCGGGTTCTCGAAGAAGTGCTGCGGTGTGCCGACCTCGACGATCTCGCCGTCGGCCATGAAGACCATCCGGTGCGCGACGGCGCGGGCGAAGCCCATCTCGTGCGAGACGACGACCATCGTGATCCCGGAGGCCGCGAGCTCCTCCATCGTGTCGAGCACCTCCTTGATCATCTCCGGGTCGAGCGCGGAGGTGGGCTCGTCAAAGAGCATGATCTTGGGCTCCATCGCGAGCGAGCGGGCGATCGCGGCCCGCTGCTGCTGTCCGCCGGAGAGCTGGCCCGGGTACTTGTCCGCCTGCTCGGGGATCCGCACCCGCTCGAGGTGACTCATCGCCACCTCCTTCGCCTTCGCCTTGGGCCAGCGGCGGACGTGGCGGGGCGCGAGCATCACGTTCTCGAGCACGGTCAGGTGCGGGAAGAGGTTGAACTGCTGGAAGACCATGCCGACCTCCCGGCGGATCTCCTGGATGTTGCGGACGTCGTTCGAGAGCTCGATCCCGTCGACGACGATCCGGCCGCGGTCGTGCTCCTCGAGCCGGTTGACGCAGCGGATCAGCGTCGACTTGCCCGAGCCGGACGGGCCGAGGACGACCACCACCTCGCCCTTACCGACCGTGAGGTCGATCCCCTTCAGCGCCTGGAAGTCGCCGAACCACTTCTCGACGGCCTCGATCTCGATCATCGTGCCGTTGGTCTCGCTCACCGCTCTCCCACCCCCAGTCGGCGCTCGAGCCGCTGGCTCTCGCGCGACATCCAGTATGACCCCGCCCAGTAGACGAACGCCGCGAACAGGAGCGTCTCGACCAGCAGCCCCTGCGCGAGGAAGTCGGGTTGCTTCGTGATCGCCTCCGCGACGCCGAGCAGCTCGGTCAGCCCGACGATGAAGACGAGCGACGTGTCCTTGAACAGGCTGATGAACTGGCCGACCATCGCCGGGATCACAGCCCGCAACGCCTGGGGCAGCACGATCAGGCGTGTCGTCTTCACCGCCGACAGGCCGAGCGCCTGCGCCGCTTCGACCTGCCCCCGCGGCACGGACTGCAGCCCGCCGCGCACGATCTCGGCGACGTAGGCGGACGTGAAGATCGTCACCGCGACGAGCGCGCGCGTGACAGCGCTCGGCGTGTCGACACCCTGCGGGAGGAAGAAGCCGAGCATGAACGCGCCCATGAAGAGGATCGTGATCAGCGGCACGCCGCGGATCAGCTCGATGTAGGCGATGCAGACCCAGCGCACGGCCGGCAGCCGCGAGCGGCGCCCGAGCGCCAGCAGGACGCCGAGCGGGAACGAGAGGACGATGCCGCCGACGGCGAGGAAGATCGTCAGGTGGATCCCGCCCCAGCTCCGCCAGCCGACACCGCCGAAGTGCGCGACGAGGAGGTAGGCGGCGAGCAGGGCGACGAGCGCGACCGCCGGCGCTGCCCGGCCGCGAACCGGCAGCCGCCCGCCCAGCGTGCGTGCGGCGACGGCGACGGCGGCGATCGCGGCCACGAGCAGCGTCGCGGTCACGGAGCCGGCGAAGGCGAGCAGGACGGCGACGAGCAGCAACATCGGCCCGGCGCGGCGGAGCGCCGTCAGCCCGGTCGAGTGCGCGGCGCCTCGCCCGCCGATCCCGGCTGCGAGCCCGAAGCCGCCCGCGAGCACGAAGAGGGCACCCCACAGGCGCCAGAGCTCGTCGCGCGGGAAGCGGAAGACGAGCAGGTTCTGCATGTTCCGCTGCACGATCTCCCAGCGCGCGTCGACGAGGACGAAGCGCCCGAGCCGGTAGGCCGCCCAGGCGAGCAGGAGGCCGAAGACGATCGTGACCGCCGTGTTGACAGGCCCCGAGAAGAGGTTCGTGCGCGCCCAGGCGCGCGGCCCGATCGCGGTCGAGGGCGGCTGCGGGGCGACGGCGCTCATGGCAGCCGCAGCCTTCGGTTGGCCAGGTTCGTGAAGAGGGCGATCGAGAGCGAGAAGGCGAGGTAGACGAGCATGAGGATCCCGATCGCCTGCGGCGCCGGCGAGCCCTGCGCGATCGAGACGCGCGTCACCTTCGTCACCTCGTACACCGAGATCGCGATCCCGAGCGAGGAGTTCTTGGTCAGGTTGAGGTACTGGTTCGCGAGCGGCGGGATCATGATCCGGAGCGCCTGCGGCAGGACGACCAGGCGCAGACGCTGGAACGACGAGAGGCCGAGCGCGTCGGCCGCCTCGCCCTGGCCGCGCGAGACGGCCAGGATCGAGCCCCGCACGATCTCGGCGATGTGGCTCGCCGTGTAGAGCACGAGCCCGAAGAGGAGAGCCGCGTACTCGGCCGAGAGCCGGAAGCCGTTCGCGACCCCGAGCTCGCCGCGCTCGGGCACCGAGAGGCCGTACGGCCGCCCGGCGGCGACGAACGCGACGGCCGCGAGCGCGAGGAGCGCGCCACCCGCCCACAGGACGCGATGGTGGGCGGCGCCGGTGGCGTCGAAGCGGCGCGTCCGCCAGACCCAGACGGCGGACGCGACCACGAGCACGAGTGCGAGCAGGACGAGGAACGTCCCGGTGGAGCCGGTCGCGCGCAGCGAGGGGACGACGAGACCGCGGTTCGAGAGCACGAAGACGTCGACCCACTCGATCGCGCGCGTGATCGGGGGCAGGCGCAGGAAGACGGCGAGGTAGAGGAAGACGATGATCAGCAGCACGGGCACGTTGCGGAAGGTCTCGACATAGAGCGCCGCCGCCCGGCGCACGAGCCAGTTCGGCGAGAGCCGCGCGACCCCGACGACGATCCCGAGCACGGTTGCGAGCACGATCCCGGTGAGCGCGACGACGAGCGTCTTCTTCGCCCCCTCGAAGAGCGCGTCCTGGACGCTCTGCGTCGAGCGGAAGTCGGAGTCGGGGATCGCGAACCCCGCCGGCTGGTTCAGGAAGCCGAACCCCGTCTCGATCCCGAGCCGCCGCAGGTTGAAGATCAGGTTGTCGACCAGGAAGAGCACGAGCGACACGACCACGACCAGGAAGAGGACCTGGAACGCGACGCGGAGCACGCGAACGTCCCGCCAGGGCGGCGGTCTGCTGGTGACGATCGGTTGCGCGCTCATCGAAGGGCCGGGGGCGCGGCTCGCGCCGCGCCCCCGGAACGGATCAGCGGTACGGCGGCGGGTAGTGGAGCCCGCCGCTCGTCCAGAGCGCGTTCAGGTTCCGCTCGAGGCCGAGCGGGCTGCCCGGCCCGATGTTGCGGTCGTAGATCTCGGCGTAGTTGCCGACACCGCGGATCACCTGGACGGCGAAGTCCGTCGGCAGCCCGAGCCCCGGATCGAACGCCTCGCCCTCGACCGGCTGGCCGAGGAAGCGCCGCACCTCGGGGTCGTCGCTCGAAAGCGCCTCGTCGATGTTCTGCGAGGAGATCTCGAACTCCTCGGCCTGTATCGTCGCGATCACGGCCCAGTTGACGGCGTCCGCCCACTGCGTGTCACCGTCGCGAACGACGGGACCGAGCGGCTCCTTGGACATCGTGACGTCGAGGATCCGCAGCCCGTCCGGGCCGCCCTGGCCCTCGGGCCAGTTCGAGCGAACGCCTGCGAGCTGCGACTTGTCCGACGTCCAGCCGTCACAGCGCTCGGCCGTGAACGCCTGCTGGAGCGGGTCGTTGTCCTCGAACGCAAGCGGTGTGTAGTCGACGCCGCGAGCCTGGAACTGCGACTCGAGGTTGAGCTCGGTGGTGGTGCCCGAAAGCACGCAGATCGTCGTGCCCCCCATGTCCTCGAGCTCGTTGTAGTCGCTGTCGGCGCGCACCATCATCCCCTGGCCGTCGTAGAACGTCGTCGTCAGGAAGGTCGCGCCCTCGCTGCCGTCACGCGACGCGGTGCGCGTCGTGTTGCGGATCAGCACGTCGATCTCGCCCGACTGCAGCGCGGTGAAGCGCTGCTCGGCGGTCAGAGGCTTGTACTCGACCGCATCGGCGTCGCCGATCACGGCTGCGGCGACGACCTTGCAGAAGTCGATGTCGAAGCCCTGGAAGTCACCGCCCTGCGAGACGAAGCCGAAGCCCGGGACCGCCTCGTTGACGCCGCAGTTCAGGGTGCCGCGGCTCTTGACGGTCGCGAGCAGGCCGCCGCTCTGACCGCCGGTGGCGCCGGTCTCGGTCGCGTCGGTTCCTGTCCCCGCCGCCTCATCGTCGTCGCCCCCGAGCGAGCAGCCCGCAGTCAGCAGCAGCGCAGCGGCTGCGACCGAGGCGAGCACGAGCGTTCGTTGAATACGCACGCCATTCCCCCTCTGTTTTCTTCCGGTGAACGACAAATGGTAAGTGGTTTGGGGCGAATCACGCGGAAGGCAAGGAAACCATGAGCGAATCGCCGTCGACCGCGACGTCACCTCCGAGTGACCGCACGAGCTGCACGGCGATCGCTGCGCCGAGGTCCTTCGGGTCCTCACCGAGCACGATCGGGGCCGCCTCGGCGGCGACCGGGGAGATCGTCACCGCGGCCCCGGAGACGGTCACGGCGACCTCGGTGCCGCCGTGGCGCGCGGCTGCACGCACGAGCGCGGCAAGCGCCCGCTCGACGGGCTCAGGATCGACCAGCACGGGAGCACCGGTGCCCGTTGCGCCCGCCGGGGCGAGCTCGAGCGAGTCGACCTCCCGGGTGACGGGGTCGTAGCGCCCGCCCGCGATCCGGGCGGCGAGCGAGAGCAGGTCCAGCAGCTCGACGAGCTCCTCCGAGGCCGCGTCGATCAGCCCGAGGTAGCGGCGCTGCTTGTCCGGATCGAGCTCCTCGGTGCGCAGGAGCGTCTTCGCGAAGCCCTGCACGGTTGCGAGCGGCGTGCGCAGGTCGTGGCACGCGAGTGAGACCAGGCGGGCGAAGTCGGCGGCCACGGCGGTGCTAGCGTAACCGCGTGACGGAGATCTCAAGCTTCCCGCGCGATCTCCAGGCGTCCACACCGGACGTGCGACTCTCCTTGACCCGCGCCGGCGTCACGGGAGTGCAGAAGGCCGTTCGTGTCCGGCACGAGGGCCACGAGACGGTGATGGCCGCCGAGATCGAGTGCACCGTCGACCTCTCGCACGAGCAGAAGGGCGTGCACATGTCCCGCTTCCCCGAGCTGTTCGAGGAGGCGATCGAGGCCGTCGTCGGCACCGAGGCGCTGCACGTCGAAGCGCTCGCCGAGGACATCGCGCGACACATCGTCGGCCGACAGAAGGCGTTGCGTGCCGAGGCCCGCATCACCGCGCACTGGCCGCTGCGGCGCACGACGCCGGTCAGCAAGCTCTCGACGCAGGAGATGGTGTCGCTCGTCGGGATCGCGGCCGCGACCGCCGACCGGGTGCGCCGCGTCGTCGGCGTCGAGGCGGTCGGGATCAACGCCTGCCCGTGCGCCCAGGGTCTCGTCCGCGGCCGCGCCGCGGAACGGCTGACCGAGGCGGGTTTCGAAGACGTCGACCGGATCCTCGAGCTGGTGCCGCTCGCGACGCACAACCAGCGCGGCCGCGGCACGCTCTACGTCGGCACCGAGCGCCAGCTCGACGCCAACGACCTCGTCGCGATCGTGCACGACTCGATGAGCGCTCCCATCTACGAGCTGCTCAAGCGCCCGGACGAGCTCTTCGTCGTCGAGCACGCCCACCTGCAGCCCCGCTTCGTCGAGGACTCGGTGCGTCTGTCGCTCAAGGGCGCCCTCGACGCGCTCCCCGACCTGGCTGACGGCGACTTCCTCTTCGCCCGGCAGGTCAACTTCGAGACGATCCACGCCCACGACGTGCTCGCCGAGCGCGAGGGCACGGTCGGCGAGCTCCGCGCGGAGCTGCGCGACGGCGTGCAGCCGGAGCGCCACACGTCGCTCGCCGCCTGGCTCTCCGGCTGAACCACAGTCAAGCCGCAGCAACCAGGGACAGTCCCTGGGACATGGCCGTTTCGGCTACGCGCGCCGTGCGTGGAAGCGGCTTTCCGTCCCTGCACGGAGCCGGGCGATGTTGCCGCGATGCAGGACGACAACGACAACCGCTGCGATCGCGGCGAAGACGATCACGGGCCACGGCTCACCGAGCGCGAGCCCCGCGAAGGGCAGCGAGAGCGCGGTGACGATCGATGCGAGCGAGGCGTACCGGAGCGCGAGGAAGACGACGACCCAGATCGCGAGCCCGATCAGCCCGAGCAGCGTGGCCACACCGAAGAACGTCCCACCGGCCGTGGCGACCGTCTTGCCTCCCTTCTGGAAGCGGAGGAAGAGCGGGCGCCAGTGCCCGAGCATGGCCGCTCCGCCGGCTACGACGCCTGCGAGCTCACCGACGAGGAGCGTGCCGATGAGCGCCGGCACGAGCCCCTTCGCGATGTCGAGCAGCACGATCGGGACCCCGTACGCCTTGCCGTAGCTGCGCCAGACGTTCGTGGCGCCGATGTTGCCGCTGCCGACGCGCCGGATGTCCTCGCTCTTCACGAGCAGGACGAGCCAGTAGCCGAAGGGCATCGATCCCAGCAGGTAGCCGCCGAGGACGACGAGCGCGGCCGTCATCGGCTACTTCAGCGGGATCTGGTACTTCGAGACCCAGTCGTTCACGACGCCCCAGTCCAGGTTGTTGAAGAACGCGTCGATGTAGGCGGCGCGGTCGGTCTGGAAGTCGAGGAAGTAGGCGTGCTCGTAGACGTCCAGCGCGACGAGCGGGGTCGCGTTCCAGATCGGGAACGTGTTCTGGGCGTCGCCGACGTAGTTGAAGAGACGCGCCTCGTCCCAGTCGTAGGCCGTCCAGGCCCAGCCGCGTCCGGCCATCCCGGTCGCCTTCAGGTCGTCGCGCCACGCCTCCGCCGAGCCGAAGTCGCGCTTGATCAGATCGGCGATCGCGCCCTTCGGGTCGCCGCCGTCGCCGCCGAGGTGCTCGAAGTAGACCTCGTGGTTCTTGATCCCGCCGATCGCGAAGGAGAGATCGACCTTCAGCGCGCGAAACTCCGAGTAGACCTGGTTCGCGCTGCCGAGATCGGCGCCGCCGAGCTTGCCGAGGATCTCGTTCCGCTTGTTCACGTAGCCCTGGTAGAGCTTGTAGTGCGCATCGATCGAGGCACGCGAGATGCCGTCGAGCTCCAGCAGCGCGGGCTTCAGCTCGCGGGGTCTGATCTCCTCGTAACTCGACATCCGTACCTCCAGATTCGTTCGACTGCCGCTCGGCGGGACGGCGCGGAGCATATCCTTCCGCCCAGTTTCCGAGACGAAGGAGCCGCGATGCCGTTCACCCTCCCCGACCTTCCCTACGACCACGCCGCGCTGGAGCCGACGATCGACGCGCGGACGATGGAGATCCACCACGGCAAGCATCACCAGGCGTACGTGGACAACGCGAACAAGGCGCTCGAGGGCACCGACCTCGCCGATGCGCCCGTCGAGGAGGTGCTCGCGAAGCTCGACTCGCTGCCCGACGACAAGCGTGCCGCAGTGCGCAACAACGCCGGCGGCCACGCGAACCACTCGCTCTTCTGGCAGCTCATGAGCCCGGACGCCGGCGAGCCCGCCGGCGCCCTCGCCGACGCGATCGACGCGTACGGCGGGCTGGACACGCTGAAGGCGGATGTGAACGACGCGGGCGTGAAGCGGTTCGGCTCCGGCTGGACGTGGGTCATCGCCGACGGCGGCTCGCTCTCGGTCATGTCGACGCCGAACCAGGATTCTCGCCGCTGCTGGAAGGGAAGACGCCGATCCTCGGGATCGACGTCTGGGAGCACGCCTACTACCTCAACTACCAGAACCGCCGCCCGGACTACCTGGCCGCGTGGTGGAACGTCGTCAACTGGGACGAGGTCGGAAAGCGGTTCGAGCAGGCGAGCTGACGCGGGCACTTCTCACCGGCGGCACCGGCAAGCTCGGCGCGGGAGTCGCGGCGCGGCTGCGGCACGAAGGCTGGCAGGTGCTCGCCGCCGGCCGCGCCGACGGCGACCTCGCGCGGGCGGCGGACGCGCGCGCCCTCGTCCAGCGCGCGTCCGCCGAGCTGGGAGGGCTCGACGTCGTGATCAACGCGGCGTCGGCGGGGTTCGAGCCGAAGCCGTTCGCGGACGTGAGCGAGGACGATGTCGACGCTGCGCTCGGCGCGACCGTCAAGGGCAGCTTCTTCGTCACCCAGGCGGCCGCGCCGTTGCTGCGCGAGTCGAAGGGCCTCGTCGTCATGCTCGAGGACGTGGCCGCCTATCAGCCGTGGCCCTCGTTCGCAGCCCACTGCGCCGCCAAGGCCGCGCAGGCGATGCTGACGCGCACGCTGGCGCGGGCCCTGGCACCGGACGTGCGCGTCTGCGGCGTCGCGCCCGGCCCGGTGGCGGTCGAAGCGGAGCAGGAGGGGCGTCGCGCTGCCGAGACGGCCCTCGGCCGGGTCGGCTCGCCGGACGACGTCGCCGCCGCGATCCTCTATCTCGCCTCGGCCTCGTTCGTGACCGGGACGACGATCGTCGTCGACGGCGGCCGCCTGCTCCAATCCGGCGCGCGGCCGCGCCCGTAGTCCGGGGGATGGATGCGGCAGCGACCCTGGCCTTGCCATGCCCACGCCGAACGGCGAGCATCGGTGACGTGGAGCACGCTGCGTTGACCGACGGCGAGCTGATCGAACGCGTCGGCGCGGGCGACCGCACTGCGTTCGAGGAGATCTACCGCCGCTACACGCGGCCCGTGCTCGGGCTGGCGCTGCGCCGGCTCGGTGACCGCGGCCGGGCGGAGGACGCACTGCAGGAGGCGTTCGCGGCGGTCTGGCGCTCCGCCGCCAGCTACGACCGCTCCCGGGGGCGCGGCGGCGCCTGGCTCTACACGGTCGCCCGGAACGCGATCGTCGACGGCGCCCGCCGCAGGCCCGAGCCCCCGGTCGAGACGCCGGAGGAGCCGTCGAACGAGAGCGGCCCGGACGAGCAGGCCGAGGCCGCCTGGCTCTCGTGGCGCGTGCACGCCGCGCTCGAGCACCTGCCGGAGCGGGAGCGCCCGGTGATCGAGCTCGCCTACTGGGGCGGCCTCTCCCAGAGCGAGATCGCCGAGCGGCTCGACGTGCCGCTCGGCACGGTGAAGACACGGACGAGGAGCGCACTCGGGCGCCTCGCGGACCTGCTCGAGGAGGAGCACCCGTGAGCGGCCGCTTCGAGGAGCTCGTCGGGCCGGTCGAGGACGCGGACGAGCGGGCGCGGCTGCTCCGCGTCCACGAGCTGCTCCTCGCCGCCGCGCCGCCGCCCGGCATCGCGCCGCGACCGCATGCGGCCAGGAAACCCCGGCGCCCCGTCTACGCGCTGCTCGCCGCCGCACTCGCAGCCACGGCGTTCGGCTCCGGCTGGCTGCTCGGCGACCGCAGCGACGACGTCGGAGCCGAGTTCGAGCTGGCCATGGCCGGCGCGGGGGGTGCCGAGGCCACGATCGAGGTGCTGCCGCAGGACGCAGCCGGCAACTGGCCGCTGCGGGTGCTCGTGCGCGGGCTCGAGCCGAGCCGCGACCGCAGCGACGCCTACGAGCTCTGGTTGACCCGCGACGGCGAGCTCGCGGACTCGTGCGGCGTCTTCACCGTCCACCCGGGCCTGACGATCGTGACGCTGAGCGTCCCCTTCCCGCTGCGCTCCTACGACGGCTGGGTCGTCACCCGCCGCGGCTCGGACGGGGTGCTGCTCACGACGTGAGCGGCTGCCAGAGCTCGAAGCGATTGCCTTCGGGGTCGACCGCCCAGCCGAAACGTCCGAACTCCTGCTCCTGCACGTTGTCGTCCACCTCTGCCCCGGCGGCCCGAAGTTGCTCGAGCATCGCGTCGAGGTCGTCGACGCGGTAGTTGACCATGACCTGCTGCGGCAGCGGCCAGTAGTCGCTGCCGGCGTCGAAGATCGACCAGACGGTCGAGTCGCCGCCCGCGGCAGTGAAGACGCAGCCGCCCCACTCCTCGAGCGACACGCCGAGGTTCGACGCATACCAGGCCCGCAGTCCGTCGGGATCGCGGGCTCGGAGGAAGATGCCGCCGATTCCGGTAACGCGCTCCACGGCTGTCAGGGAGCGGTGCGATCGTTCGCGACGAACGCGGCATGTGTGATCGGCATCTGCTCGGCGAGGAAGCGCTCGCACGCCTCCGCATAGCGCCGGATCTCGCGCTGCGCCGTCTCGGCCGCACGGAGTGAGACGAAGTTCATCAGGGCCCGCGCGTTGACCGTCCAGTAGAACTCGGTGTAGGCGCCGACCGGCAGCACGGAGCGGGCGAGCTCGCGGGCGACGCCCTCCTCGACGAGCCGGGTGTACGCCGCAAAGGCGGTGTCGTAGACGGCCTGCAGCTCCTCGCGCGTGCGCTCGGCGAGCTCCGGCTCGACGGGCTCGAACGAGTACGCACCGGGCTTGCCGACCTGGCTGCGCACGTCGTCGGCCTCGGGGACGTAGAAGTCGTCGGTCGCCTTCGCGTAGCGCATCGAGAACTCGTTGAAGGAGCCGATCCGGTGCCGGAACCACTCGCGCGCGACGAAGATCGGGCAGCGGATGTGGAAGCGGAACGCGTTGTGCTCGAACGGCGTCCCGTGCCGGTCGCGCATCAGGAATCGGATCAGGCCCGCGTCCGCGTCGTCGACCTCGTCGCGCCGGCGGGCGAAGCTGACCCGCGCCGCGTTCACCACCGAGAGGTCGTCGGCCATCGCCGCGTCGAGCCGGACGAAGCCGTGGTCGAGGACGGGGATGCCGCTGTCGGGTATCACTTCGCTCGTGACGGCCACGTCGTCGAGGCTAGCGCGTTCCTCGGACGGGGGCATCTTCGTCGGTTCGTCGGGCTGGTCGTATCCCACCTGGCGCCCGGAGTTCTATCCGGCCGGGAGCGCGAACGAGGAGTTCCTCTCCTTCTACGCCGCCCTGTTGCCCTCGGTCGAGCTGAACTCGACCGGCTACCGGCTTCCGTCGGAGGAGCAGTTCGCGCGCTGGGCCGCCTCCGTGCCGGACGGCTTTCGGTTCGCGGTCAAGCTGCCACCACGGGCGCTCCGGTCGTTCGCGACGTTCGAGGAACGGGTGCTCAGGCTCGGCGACCGGCTCGGCCCGGTTCGCGTCGTCGTCGAGACACCCCGCGACGAGGGACTGCTCGCGCTCCTGCTCGGCTCGACCGACCTCGCGCTGGCGTTCGACCTCCGACACGAGAGCTGGGACGGCGTCGACGTCGCCCCGGCGGTGCGGGTCGGCGACTGGGACGGGGACGCGCCCTTCCGGTACCTCCGCTTCCGGCAGCCTCCCTACGGCGAGGACGAACTCGGCGAGCTCGCCGCGCGAATCGGGACGCTGTTGGCGGCGGGCGTCGACGTCTACGCCTACTTCCGACACGAGGATGCGCCGACGGCGCCTGCCTACGCGCGCCGTCTGCTCAGCCTGACAAGCGCAAATAGTAGGTAGAGTCCGTGCCGTTCAACTCTTGAGAGCGCGTACCAGCGGTGCCCAGGCACCTCTCTTACCGTTCGTGAGTCATTGGTAAGGAGGTGTAGATATATGGCAGCAGGAACCGTGAAGTGGTTCGACGACGCGAAGGGCTACGGCTTCATCGCGCCGGACGACGGAGGCAAGGATCTCTTCGTCCACCACAGCGGCATCGGCGGCGACGGCTTTAAGAGCCTCGCCGAAGGTGCGAAGGTCGAGTTCGAGGCGCGCGAGGGTCAGAAGGGCCCGGAGGCGTTCAACGTCGTCGCCGTCTAGGTGACGTTCGGGGGCGGTCTGCCTTCGGGCCGGCCGCCCCTTCTTTCCTTTCAGTGGCGGGCGACGGCGCCGAGGTGGCGCTCGTACGCCCCGGTCTCGCCGATCTCGGCGATCTGCTCGATCACGTGGCGCAGCTCGTCGTCGCTCGTGAAGTAGTGCGGACCGATCCTGATCCCGGCGCCGGGCCGGAAGTCGCAGAGGATCTCGCGCTCGGTGAGCTCTCGGTGGACGGCGGGGAACTCGTCGACGTGCACCGTGACCGTGCCGCCGCGGCGGGCGGGGTCGCGCGGGCTCGCGATCCCGAAGCCGGCCGCCTCCGCCAGCCGGATCAAGAGGTCGGTCTGGCGGAGCGAGTTCTCGCGGATCCGCTCGACGCCGATCTCCTCGATCAGGTCGTAGCCGGCGGTGGCCGCGTACAGCGCGGGGACGTTGGGCGTGCCGGTGAGGAAGCGCGCCGCGCCGGCGGCGTAGCGCATCTCCTCCTCGAAGCCGAACGGGTTCTCGTGTGCCTGCCAGCCGGTGAAGGCAGGCTCGAGCCGCTCGGCGAGGTCGGGCCTGACGTACAACCAGCCGTTGCCGGGCCCGCCGCAGAGCCACTTGACCGAGCCGCCGACGGCGAAGTCGACGCCGAGCGCCGTCACGTCGAGGGGGACGATCCCGGCCGACTGATAGGCGTCGAGGATCACGTGTGCGCCGACCTCGTGGGCGCGGGCGACGATTCGCTGGACGTCCTGGATCTCACCCGACTTGAAGAGGACGTGGCTGATCGGGACGAGCAGCGTCCGCTCGTCGATCGCCGCGACGACGGCCTCGTCGTCCTCGCAGACGACGACCTCGAGATCCTGCTGCGCCTGGTAGAGGTAGCGCACGGAGGGGAAGTTCCCGCGCTCGTAGACGATCCGGTTGCGGGTCGGGGTGGGCCTGAAGCAGGAGAGAACGACGGCCTCGGCGATGGCGACGTTCTGGTGCATCACGGTCGAGCCGGCCGGAGCGCCGACGATGCGCCCGATCTGGTCGCCGACCGTCATCGGCAGCTCCCACCAGCCCTCACCCCAGGCGCGGATCCCGCGCTCGCGCCAGGTGCGGGCGTAGTCGGCGACTCTCTCCTCCGCGCGCCGCGGCATCGCCCCGAGCGAGTGATTGATCAGGTACGTCGTGTGCTCGAGGATCGGGAACTCGGAGCGGTAGTCGAGCAGCGCGCGCATCGCCCCAGTCTGCCGGACGCGCCCGTTGCCGACACGTCTGCGTGGGCCGTGTCCAAGGGACTGTCCCTGAACGATGGCCGGAAACGCCGGTTTCGCGGGACGTGACGGCACGCTAGCGTCGCCTTGTGCCGCGCCTTCCCCGCTCGTCGCTCCCGAGTCCGGCGTGGTACCACGTCATCTGCCGCGGCGTCGAGCAGCGGACGATCGTGCAGGACGACCGCGACCGTGAGGCGTGGTACCGGCTGCTCCAGGACGTCGAGCGGCGCTTCGGCTGGAAGCTCCATGCCTGGGTCCTGCTCGACAACCACTTCCATCTCCTGGTCGAGACGCACCAGCCGCTCCTCTCGGCCGGGATGCAGCGCCTGAACGGCCTCCACGCGGCGCGCTTCAACCGCCGCTACGACCGCGCGGGGCACCTGTTCCAGGGGCGCTTCGAGAGTCGCGTCGTCGACTCGGAGGAGTACCTCGGCACGGTATCGGAGTACATCTACGAGAACGCCACCCGCGTGGGGCTCCGTGGCTGGCCCTGGCGGGAGCTCAGGCTGTCCCAGCGCGCGGAGGACAGAGCGCGTGCGTCGTGTGACTATGCTCTTGAGCGTCGGCATGACCGAGGAGACGCGACTCAACGAGCACCCCGTGGGCGGAATCGATCGCCGCAACGGCGCCGTCGTGGTCCGCCTCGTCGGCGAGCTGGATCTCTACAACGCTCCCGAGGTTCGCAAGGCCCTGCTGGAGGTCTGCTCGGAGCAGCCGGAGCGGCTCGTCGTCGATCTGGCCGAGGTCGACTTCGTGGACTCGACCGCGCTCGGTGTGCTGATCGAGGCTCGCACGAAACTCGAGAATCGCAGCGCGTTCCTGCTCGCCTCACCCGGGCCTCGAGACGCACCGGGCCCTCAAGATCTCCGGGCTCGACCAGCACCTCGCCGTGCACGACACGGTCGAGTCGGCGCTCGACGCTGCGGTCGGCTCCTGACGGTCGATCGATCGACAGAGAGCCGACGCGCGGATTCGAACCGCGGACCCCTTCATTACGAGTGAAGTGCTCTACCAGCTGAGCTACGTCGGCGGGGCAGCCGAAGTCTAGCCGCCGCTCCAGCCGGCTTGCGCTAGTTGGAGCCGCCGCCCGGGCCGACGGGCTCCGTCGGGCGGGGCGACGAGCTGGAGCCGGCAGGGACGCCGGAGGCGGGTGCCGGGTCGGTGCTCGGCGGGGCCGGCGTCGGCGCGGGCGTCGGCGCCGCCGTCTCGCTGACGGGCTCCGCCTTGGCGGGAGCGGCCGTCGGCTGGGTCGTCGCGGTGCTCTCCGCGGTCGGCGCCGGCTGAACCGGGTCGATCCGGTCGCCGCGCTTGTGGGAGGGCGCGACCGGGGTGGGGTTGTTCGGTGCAGGCGTGACCTCGTGCTTCGGCGACTCCGCGGGCGGCGGCGCCACGGCAGGCGCGTGCTCGACGGCCACCGGCTGGGCGGCCGGGGCCTCGTGCTGCCCGGCCCCTGGAGCCGGCGGGGGCGTGTAGGCCGGAGCCGCGGGAACGGGTGCCGCCGCAACGGGCCGCACTGCGGGCTTGGCCGCGCGGTTCGGCGGCGTGGCCGCCCGGCGCACGTCCCGGTCGGGCTGCGCGGCAACCGACTGCATCGACCTCGGCGCGGCCGAGACGACGACGGCAGCGGGTGACGCCACCGGCGCGGCGACGATCGCCTTCGCCGGCGGCTTCGCCTTGGGAGCGGAGTGGACCTTGGGCGCGACCGAGGCGGCGGTACCGGCCGCAGCGGTCACGGCGACGGCGGCTGCGGTCGCCTTCACGGCAGCGCTGCCGGCCAGGAGGGTCTTCAGCGCCGCAGCCACGGTGCCGAGGTCGAGCGCGTGCAGCGCGCGCCGGAAGCTCTTGCGCTTGGGCTTCACGCTCTCCGGCTGCTCGAGCCCCTGCGCGAGCGAGCGGCGGGCGCGGAAGATCAGCGTCTCGACGGCCGACTGCGAGAGCTCGAGCTCGTCGGCGATCTCGCGATAGGAGAGACCCTGCCACTCGCGGAGCAGGATCGCGCGGCGCTGCTGTTCCGGCATCGACGCCAGCGCGGCCTCGATTCCGATCAGCTCGTCGCGCTGCAGGCTCGGGCCGGGCACGACCTCCTCGATCACGTCGAAGTCGCTGGGGCTCTCGATCCGGTTCCGGCGCCACGAGGAGCGGCGGCGCGAGAGACAGACGTTCTCGGCGATCTTGTAGAGCCAGGCGGTCTCCGCCTCGGGAACGACGCCGCGGCCGAGCGCGCGGAACGCGTTCATGAACGTCGTCTGGACGGCGTCCTCGGCCTCCTCGCGCGAGCCGAGCTGATGCCGGCAGTAGGCGAGGATCTTGTCGGAGTGGCGCTCGTAGAGGCCCTCGGTCGCAGCGGCCTGCGGCGCGCGGCCGGGAGCCTCGACGAGTGACGCACGACCTATGGACGGAACTGCAGCCAAGCCGGGTAATCCCCCTGGGAGAGAACGGGTCACCGGCGTTCCGCCCGAACGCCTCGCTCAGTCTTAGCCCGGCGGTTATGGCGCGCAACCCCTATCGGGGGATCTTTACGTCACCCTAAGTATTCGTTCCCCTAACCAATAATGGGCTGGAAAACGAGCGTTTCAGCTCGACGAACAACGCCTCCAGCGCGAGCGCCGGATTGAGATTGAACTCCTCGAGCGACCGCCAGACCGCGCGGGCGAGCTCGGCGCCCGTCTCGGCGTCGACGGCCCGCTCCCGCGTCGCGTCCTCGCGGAGGATGTCGAGCCGGTCGGCATGCACGGCCGCGCTCTCCGCCCCCGCAGCGACGACGACGAGGTCGCGGTACCACGACGCCAGCTCCTCGAGCGCGGCCAGCAACTCCTCGCGCTCGGCCCCGCGCTGCACCCGCTTCAGGCGCTGATCGAGCTCGCGCGTGGTCAACTCGACCCCTTCGAGCTCGCGCTCCGCCCGCTCCCTCGCCGCGACGCCCGCGGCGCGCGCAGCGTCGACGATCGTCTCGGCGGCCGCGGCGGGATCGAGCTCCGGCTCGGCGTACGGGCTGCGGGCGACGCGCAGCACATCGTCGCGCCGCTCCCGTACGGCGGGGTCGAGCAGCCGCTCGGCGCGGTCGAGCCGCCCGCCCGAGACCCGGGCAAGCGCCCGCGCCTCGTGCTCGGAGAGGCCCGGCGCCCGCTCGGCGAGGAACGCGCGCACGGCCCGTTCCGGGATCCGCCGGAACGGGACGAGCTGGCAGCGCGACCGGATCGTCGCCGGGATCGGCCCGAGCTCGTCCGCGACGAGCACGATCACCGCGTACGGCGGCGGCTCCTCGAGATCCTTCAGCAAGGCGTCCGCGGCGTCCTCGTTCAGCAGGTGCGCGTCGGCGATCACGTAGATGCGCCGCTCCGCCTCGAACGGCCGCATGTGCAGGTCACGGTGCAGTGCTCGGATCTCGTCGATGCGGATCATCTCGCCGAGCGCCTCGAGCGAGAAGAGGTCCGGGTGTGTCCCGGCCTCGACCCTGCGCGCGTCGCCGATCAGCGCTGCCGCGAACGCCCGTGCCGCTGCGCGCTTGCCCGTGCCGGCCGGACCGTGGAGGAGATACGCGTGCGCCGGCCCCTCGACGACGGCCGCACCGAGCAGCCGCCGCGCCTCGGGCTGCTCAGGCAGGTCGGCGAAGCTCACCCAGGATCCTCTCCGCCAGCGCGTCCGGATCGAGCATGCCGTCGAGGACGACGATTCGCTCCGGGTGCAGCGCGGCCAGCTGCTCGTAGCCTGCCGCGACCCGCTCATGGAAGGACGACGCCTCGCGCTCGATCCGGTCGGGACGCTCCCCGACGCGCCCGAGCGAGCGGCCCGCATCGACGGCGAGCACGAACGTCCGGTCGGGCAGGCGGCCGCCGACCGCGAGCAGGTTCAGCTCGAGCACCTCCTCGAGCCCGAGGCCGCGCCCGATCCCCTGGTAGACCACCGAGCTGTCGACGTAGCGGTCGAGGAGCACGTCCGCGCCGCGCGCGAGCGCCGGCTCGACCACCTCCGCGACGAGCTGCGCCCGCGCGGCGGCGTAGAGGAGCGCCTCGGCCCAGGGGGTCATCTCGTCTCCGTGCAGCACGAGCGCGCGCAGCCGCTCTCCGAGCTCCGTCCCACCGGGCTCGCGGGCCGTGACGACCTCGCGGCCCTCGGCCACGAGCGCCTCGCGGAGGCGCTCGACCTGGGTCGTCTTCCCGGAGCCGTCGAGGCCCTCGAAGCTCACGAACATCTTCTGCTTAGGATACGGCCGTGCGCGCCGTGGTCACCGGAGGAGCCGGCTTCATCGGCTCGCACGTCGTCGAGGCGCTGCTGGCGCGCGGCGACGAGGTGCACGTCGTCGACAATTTCGCGACGGGCCGCCGCGAGAACCTCGCGCCGGCCGCGACCGTGCACGAGCAGGACATCCGGGAGCAGCTCGGCGAGCTGTTCGACGACATCCGCCCCGAGCTCGTCGTCCACCTCGCCGCGCAGGCCGATGTCGGCACCTCGGTCGCCGACCCGCTGCTCGACGCCGGCGTGAACGTGCTCGGGACGCTCAATGTGCTCGAGGCCGCCCGCGCGCACGGCGCCCAGCTCGTCTTCAGCTCCACCGGCGGCGCGATCTACGGCGAGTGCGAGCGGCCCGCGCGCGAGGACGATCCGCGCCTTCCCGTCTCGCCCTACGGCGCCTCGAAGCTCGCGGCCGAGGAGTACCTGCAGATGTGGAACCGCCTGCACGGGACCGCGCACGTCGTGCTTCGCTTCGCCAACGTCTACGGCCCGCGCCAGCTGGCCAAGCTCGAGGGCGGCGTCGTCGCCATCTTCATGGACCGCCTGCGCGCCGGCGAGGACGTGACGATCTTCGGCGACGGCGGGCAGACCCGCGACTTCGTCTACGTCGGCGACGTCGTGGCGGCGATCCTCGCGGCCGGCGGGCGTGACGGCGGCGTCTTCAACGTCGGCACCGGGACGGAGACCACGGTGAACGAGCTCTTCGAGGCGTGCCGCCTGGTCGCGGGCGTCCAGGCCGAGCCCCGCTACGAGCCCGCGCGCGCGGGCGATGCCCGCCGCAGCGTCGTCGACGCGTCCCGCGCCGAACGCGAGCTCGCCTGGCGGCCTGCGACCTCACTCGCGGACGGCCTCCGGCTCACGTGGGCCTAGGCCCGGCGGCGACGCTCGTCGCCTTCCGGCTCGGCTTCTGGCTGCTCGCCGCGCTCGCGCTCATCTGGTCGCCCGCGCCGGACCGGCGGCTGCTCGGCGATGCCTACGGCCCGGCGAGCGACGTCCTCTTCCGCACCTTCGCGCAGTGGGACGCTCGCTGGTTCCTCCAGATCGCCGAGCACGGCTACGAGGAGGTGCCGCAGGCCGCCGCCTTCTTCCCCGTCTACCCGGCCGCGGCGCACGGGCTTGCCTGGCTGACCGGCTCGACCCTCGTCGCCGGTGTCCTGATCTCGCTCGCCGCCGGCGCGGCGGCCGCGTGGGCGCTCGCCGAGATCGCCCGGCCGCTCCTCGGCAGGCGAGGTGCGCACGACGCCGTCCTCTACCTCGCGCTGTACCCGGTTGGCTTCGTCTTCACGGCCCTCTACTCGGACGGCCTCTTCCTCGCACTCGCCGCAGGCTCGTTCCTGGCGGCGCTACGGGGCCGGTCGCTCGCCGCGGGGTTGCTCGGCGGGCTCGCGACCGGGACGCGCCTGCTCGGGCTGGCGCTGCTGCCGGCGCTCCTCCTGCTGCTCTGGCGCGGCCGCGACCTCCGGTCGCTCGCCCGGCTCGCGCCGCTCGCGCTGCTCCCGGCCGCGGTCGGCCTGTACGCGCTCTACCTCGGCTCGAAGCTCGACGATCCCTGGGCGTTCACGACCGCGCAGGCCGACTGGAGTCGCGAGACCTCGACACTCGGGCCGCTCGGCGGGCTCTGGGACTCGGTGCAGGCGGCCGGCCGCGGTCTGCGCGACCTGCTCTCGCTTCCGGCCGAGGGTCCCGGCCAGGTCGAGCAGGTCGCGCTCTGGAACGTGACTCATCTCGTCGTGCTCGCGGGCGCGGTCTGGCTCACGTGGGTCGCGTGGGTCCGGCTCGGCGCGGCCTTCGGCCTCTACTCCGCCGCGACGCTCGCGATCGCGCTCTCGGTGCCCGCTGCCGGCTTCCCGCTCGTGAGCCTGCCGCGCTTCCTGCTGGCGGACTTCCCGCTCTTCCTCGCGCTCGCCTCGCTGACGCTCGACCGGCCGCGCGTCCGGGAAGCGACGCTCTGGTCGTTCGCCGCCCTCGGCGCAGTCGCCGCGGCAGCGTTCGCGCGCGGGATCTGGATCGCCTGAGAAAGACCCGCAAATCCCGCTTTCGGGTTACTCTCGACGGTCCATGGACGTGAGCCAGCAGGAAGAGCTGACCCGCTGGGCCGGTGCGCTCGAGGAATCCGACGCCGACGACCGGCGCGCGGCCGGCCGGGCGATCCGGCTGCTGTGCGACGCGAACCGGGCGCTCGCGGGCGCCAACGGGGCCGAGCCGCCTCCGCTCGACCGGCGGGAGCTGGAGCGGTGGGCGAAGACGCTCGCGGCGGCCGAGACCGCGGAGTTGCGCGCCGCCGGGCGCGCGATCCGGTCGCTCTGCGCCGAGCACGAGCGGCTCGAGCGAGGCGTCGCCACGAACGGGGCTGCGCCGGTCGCGCCGGCCCGCCCGGCCCGGAAGGAGCGCCGCTTCCGGCCGCGCTCCTTCCGTCTGCCCGTCCCGCCGAAGTGGGCGCTCGCAGTGGTCGGCGTGCTGGTCGCTCTCGCCGGGGGGCTGGCGCTCGTGGCCCGCGCGGCGGCACCCGACCTCAAGGCCTCCGGGCCGGCGGAGAACGCCGTGCTCGGGCGCGCCGCCGTCTCGAAGCTGGCCTTCACGTCGACGAGCGCCGAGGCGGAGTGGCTGCTCGACGGCAGTCCCGTTCAGCCGGTGGAAGATGCCGGGAGGCACGTCTACCGGCCCGAGGGGCTCGCCGACGGGAGTCACGAGCTCGTGATCCGGCAGCAGGGCCGCTTCTTCGCGTCCGCGCGACGGACGTTCAGCTTCACCGTCGACACCGCGCCGCCGAAGCTGGCCGTGACCGGGCCGGCCGTCGTCGGCCGCAACTCGCCGCTCGTCGTTCGCGGAAAGCTCGAGCCCGGCGCGCGGCTCGTCGCCGGCAAGCAGGCCGTGCCCGTCGCGGCCGACGGGGCCTTCGAGCTGCGCGCGGAGGACCCGCCGCGGAACCTCGTGCTCACGGCCACCGACGCAGCCGGGAACGCCAGCCGGTGGCGCGTGCCGGTCACGGTCGTGCCGCGCCGGCCGGCCGCCCCGATCCGGTCGGTGCACGTGACGGCCTACGCCTGGGCGGACAACACCCTGCGCGAGGGCGTGCTGGCCCTCGTCCGGGCGAAGAAGATCAACGCGGTCGAGCTCGACCTGAAGGACGAGTCCGGAGAGGTCGGGTGGCCGTCGGGCGTGCCGCTGGCGAAGCAGATCGGAGCGCAGCTCGAGATCTACGACCTCGAACAGGCGATCGAGCAGCTGCACCGGCTCGGCGTGCGCGTGATCGGCAGGCTCGTCTGCTTCCGCGACCCGATCCACGCCCAGGCCGCCTGGAAGGCCGGCAGGCGGAACGAGGTCGTGCAGAGCGCGGACGGCGGTCCTTACTCGGGCTATGGCGGCTTCACGAACTTCTCCAATCCGGCCGTGCAGCGCTACAACACCGACCTGGCGGTCGCAGCGGCGAAGCTCGGCGTCGACGAGATCCTCTACGACTACGTGCGCCGCCCGGACGGGCCGCTCTCGTCGATGCGGTTCCCCGGGATCTCGGGCACGCCCGAGCAGGCGATCGTCGCCTTCCTCGCCGGCAGCCGGAAGGCGCTCGCCGGCACGAACGCGCTGCTCGGCGCGTCGGTGTTCGGCGTCGCGGCGACCCGGCCGACCGAGGTTGCCCAGGACATCCCGGGAATGGCCCAGCACGTCGACTACATCGCGCCGATGCTCTACCCGTCCCACTGGGGCCCGGGCGAGTACGGCGTCGCCGACCCGAACGGCCAGCCCTACGAGATCGTGCTCGCCTCGACGAAGGACTTCGTCAAGCAGGTGAACGGGACGGGGGCGCGGATCGTCAACTGGCTGCAGGACTTCTCGTACGGGCGGGACTACGGCCCCGCCGAGGTGCAGGCGCAGATCAAGGCCTCGCGCGACGCAGGCGTGGACGACTTCATCCTCTGGGACGCAGCCGTCGACTACACCGCGGACGCGCTCGAGCCGACGGCGAAGGTGCCCGCGCTGAAGGTCACCGCCACCGCGCCGAAGAACGCGCCGATGCCCGTGCGCCTGCCCGACGCCTCGCCCGGCGAGACGAAGACCGAGGCTGCGAAGCCCCGCACCGTGAAGCGCCCGCTTCCGGGTCTGCCGCCGAACGAGCTCGGGCGGATCCCGGTCGTGATGCACCACATGATCCGGGCCGACCGAGTCGGCGAGTACGACCAGACGCCGCAGGAGTTCCGTGCTGAGCTGGACTACCTCTGGCGCAACGGCTACACGCCGGTGAACGCCGGCGACCTCGTCGCCGGAAAGCTCGACGTGCCAAAGGGGACGACCCCCGTGGTGCTCACGTTCGACGACGCGACCACGTACCAGCTCGACTTCACCGCGCAGGGGAAGGTGAAGCCGTCGACGGCGGTCGGGATCATGCTCGAGTTCGCGCGCACCCATCCCGGCTTCGTCCCCGCCGGCACCTTTTACGTCAACCGCACGCCGTTCGGGAGCGCCACGGCGGCCAAGCAGGCGCTCACCTGGCTGACGAAGAACGGGTTCGAGCTCGGCAACCACACGCACGACCACATCCCACTGCGCGGCCTCTCGGACGACGAGGTGCGGCAGGCGATCGCAACGGGCGCGGAGGTGATCGAGGAGCTGCTCCCCGGCTACAAGATCCGGACGTTCTCGCTGCCACTCGGCTCGCTGCCGAGGAACGAGGGGCTCGCCGTCCGCGGCAGCTGGCAGGGACAGACGTACGGCCCGTACGCCGTCCTCCTCGTCGGCGCGAACCCGGCGCCCTCGCCGTTCTCGAAGGAGTTCGACCCGGCCGCGATCCCACGGATCCGCAGCTCACAGGCGGGCTGGCAGGGCGAGGAGGACTTCGCCTTCAGCTACTGGATGAACCAGCTCGAGCAGAATCCGGGGTCCCGCTACGTCTCCGACGGCGATCCGAAGACCGTCACCGTGCCGAAGGGCGCCGAGGCAGATGTCCGCTCGACGTTCACCGCCCGCGTGCGCCCGGCTTCCTGAGCAGGAAGGAGCGCGGGCGGCCGGGCCGAATCTAGGCGGCCGTGGAGCACTCCCTGCCTCAGGCCCCGTCGCCCTGGCGCACCGCGACGCTCGTCGCGTCCGGGCTGGCCGCCATCGAGCTCGTCGCGATCGTCGTGCTCGGCGTCTTCCTGCTCGCAAAGCCGGTCTCCGAGCATGTGCGGAACGCAGCCGAGCGGCAGGTGTTCGCACCCGTCGCGGCCAAGCCGAAACCGGCACCCGCGACTGCGAAGGCCGGGGCCGCGACCCCGAAGCTGGCCCGGGCCGAGACCTCGGTGATCGTCCTGAACGGGAACGGCCGCACGGGCGCCGCCGCCCAGGGCGCTGCCGACGTGCGCCGCTTCGGCTACACGATCGGCACGGTCGGAAACGCGCCGCGGAGCGACTTCACGCGCACGCTCGTGATGTACCGCAAGGGGTATCAGGCCGAAGCCACGCGCCTCGCGAAGGATCTGAACGTGAAGATCGTCGGGCCGCTCGACGGGCTCCGGCCCGCCGACCTGCTCGGCGCCCACGTCGCGCTCGTGCTCGGCGACTAGCCGCAGTTCCCGCCGTTGACCCAGGCGAGCGACTCGACGAGCGCGCTCTCGGGTGTCCACTGCGTGCCCGCGGGGTCGAGCGTGTAGGCGCGGTTCAGGTGGACATACGCCGCGCAGCGGTCACCGCGGCTGAACTCGTAGAGGCCGAGCTCGTACCAGGAGACCGGGTTCTCCGGCTGCAGCTCGGCGGCGCGGCGGTAGGCGGCGAGCGCGGCTTCCTCGTCACCGGCCTGCTCCTCGACCCGCGCGCGGGCGAACACCGGGTCGAGGCCGAGCGGGTCGAGCGCCCGCGCCCGCTCGGCGGCGTCGCGGGCGGCCTCGACATCACCCTGTTCGAGGGCCCGATTGACCTCCCGCACCGCGCCTCCGGCGAGCCACGGCGTCGCGATCGAGGCAGCCGCTGCGAGCGCGAGCGCTGCGACACCCGCCGCGGCGAGCGGCATCCTCACCATCCGCGCGGGCCGCGCCACCGCAGCGAGCACGCCTGCGGCAAGCAATGCCGGCCCGGTGACGGCGGCGAAGTCCCAGTCGTAGTCGACGAGCGCGTGCACGAGCCACAGCGCCGGCACGAGCGTGAGCGCCGCAGCCGCCTCCCGCTCGTCGCCCGTCAGCACCCGGAGGGCACGGGCGGCGGCCGCCGCCACGGCGGCGAGGAGAGCAACGAGAAGACCCGCGCCCAGGATTCCCGTCCCGGCGAGGAACTGCAGCGGCACGCTGTGCGGCTCGGTCACCGCGGCCGCGTTCTCGCGGTGCCGCTTGCGCGCGACCTCGAACGTGCCCGCACCGGCGCCTTCGAGCGGCCGGGCGGCGAACACGTCCCACGCCTCACCCCACCAGGTGAGGCGGTTGTTCGAGCTGAGGCTGCTGAAGCGGCGCGGATCGTTCGTCACCTCGCCGCCGCGGAACTCGTCCGCGATCCGCCCGGCGTTGGCCGCGAGCCCGGCGGTCAGACCGAGAGCGCCGACGACGGCAAGCGCGACGAGCGCGCGCGCGACGGTGCGACGGGCCTGCTGTCCGAGCGGACGCCGCGCCAGCGCTCGCGCTCCGACCGCCACGACGACCGCGCCGGCGGCGAGCACCAACCCGAGCACGGCGCCGTCGGCGACGCGATCGGCGTGCGGACTGGCATTCTCGACGAGAGCCGGACGGGTGAACGCCCAGGCCGCGACGACGCCCCCCGGCACGGCGGCGAGCAACGCAAGCAGGGCCGTCTCGATGCGGTCGCGGCGCCGCAGGGCGAGCAGGAGCATCACACCGAGCAGCGCAGCGGCCACGCCCGCCCGGGAGGCCGCGAGGAAGATCGCGACCACGGCGGCGAACGCGAGCACGGCCCAGCCCGCGCGGGCGAGCTGCGCACGGGTCGCGGCCGCCAGCGACAGCGCGAGCACGAGCAGCATGTCGGCGGCGAGTGCGAGGGCGTTCCAGTAGCCGATCGGGTCGCGGAGGCGCGCGGCTCGGCCGCCGTCCGGAAAGAGCGCGGGGATCACCTTGCCGGCGAGCGACCAGAGGATCGCGGCGCCGAGCACGGCGGCGAGCACGGTGACGGCCCGACGGGCGGCAGGCCCACCGGCGCCGAGCAGGAGCCCGGCCACGAGGAAGCCGAGGTAGACGAGCGTCCGGTCGAGCTCCGCCAGGGAGCGGTCGGGAGCCACCGACCACGTGACGGAGAGTCCGGTCCAGACCGCGATCCCGAGCAACGAGCCCAGCAGGACGACCCCGCCGCGGGGCAGAGCGACGCGACCGAGCAGGGCGAGCGCGACCCAGGCTCCCGTTGCGAGGACGACGCCGAGCGCGACCCAGACGGACTCACCCGCGAAGAGCGCGCCGAGCAGCAAGGCGGCCACGAGGGGCAACGCCACTCCGGGCATCCGCATCGCGGGTGAAGCTAGCATGGGCGCCGGAAAGGCCCGGCCGCGTACCTCGTCGGCCTTACAAACCGTTTACGTGCAGATCATCCCGCCCACAACGCCGTCCGGAAGACTCACCAGGATTCATCGCTCGGCCGCCCCGAGCTGACCCGAAGATGCCGACCCCCGCACTCCATCCGTCCGCTCGGAACGCGCTGCGCGCCCTCGCCCTGCTGCTCGCGTTCGCGGCCGTGCTCGTGGCGGTTGCCCCCGCCGCGGCGGCGAAGTCGTGCGGCCGCCAGGTGATCGACGACTGGTACGACGACGGCCGGGTCGACGGCACCTACGAGCCCCACTGCTACGACGACGCGATCGAGGCGCTCCCGCGCGACGTGCGCGACTACTCGAGCGCGCCGAACGACATCAAGCGTGCCCTCCAGGCACGGCTGCGTGGCGAGCCGGCTCCGCCCGCGACCACGGATCCGTCGCCGAACGGCGGCCCCGGGACGCCGCCGACCGGCACCGGCACGACTGCGACCGACACCACGGGGACCGAGACGACCGAGACCACGGGCACGGCGGGCGGCCCGAACGACCCGGGTGGGCCGGAGGCAGCTCCGCCGGTCGACGGAGAGAGCGCGAGCTCCGTGCCGATCCCGCTCCTGATCCTCGCCGGCCTCGCCCTCCTGCTCGTCGCCGGAGGGTCCGCGGGCTACCTGATCCGCCGCTACCAGGCAAGCCGCGTCCCGCCCGCAACGCTCTAGCTCAGCGCGTCGCGCCGGGGCCGAGACCGCCGGTACAATGAGCAACACGATTTCCGCTCTCCCAAGCTCTTTTCTGCGTTCTGTCCGACGCCGGGACTAACGTCCCCGATCCGCTCAGAGGCCCGCAGAACACCGACCTGCGAGCGCCGTACAAGCCTATGGCCGAGAGGACGAGAATGGCGACCGCAAAGCAGATCAAGCACACAGCACAGGACGCAGCACCCGAGCACGACGAGGTGGTGAACGTCGTCGTCGACGAGGCGGCTTCGGTCACCCCGACGCGCTTCTTCACCATCCCCGGACGCGACCCCTTCGACGAGATCGAGTGGGAGCTCCGCGACGCGATCATCCCGGGCAAGGACGGCCCGGCCTTCGAGCAGCGGAACGTCGAGTTCCCGCGCTTCTGGTCGCAGACCGCGACGAACATCGTCGCGCAGAAGTACTTCCGCGGGCGGCTCAGCTCCCCCGAGCGCGAGCGCAGCGTGAAGCAGATGGTCGGCCGCGTCGTCGACACGATCGGCGGCTGGGGCCGCGCCGGCGGCTACTTCGCCGGCACCGAGGAGGCGGAGACCTTCGAGGCGGAGCTGAAGGCGATCCTCGTCAACCAGTACGCGTCCTTCAACTCGCCGGTCTGGTTCAACGTCGGCTTCGAGGAGAAGCCGCAGTGCTCGGCCTGCTTCATCCTCTCGATCGACGACACGATGGACTCGATCCTCGACTGGATCCGGCGCGAGGGCGTGATCTTCCGCGGCGGCTCCGGCTCGGGGCTCAACCTCTCCAAGCTGCGCAGCTCCAAGGAGCAGCTCTCGAAGGGCGGCTACGCGTCCGGCCCGGTCAGCTTCATGCGCGGCGCCGACTCCTCCGCGGGGACGATCAAGTCGGGCGGCAAGACGCGCCGCGCGGCGAAGATGGTCGTGCTCGACGTCGACCATCCGGACATCGAGGAGTTCATCTGGTGCAAGGCGAAGGAGGAGCGGAAGGCGCGCGTCCTCGAGCAGGCCGGCTACGACATGTCGCTCGACTCGCCTGACTGGGGCTCGATCCAGTACCAGAACGCGAACAACTCGGTCCGCGTCAGCGACTCGTTCATGGAGTCGGTGCTCGAGGGCAAGGAGTGGAACCTGACCGCCCGCACCGACGGCGCCGTCGTCGAGTCGACCGACGCCCGCGACCTGCTCCGGCAGATCTCCGAGGCGGCCTGGCAGTGCGCCGACCCGGGCGTCCAGTACGACACGACGATCAACTCGTGGCACACGCTCCCGAACACGGGCCGGATCAACGCGTCCAACCCGTGCTCGGAGTACATGTCGATCGACGACTCGGCGTGCAACCTCTCCTCGCTCAACCTGATGAAGTTCCGGCGCGAGGACGGCGAGTTCGACGTCGCCGCCTTCGAGCACGCGGTCGACGTGATGTTCCTGGCGCAGGAGATCTGCGTCGGCTACTCGTCGTACCCGACGCCCGAGATCGACCGGAACGCAAAGGCGTTCCGCCAGCTCGGGCTCGGCTACGCGAACCTCGGCGCGCTGCTGATGGCGCGGGGCTTCCCGTACGACTCCGACGACGGCCGCGCCTACGCGGCGGCGATCACCGCGCTGATGACCGGCCGCGCCTACCGCAAGTCGGCCGAGATCGCCCAGCGGATGGGGCCGTTCGCCGGCTACCAGCCGAACGCAGCGGCGATGATCGGCGTGATCGCGAAGCACCGCGCCGCCGTCGGCAACATCCAGGACTCCCACTCGGTGCCGGACGACCTGCTCGCGGCGGCCCGCAAGGCCTGGGACGACGCGCTCGACAAGGGCGAGGTCAGCGGCTACCGCAACGCGCAGGCGACGGTGCTCGCGCCGACCGGGACGATCAGCTTCATGATGGATTGCGACACGACCGGCGTGGAGCCCGACTTCTCGCTCGTCAAGTCGAAGAAGCTCGTCGGCGGCGGTGAGATCACGATCGTGAACAAGACCGTGCCGATGGCGCTCGAGAAGCTCGGCTACGCGCCGAGCGAGGTGGAGGAGACGGTCGCGTTCATCGACGAGCGGAACACGATCGTCGGCGCCCCGTACATCAAGAGCGAGCACTACCCGGTCTTCGACTGCGCGATCGGCGAGCGCGCGATCCACTACATGGGTCACGTGAAGATGATGGGCGCCGTCCAGCCGTTCATCTCCGGCGCGATCTCGAAGACGGTCAACCTCCCCGAGGAGGCGACGGTCGAGGACGTGTCGCAGCTCCTGACCGAGGCGTGGCAGCTCGGCGTCAAGGCGATCGCGATCTACCGCGACAACTGCAAGGTCGCGCAGCCGCTCTCCGGCTCGGCCGACAAGAGCCTGGCGACGCTGCCGACGCTCGCCCCGCTCGCCGCCGTCGCGCAGCCGAAGCGGCGCCGCGTGCCGGAGGACCGGAACGAGGTCGGCCGCAAGTTCAAGGTCGGCGACTACGAGGGGTACATCCACGTCGGTCTGTTCGACGACGGCACCCCGGGCGACATCTTCGTCGACATCGCCAAGGAGGGCACCACGCTCGCCGGCCTCATGAACTCGTTCATGATCTCGGTCAGCCTCGGCCTCCAGTACGGCGTGCCGCTCGAGGTCTACGTCTCGAAGTTCAGCCACATGCGCTTCGAGCCGAGCGGGCTCACGAACGACGCCGACATCCGCATCGCGAAGTCGATCGTCGACTACATCTTCCGCTGGATGGGGAAGAAGTTCCTCACCTCCGAGCAGCAGGAGGAGGCGGGGATCCTGACCGCCGAGGTAAAGGCACGGCTCGCGCAGGCCTACGCAACGGGCGAGGCCGCTCCGCCGGCCGCCGATGCGCCGCCGAAGGGCCAGACCGCCCTCTTCAACACCTGGGAGGACGCGGTCGAGTGCGCCCGCTGCGGCGGCAGCATGGTGCGGACGGGCTCGTGCTACACGTGCCGCGACTGCGGCACGAACACCGGCTGCAGCTGACGACCGCTGCCGCGGATCCCGATCGAGCGAGAGGGCGCCCACGGGCGCCCTTTCGCGTACGAACAGAAGCACGGTGAACGCCCCCGTCGAACGCCCATCGCGGTCAGCGGCTACGCACAGGTGAACGGAACCGCGCGAGCCCCAGCCAGCGGCAGGTAGTTATCGTGTACCGGCGCATGGAAACGGCCCTCTGGATCGCCGTCACCGCCTTCAGCGTCCTAACGGTCATCGTCGTCCTCGCCGCGTTCGTCTGGGCAGCGAAGAAGGACGGTGAGGAGGATCGGGCGCTGCAGCGGCGGCTCGGCATCCGCCGGCGCACGCGCATCGGCCGCTGACACCACCCAAAACGCCTAGGTGTTGGCTCCAGGTCGGTAACACGTTACACTCGACATGCGGCTTGCGGCGGCCGCTCATCCACCCACAGGGAGGTGAACGGCCTCAACCGCGACGACGGCGCGCGATGACTGCTTCGCACTACCACTCCCACGTGGACGACCCGGTCGCGGTCGGCCGCCGGCTCAAGGAGGCGCGCCTCGCAGCAGGCCTCTCGCAACGCCACCTCTCCTTCCAGGGTTGCTCCGCCGCGTACATCTCACGGCTGGAGGCGGGGGATCGCGTTCCGTCGCTGCAGCTCCTGCGCAAGCTCGCGGAGCGGCTGAACGCCGACGAGCAGTACCTCGCGACCGGCGTCGAGCGGGTCGAGCAGGTCGCGCCGGAGCTCGTCGAGCAGGAGATCGAGCGGCGGCTCGCCGGGCTGCCGGGCGCGCTCGAACGGGACGCGCCGCCGCAGGGCGGGCTCGACGACCCGACCGACCGCGCACGCGTCCTCTGGGAGCACTCGCGCCGGCTGCGGAACGCGGGCCAGGCCCGCGCGGCAGCGCACTACGCGCGCGACGCGCTCGCGCTGCTCGACTACGCGACCGACCGCGCCCGCCTCTCCGCGTAGAGTCGGCCCCATGGAGCATCGCGCCCTCGGCCGCAGCGGCGTCGACGTGTCGCGCCTGATCCTCGGCTGCGGCAACTTCGGCGGCATCGGCTCCTCGCCCGCGTTCTTCGGTGCCGGCGAGACGGAGGGCGAGGCGCACGCGCTCCTCGACGCGGCCTGGGACGCAGGGATCACGACGTACGACACCGCGGACGCATACGGCGGCGGGCGCAGTGAGTCGTACCTCGGCAGCTGGCTCGGAGCGAAGGGCCCCGAGGTGCGGGAACGGATCGTCCTGACGACGAAGACCTTCAACCCGATGACCGACGGCGCCGACCATGGGCTCGCGCCCGAGCGGGTCCGGCGCCAGCTCGAGTCGAGCCTCGGACGCCTCGGCGTCGACGCGGTCCAGCTCTACCTCGCCCACGAGATGGATCCCGCCGTCCCGGTCGCGGAGACGATCGGTGCGTTCGCAGAGCTCGCCGACGCCGGGAAGATCGGTGCCTACGGCGGCAGCAACGTCGACGCC
Source organism: uncultured Gaiellaceae bacterium (assembly GCA_963806955.1). Classification (GTDB taxonomy): domain Bacteria; phylum Actinomycetota; class Thermoleophilia; order Gaiellales; family Gaiellaceae; genus Gaiellasilicea. Next base: position 528,379 of record CAWDZG010000002.1, read on the forward strand.
GCGTGGCTCGACGAGGCGCTTCGGCACGGCCGGCCCGACTGGGTGCAGAACTCCTACTCGCTGCTCGAGCGCGGCGACGAACGGGACGTGCAGCCGGTCTGCGTGCGCGAGGGGCTCGGCTACACGCCGTTCGGGCCGCTCGCCGGCGGGTGGCTGACGGGGAAGTACCGCCGCGGCGAGAACGCCCCGGCGGGATCCAGGATGACGCTGCGGCCGGAGCCGTATCAGCACCTTCTGGCCGACCGCGTCTACGACGCGCTCGAGGCCTTCGAGGCGATGGCCCGAGAGCGCGAGACGACACCGGCGGCACTCGCGATCGCCTGGCTGCTCGCCCACCCCGCGGTGACCGCGGTCGTGATCGGCCCGCGCCGGCCCGAGCAGCTCCGCCCCACGCTCGACGCGCTCGAGCTGCGCCTTTCCCCGACCGAGCACGAGCAGCTCGGAGCGCTGTTCGCATGAGCGTCCTCGTCCTTTCCGAGCACGACGTCCGCGAGCTCCTGACGATGGAGGAGTGCATCGAGGCGATGGCGAGCGTGCTCGCGCAACTCGGGCGCGGCGAGCTGCACCAGCCGCTGCGTTCGATGACGCGCGCCCCCGACGGCGCCAGCCTGATGGGGCTGATGCCCGCACGGCGCGGCGGCCAGGACGCGGCCTGGTCCCTGAAGGAGATCGTGGTCGTCCCGGACAACCCGACGCGGGGGCTCGACCCCCACCAGGGTGCCGTCCTCCTCCACGACGGCGCGACCGGCGAGCTGCGCGCTGTGCTGAACGCGTCGCCGATCACCGAGATCCGGACCGCCGCCGTCTCGGCCGTCGCGAGCCGAGCCCTTGCACGGCCCGGCGCCGCGGTGGTCGCGGTCCTCGGCGGCGGCATCCAGGCGCGCTCGCACGCTGCCGCGATGCAGGCCGTCTTCCCCGAGGCCGAGCTTCGCACCTGGACCCGCTCCGACGGCACCACACCTGAGGCCGTTCTCGACGGCGCCGACGTCGTCTGCACCTGCACGAGCGCGCGCGAGCCGATCCTCCGCCGCGACTGGCTCGCGACCGGCGCTCACGTGAACGCGGTCGGCTCGAGCATCCCGACGGCCCGCGAGCTCGACACCGACACGATGACCGCAGCGACGATCTTCGTCGACCGCCGCGAGTCGGCGCTGAACGAGGCGGGCGACCTGCTGCTGGCCGGTCTCGGCGAGGCCGCGATCGCGGCCGAGGTCGGCGAGGTGCTGGCCGGCGCACATCCGGGCCGCGCCACCGACGACGAGCTGACCGTGTTCAAGTCGCTCGGACTCGCCGTCGAAGATCTCGCCGCCGCCGAGCTCGTCGTGCGGAAGGCACGCGGCGAGGGCCGGGGCACCGAGGTCGAGTTCTGATCCCACTCGCCGAGATCGAGCGGGCCCGCGCGACCATCGCCGGCGCTGCCGTGCGCACGCCGCTCGTCCGCCTGCCCGTCGACGGCCCCACCGAGATCTGGCTCAAGCTGGAGAACCTGCAGCCGATCGGCTCGTTCAAGATCCGCGGCGCCGTGAACGCGATCCGGCAGGCGTCCCCGGCCGAGGTGCGCGGCGGTGTCGTCACTGCGAGCGCCGGCAACATGGCGCAAGGCGTTGCCTGGGCGGCGCGCGAGCTCGGCGTGCCGGCGACGATCGTGGCACCTGAGCACGCGCCGCAGACGAAGCTCGACGCGATCGAGCGGCTCGGCGGCACCGTCGTCAAGGTGCCCTACGAGCGCTGGTGGGAGATCATGGTCGCCGCCCGCTACGAGGAGGCCGACGGTCTCTTCGTCCACCCCGTCCAGGACGAGCGCGTGATGGCAGGCAACGGCACGATCGGGCTCGAGCTCGCCGAGGACGCACCGGACGCCGACGCGGTGATCGTCCCCTGGGGCGGCGGCGGGCTCTTCACCGGGATCGCGAGTGCCGTGTCCGCGCTGCTCCCGGACGTGAAGCTGTACGCGGCCGAGCCGGAGTCCGCCGCGGCCGTCACTGCGGCGCTCGCCGCCGGCGGGCCTGCGGAAGCTGCCTACGCTGCGTCGTTCGTCGACGGCGCGGGCGCGAGGACCGTGCTCCCGCAGATGTGGGAGCGGGCCCGGCCACTGCTCGCCGGCTCCTGCGTCGTCTCGCTCGACGACACGGCCGCGGCCGTGCGCCTGCTCGCCGAGCGGGCACGGATCGTTGCGGAGGGGGCCGGCGCGCTCGCGGTGGCAGCGGCGCTCGCCGGCCGGGTGCCCGGGCACAAGCTCGTCTGCATCGTCTCCGGCGGCAACATCGACGCGTCGCGACTGGCCACCATCCTCGGCGGCGCGACGCCCGACTAGGCGCTACGCGGCTTCGTACAGGTCGAGCTGGTCCTTCAGCTTGCGGCGGATCCCGGCCAGGATCTGAGACACCCGCGACTCGCTGACGCCGAGCATGCGGCCGATCTCGGCTCCGGGCACCTCCTGCACGTGCACGAGCGCAAGGATGTGGCGTTCCCGCTCCGAGAGGCGCCCGATCGCCGAGCGGACGGCGTCGTTGCGGTCGGAGTTCAGGAGCGCCGGCTCGGGGTGGATTCCTGTCTGCGGAGCCTCGATCGTCTCGCCGAGCTCGACCGGAGCCGAGTCGTCGGTGCCGCCCGCCGGTGCGTTCAGCGAGGCCACGTCCGAGCGGTCGAGATCCTCCAGCGTCGCGTGCAACTCGGCGAGCGTCGTCCCCAGCTCGGCGGCGAGCTCGAGCTCGGTCGGCACCGTGCCGTTGCGGGCGAAGAACGAATCACGAGCCCGCTCGATCCGGCGACCCTCACGGCGAACCGAGCGTGACGCCCAGTCCTGCCGGCGCAGCTCGTCGACGAGTGCGCCGGCGACGCGCGTCCAGGCGTACTGCTCGAAGCCCGCGCCCTTCGCCGGGTCGAAGCGGTCGATCGCCTCCATCAGGGCGAGCGAGGCCGGCCGAGGCGAGATCGTCGAGCTCGCAGTGCGCCGGCAGCTCCCGCACCTTCCGGGAGGCGATGTAGCGAACCATCGGGGCGTACGCGAGCACCAGCCGGTCACGGGAGCGAACGTCTCGATGCTCCTTCCAGTTGCGCCAGAGACCTTCCGCCTCCGAGGCGGTGAGCCGCTGCGTTGCATTCGTGAGAGTGACCGACATGGGTGAAGCCTCCGCAGATAGGTGAGCAAAGGTGCCGCTACCTCCCTATCGGGTCGACTTTCGCCCGAGCACGATTCCCCCCAGCGGTCTGCCGCCATCCCCGATTCGGGTGACGCGGTCCCCCTCAGGAGGGCCGGACGGTGCCGGCGTAGCGGAACCCGAGCGCCCGGATCGCGCCCGCGTCGACGAGCGCCTGCTCGAGCACCTCGGTCGCGACGCCGCCGAGGTGGCGGTAGAGATGCGGCGCCCAGATGAACGCGCGCTCCTCGAACCGCTCGTCCAGCTCGCGCCGGAGCGCGACGTAGCCGTGCAAGCCGAGGTGCGATGACTCCCACTCCTCGCGCACCGCCTCGGCCGACGCGGGCTCCTCGCCCCGGCCGGCGGCCGCGAGCGCGCGACGCTGCCCGTAGAGCCAGTCCAGCGTGGCCTCGTCGGCGAGGTCCCAGCCGAGCTCGTCGACGACGATCCGGCCGCCGGGCTCGAGCAGGGCGACGATCCGGTCGAGCGCGGCGTCGAGATCGCGGACGTGGTGGAGCGAGTGCGAGGCGACGACGGAGCCGAACGGCCCGTCCTCCGGGGTGACGTCCTCGAGGCGGATCCGGCGGAAGCGCGCGCCCTGGGGCGCGTTCGGATCGATCCCGATCGCGTCGTAGCCGGCCGTGGCGAGCGCCGTCGTCAGCTCGCCCTGCCCACAGCCGACGTCGAGCACCCGCAGCGGCGGGGGCGGCAGGTGCTCGCGGAGGAAGTCGAGGAACGTAGATTGGGACACGATGCTGGAGACTACGGGCCGCGCCGTGAAGGTGAGCCTCGAGGAGGCGCGGCGGATCGCCGTGCGGGCGCAGGCGCTCGACGGCTCCGCGCACCGGCGTGCTCGAGACCGTGCGCCGGCTCGGCTTTCTCCAGATCGACGTCGTCGCACCCGTCGAGCGGCCGCAGCACCTCGTCCTCTTCAGCCGGCTCGGCCCCGGCTACGACCGAGCCGAGCTCGCCCGGCTGCTCTGGGAGGAGCGGTCGCTGTTCGAGTTCGACGCGTTCGTCTACCCGATCGAGGACCTGCCGCTGATCCGCGCTCGGATCCGCGAACTTCCGCCGCTCACGGCACTACAAGAGCGAGCGCTGGGTCGCGCGAGTTCCTGACCGAGAACGCGGCCTTCCGCCGCTACGTCCTGCGCGAGCTGGAGCGGAACGGGCCGCTGCTCTCGCGCGACTTCGAGGACCGCGCCAAGGGCGAGAAGCGCGACCACCGCTGGTGGGGCAAGCGGATGGTCGGGCTGATGCTGCTCTCGCTGCACAAATACGGGGAGATCACCGTCGTCGGCCGCCGCGGCGGCGAGCGGCTCTGGGATCTGACCGCCCGCTGGTGGCCCGAAGACCGAGACGGTGTCGATCCGCGACGCCGAGCGCGATCCGGGCCGAGCAGCGCTTCGCGAGCCAGGGCGTGCGGCTCGTCAAGGGCCAGTGGGAGGCGCATCCCGCCGCGACCGACGGCCCCGTCCCGGACCGCGCCGTGCTCCTCTCCCCCTTCGACCGGCTCGTCTACGACCGCGACCGCGCCGAGGCGCTCTGGGACTTCCGCTACCGGCTGGAGATGTTCGTGCCGAAGGCGAAGCGGGAGTACGGCTACTACGTGCTGCCGCTGCTCGTCGGCGACGCCGTCGTCGGCCGTGCCGAGCCGCGCTTCGACCGGAAGACGGGGACGCTCGAGCTGCTCGGCGCCTGGGGCGACACCTCCCGCCTCGATGAGGCGCTCGACGACCTCGCCGCCTGGCTGGGCGCCGGTACGATCAGCTCGTATGGACTTCGAGACGCGAGCGATCCACGACGGGCAGGAGCCCGACCCGGCGACCGGCGCGATCATCACGCCGATCTACCAGACGTCGACCTTCGTGCAGGAGGCGGTCGGCGTGCACAAGGGCTACGACTACGCGCGCGTCGCCAACCCGACCCGCACGGCGCTGCAGACGGCGCTGGCCTCGCTCGAGAACGCCGAGCACGGGATCGCATTCTCCTCCGGGCTCGGCGCGACGACGACGCTGATGCACCTCGTCAACCCGGGGGAGAAGGTCGTCCTGATCGCCGACGTGTACGGCGGCGTCTACCGGATGACGTCACAGGTCTACGAGCCGAAGGGCTACCTCTTCGACTACGTGCCGGCCGCGGAGTTCGCGCACCTGGCCGACCGGCTCGACGAGCAGGTGCGCATGGTCTGGATCGAGAGCCCGTCGAACCCGATGCTGAACGTCGTCGACATCCGCGCTGCCGCCGACGCGGCGCACGCGGTCGGCGCGATCCTCGTCGTCGACAACACCTTCGCGAGCCCGTACCTGCAGAACCCGCTCGACCTCGGCGCGGACGTCGTCCTCCACTCGACCACCAAGTACCTCGGCGGCCACTCCGACGTCGTCGGCGGCTTCGTCGGGACGAACGACCCGACGATCGCGGAGCGCCTCTACTTCCTGCAGAAGTCGCTCGGCGCCGTCCCCGGGCCGTTCGACTCCTGGCTCGTCCTGCGCGGGATCAAGACACTGGCCGTCCGGATGCGGCAGCACTGCGAGAACGCCCGCGCGATCGCCGGCTGGCTCGTCGAGCAGCCGGGCGTCGAGCAGGTGCTCTACCCCGGCCTCCCCTCCCATCCCGGGCACGAGATCGCCAAGCGGCAGATGCGCGACTTCGGCGGGATGATCTCGTTCCTCGTCGACACCGAGGAGACGGCGGTCGACCTCGTCGCGAGGACGAAGCTCTTCCAGCTCGCCGAGTCGCTCGGCGGCGTCGAGAGCATGATCGAGCACCCGGCGCGGATGACCCATGCGTCGACCGCGGACGCGCCCTTCGCGGCGCCGCGCAACCTCGTCCGCCTCTCCGTCGGGATCGAGTCGGTGGACGACCTGGTCGCGGACCTCGAGGCGGCGCTCGTCCCCACCGCCGCACACGCCAAGTAACAGACTGTTACTTGGACGAGCGCGCGCCGATCGACTTGCTCCACGGGGCGTGCCCCGCACGATCGGGGTGTACCTCCTGGACACGTCCGAGGGTCTGGCCCTCTTCGACTGCGGCCCGTCCTCGTGCCTGGCGGCGCTCAAAGCGGGGCTCGCCGCGCGCGGCGTCGCGCTCGGCGACGTGAAGCACCTGCTGCTCTCGCACATCCATCTCGACCACGCCGGCGCCGCCGGAAGCCTCGTCCGCGAGCAGCCGGAGCTGCAGGTGTGGGTCTCCGAGGTCGGCGCGCCGCACCTCGTCGACCCGTCCCGGCTCGAGCGGAGCGCGCGGCGGCTGTACGGCGAGACGTTCGACGGGCTCTGGGGCGAGCTCGCGCCGGTACCGGAGGAGAACGTCCGGATCGCCGAGGGCCGCGTCGCCGGGCTCGAGGTCTTCCCCAGTCCCGGCCATGCCTCGCACCACGTCTGCTACTTCGACGGCTCGACCCTCTACGCCGGCGACGCCGCCGGCGTTCGCATCCAGCCGAGCCGCGTCGTGTTGCCCCCGACGCCGCCGCCGGACGTCGACGTCGAGGCCTGGTACCGGACACTCGAGGCAGATCGAGCGCCGCGCTCCCGAAGCGGCTCGCGCTGATCCACTTCGGCGCCGCCGACGACGTCTCCCGCCACCTCGCCGAGCTCCGAGGGAGCCTGGACACCTGGGCGGGACGCGTCCGAACGGGGAGCGAGCGAGGACGAGTTCGTCGCCGCCGCGAAGGCCGACCTGCCGCCGGAGGAGGCCGACGACTACGACCGAGCGATGCCGTTCTGGCAGTCCTACGCGGGGCTGAAGCGCTACTGGGACACCCGTGCGGCGTAGCGGCGCGCCGCTGCGGGAGCGAGAGTTCCGCCTCCTCTTCACCGGCCGCACGATCTCGCTCGTCGGTAATGCGATCGCGCCGGTCGCGCTCGCGTTCGCGGTCATCGACCTCACCGGCTCGAAGACCGACCTCGGTCTGATCCTCGCCTGCCGCGAGATCCCGCTCGTCCTCTTCCTCCTCGTCGGCGGGATCTTGGCCGACCGGTTGCCGCGGAACAAGGTGATGATGAGCGCGAACGTCGTCAGCGGCTTTGCTCAGGCGTGCACGGCGGCACTCCTCATCGCCGGCCATGCTGAGGTCTGGCACCTCGCCGCGCTCGCGGCCGTCAACGGCGGCGCGTCGGCGTTCTTCTTCCCGGCCTCGGCGGGCGTGATCCCGCAGACCGTGCCGGCGCCGATCCTGCAGCAGGCCAACGCCCTGCTCGCGCTGGCCATGAACTCGGCGCTGATCGGCGGCGCCGCGCTCGGTGGGTTCCTCGTCGCCGCGGTCGGGCCCGGCTGGGCGATCGCGGTCGACGCAGGCACCTACCTGCTCGGCGCGGCCTTCGTGGCGCTGATGCGGGTGCCGGCCGTCGCGCCGGACGAGGCGCCGCGCTTCCTCTCCGACCTCGCCGCCGGTTGGCGGGAGTTCCGCAGCCGCACCTGGCTCTGGGTGATCGTGCTCCAGTTCTCGCTCCTCTTGATGGTGACGATGGGCGCGTTCAGCGTGCTCGGGCCGGTGATCGCGGACGACCGCCTGGGCGGCGCGCGCGCCTGGGGGCTGATCCTCACTGCGCAGGGCGCGGGTCTCGTCGCAGGCGGGCTGCTCGGCCTCCGCTTCCGCCCGCGCCGGATGCTCGTCGCGGCGACGCTCGGCATCCTCCTCATCCCGGCGCCGCTGCTCGCGCTCAGCTTCCCGGTGGGCGTCCTCGCGATCGCGGCAGCCGCATTCGTGGCCGGAGTCGGGATCGAGGTGTTCGGCCTGCTCTGGCATACGACGATGCAGCAGGAGATCCCGGCCGACAAGCTCTCGCGCGTCTACTCCTTCGACGCGCTCGGCTCGATCGGGCTCGTCCCGGTCGGGTATGCGCTCGCGGGGCCCGTGGCCGAGGCGATCGGCGTCCGCGCGACCCTCTGGGGCGCGGCCGCGATCGGGATCGGCGTCACGCTCGCCGTCCTCGCGTCGCGGGACGTGCGCACGCTCGAGCGGCGGGTCACGCCCAGCCGGTCACCAGCCAGCGCCGGCCCCTGAAACGCGCCAGCATCAGCACGAGCCGCACGGCGATCAGGACGACGAGCGCGGCCCAGACGCCGGCGATCCCCCAGTCGAAGACGTAGGCGGCGAGCGCGACCGCGGCCGAGACGACGAACGCCACCACCATCGAGCCGGCGAGGTACGGACCGTCGCCGGCGCCGATCAGGATCCCGTCGAGGGCGAACACGGCGCCGTTCAGCGGCTGCATCAGCGCGAACAGGAGCCAGATCGCCCCGGCGCGCTCGAGCACGAGCGCGTCGCTCGTGAAGATCCGCGGCAGCAGCGGCTCGAGCAGGAGCAGGAGGCCGGCGAACGCGAGGCCCGCGTAGACCGAGAGCCAGATCATCCGTACGCTCGCCGCGTACGCCCGCTCGGTGTCGCCCGCGCCGAGGCCGCGGCCGACGAGCACCTGGCCGGCGATCGCAATCGAGTCGAGCACGAGCGCGAGGAAGATCCAGAGCTGGAACGCGATCTGGTGCGCGGCGATCGACGCGTCGCCGAAGCGGGTCACGATTGCCCCGGCAAGCGTGAACGCGCCCATCAGCGCCGCGGTGCGCACGAAGATGTGGCGGCCGACGGTGACGAGCCTGCGCATCGACGCGAGGTGCGGCCGGAGCCCCGCTCCGGCGCTGCGGGCGATCAGGACGAGGAACGCGACGCCCATCCCTGCCTGCGAGACGGCGGTCGCCCAGGCAGAGCCGGCGATGCCCCAGTCGAAGCCGTAGACGAAGAGGACGTCGAGGACCGCGTTGACGGCGTTGCCGGCGATCAGGATCACGAGCGGCGTGCGGAGGTCGGCGATCCCGCGCAGGTAGCCCTGGCCGCCGAGCGCGATGAAGGCGAAGGGCAACCCGAGCGCGGCGATCCGCATGTAGGTGACGGCGTGGCCGGCGGCCTCGCCCTCACCGCCCATCAGGTCGACGAGTTGCGGCGCCAGCGCGACAACCGCCGCGGCGAGCGCGATCCCGACCCCGAGCGAGAGCCAGACCGCCTGTCCGCCGAGCCGGCGCGCCGCGGCCTCCTGTCCCGCGCCCGACGCACGCCCGACCTGCGCAGTGGTGCCGTACTGGAGGAAGTTGAAGATCGCGAACAGCGCGGTGAGCACCGTGGCCGCGATCCCGAGCGCGGCCAGCTCCGGCCGGCCGAGGTGGCCGACGATCGCCGTGTCGACGAGGATGTAGAGCGGCTCCGCGGCGAGCGCGCCCAGGGCGGGGACTGCGAGCCGGAGGATCTCGCCGTCGTACTGGCTGCGGAGCCTCACTCGTCGCGCAGGATCCGCGCGCCCGAGGATTGCGCGAGCGCGGTGACCACGATCTCGTCGACGTTCACGTTCGCCGGCCGTGTCACCGCGAAGAGGACGCAGTCGGCGACGTCTTCCGGCCGCATCGGCCCACCCAGGGCGACGTTGTCGTACACACGCCGCGCCTGCTGCTCGTCGCCGCGGAAGCGCACGGTCGAGAAGTCGGTCTCGACAAGCCCGGGCGCGACGTTCGTGACCCTGAGCGGCCGTCCGAGCACGTCCTCCCGCAGGGCGCGCGTGAACCCGTGCACCGCGAACTTCGAGGTCACGTACAGCGACCCGTTCGGGTACGCCCAGATCCCGGCCACCGAGCCCATGTTGACGATGTGCCCGCCGTCGCGCAGGTGCGGGAGCGCGAGCCTCGTCATCCGGATCAGCCCGTGCACGTTCGTCTCGAGGACGATCTCCTCGTCCTCCTCCGTCGACGCGTCGAAGGGATCGCGTCCGAGTGCCAGGCCGGCGTTGTTGACGAGGATGTCGAGCCCACCGAGCTGCTCGACCGCGGCGGCGGCGAAGCGCTCGCAGCTGGCGACGTCGGTGACGTCGAGCTCGAGCGCGACGTCGGTCTCGAGCCGGTCGACGCGGCGCGCTCCGCCTGCGACCCGCACGCCCTCGGCTGCGAGCCCACGCGCGATCGCGGCGCCGATCCCGCTCGACGCGCCGGTGACGATCGCGGTCTTCCCCTCCAGCTTCACCGCGCGAGCTTAATCTCGATCAGCCCCGGCGCGTGCTCGACCTGCAGGGTCGTGTGCTCGAGCTCGAACTCCCGGCGCAGGAGCAGTTCGAGCTCGCGGCGGATCGCGTGGCAGTCGGCGCCGGGCTCGACGAGCACGTGCGCCGAGAGCGCAGGGAACCCGGAGGTGATCGTCCACAGGTGGAGGTCGTGCACCTCGACGACACCGTCCGTCTCGGTGATGGCGGCGCTCACCGCGCGCACGTCCATCCCGGCGGGCGCGCCCTCGAGCAGGACGCCAACCGTCTCGCGGAGGACGCCGAAGGTACTGCCGATCACGAGCACGCCGATCACGAGGCCGGCGAGCGGGTCCGCGTAGGCCCAGCCGGTCGCGAGCACGACGATGCCCGCGACGACGACGCCGACCGAGGCACCCAGGTCGGCGAGCACGTGGAGCTTGGCGGCGCGAACGTTGAGCCCGCTGCCCGCTCCGTGGAGGATGCGCGCGGCGGCGAGATTGACCACGAGCCCCGCGGCGCCGGTCGCGAGCACGAGCGCGCCGGTCACCCCGGGCGGCTCGGAGAGCCGGCCGACGGCCTCCCAGACGATCCAGCCGCCGAGGAAGACGAGCACGACCGCGTTCACGAGCGCGGCGAGCACCTCCGCGCGCCGCCAGCCGAAGCTGCGCTCCGGCGTGGCCGGCCGTTGCGCGATCCAGGCGGCTCCGAGCGCGAGCCCGAGCGCGAGCGCGTCGGAGAGCATGTGGGCGGCGTCGGCGAGCAGCGCGAGCGACCCGGCCGCGAGCCCTGCGACGACCTCCACTCCGGCGAAGCCGAGCACGAGTGCCAGCGCAACCGCGAGCGCGCGCTTCTCTCCGCCGTGCGTGTGCACCCGCTCACGGTAGCGCGAGCGGTTCTCGAACCTGTAATGATCGGCTGGTGGCGGGGGTGACGTTCCAGGGCATCTCGAAGATCTACCCGGACGGGACCCGAGCTGTGAACGACCTCAGCCTCGAGATCGACGACGGGGAGTTCATGGTCCTCGTCGGCCCTTCCGGCTGCGGCAAGACGACGGCGCTGCGGATGGTCGCCGGCCTCGAGGAGGTCTCAGAGGGTGTGCTCCGCATCGGCGAGCGCGTCGTCAACCACATGCCCTCGCGTGATCGCGACATCGCCATGGTCTTCCAGAGCTACGCGCTCTATCCGCATCTCTCCGTGTACGACAACATCGCGTTCGGGCTGAAGCTCAAGAAGACTCCGAAGGCGGAGATCGAGCAGCGCGTCAACCACGCAGCCGACCTGCTCGGCCTCGAGGACTTCCTCGACAAGAAGCCGCGCGCGCTCTCCGGCGGCCAGCGCCAGCGCGTGGCGATGGGCCGCGCGATCGTGCGCGAGCCGCAGGCCTTCCTGATGGACGAGCCGCTCTCGAACCTGGACGCGAAGCTGCGCGTGCAGATGCGCGCCGAGATCAGCCAGATCCAGTCCTCGCTGGGCGTCACCACCCTGTACGTGACGCACGACCAGGTCGAGGCGATGACGATGGGCGATCGCGTCGCGGTGATCCGCAAGGGCGAGCTGCAGCAGGTGGCGTCCCCGCAGGAGCTGTACGACCGCCCCGTCAACCTCTTCGTCGGCGGCTTCATCGGCAGCCCCGCGATGAACCTGCTCGAAGCGACGCTCGAGGAGGGGAACGGCGGGATGACCGTGAGCGTCGGCAGCCAGCGCATCGCGCTGGGCGACGAGACGATGAAGGCGCGCCCTGGCCTGCACGCCTACGCCGGCAAGCCGGTGATCCTCGGCATCCGCCCGGAGGATCTCGAGGACGCGGCGCTCGACGAGGCGAGCGGGCTCGAGCAGCGGCTCAAGGGCAAGGTCGCGCTGCGGGAGGCGCTCGGCTCGGAGATCATGGCCCACGTCAAGATCGACGCGCGCGCGGCGGCCACGGAGGACACCAAGGAGCTCGCCAAGGACGCGGGCACGGAGGGGCTCGGCAGCCTGGACCACGAGTCCGGCGCCATGATGATCGGACGCTTCGGCGCCCGCTCGCGGGTCAAGGAAGGCGAGCCGGTCGAGATCGCGGTGGACACGCGCGCCCTGCACTTCTTCGAGCCCGACTCCGGGCTCGGGATCTACGACGGAAAGGAAAGGGAGGGGACCGGGTGATGAGGAAGCACCGCTTGCTGCTTGTGCTGGCACTACTCGTCGGAGCACTGTCGCTGCTGGTAGCAGGCTGCGGCGGTGACGACGACGAGAGCGCCGGGGATGGAGGCACGACCGAGGCCGCGGCCACCACCGAGGCGGAGAGCGTCACAGGCTCGATCACGATCGCAGGGCTCTGGACCGGCGGCGAGGGCGAGTCCTTCCAGGCCGTGCTCGACGGCTTCAAGGAGCAGTATCCGGACGTGAACGTCACGTATCAGCCGGCCGGAGAAGACCTGCCGACGATCCTCGCAACCGGAGTCGAGGGCGGGAACCCGCCTGACCTTGCGTCGCTCTCCTCGCCCGGAGTGATCAAGAGCTTCGTCGACAAGGGCTCGCTGCAGCCGATCGACTTCGCCACCGACGCCCTCGCGGAGAACTACTCCGAGAGCTTCGTCAACCTGACGACGTTCGACGGCAAGACGTACGGCGTTGTTTTCAAGGGCGCCAACAAATCGACCATCTGGTACAACACGCAGGCGTTCGAGGACGCCGGTGTCGAACCGCCCTCGACCTGGGACGACCTGCTGGCGGCGGGCGACACGCTGAAGGCGTCGGGTGTGACGCCGTACTCCGTCGGCGCGGCCGACGGCTGGACGCTCACCGACCTGTTCGAGAACGTCTACCTGCGCACCGCGGGCGGCGACAAGTACGACCAGCTCGCGACGCACGAGATCCCGTGGACCGACCAGTCGGTCAAGGACGCGCTCGCGGAGATGGCGAAGATCTTCCAGTCCGACAACATGGCCGGGGGCACGAGCAGCGCGCTCCAGACCGACTTCCCGACCTCGGTGACCCAGGTCTTCGTCGACCCGCCGAAGGCGGCGATGGTGATGGAGGGTGACTTCGTCGGCACGTTCATCAACACCGAGACCAACGCGAAGGTCGGCGAGGGCGCGGACGTGTTCACGTTCCCGTCGATCAACGACTCGCCGCCGGTCGTCGTCGGCGCCGGCGACAGCATCGTCATGTTCAAGGACAGCCCCGCCGCCCGGGCGATGATCACCTACCTGGCGTCGGCCGAGGCGGCCGAGCTCTGGGCCGCGCGCGGCGGCTTCTCGTCGCCGAACAAGCAGCTCGACGAGAGCGTGTACCCCGACGACACGACGCGGAAGCTCGCCTCGGAGCTCGCCCAGGCGGAGACGTTCCGCTTCGACCTCTCCGACCTGCAGCCGCAGGTGCTGAACGAGGCACTGTTCGCCGAGCTCGCGAACTTCGTCAAGAACCCGTCGGACATCGACGGGACGACGGAGAAGCTCGAGGCGGCGGCGAAGAAGGCGTACCCGTAAGGACCCGTGTCGAGCACTGGTAGCTCGACGGTCACGGCGGCACCTCCGGTGACGGAGGTGCCGCCACCGCCGTCCTCGCGAGGAAGGCATGCGATCACGCTCGGGTTCCTCGCGCCCGCGATCTTCTTCCTCGGCGTCTGGGTCGTGTACCCGGCCGTCCGGACGCTGATCCGGAGCTTCTTCTCGGACCGCGGCGGCGACTTCGTCTGGTTCGACAACTACGAGACCATGTTCCGGGACGAGACGATCCAGACGGCGATCAAGAACAACGTCATCTGGGTGCTCGTCGTGCCCGCCGGCGTCACGGCGCTCGGCCTGCTCTTCGCCGTCCTCACCGAGAAGGTGCCGTGGGCGCCGGCGTTCAAGATCGCCGTCTTCGTGCCGCTCGCCGTCTCGCTGTTCGCGGTCGGCGTGATCTGGCGGATCATGTACCAGCAGGACCCCGACCGGGGTGCGATCAACGCCGGCATCGTCGCGGTCCAGGGACTCTTCACCGAGCAGGGGGCGCTGACGACGGCGAAACCCTCGACCGACGCCCTGGCCGGGTCGCCGCAGGGCGGCCTCCGGCTGGAGAAGACCCTCAAGCCCGGCTCGGTGGCGTTGCTCGGGCTGACCGCGATCAAGGCGACCGAGCTCCCCTCGGATCCCGAGCAGGCGGCGCAGCCCGAGGCGATGCAGGGCGGGATCACCGGTGTCGTCTGGAGAGACTTCAAGCCCGGCGGCGGAACGCCGGGCGTGGTCGAGCAGGAGGAGGTCGGCCTCGGCGGGATCAAGATCAGGCTCCGCAGCGCGGACGGAGAGGAGGTCGGCTCGACGACGAGCGAGTCCGACGGCAGCTTCGCCTTCGCGGAGCTCGAGGACGGCGACTACCGCGTCGCGATCGCCAAGGAGACCTTCGCCGAGCCTTTCCAGGGGTTCAACTGGCTCGGCGACCGCCTGATCACGCCGTCGCTCCTGATCGCGTTCCTCTGGGTGCAGGCGGGCTTCGCGATGGTGATCATCGCGGCCGGCCTCGCAGCGATCCCGCGCGACCTGCTCGAGGCCGCCCGCACCGACGGCGGCACCGAGTGGCAGGTGTTCCGGCGCATCACCGTCCCCCAGCTGATGCCGGTGCTGATCGTGGTGCTCGTGACGCAGATCATCGGCGTGCTGAAGGTGTTCGACCTCGTCGTCTCGATCGTGCCGTCCTCGGGCCGCGACAGCGCCACCGTGATCGCGGTCGAGATGTACGAGCGCTCGTTCAGCGGCCAGAACCGCTTCGGCTTCGGTGCCGCGATCTCGACCTTCATGTTCGTGCTCTTCGTCCCGTTCCTCATCCTCAACATCCGCCGCTTCCGGAGGGAGAACTGATGGCCGTCGCCGAGGCCCGTGCAGAGCCGGTCGTGATCGAGGAGGGCGTCGCGACGCGTCTGCTCCGCGTGCTCGGCAAGGCGCCCGTCCACATTGCCCTCGCCGTCATCGGCGTGCTCTGGCTGATGCCGACGATCGGGCTCCTCTTCACGTCGCTGCTCACACCCTCGGACGCGCAGTCGGCGGGTTGGTGGCAGGTGTTCTCGCAGCCGAGCATCGTGACGTTCGAGAACTACGGCAACATCTTCCGGGACGACGGCATCGTCGGATCGCTCTGGGTGACGGCCCAGGTGACGCTCGGCGCGACGATCCTGCCGATCCTCGTCGCTTCGCTGGCCGGCTACGCCTTCGCGTGGCTCGAGTTCCCGGGCCGCGACTGGATCTTCCTCGGCGTGATCGCGCTCCTCGTCGTGCCGCTGCAGATGTCGCTGATCCCGATCTTCGAGCTCTACAACAAGACCGGCCTCTACGACACGATCGTCGGGCTCGTCTTCTTCCACAGCGCCTTCGCCCTGCCCTTCGGCATCTTCCTGCTGCGGAACTTCTTCGCGGGCATACCCCGAGACCTGCTCGAGGCAGCCCGCATCGACGGCGCGTCCGAGCTCAGGATCTTCGCCCGCGTGATCCTGCCGCTCGGGATCCCGGCGATCGCGGCGCTCGGGATCTTCCAGGTGCTGTTCGTCTGGAACGACCTGCTCGTCGGGCTCGTCCTGGCGCAGGAGAACAAGCCGATCGCGCCCGAGATCTTCTCCCAGCTGCGCCAGTTCGGCGCGAATCTCGAGATCATCGCCCCGGCGGCGTTCTTCTCCGCCGTGATCCCGTTGACGATCTTCGCGATGTTCCAGCGGTACTTCGTCGAGGGGCTCCTGGCCGGCTCCGTAAAGTAGGTCGATGGCTGAACGTGTCGCGATCGTCGGCTCGGGGCTCGGCGGCCTCGTCGCCTACGCGACCCTGCGCCACGGCGGGCTCGGGCCGTCCGAGATCGCAGTGTTCGGGGCCGACCCCGACCCGGTGGCCGCCTGGCGCCCGCGCGCCGCGGCGATCCGCCAGCGCCGGATGCGCTCGGAGAGCGACGGCCACTGCCTGCCGCGCTCGTTCCCCGGGCTCGCCGTGCGCGAGGCGGCCCGCACGCTCTCCCCCGTCCCGCTCGTGCGCACCGCGTTCGACCGGTACCGGCCCAGCGTCGACGACTTCCTCGTCCACGTCACCGAGGTGCGCGAGCGCAGCGGCTGGGACTGCGAGCTTCCGGCCCGCCAGGATCGAGCGCGTGCGCGCGGTGGCGGGCGGGTTCGAGCTCGACGGCCACGGCGTGTTCAGGCACGTGCTGCTCTCGCCGGGCCATCCGGGCCACGCCCTGCCGGAGGCGCTCGCCGGCGATCCACGCGTCGTCCACGCCTACGAGCCGCACGACTACGCGGACAGCGTCGCGATCGTCGGCGCCGGCATGGCCGCGGCGACCGAGTGGCTGAACGCGCTCGCCGCCGGCTCCGACGTGACCTCGGTCCGGCGGCGCGAGCCGGTCCGCCGGCCGCTGAACGTCGACCGGACGCTCTTCTCCAAGCGCGGACTCGCGGGCTTCCACGGAACCGCACACGGCGAGCGGGCCGAGCTGCTGCGCCGGCTCTCGCAGCCGTCCTACCCGCCCGGCCGCGCCTGGGACGAGCCGCTCGCGCAGGCCGAACGCGAGGGCCGCTTCCGCGTCGAGGCCGAGCTGAACGGGGCGCGCCAGGTGATCTGCGCGACCGGGTTCGAGCGCGGTTTCGCGCACGATCCGCTCCTGCGCGGGCTGGTGCGCGAGCACGGCCTCGAGACGGTGGAGCGCTGGCTCGTGCTCGCGCCCGACTCGACGGTGCCGTCGCTGACCGACGACACGCGCACGCTGTCGCTCGCCGGCGCGCCGGCGCAGTGGGCCTATCCCGCGGCGGACACGCTCGTCGGGATGAAGTACGCGGCGCGGCGCTTTCTACGCAGGATCGGACGATGTCCTACACGCTGAGAGGCCGCATCGAGTCCCGCCTCGCAGCCGCGTTGCTGCCGTTCGCCGCCGCGCTCGCGCTCGCGCCCGTGCTGCACGCGTGGTGGCCGATCGAGCTCGTCGGCCTGATGGTCGCGGTCGGCGTGGTGCTCGACGCCGCCGTCTATCACCGGCGGCTTCCCTACCAGCCGGCGTGGACCGCGGTGCCGCTCGGCCTGCTCGAGCTCGGCCTGACGATGGGACTCGTGTTCCTGCTCGACCTCGGCGCGCCGCTCCGGCCCGCACTCGCCTTCTTCGCAGCCGCGTGGCTGCTCGCGCAGGTGCTCGGCCACGCCGGCCTGCCGCTCCTGCGGCTCAGCTATGCCGAGGACGGCGGCGAGCTCGGCCGCGCAGGAATGGGGCTCACTGCACTCGGCGCGGCGGCGGTCCTGCTCGTCGGCGGCACGGCGTGGACGATCCGGCCGCCGACGATCCGGCTCGCGGCCGGGGTGCACGAGGGGCCGCTCGTGCTCGACAAGCCGCAGCGGCTCGTCGGCGCGCCCGGAGCCGTCGTGCGCGGCGGCATCGTCGTCACCTCCGACGACGTCCACGTCCGCGACGTGACCGTCTTCGGAGGCGAGTACGGAATCGAGGTGCGCGGCTCCGAGAGCGTCGTGCTCGAACGCGTCCGGATCGGCGGGGCGACGATGGACGGCATCTCCGCCCGGCGGAGCTCCGTGCGGATCTCCGACTGCCGCATCGACTCGCCGCGCACCGCAGGCGCCCAGGGCATCGACATCTCGTTCGCGCTCACGGTGCCGCCGAGCACGGTCGAGCGGTGCCGCGTCACCGGAGGCTCCGAGGGCATCGTCTCGCATCTCGCGACCGTCCTGATCCGGGACAACGACGTGAGCGGCACGAGCCTGCGCGGGATCGCCGTCACGGAGATGTCGATGGGCGAGGTGGACGACAACCGCGTACGCGACGCAACCGGCGTCGCGATCTTCTGCGGCGACTACTCGCACTGCACGATCACGGACAACACCGTCAGCGGGACGCGGCCGGACCCGTCGGGCAACCCGACGCGAAACGGCTTCGGGATCATCTCCTACTTCGGCGCGGTCGCTCGGGTCGGCGGCAACAACACCACCACGGCGGCGTTCATCGACGGCCGCCTCGAGCCCCACTGAGCCCGCTGGATGCCGCCACGCCTGCAGCTGCTCGCCCGCACGGGACATCCGGACTTCCTCGACCTGCCCTGGGACGTCCCGCTCGAGGAGTGGCAATCGGAGCGCCTCGTCGACGTCGTCCGCGGCATCAGCCGCCACGTGGTCCGCTTCGTCAACTACGACGGCTCTCTCTACGCGCTGAAGGAGATCTCCGCCCCACTCGCCCGGCGCGAGTACGCACTGCTGCGGGCGCTCGCCGCCCAGCAGATGCCGGTGGTCGACGTCGTCGGCGTCGTCACGGAGCGGGACGGTGATCTCGATGCCGTCCTGATCACGCGCCACCTCGACTACTCGCTGCCGTTCCGGAAGCTCTTCGCCGGGCACGAGCTCCCCGATCTGCGCAACCGGCTGCTCGACGCGGGCGCCGAGCTCCTCGTGCGCCTTCACCTCGCGGGCTTCTTCTGGGGCGACTGCTCGCTCTCGAACACCCTCTTCCGCCGCGACGCGGGATCGCTGACCGCCTACCTGGTGGACGCCGAGACGGGGGAGCTCCATCCGCAGCTGAGCGACGGCCAGCGCCGGCACGACCTCGCGATCGCGGAGGAGAACGTGATCGGCGAGCTGCTCGACGTCGAGGCCGAGCTCGACGAGCCACAGCGGTTCGTGCCCGAGGACACGGCACGCGACCTCGTCGAGCGGTACGAGCGGCTCTGGTCCGAGCTCACCCGGGAGGAGGTCTTCGGCCCGGACGAGCGGTATCGGATCGAGGATCGCCTGCACCAGCTGAACGAGCTCGGCTTCGACGTCGAGGAGATCGAGCTCGTCGCGGCGGAAGACGGCTACCGGCTCCGGCTCGACCCGCAGGTGGTCGAACCCGGGCACCATCGCCGCCGGCTCTACGGCCTGACCGGCCTCGATGCCCTCGAGAACCAGGCTCGGCGGCTCCTCAACGATCTCGCCGGCTACCGCGCCGAGCTGGAGCAGACCGAGGGGCAGCTCCCGGAGACGGTCGTCGCGTACCGCTGGCTCGCGGAGGTCTTCGAGCCGACGATCGCAGCAGTGCCGAAGGAGCTGGGAGCGAAGCGGCAGGCGGCGGAGGTGTTCCACGAGATCCTCGAGCACCGCTGGTATCTCTCGCAGCAGGCCGGCAGCGACATCGGCATGAAGCGCGCAATCGAGTCCTATCTCGAGAGCGTGCTCCCGAACGAGCCGGACGAGCGGACCGTGCTGGAGCCGCTGGAGGAAGAGAGCGACTAGACGGCGGTGAGGACGAGCCGCCGGCTGCCGGTGCCGGCCGCCGGGACGAACGCCTCCCCGGCCCGTCCGTCCACGAGCGCGCCCGGTCGTTCCCCCCGCCGGACGGTCACGTCGACGACCTGCCCGCGGTAGCGGACCCCCGTCAGCTCGAGCTCCTCGAGCCCGTCCGGGAGGAGCGGGTGGAAGTGGGCTCCGGCCGGCGAGAGCCGCATCCCGACGACGGCGGCGAGCACGATCCGGAGGAGGGCGGTCGCGCTCCACGTCTGCCGGGGCTCGGACTCCCAGAGCTCCACCCCGGCGCCCGCGCGCTCCTGCAACCCGCCGTACGGCAGGCCCGTCTGCGGGTGGTAGAGCTCGACGAACTGCCCGTCGCGGACTGCGTGGCGGGCGAGTGCGCCGAGCTCGTGCGCGACGAGGTCGGCGCGGCCTGCACGGGCCGCCGCCTCGGCCCAGAAGGCCTGGATCGGCGGCCAGACCGTGCCGCTGTGGCGGCCGACGTGGCCGTCGCGGGCATAGCGCTCGAAGGGCGGCCAGAGGCAGGGCACGCCCGCCGGCGTCACGTGCTGGGCCTGGAGGACCGCGTCGCGCTGCGGCCCCGACGCGACCCCGAAGAGAATCGCGAAGGCGTGACCGAACCCCTCCTGCACGTCCGAGTCGCCGAGCGGGTCGACGAGGTAGCGGTACTGGCCTTGCTCCGCCACCCAGAAATGGCGCTCGATCGCGGCCCGCAGCGCTTCGGCCCGCGCGCTCCAACCGGCGTCGGGCGGCTCCCCCAGCTCGGCCGCCATCCGCTCGGCGAGCTCGTAGGCGTGCACGTACGCGCAGTTGGTCGAGAGCGCGTGCATCGGCAGCCCCTCGCCCGGCCGCGCGAGCGCGCCGGGAGTCAGGTCGCGCCAGCCCATGATGTTGTGGTGGCCGGCCTCGGCGTACGGATCAGGGTAAGCCGAGATTCCGTCCGCGTAGACGGCGCCGCCACGGAAGAGGCCGAGCTCCTCGCTCAGCTCGGTCCGCTCGAAGTGGCGCAGCGAGTTGCGAACCGCCTCCAGCGCCAGGCCGAGGAAGTCGCTATCGCCGGTGACGAGGTAGTGCGACCAGGCGCCGGGGGCCCAGACGACGGCGTCCCAGTACTCGCCGCCGATCCGGAGCTCTCCGTCGCGGCGCTCGAGCACCGCAAGCAGCGTGTTCCGCGCGACATCGGGCCGAAGCAGCCCGCCGGCGTTCCAGACATTGATCGCCGCGTCGCGTGTCCACGGCGTCGGATAGCCCCCACCCGCGAGGACAACCGGCTCCTTGCGCTCGAGCACGCCGCCGCGGAAGGGACGCGTGTTCGACTCCAGGTCGGCGAGCGCGAGCACGAATGCGCGGTCGAGCTCGGGCGAGCTCGTGCGCAGCTCGGGCACGGTCAGGCTCTGAGCTGCACGGTGCGGATCTCCCAGGGGCCGAGGTCGAGCCGCAGCTCGCCGCGCTCGAGCGCGATCTTCGCCCCGGGCTCGCCGAGCAAGTTGGCCTCGCGCGCCTCCCCGAAGCGGCCGCGGACGGCCGCGGTGCTCGCTTCCGGCTGCAGGCAGACGAGCCGCAGCTCCACCCACTCCTCCCGCCGCCGGAGCGCCGAGAGCACGACGCCGCGGCCCTCGACCTCGAGCCCGGCCTGCTCCGCGAGCGCGTCGCCGGTACCTGTGCCCGGCGCGGTCACGAACGGATGCTGGTAGCGCTCGGCCCAACCCGCCACGTCGGCGTCCACCCACGAGCCCGCGTGCGGGAAGAGCGCGAAGCCGAAGCTCCACGCACCGCGGCACTGGCCGGCGGGCATCTCGATCTCGGGGCCGGCCGGGTCGTCGCGAAAGGGGTTGGCGGCGCGGCTGATCAGGCCGGTGGAGCGGAGCACGGTCAGCGCGAGCTCACGTTCCTCGACCACCTCGTACTCGGTCACGTGGTCGAGCAGGACGGCCATCCCGCCCGCGTCCACGAACCCGCGCGCCGGGTAGGTCGCGAGCGGCACCTCACCCCAGCCGCCCTCGGGCACGGGTCCGCGCTCGACGACGCCGAGCTGGCCCTCGGCGAACGAGGACGGCGCGGCGACCGGCAGCGGGACATGGAAGCGGAGGCGGTGGTCGGCCGCGGGGTTGTCGAACGAGACCCGCACGCGCACGAACGGCTCGCCCTCTCGCAGCTCGAGCCGCGTCGTCACCGGAACGAGTGCGGTCTCGTCGGCGCGGCTGCCGTTCCCGGACGCCAGGCCGAGCGGCCAGCGGTAGGCGCGGACGACGGTCAGCTCGCCGCGCACGGGACCGGCGGCCGTCAAGGCGACCGAGACCGACTCGGGCTCGTCCACGAGCTCGTCCGCCGGCGGCGCCGCATAGTTGTACGAGTCGCCACCGTCGCCGCCGTCGACGAGCCGGCCGATACCGCGCACGTCGCCGAGCCTGAACGTGCCGTCCTCGTCGACCTCGAGCTCGACGAGGCCGTTCGAGAGCGACGCCGGCCCGGTCTGCACTGTGCCGGCCGCCGACCCGCGCACGGGCCTGACGGAGGTCCAGCCGAGCGGCGGCGCGGGCACGCGGGCAACGACCCGGGCGCGCGGCGAGGCGACAATCTCGATCCGCCACTCCTCGTCGGGCGCGGCGGCGGTGACGGCGGCGATCTCGTCGCCCAGCGCGACGACGTCGGCAGGCTCCGCTGCATCGGCCACCTCGAGCGTGACCTGGCGGCCCGCCACGCTGACGCGGTTCAGCCAGAGGCCGAAGAGCTCACGGCCGTGCAGGCGGCGGGCGACCCAGGCGCCGATCTCCGACCCCGGAATCGTGTCGTGCGCGAGCAACGGCTCGCGCCGCGAGAGCTCCTGCACGGCGACGAGCCCGCCGTCCGGCAGCTCGAGCGCGAGCTCGTCCCAGTCGGCGGGAACCGGCAGCTCGAGCTCGACGAGGTCGGCGCGTGACTCCGGCGAGGGATTGAGCACGGCGAACGCCCCCGCGGGGACGTGCTCAGCGACCGCCGTCGCGGCGCGGCGCGTCAGCTCGGTGGCGACCTGCTCGGCCTCGGCGTAGCGGACGAGCACCTGCGCCGAGACGGCGTCGACGGAGCAGCCGCAGATCGAGTCGTGCGCGGAGTTGTCGATCACGAGCCGCCAGGCGAGCTCGAGGAACGCGTCCACGTCTCCCTTCCCGTGCAGCGCCTGCAGCGGCTCGGCGTAGCGCTCCAGTCCGCGCTCGGCGCGCGCGCAGGCGGCCTTCAGGTCGATCCGAGCCGAGGTCACGCCCATGAGCAGGTTCGCCCGGGCCCCCGAGCGCATCTCGCCCTGCCAGTGCGGCCGCTCGCCGCGTCCGTTCGGGCGGTCGAGATAGGTGCCGAGCGTGGTGAGCTGGAGCCGCAGCTCCGTCTGGGCGGCGTTCACGCGCTCGATCTGGTCGGACAGATCCGGCACGGGCAGCTTGTGGTCGGTTCCCACCATCGCGAGCAGGTCGTCGTCGCCGAAGAAGGGGTCGAGCGTGGCCACGAGGTGCTCCAGCGCCGCCTCGACCCCGTCGCGCTCGTCGAAGACATACGCCGCGGCGCCGTAGCCGCCGACGAGGTACTCGGCCTCGACCTCCGAGCCGTCGGGCGCGCTCCACCGGAACGTATGCCGGTCGATCGCCGACGGGATCCCGCGCCAGACAACTGCCCGGTCGAGCCCGGCTCGGCGAAGCAGCTGCGGCATCTGGGCGACGTGGCCGAACATGTCCGGGAGGTAGCCGATCCGCATCGCGCCGCCGAGCTCCTCCGCACGGCGCAGGCCGAGCTCGAGGTTCCGGACGATCGACTCGCCCGAGACGAGGAACTCGTCGACGAGGATCTGCCAGGGGCCGACGGCGAGCCGGCCGGACTCGACGAGAGCACGCAGCCGCGCCTCGTTCTCGGGGCGGATCTCGAGGTAGTCGTCCACCGTCGCGAGCTGCCCGTCGAGCGTGAAGACGTAGCCCTCGTCCCGCTCCATCAGGTCGAGCAGCTGGTCGACGAGGTCGACGAGCGCCACCCGGAACCGCTGGAACGGGAAGTACCACTCCCGGTCCCAGTGCGTGTGCGGGACGACGTGGACGAGCCGCGGCTCGCTCACGCCACCGCCTCACCGGTCGCGGTCGGCACGTCGGGTCTCAGCCGAGCTCGACGCGATCGATCGTCACCGGCGTGCGCGGCATGTCGCGGCCGTCGCGGTCGACCATCGAGATCTTGTCGGCGGTGTCCTGACCGCTCGTCACCTTGCCGAAGACGGTGTGCTTGCCGTCGAGCCAGG
This sequence comes from uncultured Gaiellaceae bacterium, assembly GCA_963806955.1. Classification (GTDB taxonomy): domain Bacteria; phylum Actinomycetota; class Thermoleophilia; order Gaiellales; family Gaiellaceae; genus Gaiellasilicea. The sequence continues at coordinate 551,987 of CAWDZG010000002.1, forward strand.
GCGCCGCCTCTGTCGTGACGATGAAGAACTGGCTGCCGTTCGTGTTCGGCCCGGCATTCGCCATCGCGAGGGCGCCGCGCTCGATCTTGTGCTCGTTGAACTCGTCCTCGAACTGATAGCCGGGCCCGCCGGTGCCGGTGCCCTGCGGACAGCCGGCCTGGATCATGAAGTCGGGGATGACCCGGTGGAAGATCAGGCCGTCGTAGAAGCCCTCGCCCGCGAGCTTGGTGAAGTTCTCGACGGTCTTCGGTGCCTCGTTCGGAAAGAGCTCGATCTCGATCGGGCCTTCGCTGGTGTGGAGAGTCGCCTGTGTCATGCGGTGACCGTAGCCGACCCCACGAAGGCACGCGCCGCCTCCAGCCGCTCGGGCACGGTCGGGTGCGAGAAGAGCCAGACGTAGGCGAGCCGCGGCGGCTCGGGGTCGGGAAGGTTCGCGTCGGAGAGACGGCCGAACGCCGACTCGAACGCGCCGAGATCGCCGGTCAGCCCGACGGCGAAGCGGTCGCAGGCGTACTCCCAGCGGCGTGACAGGGCCGCCTGCAACGGAGCCGCGACGAGGCCGAGCAGCGAGCCGACCAGCAGCACGAACGCGGCAACCTGCGCATCTGCCGCCCCGGTCGCGCCGATCGCGTCGAGCACGCCGTCGCCTGAGAGCAGCGCCCAGAGCACGAGCACGAGCGTTGCGCTGGCAGCCATCCCGAGCGCGGTGCCGAGCGCGACGTGCCGGAAGCGCCGGTGACCGAGCTCGTGCGCGACGACCGTGAGGATCTCGGGCGGCGTCGCCTGCTCGGCCAGCGTGTCGTAGAGGACGACGCGCCGCGTCGCGCCGAGGCCGGAGACGTAGGCGTTCAACTTCGTCGTCCGCCGGCTCGCGTCGGTGACGAGCACCTCGCGCACCGGGACGCCGGCCTCGGTCGAGAGCCGCAGCACGGCGTCGCGCAACGTCGCGTCGGCGAGCGGCTCGAAGCGGTTGAAGACCGGCTCGAGCACGACCGGCGCGACGAAGCCGAGCAGGAGCACGAGCAGCGCCGCCCCCACCGCAGCCACCACGGGCCAGGCCGACGGAAACACCTGCGCCGCCCCGACGAGCCCGGCGAGGCGCCGCGCCGGTGAGCAGGCCGCCGATCGCGCCCGCCTTCACGCGGTCGAGTGCGAAGGCACCTCCGCTCTGGCGCGAGAAGCCGAACGCGCGCTCGTGCAGGAGCCCGAGCCAGACGGTGAGCGGCAGGCGGACGAGCGCGGAGAGGATGACGAGCCCGATCCCCAGCAGGAATGCACCGAGCGCCTCGGGCAGGGACTCGACGACGCCGAGCAGATCCTGCCCGGGCCCCCAGAAGGCGAGCGCGGCGAGCAGCACGGTGCCGAGCACGACGTCGGCGAGGATGACGAGGTAGCGCGGATCGTGATAGCGGCGCGCCAAGTCGTCGCCGCTCGTTGCCGGTTCGCGCACCCGCCCGTTCTACCACGGTTCCCGCAAGGCCGGTGCGCGCGATAGCGTCCGTCGGCGATGCGGAACATGCTCGTCACCGGCGCGGCCAGCGGGATCGGCCGCGCGATCGCGGAGCGCCTCGAACGCGACGGGCACCGCGTCCTCGCGGTCGACCAGCACCCGGATCCGGACGGGCCGGGTGAGCCGTTCGCCGCCGACCTCGCCACGCGGGACGGCAACCGAGCCGCAGTCGAGGCCGCGCTCGACCGCTTCGGCGCGCTCGACGCGGTCGTCGCCAACGCCGGCTTCCAGCACGTCGCCCCGATCGACGAGTTCCCCGAGGAGCGCTGGGACGCACTGCTCGCGGTGCTGCTGACGAGCCCGTTCCTGCTCGCGCGCTACGCGTGGGAGGAGCTCGGAGCGTCGGGAGACGGGCGCTTCCTCGCCGTCGCCTCCGTGCACGGCCTCGTCGGCTCGCCGCACAAGGCCGGCTACGTGGCGGCGAAGCACGGCGTGCTCGGGCTGGTGAAGGTGCTCGCGCTCGAGGGCGCCGAGCGCGGGATCTCCGTCTCCGCGCTCTGCCCCGGCTACGTCCGGACACCGATCGTGGAGTCTCAGATCGCGGCGCAGGCCGAGGCGACGGGCGTCTCTCCCGAGCGCGTGGTCGACGAGGTCCTGCTGGCACCGCAGGCCGTGAAGCGGATGCTGGAGCCGGAGGAAGTGGCCGAGACGGCTGCGTTCCTGCTCGGGCCCGGCGGCCGCGCCTTCACGGGCGCTCCGGTCGTGATGGACCTCGGCTGGACGGCGAGATAGTTGCTCTGAGCAACTATCTCTCGAGCTCGTCCCGCGACACGGCCGCCAGCAGGCCCTCGACGAGGTCCTCCGGCACGACGGCGTCGCGGCGCCGGAGAGCGACGATCGGCCGCCGCACCGGCTCGTAACCGTCGATCGTGATCTCCCGCAGCGACCCGGCCGCGAGCTCCCCGCGCACGGCCGTGTACGGCAGGAACGCGATGCCGAGCCCGTGCTCGACCATCTTCTTCGTCGCGTCGACGTTGTCGAGCTCCATCACGCCGCGAGGGACCACCCCCGCCTCCCGGAAGAACGCGCTCGTGAGCACGAAGTAGCTGGACGTACGGTCGAAGAGGATCAGCCGCTCGCCGCCGAGCTCGTGCACGACGATCGAGCGCTCGCCGGCAAAGCGGTGCTGAGGGTGCACGACGAGCACGATCTCGTCCTCGTACAGCGGCGTGCTCGTCACCGCCGGGTGCGGCAGGTCGCGCACGAGCCCGATCTGCACCTGCTCGCGGAGGACGAGCTCGAGCACGTCCTCCGAGTGCCCGGTCCGGACGATCAGGTGCACGTTGGGGAAGGTCGTCTGGAAGCGCCGCAGCACGAGCGGCAGGACGTAGGTCGAGATCGCGGGCGCGGCGCCGACGATCAGCTCGCCGACGCGGCCCTCGCGCCGCTCGCGCAGCAGCTCGCGCCCGGCCGAGAGCGACTGCACGGCGCGCTGCGCGTGCGGGCGGAAGGCGCGGCCCTCGGCCGTGAGCCGCATCCCGCGCCCCGTGCGCACGAACAGCTCGACTCCGAGCTCGCGCTCGAGCTTCTTGATCCGGGTCGTCAGCGCCGGCTGGGTCACGTAGAGCACCTCGGCGGCGGCCGAGACCGAGCGCCGTTCGGCGATCGTCAGGAACGCCTCGACCTGGGAGAGCAGCACGGCGACATATTAACGCTGTTTATCGGACGGATCCAAACGTTCGATTTGTCGAATGGCCGACAAGTGGGAACAGTGCTGGTACGGCTTGCTCACCCGACCGGAAGGGACTCACGTGAACACCACCGCTGCAAGGGACGCCATCGACCTCGGACGCGACTGGGCCGAGGCCTCACGCTGGCAGGGGATCGACCGCGACTACTCGCCCGAGGACGTGATCCGGCTGCGTGGCTCCCTGCGAATCGAGCACACGCTCGCCCGCCACGGCGCCGAGAAGCTCTGGCGCCTGCTCGCCGAGGAGGACTACCTCGCCGCACTCGGCGCACTCACGGGCGGCCAGGCGGTGCAGATGGCGAAGGCGGGCTTGAAGGCGATCTACCTCTCCGGCTGGCAGGTCGCCGCCGACGGCAACCTCGCGGCCGACGTGTACCCCGACCAGAGCCTCTACCCGGCGAACAGCGTGCCCGCGATGGTGCGGCGGCTGAACAACGCCCTCCTGCGCGCCGACCGGATCGAGTGGGCCGAGGGCAAGGAGGACGGTGTCGACTACCTGCTCCCGATCGTCGCCGACGCCGAGGCCGGCTTCGGCGGCCCGCTGAACGCGTTCGAGCTGATGAAGGGGATGATCGAGGCCGGTGCCGCCGGCGTCCATTTCGAGGATCAGCTCTCGTCGGAGAAGAAGTGCGGCCATCTCGGGGGCAAGGTGCTCGTCCCGACCGCACAGTTCATCCGCACGCTCCTCGCCGCCCGCCTCGCCGCGGACGTGCTCGGGGTCCCCACCCTCGTCATCGCGCGCACCGACGCGGACGCGGCCACGCTGATCACGAGCGATGCCGACGACCGCGACGCGGAGTTCATCACGGGCGAGCGCACGCCGGAGGGGTTCTTCCGCGTCCGCTGCGGAGTCGAGGCTGCGATCGCGCGCGGCCTGTCCTACGCGCCCTACGCCGACCTCGTCTGGATGGAGACGTCGACACCCGACCTCGGCATCGCCCGGGAGTTCGCCGAGGCGATCCACGCCGAGTTCCCCGGCAAGCAGCTCGCGTACAACTGCTCGCCGTCCTTCAACTGGAAGCGGCACCTCGACGACGAGACGATCGCGCGCTTCCAGCGCGAGCTCGGCGCGATGGGTTACGGCTTCCAGTTCATCACGCTCGCCGGCTTCCACGCGCTCAACGAGTCGATGTTCGAGCTCGCCCGCGGCTATGCGGCAGAGGGGATGCCCGCGTACGTGCGGCTGCAGGAGCGCGAGTTCGAGCTCGAGGTCGACGGCTACACCGCCACCAAGCACCAGCGCGAGGTCGGCGCCGGCTGGTTCGACGAGATCGCCCAGGCCGTCTCGGGCGGCACGAGCTCGACGCTCGCGCTGAAGGGGTCGACCGAAGAGGCGCAGTTCGACGCGAACGGGAACGGCGCAGCCGCGCGCTGACGCTTGTCCGCCGCGGACGTGTCCCAGGGTCTGTCCCTGGGACACGTCTAATTCGCCTCTGTCATCATCGACCGCTCGATGCCAGAGGCGAAACCGATCCGCGTGCTCGTGGTCGACGACCACCAGCTCTTCACGCACGCGCTGACGACCGTCCTCGAGCAGGACGGCCGCTTCGAGGTCGTCGGCACCGCCGCGACGGGCCGGGAGGCCGTGCGGCTGGCCCGCAGCGCCGAGGCGGACATCGTCCTGATGGACATGTCCATGCCCGTCCTCGACGGCCCGGCCGCAACCCGCCGGCTCGTCGCGCTCGAGCACGCGCCGAAGGTGATCGCGCTCAGCGGCCACACGGACGGGCTCTCGCGCGCCGCCGCCATCGAGGCCGGGGCGTCCGCGTTCGTGGCCAAGTCCGAGGCGTTCGACGAGCTCGTCAAGACGATCCTGGCGACCGTGCGTAACGCGTAGCGGCTCCCAGGGAACCGAAAGTCGGAGGTGACCGTGACCTGGCTCACCTCCGACTCGGAAGACGGCTCTACGTGGAAAGCTGCGGCACGATCCACGGAACGCGTACTGAGACCCTTATCGGCAGTAGGACCCATCGCTTGAGCGAATAGGACCGGCGGGCATCCCTCGATCGAGTGATCCGCGCGTCCGGCGACGTGGGATGGGCGGTGACGGGATCGAACCGCCGACCCCCTGCGTGTAAAGCAGGTGCTCTACCAGCTGAGCTAACCGCCCTCCCGCAGCATGCCAGCACCGATGAGTTTCCGCGCCCGCCCGGATTGAACCTCTGACGGCGCCCGACGGGGGCGCCCCGGAAAGGAGCGAGACATGAGCGACGTCACCGTCGCCACGATCGAGGAGATGGAGCCGGTGGGGGCCGAGGGGTTCGTGCGCCGAGCGCGTGCCACGCTCGGCGTCACCGCGTGGGGCATGCAGGTGCTGACGCTGCCGGCCGAGTGGGACGGCTATCCGGAGCACAACCACGCCGATGCGTCCGAGCCGGAGCAGGAGGAGGTCTACGTCACGCTCTCCGGGTCGGCGACGCTGATCGCGGGCGACGACGAGTTCGCGCTCGAGCCCGGGACGATGGCGCGGGTCGGGCCGGAGCAGCTCCGGCGGATCCTGCCCGGCCCCGCGGGCGTGCGCCTGCTCGCGCTCGGCGGCACGCCGGGCTCGTTCGCGCCCAGCGAGTGGACCGAGCTCGGCGCGGCCGTGCCGACGACGGCGTAGCCTGATCCGGTGAGTGAGAACGGCGAGCTCGGCGCGTTACTCGCCTCCGCGCGGGCCGGCGACGAGCAGGCGTTCGTGGCGGTGACGGGCCCGCACCGGCGGGCCCTTCACCTCCACTGCTACCGCCTGCTCGGTTCCTTCCACGATGCCGACGACGCGTTGCAGGAGACGCTGCTGCGCGCCTGGCGCGGGCTCGCCGGCTACGAGAACCAGGCATCTGTGAGCGCGTGGCTCTACCGGATCGCAACGAACGTCTGTCTGCGCGCGCTCGAGCGCCGCGGCCGGGACAGCGGCGCACGCGTGGACGAGCGCCTCCAGCCCTACCCCGATCGCCTGCTCGACGACCTGCCCTCACCGGAGGCCGGGCCCGAGGCGGCGGTCGAGGCGCGCGAGAGCGTCGGCCTCGCGTTCATCGCGGCGATGCAGCTGCTGCCGCCGAAGCAACGTGCGGTGCTGCTGCTGCGCGACGTGCTCGGGTGGTCGGCCCGGGAGGCGGCGAGCGCCCTCGACGACACCGTTGCAGCAGTGAACAGCGCCCTTCAGCGGGGGCGAGAGCGCCTGCAGCGAGAGCGCGAGGCAGGCACGCTCGCACGACGTCATGCGCCGGAGAGCGCGGCCACGGAGGCGGCGCTCGTCCGCCGTTGGATCGACGTCTGGGAGGCGGTCGACGTCGACGGCATGCTCGCTCTGCTGCGAACCGACGCGCTGATGACGATGCCGCCCGACCCGCGGCGCTACGAAGGGCGAGAGGCGATCGTCGAGTTCCTCGCGACCGTGCTGCTGGGCGACCGCCACGACCGGTTCACCCTCGTTGAGGGCGTCGCGAACCGCCAGCCCCTCGTGGCGCTGTACACCGACGACGGCTCGGGTGCCGCGCGCATCTGGGCTCTGCTCGTGCTCGCAGTCGACGGCGATGCGATCTCCGGGATCACGGGCTTCCACGACCAGCCGGAGCTCTTCGCAGAATTCGAGCCGGCGACACGCCTCGAGCAGTGATGCCCCCAACGGGATTCGAACCCGTGCAGCCACCTTGAAAGGGTGGTGACCTAGGCCGCTAGTCGATGGGGGCGGCCGAGGCAGGATAGCCTCGCCACATGAAGGCGCGCTCGCTGCGACCCCCGCTCGCGTCGCCCTCGTCGTGGTGGCTCGAGGAAGCGCGTGCGCATCGCGACGACCGCGTCTCGCCCGCGCTCGCAGGCTCCCTCGACGCCGACGTCGCGATCGTCGGCGGCGGCTACACCGGGCTCTGGACTGCGCTCGCGCTGCGCGAGCGCGACCCGTCGCTGCGGATCGCGGTACTGGAGGCGCGCGAGCTTGGCGAGGGTCCGAGCGGGCGCAACGGCGGCTTCCTGCACGGCTACTGGTCGTCGCTGCCGACGCTCCGCGCCGTCCTCGGCGACGAGGGAGCGCTGCGGGTCGCGCACGCCTCCGACGCGGTGATCCCGGCGGTACGCGCGCGCTCAGCGAGGACGTGTGGCTGCGCGAGGCTGGGATGCTGAAGGTCGCGGCGACGCACGCTGAGGACGAGTCCGTCGCGCGCGCGGTCGCCGTCGGCGCGCGAGCTCGGCGTCGCCGGAGGAGGCGGTGCGCGCTCGCGCCCGACGAGGTGGCGGCGCGGATCGCATCGCCGCGCTTCCGCGGCGGCGTCCTCTACCGCGACGGGGCGACGGTACAACCGGCTCGGCTCGCCCTCGCACTGAAGCGAGCGGCGCTCGCGGCCGGGATCGAGATCTTCGAGCGGACGCCCGTCACGAAGGTCGGCCCTGGCCGGCTCGAGACCCCGGAGGGGGTCGTCCACGCGCCCGAGCTCGTGCTCGCGCTCAACGCCTGGGGCACCGGCTGGCCGCTCGGCGGCCGCCAGACGACATTCGCGAGCGCCGTCGTCCTGACGGAGCCGGTGCCGGAGCTGCTCGCCGAGATCGGCTGGACCGGAGGCGAGGCGGTTGTGGACGGGCGCATGTTCCTCCACTACTTCCGCACGACGCCGGACGGCCGCGTGCTGATGGGGAGCGGCTCCGGCCGGCTCGAACCGGGCGGCCGCGTGGGGCCAGGCGTGCTCGACGACGTGCCGGCCCAGGCGCGGGCGCACGAAGGGCTCCGCACGCTGCTGCCCGCTCTTTCCGACGTCCGGATCGATGCACGCTGGAGCGGGCCGATCGACGTCTCCGCCGACCGGCTCCCCCGCTTCGACACCGTCCCCGGCACACGGATCCACTACGGCGCCGGCTACTCGGGCAACGGCGTCGGCCCGAGCTGGCTCGGCGGCCAGATCCTCGCCTCGCTCGCGCTCGGGCTGGAGGACGAGTGGACCGCGCTGCCGCTCGTCGGGCCGCGGAAAGGGCGGCTGCCGCCCGAGCCTCTCCGCTACGCCGGCGGCAGGGTCGTCCGCTGGGGCACGCTCGCGACCGAGCAGGCCGTCGCGGCCGGCAAGCGCCCGTCGCCGGTTGCCCGGGCAGCCGCGGCGATCCCACGGCTGCTGCGCCTGCCGATCGGCACGCGCTGATGCCGTCCGAGCCATTTGTTATCAGTACGTCCGTGAACGAGGACGAGGGTCGCTACGAGGTCGCCGGCATGTCGGAGCCGGCGACGCCAACGCTCGTGACGGAGCCGTCGAGCTCGCTGCTCCCGGCCGTAGCCGCGGGCATCGTCGCCGCCGTGGTCGGCGGCGTCGTCTGGGCGCTGATCGTCCAGGCGAGCAGCTACGAGGTGGGCATCGTCGCCTGGGGAATCGGCTTCGTCGTCGGCACCGCCGTCGTGCTCGCGACCCGCGGCGCAAAGGGGCCGCGGCTCCAGGCAATCGCCGTCGTCCTGGCACTCGTCGGGATCCTGCTCGGCAAGTACCTCAGCTATGCGCTCGCGGTGCAGGACGAGGCCGAGAAGTTCGGGGAGAGCATCGGCCTGTTCTCCGCCCAGATGCGCTCGTTCTTCCGCGAGGACGTCGACGCCGTCTTCGGCGCCTTCGACCTGCTCTGGATCGGCCTCGCTGTCTTCACCGCCTGGCGGATCCCGCAGCCGGACACCACCGATCCGGCCGCGGGCTAGAGGCGCGCTAGATCCGGCAGGTCGCGCGGCCGTTCTTGACCAGGTACTGCTGGTGGTACTCCTCGGCGGGCCAGAACGTCGTCGCGTCGGCGATCTCCGTCGCGATCGGCTGTCCGAAGCGCACCTGAGCCCGCGCCTTCGACTCGGCAGCCGTCTCCGCCTGCTCGGGCGAGTGGGTGAAGATCGCCGAGCGGTACTGCGTGCCGACGTCCCAACCCTGGCGGTTCACCTGGGTCGGGTCGTGCAGGCCCCAGAAGCGGTCGACCAGCTCGGCGTACGAGACCTCGCCGGGGTCGAACGTGACCTCGACCGCCTCGGCGTGGCCGGTCGTGCCGCTGCAGACCTGCTCGTAGCTCGGAGCGTCGGCGTTCCCGCCGGTGTAGCCGACCTGGACGTCGGTGACGCCAGGCGTGTTGCGGAAGTCGACCTCGACGCCCCAGAAGCAGCCGGCCGCGAACGTCGCCTTCTCGCTCATGTCCGCTCCAGCTCGAGCGCGCACGAGTTGATGCAGAAGCGCTGCCCGGTCGGGCCGGGGCCGTCGGGGAAGACGTGGCCGAGATGGCCGCCGCACGCGGCGCACATCACCTCGGTGCGCACCATCCCGTAGCTCGTGTCCGACTCGGTGACGACGCTCTCCAGGTCCTTCGGCTCGACGAAGCTCGGCCAGCCGGAGCCGGAGTCGTACTTGGCGTCCGAGCGGAAGAGCTCGGCGCCGCAGCCGGCGCAGCGGTACACGCCGGGGTCCTTCGTGTCGACGTACTCGCCGGTGAACGCGCGCTCGGTGCCCTTGCGCCGGAGAATCTCGTATTGCTCCGGGGCGAGCTCGGCACGCCACTGCTCATCCGTCTTCTGTGTCTTCATCTCCATGCCGTCACGGTAGCGCGCCGGGGCATTACGGCCGGATTAAGCCTGCGGCGACACGAAGGCCGCGATCGCGATGAAGTGAACGGCGGCGGCGAGGACGACGAGCACGTGGAAGATCTCGTGGTAGCCGAACGTCGCGGGTGCCGGGTTCGGCCGCCTGAACGCGTAGGCAAGCGCACCAAGCGTGTAGAGGGCGCCCCCGACGAAGACGAGCACGGCCGGTGCGACGCCGAGCTCGAACAGCTCCGGCACTGCCGCGATCCCGACCCAGCCGAGCGCGATGAAGACGATCGCCGTCAGCCACTTCGGCGCGTCCACCCAGGCGAGGTTGAGCACGAGCCCCGCGGCGGCGCCGGACCAGACGACGATCAGGATCACGTCGCCGAGCGTGCCGTCGAAGGCGAGCAACGCGAACGGCGTGTATGTGCCCGCGATCAGGAGCAGGATCGTCGAGTGGTCGAGCCTGCGCATCCAGGTACGCATCCGCGGCGAGCGCCAGTTCACACGGTGGTAGAGCGCGCTGACGCCGAACATCGAGGCGAGCGCCACGGCGTAGACCCAGGTCGCGAAGAGCTCGCGGCCGGAGTCCGAGAGGGCGACGAGCACGGTGCCGGCCGCGACCGCGGCATAGAAGGCGTACTGGTGGAAGACACCGCGCAGACGGGGCTTCTCGAGAACTTCCACCCCGAAAGTGTGCCCTACACTCGCGTTACTCACACGGGGCCGTTAGCTCAGTTGGTAGAGCAGGGGACTTTTAATCCCAAGGTCGCTGGTTCGATCCCAGCACGGCCCATCCCAGCCGCCGCTTCCGATTGCCGCGCCGAGGCCGGCGCCGACGCCGTCGCGATCTACACCGACGTCTGGACGAGCATGGGCCAGGAGCGCGAGCAGGCGCGCAGGCGCGCCGACCTCGCTCGTTACCGGGTCGACGCAGACCTGCTCCGTGCCGCCGGCGAGAACGCCATCGTGCTCCACTGCCTGCCCGCGCACGAGGGCGAGGAGATCACGTTCGAGGTGCTGTACGGGCCGCGCTCCGCCGTCTGGGATCAGGCGGAGAACCGCCTCCACGCCCAGAAGGCGCTGCTCACTCTCGTCATGGACTGACGTCCGGCGCAGGCAGGGGCAGGGCGGGCTCGAGGTAGATCTGGAGCTTCAGCGGCACGGCCGCCCGCACCCGCTGCTCCGCGGCGTCGATCGCACGGGCGACCTCCCGCGCCGAGTCGGTCATGCCGACGGCGATCTTCGCCGCGACGAGCACGTCGTCAGGGCCGAGGTGCAGCGTCCGCAGGCGCACGATCGCGTCGATGCCGTCGCCGACGAGCGCGGCCTCGATCGCGTCCCGGTGCTCGGGAAGCACGGCCTCGCCGATCAGCATCGAGCGCATCTCCCAGGCGAGAAACACCGCGATCGCGACGAGGAGCACGCCGATAGCGCCCGAGCCGACCGCGTCCCAGCGGCCGTCGCCCGTCCCGAGCGTCATCCCGACGCCGAAGAGGCCGAAGACGAGCCCCAGCAGCGCCCCCGTGTCTTCGAGCAGGATCACCGGGATCTCCGGCGACCGGGACGCCTTGACGAACTGGAAGAGCGAGCGGCGGCCGCGGACGTGGTTCGCCTCCTTGACGGCGACGCTGAGCGCGTAACCCTCGAAGACCATCGCGAGCAGCAGCACCGTTACGGGCACCCACTGCCAGTCCTCGATTGGGTGCGGGTCGGCGAACTTGTGCCACGCCTCGTACAGCGCGAACAGCCCGCCGAGCGTGAAGAGCACGATCGAGACGACGAATGCGGCGAGGTAGCGCACCTGGCCGTAGCCGAACTGGTGGACGTCCGAGGCCTTCCGGCTCGCCCCCTTGCCACCGAGCAGAAGCAGCCCCTGGTTCGAGCTGTCTGCGACCGAGTGGACGGACTCGGCGAGCATCGAGCTCGAGCCGGTGAGCAGGAAGCCCACGAACTTTGCGATTGCGATCCCGATATTCGCCGCGAGCGCGGTCAGGATCGCGTTGGTGCCACCCCCTGCTGCCATGTCACCCCTTCGTCAGGTGGCGCGGAGTCTAGATCCGCACCAGCCGCGACGAGCCGCCTCTATAGTCGGAGCATGTCCCGCGGCCTACCGCTCCTGTTCGCCGTCGTCGTCCTGGCGCTCGCCGGCTGCGGTGGCAGCTCCTCGTCGAGCGACGGCGGCACGGCCACCCAGGCGGGCGAGCCGAGCGGCGCAGAGCGCGGCAACCTGCTGCTCGACGCCGAGGCCGCGACCTTCACCCTCTGCATCGAGCTCGGGATCGATCCCTGCGCGAACGAGGCCGACAGCATCGCGGCGACCAAGTCCTTCATCACGAAGACCAAGGCGATCGCGGCCGACAACGGCCTGTCCGACGCCGCGGTCGAGAGCACGCTCACGGCGGCGGCCGAACAGGTCGGCGAGGGCTGCGCCGAGTGCCGGCAGCTGCTCGAAGCCGAAGTCGCGGCCGGCTAGCTAGCGCTTCTTCCCGGGGTTGAGCAGCCCGGCGGGATCGAACGCCGCCTTGATCGCGTCGTGCAGCGCCAGCGCGCCCGGCTGCCACTGCCGCGGTAGCTGACCTCCCTTGACGAGCCCGAGGCCGTGCTCGCCGGAGATGCTGCCGCCGAGGCGCGCGGCCAGTGCGAACAGCTCTTCGGCGGCCGCCTCCGCGCGACCGAGCTCCGCCGGCTCGCCTGGATCGACGAGGAACGTCGAGTGGAGGTTGCCGTCTCCGGCATGGCCCCAGCTGCAGGCGGGCAGCTCGTGGCGGGCGCCGATCGCGAGCGTCTCCTCGATCGCCTCGCCGAGCCGGTCGAAGGGGACGACGATGTCCTCGCTCACCTTGCCGCCGCGCTCGACCTGCACGGCGATCGAGACGCCGTCGCGCCAGCGCCAGAGCGACGCGATCTCCACGGCGCTCTCGGGCGCCCACACGAGCAGCGCGTCCTCGTCCACCGCCTCGAGCACGTCCGCTCGCAGCCGGGCGACCTCCTCGACGGAGCCGTCGACGTCGACGAGCACCATGAAACCGCCACGGGCGAGTGGCACCGGGAACGCGTCGGCGGCGCGCCGCACCGTCTCGGCGTCGAGGTACTCGAGCGCCGCCACGGGGATGCCGCTGCCGAGCACCCGCGCGAGCGCCTCGCAGCCACTCGCCGTGTCCGGATGGAGCGAGACGACGGGGGCGACCGCCTCGGGCGCGGGGACGAGCCGCAGCCAGACCGACGTGATCACGCCGAGCGTGCCCTCCGAGCCGACGAGCAGGCTCGCGAGGTCGTAGCCCGCGACGTCCTTCCGGATCGCACCGCCGACGCGAACGAGCTCGCCCGGTGCGACGACGGCCTCGAGCCCGGTCACCCAGTCGCCGGTGACGCCGTACTTGAAGGCATGCGGCCCGCCGGCGTTCGTGGCGACGTTGCCGCCGATCTGCGACTCCTCGGCCGCGCCGGGATCGGGCGGGAAGAGCAGGCCGCTCTCCCGCGCACGGCGGCGCACGTCCAGCGTCGTCACTCCGGCTTCGGCCTCCATCCGCCAGAGCTCCGGGTCGAGCGAGCGCACCCTCGTGAGGCGCTCCAGCGCGAGCACGACGCCGCCGCCGGGCACCGCGCCGCCGGCGAAACCCGTGCCGCCGCCGCGGGGCGTGATCTGCACGCCGTGCTCGTAGCACCAGCCGACCACCTCCGCGACCTCGTCTGCGCTGCCGGGCGCGACGACCGCGTCGGCGCTGCCGCGGAGGCCGCGCGCCTCGGTCGCGTCGGCGAGATAGCGCGGCGGCACGCCACGGAGGACGGCGTCGCCGAACCGGGAGCGGAGGGCGTCCTCGAGCGCTGCCGGCGCGACGCTCACGCGCGGCGCACCGGGTTCGTCAGCGTGCCGACTCCCTCGATCTCGACCGTCACCTCGTCGCCGTCCTCGAGATAGACGGGTGGTGTGCGCGCGAAGCCGACGCCGGGCGGCGTCCCCGTCAGGATCAGGTCGCCGGCGACCAGCTCGATCCCGTCGCTGATGTAGGCGATCACCTCCGCGACGGAGAAGATCATGTCGGCGGTGCTCGCGTCCTGCAGCGCCTCGCCGTTCACGAGGCAACGGATGCGCAGCGCCTGCGGGTCGGCGATCCGGTCGGCGGGCACGAGCTCCGGGCCCACGGGACAGAACGTGTCGAACGACTTCCCCCGTGTCCACTGGCCGTCCGCGAACTGCACGGCGCGCGAGCTGACGTCGTTCGCGCAGACGTAGCCGGCGACGTGGTCGAGCGCGTCGGCGGCCGCGATGGTGCGGCCGCCCCGGCCGATCACGACGCCGAGCTCGGCCTCGTAGTCGGTCTCGGCTGCCTGGCGGGGGAGCACGATCGTCGCGCCGTGGCCGACGAGCGCGTTCGGCCACTTCGCGAACAGGAGCGGCGCGGACGGCAGTTCCATCTTCGACTCGGCCGCATGGTCGCGGTAGTTCAGGCCGACGCACAGGATCTTGCTCGGACGGTCGATCGGCAGGCCGTTGGCGGCCACTCAGTGCTCCTCTCGGACGGGGGCGGGGGCGAAGACCTTGCCCGGGTTCATGATCCCGCTCGGGTCGAAGACAGCCTTGAGCCGGCGCATCAGCGGCACGAGGTCGCCGTGCTCGAGCTCGAGCGCGCGCAGCTTGCCGGAGCCGATGCCGTGCTCGCCGGTGCACGTGCCTCCGCGCGCCAGCGCGTCGGCGACGAGGCTGTCGACCAGCTCGTCGGCGCGCGCGAGCTCGGCGGCGTCGTCGGGATCGACCTGGAGCGAGACGTGGACGTTGCCGTCTCCCGCGTGGCCGAGGATCGCGCCCTCGAGCTCGAGCCGCTCCAGCTCCCCGCGCGCGAAGGCGACGGCGGCCGCCAGCTCCGAGACCGGGACGCAGGTGTCCGTCGCCCGCTCGCGGCGGCCCGGGGAGACGGCGGCGGCCGCGTAGGCGGCCTCGTGCCGCACGGCCCAGAGCCGCGCCCGCGCGTCGGGCTCGCGCTCGTCGACGACCGACGTCGCCCCCTCGTCGAGGGCCAGCGCACGCACGAGCGCGAGGTCGGCCTCCACGGTCGCCTCGCTCCCCGCGGCCTCGACGAGCAGGCACGGCCCTTCGTCGTAGCCGGTGCCGAAGTGGGTGTTGATCGCGGCGATCGACCAGGCGTCGAGCAGCTCGAGCCGGGTCACCGCGGAGCCGGCGGCCACGGCCGCGGCGGCGGTCCGACAGGCCGCCTCGAGGCTGGGGAAGGTGATGCGCTGCGCGACCACGTGCTCGGGGATGCCGTAGAGGCGCACGGTCACCTCGGTGATCACGGCGAGCGTGCCCTCGGAGCCAACGAGCAGTGAGGTGAGGTCGTAGCCGGCGGAGGTCTTCGGTGCGCGGCTGCCGGTTCGGATCACGGTGCCGTCCGGGAGCACGGCCTCGAGCGCGAGGACGTTCTCGCGCATCTTCCCGTACCGGATCGTGGTCGTTCCGGCCGCGTTCGTCGCAGCCATGCCCCCGAGCGTGGCGTCCGCGCCCGGATCGACCGGGAAGAAGAGGCCGTGCTCTCCGGCCGCCCGCGCCAGCGCGCTGCGCGTGACGCCGGCCTGAACCGTGGCCGTGAGGTCGCGCGGCCGCGACCTCGAGGATCCGGTCCAGCCGCGAGAGGTCGAGGCTGATCCCGCCGCGCGCCGGAATCACGTGGCCCTCGAGGCTCGAGCCGGCCCCGAACGGCGTCACGGCGACGCCGCGCGCGCTCGCCAGCGCGAGCACGGCGGACACCTCGCCACTCGACGCGGGATAGACGACGACGTCCGGCAGGCGCGGCCGGTGGAAGCTGATGTCGGCCGAGTGCAGCTCGCGGTCGGAGTCGCCGGTCGAGACGCGGCCGCCGTCGAGCAGCGCCGCCTCGAGCTCGGCCCGCAGCTCGTCGGTCGCGACGCTCACGCGTCCACCTCGGAAGGCAGGTCGCCCCCGACGCGCTCGACGGCCCAGCGCAGGCTCTCCTGCACCGTGCGCTCGGCGGCCTCGCCGTCGTGGGCCCGGCAGGCCGCGAGGAAGGTCGCGTAGCGGCCGACCGACTCCCGGAAACGCTGCGGCGACGAGAGCACGATCCGGTTGTAGCGCTCCGACCGGTTGTAGAGCCGCTCGACCTCTGCGACGAGGCGCTTGCGGCCGCTCGCGCGGTAGCAGGTGCCATAGAAGTCCCACCTGAGGCCGAGGTACTGGTCGACGTCCTGCTTGCGGGCGGCGTGCCGGAGATGGTCGAGCAGCTCACGCATCTCGTCGAGCTCCTCGCGGCCGACGGCAGCGGCGCCGATCCGCGCGGCAAGCCCCTCCAGGCCGAAGCGGGCGGCGTAGATCTCCTCGAAGTCCTCGCGCGTGAGCCGGTTCACGACCGCTCTGCCGGTCGGCCCGAGCGCCACGAACCCCTCGCGCTCGAGCTGGCTCAACCCCGCCCGGACCGGCGTCTGGGAGACGCCGAGCCTGGTGGCGAGCTCGCGCTGCACGAGCGGCACGCCCTCCTCCAGCTGGCCGGAGACGATCAGCTCCCGGAGCGACTCCGCGACGCGCTGCTCGATCGACCGACGCTCCCCGAGGGGGCGGATCGGCAGGTCATTTCCGGTCTCACCTTTCATTTCTCTGCAGTCTCGTTTACGCTCGCCCCAATGCGCAACATGAAATTTCAAATTTCATTTCGCGAATCGTAGATACGAGATGTCGGAGCTCCTCTCCACCGCGATCGTGCTCGAGGCCGCCGCCGGAAGAGCCCGGGCCGTCCAGGGCCTGACCCACCTGACGCTGATGGACGCGATCTGCGCTCCGGCCGCCACGTGCGCGTGCGCGCCCGGCGACAACCTGGCCGCGCACAGGCTGCTGCTGGAGGCGCCGGAGGGGACGGCGCTCGTCGTCGACGCCGGGCACCGAACCGACACCGGCTACTTCGGCGAGCTGATGGCGATGGACGCCGAGGGGCGAGAGCTGCAGGGCCTCGTGATCGACGGCCCGATCCGCGACGGCGGCGCGATCGGCGTGCTCGGCTTCCCGGTCTTCCACGCGGGCTTCGTCGCGACAGGGCCCGCGAAGCGGGAGGCGCCGTCCGTGGGCGAGCCCGTCAGCGTGGGCGGCGTCGAGGTCGCACCCGGCGACCAGATCGTCGCCGACAGCGACGCCGTGCTCGTCGTCCCGGCCGCCGACTGGCCGGCGATCGAGGCCGCCGCGCTCGAGCTCCTCGCGCGGGAGGACGAGATCCGCACGCACCTGCTGCGGGGCGGCCGCCTCGCGGAGATCCTGGAGCTGCCGTGACGGCGCCCGGCGCCGCGCGGGTCGGCGTCGACGTCGGCGGCACGTTCACCGACGTGATCCTCCAGGGCGACGACGGGCGCGTGCTGGTGCGCAAGCTCCTCTCCACCCCTCCCCGCTACGACCGGGCGGTGGTCGAGGCCGTCGGCGCCCTGGCGGAGGCCGACGGCGGCACGGTCACCGAGGTCGTCCACGGCACCACGGTGGCGACGAACGCCGTGCTCGAGCGGCGCGGCAGCCCGACGGCGCTCGTGACGACGAAGGGCTTCCGCGACGTGCTCGAGCTGCGGCGGCTGCGGATCCCGCACATGTACGACCTCTTCTGGCGCAAGCCGGCACCGCTCGTCGAGCGCCGCCTCCGCTTCGAGCTCGACGAGCGCGTGACCGCCGACGGCACCGTCCTGCGCCCGTTCGACGAGGCCGAGTGCCGCGCGCTCGCCGGCCGTCTGCGCGCGACCGGCGTCGAGTCGATCGCGGTCTGCTTCCTCCACTCGTACCTCCACCCCGGCCACGAAGAGCGCGCGGGCGAGATCCTCGCCGAGGAGCTGCCCGGCGCGACGATCTCGCTCTCGAGCGCGATCCTGCGCGAGCAGCGCGAGTACGAGCGCTCCGCCACGACCGTCGTCAACGCGTACGTGCGGCCGCTGATGTCGTCGTACGTCGACCGGATCCGCACCGGCCTCGACGAGCTCGGCCTCGACGGGCCGCTGCAGATCATGCAGTCGTCCGGCGGCGTGATGACCTCCGACGACACGAAGCTGAAGCCCGTCTTCGCGCTCGAGTCCGGCCCGGCCGCGGGAGTGGTCGCCGCCCGCGGCGTCGCCGAGCAGCTCGGGCTCGCAAACGTGATCGCGTTCGACATGGGCGGCACGACCGCGAAGGCGTCGCTGATCGAGGACGGCGCGATCTCGCGCGGCCGCGAGTACGAGGTCGGCGGCTCGATGTCCGCGGGCAGCCGGCTGATCCGCGGTGCGGGCGAGCTGCTGCGGATCCCCACGATCGACATCGCCGAGGTCGGCGCCGGCGGCGGCAGCATCGCGTGGATCGACCCGGCCGGGGGGCTCCAGGTCGGCCCGCGCAGCGCGGGCGCCGATCCCGGGCCGGCCTGCTACGGACGCGGTGGGATCGAGCCGACGGTGACGGACGCCAATGTCGTGCTCGGCTTCATCCCCGAGGGCACCGTTGCGGACGGCCAGATCGAGATCGTGCGCGAGCTGGCGGAAGAGGCGGTCCGCCACGTCGCCGGGCCGCTCGGCCTGACCATGCTGGAGGCCGCGAGCGGGATCCACCGGATCGCGAACGCGCGGATGGTGCGAGCGCTGCGCTCGGTCTCCTCCGAGAAGGGCCGCGATCCGCGCGAGTTCGCGCTGATCGCCTACGGCGGCTCCGGCCCGATCCACGCGGGCGGGCTCGCAGAGGACCTCGGCGTGCGCACGATTCTCGTCCCGGCGGTCGCCGGTCTCTTCAGCGCCGTCGGCCTCCTCTTCGCCAGGCCGGAGTTCCACGAGGTGCGCACCTGTCATCTCGACCTCGACGGAGGCGACCCGGACTCGGTCGCCGCGCTCCTCGCAGAGATGGAGGCACGGCTCGCACCTGCGCTCGCCGGCCGCGACGACGTCGAGTGGGCCCGCAGCGCCGACCTCCGCTACGGCGGCCAGAGCTGGGAGATCGAGGTCGAGCTGGCGCCCGGCCCGGTCGATCGCGCCGCTCTCACCGAGCTGCGCGAGCGCTTCGAGCAGGCGCACGAACGGCTCTACGGCGTGCGCGACCAGCCCGGCTCGCCGGTGGAGATCCGGGCCGTGCGGCTGGCGGCGCTCGGTGCGTCGGCGGCGTCCTCGTCGTTCCGCTTCGACGACGCGCGCGGCGAGGCCGGCTCGCAGATCAGACGGGTCGACATCGACGGCGACGAGCTCGATGCCCCGATCCGGCGTCGCCGCGACATCGGCGCGGCGCCCGAGCCCGGGCCGCTCCTCGTCGACGAGTACGACACGACCGTGATCGTCCGGCCCGGCTGGAGCGTCCGCCGCGACGAGGGCACCGGCACGCTGATCCTGGAGCGGGCCGATGCCTGAGACGACCGCCCGGGTCGATCCCGTCACGCTCCAGATCGCCGGGAACGCGCTCGCCTCCGCGGCGGACGAGATGGCGACGACGATCTTCCGCACCGCGCACTCGAGCGTCGTCCGTGACGGGATGGACTTCTCCGCGAGCATCTGCGACGCGCTGGGCCGCACGGTCGCCCAGGCCGTGACCGTCCCCTTCCATCTCGGCTCGATCCCGGTCGCGATGGACGCGCTGCTCGCACGCTACGGCGGCCGGATGCAGCCGGGCGACGTCTTCCTGATGAACGACCCGTTCGACGGCGGCATCCACCTGCAGGACCTGTTCGTCTTCAAGCCCGTCCACTTCGAGGGCGAGCTGATCGGCTTCACCTGCACGACCGCCCACCACGGCGACGTCGGCGGGCGCCTCCCCGGCTCGAGCGCGTGCGACAACACCGAGATCTTCCAGGAGGGGATCCGCCTGCCGTGGCTGCGGCTCTACGCGGCGGGCGAGCCCGTCGAGGACGTGTTCAAGATCGTCGAGGCGAACGTCCGGATCCCGCGGATGACGTTCGGCGACCTCGGCGCGCAGGTGGCGGCCTGCTCGGTCGCCGAGCGCGCCCTCGTCGGGCTGGCCGAGCGCCACGGCCGGGAGCAGCTCGCGCTGCTCTGCGACGCGCTGATCGACCACACCGAGCAGCTCGTCCGGCAGGAGATCGCCACCTGGCCGGACGGGACTGCCTCGTTCACTGACTATCTCGGCTCCGACGGGATCGACGTCGTCGACGTGCCGATCACCGCGCACGTGACGATCGCGGGCGACGAGGTCACCGCCGACCTGACCGACTCGGCGCCGATGGTGCGCGGCTCGCTGAACAGCACGCGCTCCTTCGTGCAGGCCTGCGTCTACCAGGCCGTGCGCGCCGCGCTGACGGTGGAGGTGCCGAACACCTCGGGCGCGTTCCGGCCGATCCACGTGCTGACGAAGCCCGGCACGGTCGCCGAGGTGGTGATGCCCGGCGCGTCCTCGATGCGCGGCGTCACCGGCTTCCGCGTGCTCGACGCCGTCAACGGCGCGCTCGCGCAGCTGATCCCCGACCGGGTCGCCGCTGCGGGCGAGGGCGGCAACACGCTCGCGATCTTCGGCGCCGAGCGCCCCGAGGGGGGCCGTTTCGTCTTCTATGAGCTGGTCGTCGGCACGTGGGGCGCGACCCCGGAGGCCGACGGCAACGACGGCCTGACAAACCCCGCGAGCCTCGCGGCGAACGTCCCCGTCGAGGTCGCCGAGCAGGAGTATCCGATCCTGGTCGAGCGCTACGGGCTCGTACCCGACTCGGGGGGCGCCGGCCTCCATCGCGGCGGGCTCGCGGTCGAGCGCGTCTGGCGCTGCCTGACGCCCCGCACCTCGCTGATCGTCCGCTCCGACCGGGCGAAGCACGCGCCCTACGGTCTGGCCGGCGGCGGGAAGGGTGCGACCTCGAGCAATCTGCTCGTGCATCCGGGCGGGAGCGAGGACGTGCTGCCGCCGATGTTCTCGACCGAGATCGGCATCGGCGATGTCTATGCGCACCGCACCGCGGGCGGCGGCGGCTGGGGCGATCCGCTCGAGCGCGACGTGGCCGCGGTCGCCCGCGACGTCGTCGACGAGAAGGTCAGCGTCGAGGCGGCGCTGGAGCTCTACGCCGTCGCGCTCGACGCGGACGGAGTTGTCGACCACGAACACACGACGGCTCTGAGAGCCGAGAGGAGGAACGCGTGATCACGAAGGCCGACGCGGTCGTGATCGGAGGAGGGATCATCGGCGCGAGCACCGCCCACTTCCTGACGGAGCTCGGCTTCGGCGAAGTCGCGCTCGTGGAGAAGTCGACGATCTGCGGCGGCTCGACGCAGTACTCCGCCGCGCACGTGCGCCAGCACTATTCGAACGAGGTCGCGATCCGGCTCGCCGTGCGCGGCGCCGAGATGTTCGCGGACGCCGCGGAACGGCTCGGCGGCCCGGCGGGGTTCGTCCAGTGCGGCTACGCGGTGATCGCGCCGGCCGACCAGGAGCAGGCGATCCGCGACGTCGTCCCGGTACAGCAGTCGTTCGGGGTCCAGACCGAGATCCTGAGCCCGGAGGAGGTGCAGCACCGCTGGCCGGAGCTGGACGTGGAGGGGATCGCGCTCGGCTGCTTACGAGCGAACGTCCGGGTACGCCGACCCCGTCCTGACGACACAGTCGCTCGTCGGGTCGGCACAGGCGAAGGGGCTTCACGTCTACGAGGGCTGCACGGCGCTCGACATCACCGTCGCTGGAGGGCGGGTCGCGGCCGTCGTCACGGGTGACGGGACGATCGCAACCGGGGTCGTCGTCAACGCGTGCGGGCCCTGGGGTGACAGGATCGGCCGGATGGTCGGGATCGACTATCCGCTCACGTTCAGCCGCGAGCACGAGGCGATCTTCGACGCGCCCGAGGGCTTCGGGGAGCTCCCGGTCATGTCCGACGCGGCGCAGCAGCTCTACTTCCGCCTTTACGGCGACGCAAAGGTGCTCGTCGGCCAGGGCTGGCCGAAGCAGAAGGAGCCGGCCGATCCGGAGGACTACGACGACGGCACGGACGCCGAGCACCTCGACTGGATGGTGCCGAGGCTGGTGAACCGGCTGCCGTCGCTGCGGCCGACGCTCGGAGCCGAGAACTACGGCGGCACGTTCGTCACGGGCTACTCGGGCGTCTACGACATCACCGAGGACTGGTACCCGATCGTCGGCGAGGAGGAGGTCGGCGGCTACTACTCGGCGTTCGGCGGGAGCGGCCACTGCTTCAAGCTCGGCCCGGCGCTGGGCGAGTCGCTCGCGCACGTGATCGCCGGGCACGAGCCGCCGATCGACATCTCGGGCCTCTCGGGCTCGCGCTTCGCCGAGGGAAAGACATTCGGCTCGGTCTGGGGGCCCGGGAACCGCGCGTGAAGATCACGTCCGTCACCGCGACGCCGCTCGCAATCCCGCTCGAGCAGCCGTTCCACTGGCGCTCGGGCGTGCAGGAGCGCGCACACCTCGTCCTCTTCGCCGTCGAGACCGACGCGGGCGCGACGGGCTACGGCGAGTCGATCTGCGAGGACACGGCGGCGGTCGTCTCGTACGGGAACCTGATGGCGGCAGCGTTCGTCGGCCGCTCGCCGGGCGACGTCGAGGCGATCCTGGGCGAGCTCTGGCGCGACGGGCGCTGGCGCTTCTATCCGCACTGGTCGCAGCAGATCGCGAGCGGGATCGAGGTCGCGTGCTGGGATGCGCTCGGCAAGGCGCTCGGCGTGCCGGCGTCGACGTTCCTCGGCGGCCGCGTCCGGGACGAGGTCGACTTCATGGCCTTCCCGCAGGGCGACACGGCCGAGGAGCTCGCGCGGCATGCGGCCGAGCTTGCGGCCGCCGGCCACCGCGTCGTCTATCTCAAGGTCGGCCGGCGCCGGGCGCGACGACGAGGAGATCGTCGCGGCGGTGCGGGACGCGATCGGGCCCGAGCCGCTCCTGCGCGTCGACGCGAACGAGGCCTGGGACGTGCCGACCGCGATCGACGCCATCCGCCGGCTGGCCGAGTACGACCTCGACTGGGTCGAACAGCCGGTCGCGGCGGGGAACGTGAGCGGGCTCGCCCAGGTGCGGCGCGCGGTCTCGACGAGGATCGCCGCCGACCAGGCCGTCTACACGGCGCACGAGCTGCGCAACGTGCTCGAGAGCGAGGCGGCCGACGCGATCGTGCTCGGCAGCCACGAGGCCGGCGGGCTCTGGCGCTGGCGCCAGCTCGCCCACCTGGCCGAGGCGCACGGGATCCCGGTCAACCGCCACGCCTGCGTCGAGAGCTCGATCTCCACCTTCGCGGCGCTGCAGCTGACGGCCTGCGTGCCCAACCTGACGCTCGGCAACCAGGTGATGCACCAGCTGCTCGCCGGGCAGCTCGTGACCACGCCGCTCGATCTCGGCGGCGGCCGCGTGATGGTTCCCGACGGACCAGGGCTCGGCTTCGACCTCGACCACGACGCGGTCGAGAGGTACACGGTCCGGTGATGGATCCGATCACGTTCGAGGTGATCCGGAACGCGCTCGTCGCCGCGACCGACGAGATGGTGCTGGCGCTGAAGCGGAGCGCCTACTCGACGAACATCAAGACGCGCTCCGACTTCTCCTGCGCCTTCTTCGACGCCGAGCTGCGGGCGGTGGCCCAGGGCTTCACGCAGCCGGTCCATCTCGGCTCGATGGTCGAGCAGGTGCCGCGGGCGGTGCGCGACTACGGCCCCGACGAGCTCGGGCCCGGCGACGTGCTGATCACGAACGACCCCTACCCGAGCGGCGTGCACCTGAACGACGTCTCGCTGATCTCGCCCGTCCACCACGAGGGCGAGCTGCTCGGCTACGTCGCGAACCTCGCCCACCACGTCGACGTCGGCGGCGGCGCGCCCGCCTCGATCGGCGCCTTCCGGGAGGTCTTCCAGGAGGGCGTGATCATCCCGCCCGTGAAGGTCGTCGAGGGCGGCCGGATCGTCGAGGACGTGTTCGCGCTGATCCTCGCCCAGATCCGCTCGAAGCACGAGACGGCAGGGGACTTCCGCGCCCAGATCGCGGCGAACACGACCGGGGTCCGGCGCCTCGGTGCGCTCGCCGACCGCCACGGCCGCGCAACGCTCGTGGCGGCGATGGCGGAGCTGCTCGACTACACCGAACGACGTACGCGATCTGCGATCGCAAATCTGCCACACGGTGTTTACGACGCCGTGGGCACGGTCGACACCGACGGCTACACGGACGAGCCCGTCCGGCTGGCGGCGCGGATCGAGATCGGCCCCGACGGCGTCGCGTTCGACCTCGCCGGCTCCGACCCGCAGCGGCGGGCACCGGTCAACTCGACGTACGCGCAGACGTTCTCCGCCTGCGCGTACGCGCTCAAGTGCCTGGTCGACGCCGACCTGCCCGTGAACGACGGCTTCTACCGGCTCGTGTCGCTCGAGGCGCCGCTCGGCAGCGTCACCAACTGCACGTGGCCGAGCCCGGTCGTGGGCGGCTGGGAGACGCAGACGCGGCTCGTCGACGTGATCTTCCGCGCGCTCCTGCCGGCCTTCCCCGACCGCCTGCCCGCCGGGACGAAGGCGATGATGTGCCACGCCGGCTTCGGCGGCGTCGACCCGGCGACGAACGCGTACTACTGCTTCCTCGAGACCTTCGGCGGCGGCTACGGCGCCCGGTCGGCGAGCGACGGCCCGGACGCCGTCCAGGCCCACGGGCAGAACACCGAGAACGCGCCGGTCGAGGAGACCGAGCTGAACTACCCGGTGCGCGTGACGCGCCTCTCGCTGGTCGACGACTCCGCAGGGCCGGGCCGATTCCGCGGCGGGCTCGGACTGCGGAAGGACTTCCGCTTCGACAGGCCGACCACGTTCACCGTCCTGGCCGACCGCACGAGTCACGGCCCCGCCGGCGCGTTCGGAGGCGGCGCAGGCGCGCCGGCGGAGTACGTCCTGATCCGCGACGGCGAGGAGCGGCGCCTGCCCGCGAAGGGGACGGTCGAGCTGCAGGCGGGCGACACGGTCAGCTACCGCACGTGCGGCGGCGGCGGCTACGGGCCGCCGGCGGAGCGCGACCGCGAGCTGGTCGCGCGCGACGTCCGCGAGGGCAAGGTCAGCCCCGAGCAGGCCCGGGAGGCGTACGCGTGGCAGGGATGACCGTCGACCCGATCACGTTCGAGGTGCTCCGGAACGCGCTCGTCGCCGCGACCGACGAGATGGTGCTGGCGCTGAAGCGAAGCGCCTACTCCACGAACATCAAGACGCGCTCGGACTTCTCCTGCGCCTTCTTCGACGCCGAGCTGCGCCCCGTCGCCCAGGGCTTCACCCAGCCCGTCCACCTCGGCTCGATGGTCGAGCAGGTGCCGAAGGCTGTCCGGACGTACGGCCCCGAGCGGCTCGGCCCCGGCGACGTGATCGTCACCAACGACCCGCACCCGAGCGGCGTGCACCTGAACGACGTCAGCCTGATCTCACCGGTGCACGACGGCGACCTCCTGATCGGCTACGTCGCGAACCTCGCCCACCACGTCGACGTCGGCGGCGGCGCACCCGCGTCGATCGGCGCGTTCCGGGAGGTCTTCCAGGAGGGCGTGATCATCCCGCCGATCAGGCTCGTCGAGGGTGGCAGGATCGTGCAGGACGTCTTCCGGCTGATCCTGGCGCAGATCCGCTCGAAGCACGAGACGGGCGGCGACTTCCGGGCGCAGATCGCCGCGAACGCGACCGGCGTCCGCCGGGTGCAGGCGCTCGTCGCGCGCCACGGGCGCGAGACGGTGCTCGCCGCGATGGACGAGCTGCTCGAGTACACCGAGCGGCGAACGCGCTCCGAGCTCGCGAAGCTGCCGCACGGCGTCTGGTCGGCCGAGGGCTCCGTCGACAACGACGGCTACACCGACGAGCCGGTACGGCTGCGCGTGCGGATCGAGATCGGGCCGGAGGGCGTGATCTTCAGCACCGCCGGCTCCGACCTGCAGCGGCGCGCGCCCGTCAACTCGACGTGGGCGATGACGTTCTCCGCGTGCGCGTACGCGTTCAAGTGCCTGATCGACCCCGACCTGCCCGTGAACGACGGCTTCTACCGGCTCGTCCACCTCGACGCGCCCCCCGGCACCGTCACGAACGCCAGCTGGCCGGCCCCTGTCGTCGGCGGCTGGGAGACGCAGACGCGCCTCGTCGACGTGATGTTCAAGGCGCTGCTGCCGGCCTTCCCCGAGCGGCTGCCCGCGGGGACGAAGGCGATGATGTGCCAGGCCGGCTTCGGCTCGCTCGACGTCGAAGCCGGGACGTACACCTGCTTCTACGACACGTTCGCGGGCGGGTACGGCGGCCGCTTCTCGAGCGACGGGCCGGATGCCGTCCAGGCCCACGGCCAGAACACCGAGAACGCACCCGTCGAGGAGACGGAGCTGAACTACCCGGTGCGGATCGACCGGCTCTCGCTGGTGGAGGACTCGGACGGGCCCGGCCGCTTCCGCGGCGGGCTCGGCCTGCGCAAGGACTACCGCTTCGACCTGCACACCACCTTCACGGTGCTCGCCGACCGCGACCGAAGCGGCCCGTGGGGCGTCCTCGGCGGCAGCGACGGCCGGGTCGCGGAGTACCGGCACATCCGCGACGGCGTCGAGACGCGGCTCGGCTCGAAGTGCACGATCGAGCTCGTGCCCGGCGACGTGATCAGCGTCCGCACGTGCGGCGGCGGCGGCTACGGGCCGGCCGCCGAGCGGGAGCCCGAGCGCGTCCTCCGCGACGTGCGCGAGGGCAAGGTCAGCGCCGAGCGCGCCCGGGAGCACTACCGGGTCGCGATCGACGGGGCCTGCATCGACGAGACCGCGACGGCCGAGCTCCGGGGGAGCGCGTGAAGCTTGTGACTGATAGACACAAGCTCCCTTTCGAGCACGCAACCATGCGGGAAGGAGGGGCGCTTGTGACTGATAGACACAAGCGGTCGTCGGCGTGAGCGTCCGCGTCGCGATCGACATCGGCGGCACGTTCACGGACGCGACGCTGATCGACGAGGAGAGCGGCAGCGTCGCGATCGCGAAGGTGCTGACGACACCCGCCGACCCGTCCGAGGGGTTCATGCAGGCGGTCGACCGCGCCCTCGCCGAAGGCGGCGTCCAGCCCGGCCAGGTCAGCTTCGTCGTCCACGCGACCACCGTCGCGACGAACGCGATCATCGAGGGCAAGGTCGCGCGCGGCGGCTTCGTCACCACCGAGGGCTTCCGCGACCTGCTCGAGATCGCGCGCCAGGTCCGCCCCACCCTCTACGACACGCTGTTCGAGAAGCCGCCGCCGCTCGTGCCGCGCGACCGCGCGACCGAGGTGCGGGAGCGGCTCGGGCCGAAGGGCGAGGTGCTCACGCCGCTCGACGACGACTCGGTTCGCGCCGCGGCTGCGGTGCTGCGCCGCGAGGAGGTCGAGTCGGTCGCCGTCTGCCTGCTCCACTCCTACGTCAACCCGGCGCACGAGCTCCGGATCGGCGAGATCCTGGCCGAGGAGCTCCCGGGCGTGCCGATCTCGCTCTCGGCCGAGGTCGCGCCGGAGTTCCGCGAGTACCTGCGCGCATCGACGACGGTGATCAACGCCGCGATCCGGCCGGTCGTCGGGCGCTACCTGGAGGGGATCGAGCGGCGCCTCGCGGAGCGCCGGGATCGACGCCAAGCTGCTCGTGATGCAGTCGAGCGGCGGCGTCTTCAGCTCCGAGGCGGCGGCGCGCAAGCCGGTCTTCATGGTCGAGTCAGGGCCGGCCGCGGGCGTGATCGCCTCGGCCTACCTGGGCGAGACGCTCGGCCGGCCGGACATCCTCTCCTTCGACATGGGCGGCACGACCGCCAAGGTCGGGCTGATCCAGGGCGGGCAGCCGTCGGTGACCAAGGACTACACCGTCGGCGGCCATGCCGGCGCCGGGATCGGCGGCATGTCGCTCTCGGGCTACCCGGTGCGGACGCCGGTGGTCGACCTGGTCGAGATCGGCGCCGGCGGCGGCTCGATCGCCTGGATCGACTCCGGCGGGCTGCTGCGCGTCGGGCCACAGAGCGCGGGCGCCGACCCGGGGCCCGTCTGTTACCGCCGCGGCGGCACCGAGCCGACCGTCACCGACGCGAACGTCGTGCTCGGCCGGCTCAACCCGGCGTACTTCCTCGGCGGCGAGATGGGCCTCGACGTCGAGGGGGCACGGGCCGCGATCGAGGAGCGGCTCGCGACGCCGCTCGGCCTCTCCGTCACCGAGGCGGCGAACGGGGTCGTCGAGATCGCGAACGCGGCGATGGTGAACGCCCTCCACCTGATCTCCGTCCAGCGCGGCTACGACCCGCGCGACTTCGTCCTGGTCGGCTTCGGCGGCGCCGGGCCCGTGCACGCGAACGCGCTCGCGCGCGACGCCGAGATGCCGACGCTCGTGATCCCGCGCAGCCCCGGCATCTTCTCCGCGACCGGCCTGCTCACGACCGACCTGAAGCGCGACGCGGCGATCACGATCATGCGCCGGCTCGACGAGCTCGACCCCGCCGAGGCGGAGCGGACGTTCGCCGAGCTCGAGGCCGCCGGCCGCGCCGAGCTCGAGCAGGAGGGCCTCTCCGGGGCGGCGGTCGAGTTCGTCCGCCAGATCGACCTCCGCTACGTCGGCCAGAGCTACGAGCTGACGATCCCGGCCGGCGACGCCCTCGTCGAGCGCTTCCACGTCGAGCACGACCGGGTCTACGGATTCGCGGCACCGGCCGAGCCGGTCGAGGCGGTGAGCCTCCGCCTGACGAGCATCGGCCGGATCGTGAAGCCGCCGCCGCGGCCGCTCGAGCGCGGCGGCACAGCCGAGCCGAAGGAGCGGCGGCCCGTCTACTTCGCGGAGGCCGGCGACTACGTCGACTGCCCGATCTACGACCGCTACACGCTGCCGGCGGGCGCGGCCCTCTCCGGGCCGGCGGTCGTGGAGGAGTTCGACTCGACCACCGTCGTCCACCCGGGCTTCACGCGTCTCGGTCGACGACCTCGGCAACCTCGTGATCGAAAGGGAGCAGGGATGAGCTACGGCATCGTCGTCTCGAAGGACGTCATGGTCGAGATGCGGGACGGGATCCGCCTCGCGACCGACGTCTACCGGCCCGCCCGGGACGGCGAGCTCGTCCCGGGGCGCTATCCGACGGTCGTCTGCATGACCCCGTACGACAAGACAGAGCGCCGCTACACCGAGATCGCCGACTTCTTCGTGCCGCGCGGCTACGCCGTCGTCCTCCAGGACCTGCGCGACCGGCACCGCTCGGAGGGGACGGACGAGTACTTCCACAGCGCGACGCCGCACACGGGCGAGGACGGCTACGACACGATCGAGTGGATCGCCGCGCAGCCGTGGTCGAACGGCCGCACCGGCACGGTCGGCAGCTCGTACGCCGGGATCACCCAGGTCCGCACGGCGCTCGAGAGCCCGCCCCACCTGACCGCGATCTGGCCCGACGTCACGCCGACGAACATCTTCGAGAACCAGACGCGCGAGGGCGGCGCGATGCAGCTGCACATGTTCTGGGCGCTCTACATCCACGCCGCCGACGCGCAGGGCGTGAAGGACGACTGGCAGAAGCAGCGCGAGGTCTTCGAGGACCTGAAGAACCTGCGGCAGCTCTTCTGGCGCTCGCCGATCCTCGGCGACGACCTCGCTCTGCGCCACGTGCCGACGCTCGCGCAGACGCTCGACGACTACTGCACGCGCGGCGCCTACGACGAGTTCTGGGCCACGAAGGAGAACGACTTCACCCGTTTCTGGGCCGAGCACGCCGACATCCCGGCGACGATGACGACCGGCTGGTACGACCCGTTCCCGCACGCCGACAGCGAGTACTTCGCCGCGATGACGGCGAAGAACGAGTCGCCCCAGCGGCTGATCATCGGGCCCTGGAGCCACGTCGGCATGCGCGGCGACGCGAGCTGGACACTCGACGTCGACTTCGGCCCGACCTCGGTCTGGGGCGTGCAGCGCTACTTCGAGGAGCAGCTCGCGTTCTTCGAGCGCTGGCTCCCGGACGAGGCGACGGGCCAGCCGGCCGACGAGGCGCCGGTGCAGATCTTCGTGATGGGCGGCGGCAGCGGCCGCAGGACGGAGCTCGGCAAGCTCGACCACGGCGGCGGCTGGCGCGACGAGCAGGAGTGGCCGCTCGCGCGCGCCGTCCCGACGACGCTGCATCTCCACTCCGACGGCGGCCTGCGCGCCGAGGCGCCCGCCGGCCGGCGCGGAGCCGCGCACGTTCACCTACGACCCCGACGACCCGGTGCCGACGATCGGTGGGCTCTTCTGCGCGGTCGGCGAGCTCCCGTCCGCCGACGGGGAGATCGAGCCGATGTGGGCCCGCCTCCTCAACCCGGCGCTCCTGCTCCGGAACATCATGACCCCGGGGCCCGCCGACCAGAAGGAGTCGGCCGAGTACTTCACCGCCCGCGAGCCGTACCAGCGGCTCTCCGAGCGGCAGGACGTGCTCGTCTACCAGACCGAGCCGCTCCCCGAGCCCGTCGAGGTGACGGGCCGGGTCGCCGTCGAGCTCTGGATCGCGTCGAGCGCCGTCGACACCGACTTCACGGCGAAGCTGATCGACGTCTACCCGCCGAACGAGGACTACCCCGAGGGCTACGACCTCCTCCTCAACGACACGATCGATCCGGACGCGCTACCGCGAGGGCTTCGACCGCGAGGTGCTGCTGGTGCCCGGCACGCCCTACCGGGTGACGATGCTGCTGCCGCCGACCTCGAACCTCTTCGCCGCGGGCCACCGGATCCGGATCGACGTCTCCTCGTCGAACTTCCCCCGGCTCGAGCGCAACCCGAACACCGGCGAGCCGATCGGCCGCCACACCCATCACGTCGTCGCGGAGCAGACGGTCTTCGCCGACGCCGAGCGCCCCTCGCACGTCGTCCTGCCCGTGATCCCGGCCTAGATGTCGTTCCTCGTCCCCTGTCCCAACTGCGGCGACCGCGACGTGAACGAGTTCGGCTACCGCGGCGAGGTGACGACGCGGCCGGTCGGAGCGGCCGACGCTCGCGGAGCTCTCGCGCTACGTCTACTCGCGCCGGAACGTCGCGGGCGTGCAGCGGGAGTGGTGGTGCCACCGGCACGGCTGCGGTCAGTGGTTCGTCGCCGAGCGCGACACGCAGACGAACGAGTTCGCCGGATGAGGCTGGAGCGGCAACCGGGCGAGCTGCTCGACCGCTCGCGCACGGTCTCCTTCCGCTTCGGCTCGCAGGAGATCCAGGCGTTCGCGGGCGACACGTTCGGCTCGGCCCTCTACGCGTCCGGACGCCGCGTCTTCTCGCGCAGCTTCAAGTACCACCGGCCGCGCGGGCTCCTCTGCTGCTCGGGCCACTGCGCCAACTGCATGATGACCGTCGACGGCGTCCCCAACGTCCGCGTTTGCGCCGAGCCCGTGCGCGAGGGCGCGGTCGTCGCCGGCCAGAACGCGCTCGGCTCAATCGACCGCGACCTCCTCTCCGTCGTCGACCGCGCCGGCGGCCCGTTCACGCCGGTCGGCTTCTACTACCGGACGATGATCCGGCCGCGACGCGCCTGGCCGCTGTACGAGAAGGCGCTGCGCTCGGTCGCCGGGCTCGGCCGCGTGCCGCCTGACGGCGGGCACCGCCGCTACGACCGGGAGCACCGCCGCGCGCGCGTGCTCGTGATCGGCGGCGGTCGCAGCGGCCGTGAGGCGGCGCTGACCGCCGCGGCGGAAGGCCCGGGCGTCGTGCTCGTGGACGAAAACCTGAGGCCGCTCGAGCTGCCCGGCGTCGAGGTGGTCGCGCCCGGACGGGCGCTCGCGATCTACGAGGGTGGCCTCGTGCCCGTCGACGCGGGCACGCTGCTGCTCCGCTACCGGGCCGAGCGGATCGTCGTCGCGACCGGCACCGTCGAGCAGCCGCTCGTCTTCCCCGGCAACGACCTCGTCGGCGTGCTCCTGCCGGGCGCGGTGCGTCGGCTCGTCGGCGACTGGTCGGTGAAGCCCGGCGAGCGGGCGGTCGTGATCGGCGGCGAGGGTGCCGTCGAGTCGCTCGTCCTCGCCGGCGTCGAGATCGCGGAGCTCGCCGACCCCGCCTCGGTCCGTTCGATCTCGGCGCGCGGCAGCAAGGGGCGCCTGCGCGAGGTCGAGCTCGACGGGAAGACGGTCGAGTGCGACCTCGCCGTCGTCTCGGGCGGCCGCCAGCCCGCCTACTCCCTGCTCGCCCAGGCCGGCGCCCGCGTCGAGTACGACGCGGTGCGCCGGGTCTTCGTCCCCCGCGACCTCCCGGCCGGGATCGACGCCGTCGGCTCGATCACCGGCGGCGGCTCGACCGCGGCGCCGAGCTACCGCGGCAAGGACGCGAAGGGACGCTGCTTCGTCTGCGTCTGCGAGGACGTGACCGAGAAGGACGTCGAGCGCGCGATCCGCGAGGGCTTCGACTCGATCGAGCTCTCGAAGCGGTACACGACCGTGACGATGGGCCCCTGCCAGGGCAAGTACTGCCAGCTCCCGTCGATCCGCCTGCACGCCGCCAAGACGGGCGTCGACGAGGCCGCGATCGGGACGACGACGGCGCGGCCGCCGTGGGCGCCCGTCGAGCTCGGCCTGCTCGCGGGCCGCCACCACGATCCGGTCCGCCGCAGCTCGCTGCACGAGCGGCACGAGCAGGCGGGCGCGAACTTCGTCTGGGCCGGAGCGTGGCAGCGGCCCCACTCCTACGGCGCCCCCGAGGAGGAGGTCGCCGCAGTGCACGCAGACCTGGGCGTGATCGACGTCTCCACGCTCGGCAAGCTGCTCGTCGAGGGCCCCGGCGCGGCGCCCTTCCTGGAGCGGCTCTACCCGAACCGCTTCGCCGACCTCGCCGAGGGCCGCGTCCGCTACACGGTGCTCGGCACCGACGGCGGCCGGATCATGGACGACGGCACCGTCGCCCGGCTCGGCGCTGACCTCTTCTACGTGACGACGACCTCGACCGGCGCCGACGCCGTGCACGAGTGGTTCGAGTGGTGGAACGCCGTCTGGGGCTACGACGTCGACGTCGTCAACGTCACCGGCGCGCTCGCCGCGCTCAACCTCGCCGGGCCGCGGGCGCGCGAGGCGCTCGCCGGGCTGACGGGCGCGGACGTCTCCTCAGAGGCCTTCCGCTACCTCGACGCGAAGCAGATCGAGGTCGCGGGCGTGCGGGCGCTTGCGCTGCGGATCGGCTTCGTCGGCGAGCTCGGCTACGAGCTCCACTTCGCGAGCCCGGCCGGCGAGCACGTGTGGGACACGCTCGTCGCGGCGGGCGCGCGCCCCTTCGGGCTCGAGCCGCAGCGCGTGCTCCGGCTGGAGAAGCAGCACGTGATCGTCGGCCAGGACACCGACACGGAGTCGAACCTGCTCGGCGCCGGCATGTCCTGGCTGCCGAAGCTCGACAAGGACGACTTCGTCGGCAAGTGGGCGCTCGAGCACATGGGCGGGCGCGACCTCCCCGAGCGCCTCGTCGGCTTCCGGATGGACGTGCTCCCGCTCGAGGGCGCGCAGGTCGTGCGCGGCGGCCGCCCGGTCGGCCGCGTGACGAGCGCGCGCGCCAGCGCTGCCGCGGGCGGCGTGATCGGCCTCGCCTGGGTGCCGCCCGACCTCGCGGTCGAGGACGCCGAGCTGCACGTCCAGGTGGACGGGGCGCCGCAGCCCGGACGCGTGCGGCTGAAGCCGTTCTACGACCCGGCGGGCGAGAGGATGCGCGCATGAGCGCGCTCGCGTTCCTGTCCGCGGCCACGGAGGCGACCGGCGTCGTCGAGCTGCGCGGGGACGTGACCTCGTTCGCGGAGGGTCGGGTCCTGCAGCTGACGCCGCGCCGCGCCGTCGCGCTCTGCGACGACGCGCCCGCGCTCGTCGCCGAGGCCCGCGCCCAGGGCCTGCGCGCCTACGACCTCACCGCCGCCTACGCCGAGCTGCGGATCGAGAGCGAGCCGCTGCTCCGCCGCCTGACCGAGGTCGCGGCCGACGCGCCCACGGCCGCGCCGGTCGCGGGCGACGTCCCGGCGCTGATCTTCCCGCTCGGCGACGGCGCCTACGACCTCTACGTGCCGCAGGAGCTCGGGCGGTACGTGCGCGAGGTGGTCGACGACCTGCGGGCGGGGCTCGCGTGAAGGACGTCTTCCGCGTCCGCCGCATGTGGCGCCCGCCCGGCGAGCTCAAGCCGCAGCTACGACGTCGTGATCGTCGGCGGCGGCTCGCACGGGCTCGCGACGGCGTACAACCTCGCCCGCCGGCACGGGATCACGAACGTCGCCGTGCTCGAGCAGTCGTACATCGGCTCGGGCGCGGCCGGCCGCAACACGACGATCATCCGCTCGAACTACCGCACGCCCGAGGGCGTCGCCTTCTACCAGCGGAGCGTCGAGCTGTACGAGCGGCTCTCGGCCGAGCTCGACCTGAACCTGATGTTCTCGCAGCGCGGCCACCTGACGCTCGCCCACACCGAGCGCTCGCTGGCGACGATGCACGAGCGCGCCGAGGTGAACCGGCTGCTCGGCGTCGACTCGCGCGTGATCGACGTGGACGAGGTCGCGCGGCTCTGCCCCGAGCTCGACGTCTCGCAGCGCCCGGCCTATCCGGTGCTGGGCGCGCTCTACCACCCGCGCGGCGGGATCATCCGCCACGACGCCGTCGTCTGGGGCTACGCGCGCGCCGCCGACCGCGCCGGCGTCGAGATCCATCCCAACACGACCGTGACGGGGATCGAGCGCGAGGGCGGCCGCGTCACCGGCGTCCGCACGAGCCGCGGCCTCGTCCGGGCGGGCACCGTGATCAGCGCCACCGCGGGCTGGTCGTCGCTCACGACCGGGCTCGCCGGGATCGAGCTGCCGATCACGACGCACATCCTGCAGGCGTTCGTGACCGAGCCGGTGAAGCCGTTCCTCGACACGATCCTCGTCTCGGCGCAGCTGCACGTGTACGTCTCGCAGACCGACCGGGGCGAGTTCCTGATCGGCTCCGAGATCGAGCCGTACACGACCTACAAGGGGATCGGCACGTTCCCGTTCCTCGAGACCTCCGCGCGGCACGCCCTCGCGCTGCTGCCGCAGCTCGAGCGGCTGAAGGTGCTGCGCACGTGGACGGGCCTCTGCGACCTCTCGCCCGACTACAGCCCGATCCTCGGCGCGACCGAGCTGGAGGGCTTCCACGTCTCGGCCGGCTGGGGCACGTACGGCTTCAAGGCGGCGCCGATCGTCGGCGTGACGCTGGCCGAGCTCGTCGCGACCGGCCGCACGCCCGACCTGATCGCGCCCTTCTCGCTCGAGCGGTTCGCGAACGACCGTCCGGTGTCCGAGCTGGCCGCAGCGGCGGTGTCCCATTAGCGCGCTCGAGTTCGTCCCCGTCCCGGCCGGCCCGTTCCCGTTCGGCGACGACCCGGCCCGCCTCTACCCGCCGGAGGAGGACGAGACGCCGCGCCGGGTCGTCCAGGTGGACGGCTTCCGCATCTCGCGCGTC
The DNA here is from genome assembly GCA_963806955.1 of uncultured Gaiellaceae bacterium. GTDB lineage: Bacteria > Actinomycetota > Thermoleophilia > Gaiellales > Gaiellaceae > Gaiellasilicea. The sequence goes on from CAWDZG010000002.1 coordinate 586,982, forward strand.
CCCGTCACCGACGAGGACGGCGTGCCGCTGACCTACGTCTCGCGCGACGACGCCGAGGCGTACTGCGCCGAGCACGGCGTGCGCCTGCCGACCGAGGTCGAGTGGGAGGCGGCGGCCCGCGGCGGCGACGACCGGCTCTGGCCGTGGGGCGACGAGCCGCCCGACACGACGCGCGCCACCTACGACCGGGGCATCGGCGCGCCCGTCTCCGGCCGGGCTGCATCCCGCGGGCGCCGCGCCCTGCGGCGCGCTCGACCTGGCCGGGAACGTGTGGGAGTGGACGGCCGACGGCGCCGCGCGCGGCGGCTCGTACCTGAGCGGCCCCGGCGAGCTGCTCTGCACGGCGCGGCTGCCGGTGCATCCCGCGGCGCGCGACCCCTACGTCGGCTTCCGCGTCGTCGCCGTCGAGCCGACGCCGGAGCTTCGACTGGGTCGAGGTGCCCGCGGGCGAGTACGTGCTCGGCCGCGACCCGGGCGAGACCCGGCAGCGGCACGTCGACGTCGACGCCTTCGAGCTCGACCCGCACGCCGGTCACGAACGCGCAGTACGAGCGCTTCGTCGCCGAGACCGGCGCGGCCGCGCCGCCGCACTGGCCCGCGCCGGGCGATCATCCGGTCGTGTTCGTCGACTGGCACGACGCGTCCGCCTTCTGCGCCTGGGCGGGCGGGCGGCTGCCGACCGAGGCCGAGTGGGAGAAGGCGGCCCGCGGCACCGACGGGCGCACCTACCCGTGGGGCGACGAGGAGGACGAGGGCCGCGCCGCGGTCGGGGCCGGGCTGAAGCGCGGCACGACGTCGCCGGTCGGCTCCCACCCGGACGGGGCGAGCCCCTACGGCCTGCTCGACCTGGCCGGGAACGTCTGGGAGTGGACATCCACGGAGTACCCGCCGGGCGAGCGCGTGCTCCGCGGCGGCTCGTTCGCGAGCCCGGGCCTCGCCTGGGCGCGCTGCACGATGCGCAGTCACAGCCGGCCGGGCCGGCGCCAAGCACACATCGGCTTTCGGGTCGCGAAAGGAGTGGAATGAACGTCGACGGTGACCGCCTGCGTGACCTGACCCTCGAGCTCGTCGAGGTCGCGAGCCCGACCGGCGACACGGTCGACGTGTCGCGGCTGTACGCGCGCCGGCTGGAGGAGCTGGGGATGGAGGTCGAGCTGCTCGACCAGCGCTTCCCGCAGACGCCGGTCGTCGTCGGCCGGCTCGCGGGCGACCGGCCGGGGCCGACGATCGTCCTCAACGGCCACCTCGACACCGTGCCGATCCCGCACGCGGAGCCGCGGGTCGAGGGCGAGCGGATCTACGGGCGCGGCTCGGCGGACATGAAGGGCGCGCTCGCCTGCGCGGCCGAGGCGGCGCGCGTCGTCGCCGGGCGCGGCTCCTTCCCGGGCGAGCTCGTGATCGTCGCGATCGGCCTGCACGAGGCGCCGGGCGGCCGCGGCGAGGACCTGACCTGGCTGCTGCAGGAGACGGGCTTCAAGGCCGACCTGGGCGTCGTCTGCGAGCTGGGCGGCCCGACGCTGCCGGTCGCCCACCTGGGCTGCGCGACGTTCGAGCTGACGATCCGGCGCGAGGGGATGGTCACGCACGAGCTGCAGACGCCGGCCGGGACGCCGAACCCGATCCACGTCGCGGCGCGGGTGATCGAGGCGATCCGCGCGCGCAACGAGGAGCTGGCCACGGTGGAGCACGAGTGGGTCGGCGCCGAGACGTACTTCCTCGGCGAGGCGCACGGCGGCGACTTCTACAACCGCCATCCGATCGAGTTCCGCTTCGTCGGCACGCGGCGCTGGGCGCCCGGGAACACGCTCGAGGCCGTCGAGGAGGAGCTCCGCGAGCTGCTGGCGCCGATCGCGGCCGAGTCGGGCTGCGCGATCGACCTCGACCTGCGCCTCGTGCGCGGCGCCTACCGGATCGACCCCGACGACCGGCTCGTCGTCGCGCTCCGCGAGGCCTACGAGGAGGTGACCGGCCGCGAGCTGCCGCTCGACGGCGTCAAGGTCGTCGCCGACGGCGCGATCTTCCACGCGGCCGGGATCCCGACCGTCTACCACGGCCCGATGGGCACGGGCGCGCACGGCGACGTCGAGTCGATCGAGGTCGCGGAGCTCGTGCGGGCGACGAAGGTCTACCTCGCGCTGCTGGAGCGACTCTGGGCGTGAGCTACCAGGAACTCGTCGGGGACTTCCGCTGGGAGCTGCCGGAGCGGCTCAACCTCGGCGTCGACGTCTGCGAGCGGCAGCCGCGCGACCGGACGGCGATCCTCGTCACCGACGGGCGCGAGGTGACGCGGCGGGTCACGTTCGGCGAGCTCTCGGCCGACTCGAACCGGCTCGCGAACGCGCTGCGGGCGAAGGGGATCGGGCCGGGCGACCGGGTCGGGATCGCGCTGCCGCAGCGGCCCGAGACGGCGGTGGCGCACATCGCGGTCTACAAGCTCGGCGCGATCGCGGTGCCGCTCTCGACCCGTTTCGGCCCCGACGCGATGGCGGTGCGGCTCGGCGACGCCGACCCGGCTCTCGTGATCGCCGACCGCGAGCTCGACGGCGTCGCGACGATCGACGTCGACCGCGAGCTGCCGTTCCTGCTGGCCGCTGCCCCCGACCGCTTCGAGCCCGCGGCGACGGCGCCCGACACGCCGGCGCTGATCGTCTACACCTCGGGCACGACCGGCCCGCCGAAGGGCGCGCTGCACGGGCACCGGATCCTGGCGGGCCACCTGCCCGGCTTCGACCTCTCGCACGACTTCTTCCCGCAGCCCGGCGACGTGATCTGGTCGCCGGCCGACTGGGCCTGGATGGGCGGCCTCTTCGACGTGCTCATGCCCGGCCTCTACCACGGCGTGCCGGTGGTCGCGTTCCAGACGACGAAGTTCGACCCGGAGCGGACGTACGAGCTGGTCGAGCGGCTGCGGATCCGGAACGTCTTCCTGCCCGCGACGGCGCTGCGGCTGCTCGCGGCCGCGGACGGCCCGCGCCTGTCGCTGCGGACGATCGCGAGCGGCGGCGAGCCGGTCGGCGCCGAGACCGCCGCCTGGTGCGAGGAGCACCTGGGCGCGCGGCTGAACGAGTTCTACGGCCAGACCGAGGCGAACCTGCTGCTCGGCAACTGCGCCGCCTGGCCGGCGAAGCCCGGCTCGATGGGGCTCCCCTACCCCGGCCACGACGTGCGGCTCGTCGACGGCGAGGTGACGGTCGGCGTCGAGGGCGACCCGGTCGCGTTCCTCGGCTACTGGCGGAACGAGGCGGCGACGGCGGAGAAGGTGCGCGACGGCCGCCTGCACACCGGCGACCTGGCCGAGGTCGACGACGAGGGCTACTTCCGCTTCGTCGGCCGCACCGACGACCTGATCTCGAGCGCCGGCCACCGGATCGGCCCGGGCGAGATCGAGGAGTGCCTCGTCCGCCACCCGCAGGTCGCGCTCGCGGCGGTGATCGGGATCCCGGACGAGGTGCGCGGCGAGGCGATCAAGGCGTTCGTCGTCGCCGCGTCGCCGTCGGAGGAGCTGGCGGCGGAGCTGAAGGCGCTCGTGCGGGAGCGGCTGGCGGCGTACGAGGTGCCGCGCGAGATCGAGTTCGTGGACGGAGCTGCCGCTGACGACGAGCGGGAAGATCCGGCGGAACGAGCTGCGGGCGCGCGAGCGGCCCGCCTAGTCGAGCTCAGGACGAGCAGGCGGTCGGCGGCCTCGAGCCGCTTCGCGAGCTGCTCGGATGTCGCCTCGAGGCGATCCCCGCGGTCGCGAACGACCCCACCGACTGCCCGAGGACGAGTTCCTCGAGGGGCGGCGACGGCCCCGTGGCCGGTTGATCCGGCGGGGCGGCGCCTGCCTCGACGATAGCGCGGGCACCTGTCGGCACCCGGCTACGAGCGGGAACCTTCGGGGTCGAGCTAGACGCCGTGACGGGCGTCGTCGTGTTGTTGCGGCGCTGACGCGCTCGCAGGACGCGCTTCCACGAACCGGTTTCGGTTTGAGTCGTGACCACCAGCTTCGGAAGCGCGGTGCGGGGCGAGCGCCGCCGCTGTTGTTCATGCGTCTGCGACCAGGGATAGCATCCGTCGATGCGGAGCCCGAAGCGAGCAGTGACGGGAGAAGCCGTGGTATCGCTATTACGCCGGGTACTCGCGAGCTTTCGTAGAGGACGCTCTCGGGACGCTCGATCGGCCGAGGGATCGACAGTGCTTGATCCGTGGAACGGGTCGGACGACGACCGCGGTCGCGCACGAGTTGGGCCACCGCGCATCGGCTTGACGCGAACCCATCACTCGTGCTGGTTGGGAGGGCCAGGCTCCTCGGCAAGGCGGTCGTCGAGAGCCTCGACGCGCTGGCGGAGGACATCCTTGACCACCGGGCGTCGGCCGTACCGCTTCTAGCGCCGGAACCCCTCGCGACATGGCTCGACGATTGCTCCGCATGCGCGGCACGCTCGATGAGCACGTCTCCAGCACGTCCTCGTAGATCACTCGATCTATCGGCCGCTGACCTTAGATGGCACTCTCGAGAAAGCGCATCTCTCGCCGCATTCGTCTACGTTGCCTTGTTCGACGCAGTCCGGTCGGTAGTTCGCCCATTCGTCGGTTCCAATCCCACCTGGATCAAGGCTCCAGCACGCGATGACCGCATCATGTAAGCGCCGAAGACCTGGCTATTGCATTTCGGGACGCCGTGTCGTCGCTCAGTCAGCGTCGCGCGAAGGCGGTTCCGATTCCGCCTTTGTAGCTGTCGCATCGTCCGGGATGCTTCCGCTCGAGATGCGTCTGTGGATGCCGTTGTGACGTCGCCGCCTTACTGCACGCGGATCGTACATCGCTTCGACGCGGCCGGAACTCGCAGTTCTTGGGTACGGCGAAGCTGCCTGCGGTCGCTGCGCGCAGCGATGGTCGGCACCCAACTATCGCTTCGGAGACACCAGAGGTCTCGCCGTATGGGGTGCGGCTGCGACGTCGACCATCGACGCGGTCTCTGGCCACGCCTCAGAGCCTCAGTCGGGTATTACCGAAAGTACTTCACTCAGTACTTCGACAGTCTGTGGACGTCACTAGGCGAGTGCGTCGTGTGACACGGCCAGGCGGGCCACTAGTTGTCGTAGTTCAGGACTCGTACTACAAGGATATTCACGGCCGATCGACGACGCAGACCGTCAGCGCGCGAACCTGGCCGAGAGGCCGGCGACTGCCACGCTCCTGGACGCACCTGACAGGCCTTCTCGCCGGCGTCGAGTTCGCGGTCGCGACAGGTCGATCGCGACAGCCTTGTCGGCGGATGAACGCCTGCGCGGTTCCACCGACCGCCGAAGTGCACGACTCGCTGAGCGCAGCGTCGGGTGGTTCGACAGAGCTCCTTGCCGCGATTCCGACGGTCGTGGTCGCTCCAGCCATGCAGTACGCGACGTCGACGTCGAGCGCGACGTCCGGCAGGGTTCCGTGGAGCTGCACGAGTCGCGCGGGACGATGAGCGGACTCGACCAGCCGCCGTGGTCACAGCCCGCCCGATCTTCACGTCGGCCGTACGCACTTCCAGGAGTCGCTCGATGAACTCGACGCCTTTACGCGGCTCAACCGAATTGGCTGACGATGACGCTGGCCTCGTAAATCTTTCGCGACTCGCTGAGGCAGTGGAGCGCGGGCCGATGACGTCGGGAAGCTGAAGCCGTTCGCGCGAGCCTCGTCCGAAGACGAACGTCGGAGCCCAACGCGCTGCTCGTGTCGTGTGGTTCTGCCGCGCCTCTCCACGAGATCCGCGAGTCAACGCCAGGACGCCAGCTGCCGGCCGCTTGAGTCGAGCTGGTGCCGCGCGTTGACACGGCCGGTGCGCATCGCTCGACTCCGTCTCATGACGGCGAACCGGGCGCGCGATCGACACATCTCTGCGAGCGGATAGTCGCCTCGGCTGAGTCACGACGGCCGCACGACGCGGTGCGTCCTGCCAAGGGCGGCTGCTCGCCCAGGAGCGGAGCGCGCAGCCGCGAGCGCTCGTGGTCTTGGTACGCACTACGGAATCACGCGAAGACTGTCGCCAGAGGAACTTGCGGTCACCCAGCCCCCGGGATCGAGTGACACGTTGCTCGAGGGATGGTTAGCCGATCTTGCCGCGATCTTGAAGCTGATGCCGTAGGCGTCGGGACGCCTCACGGGATGTCAGCAGCGGGAATCCAGTCGGCGAAGCTACACGACGGGAGCTCGAGCGCGGTCGCCGGTAGGTTCCGCCACTGTTCGGGACGCGACTCCGCTCGCCCGCCTGACTCGACAAGTCGTGGGTTAGCGCCCATGCCGACTAGACGGGCGCGGAGTCCTGCGGCTCCCAGCCGAGCAGCTCCCGCGCGTGCTCCAGGTCCCAGAACCGGCGCGGGTTCGCCGAGACGCCGTAGACGACCGCCCACTCGACGTCGTCCGCGTCGAGGCAGCTCGCGATCAGCTCGGCGCAGTCGCGCTGCTGAGCCAGACGGCGCGCATGCGGTTGCGGCGGCCCTCGGCGTCGAGGTCGAGCAGCGGGTTGGTGCTCTCCTGCGTCGGGTCGTCGTTCTCGCGCACGGCGCCGATCCGCAGGCAGAAGACGCGCAGGCCGTGCCGCTCCACGTACATCCGCCCGAGCGCCTCGCCGTAGGCCTTCGAGACGCCGTACAGCGAGTCGGGCCGGATCTCCGCCGTGTGGTCGACCCGGCGCTCGTCGTCGACCTCGTAGATCCCCGGCGCGCCGTCGAGCTCGAACATGCCGACCGCGTGGTTCGACGACGCGAAGACGACGCGCTCGACGCCGGCCAGGCGCGCCGCCTCGTAGACGTTGTAGGTGCCGACGATGTTGTTGCGCAGCACGTCGTCCCACGGCGTCTCGATCGCCGGCGAGGCGGCGAGGTGGACGACCGCGTCGACGCCCTCGAACGCCGGCCGGATCGCGTCGAGGTCGGCGATGTCGGCGACGTGGCTCGGGAAGTCCTGCGGCGTCAGCGTCAGCGAGCGTCAGCTCGTAGCGCGCGCCGAGGTGCTCGCGCACGGCCGTGCCGATCACGCCTTCGGCACCGGTGACGAGGACACGGCGTGCTCCCACGGCGACAGCTTCTCAGGTCGCCCGGGCGAGCCGCCGCCGCAGCTCGTCCGCGTGCTCGGCCGCACCGGCGAACGGGAGCCGCGCTCGGCCCGGCGCGCCGAAGTGGACGCCGTCGAGGACGGCGACGCCGGCGTCGAGCAGGCGCTGCGCCGGGAGGCCGCCGAGGTCGAGCCAGAGGAACGGCGTCGCCGCCGGCAGCTCCGCGTCCAGCGTCGGATGCTCCGCGACCGCGGCGTGGGCGGCGTCGCGGTCGCGCGCGGTAGCGGGCCGCCAGCTCGTCCAGCCAGTCCTGCGGGCCGTCGAGCGCGGCCGCCGCCGCCCGCTGCGCGACGTGGCTCACCCGCAGCACGTCCCACTCGAGCTCGCGCAGGCACGCGTCGACCACCTCCGGCGGCCCGGCGACGAAGCCGATCCGCCAGGCGGGCAGCGCCAGGCTCTTGCCGAGGCTCCGCACGAGCACGACGCCCGGTGCGCCCCACGCGCTCGCGAGCTCGCCGTCGTGGATGCAGCGCTCGTACGCCTCGTCGGTCAGCACCGTCAGCCCGTGCCGCGCCGCGAGCGCGAGGAGCCCGTCGACCTCCGCCCGCGACGGCAGGCGCCCGTCCGGGTTGTTCGGGTTCGTCAGCACGACGACCTTCGACCTCGGTGTGACCGCGCGCTCGATCGCGTCGGGATCGGGGCTCGGCACCGGCACGAAGACGCCGCCCGCCCGCTCGACGACGCCGCGGAAGAAGTAGCTCGGCGTCGGCACGAGCACCTCGTCGCCCGGCTCCAGCAGCGCCCGGAAGGCGAGCCCGAGCGCGTGCATGCAGCCGTTCGTGACCAGGAGCTCGCGCTCGGGATCGGCGGGCGCGGGCAGCGAGCGCGCGATCGCCTCGCGCAGCGCGAGGTTCCCGCGGCTCGGCGGCGTGACCGCGTGCTCGTCGAGCGCCGCCGCGACCGCCTCGCGCACGTGCGGCGGCAGCGGCGCCGCCACGCTCCCCTTCAGCGGCAGCAGGTCGGTCCGCCCCGCGAGCGCGCGCTCGGCCGCGATCGACGGCATCTCGTCGCGCCTCACCGGACGACGCCTCCCGCGCGCACGCCCGTCGGCGCGCCGTCGGCCCAGGCGCGCTCGCCCGCGACCCAGACGCCCGCGACGCCCTCGGCGAGCCGCAGCGGCTGCTCGTAGGTGGCCGTGTCCACGTAGGCGAGAGGATCGAGCAGGACGAGGTCGGCGCGCTTGCCCGGCTCGATCCGGCCGCGGTCGGCGAGCCCGAAGCGGTCGGCGGCGCGCGCGGTCAGCCGCGCGACCGCCTCCTCCGGCGCCAGCAGCCCCTCGCGCAGGCAGAGCCGTCCCAGGAACCGCGCCGCGCTGCCCGCCACGCGGGGATGAGGGTGCTCGCCGAAGATCCCGTCCGAGCCGAGCAGCATCCGCGGGTGCGCCGCGATCGTCCGCACCGCCTCGTCGGAGGCGTAGTGGAGGATCATCTGCACGCCGAGCTCCGACTCGAGCAGCAGCTCCGCGACCGTCTCGACCGGGTCGCCGCCGCGCGCCGCGAGCGACTCGCCCTCGACCACGATCGCCTCCGGGCCGAGCGTGCCGAGCATGTTCTCCCAGCCGGGCAGGCCGTGCTCGACGTCGTGCGCGATCCGCGCGAGCGCCTCCGGGTCGCGCAGGCGGGCGAGCGTCGCGGCCGCGCCGCCCTCCTGCGCCCAGGCGGGCAGCAGGCTCGCGAGCAGGGTGCAGCCGGCGCCGTAGGGGTACTGGTCGAAGCTGACGCCGTCGGCCGCGTCGAGCCGCTCCAGCAGCGGCTCGATCAGCGCCTCGTCGCCGAGCGACTTCAGGTGCGAGACGTGCAGCGGCGCGCCCGAGCGGCGCGAGACGTCGAGCATCTCGTCGATCGCCTCCAGCAGCCCCGCGCCCTCGTTGCGGACGTGCGGGACGAGCGGCGCGCCGAACTCGGCCGCGACCTCGGCGACCGCGACCAGCTCGTCGGTCTCGGCGTGGGCGCCCGGGAGGTAGACGAGCCCGAAGGAGAGGCTCGTCGCCCCCGCCTCGAAGCCCGCGCGCACCTCGTCGCGCATCCGCTCCAGCTCGGCGGCCGTCGGCGGCCGCCGCTCGCCGCCGATCACCGCGTCGCGGACGGCGCCGTGCCCGACGGACGGGCACGAGCGAGATCGCGGGCCGCGTCGCGTCGAGCGCGTCGAGGTACTCCGCGAATGTCCGCCACGGCCAGGTCCCGGGGCCTGTCCCCTCGAGTGCGCGCAGGTAGTCGCGCCGCTCGGCCCAGCGGCCCTCGGCGACCGGCGCGGGCGCGAGCCCGTCCGGGCAGATCACCTGCGTCGTCACGCCCTGCGCGAGCACCTCGGTCAGCAGCGGGTCGTCGAACGAGCGCAGCGCCGAGTGCGCGTGCACGTCGACGAAGCCCGGGCAGAGCCAGAGCCCCTCCGCCTCGACGACCTCGCCGGACAGCTCGCCGCCGACCGCCGCGATCTGCCCGTCCGCGACGCCGACGTCCGCCTGCAGCGGCGGCCCCTCGCCCGGGAACACCGTCGCGCCGCGGACGACGAGCATCAGACGACCGGCAGCACGACGTGCGAGGGATAGACGTCGGTGTGCAGCACCGTCTGTCGCGCGACCTCCATCCGCGTGCCCGTCGCCACGTCCTCGCCGGTGTTGAGGTTGCGGCTGAAGCGCGGGAAGCTCGAGCTCGTGACGTCGACGCGGATCCGGTGGCCGCGGCGGAAGAGGTTCGCGAGCGGGTAGAGCTGGATCCGGTACTCGGCCGCCTCGCCCGGCTCGAGCAGCTCCGTGCTCTCGCCCCGCTCCGAGTCGCGGTAGCGGGCGCGGATGATCCCCTCGGTGAGGAAGATCGAGCGGCCGTCCGGGTAGACGTCGCAGACGCGGACGATCCAGTCGGTGTCCTTCGCGCTCGACGCGGCGTAGAGCACGAGCTCGGGGACGCCGATCACCTCGACGTCCGCGTCGAGCTCGTCGCTCGTGTAGACGAGCACGTCGTCGCGCGCCTCGAGCGGGCGCTGGTCGCGCGGCCCGGGCAGCACCGGCTCGCGCGCGCCCTGGGTCATCGTCAGCACCGAGTTGACGCCGCCGATCGTCGGCACGGGATCCTCGGGGTCGTAGGCGTAGCGGTCGGCCTGCTCGTCGGAGCGCGGCGCGTCGCGGTCGAGCGCGGCCGCCGCTGCGGAGGAAGAACGGCGTCGGCTCGGTGCCCGGCAGCGGCCACTCGCTCTCGCCGCGCCACTCGTCGCGGCCGAGCACGTAGAGCTCGAGCGGCGGGCGCTCCTCCCAGTCGTTGCCCTCGTCGCGGAGGTAGCGGTCGTAGAAGGCGAGCTCGTGGTCGCGGATCACGGTCAGCGCGGGCGTGAGGTCGACGTCGGCGGTGAACGTCTCGACGTCCTCCTCGTGCGACCACGGCCCCATCAGGACGCGGTTCGGGACGCGATCGCCGATCGCGGCGAAGGAGCGGAGGTGCGAGCCCGAGTAGGGGTCGAACCAGCCGCCCTGCTGGAAGATCGGCACGTTCACCGTCTCGGGCCGGTGCCGGAACTGCTGCCAGTACGCGTCGTTCTCCTGGTGCTCCCACCAGGTGCGCCAGTAGTCGACCTTCCGCCCGATCGCGACCTCGTCCAGCTCGATCAGCGGCAGGTGGCGGAAGACGCGGTCGTTCAGCATCAGCGCACCGGCGTGCGGGCCGGTGATCAGGCTGATCGCGCTCGTCCAGAGCGCCGCGGCGCCGAGCGTGAGCGCGAGCTGGAAGGCGCCGCCCGTGTAGTAGCCGTCCCAGAAGTAGTCGTCGTGGATCACCTGCGGCGCGGCGCACTCCAGGTTCGGATGGCCGAGGTGCAGCAGCTGCCACTGGACGAGGCCGCCGTAGCTGCGCCCCCAGGTGCCGATCCGGCCGTTGCACCACTCCTCGCCGGCGGCCCAGGTGAGCGTGTCGTGCGCGTCCTCGCCGTCGCGCGACCACGCCTCGAAGACGCCCTCCGACTCGTAGCGGCCGCGGACGTCGAGCACGACCGCCGCGTAGCCGCGCTGCGCGAACCAGGCGCCCCAGCCGACGAAGCGCTCGCGCGTCGACTCGTACGGCGTCCACTGCACGATCGTCGGGTGCGGGCCGCCCGAGAGCGGCAGGTAGACGTCGGCGGAGAGCGAGATCCCGTCCCGCATGGGCACGCGCCGGTCGTGCAGGAGCCTGACGTCCTGCAGGCTCACACGGCGGACGTGGAGACCTGCGACTGCGTGACCGGCAGCGGCGTGCCCGCGAAGTGGCAGGCGGCGGTGTGGGCGGGCCCGTCGTCGTGGGCGGCGAGCACCGGCTCGACCTCGGCGCAGATCGGCTGCGCGATCGGGCAGCGGGTGCGGAAGCGGCAGCCGGAGGGCGGGTCGATCGGGCTCGGCACGTCGCCGGTGAGCACGACGCGCTGCTGCTTGCGGCCCGGCACCGGCTCGGGGTTCGCCGAGAGGAGCGCCATCGTGTACGGGTGCAGCGGCCGGCGGAAGAGATCCTCCGACGAGGCCAGCTCGACGATCTTGCCGAGGTACATCACGGCGACCCGGTCGGAGATGTAGCCGACGACGGCGAGGTCGTGCGCGACGAAGAGATAGGTGAGGTTGAACGTCCTGCTTCAGCTCGACGAGCAGGTTCAGCACCTGCGACTGGATCGAGACGTCGAGGGCCGACACGGGCTCGTCGGCGACGATGAACTTGGGCTGGAGCACGAGCGCGCGCGCGAGCCCGATCCGCTGGCGCTGGCCGCCGCTGAACATGTGCGGGTAGCGGTCGGCCGCCTCCTTCGAGAGGCCGACGCGCTCGAGCACGTCGAGCACGACCTCGTCCCGATCGTGCTTGTGCAGGCCGTGGATGCGCAGGCCCTCGCCGACGAGGTCGCGCACCTTCATCCGCGGGTCGAGCGAGCCGACCGAGTCCTGGAAGACGATCTGCATGTCACGGCGCGCCGCCTTCAACTCCTTGCTGCCGAGCGCGCGCACGTCGACGCCGTCGAACTCGATCTCGCCGGCGGTCGGCTCGAGCAGGCGCAGCAGCGTGCGGCCGAGCGTCGACTTGCCGCAGCCCGACTCGCCGACGAGCCCGACCGTCTCGCCGCGGAAGACGTCGAGGTCGACGCCGTCGACGGCCTGCAACTGCCCGACGGTGCGCTTGAAGAGCCCCTTGCGGACGGCGAAGTGCTTCTTCACCGCGCGCGCCCGCAGGAGGACGTCCGCCTGGCGCTCCGGGTTCGCGCCGTTGCTCACGCGACCACCTGGCGCACGCGCGGCACGCGGCGGCCGTTCTCGCAGAGCCAGCACGCCGACTCCTGCGGCGCGACCGGCAAGAGCGGCGGGTCCTCGGTGAGGCACTTGTCGAACGTGTAGTCGCAGCGGGGCGCGAAGCGGCAGCCGGCGGGCCAGTCGAGCGGGCTCGGCACGGTGCCGCGGATCGCCTTCAGCTTGTCGGTGTAGCGCATCCCGAGCAGCGGGATCGACTCGAGCAGCGCCTCGGTGTAGGGGTGCTGCGGGCTGCGCGAAGATCTCCGCGACGGGGCCGCGCTCGACGATGCGGCCGGCGTACATGACGGCGACCTCGTCCACCATCTCGGCGACGACGCCGAGATCGTGCGTGATCAGGAGGATCGCCATCCCGAGCCGCTCGCGCAGCTCCTTCATCAGCTCGAGGATCTGCGCCTGCACGGTCACGTCGAGCGCCGTCGTCGGCTCGTCCGCGATCAGGAGCTTCGGGTCGGAGGAGAGCGCCATCGCGATCATCACGCGCTGGCGCATGCCGCCGGACATCTGGTGCGGGTGGTCGTTGACGCGCCGCTCGGCGGAGGGAATCCCGACCAGCTGCATCAGTTCGACCGCCCGCACCAGAGCGTCCTTCCGGCCGAGCCCCTGGTGGAGCCGCACCGCCTCCGCGATCTGGTTGCCGACCGTGAAGACCGGGTTCAGGGAGGTCATCGGCTCCTGGAAGATCATCGAGATGTCGTTGCCGCGGATCTTCGCCAGCTCCTTCTCCTCGAGCCTCGCGAGGTCGCGGCCCTCGAAGACGATCTTCGAGTCCGGCGAGATCCGGCCCGGCGCCTCGACGAGCCGCATCACCGAGAGCGCGGTGACGGACTTGCCGCTGCCCGACTCGCCCACGACCGCGAGCGTGCCGCCCTGCGCGATCTCGAAGTCGATCCCGTCGACCGCGCGGAGCATGCCCTTCTGCGTCGCGAACCACGTGCTCAGGTTCTCGACCTTCAGCAGCGGCGTCACGACTTGCCCTTCGCGGTGCCGGACGCGGCCGGGGACGGGCACTGCGATGTGCCGCTCGAGCTGCGCCAGCGCGATCTCGGGGTCGCGCGTCTGCAGGGCCGAGAGCAGGGCGCGGTGCTCCGCGACCGTCTCCTCGAAGCTGCGGGAGCGCTCGTAGCGGTAGAAGTAGCCGCGGATCCGGGGCGAGATCGTGCGCCAGATCTGCATCGTGTGCGGCTGCCCGGAAGCGGTCATCACGATCTCGTGGAAGGAGAGATCGGCCTCGACGAGCTTGCTCAGGTCGCTCGCCTTGCCCGCTTCCTCCATCAGCCAGATCTGCTTGCCGAGCTCCGCGAAGTCGTCGTCGGTCAGGCGCTCGAGCGCCCGCGCGAAGCTGTAGCGCTCGAGGGTCAGGCGGATCGGGATCAGGACCTCCTGCACCTCCTCGTCGGAGACGCCGACGACGACCGCCCCGCGGTAGGGGAACGACATCACGAGGCCCTCGTTCTCGAGCTGGCGCAGCGCCTCGCGCACCGGCCCGCGGCTCGAGCCGAGCTCGGTCGAGAGGGTCGCCTCGATCAGGCGCTCGCCCGGCTCGTAGCGGCCGGCGATGATCGAGGTCCGCAGTCGCTCGGCGATCTGCTGGGCGCGCGGGAGCGTCTTCCCGGAACCGATCGCAGGCGGGATCGGCAGCGGGGGCACGCTCGGCGTGGCGGGGACGGATTGTGCTGGATCAGCCGTCATGTCGACAATTTGCAAATGGTTGACAATCGCAGACCACGGGCCTAGTGTAACCATCCTGGTGCGGATCACCAAGGTGGAGACCATCGCGGTACGCACGCCGATGCGCGAGCCGCTGGTGTGGCCCGGCGGGACGCGCGAATCGGCCTCCGGCCTGCTCGTCCAGCTCCACACGGACGAGGGTATCGTCGGGATCGGCGAGGCTCCCGGGCCGACGCTGCCGACGATCCGGACGATCATCGAGCAGGAGCTGACGCAGTTCCTCGTCGGCCAGGATCCGCTCCGCATCGAGTGGCTCGTGCACCGGATGGAGGAGTTCGCGCGCAACTGGAGCCGGATCGCCAACTACGCGATCTCGGGGATCGAGCTCGCGCTGCTCGACCTGAAGGGGAAGGCGCTCGGCGTCCCCGTGGCGGAGCTGCTCGGCGGCTTCAGCCGCGACCGCGTCGCCGTCGTCGGCTACCTCTTCATCGACGAGCCCGAGGCGGCCGCACGCAAGGCCGGCGCCTTCGTCGACGCCGGCTACACGGAGCTGAAGCTGAAGGTCGGGCGGAGCTTCGAGCAGGATCACGACACGCTCGCGGCGATCCGCGACCGCGTCGGCAAGGACGTGAAGATCCGCATCGACGCCAACATGATCTGGGGCGTCCCGGCCGCGATCAAGTGGATCAAGGGGCTGGAGCAGTTCGACCTCCAGTACGTCGAGCAGCCCGTGCCCGACTTCGACGTCGCCGGGCTTGCTCAGGTCCGCCGCTGTGTCTCGGTGCCGATCGCCGCGGACGAGGGCTGCACCGACGTGCGCTCGGCGCTCGAGCTGATCAAGGCCGACGCCTGCGACGTGCTCGTCGTCTATCCGTCCGAGGCGGGCGGCCTCCGCCGCGCGCACCAGATCGGCGCCCTCGCGGACGCGGCCGGCAAGTGGTGCGCGATCGGCAGCTGGGCCGAGCTCGGCGTCGCCACGATCGCGAACGCGCACGTCGTCGCGGCCTCGTCGAACTTCCCGTTCGCGAGCGACACGCACTACCCGCTGCAGCAGTTCGACGTGCTCGAGGAGCGCCTGGAGATGAGCGACGGGCTCGTCACCGTGCCGCGCTCGCCCGGCCTCGGCGTCGCGCTCGACCCGGCCAATGTCGAACAACTTGCCAACTTCGAGGTACGCGAGTCCGTCTTTTACGACGACATCAACGGAGAAGCACCAAGGGTCGGTCAGATCCTCTGACGATCCCGAGGAAGAGGAGGGGAAGCACGATGTCCGACAATCCATCCGACACCCCGACCGGCGGTGAGCTCAACCGGCGCGAGCTGCTGGTCAAGGCCGGCCAGGTCGGGGCAGGTGCGGTAGCGGCCGGAGCCCTCGCGGGCTCGGCCAAGGCGTCGCCGCAGAAGCGGAGCGCCCGGCCGCCGCAGGGCGGCAAGCTGACGTGGGCGCTCGAGCAGGATCCGGCGCACATCGCGCCGTTCGGCGGCATCCTGACCGCCAACCACTGGGGCAAGGCTCCGATGTACGAGTCTCTGATCGAGTGGGACGCCAAGCTGAACGAGCGGCCGGCGCTCGCGACGAGCTGGAAGGTCGTCGACAACAAGACGATCGACTTCACGCTGCGCCGCGGCGTCCGCTTCCACAACGGCAAGGAGTTCACGGCTGCGGACGCCAAGTACTCCTTCGACCTGCAGCTGAACCCGCCGTCGCCGGGGAGCGTCGCGGTGCTCGGCCAGGTGCCTGCGATCGCGAGCACCCAGGTGCGCAGCAAGTACGTGCTGCGGATGAAGCTGAAGAACCCGGACGCCCGCGTGTTCGGCTATCTCGCCTGGAACCGCTACTCGGCGATGGTGCCCGAGGGGATGTACAACCAGGTGAACGCCGGCCGCCAGGGCATCGGCACCGGGCCGTTCCGGCTGCTCGACTACCAGCCGAACAGCCACGTCGAGTACGCCCGCTTCCAGCGCTACTGGAAGCAGGGGCTTCCGTACCTCGATGCGCTCTCGTTCAAGATCCTCACCGACGAGCAGGCCCGCGTGGCGGCCCTGCGGGCCGGGGCGATCGACGGCGGCACGTTCTCGGCCGACAGCGCGAGGGCGCTGCGCGGGGATCGCAACCTGAAGGTCCTGCGGGGCCTGACGGCGGCGTTCCGCGAGCTGCAGTTCACGATCAAGCCGGGCGAGAAGAAGCCGTGGCACGACATCCGCGTCCGTCAGGCCGTCAACTTCGCCCTCAACCGCCAGGAGATCATCGACAAGGTCTACAGCGGCTTCGGCGAGTACAGCGGCCACGTGCCGCCCGGGTACGGCCCCTGGCCGCTCCCCCGCGCGGACCTGCGCAACAAGTACGAGAAGCACGACCTCGTCAAGGCGAAGGCCCTGATGAAGGCGGCCGGGTACGGCGAATGGCTTCACGGTCACGATGACCACCTTCTCGACCCCGCTCGACTTCGCCCAGGTCGCCGCGGTGATGAAGGCGCAGCTGAAGCGGATCAACATCGACGTGAACATCGTCGCGCAGGAGCCGGGCACGTTCGCGGCCAACAACGGGCGCGGCACGTTCGACTGGGACCTGACCGCCCGCGGCATGCGCGGCGACGTCGACGGCTACCTGGCCGAGTTCAACCCGAGCTCGACCGCGTACCAGGCCTGGTACCCCGCCTACCGGAACGTGCGGGTGTGGCGCCTGGTCGGCAACGGCCGGATCCAGCTCAACCAGAAGAAGCGGCTCCCGATGTACAAGGAGGCGCAGCGCCTGCTCATGAACGACCTGGTGCAGGTGCCGCTCGTGGCGGTCTCGAAGTTCCAGATCGTCCGCTCGCGGGTGCAGAACCACTACGTCGCGTTCAGCGACTTCCAGACGGCGCTGCACACGTCCGTGTGGATCAAGCGCTGAGCAAGCAGTCGCAGGCGGCAGGGGAGGAGCGCGGGCACCGCGGCGCTCCTCCCCTCTCGCTGCCTGCCTGAGAGGAGGTCGGGAAGCCGTTGTTCGGATACATCGCCAAGCGCAGCCTGCTGGTCGTCCCGACGCTCGTCGGGGTCTCGATCGCGATCTTCCTGATGGTGCGGCTGCTGCCGGGCGACGTGATCGACGTCCTCCTCGGCGCGGACACGCAGGCGACGCCGGAGGTGCGCGAGCAGGCCCGCAAGCAGCTCGGCCTCGACGGCTCGTACGCGGAGCAGTACTGGCGCTGGGCCTCCGGCGCCGTCCAGGGCGACCTCGGCGACTCGATCAGGAACGCCGAGCCGGTGTCGTCGATCCTGCGCGACGCCGCCCCGATCACGCTCGAGCTCGTCTTCCTCGGCCTGCTGATCGCGGTCGTCGTCGGCGTGCCGCTCGGGGTGATCTCGGCCGTCCGGCGGGACGGGTCGAGCGACTTCGCCGCCCGCGTCGCCGGCCTGATCGGCGTCAGCATCCCCAGCTTCTGGCTCGCGACGCTGCTGCTGCTCTTCACCTCGCGCGTCTTCGGCTGGGTGCCGCCGCTGACCTACGTCTCCCCCTTCGACGACCTCGGCGCGAACCTGAGCCAGTTCATCCTGCCCTCGCTCTCGATCTCGGTCTTCACGATGGCGATCGTGATGCGGATGGTGCGCGCGACGATGCTCGAGGTGCTCTCGCAGGACTACGTGCGCACCGCGCGCGCCAAGGGCGTGCCCGGGAGACGGATCGTCTTCAGGCACGCGCTGCGCAACGCGCTGATCCCCGTCGTCACCGTCGTCGGCTTCGAGGTCGGCGTGCTGATGAGCGGCGCCGCGATCGTCGAGATCATCTTCGGGCTGCCCGGGATCGGCAATCTGCTGCTGCAGGCGATCTTCAGCCGCGACTACCCGTTGATCCAGGCGACGACGATGCTGATCGCGGTCATCTTCATCGGCTTCAACCTGCTCGTCGACCTCGTCTACGGCTTCCTCGACCCGAGGATCGTGGAGGCATGAGCTTCCGGCGCAGGCCCGTGCTCGCGGCCGAAGGTGTCGGCGAGCTCGCGACGGGCGCGTGGGCGGAGGTGCGGCGCAGCCGGCTCGACTTCCTCGGCCGCTGGCGCAACCCGATCGGCCTCGTCGGCGCCGTGGTCGTCGTCTTCAACGTCCTGGCCGCGCTCTTCGGCCGCCTCGTCTGGCGGGTCGACCCCGACGAGCAGGCGGCGGAGCGGCTGCTGGCGCCGAGCTGGGCGAACCCCTTCGGCACGGACGAGCTCGGGCGCGACACGCTCGCGCGGGTGATCCACGGCGCGCAGGTCTCGCTGCAGGTCGGCGCGATCTCGGTCGGGATCGCCTTCGCCGCCGGGCTTCTGATCGGGCTGCTCTCGGGCTACTACCGCGGCCTCCTCGACGCGGCCCTGATGCGGCTCGTGGACATGATGTTCGCGCTGCCGGCGCTCGTGCTCGCGATCGTGATCGCGGGGCTGCTGGGCCCGACCCGCACGAACGCGATGATCGCGATCGGGATCGTGATCACCCCCGCCTTCGCCCGCGTCGTGCGCGGCGCCGTGCTCGAGGTGATGGGCTATCCCTTCATCGAGTCGGGCCGGGCGCTCGGCGCCTCCGGTTTCCGGATCATGCTCCGCCACCTGCTGCCGAACATCGGCGCGCCGCTGATCGTGCTCGTCACCACCTATCTCGGCACGGCGATCCTGAGCGAGGCGGCGCTCAGCTTCCTCGGGCTCGGCACCCAGCCGCCCGAGGCCTCGTGGGGCGGGATGCTCAACACCGGGCGCGCCTACGTCGACCTCTACCCCTGGCTCTCGATCTTCCCCGGCGCCGCGATCATGCTGGTCGTGCTCGGCTTCAACTTCCTCGGCGACGGGCTGCGCGACATCCTCGACCCGCGGCTCGGCCCGCAGGCGGCGGGCGGTCCCGTGGGCGCGCTGGCGTCGAAGAAGTAGCCCGTGCTCGACGTCCTGATCCGCGACGGCTGGGTCGCCGACGGCACGGGCAGCCCGCCGTTCCTCGGCGACGTGGCGATCGAAGGCGGCCGCATCGTCGACGTCGGCCGGCTCGGGCCCGCCGCCACCGCGACGCGGGTGATCGACGCCGGCGGCAAGATCGTCTGCCCCGGCTTCGTCGACCCGCACAGCCACAGCGACTTCTCGATCCTCGCCAACCCGACCGCCGAGAGCACGATCCGCCAGGGCGTCACGACGGAGGTGGTCGG
The DNA here is from genome assembly GCA_963806955.1 of uncultured Gaiellaceae bacterium. Classification (GTDB taxonomy): domain Bacteria; phylum Actinomycetota; class Thermoleophilia; order Gaiellales; family Gaiellaceae; genus Gaiellasilicea. Next base: position 606,128 of record CAWDZG010000002.1, read on the forward strand.
CAACTGCGGCTGGAGCTACGCGCCGGTGACGCCGGCGTCGGAGGCGGTGATCCGCAGCCGCCTGCTCTCGTTCGGCTTCGACAAGCCGACGATCCCGTGGACGACCTTCGGGGAGCACCTCGAGTTCCTGGCCGACGTCGGGCACACCCCGAACTTCGCCTGGTTCGTCGGCCACAACGCGGTCCGGCTCGCCGCGGGCGTCTCCGGCTCGGCGCCGAGCGCCGAGCAGTTGAGCGCGATGGAGGGGTTCGTCGAGGAGGCGATGCAGGCGGGCGCGCTCGGGATGTCGACCGGGCTCGAGTTCAATCCCGGCCGCGAGGCGACCACGGACGAGCTGATGCGCCTGAACGCCGTCGCCGGCCGCTACGACGGGATCTACACGAGCCACATCCGCAACCGCGACTCGGGCCTGCTCGAGGCGATCGACGAGTTCCTCGCGGTCGCGCGCGCCGGCAGCACGAAGGCGGAGATCTCGCACCTGAACGTCCGCCACAACACGAACGCGCCCGAGCGCGGCTGGGAACGGGCGGTCGAGAAGATGGCCGCGAGCCGCGAGACCGGGCTCGACGTGCTCGCCGACACGACCCCGTTCCGCGAGGGGCTCGGCCAGATGGCGGGGATCCTGCCGCCCTGGGTCGCCGAGGACGGCCCGGAGGCCGCGGCGGCGAAGCTGCGCGACCCGGCGCTCCGCGAGCGGATGAAGACGGAGTCCGACCGCTACTGGCGCTTCATCCACAAGGGCGAGTGGGAGCGCGTCTACTTCCAGGCGACGCCGCAGCACCCCGACCTCGGCGGCCTGAACTTCCGCCAGATCTCCGAGCGGCTGGGCAGGGATCCCTGGGACTGCTACCTCGACATCCTCGCGGACGCGGGCGCCGACTACGAGTCGATCCTCACGGTCGGGACGCTCTTCACGGACGAGCACCTCGCGGAGATGATCGGCCATCCGCTCTTCTGCCTCGGCGTCGACACGTTCACGGTCGCCGACGAGGGGCCGCTGGCGGAGATCATGAAGCACCCGCTCGGCTTCGCGGGCCACGTCCACTACCTCACCCACCACGTCCGCGAGCAGAAGACGCTGCGGCTGGAGGAGGCGATCCGCAAGATGACGAGCATGCCGGCCGCGCACTTCGGGCTCTGGGACCGCGGCCTGCTCCGCTCCGGCTACAGCGCCGACGTGGTCGTCTTCGACTACGACGAGCTCGACGACGTCTCCACGAACGAGCGTCCGACCGCGTACGCGCGCGGCGTCGAGCACGTGCTCGTGAACGGCGAGAGCGTCGTCGACGGCGGCGAGCACACGGGCGCGCGCCCCGGGCGCCACCTGCTGCGCCGCACGTGATCGACCTCCGCTCAGACCTGCACGCCCGCCCGACCGAGGAGATGTGGGAGGCGATGCGCTCGGCGGAGCTCGGCTGGGCGACCTACGGCGAGGACGCGTCGGTGAACGAGCTGCAGGCGCGCGTCGCGGAGCTGCTCGGGCAGGAGGCGGGGCTCTGGGTGCCGACGTGCGGGATGGCGAACCTCGTCGCGCTGATCACGCTCGCGCCGCGCGGCACCGCGGTCGTGCTCGAGTCGCAGTCGCACGTCCTCACCTCCGAGGCGATGGGGATCACGGACATCGCCGGGCTCGACCCCCACTCGCTCTGGGCCCGCGACGGCCGGCTCGACCCGGAGGAGGTGGCCGAGCTCGTGGTCGAGTCGAAGGCGTCGCTGCTCGTGCTCGAGAACACCCACACGCGCGCCGGCGGCACGGCCCTCTCGCCGGAGCTGACGACGGAGCTCGCGCGCGCGGCGCTCCGGAACGGCGCCAGGGTGCACCTCGACGGCGCCCGGCTGGCGAACGCGGCGGTCGCACTCGACGTCCCGCTGCGCGAGCTGGCCGCTCCGGTCGACACGGTCGCATTCAGCCTGAACAAGGCGGTCGGGGCGCCGCTCGGGACGATCCTCGCCGGCAGCGCGCTCGCGATCAAGGGCGCTGAGGCGAACCTGCGCCGGCTGGGCGGCGCGTCCGTCCACAAGGCCGGGATCCCCGCCGCGGCGGCGCTTGCCGGCCTCGACGGGCTGCTCGAGCGCGTCGCCGACGACCACCGGCGCGCGCGCGAGCTCGGGGCGCTCCTGGCGGCGATCCCGGGGCTACGGCTCGAGCCCGAGACGGTCGCGACCAACATCGTGCTCGTCGACGCGGGGGGCACGGGCCTCGCCCCCGACGAGCTCGTGCGACTGCTGGCCGAGCGGGGCGTCCTGGCGATGGAGCGCGACACGAGCCGGATCCGCCTCGTCACCCATCGCGAGATCGGCGACGCCGAGGTCGCCCGCGCCGCCGAGACGGTCGCCGGGGTGCTCGCGGAGCACGCGCCACAGGTCTGACCGCGCGACCCTCAGGTTGAACGCCTGCGGATTGACGGCGAGCAGGCTGGCCACGCCCACGACGGCGACGACGATCGCCGAGACCCCTGCGACCGTGAACGCGAGCGCAGTCCCGCCGCTGCTCGTCAGCCAGCCGGCGAGCAGACCGCCGGCCGGCGCGCCGCCCTGGAAGGCGAAGAAGTAGAGGCTTGCCGCCTGGCCGCGCAGGTGTGAGGGGGCCGCGAGCTGGAGCGAGGCGAGGCCGCTCGAGCCCCAGAGCACGTAGAAGATCCCGACCAGGAAGAGGAGGACGCAGACGCCGGCGAGCGAGCTCTGCGGCGCCAGCGCGAGCTCGAGCACGCCGAAGCCGCCGGCCCCGGCGAGCAGCAGCCGCAGGCTCGCGCGGCCGACCGACGCGAGCAGGAGCGCGCCGCAGAGGGCGCCGGCGCCGAAGACGGCCGCGATCAGCCCGTAGACGTCGGCGCCGGCATCGAGCGTCTGCCGGGCGACGAGCGGCAGCAGGACGTCGAAGTTGAACGAGACCGTGCTCAGGAGCGAGCACGCCGAAGAACGCGACCGTGACGCGGCGCGTGCCGAGGACGAACGCGACCATCGCACGGACGCCGGCGCGGCGGGCCGGGCGCTCGAACGGCGCCAGCTCGCTCACGCGCATCGCGAGCAGCGCGAGCACGACGGCCAGGTAGCTGACGGCGTTCACGGCGAACGCGACCCCGGCGCCCGCGAGCGCGACCACGAGGCCGCCGAGGCCCGGGCCGACGATCCGCGCGAACGTCCCGAGCCCCGAGCTGAGCGCCACGGCGTTCGGCAGGTCCTCGGTGCCGACGATCCGGAAGACGAGCGTGTGCCGGGCCGGGTTGCCGAGCACGAGCACGACCCCCTGCAACGGCCGCGAGGGCGTAGACGTGCCACAGCTCCACGACGCCGGTGAGCGTCAGGATCGCGAGCGTCGACGCCGTCGCGATCAGCGTCGACTCCGTCACGAGCAGCAGCCGCCGCACGTCGAAGCGGTCGATCACCGTCCCGACCGCGAGCCCGAAGATCGTCACCGGCAGGAGCTGGGCCATGGCGAGCGCGCCGACGGCGACCGGAGAGCCGGTCAGCTCGAGCACGAGCCAGAACGCGGCGATCGTCTGCATCCACGTCCCGGCGAACGAGACCGCGTGGCTGACGAAGTAGAGGCGGAAGTTGCGGTGCTTGCGCAGGCTGGCGAACGTCCGCGCGCCGCGCGGCCGTCGTGGTCGCCCGGGCGTGGTCACCCGGCTACTGCAGCTCGGCGGGATCGATCGGCCGGCCGAGCGTGAACGCACCGTCGCCGGCCTCGGTCGCCGGGATCGCGCGGATGCACGCGAGGACGCCGTCGTGCGGCGCCGGCAGCGGCTCCGGCGCGCGGCCGGGAGCGTCGGGGAACCAGAGGCGCGCGACGGTGTCGCCGGCGCTGACCGGCTCACCGGGCTCCAGCAGCCCCTCGAAGAGCCCGTCCTCCTCGACGACCACGTAGCTCGGACGGGTCGCGGCCGTCGAGGATCACGGCGTCGGGCAGCCCGAGCGAGGCGCGTGTCTGCACCTCGCCGCGCGAGCACGCCCTGGTGGCGGAGGACGTTCGTCAGCCCGCTCCACGCGAGCGCGTGCACCGGCGCCGGCACCCGGCCGCCGCCGCCGAGCTCCGTCGTGATCACCACCTTGCCCTGCTCCTCGGCCTCGACGGGCAGCAGCCCGTGGCCGTTGATGTCGACGTAGAGGAAGTGGAAGTCGGAGTTCCACGCCTGCATCCCGGCGAGCATCGCGCGGCGCTGCTCGGCGTCGTCGACGACGTGCATGTGCGAGCAGGGCAGGAACCAGACCGAGCGGCCGCCCGAGTGCATGTCGATCACGATGTCCGCCTCGGGGAAGAGCACGCGGGTGAGGTAGTCGGCGAGCTGCTCGTTCGGCGGCCCGTCCGGCGACCCCGGGAACGAGCGGTTGAAGTTGACGCCGGAGGGCCACATCCGCGTGCAGGCCTTCGAGGCGGCCGTCGAGAGCACCGGGATCACGATCACCCGGCCCGTGACGTCGTCGAGTTGCAGCTCGTGGATCAGCCGCAGCGCCGCGACCTGCCCCTCGTACTCGTCGCCGTGGTTGCCGGCGAGGACGAGCGCGGTCGGCCCTTCGCCGTTCGCGATGCAGGCGATCGGGACGAAGGTGGAGGCCCAGCCGCCGGTGTTCGTCAGCTTCGGCAGCTGCAGACGCCCGACCTGGCGGCCGGGCGCGGACAGGTCGATCGTGCACGAGACGGGGGAATCGTTCACGCGCGGGTCTCGAGATAGCGGCCGACCGCCGCCTCCGTGCCCTCGAGCAGCCGGTCGACGTCCTCGTCCGTGTGGGCGTAGGAGAAGTGGCTGCGCTTCAGGTTGAGCGGCAGCTCGAAGATCCCCTCCTGCATCAGCTCGCGGCGGTAGCCGACGAAGAGATCGACGTCGTTGCGAAGCAGGTCGTCGTAGCTCTCGACGGGCCCTTCGAGGAAGTAGGTGACGAAGACCGAGCCGACGCCGGCCACGACCGCCGGCACGCCGAGCCGCTCGTACAGTGCGCGCAGCCCCTCGCGCGCGCGCTCGCCGAGCGCGAAGACGTGCTCGTGCACCGGCTCGCGCTGCAGCTTGTCGATCGTCGCGAGGGCGGCCGCGGACGTCGCCGGGTGGCCGTTGAAGGTGCCGGCGAAGAAGGCCGGCTGCCCCGGCGTCGTCGAGAAGAGATCCATCAGGTCGGCGCGGCCGCCGAGCGCGGAGACGGGCCAGCCGTTCGCCATCGCCTTGCCGAGCGCCGTCAGGTCGGGCGTGACGCCGGCGATCGCCTGGTAGCCGCCGAGCCCGTGCCGGAAGCCGGTGATCACCTCGTCGAAGACGAGCACCGTGCCGTGCGTCGTCGCCAGCTCGCGCAGCCGCTCGAGGAAGCCGGGCTTCGGGCAGCACGCAGCCGATGTTGTGCGGGATCGGCTCGAGGATGATCGCGGCGACGTCGTGGTCCGAGAGCGCGCGCTCGACCGCGTCGGCGTCGTTGAACGGGCAGACGATCGTCGCCTCGAGCTGCTCGGGCAGGATCCCCTGCGAGAGCGGGTCGCGCGCACCCATCCGCTCCGGCAGCGAGATCACGTTCATCGCGACCGAGTCGTGCCAGCCGTGGTAGCAGCCCTGGAACTTGACGATGTGGCGACGGCCGGTCGCGGTGCGCGCGAGCCGGAGCGCGTGGAAGGTCGCCTCGCTCCCGGTCGCCGTCAGCAGCACCTTCTCGAGCGACGGCACGGCGTCGACGAGGCGTTCGGCGAGCTCGATCTCGACGGGGGTGACGCCGACGCCCATCAGCCCGGCGGCCTGGGCGGCCGCGGCGTCCACGTCCGGGTCGTTGTGGCCGAGCAGCGGCGGGCCGAAGGCGGCGTGATAGTCGGTGAACGTGCGGCCGTCGACGTCCGTGAAGGTCGAGCCGCTCGTCGCGGCGACGACGAGCTCCTCGAGGCCCGGGACGCGGCGCTGGCCGCTGTTGACGCCGCCGGGGATGACGGCGGCGGCGCGCGCCGCGAGCTCGGCGGCGGCGGCTGACGGGGACAGCTGACTCATGTGGCCTCCACTCGGAGCGATTCGAAGACGTCGGGGTCGAGGTCGACGCCGAGGCCCGGGGCGGTCGGGACGGCGACGCAGCCGTCGGCCTCGAGCGGCAGGCGCTGTTGCGTCAGCCTCGTGTTGATCTCGGTGTCGGCGACGCAGTACTCCTGGAAGAGCGCGTCGGGCAGGACGGCGTTCACGTGCAGCGAGGCGGCCTTGATGATCCCGCTCTTCCAGGCGTGCGGGACCGTGGGCAGGCCGTGCTCGCGGGCGAGCTCGGCGATCCTGAGCGTCTCGGTGATGCCGCCGCAACGGGTGACATCGGGCTGGACGAGGTCGACGTGGCCGCGCTCGATCAGCTCGCGGAAGCCCCAGCGCGTCGCATCCTGCTCGCCCGCGGCGATCGTCAGGTCGACGGCGTCGGCGAGCTCGGCGTACGCCTCGTACTCGTCCGGCTCGAACGGCTCCTCGAGCCAGTAGATGCCGAGCTGCTCGAGCTCGCGCGCGACACGGATCGCCGTCTGCGCGTCGGCGACATAGCCGAGGCCCGCGTCGATCATGATCTCGGTGCCCTCGCCGCCCGCCTCCTTCGCCGCCGCTGCGAGCGCCACGTCGTGGTCGGCGTCGCGGCCGAGCGGGCCCCAGCCGAGCTTGACGGCGGTGAAGCCCTGCTCGCGCAGCGCCGTGACGCGCTCGGCGGTCTCCTCGGGCGTGTCGGGCATCAGCATCGAGGCGTAGGCGCGCACCCGGTCGCGCACCGGCGTCCCCAGCAGCTCGCAGACGGGCTTGCCGAGCGCCTTCCCCTTCAGGTCCCAGAGCGCGATGTCGATCCCGCTGATCGCGTGGATCGCGATCCCGCGGCGGCCGACGTAGATGACGCTGCGGTACATGCGCTCCCAGAGCCGCTCGACCTCGAGCGGATCCTCGCCGATCAGGGCGTCGCGGAGGCCGGTCGCGACGGCGTGCGAGCCGCGCTGGTGCACGAGGGCCTGCACCGCGTCGGGCGCCGAGTCGACCTCGCCGATTCCCGTGATCCCCTCGTCGGTGGAGACCAGGATGACGAGGTCGTCCTGGCTGCCGTCCGCGATGCCCTCGTTCAGCACTGCCTGGCGCAGGACGACGGCCTCGACGTCGGTGATCTTCACCTGTCTCCTTGTGGACGTGCGGCCGTTCTCGGCAGCGATTGTCGATCATAGCGAAATTGTCAACAATCCAATAGGATCGCTCAGAGTCCGTTGAGCGCCTCTCCCCTCCACTGCACGCTCGACCTCGAGGCTCCGGGGAAGCACACCGGGACGCTCCGCCTGCCCCGCTCGTCGAACCGCAGCGGCTGGTCGACGCTCTGGCTCCCGATCGTGTCCGTGGCGCGCGGCGAGGGGCCGACGGTCGTCGTGCTCGGCGGCGTGCACGGCGACGAGCCGGAGGGCCAGGTCGCGGCGCTCAACCTCGCGCGGGAGCTCCTGCCGGAGCAGGTCAGCGGCCGCGTGATCGTGCTCCCCTGCCTCTCGCCGGAGGCGTCGCGCGAGTACACGCGCCTCTGGCCGTCGGGCGCCAACCTCAACCGCTCGTTCCCCGGCTCGCCCGACGGGCCGCCCGACGAGCAGCTCGCGCACTGGCTCTCGACGAAGCTCTTCCCGCTCGCCGACGTGATCGTCGACATCCACAGCGGCGGCCGCACCGGGCTCTGCCTGCCCTGGTCGGAGATGCACCTCGTCGAGGACGCCGAGCAGCGGCGCCGGATGATCGACGCGATGCTCGCCTGGAACACCGACTGGTGCTGCGTCTACATCGACATCGCCGGCAGCGGGCTGCTCGTGGGCGAGGCGGAGCGGCAGGGCAAGATCGTCGTCTCGACCGAGCTCGGCGGCGGCGGCCACGTCACCGCTGCGATCCACCGGCTCGCGCGGAGCGGGCTCGCGAACGTGCTTCGGCACGTGGGCGTGCTCGAGGGCGAGGTCGAGACGCGCGAGTCGCTCGGGCTGCCCCCGCAGACGCTGCTGCTGGCGACGGACGCGGACAACTACCTGCTCGCGCCGGTGTCGGGGCTCTTCGAGACACTCGTCGACCTCGGTCAACGCGTCCAGGCGGACGAGGTCGTCGGCCGGATCCACTCGCTCGAGCGGCCCGAGCTCGAGCCGGAGCCCGTCGTGGCCCGGAACGACGGGGTGGTCTGCGTCGTCCGCGCGATCGCGACCACCGAGCAGGGCGACAACGTCGTCGTCGTCGCCCGCGAGGCCGACCGCTCGGAGCTGGACTGATGCAGCCCTGCACCGTCGCCGCCACGCAGGTCGACGTCCGGCACCTCGACGTCGCCGCCAACCTCGCGACGCACCTGCGGCTGATCGGGGAGACGGCCGCAGCGGGGTGCGATCTCGTCCTCTTCCCCGAAGCCGGCCTGACCGGGCACAACGGCAGCGAGGAGGTGACCCGCACGGCCGAGCCGCACGACGGGCCGAGCTTCCGGGCGATCCACGCCGCGGCGAAGGAGCACGGCATCGTCGTCTCGTACGGCTTCTGCGAGCTCTTCCGCGGCACGCACTACAACACCGCCGCTCTCGTCGGCCCCGACGGCCTGCTCGGGCTGCAGCGGAAGGTGCATGCGTCGTTCGACGAGTTCTTCCGCTTCCGGCAGGCCTACGAGTGGAGCGTCGTCGACCTCGGCTTCTGCCGGGTCGGCACGGCGATCTGCCACGACAGCGACTTCTTCGAGAGCTGGCGCGTGCTGGCCCTCAAGGGCGCCGAGGTGATCCTCCTGCCGCACGCCAACCGGACGATGCCTGCCCCGGACGGGTCGCTCGCCTTCGACGGCCGGGGTCGCGAATCGACCGAGGAAGAGCTGCTGCGCGCGCAGGGCGACCTGCTGGCGGCACAGCCCGTGCCGCCACGCCTGCACGACGTGATGGCACGCGACAACGGCGTCTACGCCATCTTCTCCGACCAGGTCGGCTTCGACGGCCACAGCACCCACGTCGGCGGCGCCTACGTGCTCGCACCCGACGGCTCCACGATCGCGCGGTCGGAGCCCGGTTGCGAGACGGCGTGGATCGTTGCCGAGCTCGACCCCGCGCTGCTCGGCCGCGTGCGCGAGAACGACGCATTCGCGCTGCGCAAGCGGCGCCCGGAGACCTACGGCGCGCTGGTGGAGCAGCTGTGAGCCTGGCCGCCGGAGTCGCCCGCGTCGACATCACCCCGCCCTGCGGATTGCCGCACGGCTGCTGGTCGGGGCGGAGCGGCCTCGCCACGGGCATGCACGACCCGATGCTCGGGCAGGCGCTCGTGCTCGACGACGGAGACCGCACGCTCGCGATCGTCGCCGTCGACCTCGTCTTCGCGGGTGCCGACCTGACCGCCGTCGTTCGCGACCGCGCGGGCGAGCTGACCGGGATCCCGCCCGAGGCCGTGCTGGTCAACGCCTCGCACAACCACAGCGCGCCGAGCAGCTCGCGCGGCTCGAGCGTCGCCGGGCTGGCCGACGCGCCGGGCTTCGCGAGCTACATCGACGTCGTCGCCGACCAGCTCGCAGGCGCGATCTACGGGGCCTGGCGAAACCGCCGGCCGGCCAGGGCCGGGTGGGGCACGGGACGCGCGCCAGGGATCACGGTCAACCGCTCCAGACGGGAGCGGCCGGTCGACGACTCGGTGCCCGTGCTCCGCGTCGACGGGGCCGACGGCTCGCCGCTCGCGGTCGTGGCGAGCATCGCCTGCCACGGGACGCTGATCGGCGGCGAGACGACGCTCTGGAACGCCGACTTCCCCGGCCCGCTGCGGGATGCGGTGGCGGCGGAGGTGCCGGGCGCCGAGTGCCTCTTCCTCTCCGGCACCGCCGGCGACGTCGCAGCATGGGACTACTGGTTCGGCAACCGCGAGGCCCGCCGACACAGCTTCGAGGCTCGGGACGAGTTCGGCCAGGCCGTCGCCCGCGCCGTGCTGGAGACGCTGCCGGGCATCGAGACGACGGCCGACGTCGAGCTCGGCGCAGCCACGACGACCGTCGCGCTGCCGCGGCGGAGGATCCCCTGGGCGCTGGAGGAGATCGAGGCCCGGCGCGCGACGCTCGCGCGGCGAGCCGCGCCCGAGCTTGCGGAGACATGGAGCGAAGACGTGCACACGGCCACGTCGGCGCAGGACTTTCCCACCGGCTACCAGCGCGGAGCGCTGACGATGTACGCCGACATGATCGAGCGCGCCGGGATACCGGTGCGCGCCGAGCTGCAGGCGCTGCGGATCGGCGGGGCAGCGATCGCCGCGAACCCGTTCGAGCTCTTCAACGAGCAGGGGCAGCGGATCAGGGCCGCCAGCCCGTTCGAGACGACGTTCGTGCTGGGCTACACGAACGACTACGCCGGCTACCTCCCCGGCGACGAGGATCTCGACCTCGTCGAGGGCGTCGCGCTCGACGACCTGCTCGACCAGGATCGGTACCGCTGGGCGTACGGGATCACGAACTCGAACGTCGACCGCGGCGGCGTCGAGCTGGTCGTCGGAGACAGCGTCGCGCTGCTGAAGGGGCTCGCGTGAAGATCACCGCAGTCGAGGCGCACGTCTGCAACGCGCGGATGCGGAACTGGATCTTCGTGCGCGTCCTCACCGACGAGCCGGGGCTGTACGGCTGGGGCGAGGCCACGCTCGAGTGGCACACGCGCGCTGTCGTCGGCGCGATCGAAGATCTCGCGGAGCTCGTCGTCGGCGAGGACCCGACGCGGATCGAGCACGTCTGGCAGACGATGTTCCGGCAGCACTTCTGGCACGGCGGCGACATCGTCCGCGGCACCGCGCTCTCCGGGATCGACATCGCCCTTTGGGACATCCTCGGCAAGGTCCACGGCGTCCCGTGCCACCGCCTCTGGGGCGGCCGCGTGCGCGACCACGTCCGGCTCTACGGCCACCTCGGCGGCGGCCGGATGGAGGACTTCTACGAGTCCGACGAGCCGCAGCGCTTCGCGGAGCTCGCGAGCGCGATGGTCGAGAGCGGCTTCACGGCGTTCAAGACGATGGCGGTGCCGCCGACGATGCCGCTGGAAGGGCTTGCGCCCGTGCGCCATGCCGAGCGCTGCGTCGCGGCGATGCGTGAGGCGGTCGGCGACGAGGTCGACATCATGGTCGACTGCCACGCCCGCCCGAGCCCGCGCATGGGCCACCTCTTCGCCGCCGCGCTCGAGCCCTTCGGCCTCTACTGGCTCGAGGAGCCGTGCTGGCCGGAGCGCGCGGCCGACATCGCCGCGATCCAGCGGTCGGTGCGGACGCCGATCGCGACCGGCGAGCGGCTCACGGGCGTGCACGGCTTCCGAGACCTGCTCGAGCGGGGCGCCTGCAGCGTGCTGCAGCCCGACATCACCCACTGCGGCGGGCTCAGCGAGGCGCGGCGGATCGCCGCGCTCGCCGAGGCCTACCGGGTCGCGCTCGCGCCGCACAACCCGCAGGGCCCGGTCTCGACGGCCGCCTCGATCGAGCTCGGCTTCGCGACGCCGTCGTACGTGATCTGCGAGGCGGTCACCGCCGACGTCCCCTGGCGCGCCGACGTCGCGACGGAGTCGCACCGGATCGACCCGGACGGGATGCGCGCCCATCCGGGCGAGCGGCCGGGACTGGGGATCGAGATCGACCTCGACGTCGTCGCGGCGCACCCGTTCGAGCCCGAGCTGCCGCAGCGCGTGTACTACGCCGACGGCAGCGTGGGTGACTGGTGAGCAGGTTCGCCGGCAGGGTCGCGCTGGTCACGGGCGGATCGAGCGGGATCGGCGCCGCCGTCGCCGAGCGCCTCCGCGACGAGGGCGCGCGCGTCGCGTCGCTCGACCTCGCCGAGACGGCCCCCGAGGGAGTGCTGGCGCTTGCGGGCGACGTCCGCAACTCGTCCGAGATCGACGTCGCGTTCGACCACGCCGAAGCGCAGCTCGGGCCGCTCGACGTGCTCGTCTGCTCGGCCGGGATCACGGGCGACTCGCTGCGCACCGTCGACGTGAGCGACGAGGAGTGGCGGCGCGTGCTCGCGATCAACGCGGACGGCGTCTTCTTCTGCAACCGCGCCGCCGTGGCGAGGATGACCGGCCGCGGCTATGGACGGATCGTCAACGTCGCCTCGATCGCGGGCAAGGAGGGCAATCCGATGGCCGCGGCCTACTCGGCTTCGAAGGCGGCCGTGATCGCGTTGACCAAGGCGATCGGCAAGGACCTGGCCGGGACGAACGTGCTCGTCAACTGCATCGCCCCTGCGGTGATCGAGACGCCGCTGCTCGCCCAGATGAGCGAGGAGCACATCGGCTACATGGTCGAGAAGATCCCGATGGGCCGGCTGGGGCGGACGGACGAGGTCGCCGCGCTCGTGGCCTGGCTCGCGAGCGAGGAGTGCTCCTTCTCCACCGGCGCGACCTACGACATCTCCGGAGGCAGGGCGGTCTATTGACCGAACGGGTGCTCGTGACGGGCGCCCTCGGCTGCGTCGGCGCGTGGACGGTCAAGGCGGCGCTCGCCGACGGCGCCGAGACGGTCGGCTACGACCTCGGCGAGGCCGACCACCGGCTCCGGCTCGTCCTCTCGCCCGACGAGCGCGAGCGGCTGACGCTGCTGCGCGGAGACATCACCGACCTCGCTGCGCTCGGGCGCGCGCTCGACGAGCACGGGATCACGCGCGTCGTCCACCTCGCCGCGCTGCAGGTGCCGTTCTGCCGCGCCGATCCGGCCCTCGGGGCTCGCGTCAACGTCGTCGGAACCGTGAACGTCTTCGAGGCGGTCAAGGCGCGGCTCGATCGGATCCCCGGCGTCGCCTACGCCAGCAGCGCCGCCGTCTACGGCCCGCACGACGCGTCCCCGGCGCCGGAGTCCGGCGGGACCTCGCCCGGCACGATCTACGGCGTCTACAAGCTCGCGAACGAGGGCACCGCCCGGCTCTACTGGGCGGAGAGCGGCGTTCCCTCACTCGGGATCCGGCCCTATGTCGTCTACGGCCCCGGCCGCGACCAGGGCATGACCTCCGGCCCGACGGCCGCGATGGCCGCGGCGGCCCGGGGCGACACGTTCGAGATCCCGTACGGCGGCTCGGCGCAGTACGACTACGCGCCCGACGTCGGCCGGGCGTTCTGGCGCGCGTCGGCCTGGTCGGGCGCTGCCGTGGTGGCGAACTTCCCGGGTGCGCGCGCCGACATGGACGAGGTGGTCGCCGCGATCGAGGCTGCCGCGCCGGAGAGCGCCGGCAGGATCACGTGGGACGCCGCGACGACGCTCCCGTTCCCGGCCAGGCTCGAGTCCGAGGCGCTGGAGCGGGCGCTCCGGCCGCTCGAGACGATGCCGCTCTCGGCGGGAGTGGCGGAGACCGTCGAGCTGTTCCGCCGCCGCCCGGAGGCCTAGGCGGCGACCTGGAAGGGCGAGTCGACGACCGGCCCGCCGAGCTGCTTCGCCGCCGGAGCGCCGAAGCCGGGCCGCACGACCCACCGATACGCACCCGGGAGGAAGACGAGCGAGTCGGGCAGGGTGAGTCGCGCCTGCTTTGGTGACGCCCGGTAGAAGCTCTTGCCGCTGCGGAAGAACTGGACGTCGTAGTAGTCGGCGTCCGGGACCGGCGCCCACGCCCAGTTGCGCGTCGGCTGGAAGCCGGGCGACGGCGCCGCCGTCGTGGTAGGCGCGGTGGTAGGCGCTGTCGTGGGCGCTGTCGTGCTCCGCGCCGCCGTCGTCTCCGGCGCCGGGGCCGGGGCCGGCTTCGGCCGCTGCCCGACCGTGGTGCCGAGGACGGACGACGTCGTCGCCGGAGCCTGTACCGCGGGCGGCCGGGCCGTCGTCACCGGCTTCGGCAAGGTTCTGACGGGGCTCGTCGTGGCCGGCCCACTCCGCGCTGGCGCCAGTGCCGGCGCGGACGTCTCCCTGACGGAAGCGAGACGCTCGGCGCTCGAGTCGCCTGCAAGCAGCTGCAGGACGGCGATGCCGCCGAGCACGGCGCCGACGAACATCGCGGCGGCGAGCGGCACACGGCTGCTGCGGACCCGGTCGACGAAACCGGCCGGGTCCACGGCCGGCGGCGGCACCTGCTCGGCTTCCGGAGGCTCGGGCTCGGCGCGGGCAGGCCCCACGCGCGGCGGCGACAGCGCGACGGCGTGCGGCTGCGCGGGCTCGAGCCGGCCGAGCTGGCGTTCCAACCGGCCGAGCCGGCCGTCGAGCCGCTGCCAGCCGGTGGTGATCAGGTCGATCATGACGGCGAGGTCGTCGACCCGCTCGCGCCGCTCGGCGCCCGTCTCGTGCTTCAGGTCCCGGACCGCCTCGGCGAGCTCGCCGAGAACGGACTTCAACTCGACGAGCACGGACTCCGACGGCACTGCGGGGAGGTGCCGTCCCTCGCCGCCCGTTTCTGCCACGAGCTCGGCCGGCGCCGATCCTTCCGAGCGTGGGAGCACATCGTGGAGCGCGGCCAGCGCAAACCGCTGGACGGCCCGCGTCTGCTCGGGGTTGAGATCGTCGAGCACCGCGAGCACGCGCTCCTTCACCGCCTCGCTGACGGGCTCCCGCGTGAGCACGCGCAGGACTCCCTCGACGGAGACGTCGGCCTTTTCGGCGAGCTCGACCAGGATCGACACGCTGAAAGCGTACGAGAGGAAGCGCGACTCCGCCATTCGAGATCCTTGCCCGGTTTCAAATCGCGCGCGCGCGCAATGAAAAACAGATGGAGGCCATCCACCCCGGCTTCATCGTGATCACGCTGCCCGGCGAGTCGGATGCCTACGTGGCGCCGCGAATCCGCTCCGACCTCCAGACCGCGCTGAGAGGCGAGGCGCCGCTCGTCGTCGACCTGACCCAGGCGACGTTCATCGACTCGGCGGTCGTCGGCATCCTGCTCGAGGGCCTCGCCGACTGCGAGCTGCAGGAACGGCCGCTGCTGCTGCTCCTGCCGGAAAGCGCAGCGCCCGAGGTGCACCGGCTCTTCGAGCTCACCGGGCTCGCCGGGCTCCTGCCGCTCGTCGGCAGCTGGGACGAGGCCGCGCGCCGCGCCGCCGGTTACACGCCGGCGCCGGGCTGGATGAGCCCGGTCTCGTAGGCGAAGACGACCGCCTGAACGCGGTCGCGCAGGCCGAGCTTCATCAGGATCCGGGCGACGTGGGTCTTCACGGTCGTCTCGCTGACGAAGAGATCCTTCGCGATCTCGGCGTTCGAGAGCCCGCGCGCCATGAAGCCGAGCACCTCGAGCTCGCGCGCGGTCAGCTCGGAGATCCGCGGCGAGGGTTGCGTCGCGATCGAGCTGGGAGGCCGGCGGATGAACTCCTCGATCACACGCTTGGTGATCGCGGGCGAGAGCAGCGCGTCACCCGACGCGACCACGCGGATCGCCGCGATGAGCTGCTCGGGCGGCGTGTCCTTGAGCATGAAGCCGCTCGCACCGGCACGGAGCGCTTCGTAGACGTACTCGTCGAGGTCGAACGTCGTCAGCATCAGCACGCGCGGCGCGGCGTCGCTCTCCTCGAGAATCCGCCGCGTCGCCTCGAGGCCGTCCAGGTTCGGCATGCGGATGTCCATCAGGACGACGTCCGGCCGGTGCTCCCGCGCGGCCGCGACCGCCTCGAGCCCGTCCTCGGCCTCTCCGACGATTTCGATTCCCGGCTCCGACTCCAGGATCATCTTGAACCCGGCCCGGACGAGTGCCTGGTCGTCGACGATCAGGACACGCAGGCTCATGCGGTGTCTCCGGCCACGGGCAACCGGGCGCTGATCTTGTACCCACCGCCCTGGCGGGGCCCGGAGCGCAGCTCGCCGCCACAGAGGGCGACGCGCTCGCGCATGCCGACCAGGCCGTGGCCGGTCCCGTCGGTGTCGTCCTGGTCGCGCCCGTCGTTGGCCACCTCGATCTCGACATCCTCACCCGCCCAGCGGACGGCGACCCACGCACGCGCGGGGCCGGCGTGCTTGAGCGTGTTCGTGAGCGCCTCCTGCACGATCCGGTAGGCAGAGAGGTCGATGCCGGCGGGAAGCTTCACCGGAGTGCCCTCGACGGTGAGCTCGACGGGCAGGCCGGACTGGCGCACCTGTTCGAGCAGCGCCGGGAGCGTCTCGATCCCCGGCTGTGGCGCGAGCAGCGCCGGGACCCCGCCGTCGGAGCGCATGATCCCGACGAGCCGGCGCATCTCGACGAGCGCCTGCCGCCCGGTCTCCTCGACCGTGAGCAGCGCCTCGCGCTCCCGCTCCTGCTCCGGCTTCAACAGCCGCCGCACCGCGCTTGCCTGCACGGTCATCACGCTGACCGAGTGGGCCAGCACGTCGTGCAGCTCCCGCGTGATCCGCGCGCGCTCCTCGGCGACCGCGCTCCTCGCCTCCTCCTCGCTGCGCTGGGCGCGCTCCTCTGCCACCCGGGCCTGCTCCATCCGGCGAGCCGACACGACGGAGAGCGCGAAGACCCCGCTGATCGGGAACGTGATCCAGATCACTTCGTCCATCGGGACACCGGGGGCGCGGATGAGCACGGTGGCCCCGGCCACCAGCACCGCCACGTAGGCCGCCGTGGCGCTCCGCACGTCGATCAGCGAGCCGGCCGCCCAGCCGGCGACGAGCAGGACGAAGAACATCGAGCTCGTGTCGTACGCCGGCTCCGCGGCGACGAGCGAGAAGACGATCGCGCCGGCGGCGGTGGCGAGCGGCGCACCGAGCGGAGCCTGGCGGCGCAGCAGGAGCGGGAGCACCACGATCAATGCCAGTGCGGACGTGCGCGCATGGGGGTGATCTTCATGGAGCCACGACTGCGCCTGCGTGGCGACAAGGACGGCCAGGACCGCCAAGTCGAACACGCGATCCTTGGCCAGGAGCAGCGCCCTGCGGAGCACAGGGAAACGGTACTCCACAGGTCCCCCGAACGCGTCGTCCGGCGCAACGACCCCAAGATCATCCTCAGGGATGAGGCGGAATCGCAAGCCCGGCCGATGCCGCTCCGCGACGGAGCCCCCAGACTCGAATTCACGTTCGACCACGACCGCAAGGAGACCGACACCAATGGAAGCTGCACTGGCGCTCACCGACCCCGCCCTGGAGGCGACGACGAGCGACGTCGTCGTCGCCGACGACCTCAGCCGCCGCTACGGCGCCGGCGAGACCGCCGTGGACGCGCTCCGCGGTGTCTCACTCGCGATCCCGCGCGGCCACCTCACCGCAGTGATGGGGCCGTCCGGCTCGGGCAAGTCGACCCTGATGCACATCCTCGCCGGCCTCGACAAGCCGAGCGGGGGGAGCGTCCAGATCGACGGGATCGAGCTGACGACGCTGAAGGACAACGACCTGACCAAGCTGCGCCGGCGGCACATCGGCTTCGTCTTCCAGTTCTTCAACCTGCTGCCGATGCTCTCCGCCGAGGAGAACGTGCTGCTGCCGCTCTCGATCGCCGGCGAGAAGCCCGACGCGGGCTGGTTCGCGGAGCTGCTCGACGCGACCGGCCTGACCGACCGCCGTTCGCACCGGCCCGCGGAGCTCTCCGGCGGCCAGCAGCAGCGTGTCGCGGTCGCCCGCGCCCTCGTCTCGCGGCCGACGGTGCTCTTCGCGGACGAGCCGACCGGGAACCTCGACTCGCAGACCTCGGCCGAGATCCTCGGCCTCCTGCGCAGCGCCGTCGACACCTACGGCCAGACGACGGTGATGGTGACGCACGACCCGCGCGCGGCGGAGATCGCCGACCGCGTGCTCTTCCTCGCGGACGGCCTGATCGTCAAGGAGCTCGAGCGCTCGTCGCAGGCCGAGATCCTCGACGCCCTCGCCGAGGTGACCGACCGATGAAGCGGGTCGCACTCCGCGGCCTCGCCGCACGCAAGCTCCGGGCCGCCCTGACGGCGATCGCGATCGTGCTCGGCGTCGCGATGGTGAGCGGCACGCTCGTCCTCACCGACACGATCGAGAAGGCGTTCGACTCGATCTTCTCCAGTTCGTACGAACAGACCGACGCGGTCGTCTCGGGCAAGAAGCTCGTCGAGTGGTCGCAGACGGGCAAGGCGGAGATCTCGCCCGACGTGCTCGAGCAGGTGCGCTCCCTCCCCGAGGTCGGGGCGGCGGCCGGCACCATCCTCGACGTCTCCGGAGACGCCAACCAGGCGAAGATCCTCGACCGCAAGGGCAAGGCGATCCAGGGCAACAACCCGACGTTCGGCCTCGGCATCGACCCGGCCGACGAGCGGTTCAACCCGTTCCGGCTCGTCGAGGGCACCTGGGCCTCGGGGCCGGGCGAGGTCGTCGTCGACC
Organism: uncultured Gaiellaceae bacterium; assembly: GCA_963806955.1. GTDB lineage: Bacteria > Actinomycetota > Thermoleophilia > Gaiellales > Gaiellaceae > Gaiellasilicea. Next base: position 624,259 of record CAWDZG010000002.1, read on the forward strand.
TCAACACGGCAGACAAGCAGGGCTTCAAGATCGGCGAGACGGTCAAGGTCGCGGGCGAAGGGCCGGTGCGGCCCTACAAGCTCGCGGGCATCGTCCGCTTCGGCGACGTCGACAGCCTCGGCGGGGCCACGATCGCGCTCTTCGACGTCGACACGGCGCGAGGCGTGCTCGGGAAGGTCGGCTTCGACGCGATCGCGGTCGCGGCGAAGGACGGCGTCAGCCAGGAGCGCCTGGTCGACGCGATCGCCCGCACGATCCCGGAGTCCGCGGAGGTGCGCACGGGCGAGGAGCAGGCGGCCCAGGACGGAGAGGGCGTCGGCGAGTTCGTCTCGTTCATCCGCTATTTCCTGCTCGCGTTCGGAGGGATCGCGCTCTTCGTCGGCGCATTCGTCATCTTCAACACGCTCTCGATCACGGTCGCGCAGCGGACGAAGGAGCTTGCGACACTGCGGACGCTCGGCGCCTCGCGGCGTCAGGTGCTCCGCTCGGTCGTGCTCGAGGGCGCGGTGCTGGGCGTCGTCGCCTCGGCCGTCGGCCTGGGCCTCGGCGTCCTGCTGGCCAAGGGGTTGACGGCGCTCTTCCGGGCGATCGACTTCGACCTGCCGCAGGCGGCGATGGTCTTCCAGCTCCGGACCGCGGTGGTCGCGATGCTGACCGGCACGCTCGTCACGATCGTCGCCTCGGTGTGGCCGGCGGTGCGCGCGACTCGGATCCCGCCGATCTCGGCGGTGCGCGAGGGCGGCATGGTCGTGAAGCAGCTGTCCATGCGGACGCTGGCGGTCGGGCTCGCCCTGACGGCGCTGGCGGTCTTCGGGCTCGTCTACGGCCTGCTCGGCTCGGGCGTGGGCGGCGGCACGAGGGCGCTCTCGATCGGGCTCGGCGTGCTCGGCCTCTTCGTCGGGCTCGCGCTCGTCGCGCCGCGGCTCGTCCGCCCGCTCGCCGCCGTCGTCGGCATCCCCGCCACTCGGATCGGCGGCGCGGCCGGCCGGCTCGCGCAGGAGAACGCGGTCCGCAACCCGGGCCGGACGGCCGCGACGGCTGCGGCGCTGATGATCGGGTTGGCGCTCGTCTCCTTCGTCGCCGTCTTCGGGAAGGGCCTGCTCGGCAGCGCGAAGAGCGCGCTCGAGCAGCAGCTCGGCACGAGCCACGTGATCACGTCGCAGAGCGGCTGGGACACGATGCCCGTCGCGATCGGCCGCGCAGTCACTGCCGCCGACGGGGTTGCGTTCTCGTCGTCGATCCGCGGCGACCGCGCGAAGCTGATCGGCGGCGGCGAGGTCGACGTCAGCGGCGTCGATCCGGCGACGATCGCCCGGGCCTACAAGTTCGACTGGGTGGAGGGATCGCCGGCGGCACTGGCCGCGCTCGAACGCGGCGACGCGATCGTCCGCGAGGGAGAAGGCCATGTGGGCGACCGGCTCGCGTTCCTCACGCCCGCCGGGCAAGAGGTGAAGACGGTGGTACGCGGCGTCTACAAGAAGCGCAGCGACCTCGACCAGCTGCTGGGCCAGGTCGTGCTCTCGCAGGCCGCGTTCGACAAGTCGTTCCCACGCCCCGGCGACCTGTTCACGCTCGTGCAGGCCGACTCGGAGGCGGGGCTCCAGCGGGCTCTCGCCCCGTTCCCGGACGCGAAGCTGCAGACGGGGCCGGACTTCATCGAGTCGTGGACGTCGTGGCTGAACAGCGTGATGGGGCTCTTCTACGTCCTGCTCGCGCTCTCGGTGATCGTCTCGCTCTTCGGGATGGTGAACACGCTCGTGCTCGCCGTCTTCGAGCGCACCCGGGAGCTCGGCATGCTGCGGGCAGTCGGGATGACGCGGCGGCAGGCGCGGCGGATGATCCGGCACGAGAGCGTGATCACGGCGCTGATCGGAGCTGCGCTCGGGCTGCCGCTCGGGATCGGCCTCGCCGCGCTCGTGACGCAGTCGCTCTCGAAGTACGGCGTCTTCTTCTCGCTGCCGGTGTTGACGCTCGCGATCTTCACGCTCGTGGCGGTGATCGCGGGCGTGCTCGCCGCGGTCGCGCCTGCCCGGCGGGCGTCGCGGCTGAACGTGCTCAGCGCGCTTCAGTACGAGTAGGGATCGACGAGGTTGCGGCGGCGCAGAGGGGCGGCTCTTCGGAGCCGCCCCTCGTTCGTGCGGCGTGAGGATGAGCCGAGATCCTCCTCTCGGCGGAGGCGCACCGGCAGAAGATCGCCACGGCGGTGGAGTCAAGATCGTTTGCCCGGCCGACGACGCGGAGCCCCGGCTCGCGGAGACTCCCTTTCAAGCAGAAGTTGCTGCAAATCGACTGAAAGGGAGCCATGATCCACAAGGGAGATGTGATCGAGAATCCGGTCACCGGCGAGCGCCTCCACTTCCTGGAGACCTCGGCCGAGACGGGCGGCGAGTACGTCCTCGTCGAGGTGACGGTGCAGCCGAACGGCTTCGTCGCCGCGGCCCACGTGCACCCCTACCAGACCGAGCAGTTCGAGCTCGAGCGCGGCCTCGTCGCGTTCACGGTCGACGGCGAGGAGATCCTCGCCGGCCCGGGCGACACGGTGGTCGTTCCCGCGGGCAGCGCGCACAAGTTCCGCAACGCCGGCGAGACCGCGGCCGTCTTCGTCACCGAGGTGCGCCCGGCACTGCAGTTCGAGCGGCTGCTCGAGACGATGTTCGCGCTCGCGAACGACGGCAAGACGAGCAAGAAGGGGATGCCGAACCCGCTACGGCTCGCCGTGATCGCGAACGCGCACTTCGACGACGTGCGCCTCCCGTTCCCGCCCGCCTGGCTGCAGCGCTTCGGCCTGCTGCTCGGCGCGCCGGTCGGTCGCCTGCTCGGCTTCCAGCCGACCTACGACGGCGGCTCCGGCGACGCCGCCCTGGCCCTCTAGGCCACGTCCATCCGTCAACGTCACGGCCGGGGACTGTCCCCGGCCGTCGCGTTGACGAAGAGACACGTCAGGAAGGGGCGGCGAACGACGAGACCGCGTCGATCACGTCGCGCAGCCGGTCCCCCTTGGCCGTCAACCGGTACTCGACCCGCGGCGGCCGCGCGTCGATCACCCGGCGCTCCAGCACCCCGCTCTCCTCGAGCTCGACGAGCCGCTGCGCCAGCGTCCGCGGCGGAATCGCCCCGACCGCCTGCTTCAGCTCGTTGAACCGCACCGCGCCCTCGTAGGACGCCCAGAGGATCGAGACGACCCAGCGCCGTTCGAGGAGGTTCGCCGCCCGGCGAACCTCCTCGGGCACCGGCTTGCACGATCTACAGCGCATGGAGGTGCGCGACCGGCTCGAGCGCCAGCTCGAGCACCTCGTCGAGCGACATCACCGGATGGAACCGCATCTCGTCACGCACGTGCTCAGGCACGTCGTCGAGATCCTGGCGGTTCCGCTCCGGCAGGATCACGTCCGTGAGCCCGGCCGCGTGCGCCGCGAGCACCTTCTGCTTCAGGCCGCCGATCGGCAGCACCCGCCCCTGCAACGTCACCTCGCCGGTCATCCCGACCGTGTGCTTGACCGGCCGGCCGGAGAGGAGCGAGGCGAAGGCCGTCGCCATCGTGATCCCGGCGCTCGGCCCGTCCTTCGGGATCGCGCCGGCGGGCACGTGCACGTGGAACGCCCGCTCGAAGGCGTCCTCGTCGATCCCGAGCTCGCCCGCGCGCGAGCGCAGCGACGAGAGCGCGATCTGCGCCGACTCCTTCATCACGTCGCCGAGCTGGCCGGTGAGGACGAGCTTGTCGCCCTTGGACGAGGTCGCCTCGACGAAGAGGACGTCGCCACCCGTACCGGTGACCGCGAGCCCTGTCGCGACACCGGGGACCGCCGTCCGCTCGGCCGCCTCGCGGTAGAAACGCTGCCGGCCGAGCGCCTCCCGGACCTCGTCGGCTCCGAGGCCCACCGGCGCCTCGACCTTGCCCGAGGCGATCCCGGTCGCCGTCTTCCGCAGCAGCTTGCCGAGCTCCCGCTCGAGCTGCCGCACGCCGGCCTCGCGCGTGTAGTCCGAGATCACCGTCTCGAGCACGTCGTCCGAGGCGGACACCTCGTCCGGACGCAACCCGTTCCGCTCCAGCTGGCGCGGCCAGAGATAGCCGCGCGCGATCGCGACCTTCTCGTCGGTCGTGTAGCCGTCGAAGCGGATCACCTCCATCCGGTCGAGCAGCGGCCCGGGGATCGAGTCGGCCACGTTCGCGGTCGCGAGGAAGACGACCTCGGAGAGGTCGAGCTCCACGTCGAGGTAGTGGTCGCGGAAGGAGTGGTTCTGGGCGGGGTCGAGCACCTCGAGCAGCGCCGAGGAGGGGTCGCCACGCCAGTCGGCGCCGACCTTGTCGACCTCGTCCAGGAGGATGACCGGGTTCATCGTCCCGGCGTCGCGCAGGGCCCGTACGAGGCGGCCGGGGAGCGCGCCGATGTACGTGCGGCGGTGTCCCCGGATCTCGGCCTCGTCGCGGACGCCGCCGAGCGACATGCGCACGAACTCCCGGCCGAGCGCGCGGGCGATCGACTCGCCGATCGAGGTCTTACCGGTGCCGGGCGGGCCGACGAGCGTGAGGATCGCGCCGGAGCGCCTGTCCGCCTCGATGCCTCGCTCCTCCCGCAGCTTGCGGACGGCGATGTACTCGACGATCCGGTCCTTGACGTCCTCGAGGCCCGCATGGTCCGCGTCGAGCACCTCGCGCGTGTGCAGCGGGTCGAGCGTCTCCTCCGAGCGCTTCCCCCACGGCACCGCCAGCAGCCAGTCGAGGTAGTTGCGGATCATCGACGCCTCGGGTGAGCTGTCGCCCTGCCGGTCGAGCCGCGAGAGCTCGCGCTCGGCCTGCTCGCGCACGGCCTCGGGCAGCTCGGCCTCCTCGAGCTTGCGGCGGTACTCGTCGACGACTGACGCGTCGTCCTCGCCGAGCTCCTTCCGGATCGACTCCATCTGCTTGCGGAGGATGTACTCGCGCTGCTGCTTGGCGGCGCCCTCCTCGACGTCGTCACGGATCCGGCGGCGCACCTGCATCTCGGCCAGGCGCTCGCGCTGCAGCTCGATCGCGAGTGCCAGCCGCTCCTTGATCTCGACCGCCTCGAGCACCCGCAGCTTCTGCTCGAAGCTGAAGTCCGGCGAGTACCCGACCGTGTCCGCCAGCGCGCCCGGCTCGGTGATCGAGCGGACGAAGGCGGAGATGCGGCCGTCGTCGCCGCGCAGCTCGAGGATCTCCTCGACGGTCGCGCGGTACTCGCGCTCGAGCTCCCGCGTCTTCGCATCGGCCTCGTCGCTGTCCGGGCGCTCGTCGACCTCGACGCGGAGGCTTCCGCCCGGATCGGTCTCGGCCGCGCCGGCGATCCCGCGGTGCAGGCCGCTCAGCGCGACCGCGCGCCCACCGCCCGGCAGGCGTACGCGGTCGGTCACCTCGGCGACGGTGCCGACGGTCGCGTAGTCGTTGCCCGAGCGCGGGACGAGCAGCACGCGCTCCTCGGTGCCCACGTCCACGGTGAGGGTCACGTTCATGTTCGGGAAGACGACGATGTCTTCCAGGGGGACGAGCAGCATCGTGCTCAACGGGTCTCCTTCTCGTGTTGCCATATTCGTATCAACTACAGAAAGGATACCGGTATTCCCACTCCTGCTCATTGCGCTCGGACTAAACCTGCGTATGATCGGCTCATGCCAAGAGCGACGCCGCTCGCCGCGCGCAGCGACACACCCAAGGTCGGCGCCCGGGTCCGCTCGCTCCGCCGGGAACGTGGGCTCACGATCGAGCAGCTCGCCGCGGCCACTGGCCTGACCAAGGGGTTCATCAGTCAGCTCGAACGGGACCGCACAGCGCCCTCGCTGGCGTCGATCGCGCGCATCTGCGACGCGCTCGGCGTCCGCCTCTCCCACATCTTCGAGCAGGAGCCCGCGCCGGCACTCGTGCGCCGGGACGAGCGACCCGCCGTGGACGGCCGCGGCGCGACGGAGAATCATCTCCTCTCCTCCCGGGACGAGCCGCGCTTCCAAGCGATCGAGTCCGAGCTCGCACCCGGCGCAGGCTCCGGCGACGAGCTCAACTCGCTCCCGGGCGAGATGGAGTTCGTCTACGTCCTCGAGGGGGAGCTCGAGCTCCAGGTCGGGGACGAGACGCACGTGCTCGGAGAGGGCGACGCGCTCACCTACCCGCTCGCGAAGCCTCACACCTGGCGAAACCCTTCCCAGAGCGACTCCGCACGGGTGCTCTGGGTCGCCGTCCCGAACCCGTACTAGGCACCTCAAGTCCCGGCCGCCGAGGCCGATCACCCGATCGAGATGCCGGCACGACTTCGCCTCCCGCTCGCCCTTGCCGCCTGCGCGCTCGTGACCGCGCTCGTCTCCGTGGGGTTGTGGCAGCAGGAGCAGGCCGATGTCCGCAGCGAAGCGAGCGAGCGGGCCACCGGCGCCGCAGCTGCGGTGGAAGAGCGCGCCGGCGCCGCCGTTCTCGCCCTCCAGGGAGTCCGCGCCGCCTACGACGCCACGGGCGCAGTCGACGCCGCGGCGTTCGCCACCCACGCCAAGGTGCCTCTCGCCCGTCCAGAGATCGTCGCCGTCGGCTGGGCGCCCCGCGTCTCCGCGTCGGAGCGCGGCGAGGTCGAGCAGTCGGAGCAGGTTCGGATCGGCGCCCCGACCGACACGCGCTTCACCTACCCCCTTCTACGCCAGGAGCCGGCCACCGGTTCTCCCGACGTGCTCGACCTCGGCGCGGATCCCGCGCTCGGCGAGGCGCTCCGGAGCGCCCGCACGACCGGCGAGCCGACGGTCTCCGCCCCGGTGCGGCTCGAGCGGGACGGCAGTCTCGGCGCCTTCGTCTTCGTCCCCGTCTTCGCCCGTGGGCTTCCGCTCGACACCCCGGCCGAGCGGCGGGATGCACTACTCGGCCTCGTCGCAGGCGCCCTCTCCGCGAACGAGCTCGTCCGCGCCGCCCTCGACGGGCTCCCTGACGGGCTCGACGTCCGCGTCACCGACGGAGCGGCCGTGTTCGCACGCGGCTCCGGCGGCACGACGGTCTCAGAGGCCCGAGTCGGCGGCCGCACGTGGCGGATCGCCCTGGAGCCTGCAGCACCGTCCCCGGCCGTCCCGGTCGGCGCCGCCGTCACCGGAGCCGGGATCATGCTCCTCCTGCTCGGTGCGGCGATCCGGCTGCGCCGACGCGCGGCGGCAGAGCTGGTACTCGAGCGCTCGCTCGCACGCGAGCGGGTCACGTCCTCCCGGGCGCTCGCGCAGGTGGGCGAGGAGCAACAGGCACGACGCCTCGTCGCGGATGCAAGCGACGCGGTCGTGCTCGAGCTCGATCGCGACGGCCTGATCCGCTCGTGCTCGGCCGCGATCGAGCACGTGCTCGGCTGGACCCCCGCGGAGCTGGTCGGCATCGAGGTGTACTCGCTGCTGCACCCGGACGACCTGCTCACACCGTCCAACGGCCCGCAGCGCTACGTCCGCAAGGACGGCAGCTACGTCGTGCTCGAGGGCCGCCGCATCTCCCGCCGCGACGAGCTCGGCTTCGTCGCCGGCGTCGTCAGCGTCCTGCGCGGGCCCGCCGTGCCCACCGCACGCACGGCCGAGCAGCGCATCCAGGACGCCGTCTCGCTCGAGCCGGACCCGGTGGAGTTGTTCTCGGTCGTCGCCGAGGAGATCGCTCGCGATCTCGGTGTCGGCTCGGCCGCGGTCGTCCGCTTCGAGACGGGCGGCTTCGCCACGATCGTCGGCGCCGTCGAGCCTCGCGGCTCGGCCGACCTCGTTCCCGGCACGGTCGTCTCGCTCGAGGGCGACGAGCCCTGCGCTCTCGTCTTCCGGACTGGTCAAGCAGCTCCCGGCGCCGCTCCGCTGCGGGTCGGTGCCCGGCTCTGGGGCGCGATCGTCGCGGTCGGAGCCGAGCCCGTTCGCCTGCTCGAGCTCGCCGTCGCCTCGCAGCCGGCGATCGCATTCGCCGACGCGAGCGCTCAGCTCGGCGCACTGGCGACGCGCGACCAGCTGACCAACCTGCCCGACCACCGTGCCTTCCACGAGCAGCTGCGCGCCGAGGCCCGGCGCGCCGAGCGCCACGAGCGCGCGCTCTCGCTCGTCCTGATCGACCTCGACGGCTTCAAGCAGATCAACGCCGAGCACGGCCGCCTCGCCGGCGACCGCGTGCTCGCCGAGGTCGGCCGCCGCCTCGCCGCCACGGTGCGAAACGGCGAACTGGTCTCGCGCCTCTCCGCCGACCACTTCGGCTGGGTCCTGCCGGAGACGGAGGGCCTGAACGGCTGGATCGCCGCCGAGCGTGCCCGCCGCGCGATCGCCGCCGCCCCGATCGAGGGTGTCGGCTCGATCACCGCCTCGGCCGGGGTCTGCGACTTCGAGGACGTCGGCGGCGCCGACGAGCTGCTCGCACTCACCGAGCTGGCGATCTCGCACGCCAAGAGCTCGGGCGGCGACGCCACGTTCCGCTACAGCGCCGAGCTCGACGGCAGCGACGCCGAGGACGACGCCGAGGACGATCGCGGGCTCGCCCGCCTGCGCGCACTCGCACGCGAGCTCGATGCGGAGGACCCCGGCACCGAAGGACACTCCGAACGCGTCTCGCGCCTGGCTGAGAAGCTCGCGATCGCAGGCGGCTGGGCCGGGGACCGTGCGGTCGCACTCGCCCAGGCGGCCTTGCTGCACGACGTCGGCAAGCTCGGCGTCGACGAGGACGTCCTCCGCAAGCCGGGGCCGCTCAGCGCCGACGAGCTGGAGCAGATGCGCAACCACCCGGACACCGGTGCGGAGCTCGCCGTGAAGGCGCTCGACGAGGAACAGCTCTCCTGGATTCGCCACCACCACGAACGCTGGGACGGCGGCGGCTATCCCCACGGTGTCGCCGGCGAGGCGATCCCGGCCGGCGCCCGGCTGCTCGCGCTCGCCGAGGCCTGGGACGCGATGACGTCGATGCGCAGCTACGGCGAAGCGCTCTCGCTCGACGCCGCGCTCGCTGAGTGCAAGCGGGAGCGCGGTGCGCAGTTCGCACCCGAGGCCGTGGACGCGCTCCAGCGGCTGTGGACGCTCGGCGCGCTTGACGCCGCAGACGTCCGTGCGTCTGCCGCCGACCGCTAGCCGACCGACCGGAAGCGTTGCAGGGCAGCCTGGGCGACTCGTCCGGCGAGCTCGTCGGCGCTCGCACCGACTCCGGCCTGGCTCCAGGTCAGCACCGTGACGACGTACGCGCCGCCGTCGAAGTAGACGAGGCCGTTGTCGTGGCGCGCGTGCTCGAGCCAGCCGGCCTTGTGCAGCAGCGTCGCGGTGCTGCCGAGATAGCGGCCGAGCTTGCCCCCGTCCGCCACCTGCGCGAGCAGGCGGAGGAGATAGCGCGCCTCGGAGCCGGTGACGCCGAGCCGGAGGAGCGGGCCCTTCCCGTTCGCCGCGAGGTGCACCGCGCGCGCGAGCCGGGCGAGATCCCACGCGGTCGTGTACTTGCCGACGCCGAAGCGCGGCTGCGCGTCGACCCTGACGGGGATCGGCCCCTGCAGCGCACGGGTCGTCTCGTAGCCGCCGTACATGAGCGAGTCGGTGAGCCCGAGCGCGTTCAGCAGCGCGTTCACGCGCGCCGAGCCGGCGCTCGTCGAGCCCGCGAGCCACACCTCGAGCCTGTTCGCGGCCTCGTTGTCGGAGTTGACGAGCATCTGCCGCAGCAGCGAGTCGACCTCGCCGCCCGCCCTCGGCTTGCCGTCGTGCTTGCGCAGGACCGTGACCGCGATCGCGAGCTTCAGCGTCGAAGCCGCCGGGAACCGCGCCCGGGCGTTCCAGGCGGCACCGCGGCCGGTGGTCAGATCCTGAACGTAGACGGCGCTCGTGCCACCGAACGCCTCGCGCGCGCGAGCGCACGGTCCGGGAGAGCGCCGGATCCTCCGTCGTCACGGCAGACGTCCGGACGCGCGTGCGCGGGAGGCCGTAGACGCCGTGGACGACGCTCGAGGAGCGGACGCCCGCACCGTCGACGGCCGTCACGCGCAGCGTGAGCTCGCGCCGCGGCAGCTGGACGTTGAGGGAGAAGCTCCGTCCCCGCAGCGGCCGGTCCGCGAGCACGCGTTCCCCGACGCGGACGATCACCCGCCGCGTCCCGGGCGGCGCCGTCCCGGAGACGAGCCCGAACGAGACCTCGCGGGGCGCGGGCGCGACGAGCGCGGGCGGCGGGAGCGCCGGAACGTCGATCATGCTGCCAATCATGGCGATTCTCGCGCATCTCGACCTCGACGCCTTCTTCGCGGCGGTCGAGGAGCTCGAGCGGCCCGAGCTGCGACGGGCTCCCCTCGTCGTCGGCGGCGACCCAAAGGGGCGGGGCGTGGTCTCGACCGCGAACTACGTCGCGCGCCGCTTCGGGATCCACTCGGCGATGAGCTGCGCGGAGGCCCGGCGGCGCTGCCCGGAAGCGGTGTTCGTGCGGCCCCGGCACACGCTCTATCGCGAGTACTCGCAGGCGGTCTGGGCGGCGGTGCGGGAGGTGGTGCCGCTCGTCGAGCGGACGGGGCTCGACGAGGGCTACCTCGACTTCGCAGGCCTCGCGCGTGACTTCGTTCGGGCGCGTGCCGCCGCCGAGGCGGTGCAGACGTCGGTCCGTGCCGCCACGAGCCTCTCCTGCTCGCTCGGGGTGGCGCCGAGCAAGGTCGTCGCCAAGGTCGCCTCCGACCGGCGCAAGCCGGGCGGGATCACGGTCGTCCCCGCCGGCACCGAGGCGTCGTTCCTGGCGCCCTTCGCCGTGCGCGCGCTCCCCGGCGTCGGCCCGCGGGCGCAGCAGCGCCTCGCGGCTGCCGGCGTGACCACGGTCGGAGGGCTGGCGGCCCTCTCCGACCTCGACCTCCGGGGCGTCCTGCCGGGACAGGTCGGCCGCATGCTTCGCGACCGGGCCAACGGGGTCGACCCGCGCCGGCTCGAGACGACGAGCGAGCGCATCTCGATCTCCGTCGAGGAGACGTTCGAGCGCGACCTGCACGACCGGGCACTACTCCACGCCGAGTTGCGCCGGATGGCCGACCGGCTGGGCGCGCAGCTGCGGCGCGACGGCCTCTCCGCCCGGACGGTGACGGCCAAGCTCCGTTACGGCGACTTCTCGATCCGGAGCCGCTCGACCAGCCTCGACGTCGGCATCGACGATCCCGAGCGCATCGGCGAGCTCGCCTGCTCCCTGCTCGACCGCGGCCTCCGTGACCGGCCCGGGGCGCTGCGGCTCGTCGGCGTCGGCGTCTCCGGCCTCGCCGACTACCGCCAGCTCAGCCTGGACGAGCCGGGCTAGCCGAGGTCGTTGGCGGCGAGGAAGTCCTTCGCCACCTGCGCCGCGGGCTTCTTGTCGATCGCGACGGCCGAGTTCATCGCGATGATCGCCTCGTCCGAGAGCAGGGCGCTGACGGCGTTGACGGCTTCGCGGAAGTCCTGCCCGAGCTCGTCGGCGAGCTGCTGGTTGACGACCGGAGCGACGTTCTGGAAGCCGAAGTTCGCCTCCGGATCCTCGAGCACGACGTACTTGCCCGACGCGAGCGGTGGATCGGTGGAGAAGATCGCGGCGACGTCGACGGCGCCCTGGTCGAGCGCCTCGTACGGGCTGATCCCGGCGAAGGGGACGAACTGGACGTCGGTAACCCCGTACTTGTCCTTGACGCCGACGAGCCCCTGCAGGCGCGTCTCGAACTCGGGCTGGCCGCCGAGCTTGAAGGTGCCGATCCCGGCGAGATCGCCGATCGACGACAGGCTCTTCGCGTCGGCCGTCTCCTTCGTGACCGCCAGCGCATCCGTGTCGGAGAAGGGCGTCATGTCGAGCAGGGTGAAGCCGCGATCCTGCTGCAGCGACTTCGCCCGGTCGTACGTCTCCTGCGCGGTGCCGGGCGACTCCGTCTCGCCGAAGACGACGGTCAGGATCGTGCCGGTGTACTCGGGGTAGAAGTCGATCTGGCCGCTCGTCAGCGCCTTGTCGATGATCTCGGTCGAGCCGATCGAGCTCTTCAGGTTGACCGTGTAGCCCTTGGCCTCGAGCGCCTGCTTGTAGAGCTGGCCGAGAATGATCGCCTCGGTGAAGTTCTTGGAGCCGATCGTGATCGGCGTGTCGCTCGCGGCGGCGCCGCCGTCGCTGTCGCCGCCACCGCAGCCTGCTGCAACCAGCAGGAGCACGAAGAGGGGCGCGAGTCGGCGAACCATTGCGGAAACCCTATAGCAGGGGGCTCGTGTCGTCGCCGGCGAGCTGCGCCGGCGTCTGCCCGTCGTCGTTCGCGCGGGTCGGGTCGGCGCCCGCCTCGAGCAGGGCCTCGACGCTCTCGCGGTCGTCGTTCTGCGCCGCCGAGTGGAGCGGCGTGAAGCCACCGTCCTGAGCCGCGTTCGGGTCGGCGCCGTGCTCGAGCAGCAGCTTGACGATCCCCGAGTGGCCGGCCGAGGCGGCGCTGTGCAGGGGGGTCACGTGCAGGGTCGCGTGGCGCGCGACAGGGCTCGGCTCGGCGCCGCGCTCGAGCAGCGTTCGCGCCGCGCCCTCCTGGCCGAAGTAGGCGGCGTAGTGGAGCGGCGTGAAGCCGTCGGGAGACCACGCACGCGCGAGCTCGGGCTCGCCGTCGAGCAGCGCCTCGAGCCCGCGCGTCCGCCCGACGGCGGCCGAGTCGAACACGTCGAGCGGTGGGTTCGCGTCGAGAATCGGGTCGACGAGCTCGGGCTTCCCGTTGTAGAGCGCGAACAACACGGGCGAAAGGCCCTCGTCGTTCCGCTCCCCGGCACGCTCCGGCCGGGTCTCGAGCTGCTTGCGGACGGCGTCCTCGTCCCCGGTGGCGATCGCGTCGAAGAGGCTCACGGCGCGGAACTCTACGCACGCAGGAGCGGGCGCGTCAGACAGGTCGGGCCGCCGTCGCCCTTGCGGGAGATCTCGTCCCCCTTGTACGTCGTCACCTCGACCCCGGCGGCCTCCAGCCTGCGCCGCGTCTCGTCGTTGCCCTCGAGCGCGAGCGCGCGCCGGGGACCGAGCGCGAGCACGTTCGGCCCCATCGACTCGAACTCCTCGTCCGGCACCTCGACGAGGTCGATCCCGCGCTCGGCGAGCAGCTCGAGCAGGCGCACGGGTGCGAGCCGCGGGTAGACGAGCGCGAGGTCGGTGTCGAGGGGCGAGATCAGGCTCATCAGGTGCATCACCTCGCCGCGGCCATGCCAGTGCGGCAGGTCGAACGTGAGCACGGTCGCCTCCGGAAACGCCGCCCGTAGCTGCTCGACGCCGGCGGCGTTCGTGCGATAGCCGCGACCGGCGAGGAGCGTGTCGCGGTCGAGCCAGAGCGTGTCGCCGCCGTCGATCGTCCCCGGTGCCTCGATCCGCGCGACGACGGGGATGCCCGCGCGCTCGAGGTCGCCGACGAGGGCGTTCGGCTCGCCGAGGCGCCCATCCTTCCCGGGGCGCAGGAGAACGGCCCCGCGGGCGCCTACGAGCACCGGGTCGTACGCGTAGATCGCGTCCGGGTTGCCCGGCTCGCCCTCCGCGACGATGACTTCCGCCCCCGCGGCCTCGAGGAGGGCCCGGAACGCCTCGTGCTCCGCAGCCGCGGCTACGGCATCCGGCTCCGCCCGCCAGCCGTACTCGCGCCAGCGCGAGGCATCGGCGGGCTGAGGCGGACGGACGAGCACGCGCCGGAGCGGGTCGGTCATCGAGCGGGCGTCGTGGCTCATGGGAGCCGGAAGGCTAGCTCGCCGAGCCGGCGATAGCCCTCGACGGACGGGTGGTCGCCGTCGGCCGTCCACTCCTCGCGCATCCGCCCGGGCTCGTCCCGGCTCTCGAGCGTGGCGTAGAACGGGAGCACCGGCACGTCCTCCTCGCGCGCGAGCTCATCGATCAGCTCGTTCAGCCGGTCGATCGGCTCCCGCGTCCCGGGCCAGCCGCGGTTCCACGGCAGGACGTTCGCGATCGCGACTCGCAGGCCGCGCTCCTTTCCGCTCCGGACGAGCGCGCGGAGGTTCTCGGCGGCCGGCTCGACGTCGCGGCCCTGCGCGATGTCGTTGATGCCGCCCTGCACGACGAGGACGTCCGCGCCCTCGACGCAGGCTTCGAAACGAGCTGCGATCTCGTCGGTCCGCTCGCCCCAGACGCCGCAGTTGCGGAACCGCAGCCGAGCGTCCTTGCGCGCGGCCCAGTACTCCCACTGGCTCTGCTCGTCGAGCGCGTCGCCGTAGGTCGCGCGCACGTCCGGGTCGGGATCCCAGGAGGGCGAGCCCGCGTGGATCGAGTCGCCGAGCGCCGCGACGACGATCGTCCCCTGCTCGTTCACCGTGTCGATCTCTCCTCCGTCCGGCCGGCCGCAGCCGGCGAGCACGATCAGGAGCAGAGCGTAGAGGCAGGCGCGGCGTCCCATCGGCGCAACGGATTCGCCACGCGCAGCCGGGCGGATCGGGCGGTCCTACTCGACCGCGCCGAGCTGACCGGCGGTGCGCTCGTGCTCCGGCGTCCCCGGCTCCAGCCGTTCGAGCGCACCGCGCCAGGCCGTGCGGGCCTGCTGGTCGTGACCCTGGCCGCGGTGGAGCGCGCCGAGATTCGCCAGCACCCGGCCGGCGCCGTGGTCGTCGCCGAGCTCCGTCAGGAGGGCGACGGCCATCTCGTAGGAGTCGAGCGCGCCGGTCTCGTCACCGGTCCGCGCCTGGGCGAGACCGATGCCGTTCAGGGTCAGCGCCTCGCCGTGCCGGTCGCCGAGCGCCCGGAAGATCGCGAGCGCCTGCTCTCCGAGCTCGAGTGCCTCCTCGTGCCGGCCCTGCTGGCGGAACGTTGCCGCCTGCTCGTTCAACCGGCGCGCTTCCCTCGGGCCGGGCGGTGGGACTCGCTCACGCCGCTCGGCGAGCGCACCGCGCGCGTCCCGGGCCCTCGCCACAGCCGCGGTCGCGGCGGCAAGCCCCGCCGCCTGGGTGCGCCGGCGGCCGGCGTCGGTCGCTGCGCCCGCTGCCCGCGCTTGGCGGGCGGCAGCTGCTCGGTGGCCGGCCCAGTCGATCCGTCCCATCCGGTCGGCGGCGGTCCGGGCAGCCCTCAGCGCCGCGGCGTCCAGTGCGCGGCCGTGTGTGGCGACGCGCCGGCCGAACGAGGCCGTCACGTCTGCGCCGCCGCGTGCACGCACAGCCGTCGCAGAGCGCGCACGCGTCCAGTCGATCGGGCTCCCGTGACCGCCCCGGATCCGCACAATCCCGACGAGCGGGCGACCGTAGGAGGCGATCGCGGCGGCGGCGAGCACCACCACGGCGACGAACGCGACAGCGACAGGCGCGAGCCCGAGCGCGACAAGGAAGGCGCCCCAGAAGAAACCGGCCACCGCGAGGGCAACCAGACGGCGCTCCTTTTGCGAAAGCTGTCTCGACATGGTCGTTCACCTTTCCGAACGGGGGCCAGCGGTACACATTCGCGGCGCCGGACGCCCGTCCTCCGCGGCGCAGGCTAGACGAGGACGACCGGGATCCGGGCGTGAGCGCTCCGTTGGCCGACGCAAGCCGTCAGTCCGACACGTCCACGGACAGGCGCTGGTAGAAGAAGCCGGCCAGCAGCAGCACGGCGCCCACCGCGAGGAACGAGAGCGCGCGGGTGACCGAGCTCAGCGTGCTCAGGTCATAGACGAAGAGCTTGCCGAGCGCGAGCACGAACAACCCGAGCGCGGCGAGCCTCATTGTGCGCACACCTCGACGCAGTCCGACCAGGAGCGCGACGAAGGCCGTGAAGCCCCAGAAGGTGCTGACTGCGGTGTGGCCGCGCTGGAACTCCGTCACCTGGTCGGCGGTCGAGAGAGCCTCAGCAGCCCCGAGAATGGAGAGCGAGGCTGCATAGAGGCCAACGCCGGCGAGCGACCACGACAGTGTCCGGCGGACAGGTGTGAGCAGGCGCTCGATCATGCGGTCGGGTTGGTCTGCCGGCGCAAACGGCACGAGCGAGAGGAACAGTCCCACGAGCGCCGCTCCGACCAGGATCAGGGCAGGGACGCCGGCGGCGGGCACGCTCGTCGCGTGGACGAAGTCGCCCGGCTCGGCGAGCTCCCCGAACGTGTACCCGGCGGCGACGGCGGCGAGCGAAGCCGATGCGATCCAGAGGCGCGGCTCGAGCACGAGCCGGCCAAGGGCGGCGGCGACCACGGCACCCGCGGCGAGTGCCACCACGAGCCAGGTTCCGTCGAGCAGCAGCAGCAGCCCGAAGCCGGCGAGCGGGAATGCGGCGGCCCAGAACCACGTCGCGAGGTCACGGCGCCGCCACGCAAAGGCGGCTACGACGAGGTACGCCGACGCCGCGGCCAGGAGCCCGTAGCCGTGCAGATCCTCGGCGAGCAGCTGGAAGGCCGCAAAGCCGGACAGCAACGCGCCGGCGTCCGCGGCGGCGATCGTGACAAGCCGCCACCGCAGGCCCCAGCTGCCGTACAGCAGCGCGGCGGCGGCACTCGCGGCGGCGACGATTGCGGCCGACCACCCGCTGACGTGATCGAGCTCCGCGACGGTGAAGCTCGTGAACGAGAAGATCGTGACGCCGAGGACGATGAGCCCGGCGAACTGGAGCGGCTGGGAGCGGCGGCGGAGCCCGAAGGCGAGCAGCGCAGCGGCGGCCAGTGACCACATCCCGGTCACGGCGACGTGCCCCCACTCGAAGTGAGGCTCGACGTCCAGCCACTCGACCAGCTCCAGTAGCGAGAGCGACGCGGCATCGACGGACAGGACGCCGGCGAGCAACAGGGAGCCGGCAGAGAGGGTCTGCCGCCGGCCGTGCATGCCCTGAACGAGCTCGCGCAGCGGCGCCGGCATCGTTGCGAGGTCGCGGTGCGGTGGCCAGGTGCGGGCGAGTAGCCCGTAGGCGGCCGCGCCCGCCGCAACCGCGAGGAGCGCGGGCACGCCGGCCAGGTGGTCGCCGAACCGGTCGAAGAGAAGCCCGGGCGTTGCCTCTGCCGACAGCGTGTACACGAGTGCGAGGCCCAGATACGCCAATCCCAGGATCTGGAAGCGCGTGTCGGCGAGTCGGCGGCCGAGCGACGCGAGCACCGCGGTCTCGGCCGCCCACGCGACGACGAGCGCCGGACCGTCGAGGAACTGGGCGAGCGCCACGGCCGTGAGCGCCGACGCAGCGGCAGCTCCGACGGCGGCGAGCTCGGGCTCGCGCCGCCACGCCGCGCCGGCCACGGCGGCGTAGACGCCTGCGGCGACGGCGAGCCAGACACCACGCGCGTCGCCGTCCAGGAGCGCGAAGGCCGAGATCAGCGTCAGCGCGACGTTTCCGCCTGCGAGAGACCCCGCGACGCTGTGGAGCCGGCGCTGCCGCGCCCGCAGCTGCCGCGCGCATCCCGCTCCCAGGTAGAGCAGACCGAAGACGGCGGCGACGACGAGCACCCGCCCGCGGGCCGGCTCGCCCTCCTGGTACGCGAGCGCGAGGAACTGAGGGACGCTGACGATCGCCGCGGCGATCAGCAGGCCGTCCCAAGCGAATGCCGTGCCGACGACGGCAGCACCGAGGAGGACGAGCGCGACGAATGCCGTCCCCGTCGTCGTGGCGGTGTCGTCGACGAGGGCGACCGCCGGGACACACATCGCACCGATCAGGCCGAACGATGCCACGATCTCGGACGACCACCACAGCGAGAGCCCAACGGCGACCGAGGCGATCGCGGCAGCGAGCACGAGCGCCGTCGGGGACGACACCAGCTCGTAGCGGGCCGCGGCAAACAGGAGCGTCGCGTACCCGCCGGCGATGCCGGCGCCCGCCGCGCTGACGACGGCGTAGAGACGCCCGTAGCGGGCGTGCGCGAGCACTCCGCCGGCGAACACGATCGCCGACGCCGCCGCCCCGAGCAACACTCTCTCCCCTGGCCCGATCCACCCGTTGCTGGCGGCCAGGGCGAAGAAGAAGACGACGCCGAGCAAGGTCACGACGCCGCCGGCGAGCGCGAGCCCGCGCGCCCCGAGGAGGTCGGCCGCCTCCAGCCGGGGTAGCACGACCTCGCGGCTCCAGAACGGGGGCGCCGGCGGGCGTGCCGGCGCCGACTCCGCGGCCCGAGGCGGCGCAACCCTGGCGGGGAGCGGCCCACCGACTCGCAGCGGAGGCGGCTCGGCCGCAGCCGCCGGTGGCGCGTCCAGCACCTCCGCCCGCAGCGCGGCGAGCTCGCGGTCGAGCCGGCGAACGTCCGCCGCAAGTTGGTCGAGCCGCTCGAGCACCGAGTTCATCGTCTTCCTTTCGTCGAGTCCCCGCGAGGTATGAGCTCGACGTGGAGGTCACAGTCGAGCGCGTCCGCGATCCCGAGCAGCGTGTCGATCCGCGGGGGCCGCCCGCCGCTCTCGAGCCGCGCGATCGCGGACTGCGTCGTCCCCACCAGCCCCGCGAGGTCGGCCTGGGACAGGCCGAGCTCCGCGCGGCGCTCGGCGACGGCGCGTGCGATCGCGGCGAAGAACCATCCTTCTTCGGCCCCCGCCAGCCGGGCGCGCAGGCGCTCGAGTGGGAGCGACGGCCTGTCTTCGCTGTATCGCATCTTTGCGATAATAGCGTTTCTGCTATGCGTGTGTCAAGCGAGTGCTTCGCGGCGCCGGGCCAGCGCGGCGAGGACGGCGTCGACATCGTCCTCGGTGTTGTAGAGGTGCAGCGAGACGCGCAGGTTCGAGTCGCGCTCGGAGGCCACGATCCCGTCCTCCGCGAGCGCGGCCACGAGCGCGGGTGCATCGGTCGAGCGGATGCAGACGAGCGGGCCGTGCGGCGGCGTCGCCACGTGCGCGCCGAGCTCGTCGAGGCCGGCGACGAGCCGCGCCACGAGTCCGCGCACGTGCGCCGCGATCGTCTCGACGCCCACGTCCCGAATGAGCCCGACCCCCGCGACCCCCGCGTAGATGTTCGGCACCGGCGGCGTGCCGGCGTCGAACCGCCGCGCGCTCCGGTGCGGGCGGTAGCGCTCGATCTGCATGTCGAAGACGTTCTCGTCCGCGAACCAGCCGGTCTGCGTCGGCAGCAGCTCCTCGACGAGCCCCGGCCGGACGGCCATGAAGGCGAGGCCGGCGGAGGCGAGCAGGTACTTGACCGTGCCGCCGACGACGACGTCGCCGGACTTCGCTGCGTCGAGCGGCAGCGCGCCGATGCCCTGATAGCCGTCGACGAGCATCAATGCCCCGTGCGCTCGCGCCAGGCCGTGGATCGCCTCGACGTCGTGCACCCTCCCGGTCCGGTAGGAGACGAACGTCGAGCAGACGAGCGCCGTCCGCTCGTCGATCGCGGCCGCGTATGCGTCAGGGTCGGGCGCGACCTGAACGACCTCGGCGCCGCGCAGCTCCTGCGCATGCGCGATCTGGCCGATCGTCGGGAACTCGTTCTCGGAGATGACGATCCGGTTCCGCTCGCCGGCGAAGTCGAGCGCGCTGGCGAAGGCGCTGACCGCAGCCGAGACGGAGGTCTGGATCGCGACGTCGTCCGACGCCGCGCCGAGCAGGCCGGCAAACGCTGACCGCGCCGCCTCGGAGCGCTCGACCCAGTGCTCCCACTCCGCGCCGTTCTCGTCCCAGCCGTCGAGGTACTCCTCGTAGGCAGCGCGCACGGTGTCCGACAGCGCGCCCTGCGAGCAGGAGTTGACGTAGACCTTGTCGCGGAAGACCGGGAACCTGTCCCGGATCGCCGCCCCGACCGCGCCCGTCATCCGGCGAGGACTTTGTGTTGTAGAAACACAAGCGCTCGTCGAGGCGCCGCAAGGCACGAAGCCGCGCGGTGGGACTCGAGCTTGTGTTTCAGCAACACAAGCTCACCGACCCAGGTACGCCTTGCGGAGATCCTCGTCCTCGAGCAGGTCGGCGGCCTTGCCCTCGAGCACGACGCGGCCGGTCGAGAGCACGTAGCCGCGGTCGGCGATCGAGAGGGACACGTTCGCGTTCTGCTCGACGACGAGCATCGCGACACCCGACTGGTGCACCTGCTGGATGATCTCGAAGCTCCGTTCGACCAGGATCGGCGCCAGCCCCATCGAGGGCTCGTCCATCAGGAGCAGCTTCGGCTTGCTCATCAGCGCCCGCCCCATCGCGAGCATCTGCTGCTCGCCCCCGGACATCGTCCCGGCGAGCTGTTTGCGGCGCTCGTAGAGGAGCGGGAAGAGCCCGTAGACGCGCTCGAACTCCTCCTTCAGATCGGCCTTCGGGCGCAGGTACGCCCCCATCTCGAGGTTCTCGAGCACGGTCATCGGCGCGAACACGCGCCGGTTCTCGGGCACGATCGCGAGCCCGCGTGCGATCCGGTGCGCGGTCGGCCGGCCGGTGATCTCCTCCCCGGCGAAGCGCACGACGCCGTTGCGCGGCTTGACGATCCCGAGGATCGTCTTCAGCGTCGTCGACTTGCCGGAGGCGTTGCCGCCGAGCAGGCAGACGAGCTCCCCCTCGCCGACCTCCAGGTTCATGTTCTGGAGGATGTGGATCAGCCCGTAGTAGGTGTCGACGCCCTCCAGCTGCAGCAGCGGCTCGGCGGTGCTCACTTGGTCGCCGCCGCCTTCGTGCCCAAGTACGCCTCGACGACGCGCGGGCTCGTCGCGACCTGCTCGAACGTCCCCTCCGCGATCTTGACGCCGTGGTCGAGCGCGATCACGCGGTCGGAGATCCCTTCGACGACGTGCATGTCGTGCTCGATCACGAGGATCGTGTAGCCACCCTCGCTGCGGAGCTTCGCGATCAACTCGGTGATCTCGTGCGTCTCCTTCGGGTTCATCCCGGCGGCGGGCTCGTCGAGCAGCAGCACGCGTGGTGAGGTCGCAGTCGCCCGCGCGATCTCGAGCCGGCGCCGGTTCGCGTACGAGAGCGAGTAGGCGGGCTGGTCCCAGCGGTAGCCCATCAGCCGCTGGCCGAAGAAGGAGAGCTTCTCCTCGGCGAGCGTGGAGATCTCCGCCTCCTCGCGGCGCATCCCCGGCGTGCGCAGGATCGAGCGGATCACACCGGCGCTGGTGCCACCGTACGCGGCGGCCATCACGTTCTCCTTCACGGTCATGTTCAGGAAGAGCCGCAGCGTCTGGAACGTGCGCGCGATGCCGAGCCGGGTGATCTTGTGCGGCGGCAGCCCGAGCACGGAGCGGCCGTCGAGGCGGATGTCGCCCGCGTCCGGCTCGTAGACGCCGGTGACGAGATTGAAGAGCGTCGTCTTGCCCGCGCCGTTCGGGCCGATCACGCTGACGATCTCGCCCTCGTCGACGTGGAGGTCGAGGTTGTCGATCACCTGCAGGCCGCCGAAGGCCTTCGAGATCCCCATCAGCTCGAGCAGCTTCGCCATCAGACGATCTCCACGCGCGTGGTCCCGAGCAGGCCCTGCGGCCGCCAGCTCATCAGGGTGATCAGCAGCGCACCGAGCAGCAGGATGCGCGTCACGCTCGGCTCGGTCACGAGGCGGTTCTCCCAGACGAACGTCGCCAGGTACAGCACCGGCACGATTGCGACCGTCCGCCAGGTCCCGCGCAGCTCGGAGAGCGCGAGCGTTGCCGCGATCAGCAGGACGAAGCCGACGTTGCCGGCGTGGACGGCGTTCTGGGGATGGATCACCCAGCCGTCGAGGATGCCGGCGCCGCGCCCGCCCTCGATCGTGCCCGCGACCCAGCTCGCGTCGATCAGCTCGGCGACCTGGTAGGCGACGATCCCGAACACCACCGTGCCGGCGGCGACCGCCGCGAGCTTCGCCCACGGCCGCATCAGCGCCAGCAGGCCGAGCGCGATCGCGCCGTAGAAGAGCAGGCGCGCGTTGCCCGGGTCGCGCAGCAGCTCGAGCGAGACGTTGATCGTGACCGCGCCGAGGACGGCGCCCGGAATGCTGCCCGCGCCGCCGAGGATCAGCATCGCGTAGACGGTGATCAGGAGCGGCAGGTCGAAGTTCTGCGGGAAGACGCCGATCTGCACCGACGCGAAGATCGTCCCCGCCAGACCGGCGGTCGCGGCGCCGAACATGAACGCGAGCAGCTTGAGCCGGTTCACCGGCATGCTCATCAGCTCGGCTGCGAGCGGATCCTCGCGCACGGCGCGCCAGGCGCGGCCGGTCCGGGACGCGTTGACGAGCTGCAGCGCGACGACGACGAGCGTGAACACGCCGAGCGAGAGCCAGAGGTAGCTCCGCGTCGAGCCGAAGTCGTAGCCGAAGATCGAGATCGGGTCGAGGTTCGTGACGCCGTTCGGGCCGCCCGTGAAGTCGGTCGGGGCGTCGTTCCAGGGCAGCGTGATCCGGTCGGCGTTGGTCGCGAGCACGACGAAGATCTGCGCGAAGAAGAGCGTCACGATCGCCAGGTAGTCGCCGAGCAGCCGCCGTGAGGGCAGGCCGAGCAGCAGCCCGAGCACGGCCGACGAGACGACGACGAGCGGGATCGTCAGCAGCGCGGGCAGGTGGACGCCGAACTGCTCGGAGGAGAGCAGCGCGTACATGTAGGCGCCGAAGCCGTAGAAGGCGATGAAGCCGAGGTCGAGCAGGCCCGCCCAGCCGACGACGACGTTGAGGCCGAGCACGAGCAGCGCGAAGAGGACCGTGTTGATGGCAACCCGGATCACGTAGTCCGAATCGGAGACGACCGGCACGAGCGCCGCAGCCACGACGACGCCGGCGAGCAGCGCCACCGGCGGCACGCGCTCGAGCGCCGTCAGGAGGGGCGCGGCCCAGCCGGTGCGGGCGCCGCGGCGCTCCTCGTGGCGAGCGACCCACTCGTCCACGCCGACGCGCGGCCCTTCCGGGGCGCCGGGCGGCGGCTCGGCCGGATCCTGCGGGGTGCGGGGCTCGTCGCTCATACCTTCTGGATGTCCGCCCTGCCGAGCAGGCCGTGCGGCCGCACGAGCAGCAGCACGATCAGGATCGAGAACACGAAGACGTCCTGGAACGTCGAGGAGACGTAGCCGGTGATGAAGGCCTCGGCGAGCCCGATCAGGATCCCGCCGAGCATCGCGCCGGGGATCGAGCCGATCCCGCCGACGACCGCCGCGGTGAAGCCCTTCAGGCCGGCGATGAAGCCCATCAGGTGGTAGACCTTGTAGAAGACGAGGCCGACCATGACTCCGGCTGCGCCTGCGAGCATCGAGCCGATCAGGAAGGTCGCGACGATCACCCGGTCGACGTCGATCCCCTGCATCGCGGCTGCCTCCCGGTCGAACGCCGTCGCCCGCATCGCCTTGCCGAGACGGGTGCGCGAGACGAGCAGCGTCAGGCCGACCATCAGCGCCACGGCGGTCAGGATCACGGTGATCCGCACGATCGAGATGTTGAGCGGGCCCCAGTGGATCCCCGTGGCGAGGTCGATGTACTCGTACGTCTCGTAGCTGCGGAAGTCGGCTCCGAAGAGCAGGAGCGCCGTCGACTGGAGGAAGAAGGAGACGCCCAGCGCGCTGATCAGCGGTGCGATCCGCGGCGCGTTCCGGAGCGGCCGGTAGGCGAAGCGCTCGATCACGACTCCGAGCAGCCCCGAGGCGAGCATCGCCGTGCCGAGCATCAGCCCGATCAGGATCACGACGTTGATCGAGACCCCCGTGGCGCCGCCGAAGACCGTGAGGACGCCGAAGCCCGCGAACGCACCCATCATGTAGACCTCGCCGTGGGCGAAGTTGAGCAGCTTCAGGATCCCGTACACCATCGTGTAGCCGAGGGCGATCAGGGCATAGACGGAGCCCAGCGTGAAGCCGTTGACGAGCTGCTGGACGAAGAAGTCCACATCCACGACTCCAGCTTCTCAGAAATGCGCGCCGCGGCAATACGAGGACGGGCGAGGCGGCGACACCGCCCCGCCCGTCGTCTGCGTGCTACTCGTCGACGAGCGTGTACTCGCCGCCGTCGATTGTGAAGATGTAGAACTCTGCTCCCTCAGGGTCACCGTTGTCGTCGAACGACAGGCTGCCGCCGAGGATCGAATCGTCGATCGTGGTGTCGCCGAGCCGCTCGGTGATCGCATCCCGGGTCGGCTCGTTGCCGTCCTGGCAGATGCTGTTCGCCGCGGTCAGCACGGCTTCCGTCGCGGCGTACGTCGGCGGCCCGAAGGTGCCGAAGTCGCCGTACTCGGCCGTGTAGGCCTCGACCAGGTCCGCGCTCGACTCGATGTTCGTGATGTCGGGGGCGAACGAGGACACGAACGCGCCGTCGATCTTGAAGTCGGACGGCGAGAAGAGCCCGTCCGAGCCGAACAGCACCGCATCCTTGCCCTGCTCCTTCAACTGCTGCCCGAAGATCTGGGCGTTCGCAGCAATCTGCCAGGGCAGGAACACGACGTCGACATCGTTGCCGACCTTCGAGACGAGCGACGAGAAGTCGGTCAGCTTCTGGTTCACGGACTCCCGCATCACCGTCACGTCGGCATCCTCGAGCGCCTTCTGCACGCCGTCCGCGAGCGGCCGGCTGTACGACGTCTGGTCGTCGACGATCATGACCTTCTTGGCCTCGAGCGTGTCCGCGATGTACGAGGCGTCGGTCGGGGCCTGCGCATCGTCGTTCGGAACGACCCGGAAGAACGTCTTGAAGCTGCCGTCCGTGAGCGACGTCCGTGTCGCCGACGGTGACACCATCGCCAGGTTCTCGCGGGTGAAGATCGGGCCGACCGCCTCGACCTCCTGGCTGCCGGCCGGGCCGACGACCGCGAGGATCTTGTCGTCGGACGCGAAGCGCTGCCCGACCGTCGAGGCCTGAGCCGGATCGAGCTGCGTGTCGCCCTCGACGAGGCTGAAGCTCGTGTCGTTCTCCTCGTTGAAACGCGCCACGGCGAACTTGGCCCAGTTGAGCTGCTCGGTGCCGATCGAGCCGGCGTCGCCCGTGATCGGGGCCATCACGCCGATCGAGCCCTCGCAACCGGCGGCTGCCCCGGTCGTGCCTGCCGCCTCCGTCGTGCCTTGCGCTGTCTCGTCGTCGCCGCCACAGCCTGCAGCGAGCAGGCTGAGCCCGAGGACGAGCAGGAGCACCAGTTTCCGCATCTGCCTCATCTCCCTTTCGGTTCCTTTCGGGACACATGCCCGGGTGCGGCGGTTTCTAACGGCTGCGGCCGCCCCTGAGGGCGGCCGCAGCGCTACCTGATGCTGTTTCTTCGAGCTAGCCGACGAGCTTCTTCGAGCCGTTGGCGCCGAGCTTGAAGATGTAGAACTTGGCGCCCTTGACGTCGCCCCGCGTGGTGAACTGCAGGTTGCCGCCGAGGATGGTCTTCGGCACGAAGGTGGCGCGCAGGTTCTTCTGCACCTCCGCCCGCGTGATCCTGCCGTCCTTGCACGCCTTCTGGATCGCGACGATCGCCGCCTGCGTCGCCACGTACACGGGCGGGCCGAAGTTCGAGACGAACTTCGCCTTGTAGCCCTTGACGAAGGCGGCGTTCCCCTTGATCCCGCGGATGTCGGGTGCGAACGCCGACACGTACGCGCCGGAGATCTTGAAGTCGCCGGAGTCCAGGCCGTCCGAGCCGAAGATGATGGCCTTCTTGCCCTGCTCCTTCATCTGCTGTCCGAAGATCTGGCCGTTGGCTGCGATCTGCCACGGCAGGAAGACGACGGTGACGTCGTCGCCGATCTTCGAGACGAGCGCCGAGAAGTCGGTCACCTTCTGGTTGACGGACTGCCGGGACACCTTGACCTTGCCGGCCCGGAGGTTCGCCTGCACACCGTTCGCAAGCGGCTTCGAGTACGCCGTCTGGTCGTCGACGATGAAGACGGACTTCGACTTCAGGATCAGCCGGATGTACTTCGCGATCGTCGGTGCCTGCACCGAGTCGTTCGGGACGACCCGGAAGAAGTTCGGGATCGAGCCGTTCGTGAGCGACGTCCGCGTCGCGGAGGCCGAGATGAACGGCAGCCGGTCCTTCTTCTTGAAGATCGGTGCGACGGCGAGCACTTCCTGGCTGCCGGCGGGCCCGACCACGGCGACGATCTTCGAGTCGGAGTGGAACTTCGTCCCGACCGTCGAGGCCTGAGCCGGATCGAGCTGCGTGTCGCCCTGGACGAGCTTGATCTTCCCCTTCGCCAGCTTGCGGATCGCGTACTTGGCGAAGCCGAGCTGCTCCTTGCCGATGAACGCCGCGTCGCCGGTGATCGGCCCCATGAAGCCGATCGTCGCGTTGCTGCACGTGGCGTCCGAGGCCGCCGCAACCGCGGGTGCGTCGACGCGCGCGAGCGCCTGAGCGGCGACCGCGAGCGAGACGATGACGAGCAGCGCAAACGCCGCAGCGCCCTTCCGTTTCCTTCCGTGCATTCCATGCCCTCCTGTTTGTTTGTCCCGGCTACGTCGCCGGAATTCGCTCCGTGCTGTCCTCGTAGGCGCGCGACGCGGGGTCGCCCGAGGGGTGAAAGACGCCGAGGATCCGCATCACCCCCGGCCCGGTGTTCTCGATGCAATGCACCTGCTCGGGCGGGAGGTGGAAGCACGACCCCGGTCCGAGCGGCAGCGATTCGCCGTCGATGTGGGCGAATCCTTCGCCCTCGACGATGTACCCGACCTCGTCGTAGGTGTGACTGTGGTCGGGAGCCCGGCATGGCTCGACGATGCCGACGAACTGCGTGGCATCGAGACAGCCGGCGTCCTGGTTGACGAGGTAGCGAAACGTCCGCTTCGCGTCGGCGCGCAACTCCGCCCGGTCGGCGAAACGGACGACGACCTCCCGTGGTGGGCGGGACGCGTGCTCGATGGGCACGCTCGTCGAGACGACGAGGAGCTCCTCGGAGCTGTCGTTCTCGACCACGTACGCCTCGCCTGCCCGGACGTACACGCCGCAATCCGGCTCGAGCGGGTGCGGCTCGCCGTCCAGCTCGAGCGTGCCGCTGCCGGAGACGACGTACAGCAGCTCGTCGCGCTCGGCGTCGCCGCGCGAGAGCGAGCGGCCCGGCCCGAATCGCGTCACGCGCTGCTCGAGCAGCTCCGAGCCCGTGTCGGCACCCATGATCTGCTTGTCGAGCGCCGTGTCGCCCTCGGCCCGGCGTCCTGCGACGTCGGCCTCGTCGACCACGAATGTCTGCCGCATGCGCCCATCTCACCTGCTCGCCGGTGTCATGTCAACAGCGGGAACCGGACTGACTGACCGGCAGCCTCTCCTACACTCGCGGGCATGAACGTCGTCGAGGCAGTCGATCTGCGCCGCACCTACCGTGTCACGACGGGGACGATCCGTCGTCGCGCGCAGGAGATCGAGGCCGTCCGCGGCGTCAGCTTCACGATCGCGGAGGGCGAGCTCTTCGGCCTGCTCGGCCCGAATGGCGCCGGCAAGACGACAACGATCAAGATGCTGATCACCCTGCTGATCCCGACGTCGGGCACTGCCCGCGTGCTCGGCCACGACGTCGTCACGGACGCGCGCTCGGTGCGCGAGCGGATCGGCTACGTCTTCGGCGGTGACCGCGGCCTCTACGAACGGCTCTCGGCCCTGGACAACCTGCGCTACTTCGCGGAGCTGTACGCCGTCGATCACCGCCGCCAGCGCGCTCGCATCGACGAACTGCTCGAGCTCGTCGGGCTCAAGGGGCGCGAGCAGGAACGGGTCGAGGGCTACTCGCGAGGCATGCGCCAGCGCCTGCACATCGCGCGCGGGCTCCTGCACGACCCACCGGTCGTCTTCCTCGACGAGCCGACGATCGGCGTCGACCCCGTCGGTGCCCGCGAGCTGCGCGCGACGATCGCCTCGCTCACGCAGGCGGGCAAGACCGTGCTGCTGACGACGCACTACATGTTCGAGGCCGACGCGCTCTGCGACCGGATCGCCGTGATCGCGAACGGGCAGATCGTCGCGCAGGGAACGCCGGGCGAGCTGAAGGCGCAGGTAGCCGACGGCAGCGTCGTCGAAGTCGAGGTGTTCGGGCTCGAGGAGTCGGCGGCCGATCGCCTGCGGGGTCTCGACGGAGTTCAGGCTGCGACGCTCGAGGATCGTGACCAGAAACAGCTCTTGATCGTCCAGACGGCCCCGGGCGCCGAGCTGACGCACGCGATCCTCTCGGAGCTCGGCGGCGCCGCCGTCGGGCGCGTCTCCTCGCGCGAGCCGACGCTCGAGGACGCGTACGTGCAGCTCGTCACGTCGGCGTAAGCTCCTCCGCGACGGAGCACCGGCCATCGCTAGATTCGGGCGCATGGTGCGCCTCTTCGCGATCGGCTGGCTCTTCCACCTGAAGAACCTGACGAACTCGCTCTTCTTCGTGCTCATCTCGGTGCTCCAGCCGGTGATCTTCGCCACGATCGCGTTCTTCATGTTCCGCGCCGGCGACCGCACCGGCGGGCTGCTCTACGCCGCGCTCGGCGCCGGGCTGATGGGGATCTGGAGCTCGACGCTGTTCGGCTCCGGCGGCGCGATCCAGTGGCAGCGCTGGCAGGGGACGCTCGAGATCGTGATCGCAGCACCCGCCCGCTTCCTCTGGGTGATGCTGCCGCTGACCATCTCGACCGCCACGATCGGGCTCTACTCGATCGTCGCGACGCTGTTCTGGGGGCGCGTTTTCTTCGGAGTGCCGCTGAGCTTCGAGCAGCCGTGGCTCTTCGCACTCGCGCTGCCGGTGACGATCCTCAGCCTCGGCCTGCTCGGGCTCGTGCTCGCATCGACCTTCATCCTCTACCGTCAGGCAAGCGCCTTCTCGAACCTGCTCGAGTACCCGATCTGGCTCGCCACCGGGTTGCTCGTGCCGCTCTCGCTGCTGCCGGGCTGGGTGGAGCCGCTCTCGTGGGTGCTCGCGCCGACCTGGGGCATGGAGGCCGTGCGCAACGCGGCGCTCGGCGGCGAGGTCTGGCCGGGAATCGGAATGTGCATCCTGCTCGGTGCGATCTACCTCGCGGTCGGGTCGATCCTGCTGCAGAACTTCGAGCGCCTCGCACGGCGGCGCGCGACGCTCTCCCTGACATGACGGGGCCGGCGTGACGGCAGCCCTGCGCGTCTTCTTCGTCGGCGGAGCGATCTCGTACCGGGCGCTCTTCAACTGGATCAGCCCCGCCATGTACGTGACGACGATGCTCGGCAGCCCGATCTTCCAGATCCTCTTCTTCACCTACCTGGGGCGGTACGCGGGCGGCCGCGACGACTCGTTCTTCATCGTCGGGAACGCGGTGCAGGTCTCGGCGATGGCGGGGATCTACGGGATGGTGATGGGGATCGCCAACGAGCGGCAGTTCGGCACGCTCTCGCCGCTGCTCGCGACGCCGGCGAACCGGCTTGCGATCTTCGCCGGCCGCGGGCTGCCCTTCATCGTCAACGGCCTCGTCGTCTCCGCCTTCGGCTTCGTCTCGTCGTGGGTGCTGCTCGACTTCAGCCCCGACCCGGCCGTCCTCGCCGGCCTGGCTCTCGTCGTCGCCGTGACCGTCGTGTCGTGCACGGCGCTCGGCGCGCTGATCGGCTCGATCGGCCTGCGCGCCCGCGACGTCTTCTTCGCCGCGAACCTCGTCTACTTCCTGCTGCTGCTCTTCTGCGGCGTCAACATCGCGGTCACCGACCTACCGGGCTGGATGGAGGCGGTCGCTCGCGTGCTGCCGCTCACACACGGGATCGAGGCGGCGCGGGAGGTCGTGAGCGGGACTCCGCTCGGGGAGGTCGCGGGGCTCGTGGCGACCGAAGCCCTGATCGGGGCGGCGTACGCCGTCACGGCATACGGGCTCTTCCGGCTCTTCGAGGCGGAAGGTCGGCGCCGCGGCTCACTCGAGACCTACTAGCCGGCGACCTAGACCTCGAACACCTCGAAATCCTTGCCGAGCACGTGCACGGCCACGTTCCGCACCGGCACGGGGCCGAGCTCGCCGGCGAAGCTGCCGCGGTGCGCGTGGCCGTGCAGGACGAGGTCGGGCCGGTGGGCGCCGATCGGCGCCGCGAGCCGCGAGCTGCCGAGGAAGGCCCAGATCGTCTCCGGCTCGCCGACGAGCGTCTCCGGGATCGGCGCGTAGTGGAGGAGCACGATCCGGCGGTGACACCCCGCGATCTCCTCGAGCCCGGCCTCGAGCGCCTCGACCTCGCGCGTCGTCTCGGCGTAGACCTCCCGCAGGAGCGGCTCGCCGAAGTCGGGCAGCTCGGCCCCCGGGAAGCCGCCGACGAAGCCCTTGCAGCCGACGATCCCGAGCTCGAGCTCGCCGACCTGGTGCACGGCCGCCTCGTGCTGGAGGACGTGGATCCCCGCCTCCTCGAGCACGGCGACGACCTCGTCGCAGCGGTTCGCGTGGTAGTCGTGGTTGCCGAGCACTGCGTACACCGGAACGTCGAGCCCACGGCAGGCGTCGGCGAGCACCGCCGCCTGCTCCGGCTCGCCGTGGGTCGTGAGATCGCCCGCCAGCAGGACGACGTCGGCCTGTCCCGGCAGCGCCGCGAACGCATGGGTGAGCCGCTCGCGCAGCGGCTCGGCAGCGTGGATGTCGCCCGCCGCCGCAACACGGATCGTGTCGGCCATCGTCCGGCATGTTGACCGGAGGCGGCTTTCACAAACGGGATCGTGGGTATAGCCGCGCGGATGGGCTACACCCCCGCCGAGAACTTCCCCGACCTGATCGACGCGATGAAGCGCGCAGCCGCCGCGCTCCGCGACTCCGGCGTCCCCTACCTCCTCGGCGGCGGGCTCGCCGCCTGGGCGCGCGGCGGCCCGCCCACGGAGCACGACGTCGACTTCTTCGTCTACCCGGCCGACGCGGAGCGCGCCCTCGGGGCGCTGGTCGACGCGGGCATGCACGCCGAGCGCCCGCCCGAGGAGTGGCTGCTGAAAGCCTGGGACGGCGACGCGCTGATCGATCTCATCTTCCGTCCGGCCGCCGGCGAGATCGATCGGGGGTACTTCGACCGCGCCGAGGAGCTCGAGGTCGCGGCGCAGACGATGCCGGTCGCGTCGCTGGCCGACGTGATGACGACGAA
Organism: uncultured Gaiellaceae bacterium; assembly: GCA_963806955.1. Classification (GTDB taxonomy): domain Bacteria; phylum Actinomycetota; class Thermoleophilia; order Gaiellales; family Gaiellaceae; genus Gaiellasilicea. The sequence continues at coordinate 654,942 of CAWDZG010000002.1, forward strand.
GTTGCTCGCGATCACCGAGCAGGAGCCCGACCTCTCCTCGGTGCTCGAGATCGCCCGCTCGCTGCGCGAGCAGATCGACTGGGACTTCGTGCGCGAGCGCACGGGCGGCTCGCCGTTCGCCCGCTCCTTCTTCACGCTCGTCGAGGAGCTCGGCGTCGTCGACGCCGCCTGACTCATGTCTCGAAGAAGAACGACTTCCACGCGTCCCACCAGGTGGGAGCCTCGACCCTGATCGTGCGCCCGTCGAGGCGCTCGACGCCGGGGTGGAAGCGGAGCCGGTCGGCCGGCTGCGTGCGCTTGAACTCGACCTTCACCTCGCAGGGGCTGCCGGGGTCGTAGGGCGGCACGGCCTTCAGGTCGGCGAGGGCCGCCTTCGCGCCCGCCTCGATCAGCTGGCGCGCGCGGACGGGCGGGATCATCCGGGCCGAGCCGGAGCCGAGCCCCTGCTTGACCGCGACCGTCGTCAAGCCCTCGCCGAGCAACGCCTTGCCCTCGGCGCACGACGCCGCGTCGCCCGTGACGAGGAGGACGGGGCAGCCCCAGGTGCCGCAGAGCGCCGCGTTGATCCCGGTCTCGCCCACCTCGGTGCCGTTGAACCAGAGCCGCTGGTAGTCGCGGCCGGACACGGTGTGGTTCATGTTCCCGTCGGCGGCGCCCGCCATCGCGTGCATGCCGACGAAGAGTGCGGCGTCGCACCCCTGCTCGAGGAACTCGGTGTAGCCCGTCCACTCCTCCTGCACCACCCACTCGCAGTCGGGGTCGAGCAGCTCGGGCCTGAGCGAGTTGAACGTCCAGCCGCCGCCGGCACCGTGGCAGTCCATCACGACAATCTCGGTCGCGCCGCCCGCCTTCGCGCCGCGCACGGCCGCGTTGATCTCCTCGGTGTAGAGCGTGCGGCCCTCGTCGTACATCGGGTCGCCGCCGCTCGTCTGCTCCGGCTTGACGATCCCGGAGACGCCCTCCATGTCGCTGATGATGTGGACGCGCACGGCGAGAGCCTACTGGCGCTGCTGAGCCGCGAGGCGCAGCCCGAGAGCGACGAGCACCGTGCCCGTGACGGCCTCGAGGGCGCGCCGCACCCGGTCGCGCTCGACGAAGCGGCGTGCCCGCGCGACGACGACCGCGTAGGCGGCGAGCCAGGAGAGCGTGAGGAGCGAGAAGGCGAGCCCGAGCCCGAGCAGCACCGGGAACGTCGTCCCGAACTGCGGCAGCAGGCTCGTGAAGAAGACGACCATCTTCGCGTTCGCGAGGTTGCTGATCAGCCCCTGCCGGAGCGCGCGGCGGGGGCCTGCACCGCCGTCGCCTCCGCCCACGGCTGCAATCTCGCGGCGGCGCCACGCGGCCAGGAGCGCCTGCACGCCGAGCAGGACGAGGTAGGCGGCGCCGGCGAGCCGGAGCACGGTGAACGCGGGCTGCGACGCGCGGAGGATCGCGACGACACCGACCGCGGCCGCGACCGTCCACACCGCCTGGCCTCCTGCGACCCCGAGCGCCGTCGCGATCCCGGCGCGGCGCCCGCCGAGGAGCGTGTTGCGGATCGTGAGCGCGGTGTCCTGGCCGGGTGTGCAGATCACGACCGCGGCGACGGCGAGGAAGCCCACGAGCTCGGCCACGGCAAGAGCATACGCTTGCGCAATGGAGACAGGGCTCGCGGGAAGAGGGGTGCTCGTCACCGGCGCCTCGGGCGGGATCGGCGCCGCCTGCGCGCGCGCGTTCGCGGCCGAAGGAGCTCGCGTCGCCGTGCACTTCCACCGCGGCGAGGCGCGGGCGCGCGAGCTCGCGGCCTCGCTCGGCGGTGCTCCGACGCTCCAGGCCGACCTGACCGACGAGCACGAGGTCGACCGGCTCTTCGAGCAGGCACGCGCCGAGCTCGGCCGGATCGACGTGTGCGCGGCCGTCGCCGGGGTCTGGCCCTCGGAGGACGTCCCCGTCTGGCAGCTGCCGCTCGAGCGCTGGGAGCAGACGCTGCGCCAGAACCTCACCTCGGCGTTTCTGACGTCCCGCGGCTTCCTGCGCGAGGTGGAGCGCAACGGCGCAGGTTCGCTCGTCCTCGTCGGCTCGACCGCCGGCATCGTCGGCGAGGCCGGCCACGCCGACTACGCAGCCGCCAAGTCCGCGATCCTCGGCGGCCTGCTCCTCAGCCTGAAGAACGAGATCGTGCGCGTCGCCCCTTCCGCGCGGGTGAACGCGGTCGCGCCAGGCTGGACCGAGAGCCCGATGACCCGCGGGCATGTCGACCCCGAGGCGATCCGCCGGGTGTCGCGGACGATGGCGCTGCGCAAGGTCGCCCAGCCCGAGGACGTCGCGCGTCAGGTGGTCGTGCTCGCCTCGGACGAGCTCTCCGGCCACGTCACCGGCCAGGTCGTCACCGTCGCAGGCGGCATGGAGGGCCGGGTCGTCCACGAGGCCTGAAACGAAAGGCGGCCGGCCCGAAGGCCGACCGCACTGAAACCCGTCCGCGCCGCAGGGTGATTGCCGTCAGCCCCTCGACAGGATGAGTCGACTCTCCCTATCGGCAAGAGCGCCGGGAACCTTGACCCGCTGCGGGCCAGAGCAAAAAGAAGAGGAGCCCCGCCGCCTGGGGCTCCTCCTAGCTGGCTTCCGAAAGTCTGGAAGCCGGTCTGCCCTCCGGTGCGCGCCCGCCACATCGGTGCGCTCAGAAGATGTCCCCACTATGGCGCCGGGGCCTCCCTCCTGGAATCACCCTTCCGCGGTTGACTCGTCCCTCGAACGGGGTTGACCGCAACAGCTTCACTAGGCTGCCCGCATGTCGAGCCGCTTCGAGGAACGCCTTCGCCAGGGCCCGCCGATCGTGGCCGACGGCGGCATGGGTGCGCTGATCTCGGGCGCGGTGCCGCGGCTGCGCTGCCCGGAGGAGGCGAACCTCCGTGCGCCGGAGAGCGTCGTCGCCCTGCACGCGAGCTTCATCCGAGCAGGCGCGGAGCTGATCGAGACGAACACCTTCGGCGCCAACCGGCGCAAGCTCGCCGGGCACTACCTCGAAGACGAGTTCGAGCGAATCAACTCCACGGCGGTGCGGCTGGCGCGCGAGGCCCGTGAGATCTCGGGCGCGGACGTCTACATCGCCGGCTCGATCGGGCCGCTCGGCGAGGTCGAGCGCTTCGACCCGTCCGAGCAGAGCCAGCACGTCGCCGAGCAGGCGCAGATCCTGGAGGGCCGGGGTGTCGACCTGCTGATGCTCGAGACGTACTTCGACCTGGAGGAGCTCGTCGCTGCGATCGAGGCCGTCCGCGGCGTCTCCTCGCTGCCGGTCGTGGCCCTGATGACCTTCGACGCGGACGGGCAGACGCTCGGCGGCGTCTCCGCGGAGACCGCGGCGGAGCGGCTCGCCGGGCTCGAGGTCGCGGCCGCCGGCGCGAACCACAGCGCCGGCCCTGCCGCGGCGCTGAACGCGCTCGCGGCGATGCAGCGCGACGGCCTCGTGCTCGCGGCGCTCCCGAACGTGGGCCTCGCCAGCCTGGCCGGCTCGCGCGTCGTCTTCCCGCACGCGACGCCCGACTACTTCGCCGAGTTCGCGGCGCAGGCCCGCAGCCTCGGCGCCGGGATCATCGGCGGCTGCTGCGGGACGACACCGGCGCAGATCGAGGCGATCCGCAGCGCGATCGACGAGGGCCGCGCACCCTCGGGCCCGATCGTCCTGCGCGAGCGCGAGCTGGCGGACGCGGCCGAAGCGGCCCCGGAGGAGACCGGCCTGGCGCGGATGCTGCGCGACGGCGAGTTCGTGGTCTCGGTGCAGCTCGACCCGCCGCTCGGCGCGAACAACAGCGCCCTGGTCGAGGCCGGCCGCGAGCTGAAGGCGTCCGGCAAGGCCCACTTCGTCGACGTCAACGACAACCCGCGCGCCCGCGCGCGCATGAGCGGCGTGATGGCGTCCGTCGCGATCGAGCATGCGTGCGGGATCGAGACGATTCCCCACCTGACGACGCGGGACATGTCCGTCGCGGGCCTCGAGTCGCTGCTGCTCGGCGCGCACGCGGAGGGTGTCCACAACGTCCTCGCCGTCACGGGCGACCCGCCGGAGGAGGGCGACTATCCGGGTGCGCGCGGCGTCTACGAGGTCGACGCGATCGGGCTGACGCGGCTGATCACCGGCCTCAACCGGGGCGAGGACTACCACGGCCGCGGCATCGACGCCCCCACCTCCTTCTTCGCCGGCGTCGCCGTCAACCCGTCGGCCGACGACATGGACCTGGAGCTCGAGCGCTTCCACCAGAAGCTCGAGGCAGGCGCGCAGTTCGCGATGACCCAGATCCTGTTCGACCTGACCTACCTCGACTCGTTCCTCGCCCACTTCGGCGGGCGCTCGCCGATCCCGCTGCTCGTCGGGGTGTGGCCGATGCCGAGCCACCAGCTCGCGGTGCGAATCCACAACGAGGTGCCGGGGATCGTCGTGCCGGAGCCGGTGCAGCAGCGGCTCCTCGCTGCGGGACCGGACGCCGGCGACGTCGGCAAGGAGCTGGCCCGCGAGCTGATCGCCGAGTCGCGCGAAAAGGCGGCCGGCGTCTATCTCGTCGCGCCGTTCCGGCGGCCGCTCGGGATCCTCGACGTGCTCTAGCCGGCGCAGGGGCCGGTCGAGACCGCCTTCGCGCCCGCACCCGCGAGCTGCTTTCGGACGAGCTCCGTCGGCACGCCGTAGCCCGAGGCGATGTCGGAGCCGACGCGCGAGGCGAAGATCGTCGTCTCGACCCGACCCCTGATGTCCACCGCAGGCCCGCCGGAGTTGCCGTGTTGCACGGTGCCGCGCACCGTCGTGATCTGCCGGCGGATCGGGCCCCGTCCGTACGCATCGTCGGTGAGGACGACCGACGTCTGCCCGATCCGGGCAGGGGTCGCCGTGAACGGGCCGTTGCGCGGGTACCCGAGGATGGCGACCGGGTGGCCCTCGACGGGATCGACCGTCCGCAACGGCGCCGCCCGCAGCCCCTCCACCCTGAGAACGGCCACGTCGTCCTTCGGGTCGAAGGCGACGACGACCGCGTCGCGGTACTTGCCGTCCTGCCGGTCGACACGCGCGTCCTTCATCCCGGCGACGACGTGCGCGTTCGTGACGACGAGGTTCGGCGCCGCGACCCAGCCCGAGCCCTGCACCCCGAGACCGCACGCGCTGCCCGTGACGCGCAGGATGCTGTTGCGGGCGGCGCGGACGGCCGGGCTCGCGAGCAGAGCGGGATTCGGCGCTGCGACGCGCGGCTCCGGCCCGCGAATCGCGGAGAACGGATCGACGCGCGCGATCGCGTCGAGCAGCCGGCTCGGAGGCACGCGCTCGTTGATCTCCATCAGGATCCGCGACCGCTGCACCTGCTCGCGCAGCTCGACCTGGCCCGGCAGGTGGAGCGCGACGGCGCCGCCGACCCAGACGATCGCGGTGCCGGCGGCCGCGCCGAGGATCGCCCCGCCGAGCGTGTCGAGCACGCGGAGCGGCGGCAGGACGAAGAGGCTCGTCCGGATCGCCCGGCCGGCCATCGCCGCCGCGCTCTGCAGGAACAGGCCGAGCACGAGCGCCCCGCCGAGCGCGACAAGCGGTGTGTACGGCGACTCGCTGCCGGTGAGGAACTGCGGCGCGAGCTTGGCGCCGAAGTAGGCGCCGGCGCCGATCCCGGCGAGCGAGAAGACGCCGCCGACGAGCCCGCGCCGGAGCCCGTTCAGCGCCGCGAGCGCGATGATCGCGCCCGCAATCCAGTCGACCGTCGTCACGGCGCCACCCTACTGACGCTCGCGGCTACACTGTCCGTCGCCCCGGGGGGCGTAGTTCAGTTGGTTAGAACGCCGGCCTGTCACGCCGGAGGTCGCGGGTTCGAGTCCCGTCGCTCCCGCTAAAAAAGCCGCCGCTCATGTGGCTTTTGCATCGGCGCTTGGGTGCGAAACCAGGGTCGACTGCCACTCAGCGCAAGCGGCACCGCAAGCGCGCGCCCGATTTTTGGCGTCAAATGACCTTCGGGCAACGGGCGGCAAGCTAGTTCGAACCGCTGGGTCATCCCCTGCTGCCGGTGCGTGCCACCGCGCCGGCGCGCACGCCCTCCGAACGGTCAGACTGGGGGCCGTGCGTGTTGCTCTGCATTTTGTCGCGGATCAGTACGGGGGGTACTACGGCCGCCCTGTCGGACGGTGCCATCGATCACGACGGTACCCGCATTGAAGACAGAGCCTGTCAAGCGGAGCCCGGCGGATCGAAACTCAGTCGAGCTCTACGAGCGGCCCTGCCGAGAACGGCGTCCGATACGTGATCCCGAGCTGCGCGAACGCAGTTGCCGGCACCGAGATGTCGGCGAGGTACAGGCGTCCGACTGCCTCCCGCGCACCCGGGGCGCGCAGCGCCTCTTTCGGCGCAGCCAGCGTCATCGTCGCCGCCGCGCGAACGTGTGGCTCGTGGAGAGTTCCGGTCGCGAGTTCGAGCCCCGACGGCACGTCCAGCGAAACGACCCTGTCCGCAGCCGTCGCGGTGATCAGCTCGGCGGCCGTGCTTCGCGGCGGCCCGGTCTGCGAGTAGCCGAGGAGCGCGTCCACGACGAGGTCGGACTGCGCCGGCTCCCGGTCCGAGCCGACGCCGACGTCCACCTGCAGGGTGGCGAGGGTGTCGAGCTGTTCGCGCGTGACGGGCGCAAGCTGCTCTGGCGGCGCGGCGAGACGGACCCGGACCGCTGCGCCCGCGACGAGGAGGTGGCGGGCCGCCGCGAGGCCGCCGCCGCCGTTCCCTCCGGGTCCCGCGAGGACCGTGACGCGGCGGCCTGCCGCGGCTCCGCCCAACAGCAGCCGGGCGAGCACTGCGAGGTTCCGGCCGGCGTTCTCCATCATCTGCTTCAGCTCAATGTCAAGCTCCCGGACCATGGTCTCGTCGATCGCCCTCATCTCGGCAACCGACAGCCACGGCACCGCATCTCGGGGGATCACGGGGAGCACCACCGCGAGTATCGCGAAGGGACGCTTGCCGCCTTCGGCGAATCTCTACGGCCGTCGCCCGTATTTGAGAGTACGTGGCTACCCATGAAGCCTATGGCGGCGTCGTCGGCGCCGACGAGTTCGAGCGCCTGGACGAGAAGCCGCTCCCGTCGCTCCCGCCTCTTAAAGTGCCTGCAAACAGGCTTTTTTGTTGTCTGATCTGACGCAGCATTGCGCCTTGTGGCCCAATCCCGTGTCCCAATCGCTCTTTACTGAAAAGCCCTGCAAACGTGGAGTTTGCTCCGTGGCTTCGTGGCCGGTCGCACGACGAAGACGATTCATTGGCGGACGCTACCGGTGATCTATTAATCTTCATAGTTTTTAAGATATAGAGTAAGCTTCGCAAGTGCCCTCGTCGCCTCAGGCCGTCCACGTCGTGAAGGCGAAGCTCTTCCGCGTGCTCGGGCATCCCGCGCGAGTTCGGATTCTCGAACTGCTGCGAGAAGGGGAGCGGTCGGTGGGCGCGTTGCAGGCCGAGCTCGAGCTCGACTCGGGTGGGACGTCGCAGCACCTTGCCGCCCTGCGGCGGGTCGGTCTTGTCGAGTCGAGGCGTGAGGGCACGAGCGTCTACTACCGCGTCGAGGACGCGAACGTGTTCGTCCTGCTCGAGACTGCTCGCGCGCTGATCACTCGTCAGCTAACCGAGCAGCAATCGATTCTGCAGGACCTCGAAGCCTTGTGATCGCCGCGCTCCTGCTCGCCGGCTTGAGCGCGATCGCACTCGGAGCAGCGTTCGTCCTCGTCCACGCTCGCGCCTTCCAAGCGGGGCTGCTGACACAGGCCGTGGGCGTCGCCGCGGTCGGGTTTGCCGGTTTCTGGACGCTGGGCTCCGGCGACACTCTCGGTGCAGGCTTCGCGAGCGCGCTCGATCCACGCTTCGGCGTCGACGGCTTGACCGGGCTCTTGCTCGGCACGCTCGGGCTGGTCGCGGTGCCGGCGCTCCTCTTCTCGCTCCGCTACCTACAGCCAACGCGGCAGGGACGCCTGATCGCCGCCCTGAGCGGCGCCTTCGTGCTTGCGCTCGCGCTTGTCCTCTGCGCCCGCGACCCACTCACCTTCCTGACCGGCTGGGAGCTGATGACGCTGCTCTCGGCGAGCGCTGATCCTCGTCGCCCGCCGTGCCGACCGGCTCTCACGGCAGACGGTCTTCAACTACCTCGCGGTCACGCATCTCGGAGGGGTCGGAACCTGGGTCGCTGCTGCTCGCTGCTCGCGCACGCCGACGCGTTCGGCGGCTCGGCTGCGCTCGAGCCGGGCTCCGGCGCTGCAGATCGCGGTCGCCCTTGCCGCCCTCGATCGGGATCGGAACGAAAGCCGGGCTGATGCCGCTGCACGTCTGGCTGCCGCGCGCGCATCCGATCGCGCCGGCCCGGTCTCGGCGCTGATGAGCGGCGTGATGATCAAGGTCGCGCTCTACGGGCTTGATGCGCGTGCTGCGTCGAGTGGGTCGGTCGCTCTGCCGGTCTGGTTCGGCGTGCTCGTGCTCGCGCTCGGGGCTCTCTCGGCGCTCGGCTGGGATCGTCTACGCGCTCTTCCAGAGCGACCTGAAGCGGCTGCTGGCGCTCAGCTCGATCGAGAACGTCGGGATCATCGTGCTCGGCCTCGGCGCCGCCTGATGCTTGCGCGCCCGCGGCGCCGATGCCTGGGCTGGCCTTCGCGCTCGGCGCCGCGCTGCTGCACACCGTCAACCACGCCGTCTTCAAGTCGCTGCTGTTTCTCGGCGCGGGCGCTTTCGAGCGGGCGGCCGGCTCGCTCGATCTCGACCGGCTCGGCGGCCTGCTGCGGCGGATGCCGTGGACGGCCGGCGCCTTCCTGGTCGGCGCGATGGCGATCTCCGGCCTGCCGCCCGCTGAACGGCTTCGCCTCGGAGTGGCTGACCCTGCAGGCACTCCTGCAGATCGCCGCCAACGGGGAGGTCGGCGGACGGGATCGCCGGCGCGGTAGCGCTGGCCGCCCTCGCCGCGACCGCCGCGCTCGCGCTCTTCTGCTTCGTCAAGGTCGTCGGCCTCGTGCTGCTCGGGCCGGCGCGGACGCGAGCAGGCGCGGCAGCCGCGGAGGACTCGCCGCTGCCGATGCGCGGCGGCGCTGCTGCTGCTCGCGGGCGCGTGCGTGGCGCTCGGCCTCGCGCCGGGCCTCGCTCTTCGGCGCGCTCGTCGGGCTCGCGCCGTGGCCTGCGGCGTCTGCCGACCGCAGCCCGGTCTCGAGCTGCCGGGCACCGGGTCGCTGCCGGGAATCTGGATCGCTGTCGTCCTGGTTGCGCTCACGGGCGCGCTGGCGTCTCTACGCGGGACGGCGACACGCGCGGCTCCGGCGCCGACCTGGGCTTCGGGCCAGCAGCTCTCGCCGCGCGCTGCTCTGGACGGGCGCCGGGTTCACCAAGCCGCTGCGGCTCGTGCTGGAAACGGTGCTTGCGCCCGCAGCGGGAGATCACGGTTCGCAGCGAAGGCGGCGTGCTGCAGCACGGTCTCCTACTCGCGGCTCATCTGCCGCACCTGCTCGAGGAGCGCGTCTACGAGCCGCTGACGCGCGGCGCTGCTCGCCGCGCGCCGCGCACGCGCGCCGGCTGCAGAGCGGCAGCCTCGGCACCTACGTCGCACTATCTCGCCGGCCTCGTCCTCGCGCTCCTCGCCGCCGCTCGCTTCGGGTGGATCGGATGAGCGCCGAGACCGCGGTCGCCGCTGCGGTCCAGCTCCTGCGGCGGGATCGCGCTCGCGCCGCTCCTGCCTGGGCTCGTGCAGCACTGGAAGGCGCGCCTGCAGGGACGGCGCGGGCCGAGCGCCGCTGCAGCCGTACCGCGAGCTGCGGCGGCTGTGGGGCAAGAGCAGCCGTCACCCCGGAAGGGACGAGCGTCCTGTACCGGCTCGCGCCCTCGGTCGTCGGCGCGGCGATGATCGCGGCCGTGCTCGTCGTGCCGGTAGCCGCGGCCGCGCCGAGCTTCGGGATCGGCCACGACGCACTCCTGCTGCTCGGCCTGCTCGCGCTCGCACGCTTCGTCGTCGCGATCGCCGCCTGGGACGCCGGCAGCGGCTTCTCGCTCCGATCGGCGCCAGCCGCGACCTGACGCTCTCGGTCTTCGTCGAGGCGACGCTCGTGCTCGCTCTGGCGGTCGCGGCGCTCGTCGCGGGAACGACCGACCTCGCGCGGCATCGCCGCAGCCACGGCAGGCACGCGACGTCTGGACGAGCCCGGCGCTGGCGCTCGGCGCGCTCGCGTTCGCGCTCGTCGCTGTCGCCGAGATGGGCCGCCAGCCGGTCGACAACCCCGACACGCACCTCGAGCTGACGATGATCCACGAAGGGCCGCTGCTCGAGTACGCCGGCCGCGACCTCGCGCTACCTGCAGTGGGCGGCGGCAGCTCGGCACTGGCTCGTGCTCGTGCTCGCAGCCGACGATCTTCCTGCCCGCATCCGCGAGCAGGTCTGGCTCGCAGCTCGCGCTGCTGCCGCTCGTCGCTCGTTGCTGCTCTGCGCGGCGCTGGCACTGCGTCGAAACGCTGGTCGCGAAGATGCGGATCCTGCTCGTGCCGCGGTTGCTCGCCGCCGGGACGATCGCGGCGCTACTCGCGGATCGTCTCCGTGCTTGTCGAGCTCGCTCGTGAGCGCCGCGCGTCATCTGGACGCTCGTCGCGCTCGGACTCGCGCGTCCTGGTCGTCCGCCGACGCTCGCTCGCGGTCGCGCTCGTGACCGCGCAGGCGCTGCTGCTGGTCGGCTTCGCGCTCCAGGAGGCAGAGAGCAGCGGCGACGTCCTCGCGGCCGGCGCGCTCGCCTTGCGAGCCATCGTCCTGGCGGGGCTCTTCCTTCTGCTCGTCTGCGCGCACGCGCTCGGTGCGGCCCGTGCGGGCACGCGTGCGCGCCGCTCGCACGCGCCGGAATCGCCGTCGCGCTGGCGCTCGCCCTGACCGTGGCTCGTGCCGGTCGATCGGGCTCGTCTCGCGCGACGCCGAGCGCGGCGTGCTGGCGCTCGTCGCCTTCGGGATCGTCACCGCCGCGCTGCGGCGCGCGACGCTGTTCCAGATCGTCGGGCATCGTCCTCGTCGAGAACGCGCGTCGCGCTGGCGGCGCTACAGCTGCCCGGCGGCGGAGCGTCGCTCGCGATCGAGCTCGGAGTCGCCGCTCGACCTGACCCTGGTCGCCCTGGTCGCCGTCGTCTTCTACGAGCGGATCTTCGCCGAGTTCGGCACCGGCGACAGTGCCGCCCTCGAGGGCGCTGCGTGACTAGCCGCGAGCTGCTCGCGCTCGCCGCTGATTGCGCTCCCGGCGCTCGCCACCGTGCTCTGCGCTGCTCGCTCCGAGCGGAGCTGTGCGGCGCTCGCGCGCCTCGCCGCGCTGCCGACCGCTGCTGCTCGCGCTGACGCTCGTCGCCTCGCCGCTCGGCTCGCCCGAGCGAGCCGCTGATCGGCGACTGGCTCGTCGTCGACGCCGCCGGCGGCGCTGCTCGCTCGCGCGTGATCGGCCTGGTCGGGCGTCGCGAGCGTGCTCGTCTCACCGGCCTACCTCGGCACCGCGTCGGGGACTACGCTCGTCTCGCCCGAGCGGCGGCAGCGGATCTACTACGCCACCGCTGCTACGCTCTTCTGGGCGATGCTGCTCGCGGTCCCGCTCGTCGGCAACCTCGGCGCGGCCTGGCTTCTGGTCGAGGCGACGACCGCCGCCTCGGCGCTCCTCGTCGGCGTTCAGCGGCAAGCCGCGGGCGCTCGAGGCAGCGCTGGAAGTACCTCGTGCTGACGACGCTCGGGCTCGGCGTGGCGCTGCTCGGGATCGTGATGCTCGCGGCAGGCATCCCCGCGCGGCGGGCTCGGCGAGCTCTCCTGGCACGAGCTCTGCGACGCTACGCGCGGCGCCGCAGCGAGACCGCGCTGGTCGCGTACCTGCTCCTGCTCGCGCGGGCTGGCGGCGAAGATCGGCTGGGCGCCGGTGCACAACTGGCTACCGGATGCGCACTCGGAGGCACCGCCGCCCGTCTCGGCCCTGCTCTCCGGCCGCGCTGCTGCCCGACCGTGCTGCTCGTCGCCTGGCGCTGCCAGCAGGCGCTCGCGCCCGTCGTCGGCGAGCAGCGCACCCGAGCACCGTTCTGATCGTCTTCGGGCTCGGCGTCGCTGGCCGTCGCGGTGCCGTTCCTCTGGCGCGTCGCATGCCCTGGAAGCGGCTGCTGGCGTACTCGAGCCTCGAGCACATGGGCGTGATCGCGCTCGGCGATCGGCTTCGGCTGCCCGCTAGCGCTCGCTGGCGTCGCGATCCACGTCGCCGCGCCACGCCGTCGCCAAGTGCGCTCGGCGTTCTACGCGGCGACGCCGCTGCTGCGGCCACGATCGCAGGCCGGCGAGCCACCCTGTCACGCGGCATCGCGCCGCAGCGAGCCGCGCGCTCGGAGCCTCGATGGGGATCTCGCTGCGCGGCGCTCTCCGGCCTGCCGCCCTCGCCGCTCTTCGTCAGCGAGGTGCTGATCGTCGCCGGCGGCTTCCAGGCAGGCCACCCCTGGGCGGCGAGCGCGACCGCGCTCCTGCTCGCGCTCGGCTTCCTCGGCCTCGCCCACGCCGCTGATCGAGACAACCGCCGGCGACAGCGCTCCGACGCGAGCGCGGCTCCGTTGCCGGCCTGCGCGGCGTCGACCGTCGCTGACCGTGCGTCGTCCGCCGTCCTGACTGCTCGGCGCTTGCCGCGGCTGCGGTCGTGCTGCCCGGCTCGGAGCTCGTCGACGCGCTCATCCGGGGGCTCGCGTGACGCTCGGCCGTCCGACCTACCACGAGCGCGTCGCCGAGGCGCTTGCCGAGGGCTGCGCGCTTCGCCGGCCTGCACGCGAGCGCGGACGGGACGCGTCGTGCGCACCCTGCTCGCGGCCCCGGACGGGACGATGCGCGCTGCGAGAGCGTCGCGGTCGACGAGGGCGTCGTCCGATCGATCGTCGACCTCGCGCCGGCCGCCGGCTGGGACGAGCGCGAGGCGCACGACCTGCACGGCGTCCGCGTTCGGCGGCCACGAGCCGCTGCGGCCGCTCGTCAACCACGACCCGGCGCTCGCAGCGCTGGACGGTGCCAGTGCACGGCGACGACGTCGTACCAGGTCGCGGTCGGGCCGATCCACGCCGGGGTGATCGAGTCCGGGCACTTCCGCTTCCATCGTCGTCGGCGACCGCATCCTCCACCTCGACGCGCGGCTCTTCTACAAGCACCGCGGCCTCGAGCGCGCTGCGGAAGGAAAGACGCTCGACGAAGGACTCGCGCTACGTCGCGCCGTGCCTGCGCCGCCTGCAACGTCGCGAACGGCATCGCCTACGCGCAGCGCCTGCGAGCAGGCACTCGGCCTCGCTGCCCGGCGCCGAGCTGCGGCGCGCCCGCACGATCCTGCTCGAGCTGGAACGTGTCTGGAACCACCTGAACGACATCGCCGCCATCTGCGCCGGCGTCAGCCTCGCCGCCGGCAACAACAGCTTCGCCGCCCTGACCGAGCGCGCGCGCCGGCTGAACGACCGCCTGACCGGCCACCGCTTCCTCTTCGACAGCGTCCAGCTCGGCGGCAGCGAGCTGACCCTGAACGTCGAACAGATCGGGCTGGCGCGAGACGAGCTGGCCGCGATCAACGCCGCAGCACGGCGCGGCTGGCGCGAGCTCCTCTTCAACGCCTCCTTCCAGGATCGCCTGCCCGAGATCGGCGTCGTCAGCGCCGCGCCAGGCCGAACGGCTCGGCGCGGTCGGACCGGCCGCGCGCGCCGCCGGACTCGCCCAGGACGTCCGCAGCCACAGCCCTCTCCTCGCCTACGAGGGCTTCACCCCGGTCGTGCCGGACCGGGCCGCCGGCGATGTGCAGGCGCGACTCGAACAGCGCGCACTCGAGCTCTGGCAGAGCATCGACGATCCTCGACGGACTGCTCGAACGGCCGCTCCAGCCCGCCGTTGCCGAGGCCGGCGGCCCCGAGCACTTGATCGGCGATCGGCCGCGTCGAAAGCCCGCGCGGGGAGACGAGCTGCATCGTCGAACGCCAGGGCAAGCGGATCGAACGCCTGCGCCTGCGCACCGGCTCCTACGCCAACTGGCCGGTCGTCGCCTACGCCGCAACCAACAACATGCTCCCGGACTTCCCGCTGATCAACAAGAGCTTCGAGCTCTGCTACGCCTGCGTGGATCGCTGATGCTGACCCTGCTCCGAGACCTCCGCCGCTCCGCGCAAGACGATCGCCCTGCCCGCCCCCAAGCGCGGCCGCAGCCTCGCCATCTGCCACGTCGACGTCGGTTCCTGCAACGGCTGCGAGCACGAGCTCAACCAGCTCACAAGCCCCTACTACGACCTGCAACGCTACGGACTCAACTTCGTCGCATCTCCACGCCACGCCGACGTCCTGCTCGTCAGCGGAGCGGTCACGAGCCGAATGCGCGAGCCGCTTCTGGTCGCCTACGCCGCAATGCCCGAACCACGCCGGGTCGTCGCGCTCGGCGACAGCGCCCTCGGCCACGACCTCCTCGGCAGCAGTGAAGAGATCATCGGCCCCGTCAATGCCGTTCTCCCCGTCGACCTCAGCATTCCCGGCCGCCCACCGACACCCCAGGCGATCCTCCAGGCGCTCCTCAGCCTGACCGATGCAACGGCCGCGACGCGAGAGACCGCAGCGCACTCTTCACGACTCACGCGCTAGCTGAGCGCAAACACGCAAGAGGAGTCACGAGGCCATCGTCGTCTCGACTGACAACACGGCAGGATCAAGTCAGCTCCGCGGGGGAAGGGCGGGCTCGCATACTTCATGCAGCGCGGCACACGGTCCGACGTGGTCACGAACCTCGCCAACGGAAGGTCCGTGAACGCATTCATCAGAGTGATGGAGAAGGACAAGAGTGTCGAGGACAACGGCGACGGCACACTGACGATCCGGATCCTCGCCACCGGCAACGCCGTCCTCTATGGATCGATGGCGCGACCGGTGAGCACGAGTGGCGTGCCCTGCGACGGCCTGCACGCGTCCGTGTTCGCGGCGACGGCCGCCACGGATTAGCATTGGTCCGGTAGGCGCGTCAGAGAGTCATAGCAACGGAGCCATCTCCGCACCCGGTCACGGCTTAGCGGTGGACAACCCGGTGGGCGGGCGAGTCACGCTCAAGGCGCGAAGCAACGACACGCACGGTGCGGTGA
Source organism: uncultured Gaiellaceae bacterium (assembly GCA_963806955.1). Taxonomy (GTDB): domain Bacteria; phylum Actinomycetota; class Thermoleophilia; order Gaiellales; family Gaiellaceae; genus Gaiellasilicea. The sequence goes on from CAWDZG010000002.1 coordinate 670,018, forward strand.
CCGTCCTCGAAAGCGTTGCTGCGTCCGGAGAGGGGCCACCCCTCCACGTCCATGCCGGCGAAGACGAGGTCGTCTACACACTCGACGGCACGCTGCGGTTTCGGCTCGGCGACGAGCTGCACCCTGCGCCAGCTGGCACATCGGTGTTCATTCCGCGTGGGGTCCCGCACACGTGGCAGAACGTCGGTGACCGACAAGCACGTCTCCTTGCCGTCTTCACACCTGCCGCGGCAAAGCTCGAAACGTTCTTCGAGCGTTACGCCGAAGTCATCGGCGAGTCGAGCGCCACGGACGTCGAGGTCTTCCGATCCCTGGGGAGGGAGGCCGGCATGGACGTGGTCGGACCGCCGCTCGCGACATCTCATCCGCTCTAACGCCCGGCGTGGAGCCACCGGACGGCGGCCGGCCTGCTCCCGTTGAGCCGAGCCTCTACGCCGCCGCTGCCACCGCGCGGAACTAGAACGATTCTGGAACGCAGCGGTGGCAACCGACGGTGACCAACGGCGAGCCCGACACGGCGAAAGCCGCGCACAGACCGCCGGAGGTCGCGGGTTCGAGTCCCGTCGCTCCCGTACTGATGTCGCGCTATGCGAACGGCAAGGAGACGCTGCCCAAACGCCGAGCGGGATCGAGAAGATGATCTCCTCGCGGCCCATGTGAATCGCTGCGTCGCCGACGCCATCGCCTCCGGCGACGCGGTACCGTCCGCAAGATGTGAACGAGAGGACGACCACACCCATCGCGAACGAGACCTCGTCGCCGCTCGCCGACGACGAGCTGCGCCTGATCGACGCCTACTGGCGTGCCGCCAACTACCTCTCCGTCGGCGAGATCTACTTGCTCGAGAATGCGCTGCTCGAGGAGCCGCTGAAGCAGGAGCACGTCAAGCCACGGCTGCTCGGCCACTTCGGCACCGTCCCCGGCCTCAACCTGGTCTACGTTCACCTGAACCGCGCAATCCGCGCGCGCGGCCTGAGCGCCATCTTCGTCAACGGGCCCGGTCACGGTGGCCCGGCGAACGTGGCGCAGAGCTACCTCGAAGGCAGCTACAGCGAGCTCTACCCGCAGGTCGGGCGCGATCGCGAGGGCCTTGACGAGCTCTTCCGTCAGTTCTCCTTTCCCGGCGGCATCCCCTCGCATGCCGCTCCGGAGACGCCGGGCTCGATTCACGAGGGCGGCGAGCTCGGGTACGCGCTCGCCCATGCGTTCGGCGCCGCCTTCGACAACCCGGACCTCCTCGTCGCCTGCGTGGTCGGCGATGGGGAAGCAGAAACCGGGCCGCTGGCGGCGAGCTGGCACTCGAACAAGTTCCTGAACGCCAAGGTCGACGGCGCGGTGCTGCCGATCTTGCACCTGAACGGCTACAAGATCGCGAACCCGACCGTGCTGGCGCGCATTCCCGAGCGAGAGCTGGTGGCGCTGTTCGAGGGCTACGGCTGGCGGCCGATCGTCGTCTCCGGCGGCTTCGACGGCGAGGAGCCGGCCGCCGTCCACCAACGGCTCGCCGCGGCACTCGACGAGGCGCTCGACGAGATCCGCGAGATCCAGCGCGCCGCGCGCGACGACGGCGCCCGAGCACGGCCGACCTGGCCGATGCTGATCCTGAAGACACCGAAGGGCTGGACAGGACCGAAGGAGGTCGACGGAAAGAAGACGGAGGGCAGCTGGCGCTCGCACCAGGTCCCGATCGCCGCCGTGCGCGGCAGCGCCAAACACCTCGAGCAGCTCGAGGCGTGGCTGCGGAGCTACCGGCCCGAGGAGCTGTTCGACGCGGAGGGCCGCCTGCTCGAGGAGCTGGCCGCGCTTGCGCCCGAGGGCGAGCGACGGATGGGCGCCAACCCTCACGCCAACGGTGGAGTGTTGCTGCGCGACCTCGTGCTTCCCGACTTTCGCGACTACGCCGTCGCGGTGGAGACGCCGGCCACGACGTCGAGCGAGGCGACGCGCGTCCTGGGCGCGTTTCTGCGCGATGCGATCGCGAAGAATCCGTCCACCTTCCGGCTCTTTGGGCCCGACGAGACCGCCTCGAATCGCCTCGGTGACGTCTTTTCGGTCACGAGTCGTGTCTGGAACGCGGAGTTCGCCGATGACGACAGCGGCCTCGCGCCCGACGGACGCGTGATGGAGGTGCTGTCCGAGCACCTCTGCCAAGGGTGGCTCGAGGGCTACCTGCTGACCGGGCGGCACGGCCTCTTCAACTGCTACGAGGCGTTCATCCACATCGTCGACTCGATGTTCAACCAGCACGCGAAGTGGCTCAAGGTCAGCGGGGACATCCCCTGGCGGCGCCCGATCGCCTCGCTCAACTACCTGCTCACCTCCCATGTCTGGCGGCAGGATCACAACGGCTTCTCACACCAGGATCCCGGCTTCATCGACCATGTCGTCAACAAGAAGGCGGACGTGATCCGGGTCTATCTGCCGCCGGACGCCAACACGCTGCTGTCGGTGGCGGACCACTGCCTGCCGCAGCCGCAACTACGTGAACGTGATCGTGGCCGGCAAGCAGCCCGCTCTGGACTACCTCTCGATGGACGAGGCGATCTCGCATTGCACGCGCGGGCTCGGGATCTGGGACTGGGCCTCCTCCGACGAGGACGGCGAGCCTGACATCGTGCTCGGCTGCGCCGGCGACACGCCGACGCTCGAGACACTCGCGGCCGCGGCCCTGCTGCGCGAGCACCTGCCGGAGCTCAAAGTCCGGGTGATCAACGTCGTCGACCTGATGCGCCTCCAGTCGGAAAGCGAGCATCCACACGGGCTCTCTGACCCCCACTTCGACGCGCTGTTCACGGTCGACAAGCCGATCGTGTTCGCCTACCACGGCTACCCGTGGCTGATTCACCGGCTCACCTACCGTCGCGCCAATCACGGGAACCTGCACGTGCGCGGCTACAAGGAGGAGGGGACGACGACGACGCCGTTCGACATGGTGATGCTCAACGACCTCGACCGTTTCCACCTCGTCATCGACGTGATCGACCGCGTGCCGGGTCTCGCCGACTCGAGCCGCGCACCTGCGCCAGGAGATGGAGGAGTCGAGGCTTCAGGCCCGCGCCTACACTCGCGCTTACGGAGACGACCCGCCGGAGATCCGCGACTGGACGTGGACTGGCTGAGTGTCCTCGTCGTCAACGCCGGCTCGACCAGCCTCAAGCTGTCGGTCGTCGGTGCGAACGACTCGGCGACGCCGGTCGAGTCGCTGGTCGCGGTTCCTGACGGCGTCGATGTCGTCGGGCATCGTGTGGTGCACGGCGGCACACGCTTCCGCGACCCGGTCGTCGTCGACGACGACGTCGTCGGCGAGCTCGCGAGGCTCAGCGAGCTCGCGCCGCTGCACAACGGCCCGGCTCTACACGCGATCGAGGCCGCCCGCGCCGCCCTTCCCGACCGCCTGCACGCAGCCGTCTTCGACACCGCCTTCCACGCGTCCCTGCCGGATGTAGCTTCCACGTACGCCATTCCGGCACAGTGGCGCCAGCAGGGACTACGCCGCTTCGGCTTCCACGGTCTCTCCGTTCAGTGGGCGGCCGAACAGGTGCCGGTGGCGCGTCTGGTCGTCTGTCACCTGGGCGGGCGGCTGCTCGGTGACGGCGGTCGAGGAAGGGAAGTCGGTCGACACGACGATGGGCCTGACGCCGCTTGACGGCGTGGCGATGGCGACGCGGTCGGGCTCGGTCGATCCCGGTCTTCTCCTCTATCTTCTCCGCCAGGGGCTGTCGATCGAGCAGCTCGAGCACGGGCTCGAGCGAGAGTCCGGTCTCCTCGGCCTCTCCGAGCGCTCGCCGGACGTGAGCGAGCTCGAGACGGCGATGGCCTCGGGCGACGAGCGTTCCCGCCTGGCGCTCACGATCTACGCTCGGCGTGTTGCGCAGGCCGTCGCTGGGGCGGCCGTCTCCGCGGGCGGACTCGACGCCCTCGTCTTCACCGGTGGCGTCGGCGAAGGTTCCAGCTGGATGCGCGAACGCGTCTGCAACGAGCTCTCCGTCCTCGGCGTCGTGCTTGACGGCGAGGCGAACGTCCACCTGCGCGGCGGCGGCGAGATCGGCGACGACGCCTCGATCGTGCGCGTCGTCGTCGTCGAGTCGCGCGAGGACATCGTGATCGCGCGAGCCGCCCGGCGCCTCCACGCGCGGTCGACGAGTCGCACCGGCGCATGACCGCGCGCGTGCGTCCGAGCGCGATCGAGGCCCGCACCGCCGAGCTGCACGCGCCGGCCTGGAAGCAGACGAGAGGGATGAGATGCCGATCCCGCGATTCCGCGTCAATCGTCGCCGACCGTCGTTTCGGTGCCACGACCTTAGGCGGGTGACACCAAGCTGTCCGCACCACAGAGAACTGGCCCTGCTGAGTCGAACTCTGTTTGCCTCAGCTCTAACGCCTCGCGTGCCAGTTGGCTCGTCGGTGGGTTCTGGGCTTCGGCCGGAATTCTGGCTGCAGGGCCAGCACGCGCCACTCTACACGCTCGTTTGTGTTTTCCGTTACGAGCTTCGCAACAACGACTTCACCAGAAAGGGAGGATGCATGTCTGCACGGCAAGGGTTCTCAAGAGACGAGGCGCGAGAGATCGGCGAGCAGATCGGGATCGACTGGGTCACAGCACCATTCGATGTCGAGCAGTTCCGATCCGGACTGGATGTCGAACTCGAACACGGCCTCCACGACCTCCTCACGAACGTGACCGACGACGATCCCCTAGTCACGGGCAAGATCGCGCTCGCCCACCTGAACGAGTTTCCCGACTACTACACACGGCTCGAGCAACTGGAGGAGCAGGCCAAGCGCGACCACGGGGCCGCATGAATGCAGCGGGGGGCTGAACGGCCCGACGATACAACCGTGCGTCCGTCCCAGGCACCGACGGGTCGTTCTGATGCCAGCTCATCGCCGAGCGTTGCGAGCAGGGTCGCCGCCCGCCGGCTGCGGGAGGGGTTCGAATGTCCTGAGGCGAAGGTGCAGAGCGAGGTTGAGCTCCGGAAGGTCCTGAGCGTCTCGGGCCGGAGGAATGAACTGCGTGCAGGTCGCGTACAGATCGGGCGTGAAGTGACGTGACGAGCCACTACGGGGGACACCTCGAGCGGCCTGTCACGCCCCGACGGGTGCACACGGACTACGCAGAGACACGAACGGCCGTCAGGCGCGGGGCACCCTGACCCCGCTCCGGCTCGTAACGACGCCGGTCGGCCTCGTTCCCGTCGACCGTCCGCCGATCGTGACCTCGCGACTTGCCCTGGAGCCGGTGACGCTTGACGAGGTCGCGACCTTTCTCGCGGGCGACTTCCGCGCCGTGAGGTGCGGTGACGGTTGGCCGCAGGAAGCGACTGAAGTCGGCTCGCCGCCCTGGCGGTTGTCGCTGGAGCACGACGTGGCGGTGACCTGGTTGGTGACTCTCGACGGGCTCGTGATCGGCGACTGCTTCACTCACGGCGGGGCCGACGGCGCGGGCGACATCGAGATCGGCTACGGCCTTGCCGCGCCGTACCGCGGTAAGGGCTACGGAACGGAGCTCATCGCCGGGCTCGCGGGCTGGCTGATCCTCCATCCGCAGATCACGCGCGTCGTCACGAGGAACGACGCCGCAGACAACACGCCCTCCCGGCGTGCGCTCGAACGGGCGGGCTTCCTTCTCGAGAGCGACGACGGCGTGCACGCCGCCTACGCGTTCGCGCACCCCTAGCCGACTCGCGCCAGCGCCCACCGCGGAGCTCGCTGGAACAACTCGAGTCCCGTCGCTCCCGTCCTCGAGAGCGCTGTCACCGATCCAGGAGGCGCCACGACCCACGGAACGGTTGTGCAAGGTCGCACCACGCAGCCGTGGCGCCCAGGCTCTAGCCGGACTCGGACCGGTACGCGCCGGGCTGGCAGCCGACCCCGATCCACGCGAGCCCGTCCGGGCCGGCGATCATCTGGCGACTCGTGCCAGGCGCGAGAAACACGAACTGGCCGGGACCGAGGTCACGCTCCTCACCCTCGACGCGGATCTTCCCGCCCCCGCGGATGATCGCGTACACCTCCTCCTGGCCGTCCCCACTGTGGTCGTGCTCCGGGCCCTCCGCGTTGGCCGGCAGCTCGAGCTGGTTGATCCCGAACGCGGTGGCGCCGAGCGACGGGCCCAGCCGCTTGAAGACGCCGTTCACGGCCTCGACCTGGCCTGCATCGACGATCTCGTAGGGCATGTCGTCCTCCTCGCTGGACGTTCGTTGGCGGGCGCGGCAACGCGCCCTTCCGTCAATCATGCCGGTCGGGCCGAGCGCTGGGACGGCTCGGGTGCTAGGCGTCACGGATGTAGCGGTCGCCAAGAGCCGCCGCGAGCGTCCTGTCTCGCCGGCTCCAGATGGCCGACGGGTGGAGCAGCGGCACCACGCCGTTCCAGCCAGAGCGGAGGACAGCGACGAGCGACGGCGGCGTGATCGCCAGCACCTCCTGCCCGGGGATCTTCCGCGCCCGCTCGGCGTAGCCCGCCGGCGTCCAGCGCAGAAGCTCGCCGCCCAGCACGAGCCACGGCTCGCCCGCCTCGAGAACGAACGCGCCGTCGGGGAGCTCGTCGAGCCGGGCCGGATGGAGCCGGCGCTCGCGTCCGACCAGGCGCTCGGCGTGCAGGCGGGCGTCGATCGCGTCCGCGCCGGGCTCGCCGAGGAGCGCGCGAAAGCGGTCGTAGTCCTCGCGCCGACACTCGGCGCACGGGCGATGACCGGCCGCGAACGCGGTCGCCTCGTCGAGGAAGAAGAGCTCCGTGTAGCGGCCCGGCTGCAGCAGCGGACGCCTCCGGCCGCGGAACTCGAGCCGGCACGCGATCCAGCGGCGAACGGCGAAGGCACGCCGGATCTCGCCGGCCTCGTCGTGCAGGCAGCCGCGATTCCCGTACACGAGCCCGCGCGCCGGATCGGCGACGAGCTCCCCGAGCGGCGTCACGCGGTTTCGGTGCGGCACGCGTCCATCTTCGCGTCCTGGGTCGGCGCGGCCACCCGCAGTCAGCTGCCCTGCTTGCCCCGCTGCCAGGGCCAGCGGCCCTCGAGCTCGAGCTCGAGCGTGAAGCTGAGGAACGTGCGGACGACCACGATCAGCGCCAGCACGCCGACGCTCTCGAACGTCGGCGTCACCGCGACCGTCCGGATGATGTCGGCCGCGATCAGGAGCTCGAGGCCGAGCAGGATCGCGCGCCCGATCCGCCGCCGGTACTCGCGGTAGCGGTCGAGCGCCTCGACGCCCCTGTGCACCGCGAACAGCAGGGTCGAGTACGCGATCCCGAGCACGATCGCGGCCACGCCGGCCACGTCGACGACCTTGCCGGTGAGCTCGAGCGCCTCCCTGAACGTCATCGTGCCACCGCGTAGGAGCATCGCACGCCGCGCCGCGAATCGCGGAGCGGCTCTGCGCATCGAACCGTGTGACACCCAACGAGAAGCAAGGAGAACACAACGTGAAAGCGATCTGGAACGGAACCGTCCTGGCCGAGAGCGACGACACGGTCGTCGTCGAGGGCAACCACTACTTCCCGGCCGACTCGCTCGACCCGCAGTACGTCGTGGAGAGCGACAAGCACACCGTCTGCCCGTGGAAGGGCGTCGCGAGCTACTACTCCGTCGTCGTCGACGGCGAGCGCAACGCGAACGCCGCCTGGTTCTACCCCCAGCCGTCGGCCGCGGCGGCCGAGATCCGCGATCACGTCGCCTTCTGGCGCGGCGTCGAGATCGTCGGCGACGAGGACGAGGCCGGTTTGAGCCGGCCCGGCCTGCTCGAGCGGCTGCTCGGCCGCTAGGGAACCTCCCTCACCCGGCCACCGGGTTGCAGCGCCCCTCCCGAACGATCACGATGCACGCAAGGGGATCGATCGAGAAGGGGGATCGAATGATGCTGAGACGACTGCTCATGCTCGTCGTGCTCTCGCTGCTCGTGCTCGCCGTGCCGGCGAGCGCGATCACGGACGGCGAGCTCGACGGCAACCGCCACCCGTACGTGGGCTTGATGGTGGCGCAGGACGCCGACGGGAACCCGCTCTGGCGGTGCAGCGGCACGCTGCTCTCCGCGAAGTTGTTCCTGACAGCGGGCCATTGCACCGAGGCACCGGCTGCGCACATCGAGATCTGGTTCGCAGCCGACGTCGAGTCGGGAATCCCGGGCAACGGCTACCCGTTCGACGGTGACGTCGGCGGCACGCCGTACATCGCACCCGGAGTACGACCCGAATGCGTTCTTCCTCCACGACCTCGGCGCCGTCGTGCTCGACACGCCGTTGCCGATGGCGGCCTACGGCGCGCTCCCGGGCCTGAACCAGCTCGACTCGCTGAAGCCGCGCAACAGCACGCGCTTCACCGCGGTCGGGTACGGGCTGCAGCGGGTCAACCCGGCAAAGGTGACGGCCGAACGGGTGCGGATGCTCGCGCAGCCGCACCTGATCCAGATCAACCGCGGCATTGTCGGCGACTACTCGCTGCTGCTCTCGAACAACGCCTCGACGGGAGGCACGTGCTTCGGCGACTCCGGCGGCCCGAACTTCCTCGGCTCGTCGAACGTCGTCGCGGGCGTGACCTCGTTCGGGCTCAACGGCAGCTGCGGCGGCACCGGCGGCGTCTACCGCGTCGACAAGGCCGACGACCTGAACTGGCTCAACGCCACGTTCGGCGCGTACCTGCCCTAGACGTCTCTGTCGAGGGGCGGGCTCTCGGGCCCGCCCCTCGACGGATTCCTCGGGCGGCGCGTCGGCGGCCGGGACGACGAAACCCGTCGCGCTCCCGACCTTGCCGAACGCGACCTGCAGCCGCACCTCCCCCTCCCGCAGTGAAGACGAGGGATTCTGGGTGCTCGAGGGCGAACTGACGTTCTCCGTCGGCGAGTTCACGCTCAAGGCCCGGCCCGGCGACTTCCTGCTCGGCCCGCGCGGCGTCCCGCACACCTACACCGTCGACGCCGGCCCGGCTCGGCTGCTCTTCCTCTTCGCGCCCGCCGGGGATCGGTGCAGAGGGTCGCCGCTCCGCCCTGGCGAGTCGGCCTCCCCGACCGGCCCCGGGACGGGCAACGAGGAGCCCTATCCGGCGTATGGTGCGACCGTGCACGTCGAGGACGCCGCCGAGGCGCTCACGGCCGCGCTCGACGTCCCGAGCGGCCTCTACAACGTCTGCCGGGACGGCGAGCGGGTGCGGAACGCCGCCTTCAAGGAGGTCAGCGGATGGCGCCCGAGAGCCTGACGAGCCGCTGCGAGCTGCTCAGGTCGCTGCACGTGCCCGGCTCGCCGCTCGTCCTGCCGAACGCGTGGGACGTCGCCTCGGCTCGCGCCGTCGTGGCGGCGGGCTTCCCGGTCGTCGCGACGACGAGCGGCGGCGTCGCTGCGACGCTCGGCTACGAGGATCACGAGGGCGCTCCCGCCGACGAGATGCTCGCCGTCGCCGCCCGGATCGCCCGCACTGTCGACGTCCCCGTGACGGTCGACGCCGAGCGGGGATACGGGCTCGCGCCCACTGAGCTGGTGGCCGCTCTCCACGACGTGGGTGCCGCGGGCTGCAACGTCGAGGACACGGATCACGCGAGCGAACGGCTCGTCGGCGCGGACGAGCAGGTGGCGTGGCTTCGAAGCGTCCGGGAAGCGGCCACGGCAGCCGGCTATCCGCTCGTCCTGAACGCGCGGATCGACGTCTTCCTCGACGCGCCGCGGGAGCGGCCGCAGCTCGAGCTCGTGCCCGAGGCGCTCGAACGTGCCCGCGCCTACGGCGACGCCGGCGTCGACTGCGTCTACCCGATCGCCCTGTGGCAGGCCGAGGCGATCACCGCGTTCATGGCTGGGCCGCCCGGGCCGGTGAACGTCCTCGCGACGCCGTACTCGGCGTCGCTCGCGCAGCTCGCCGAGCTCGGCGTCGCGCGGATCAGCTACGGCGGGCTCGTTCACAAGCGCGCGATGGAGCAGCTGGCCACGGAGCTCGGGCGACTGGCGGCCGGCGGATGAAGCGCTGCGCGTGGGTCCCCGTGGACGACGCTCTGTATGTCGCCTACCACGACGAGGAGTGGGGCATGCCGCAGCGCGACGAGCGGGCCCTGTTCGAGCTGCTCAACCTCGAGGGTGCGCAGGCCGGCCTCTCCTGGTCGACGATCCTGCGCAAGCGGGAGGGCTACAGGCGCGCGTTCGCGGGCTGGGACGTCGAGGCGGTCGCGCGCTTCGGCGAGGCCGACGTCGAGCGCCTGCTCGGCGACGCGGGCATCGTCCGCCACCGCGGCAAGATCGAGTCCGTGATCGGGAACGCCCGCGCGACGCTCGCGCTCGACGTGCCGCTCGGCGAGCTGCTCTGGTCGTTCGTCGACGGCGCGCCGCGCGTCAACGCCTGGCGCACAGTCGACGAGATCCCGACGACGACGCCCGAGTCGACGGCGATGAGCAAGGAGCTGAAGCGGCGTGGCTTCCGCTTCACCGGCCCGACCACCTGCTACGCGTTCATGCAGGCGGCCGGCCTGGTCGACGACCACACGCTCGACTGCTTCAGGCGGTCGGGCTCGTGACGAACGGGAGCAGGTCGTCGAGCGTCAGCCCCGCCGGCACGGGCAGCCGGTCGCCGACGCAGGTCGCCTCGGTGAGCGCCTTCGTCTGCGCCTTGGCGAGCCAGTTCTCGTAGGCGGACACGCGCGCGAAGCGCCGCAGCGACGACCGGATCGCCGCCCGCGCGTCCTCGAGCGGGACCGTGCCGAGCAGGACGGTGTCCTCGAGCGGCGTCACGCGGATCACGCCGTGGATCGTGCGCACCTTGCCCGCGCGCGGCATCCCGAAGACCCGCGCGGGCGCAAACGTCTCGACGGCCAGCCCGCGCGTGCCGCCGCCGAGCCAGTCGACCGGCCGGGCCGTCTCGACGAGCCTGGCCCGCAGTCCCGCGTAGGTCGAGTGGAACTCGCCGACAGCCGCCCCTGACGGAACCGCTACCTGGAAGCGCGCGCGGACGGCGTCGCGGCGGAGCTCGTCGAGCAGCAGGCCGCGGGCCGCGATCCGGGTGAGCCGGATCTTGCGCAGCGCCCCGAGATAGGCCGGGACGCTGCCGCGAAAGTGGTCGTCGACGAAGGAGAGCTCGGCGGCGAGGACGGCGCGCGCGTCGAGCGAGACCTCCTGCTGGAGCACGAGGCGCTCCAGCACCACGCTGGCTGCGATGTCGCGGTCGCCGATCGCGCGCGCGAGCGGGGTGATCGCGCTCTCCCTGAGCTCGCCCGCCGGCATCGCGCAGACGACACCGGGACGGAGCTGGCTCAGCTGGCCGATCGTCAACGACGCGTTCATCTGCGGCCCCGCGGCGCCCGGGCCGCTGCAGAGCCTGGGGTCGCGCGCCCACAGCCAGACACAGACCGCCTCGCCCTTGTCCTTGTCGATCCCGGCCTCGCTGAACGTCGCCCAGCCCCACGACCAGATCGAGTGCAGGTTCGACTCCACCGTCACCTGGCGGACCGCGAGCGCCTGCAGCTTCACCATCTCCAGCCACTTCCAGCGCGGCTGCAGCCCCTCGCGCCCGCCGGTGCCGGGCGCCGACTGGAACTGCATCTCCAGCGCGACGCGGCTCGCGGGGATGCCGATGTCGGTGAACTTGCGGACGAGCACGCGCATGCCGCCGCGCATCGAGCGGCTGGCCCGGACCGGCCCGAGCGCGTGCAGCGCGGGGATGTTCGGGCCGGTGAAGTAGACCTGGCGGATCAGGATCGCGTCCTGCGCGAGATCGCGCCACCACTGCGCCGCCTCGCCGCCGGTGTAGGGCGGGTTCGCGATCGTGACGCCGACGGTCGCGCCGCGCGCCTTCAGCCGGCGGACGAGCGCGAGCGTGTTGGCGCGGTATCGCGCCGTCGTGTCCGTCCACGGCGTCGGCGTCTGGGCACCGAAGAGCTCGTTCAACGCGATCCACGGCGTCGCGCACCCCGACACGGAGACGGCGAAGTCGAAGAGCCGGTCGGCGCGGGCCTCGATCAGCGCCGGGTCGGCCGGCACGCTCGGCGTGCCGACGCGGTTGTTGAAGTTGAGGTCGAAGAAGACGGTCGCCGCACCGTTCGCGCGCGCCTCCGCCGGCTTCACGGTGCCCGACGTGAACGCGAGCGTCAGCCCCGGCTTCTGCGGCAGCGGCGCGTCGTGGCCGGCGAAGTCGACCCAGAGCGGCTTCGAGTCGGGGATGCCGCATTCGCGGGCCAGGGCGGTGCCGGGCAGGACGAGCGCGGCGAGAGCGGCGAGAGCGACGGCGAGACGCACGCCGTAGTTGTAGCGCCTCGCCCGGAGAGCCTGCTTGGGATCCGGGCCGAGCGGACAGACTGGGGCGATGAGCGTGAGCACGATCGCGAGCCAAGGGCCGCCGGGCCGGACAGAGCCCCTGGGTGGAGCGGCTCGGGCGGGCCGGCCTCGTCGCACAGGGTGTCCTCTACGGCGTCGTCGGGATCCTCGCGATCAAGGTCGCGCTCGGCGGGCGCGGGGAGAGCCCCGACAAGGGCGGCGCCCTGCAGACGATCGCCGAGCAGCCGCTCGGCCGCGGCCTGCTGGTGGTGCTCGCGCTCGGGCTCGCCGGGTACGCCGTCTGGCGGCTCGCCCAGGGCATCCTCGACCGCGACTCCGAGGGCGAGGGGCTCAAGGGGCTCGCCAAGCGCGCCGGCGCGATCGCGCGGGGCGCCTGGTACGGCGCGCTCGCCGCCTTCACGGTCGGCCGGATCGTCTCCGGCCGAAGCGGTGGCGGCGGCTCGAGCGAGCAGAAGACCACCGCCGGCGTCTTCGACCTGCCGCTCGGGCGCTACCTCGTCTACGCGGCCGGTCTCGCCTTCTTCGCCGCCGCCGCGTTCAACGGCTACCGCGCCGTCACGTGCAAGTTCAACAAGAAGCTGAAGACGCACGAGATGAACGACGTCGAGGAGGCAGCCGCGACCGGCGTCGGCATCGTCGGCCATCTGGCTCGGCTCGTGGTCTGGGGCCTGATCGGCCTCTTCCTGTTCCGCGCCGCCTGGCAGTTCGACTCGAAGGAGGCGCGCGGCCTCGACGGGGCGCTGCTCGAGCTCTCGCAGCAGCCGTACGGGCCGGTGCTCCTCGGCGCGGTCGCGGTGGGCCTGATCGCGTACTCGCTCTACTGCTTCGTGCAGGCGCGCTACCGCAAGATCTAGATTGCGGCCATGGCGACGATCGCCGACGGGCGCACACTCCCCTACGACTGGTACTCGGACCCGGCCGTGCTCCGGCTCGAGCGCGAGCGGATCTTCCGCTGCACGTGGCAGTACGCCGGGCGTACCGACCAGGCTGCCGAGCCGGGGGCCTTCTTCACGGTCGACCTCGCCGGGATCCCGATCGTGGTCGTCCGCGGCAAGGACGAGACGCTGCGCGCGTTCCACAACGTCTGCCGGCACCGCGGCTCGCTGGTCTGCGAGGGCGAGGGCCGCCGCGAGACGCTGCAGTGCCCCTACCACGCGTGGACGTACGACCTCGACGGGTCGCTGCGGGCCGCGCCGCGCTCCGACCGCGAGCCGGGCTTCGACAAGGAGCAGCTCGGGCTCGTCCCGGTCTCGGTCGAGGCCTGGGGCCCGTTCGTCTTCGTCAACGCCGACCGTGAGGCGGCGCCGCTCGCCGAGACGCTCGGCGCGCTGCCCGAGCTCGTGGCGGCAGCCGGGCTCGACCTCGGCTCACTGCGCTTCCTCCGCCGCTCGGAGGGGAGCTACGAGGCGAACTGGAAGGTCTGCTGCGAGAACTTCCTCGAGTGCTACCACTGCCAGGTCGCGCACCCTGCCTTCTCGAAGGTCGTCGACGTCTCGGTGGACGCCTACCGGCTCGAGGCGAGCGAGACGTTCTCGACCCAGTACGGCCCCGTGCGCGAGACGTGGAAGGGCGACTTCGACCCGCGCGGCCCGATCGAGCGCGGCCAGTTCCACTTCCTCTGGCCGAACGTGACCCTGAACATCATGCCCGGACACCCGAACCTCTCGATCGGGCCGATCGTGCCGACGGGCCCCGAGACGACGGCACGATTTCTCGACTACTTCGTCGGCCCGGAGGTCGACCAGGCGTGGATCGACGACATGCTCGCCTTCGACGACCAGGTCGGGGCAGAGGACACCGTTCTCGTCGAGCGCGTCCAGAAAGGGCTACGAGGCGGCGGGGTCGAGCACGGCCGGCTGATGCAGGAGTCGGAGCGGCTGATCGCCCACTTCCAGAGCCGTCTCCTCGACGCGCTCGCCTGAGCATCTGGTAGACACCGCCGGTGCGCCTGCGCCTGACCCCCCGGACGACAGAGTTCTACGACCTCTTCACCCGCGCCGGCGAGAACGCGCTCGAGGCTGCGCGCAAGGCCGAGATCCGCTTCCGCGAGTACCCGAACTCCTCGGTGACGCAGGCCGACGTGAAGCTGGTCGAGACCGAGGGCGACGAGATCACACGTGAGCTGATCCAGCTCCTGAACACCCAGTACGTGACCCCGTTCGACCGGGAGGACATCTACGAGCTGACGACGGCGATCGACGACGTGGTCGACTTCATCGAAGAGGCGTCCGACCTGCTCGAGCTCTACGGGATCGAGTCGACGACGAAGCACGCCGTCGAGCAGTGCCGCATCCTCGTCCAGGCAGTCGAACAGCTCTCGATCGCGCTGTCGCGGCTGAAGGGCATGCGCGGCGTCCAGGACGCACTGATCGAGCTCAAGCGCCTCGAGGACGAGGGCGACCGGGTCGTGCACGACGCAGTCGCCTCGCTCTTCCGCGACGACCGGATCGACCCGCTGATCGTGATCCGCTGGAAGGACATCTTCGAGGGGCTCGAGAAGGCGCTCGACGCGGCCGAGCACGCTGCGAACGTGATCACGAACATCGTCGTCAAGAACGCCTAGCCGCTGATGGAGCTGACCCTCTGGGCAGTCGTCGCGGTCGCGCTCTTCTTCGACTTCACCAACGGGTTCCACGACACCGCGAACTCGATCGCGACCTCGGTCTCGACGCGGGCGCTCTCGCCGCGGGCAGCGGTGATCAGCGCCTCAATCCTCAACGTGGCGGGCGCGTTCGTCTCCCTCGAGGTGGCGGCGACCGTCGCGAAGGGGATCGTCGTCCCCGAGGTGATCACGCTCGACGTCGTCCTCGCCGGGCTGGTCGGCGCGATCACGTGGAACCTGATCACCTGGTACCTGGGGCTGCCCTCGAGCTCGAGCCACGCGCTCATCGGCGGCATCCTCGGCTCGGCGATGGCGGCGTCCGGCCCGGACGTCGTCAAGTGGGCGGGCATCCGCGAGAAGGTGCTGATCCCCTCGCTGATCGCACCGTTCGCCGGGCTCGTGATCGCCGGCGGTCTGATGCTGGGCCTGATGTGGCTGATCAAGCGGCGCGCGCCCGGCACGATCAACCGCGTCTTCCGCCGGCTCCAGCTCGTCTCGGGCGGCTTCGTCGCCTTCACGCACGGCACCAACGACGCCCAGAAGACGATGGGGATCATCGCCCTCGCCCTGGTCGCGAGCGGTCACCTCGGCCCCGACGCCGACCCGCCGTTCTGGGTGATCCTCAGCGCGGCGCTCGCGATGGGCGCCGGCACCTACGCCGGCGGCTGGCGCATCATCAAGACCCTCGGCACCCGCATCGCGAAGCTCGACCCGCCGCAGGGCTTCGCCGCCCAGACCGCCTGCGCCTCGATCCTCTGGACGACGGCGCACTTCGGCTTCCCGGTCTCGACGACGCACACGATCTCGGGCTGCGTGATGGGCGCCGGAGCGTCGCGCCGCCTCTCCGCGGTGCGCTGGGGCGTCGCCGGCTCGATCGTGATCGCCTGGGTGATGACGATCCCCTGCGCCGCCCTCGTCGGCGCGGCGATGGAGCTCGTGACCCGGCTGCCGGCGGGCGACTTCGTCGTCTTCGTCCTCGCCGCGGCGATCGCCGCGCTCGCCTTCTCGGCGCGGCGGTGGCAGACACGGCGGCTCGCCCCTGCCGCCGCGACCGCCTGAGCCCGGCGGCTACGACGTGGTAAACCCGGGAGCGAAGCGACCCTTCAGGGGTCTGCGCGACCGGGGATCAGTGGCTGGCGTCCGTGAACTCGCGGAACTCGCCCGTGACGAGGTAGGCGGTCTGCTCGCCGATGTCGACGGCGTGGTCGCCGATCCGCTCCAGGCAGCGCGAGACGAGGATCATGCGCAGGCCCCACTCGCGCACCTCCTGCTCCCCGCCGATCTCGAGCAGCCGGTTGACGACGCGCCGGTTCGCGCGGTCGATCAGCTCGTCGAGCTCGAGCAGCGACTCGGCCGCGATCCGGTCGCGCTGCTCGAGCGAGCGGAGCGCCACACGGATCATCTGCTCGGCCCGCTCCCCCATCTCCCGGAAGCCGGTGAGGAGCGTCTCGTCCGGCGGCAGGCCCTTCGTCAGCTTCGTCAGCTTCGCGATCGTGACGCAGAGGTCTCCCATCCGCTCGAGGTGGAGGTTGTCCTTGAGCAGCGCGAGCACGAGGCGCAGGTCGGTCGCGACCGGGGTCTGCCGGGCGAGCAGCAGCTCGATGCCCTGCTCGACCGCGAAGTACTGCGCGTCGACGTCGTCGTCGAAGGCGATCACCTCGTCGGCGAGCTCGACATCCTGTGAGCAGACGGCCTCGACGGCACCGCGCAGCGAGCGGAGTACCAGCTCCGCTTCGGAACCAAGCGACGCCTCGAGCCGGTCGAGCTCCTCCTGAAACGAGATCCTCATCAGCCGAACCGCCCCGTCACGTAGTCCTCGGTCCGCTTGTCGGCCGGGGTGGTGAAGATCTTCGCCGTGCGGTCGTACTCGACGAGCACGCCCTCGCGGCCGCCTGCCTCGTCGACCTCGACCGAGAAGAACGCGGTCATGTCGGCGACGCGCGCGGCCTGCTGCATGTTGTGCGTGACGATCACGATCGTGTACTCGCGCTTGAGCTCGTGCATCAGGTCCTCGATCCGCGTCGTCGAGATCGGGTCGAGCGCCGAGGCCGGCTCGTCCATCAGGATCACGTCCGGCTCGACGGCGAGGCAGCGTGCGATGCAGAGTCGCTGCTGCTGGCCGCCGGAGAGACCGAGCGCGCTCTCCTTCAACCGGTCCTTGACCTCGTCCCAGAGCGCCGCCTGCTGCAGCGCCTGCTCGACGCGCTCGTCGAGCGAGCCTTCGAGGCCGAGCACGCGCGGCCCGAACGCGACGTTGTCGTAGATCGACTTCGGGAACGGGTTCGGCTTCTGGAAGACCATCCCGATCCGCCGCCGCACCTCGACCGGGTCGACATCGTCGGCGTAGAGGTCCTTGCCGTGGTAGAGGATCTCGCCCTCGACCTTCGCGCCGGGGACGAGGTCGTTCATCCGGTCGAAGCAGCGGATGAAGGTGCTCTTGCCGCAGCCGGACGGCCCGATGAACGCCGTCACCGCCTTCTCCCGGACGTCGAGCGAGACGTCCCGGAGCGCGACGTTGCCGCTGTACGAGACCGTGAGGTCGCGGACCTGGAAGACCGCCTTGCGCGGGCCGAGCTCCTCGGTCTGGGCGGGGGTCGATGTCGATGTGGGGCAAGGTCATGGTCACCATGTTCTCCGATAGCGGTTGCGGATGACGATCGCGAACGCGTTCAGCGTCAGCAGGATCACGAGCAGGACGATGATCGAGGCGGCCGCGAGCAGCTTGAACTCCGCCTGCG
Organism: uncultured Gaiellaceae bacterium; assembly: GCA_963806955.1. Lineage (GTDB taxonomy): Bacteria > Actinomycetota > Thermoleophilia > Gaiellales > Gaiellaceae > Gaiellasilicea. The sequence goes on from CAWDZG010000002.1 coordinate 687,596, forward strand.
GTAGGCGCAGGAACTGGTAGATCTGGATCGGCAGGGCCGTGAACGGCCCGAGGATGGTCGGGTCGAAGGAGATGTAGGTGACGGCGCCGATCATGATCAGCGGCGCGGTCTCGCCGATCGCGCGCGAGAGCGCGAGGATCGAGCCGGTCGCGATCCCGGGGATCGCGGCGGGCAGCACCTGCCGCGAGACGACCTGCCACTGCGTCGCGCCGAGCGCGTAGGCGCCCTGCCGGATCGAGTCGGGCACGGCGCGGATCGCCTCGCGCGCGGCGATGATCACGGTCGGCAGCACGAGCAGGGTCAGGATCATCGCCCCGGCGAGCAGCACGCGGCCGAGCCCGAGCCCGCGGACGAGGAAGGCGAGCCCGAGGATGCCGTAGACGATCGACGGCACCGCGGCGAGGTTCTGGATGTTCAGCTCGAGCAGGCGGTTGTACCAGCGCGACTTGTCCGCGTACTCCTCGAGGTAGAGCGCAGTGCCGACGCCGATCGGGACGACGAAGAGCAGCAGCAGGATCCCGATGTAGATCGTCGCCAGGATCGCCGGGCGGGCGCCCGCGATCTGGGGGTCGGACGAGGGCGGGTTCGTCAGCAGCGCCTTGTCGAGGTAGGGCAGCCCGTCGCGCGAAGACGTCGACGAGCAGGGTGCCGAGCATCAGGAAGCCGACGCCGAGCGCGAAGAGGAGCGCACCGCGGAAGAGGGCGCCCTTGAGGCGGCGACTCATTCGCCGCTCCTCGGCGAATGAGCTTTAGGGGTGTGGGGGAACGTGAAAGTCCCCACAAGACGAAGGGGGCTCGTGGGGAAACCTGGTTTCCCCCACGGGAGCGAGCCGAAGGCGAGCGACTCATTCGTAGACCTCCCGGTAGCGGCGCACCAGGCGGATCGCGACGACGTTCATCGCGAGCGTGAGCACGAACAGGAGCGCGCCGACGGCGAAGATCGTCTTGTACTCGATCGAGCCGGTGGGCACGTCGCCGGCGCCGGTCGCGGCGATGAAGGCCGTCATCGCCTCGGCCGCCAGGCGCGGGTCGAAGGTGAGGTTGGGCTGCTGGCCCATTGCGACGAGCACGATCATCGTCTCGCCGACCGCGCGCGAGATCGCGAGGACGAACGAGGCGACGATCCCGGAGACCGCCGCCGGAACGACGATCCGGGTCGCGACCTGCACCTTGGTCGAGCCGAGTGCGTACGCGCCGTCGCGGAGATCGCGCGGCACCGCGCCCATCGCGTCCTCCGAGAGCGACGCGACCGTCGGCATCAGCATCACACCCATCACGAGCCCGGCCGAGAGCGTGTTGAAGATGTCGACCTGGATCCCGAGGTCACGCAGGAGCGGCGTCACGAACGTGAGCGCGAAGTAGCCGAAGACGATCGTCGGGATCCCGGCGAGCGTCTCGAGCGCGGGCTTGAGGATGCCGCGCGCGCGCGGCGAGGCGTACTCGCTCAGGTAGATCGCCGCGCCGAGGCCGAGCGGCATCGCGACCAGGCTCGCGATCGCGCGTCACGAGCAGCGTGCCCGCGACGAGCGGGAGCACGCCGAAGCGCGCGGGCTCGAACAGCGGCGCCCAGTCGGTGCCGGTGAGGAAGTCGACGGGCGAGACCTCGCGGAAGAACTCGATCGCCGGCGCGAAGAGCGCGACGACGATGCCGACCGTCGTCAGCACCGAGATCAGCGCGCAGACGGCGAGGACGCCCTTGACGACGTCCTCGCCGAACCGGCGCCGCTCGGAGCGCAGCGTGAAGTCCGCCGACGCCACTACGACGCCGAGCGCGCTCTCGAGGTCGGTGTTCGCCTGCTGGAGTTGCTCGTCGGTGAGCGGCACGTACTGCGCCGCCTCCGCGATCGCGGTCTCGTTCTCGAGCATGTAGCGGAGGAACGCCTCCACCTCCGGCCGCTGCACCGCCGCCTTCTTCGCGTAGATGTAGAGCGGCCGCGAGAGCGGCTTGTAGGTGCCGTCCTGCGCCGTCTCGACGCTCGGCGCGACGCAGCCGTCACCGCCGTCGATCGCGACTGCCTTCAGCGTGTCCTGGTTCTCCTCGAAGTACGAGAAGCCGAAGTAGCCGAGACCGCCCTTCTCGCCGGCGACGCCGGTGACGACGGTGTTGTCGTCCTCGCTGGCGGCGTAGTCGGAGCGGCTCGCGCCCTCCTCGCCGTTGATCTCGCCGGTGAAGTAGTCGAACGTGCCCGAGTCGGTGCCCGGGCCGAAGAGCTTCAGCTTCCGGTCAGGGAAGGACGGGTCGACCTGGCTCCAGTTGCTCACCTTCGAGGTGGGGCCCCAGATCGTCGCGAGCTGCTCGACCGTGAGGCACTGTGCCCAGTCGTTCTCCGTGTTCACGACGAGCGTGAGCGCGTCGTTCGCGACCTGGAACTCGATGAACTCGATGCCCTGCGCCTCGCACGCCGCCGCCTCCTCGTCCTTGATCGGACGCGACGCGTTGGAGAGATCCGTCTCGCCGCGGCAGAAGCGCTCGAAGCCGCCGCCCGTGCCCGAGACGCCGACCGTCACCTGGACGCCGTTCTGTTCGCGCTGGAAGCGCTCGGCGGCAGCGGTCGCGTAGGGGCCGACGGTGCTCGAGCCGTCTGCCTGGATCCGGCCGGTGAGGTCGCCGCCGCCCGAGGCCGCGGACGTGTCGGCCGCCACGCCGCCCCGGCCGCCGCCACAGCCTGCGAGCAGGAGGGAGAGCCCGAGCAGGACCACCAGCTTCTTCGCTGTCTCACGGGTTGTCATCATGGCGCAAGTGTTCAGGCAGCCCGGCGTCGGCTGGGGCGCCGGCTGGTAAAGATCCGGTGAAAGAGTGGTGAACGACCCTAGCGGCGGCGCGGAAACGTGCAGCGGATCTCGAGACCCTGGCCGCGCCCACCGCTCGCTTCGACGGTGCCGCCCGCCGAGGCGACGACGTGCTTGACGATCGCGAGCCCGAGGCCGGTGCCGCGCGAGGCGCGCGAGCGGTCGGCGCGGTAGAAGCGCTCGAAGAGCCGCGGCAGGTCGGAGTCGCTCGACGCCGGCGCCGTCGTCGGCGATGCGAAGCACGACCTCGCCGTCGGCGCAGGCGCACGGAGAGGTTCGCGTTCGCTCCGGGCCCGGCGTAGCGGATCGCGTTCTCGGCGAGGTTGCGCGCGACGACGCGGAGCATGCGCGGGCGTACCTCGGCCGTTGCGGCCGCGTCGCCCTCGACGTGGAGCCGGACGCCCGCCCGAGCAGCCGTCTCCGACAACTCGGCTGCGACCTCGTGCAGGACCGGGAGCACCGGCTCGGCGCCGAGCGAGACGACGCGCGTGCCCGACTCGAGCTCGGCGAGGAAGAGCACCTCGTCGATCAGCTCCCGGATCTGATCGACCTCGCGGCGGGCCTGCTCGACGTGCGCCTCCACGTCCTCGCCCGGCAGGCTGGCCAGCTCGAGCAGCGAGAGCAGCCGCGCAAGCGGCGTGCGCAGCTCGTGCGAGACGGCGGCGGTGAAGCCCGAGCGCAGCTCCTCGTACGCGGCGAGGTCGCCGGCCTCGGAGAGATAGACGAGCCGCTCCTCGCGGCCGTCGACGGCGTAGGGGACGACGAGCGTGCGCTCGGCCGCGAGCAGATCCGGGGCGAGCGGATTCCCCTCGCGCACGCCGAGCGCCTGACGGGCGCGCCGGCTCGCCGCGAGCACGACGCCCTGCTCGTCGAGCACGACGACGGCCTCGCGGCTCTCCTCGAGCAGCACCTGGCCGCGCACCGCATCCCGGTTCACCACTCCGTCACCACTCCTTCACCCCGCGCGACCACGTTCCGGTTGCATGATGCACACGTGCCGAAGGTGCTGATCATCGAGGACGACGACGTGATCGCGCAGGGGATGGCGCGCCATCTGACGGCGGCCGGCTTCGACGCGGTCGGCGTCGCGAACGGCGAGACCGGTCTCGCGCGGCTGCGCTACGAGCAGCCGGACGTCTGCGTCCTCGATCTGATGCTGCCGGGCATGGACGGCTGGCGCGTGATCGAGACGGCGCGGAGCGAGGGGATCGGCACGCCGATCGTCGTCGTCAGCGCGCGCGGGACCGAGCACGACCGGATCAACGCGCTCGAGCTCGGCGCCGACGACTACCTCGTCAAGCCGTTCTCGATGAAAGAGCTTGCGGCGCGTGTGGCGGCGGCGGCCCGCCGCGGCACACGTGCGCAGGAGCCGAAGCGTGGCGACGAGATCGAGGTCGAGGAGCTGCGGCTCGACTCCCGCAACGTGCAGGCGTACGTCGACGGCGAGAGCGCCGGGCTGACGCCGACCGAGTTCCGGCTCCTCTACACGCTTGCGCTCGAGCGCGGCCGCGTGCTCACCCGCGACGAGCTGCTCCAGCGCGTGTGGGGCCGGCGCGCGTCGCACCGCGACCGCACCGTCGACGTCTTCGTGCGCAAGCTGCGCGAGAAGGTCGACGCCCGCGCCTCCCGCAACACGTTCATCCAGACGCGCTACGGCGTGGGCTACAAGCTCGACCCGACGCCCAAGTAGGCGCGACGGGGTCAGACCCCGTCATGGCCGGTTTGGCCGCCAAGCCGGGAGATCGCCCCGACCGGCGGGCGACGTCAGGGAATGCGGCGCAAACGGGGTCAGACCCCGTCGTGGCCGGTTTGGCCGATCGGCGCTGCGGAGATCGAGCAGCTGTGCTGACGCTCTACCAGGCCGAATGGTGCCCCTACTCCGCCCGGGTGCGGATGCGGCTGACCGAGCTCGGGCTCGCCTTCGTCGCAAAGCAGGTGGAGCCGCGCGAGGACGACCGGGACGAGCTGCGCGCCGTCGGCGGCGGCACGTCGATCCCGACGCTCGTGACCGAGGGCGGCGAGGCGATCGACGACGCCGATGCGATCATCGCGTGGCTCGACACCCGGTACGACGACCCGCCGACCGCGAAGGGCCACCGCGCCCAGGCGCGGGCACACGGCCGCACGCCGGCGAGCTAGCTGCCGACGTAGAGGATCACGAGCGAGCCGCGCGGCACGTTCGCGTTCCCCGGAGGGGTCTGCGAGGTGACGATGCCCTCGCGTCCACCGTCGAGCTCCACTGCGAGCACCTCGAACTGTGCCCGCTCGAGCGTTTCGCGCGCCTCGTCCTCGTCCTTGCCCGCGACGCCCGGCACCTTCACGTTCGGCGGCGGGTCGGATCCCGGCGAGACGTTCATCTGGACGGTGTCGCCGCGCTTCGAGCTCGGTGCCCGGATCCTGCGCCTGCGCGACGACGGTGCCGAACTGCTCGTCGGACGGCACGTAGCGGACCGCCACTTTCAGGCCCTCGTCGCCGAACGCCTCGGCCGCGTCGGCGAGCGGCTGGCCGACGACGTCCGGAACGCTCGCTGGCTTCGGCTGCGGCGGCGGAGCCGTCGTCGTCGCCTCGGTCGTCGTCGCCTGGGTGGTGGTGGTCGCCTCCGTCGTCGTCGTGGCGGGCTCTGTCGTCGTCGCCGGCGTGGTCTCCGCCTCCCGGGCGACGTTCAGGCGAACGCGGGTTCCGACCTGCACGTCCTCGCCCGCGGCGGGATCCTGCGCGACGATAGTGCCGGCCGGCTGGTCGGACGGAACGGGAACGAGATCGGGCTCGAACCCGGCCGCGGTCAGCGCCGCGGTCGCCTCCGAGGACGTGGTGCCGACGACGTCCGGGACCGCGGCCGTGCGCGCCTCGGTGGTCGTCGCGGCCGCGTTGCTCTCGTCGTCGTCGCGCGAGAGCGCGTAGATCACGCCGGCGCCGACCAGCACGAGCAGGAGCAGCGCCAGCAGCCCCGGCCAGATCGGCGGCAGGCGGCGGCGAACGGGCACCTCTTCCTCGACGACGGTCTCCTCGACCGCGGCGGGGCCGACGACGGTCTCGCCCTCGGTCGGCCAGCCGTCCCGCGCGACGACCGTCTCGTCGTCGGCCGGGTCGTGCGGATCGCGGGGCGGGGGCTCGGACATTGCGCTTTCCTCCCCCGCTCCGCGGAAACTCAAGCCTCGAGGCGTAAAGTCGTCTTGTGGACGCGTATCGCACGCCGGACGAGCGCTTCGAGAACCTCCCCGGTTTCGCCTTCGAACCGCATTACGTCGAGCAGGACGGCCTGCGGATGCACTACCTCGACGAGGGCTCCGGGCCGCCGGTGCTGCTCCTCCACGGCGAGCCGACCTGGTCGTACCTCTACCGGAAGATCATCCCCGAGCTGACCCCCGCCGCCCGCGCGATCGCGCCGGACTACTTCGGCTTCGGGCGCTCCGACAAGCCGCTGCAGATCTCGGACTACACCTACGACTTCCACACGCGCTCGATCACCACGCTCGTCGAGGAGCTCGACCTGCGCGACGCCACCGTCGTCGTCCAGGACTGGGGCGGCCCGATCGGGTTGCGGCTCGCGGTCGAGCAGCCGGACCGGATCGCGAAGCTCGTCGTCATGAACACCGGGATCGGCGGCGGCCGGCCGCCGTCGGACGAGTGGCTGCGCTTCCGCGACTTCGTCCGCCGGCTCGGCACCGACATGATCCCCGGCAAGCTCGTGCGGCTCTCCGCCGTGCAGCCGATGAGCGACGAGGTCGAGGAGGCCTACAGCGCGCCGTGGCCGGTGCCGGAGTCGAAAGCGGGCGTGCTTGCGTTCCCCGAGCTCGTCCCGACCTCGCCCGAGCACCCTGACACCCCCGCGCACCGCGCAGTCCGCGAGCAGCTCGAGCGCTGGGAGAAGCCCGCGCTCGTCCTCTTCTCCGACTCCGACCCGATCTTCTCGCCGCGGATCGCGGAGAAGATCGCCGCGGTCATCCCGGGCGCGGGCGAGCCGGAGATCGTCGCGGGCGCAGGACACTTCCTCCAGGAGGACAAGGGCGAGGAGATCGGCCGCAGAATCGCTCGCTTCGTCGCCTGACGCCTGCTATCGTTAACCACGTTAATGGTTAACGAGGTTATCGCCGATCCGCTCACTGTCGCAAACGAGCTGCGGCCAGTGCTCCTGCGCCTCGCGCGGGCCCTGAGGCACGAGACCGAGCAGACCGGCGTCTCGAGCCGGCACGTGACGCTGCTCTGGCTGATCCGGACGAAGCCGGGCCTGAGCCTGCGCGAGCTGGCCGCCGAGGAGCGCATCTCCGCCCCCGCCCTCTCCGGCCACGTCGACCGGCTCGAGAAGGCCGGGCTGCTCGAGCGCGTCCGGGACGAGAACGACCGCCGCCGCGTCGGCCTCAACCTGACGGAGGAGGGCGAGCGGCTGCTCAAGAACATCCGCGCGCGCCGCACCACCTGGTTGGCCGACCGCCTGCGCGAGCTCGACGACGACGACGTCGCCGCGATCGAGCGCGCGATCGAGCCGCTCGGGCAGCTGCTGTGACGGCGGCGCTGCTCGCACTGAACCAGCGCACGTTCGTGAGCCTGCGGCGCCACCGCAACTACCGGCTCTTCTTCACCGGCCAGGTCGTCTCGGTGAGCGGGACGTGGATGCAGAACGTCGCTCTCGCCTGGCTGGTCGTCGAGCTGACGCGCTCGCCGCTCGCCGTCGGCGTGCTCGCCTTCTGCCGTTTCATCCCGTTCACGGTCTTCGGGCTCGTCGCCGGGGTCGTCGCCGACCGGATCGACAACCGCAAGCTCGTGATCGCGACCCAGTCGATCTCGATGGCGTTCTCGGCCGTGCTCGCGGCGCTCGTGCTGACCGGCTCCGCCACGCTCTGGCTCATCTACGTTCTCGCCGCGCTCTCGAGCACGGCGATCGTCTTCGATGCTCCCGGGCGCCACGCGCTCACCTTCCAGATGGTCGGCCGCGCCGAGCTGCCGAACGCGGTCGCGCTGAACGCGAGCCTCTTCAACGCCTCGCGCGTGATCGGCCCGGCGATCGCCGGCGTGCTGATCGCGGCTTTCGGCGTCGGCATCTGCTTCGCGATCAACACCGTCACCTTCCTCGCGGTGCTGGCGAGCCTGCTGCTGATGCGCAAGGAGGAGCTGATCCCGCCCGAGCGCGTCGGCGACCCGCCGACGATGATGAAGGGGATCCGCGAGGGCCTCTCGTGGGTGCGTCACTCGCCCGAGGCGCGGCTCGTGCTCACCATCGTCACGGTCATCAGCACCGTCGGCTTCAACTTCCACGTGATCCTGCCGCTGCTCGCGTCCGAGACGCTGAAGACGGGGCCCGAGGTGTTCGGGATCCTCTCCGCCTGTTTCGGAGCGGGGGCACTCGGAGGAGCGTTGCTCTCGGCGGCACTCGGCCGGGCGAGCTGGAAGGTGCTCGTCGCCGGTACGGCCGGGTTCAGCGTCTCACTGCTCGCGCTGGCACCGATGTCCTCGGTGCTTCCGTGCGCGCTCCTCCTCGTCGTCACCGGGGTCTGCTTCACGCTCTGGACGTCGAATGCGAACTCGATCCTCCAGCTCCGCGCTCCGGACCACCTGCGCGGCCGCGTCGTCAGCCTCTACCTCTGGGCGTTCGCCGGCCTGGCGCCGGTCGGTGGTCTGCTCGCCGGCTGGCTGTGTGAGGTCGGTGGCACCGCGCTCAGCTTCACGGTCGCGGGCGGTACCGGTCTCGTGATGGCGATCCTGGCGGCGCGGGAGCTGACGCTCCGGCGGGCGGCTACTGCTGCGGCGCTAGCGCGCTGAGGTTGCCGAGCAGCGGGTCGTTGCTCGCAGACTCCTCGACGGGCGCATCCGGATACATGCCTGGCAGCGGTGTCGCACCGAGCTCCTCGGCCGACTCGATGTAGCCGTCGTCCTCGTCCGCCGCGAGGGCGGGCACCGGGCCGTCGGGCGTCTCGACCGGCTTGGCCGGCTCGACCGCGGCGAGCTCGCGCTCGGCCTGCGGCTCGGAGGCGGTCTCCGACGGGGGCGCCGAGACCTGCACCGGCGCCGGCGCCGGCTTTGCGACCCGGACGGGCTTCGCGCGCTCGAGCGCAGCAGCAGGCGTCTTCGGCATCGACTCCCCGTAGGGGAGGCGGACGAGCCGGAACGTGGGCTCGGGCCAGGACAGGAAGACAAAGAAGCCCAGGGCGGCGCCGACCAAGATCATTCCCGGCCAGATGAGATTGGCGCGGGTCGTGAGGCGCACACAACTCTTCTACCGGCAGCGGCGGACGATCAAACCGATCCTTACGAAATCCTTTCCACTCCGGACGGAAGTCTTTTCCTTCTCCGAACCCGCACCACACTGGCCGCGGGGAACGATCAGGTCGGCCACATTCCTACGGAGGGGACTGGAAATGAAGAAGCTCACGGCTCTCGGCTTGATCGCGACGCTTGCACTGCTGCTCGCAGCGGTCGCGGGTGCGCATCGGGTCGTCCTGATCAAGGGCACGAACGGCGCCGACACGCTCACGGGCACCCCCGGCGCAGACCTCGTCGTTGCGAAGCGTGGCAACGACTCGGTCGCTGCCGGCGACGGCAACGACCGGGTTCACGGCAACCAGGGAGATGACACCCTCGACGGCGGTCCCGGCAACGACCGGCTCTGGGGCGGCTCGGGGAACGACTCGCTCGCGGGAGGCGAGGGCAACGACGTGCTCCGCGGCCGGCCCGGCAACGACACGCTCGACGGCGGCCCCGGCAACGACCGGCTCTGGCCCGGCCGCGGTGCGGACGTCCAGAACGGCGGCGAGGGCGACGACGTCCTGCACGCGCTCGCGCGCGACGGACAGGTCGACCGGATCGACTGCGGCCCGGGCAACGACGTCGTCTGGCTGAACGCGAAGGAAACGCACGACGTGCACGTCAACTGCGAGACGGTGAAGGTCGTCACCGTCGCCGGCGACGGCAGCGACACCTAGCCGCGACGCGGGCTCAGCTTGGCCGTGGCGGCCGGAGGCAGTGATGCCCCCGGCCGCTTGCGGCCGGCGTCACCGGCTCCGCCTGACGTGGCGGCGCTGGTCGCGCTGCGCGGCGCGGGCCGCGAGCGCGATCTGACGGGCGCTGCGCGGACGGCGTTCCGGCCGTGCGCGAGTCGCCTTCAGGTGCTGGTAGGTCAGCATCACACCTCCTTTCACGCAGGCAAGCCTAGGCTCGTGGCGGTGCGGCGACATCGGCCGCGGGATCGATCTCGCGTCCTCCGGGAGGACGATTCCCTCACGTGAGGGACGCTGTGATCTCCCCGGCTCCCGATAGTGCTCTCATTGCGGCGTACAAGCCCGGCCCTGTGGCGGCCGGAAGGGAGAAAGAGATGCAGCAGTTCGTGAGCGGTCCCGGCGCAGCCGCCGGCCTGGTCGATGACGACGGCCCACCGCTGAGCCCGGAGACGGTCGGACGCGCACCCTCGAACTTCGATCCGCCGGTACCGCTGCGCCCGCTCGCGGAGCTGATCGCCGAGAAGGCGCTGGCCGCGGCGAAGGACAGGCCGGCCGACACCGTCCCCGCCGTCGCCGACGCGAGCCGGATCGTGCTGCGGCTGCTCGGTGGCGAGGTGATCGAGCTCGCCCGCTACGACGATCGCGACGAGGCGCTGAGCGCGGCGCGAGAGCTTGCGGAGCTGTTCCGCTCCGCGGAAGAGACGGGTGACTGGCCCGAGGTCGACGGCCACTTCGTTCGGCCCGGGTCGGTCGCCGTCATCGACGTGGTCGCAGCGGGGTAGCTACGGTCGCCAGTCGGGCTCGGTGCCGGCCACCAGCCGCTTCAGGCCAGTGCCGTCGGCGTTCATCAGCCAGACCGTGCCCGGCAGGCGCATGAACGCGACCGTCCGTCCGTCCGGCGAGACGTCGGGCGCCCAGTCGTCGCCGTGCCGGCGCGTCAGCCGCTTCTGCCCCGAGCCGTTCGCGTTCATCACGTAGATCTCACCCTGCTGGTCGCGGTTCGAGGTGAAGAAGATCCGCTTCCCGTCGGGGGAGAAGTCGGGCATCGAGTCGTCGCCGAGCACGGTGTCGCCGCCCTTGGTGAAGGTGAGCCGCTTCGCCGGCACCGCGAACAGTTCGGTGTTGAACGCGGAGACGCGGCTGGAGGCATAGACGATCGTCGAGCCGTGCCAGGCGGGGGAGTAGTGCTCGTGCCAGCGCTTCGCCCTCGCCACGACGCGCCGCGTGTTCGAGCCGTCCGCGTTCATCGTCCAGATCTCGGCGTCGTGGCTCCACGCGAGCCGCTTCCCGTCCGACGACCAGGCGGGGCTCAGGTCCGGGCCGCGAAGCCTGGTCAGCCGCACGACGCCGGCGCCGTTCGCGCGGGCGACGTAGAGCTCCTCGTCGCCGGAGCGGCCGGACACGAACGCGAGCTTCGAGCCGTCGGGCGACCAGGCGGGCGCATACGCGTTGCGGACGAGGATGCGGGCCCCCTTGCCGTCGGCGCCGATCGTCCACACGTGGCCGCCGCGCACGAATGCGAGCTCGGGCGCGCGCGTGCCCCCGCCCGACGGAGCCGGAGCGAGGAGCGTGACCGCCACGAGCAGCACGAGGAGGAGTCGCCACATGCCACGACCGTACAACGCGACCCACTCGGTCCCGCGGACGATTTCCCCTCGTCCGCGCGGACGATCCGTCAGACGGGCTCGGTCACGACCACCCAGAGCGGGCCGTCCCCGCAGTCGACCCTCCGCGCCCCCTCGCCGGGGTCGGTCAGTCGCGTCTCGAGCACCACCACCTGCTCGCCGTCGAGCTCGGCTCGCGGGGCGCGGACGCCGGAGAGCCCGAAGGTGAGGTGCCACGCACGCACCTGGTCGTGGATCCGGCGGGCGGGCTGCGACCAGTCGATCTCCGCGTAGTCGTCGGCGGCGAAGTGCCCCGCCCAGCCGGCCCCTTCGGTCGGCTGGGGGTCGCCCGGGTCACCGGCCGCCACCCGCTCGAGCACGCCGGGCAGGAGCTCGAGCCCGGCAGCGACGAGCCGCGGCCCGATCTCCTCGATCGAGACGTCGTCGTCCTCGATCGGCACCGCCCCTACCGCGAGCGTGTGCCCGGTGTCGAGCTCTGCGTCCATCCGGTGCCACGTGATCCCCCACTCGCCGGCGCCGTCGCGGACGGCCCAGGCGAGCGGGACCGGGCCACGATGGCGTGGCAGCGCACCGGGGTGCATGTTGATCGACCCGAGCCGCGGCGCGTCGAGCGCCTCCTGCGGGATCTTCCAGGGGAAACCCCAGCAGATCAGGAGGTCGGGCTCGCAGGCCCGGACGAGCGGCTCGAGCGCCCACTTGTCGCGCGCGAAGAGCAGGTCGACGCCGGCGGGGGAGTTCTGGTCTGTGAGGGCGAGCGGCGAGTGCTCGTGGTCGGACGGCCGCCGAGGCGCGAGCAGCGCCACGGGCTCGTGGCCGAGCTCCCGCAGCGCGCCGTCGAGCGCGTGGGCGATCGGCGTGATCGTGCAGATCATGACGATGCGCCAGGGGCCGGTCACGGCGCGAGTAAAGCGGATCTCGCCGCCGTCCGGCCGGCGCGAGAACGTAAGGATTTTGTTCGGTCGACCCCCTTTTCACATTCGTGTTGCATGTTGAGAGGTGATGGCAGCAGTCAAGACCGCGACCACGGCCACGAAGGCCGTCGACGGGCTCTACCGCGAGCACGCGGGCGCCGTCTACCGCTACGTCTACGCCGTCCTCGGCAACCGCGCCGACGCGGAGGACGTCACGCAGACCGTGTTCGTCAACGCGCTGCGCGCGCTCGAGCGCGGCGTGGAGGTGCGCAAGCCCGAGCACTGGCTGATCACGATCGCGCACAACCTCATCCGGCAGCGGTTCCGCCAGCAGGCAGCGCGCCCGCGCGAGGTCGAGCTGGACCGCGATGCGCCGGCCGCCACGCCCGAGGACGAGGGCCCCGCGCTCGACGATCTCGTTCGTGCGCTGCAGCGGATCCCGCCGACGCAACGTGAAGCCCTGGTGCTCCGCGAGCTCGAAGGCCGCTCCTACAAGGAGATCGCGGCGATCCTGGACGTGACGCCGGGCGCGCTCGAGGGCCTGATCTTTCGCGCACGGCGCTCGGTCGCCGAGGAACTGGAGAATCTCGTCACGTGCGACCGCGCCGAGCTCGCGCTCTCGAAGCGGCTCGACGGGCGACTCGGCCTCAAGGAGCGCCGGCGTCTCAGCGCGCACCTCGCCGAGTGCGAAAGCTGTGCGCGCGTGGCCGCGTCGAGCCGCGGCCGCCGCCGGGCGTTCAAGGCACTTGCCGCCCTGCCGCTGCCACTCTCGCTGACGCTGTTCAAGGGGGCTCCGAGCGCAGCCGCGGCCGCGGGCCTGCCCGCGATCGGCGCGGCAGCCGGCACGGGCGCCGCGACCGGTGTGGGCCTCGGCGTGTCCGCGAAGATCGCCGTGGGGCTCGCGGCGGTCGCCGTCGCAAGCGGCGGCGCCTACGAGGGCACGAAGGTGCTGCACGACTCCGCGGCGCCCACGCCCGCGCAGGCTGCACCCGCACCCGCACCCGCACCCGCACCCGCCAGGGCCGCGGCCGCCATTCCGGCCGCCGTCGTCGTCACATCTCCCGCCGCCGCGACACCGAAGGCGAACGGGAAGGCGAAGCCGGTTGCCGTCAGCAAGCGCGCTCAGAAGCCGGCGCGCGCGAAGCCGTTGCGGGCGATGCCGGTCTCGACGCGCGGCAAGCCAGCGCACGCGAAACCCGTGCGGACGGCGAAGCAGGTGCGGACGACGAAACCCGTCCGGGCCGCGAAGCCCGTACGCACAGCGAAGCCGGCGCAGGCCGCGAAACCGGCGAAGGCCACGAAACCGATGCGGGTCAAGGCGCCGGCGCAGAGCCGCCGCACCCCCGTGCCTGTCCGGGCGATCCCGGCGCCGAAGCCGAAGCCTCGGCTCCCCCGCGACAAGGGCGCCGACCCGAAGAGCTCGCGGACACCGGCGACAGAGCCGACGCAGAAGAAGCCGCGCTAGCCGTCGGCCGGCTGGCGGCGCGTGACCAGCCCACGCGGGCGCGAGCGGTGTCCACCTCGGGCAGGTGCTCGTCGACGAGGTCGAGCGTGGCGCCGACGAGATCGTCCAGCTCCGCGCGCACCTGCTCGCGCGGCAGCCCCAGCAGCGTGTCGAGGCGACGGGCCGCGTCCGGCGGCACGAGCTCCATCCGCCCCACGACGGCGCCGATCCGCTTCAGCTTGTCGGGCGCGACGTAGACGCGGTTCAGCCCGGCGAGCACGCCGACGACGTTGCGCATCGTCGCGAGCACGTACTCGTAGAAGACGACGAGGTCGCCGCGCTCGCGCCCCATCCCGTCGTAGATCCAGCTCGGCGCGAAGCCGAGGTGCTGCTCGACCATCGCTCGCCGCAGCGAGTCCGGGTAGTCGAGCACGCGCGCGCGGATCGGCTCGTAGCGCTCGGCGCCGAAGAGGACGATCGCCTCCTGCGACGCCGCGGAGGACGTCGAGGCTCGTCGTGTCGAAGCTCTCGCCGGAGAGCGTCTCGGCGATCAGCTCGTCGAGCCAGCCGAGCCGGACGTGCGCGACGTCGGCCTTGATCCCGCCGAAGCGGTACTGCTCGAGGCAGGCGTTGCCGGGGAAGTGCTCGATCCAGGTGAAGCGCTCGCCGTCCTCTCCTGCCCGCGGCTCCTCCAGCCAGTCGCGGTCGATCTCGTCCCAGTAGACGATCGTGTCGCAGTCCGACCAGCGGTCGGCGACGCCCTGGGCGACCGAGCCGCCGAGCACCGCGATCGGCGCGCGCTCCGCGTACGGCGCGATGTAGCGGCGGGCGAGCTCGAGCCGCACCGCGTTCGGGTCGTCCATCAGCCGCGGCGCCACCAGCGCCGTCGCGGGGCCTTCACCACGACGAGGCCGTGGCGCAGTTCCGGCGGGATCGAGCGGATCGAGCGCACACCCAGCACGACGGGCCCGTCGTGCGCATCGATCTCCGTGCGCTTGCCGAAGAGGGAGTCTGCCTCGTCGAAGTAGAGGATCGCGCCGGCGCCGTCCGCATCCGCGAGCACCCGGGCGAGGTTCTTCTCTGTCTCCCCGATGTACTTCGAGACGGCCTCGGCCGTGCCGACCACGGCGACGCGCGCGTCGCGACGGGTGGCGAGCAGCTTGGCGAGCTCGTCCATGCGTGGGATCGTATGCCCCGTGATCGTCTACTACGCCGCGATGAGCATGGACGGCCGAATCGCCGGGCCAGACCACGACCTCTCCTTCCTGCAGACGCTCGAGGGCGGGCCCGAGAACGACTACGAGGACTTCTACGAGACCGTCGACTCGCTGATCATGGGCGGCGGCACCTGGGAGTTCATGGTGCGGCACGGCTCCTGGCCGTACACGGACAAGCCGTGCTGGCTCGTCTCGCGCTCGCACACCCCGGACGAGCTGCCGGGCGCCGAGCCGGTCGAGACGTTCGCGGGCGACCTCCGCGAGTTGGTGCAGGAGATCGAGAGCCGCGGCCTGAAAAGGACTTGGCTGATCGGCGGCGGCGACCTCGCCGGCCAGCTGCTCGCCGCCGACCTGCTCGACGAGCTGATCCTGACTGTCGCGCCGACGCTCGTCGGCGCCGGCCCCGCGCTGGCCGACGGCGCGTTCCCGCTGCGCCGCTTCACGCTCGTCGAGAGCTCGCCGTGGGGGTCGGGCGTGCGCCTCCGCTACGAGCGGCGCCGCTAGACGATCGATTCCTAGCTCCTCGAGCGGCTGGTCGCGCACGGGCCGGGACACCCGCCCTCACGCAAGCGCACGTGCTGCCGTGCTGGCCCGTGTGTCGCCTCAATCGCAGGTGCTGTCGACCAGGGCTCGGGCGACTCTGGTCTCGAGTTGGGCGGGGTATCGCTGCACACCCCCGGGTAGATCGGCGATACGCCCCCTTAGGATCGCGTCGAGACCGAGCAGCATGATCGCCGCGAAGGGGTCGAACAGCTGCGGTGCTCCGGTGCCCAGACCGGCCGCCAAGTTGACGAGGCTCCCCCGGTTGAGCAGATGCACGCGTCGGCCGTTCACTTCATACCGTTCGAGATGTCGACGCAGGTCGGTGTGGGGGTGCTGGTTCAGCCAGTCGACGTCGATCTCACGGTGGCTGTGGCCGACGTTCATGAGGATCGCGCCGTCGGGGAGGCGCTCGATCTGGGCCGCTCCGACTACGCCATCGAAACCGGTCGCGGTGACAACCACGCTGGCTCGACGAACGGCGTCATCGAAGTCGGCGACGCGACAGCCGTGGTGCTGCGCCTGGATCAACCGAACCGGGTCGAGGTCGACCACCGTGACGCTGGCGCCGAGATCGCGGGCGCGCAGCGCAACGCCCTGACCAACGGGGCCGAACCCGACCACGACGATCTCGCGGCCGTACAGCGACAGGCCCGTTATCGCCGTGAACGCCGGCCAGGTCTCGGCGCCGACGTGATGCCGATTGTGAATGAGATCCTTGAGCGCGATCCCGTTCCAGTCCAAGACCGGGAATGGGATGTCGAGGCCGGCCAGGCGGTGCACGCCGGTCGTGGTGGCCTCGAGCGCCGCAGCGGGCCGGTGGCCGGCTGCTGCTGTCATCACGATCAGCTCACCGCCCATGTCGCACAGCGCGTCGGCTGGTTCGCTCGCGAGCCAAGCCAGCGCGTCGGCGTGCTCGACGGCGGACATGCCGGCGTGGCCGCGGATCTCTACGCCCATCGAGGCGAGGTGCGTTGCGGTGCGGTCGTCGGTGCTGTCCGGGTTACATGGCGCCATTCGGACTCGGGCCCCGGCCCGGAGGAGCGGGCCGACGATGCAGATGCTTTCGGGCAGGATGTGCTGGTGGCACGCCACGGTGCGGCCCGACAGGTCCGAGGCCGCGACCTCCGCACCGAACGCGGTGGTGATCGGGTTAGTCCACGCGATCCATTCAAGCTCTGCGGTGTCCACGGCTCCAGTACATCATCGGTTTCCTGAACCGCGGCCGCATGCTCGATTCATGCCGGGGGGTCAATCATCTAGGAGAGGACGCCCTGTGCGGCCCAGGCCGTGGCGGTGATCGTGAACGGCGCCTCCGGCGGAGCAACTCGCGCAGCTGCCGGCGCAGCGCTGCCTGCTCGTCCTCGGGGAGCGAGACGGCGTACGCACCCGGCCGGTCCGACGCCGAGGGTGTACGGCTGCCACCACTCCTCGAAGCTCTCGTACTCGACGGACGAATGGTGCTCGGTCTCCTCGACGTCGCGGAGCCCCGCGGCCTCGAACAGCTCGACGAGGTGGCCCTGGCGGGCGCCGGCGAGGCGCGTCTCGTCCTGCGCGCCGGGCGCGAGCGCGCGTGCAGCCTGCCAGAACACCGAGATCGGAGACCGTTCGCCGGCCATGTCCCACACGGACGCGACGACCGCGCCACCGGGGCGGGTCACACGGGCCATCTCGCCGATCCCCGCGACGGGGTCGGCCATGAAGTGGACGACGAGCTGCGCGAGCGCCGCGTCGAACCTGCCGTCGGGAAAGGGCAGCTCCTCGGCGGGCGCGAGCCGGACGTCGACGCCGGGATGCCGCTCGCGCGCGGCGGCGACGAACGGCTCGGACGGGTCGACCGCGGCGACGGAGCCCGCGCCGAGTCGCGTGACGAGCACGGCCGTCAGCGCCCCCGGGCCGCAGCCGACGTCGATCGCCTGCTGTCCGCGCTCGACCCCCGCGAGGTCGGCGAGCTGCGCCGAGAGCTGAACCGAGTAGCGGCCCATGAAGCGGTCGTATGACTCGGCGGCGACGTCGAAGGCCACCTTGCGACCTTAATGCGCAGTGCGAGAGCATGGAAGGACACCGACGAAAGGAGCACCATGCTCACCGAGTTCAAGGACTTCCTCTTCCGGGGGAACATCATCGAGCTCGCGGTCGCGTTCGTGATGGGCGTCGCCTTCGCGGCGGTCGTCAACTCGCTCGTCGAGAACCTGGTCATGCCGATCGTGGCGATGATCATCGGCAAGCCCGACTTCTCGAGCCTCACGTTCACGATCAACGATGCGCTCTTCAGCTACGGCGCGTTCATCACGGACGTGATCCAGTTCGCCGCGATCGGCGCGGCGGTCTTCTTCTTCGTCGTCAAGCCCGTGGGGGCGATGCTGAAGCGGATGGAGCGGACTCCGGCCGAAGAGGGGATGCCGGACGAGGAGCGGCGGCATCAGGAGCTGCTCACGGCCCTGCGGGCGCGCGGCTAGCGGACGCCCCGTTTCGCGTTCGTCAGAGCTGGGCGCATACTGGAAGAGTCGTGGCCGACGAGACCGGTGTCCTCACGTTCCTGATCGCCGACGTGCGCGGCTACTCGCGCTACACCGAGGAGTTCGGTGACGAGGCGGCCGCTCGGCTCGCCTCCAAGTTCGTCGAGGTGGTGACCGAGGGCGTCGAGGCCCACGGGGGCACGCTGGTCGAGGTGCGCGGAGACGAGGGCCTCGCCGTCTTCACCTCCGCCCGTCAGGCGATCCGGGCCGCGGTCGATCTCCAGGCCCAGTTCGCCGAGGAGACCGAGGCCGAGCCCGAGCTGCCGCTGAAGGTCGGGATCGGGATCGACTCCGGCGAGGTCGTCCGGCTCGACGACGGCAGCTACCGCGGAGCGGCGCTGAACGTCGCGGCCCGCCTCACCGGGCGGGCACACGGCGGCGACGTCATGGTCAGCGCCGGGACGACGAGGCTCGCGGGCCACCTCAGCGGCCTGCAGTACAGCGACCGCGGCCGCGTCCACCTGAAGAACATCCCCGACCCGATCCACATCTTCCAGGTCTACTCGGAGCTCGACGCGGCGCCCGCTCGGCGCTGGATCTTCATGATCTTCGGCCGGCCCGGCCGAACGCTCGGCTGGAAGCTCGGCGTGGCCGTCGTCCTGGTCGCCGCCGCCACGGCCGCGGCGGTGGTCTATCTGACGACGGGCGACGGCGCCGAGGTCGGCAGCGCCTCGCCGCCGACGGCCGGAGACACGACCCCGCTGACCGGCCCCGCCGAGGCCGCGGCGCTTCCACCTGACGCCGGGCTGGAAGCGATCGTGCCCCCGGCGATCTGGCAGGACTGCAGGCTGCAGGCCGTGCCGCAGCCCTCGGCGATCCAGACGGCTGTGTGCCTCCCGGCCGGGGGCGCTGCCCGATCGCTGGGAGATCTCCTCGTACAGGAGCGGCGCCGATCTCGAGGAGGCGTACAAGGCGGAACTGCGCCGCCACGACACGATCAAGCGCAACACCGGCAAGTGCAACGCGTTCACGTGGGGCGGCGAGCTGGAGTGGCTGCACGGGCCGGGCAAGCCAGGCGGGCGCGCGTTCTGCTACTTCGACGGCAACGACGCCGTGATCGTCTGGGAGCACGCGCGGCTCGACCAGCCGACCCACCGCGACGTCCTCGCGATCGCCCGCGAGGGCGGCAGCGACCACGTCGGGCTCACGCGCTGGTGGCGGCCGTGGCACCACCTGATCGGCAAGGCGCAGTAGCGCGGACAGCGCCTAGCTCGGCGCGATGTTCTGGTTGATCCGGAAGAAGTTGTCGGGGTCGTACTTCTGCTTCAGCGCGCGCAGGCGGTCGAACTTCTCCGCCCCGTAGGAGTCGCGCACCCGCTCGGCACCCTCGTCGCCGAGGAAGTTGACATACACGCCCTGGTGCCATGGCTCGAGCGCCGACCAGAAGTTGCGCACCCAGTCGCGCTCCGCTTCGAAGCCCTCGCTCGTGTCGGTGCGCCCGCCGATGTTGTAGGTGTAGCCGGCCGTGCGGCCGTGGAACGCGGTCTCGTCGTCGCCCACCCGAGCGACCGCGCCGCCCCGCTGCCAGATCGGGAACGACGTCAACGGCGATTCGATCCGGAGCGAGTGCTCGACGGTGATGTCGATCACCTCGTCGCTCAGCTCGGGGACGTCGCAGCTCTTGAAGTAGTACCAACTGCCCGGCGGGAAGCTCGGGTCGAACGTCGCCTGGTGGGCGAGAAACGGCTTGACGACACACGTGTCGGCGACCGGCGGGCCGAACTTCCGCAGCGGACGGATGAACCTCTCCCCCTCCTCCACGTCCCCGATCCAGCAGCAGATCACCATCGAGACGGGCTTGCCGTGCAGCTCCGCGGGGACGAACGGCAGCGGCGGCGCCTTGCGGTTGACGACGATCGTCATCAGCTCGTCCGGCGCCTCCGCGATCCAGTCGCGGTAGAAGCGCAGCAGCTCGCCGGCCTGCTCCATCGGCCAGAAGATGGGCCCGGCCAGCACCTGCGGCCCGAGCGGCACACAGCGGAACTCGAACTCGGTGACGATCCCGAAGTTGCCGCCGCCGCCGCGCAGGCCCCAGAAGAGATCCGCGTTCTCGTCCGCGCTCGCCTTGACGAACTCTCCGTCGGCCGTGACGACGTCGACCGAGAGCAGCTGGTCGATCGACAGACCGTGCTTGCGCATGATCCAGCCGATCCCGCCGCCGAGCGTGAGCCCCGCGACCCCGGTGTGCGTGACGATGCCGGACGGCACCGCGAGCCCGAACGCCTGCGTCTCCTTGTCGAGCTCGCCGAGCAGCACGCCCGCCTGGACGCGGGCCGTGCGCCGCTCCGGATCGACCCGGACGCCCTTCATCGGCGAGAGGTCGATCATCAGCGCGTCGTCCGCGACCGACAGGCCGGGGAACGAGTGTCCGCCGCTCCGCACGCAGACCGGCAGGCCGCTCGCGCGGCCGAGCTTGACGGCGGCGATCACGTCGGCGGCTCCTGCGCAGCGGACGATCAGCGCCGGGCGCCGGTCGAACGAGCCGTTCCAGATCTGCCGGTGCAGGTCGTAGGCCGGATCCCCGGGACGGACGACCTCCCCGCGGAGCGCGGTCTCGTCGATCTCAATCGGGCCTGCGACGGCAGTCACCGACGTAGTGTCCCACTCACCGCGGAATGCACAAGCCCAGGGTGAGCGTAGGCTGAGCCGATGCCCACGCCAGGCTCGATCCAGCGCACGTACCTCGTGCTGCTACTCGGGAACACGCTCGCGGCGTCGCTGATCTGGGGCATCAACACGATCTTCCTGCTCGACGCCGGGCTCTCGAACCTGGAGGCGTTCGCGGCGAACGCGTTCTTCACCGCCGGGATGGTGCTCTTCGAGGTTCCGACCGGCGTCGTCGCCGACACGATCGGCCGCCGCGTCTCCTACCTGCTCGGCACGGTCACGCTCGCGGCGACGACGCTGCTCTACGTCCTGCTCTGGTCGATGGAGGCGCCCTTCTGGCAGTGGGCGATCGTCTCGATGCTGCTCGGGCTCGGCTTCACGTTCTTCTCGGGCGCGGTCGAGGCGTGGCTCGTCGACGCGCTCACCGCGACCGGCTTCGAGGGCGACCTCGAGACGGTCTTCGGGCGCGGGCAGATCGTGATGGGGGTCGCGATGTTGACGGGCTCGGTGGCCGGCGGCTACATCGCGCAGCTGACCAACCTTGGCGTGCCGTTCGTGCTGCGCGGCGCGATCCTGGCGGTGATGTTCGCGCTCGCGTTCAGGCTGATGCGCGACATCGGCTTCGAGCCCGTCCGCGGCGAGGGGTTCGCGACCGGCGTCCGGAAGATCTCGCGCGCCTCGCTCCAGTTCGGCTGGCGCGTGCCGGCGGTGAAGTGGATGATGCTCGCCTCGCCGTTCACGGCCGGCGTCGGCATCTACGCCTTCTACGCGCTGCAGCCGTTCCTGCTGGAGCTCTACGGCGATCCGACGGCGTACGGGATCGCGGGGCTCGTGGCGGCGATCGTGGCCGGCGCGCAGATCGTCGGCGGGCTAGCGGCGCCGCTCATCCGGCGGCTGTTCAGGCGGCGCACGTCGGCGCTCCTGGCGGCCTTCGCCGCGAGCTCGCTGACGCTCGTGATGATCGGCGTCTTCGAGAGCTTCTGGGCGGCACTCGCGCTGATCACGGTCTGGGGCCTGCTCTTCGCCGCGTCGACGCCGATCCGGCAGGCGTACCTGAACGGCCTGATCCCGTCGCAGCAGCGCGCGACGATCCTCTCGTTCGACTCGATGCTCGGCTCGTCCGGCGGCGTCGTGATCCAGCCGGTGCTCGGCCGCTCGGCCGACGTCTGGGGCTACGGGACCTCGTATCTGATCGGCGGCGCGATCTCGGCGCTCGCGCTCCCGTTCGTGCTGCTGTCGCGGAAGCAGCGCGCGCCCGCCGACACGCCGCCGCAGCGGCCGCATAGAGTCGAGACGTGATCCGGCTGCACTTCCTCCCCGGCTCCGCGGCGCTGGCGCCGCACGCAGCGCTCGCCGAGATCGGGGTCGAGTACGAGCTCGTCCGCGTCGAGCGCGACGAGGAGGGCCGCCCGACCCCCGAGTACCTCGCGCTGAACCCGTGGGGGCGGGTGCCGACGCTGGAGCACGACGACCTCGTCCTGACCGAGTCCGCCGCGATCTGCCTCTACCTGGCGGACGAGTACCCGGACGCGCGCCTGGCGCCGACGGTGGGGACGCGCGAGCGCGCCGACGTCTACCGCTGGCTCACCTGGCTCTCGAACACGGTGCAGATGACGCAGATGCGCCACTTCTACCCCGAGCGCTACGGCACCGAGGGCGTGAAGGAGGCCGCCGACCGCGACCTCGCCGGAGTTCTACGACCTGATCGACGGGATGCTGGAGGGCCGCGAGTGGCTCGTCGGCGACGAGCGCACGGTCGCCGACTTGTTCCTCTTCATGATGATGCGCTGGGGGCGGTTCCTCGAGCCGGCCGCGTGGGAGCGGCCGAACCTGCGCGCGCACTTCCTGCGCTGCCTCGAGCTGCGCGGCCCGCGCACGGCGATCGAGGAGCAGGGGCTCGAGCTGCCCGACTTCGTGTAGGCCGGGGAGGGGCGCCGGCCGCGCGCCCCTCCCCGGCGTCGCGTCAGGCCTTCTTCGCCTTGACGGCGGACGTGCCCTTGCACCGGCCGACGGACGAGAGCGTCCCCGCGAACGACTTCGTCGCGGGCGTGAACTTGCCCTTGGCGGTGACGTACTCGCCCGTGCCGCCGAGCGGGTTGACGTACGTGCCGCTGACGGCGTTGCCCTTGAGCGTGCCCTTGAAGACGTACTTCGTCGGCGGGCTCGCCTGCGTGTAGGTGCCCATCGGCGAGAGGCACTTGATCGGGAACTTGGCCACGGTGATCGTGACCTTCGCCCCGGCGACGGCCACCGTCGCGGGCGAGCCGGCGATCTTCTTCGCGCCGACGTAGAGATGGCCCTTGTAGGCCCCCGGCGCGACCGCGGCGACAGCAGCCGCGGTGAGGACGAGAGCGCCGACGAGAGCGGCCGCTGCCGCAGTGAGACGCTTCATCTGTGACCCCTCTTGGTTCTGGTTCGCCCGCGACCGGCCGAGCGCCGTCCGAACGTACCACCCTCGCGTCCCGTTACGACCCGGATTTCGGGCGGTCGGCCGGGTAGCCCCTGGAGGCACCCCGACGAGAGGAGGCCCGATGGGCTACGGGCGCTTCGGCGCGATGATCGCGACCTCGATGGTGGCGATGTTCGGCCTGATGTACCTGAACACGTACGCGCTCGACCACGTCCGCTTCAGCGAGACGCGCTTCTACATGACGTTCCTGATGGGCGCGACGATGGCGGTGATCATGCTCGGCTACATGCTCGGCATGTACAAGAGCAAGGTCGTCGAACGCGGCGATCCTCGCCGGCAGCGTCGCCGTCTTCGCGCTCGCGCTCTTCCTCGTCCGCAGCCAGACGACGGTCGAGGACCGCTCGTACATGAAGGCGATGATCCCGCACCACTCGATCGCGATCCTGACGAGCGAGCGCGCGAACATCGACGACGTCCGCGTGCGCGAGCTCGCCGACGCGATCATCGAGGCGCAGCGCCGCGAGATCGCCGAGATGGAGTGGCTGATCGACGACATCGCCGAGAACGGGGTGGCGGCGACGGAGGAGGAGGCGGAGGCGCGGCCGGTGCCGGAGTTCACGGCTGCCGGCTAAAGCATGTGTGCGTCAACCGGCCGCCGGACCTTGCGGGATGCGGACGTGTTACTGACGTCTCCAGCCACCTCTGACGGGGGCCGCCGACCTCGCCGAGCACGACGACCTGATCGACGGCTTCCTCGACGGGCGCGAGTGGCTCGCCGGCTCCGGGCCGACGGTCGCGGACATGTTCCTCTTCATGCTGATCCGCTGGGGCCGCTTCCTCGAGCCGGCCGCGTGGGATCGCCCGAACCTGCGCGTCTTCTACCTGCGCGCTCGAGCTCCGCGGCCCGCGGACGGCGATCGAGGAGCAGGGGCTCGAGTTACCAACCTTTCGAAGCTAGTCGAAGCGCGGCTCGCGCCGCGATGCCGAACTCAGGCGCCTGACCCGAACTGCCGTCCGCCCGCTGTATTGCAGGGGGGCGCTACCTAGACACTGCACTGTCGTAACCAATCGACACAATGACCGCATGTCCGTCCGCGTCGACGTACGACCCGAGCTCCTCGTATGGGCCCGCGAACGCTCGACGCGCGACCCTGCAGAACTGGCGGCCAAGTTCCCAAAGCTCCTCGAGTGGGAGAGCGGGACGCTGGCGCCGACCCTTAGGCAACTCGAGAGCTTCGCCCGAGCGACGCGTACGCCGGTCGGCTACCTCCTGCTTCCGCAGCCACCCGAAGAGGCGATTCCCATCGCTGACTATCGGACGATCGGAGATCAGGCCATCAGTCGACCGAGTCCCGATCTTCTCGACACGATCTATCTCTGCCAGCAGCGCCAAGACTGGTATGCCGACTTCGCCCGGAAGAGTGGCCACCCCCCTCTTTCGATCGTTGGGACTTTCGGGCCAGCGACGCCCGTGACTGCGGCGGCCACCGCGATGCGGGAGGCGCTGGACTATGGGTTGGACGCTCGTGGTCAGAGCTGGGCGGATGCACTTCGCGCACTCATCCGTCGCGCAGAGAGCCTTGGGATCCTCGTGATGGTCAACGGCGTCGTGGCGAACAACACGCGTCGAAAACTGGATCCCGCTGAGTTCCGCGGCTTCTCGCTCGTCGATCCGTTCGCGCCAGTCGTGTTCGTAAACGGGGCAGACACGAAGGCGGCGCAGATCTTCACGCTTGCCCACGAGTTGGCTCACGTGTGGGCTGGTGTGTCGGCTGTATCTAGTGCAGATCCCTCGGCGCTCCCAAATGTCGCCGTGGAGCGGTGGTGCAACGAGGTGGCGGCGGAGATCCTCGTACCGCTTTCGTCTCTTCAGAACACCCTCCGTCGAGAGCGCCCGCTTGCCTCGGAACTAGACCGGTTAGCCGCACGATTCAAGGTGAGCACGCTGGTCGTGCTTCGCCGCATTTACGACGCTCAGTACCTCACGTGGGAGGAGTACCGAACAGCGTACGACGCGGAACTCGCGCGCGTGCTGGAGTTCCTAGAGCAACGTCGAGAAAGCGGCGAGGGTGGCGGAAACTTCTACAACACACAGCCCCTTCGCGCGAGCCGGCGCTTTACCCAGGCGGTCATCGCTAGCACGCTTGAAGGGGCGACTCTGTACCGCGATGCGTTTCGGCTGCTCGGGGTTAAGAGCGTGTCGACTTTCCACGAGCTGGCGACGCAGCTCGAGGGAGACTGATGGCGTACCTCATCGACTCGGATGTCTTTATTCAGGCGAAGAACATGCATTACGCGTTCGACGTCGTGCCCGGTTTCTGGGAGTGGTTACTCGATGCAAACGCGGACGGCGTCCTGGCTAGCGTGGACGCCGTCGGAGCCGAACTACGCGCCGGAGGTGACGAGTTGGCTGAGTGGGCGCAGGATCGCGACGAAGCGTTTTTCCTCCCGCCTGACGACTTGGTCGTAGAAAGCCTTCGCACTGTCAGCAGCTGGGCAACGGGCTGCGGCGTTTATAGCCAAGCCGCTATCGCAGACTTCCTCGGAGCGGCTGACTATTACCTCGTCGCTCATGCACTCGCGAATGCCGACACGGTGGTGACGCACGAAGTCAGTGCGAACACTCCGAATAAGATCAAGATTCCCAACGCGTGCACCGCACTTGGCGTGAATTGCGTGACGCCATTCGAGATGCTTCGCTCAGCCGGGGCGCGATTCGTCAAGGGGCCATAACGCGCGTCTCGGGAGCGAGCGGCGTCTCTTTCAGGAAATAGACCACGTGTCGCCCGAGCCAAGCAGCGCCGCCAGCTCCCCTTCACCCTTCGCCTGCGCCACGCCGATCTGCTCGGCCATCAGCTCGTCGTAGACCGGCCGCTCGACGTCGCGGAAGACGCCCATCGGCGTCGCGCCGATCGCGGTCTGGGTCATCCGGCGCAGAGGCGAACGCGTGCGCCGGCTCGTGGGCGTGCGCGTCGTGGACGAGCAGGTCGGGCTCGTGCGCGCTCACGACCTCGGGCGAGCCGTCCGGGAGCAGGCGGATCCCCTGCTCGCCCCACGTGATCGGCTCGCCGTGCCTCAGGTAGAGCCGGTTCTCCTTCTGCTCGCGGACGAAGTCGAACGCGTTGTCGTTGTAGATGTTGCAGTTCTGGTAGATCTCGACGAAGGCGCTGCCCTTGTGCGCGGCGGCGGCGCGGAGCACCTCGGTCAGCTCCTTCTTGTCGGTGTCGATCGCGCGCGCGACGAAGGTCGCCTCGGCGCCGATCGCCAGGCTGAGCGGGTTGAAGGGCTGGTCGAGCGAGCCCATCGGCGTCGACTTCGTCACCTTGCCGAGCTCGGAGGTGGGCGAGTACTGCCCCTTCGTCAGCCCGTAGATGCGGTTGTTGAACATCAGGATCTTCAGGTTCACGTTCCGGCGCAGCGCGTGGATCAGGTGGTTGCCGCCGATCGACATCGAGTCGCCGTCGCCGGTCACGACCCACACCGACAGGTCCGGGCGGGACACCGACAAACCCGTCGCGATCGCCGGCGCGCGGCCGTGGATCGAGTGCATCCCGTAGGTCTCCATGTAGTACGGGAAGCGCGCGGCGCAGCCGATCCCGGAGACGAAGACGATGTTCTCGCGCTTGAGGCCGAGCTCGGGCATGAACCCCTGCACCGCGGCCAGGATCGCGTAGTCGCCGCAGCCCGGGCACCAGCGCACCTCCTGGTCGGACTTGAAGTCCTTCGCCTTCAGCTGCACGAGGTCGCCGTTGCCGTTCCCGTCGGTCACCGCTTCACCCTCCGCTCGTTGCCGCGCTTGAAGTTGCCGGTCGCCTTCGCCATCAGCAGCTGCAGCTCCTGGCCCGTGCACTCGGGCGCCGCGGCGAGGAAGTTCTCCGCCAGCTTGCCGGTCAGCACGGTCGCCCGGGTGCGCTTCCAGAAGATCGCCACCGTCCCGTCCTGGCGCTGCCGGAACGAGAACGGCTGCTCCTTCAGCAGCACGCCGCGCCGGTCCGGGGTCTTCTTCTTCGGCCTCACGACTCCACCAGCGCCGTGATCGCCTCGGCCAGCTCGGCCGCCTTGAACGGCAGCCCGCGCACCTGGTTGTAGCCGACCGCGTCGACGAGGAACTCGGCACGGACGAGCTTGAGCAGCTGGCCGAGGTTCATCTCCGGGATCAGCACCTTGTCGTAGCGGCGCAGCACCTCGCCCGTGTTGCGCGGGAACGGGTTCAGGTGGTGCAGGTGCGCGCGGGCGACCTTGTGCCCCTCGCGGCGCACGCGCTTCGCGGCCGCGCCGATCGGGCCGTAGGAGGAGCCCCAGCCGAGCACGAGCGTGTCGGCGTCGCCGTCCGGATCCTCGACCTCGAGCAGCGGGATGTCGTTCGCGATCCCGGCCACCTTCGCGGCGCGCAGGCGCGTCATCAGGTCGTGATTGGCGGGGTCGTAGGAGATCGAGCCGGTCACGTCGGCCTTCTCGAGCCCGCCGATCCGGTGCTCGAGCCCGGGCGTGCCGGGGATCGCCCACGGCCGCGCCATCGTCTCGGGGTCGCGCGCGTACGGCATGAACTCCCCGCCGTCGGCGGTCGCGAACTGGGTCGAGATGTCGGGCAGGTCGGCGACGTCCGGGATCAGCCACGGCTCGGAGCCGTTCGCGAGATACGCGTCGCTGAGCAGGTAGACGGGCGTGCGGTACTTGAGCGCGATCCGGGCCGCCTCGATCGCGGCGTGGAAGCACTGCGAGGGCGTCGAGGCCGCGACCACCGGGATCGGGCTCTCGCCGTTCCGGCCGAAGAGCACCATCAGCAGGTCGGCCTGCTCCGGCTTCGTCGGCATCCCGGTCGAGGGGCCGGCGCGCTGGATGTCGAGGATCAGGAGCGGCAGCTCGAGCATGATCCCGAGCCCGATCGTCTCCTGCTTGAGCACGATCCCCGGCCCGGCGGAGGTGGTGACGCCGAGCGAGCCGCCGAACGCCGCGCCGAGCGCCGCGCCGACGGCCGCGATCTCGTCCTCGGCCTGGAAGGTGCGCACGCCGAAGCTCTTGTGCCGGGCGAGCTCCTCGAGGATCGAGCTCGCGGGCGTGATCGGGTAGGCGCCGAGGAAGAGGTCGAGCCCCGACAGCTTCGAGGCGGCGATCAGGCCGTAGGAGAGCGCGACGTTGCCGGTGATCTGCCGGTAGACGCCGGGCTGCAGCTTCGCCGGCGCGATCTCGTAGGAGACGGCGAAGTCCTCCGAGGTCTCGCCGTAGGCGTAGCCGGCCTTGAACGCGGTCGCGTTCGCCTGCGCGATCTCGGGCCGCTTGCCGAACTTGCGGTCGATGAAGTCGAGCGTCCCGTCGGTGGGGCGGTGGTAGAGCCAGCTCATCAGCCCGAGCGCGAAGAAGTTCTTCGAGCGCTCGGCCTCGCGCGGCGTGATCCCGGCGATCCCCTTCAGCGCCTCGACCGTCATCGAGGTGAGCGCGACCTCGTGCAGGTGGTAGCCCTCGAGCGAGCCGTCCTCGAGCGGGCTCGCCGCGTAGCCCGCCTTCTGCAGGTTGCGCTCCTTGAACGTGTCGGTGTCGACGATCAGCGTGGCGCCCTGCGGCAGGTCGCCGATGTTCGTCTTCAGCGCGGCGGGGTTCATCGCGACGAGCACGTTCGGCGCGTCGCCGGAGGTGAGGATGTCGTGGTCGGCGAAGTGGAGCTGGAAGCCGGAGACGCCGGGAAGCGAGCCGGCGGGCGCGCGGATCTCGGCCGGGAAGTCGGGGAAGGTCGCCAGATCGTTCCCCATCACGGCCGTTTCGCTCGTGAAACGGTCGCCCGTGAGCTGCATCCCGTCGCCTGAATCGCCCGCGAAGCGGATGATCACGCGCTCGAGCTGCTCGACGGCTTTCGCCACGTACCTAGTTGTAGCGCACGAGACGAACGTTGACGTCGGTGAAATCTCTACGGTGGGCGTGAGTGATTCCCCCGATCGCCTGGAGGTACCGATGCACCCTGAGCTTCATTCCCAATTTGCGAGAGAGCGGCTGAAGGACGACCACGAAGGGCTCGAGCCGGAGCCCGACGGGACGGCCACCCTCGCACCCGAGACGATCACGATCCGGCCGCTGCGGGCCGACGACATCCCCGCGGTGCGGCTGCTCGCCGAGCTGGAGGCGCGGCCCGTGCCGCCGGGCCGGCTGCTGCTCGCCGAGGTGGAAGGGACGATCGAGGCCGCGATCTCGCTCGAAGGGCGGGAGACGATCGCGAATCCCTTTGCCGAGAGCAGCGTCGCGGTCTCGCTCCTGCACGTGCGGGCCGCGCAGCTGCGCGCCGCCTAGGCGGCGTCGACGGGGCGGCGGGCGACCGAGAGGCCCCACGCCTTCCCGGAGTCGAAGAGCTCGTCCGGGTCGATGTCGTCGCGCCAGCCGATGAAGTGCTTCTCGGGATCGTCCTCGGTCGAGCCGAAGACGGCCAGGCGCTCCTCGGTCGGCTGCTCGGGCGGCCGCTCGAGCTCGTCGAGGCGGCGCTCGGCCTCGTCGGCGGCGGGTCCTTCCATGTAGCCCCTAGGCACGGGGCTCCTGCAGGCCGAGCAGCACCGTCAACGCACGCTCGACCTCGCGCAGCTCGTCGTGGGAGAGGTGGCCGGCCGACGAACCCAGCCGGCCGGGATCGACGGCACCGAGCTGCTCGACGAGGACGCGGGTGCGGGTTCCCCCGATCTCCACCTCGGGCCGGAACGAGGCGGGACGCGCGCTCGTGGAAGTCGGCGCCACGATCACGGTCGAGAGGGCGAGCAGGTCGTCGTTCTGCACGACGACGCCGTAGCGCCGGCCCCGCTGCTCCCGGCCGCGCGCCCCGCGCGGCGTCGCGAGCACGAAGACCTCACCCCTCTCCACGCAGCGACTCCATCAACGCCGCGACCTCGGCCGCCTCGGCCAGGTCGTGGTCGTCCGCCACGAGCGCAGCGGCCTCTTCCAGCAGCGTGACGCTGCGGCGGCGCTCGGACGCCTCGATCAGCGCGGTCCGTACCGCCTGCGAGCGGTCGCGCCCGCCGCGGGTGAGCTCGTCCAGCGCCCGCTGCGCGGGCTCGTCGAGCCGGACGGAGATCAGCCGGGACGCCACTCGTCCTACTGTATCACACTCTGTCTTACAGGGACGGGGCCGAAACCGCCGGGCTAGGCGGGCGCGACTGCGCGAACGACCGTCTCCAGCCGCACCGGGACGGAGAGCGCGCGAGAGACGAAGCAGCCGCGCTCGGCACGGGCCGCGGCGACCGCGGCCGCCGCCTCCTGCCCGGGCTCGGTGGCGAGCGTGGCGGTGAGGTCGATGCCGACGAAACCGAGACGGTTGTCGGGGTCCATGCCCATCCGGCCCACGCCCGCGACGGAGAGCTCGTGGACGGGGATGGCGCGCTGCTCGGCGACGGCGAGGTACGTGACCGCGAAACAGGAGGCCGCGGCCGCCACGAGGAAGTCCTCGGGGCTCCACACGCCCTCGTCGGTGCCCTTGAACTCCGGCGGCGTCGCGATCTCGATCGTCTCCTTGCCGGAAACGGAGGCGCGGACGAGGCGCCCGTCCACCCAGGCCACGGACACGGGGAAGTCGAAGTTCCTGCTCGGCTTCATGCCCCGATCGTCGCGGAACCGCTGCGCCTCCCCATCGTGGCGGGCGCGGATCGGCTCTCCGTAGTCGCTACCGAGCAGGGCGTCGTCCGCGAGAGGGCGTCACGCCTCCGCGAGCAGCGCCTCGAGGTCGAGCGGCTCGCTGACCATCGCGACGGCGCCGTCGCGGTCGCGCGGCCACTCGGGCTCGGGCCGGTCGTAGTAGAGCTCGACGCCGTTCCCGTCGGGGTCGTCCAGGTAGAGCGCCTCGCTGACGCCGTGGTCGGAGGCGCCCGTGAGCGGCACGCCGGCCTCGACGAGCCGGCGGAGCGCGTCGGCGAGCTGCGCCCGGTCGGGGTAGCGGATCGCGGTGTGGAAGAGGCCGGTGTGACCCGGGCGGCGGCGGCGTGCCGCCGCGGCTCTGCCAGGTGTTCAGGCCGATGTGGTGGTGGTAGCCGCCGGCCGAGACGAACGCCGCCTGGTCGCCCATCCGCTGCTGCAGCTCGAAGCCGAGCACGCCGCAGTAGAAGCCGAGCGCGCGCTCGAGGTCGGCCACCTTCAGGTGGACGTGGCCGATGTCCACGCGGGGGTCGATCGGCGCCATGCGGTGAGCGTATCGCTCTCATCGACGCTTCATCTGGCCTCCCTACGGTGAAGATCGAATCGGCAAGACGACCGAGGAGGAACGCATGTCGAAGCGCTTCAGGAACCGCAGGACCGCGATCGTCGCGGGCATCGTCGTCGGGATCGCCGCGATCGGCGGCGGCGCGGCCGTCGCAGCCGGCGGAGACGACGACGCGACCGACAAGGCGATCACCGGCGCCGCGCTCGCCAAGGCCTCGGCCGCCGCGCTCGCGCACACGGGCGAGGGCAAGGTCAGCGAGACGGAGGTCGGCGACGAGGAGAGCCTGTACGAGGTCGAGGTCACCCTCGACGACGGCAGCCAGGTCGACGTCCAGCTGGACGAGAACTTCGAGGTCGTCGGCACGAAGAACGACGGCCAGGACCACCAGGACGAGGGCCAACTGACGCCGTGCGCGCCCGCGCTCGCCCCGCAGCCGCCGCACTCGCGCTCGCTCGCGGGTTGCGGCGGCTCGGAGCGGCGGCGGAGCCCTGCCGCAGGGCAGCGACCCGGTCGAGCTCGATCCCGCGAGCTTCACGACCGAGATCGACAACCGCTACTGGCCGATGAAGCCCGGCACCCGGTGGACGTACCGGGAGATCGACGAGGAGGGCAAGGAGGTGAAGGTCGTGATCACGGTCAGCAGCGAGACGAAGGAGATCGCGAACGGGATCACGGCGCGCGTCGTGCGCGACTCGGTGACGAGCGACGGCGAGCTGATCGAGGACACCTTCGACTGGTACGCCCAGGACGCGGACGGCAACGTCTGGTACCTCGGCGAGGACACGGCCGAGTTCGAGAACGGGAAGATCACGACCCGCGCCGGCTCGTTCGAGGCCGGGGTCGACGGCGCGCTACCGGGGATCATCGTCGCCGCCGACCCGAAGCCCGGGCTCGCCTACCGGCAGGAGTACTACAAGGGCGAGGCCGAGGACAACGGCGAGGTGCTCAGTGTCGACGAGCTGGCCGAGGTGCCGTTCGGCTCGTTCGACGGTGCACTGCTGACGAAGGACACGATCACGATCCAACCCGACGTGCTCGAGTACAAGCTCTACGCGCCCGGCGTCGGCCCCGTGCTCGTGCTGGGCATCTCGGGCGGCGGCGGCCGCGAGGAGCTCGTCGACATGGAGACCGTGCCCGACGACGTCGCCCGCGCAGCCGGGACGACGCCGCTCGGCGAGACCTATCCCTAGTAGAGCGCGGCTGCGAGCTTGCGCCGGTAGCGCAGGCTCAGCGGATGATCCTGGCCGAGCTCGGCGAAGAGCAGCACCATCAGCTCGCGGATCCGGTCGCGGCGCTCGCCCTCGGCGGTGTCGACCTCCTCGAGCAGCACCCGCAGCGCCAGCTCGTGGTCGCCGCGCTCGAGCGCCGGCAGCACCTCCGGGAACTCCTGGCTCTCGCGCAGCTCGGCGACGACCCGGTCGAGCGGCGACGGGCCGGTGAGCGCGTCGAGGAACTCGGCGACAGCGGCCGGCGGCTGCGCGCCGACGAACTCGCTCGCCACCTCGCCGTTGCGGAACGCCTTCACCGCCGGGATGCCGCTGATCCCGTAGCGCGCCGAGACGTCCGGGTTCTCGTCGACGTTCACCTTCACGAGCGTCACGCCTGTGCGCTCGGCGACCGCCTGCTCCAGAACCGGCGCCAGCGCGTGGCACGGGCCGCACCACGGCGCCCAGAAGTCGACGACGACCGGGCCTGCCTGCGATGCCTCGAGGACGTCCTGCTCGAAGGTCTCGTCAGTCGCGTCCATCTCAGCTCTCCTTCCCTGCGCGGATGACGCGCGTCTCGAGCGGGATCGGGTTCCGCACACAGTACGCGCCGGGGCACCGCTCGTCCGCCAGCGCCTTCAGCCGGTCGAGCACGTCCCGGCCCGCGTCCGACTCGACCTCCAGCGTCCAGTCGATCCCCTCGACCGGCGGCCGCTCCGACACGCCGAGCGCCCGGGAGAGGTCGACCTCGGCCGCGACGGTCGCCCGCAGCGCGGTCAGCTCGACGCCCTCGCGCGCCGCCTCGAGCGCGTAGGTCATCGCGTAGCAGGCGAGCCCGCCCCAGAAGCAGTACGCGAGCGGGTTCGGCGCCGCGCCGCTGCCGCCCATGGGCGGCGGGAAGTCGCAGCTGAACTCGACCTCGCCGCCGGGATACGGGATCGTGCCGCGGAACTGCGGCGCGCCCTGCTCGTCCTGCCACTCGCCGGTGAGCGACACCTGCTGCCGCGCCGAGGCGGGATCGTCGGCCGCCTGGGCGGCGGATGCCTCGAGCGCCTCTCGGTTCACGTTCTGCATTGGCTCCTCCTCGTCCTTGCTACAACTCCACAGTTGTTTGGTAGTGTAGCTGCTCAACTTCGACCAAGGAGTCCCGACCCGTGCTGCCCCATCCCATTCCCGACTCGCTCGCAGAGCTGATCGCGCAGCGGTTCCGCGTGATCGGCGAGCCGACGCGGATCCGCCTGCTCGACCGCCTGCGCGACGGCGAGGCGACCGTCCAGGAACTGACCGAGACGCTCGGCACCTCGCAGCAGAACGTCTCCAAGCACCTCGGCGTGCTGGCCCAGGCCGGCATCGTCGGCCGCCGCAAGGACGGCAACCACGCCGTCTACACGATCGCGGACGAGTCCGTGCTCGCGCTCTGCGAGCAGGTCTGCGGCAGCCTGCAACGGCAGTTCGCCGAGCTCGCGGATCTGCTGGCCGGAGACGCACGATGACGCCCGTCGGCCCGCTCGGCCGCCTCGGCCGCTGGACGGCGACGCACGGCAAGCTCGTCGCGCTCGCGTGGGTCGTCGTCGCCCTGCCGCTCGCGGTGCTCGCGCCGCGTGTCGAGCACGCGCTCTCGGGCGCAGGCTGGGAGGCCTCCGGCTCCGAGTCCGTCACCGCGCGCGCCGTCGTCGAGCGCGAGTTCGACGGCCTCTCCAGCTCCTCGCTCCTGGTCGTCCTCCACTCCGACTCGTCGCAGGTCGGCGACCCCGAATTCACCCGGGCGGTCGACGGCGTCGAGCGCATCCTTCGCGGCAACGACAAGGTCGCGACCGTCGTCCTGCCACAGCAGGAGACCTCGATCTCGAGCGACGGCCACACGGCCGTCGTCCAGGCGGGTGCCGCCGGCAGCCCCACCGAGATGGTGCGGGCCGCCGACGAGCTCAAGGGCGAGCTCGCGGCCGCGGGCGGCCCAGACGTCGAGGTCGCGCTCACCGGCGCCTCCGGGCTCTGGTCGGACTTCAACGAGGCCAACCGCGCCGCGATGTTGAAGTCCGAGCTGATCTCGTGGCCGGTGACGCTGGCGATCCTCGTGCTGGCCTTCGGCTCGCTCGTCGCCGCCGGCCTGCCGCTGATGCTGACGATCCTCGGGCTCGTGGCCGCGGCCGGATCGCTCTTCCTCGCCGCGCAGGTCGCCGACGTCTCGATCTGGGCGATGAACTTCGCGCTGATGTTCGCGCTCGCGCTCGGGATCGACTACGCGCTCTTCGTCGTCCACCGCTTCCGCGGCGCCCACTTCGGCGCGAAGCTGTCGCCCACCGAGGCGGTCGCCGTGGCGATGGACACGGCCGGCAAGGCGGTGCTCTTCTCCGGCCTGACCGTGCTCGTCTCGCTCTCGGCGGTGATGCTCGTGCCGAGCCCGGCGTTCCGCTCGATGGCGCTCGGGATCATGCTCTCGGTGATCTTCGTGCTGGCCGCGACCCTGACCCTGCTGCCCGCGGTGCTCGCGAAGCTGGGGCCACGAGTCGACCGGCTCGGCCTCCCGTGGGTCCACGCCGGTGAGCACCGCTCGCCCGCGTTCGCGCGCTGGGCGGAGCGGCTCTGGCGCCGCCCGATCCCGTGGGGCCTCGCCGTCACCGCGCTGCTCGTCGTGCTCGCGCTGCCCGCCTTCGGGCTGAAGACGGGCATGCCGTCGATCAAGGTCGTGCCGTCCGAGGACTCGTCGCGGCGCGGCTACGACCTCGTTCAGGAGGCGTTCGGCCCGGGTGCGCCCGGCGCGCTCCAGGTCGTCGCCCTGCCGGCCGCGGCGGACGAGACCGCTCGGGTGCTGCGCGCGGACGCGGGGATCGCCCGTGTCATGCCGGCCGGCGAGTCGGGCTCGAGGACGCTGCTCCAGGCCGTCCCCGTCGCCGACCCGTCCGACCCCGTCGTGGGCGACACGATCGACCGGCTCCGCGCCGCTCTCCCGCCCGGCACGCTGATCGGCGGCTCGGTGGCCGAGAACCACGATCTCGAGGAGGCGCTCTCCGCGCGCACGCCGCTCGTGGTCGGGGTCGTGCTCGTGCTCGGGTTCCTGCTCCTGCTCGTGGCGCTGCAGGCACCGCTGATCGCCGCCGCAGGCGTGGTCACGAACCTGCTCGCGACCGGCGCCGCATTCGGGGTCGCCCGGCTGATCTTCCAGGAGGGATACGGCTCGGGGATCTTCGGCTTCGAGTCTCAGGGCTTCCTCGACGCCTGGGGGCCTGTCTTCTTCTTCGCGATGATCTTCGCGATCTCGATGGACTACACGGTCTTCCTGCTCTCCTCCGCCAAGGAGCACTGGGACCAGACCGGCGATGCGAAGGACGCGATGATCGGCGGCGTCGCCCACTCGGGCCGCGTGATCTTCGCCGCCGCGGGCGTGATGGTGGCGATCTTCTTCACGTTCGCCCTCTCCGGCCCGCTGCCGCCGAAGGAGATGGGCGTGATCCTCGGCGTGGCCGTGCTGCTCGACGCCGCGCTGATCAGGCTCGTGCTCATGCCCGTGCTGCTGCGTCTGCTCGGGCCGCGCGCCTGGGCGCGCCCGCGGTGGCTCGGCTGGCTGCCGGACGTCCGCTTCGGTCACTCGGGGTAGGCGGCGGAGGCAGCTCGGCGGTTACGCATCGGGACGTCCCGGATACAAGGCCGGGATGAGGACCTGCTCCCACTGCGCCGCCGAGCTGCCCGCCGACGCCGCCTTCTGCCCGGCGTGCGGGCGCCGTACGGACGCGCCCCGCGACGAGCCGATCGACGTGCAGCACGCTCGAGCCGCGGTACTTCGGGCTCGGCCCGCCGGTCTTCGTCCTCGCGGTCGTGGCAGGACTGGCCGCGCTCGGCGTGATCCTGCTCCTCGCCGACGTGTTCGCCGTCGGAGTGCTGTTCCTGGTCGTCGCCGTCGCCCTGCTGCCGACGTTCCTCGCGGGCGCCCGACGCTGGCCGGAGAGCCCGGTCGCCCGGGTCGGCGTCAGCACGGCCGATCGCGTCCGCGACGAGGCGGACGTCGCCGTCGAGTCGATCACGACCTGGTCGCGCGCCGGCCGGGACGTCGTCCGCCTGCGCCGGGAGCAGTACGCGCTCCGACGGCAGCGCGAGACGAAGATCCGCGAACTGGGCGTGTCGGTCTACGCCGACGACGGCCGCGCCGACGAGCTGAAGACGGCGGCGAAGGAGCTCGACGAGCGGCTGGAGGCGAACGAGCGCGAGCTGCAGCGCACGATCGCGGGCGCGCGCCGGCGCGTGCGCAAGGGGCGCGCGGCGGTCGTCGCGACCGAAGTGATCAGGCCCGATCCGGACACGACGGGGTCTGACCCCGACCCCGAGCCTGAGCCGGACGCGGCCACGAAGGTCGAGCCCGTCAGGCCCGATCCGGACACGACGGGGTCTGACCCCGAGCCCGAGCCGGACGCGGCCACGAAGGTCGAGCCCGTTGCGGAGGCGTCAGAGCCGCTCGAGGAAGACGCAGCGGCGCGGACCGACGGGGAGCGGCGAGGGGCCGACCCGCCGGACGACGAAACGAAGATCGCCGAGCTCGACGACCGTTCCTGACGAGGGCGCCGCGCCCTCGCGCTCGCGCAGCTCGTAGCCCGCGGCCGACGGGACGAACAGCTGATGTGCGCGCTCAACCGTTTCCGGTTCGGGCTCGGCTTCGTCGGCGGGCGCGGCTTCCACCGCGGTCGTGGCCTCCCGCAGCTTCCGCTCGACCTCCGTCAGCGCGGCGCGATGCTCGCGGGTGAGGCGCGCCATCTCGTTCGTGCTCTCGGTGAGACGGCGATCGCGATCCGCGACGTCGTCCCCGAGCTTCGCGAGCTCTGACTCGAGCTCGGTCACCCGGGCCGCCAGCGTGACGCGCTCGGTGATGGCGGCTGCGAGCTCCGTCTCGAGCTCGGCGCCGCGTGCCCCTCCCGCCTCGGCCTGCTTCAGCTGGCCCTCGAGCACTGCGACGCGAGCTTCGACGCCCGCGGTGGCGAGCCGAAGCTGCTCACGATGATCCTGGGCGGCCTCCGCCAGCCGTGCCTGCAGCTCGCCGACCGACGTGATCAGCGAGCCCCGCTCGCCGACGGCGACGTGGAGCTGAGATTCGAGATCTGCGATCCGTGCGGCCTGAGCCGGATCCTCCTCGGCGGGTGCAGGCTGCTGAGCCTCCTGCTCCAGCGAATGCGCGAGTCGTTCGGCGTCGGCCCGGGCGGACGCCAGCTGCTCCTCCAGCTCCGCGATCCGCGCAGCCTGCGCCGGATCCTCGACCGGATCCGCGACCGGAGCTTCCAGCGCCTGCTCCAGCTGCGCCCGCTCGACGATCGCGGCACGCGAGCTGCTCCTCCAGCTCCGCGATCCGCGCAGCCTGCGCCGGATCCTCGACCGGAGCGGCGGCCGACTCGACCGCCTCCTGCAGCTTGCGGTTCAACTCGTCCCGCTCGGAAAGAGCCGCAGCGAGCTGCTCCTCGAGCCCGGCGACCCGCGCAGCCTCCTCGGGGTCCAGAGGTGCGGCCGGCGGCTGCTCCGCCTGCTCCGCAGCACTCGCCTGCAACTCCTTCAGCGTCTGGGCAAGCGCGTCCCGTTCGGCCAACGCGGTGTCGAGCCGTTCCTCGAGCTCCGTGACGCGCGCAGATTCCTGTGAGTCGTCCGTGGCGACCGCAGCCTGCTGCAACGCCGCCCGCTCCTCCAGCGAGGCGCGGAGCTGCCGTTCGAGCTCGGCGATCCGCGCTGCTTGCTCCGAGTCGACCGCGGGCTCGGCCGGGGCGGCTTCCAGCGCTGCACGAAGCTGTCCCTCGAGCTGGGCCACCTTCGCCGAGGCGAGCTGGCGCAGCTGCTCACGCTTGCCGAGCTCCTCCTGCAGCTGTGCTTCGAGCGCCGCCACGCGCTCGTCGGCCCCGGCCGTGCCGGCCTCGCCGCCCTGCGCCTGGAGGTCGTGCAGGCTCTGCGCGAGCCGGTTCCGCTCGGTCAGCGTCGCCTGCAGCTGCGCTTCGAGGTTGTTCGCCCGGGCGCTTTGCGCAGCGGCCTCGGACCGGGCCTTGTCGAACTCTTCGACGGAGACCTGTACCGGAGTGCCGGCCCCGCCGGGCTTCGGAAACTTGGGATTGAACGGCTTCACCTCGTTCGGCACCGGGCGCAGACCAGTGCTCATCCCGTACTCCGTCTTCAGGAGCCCTCCGTGCTGCTCGGCGAGCGCGTTCGCGACGGCGCCGGGGGAGACGAATTCGAGGTCGACCAGGATCTTCCCGAGCGGCGTGCCGGTGCGGTTCTGCTCTTCGAGGGCGTGCGCCAGCTGCTCCGCGGTCAGGAAGCCCTCGTCGACCATGATCTGGCCGAGCTGTCGCCGTGTGTCTTCGGGTGCCGGGTCCATAGAGGTTCTGCTCGCTCTATCGGCCGCGCGCGAGGTCTGCTGAAGCAGTTTCCCGCCGGGGCTAGGCCCGCTCGCCGGCGAGCGTCCAGAGCACGAAGGCGAGCCAGTGGACGCCGATCACGTCGGTCTGGACGGCGAGCAGCAGCACGGCGGCAAAGGATGCTCCAAGCCACGGCGCGCGCCGGAGCGTCAGCCGAAGCAGCGCGAGGCTCCACGCGACGAAGGCGAGCAGGCCGAGCACGCCCAGCTCGACCCCGAGCTCGGTGTACGTCGACTCGCCGGCCTTGATCTCGGCGCCGGTCCGCTTCGCGGTCACGCCGGCGTTCCCGACGCCGTAGCCCTGCGGGTGCTCGCCGACCGCCTCGAGCCCGTCCCGAAGCGAGTCGAGGTGGCTGCCGAACGACGATTCCTCGGTGCTGAACGGGTCGCCCGTCGTCGGCTCCTCCTGCCCGCCCGCCCGCTGCACCTCCAGCTCGGCTGGAGTGAACCGCGTCTCGGGCGCGATGTCCGGGTACGAACGCACGAAGAAGAACGACGCGGCCACGAGCACGACGGCCGCGGCGACCGGCCACCAGCTGCGGAGCGCCCAGCCGAGCACGGCGAGCCCGGCCGCGAGCGCGACGAGCGACGTTCGCGAGTACGTGAAGAGCAGGCCGAGCGCCAGGACTCCGGTGAGCGCGGTCAGGACGCGCGAGCGCTGCCAGGTCGCACTGAGGAGGATCGCCACGACGAGCAGATAGGCAGTCGCGAGCGGGCTGAGGAACGTCGAGACGAGCCGCCGCAGGGGCCGCTCGTCGCCGGGGTTGTAGACCCAGTTCTCCGGCAGCCCGGAGAGCCCCGGGCTGTACTCGAGCCCGAGCTGCTCGCGGAACCAACCGGGCACCCCGGAGTCGCGCCACGTCTGCAGCGAGACCGCGTAGATGTCGACGAGGCCCCAGGCGGCGACCACCGCGGCCACACCCAGGATCGCCCAGCCGAGGCGCTCGCGGTCGCGCGCCGACAGGGTCAGCCCGCGGCCGAGGAAGTACCCCGCGACGGGGGTGAGGTCGTGGCGAAGCCCGTAGAGCACGCCGCGCGTGGACGCGTCGCCGCCGAGCCAGTCCTGGGGGAGCACCGCGTAGACGATCACGAAGGCCGCGTACGCCAGGGCGAGCCAGTCCACCAGGGTCGCGCGGAACGGCATCCCCCGGCGGCTCCACACGACCGCGGCGAGCGCGAGCGCGAGCAGCACCTCCTTCCAGGCCGAGACCGCGTCGAGCGCCAGGTCGCGGACGCCGGCGTCCCAGAGCCCGGACATGACGAGGTTGTGGAACGGGAGCGCGAGGACGAACGCGAAGAGCGCGACGCGCGGGAGCCGCTCAGCCAACGACGGCCACCAGGGTCAGGCCGAGGTTCACGATCCGCGCCTCGGGCGGGAAGAGATCCCGGAGCGCCGCCGGCCCAAGCAGGTGGTTCTCCTTCGCGTACGGCTTGCGCGCGAGGTCATAGGCGCGGTGGGCGACTGGGTCGGGGAACCAGTGCACGAGCGGCAGCCTCGTGTGCACCTCCACCGGGAACCAGCGGTTCGGCGTGGTGATGAACGCGCGCCGCGCGACCCGCAGCGCCTCGGTGACGAACCGCGCCTGCCGCTCCCGCCCGCCGACGTGCTCGATCACCGCGTTCGAGAAGACGACGTCGAACGCGCCGTCCTCGAACGGGAGCTCGAGAGCGTCTCCCTGGACGTACCGGACGAGCGGATAGCTCGCCCGGAAGCTCTCGCCCGGCGTGATCCCGACCGCCGTGATCCGCTCCTGCCAGGGGTAGAGCTCCTCGAAGAAGTTCAGCGTCTCGCAGCCCCCCGGCTGCCCGAACGACGAGTCGTCCGCGCCGAGGTCGAGCACCGTCGTCCCGGCCGTCGGCGCCATCGTCTCCATGAAGAGCGCGAACTTGCGCCGTCGCGAGCGCAGCGAGATGGCGTCGGTGAGGCGCATCTGGAGGGAACAGTAAGGTGCGCCGCGGTGATCGAGGACGTCGTCAGACCGGTTGGGCCCTACCGACTGCAGCTGATGACCCACGGACACCGCTACGAGACGCCGCTGCCGGGCGGCGGCATCGCGCGGGCGCATCAGCGGAGCGACGGCTTCGTGCAGCTGCAGGCGCCCGACGAGCACGGCCTCGAGCTGCTTCGCTTCTGCCTGGCGCTCGACGCCGACACGACCGAGTTCGCCACGAGGTTCCGGCACGATCCGCTGCTCGGCCCGTCGATCCGCGCGCTGCACGGGCTCCGGCCGCTGCGCCGGGCGACGGTGGCGCACGCGGTGCTGCGCGCGATCTGCGGCCAGTTGATCGAGGCCCGGCGAGCGCTCGCGCTCGAGCGGGCCATCATCCGCGCGATCGGCCAGCCGGCACCGACCCGCGAGGGCATCGGCGCCCTCTCACCCGCCCAGCTGCGGCGGATCGGGCTCGCGACCCAACGCGCCTCGGCACTCGTCCGGGTCTGCCGCACGATCGACCTCGAGCGTCTGCGCACACAGCCGATCGAGGCGGTCGAGGCGCGGCTGCTGCGCGAGCGGGGGCTCGGGCCGTGGTCGCTCGGCGTGATCGCGCTCGAGGGGCTCGGCAGCTACCGGCACGGCCTCGTCGGCGACCTCGCACTCGTCAAGCTCTGCTCGTCGCTCTGGGGCCGCTGGGTCGAGCTCCACGAGACGGCGGAGCTGCTCGCGCCGTACGAGGAGTGGGCGGGTCTTGCCGGC
The DNA here is from genome assembly GCA_963806955.1 of uncultured Gaiellaceae bacterium. Lineage (GTDB taxonomy): Bacteria > Actinomycetota > Thermoleophilia > Gaiellales > Gaiellaceae > Gaiellasilicea. Next base: position 729,036 of record CAWDZG010000002.1, read on the forward strand.
GTCTACCTGCTCAGAGGCTGGAGCCGGGGCCTGGTCCCCGGGGCGAGCGCCGATCGGGCACGGCTCGTGCGTTGCCGAGCTGCCTGAAGGATGCATAGGATCACCTGATGCGTCTCGGCCACAACTCCAAGATCGACCTGATCAAGCGCGTCCCGCTGTTCGCGAACGCCTCCAAGCACGAGCTCGAGCAGATCGCCCAGATCGCCGACGAGATCGACCTGCCCGACGGGAAGGTCGTGATCACGGAGGGCGACACCGGGCGCGAGTTCTTCGTCCTCATCGAGGGCAGCGCCGAGGTCACTCGCGGCGGCAAGAAGGTCGCCTCGATCGGGCCCGGCGACTTCTTCGGCGAGGTCGCCCTGGTCGCGAAGACGCCGCGGAACGCCACGATCACGACGACGTCGCCGGTGCGCGCGCTCGTGATCACCGACCGAGCCTTCCGGCACCTGCTCGAGACGTCGCCCCAGATCGCAGTGGTCGTGCTGGTCGCGCTCGCCGAGCGCGTCGCCCCGACCACGCTCTAGCTCCCTAGACTGGCGCGATGGACGAGCGGCGGATCGCGATCCTCGGCGCGGGCCAGATCGGCGAGGCCCTGCTCGGCGGCCTGCTCAGCTCCGGCTGGCGCGCGGCCGACGAGTTGATCGCCTCGACGCGGCGCGAGGAACGCGCCGCAGAGCTGCGCGAGCGGCACGGGATCACCGTCACGCTCTCGAACGCGGAGGCCGTCTCCGGCGCGGCGCTGCTCGTGGTCGCGGTCAAGCCGCAGGACATCGACGCGCTCCTGGGCGAGATCGGCCCGCTGATCCAGCCCGAGCAGACGGTGCTCTCCGTCGCCGCCGCGATCCCGACCGCGGCGATCGAGAAGCATCTCGGCGCGGGCGTCCCGGTCGTGCGCGCGATGCCGAACACGCCGGCCGTCGTGCACGAGGGGATCGCCGGCATCTGCGCGGGAGCGCACGCCGGCGAGGCGCACCTGACGCTCGCGGAGGAGGCGCTCCGGCATCTCGGCGCCGTCGTCCGCGTCTCCGAGCCGTACATGGACGCGGTCACGGCGGTCTCCGGCTCGGGCCCGGCCTACTTCGCGCTGCTGGCGGAGGCGATGATCGAGGCCGGCATCCTGCTCGGGCTCTCGCGCGAGATCTCGACGCAGCTCGTCGTGCAGACGATGCTCGGCACCGCCAAGCAGCTCCGCGACCTCGGCATGCACCCCGTCGAGCTGCGCGAGATGGTGACCTCGCCGGGCGGGACGACGATCGCGGCGATCCGCGAGCTGGAGCAGGCGGGAGTCCGCGCCGCGTTCCTGAACGCGATCCAGGCCGCGATGAACCGCTCGCGCGAGCTCGCCCGCGGCGACACGTGACCGTCGAGATCCGGGTCTCGGACGATCCGGCGCGCGAGGCGGCAGCGTTGCTCATCGAGGCCGCCGGGACGGTCGCCCTCTCGGGCGGCTCCACCGTCGGCCGCACCTACGAGCTCGCGGCGAACGCGCGGCCCGACTGGTCCGGTGCACACGTCTGGTTCGGCGACGAGCGCGCCGTGCCGCCCGGCGACGCCCACTCGAACTACCGGCTCGTGCGCATGAAGCTCCTCGACGCGCTCTCGCGGTCGCCCGAGGTGCACCGGATCAAGGGCGAGCTCGGCGCCGACGAGGCCGCCGCCCGCTACGACGCGGAGCTCGCGGGGGTCGTCTTCGACCTCGCTCTGAACGGGCTCGGCTCGGACGGGCACACCGCATCGCTCTTCCCGGGCGCCCCGGGGCTGACGAGCGAGCGGCGAGCCGTGGCCGCGGAGCCCGGCCTGGATCCGCGCGTCCCGCGCGTCACGCTGACGCCGCACGTGTTCGCTGCCGCTGCCGTCGTGGTCTACCTCGTCACGGGCGCAGAGCAAGGCCGAGGCGGTGCGCCTCGCGTTCGCCGGGGAGCCCGACGAGGCGACTCCGGCGAGCCTCGTCCGCGGCCGCGAGACGATCGCCCTCCTCGACCCGGCCGCGGCAGCGCGCTTGTGACTGATAGACACAAGCTCCGTTCGACCCACGTAACGGTGCGGGTCTCCGAGCCGCTTGTGACTGACAGACACTAAGTCGTCGCAGGCGGCAGCAGCTCGGATTCGAGCTCAGCCGCCAGGCCGCGTCGCGCGGCGAGCGCCTGCAGGACGAGCACGGTGTCCGCGACGGGGACGTCCTCGAGGTACTCCGAGCGCGTCTCGAACGACTCGAGCACGTCCTCGACCGCCTCGACGTAGCCGACGACGTCCTCGGCCGCGACGAACGCGAGGGCGTCCCCGACCGCGCTCGGGAAGCCCTCGTGCGTGCGGGCGTAGTCGGCAGCGATGCGCATCTGCTCCCAGTCACCGAGCACGCCGTGCGCGAGCGCGGCCGCATACCGCCCGATCGGCGACTCCGACTCGGCGGCACGAAGCTCGATCGCCCAACGCGCATCCTCGGCCGCGCCGGCCCAGTCTCCGGCGAGGATCCGTGCCTTGATCGCCCCGATCGGCCGTCCCCAGCTCCCGGGCGGCGCGTGCTCGAAGCTCTCGCGATAACGCTCCGCGGCGCGCGCGAACCAGTCGCGGCCGTCCCCGCCCCCCATCAACGTGCACAACCCGGCGGCGCCGGCCGCGTTTCCCATCCGGGTGAGCTGCTTCTGCCGCGCATCGGGCTCGTCCGGAAGACGGCTCGCACCGTCCTCGTAGCGCCGCTCCGCCGCGGCTCGCAGCTCGTCCCAATCGGCCATTGGCCCGAGAATAGGGGTTCCGAGCCGCGAAAAGTTCGGGTATGCTCCACCAAGCGCTGCTCGTCCGCTCCAGAGCACCGGCAGCACGGGCGCGCACTCCTGAGGAAGCAGCACACGACTTCGTGCTGCGCATATGTCAGAAGCGATACTGAACCCGACACAGGCGTCGGACGCGCCGGATGGCTTGAGCGCAGACGCCCTACGAGCACAGGAATGGGCCGGCGAGCCCCTCCTTCACCCTGGCGAAGACCCGGCCGTCGCACTGGCCCCTGGGACCGCCCGCCGCGCCGCGCTCGACGAGGCACTGGTCGAGCTCGCGGCCGGCCGCAGAGCCCCGTCCGCCCGCTGGAAAGTCCGGTTCGGCTTCCTGCTCGGGCTCGAGCGGGTGCTCTCTTCGAAGCCGCCCGCCACCGCCGCCGGCACCGAGCTGCGCAAGCACCAGATCGACGCGCTCGCGGGGATGCTGACGGAGCTGATCGCGGCGAACCAGCGCCAGCTCGAGGAGGAGGAGAACGGCAACGGTCACGCCGAGGCGGACGCGGAAGCCGAGGAACCGCTCGAGGACGAGGACGAGTTGGACGGCGAGGAGGACGGCGACGAGCCCGAGGGCTTCCACGGCGACGACCCGGGCGCCCAGCGCCGCTACCGCTTCCGCCATCCGACCGCATCGGGCAAGACGATCGCGGCCGCCGGCTTCGTCGAGGCCGCGAGCACGCTCGGCGTCCTGATCCTCACCCACCGCCGCCTGCTCGTCTCCCAGTTCGACCGCGACCTCACCACCGAGGGCTACGGCGACCGCTTCACGCCTGCGATCGAGCAGGGAAAGGAGCCGCTCTCGGGCCACCCGCTCACGATCCAGACCTACGCCTGGTTCGCCCGCCACGCCGACTCGCTCTCCCGCGACGCGTACCAGCTCGTGATCTGCGACGAGGCGCACACGGCACTCGGCGAGAAGACGAGCGCGGCGATCCGCAGCTTCCCGGAGCCGATCTACATCGGCATGACCGCGACGGAGCAGCTGATCGCGAAGCAGGTCTCCGATGTCTTCCCGGCCTCCGTCGACGACCTCCCCCTCGCGGACGCCGCCCGCCGCGGACTCGTCGCGCCGCTTCGCTGCCTCCGCGTCCCGCCCGCTGCGGCGATCAACGCCGTTCCGATCGTCGGCGGCGACTTCGAGGAGCGCGCGCTCGCCGCGGCCCTCGACCACGAGGCCCTGAACCAGGCCGCCGCGAGCCTGTACCGCGAGCGGTTCGACTCCACGCCCGGGATCGTCTATGCAGCCGGTGTCGACCACGCCTACAACCTCGCGCAGGAGTTCCGTGCCGCCGGGCTGAAGGCGGAGGCGGTCTCCGGCCGCACACCGCCCGTCAAGCTCGCGGAGACGCTCGCGGCCTACGAGCGCGGCGAGATCAACGTGCTGATCAACGCCATGCTGCTCGCCGAGGGCTGGAACTCGCCGCGCGCGACCGTCTGCATGCACCTCGCACCGACGGCGTCGAAGCGCGTGTACCAGCAGCGAATCGGCCGGATCATGCGGACGCACCCACGCAAGGAGGCGGGGATCGTCGTCGACTTCACGCCGAAGTCGGCCACGCACAACGAGCGGGTCGTCTCGCTCCACTCGCTGCTCGACTCCGACTTCTACCGCGAGGGCGCACGCGTCACGCCGGCGCCGCGCCGCCGGGTGCAACGCCGAGCTCGTCGCCATCTCTCGCCGGCGCCGTGGCTCGTCCCGGTGACCCCCGACGTCGCGCGCCGGCTCGCTGTGATCCAGCGCGAGTGGCAGCGAATCGACCCGAAGTTCCTCGACGACGACGAGCAGCGCTACTGGGCGACGATCGCCGGACGGCAGCTGCGCTTCGACCAGCGGGCCGACTTCGCGAGGAAGTTCGCCGAGGGCCGCGCGTCCAAGCTCGCGCTCGAGACCTTCCTCTCGATCTGCTCGGCGGAGAATCCCAACCGCCGCCTGCGCATGACCGCGCTGCAGGACCGCGTCTCGATGACCGTCGAGCGCGCCGACTTCGACGATCTCGTCACCCTGGTCGGTCAGGCGCCGCCCTGGGAGAAGGACCGCTCCGCCGGCGTCCGCATCCTCCTCCGCGCGATCGGCGACGGCAAGGCAAACGCCCCGGATCAGATCCTGCAGCGGTGGACGTGGAAGCTGGCCAAGGCGACGCGGAAGGTGCAGGACCGTCGTGCCAGCGCGGAGTTCCCGGAGGCGAAGCGGCTGCTCGGCGCCGTCGCCAACTCGCGCGGCCACCGGCACGAGGACAACGTGCGCAAGCTGATCCAGGTCGCGCAGGCGCTCCCGCTCGAAGTGGGTGCGGCACTCCTCGCCTCGTCCGAGGGCTACACGCCGCGGGCGAACAACGCCCTCGACCGCGCCCGCGAGGAGCTCGGGGAGATCGCCCAGATCGCGAACGCGCTCGCCGACAACCTGCCGACGCCGAAGGCGCCCTCGCGCAAGTCGCGGCGGCGGAAGCGGAAGAAGAAGCCGGGCGAGGCCCAGAGCCAGCAGAACAGCTCGGGGAACGGCGGCGCGCCGCGCCGAAGGCGGCGAGGCGCAGCCGAAGCCGAAGCGCCGCCGGCGCCGGCGCAAGCCCGCAGCGGCCGGTCCGCCGGACGCCGTAACACCCACGTAAGACCTCGGCAGCTACGGTCAGCGCGTGCTCGTGCTGCTCGCGATCGGGTTCGTCGCCGGGGTCGTCACGGCACTTTCGCCGTGCGTGCTGCCGGTGCTCCCGATCGTGCTCGCAGGCGGCGCCACGGGCCGCAAGCCGGTCGCGATCGTCGCCGGGATCGTGCTCAGCTTCACCGTCTTCACGCTCTTCGCGGCCTGGCTGCTCGACCTGCTCGGACTGCCGCAGGACGTGCTCCGGACGCTCGCGATCGCGTTGCTCTTCCTGCTCGCGCTCTCGCTGCTCGTCCCCCAACTCGGCGAGCTGCTCGCCCGCCCGCTCCAGTTCCTGACGCGCCGGAGCGGCGGCGACCGGGGCGGCGGCTTCCTGCTCGGCGTCAGCCTCGGTCTGGTGTTCGTCCCGTGCGCCGGCCCGGTGCTCGCCGCGGTGACGGTGCTGGCCGCGCAGCAGGAGGTGGGGCTCGACGCGGTTCTGCTCACACTCGCCTACGCGCTCGGTGCAGCAGGCCCGATGCTCGCGATCGCGTTCGCCGGACAGAAGGCGGCGCGGATCTTCCGGATGCGGGCGGAGGCCGTCCGCCGCGGCTCCGGCATCCTCGTCGCGGCCGCGGCGCTCGCAATCGCGCTCGGCGTCGATCGCGAGCTCCAGACATTCGTCCCCGGCTACACCGAGTCGCTACAGGAGCGCTTCGAGCGCTCCGATGCGGCGCAGCGGGAGTTGCGCGACCTCACGGGCAGTGGCGCTCCCCAGGCCGACGGCACCGAGGCGGTGCTCGACGACTACGGCCCGGCCCCGGAGTTCACCGGGATCACCCGCTGGCTCAACTCGGAGCCGCTGACGCTGGCCGGCCTCCGCGGCCGCGTCGTCCTGATCGACTTCTGGACGTACTCGTGCATCAACTGCCTGCGGACGTTGCCGTACATCCGCGACTGGGACGACCGCTATCGCGACGCCGGCCTGACGATCGTCGGCGTCCACTCGCCGGAGTTCGCCTTCGAGCGCGTGGAGGCGAACGTGCGCGAGAACGCGAAGCGGCTCGGCGTCCGTTACCCGATCGCGCTCGACAACGACTTCGCCACCTGGAGCGCGTGGCGCAACCAGTACTGGCCCGCGAAGTACCTGATCGACCGCCGCGGGAACGTTCGCTTCTACCATTTCGGCGAGGGCGAGTACGCGAAGTCGGAGGAGGCGATCAGGACGCTTCTGGCCGAGGGCGGCGCGGACGTGCCGGCGGCATCCGGGCTGCCGGACGAGAGCCCGAGCGGGCTCCGCACGCCCGAGACCTACCTCGGCTTCAAGCGGCTCGACCGCAACGGCGGCGAGGAGGTCGTGAACGACGCCGAGCACTCCTATGCGCTCCCGGCCCAGCTGGGCGAGAGCGAGCTGGCGTTCGGCGGACGCTGGCAGGTCGAGTCCGAGCGGGCGGTCGCCGGCCGGGACGCGCGGCTACGGCTCCGCTACAAGGCCGCCGCCGTCTACCTCGTCCTCACCGGCACGGGCTCGGTCGACGTGCTCGTCGACGGGAAGCGCGAGCGGCGCGTGCAGGTTGCGGGCGACAAGCTCTACACGCTCGTCGACCGCACCGAGACGGGCGACCACCTGCTCGAGCTGCGGTTCACGCCCGACGTCGCGGGCTACGCGTTCACGTTCGGCTAGACGCTACTGCTCGCGGGGCGAGTCGTCGCCGTTCTCGGCGTCCCGCTCGCGCAGGAAGCGCGTCAGCTCCGCGGCGAGCGAGTCGCCGGAGGGGATGTCCTCGTGCTCCTCGAGGTCGAGCTCGTCCGTCCGCCGCTCGAGCTCGGCGACGTAGGCGGAGGTCTCCTCGTCGGTGGAGACGGCCTCCGTCACCTGCTCGGCGTACGACTCCTCGGCCTCGGCGAGCTCGGCCGTGTCGATCGGGACGTCGAGCAGCTGGGCGAGGCGGTCGCAGAGCGCTCGCGCCGCGCGTGGGCTCGGCGCGAGCGAGACGTAGTGCGGGACGGCCGCCCAGAGGCTCGCTGCGGGAAGGTCCTCGCCGCGGCAGGCGTCCTGGAGCACGCCGACGATCCCGGTCGGCCCCTCGTAGCGGGAGCGCTGGAGACCCATGGTCTCGACCAGCTCCGGGTCGCTCGCGGCACCGGTCACGGGCGCGGCGCGCGTGTGCGGGACGTCCGCGAGCAGGGAGCCGAGCGTCACCACCAACTCGACGTCGAGGTCGCGCGCGAGCCCCGTGACGAGCCGGCAGAAACTCTGCCACCGGAGACTCGGCTCGACGCCGAGCAGCAGCACCGCGTCGCGCTCGGTACCCGGGATCCGCGCGTGGTAGAAGACGTTCTCGGGCCACTCGATCCGGCGCGTGAGACCCTCGTCGAGAGAGACGTGCGGGCGGTTCGACTGGAAGTCGACGAAGTTCTCGGGATCGATGTCGGCAAAGCGCTCCGCCTCCCACGTTCGGGCGAGGAAGCCCGCTGCCAGGGTCGCACCCTGGCCACCGTCGTTCCAGCCTCGAAAAGCCGCGATCAGCACCGGGCGGTGGAGCGCGGGCCTGCCGACCATCCGCAGCTCGCTCATCCGGTCAGTCTACGCGGGGTGCGCCAGAGCGCCGTCACGAGCCCGACCGTCCACGCCCACACCGCCGCGGCGAGCCCGACGTGGATCAGAACGAGCCACCAGGGCAGCTGATTGCGCCACTGCAGCTCGCCCACCGCCATCTGCACCAGCAGCAGCCCCAGCAGGCCCACGGACGCCGGAGCGAGCAGGCCGGCGCGGGCCCGGTTGCGCAGGAGCCAGCCGAGCAGGAGCAGGAAGCAGACCCCGAACACCGCGGTGGCACGCACGTGCACGTACACCGCGTCGAGGAGGTTCCAGAAGCGGTCGATCTCGGCGCTGTCGCCCGGATGCGGGCCGGCGGCAGTCGAGAGCGTGCCCGTGAACACGAGCACGCCGCAGGCGAGCGCGAGCAGGAGGCCGGTGAGCCGGAGCCAGCGTGGCGCGGGCGACTCGATCCGGCCGCGAGCGTTCCCCAGCGCTTCGACCGCCACGATCATCGCCGTCGCAAGCACGACGAGGGCGAGCAGGAAGTGCGTCGCCACCATCAATGGGTGCAGGTCCAGCCGGATCGTCAACAGGCCGAGCGGAGCCTGCGCGATCGTCCCGAGGAACGTGAGCGCCGCCAGCCAGCGCACCCACCGGCCGAGGCCCGGCGTGCGGCGTGCGAACACCCAGGCGGCGAGCGTGAGGGCGATCGGGAAGAGAGCCATCACGCGGTTGCCGAACTCGATCGTGGAATGCTCACCGATCGCCGGGAAGAACGCCCCCTCCTGGCAGCCCGGCCACGATTCGCACGCCAGCCCGGATCCGGTGAGTCGGACGGCCGCCCCGGTCAGCACGATCAGGTAGAGCGAGACGGCGGAGGCGACGGCGAGCTGCGCATAGCGCACGGGTGCCACGCGGCCGAGCCTAGCCAAGAGCGACGCCGGCGCCCTCGACGACGGTGCCGATGCGGGCGAGGAAGAGCTCGCGCTGGGCGAACGCCGCACCGAGCGTCACCGCCTTGTCCGACGGGAGCGCGATGAGGAAGCCGCCCGCGGTCTGCGGGTCGTAGGCGAGCGCGAGCAGGTCGTCGGCGACGCCCGCGCTGTCGACGTGCGCCGCGGCGAAGTCGCGGTTGCGACCGTCGCCGCCCGTGCGGATCCCCGCCGCCGCCTGCTCGAGCGCGCCGGGGAACGCAGGCAGCGAGGCTGCGTCGAGCTCGATCCGGACGCCGCTGCGCTCCGCCATCTCGTGGGCATGCCCGAGCAGGCCGAACCCGGTCACGTCGGTCACCGCGTGCGGCTCGAAGGGCCGCAGCGCGTCGGCGGCAGCGCGGCCGAGCGTGGTCATCGCCTCGGTCGCGGCAGCGAGGCCCTCCTCGTGCCGGCGGCCTTCGCGCGCCGCATGCAGGAGCAGACCCGTCCCGAGCGGCTTCGTCAGGAAGAGCGCATCACCGGGCCGTGCACCGGCCTTGGGCCAGAACCCGTCCGGGTGCACGGTGCCGACGACGGCGAGCCCGTACTTCGGCTCGTCGTCACGCAGCGTGTGCCCGCCCGCGAGGATCCCTCCCGCCGCGCGCACCTGCGCCTCCGCGGCCCCGAAGACGGCGGCGAGCGTCTCGTTCGGCAGGCTCTCCGGGAACGCGGCGATCGAGAGCGCGAGCAGCGGCACGCCCCCCATCGCGAAGACGTCGTTGAGCGCGTTCGTCGCCGCGATCGTGCCGAAGAGCGCCGGGTCGTCGACGAGCGGCGGGAAGAAGTCGAGCGTGAAGACGATCGCCCGCTCGTCGTCGAGCTTGTAGACGACGGCGTCGTCGGCGGGCGTGAGCCCCACCAGCAGGTTCTCGGCCTCTGCGGGCACGAAGCCTCGCAGCAGCTCCTCCAGGCGCGCCGCGGAGTACTTCGCCGCGCAGCCACCGCTCGTGGCCAGGGAGGTGAGGCTCGTCGTCACAGCTTCAAGATACGCCCCGCGTCTTTCCCGGCGCGTCGCTCGCGTCGCGAGCGTTCACCGGAGGCCGGCTCCGCCGGCCGGGAGGTGGACGCGGCCGGGAAAGACGCGACGGCGGCCGGGGAGCCGCCGTCGCACTCAGGGGAGAGGAGGAGCCTGAGGAAACTTGGGCCTCAGGTTCGCCCTTGTTTCGACCACTCCTTTAACGAATCTGAGATATTCGAAACCTTGAGCTCGGCACTCGTCACCGGCGGCTCCTCCGGCATCGGCCTCGCGATCGCGCGGATGCTGCGCGAGGAGGATTTCGACGTCACGCTCGCCTCGCGCACGCGGGAGAAGGTCGAGGCGGCCGCGGCCGAGCTCGGTGCACATGCGATCACCGCGGACGTCGCCCAGGCGGAGGACTGCGCGCGCGTGGTGAGCGAGCACGTGGAGCGGGCCGGCGGCCTGGACGTGCTCGTCAACTCGGCCGGCATCGGCATCGCCGGCCGGGTCGAGGACATGCAGCTGAAGCACCTCGACCGGCAGCTCGCGATCAACCTGCGCGGGCTGGCTCTCGTCACCCAGGCCGCGATCCCGCACCTGCGCGAGACGAAGGGCTGGATCGTCAATCTCGCCTCGATCGCGGGCACCGAGCCGGTGCCGATCCTGCCGATCTACGCGGCCACGAAGGCGGCGGTGATCTCGCTGACGCGCACGCTCAACGCCGACCTCGACGACGACGGCGTGCGTGCGATCGCGATCTGTCCCGGCTTCGTGGACACGCCGATGGCGGAGTTCACCGGGATGGCGGGCGACGAGATGATCCAGCCGGAGGACTGCGCCGAGGTCGTGCGCATGTGCCTGCGCCTCAGCCCGCGCGCGCGGATCCCCCAGGTCGTGATCGAGCGGCTCGGGGCGTCGCGCGGCGTCGGCTAGAGGTCGCCCGGCGTCCTCAGGATCCGCCAGAGCTCGAACAGGCCGAGCCCGACCGAGAGCGCGAAGCCGATGACGGCGATCGAGTCGTTCACGCGCGCCATCAGCGCAGAGGCGACCAGCAGCGCGGCGATGATGATCGCGGCGCCGAGCCGGTTCGCGACCGAGCGGGCGAGGTGCTCGAGCTCGTCCAGGCCGGTCGGCTGGATGCCGACCTTCAGCGTGCCCGTCTCGAGGCGCGCCGCCAGCTGGCCCACACGCCTCGGCAGCCGCACCAGCGGTTCGATCTGCGTGTAGGCGAGCGCGAGCAGGTTCGAAGGCTCGAGCCTGCGCTCGGTCTCCTGCAGCATCACCTCGAGGCCGTCCTCCTCGAGCAGCTCGATCGGGTCGAGCTGCGGATCGAGGTCGCGCGCGACAGAGTCGGCCTGAGAGAGCGTCTTGCCGACGAGCGCGAAGCTCGTCGGCAGGCTGATGCCGTGCTCGAGCGCGATTCGCTGCAGGTCGGAGAGCGCCTCACCGGCTCGGATGCCGGAGAGCGGGCGCCAGTGATAGCGCGGCAACTTGCGCCGCAGGTCGTGGATGAAGCCGGCCTCGTCCGACTCGAGTGTCGTCAGGGACAGGCCCAGGATCACGTCGCCGACGTCGTCCGCGCGGTTCTGAGCGAGCGCCAGCAGCAGCAGCCCGAGCCCGCGCCGCGTGTCGTCGTCGAGGCGGCCGAGCAGACCGAAGTCGAGCAGCGCCAGCCGCCCGTCGTCGGTGACGAGGATGTTCCCCCGGTGCGGATCGGCGTGGTAGACGCCGTGCAGCGTGATCTGCTGGACGTAGGCGCGGAAGAGCTCCCGCGCGAGCGTCTGCGCCCGCTCCCGCTCGAGGCCGTGGTCGATCGTCACCTTCTCGCCGACGATCCGCTCCTGCACCAGCACGCGCTCCGTCACGTACGGGTGGATCACCTCGGGCACGACCAGATGCTCGTGCTCGGCCACGATCCCGGCGATCAGCTCCGAGCCGTGCGCCTCCTCGACGAAGTCGAGCTCCGACGCGAGGTGGGCCTCGAGCTCGTCGGTGAGCGCCGCCAGCTGCAGGAGCCGGGCGGTGTGCGAGCGGCCCTCCGCGAAGGACGTCAGCGAGCGGAGGAGCTGGAGATCGAGCGCGACCTCGTCCTCGATCCCGGGCCGGCGCACCTTCACGACCACTTCGCGTCCCTCCCGCGTCAGGCCGGCGTGGATCTGGGCGATCGAGGCGCAGGCGAGCGGCTCCTCATCGAGTCGAGCGAAGACGTCGAGCCCGATCTCCTCGGCGATGATCCGACGCGCCTCCGCCGCCGGGAACGGAGGGACGTCGTCGACGAGGTGCTCGAGCTCGCGGATGTAGACGTCGGGCAGCAGGTCGGGCCGCGACGAGAGCAGCTGCCCGAGCTTGACGAACGTCGTACCGAGCTCTTCGAGCGCGAGCCGGAACGCCTTGGCGCCCTCCCGTGAGGGCGTCTTGTCGCCGACGACGCCGATCTCGCCGAGCACGCGCAGCAGCTTGCCGCGGCGGGCGACCCTGCCGACCTCGAGCGCGCGCCTCGCGCGTCCTGTGCTTCGAGCCATCGACCGCGTTTGCCCGCGGGGACAACGGCGAAAACGCGGCTCAGCGGAGCAGGTCGCGCTCGACGGCCGCGTCGAGCTCGCGCACGGACACCGTCCCTTCGTACCGGTCGCGGATCGTGCCGTCCGGGCCGACGAGGAACACCCACGGCTCCGAGGGAAGCTTCCAGTCCTTGACCCACCGGTTCTCGCCCTTCGTGGGGTCGTTGTCCTCGTAGATCTCCACGTGGATGAAGCGCACATCGGAATCTGCGTGCCGCTTGCGCACGGCGCTGACGACGTCGACGACGGGCCCGCACGTGCGACTCGTGCAGTACTTCGGCGTGGCGAAGGTGACGACGAAGGGCGCCTTCGCGGCGAGCGCGTCCGCGACGGAGGTCCTGTAGAGCTCCGAATCCGGCTCGTTCGAGGTCGTCAGCTGCTCGAGCGTCGCGTTGTCGAGCGTCGGCGTGTCCGACGCCGGGGCAGCAGCGCCCACGTCGGGAGCCTGGGTGCTGTCCCGGACGACGACGTTGCCGACGGCCTGGATCTTGCGTCCGCCGACCGGCTCCGCGAGCACCCAGTACGTGCCCGGCTGCTTCAGCTCGAGCTCGGCGACGTAGATCGCCTCGGGCTCACCCGGCTCCGTCTCGCCGACCCCGATCTCCTCGGAGCGGGCGGTCGTCTCGGCAAACGGCTGCTCCTCGAGGGCGTTCGCGACCCAGATCCGCGCGGTCGGCCGCGTGACCAGCCGGCCCTGCTCGTCGACGACGAGGAACGCGAGCCGGACCGTGCCGGGGCCGAAGTCCGCGCTCCCGGGAACGATCGCGACGTCCTCGCCCGGCGCGCGCCAGAGCGCCTCGAGCGTGAGCGCGTCCGGCTCCCCCTGCACGGAGGAGGAGCCGCCGCAGCCTGCCGCTATGAAGCAGGCGACTAGACCGAAGGCCGCGGCGAGACGCACACGGCGAGTCTAGCCACCCATTCGTGGCTAGCTTCCGTCGGACCAGCTTCTGAGGATCTCACAGAGCCAGCCGCCCCATGAGGCGAACGCAGCCGACGCCGCCAGAACGACATAGAGCAAACGATTCTTCATGTGCCTCCTCCTTTCTGGTCTCTAGAACCGCAGGTCCTGAAGGGCTTCGGCGGCATTCCGGTAGAGCCGGCCTGCCTCCACGTCATCACCGCGACGAGCGGCGAGGTCTCCGAGAGCCACCCACGCACCGGCGCGGTGGCTGATCGACGAGAGCTGCTCGAAGGTCGCGTCGGCCGCGCGGAACGCTTGCTCCGCGTCGTCGAGGCGGTCACGCTCGAGCAGCGAACGACCGAGCACGATCTGCGCCTGGCCGATCTCGTCGAGAAAGTCTTCACGGCCCTCGAGCAGACGCAGCGCCTCGCGCGCGTTGCTGTCGGCCGCGTCCCAGTCGCCGAGCCGGAGGTGGACGGTCGCCAGGCCGTTGACCGCCTGGCCGGCGTCGGCCTGCGAGTCGGCCTCGACGGCGACGGCGAACGAGGCCTTCAGCTGCTCGATCGCCTCGTGCGGCTTCCCGAGCAGCAGGCTCAGTCCACCGAGGTTGTTCAGCAGCCGGCCCACCGTGCGCTCGTCGTCGAGCTCCTGGAAGAGCGCCTTGGCGCGCTCGGCATAGTTGCGCGAGGCGAGCCAGTGACCCGTGCGCTCGGCCACGAGCGACGCCTGGAAGTACGCGTCGGCCATCTTGCGGCGATCGTCGACGCCCTGGGCGAGCTCGAGCGCGTGCTCGACGTCCTCGCGCGCGGCCTCGAAGTCGCGCTGCCGGCGATGGCAGCGGGAGCGCCAGTGATAGATGTCGGAGCGAAGTCCGTCGCACGGGAGCTCCGAAGCCTCGGCGAGCTTGAGCGCCTCGCCGAGCAACGCGACGGCCGTCGAGACGCTCGAGAGCTTGTAGCGGCAGACACCGAGCCGGAAGACGATCTCGGCGCGATCGACGTCGGAGAAGATCGAGCCCTCGGCCAGCGCGCGCGCCTCGTTGAGGAGCACGACGGCGGGGCGGACATCGCCTTCCTGCATCCGCGCCCAGGCCTCGCCGGAACGCGTCCGGACATCGAGCTCGACCGAGTTCGTCGCGGAGACGGCGGCTCGAGCCTCCTCGTAGGCCGCGACGGCCTCCTTGTAGCGGTACGCCTTCGCGAGCGCCTCGGCCCGCGCCAGCAGCGCCTCGACCCGGCCGCGCTCGTCGGTGGAGACGCCGCTCGAGAGGAACGCGGGATCGACGTTGAGCCGCTGCGCGAGCCACTCGACGGTCTCGACCGTGGGGCGGGTCTTGCCGCGCTCGATCTGGCTGACGTACTCCTTCGAGAAGCGGTCGCCGGCAAGCTCGGTCTGCGTCAGCCCTGACGCGACGCGAAGCAGCTTGAGGCGATCGCCCAGGCGCGCGCCGGACGTGGCTGCGCTGGTGCGGTGGACGGCGGTCGTCTGGTTCATAGCGGCGGCGATTCCCCTGTTGACGAGGTTCGTTGACGCAGTGAAGCGGCGAGTTGAGCAGACCGCATACCCCTTTGCGGGGATTTTTCGAACTGCGGATGCACCGCTTGTGCCCGGTGAAGCGAATGTACCACGAAATCACTTGACCGAGCTACTTGACTTTTTCGGACATGGCTCCTACAGTGCGGTCAACTTGCACCGGCCAGACGCCAGGCTCGAGTGCAAGGGCGCGCCACCCAAAAGGCGACCGCCGCAACCGCAGGGCCGTGACTGAGCCGCAGAGCCATGTCCCTCGGAGTGTCGTCCAGTGGCAGCTTGTTTCACCCGATCGTCCCCGGAGCCGCAGCCGGGGACGATCTTTCTTTGCGCAAGATGTGGCATCCGCTCTCGCGGATGCCACATCGCGCTAAGACCCCTGAAGGGTCGGCCCGCCTCCCACCTTCATCCGACGCAAGGTTGAGGATCCGCAGGAGCGGATCCCCAACCGCGCCAAGACCCCTGAAGGGTCGGCCCGCCTCCCACGACCACTGGGTCGAGACCGAGAGCTGGGACGACGACTCCGGCTGCGGCTAGCCGGTGCCGGTGAGCCAGCGGTGGCGTTGCGTGGAGATCGCCAGCAGGTCGTCCGGGCCGATCAGGCCGCCGAGGCGGTCGGCGAACGCGAGCAGCAGGGCCGCGCCGACGAAGACCCACGCCTCCGCCTCGGGATCCCGGTCGGCGGGCACGCCGCCCGCCTGCTGCGCACGCCGGACGGCGTCCGCGACGAAGTCGTGCACTTCGCGCAGCTGCGCCCGCAGGAAGGCGCGGATCTCCTCGTCCTCCCCCGCCTCCGACAGCGCCTGGATCCAGAGCGTCACCGGCTTGACCCCGCCTCGAGCGTGGAACTCGCGCGATGCCTGCCCGATCGCGGCCACCGCCTCGCGGTCGCCGAGCTCGGCGAGCTTCTCGTCCAGAGCGGCCCGGAACGACGCCCACGCGGCCTCGAGGCAGGCGAGGTACAGGTCGCGCTTCGAGTCGAAGTGCCGGTAGAGGATCGGCTCGGAGATCCCGGCCGCCCGTGCGATCTCGGCCGTCGTCGACCCGCTGTAGCTGCCGGAGACGAACACGCGGAGCGCCGCCTCGACGATCGCCTGCCGGCGCTCGGCAGCCGGCAGGCGCACCTTCGTCGGCGGTCAGGCCGGCACCTCCACCGGCGCCCCCTCCTGCCCCGCCTCCTGGCGGACGAGGGCGAAGGCGACGACCGAGCCGGCGAAGGCGATCACGGCGGCGACGAGCAGGGCGCGCTCGAAGCCCGCCATGAACCCCTCGATCTCCGGCCGGCCGCTCGCCTCGGCGGCGACGATCGCCCCCATCAGCGCGATTCCGACCGAGCCACCGACCTGGCGCATCGCGTTCAGCACCGCCGACCCGACTCCCGACTTCTCCACGGGCACCGCCCGTATCGCCGCTGCCGCCGTCGGTGTCATCGAAAGCGCCATCCCGAAGCCGCCGATCAGGAACGGCGCCAGGAGATTCCAGAACGTCGCATCCGGGCCCAGCTGCGAGAGGATGAGGAGTTGGACGCCGAGCAGCAGCATCCCGGTCGACATCAGCCAGCGCGAGCCGAACCGGTCGGAGAGCCTCCCGGCCACCGGTGCGACCAGGATGATCAGGATCGTCATCGGCAGGAACGCTGCACCGGCCTGGACGGCCGAATAGCCGAGCACGTTCTGCATGTAGAGCGAGACGAAGAAGAAGACCCCGAACATCGACAGCGCGACGAGCAGCATCGCCAGGTTCGCGCCCGCATACGTGCCGCTGCGGAAGAGGGTCAGGTCGAGCATCGGCGCGCGCCGGCGGCGCTCGATCACGATGAACGACGCGAGCGACACGACCGCCACCGCGAACGCGCCCGTGATCCGGCCCGACGTCCAGCCGTAGGTGTTGGCCTCGATCAGGCCGTATGTGAGCGCGAAGAGCCCGAGCGCAGACGTGCCGAGCCCAGGCAGGTCGAGGCTCTCGTGCGTGTCGTCCTTCGACTCGGTGATCAGCAGGAAGCTCGCGGCGATCGCGATCACGCCCACCGGGATGTTGACGAAGAAGATCCAGTGCCAGCTGAGATGCTGGGTCAGCAAGCCACCGACGAGCGGCCCGATCGCGAGCGCGAGCGCCGAGACCCCGGCCCAGATCCCGATCGCCGTGCCACGCTGGCGAGCCGGGAACGTGGCCGCGATGATCGACAGCGTCGCCGGGTTCATCAGCGCCGCACCCACACCCTGCACCACGCGTGCGACGATCAGCATCGAGCCGGTGTCCGACAGACCGCACCACAGCGACGCACCCGTGAAGACGAGGATCCCGATCACGAAGATCAGCCGGCGGCCGTAAGCATCGGCGAGCTTGCCGCCGATCAGCATCAGCGCCGCGAAGCTGAGCGCATAGCCGGTGACGATCCACTGCAGCTCGGAGAGCCCCGCGCCGAGATCGCTCTGGATCGACGGCAGGGCGACGTTCACCACCGTGTTGTCGAGCATGATCATGAAGAGCCCGAAGGAGACGGCGGCCAGTGTCCACCACTTGCGCCGCTCCTCTGAGAAGATTGCGAGAGCCATGAAGATCCCTTTCGAAAACGTTAGCGCGCACTAAGTTAGTGTCTGCTAACGCCAAAGTCAAGTTCGCCTGGTCTCCGTCGCCGGAGCAGCTCGCGACTGCGAACGTGACGCGCCTCGCCCGGACCCTCGGCTGCGACGACTATCCGGCGTTGCACCGCATCTCGGTCGAGGAGCCCGAGCGCTTCTGGCGTGCCGTCGCGGCCGATCTCGAGCTCGAGCTCGCGCGTCCCTGGGACCGGGTGCTCGACGACTCGCGCGGCGTCGAGTGGACGACGTGGTTCGAGGGCGCACGCCTCAACATCGCCACCGCCTGCCTCCACGCCTGGGCCGCGCGCACGCCGGATGCTCTCGCGGCGGTGTTCCGGGGCGAGGACGGCGCCCGCCGCGAGTGGACGTTCTCGGAGCTGTCGCGGGAGACGGTCCGCGTCGCGGAGGCGCTCGTCGGGTTGGGCGTCGGGGCCGGCGACAGAGTTGCGATCTACATGCCGATGTCGCCCGAGGCGGCGATCGCGTCGCACGCGTGCGCCCACATCGGCGCCGTCCAGGTGCCGATCTTCTCCGGGTTCGCCGCTCCCGCGATCGTGCAGAGACTGCAGGACTCCGGTGCGAAGGTCGTGATCACCGCCGACTACTCGCTGCGGCGCGGAACGCGCGTGCCGATGCTCGAGATCGTCGAGGAGGCCCGGCGCGAGTCACCGTCCGTCGAGCATGTCGTGGTCTGGCGGCGCGAGCCGATGACGTGGGACGCCGAGCTCGGGCCCGGAGAGCTCGAGCCGATCGCGGTCGAGGCCGAGCATCCGTATCTGCTCGCGTACACCTCGGGCACGACCGGCCGGCCCAAGGGCGCCCTGCACGTGCACGGCGGCTTCCTGCTCTCGATCGCGCGCGAGGCTGCCTACCAATCGGACATCGGAGCCGGCGATCGCGTCCTCTTCGTCACCGACATGGGCTGGATCATGGGCCCGTGGACCGTGGTCGGTGCAGGCGCCGTCGGAGCGGCCGTGATCTACATGGAAGGCGCGCCCGACTGGCCCGACGACCGGCTCTGGCGCCTCGTCGAGGAGGAGCGCGTGACCATGCTCGGCGTCTCGCCGACGCTCGTCCGCGCGCTGATCCCGAAGGGGGAGCCGACCGCCGACCTCTCCTCCCTGCGCGCGATCACGACCACCGGGGAGCCGTGGAACGCAGGCCCGTACGCCTGGCTGAACGAGCACGTCGCGGACGGCGGCCGGATCCCGATCGTGAACATCTCGGGCGGCACCGAGGTCGGAGCGTGCTTCCTCTCCGTGGGCCTGCTCGACCCGTCGAAGCCGGTCTCGCTCGGCTTTCCCGCGCTCGGGCAGGCGATGGACGTCTACTCGCCGGAGGGCACGCCGCTCCGCGGCGAGGTGGGCGAGCTCGTCTGCACCCGCGCCTGGCCGGGGATGACGCGCGGCGTCTGGGGCGACGACGAGCGTTACCTCGACACCTACTGGCGCCGCTTCCCCGGCGTCTGGACACACGGCGACTGGGCCTCGATCGACGAGGACGGCTACTGGTACCTGCACGGGCGCTCCGACGACACGCTCAACATCGCCGGCAAGCGGATCGGCCCCGCCGAGCTCGAGTCGGCCGCGCTCGACCACCCGTCCGTCGCCGAGGCGGCGGCGATCGGCGTCCCGCACGAGGTGAAGGGCGAGACCGCCTGGATCTTCTGCGCCCTCAAGCCCGGCGCCGAGCCCGATCCGGACGGGATCAAGGCGGCCGTCGCGGCCGCGCTCGGAAAGGCGTTCGCGCCCGAGCGCGTCCTCTTCGTCTCGGCGTTGCCGAAGACCCGCTCCGCGAAGATCGTCCGCCGCGCCGTGCGTGCGAAGGCACTCGGCGAGGATCCCGGCGACCTCTCGACCCTGGAGAACCCCGACGTCCTGGAGGAGATCGCAAATGCCGTCTAGAGCACTCGTCACCGGCGGCGGCCGCGGGATCGGCGCGGGGATCGCACGCGAGCTCGCAGCCGCCGGCTGGCACGTGACCGTGACCGGCCGCACGTCCGAGCAGATCGAGGAGGTGGCGCGGGAGATCGGCGGCGAGGCGGTCGTCGGCGACGTCTCGAAGCGGGACGACGTCGAGCGGATGCTCGCCGCGGCCGGACCGATCGACCTCCTGTGCGCGAACGCGGGCGTCGCGCTCTGGGAGGAGTCGTGGGAGACCGACCCGGACGAGTGGTGGCACGTGCTCGAGGTGAACGTCCTCGGCGCTACCTCACCTGCCGGCTCGCGCTGCCCGGGATGATCGAGCGCGGCGGCGGCCGGATCGTGATCACCGGCAGCGGCTCGTCCTACCTTCCGGGCGGCGGGTCGGCCGCGTACGGCGCGAGCAAGGCAGCGGTCGGCCGCTTCGGCGAGGTGCTCGCGGGCCAGGTCGCGGAGCACGGAATCAAGGTCTTCGTGATCAGCCCCGGTCTCGTTCGGACCGAGATGACCGAGTCGTTCGGCGACGATGCTCCCTGGACGCCGCCGGAGCTGGCGCCGCGCCTCGTGCTCGAGCTCGCCTCCGGCCGCTTCGACCAGCTCTCGGGCCGCTACCTCCACGCCGAGCACGACCCGCCGGACGAGCTCGAGCGCCGGATCCCGCGCATCCTCGAGGAGGACCTGAACGCGATCCGGCTCCGCCGCGAGCCGACGTAGGTGCTCTGAGCAACTACGTCGGCTTCGGCGCGATCCAGGTCTGGCGCGAGACGGCGAGCGTCTCGCCGCCGGCGGTGAGCAGCGCGGTGCCGGCACTGAGCTTGCGGCCGTCCTCGCCGAGGGGCCAGGCGACGACGATGCACTGCTCCCCGTCCTCGGGGAGGCGCCGGATCTCCGCGGCCATGCGGCCGAGCACCACTTCGCCGCGGCCGGGGCCGCCGACCGCGTAGGCGCCGGCGCAGTCGATCGCCGCCCAGACCACCTCGGGCGAGACCTCGCGGGCGACCCACGCTGCCGCCTGCAGCCCGTCGTCGCGCCCGGCGACGGCGCCGACGTGGATGCAGAGCCCGTCGTCGCGGAAACCGCAGCTGAAGCACTCGGCGAAGTTCTCGCCGCCGAAGTGGATGTGGCGCGTCGCGGCAGCCTCGGCCTCGGCGAGCGAGGGTGGCGCGGGCGGCTCCAGGCCGGGTGCGCCGGGCACGGCCTCGGCGACGAGCGCGTCGCCGTCGAGGAGGAGCATGCGTTCGCCGTCCTCGGCGACCGGCAGCGGCCGGTCGAGTGGAGGCGGCAGCCGCAGCGTCACCTCGGCCGGGCCGTCGACGAATGCGGCGAGCAGGCCGGCCGACCAGCCGCCGTTGCCCGAGGCCAGCGGGCCGCGGTGGCGGTGGTCGATCACGATGTTTTCGCCTGTCAGTCGCAAACCGGTAGAATCGAGTCGGATGCGGCTCGCCCTTGCCCAGATCAACGCGGTCGTCGGCGACCTGGACGGGAACCGCGAGCGCATTCTCGCCGCTCTCGCCGAGGCGCGCGCGCAGAACGCGGAGATCGTGCTCCTGCCCGAGCTCGCCGTCACCGGCTACCCGCCGGAGGACCTGCTGCTCCGGCCGGCCTTCGTGCGCGCTGCGCAGCAGACCGTGCACGAGATTGCCGCCGCGGGCTCCGGGATCGTCGCGCTCGTGGGGACGCCCTGGCTCTTCGACGAGGGCCTCGCGAACGTCTGCGCCGTGTGCGCGGACGGGGAGATTCGCGCGCTCTACCGGAAGCGGTTGCTTCCGAACTACGGCGTCTTCGACGAGGAGCGCTACTTCGAGCCCGGACCGGAGCCGCTCGTGCTGCCGCTCGCCGGGCTGCAGGTCGGGCTGACCGTCTGCGAGGACGTCTGGCAGCCCGGGCCGGCGGCGGAGCTCGCGGCCGCTGGGGCGCAGGTGCTGGTCAACCTGTCCGCGTCGCCGTTCCATCTCGGCAAGGCCGAGTCGCGTGAGGCCATGCTCGCCGAGCGGGCGCGCGTCAACCGCTTTCCGCTTGCGTTCTGCAACCTCGTCGGCGGCCAGGACGAGCTGCTCTTCGACGGGCACTCCGTCGTCCTCGATGCGAGCGGCGAGGTGGTCGCGCGTGCCCCGGGCTTCGAGGAGCACCTGCTCGTCGTCGACCTCGGCACGCCGGGCGAGATCGTCCCGTTTGCGCCCGAGCTCGAGCAGATGCGTCGCGCGCTCGTGCTCGCCCTCCGCGACTACGTCGGCAAGAACGGCTTCGGCGACGTCGTGCTGGGGCTCTCCGGCGGGATCGACTCGGCGCTCGTGGCGGCACTCGCCGCGGACGCGCTCGGGCCCGAGCGCGTCCATTGCGTCTCGATGCCGTCGCGCTACTCGTCGGAGGGGACGCAGAACGACGCACGCCGGCTGGCCGAGAGCCTCGGCTGCCACTTCCGCGAGCTGCCGATCGAGACGATCATCGGCTCGTTCCACGCAGCGGGCGTCGGCACGACCGGGCTCGCGGCCGAGAACCTGCAGGCGCGCGTGCGCGGGATGACGCTGATGTCGCTCTCGAACGAGCACGGCTGGCTGGTGCTCGCGACGGGCAACAAGTCGGAGCTCTCGGTTGGCTACTCGACGCTCTACGGCGACCTCGCCGGCGGCTTCGCGCTGATCAAGGACATCTACAAGACGGACGTCTTCCGGCTCGCTCGCTATCTGAACGAGCGCGCCGGTCGCGAGTTGATCCCGGTCTCGATCATCGAGCGGCCGCCGTCGGCAGAGCTGCGTGAGGATCAGCGCGACGAGGACTCGTTGCCGCCCTACGACGAGCTCGACGGGGTGCTCGAGGCCTACGTCGAGCAGGATCGCTCGCGCGACGAGCTGGTTGCGGACGGGTTCGACGCCGCGACCGTCGACCGGGCGCTCGCGCTGATCGACCGCGCCGAGTACAAGCGCCGCCAGGCGCCCCCCGGCGTGAAGCTGCGCCCGAAGGCGTTCGGGCGCGACCGGCGCACCCCGATCACGAACCACTGGCGCGGTTGACAGAGACCATCCGTAAGTGCATACTTACGGTAAGTGAGTACGAACGGATTAGCACTCGATGCACTCGGAGACTGGACACGGCGTCAGATCTTCGACGCACTGCGTGACGGGCCCCGCTCGGTCGGCGAGCTCGCCGCGCGTGTCCCGGTCAGCCGGCCGGCCGTCTCCCAGCACCTGCGCGTGCTGAAGGACGCAGGGCTCGTGGTCGATCGCAAGGACGGCACCCGGCGGCTCTACCGCATCGACCCGAACGGCCTGGCAGGCATCCGCTCGTACTTCGACAGCTTCTGGGACGAGGCGCTCGATCGCTTCGCGACAGCGGCGAGAGAGGAGCGACCATGAGCACGAGCACGACCACCGAGGCGATCCGGAAGACCGTCCTCGTCGACTTCACGCCGGAGGAGGCGTTCGACCTCTTCACGGCCCGCATCGGCAGCTGGTGGCCGGTGCGCTCGCACTCCTACGGCGGCGAGGCCGTCACCCAGGTCGTGCTCGAGCCGCGCATGGGCGGGCGGCTGTACGAGGTGACCGACGCAGGCGAGCAGGACTGGGGCTCCGTGCTCGTGTGGGAACCGCCGGCAAGGCTCGTGCTCGACTGGCAGATCGGGAACGCCGCCGGCACCGAGGTCGAGGTGCGCTTCTCGCCGGAGGGCCCGGGCACGCGCGTGGAGCTGGAGCACCGCGGCTTCGGCGACGAGGGCGCCCGCGGGAACTACGAGAGCGGCTGGGACATCGTGCTCGGTCCCTTCGTGGAGGCGGCGGGCCTCTAGGCGCCCTCACGCGATACCGTGCCCGTGTGCGCGGCCTCGAGGGCAAGAACGTGCTCGTCACCGGCGGGACGTCCGGGATCGGACAGGCGATCGCCGTCCGCTTCGCCGAGCACGGCGCGAACGTCGCGATCAACTACCGCGAGGATCCGGACGAGGCGTCCGAAACGCAGGAGCAGATCGACGAGTGCCTGGAGCGCGTGCGGCAACACGGCGTGCGCGACGTGCTCGTCGGCGGCGACGTCTCCGACGAGACCGAGGTCGTCGCCATGGTCACGGACGCGATCGCGAAGCTCGGCGGGCTCGACGTGCTCGTCAACAACGCGGGCATCCAGCTCTCGAGCCCGTCGGAGGAGCTCTCCGCCGAGGACTTCGACCGCGTCCTCGCGGTCAACCTGCGCGGCGCGTTCCTCTGTGCTCGCGAGGTGATCCGGCACTTCCTCGGCGAGGACAAGCGGGGCTCGATCGTGAACGTGTCCAGCGTCCACCAGCGGATCCCGAAGCCGCAGTACCTGGGCTATGCGGTCTCGAAGGGTGGGATGCAGAACCTGACGACGACGCTCGCGCTCGAGTACGCCGGTCGCGGGATCCGTGTCAACGCGATCGGGCCGGGCGCGACGATCACGCCGATCAACAACGCCTGGGTCGACGACCCCGAGAAGCGCGAGCAGGTGACGAGCCACATCCCGCTCGGGCGGGCGGGCGACGCGGACGAGATGGCCGGCGTCGCCGCCTTCCTCGCCTCCGACGACGCTGCGTACATCACCGGGCAGACGCTCTACGTCGACGGCGGCCTGACGCTCTACCCGGACTTCCTCGAGCCCTGGTCGTCGGAGTAGACGTGAGCTCGCGGCCGATCGCGTCCTATGGCCTGCTCTCGGACTGCAACTCCGCGGCGCTCGCGGGGTCGGACGGCTCGATCGACTGGCTCTGCCTGCCGCGCTTCGACAGCCCCGCCGTCTTCGCCCGCATCCTCGACCCCGACGCCGGCCACTGGTCGATCGCGCCCGCAGGGCCGTTCGAGAGCGAGCGCCGCTACCTGGACGGCTCGCTCGTGCTCGAGACGACCTTCACGACGGAGACCGGGCGGGTCCGGCTGCGGGACGCACTCGCGTTCGCGCCCGGCCAGCGCGCACATGAGCTCGGCCTCGACGCGCCGCACGAGCTCCTGCGCCGGGTCGAGGGCCTCAGCGGCACCGTGGAGGTGGTGGTGGAGCTCGCGCCGCGGCCGGAGTACGGCCTCGTGCGGCCGCTCTTCCGGCAGACCGAGGACGGCGGACGGACGTTCAGCGGCCCCAACCAGGTGACCGTCCGCGCCGGCGTCCCGGTCGAGGTCGAGGACGGCACGCTGCGGGCCTCGTTCTCGCTCGCCGAGGGTGAGCAGGCCGGCTTCGCGCTCCGCTGGATCCCGACCGCCGAGACCGGCGTCGACGCGACCGCGCCCGGCAAGGTCGGAGCGCGGATCGAGGACGTCCTCGAGGGCTGGCGCTCGTGGGAGGCCGACCACGACATCTACGAGGGCTCGCGCCGCGAGCTCGTCCGGCTCAGCTCACGCGTGCTCAAGGGCCTCACCTACCGGCCGACCGGCGCGATCGTCGCCGCGCCGACCACCTCGCTGCCGGAGACCGTCGGCGGCGAGCGGAACTGGGACTACCGCTACGCCTGGATCCGGGACGCCAGCCTGACGCTGCAGGCGCTCTTCATCGGCACCTGCTCCGACGAGGCCGAGAACTTCGTCTCGTTCATGACGAGCGCGGCGGGGGGCGGCGCGACCGCCGACCACTCACTCCAGATCATGTACGGGATTGCCGGCGAGCACGACCTGACCGAGCGCGAGCTGCCGCACCTGCGTGGGTGGCGCGACTCGGCGCCCGTGCGGGTCGGGAACGGTGCCTGGGATCAGGTGCAGCTCGACGTCTACGGCGAGCTGCTCGACGCGATCCACGTCTACGCCGAGCAGCTCGGCGAGCTGCACCCGGAGATCCAGCGGTTCGCCGCCGGCCTCGCGGATGCGGCAGCGGAGCGGTGGACGGGGAAGGGCGCGGGGATGTGGGAGATGCGCGGCGAGCCGCAGCACCACCTCTCCGGCAAGCTCTTCTGCTGGGTCGCGCTCGACCGGGCGGTGAAGCTCGCGCCGCGACTCGGCGAGTACGCGAGGGCCGAGGCCTGGGAGGCGACCCGGGACGAGATCCGCGAGGCGATCCTGACCCGCGCCTGGAGCGAGGAGAAGCAGGCGTACGCGCAGGCGTTCGGCAGCGACGCTCTCGACGCGGCCGCTCTGCTGATGCCGATCGTCGGCTTTCTTCCCGCCGACGACGAGCGGATGCGCTCGACGATCGAGGCGATCGCGAGCGAGCTGGCCGCGGACGGGCTCGTGCTCCGCTACCTGCAACGAGGA
Organism: uncultured Gaiellaceae bacterium; assembly: GCA_963806955.1. GTDB lineage: Bacteria > Actinomycetota > Thermoleophilia > Gaiellales > Gaiellaceae > Gaiellasilicea. The sequence continues at coordinate 754,522 of CAWDZG010000002.1, forward strand.
GGGCGAGAACACGGACGGGCTCCGCGGCGAAGAGGGCACGTTCACGATCTGCTCCTTCTGGCTCGTCTCCTGTCTCGCCCGCCTCGGCGAGCTCGAACGCGCCGAAGCGCTCTTCGAGCGGCTCGCCGGCTACGCGAACGAGCTCGGCCTGCTCGCGGAGGAGATCGACACGGGAAGCGGCGAGCAGCTCGGCAACTTTCCCCAGGCCTTCTCCCATGTCGGCCTGATCACGGCCGCCTGGGAGCTCGACCGGGCGAGCGCCGGTGAGGCGCTTTAGCCGCCCACCAACCGGCGCAGCGCGCTGAACCAGCGCAGCCGTTCGTGCCAGGGCACCGCGGCGTTCGCGGGCGACGTCGACGGCAGCACGAAGAGGATCGTCTCGCCGAGGCGGCGCTCCTGCGCTCCCAGCTCCGGCCGCTCGCCGAAGGAGCCGCGGTAGGCCTCCTTGCCGACGAAGCCGATCGCCCGGGGCGTCAGTTCGAGCGCGAGCCGCTCCAGCCGCTCCGCGGAGCCGGCGAAGTCGGCCTTGCGGAGGTCACCGGAGCCGGGTGTCGTCCGGTACGCCGCGTTGGTGACGCCGATCCCGAGCGGCAGCAGCTCGAACTGCTCGCGCGGCTCGTAGAGGCGCGGCGTGAACCCGGCTGCGTGGAGCAGGCGCCAGAAGTCGTTGCGCGGATTGGCGAAGTGGGCGTTCGCGGCGGCGGAGACCCGTCCGGGGTTGATCCCGCAGAAGACGACCGTCAGCCCGGGCGCGAGGACGTCCGGGACGTCGCTAGGCGGCTTCGGGTTCTCGGGAATCGAGCTTGTCTTCGAACAAGGACCGGAGGAACTCGCCGGAGACGGGCAGCTCGTAGTGCCGTCTCCGTGGCTCGGCGACGACGAGCTTGACGGAGTCCTCTCCGCGCCACCCGTAGCAGCGGGCGTAGCACTCGGCCTCGCTCAGCGTTCGGAGCCGTTGCATTGCAACGCACCGTACGACCCGGACCGGACGACATCACGCCCCGTGTAGGTTCCGAGGATGAGCGCCCAGGCGAAAACCTTCTCGTACGCCGTCTCGCTCGATCGCGAGTGGGCCGCGTCGAGCGCGGAGGGCGGCCCGCCGATCCCGAACGACCCGGCCTGGACGCCGGAGCATCTCGTCCTGGCGGGCCTCGCCCGCTGCACCCTGACGAGCCTTCGCTACCACGCGCGCCGCGAGGAGATCGAGGTCGGCGGCCAGGCCGGCGCGACCGGCGAGGTGACCCAGCGGACGACCGACGGCCGCTACGCCTTCGTCCGGATCAAGGTCGAGCTCGACGTCACGCTCGAGCCCGCGCCGCCGAACGTGCGCGAGCTACTGTCGAAGGCGGAGCGCGACTGCTTCGTCGGCGCCTCGCTGACCGCGAAGCCGCGCTACCGCTGGACCGTCAACGGAGAGGAGATCGCGTGAGCACGACGCTGCTGGACCTCGAGGCCGTTCGGGCGCGCTACTCCGCGCTCGGCCGCCGCCTCGCCTTCTTCGACGGGCCCGGAGGGACGCAGTGCCCCGACGAGGTGATCGACGCGATCTCGCGCTACCTGCGCGAGGACAACGCGAACATCGGCGCCCCGTACGAGACGAGCGTGCGCACGGTCGAGCTGGTCGAGCGCTCGCGTGTGGCCGCCGGCCGGTTCCTCTCCTGCCACCCGGACGAGGTCGCGTTCGGGCAGAGCATGACCTCGCTGAACTTCCTCCTCACGCGCGCGCTCGGCCGGACGCTGCGCGAGGGCGACGAGATCGTCTGCACGAAGCTCGACCACGACGCCAACGTCTCGCCGTGGCTCGCGCTCGCCGAGGATCTCGGCGTGGTCGTCAAGTTCGCCGCCGTGAACGACGACCTCTCGCTCGACCTCGCCGACCTCGAGGCGCAGCTCTCGGAGCGGACGCGCGTCGTCGCGTTCCCGATCGCGTCGAACGCGGTCGGCACGACGCCCGACGTGGCCCGCATCGTCGAGCTGGCGCACGGCGCCGGCGCGCTCGCGTGGGCGGACGCCGTCCACTACGGGCCGCACGGTCCGATCGACGTGGCCGGCTGGGACGTGGACGTCCTCCTCTGCTCGCCGTACAAGTTCTTCGGGCCGCACATGGGGCTCCTCTTCGGCAAGCGCGAGCTGCTCGAGAGCCTGAACCCGTACAAGGTGCGCCCCGCCGCGAACGAGCCGGTCGGCCACCGCTTCGAGCACGGCACCTCGCAGCACGAGCTGCTCGCCGGCTTCGTCGCTGCGGTCGAGTACATCGAGTCGCTCGGCTGGGAGGCGATCGTGGCGCACGAGACCTCGCTCGGCCAGCGGTTCCTCGACGGGATGCCGGAGGCGGTCGACCTCTACGGCCTCCGCACGATGGAGGGCCGCGTGCCGACCTTCGCCTTCAACCTGCCCGGGCGCTCGTCGGAGGAGGTCGCCCACGAGCTGGCCGCACGCGAGATCGCGGTCTGGCACGGCGACTACTACGCGGTGGAGATCATGAAGCAGCTCGGGCTCGAGGGAACCGGCGCCGTGCGCGCAGGCTTCGTCCACTACAACTCGGCGGACGAAGTCGACCGGCTCCTGACGGCGCTCGACGAGCTGTGCTGACGGTCGCCGAGCTTCTCTCCGAGCTGATCCGGTTCGACACCACGAACCCGCCCGGGAACGAGGCGGCGTGCATCTCGTACGTCCAGGGCCTGCTCGAGGAGGCCGGGTGCGAGACGCAGCTCTACGCGAAGGAGCCGGGCCGGCCGAACCTCGTCGCCCGCCTCGCCGGCGGTGACGCGTCACCGTTGCTGCTGCAGGGGCATGTCGACGTCGTCACGACCGCGGGGCAGGACTGGGCCGTGCCGCCCTTCGAGGGCCGCCTCGTTGACGGCGAGATCTGGGGCCGAGGCGCACTCGACATGAAAGGCGGAGTGGCGATGCTCGTCCACGCCTTCCTGCGCGCCGCCCGCGAGGGGACGCAGCTGCCCGGCGACCTCGTCCTCGCCGTCCTCTCCGACGAGGAGGCCGGCGGCGACCTCGGAGCGCGCTTCCTCGTCGAGGAGCACCCGGAGCTCTTCGCCGGGATCCGCTTCGCGCTCGGCGAGTTCGGAGGCTTCACGCTGCCGATCGCGGGCAAGCGCTTCTACCCGATCCAGGTGGCCGAGAAGCAGATCTGCTGGCTGAAGGCGACCGTCCGCGGCCCCGGCGGCCACGGCGCGTTCGTTCAGCGCGGCGGCACCGTCGCGCGGCTCGCGAAGCTGCTGCGCGACCTCGACCGGAAGCGGATGCCGGTGCACGTGACACCGGTCGTGCGGGACTTCGTCGAGCGCATCTCTGCCGAGCTGCCGCGCAAGGAGGCGACGGTGATGCGGTCGCTGCTGAAGCCACGTCTGACCGACACGGCGCTGCGGCTGCTCGGCGATCGAGCCGCCACGATCGAGCCGATGCTCCGCAACACGGTCAACGCGACGATCATCAGGGGCGGCGAGAAGATCAACGTCGTCCCGAGCGCGATCGAGCTGGAGCTGGACGGCCGCGCCCTGCCCGGCTTCGCCCCGGAGCAGCTGATCGCGGAGCTGCGCGAGCTCGTCGGGGACGACATCGAGCTCGAGCTCGTCCGCCACGACCCCGGCCGGACCGAGCCCGACCTCGGGCTCTTCGACCTGCTCGCCGGCGTGATCCGCGAGCTCGACCCGGACGGGATCCCCGTGCCGCTGCTGCAGATCGGCGTCACCGACGGCCGCTTCTTCGCCCGGGCGGGCGTGCAGACCTACGGCTTCCTGCCGATGCGGCTGCCGGAGGAGTTCGGATTCACGAAGCTGATCCACGCCGCCGACGAGCGGATCCCGGTCGAGGCGCTCGAGTTCGGAGCGGAGGCGGTCTGGCGCGCGATCCAGAGGCCGCGGTGAGAGTTCTGGTCCTCGGTGGGACGAAGTTCCTCGGCCGGGCGTTCGTCGAGGCGGCGCTCGCACGCGGTCACGAGCTGACGCTGTTCAACCGGGGCGAGACAAACCCGGAGCTCTTCCCGGACGTGGAGACGGTGCGCGGCGACCGCACCACGGACCTCGGCCTGCTCCGAGGTCGCACCTTCGACGCCGTCCTCGACCCGTCGGGCTACGTCCCCCGAACCGTTGCGGCCGCGGCGGAGACCCTCCGCGGCTGCGGGCACTACGTCTTCGTCTCGAGCGTCTCGGTCTACGCGGACGTGAGCTCACCGCCGAACGAGGAGAGCGCGGTCGCCGAGCTCGGCGACGCGCCCGACGACGAGCTCGCACCGGACTACTCCAACTACGGCGCGCTGAAGGGGCTCTGCGAGCGGGCCGTCTGCGAGGTCTTCCGCGAGCACAGCCTGATCGTCAGGCCCGGGCTGATCGTCGGCCCCCACGACCCGACCGGCCGCTTCACCTACTGGGCGCACCGCCTCGCGCGCGGAGGCGAGATCCTCGCCCCGGGGCCGCCGGAGCGGATCGTGCAGTTCATCGACGTCCGCGACCTCGCCGCGTGGCTCCTCCACGGCATCGAGCGCCGGCTGACGGGCGTCTACAACGCGACCAACGAGGGCGTGCCGTGGGGCACGCTGCTCGCGGGAGCCGACGTGACCTGGGTCACGGACGAGTTCCTGCGCGAGCGCGAGGTCGGCGAGTGGATGGAGCTGCCGCTCTGGATCGCCGACCCGGCCTTCGCCGGCATGCACGAGACGAACGTGAGCCGCGCCGTCGGCGCCGGGCTCCGCTTCCGGCCGCTGGAGGAGACGCTCGCCGGCGCGGCCGAGGCGCCCGCCGTCGAGGGCGTCGGGCTCTCGCCCGAGCGCGAGGCGGAGCTGCTCGCGGCCTGGAATGCCCGTTGAGGGTCGGCTATCCAGGACGGGAAGGAGCCCACAGTGCAGCTGCGTGCGCCCTCCTCTTCCCCGAGGAGCAGATCGAGCCGCTGCCCTCGTTCGGCGACGTCGTCGAGGCGGTCGCCACGGGCCGCTTCGACCAGGGCGTGCTCCCGATCGAAAGCTCGATCTCGGGGCCGGTCGCCGAGTCGCACGACCTGCTGGTCGGCTCCGGCGTCTCGATCAATGCGCAGACGATCCTGCCGATCCGCCACTTTCTCGTGGGAGTCGCAGAGATCGAGCCGGGCGAGATCCGGATCGTTCGCTCCCATCCCGCTGCGCTCGACCAGTGCCGGCGGCTGCTCGTCTCGCTGCCGCAGGCCGTCGCGATCGCCGCGGGCACGACAGCGGATGCGGCAGCGCAGGTCGCGGCGGACGCCGATCCCACCGCCGTCGCGATCGCGAGCGAGCGGGCCGCCGTCCTCAACGGGCTCGTGGTGCTCGCTGCCGACGTCGGCGACCACCCCGAGGCGTTCACCCGCTTCGTGTCGATCTCGACCCGGACGCGGCTCGACCGAGGTGAAAACTGGCGGATCGCGTTCTCGTTCCAGACCGACCACCGGCCCGGCGCGCTGCACCGCGCGATCGAGCCGTTCGCGCGTCACGCGCTCGACCTCGTCCAGCTGACGTCGCGCCCGATCCCGCAGACGCCGTGGCGCTACCGCTTCGACGCCGTCGTGAGCGGGCACCCGCTGGACGACGTCGTCCGGGAGACGCTCGCCGAGGTGCGGGCGCAGTCGCAGTTCTTCACGGTCTTCGGCTCGTACCCCGCCTGACCCTCAGGCGTAGGCGTCCCGCGCGGCCTTCCAGCGCGGGTCGTCCCAGCGGATCAGATCCGGGTCGACGCCGCGGGCCGCGGCGAGGTCGAGCGTCAGCCGCTGGAAGCGAACGATGTCCACGACCGGGTGCCGCGTCGGCACGAGCGTCACGTCGCAGCCGAGCGCCGTCAGGGCGGCGACCGCGTCGGCGGCGCGGGCGGCGGCGCGGCCCTCACCCTCGAGCACGAAGCAGCGGACGGTCTCGTCGACCGCGGCCAGGTGACCGTGCAGCAGCTCCTCCAGCCGGTGCGGCTCGGCCGGGAGGTACGCGCCCTCCCGTAGCTTCAGCGCCGCCTCCTGCGCCGTCGGCCAGTCGCGGCCGGCGCCGGCGATCACGTAGCGCTCGTGAGCGGTGACCGGGAGCGGCTCCTCCTCGAGCGCGGCGGCGACCGCGTCCGGGAGCCACGAGACGTCCTCGCCGCGCAACGCGGCGAGCGCGGCGACCGCACAGGTGTACGAGGCGGTGTGGCAGTAGCTCTCCTCGATCGCGGGCGTCGCGACGACGACCTCGTCGCAGAGCAGCGCGAGCGGGCCGTCGGGCTTGCCGGTGACGAGCCACTTCGGGCCTGAGAACGCCTCGGCCGCCTCGATCGTCAGCGGCGTCGGCCCCTCGTGGCTGACGAGCACCAGCACGTCGACGTCGGGCGGATCGAGCACGAATTCGAGCGCGTCGACGCCGGCGCCGCTCGTCTGCGCGGCGTGGAAGGAGGTGCCGCAGCCGACGACGGCGACGCGCCCATCCGGCAGACGCCGGTCCGTCGGCACGCCGGCCAGCCACTCCGGCTGTGCCGCCACCGTCGCGCGCATCTTCTCGCCTGCCACGGTGCCCTCTATACCATGGCCGCCGTGGGGGTCTTCGAACGCTCCGAGCTCGGCAACGGTCTGCGCGTGCTGACGGCGCCGATGCCGCAGGCACAGTCGGTGTCGTGCTTCGTGATGCTCGCGGCAGGCTCGCGCTACGAGACACCCGAGACGAACGGGATCGCGCACTTCGCCGAGCACATGTTCTTCAAGGGCACCGAGCGCCGGCCCACCGCCCGCGACATCGCCGGCGAGGTGGACGGGATCGGCGGCGAGTTCAACGCCTTCACCGGCAAGGAGTACACGGGCTACTACGTCCGCTGCGCCGCTGAGACGCGTGACACCGCGCTCGACGTGCTCGTCGACATGCTCCGCAACTCCCGCTTCGACGCCGAGGAGATCGAGCGCGAGAAGGGCGTGATCATCGAGGAGATGAACATGTACTTCGACACGCCGCGCGACTTCATCGGCGGCGTCTACGACGAGCTCCTCTACGGCGACCAGCCGCTCGGCTGGGACATCATCGGCCGCAAGGAGACCGTGCGCGGCGCCACGCGCCAGACGTTCCTCGACTACACCGGCACCTGGTACCGGCCGAACCGCATGGTCATCGGCGTCGGTGGGCGGGTCGGCGACGGTCTGCACGAGCGGCTCGAGCAGCTGCTCGGCGACATCGAGCCCCGCGAGACGGGGACGCCGTCGCCGGTGGCGCTGAACGGCGGCGGACCGAGTGTGCGGGTGCACACGAAGCAGTCCGATCAGGCGCACCTCGTCCTCGGCGTCCGCAGCCGGCCGCTCGTCGATCCCGACCGCTACGTCCTCCAGCTGCTCGCGACGGTGCTCGGCGGCGGCATGTCCTCGCGGCTCTTCACCGAAGTGCGCGAGCGACGCGGGCTCGCCTACTACGTCTACGGCACCAACCAGTCCTACACGGACACCGGCTCGCTCTTCGCGCAGTCCGGCGTCGACATCAACCGGATCGACGACGCCGTCACGACGATCGTGGAGCAGTTCCGGCTGCTCGCGTCGGAGCCCGTCCCCGCCGACGAGCTCGAGAAAGCCCGGAACTTCGCAAAAGGACGCTTCGTGCTCCAGCTCGAGAGCCCGCACGGCACGATCATGTTCGGTCTCCGCCGCGAGGTGCTCGAGGGCGCGGCCGCCGAGCCCCAGGCGGTGCTCGACGCGCTCGACGCGGTCACCGCGGAGGATCTGCAGCGCGTCGCCCAGGAGATCGTCGACGACGGCTTCCACCTCGCCGTGATCGGCCCGTTCGACGACGCCGAGCGGTTCGAGAAGCTCCTCGGTTAGCCGTCGAGGGCGCTGCGCGCCTCGGCCACCGCGTCGCGCGCGGCCTCGATCGCGGCGACGTTTCCGGGATCCCGCTCCCAGGCGATGAGCGCGCGCTCGAACGCGGCAAGCGCCTCCGCATGGCGTCCCGCGTCGTAGTGCTCCCAGCCGAGGTTGTTCAGGAGCGGGCCGAGCCAGTAGGACGCGGCGTCGGAGCCCTCGGCGAGCTCGATCCCCCGCTGCGTCCAGGCCGCGAAGCCGTCGAAGTCGGGGGCAGCGAGCGCGCACATGTGCGCGGCATCTCCGGCGAGCCAGTCCTCGCCCGCGTCGACGGCGGCGGCGAACGCCGACTCGAAGTGCGGCAGCGCCGCCTGCTTGTCGCCGCCCGAGCGGCGGAGGCGGCCGCGCTCGAGGTCGACGCGGATCCGCACCCGGGCATCCTGCTCGGTGACCGCGTCGAGCAGCCGGTCGCCCTCCTCGAAGCGGTCGCGGAGACCCTCGACCCGCGCCAGCTGCGTCAGAGCTTCGGCCCTGAGCGCCCGGAAGCGAGCCTCGGTTGCGTCGAGGTCGTCGAAGTCCCAGAGCGGGCGGAGCGGATCGCTCATCGGCCCGTGGTCGAGAAGTGCTGGTAGTCGCCGAACGACGCGCCCCACTTCCAGCCGACCGCCGCAAAGGCGCGGACGAGTACGCCGTTTCGCATCGCCATGCCGCGACGGTAACGCGACCGGTCGAGGAATGCACGTCCGGCGGCGGGCGAGACCGTTCCCCCGCGAACGTAGGGATTCTCGACCGGGTTGACGTCGATCGCCTCCCCGTAGGCGTGCAGCGACCAGCGCGAGGTGCCGCCGACGAAGCGGCAGTTGAACGCGGAGGTGTTGTCGGCCGCCATCGAGCGGTCGTCGCTGCCGCGGAAGACGCTGACCGGGTCGAGCCGCTTGAGCGGGAAGCGCACGTCCCAGAGCCGGCGGAAGACGGTGACGAGGTCCGGCGCAACCCGCCGGGCGACGACGACCTTGCCCGTGCGCGGCTTCCCGTCGAACCCCCAGTACGAGACGCGGACGGTGCGGAGCTGTGCGGGCGGCACCGGGCAGCCGGCCCGGTACGACCAACGCAGGTCGGCCCAGCGCACCGGCTCGATCGCCGCAGAGAAGCGCGGCGAGCCGGCACTTAGTTGCTCAGAGCAACTAAGTCCGATCGCGGCGGCGACCGCTAGCACCAGCACGACTCGCATCGATCCAGCGTACCCTGGGGCCGTGGTCCTGCTCGCCGTCGCCGCCTCGGCCCTCGCCGCCGCCTGTCCGACCAACCTGGCGAGCCAGGCCGGCGCCCCTGCGAGCGCGCAGCAGCTGATCACGGTCGAGGCGAAGGTGCTGCGGACGACCTACGCGACGCTGCGCACATGGAAGCGCGTGCGCGGCTGCTGGGTCGCCGTGCACGGCCCGTACACCGCGCGACTCGGCAAGAACGGCCTCTCGGCAAACCGCCGCGAGGGCGACGGGACGACGCCCACGGGCACCTACCGAATCGGGCGCACGATGTACGGCAACGAGCCGAACCCCGGCGTCAAGTTCCGCTACGTGAAGGTCCGCTGCGGCGACTGGTGGGACGAGGACTCTCGGTCGCCGACCTACAACTCGTTCCGGCGCGTCGGCTGCGGCGTGAAGCCGCCGTTCGCGGGCGGCAGCGAAGGGCATGTGGCAGCAGCCGAAGCCCTATCCCTACCTCGCGGTGGTCGAGTACAACATGCGCCCCGTCGTCCCGGGCAAGGGCTCCGGGATCTTCCTCCACGCGCAGACAGGCGGGCCGACGATCGGCTGCATCAGCCTGCGGAAGGCCCAGCTGCGGTCGGTGTTGCGCTGGCTCCGGCCGGGCGCCGCTCCGGTGATCGCGATCGGAACCTCCCGCCAGCTCCGCGGCTAGCGCAGGCCCGCCGCTGCGAGCACGTCGCTGCCGAGCCGCTTCGCCTCGGCGTAGGTGACTCCCGGCCGGTAGAGCTCGACGACGACGATCGTCGCGCGCCCGCCGCGGTAGACGATCGAGGCGGTCGTGCGCGTGTCGGAGAGCCAGCCGTTCTTCTCTGCGACGGTCACGCCGCGGAGCGACGGCCGCAGCAGCCCGGCGTTGTCGGCGACCGGCTGGGCGGACGCGAGCACCCGCAGCGCGGTCGCCGCCTGTCGCCGGTCGAGCCCGAGCGCGCGCAGCGCCGAGGCGCGCCCGTGCGCCGCCGCGTGCAGCCGCTCGAGCGCCCGGCCGAGGTCGCGCGCTGTCGTCACGCGCGTGTGCGGGCCGGGCGGACGCACCGCCGTCGTCGCGCGGTACGGGCCGGGATAGGTGCTCGAGAGCATCCCGAGCCGGCGCAGGCCGTCGTTCACGGCGCCGTAGCCGAGCGCGCCAGCGAGCCGGTTGGCGGCGAGGTTCGACGACCAGTAGCCGATCTGGCGCACGTCGTACCACCAGCGGCTTCGTTCGGGCCGCGGCGAGGCCCGCAGCCCGGCGACGAGCGCGCCGAGCTTCACCGTCGAGGCGGCCGCGAACCGGGTGTCGGCCTGGTAGCCCGCGTAACGGCCCGAGCCCAGCTCGTGCACCCAGATCCCGGCCGCGCCGTTCGCCTTACGCGCTGCGGCGGCGAGACGACGGCGAGCGCCTTGTCACGGCGGCCGGGCGCGTAGCCGGGGCCGACTCCCGGCAGCGGCGCGAGCGGCCCCGCGCTGCGGAAGCCCGGATCGCGGTCGAGCGCCTCCGCCTTCGCGACCTGGCTGCGGCCGCGGGCGAGCAGGTCGGCGCGAAGCGTGCGCTTCCCCGCGCTGACGCGTCCCGCCGCGACAACGGCCTCGACGAGGTTCCGCCCGGCCTCGTAGCGCGCCTGCGCGCCGTCGGGCGTGTCGGCGTGGCGCACCTGCGCGGGCGCGAGGTAGCGCTGCTTCGCGGTGAGCAGCTCGCGGTCGCCGGCGCTCGCCGCGGTGGGCAGCAGCAGGGCGAGGAGAAGGACGAGCAGCCGCATGGCCACGTTGTAGCGTGCCGGGCGTGAAGCCGCTGACCCTCCGCGAGCTCAACCGGGCCACGCTCGCGCGCCAGCTCCTGCTCGAGCGGGTGCAGTTGCCGGTCGCCGACGCCGTGCACAGGCTCGGCGCGCTGCAGGCGCAACGTCCGCGCGCGCCGTACGTCGCGCTCGCCGCGCGGCTGGACGGGTTCGAGCCGGAGCAGCTGACCCGGGCGCTGCACGAGCGCGAGGTCGTCCGCGCGACGCTGATGCGCGAGACGCTCCACCTCGTCACGGCGGCGGACTATCCATTCGACGCTGTCGCGATGGCGCCGTACTTCCGCACGCTCCGCGCGCAGCACCTGCCGGACGGCGTGACGATGGAACGGGTCGCCGAGCTCGCGGTGCACGCGGCGAAGGCGCTCGCCGAGCCACTCGCGGCCACCGAGCTGCGACCGGTGCTCGCGCGAATCGAGCCGGAGATCGCCGACGACCGGGTCTGGCGCCGCGTGCGCACGAACGCCGCGATCCTGCACGTACCGGGCGACGAGCCGCACGCGTTCGGCCCGCGCAACCGCTTCGTCGCAGCCGCGGCCTGGCTCGGCGCAGCCGAGGCGGAGGAGGGCGAGGCGACCCGCCGGCTCGTGCGCCGGTACCTCGCCGCCTTCGGGCCGGCGAGTCGGGCCGACATCGCTGCCTTCACGAAGCTTCCCGTCGGCACGCTCACCCCCGCCCTCGAAGCGCTCGAGCCGGAGCTCGAGCGGTTGCGGGACGAGCGGGGCCGCGACCTCTACGACCTCAGCGGCGCGCCGCGCCCGCCCGCCGAGACGCCCGCGCCGCTGCGCCTGCTCGGCGAGTGGGACAACGTCCTCCTCGCGCACGCCGACCGAACGCGCCTGTTCGACGACCGCACCCGTAGCCGCGTGATCCGCAAGAACGGCGACGTGCTGCCGACGATCCTCGTCGACGGCGTCGTCGCCGGGACGTGGTGGTGGCGGGCGAAGAAGGGGGAAGCGACGCTGGAGGCAACACCCTTCGTCACGCTGACGAAGACTGCGCTGGCTGAGCTCGAACGGGAGGCCGCGCTGGCGCTCGCCGTGCTGGAGCCCGACGCGGAGCGGTTCGCCGTCGAGCTCGCGGCCTGAGTCACAGTGGAGCGATGCGCCCCGCGCTCGCGCGCCTCGTGCCGCTCGTGCGTGAAGCCGGCGCGCGTCAACTCGGCCGCGACCGGGTAGAGCCGCGAGATGGAACTGGCGGGGCGCAGGGCGCTGGTCACGGGCGGCGCGTCGGGCATCGGCGCGGCGATCGCCGCCGCGCTCGAGGCTGCCGGCGCGCAGGTGGTGATCGCGGACCGGGAGCGGGCGGCGATCGAGGTCGACCTGAGCCGTCCCGGCGAGGCCACCCGGATGGTCACGGAGGCGACAGAGCTCCTGGCCGGGCTCGACGTGCTCGTCAACAACGCCGGGGGCTACGCGTCCCCGACCTACCCGGAGAACGACGACTGGCGGGCGCCGCTCGAGCTCAACCTCGGCTCCGTCCTCGAAGCGATCAGGCACGCGCTGCCGGCACTCGCCGAACGCAACGGCTGCGTCGTCAACATCGCGTCCTCGGCGGGGCTCGGCACCGGCCCGTATGCGGGCGTCGAGTACGCCGTGGCGAAGGCGGGTGTGATCAGGCTGACGACGGCTCTCGGCGAGATCGAGGGCGTCCGGGTCAACTGCGTGTGCCCGCACACCGTCGCGACGGAGGGCGTGCTGCGCGCGCTCGAGACCCGCACGCTCGCGGAGATCGCCCCGCCGCCGGCGACGATCCTCGACCTGGACGACGTCGTCGCCGGCGTGCTCCGGCTGGTCGAGGACGACTCGCTCTCCGGCCGCGTGCTCGTCCTGACGGGCGGCGAGGAACCGCGCTTCCTCTAGATCCGCTTCCAGAAGACGGTCGTGTCGCAGAGCCGCCCGTCCGGGTAGAGGGCGTAGTCCGGGATCACTCCGACCGTCGTCCAGCCGAGCCGGTCGTAGAGTCGCGCCGCGTCGCCGCCGGTGACGGCGTCGAGCACGAGCAGTGTCTTCCCCTCGGCGCGCGCCTCCGCCTCCGCGCGCTCCATCAGCGCGCGGCGCGATGCCACGGCCGCGCGCGCTGCGATGGACGAGCATCTTCGCGATCTCGCCGCGGTGCGGCTGGTTCGGCATCGTCGCCGTGATCACCTGCACCGTGCCGACGAGCTCCCCGTCCGCGAACGCCGCGAGCAGCAGCCGGCGGCCGGCATCGACCTCGGCCGCGAAGCCCTCGAACGCGGCGCGGGCGTCGGCATGCGAGAACGGATCCATGTACCCGACCGACGCGCCGCCGGCGACGCAGTCGTGCAGCACGGCCGCGAGCGCGTCGAACCGCTCGCGGAGGCCGGCGCCGAAGAGACGGCGGATCTCGATCGGTGAGCCCATGGCTCAACTATCGCGCGAACGAACCGCCGATGAGTTCCAGAGGCACATACCGTCCTAGCTCCGAACCCGAACCGAGGAGCGTCGAATGAGACGTCGGAGCGATCGACCCGTTGTCGAGGACCTGCCGCGGGCGAAGTCGTTCTACAAGGACGTCTTCGGCGCGCCGCTCGTCTTCGAGGACGAGAGCTCGGCCGCCTTCAAGTTCGAGAGCCTGATCGTCAATCTGCTCTCGGCCGACTCGGCGCCGGAGCTGATCGAGCCGGCAGCGGTCGCGAGCGCCGCCGCCGGCGCGCGCTTCCAGCTCGACGGTCGCGGTCGAGGACGTCGACGCGAGCTGCGCGGAATTGCAGGCCGCGGCGTGGCGCTGCTGAACGGCCCGATCGACCGGCCCTGGGGGATCCGCACCGCCAGCTTCCGCGATCCCGGCGGGCACATCTGGGAGATTGCGAAGTAGTCCGCGGGCACCCAACGACGCCGCGGCTCGGCTCGACTTGCCAGGCTGCGGCATCGGACTTAGTGTCGCTCGGTGGGCCGCGTCGAGGCACGACTGGAGGAACTGGGACTCGTGCTTCCGGCGCCGATGAACCCGCCCGGCAACTTCAAGCTGGTCAACGTGCACGGGGGCCTCGCCTACATTGCCGGCCATCCGGCTATCGACGGCTCAACCGTTCTCGCCGAGGGCGTCGTCGGCCGGGATCTGACCGCCGAGGAGGGCTATCGGGCTGCGCGGCTGACGGGCCTCGCGATCATTGCCTCCCTGAAGCACGAGCTCGGCGAGCTCGACCGGGTGACCAAGTGGCTGCGGGCTGTCGGCTACGTCCAGACGGCGCCCGACTTCCACGACAACGCCTCGATCGTCAACGGCTTCAGCGACCTGATCGTCGAGATCTGGGGCGACGCGGGCCGCCACGCCCGCTCCGCGCCCGGCCAGGGCCCGTCCCCGCTCAACGTCCCGATCATCGTCGACGCGATCGTCGCGGTCTCCGGGTAGACGCAGCGACGCCTTCGACGAGCTGCACGCGATTCCAGCCGTAGGTGCTCGCGAACGCTCGATCGAACCCGTGCCCGCTCGCCTGCGCCAGTGTTCACGAATGTCCCCCGAGAAGAGCGAGGTCGGGCCGAAGCATCCGCGAGCCGCACGGCCCGAGCTCGGCCTCCGGACGCACCTACGTCACGGCCGCACCCCGATCTGACGCCGTCAGCCCTGCGCCGTCGCTTCGTCGCCGAACGGGCTGACGCTCAGGTACTTGAAGCCTGTGTCGACGGCGAGGGTCACGATTACCGCGTCGGGGCCGAGCCGCTCAGCAAGGCGGTGCGCCCCGACGACGTTCGCCCCGGTCGAGATCCCGGCGAAGATCCCCTCCTCGCGCGCGAGCCGGACCGTCATCTCGATTGCCTCTTCGTCCTCGATCGGCTCGACGTGGTCAACCTTCTCGGGGTCCCAGTGCGGCATCACGAACCCCGTCCAGCCCTGGACGAGGAACGGACCCTGAGCGCCCCCACTGATCGCGGCCGATCCCGCCGGCTCGTGCGCCTGAATGAACACCCCGTGAGGCTTGAGCGCATCCGAGACGCCCATGAGCGAGCTCGCCGTGCCCATACCCTGGCAGAACGCCGTCACCCGACCCTCGGTCTGCTCCCAGATCTCGCGGCCGAGCCGGTCGCGGTGATCCGGGACGATGTACGGGTTGTTGAACTGGTCGGTGGCGTAGTGCCCCGGTCTCGCGGCGAGCTCAGCGGCGCGGGCGACCATGTTCCGAATGTCCTGTGAGGTGACCTTCGGTCGCCCCTCGACGGACGGAACGACGTCGAGCGTCGCCCCGAGTGCCCGCATCAGCTGGAAGCGCTCCTCGGTGAAGCAGTCGGCCATAACGATCAGAGCCCGATACCCCTTCGCCCCGCAGACGAGCGCAAGCGCCGGCCCGGTGCTCCCACCCGTGTACTCGACGACGGTCTCGCCGGGCAAGAGCAGCCCGTCCCGCTCGGCGCCCTCGATCATCGCGAGCGCCATCCTGTCCTTCATCGACCCGGTCGGGTTACGGTACTCGAGCTTCAACCAGAGCTCGGCGCCGTTCGCCGGCGCGCAACTGCGCAGACGCACAAGCGGAGTGTTGCCGATCGCCTCGAGAATCGACTCCACGCCGCGATCATCCCGTACTCTGCTTCGCCGCGGCAAGACGCGCCGCCGGCCGAGTGTCGATATCGGAGGCGCAGCCGGATCACGGCGCGCGAGCACGAAGGCGATGCTCGCGACCGGAGGAAGCCGCTCGTTGATCCGAAGAGACCTCTGCCGCGCACGCAGCGTCCCAGAGCGAGCGGCGAGTACACGCGGGCCTGGGCGAGCGTGCTCTCGCCCGACCGTTCGCCTAGTCGTCGGAGCCGTCGTGCGCGGCGCGGTCGGCGATCTCGCTCGACGACCGCCGGGTCGGCGAGCGTGGTCGTGTCGCCGAGCGGCCGGTTCTCGGCCACGTCGCGCAGCAGGCGGCGCATGATCTTCCCCGAGCGCGTCTTCGGCAGCTCGGGCGTGAAGACGATGTTCGCCGGCTTCGCGATCGGGCCGATCTTCGCCGCGACGTGGCTGCGCAGCTCCTCGAGCATCTCGAGCGAGCCCTCGTCGCCGCCCTTCAGCGTCACGTAGGCGACGATCGCCTGGCCGGTCAGCTCGTCGGCGCGGCCGCAGACCGCCGCCTCGGCCACCTTCTGGTGGTCGACGAGCGCCGACTCGACCTCGATCGTCGAGATCCGGTGCCCGGAGACGTTCATCACGTCGTCGACGCGGCCGAGCAGCCAGTAGTCGCCGTCCGCGTCGATCCGTGCGCCGTCGCCCGCGAAGTAGACGCCCGGGTACTTCGACCAGTACGTCTCGCGGAAGCGCGCGTCGTCGCCGTAGATCCCGCGCGTGATCGCCGGCCACGGCCGCTTCAGGACGAGGTAGCCGCCGCCGCCCGGGCCGACCTCCTCGCCGGCCTCGTTGAAGACACCGGCCTCGACACCCGGGAACGGCTTCGTCGCCGAGCCGGGCTTCGTCGTCGTCACCCCCGGGAGCGGCGTGATCATGATCATCCCCGTCTCGGTCTGCCACCACGTGTCGACGACGGGGCAGCGGTCGCCGCCGATGTGCTCGCGGTACCACATCCACGCCTCCGGGTTGATCGGCTCGCCGACCGAGCCGAGCAGCCGCAGCTTCGAGAGATCGTGCTTGCCCGCGTGCTCCGGCCCCCACTTCATGTGCGCGCGGATCGCGGTCGGCGCCGTGTAGAGGATCGTGACGCCGTAGCGCTCGGCGATCTCCCACCAGCGGTCCTTGTCCGGGAAGTCGGGCGTCCCCTCGTAGAGCACGGAGGTGGCGCCGTTGCAGAGCGGCCCGTAGACGATGTAGCTGTGGCCGGTGATCCAGCCGATGTCGGCCGCGCACCAGTACACGTCCTCCTCCGGCTTCAGGTCGAAGACGAGCGCGTGCGTCGAGGCCGCGCCGACGAGGTAGCCGCCGGTCGTGTGCGTGATCCCCTTCGGCTTCGCGGTCGTGCCGGACGTGTACATCAGGAAGAGCAGGTCCTCGCTGTCCATCGGCTCGGGCGGGCAGCTCTCCGGGTCGCCGGAGACGTCGAAGTCGTGCAGCCAGCGGTCGCGGCCCTCCTGCATCGGCACCTCGTTGCCCGTGCGCCGGACGACGAGGCACTTCCGGATCCCGGGCGCGTCGGCCATCGCGGCGTCGGCGGTGCGCTTCAGCGGCACGGTCGAGCCGCGCCGCCACGCCTCGTCCTGGGTGATCAGCACCTCGCAGCCCATGTCGTTGGCGCGGTCGGAGAGCGAGTCGGCCGAGAAGCCGCCGAAGACGACCGTGTGCGGCGCGCCGAGCCGCGTGCAGGCGAGCATCGCGATCGGCAGCTCGGTGACCATCCCCATGTAGATCGCGACGTGCGTGCCCTTGCGGACGCCGAGCTCCTTGAGCACGTTCGCCATCCGGACGACCTGGGTCTGCAGCTCGGCGTAGGTGAGCGAGCCGCGCTCGCCCTCGGGCTCGCCCTCCCAGTGGTAGGCGACCCGGTCGCCGAGGCCCGCCTCGACGTGGCGGTCGACGCAGTTGTAGGCGACGTTCAGCGTGCCGCCGAGGTACCACTTCGCGTAGGGCAGCTCCCACTCGTAGAGCTTCGTGAACGGCTCGAACCAGGTGACGCGCTCGCGGCCCTCGCTCTCCCAGAACTCCTCGAAGTCGCGCTCGTAGATGTCCGGCCGCGCGACGGCGAGCGCGGCGAACTCGGGCGGCGGCGGGTAGCGCCGGTCCTCGGTGAAGATGGTCTCGATCGTCTGGTCGCTCATGGCTCCAGGTCGTACGGGTAGTGGGTCAGGATCTCGGCGCCCTCGGCGGTGACGAGGAGGAGATCCTCGACCCGGGCGCCGCCGAAGCCCTTGCGGTAGAGGCCGGGCTCGAGCGCGATCACGTCGCCCTCGACGAGCGGCGCGCTCGCGACGCGGCCGACGCCCGGCTCCTCGTGCACCTCGAGCCCGACGCCGTGGCCGGTGGCGTGGAAGTAGCCGTCCTCGAGCGCCTCGCCCTCCTCCTTGTGCAGCTGGGTCTTGTAGCCGTGCCCGTGGAAGAAGTCGCAGACCTCGCGGTGGATGTCGCTGCCGCGCACTCCCGGCTTGACCCGAGAGACGGCGAGGTCGAGCGCCTCCTTCGCGAGCCGGTGGAACTCGACGAGCTCGTCGGCCGGCGTGCCGACCGCGAACGTGCGGGTGAAGTCCGAGTAGCAGCCGGACTCGCGGTCGCGCGGGAAGAGGTCGAAGAGGACGATGTCGTCGGCGGCGATCGGGCCGGAGCCCTCCTCGTGGCCGACGGCCGTCTGGGCGCCGTGCGAGACGACGAACTCGTCCGCGACCGCGCCGTGCTCGCCGAACGCGCGCGCCACCGCGGCCTGGATCCGCTCGCAGGTGAGTGGCTCGCCGTCGAGCGTCAGGACGCCGTTGGCGCGCGACGCGCTGCGCAGCATCTCGGCGCCGACCGCGATCCCCGCCTCGACGGCACGGCAGGCGCGGCGGATCCCGGCCAGCTCGTGCTCGGTCTTCACGCGGCGGCGCTCGTCGAAGAAGCGCTGGTCGGCGGTGAGCTCGATCCCGTTCGCGCGCAGGTGGTCGGCGTGGCCGAGCGGGAACGCCGTCGGCGTCACCGCCGCCTCGAGCCCGAGGTGGCGGCACGCGGCGAGGTGGATCTCGTTCGAGAGCGCGTACGTGTCGAGCCCGCGCCGCAGCAGCTCGTCCAGGCCGATCTCCTCGGGCGTGATCACGTCCAGGTCGAGGCCGAGCTCGCGGACACGGCCGGCCTCGAGCGGGCTGACGACGACGGCGCGCCTGCCGCCGACCTCCGCGTAGAGGAAGGGATCCGGGCACGGCGAGCGGCACCTCGTGCCGCAGCTCCGGCGAGCGGATCGTGTCGCCGACGATCAGGACATCGGGCATCTGCGTGATCCTAATCGGCCGCGAGCGACGGCAACTCGGCTGCCTCGCGCGCGTTCCGGGGCCCGACGATCGCCGCGGTCACGCCAGGCTGCTCGAGCACCCAGGCGACGGCGTGCCTGCGCAGCGTCCGCCCGCGCGCCGCAGCTTCGCGCCGGTGCGCCTCGATCTCGTCGTGGCGCTCGGCGAGACGCGAGCGGCGGCGGAAGTCGTCCGGGTCGAGCGCCTCGGGGTCGAAGCCGTCCGTGAGGAAGCCGCTCGCGAGCGGCGCCCAGCAGAGCAGGCCGATCCCGTGCGCGCGGACGACGTCGAGCACTGCGGGGTCGTCGGGGGCGGCGAGCAGGCTGAGCTGCTCCTGGCAGGACGTCACCGGCGCGACCCGGTGCGCGCGCTCGACGAGCTCGGCGGTGTGGTTCGAGAGCCCGGCCCAGCGCACCTTCCCCTCCTCGATCAGCCGCTGCAGCTCACCCCACGACTCCTCGATCGGCGTCGCCGCGTCGACGTCGTGGATGTGGACGAGATCGACGTGGTCGGCGCCGAGCCGGCGGAGGCTGGCCTCGACGTCGGCGCGGATCGCCTCCGGACGGTTGTCCATCCGGGAGACCGCGTCGTCGGCGGGCATCGTGCCGCACTTGGTGCAGACGAGCACGTCGTCGCGGCCGGCCAGCGCCTTGCGCACGATCTCCTCGGCGCGGCCCCAGCCGTAGAAGGGCGCCGTGTCGATCCAGTTGACGCCGGTGTCGAGGGCGGCGCGGATCGCGGCGACCGCCGCGGCCTCGTCCTGCGGTCCCCAGTAGATCCAGGCGCGCGTCGAGCCGATCGGCGCCGTGCCGATCCCGACGACGGTGATCTCAGGGCCGTGCGCTCCGAGCCGGCGGCGTTCCACTGCCTCCGATCCTACGGGTAGGTTTGCTCCAGGTGAACTCCGCGCTCACGGAACTGAAGCAGCGACTGGCCGAGGTCGGCGACCTCGAGCGCGCGCTCGGCGTGCTCGGCTGGGACCAGCGGACGATGATGCCGCCCAAGGGCGCCGCCGCCCGCGCCGAGGCCTCGGCGACGCTCTCCGGGCTCGTGCACGAGCGCTTCACCTCGGACGAGATCGGCCGCCTGCTCGACCGGGCGGCGCCCCTGGAGGACGAGCTCGACCACGACTCCGACGACGCCAGCCTGATCCGCGTCACGCGCCGCGACTGGGAGAAGGCGCGGCGAGTTCCCGCCGAGCTCGCGGCTGCCTGGGCGCGCGAGGGCGGCAAGGCGCACGTCGCCTGGCTCGAGGCGCGGGGGGCGGCGGACTTCGAGCTCTTCCGGCCGGCGCTGCAGCGCGTGCACGACGTCGCGCTCCGCTGGGCGGAGTGCATGGAGCCGGGCGACTCGCCCTACGACGCCTTCCTCGACGAGTACGAGCCGGGGATGACGACGGCCGAGGTGACGGCCGTGTTCGACGTCCTCCGCCCCGAGCTGACCCGGATCGTGCGCGAGGCCGGCGAGCCGGCCGACGACTCGTTCCTCGAGGGCGACTTCCCGGTCGAGGCGCAGGCCGACTTCCTCGGCGGGATCCTGCGCGACTTCGGCTTCGAGGAGGGCGCCTACCGGCTCGACCCGACCGTGCACCCGTTCGCGACCTCGTTCTCGCGCACGGACATCCGGATGACGACGCGCTACAAGCCCGACAACCTGCGCGCGCTGTGGGCCGCGATGCACGAGGCCGGGCACGGGCTCACCTACCAGGGCATCGACCCTGCGCTCGAACGCACGCCGCTGTACGGCAACGCGTCGCTCGGCCTCGGCGAGTCGCAGAGCCGGACCTGGGAGAACCTCGTCGGCCGCTCGCTGCCGTTCTGGCGCGGCCGCCTGCCCGAGCTGCAGCGGCACTTCCCGCAGCTCGCGGACGTCGACCTCGAGGCGTGGTACCGCGGCGTCAACCGCGTCGCGCCCGGCCTGATCCGCGTCGACGCGGACGAGGTCACCTACTCGCTCCACATCATCCTGCGCTTCGAGCTCGAGCAGGAGCTCGTCGCCGGCACGCTCGCGCTGGCAGACCTGCCCGAGGCGTGGAACGCGCGCATGCAGGACTTCCTCGGTGTCGAGGTTCCCGACGACACGCGCGGTGTCCTCCAGGACGTGCACTGGACGCGCGCCGCCTACGGCTACTTCCCCACCTACGCGCTCGGCAACGTCCTCTCGCTGCAGATCTGGCGCGCTGCCGAGACCGAGTTGAACAGCCTGGACGCGCAGCTGGAGGCGGGCGAGTTCGGCCCGCTCTACGACTGGCTGCGCGACCGGCTCTACCGGCACGGGCGCAAGTTCACGCCGCTCGAGACGCTCGACCGCGCGATCGGCGCCACGGAGATCGACCCGCAGCCGTACCTCGCCTACCTGCAGGAGAAGGTCGGCGGCCTGGCCGGGAGCGGCTCCGCCCGTTCCTGAAGCAGTCGCTCCGTAGACTCAGGCTCGTGGACGACGTGCTTCGCCGCGTGCAGGGCCTCGTGGAGACCTACGAGGCGATCGTGCGCGCCGAGCTGCCTGACGGCGCCGAGATCTTCGATGCGCACGTCCACCTCGGCACCGACATCGACGGCATGCGCGGCGAGCTCGACGACCTGCTCCGGACCCAGCGCGCCAACGGGATCTCGCGCTCCTTCGTGTTCTGCCTCGACGAGCCCGACCGGCACCCCGGCTTCCGCGCGCCGAACGACCGCACGCTCGCGTTCGCCGAGCAGAGCGGCGGCGAGCTCGTTCCGTTCGTCCGGCTCGACCTGACGGAGAGCCCGATCGACGAGGCCGTGCGCTGCCTCGACCGGGGCGCACGCGGGATCAAGCTGCATCCCCGGGCGCAGAAGTTCCTCCTCGACGACGAGCGGCTCGCGCCGGTCTTCGAGCTCGCGGCCGACCGCAAGGTGCCGATCCTGATCCACGGCGGCCGCGGCCTGCCGCCGATCGCCGACGCGCTGGGCCGGCTGATGGACGCCTACGAGCCGCAGCTGATCATCGCGCACGCCGGCATCGCCGACCTGGCCGCCCTCGCCGAGCACTTTTCGGGGCGACCCGGGGTCTTCTTCGACACCTCCGTCTGGAGCCCGCTCGACCTGCTCGACCTCTACCGGCTCGTCTCGCCCGAGCAGGTGCTGTACGCGTCGGACTACCCGTACGGCGGCCAGCCCTGCCTCGCTCCTGCTCGCGCTGCGCACGGCGCGGATGGCCGGCCTCGACGAGCAGCAGACGCGCGCGATGCTCGGCGGCAGCGCCCGCCGGATCGCCGACGGCGAGGACGCCCTGCCGCTGAGCGCCCCGCGCGGGCCGGCGGACGTCGCGCATCCGATCACCTTCGCGCGCATCCACCAGTACCTGTCGATGGCCACGCCGCTCCTCTGGACGAGACAGGCCGACACGATCGGCGTGCTCGGGCTCGCGCTCAACGCCTGCGCCGAGCGCTCGGACGGGCATCGCGAGGAGACCGAGCGGATTCGCCAGCTCCTGCTCACGGCCCGCGACCTCTGGCTCGCGTTTCCGGAGAGCGAGGACGAGGCAGATCGAACCCGTGTCGCCCGCACCGCCTTCCGGATGCTCCACCTCGCGAACATCACCGCGGTGACCGCCGCTGTCTGAGCTGCGCGTCAACGGGCACGACTACGCGTTCGAGGCGCCGATCGGGCAGACGCTCGCCGAGGTGCTGAGGAACGACCTCGGCCTGACCGGGACGAAGGTCGCCTGCGGCGAGGGCCACTGCGGCGCCTGCACGGTGCAACTCGACGGCGTCCCCGTCCTCTCCTGCATCACGCTCGCGCACACGGTCGGCGAGCGCGAGGTGACGACGATCGAGGGGCTCAAGGAGCACCCGCTCGTGGACGCCTTCGTTCGCACGGACGCGCTCCAGTGCGGCTTCTGCACGCCGGGCCAGATCGTCTCGGCTGCGGCGCTCGTCGCGTCGAGCCCCGAGCCGTCGAGCGACGAGATCCGGCACCGGATGGCCGGCAACCTCTGCCGCTGCGGCACCTATCCGCGCATCGAGGAGGCGATCCAGTCGTGGCGCGGCTGATCCGCTCCGAGAAGGAGGTCGAGGGCCGCTACGAGGAGGTCTGGACGCTCGTCGAGGAGGACGCGCTCGACCAGTGGCCGACCGGCCCCGGCGACGTCGTCGGCCGCGACGCACCCAGGGTCGACGGCTACGAGAAGGCCCGCGGCGAGGCGCGCTACACCGGCGACATCCGCCTGTCCGGCCTGCTCGAGACCGCGCTCCTCCGCAGCCCGCACGCACACGCTCGGATCCGCAGCATCGACCTGGCGCAGGCCGCCGCCGCGCCGGGCGTCCTCGCCGTCGTCGGCCCCGGCGAGGTCAGCGGCGTCGACGGCGAGGCCGTCTTCGAGGGCTACGCCGTCGCCGCAATCGCGGCCGAGACGATGGGCCAGGCGCGCGCCGCCGTCGACCTGATCGACGTGGAGTGGGAGGTGCTCGAGCCGCTGCTCGACGCGGACGAGGCCGTCCGGCGCGGCTCGTTCGTCCAGCCCAGCCGCGACTACACCCGCGGCGACGTCGAGCGCGGGCTCGCGCAGGCGGACGCGGTCGTCGAGGCGGAGTACACGACGCAGACGCTGAACCACAACCCGCTCGAGACGCACCAGTGCGTGTGCGAGTGGCGTGGCCAGAACCTCGACGTCTACATCTCGACGCAGTACATCTGGGGCACCCGCAGCGAGCTCGCCGAGCAGCTCGGCATGCCCGCCGACCGGATCCGCGTCGTCTGCGAGTTCATGGGCGGGGGCTTCGGCGCGAAGAACGGCGTCGGCAACTACCTCCTGCTGGCGGTCGAGCTGGCGCGCCGCACGCGCCGGCCGGTGCGCTGCGCGCTCACGCGCCGCGAGGAGAACGTCGTCGGCGGGAACCGCAACGCGACCCGGCAGCGCGTCCGCGTCGCCGCCCGGGCCGACGGCACCCTGACCGCGCTGACCGGCGAGTACGTCTGCGCGCTCGGCCACGGCGGCTGGCTGCCGCCGACCGCCGGGCCGATGCAGCTTCTCTACGCCTGCGAGAACGTCCACACCGTCGAGCACGGCGCGAAGCTGAACCTGCCGCCGATGGCCGCCTTCCGCGCGCCCGGCTTCGTCGAGGGCACGTGGTCGCTCGAGTGCGTGCTCGACAAGGTCGCCGCGCAGCTCGGGATCGACCCGCTCGAGCTGCGCAAGCAGAACTACGCCCATGCCGACGCGATGGACGGCCGGCCGTTCTCGTCGAAGAACCTGATGGAGTGCTACCGGCGCGCCGAGCCGCACTGGGAGCGCCGGCACGAGGTCCGCGCGCGCTCCGACGACGTCTGGAAGCGCGGCCTGGGGATGGCGAGCCAGATCTGGTACGGCGGCGGCGGCCCGCCGAGCTACGCGTGGGTCCGGCTCGGCTCCGACGGGCGGGTCAACGTCGTCACCGCGATGCAGGACATCGGCACGGGCACGCGGACGGCGATGGCGATGATCGCCGCCGAGGAGCTCGGGCTGCCGCTCGACCGGGTCGAGGTGCAGGTCGGCGACTCCGCGCGCGGGCCGTTCGCCTCGATCTCCGGCGGCTCGTCGACGCTGCCGTCGATGGGCCCGGCCGTGCGCTCGGCGGCGGCCGACGCCGCGCGGCAGGTGCTCGAGCTCGCCGCCCAGCGCTTCGAGCGCGAGCAGCACCTGCTCTCGCTCAAGGGCGGCAACATCGTCTCCTCCGACGGCGGCTCCTGGCCCCTGGAGGAGATCACCGGCCTGCTCGACGACGGCCAGATCCTCGGCAAGGGCGCCCGCGGCCCCAACCCGACCGGGATGCGCGTGCTCACCTTCGGGATCCAGCTCGCGGAGGTCGCAGTGGACGTCGGCACGGGTGAGACCCGGGTCGAGAAGATCGTCGCGATCCACGACGTCGGCCGCGTGATCAACCCGCTCGGCGCGCGCAGCCAGATCGAGGGCGGGATCATCCAGGCGCTCGGGCACACGTTCTCGGAGCACCGGCTCGACGACCCGCGCACCGGCACCGTCCTGACCAAGACGCTCGACGCGTACAAGCTGCCGACGATCGCGGACGTTCCCGAGATCGTCTGCGACCTCGTCGACGAGCCCGACGTGCATCTGACGAACCTCGGCTCGAAGGGGCTCGGCGAGCCGCCGATCGTCCCCACCGCAGCCGCGATCGCGAACGCGATCCGCGACGCCACCGGCGCCGACGTGACCTCGCTGCCGATCACGCGCGAGGAGATCCTGCGCGCGCTGCGCGAGGCCGAGGCCCGGAAGAAGGAGCCCGTTGCGGCTGGAACGTCCTAGCTCCGCGGCCGAGGCCGTCGACGCGCTCGCCGGCGGCACGGCGCTCGCGGGCGGCACCGAGGTGGTGCCGCTGCTGCGCGACGGGATCCTCGCGGCGGAGACGCTCGTCGACATCTCGGCGGTCGTGCCGCGCGGGATCTCCGGCCCGACGATCGGGGCGGGCACGACGCTGGCCGACCTCGAGGCGTCGGACGAGATCCCGGCCGCGCTCCGCGAGGCGTGCCGGCTGGCGGCCTCGCCGCAGCTGCGCAACATGGGCACGATCGGCGGCAACCTGCTCCAGGCGACGCGCTGCTGGTACTGGCGCCTCCGGTTCCCGTGCCGACTGCACGGCGGCGACACCTGCCACGCGCGGGACGGCGAGCACCGTGAGCACGCGGTCTTCGCGAACGACTTCTGCGCCTCCGCGCACCCGTCCGACCCGGCGGCGGCGCTGCTCGCGCTCGGCGCCCGGGTGCGCACCGACCGGCGCGAGCTCGACCTCGGCCGAGCTCTACCGGCTGCCGACCGAGGACGACCGCGCGACGACGACGCTCGCCGCCGGACGAGCTGATCCTCGAGCTGGAGCTGCCCGAGGTGGAGGCGAGCACGTACCTGAAGGCGATGGACCGACAACGGTGGGCGTTCGCGCTCGTCGGCGTCGCCGCCGCCCGGTCGGCAGGCGGAACACGGATCGCGCTCGCGGGCGTCGCGCCCGTCCCGTGGCTGCTCTCGGCGCCCGACGAGCTCGACCGCGCGACGCCGCTGCCCGGCACCGAGTTCAAGGTCGAGATCGCACGGACGCTCGTCGGCCGTGCGCTTGCGGCGCTCTGACGAGGCGCTACGATCCGCGGTCCTCGTGCGGCTCAGACTCTTCTCCCTGTTCCTCGTCGCGGCCGGCTCGGCCGCCGTCGCCGGTCACGTCGGTAGCGCGAGCGCCGGCAAGCCGCAGCCGTCGCTCCGCCTGCCGGCAGCGCTGCCGATGGCGCTGC
Source organism: uncultured Gaiellaceae bacterium (assembly GCA_963806955.1). Lineage (GTDB taxonomy): Bacteria > Actinomycetota > Thermoleophilia > Gaiellales > Gaiellaceae > Gaiellasilicea. The sequence continues at coordinate 780,408 of CAWDZG010000002.1, forward strand.
CGCCCAACCCCTGCCCGGTCCCGAGGGAGCTCCGCGACGAGTTCCGCGCGGCGGCCGACGACGCCGACCTCCCGCTCGCGATGATCGTCGCGGTCGCGAAGGTCGAGTCGAACCTCGATGCGAACGCGAGCTCGGCAGCGGGCGCGCTCGGCCTCCTGCAGGTGCTGCCGGAGACTGCGGCGGAGCTCGATCTCGACGCCGGCCATGTCGGCGAGAACGTGCTCGCCGGGGCCCGCTACCTGCGCCAGATGCTCGACCGCTTCGGCTCGACCGATCTCGCGTTCGCCGCCTACAACGCCGGCCCGACCGCGGTCGAGCGCGACGGCGCCAGCCCGAACGACGAGACGGTCGCCTACGTCGCGAACGTCACCTCGCAGTGGCGGAAGCTGGTCGGATGCACGTGACCCGCCTGCTCCTGCTCGCGCTGGTGCTCGTGCTCGCCGCGTGCGGTGGCGAGGACGGCGGGGACGAGTCCGCGGCAACCACCGAGGCGGCCGCGACCACCGAGGCCGCTCCGGGCGACGGCGGCTGCCGCACCGTCGACGCACCGGAGGCCAAGCCGGACGGCGGCGAGGAGGAACCCGCAGACGCTCTCGACGCCGGCACGACCTACAGCCTCGTCGTCGAGACGAACTGCGGCTCCTTCACGATCGAGCTCGACCAGGCGAAGGCGCCCAAGACAGCCGCGTCGCTCGTCTCGCTCGCGCAGAACGGCTTCTTCGACGGCACCACGTTCCACCGCGTCGTGCCCGGCTTCGTGATCCAGGGCGGCGACCCGACCGGAACCGGCACCGGCGGTCCCGGCTACAAGACCGTCGACGTGCCGCCGGCCGACAGCGCGTACACCGAGGGCGTCGTCGCGATGGCGAAGGCGGGCGTTCGAGGCGCCGGGCACCTCCGGCAGCCAGTTCTTCGTCGTCACCGGCGCGGATGTCGGCCTGCCCGCCGAGTACGCGGTCGTCGGCACGGTCACGGACGGCATGGAGACGGTGCAGGCGATCGACGCCCTCGGTGTCGGGGACGGGCCGCCCTCGGAGCCGGTCGTGATCGAGCGGGTCACGGTCGAGACGTCCTGATCGCGGCCGTCGTCCTGGCGGCCGGCGCGGCGTCCCGGTTCGGCGCGCCGAAGCAGCGCCTGCTCCTCCCCGCCGTCCTCGAGCGTCTCGCCGGCGTCGAGCAGGTCGTCGTCGTTGCCGGCGCCTATCCGCTCGACGATGCGGTCGACTGCCCGGACTGGGAGCGAGGCCCGGGCGCGTCGCTCCGCTGCGGCCTCGCCGCGCTCCGGCCGCAGGTCGAGGCCGCGGTCGTCGTCCTCGCGGACGGGCCCGAGCTCGCGCCCGCGGCGATCGACCGGGTCGTCGCGGCCTGGCGGGACACCGGCGCGCCCGTGGTCGCGGCGAGCTACGGCGGCGAACGGGGTCATCCGCTGCTCGTCGCGCGGTCCGAGTGGGCGAACATCCCGGACGAGGGCCTGCGCTCGCACGACGCCCTGCTCGTGCCGTGCGACGACCTCGGCGCGCCGGGAGACGTCGATCGGCCGGAGGATCTGCCGAAAAGGTTCAGGAGAGTGCCCGACGAACCGATGTAGGTGCAGATGGAGCTCGCCCGCCCGATCCCCCTCCGCCTCGAGCCGGCGTCGGAGCGCAATGCGCTCGCATCGGCACGCCTGCACCGGAAGCTGACCGTCGCAGCAGCGGCGAAGCGCGCCGGTCTGACGCCGGACCAGGTCGAGTGGCTCGAGGAGGGTCGCGTCTACCGCTTCCCGTCCCCCCAGCACGCGATCGAGGCGACGCTCCTGCTCGGCGCGGCACTCGAGGTCGACCGCCGCGAGGCGCGCACGCTCGCCGGCCTCCCTGTCGCGCCGCTCGGGCTCGACGTCAACCCGACCGGCCGCCTCGTCGGTGTCGCGGCCCTCTCGGCCGCGCTGATGGCACTGCTCGCCTTCGTGCTCGTCCCGGCGATCGCCGGCCCACCCGCCCCGGCGATCGACCCCGTCGTCGCCCAGGCTGCGACGCTGCCGAAGCCGTGGCGGATCCAGGTCGACGTGCTCAACGGCGCCGGCGACATCACCTGGACGCGCCAGATCGGCAGCCGGATCCAGTCGCTCGCCTACACGGTCAAGAAGGTCGGCCGGGCCGACCGCTTCGACTACACGCAGAGCGCGGTCTACTACGCGCCCGGCGGCCGTCTCATCGCCGTTCGGCTCGCCCGCCAGCTCGGCTTCGTCACGAAGCCCCTGCCCGGCGGCACGAACAAGAACCGCCTCGTCGTGATCGTCGGGCCGCAGCGCGGCCCGGGCTAGACGTCGGCGGTCGGGCCGCGGAGCTCGGCGAGCTTCGCCAGCAGGCCGGCCGGCATGCGCTCGCTCGCGCTGACCCGGATGTAGCGACGCAGGTGCTGCTCGAACCGGTAGCGCCGGCGGCAGTAGTCGCAGCCGTTGAGATGGCCCTCGGCCGCGACGACCTCCTCGGGCGCGAGCTCGCGGTCGAGGTAGTCCTGCAGCAGCTCCTCGCATTTCTCGCAGTCGGCGTCGTGACTCATGTGAGGCTCTCCTCCGCGAGCGTCTGCTTCAGGATACGGCGGCCGCGGTGCAGGCGCGACATCACGGTACCGATCGGGACGTCGAGGATCTGCGCAGCGTCGGCGTAGCTGAACTCGCCGAGGTCGACGAGGACGACGACGTCGCGGAAGTCGTGTGGCAACTCGGCGAGCGCGTTGACGACCCCGCCCTGGGAGAGGCGCTCGACGACACGCTCCTGCTCGAGCGCCTGCTCACCCTCGACGGCGGCGACCTTGTTCGCGAGGTAGTAGTCGCTCTCCTCGAGCGGCTGGGAGTCGGGCGTGCGCTGGAGCTTGCGGCCGCGGTCGGTGTTCAGGTTCGTCAGGATCCGCAGCAGCCAGGCGCGCATATTCGTGCCGGGCGTGAACGACTGCCAGCTGCGGAACGCCCGCGCGTAGGTGTCCTGAACCAACTCTTCGGCCTCCTCTCGCGTGCCGACCATGCGGCGCGCGACCCGGTAGACCTGGTCGGCGAACTCGAGCGCCTCCTCCTCGAAGCGAACGCGCTGGCGGGCCTCGGTTGCGATCCGCCGCGCGACGTCTGCTTCTGGCTCGGCTGCGCCGGACTCACTCACCCGGCCACCCTAACAATCGGATCTTCGCCTCGGACAACGCGCCCGGAGCAGGGGGTATTCCCTGTCAGACCGCTTCGAGCTCGGGAAAGCCGCCCCGGCCGAGCGCCGCAACGATCTGCTCGCGGCTCGTCAGGGCGTCGTCCCAGGTGAGTGCGACCTGGCCCATCAGGTTCGCGTTCGCGGCTTCGATCCCGTCCACCTGGCGGAGCGTGCCGGCGAGGCGGCCGACGCAGCGTTCGCAGCGAACGCCGCTGACCTGGATCGTGTCGGAGACCGTCGCCATCTAGCCGGATGCTAGCGACAGCTCCGCGTCAGCCTGGTCGATCAGAAGCGGGTCGTGGGTGGCGCAGATCACGGTCGTTCCCATCCTCTGCGCGACGTCGGCGAGCAACGCCCCGAGCGCGAGGGCGTTGGCGGCGTCGAGCCGCGCGGTCGGCTCGTCGGCGACGAGCACGCGTGGTCGCGACGCGAGTGCACGGGCCAGCGCGGCGCGGGCCCGCTGTCCCGCGGAGAGCTCCGAGACGGGGCGCTCGGCGTGCTCGGCGAGCCCGACGGCGGCGAGCGCCTCTGCCACGCCGCCGCCCTGGACGCCGCGGAGCTCGAGTGCCAGCTCTGCGTTCTCGCGCGCACCGAGGAACGGCACGAGGTTCGCCTGCTGCCCGACGAAGGCGAGCTCGCGCCGGCGCAACTCGGCGCGCCCGGCGCGGTCGAGCGCAGAGAGCACGATTCCACCGACGACGACCTCACCCGCGTCGGGCAACTCCATCCCGGCGAGCAGGTGCAGCAGAGTCGTCTTGCCGGAGCCCGACGGCCCCGTGACGACGGTGAGGGCTCCCGGTGCGAATTCGGCGTCGAGCCCGACGAAGGGCGCCGCGGCCCCGAAACGCTTCGTCACCCCGCGAACCGCCACGAGCGGACTTTGTGTTGCAGAAACACTTTCTCCTCCGACGCCGCTCGAACCGGCGTCGTGCATGCGGGTCGCGAGGAGCTTGTGTTTCAGAAACACAAGCGCTCCCGGCGGGTTCGAGCACGATCGCCCCCTCGCGGATCTCCGCCCTGGCGCGGCGGTCGATCCCGGCAGAGCGGAGCAGGCCCTCGGGGAGGCGCAGCCAGCCGCCGCGGCCGACGACGATCGAGCCGTCGTCGCCGCCCCCGGCGACCCGTTCGTCGCTGATCCTCCCGTCGCGGACGTGGACGACCCGGTCGGCCACGTCGGCCGAGGCCGGATCGTGGCTGACGACGAGCGCCGTGCCGCCCTGTTCGCGCACGAGCTCGGCGACGAGCGCCAGCACCTCCCGCGCCGTCGCCGCGTCGAGCTCGCCGGTCGGCTCGTCGGCGATCAGGAGTTGCGGCCGACCCGCGAGCGCGGCGCAGAGCGCGACGCGCTGCTGCTCGCCTCCGGAGAGCTCGCGCGGATGCGCGGCGCGGCGGCCGCCGAGGCCGACCCGTTCGAGCAGCTCGTCGCTACGGGAATCACGCCGGTGCCGCGGCTCGCCCGCCAGGCCGAGCTGAACGCCGACGAGCTCCCGAACCGTCAGCTCGCCGGCGAGGGCCCGCCAGTAGTGCTGGTCGGCGTAGCCGATCGCCCGCGAGCGGAAGCTCGCCGCGCGCCGGGCGCCGAGCGCGCCCACGTCGACGCCGGCCACGCGCACGGAGCCGGCCGAGGGCCTGTCGAACCCCGCGACGATCCGGAGCAGCGTCGACTTGCCCGAGCCGCTCGGGCCGAGGACGACACAGAGCTCGCCGCTGCGCACCGCCAACGTGAGCCCCTGCAGCGCGGCGACGCCGCCCTCCACGGACGGATAGACACGGAAGACGTCGCGCAGCTCGACGAGCGTGCTCATTCGAGCGCCTCCGCGCGTCCGGGGGCGGGCTCGCTGAACGCGCGCCGCGTCGCGAGGAGCACCAGTCCGGCCGCCGTCGCCGCATACAGACCGACGGCGGCGAGGACGACGACCCCGTCGACCTCCAGCACGAGCGGGGGCTCGGCGGCCGTCGCACGCGCCGTCAACCCGACGAGGTCGGTCACGACGCCTGCGAGCGCGAGCCCCGCCAGGCCTCCGGCGAACAACCCGGCGCCGGCAACCGCCAAGGCCCGCAGCCTCACGATCCGGCGCAGCAGCGACGGCGCCGCGCCCTGCGCCTCGAGGTCGAAGAGCTCGCCGCGCTCATCGCGCAGGTCTCCGAGCACGGTCAGGAGCACCCCGGCGAGAGCGAGCCCGAGCGCGACGAGCGCGGCGACCGCGAGCGCGAGCAGCGTCCCGTGCGCGATCGGGTCACGACGGGCGTCGGCCTCGAGCGCGCGACGCGACTGGAAGTCGAGCACGTCGAACGGCTTCGCGGCGAGGGCACGCTCGAGGGAGACCCGCCGGGCAGGATCGGACAACCGTAGCCAGACCTCGTTCAGGCGAGCACCACCCGGCCGCGCGAGGTTGACGGCGGCCGCCAGCGCCTCGGCGTCGCCGACGACGGCCTGCCCGTCGACCCCGGGAAAGCGCCGCACGGTCGCCACGACGCGGACGAGGACGCGCTCGCCCGCAAGCTGCAGCGGCAGCAGGCCGTTCGCATCGGCAGCGGCCGCGAGCCGCGGCGTCGCGAGCACCGGCACCGCCGCGTCGGGCTGACGCGGCCGGATCCGCGTCACGGCCACGTTCGTGAGCGTGTACCGGACGGTGCGGCCGGAGAGGCGCGCCCCGCCGACGCCGACCCAGCCGCGCAAGAGCGCAGGCACGACCGGCAACTCGACCGAGCCCGACGCGGCCTGGCCCGCATCGGCGCCTCGTTCCTGCAGCCGCGTGCCCGGCTCGAGCACGATCCCGGCGAGCCGGCCGCCCCGCGCCTCGGCTGGGACCGCGTCGCCGAGCTCGACCCGCACGAAGCGCCCGTTCGGTCCCTCGATCTCGGCGAACGCGCGAACGAGGTCGTCGGCGATCGGCGAGGAGAACCGCACGAGCTCGCGGGGCAGGCGCGGGCCGCGCGTCGCCGGCTCGGCCACGAGCCGCGCCGCCAGCGCCGAGCGCGGGAGATCGGCATCGTCGTCGCGCCAGCTGCGCAGTTCGGGCAGCACGGCAGGCGGCAGGCCGAGCAGCGTGATCCCGCTCTCGCCCTCGAGGCGGCCGACCCCGCCGGTCAGGCGAAGCACCGGCGCGACCTGCACTCCCTCGAGCCGCCGGAAGCGCTCGAACGGCGCCGCGTCCTGCACCGGAATCAACCGGCGCAGATCCTCGCGGAGGAGATAGTCGAGCGGGACGCGGTGCGCCGCCTGGTCGGCCTCGCCGCGCGACAGCGTCGCGCGGTAGCTCTCGGCGAAGAGCGCAAGCCCGAAGCTGACGACGAGGAAGGCGGTCGCGACGACGGTGTAGCCCGGGTTGCGAGCGAGCGACACCGAGGCCAGGCGGAGACCGGCGGAACGGCCGCGCGCGAGCCGTTCGACGAGCCGCAGCGCAGGCGGCAATGCGCGCGCCGTGAGCACCGCGGCCACGAACGTCACGAGCGCCGGCAGCAGCAGCGTCAGGTCGCCGTTCGGCCTGTCGCGGACGAGCTCGAGCACGACGAGCGCGACTGCACCGAGCGCCGCCGCATCGACGAGGCCGAAGCGCGTCCCGAACCGTCGAGTGGCTACGGCGGCGGCGAGGATCGCTGCGCCCGCAGCGGCGACGAGCACGGCGAGGCCGAGCCCCGCTCCGGAGAGAATGCTGCGCAAGAGCACGTCGGCCACGGGAGCGCCTGCACGCGCGGCGACGACACCTCCCACCGCCGTGCCGACGGCGAGCCCGAGCACTGTGCCCGCCACCGCCAGAGCGCCGGCCTCGGCGCCCGTCAGCAGCGCGAGCTGCCAGCCGCGCGCGCCGTACCAGGCGAGCCGGCGCCGCGCCGCCGCCAGGTCCGGCCGCAACGTCATCGCCGCCAGGAGCGCGAAGGCAAAGAGGAGCGCCGCCGCCTCACCGCCGACGATGCCGAGCCGCCGGCCCGCCGAGCGGGTGGTCTCCTGCGCCTCGCGTAGCTCCTGCACCGGCGCCACGAGATCGAAGTTCGACGAGGTCGCCTGCAGCTCGGAGCGAGCCCGGGTCACGCCCGCGGCGAGGCGGTCGATCTCCCAGAGCCGCGGCGTCCCGGCCGTGAGCGGGGCGACCCAGGCGTAGCTGCGGTAGACCCGCGCCAGCGCCGGGAGCGCCGCCAGGGCGTCGACGCCGTTCGCGAGGAAGAGCGGCGGCGGCGGCGGGCGGTGGTAGCCGGCGGCGCGGGCGACGACGGGGCTGACCTCGGCGGCGGCCAGGGCGTTGTCGGTCGGTGCGAGGAAGTCGCCGAACAGGACCCGGTCGTTCAGGACTGCCTCGCCGACCTCGACGAGGCGGACACCGGCCGGCTGGGGCAGCCGGCCGTCGCCGCGGAGTCGCAGCACCTCGCACCGCTGCGGCGTGCAGACGTCCGGCAGCCGCCCGGCGCGGACCGTCACCCGACGGCCGAGCTGCTCGACGCCGCCGAGCCCGGCGAAGGTGCCCGCGATCGTCGTCTCACGAAAGAGGACGAGCCCGGTCGCATGCACATCGACCGCGTGGCGGAGCGCCGAACGGGCCCGCCGTGCCAGTTCCGCCTGGGGCTCGTCGGCCTGTCCGGGCACGCCGAACCAGACAGCTCGGACCGACCGCGACGAGTCCGGGATGCGCTCGACCGCCTGCGCGATCGCGCGATCCTGCGCAACGAGAGCCCCCGCCCGGCCGCCGAGCACGACGGCGGCACCGGCCGCGATCCCGAGCACGATCAGGACGACCGGAGCGCTCCGCCGCCCGAGCCGCGCCGCGACGAGGCGGAGCGGGTAGACGGCCGCGCGAACGGCGCTCACGACAGGGCCACGAGCTCCGCGGCGACGGCGACGAGGCCGTCGCGCCGACCCGTCTCGAGCTGGCGGCGCGCCTCGACCGGCTGCCGCAAGCCCTGCACCAGCTCCCACGTGCCGAGGGCCCGCGCCGCGGGCTCGACCAGCTCGAGCAGCTCCGCGCCGCGGCCCTCACCCCGGGTGGCGGCGTCGCGGGCGGTCATGTACGCCTCGCGCTCGACGGGCTCGGATGCAGGCGGCGCGGCGCAGAACGCCTGAACGACCGCCGCGAGCGCGGCAGAGCGTTCGACGCTGGTCGGCTGGTCGGCCATGCGCACCTCGAGCGTGCCCAGGCGCGGGTGCGGTCGCGCGTCCCACCAGCTGCGCGTGTAGTCCTCGCCGGTGGCGGCGATCGCCGCCTCCCACTCGGCCACCGAGGCCAGCGGCGGTGGCGGGCCGCCCCTGGGGAGCTCGAGCAGGCGCTCGGCTCTCGCGGAGAGGACTCCCGTCTCACTCCCGGCGAGGTAGGGCGAGTTGAGCGACAGCGAGAGCAGGGACGGGAGCCAGGGCACGATCGCCGCCAGCGTGCGCAGGCAGGCGTCGAAGCTCTCCATGCCCACGTGCACGTGCAGGCCGCAGACGAGCTGGCGACGGGTCTTCTCCCCGAGCTCGTCGAGCATCTCCAGGTAGCGCTGCTCCTGCACGATCCGCTGGTGTTCCGGGATCGCGAACGGGTGCGAGCCGGACGCGGCGAGCACCTGGCCTTCCCGAGCGGCACGCTCGCGGACCACGCCGCGCAGCCGCCGGAGCTCCACGAGCGCCGCGTCGACGCTCTCGCAGACCGGCGTGTTCGTCTCGACGAGACAGGAGAAGAGCTCGGTCTTCAGCCCCTCGGGACCGAGGAGCGCCTCGACACCGGGCGCGGGCGCGTAGGTGTCCGCGTCGAGCAGGAGCAGCTCCTCCTCGACGCCGACCGTCAGCGCGCGGCCGAAGCTAACGGGCACGCACGGCGTGGACGGGTCGGCCGGCCGCTTCCCAGGCGTAGTACGAGGCGCTCGGGCCGAAGCCGCGCTCGTAGGCAACGACCCGCGGGTTGCGCCCGACCTCCATCGCCCGCTGCGCGTGCCAGAGCAGGTTGGGGTCGTCGCGCTCCTCCCACACGAGCACGAGGTGCGCGGCGGTCATGAAGTCGGCGACGAACGTGCAGCCGCTCGCGGGGCACGGGAACGGATCGGTGCGGACGCAGAACCAGCCGTCACGGTCGTCGTCGGTGTCGTCGATCCAGACGATCTCCTCGTCCTCGAGCAGCTCGTCCTCGAAGATCAGCGACCCGCGCCGCGGCTCCTCCGCTTCCATCCGCGCAAGAGTACCGACGTTGCGGGCGCATTTACACCCGCCGTCGGGGGCTCAGGCGGCCTAGCCTCCCGGGTTCGCGGGCTGGCGTCCCAGCTTCACCGAGAGCGTCAGCTGCCGCGTGCCCCGGTGGATCTCGAGCTTGACCGTGTCACCGGGCTTGTGGTTCGCGAGCACATCACGAAGCTCCTCCAGGGAGCCGACGCGCTTGCCGCCGAGGGCGACGATCAGGTCCCCGCCGAGCGTGTAGCTCTCGCCCGAGACGACGACGTCGGTCGTGCCTTCCCGTAGCCCGGCCTGGTTCGCCGGGGTACCGTCGCCGACACTCTGGACGAGCACGCCCGTGTCGACCGGCAGCCGGAACGTCTGCGCGAGCTCGGGCGTGACCGTGGCACCCGCGATGCCGAGGTAGGCCCGGTCGACGCGGCCGGTGGCGACGAGCTGGGCCACGACCTCCTTGACGGTGTTCGAGGGCACCGCGAAGCCGATCCCGATGTTGCCGGCCGAGCCCTGCGCGGGCGCGATCTGCGAGTTGACGCCGATCACCTCGGCCTGCATGTTCAGGAGCGGGCCGCCGGAGTTGCCGCTGTTGATCGGCGCGTCGGTCTGGATCACGTGGTCGATCGGATAGCCGTTCGGCGCCGTGATCGTCCGCTCCTGGACGGCGCTGACGATGCCGGCGGTGGCGGTGCGCGCGAGCCCGAACGGGTTGCCGATCGCGACCACCGGGTCGCCGACCCGGACGACGCCGGAGTCACCGAGCGCGAGCGGGGTCAGACCCCGGGAGCTCGCCTGAACGCGGAGCACGGCGATGTCGGTGGACGGGTCGCTGCCGACGACGGTCGCGCGGAGCGTGTCCTGGTTCGAGAAGCTGACCTCGATCTGGTCGGCGCCCTCGATCACGTGGTAGTTCGTGACGATGTGGCCGGCCTTGTCGATCACGAAGCCGGAGCCGAGCGCCTGCTGCGGCGCCGCCTCTTGCTCGAAGGGAGACGCCGATGGGTTGTCGCTCTGCGTCGAGGTCGAGGTGATCTGGACGACGCCAGGCGCGGCACGCGCATAGAGCTCGCTGACCGAAAGCTGGCCGTTGTCGGCGACCTGGGCGGCGGCCGCGGGAGCAGGGGAAGTCCTCACCACGGTTGTCGTGCCGCCGCCCAGGTCACCCGTGAGCGCAACGCCGCCGAGCGCAACGAGGCCGCCGAGGAGGGAGGCGGCGGCCAGACCAGCAGCACGGAAGAACGTGGGGCGTCGGCTCACGCTGATCGTTGTACCCCGCGGGTCTTAACGTCGAGTGAGAGCCGCGTTAAGCGGGCGTTGAGTCAAGCGGGCTCGGACCGCCCGGGTCCGGATCGGGAGGCACCGGCATCGGCGCCGGGAGCGGGTCGGAGGGATCCGGACCGCTCGGCGGCGGCGTGGGCTCGGGAAACGGGGACGTCAAGCGACGCTCGTTGTCTTCTCGGCCGGTGCCCGGTCGCTACCGAGCGCCTCGTCCAGCTTCGCCTGCAACTCCCCGCTGGCGTGCAGCTCCTCGACGATGTCGGCGCCGCCGACCAGCTCGCCCTTGATGAAGACCTGCGGGATCGTCGGCCAGCCGGAGAGCGCGGTCAGCTCCTGGCGGATCCGCGGGTCGGGCAGGACGTCGACCGTGGTCACCGGAGCGCCGACCGCGCGGAGCGCGCGCAGGGCCCGGTCGGAGTTGCCGCACATGACGAGCTGCGGGGTGCCCTTCATGAACAGGCTCACCGGCTCGTTCTCGATGATCTCCTTGATCTGTTCGCTCAGCTCGCTCATGCCAGTCCTCTCGTCTTGATCCGGAGCTCGTGGATCGACCCGTCGCCGAGCGGCGCCGCGAGCGCCTCGTAGACGAGCCGGTGCTGCTCGACCAGCGAGAGCCCGTCGAAGCGGCCGCTCGCGATCGTCACCTGGAAGTGGTCGCCGCCACCGGTCCGATCCTCGACGGCGAGCTCGTTCGCGTCGGGAAAGGAGTCGCGCAGGAGCGTCTCCAGCTTGTCGGTGGCGGCCATGGGATCATCGTAGCCGTGCGCCGTCGGCCGACCTTCCTCGTTTCCCTGCCCGAGCGCGTCGTGCGCGCGCTCGTGGGCGCACTCGGCGGCGCCGTGCACGAGACCGCGGAGGTCGTGCTGCCTCGGTTCGCCCGCCGATCGCGGCTCTACGAGGCGACGGCGAAGAACATGCTCCGGATCGCGATCGAGCTCGTCGGCGACGTCGAACGCACTGCACCCGCCGACGAGCCGGATGCCGGCGACCTGCTGAAGCGGAAGACGGCCGGCAACGTCGTCGAGCTCGGCTCGATCGCGGCGTTCGGATTCTCGCCGCTCTGGCTGCTCGCAGCCGCCTCGGACATCACCCGCGGCTCCCGCGTCTACCTACGTGCGCTCGTCGAGGAGCTCCAGCGGGCGGGAGTGATCGCGGAGGGGGCTGAGCTCGGCTCGGTCGACGACCTGCTCTCGGCCCTCGAGGGCGGCTCGGGCACGACGGCCAGGCTCGTCGACCTGCCCCCGCTCGAGCTCGCCGAGCTGCGAACGTCGTTCGGCGAGCTGCGGTCGAGCGCGGCCGATCTGCCCTCGCCGCAGGAGCTGGCGGCGCTCTACGGCGGCCTGCAGCGCGCGGCGGCACGGGAGCGGCGGCCGCTACTCGAGGTCTCGACGGGTATGGGGCTCGCCTTTCTCCTCTCCGCCCGCAACGTCGGCCGGGAGCACCTCGTCAGCCCCTACCGCGAGGACTGGCAGCCCCTGCGCGAGGAGGGCTTTGCCGCCTACGCGCGGCGAATCGGCGCTCCGTACGGAGCGGCGGTCGTCGGTCACTTCGACCCTGCGCGCACGACGTGGACGGAGCGCGCGCTCCGGCGGCTCCGCCGCTGACGCCCTTTCCGTTTTCACGACTTGCGAGTACGGTTGCGCCTGTGAAGCTCTGGCTCGCGACGCTGGCGGCCCTCGCCGCGCTCGTCGTGGCCGCTCCGGCGCAGGCTGGGCCGCCCGTGCCGTGGTGCGGTACGTCGGCGTCCGCGGCCGATCGCGCGCCCGACGTGACGCAGGCCTATTCCATCCACGTCGCGTACGTCCGCTCGCTCGGGTCACCCGACCGCTTCGGCGAGTGGGCGCCACGGATCGCCGGCGACGCCGCCGCGATCGATGCCTGGTGGCGGAGGGAGGACGCCGCCCGGGCGCCGCGCTTCGATCTCTTCGCCGCCGCCGACTGCGCGAGCTCCTTCGGGGCGCTCGACATCACGAGCCTCGAGCTGCCACAGCCGATCGGCGGGATCAACGGCGCGTTCGGGACGATCCGATCGGTGCTGGCAGCGGAGTTCGGGTTCCACGAGCCCGAGAAGGCCTATCTCGTCTACTTCGACGGCCCCACCGGTCAGGTGGGGCGGGACCGCGTCTGCGGGCAGGGCTCTGCAGGCGGCAGCTTCGGCCTGCCGGGCCTGGCGATCGTCTTCCTCGACTCGTGCGGCGCGGCGACCGGCGACTCGATTCGCCCCGTCGTGGCCGTCCACGAGCTCGTCCACGTCCTCGGCGCGGTCGCGAACGAGGCCCCGAACCTCTGCAACGACGGCCACGTCTGCGACGTCCCCGAGGATCTGATGACCGCATCCCTCTCCGGCAACGAGCTGGACGCGCATGTGCTGGATGCCGCACGCAACGACTACTACGGGCACCCGGGCAGCTGGCTCGACGTGCAGGACTCGTTCTTCCTCGAGCCGCTCGACTCGCCGGACCGGAGTCCGCCGACCGTGCCCACCGGCCTGCGGGCGGGCGACGATCCGAGCGGCGCCGTGCGGTTCTCCTGGCGCTCGTCCGCCGACGATCTCGGCCCCGTCGCCTATCGGCTCTACCAGGACGACCGCTTCGTCCGGCAGGTCACCTCGACGTCCGCACTGCTCGCCACTGCCGGGGACATCTCGCGCTTCGGCGTCCGGGCGGTCGACGCGGCCGGCAGGCTGAGCCCGGTCGCAGGCGTTCGGTTCCGCGACGGCGTCGGGATGGTCGACGAGGCCGGCCGGCTCGTTCTCGACACCGTGCGTCCGCCGGCGCTCCGGCGCATCGCCGTCCGGCTCGACGCGAAGACCGCGCGCATCGCGTGGCCGGCGGTCAAGGACGCCGGGGGACTGCGCGGCTACCGGATCCGGATCGGAAACCGTTCGCTGCTCGTCAGGAAGCCCGCGGCGCGACTCGCGCTCGCGCGCGTGAACGGGCGGGTCTCGGTCGCGGCGATCGACCGGGCGGGCAACGTCGGCCCGGCGCTCACCGTCCCGCGCAGCCGCTTCCGCTGAGTCTCGCCGTCAGGGCTGGACGTCCCAGCCCCGGCCGGAAGAGCCACGCCGGGGTCTGACCCCGTCCCGGCCGCAGCGGACACGCCGGGGTCTGACCCCGTCCCGGCCGCAGCGGACACGCCGGGGTCTGACCCCGGACACGGCCGAAGCGGCCGCGCCCCGGGCGGCTGCGGTAGATTCGAGGCATGGCCGACGCGTTCGAGACCCGCTCTACGCTGACCGTCGGCGACCGCACCGTCGAGATTCACCGGCTCGACGCACTCCAGTCGCGTTGGGACGTTGCGCGGCTGCCGTACACGCTGCGGATCCTGCTCGAGAACGTGCTCCGGAACGGGTCGCAGGAGGACGTCGAGGCGGTGGCGGGCTGGGTCGCGGCCGAGGAGCCGAGCCGGGAGATCTCGTTTGCTCCGGCCCGGGTGCTGCTGCAGGACTTCACCGGCGTCCCGGCCGTCGTCGACCTCGCCGCGATGCGGAACGCGATGGCCGACTTCGGCGGCGACCCGGAGCAGATCAACCCGCTGATCCCGGTCGAGCTCGTGATCGACCACTCCGTCCAGGTCGACGTCTTCGGCACGCGCGGCGCGTTCGCGCGCAACGTCGAGCTCGAGTTCGAGCGCAACCGCGAGCGCTACGCCTTCCTCCGCTGGGGCCAGAAGGCGTTCCGCGACTTCAAGGTCGTGCCGCCCGGCACCGGGATCGTCCACCAGGTCAACCTCGAGTACCTCGCCCGCGTGGTCGAGGAGCGCGACGGCGCCGCCTTCCCCGACACCCTCGTCGGCACCGACTCGCACACGACGATGGTCAACGGCCTCGGCGTGCTCGGCTGGGGCGTCGGCGGAATCGAGGCGGAGGCCGCGATGCTCGGCGAGCCGCTCTCGATGCTCGTGCCGCAGGTGGTCGGCTTCAAGCTGACCGGGAGCCTGCCCGAGGGCGCGACCGCGACCGACCTCGTCCTGACCGTGACCGAGATCCTGCGCGGCACCGGCGTCGTCGGCAAGTTCGTCGAGTACTTCGGCCACGGGCTCGAGTCGCTGCCGCTCGCCGACCGCGCCACGATCGGGAACATGTCGCCGGAGTACGGCGCGACGTGCGGCTTCTTCCCCGTCGACGAGCAGACGCTCGAGTACCTGCGCCTGACCGGCCGCAGCCCGGAGCGGATCGCGCTCGTCGAGGCGTACTGCAAGGAGAACATGCTCTGGCACGACCCGGCCGAGGAGCCGACGTACACGCAGGTCGTCGAGCTCGACCTCGCCACCGTCGTGCCGTCGCTCGCCGGGCCGCGCCGGCCGCAGGACCGCGTGCCGCTGAGCAGCGCGAAGACCGCCTTCCTCGAGGCGCTCGGCACCTTCGGCGTCGGGGAGACGCAGCTGACGAACGGCAGCTCCGACAAGGCCGTCGCCGACACCTTCCCCGCGAGCGACCCGACCAAGGAGCAGGCACCCGGCGGCGAGCCCGAGCCGGAGCCCGACTCGATGCCCGTCGCCGTCGGTGCGCCGGAGCGCCACCGCGTTCCCGTCGCCGGCACCGATTACGAGCTCGAGCACGGCAGCGTCGTGATCGCCGCGATCACCTCCTGCACGAACACCTCGAACCCGCAGGTGATGGTCGGCGCCGGCCTGCTCGCGAAGAAGGCGGTCGAGCGCGGCCTGTCCCGCAAGCCCTGGGTGAAGTCGAGTCTGGCCCCCGGCTCGAAGGTGGTGACCGAGTACTACGACCGCGCCGGACTGACGCCGTTTCTCGAAGCGCTCGGCTTCCACACGGTCGGGTACGGCTGCACGACCTGCATCGGCAACTCCGGGCCACTGCGCGACGAGATCTCCGCCGCGGTCGACGAGGGCCAACTCGTCGTCTGCTCCGTGCTCTCCGGCAACCGCAACTTCGAGGCACGGATCCACCCGGAGGTGAAGGCGAACTACCTCGCCTCGCCGCCGCTCGTCGTCGCCTACGCGCTCGCGGGGCGGATGGACATCGACCTGCTCGAGGAGCCGCTCGGCCAGGACACCGACGGCAACGACGTCTACCTGCGCGACCTCTGGCCGACCTCGGCCGAGATCCAGGAGACGATCACGGCCTCGGTCAAGGGCGAGATGTTCAGCTCGACCTACGCCGATGTCTTCACCGGCGACGAGCAGTGGCGTGAGCTGCCCGTGCCCGAGGGCGAGCTCTTCGCCTGGGAGGACAGCTCGACCTACGTGCGGCTGCCGCCGTACTTCGCGGAGATGCCGCCCGAGGCGGGCACCGTCGCCGACATCGCCGGCGCGCGCGTGCTCGTGATGCTCGGCGACTCGGTCACCACCGACCACATCTCGCCGGCCGGAGCGATCAAGCCCGACGCGCCCGCCGGCCGCTACCTCGTCGAGCACGGCGTCGAGCGGAAGGACTTCAACTCCTACGGCTCTCGCCGCGGCAACCACGAGGTGATGGTGCGCGGCACGTTCGCGAACGTGCGCCTGCGCAACCTGCTCGTCCCCGGCTCCGAGGGCACCTGGACCGCGCACCTGCCGTCGGGCGAGGAGATGACGATCTTCGAGGCGTCCGAGCGCTACCTCGCCGAGGGCACGCCGACGATCGTGATCGCCGGCAAGGAGTACGGCTCCGGCTCTTCCCGCGACTGGGCCGCGAAGGGCCCGAACCTGCTCGGCGTCCGGGCCGTGATCGCCGAGAGCTACGAGCGGATCCACCGCTCGAACCTGCTGATGATGGGGATCCTGCCGCTCCAGTTCGCCGACGGCGAGACGCCCACGACGCTCGGGCTGACCGGCCGCGAGACCTTCGCGATCGAGGGGGTCGAGAACGGCGAGGCCACGCAGGTGACGGTGCGCGCCGACGAGAAGAGCTTCACGGCCCGCGTGCGCCTCGACACGCCGCGCGAGCGCGACTATCTGCGCCACGGCGGCATCCTCCCGTACGTGCTCCGCCGCCTGCTCGCGCCTGAATTCGAATTGCAATTGACATTTGCCAGAAGGCGGCTACTCTGCCCGCCTCGGCGGCGAGGGGTCGCGCCGCCGGGTTTTAGGGGAGAGGGCGAATCCGGGGCGCCGCGAGGCGCCCCGGGTCGTTACAGTCCTCCGTCCGGGGTGCCCACCGAGGGGCTGAGATCACACCCGTAGAACCTGATCCGGGTCATGCCGGCGAAGGGAGGAGCGACAGATGGAGGACACCCCCGCCTGGGGAATCGAGCCGGTGCCGCAGCGGTTGCGCGTGCTCGGCACGCTCGACAACGCCCTGCTCTGGGGCAATCTCGGCGTCTCGCTGCTCGTGCTCGTCGCGAGCACGTTCCTCGTGCCGGCGCTCTCGCTGCGGGAGGCCGTCGTCGCGATCGTGCTCGGGACGCTGATCGGCAACGTGATGCTCGGCCTCGCCGGGATGATCGGCGCCGACGCCGGCGTGCCCGCGATGGTGCTGATGCGCGCACCGCTCGGGCAGCGCGGCTCGTGGCTCCCGACGGGCCTGAACGCGGCGCAGTGCATCGGGTGGGCGATCTTCGAGCTGCTGATCATCGCCTCCGCGGTCGCCGCGCTCTCCGACGAGCTCTTCGGCTTTCGCGCGCAGGCCCTCTGGACGATCGTCTTCGGCGCGATCGCCCTCGCCCTGGCGCTGCTCGGGCCGATCGGCTTCGTCCGCAAGCTCGTGCGCCGGTTCGTCGTCTGGGGCGTGCTCGCCTCCCTCGTCTACCTGACCTGGTGGGCGCTCGACGGCGGCGGGCTCGGCGACGCCTGGGGGAGCGGCGGCGAGGGCGGCTTCTCGGTGCTCGAGGGCGTCGACCTCGTGGTCGCGATCACCGTCTCGTGGATCCCGCTCGTCGCCGACTACACCCGCTTCGGGCGCACGCGGCGCGCCGCCTTCGTGGGCGTCGGCGCCGGCTACCTCGTCGCGAGCGCGCTGATGTGGCTGCTCGGCGCGGTGCTCTTCTTCACCCGCGACGTGACCGACCCGGCCGCGCTCCCGCTGGCCGTCGCGGCCGGCGGCGTCGGCGCGATCCTGGCCCTGCTCGCGGTCACGGTCGACGAGACCGACGAGGCGTTCGCGAACGTCTACTCGGCGGCCGTGTCGATCCAGAATCTCGCGCCCGGGCTGCCGCAGCGGCCGCTCCTCGTCGGCGTCTCGGTGCTGGCGACCCTCGGCGCGCTGACGATCGACTTCCTCGCCTACGAAAGCTTCCTGATCCTGCTCGGCTCGTTCTTCGTCCCGCTCTTCGGCGTCCTGCTCGCCGACTGGCTCGTCGCGCGGGCGCACTACGACGAGGACGACGTCTTCCGCGGCCCGGCCTTCCGGCCGGCGATGCTCGCCGTCTGGATCGGGGGCTTCGCCCTGTACCAGTGGCTCCATCCAGCCGGGCCGGCGTGGTGGACCGATGCGCTCGGCGAGGGGGCGGGGCTCGGGTTCGGCGCGACACTGCCGACGTTCGCCGTCTCCTTCGCCGCCGGGCTCGCCGTCGCGACGCTCGGGAGACGCCGGCTCTAGAGTTCCCGCCGTGCGCGGCATCGCGGTGATCGGGAACCTCTCGCGGGACACGATCGACGGGGACGGTCCCCGCGTCGGCGGCGCCCCGTACCACGCCGCGAGGGCACTCCGGCTTCTTGGCGGAAGCGCCCGGATCGTCGCCCGCTCGGCAGCGGCCGACCGCCGCCTGCTGGTCGGGCCGCTGGCCGCGCTCGGCGTCCCGTTCACGTGGCTCCCGGTCGAGTCCACCGCGACGTTCGAGATCGAGTACCACGGCGAGGACCGCGAGATGACGATCGTCGATCCCGGCGTGCCGTGGACCGTCGCCGACGCCCGTGCGGTCGGCCGCGCCGAGTGGATCCAGGTCGGCGCGCTCACGCGGGCCGACTTCCCGCCCGAGGTGCTCGCCGCGCTCGCCCGGGACCACCGGCTCGCGCTCGACGGGCAGGCGCTGGTTCGCCCCGGCGACACCGGCACCCTCGTGCCGAACGACGATTTCGACCCCGCGGTGCTGCCGCACCTCACCGCGTTGAAGCTGAACGAGCAGGAGGTGGAGGCGCTCGGCGGCGAGGAACGAGTCGCCGGGCTCGGCGTTCCCGAGCTGCTGCTCACGTACGGCTCCACCGGCGCGCTCGTACTCGCGCCCGGCGTCCGCGAGCGGATCCCGGTACGCGCGATCGACACGCCGAACCCGACCGGCGCCGGCGACGCCTTCCTGGCCGCCTACAGCTGGGCGCGCGCCGCCGGCCACCGCCCCGTCTCGGCCGCGCACCACGCGGGCGTCACCGCCGCCCGGGTGCTCGAGCTGGCCGCCTCGGTCTGATGCTCGCCCACGTCCGCACCGTCGAGGGCGTGCTCGAGCTCGACGTCGAGGACGAGGTCGTGCTCGGCGAGTGCGGTGCGTCCGTCGACCACGAGCGGCTCGCGCTCGAGCTGCCGCGGCTCGTGGCCGCGTCCGCTGCGGGCGCCACGATCGTCGCCGTCGTCGATCGCCGGCCGCCTCTCGTCGTCTCGTACGACGCCGGCGCGACGTGGACCGAAGCGGGCGGCGGCCTGCCGGCGGGCTTCGACGTCTCCGTCCACCCCGACGATCCGGACCGCGTGCTCTACGCCGCCCGCAACCGCCTCTACCTCTCGGCTGACGGCGGCCGCTTCTGGCGCTCGCTCGAGCCGGAGCTGCCCGACGTCGAGGCCGTCGCCTGGGCTGCGCCCGTTACGGGAGCTTGAACTCGCCGCGGGCGACGACGACCGCCGAGCCGCCGACCTCCACCGACTCGATCTCGTCGCCCGATCCGGTCGCCCGCGCGAACAGCGCCGACGGGCGCCCGATCTCGGTCCCCTGCTCGATCTCGATCTCCTCGCCCCACGGCACGACACCGTGGCGCCCGACGTGACATGCGAGCGGGCCGGCGGCGGAACCGGTCGCCGCATCCTCGCCGACCCCGTCGAGGGGTGAGAACATGCGCACCTTCCAGCTCGCGCCGGAACCGGCGCAGGCGAGCGCGCCGACGAGATCCAGGTCGAGGAGCGCGTTCATGTCCGGCCGGAGCGCGGCGACGTCCGACTTCGTGGGCAGGACGACGTACGCGTGCCTGACGCCGTTGTCGTAGACCTCGATCGGCAACTCGGAGCCGGCAACGCCGAGCGCGGCGAGCATCTCCTCGGCCCGCTCGTAGGGGGCGACCGTGGGCACGGGTTGCGTCATGCGGCCGAAGACGATCCGGCCCGACTCGTCCCGCTCGAGCTCGACCGGGACGATGCCGTTGCCGGTCTCGAGCGCGATCACGCCGAGCTGCAACGGAGCACCGAGGACGAACGCCGTGCCGAGGCACGGATGACCGGCGAACTGGATCTCGTTCCGCGGCGTGAAGATGCGGATCCGCACCGTTCCACCCTCCCGCGGCGGCAGCACGAACACGCTCTCCGAGAGCCCGAGCTCGAGCGCCAACGCCTGCATCGTCAGCTCGTCGAGGTCGCGTGCGTCGGTGAAGACGGCGAGCTGGTTGCCGGCGAGCGGGCGGTCGGTGAAGACGTCGGCCAGGACGTAACGGGCGGCGCGCACAAGTCTCAGCATACGGTGAGGCGCTGTAAAGCCTCTGTGAAATGCGGTTCCGTTCGGCGCCAGCGGGTATCTCTAGCTGATTATCTGATTTCAAAGAGAGAAACGACGACAGAGGAGCTATCCCTCATGAATAGGTCTACGCGCAGATCACGCGCTTCGGTCGCCGCCCTGGCGACACTCGCACTCGCGGTCACGGTCGCGGTCTTCACGACGATCGGCTACGCCCAGTCGTCCGCGATCCAGTACGCGCCGAACAACACCGCGCTGCCCGCTGTCAGCGGCAGCGCCACCGTCAGCTCGACGCTGACGACGACCAACGGCTCCTGGACCACGGACGCCGGCAACATCGTCTACACCTACCAGTGGCAGCGCTGCGACGGTGCCGGCAACAACTGCGCCAACATCGCGGGCGCGACGAAGAACACCTACGTCGTGCAGGTCGCCGACAACGGCCGCCGGCTGAAGGCCACCGTGACGGCCCGGAACAACGACGGTGCCGCATCCGCCACCTCGGCGGCGACGGCAGTCGTGACGAACCCCGGCCCGGCCGGCCAGATCCGCCTCGCCAACGGCCAGGTCTCGATCCCGGCGTCGTCGGTCGTGCTTCCTGCCCGGCTCGTCGTGAAGGACATCCAGTTCTCGCAGAGCCCGATCCGGTCGCGCAACCCGCTCCAGGCGCGGTTCCGCATCCTCGACACGCGCGGCTTCGTGATCCGTGACGCCCTCGTCTACGCGACCGCGATTCCGTTCGGCCGGATCCTCCAGCCGGCGGAGGCCCGCACGGACTCGAACGGCTGGGCGACGATGACGATCCAGCCGACGCAGCTCCTGCCGCTGCGGAACGGCTTCCTGCTGACGATGTTCGTCCGGGCCCGCAAGGCCGGCGACGACGTCCTCGCAGGCGTGTCGTCCCGCCGCCTGATCTCGGTGCGGACGGCCAACCCGTTCTAGCCACCGAGCGGATTGAGGGAGCGGGCGCGATCGCGCGCCCGCTCCCGCTCCGCCCCCTCGCCCGCCCGGGCGAGCAGCTCCCAGAGGCGCCACTCGTTCGGATCGCGGGCGAGGGCGTCCCGCACTTCCGCCGTCGCCGCCGCTGAGTCCCCGGCGGCGAGCGCCTGCTCGGCCCTCGAGAGCGCGGCCTCCGTCGACCACGGCTGCAGCCGCGGTGCGAGCGAGCCGGCGAGCGTCACGGCCGACGCCACCGTCAGCGCGAGCGCCGTCGCAGCCCACGCGATCCGGGCTCGAACGGGCGCGGTCACGGCGCGCGCTTCGAGCAGCAGGCTGGCACCGACGAGCAGCGCCGCGAGCGCCACGCCGCTCTGCTCCCAGTCCCAGTCGACGGCCGCGTGCGCGAGGAACGCGACATACGCGCCGACCGCGAGCGGCGCGGCACGGTGGGCCGCCAGCAGCGGCACCGCCAGCGCGACGCCGAGGATTGCCAGGCCGATCACCCCCTGCTCGGCGAGCGTCTCGAGATAGAGGCTGTGCGCGTCCCGGACGGAGTTCGGAGTGTCGCGCCCGAGCAGCCAGAGCTGCGCGAACGTGCCTGCACCCGAGCCGGTCACCGGCCGCTCCTGCGCGGCCTCCCACGCGACGCGCCAGTAGTGCTCGCGAAAGTGGCCGGAGAACGAGACGATCGCGACGCCGAGCCCCGCCAGCAGCGTGAGCGCCCCGGCAAGCCGCAGACGTCCGCCCGCGACGACCGCGGCGACCGCGAGCCCGGCGACGAGAGCGAGTTGCGCCCCGACACTGCCGCTGAGGACGAGAACGGTGCCGGCAAGCGGCAGCGCCAGCCAGGCCGGCCGCCATGAGCGGCCGAGGTCGAGGGCCAGCAGCATCCCGACGACCGCCAGGATCGCCAGACCGTTCGCGTAGCCGACCGGGACCGCGTCGGCTCCCAACGTCTCTCCGGTCCCGCGTAGGCGCGCGACGAGGTTCGCGCCGCAGACGAGCACGACGGCGCCGAGCACGCCGAGCCGGAGGAAGACGGCATCCTGCCGGCGGCAGAGGGCGAGCGCGGCGAGGACGCCGCCGCAGGCGACGACGAGCCGCTGCGCGTCCAGGATCGAGCTCGGCATGCTCCGTGACCAGGTCGCCGAGAGCAGCGCCCACAGCCCCGCCGCGACGAGGCCGCCTGCGAAGAGCTGCTCGAGCCGGCCGCGCGGGCCGCCCTGCCAGAGCAGGATCGCGAGCGCGGCGACCCAGGCCGTCGCGAGCCCGGCCCAGCC
Organism: uncultured Gaiellaceae bacterium; assembly: GCA_963806955.1. GTDB lineage: Bacteria > Actinomycetota > Thermoleophilia > Gaiellales > Gaiellaceae > Gaiellasilicea. The sequence continues at coordinate 802,738 of CAWDZG010000002.1, forward strand.
CCAGGACTCCTGTCCGTAACCGCCCCCGGCGGCCGCGAGCAAGCCGACGGCCGCGAACGCACCGGCGCCGCAGGCGACCGAGCGATGATCGGGCACCGGCATAGAGCGGAAACTATCCTCCGCCGTCGTGCGCCTCTTTCTCGTCCGTCACGCCCACGCCGACGCCGGCGACCCCGACGATCTGCGCCCGCTCAGCGCAAAGGGCCGCGAGCAGGCACGGGAGCTCGGCGAACGCCTTGCCGCGGCCCAGCCCGAGCTCGTGCTCGCGAGCCCGCTCCTGCGCGCACGGGAAACGGCCGTTGCGATCGCCAAGGCCGCGGGCGCGGAAGTGCGCGTGGACGAGCGGCTCGCGCCGGGCGCGGCCGCCGAGGACGTCCTCGCGGCACTGGAGGACGCCGACGTCGGCGGCTCCGTCGTCACCGTCGGCCACCAGCCCGACTGCTCCGAGATCGCAGCTGCCCTCGGCGCCGGCGATCTCGACTTCCCCCCCGCCGGCCTCGCCGAGATCGAGCTGGCGTGACGGCGATCTCCGTCCGCGGCCTGCGCAAGAGCTACGACGGCGTCGAGGCCGTGCGGGGAATCGACTTCGAGGTCGGCGTCGGCGAGGTGTTCGGACTGCTCGGGCCGAACGGCGCCGGCAAGACGACCACGGTCGAGATCCTCGAGGGCTACCGCGAGCGCGACGCCGGCGAGGTGCGCGTGCTCGGCTTCGACCCGGGGCGTGCCGAGCGCGCGTTTCGGGAGCGGGTCGGCGTCGTGCTCCAGCACTCCGAGCTCTGGGCGGTGCTGACCGTGCGCGAGACCCACCGGATGTTCGCCGGGTACTACGACCGTCCACGCGACGTCGACGAGGTGATCGACCTCGTCGGGCTCGGCGAGAAGCGCGACGCGAAGGTGAAGACGCTCTCGGGCGGCCAGAAGCGGCGCCTCGACCTCGGGATCGCGCTGATCGGCGACCCCGACCTCGTCTTCCTCGACGAGCCGACCACCGGCTTCGACCCGGCCGCGCGCCGGAACGCCTGGGCGCTCGTGCGCTCGCTGCGCGAGCTCGGCAAGACCGTCCTGCTGACGACGCACTACCTCGACGAGGCGCAGCAGCTCGCCGACCGCGTCGCCGTGCTCCGCGCAGGCGAGATCATCCGGATCGGCAAGCCGTCGGAGCTGATCGCGGGCTCGCGCGCCCGCATCCGCTACGTCGTCGACGGCAAGGAGGTGGTGCTGGACACCGAGACGCCGACCCAAACCCTCCACGAGCTGACCGGCAGGGCGCTCGCGGACGGCGTCGAGCTCGAGGGACTCGAGCTCCGGCGGGCGAGCCTCGAGGACGTCTACCTCGAGTTGATGGACGAGGGCACGTGAAGCACCTGCTGCACCAGCTCCGCTCGGAGCAGCTGATCTTCTGGCGCACGCGCGAGGCGGCGGTCTTCGTCTTCCTCTTCCCGCCGCTGCTCTTCGTCCTGCTCGCCTCGGTGTTCGGTGACGGCACGGAGGACGGCCGGCCGGTCTCGAGCTACCTGGTCGCGGGCCTGCTCGGCTACGCGGTCGCGAACACCGCGCTCGGCGGACTGGCGATCACGCTCGTCGTCCGCCGCGAGTTCGGGATGCTGAAGCGACTGCGCGCGACACCGCTCGCCGCAGCCACCTACCTCGCCGCCGTCCTCTGCTCCAGCCTGATCGTGCTGACGCTGCAGGCGATCACCGTCACGCTGCTCGGCGTCGGGCTGTTCGGCGCCGACCTGCCGGCCGAACCGCTCTCGTTCGTGCTCTCGCTCCTGCTCGGCGCGGTCGCCTTCGCCGGGCTCGGCCTCGCGACGGCCGCGCTGATCCGCTCCGGCGAGGCCGTGTCGGCGGTCGTCAACGTGGTCGTGCTGCCGATGGCGTTCCTGTCGGGCTCGTTCGGCTCCGCGAAGGATCTGCCGACCGTGCTGCAGGCGATCTCGGACGTGCTCCCGCTCACCTACGTGATCGAGCTCGTGCTCGCGACCTACGTCGACGGCGAGCAGATCTGGGAGCACGGCCGCGCCGTCCTCGTGATCGCCGTCTGGGGCACCGCCGGCTACGTGATCGCGCGCAGCCGCTTCGGCTGGGCGCCGAGGGAGCGTTAGCTCCCGGCCGCGGACGGGCACACTACCCCTATGCAGGATCTGGCTCAGATCGCGTTCGTCGACGACGAGGGGGACATCCGCGTCAACTTCGGCATGTTCGCGGGCCGCGAGGCGACCCAGGCGGAGATCGACGATCTCGCCAAGCTCCTACTCGGAGAGATCGCCCCAGTGACAATAGTCGCGGAACAGCGGACGATGGCCGACAAGGACATGGAGGTGTCGGTGCACCAGATCCGGATCGAGCTGACCGACGAGGACTCGCAGCGTCCGCTCCTGCTCACCCAGCAGTGGGCCGAGGCGTGCGTGGCGGAGCGCCACGCCGAGATCTAAGCCGGGCCGCCGGTACCCTGGCTCGATGGCCAGCCGCACGGATCTCCGCAATGTCGCGATCGTCGCGCACGTCGATCACGGCAAGACGACGCTCGTCGACGCGATGCTCTGGCAGTCAGGAGCGTTCCGGGCAAACCAGGATGTGAACGAGCGCGTGCTCGACTCGATGGACCTCGAGCGCGAGAAGGGGATCACGATCCTCGCCAAGAACACGGCCTTCCGCTACGGCGAGACGAAGATCAACATCGTCGACACGCCGGGCCACGCCGATTTCGGCGGCGAAGTGGAGCGGGGGCTGACGATGGTCGACGGCGTCCTCCTGCTCGTCGACGCGAGCGAGGGGCCGCTGCCGCAGACGCGCTTCGTCCTGCGCAAGGCGCTCGAGGCGCGGCTGCCGGTGATCCTCGTCGTGAACAAGGTCGACCGGCCGGACGCGCGGATCGAAGAGGTCGTGAACGAGGTCTACGAGCTCTTCCTCGACCTCGACGCCGACGAGACCCAGATCGAGTTCCCGATCGTCTACACGAACGCGCGCGAAGGCCGCGCGGGGCTCGAGCCCGAGGCGCTCGCGGACGACCTGCAGCCGCTCTTCGAGCTCCTGCTCGAGCACATCCCCGCCCCCGAGCACGATCCCGCCCACCCGCTGCAGGCGCTCGTGACCAACCTCGACGCCTCGCCCTACGTCGGCCGGCTCGCGCTCGCCCGCGTCCAGCACGGGACGATCCGCAAGGGGCAGCAGGTCGCCTGGTGCCGCGCCGACGGGAAGATCGAGCGCGCCAAGGTGACGGAGCTCTACGTGACCGAGGCGCTCGACCGGGTCGACACGGACGAGGCCGGCCCGGGCGAGATCGTCGCGGTCGCCGGACTGCCCGAGGTCACGATCGGCGAGACGCTCGCCGACCCGGACGACCCGCGTCCGCTGCCGGTCTCGACGGTCGACGAGCCGAGCCTCTCGATGACGATCGGGATCAACACCTCGCCGCTCGCGGGCCGCGAGGGCGACAGGCTGACTGCCTCCCTGCTCAGGGGCCGCCTCGATCAGGAGCTCGTCGGCAACGTCTCGCTGCGCGTGCTCACGACCGAGCGCCCGGACACCTGGGAGGTGCAGGGGCGCGGCGAGCTCCAGCTCGCGGTGCTCGTCGAGTTGATGCGGCGCGAGGGCTTCGAGCTGACGGTCGGCAAGCCGCAGGTCGTGACACAGCTCGTCGACGGCAAGCTGCACGAGCCGGTCGAGCGGCTCGCGATCGACGCGCCCGAGGACTACGTCGGCGTGCTCACGCAGCTGCTCGCGCTGCGCAAGGGCCGCCTCGAGCAGATGGTCAACCACGGCACCGGCTGGGTGCGCCTCGAGTACCTCGTCCCCGCCCGCGGCCTGATCGGCTTCCGCACCGAGTTCCTCACCGAGACGCGCGGCACCGGCATCCTCCACCACGTCTTCGACCGCTACGAGCCCTGGCACGGCGAGCTGCGCACGCGCCCGACCGGGAGCCTCGTCGCCGACCGGCGCGGCCCGGCGACCTCGTTCGCACTGATGAACCTGCAGGAGCGCGGCTCGATGTTCATCGGGCCGACGATCGAGGTCTACGAGGGGATGATCGTCGGCGAGAACGCGCGCGCCGAGGACCTCGACGTCAACGCGACGAAGGAGAAGAAGCTGACGAATATGCGCGCCTCGTCCTCCGACGAGACCGTGCGCCTGATTCCGCCCCGCCCCATGTCGCTCGAGCAGGCGCTCGAGTTCATCCGCGAGGACGAATGCGTCGAGGTAACTCCGGCGAGCGTGCGCCTGCGCAAGGTCGAGCTCGACGCGACGAGGCGCCAGAGCTCCGCGGGCAAGAAGGCCCGCTCGCTCGCCGCCGCCGGGTAACCGGAGTGGCGCCGCTCGTGGAGGTCGCCCTCAACGGGGCGCGCTCGGACAACGAGCACCCGGCGGTCCCGAGGACACCTGCTCAGCTCGCGGCAGCTGCGGCGGCTGCTGTCGCCGCAGGCGCGCACGTCGTGCACCTGCACGCCTTCGACGGGGACGGTCTGCAGACGCTCGCCGCGGAGCCTTGCGCCGACGCGCTGCGTGCGGTGCGGGCGGCGTGCGCGGGGATCCCGATCTCGCTCACGACGTCGGCCGGCATCGAGCCCGATTCGGAGCGGCGGCTCGCGCTCGTCGCCGCCTGGACGGAACTGCCGGATCTCGTCTCCGCGAACCAGGGTGAGGACGGGATCGTCGACCTGTGCAAGCACCTGCTGGCACGCGGCGTCGGGATCGAGGCCGGACTGCTCGAGCTGCGCGATGCGGGCACGTTCGCGGCAACCGGGATCGCCCCGCACTGCGTCCGCGTCCTGCTCGAGCCACTCGACGCCGATCCGGACGAGGCGGTCGCACACGCCGCTGCGATGGAGTCCGTGCTCGCCGAGGCGGGCATCCGCGTGGAACAGGTGCACCACGGCGACGGGATCGCGTCGTGGGCCGTGAGCCGGCGGGCGCTGGAGCGCGGCCACGGCATCCGCACCGGACTGGAGGACACCGTCGTGCTTCCGGACGGCCGGCTCGCGGCCGACAACGCGGCCCTGGTGCGCGCCGCCGCCGCGCTGCTCGGCTGAGACATCGTGCGCGGAGACCGGTCGGCTCAGCCTCCGGAGGGCGGACTGCTCAGCGGTCGTCGGCCAGCGCGGCGACGAGCGCGGCGCGGAGGTGCTCGGCGGTGACGTCCTTGAGCAGGTAGTCGACCGCACCAGCATGCCGCGCCGCCGCCGCGACGTCGGCGTCGCGACAGACGGTCAGCATCAGGACACGCGTCTCGGGCACGGAGCGCACGATCGCCGTCGCTGCCGCGATCCCGCCGCCGGGCATCTCGACGTCGAGCAGGCAGAGCTGCGGCCGCTCCCGCAGCGCCGCCTCGACTGCTGCGTCTGCGGAGCCCGCCTCGGCGCAGACGCGAAAGCCCAGCTCCTCGAGCTCGAGGCGGATCGCCATCCGCAACATCGGGTGGTCGTCGGCGAGCAGGACGGTGGCCCCCGCCGCACCCGTAACCCCCATGTCGACCACCATCAGGCGATCCTGCGGCGCGTGGCCGCGACGCGGCAAGCGACACGCCGTGGAGATCCCTCAACGACCCGCGAAGAGGCGAATCGCGGCATCGCGGTCGGGCAGGTCGAGCTTCTTCAGGATCGAGGCGATGTGGCTGCGCACAGTGGGCTGCGTCAGCGAGAGCCGCAGCGCGATCTGCGCCGTGGTCAGCTCCTCCCTGAGCAGGTCGAGCACCTGCCACTCGCGGCTCGTCAGCTGAGGCCCGGTCGGATCCGCGACGAGGGCGCGGTGGCGCGGGCCGCGATCCCGGAACTCGCCCATCAGGCGCGTGACGAGCTGGCGCGGCAGCGCCGCCTTGCCGTCGAGCACGTCCTGCAGCGCGTGCGCCAGCCGTCCGGGATCGATCTCCTTCAGCAGGTAGCCGGCCGCTCCGGCTCGGATGGCCGCGAACAGATCGGCGTCGTCGGCCGAGACGGTGAGCATGACCACCTTCGCGTCGGGGAGTCGGGCCGTGATCTCCCATGCCGCCGCGACGCCGTTCCCCGGCATGCGGATGTCGAGGATGCAGACGTCGGGCCGCTCGCGGAGCGCGGCCTCGACGGCCGCCGGCGCATCGGCGACGTCCGCGCACACGGAGAAGCGCTCGTCCTCCTCGAGGAGCTCGCGGATGTCTCCGCGCGTCGGCGCGTGGTCGTCCGCGATCAGAACCCGTGCGGTCACGGCAGCAGCACGAGGATCTCCGTCCCGCTGCCGGGGGCGGACCGGACGCTGAAGGAGCCTCCGAGCGCGACGGTGCGCTCGCGCATGCTGATCAGGCCGAACCTCCCCGGTGCGGATTCGGTCAGGTCGAACCCGACGCCGTCGTCGGCCACGGTGAACCGAATCCCCCCGTTCTGGCGCAGCTCCACCCGGACCACGGCGGCGTCCGCGTGCCGGGCGGCGTTGGAGACGGCCTCGCACGCGATCCGGACGAGCGCCTCGCGGGTGTCGCCGTCGGGGGCGACCTCTCTTTCCAGCTCCAGCTTCAGCTCGACCGGATGCCGAGCGACCACCTCCTCCAGCGCCTCCGCCAGCACGTCGGCAAGCGGCAGGTCGAGTGGTCGCGTCAGTGCGGCGATCGCCCGCCGCGACTCTCCGAGCGCACGTTCCGCCGCGGCCGCGATCACGCGAGCCTCCTCGGTGTGGCCGGCCGCACCGAGCCGGCGCGCTCGCCGGACGATGAAGGCGAGCTCCTGGGCCATCCCGTCATGGAGGTCGCGTGCGATGCGCCGTCGCTCCTCGAGCACGGCCGTCGCGGCGAGCCCACGCCAGTACTCGCCGATCTCCCGCGCGCCCCCGACGAGCAGGACCGCGTAGAACGAGAAGCGCAGCAGGTCGCCGGTGTAGACCATGTCGGTGCGGATGGCGGGCATCAGCAGGTAGTGCAGCCGTCCGAACGCTGCGAGCGTGGTACCGATCGCGACAGCGGTGAGGAAGGGGTCGCGCACGATCCGCGCCCGGAACGAGAACCCGATCGCCGCCAGCGCGAAGCTGACGAGCAGTGGCACCTGGATCGCCAGGAGGCCGCGGTTCGAGCCCAGCTGCGGCCGGCTCGCGTCACGGGCGAAAGCGTCGAGAAAGTCGGGCGGAAACTGCGTGATCGAGAGGTAGAGCAGTCCGTGGACGATCGCCGCCCCCAGCGCGCTCGCCGCGACCGCCAACGGGATCAGACGCCGGCTCACCCGCAGCTTCCGGGCGGGCGCGAACGCGGCGGCGGCGAGGAGGCCGGCGCCGACGAGCGACAGCGAGGCGGTCGCCAGCCGCGCGTGCGGGTCCTGCCAGACTGCGAGCAGGCCGGCCAGCGCGAGGTTTGCGAGCGCCAGCAGCGCGAGAGCCCAGGCGAGCAGGAGCTGGTGGAGAGCGCGGCCGCGGAGGAAGCGGCCGAGCGAGAGGTACGAGACGACCAGGGCGATCACCGCAGCCGCCGCCTCGAGCGCCACCCGCAACGTGCGCGCGTCGTAGGCGAATCGCAGCGCCGAGATCTCGGCCACGGCGAGGGTCAAGATCGCCGCGGCTGCGGCGACGAAGAGGGGAGGAGGCAGTGAGCGAAGCGCGCGCACGTCGTCCAGCCAGGATGACCGTCGGATGCGTCCCGGCAAGCCGGCTCGAAGCACCTGCCCGGCCGCAGGGGCGGCGGCCTTCCTCGGCTCCCCCGGACTCAGCGGGCGGAGCGGAACGCGTCGAGGTAGTAGCCCTCGACGTACTCGATCACCGCGCGCTGCATCGAGAAGCGCGGCGCGAGCTGCGCGATCGACTCCTTCATCATCTCGAGCCAGCGCTCGCGCTCGTCCGTCCAGGTCGGGACGACCTGCTCCTCGAGCAGCCGGTAGAGCTGCTCCATGTCGGCTTCGTCGGAGGCGCCGTCGATCGCCCAGCCGACCTCGGGGGAGTAGCCCTCGGCCCACCAGCCGTCGAGCACGGAGAGATTGAGCACGCCGTTCACGGCCGCCTTCATCCCACTCGTGCCCGAGGCCTCGAGCGGCCGCCGCGGCGTGTTCAGCCAGACGTCGCAGCCACGCACGAGCGTGCGCGCCAGGCCCATGTCGTAGTTCTCGAGGAAGACGACGCGGCCCTGCGCGCTCGGATCGCGGCCGAGCTCGACGATCGCCTGCATCACGTCCTTGCCCGGCACGTCCGCGGGATGCGCCTTGCCGGCGACGACGATCTGCACCGGCAGCGAGAGCAGCCGCTCGACATCGGAGAAGACGAGCCCGGCACGCTTGTAGGTGGCGAAGCGGCGGGCGAAGCCGATCGTGAGCCGGTCCGGGTCGATGCCGGCGCGCTCGGCAAGACGTGCCTTGGCGGCCGCATGGACGCGCCAGAGGGCATCGCTGCCGACCTCGCGGGCGGCGCCCCAGTTCGCCTCGTCGGGCGGCGCCTCGGGCTGCACGCCGGCGTAGCGCAGCAGCTCGCCGAGCGCCGGGTCCAGCCAGGTCGGCACGTGGACGCCGTTCGTGACGTGCCCGATCGGCGTGCGCTCGCCCAGCTCTCCCCACATCTCGCGTGCGACCTCGCCGTGCAGGTCGGAGACACCGTTGGCGGCCGCGGAGAGCCGCAGCGCCAGCGGCGTCAGGCCGAAGCCGGGCTCGTCGCCGAAGCGGCCGAGCGCGAGCAGCTCCTCGCGGTCGAGACCGGCCGAGTCGGCGAGCTCGCCGACGTAGCGCGTGACGAGCTGCTCGTCGAAAACCTCGTTCCCGGCCGGCACGGGCGTGTGCGTCGTGAAGACGGACGAGCGGCGGACGTGCTCGAGCGCATCCGCCGTCGTCGTCCCGCTCGCGACGAGCGCGCGCAACCGCTCGATCTGGAGAAAGACGGAGTGGCCTTCGTTCAAGTGGAAGACGTTCGGCTCGATCCCGAGCGCGGCCAGCGCCCGGACGCCGCCGACGCCGAGCAGGAGCTCCTGGCGGATCCGGTGCTCACGGTCGCCGCTGTAGAGCGCGTCCGTGAGCCAGTCGACCTCGAGCAGGTACAGCGGCACGGAGCCGACGTCCTTGCGCCAGACCGCTGCCTCGATCGTCTCGCCGGCCAGGTCGACCGTGACCGTGACCGGCTCGCGGACGAGCCCGACCGCACGGGGGTCGACCGGCTGGTAGTCCTCCGTCTGGCGCCCGGCGTCGTCGATGCCCTGCCGGAAGTAGCCGCCCCGATAGAGCAGGCCGACACCGATCAGCGGAATGCCGAGGTCGGCGGCAGCCTTGAGGTGGTCGCCGGCGAGCACACCGAGGCCGCCGGAGTAGATCGGCAACCGCTCGTGCAGGCCGAACTCCATGCTGAAGTACGCGATCCGGAGGTCGGCGTCCTCCCCGCGCTCGCGCTGCCACCAGGTCCGTGCTTCGGTCGTCGTCTGCATGGGTTCCCGTTTGTCGGGCGCGCGGCGATCGCCGTCGGCGCCCGCGGAAACGTACCTACGGCGTCCCGCGCTCTGCGCCGGTACGCGCTAGCCTGAAGCGGTGCAGACAGGCTGGAACGAGTTTCTGCGCGCGTCGGGTCAGTCCGGCCACGGAGCGCAGGTCTACCGCGACGTCGGCGAGCTCGCCGAGTCCGTGGCGAGGTATCTCGGCGTCGGCTTCGACCTGCGCGAGCCCGCCCTCGTCGTCGCCACGCCCGACCACTGGGCCGCGTGCGCCGAATCCCTGGCCGCCACCGGCTGGGATGCACCCCGCCTCGAGCAGCACGAGCTCCTCGTCCTCGTCGACGCCGAGGAGACGCTGGCGGCGATCACGGCCGGCGGGCGCCCCACCGAGCGCAAGTTCGACGAGGTGATCGGCGCGCTTCTCGACGCGATCGCCGACCGCCATCCCGGCCGGCCCGTGCGCGTGTTCGGCGAGATGGTCCACCTCCTGAGCGCGCGGGGCGACGTCGACGGCGCGATCGAGGTCGAGTCGCTCTGGAACCGGCTCGGCCGCCGCCGCCGCTTCACGCTCCTCTGCGGCTACGGCATCGACGTCTTCGACCTGGAGACCCAGTCCACGCTCCTGCCGGCGATCTGCCGTGCCCACTCACACGTGCTTCCGGCAGACGATCCGGAGCGGTTGCACCGGGCCGTCGACGCAGCGCTGGCGGAGAGTCTCGGCTCGGACTCCGGCAAGGTCTACGCGCTTGCCGCCCAGCAGGTGCGGCGCAAGGACGTGCCCGCGGCCGAGCTCGCGCTGATGTGGGTGAGCTCGCAGATGCCGCTCTCGGCCGAGCGGATCCTCGATTCGGCCCGCGCGCACTATCTGCGCGAGCCCGCCGCCTAGCCACGTACCGCTCGACGAAGGCGAGGACGCGGGCCCACGCGTCCGCCGATGCGTCTGCGAACTGCTCCTGCTTGCGGTCGAAGAAGCTGTGCGGGGCGCCGTCGTAGACGACGACCTCGTGCACCACGCTCGCCTCGGCGAGGGCAGCCTCGAACGCCCGCACGTCCTCCACCGGGATCGACGGATCGTCGCCGCCCATCAGCCCGAGGATCGGCGCCGTCACCTCCGCGGCCCGCTGCGCCGGGCCGGGCGAGCCGTCCTGCCCAGGCCCCGGCCGGCCGTAGAAGCCGACGGCACCGGCGAGCCCGTGCCCGCCCGCCGCCGCGAGCCAGGAATGCCGGCCGCCGAAGCAGAACCCGACCGTGAACACCGACGAGCAGCCGGCCTCGCGCAGCCACGCGACGGCCGCGCCCGTGTCCGCCTGGACGCCCTCCGCCGTGGTCGCCTGCACGTGCGGCTGCCACTCGAACTCGTCCCCCCGCTTGCCGACCCCGGCGGTGCGGCCGAAGTAGTCGATCGCGACGGCGGTGTGCCCGCGCTCGGCGAACCGCAGCGCCAGCTCCTCGTAGAAGCGGTAGAGCCCGCGGATGTCCGGCAGGATCGCGATCCCGGCGCCGCTCGGCTCGTCCGGCGTCGCGGCGAAGGCCGCGAGCGTGTTCCCGTCGGCGGCCGTGAGGACGAGGTCGTCGTGCGAAACCGCCGCGCCGGAGATCGCGGGGATCGGCGGCGAGGAGTCGGAGTCGAAGCACATGACTTCGCACGATAGAGCGTCCACAATGCCCGCGTGGCCCGCGTGCTCGACCCGGAAGGCGCCCATCTCGCCGCCCTGCTGCGCCTCGCCGACTTCGGCGGCGCGCGCGTGCTCGAGCTGGGCTGCGGCGACGGCCGCCTGACGCCGGGGATCGCGGAGCGTGCGGCGTTCGTCCTCGCCTTCGACCCGGATGCGGACGCGGTCGACGCGGCCCGGCGCAACCTCCCGGCCGAGCTGCGCGAGCGGGTCGAGTTCCGCGCTGCGGCGGCCGAGTCGATCGAGATCACGCCCGGCTCGTTCGACCTCGTCGTCTTCTCCTGGGCGCTCTGATGCGTGCCGCCCGAGAGCGTCGTGGACGCTCTGCGCAACATGATCGACGCAGTGCGCCCGGGCGGCCTGCTGCTCGACCTGCAGGTGATCCGGCCGCACCCGCAGGTCGAGCGCGGGACGGCGGTGGTCGCCGAGGTCGACGGCACGCCGCTGTTCGAGTGGGCCGAGGCCGCGACCGCAGCGGTCGACGCCCGGATCGCGGCCGGCGAGCTCGTCGAGGAGGCCGTCGACGACCACGATGTCCGCAAGCACTATCCGGACGGCGCGGCGGTGGTCGAGGACGTGGCCCGCGCCTCGAGGAAGGGCGACTTCGGGCCGGCCGACGCCGCGCTGCTGCGGGCGATCGCCGAGCCGCTCGCGGTGCGCGAGCGCTGCCGCCTCCGCCGGCTCCGCGTTCGTTAGCGGCGCGTCGCAGGGGCTAGAGTGACCGCGTCTGCGCCCCCGTAGCTCAGTGGATAGAGCAGCGGTTTCCTAAACCGCGTGCACAAGTTCGATTCTTGTCGGGGGCATCCCGCTGTTCATATCGAAACTACGCGAAGTGCAGGCTCTTCCCGGCCGCGGACTCGGGCGCGGACTCTCCGCTCGAGTCCGCCTGACACCGTTCGATCGAGGCCGCGACTGGCGCGCGGAGCGTGCAATCAGTCAGCGTTACGAGGGAAGGAAGCGCGCTTTCCGCGTTGTCGATCCGAGGCGACTTTGCGTCAGGTCGCGCCTGAAGTAGCACCAAGGAGCGCGATACGACATGCTCCCTTTGCACAAATGTCCACTACCGATCAGTCAGCCGCACTCCGGCCTGTTCCCGGTCCCACGTCTGTACTCCGATTCCCCGCTCGCGTAGGACGTACTTCTGGATCTTTCCATTCTCGGTGAGCGGCATCTGTTCGATGACTTCGACGTAGCGAGGGATCGCAAAGTAGGCGAGTCGGGGCTCGCAGTGGCGGATGAGCCCCGCGTGATCGAGTTCGCGATGCTCAGCTTCGACGATGAAGGCCATGACTTCGTCCTCGCCAAGTTCCGACGGAACGGGCACCACTGCGGCAGTGGCGACGTCCTCGTGCACTTCGAGGACTTGTTCGACCTCCCACGCCGAAATGTTTTCGCCGCGACGCCGAATGGCGTCCTTGATCCGATCCTCAAAGCGGAAGTACCCTTCCTCGTCGCGCACGACGCGATCGCCAGTGTGGAACCAGCCCCCCTGCCACGCCGCGCTCGTAGCATCTGGACTTCGCCAATAGCCGTTGGCGAAGGCTCCCGCATCGTCAGCACGGAGCAGCAGTTCGCCGGGGGTGTTCGGGGAGACGTCGTTTCCGTCCGCGTCGACGACTCGGGCGTGGAAGCCTGGCATGACTCGCCCCATCCACCCGGGCCGCTGTCGGCCGTCCCTCGGGCCGATCGTGAGATTCGTCTCTGTCATGCCATGTCCTTCGACCAGATTCATGCCGAATCGCTCTTTGACCGCAGACCACAGCTGAGGAGGCGTGGCCGGTGCAAGCGCAACGCGCGTGTGGTGCCGGGAATCCAAGTCGCTCGGCTCACGATTTGCAAGAATCGAGACCATTGCGCCAAGTAGGTAGGTCACGGTTGCATCTGCATCGATCAGGCGTTGCCAGAACTGGGAGGCGGAGAACCGAGGCCCGATGACGGCCGTCGCGCCTGTGACGAGACTCTGAACCACGGTGTTGAGTGCGTTGATGTGGAAGAGCGGCAGGCAGTTGTAGAGGACATCGTCGTTTCGAACGCCAAGCGCGCGGGCGGTGTTCATGCCCCACCAGTACAAGTGGCTGTGGGAACACAGCACTCCCTTGGAGGGCCCTGTGGTGCCTGATGTGTACAGAAGCGCCGCCGTGTCGCTGAGCGCGGGAACATGAAGCAGCGGCGGGGGTACCGCCGACTTCTGGAGGTCGGGGAACGCGGTCGCGGGAGCGCCCGCCCAATCCGCGATCGTAGGTTCACCGTGCACCCACACATGTCTGATCGATCGCGGCCGATCGTCGAACTCTGCGACGCGGGGGAGGTGCTCGGCCGCGACGACAAATGCGGCCGGCTGGGCGTCATTGAGGATGTGCGCCAACTGCATCCCGCGTGCCGCGGTGTTGATAGGAACGAGGATGGCGCCGAGAGCCGCGCAGCCCAGCCAAAGTTCGATGAATTCGATCGAGTTATCGGCCACCAGCGCGACGCGGTCACCGCGCTCGATTCCGTGGGTGCGGAGGGTGGCAGCTACGCCGGAGCTGCGTTGATACAGCTCTGAGGCTGAGAGACGAGTGTCACCGACCTGCAGGAGGGCGGCCCCATCGTCAGTGGCGGCTCGCAACGCGACGAGCTCACAGAGCGTTCGCGCAGGAGGCTCGGACGCATCAATCACGCGCGCAAACCGTGCGTCGCCGCCACGTCTACCTCGCCGTCGGGCATCAACACGACGCGGTAGACCTCGCGTGCGCGCTCGGCGGTTACCCATCCTTCGCGGACGTCTTTTGCAACCCGTACCGGATCGCGCTCGTGTGGGTGGCCATAACCGCCACCGCCGCACGAGACGGAAATGATCGTCTCACCCGGCTCGAGCGTGACGCGTGCGTACGAGCCGAGCTCGCCGGACAGTGACCCGTCCGTGAACCGTTTGCGTTGCTCTGCAGGACCGCCATCACCACCGCCCCTGACCCCGCGCGCCGGGTTGAGCGTTCCGTCTGAGAGGTAGACGACATCCATTGAGTCTTCGCTGACGGGGCCGTACTCGACGTACGCCCCAGGTGAGCCACGAAATCTGCCGGCGCCTTCGCTATCGGGAATGATCCGCTGCTCGGTGACGAGAAGCGGGTATTTCATCTCGTCGATCTCGACGCTATCCCTCATGAGGAATCCTGCGGCGCCGATGCCTAGGATTGTCAACCAGCCGTCGGCACTCGGGGCACCGGGGCCGCCGGTGACGGCGAGTACGAGTTGGTTCACGTAGGGCGCGCCACCGAAGCGGGCGTCGCGGCCCGAGATGACGCCCATTGAGATGGGTTGTGCCCGACCGATCTCCGCTAGACCGATGCCCTCTCCGAGTTCCGCGAGCGCGCTGACGACGCAACTGGCCGTCGACTCAGAGAGGTCGGTCGTCGCTGCGGAACAACTAATTGGGTGCCGGGGGATCCCAACGACACAGTTCTCGCGCAGGTGGACACGGAGCCGCCGGAAGCTTCCGGCGTTTGGCGGGACGTCGGCGCCGAGTCCTGAAAAAACGCCCATCATCGCGGCGGTGCGCGAGGTCGCCTCGGTGAGATTCAGTCCACAGGGCTGACAATCAACATTGTCGCGGAGATCGACTTCGATGAGCGCCGCATCCGGGTCGACGCTTACATCGACCTTGAGCGGGATGCCGTCGGGTATCCCCGGAATTGGATCATGGCCGCCGCGGCGGGTTATCTTGCCCTTGGGGAGCCGCCGGATCGCCGCGACCATCCGCTGTTCGCTGTAATCGAACCACGCATCGGCGTAGCGCTCCAGCTCGTCTGGGCCGAGTTCCGATAGCAGCTCGAGCAGGCGTCGTTCCCCGATGCGAGCTGCACCAAGAAGCGCGAGGAAGTCGCCGTACCAGAGCTCGGGCACGCGTATCCGCACACGCGCGATACGCAGAACGTCCTCGAGCATCTCGTAATCCGACTGCACTTTCACGCACGGAAAGATCAGCGCTCCCTCGTTGTAGACGTCCGTGGCGTCAGCGAGGTAGGTGGTTGGTACCGAGTTGCCGCAGTCAGCGAGATGGGCTTTGGCGAGAACAGTGAATCGGTGGACGCCCTCGTCGTCGATGACAGGTATGACGATGCACCAGTCGGCGGCATGTGAGTTGCCGTGGTACGGAGAGTTGTGCAGGAATGCGTCCCCGCGCTTGAGCGTCGGGTGCTTCTCCTTCATGTAGGCGGCGATTAGATCGGGGCCGCTCATGACGTGAATCGGGAGGCTCTCAGCCATCGCGAGCATCTCGTCGCCGGCGGTCAGGATGCAGCAAGAGAAATCTCGTGCCGTGTTGAGGATCGCCGAACGGGCTGTCCTCAGAAGCGTGTTCATCATCGCTCGAACGACGCCCTCGAAGCGGTTGTTCAGGAGGGCAAGACGGAGACCATCGATGCGTTGCTCTTCCAAGAAACTCCTCTTAGGGATAGACGATGATCGAACCGGACGGCGTGGCCTCGCAATCCGCGTCAGGGTCGACAACGATCGTGGTCGTCGTCGACTCGACGATTACGGGCCCGCGGATGCGCTGCCCCGGCACAAGGGCCTCGAGCGGCTGCACTCGTACGTCCACGCGTCCCGACCGCGGGAAGTACACCGATCGGGTGGGTTGTACCTCGGACACGGCCGCGGGCGAGCGGGCGCCGACGAGGTCGACGTCCCGTAGCGAGCAACGAGCGTGCGCGCGCCAGCTGACGATCTCCACGGGTGAGTCGGAGTCGCGGATCGCGAACAGTTCCTCGTGTGCATTCTGGAAGTCCTGACGGAACTCCTCGACCTCCTCGGGAGACGCGAGTCGGCCCGTCCTCAACGGCACCTCGATCTCCCACACCTGGTGCGGATACCGGGCTTCGACCGAGTAGGTGATCTCTGAAGAACGCACGTCGTCGCCAGCCGCGTCCAAGAACTGCTCCGCTTCGCGGCGCACCCGATCGAGGCTCGTTTCTGCGACCGTCGCGTCCCATGACTCCGTTGACGTCACCGCCATAACTGCGGAATCGGTCCGCAAATCCGAAAGCAGCGCTCCGGCAGCAGACAACGCCGCTGAGACCGGCGGGATCACCACCGTCGAGCAACGCAGGCGGCGCGCGATGCCGACGGAGTACAGGCCGGCTCCGCCGCCACCGCCGATCATCGCTGCTGTGGAAGTATCGATTCCCTGCTTTAGCGTGATCCCCTCAATCGCGCTGACCATCCGCTCGATCGCCAGGTTGAGGATGGCATGGGCGGCCTCGTCGAGCGACACCTCAAGCGGTGCTGCCACGTCGCGGCCCACCACGGCGCAGGCAAGCTCTCGGTCGAGCACCATCTCGCCGCCGAGGAAGAAGTCTGGGTCGATGTAGCCGAGGACGACGCACGCGTCCGTGACCGTTGCCTCGGTGCCACCGCGGCCGTAACTCGCCGGCCCTGGACTGGCACCTGCGCTGCGTGGACCTACATACAGCATTCCGCCCTCGTCGACCCACGCGATCGATCCCCCGCCGGCACCGACGGACTTGACGTCAACTGACGGGAATCCCGTGAGAAACCCGTAGATTGGATGACCCACGGTCGTCTCGCGGGTCCAGGGGATCTGGCCGTCGCGGACGAGACTGACGTCGTAGGTCGTGCCGCCGGCGTCTGTCACGAGCGCGGTCGCGTTGCCTGTCTCAACCCGTGCGAAGTGCCTACCTGCGACCGGCGCGACGGCAGGCCCCGAACCGATCGAGTGGATCGGTGTGGCCGCAACTGCGCTCGCGTCGAGTGCACCACCCGCCGATGTGACGACGAGGAGTCGCCCGCCGAAGCCCTCCGCTCGGAGCATCGTCTCGATGTCCTGGAAGAACGTCGACATCAGCGGTTTCAGAGACGCATCGATGACGGTGGAAGACGCGCGGCGGTACTCGCGCAGACAGGGGTTCAGCTGATGAGAGAGCGTGTATGGGACGCCCGGCAGATGCCGCTCGAGGAGTTCCCCGACCTGAAGTTCGTGAGCGGGGTTGACGATCGACCACAGCAGGCACACACCGACCGCTTCCACCTCGGCATCGCGGAGCTTCTGCGCGATGGCTGCGACGGCGTCTGCCTCAAGCGGGACGCGCACGGTGCCATCACTGAGTATGCGCTCTGGGACTTCGAAGGTCAGTGATCGCGGGACGTATGGATCTGGGTATTCCTGCCCGTAGTCGAAAAGGCTGGTGCGACCTCCGCCCTCTCGGAGGAGCAGCACATCAGGGTGCCCCTCGGTCGTGAGGAATGCGGTCCGTGCAGTCGAACCGGTGACGACCGCGTTCGTGGCGCGTGTCGTACCGAAGACGAAGAGGTCTGCCCGAGCGAGAAGCTCACGTCGGGAGCAGCCGAACCCTTCTCCCGCTGCCGCGAGGACATCGAGCAAGCCCTCGACCGGATCGTGCGGAGTCGTCGCCCGCTTGAAGAAGCGTAGGCCGCGCGTGTCTCCCTCGACGACGAGGTCGGTGAAGGTGCCGCCTGTGTCGACAGCAAGACGGAGCGGTCTGTTCATCTGACCCATGTGATCCTGCTCAGGCGCGCCGTGGTCTGCGAAGTTGAGGACGCCAGCCGTATCCGCGAATCACTCCGATGGCGACCGCCGCAATCAGGATCGTCCCGCTAACGGTTCCTTGCCAGAACGTCGAGACGCCCGACAGGGACAGACCGTTCTGGATCACGCCCAGAAAGAGAACGCCGATGATCGTGCCGACGAGGCTCCCGTCGCCGCCTGTGAAGGCTGTTCCGCCGATGAGAACGGCGGCCACGACCGTGAGCATCAAGTTCGGATCCACGTTCGGCCCGGCTGCGGTCAAACGGCCCGCCAGGGCGACGGCACCGATGCCGGCGGTAAGGCCGCAGACCGTGTACACGGAGACCAGGGTCAACGTGACGTTGATGCCGGTGAGCCGCGCCGCCTGCGGATTCGAGCCGACTGCGAACACGGATCGGCCGAAGTGGGTGTAGCGCAGGACGACTACGCCGACGGCGTAGAAGCCGACCAGAATCAGCAGGAGAGTCGGGAATGGGCCTGCGTTCCCGTTGACGAGGCTTGCCAATGGCGCAAACGACTCGTAGGGAAAGAGCGAGAGCGTCTCGCCGCTTGTCGTCAACAGCGCCCAGCTTTGGAAGATCGAGAGCGTGCCGAGCGTGACCACGAAGAACGGGATTCGTGCCACGCCGATCAACAGTCCGTTGAGCAACCCGAGGCCGGTCCCAACACCGATGGCGGCAAGCGCGGCCAACCACCACGGCGAGCCTGCTTGGACGGCGAGGCCGAGCACCATTGCGGAAGCCGCCGCGTTGGAGGCGACGGACAGGTCGATACCGCCCGTGAGCACGACGATGGTCATCCCGATCGCCAAGATTGCAACGACGGCTTGGCCGCGAATGATGTTCTCCCAGTTGCTCCACGTCATGAAGGCTGGCTCGGTGAGCGACAGGTAGATACAGACGGCGATTAGGCCGACGACGACTCCCGCGTATCGGGCGACCGAGGCCCGTCGGATCATCCGCCCGATCACGGCTGGGAAAATCATGCGCTCGCTGCGTCCGGTCGCCTGCACTAGGCCGCCTCCTGGGCGTCGGGTCCGGCCATGGCTGCGTGGGCGATCTCCTCTTCGGTTGCCTCGTGTGCCGAGAAGGAGGCGCAGATACGGCCGCCGTACATGACGATGATGCGGTCGGCGAGCCCCAGAAGCTCGGGCATCTCGGAGGAGATCATCACGATCGCTCTCCCTGCCGCGGCCATCTCCTGGATGTAGCCGTAGACCTCGCTCTTCGCACCGACGTCGATGCCGCGGGTGGGTTCGGAGAGCACAACCACCCTCGGTTCGAGCGCAAACGTCCTGCCAAGGACGACTTTCTGCTGATTCCCTCCGGACAGCTCTGCGATTCCGGTGTCGAGCGATCGTGTCCGCACGGAAAATCGTTCGACGGTCGCTGCCGCCAGGCGCCGCTCCCGCCTTACGTCGATGAACCCGCGCCGTGCAAGAGTTCTCAGCCACGGGAAGGAGAGGTTTTGCCGTACCGACCGAGTCGGAAATAACCCGCTTCCCTTCCGATCCTCGGGGACGTAGCCGAAGCCAGCTCCGATCGCCGCCCGCGGCGAACTGAGTCGCGGCGAAGCTCCGTCTACTCTGACCCGGCCGACGTAGGAGACGGCGCCCGCGAGCGCCAAACCGAGTTCCGACTTGCCGCAGCCGACGAGCCCGGCGACGCCAAGGATCTCACCCTGATGTACGTCGAAGGTCGCGTTCTGGACAGCGCCATCTGAAGTGGATACGTCCTCGACGCGGAGTAGGACGTCGCCCTGCGGAAGCTGCCGCTTGCCGTAGAGATCCTCGATCGGGCGGCCGACCATCATGCGTACGAGCTCGCGTTCTTGTGTTTGCGGAAGCGGCATCTCTCCTACAAGCTTGCCGTCGCGAAGCACGGTTGCCTTCTGTGCCGCCGTGTAGAGCTCACGCATGCGGTGGGAGATAAAGAGGACAGCGACGCCCTGTGCGCGGAGCTGCTCGACTTTCTCGAGCAGCCGCTCGGTTGCGGACTCCGAGAGCGAACTCGTTGCCTCATCGAGGATCAGCACGCGCGACTCGCTGCTCACGGCACGCGCCACTTCAACCTCCTGCTGCAACTCGATCGACAGCGTCCCGACGCGGGTGTCGACATCGACGTGCACGCCGAGATGCTCGAGCGCCTCGCGCGCCAGTCGCCGGGCTCGCGGCCAATCAACGAACGAGCCGCGTGCCGGAAGCCGGCCCATCAGGATGTTCTCGGCAACACTGAGTGACGGTGCCAGGGTGATCTCCTGGCTGATCGCGACGATCCCTCGCTCGAGCGCGCTCCGCGGCGATGCCAACTCCACCAACTCGCCACCCATGCTGATCGTTCCTTCGTCGGGACGATGGAAGCCGTACAGGATCTTGGCAAGGGTGGACTTTCCCGAGCCGTTCTCGCCAGTTAGCGCATGAACCTCGCCGGCGTAAAGCGTGAGGTCAACGTCGTCGAGCGCCCGGACACCAGGGAACGTCTTCGAGATACCTCGCATCACGACGACCGGGGGAGTGAGGCCCGACGATGTCGCGACGTCGCGCTCATCCATGCCTACTACCTCCTGGGGTCCTGCTGCATCGGCTCACGGATCCATCATCGCGTATCGTTTTGCCAAATATCAAATTTGTACCGAACGGAGGCTCATGGTGTCGCGTACGACGGTGGTTTCGGCGCTCGGCGACTCAATCACGGCGGGCACGCCACTTTGGGATCCCAATCCGAACGTCCGCGAGACGATCGGGCCGGCGTTGGACGAGCGAAGCCAATGGCCGTACTGGGTTGCCCTGAAGGAAGCTGGGCTGTCGATTCGCAACCACGGGGTGAACCTCGAGCGGACCGACCAGATCAGAGCCCGGCTGGACGAGGCCGCCGCCGGGGCGGACGCGCTTGTCATCCAGGGAGGCATCAACGACATCGTGCAGCAGCGTGCGACTGCTGACACACTCGCGGACATCCTCGAGATGGCGCTCGAAGCGAAGCGTCGAGGAATCCGTGTCGCGGTCGCCGACGTTCTGCCCTGGAACAACGGCTACCCGGAGCATCATCCAGCGATACAAGCTCTGAATAAGGGCATCGCCGCCATCGGGGCCGATCAGTCGATCGCGCTACTCCCGTTCTACGGCACGCTCGAGGATCCGGATCGGCCGGGGCGCATGAGACCAGACTGGACGGCCGATGGCAATCACCCGACCGTCGAGGGGCACCGGCAACTCGCGGACGCCTTCCCATTGGAGTGGCTCAGGAACACCAGCGTTTGACTTTTGATCATTTGTCGTGATGTGATGGCGCAGGCGATGCGCCGCATCAAGTGGTGCGCGATGAGACAGGAGGAGATCCGCTGTGAAGATTCGCGAAACCGGGGCGGCGGTTGGTTTCGCCGTCCTTCTCTCCATCGGGGCGCTCGCGCTCGCAGGCTGCGGAGGCGACGAAGAGAGCGCCGCGACGACTGACACCGTAGGGAGCACCGACACCGCTGCGGCTGGCACGACCGGCGCGGAGCTAGAGGAACTCGTCATCGGCTACTCCAACCCGCTTGCTTCGGAGGAGGGATTGCGCGCCGTCGGGTACGGCGCCCGCGAGGCGATCGAGCAACTTGGATTGCCGTGGACACTGGAAGAGCTCGACGCCAAGCTCGCCCCGGACAAGCAGGTCTCCGACATCGACACGTTCATCAGTCTGAAGGCGAAGGGGATCATGTCTTGGACACTTGATCCGGGCGCAGCGGACGCCGCCTACAAGCGGGCGGTCGACAGTGGCATCGTCATGATCGGCCTCAACTCGACCTCCGACCACTTCTCGTCTGAGATGGCCGCCGACACCGACACGACCTGTGTCGTAGCTGACGAACAGGCCGCGTACATCGCAGAGCTCATCCCCGGTGCGAAGGTGCTGGTCGTCGGCGGCCCGCCCGTTCCGTCGATCACCATGAGCACCGACTGCTTCCTCGACGCCGCGAAGAAGGAAGGGCTTGACGTCCTGGAGAGGCAGAACGATCCGACCGGTAGCCAGAGCGGCGGACAGAAGGTTGCCGAAACGCTCCTACTGAAACACCCCGACGTCCAGGCGATGTGGGTGTTCTCAGACGGCGACGCGCTTGGTGCATCGGCTGCGTTGGCAGGGGCCGGCAAGGACGTCTGGTCCGGTGACCGGGAAGGTGTGGTGCTCGTCTCTCGGAACGGCGTTCAGGCCGCTATCGACGCGATCGAGGCGGGGAAGATGACCGCCACATGGGACAACAACCAGCCCCTCCTCGGCGCCGCGGCGATCCAGATTCTCAAGCAGATCCTCGTCGACAAGGTTCCCGCAGCAGAGGTGGAAAAGCGGGTTGCGATTCCGTCACAACGTTGGGACTTGGACACGATCGACGACTACGCAAGCCCGCTCGAGCGCGAAGTGCCGCTCCCACTCTCGGAGTAACAGAAGGACAGACCGACGGCGGCGGGATCCACTCGGGTCCCGCCGCAAGGAACAGAAATCGCATGAGCCTTCGTGAGATTCAGTTGTCCTCGGGGCGGAGCATGTCCTACCGCGAGGCGGGCAGCGGGCCGGCGCTCGTCCAGGTGCACGGGGTCGGTACGGGACATCACAACTTCGACCTCCTGACACCGCACCTGTTGGACAGCTTCCGTGTCATGGACATCGACTTGCCGGGATACGGCAGAAGCGACCCGCTCGTCGGGGAGCGAACGATCCCGAACCTTGCCGAAGCCGTGACGGACTTCATCGCGGTACTGGACATCCCAGCGACACACTTGCACGGGACCTCTTTCGGTGGCTTGATCGCGATGACCGTCGCCGCCCGGCGCCCCGAACTCGTCGAGCGTCTTGTCGTTACTTGCTCGTTCGCCCGGCTCGACAACGCTATGCGGGCGATGCAGCGGAGTTGGGCTTCAGCTGCCGCGCACGGCCCTGCGATTCTGGCGGAGGTGACGAGCGTGCAGGGGTTCTCGCGTGGATTCTGGGATCGCCCCGACGCAGACGCCGTCCAGAGCACCTTCGTCGCTGCGATGGCGTCGCACTCCACAGACGACTTCGTTCGCGACCTGCCGCTCATGGCAGACGCAGACCTCACCACCGTCGTCCAACTGATCTCCGCACCCACACTACTGCTGGGAGCCGATGAAGATCAGATCACGCCCGTTGAAACGTCAGCAAGCGGCCAGGGCATGACCGACCTTGCCGAGCTAATACCGGCGTCGACCTTGCGCGTCCTTGACGGCTGTGGTCACTTCATCTCGATCGAGCAGGCGCACGAGACGGCCGACGCGATGACTCGATTCCTCTTCGGTGAGGCGGCAACCTGAGATGGACATCGTTCTGCTCGGCACCGGCAACGGCAAAGCAGACCCTGCGCGATTCAGCCCGAGCAGCGTCGTCTGGATCGACGACGAACCGGTTCTGATCGACTGCGGGAACGGCGCCCTACTTCGACTACGCGAGGCCGGCATTCCGCCCGGATCCATCCGGCGCGTCTTCCTGACCCACCTGCACTTCGACCACTATTCGGATCTTCCATATCTCGCGATCGAACCGCTCGTCGGCGAGGCTGCCTTCTCGCGCGGGAAGCTCCAGGTTTACGGACCACCAGGAACCGAGCGCCTCGTCCGGGCCCTAGAACACGCATATGACGTCGAGATGGACGGCTACGCATGCATCGAGGGGTACGAGCGTGTACGAGAGTTGGTTCGTTCCGATGTGGTTGAGTTTCACGAGGGTTGGCAGTTCGAGCTCCGCGGCACCCGCGTCACCGCCCGGATGGTCGACCACGGCGTCGTGAAGCTACCGTGCTTTGCGTTCCGCTTTGACTCACCGACCGGCGAGAGCGTCGTCTTCAGCGGCGACACCGTGCCCTGCGACGGCCTCGTCGCTCTCGCAGAAGGCGTAGACCTCCTCGTGCACGAGTGCAACTTTCCTGATGAAGAGGTTGAGACGCGCAAGCAGCTCGGCTATGCCTGGTATATCCACAGCACACCGAGCGGCGTCGCGGATGTCGCGCGGCGAGCACAGCCAAAGACCCTCGTGCTCAACCACCTCGTCGGCTGGAACGACTTCTCAGCGGAGCCCCAGCCTTATGTTTGGGAGGAGATTGCCCCGCCTGTGATCGCTCCTGCCTTCGACGGCACCCTCATCGTCGGTCACGATCTGCTCAAGCTCACCGCCTGACCAGACGGCTCTCGTCAGACCTCGTTCCCCTCATCCAGTGCTCGCACCACCTCGTCGACGGTAGCGACGACGCGCGCAAAGTTGAAATGGAGACCGCGAATGGCTACATCGTGGGTGACGGCGTCGTAGTCGCCTGTGCACTCCTCGACGAGGACGACGCCGTAGCCGAGATCAGCTGCATCGCGAACAGTCGTTGAAACGCAGCAGTTGGTCGCGATCCCGACCACGACGAGCGTCTCAACATCGAGGCTCCGAAGCGTCTCATCGATCGTGGAAGACGTGAACGCACCGAAGGCCGTCTTCTTTACGACGGTGTCCTCCTCGCGCGGCGTGAATTCGTCGCGGACGCGGTATGCGGGGTTCTGCGACCACAGGATGTCTGAGACCCCGGACTCGGACTCAATCCGTCGGATCCATGCGCGGTGACGGCTCGGCATGTCGCGCAAGTCCCTGTAATCCGACCCGACACAGACGAAGACGATCGGAATCTGCCGGTCCCGAAACGCGCCGACCAGCTTGGAGATGCTTGGCACAACGACCGACTCGTTGCGCTCGTTGAAGTAGTCCATTGACCCCGGCTCGATACGCGACAGTGCAAGCCCGAAACCCTGATCAGCGGACGCATCGTTGTACTGCATGTCAACGATCACAAGCGCGAGACGAGCCTCACCCAGCCGCACCGGCGGGATGTAGGTGCGCGCAAGAGTGAAGAACGCCTCCATGAGCCTGCTGGTTACTCGTTCCCGAAGAACAAGCGCCGGCCCACCCTCGCCTCCACCTGGATGTACTTCCACAGGCGATCTTCGCCTGCTTCAACATCACGCACGAGGGTGGTCACCGCCCGCACCGCGTCCAGGTCCGGCACGTCCGCGAGGATGTAGCACGTCCAGGGCCATCCGACCGAGGGCCCAACGACCAGCTCGTCGTCGTCCATCGTTCCGAGCACGGTGATGCCGAGTCGGCCGCCGAGGTCGGCAAACGCCGATTGCAGAGCGGCAATTACTCGCTGGCGCTCGTCCGCCACGGCCGAGAAGAAGGCGGGCGAGACGCCAAAGCAGAACAAGACGCGGAGCGAAGGTGACGTCCGCGCTCGGTAAGCCTCAGCCATTCATCCCTCGATATGACAATATATAAGAGTGGCCGCGCCTGGGCGAAAAGCATCCGCTTTCAGTCCCAGGGCGAAACCGCGCGCGACGATGGCTGCGGACGCGTTCGGGGAGTTGCGAGAGGCGATCATGGTAGGGGAGCTCGCGCCCGGCACGCCGCTCCGCCTCGAAGAGCTTGCCCGCTCGCTAGGGATGAGCATCTCACCCGTTCGAGAAGCCGTTCGTCTGCTCGAGGCAAAGGGCCTAGCGGAGTACGCGCCTTACCGCGGCGCACGGGTCACGGAGCTGTCGAACGACGAAATGGCAGAAGTCTATGAAGCGCGGGCAGCACTCGAGTGCGCCGCCATCCGCCGGGCAGCACAGCGGTTCCAAGCAGGACATTACGAAGTGCTTGAAAGCGCGCTTCGCCAGATCGAGAAGTCATACGACGTCGATGACCAGCTCGCCGTCGTCCGCGGAAACTCAGCGTTCCACCTCGGGATCGCCTCCGCGTCGGGCTCACAGTGGCTGTACCGCCTACTGAGTCCCCTCCTGGAGATGAGCGAACGCTATGCCGCGGCGGTGCTGCGTGAAGGGCAGCCGATCCAAACACGCCAGATCGAGGCCGAGGGTCATTCAGCGATCCTCCAGGCGCTCGAGACCGGCGACCCGGACGAAGCTGAAGCCGCGCTCAGCCAGCATCTGCACGTCTTCGAGATCCTCTACGATCGAGCTCGCTCACCCCAATCGCCTTGAGCGACCTCGACGGGCGTGTCGCACTAGTCACAGGAGCCGGTCGCGGTATCGGCGAGGCAATCGCGGGCGCCCTACACACAAACGGCGCGGTCGTCTATCTGCTCGACTCCGACCGACGCTCAGTCGAAGCCACGGTGGCGAAGCTCGGTGAGCGGGCACAATCGCTGATCGGAGACGTGCGCGAGAGGGCGCAGGTCGAATCGGCCGTGACGGCGATTCTGAGGGAGCATGGACAGCTCGACATCCTGGTCAACAACGCCGCGCGCACCGTCAACAGGTCAGTGTGGGAGATCGAGGTCGACGAGTGGGACGATGTGCTGAACACCAATCTCAGGGGCGTTTTCTTCGCTTGTCAGCTTGCCGGATCCGCGATGAGGACAAGCAGCGTTGGTCGAATCATCAATCTCACGTCCCTCGCCGGACAGCAGGGGGGCCTCGTTGCCGGCGCCCATTACGCAGCCTCGAAGGCTGGAATCATCGTGCTCACCAAGATCTTCGCCCGCGAGCTCGCCCCGTTTGGCGTCACGGTCAATGCCGTAGCGCCCGCCGCAATCGACGGGCCGATTATGCAAGGGCTTGGAGCCGCCAGAATCGAAGAATTGGCGACGGCAATTCCTGTCGGCCGCATCGGCACACCCGCAGAAGTCGCCTCGGTGGTGACCTACCTCGCGTCGAACGCGGCAGGATTCATCACCGGAGCCACGATCGACGTCAACGGCGGCATCTTCATGAGGTAGGCCCCAACTGATGAGAACGCAAGCAGTCATCATGGGAACAGGCGAGACGAAGTACGAATGGCGCCCCCGCACCCCTGCCTCAACGACCGAATTCCTCGCGAGAGCAGCCGCAGCGGAAACCGTCCAGGTTGCAGCCCAGGGCACCGCGGTGATACATCCTGTGCATGCCGAACGGCTGGAATCCCATGCCCTACCAGGCACCTTTTCGCGTCATGCTCGTCGGCTCAGGAACGCGAGCGTTCTTCGACGCCTCCGACGAGGAGCGGCTGCAAATTTTCCTCCCTCGCTTCAAACAGATGATCGAAGAGTGGGAGGAACTCGGCGCGCGACCGGTGGGCACATTCGTCGACGACGTCTTCCAAGTCGGTGAGACGGATGAACCGTTTTGGGCCTGGTACCTGATCTTCGAAATCGACAAGATGGAGATCGCTGCTCAGTTGATTCAGACAACGCGCCAGACGGTGGATGGCGTACGTCTCGACCGCTGGATCAGACTCGAGGCCAGGTTCGGAAGACCGTTTTATGCCAGCGAAGAGACACATCCGCACTACTTGATCGACCCAGACTCCACCGGATATCGCCCGTAGGGGCGCCGTTCTCCTTCGCATCGGGGCGCGCGGATTACAATGAACGAACTCTCGGGCGGTACAGCGAGCGCACCACACTGACGGGGTCGCTATCGCGCGATTAGCCACGCGCACGGCCATGAGTTGGCTTCCACAGGGTTGTTGCTCACTGGCGCAACAACTGGCGCGCAGCACCGCAGAACACCTCGAATATCCCCCGCTTGCAGGAACTATCGAGAAACGGCTCGCCGCTTCCTAAACCGCGTGCACAAGTCCGATTCTTGTCGGGGGCATCCGCGGGGCCCGAGGCGGGGCGGCCGGTTCCCGGCCGGCCCAAGTCCACGCCGAGCGCGGCCACGCGACGATCCGCCGATCCACCGGGTGTGTGCGCTCCGGCTCTCCACTCGCTACCTGACGCCGCCCACGGAGCGCTTCCTCGCCCTCCTCGGCGAGGCGGGCAGGCTTCGGTGACAAGCGCAGCTCAGGCCGGAGTCGGCAGGCCCTCGATCGCGCGGAGCGCCCGCTCGATCTCCTGCTCGTCGAGCGCGACGTCCTCGAGCATCCCGGCGAGGTAGTTGTCGTACGCGGCCATGTCGAAGTGGCCGTGCCCGGAGAGGTTGAAGAGGATCGTGCGCTGCTCACCGGCCTCGTCGGCCTGCCGCGCGGCCTCGAGCGCACCGTGGATCGCGTGTGAGGACTCGGGTGCCGGGATGATCCCCTCGCTGTGGGCGAAGCGGATCGCCGACGCGAACACGTCGCTCTGGACGTACGCCTCGGCCCGGATCAGCCCATCCTGGACGAGCTGCGAGATCAGCGGCGCGACGCCGTGGTAGCGGAGGCCGCCCGCGTGGATCGGCGCCGGCACGAAGTCGTGCCCGAGCGTGTGCATGGGCACGAGCGGCGTCAGCTTGCTCGTGTCCCCGAAGTCGTAGGCGAAGAGGCCGCGGGTCAGCGTCGGGCAGGCGGCGGGCTCGGTCGCGAGCACGTCGATCTCCCGGCCGGCGATCTTCTCGCGGATGAACGGGAACGCCAGGCCGGCGAAGTTCGAGCCGCCGCCGACACAGCCGATCACGACGTCCGGGAACGCGCCTGCCAGCTCCATCTGCGCGATCGCCTCCTGGCCGATCACCGTCTGGTGCAGCAGGACGTGGTTGAGGACGCTCCCGAGCGAGTAGGAGGTGTCGTCGCGCTGCGCGGCGTCCTCGACCGCCTCCGAGATCGCGATCCCGAGGCTCCCGGGCGTGTCCGGAGAGGCCTCGAGGATCGCGCGCCCGCACTCCGTGTCGCTCGACGGGCTGGCGACGATCTCGGCGCCCCAGAGCTGGATCATCGAGCGCCGGAACGGCTTCTGCTCGTACGAGATCCTGACCATGTAGACCTTGCACTCGAGCCCGACGAGCTTGCACGCGAACGCGAGTGCGCTGCCCCACTGGCCGGCTCCGGTCTCGGTCGACAGGCGCGTGCGGCCGGCCTGCTTGTTGTAGTACGCCTGCGCCACGGCCGTGTTCGGCTTGTGGCTGCCGGCCGGGCTGACCCCCTCGTACTTGTAGAAGATGCGCGACTTCGTGCCCACCGCCCGCTCGAGCCGGTGCGCGCGGTAGAGCGGCGTCGGGCGCCAGAGCCGGTACATGTCGAGGATCGCCTCGGGGATCGCGATCTCCGGCTCGACGCTGACTTCCTGGAGGATCAGCTCCAGCGGGAAGAGCGGCGCCAGGTCGTCCGGCCCGATCGGCTCGCCGGTGCCCGGGTGCAGCGGCGGCTGCGCCGGATTCGGCATGTCGGCGGCGACGTTGTACCAGCGCCGGGGGAGCTGCGACTCGTCGAGCAGGAACTTCGTCTGCTCCATGGCACGGACCCTAAACGAGCGGCCGCGCGTCTGCCAAGCTCCAGCACGGTCCGACCGCCGAGCGCTACGGCAGGAGCGGAATCGAGACGGCCGGCGGAGCGGCAGGCAGCGGCGCCGGCAGCGCGGGGAGGGTGGTGTCGGCCGGCAGGACCGCCTCGACGGCGTCGACGACCTGTGCGACCACCGGAGCAATGAAACCGGCCGCCAGCTCGACAGGCTCGGCGACGACAGGGGGCAGCGACACGTCAGGGAGCGAGACGGGCTGCGAGCCCTTGTCGGGAGCCTCGGGGAGCCGAGGCATCGCCCGCGCGGCGGGCGAGACCGTGGTGGGCACGACTGGAGCGACCGCTCGAGGCTCGGCGCGGGCGCCGGCTCGGCCACCGTGGCCGGAGGCGGAGTCGCCGGTACGAGTCGCGTGGCAGTGGGTCGGGCGACCGGGGCCGGCCGGCTCGCGGCAGTTTGCGCCTGCGGGAGGCCCGTGACCACCACCGGTCTCGGCGAGCGCAGCGGCGCCGACACGTCTGCCGTCGGCCCGGGTAGCGACCGCGCGGGAGGTGGAGCGGTCTGTTGTCGCTGCATCGTCGTGCCCGCGACCGCACCCACGCCGACCGTCACGACCGCCGCCGCGCCGACGAGCTTCGCGGCGGCGCCGCCGCCGCCCAGCAGCGACTTCAACACCGAGAGCAGCGAGGCGGCGTCGAGCGCACGCAAGCGCCCGAGCTGAGCCGCAAGCGTCCGGCGGCCGCGGAAGATGAGCGTCTCGACCGCCGCCTTGCCGAGCCCGAGCTCCTCCTCGATCTCCGCGTAGCTCCGCCCCTGCCACTCCCGCAGGAGGATCGCTCGCCGTTGCGGCTCCGGCAGGTCCAGCAGCGCGACCTTGAGCGCCTCGATGTCGACGCGCTCCGGGCTCTCGGCTCCGGCGAGCCGCTCGAGCTCTCGCGGGTCCCGCGGCAGCTCGTGCTCGCGCACGCGCCGCGCGTCGCGGTACCGGTTCAGGCAGACGTTCTGCGCGATCGTGACGAGCCAGGTCGCCTCGGCGAGCGGCCGGACACCGCGCGCGAGCGCTCGCTGAGCGAGCAGAAAGGTCGTCTGCGCGGCGTCCTCCGCCTCCTCGCGGCTGCGTAGCCGCGACCGGCAGAACGCCAGGATGCGCTGGCCGTGCCGGTCGAAGAGACCGGCGACCTCGACTGCCGTATGCGACGGCGAGACCTCGACCCCGGTCGCGCGTCCTCGTGCTGGCTCTGCGGCGATCGCTCGCTCCCTCGGAGACGGCTTGAGCGACAAAAGTGTCCGTCCGGCGACCGCTCGGCGGTGTCCCCCGAAAGGGGGAACTTCACGGCCGGTGCAAGTTCGAGGCCGCCACCGGTTCTCTGCCCGTGCCCAGCGATGGAACGCCGCCGCCCTCTCAGCGTCCTCCTCGTGGAGGATCACGATGCTTTCGCCCTCACGCTTGCGACCGTGCTCGCGACCGACTCGCGGCTCGAGATCGTCGACCGGGCCGCGGACGGGCGAGCCGGGGTCGACCTCGCGCTGCTGCACCAGCCCGACGTCGTGCTGATGGACATCTACATGCCGAACCTGGACGGGATCGACGCCACCCGCGAGCTGACGGAGCTCCTGCCGGAGACCACCGTGCTGATTCTCTCCTCCACGGACGCCGAGCAGGACGTGGAGCGCGCGCTCGCGGCGGGGGCTACCGCGTTCCTGCCGAAGGATGCCCGGCTGCCCGAGCTCATCGACGCGATCCTGGCGCACGCACCCGAGCGTGAGCCGCACCCACGCGCCGGCGCCTGTCTTTGAGGTGGCTGATCCGAACGGCGCTCGGGCGGCGGGCGCCGTTCGGATGAGCCGCTTCTCGCCGAGGACGTTCTTAACCGGCGCTTAGGATCTCCCGCCTAGCATGGGCGGACGATGCGCCGGGTGCTCGTTCTCCTCGCAGTGGTCTCGCTCGCGTTCGCCGGCGGCGCGGATGCGGCCGAGGTGCTCAGCCAGGACGACCAGGGGCGCACGATCCGCTTCGACGTCCGCGCGGAGAACGTCGACGCCGAGTGGTACGCGACGATCCTCCGTGCCGCGCCGCACGGCGACGAGATCTCGACCGTGCGGATCGACCTCGTCTCGATGAGGCGAGCTGCGCGCGGTCTGCGGCGAGGGCGCCGCGGGGTGCTACAGCCGGAACGTGATCGTCGTCCCGGCCGAGCAGAGCGAGGACAACGCGCACACGGTCGTGCACGAGTACGGCCACCACCTCGACCGCTCGACACCGGTGGCCGGCATCGCCGAGCCGAACGGGACGAGCATCTGGTGGCGCGCCCGCGGCGTCGCGGAGCTCGTCCGGACGGGCAGCGTCGCCCGCGACTACCGGATCGGCTGGGACCGCAGCATCGCCGAGATCTTCGCCGAGGACTATGCCCAGCTCGCCCGGCCGAGCGGCCGGTACGCGATCCGGTGGCTCGACCGCCCGAACGAGACCGTGCTCGGCGCGCTCAAGGCGGATCTCGGGCTCGGCCCGGAGCCGGCGGACCTGACGCCGCCCGCGGTCAAGCCGGTCACGATCGCGCGCCGCGGCGCGCTCGCCCCCAGGGGGTCCACGGCGATCCAATTCGGGCTGCTCGGCCCCGGCCGACGCGTCGAAGCGACCGCCCACTTTGCCGGCAAGGCGGAGCGAACGAAGGTGCGGGCGCGGCTGACGATCCGCTGCGACGGCCGGACCGTCGTCTCGAAGGTGATCGGGAGCGGCAAGACCGCCGTCTCGATCGACCGGCGCAATCTCGGGCCGGCCGACTGCACCGCCACGCTCGCCAGCACGAGCACGTCGAAGCGAACGTTCGTCCTCACCGTGCGCCTCTCGATCGGCCCCGGCGTGTAAGGCCGCGCCTGCCTCAGAGCAGGCGCTTCTCGAGCCGGGCGGCCAGCCGCGTCAGCGGGAACGAGATGATGAAGAACGCCGCCGCGACCCCGGCGTAGATCTCGAGCGCGTGCGAGTCGAGCGTGGTGAACGTGAGCCGCTCGGCCGAGCGCTCGCCCGTCTCGAGCAGCTCGGCGGCACCGATCACCTGGGCGATCGTCGTGTTCTGGATGATGTTCACGAGCAGCGACACGAACGGCGGCAGCAGCCGGCGCAGCGCCTGCGGCAGGATCACGTGGCGGTGGCGGCCGAGCCAGCCGAAGCCGAGCGCGCCGGCCGCCTCGTGCTGCTCCCGCGGGATCGAGCCGACGGCGCCACGCGTCGCCTCGGCGACCTGGGCGCTGCCCCACAGGGTCAGCCCGATCGAGGCGGCGAGGAAGGGGTCGAAGCGGAAGCTGTCGCTCGCGGACGGAAGGGCGAAGAAGATGATGAAGAGCGTGACGAGGATCGGCAACCCGCGCCAGACCTCGATGTAGAGCCGGATGGGCGCGCGCACGAGCCGCGAATCGAGTGTCAGCAGCGTGCCGAGCACGACACCGATCACGGCGCTGCCGACGAGCGCGAACCCGGCGATCCGGAGCGTGCCGGGCAGGCCCTCCTGGAGCATGTACCGCGCGACCGGCTCGACCCAGTCGGGCATCAGCTGCGGTCCTCCGGCAGCGCGAGGCGGCCCTCGAGCACGCGAATCAACCCGGAGAGGCTCCAGACGATCACGAGGTACATGACCGCGAGCGTCCCGAACGTCTCGAGCGTGCGCGGCGAGAGCGCGTTGATGTTGTACGCCGTCGTCGTCAGCTCCTCGTAGCCGATCACGTACATCAGCGAGGTGTTCTTGACGACCGAGATGTAGGTGTTGATCGAGGGCGGCAGCGCAATCCGGCCGCCGATCGGCAGCAGCACGTTCAGGAAGGTGCGGAAGCCGCCGAAGCCGAGCGCCCCCGCTGCCTCGCGGTAGCGGTGCGGCACGGCGAGGAAGCCGGCGCGGAAGTTCTCCGTGTTGAAGGCGCCACCCCAGACCGTGACCGTCACGCAGGCGACGGTGAACGCGTCCAGCGTGATCCCTGCCGACGGGAGCCCGTAGAAGACGAAGAAGATCTGGACGAGGATCGGGGTGTTCCGGATCACCTCGACGTAGACGGCCGCGAGCTGGCTGATCACCGGAATCCTGTAGGCGCGTGCAGCGCCCAGCACGAGGCCGATCACGAACGAGCCCGCCACCGCGATCGCGGAGACGAGCAGGGTGCGGCCGAGGCCGTCGACGAGCTCGCCGCCGTAGGTCGAGAAGTACGACCAGTCGACTGCGACCGCGAGCGTCATCGGCTGGACGTGGGGGCGGCCGCCTCGCGGCGGCCGCCCCCGGTCGATTCGATCCGTCCGAGCCCTACGGGCACTGGGTGGTCAGGTCACCCTTGCTGTAGTAGAAGACCTGCTTCGGACGCAGGATGTTCTTCGAGAACGCCGACAGGTTCCGCGCCGGCACGCTCGCCTTCATGATCGGGAAGAACGCGTCCCGCTTGGACATGATGTTCAGCCGCGAGTCGACCCACCGCTTCATCGCGGCGTTGCCCTGCTTGAAGCCGATCCCGTAGGGCAGCGGCAGGAACAGGTCGTTCGTCAGCTTCAGGTTCGGGTCGGCAACCGCGATCCCGAGCAGAACCGTGTCGTCCCACATCAGCGTGTCCGCCCGCCCGTCGCGGAATGCGAGCAGAGCGTTTGTGAAGCTGTCGGTCACGACGAGCTTCGTCTGCGGGAAGCAGTTCTTGATCCAGCGGTCGTAGATCGAGCCGCTCGTCGTCGCCACCGTCTTCCCGGCCAGGTCGGCCGTCGACCGGATCGGCGAGTCATTCTTGACGAGCAGGCGGCCCGTCGCCTTGTAGTACGCCCGCGAGAAGTCGATCCGCGTGTCGCGGTCGGCGGTGTACGTGAACGTCGCGATCACGAGGTCGACGCGACCCGTGTTGATCGCCGGCTCGCGCGCCGGGGTCGTCAGGCACGTGTAGCTGACGCGGTTCGAGCGGCCGAAGGCGAAGCGCGAGAACCACTTCGCGATCTCGACGTCGAAGCCCGCGTTCTTGCCCTGGACGTTGATGTAGCCGAACGGCGGCGAGTCGCACTTGATGCCGATGTTCCAGCGCTTACGCTGAGCCACCTCCGCCGGCAGCGGCGGCAGCTTCCGCTTCGCGGCCTGGGTCTCCGCCCCGGCCGTCGCTGTCGCTTCGGTGGGCTGCGCCGACCCCAGCGTCGCCGCGAACGCGGCAACCAGGGCTACCCCGAGCACAGCCAGTACCAGCATCCTTCTCATTCCGTTGCTCCTTCCTCGGTGATTGACAAATTCTCGAGCGAGCTCGCGAGCTGGAGCGAGCGGCCGAGGAACCGCCGCGTCCGCTCCTCCTGCGGGTTGTCGAGCACGGTCGCCGGCACGCCCTGCTCGACGATGCGCCCCTCGTCCATGAAGATCAACCGGTCGCCGACCTCACGCGCGAACTGCATCTCGTGCGTGACGACGAGCATCGTCATCCCGTCCTGGGCGAGGTCGCGCATCACGAGCAGCACCTCGCCGACGAGCTCGGGGTCGAGCGCCGAGGTCACCTCGTCGAAGAGGATCACCCGCGGCTCCATCATCAGGGCGCGCGCGATCGCGACGCGCTGCTGCTGGCCGCCGGAGAGCTGGTGCGGATGCTGGCCTGCCTTCTCCTCGAGCCCCACCCGGACGAGCAGCTCCTGCGCACGGGCCTCCGCCTGCGCCCGTGGCTGCTTGCGGATCCGGCGGGCGGCAAGCGTCAGGTTGTCGAGGACGGTCAGGTGCGGAAAGAGGTTGAACTGCTGGAAGACCATCCCGATCCGCTGCCGCACACCCGAGACGTCGACTCCCTTGCCCGTGATCTCCTCGCCCTCGAACCAGATCCGGCCCGACTGGAGCGGCTCGAGCAGGTTCACGCAGCGCAGCAGCGTGCTCTTGCCGCTGCCGCTCGGCCCGATGACCGTGAGCACCTCACCGCTCGCCACCTCGAGGTCGATCCCGCGCAGCACCTCGTTCGCGCCGAAGCTCTTGTGGACGTCCTCGAGCCGCACGACGGGGTCCGTCGCTCGGCTCATGCTGGGGGACTCCGCCGCGGTGGCCACTCGCAAGAAGCCATACAAGGGAACGGCGAGACTGAAGTCAAGCCTTGTTCGCCTCACCCGAAAGAGGGAGAGCAGCGCAGGCGAATGGCCCGATGATGCGTCTGCGGTGCTGCGGCCGGTCCGCGGCGCCCGTGCCGACATGGACGATCTCGCCCGCGCAACCCCAGCCACCGAGCAACCCCGGATGACGCTCCTACCAGGCGCGCTCGCTCAGCCGACCGGCGAATCCTCGGTCGACTCCTACCGCCGCCTTGCAGACGTCTTCCACGACCTCCTCTCCGAGCAGAGCCTCGACTCGCTGCTCGTCAGGATCGCCGACACCCTGCAGGAGATCGTCCCTTACGAGGCGCTGCACGTGTACGAGGCCGACGAGTCCAAGCAGGAGCTCGTGCCCGTGCTCGTGCGCAGCGAGTACGAGAGCGAGATCTTCAACGACGTCTTCCCCTTCGGCGTCGGCATCACCGGCTGGGCTGTCGAGCACCGTGAGCCGGTGCTCGCGAACCAGGCCCATCTCGACCCGCGGGTCGAGTTCGTGCCCGGCACGCCCGTCGACCCCGAGGCTCTGATCGTCGTGCCGCTGATCGCCCGCGGTGCGCTCAAGGGAACCCTCAACGTCTATCGCATCGGCGAGCAGGCCCGCTTCAGCGCGGAGGAGTTCGCGCTCGCGAAGCGGCTCGGCGACGCGGCCGCGCTTGCGCTCGACAACGCGCACATCCGCGCCCGGCTCGAGCGCGAAGCGCAGACCGATTCACTCACGGGCCTCTACAACCACCGCTACTTCCACGAGCGGCTGCGCCGCGAGCTGACCCGTGCGTCGGCGGCACACGAGAGCGTCGCCGTCGTGATGATCGACATCGACGACTTCAAGAAGGTCAACGACGTGTTCGGGCATGCAGTCGGCGACGAGGTGCTCGCCGAGCTCGCCGACCAGCTGCGCGCGACGGTGCGCGCCACCGACGTCGTCTGCCGGATCGGCGGCGAGGAGTTCGCCGTGATCGTCCCGGCGAGCAACGAGGCTCAGACGATGGCACTCGCGCAGCGGCTCTCGACCCGGCTGGAGGAGCTCGAGCTCGACCTCGCCGGCACGATCGCGCTCTCGATCGGCGTCGCTCACGGGCCGGAGCACGCGGCCAACCCACGCGAGCTGGTCGCCTGCGCGGAGGCGGCGATGATGACCGCCAAGGCTCGCGGCAAGAACCGGGTCGTCCTCTTCGACGACACGGCGACCGAACGACCCGTGGCCCGCGGCGTTCGCAGCGAGGACATCCGCTCGATCGCCCATCTGAAGATGCTCCAGTCCCTCGCCGGCAAGCTGAACCGCTCGAACGACGTGCGCGAGATCGGGATGGCGGTCGCGAACGAGCTGCGCCAGCTGATCGATTACCACAACTGCCGCATCTTTCTCCGCGACGGCGAGGAGCTGGCACCGATCGCCTTCCAGGGCGATCTGACCGCGTCCGACCGCACTGCGGCCGAAGTCTTCCGCCAGAGCGTCGACGAGGGCTTCACCGGTCGCGTCGTCGAGACCGGCGAGCCGCTCCTCCTCGACGACGCGTCGACCTGTGAGTACGCGATCACGATCGAAGGCACCGAGCAGATCGAGGAGTCGATCATCGCCGTGCCGCTCAACTACGGCACGCGCGTGACCGGCGCGATCGTCGTCTCGAAGCTCGGACTGAAGCAGTTCGACGGCGACGACCTACGCCTGCTCCAGGTGCTGGCGGGGCACGCAGCGGTGGCGCTCGAGAACGCTCGCCTCTACGAGGCCGAGCGCCGTGAGGCCGAGAGCGCGAAGGCACTGCTCGAGTTCGGCCGTGACCTCGCAGCCGCCGTCGGCCTCGAGCACGTGCTCGAGCGCGTCGTCGTCGGCGCCGCGCAGCTTCTGTCGGCGCCGCATGCATCGCTGTGGCTGCAGGACCAGGACACCGGCGAGCTGGTCGGACACGCTGCGTGCGGCTATGACCCCGTCGACGAGCTGGTCGGCCGGCGCTTCCCGGCGGAGCCCGTGGAGGCCTTCATGGAGCGCGCCGAGCCGTGCGTCGTCTCCGCAGCCGAGCTGGCCGCCTTCGCCGGGCCGATGCCGGGGCGAGCCACCGCCTACCTCGTCGCGCCGTTCACCGTCGAAGGGCGCTGGGGCGCGATCACCGTCGCGGTGCCGCCGGAGCGCGGTCACGGCGACCGCGAGCTCGAGCTGCTCGGCGGCCTGGCGCAGCAGGCCAAGCTCGCGATCGGCAACGCGTCGAGCTACGAGACGCTCGAGCGCACCTTCCTCTCGACCGTCGAGGCGCTCGCGAACGCGCTCGAGGCCAGGGACGAGTACACGTCGTCGCACGCGCGCTGGATCACCGATACCGCGCTGCAGGTCGGACAGGAGCTCGGCCTCGACGGCGACGCGCTCAAGCGGCTGGAACTCGGCGCGCTCTTCCACGACATCGGCAAGATCGGGATCCCGAACTCGGTGCTGCTGAAGCCGGGGCCGCTGACCGAGGAGGAGCGGGCGCTGATCGAGACGCACCCGGAGCTCGGCGAGAAGATCATCGCCCCGATCGAGCAGCTGAGCGACGTCTGGGGGATCGTCCGCTCCTGCCACGAGCGCTGGGACGGGGACGGCTACCCGGACGGGAAGGCCGGCGAGGAGATCCCGCTCGAGGCGCGGATCGTCTTCGCCTGCGACGCGTTCCACGCGATGACGACGGATCGTCCGTACCGGCGGGCATTGCCGACCGCCGAGGCGCTCCGCCGGCTCGAAGCCGCCTCAGGCACGCAGTTCGACCCGACGGTGGTCGAGGTGTGCCTGCGCGTCCTCGCCGACGCCCCCGCGCCCGCCTGACTAGCCGTCGGGCGTATGCCCGCTCGCGCAGGCGACTCGTAGACTCTTCTCCCACCTCAGATGTCTTTCGAACGGTGTTCGCGCTTTGCGCGAGAAGCGCGTCGTCGTATAGTCGGATGGCGCAGCGGGCAGGTTGCGGCTTCGGCTCTCCGTGTTACCGGTATCACGTTGTCGCAGCGCCCTCAGCAAGCGCATGCTGCAAGACATGCGGGAGGAACGGTGAGGAAACAGCGATCGTCAGCGATGCGGGCCGTAGGCGCTCTCGCCTTGGCGATCGCCGTGCTGCCGCTGACGTCAGAGACGCACGTGGCTGCCGCGGCGCCCGGTACGGGGACGGTTCAGCTCGCGGTTGACACGGCTCCGAACAGCACGATCGCAATCACGCTCGGCGGGCCGCTCGGCGCGACCGTCCTCGACGGCTCGCCGGCCACCTCGCGCCCTGCGACGAAGACCGTAGCCGGAGTTCCCGCAGGTTCGTACACGGTCGCCCAATCAGTGGTGGATGGCCTTGCGGTCGTGCGGATCTCGTGCACCGATCCGGACGGCGGCACGAAGGTCGACCTGGCTAGTCGCACGGCGACGATCGACCTCGATGCCCGGGAAACGGTGGGCTGCGTCTTCACCTCGGTCTCCACGACAAGCGTGTCGACCGCAGCCGGCGGACTCAAGTCATTGGGCTTCACCGCCACCGAGGCGACGACAACACTGCGCAGCCTTGGCTACTCGGCGCGCGCGGTGCTAGCCCAAGCGATCAACGTGTTCGGTCGCAACCCGGAGAACGCGGCGCGAGACCTGAAGACGGCGAAGTACACGACGCAGGAGATCGCCGATGCTCTGAAGGTCAGCGCGAACCTGAAACTCGCGCAGACCGCCGCGATCCTCAAGACGATCGGCGTCGCAGCGACGCTGGCCGCGACCGTGGTGCAGGCGGCCTTCTCCGCTTCGCCGGCGCTCGTCGTCTCCGCCCTCGCCGCTGCCGGGTACTCCGCGGTCGCCGTCGCAACCGCGCTGCGGGTGGGCCTCGGGGTGGCCGCTGCTTCGGCTGCCGCGATCCTCGTTGTTGCCGGATACTCGATGGCGGTGGTCGCCGCCCTCCTCAAACACCCGTACAAGCAGAGCGCACCCGTGACGGCCGCGATCCTCATCGCTGTCGGAGCGACATCGGCCGCGGTGGCGCTGGCGCTGCGCGACGTCTTCGTTCTCTCGGCTGCGGCGGCGGCCGCGATCATGCTCACCGTCGACTACTCGGCGGTGACGGTGGCCAAGCGGCTCAAGGAGCAGTTCGGAAAGTCATCGGCAGCCACGGCGGTGATCCTCAAGAATGCCGGTGTCAGCGCGACGTCGATCGCCAAGGCGATGCGGGACGCGTACGGCAAAAGCGCCGCTCAGACGGCGGCGGTGCTACAGGACCTCGGCTACTCGCTCAATACCCTCGTCAAGATCCTCGACCAGGTCTACGGCAAGAGCGTGACCGCCATCCAGTCGATCCTGTCGCAGCGTGGCTATTCGGCCTCCGCGATCGCGGCCGCCATCGCCGCCATCCTCGGCGGCTGACGCGCCCGCTCGGGACTGCACAGCACGCCTTCGATACCGGTATGAGCCACCGCGGCGACGAAGCGGCCTCTGTATTCCGACTCGCAGCCAGGGCCTCCGCCTCAGGTGACATTCTCGACGAGCGCACGGTGCCGGCGGCCTGCGCCGCAAGGTGGCCGTTCCGGCCTAGCCGCGCTGGGCGAGGACGAGCGTCTCCGTCCGGAGGACGTCGCGCCACCCGCCCGGCGGAGCGCGGAAAGCCGAGAGGTCGCCGCGAACCGCAACGGCGACGAGCACCTCGCCGCCGCGGGTGAACGCAACGACGTCCCGGCCCGCCTCGACCGG
The DNA here is from genome assembly GCA_963806955.1 of uncultured Gaiellaceae bacterium. Classification (GTDB taxonomy): domain Bacteria; phylum Actinomycetota; class Thermoleophilia; order Gaiellales; family Gaiellaceae; genus Gaiellasilicea. Next base: position 842,197 of record CAWDZG010000002.1, read on the forward strand.
GTCGTACGACCCCGCGAACGCGCCGATCCGCTGCGCCCGCAGCGCGAGCGTTCGCCTGATCAGGTCGAGCTTCGGCTGCGCCCCGACGGCAAGCAGCCGCCGCCGCTCGTCCCAGTCGACGGGCCGGCGGTTGTCGGGGTCGACGAGCGCGAGAAACGGGAGCTCGTCGCCCTGGTAGACGTCCGGCACGCCCGGTGATGTGAGCCTGAGCAGCGTCTGGCCGAGCACGGCGCGCTCGGCCGCCGCGGCGAGGCGCTCGGCGTAGGCGGCGACGTCGGCGTCCTCGAGCAACGAGACGAGCGAAGGCCTTCGCCCCCGCCTCCCAGTCGTGATCCTGGTCGAGCCAGTTCGTGTTGACCTTCGCCTCGCGCAGCGCCTTCTCGAGGTACTGCTCGAGCCGGTCGGGCGTCAGCGGCCACGCGCCGACGACGGTCTGGAGGATGAAGTACGCCTCGTTCGGGTCGCGCCAGCCCGCGATTCGCGGACGAACCAGCGCCTCCCACTCCTCGGGCGCCGCCGCGATGCATGCGAGCCGCGCCCGGACGTCGCCGCTCCGCTTCGTGTCGTGCGTCGTCGCTGCGAGCAGGCCGCCCGGCGGCCGCGCCGCGTTGGCGGCGTGGAACTCCTCGACCGAGAGCGAGAAGCGGGCCGGATCGCCACCGACCTCGTTCAGCGCGACGAAGCGATGCCAGCGGTAGAAGGCGGTGTCCTCGACGCCCTTGGCGTGCACGGGCGGCGTCGTCTGCTGGAAGCGGACGACGAACGCGTCGTTGCCCCGCTCCTCGAGCAGCAGGATCCGCGCCAGCTCGGCCGGCAGCCTGGCCGCCTCGATCGCGGCGCGGTCCTCCGGCGCGACGAGCCCCGCCTCGGGGTCGACGTACGTGCGGTAGACGTGCAGCGCCGCCAGCGCCGCCGCCAAGTCCACCTCGAACGGCAGCTTCGCCGCGAGCTGTTCCGCCTCGTCCGCGAACGTCGTCCGCGCCTGCTCGAGCTTCGCCTCGCCGGCGACCGCCTCGAACGGACGGTGCTCACCCGTCAGCTCCTCGTACAGCCGCGTCAACGGCTCCTCGCCCGCCGGGTCGACGAAGAGCGCCGTCACGTCGTTGAGGAACTCGTAGCCCGTCGTGCCCGCCACGGGCCAGTCGTCGCGCAGACGCTCTCCCGGCTCGAGGATCTTCTCGACCCAGACCCGCTCGATCCCGGCCTCGCGCAGGCGCTCGAGGTAGCGGCGCGGGTTCGCGAGCCCATCGGGATGATCGACGCGGACGCCGTCGACGAGCCCGTCACCGACCAGCTCGAGCAGCTTCGCGTGGCGCAGCTCCCACACCTCCGGGTCCTCCATGCGCACGCCGGCGAGCTCGCCCACGTCGAAGAAGCGGCGGTGCGCGCCGGTGCGCCAGTCGAGGTCGAAGAACTTCGCGCGCATGAGCGGGTCGCGCCAGAGCGGGTTCTCGTCCGTCGCCGCCATGTGGTTCGGGACGATGTCGAGCACGACGCCGAGGCCGTGCTCCCGGCAGGCCGCGCAGAGCTCGCGGAACGCGTCCTCGCCGCCAAGCGGCTCGGAGATGCGGGTCGGGTCGACGACGTCGTAGCCGTGCGTCGAGCCCGAGCGCGCCTGCATGATCGGCGAGAGGTAGAGGTGCGAGATGCCGAGGTCGCGCAGGTAGGGCAGGAGCTCCTGCGCTTTCGCGAACCCGAGCTCGGGCCCCAGCTGGAGCCGGTAGGTGGCGCGCAGCTCCATCTAGGCGATCCGGCGGAGGACGACGAGCGAGCGCCCCTCGACCGGGACGATCCCGCGGGCGGGATGCACCTCCGCCCCCGGCTCGCGCTCCGGGTCGTCGCTCGAGAGCTCGAGCGCCCAGCGGCGCCCGAACGAGACCGCCGGGAGCGTGAAGGCGATCGGCCCCTCCCAGGCGTTGAAGAGGATCAGGAACGTGTCGTCGATCACGGGCGCGCCCTGAGCGCTGTGGGTCGGGATCTCCGCGCCGTTGAGGAAGACGCCCAGCGTGAGCGCGTCGTCGTCGCGCCAGTTGCGCTGCGTCATCTTGCGCCCGTCCGGCCGGAACCACCAGACGTCGGGCTGGCCGGATCCCTGCCGCTCCTCGCCGGAGAGGAAGTCGGCTCGGTGGAAGACCGGATGCTGCGTCCGGAACGCGATCAGGCGCTTCGTCCACTCGAGCATGCGCTGGGCGCGCTCGTCGGGGCGCCAGTCGATCCAGGAGATCTCGTTGTCCTGGCAGTAGGCGTTGTTGTTGCCGCCCTGCGTCCGCGCGATCTCGTCGCCGCCGAGCAGCATCGGCACGCCCTGGGAGAGGAAGAGCGTCGCGAGGAAGTTCCGCTGCTGCCGCTCGCGCAGCTCATTGATCTCCGGATCGTCCGTCTCGCCCTCGGTGCCGTGGTTCCAGCTGCGGTTGTGGTTGTCGCCGTCCCGGTTCTCCTCGAGGTTCGCCTCGTTGTGCTTCTCGTTGTAGGAGACGAGGTCGCGCAGCGTGAAGCCGTCGTGGGCGGTGATGAAGTTGATCGACGCGAACGGCCGCCGCCCGTCGTGCTGGTAGAGGTCGCTCGAGCCGGTGAAGCGCGAGGCGAACTCGCTCACGGACGACTCCCCGCGCCAGAAGTCGCGCATCGTGTCGCGGTAGATCCCGTTCCACTCGGTCCAGAGCACCGGGAAGTTGCCCACCTGGTAGCCGCCCTCGCCGACGTCCCACGGCTCGGCGATCAGCTTCACCTGGGAGAGGATCGGATCCTGGTGGATGATGTCGAAGAAGGCCGAGAGCCGGTCGACCTCGTGGAACTCGCGCGCGAGCGCGGAGGCGAGATCGAAGCGGAAGCCGTCGACGTGGCACTCGACCACGAAGTAGCGGAGCGAGTCCATGATCAGACGCAGCACCGAGGGATGCACGGGGTTGAGCGAGTTGCCCGTGCCGGTGTAGTCCATGAAATGGCGCGCGTCGCCCGGCACCGTCCGGTAGTAGGAGAGGTTGTCGACGCCCTTGAACGAGAGCATCGGGCCGAGGTGGTTGCCCTCGGCGGTGTGGTTGTAGACGACGTCGAGGATCACCTCCATGCCCGCGCCGTGCAGCGCCTTCACCATCCCCTTGAACTCCTTCACCTGCTCGCCGCGGCGGCCGGAGGCGGAGTAGAGCGCGTGCGGGGCGAGATAGCCGATCGAGCTGTAGCCCCAGTAGTTCGAGAGCCCCTTCTCGGCGAGATGCATCTCGTCGGCGATGTGGTGGATCGGCAGCAGCTCGACCGCGGTGACGCCGAGCTCGGACAGGTACTCGAGCGCGGGCTCCGACGCGAGGCCGGCGTACGTCCCCCGCAGCTCCTCGCGGACGGTCGGCATCAGCTTCGTGAAGCCCTTCGTGTGGATCTCGTAGATGACGGTCTCGTTCCAGGGGCGCGCCGGCGGGCGGTCGCCCTGCCAGTCGAACGTCTCGTCGATCACGATCGACTTCGGGATCGCGTCGGCGTCGTCCTCGTCGTCGCGCTCGAGGTCGGCGTCCTCGCCCCCGGGCACGTACGGCAGCGTGTTGCCGCGGCTCCAGCCGATCGAGCCCTCGATCGACTTCGCGTACGGGTCGATCAGCAGCTTGGCGGGGTTGAAGCGGTGGCCGTGCTCCGGCGCCCACGGCCCATGCACGCGGTAGCCGTAGCGCTGGCCCGGCCCGACTCCCGGCAGGTAGCCGTGCCAGTTGAACGCGGTGCGCTCGGTCAGCTCGTAGCGCGTCTCACGATCCTCCCGGTCGAAGAGGCAGAGCTCGACCTTCTGCGCGTGCTCGGAGAAGAGCGAGAAGTTCGTCCCCTCGCCGTCCCACCACGGGCCGAGCGGGAACGGCTTGCCCGGCCAGAGCCTCACGCGTCGAGCTCCGACCGTCTCGTGCGCGAAGTCGGCACGCAGGGTGGCGCGGCCGCGCCGCAGCGTCAGCACCCGCGCGTCCTCGTCGACCTCGACCTCGAGCTCGCGCGGCAGCTCGCGGCGGAGGCGCAGCAGCTCGCGGTAGAGCGGCTCGGGCTCGGCGGGGGTCAGCTTCGAGAGCTCGAAGCTCTCCGCATCCTGGGGATCCGGCACCTCGCCGGAGAAGCCCGCGAACCCGGCGAACTCGCGGCGGCGGCCGTCCCGGGTCGCGTCGGCGATGAACGGGTCGATGTGGTCGGTGAAGAAGCGGAACGGGGCCTGCTCCCCGTACTCCTCGCCCTGGAAGAGCAGCGGCGTGAAGGGGCTGAAGAGGGCGACGGCGCTCGCAAGCCGGCGCTTGGCGTCCGGGAGGCGGTCGCCGACGGCCCGGTTGCCGACCTGGTCGTGGTTCTGCGCCGCGACGACGAGCTGGGCCCCCTCCGGCCGGCGCAGCTCCGCGGCGATCGATGCCATGGAACCGTCGAACTCCGCGTAGTAGCCGTCCTGCTCGCCGGTCAGCGCGACATGGAGCGCGTGGTGGAGGTTGTCGAGCCACATCGCGTCGTGGCCCCAGTCGGCGAGCGGGCGGAAGTCGGGCGGGCCCATCTCACTGATCACGAGCGCCTCCGGGTTGGCCGTGCGGACACGCTCGGCGAGCTCGGCGAGGACGTGCGTGGGAGAGTCGTCGTAGACCGAGTGCACGGCGTCGAGCCGGAGCCCGTCGATGCGGTAGTCGCGCACCCAGAGCTCGGCGTTCTGGAGCGCCCACTCGCGCACGCCCGCCTGCGCGTAGTCGATCGCGTCGCCCCAGGGGGTCTCGAAACGGTCGGTGAAGTAGGGGCCGAACGCCCGCAGCGCCTCGTTGCCCGGGCCGACGTGGTTGTAGACGACGTCGAGGACGACGCCGAGACCCTCGCGGTGCGCCGCGTCGACGAGCCGCGCCAGCCCCTCCGGCCCGCCGTAGGCCTCGTGCGGCGCGAAGGTGTAGAGGCCGTCGTAGCCCCAGCCGCGCTCGCCCGGGAACGTCGCGACCGGCATCAGCTCGACCGCGGTCACGCCGAGCTCGCGCAGCGCGGGGAGCCGAGGCACGACGCCGTCGAAGGTGCCCTCGCGCGAGAACGTGCCGACGTGGAGCTCGTAGAGGACGAGCTCGTCGAGCGCGAGGGCCGGGCCGGGCGCGATCTCGAACGCCTCGATGTCGACGACGCGCGAGGGCCCGCGGACGCCCTCGGGCTGCCGGCGCGAGCACGGGTCGGGCCACGCGTCGCCGCCGTCGAGCGTGAAGCGGTAGTCGCCGCCAGGCCCCACCGGGGCCTCGCCGGAGAAGAAGCCGTCCTCCTCGGGCGCGAGCTCCACGCCGGCGACCGCGACGGAGCGGGCGTTCGGCGCCCAGACTCGGAACTGGGAGGTCTCCTGTCCGAGTGGGACTGCGCCGAGCTGCGTGGAGGTCGCGAGGGCCACGGCGCGACGGTACCCGACTCCGGGCGAAACTAGCCCGCGGCCTCGGCCTTGCGCAGGCCGCGCAGCGACCAGAGCGCGAACAGGCTCACCAGCCCGCCGGCGATCAAGAACGCCGAGGCGACGTGGATCTCCTCGCCCGCGAGCATGCTCCGCGACGCCTCGAGCACATACGTGAACGGGTTCAGCGTCGCCACCGCCTCGATCCAGCCGGTCAGGAGCGGCAGCGGCACGTAGACCGGGGCAAAGAAGAGGATCAGGAAGACCGGCATCTGCATCACAGGCCCCGCCTGCATCGTCCGGAAGCGCATCGCGACGCCGGACGACCAGAGGATGCCGGCGACGTTGATCAGCAGTGCGAGCGCATACATGCCGAAGACGTCGAGCGCGCCGCCGAAGACGTTCAACCCCACGAAGAGCGCGACGACGGTCAGCACGGTGGCGGTGAACGCCCAGCGGACGGCCGCCGCGAGCGCGTAGCCGAGCAGGATCCCGGTCCGGTTCGGCGAGGCGAGCAGCAGCCGGCGCGCGAAGCCGCTCTCGAAGTCGCGGGCGATCCCGAAGCCGGTGAAGACGCCGCCGAACGCTGCCGACTGGATCAGCACGAAGCTGAACTGGAAGGTGGTGTAGCCAGGCTCGTAGTCGAAGCCGGGCACCTTCGCGACCTGCGAGAGGCCGCCCGCGAACGCGGTGAAGAAGAAGAGCGGGAAGAGGAGCGACGGGAGCAGGATCGCCGGCGTCGTGGCGACGTTCTTGAGCGTGCGCCAGGCGACGCCGGAGGCGACGGGCCAGATCCTCACGTTCGCGCCAGCCTCTCCTTCAGGCTCAGGGCCGCCAGCGAGGTCGCGACGATCGCGATCGCGAAGCCGAAGCCGAAGCCGAGGGCGAGCGCCTGCCCGTCCCAGCCGGTGATGATCAGGCTGCGCACGCACTCGATCAGGTAGCTGACCGGGTTGATCGTGGCGACGAACTGGAACCAGTCGACGCCGATCAGGTTGCGCGGCGCGTTCATCGAGGAGAGGAAGAGGAAGACGAAGAGGAACGGGAAGAGCCCCTGGATCGCCTCGCCCGAGCCGGTGCGGAGCGCGAGGAAAGCGCCGAGAGCGCCGAAGCCCGCCGAGACGAGCGCCGCGAAGGCGAGCAGGACGAGGATCCCGAGCACTCCCGAGGCGAAGTCGACGCCGGCGGCGAGACCGACGGCGATGTAGACGAGCGCCTGCACGAGCCCGAGCACGACGATCCCCGCGAGCTGTCCGGCGAGCAGCGCCGAGCCGCGCATCGAGGTCAGCGAGAGGCGGTTGAGGAAGCCGTTCTGGATGTCGCGGGCCAGGTCGGTGCCGGCGTTCATCGTCGAGAAGAGCGCGCCCTGGATGAACGGGACGGCGAGGGCGAAGGCGAGGAACGAGTCGGTCGGGAAGCCCGGCAGCCGGGTCGACGCGTCGAGCCCGGCCGCGTTGACGAGCATCAGGCTGACCGGGAAGAGGATCGGCGGGATCGCGCTCGCCGGCTGGCGGACGGTGCGCATGACCGAGCGGAGCGCGAGCGCGCCGATCTGGCTCGCGGCGGCGCTCACTCCTGCGGCCCGGCGCCGTTCTCCGACTCGTCGCCTGCGCCCTCGAGCGAGCGTCCGGTCTTGGCGAGGAAGACGTCGTCGAGCGACGGCGCATGCAAGGTGAGGTTCTCGACCGCGAGGCCCTCCTGGTCGAGCGCGCGCACGACGTCGGCGAGGCCGGTGACGCCCTCGCGCAGGCGCACGGCGACCGTCCTGTCCCCGTGGCCGACGGGCTCGCCGAAACGGGCGAGCGCCGCTTCCACGCGGCCGCGGTCGACGCCCTCGGCCGGTTCGGCCTCGACGGTGGGGCGGCCGATCTGCGCCTTCAGCGCCTTGGGTGTGCCCTCGGCGACGATGTGCCCGTGGTCGATGATCCCGACCCGGTTCGCGAGCACGTCGGCCTCCTCGAGGTACTGCGTGGTCAGGAAGACGGTGACGCCGTCCTCGCGCGCGAGCCGGGCGACCTCGTCCCAGAGCGCGGTGCGGCTCTGCGGGTCGAGCCCGGTCGTCGGCTCGTCGAGGAAGAGCAGGCGCGGCCGGTGCACGAGCGCGAGCGCCAGGTCGAGGCGCCGCTTCATCCCGCCCGAGTAGCCGCCCACCTTGCGGTCGGCCGCCTCGGAGAGACCGACGCGCTCGAGCAGCTCGGCGGAGCGCGCCTTCCGCTCGGCGCGGGGGATGCCCTGCAGCGTCGACTGGAGCCGGAGGTGGTCGCGGCCGGTGAGCAGCGGGTCGAGCGCCGCCTCCTGCAGCGCCGCGCCGATCACCGAGCGCACCCTCGGCCCCTCGCGGACGACGTCGTAGCCGCCGACCCGCGCCGTGCCCGCGGTGGGCGGCAGCAGCGTCGTCAGCATCAGCACGGTCGTCGACTTGCCGGCCCCGTTCGGGCCGAGGAAGCCGTAGATCTCACCCGGCTCGACGCGGAGGTCGATCCCGTCGACCGCGCGCGGCCCCTTCTTGAACTCGCGGACGAGCCCCTCGACCTCGATCGAGTTCGATCTGGGGGTAGCGGACATGGCCGCACCCTAGATGAGCGAGCTGGCCTACCAGCTCCGGTGCGACGCCTCGACCGACGAAGACGAGCTTGTGTTTCAGAGACACAAGGTCGCGCTCGGCTCGCAGCGGCTCAACCGGGCGCTCTTTGGGCCGAGAGCGCTTGTGTCTTAGAAACACAAGCTCAGGTCGCGCGCTTCGCCTCCGTCGCGGTCGCGCTTCCCTGGACGAGCCAGACGACGCCGAGAGGCGGGAGCGTGACCTCGGCCGAGAACGGCTGCTCGTGCCACGGCGTCTTCTCCGCCTCGACGCCGAGCCCGTTGCCGACATCGGAGCCGCCGTAGAAGCGGGAGTCCGTGTTCAGGGCCTCGCGCCACGTGCCGCCGGCCGGCAGGCCGAGCCGCCACGCCTCGCGAACGACGGGCGAGAAGTTGCAGGCGACGACGACCCAGCGCTCGCCGTCCGCCGAGACGCGGGCGAACGCCAGCGCGTTCTCGTTGGCCGCGTTCGGCTCGAGCCACCGGAAGCCCTCCTGCGAGTGGTCGAGCTCCCACAGCGCCGGCTCGTCGACGTACACGCGGTTGAGGTCGCGGACGAGCGAGAGCATCCCCGCGTGGTCGGCCTCCTCGAGCAGGTGCCAGTCGAGCGACCCGGCCGGCTCGCTCCATTCCTTCTCCTGGCCGAACTCGTCGCCCATGAAGAGCAGCTGCTTGCCCGGGTGCGCCCACATGTAGCCGTACAGCGAGCGCAGATTCGCGAACCGCTGCCAGCGGTCGCCCGGCATCCGGCCGAGCAGCGAGCGCTTGCCGTGCACGACCTCGTCGTGGGAGAGCGGCAGGACGAAGTTCTCGTTCCAGGCGTAGACCATCGAGAAGGTCAGCTCGTGGTGGTGGAAGCGGCGGTGCACGGGCTCCTTGGAGAAGTATTCGAGCGTGTCGTGCATCCAGCCCATGTTCCACTTGAAGCCGAAGCCGAGCCCGCCGAGGTACACCGGCCGCGAGACGCCCGGCCAGGCGGTCGACTCCTCCGCGATCGAGAGCACGCCCGGCTCGCGGTCGTGGATCACCTCGTTCAGCTCGCGCAGGAAGGCGACCGAGTCGAGGTCCTCGCGGCCGCCGTGGGCGTTCGGCACCCACTCGCCGGCCTCACGCGAGTAGTCGAGGTAGAGCATCGACGCGACCGCGTCGACGCGCAGGCCGTCGATGTGGAACTCGCGCAGCCAGTAGAGCGCGTTCGCAAGCAGGAAGTTCCGCACCTCGTTGCGGCCGAGGTTGAAGATCAGCGTGCCCCAGTCGGGATGGGCGCCGCGACGGGGATCCTCGTGCTCGTACAGCGCCGTGCCGTCGAAGCGTGCGAGCGCGAACTCGTCGCGCGGGAAGTGCGCGGGCACCCAGTCGAGGATCACGCCGATCCCGGCCGCGTGCAGCGCGTCGACGAAGGCGCGGAAGTCGTCGGGATCGCCCATCGTCGAAACCGGCGCGTAGAAGCCGGTCACCTGGTAGCCCCAGGATCCCGAGAAGGGGTGGTGCATGACGGGCAGCAGCTCGACGTGGGTGAAGCCGAGGTCGCCGGCGTAGGCGACGAGCTGGTCGGCAAGCTCCCGCCAGCCGAGGCCCAGCCGCCACGACTCGGCATGCACTTCGTAGATCGACACCGGCTCGTTCAGCGACTCGGCCGTCCGCCGCCGCTCGAGCCAGCCGGCGTCCGACCACGTGTACTGCGACGTGTAGATCCGCGACGCCGTCTTCGGCGGCACCTCGGCGTGGAAGGCGAACGGGTCGGCCTTCAGGCGCAGGTGCCCGTCGGCGCCCTGCACCTCGAACTTGTAGCCGTCTCCCTCCGACGCCTCCGGCACGACGCCGGCCCAGATCCCCGACGAGCCCTGGGCCTCGAGCACGTCCGCGCGGCCGTCCCAGCGATTCCAGTCGCCGACGACCGAGAGCGCGCGTGCATTCGGCGCCCAGACGGCGAACGCGACGCCGTCGTCGGTGACGTGCGCGCCGAGCCGCTCGTAGATCCGCTCGTGGCGCCCCTCACCGGCGAGATGGAGGTCGAGCTCGCCCAGCTTCACTCGTCCACCTCCAGCATCCGCAGGATCCCCGCCACGGGGATCGAGATCCAGTCCGGCCGGTTGTGGATCTCGTACCGGAGCTCGTAGACGGCCTTCTCGAGCTCGAACACGGTCAGGAGCTTCCGCACGGACTCTTCGCTCGGCGGCAGCAGGCTCGGCTCGACCGCGCCGAGGTAGCCCTCGAGGAAGTTGTCGCGGCAGCGCTCCTCCCAGCCGTCGGGCGGCTCGACCCCACGCTGGATCCGCGCCGCCGACGCCGCATAGGCGAACGAGCGGAGCATCCCCGCGACATCGCGGAGCGGCGAGCGCTTCTTGCGGCGCTCGGGCACCGACCGGGCCGGCTCGCCCTCGAAGTCGAGGATCAGCCAGTCGTCCTCGTTCGTCCACAACGCCTGGCCGAGGTGGAAGTCGCCGTGCGTGCGGATCACCTTCCCGACATGACCGAGGTGGGTCAGCGCCCGGAGGCGGTCGCGCACCTCCTCGCCGCGGCCCGCCACGGACTCGAGCGCCTCGAGCTCCGGCAGCACCGAGAAGACCTGCTCGATCTCCTCGTCGATCGAGGCCGACAGGAGCGCGAGCGCCTCGGTGCTCGGCTCCTCGGGCGCGAAGTGCGGGTCGGTCGGGTCGGATGCGAGCGCGTTGTGGAGCACCGCCGTGACCTCGCCGAGCCGCGCAGCATGCTCCGGCAGCCACTCGGGCTCGCCCGACGAGAGCCCATCCAAGGCGACCTTCCAGCCGTCGCCGTGCGAGGGGACGAACTCCTGCAGGATCGCGAGTGTCACCTCGAGCGGCCGGCCCTCGTACGAGACCCAGCCTTCGAGCGCCGCGGTGTGCTCGAAGCCGCGCTCGGTCAGGAAGCGCAGCACCTCCAGCTCCGGGTTCATCCCCGGCTCGATCCTCCGGTAGAGCTTCAGCGCGAGCTGCTCGTCGAGCACGAGCGAGCTGTTCGACTGCTCCGCACCCATCGGCCGCACCGACTCGAACTGCTCGGGCAGCTCGCCGGTGGCGCGGAAGACGATCGTCGCCTCGCCGGTCTCGATCTCCGCCTCGGTGCGCATCAGCTCGACGAAGCTCCGGGCGAGGTCGGGGTCGGCGATCGCGTCGTAGGCGGTCCAGCCGTTCGTGTCCGCGATCACAGACTCGCGCCAGCCCTCGCCGGACGGCCGGAAGCCGAGCGGCAGGTGGTAGAGGTCGTGCGTCTGCAGGCCGTAGCGCACCTCGACGATCGCGATCGCGAGGATCGGCGGGTCGCCCGGCGCGCTGCCGGCGTCGAGCACGCGCGCGTCGAGGACGTCGCGCGACTTGCCCCCGAACCAGCGCTGCGAGGCGATCGTCCCGAGCAGGACGAGCCCGTCGAGGAAGTGCAGGTCACCCTGCTCGATGCGGCCCTTCAGGTCAGCGCTCATCGGCGGGATCCTTGAGCTGGAACCAGAAGAAGCCCCGCGGCGCGAGCGTGAGCAGGTACGGCAGCTCGCCGATCGTCGGGAACTCGGTGTTGCCGAGCATCTCGACCGGGACGCGCCCGGCGAAGGCCGAGAGGTCGAGCTCGACCGCCTGCGCGGTACGGGCGAGGTTGTGGACACAGAGGACGATGTCCTCCGAGAAGGCACGGATGTGGGCGAAGATCTTCGGGTTCTCGGGCCGGAGCACGTTGTAGGTGCCGAGCCCGAAGACGGGATGCTGCTTCCGCAGCTCGACGAAGCGGCGGAGCCAGCGCAGGAGCGAGGTCGGCGTCCGCAGCTGCGCCTCGACGTTGACCGCCTGGAAGCCGTAGACCGGGTCCATCAGCGGCGGCAGGAAGAGCTGGGCGAAGTCGGCGCGCGAGAAGCCGCCGTTGCGGTCGCCCGTCCACTGCATCGGCGTGCGGACACCGTCGCGGTCGCCGAGGTAGACGTTGTCGCCCATCGCGATCTCGTCGCCGTAATAGAGCACGGGCGCGCCCGGGAGCGAGAAGAGGATCGCGTGCATCAGCTCGATCTCGTCGCGGCCACCGTCCAGCAGCGGCGCGAGCCGGCGCCGGATCCCGAGGTTCAGCTTCATCCGCGGGTCCTTGGCGTACTCGCCGTACATGTAGTCGCGCTCGTCGTCGGTGACCATCTCGAGCGTCAGCTCGTCGTGGTTGCGCAGGAAGAGCCCCCACTGGGCGTTCTTGGGGATCGCCGGCGTGCGGTCGAGGATCTCGATCATCGGTTGTGCCTCCTCTCGCCGCAGCGACATGAACATGCGCGGCATCACCGGGAAGTGGAACGCCATGTGGCACTCGTCCCCGTCCCCCTGCCCGAAGTACGCGACGACGTCCTCGGGCCACTGATTCGCCTCGGCGAGCAGGACGGTATCGGGGTAGTTCGCGTCCACCTCGGCACGCACGCGCTGCAGGTACTCGTGCGTCCGCGGCAGATTCTCGCAGATCGTCCCCTCTTCCTCGAAGAGGTACGGCACGGCGTCGAGCCGGAAGCCGTCGAGGCCGATGTCGAGCCAGAAGCGGAGCACCTCGATCATCGCGTCCTGCACCGCCGGGCTCTCGTAGTTCAGATCCGGCTGGTGGCTGAAGAAACGGTGCCAGTAGTACTGGCCGCGCACCGGGTCGAGCGTCCAGTTGGAGACCTCCGTGTCGACGAAGATGATCCGCGCGTCGGGATAGGGCTCGTCGGTGTCCGACCAGACGTACCAGTCGCCGTACGGCCCGTCCGGGTCGGTGCGTGAGGCCTGGAACCACGGGTGGTCGGCGGAGGTGTGGTTCATGACGAGGTCGACGATCACCCGGATCCCCCGCTCGTGCGCGGCCTCGATGAAGGCGCGGAAGTCCTCGACGGTGCCGTAGTCGGGGTTGATCCCGTAGAAGTCGGCGATGTCGTAGCCGCCGTCCTTCAGCGGCGAGGGATAGAACGGGAGCAGCCAGATGCAGTCGATCCCGAGCCACTGCAGGTAGTCGAGCTTCTGCTGCAGGCCGCGGAAGTCGCCCGAGCCGTCGTCGTTGCCGTCGAAGAACGCGCGCGTGTGGATCTCGTAGAAGACGGCGGTCTTGAACCAGAGCGGATTGCTCTCGAACCAGTTCCCGGGCTCGCTCACGCGCTCGACCTCATACGCCGATCTTCATCACGTGCGCCCCGCCGGGCGCAAGCCCGACGTAGTTACGGCCGATCCGCCAGCGGTAGCTCTCGCCGGTCAGCAGGTCGCGGACCGGGAACTCGTCCGGAACGCCGAGATCGGGCGGGACGACGACGACGTCCTCGCGCGGGCGGAGAGGGTCGAGGTTGACCGCGACGGCGACATCGGTGCCCTTGGCGTACGCGAAGACGTGCTCGCCGTGCGTGTCGAGCAGGCGCAGATTCTCGAAGCGCTGCAGCGCCGGCTCGGCGCGGCGGATCTCGTTCAGCCGGCGGATCAGCGGCAGCAGCGGCCCCTCGAGGGATCGCTCCTTCACCTCGTACTTCTCCGAGTCGAGGTACTCCTCGCTCCCCTTCGCGACGGGAACGTTCTCGCAGCGCTCGTAGCCGGAGTAGATCCCGTACGAGGGCGACAGCGTCGCCGCCAGCACGAGCCGCGCCTCGAAGGCCGGCCGGCCGCCCTCCTGCAGGTACTCGTGGAGGATGTCCGGCGTGTTCGCGAAGAAGTTCGGCCGGTAGTAGGGCGACCAGTCGAGCAGCTGGTGCAGGAACTCGGCCAGCTCGGCCTTCGTGTTCTTCCAGGTGAAGTACGTGTACGACTGGCTGAAGCCGATCTTGGCGAGCGTCGTCATCATCGCCGGCCGCGTGAACGCCTCGGCGAAGAAGATCGTCTCCGGGTAGTCGGCGCGGATCTCGCGGATCAGCCACTCCCAGAACGGCACCGACTTCGTGTGCGGGTTGTCGACCCGGAAGGCACGGACGCCGTGGGCGCACCAGTGCGCGACGACGTCGCGGAGCGCGTTCCAGAGCCCCTGCCAGTCCTCGCTGTCGAAGTTGACGTTGTAGATGTCCTGGTAGCGCTTGGGCGGGTTCTCGGCGTACTTGAGCGTGCCGTCGGGGCGACGGTTGAACCACTCCGGGTGCTCGGTCAGCCACGGGTGGTCGGGCGAGCACTGGATCGCGAAGTCGAGCGCGACCTCGAGCCCGTGCTTCCTCGCCGCCCGGACGAGCCGGTCGAACTCCTTCTGCGTGCCGAGCCCGGGATCGATCGCGTCGTGGCCGCCCTCCGGGCCGCCGATCGCCCACGGGCTGCCGGGATCGCCCTTCCCGGCCGTGAGGCTGTTGTTCCGGCCCTTGCGGTTCGTCGTCCCGATCGGGTGCACCGGCGGCAGGTAGAGCACGTCGAAGCCGAGCTCGGCCAGGTCGGGCAGCACCTTCTCCACGCCCGCGAACCCGCCCCACGAGCGCGGGAAGAGCTCGTACCAGGCGCCGACGCGCGCACGCTCCCGCTCGACGTCGACCTCGAGCGGCTGGTCGAGCGCCGTCTTCCCGTGGCGATCCTCGGCGCCGAGCGCGGGCGCGGCCTCGCGCCAGGCGTCCCGGTCTCCCGGCCCGAAGAGCGCCTCCGCCTCGGCGGTCTCGCTCGCGAGGTCCCGCTGGCCGGCGGCAACCTTGCGGTCGAGCTCGTCGAGCAGGGTCGCGTAGCGGTCGACCCAGGCCTCGATCGTGAACTGCCACCGGCCGAGCTGCGCGGGCTCGAAGCTTCCCCGCCACCGGTCGTTCCCGAGCGGCTCGAGCGACGCCTCGAGCCACTTGCGCGAGCCCGCCGCCCGGTAGCGGACGACGGCGCGCAGGATGTCGTGCCCGTCCTTGAAGATCGTCGCCGTCACAGCGACCGGGTCGCCCTGGGTGACCTTGACCGGATACCTTCCGCAATCCACCTGGGGACGGACGTCCTGGATCAGGATGCGGCCGGGGAGCTTTTTCGGAGATGAGGGCACTGAGATCGAGACTTTCAACGAGCGCGGTTTCCCAAACAGACGCATGAAGCTTCCTCGATCCTGCGGCGTCGTGCTGCACCCGACCTCGCTGCCGAGCGGGCGGCTCGGCGCGGACGCCTACGCCTTCGTGGACTGGCTCGCCGCCGCGGGCCAGAGCTGGTGGCAGGTGTTGCCGCTCGGGCCTCCCGACGAGGTCGGCTCGCCCTACGCGTCGGCGTCGGCGTTCGCCGCGTGGGAGGGCTTCCTCGCCGACCCCGAGGCGCCCGTCTCAACCCGCGAGCTCGACGCGTACCGGCGCGCCAACGCGTACTGGGCAGACGACTGGGAGCAAGCAGGCGGCGATCTCGCGGCGCAGGTTCGCTTCGACCGCGAATGGACAGCTCTGCGGGCCTACGCGCTCGAGCGGGGCGTGCGGCTGATCGGCGACGTGCCGATCTACGTCGCGCAGGGAAGCGTCGACCACCTCGCCCATTCGGAGCTCTTCCTGCCCGGCCTCGTCGCCGGAGCGCCGCCCGACAAGCTCGGCCCGCGCGGGCAGCACTGGGGCAACCCGCTCTTCGACTGGGCTGCGGTCGCGCGCGACGGGTACCGCTGGTGGACGGAGCGGCTGCGCCGCACCTTCCAGCTGTTCGACCTGACCCGGATCGACCACTTCCGCGGCTTCGCCGACTTCTGGGCGATTCCGGAGGGGAAGCTGGATGCCCGCACGGGCCACTGGCTGCCCGGCCCCGGCGAGGCGGTCTTCCGCGCCGCCGAGGCCGAGCTCGGCCCGCTGCCGGTGATCGCCGAGGATCTCGGCCTGATCACGCCCGACGTGATCGCGCTACGGGACGCACTCGGCTTCCCCGGCATGGTCGTCGTCCTCTGGTCGTTCCACGGGCCGAAGTCGAATCCGCACCGCTTCGAGAACCACCGCCGCCACCTCGTGATCTACTCGACGACGCACGACACCGACACGCTCCGCGGCCACCTCCCCGACCGCGACCCGTGGGAGCTGATCGAGCTGACGCTGTCCTCTCGCGCCGCTCTCGCGATCGTCCCCGTGCAGGACGTGCTCGAGCTCGGGAGTGAAGGCCGGATGAACACCCCCGGCCAGGAGCTCGGCAACTGGGGCTGGCGGCTCGAGCCCGGGCAACTGACGGAGGCACACGCAGCGAGGCTCCGCGCCGCAGCCGCCGCTGCCCAGCGGACCCCGTAGGCTGTCGCCATGAAGTCCTGGGAGCGGCGGATGGCCGAGAACGAGACGCTGTTCCGCGACGTCAACGAGCGCGTGAACGCGATCGCGTCCGTGCACGGCGACGACGACCATGTCTACGAGTTCTTCTGCGAGTGCTCGAACGCCGACTGCACGCTGCACGTGCCGACGACGCTCGGCACCTACGAGCGCGTGCGCGCCGACGCCACCCACTTCCTCGTCACGCCCGAGCACTCCCTGCCGGAGATCGAGCGCGTCGTCGAGAAGGCCGACGACTGGTGGGTGATCGAGAAGTTCGGGGAGGCGAAGGAGATCGCCGAGGAGAGCGACCCACGCGACGACGGCTAGGCCGGCTCGACCGGGAGCCCGCTCGCGACCGTCCGGCGGCCGCCGCGTTCGTAGATCACGTCGACGACGTCGTTCTGGCGGTAGGTGCCCGCGGCCCCGAACACGATCGACGTCCAGCGCCAGAAGCCGAGCCGGCCCTCCTGCTGCAGCTCCCGGGCGAAGACGAGCCCGTCGCCGTCGAGGCGGAAGTCGGTTCCCCGGCGCTGCAACACGCCGTTCACGTAGACCTCGAGCGGCTCTCCGGCTTCGCCGGGGAGCTCGACGCGGGTTCCGCTGCGCACCGCCCTGGTCACGTTCATAGAATGGCAGCCCGTGCGCCGGTCACTCGCAGTTGTCCTCCTCTGCACGCTCGCGCTCGCCGGCACCGCGTACGCGGGAAACGGCGGCTTTGCGCCCGTGGAGCCCGCCTCTCCGAACGCGGAGGGGATCATCGACAGCTACTGGTGGGTCGCGATCTTCACCGGCGCGATCCTGCTGCTCGTGCAGGGCTCGCTGCTCTGGTTCGTGATCCGCTACCGCCGCGGCCGCCGCCCCCGCACCGAGGACGGCGCGCAGGTGCACGGCAACGACAAGCTCGAGCTCGCCTGGACGATCGCACCCGTGCTGATCCTCGTCGCGATCGGCTCCTTCGTCTTCTACAAGCTGCCGGGGATCCAGGACGTGCCGAGCGCGAGCGCCGAGGGCGGGCGCGTCGACGTCTCGGTCAAGGGCTACCGCTACTACTGGCAGTTCGAGTACCCGAACGGCGTCATCGCCGTCGACAAGCTCCGCGCCCCCGTCGACCAGACCGTCAAGCTCTCGATCACGGCGCCCGACTGGGACGTGATCCACTCCTGGTGGATCCCGGCGCTCGGCGGCAAGTTCGACGCGATCCCGGGCCACGTGAACGAATCGTGGTTCAGCGCGCAGGCACCGGGCGTCTACCGGGGCCAGTGCGCCGAGTTCTGCGGGATCCAGCATGCGGCGATGACCGCGCAGGTCGAGGCGCTGCCGCGCGACGAGTTCGAGAGCTGGCTCGCCGAGCAGGAGCGGACGCAGGCCGCCGGCACCTCCGACCTCGGCCGGGAGACGTTCGCCGGCGCGTGCGCGAAGTGCCACGGGCTCGCCGGTGAGGGCGACATCGGCCCGCAGCTCAAGGGGAACGCGCTGCTGGAGGACGCCGCCGCGGTCGAGCGGGTCGTGCGCGAGGGCCGCGGCCAGATGCCGCCGATCGGCACCGACTGGAACGACCGGCAGTTGAAGGCGCTGACCGACTACCTGGCGGAGGAGGTGCTCGGTGGCAGCTGAGCCGCCCCGCGCCCAGATCCCCGCCTGGCAGCGCGGCCGCTTCGCAAGCTGGTTCGTCACCGTCGACCACAAGCGGATCGGGATCCTCTACCTCGCCACCGCCGGCTTCTTCTTCCTCGCCGGCGGGATCATGGCGCTGCTGATCCGCACGCAGCTCGCGCAGGCCGGCAACACGTTCATCGAGCGCGACGGCTACAACGAGCTCTTCACGATCCACGGCACGACGATGATCTTCCTCGTCGTCGTCCCGATCCTCGCCGGCTTCGGGAACTACCTCGTGCCGCTGATGATCGGCGCCCGCGACATGGCGTTCCCGCGCCTGAACGCGCTCTCCTACTGGCTCTTCCTCTTCGGCGGCATCGTCCTGCTGCTCTCCTTCTTCGCGCAGGGCGGCGCGGCGCGCGGCGGCTGGACGAGCTACCCGCCCAACTCGGTCTACATGTCGGGGAACGGCCAGGACCTCTGGATCCTCTCGCTCCACATCCTCACCGTCGCCTCGCTCGCCGGCGCGATCAACTTCGTCGTCACGATCCACAACCTGCGCACGCAGGGGATGTCGTGGACGCGGCTGCCGCTCTTCGTCTGGTCGATCGAGGTGTACGCGGGCCTGCTGATCCTCGTCCTGCCGACGCTCTCGGCCGGGCTGACGCTGCTGCTCCTCGACCGGCAGGCGGGCACGAACTTCTTCGTCCCGAGCGAGGGCGGCAGCGCGATCCTCTACCAGCACGCCTTCTGGTTCTTCGGCCACCCCGAGGTCTACATCATGATCCTGCCCGTCTTCGGGATCATCTCCGAGATCCTCCCGGTCTTCGCCCGCAAGCCGATCTTCGGCTACAAGGCGATCGTCTTCTCGACGGTCGCGATCGGCTTCTTCTCGATGCTCGTCTGGGCGCACCACATGTTCGCGGTCGGGCTGCCGAACTTCCTCAACGGCTTCTTCATGATCGCCTCGATGGTGATCGCCGTCCCGACGGGCGTGAAGATCTTCAACTGGCTCGCGACGCTCTGGCGCGGCAACCTCCACTTCGACACGGCGATGCTCTACGCGCTCGGCTTCCTCTCCGTCTTCACGATCGGCGGCCTCTCCGGCATCTTCGTGGCCGCGTTCCCGATCGACTGGCAGGTGCACGACACCTACTACGTCGTCGCCCACCTGCACTACGTGCTCTTCGGCGGCTCGATCCTGGGCATCCTCGCCGGCCTCTACTACTGGTGGCCGAAGTTCTTCGGGCGGCTGCTCGACGAGCGGCTCGGCAAGCTCGCCTTCTGGCTCGTCTTCATCGGCTTCAACGTCACCTTCTTCCCGCAGCACATGCTGGGCCTGCTCGGGATGCCGCGCCGGATCTACACCTACGAGGACACGGGGCTGCTGCAGGAGTACAACCTCACCTCGACGATCGGCTCCTACGTGATGGGCGTCGGCATCCTGCTCGTGCTCGCGAACATGCTCCGCTCCCGCAAGGGCCGCCGCGCCGGCAACGACCCGTGGCTCGGCGACACGCTCGAGTGGTACACGACCTCTCCGCCGCCGGAGCACAACTTCGACTCGGTCCCGTACGTGACAAGCCCACGGCCGCTGTACGACCTGCGCCGCACGTTGAAGGAGCGCGGTGCGCTCTAGAGCCGGCTTCTGGCTGCAGCTGACGGCCCTTCTCGGCGTCCTCGGCGCCCTGCTCGCCGTCGTCTCCGGCTCGCTCGGCCTCGGTCACGAGTACGTGTCCGCGCTCGCGGTGCCCCCGCTCGCCGCCGTCCTCGTCGCCGCGTGGACGGCGCATCGACACCTGCTCGCGCCCGCCGTGCTCGCGCTCGGCTGCTTCGGCGCGGCCGCGGCGGTCACCGCGGACGGGTTCCACGCAGCGCTCTCGGCGGCGGCACTCGCCGCCGCGGCAGTCTCCGCTGCGCAGTGCTTCCGCGGCGCGCCGGTCCAGGCCGGTCCCTGGCGGGACTACGTCACGCTGACGAAGCCGCGGATCATGTCGCTGCTGCTCGTCACCGGCGCGGCGGGCGTCTTCGTCGGCGCGGGCGGTGTGCCCGACTGGGGCATCTTCACCGCGGCGATCGTCGGGCTCGCGCTTGCGTGCGGCGGCGCCAGCGCGCTCAACCACCTGCTCGACGCGGACATCGACCGGCTGATGGGCAAGCGCACCGAGAAGCGCCCGGTCGCCGCCGGCCGCGTGCCGCCGGCCCGTGCGCTCGAGTTCGGGCTTGCGCTCTCGGCGTTCTCGTTCGTGCTGCTCGCGAGCACCGTGAACGTGCTCACCGCGGCGCTCGCACTCGTCGGCAACCTCTTCTACGTGCTCGTCTACACCCGCTGGCTGAAGCGCTCGACGCCGCAGAACATCGTCATCGGCGGCGCGGCCGGCGCGGTGCCGCCGCTCGTCGGCTACGCGGCCGCGAGCGGGAACCTCGGCCTGCCCGCGCTCTGGCTCTTCCTGATCGTCTTCCTCTGGACGCCGCCGCACTTCTGGGCGCTCGCGCTCCTGATCAAGGAGAACTACGCGAAGGCGGGAGTGCCGATGCTGCCGGTCGTCCGCGGCGACGCCGAGACGACCCGCCAGATCGTCTGGTACTCGCTCGTGCTCGTCGCGTTCACGCTCGCGGTCGGGCTCTGGCTCGGACCGGTCTACACGGTCGCCGCCGCCGTGCTCGGCGGCATCTTCCTCGGCCTCGCCTGGCAGCTCCGGCGCACGCCGACCCGCCGGAACGCGGGCGCGCTGTTCCACTACTCCCTCCTCTACCTCGCCCTGCTCTTCGTGGCGGCGGCAGCGAACCCGGTGATCCTGTGAAAGAGCTGACTCCGGAGCTGGAGCGGAAGAACCTCGTCCTGGGCTGGGCCCTCTTCGGGATCTTCCTCCTCCTCTTCGCCGGCACCGTCGGCGTCGCGCTCCTCTACCTGGCCTTCGACTGATGCCTCCGTCGCATGCCCGGAATCCGCTCACGCGGATCCCGGGCGCGCAGACCCCTGAAGGGCCGCTTCGCGGCCAGGTCCGATGAGAGACCCAGCTGGCATCTTCCTCGCCCGGCCCGAGCAGCCGGGGGAGGGGATCCGGCTCGCGGTCAAGGACCTCTTCGACACGGCGGGGCTCGAGACGACCTACGGCTCCGCAGTCTTCGCCGGGCACGTGCCGACCGTGACCGCGGCGGCCGTGCGCCTGCTCGAAGAGGCCGGCTACGCGACGGTCGGCAAGGCGAACCTGCACGAGTTCGCGTACGGCACCACCTCCGAGAACCCGCACTTCGGCGACGTCCCGAACCCGCGTCATCCCGGCCGGGTCGCCGGCGGCTCGAGCGGCGGCTCGGCGGCTGCGCTGGCCGCCGGGCTCGCCGACGCCGCCCTCGGCACCGACTCCGCCGGCTCGATCCGGATCCCGGCCGCCTGCTGCGGCGTCGTCGGCCACAAGCCGACACACGGGCTCGTCCCCCTCGACGGCTGCTGGCCGCTCGCCGCGAGCTTCGACTGCGCCGGCCCGCTCGCGCGCGACGTCGGCGGCTGCGAGGCCATGCTCGCCGCGCTCGCGCCCGGGTTCGAGCCCACGAGGCTCGAGTCGCTCGAGGAGGTCGAGGTCGGCGTCGCCTGGCTGGAGCTGGCGGACCCGCTCGTGCGCGAGCGGGTCGAGGCCGCGGCGGCCCGCTTCCCACGCCGGCGGACGGTCGAGCTGCCGCTCGTCGAGGCAGACACGTACGCGCTCTTCATGCGCGAGGTCGCCGACGTGCACCGCGAGCTGTACGCCTCGAGCGGCGACGGGTACGGGGAGGACGTCCGCCTGAAGGTCGAGCGGTGCCTCGCGGTGCGGGACGCCGAGGTGGAGCGGGCGACCCGCCTGCGCGAGGAGTACCGCGAGCGGACGGAGGAGCTGCTGGACGGGCTCGACCTCGTGCTCACGCCGACGCTCCCGATCGTGGCACCGCCGCTCGGGCGCGGCGCCGTCGGCGATCTGGACGTCCGCGAGGCGCTGATCCGGTTCACGTACCCGTTCTCGGCACTCGGCTGGCCCGCGCTCGCGCTCCCCTGCGGCAGCGCCGAGGACGGCCTGCCTGCATCGCTCCAGATCGCAGGGCGGGCGGGCGCCGACGCGCTCGTGCTGGCCACCGGCCACCTGGTATCCCCCCTTTGAGGGACAGCCCGCACCCGCATCCCGGCCGAAACAGATAAGCGATGCGCCTTCTTCGCCTCAGCCTCCTCTGCGTGGCCGCACTCGCCGTCACGGGCTCGGTCCAGGCACGGGTCGGAGCGACACCCGCCGCGCCGCAGCAGCTGAAGCCGTTCCTGCTCCGCGCGAACGAGGCACCGCAGCGCGAGTTCACGCGCACGCCGTCGTTCTCGTGGCTGCCGGTCAACGGTGCCGTCCGCTACGAGTTCGAGCTCTCGAAGAACCAGGCGTTCAGCGAGGGCGGCATCTTCTGGTCGAACGCGCAGCTGAAGTCCCCCGCCGTCTCGATCCCGATCGCCCTCCCGTGGCTCACCGGCAGCCCCTACGCGCTGTACGCGCGAGTCCGCGCGATCACGACCCGCGGCGTCAGCCCCTGGAGCCGCGCCTACGGCTTCAACGTCCGCTGGGGCAACGTGCCGCAGCAGCTCCCATCCGATCCCGGCATGTCCCGCTGGACCGTGGTCCCCGGCGCGACGAGCTACCACGTGTGGTTCGTCGACGTCTTCCCGAGCAAGGTCGTGGCCACGAAGACGAACGCCGTCGACCACCGTGAGTTCTACGCCTTCCACCAGCAGGCGGCCTTCACCGGCGCGGTGCGCATCCGGGTCCGCGCAGTCCGCAACCTCTACGGCTCGATCCCGACCGGGATCCCGGCCGTCACGCACGGCCCGTGGAGCCCCGTCTACACGGCGACCAACCCGGCGATGTCGGCCGGCACCGTCCAGCCCGCCAGCGCCGTGAGCGACTCGACGATCTCGACCCCCGCTCGCGCCGCGCTGCACCGGCTCACGCCCGGCTTCGCCTTCACCGGCACCACCGCCGCCAGCGGCACGCCGTACGAGCTGTACCGCGTCTACGTGTTCAGCGACCGCGACTGCGTGAACACCATCTTCCGCGGCTCGATGGTCGCCTCGCCGGCCTACGTCCCCCGGCTGACCGGGCCACTGCGGCTGCCCGGTTCGAGCGGCGACCTCGTCCTGGCGCGCACGCGCATCCTCTCCGACGGGAACGAGCCGAAGAGCTACACGGCGGACGGGCTCTCGATCCAGGCGACCGAGCAGGACTCGAAGCCGGCAGCGATCCCCGCGGCGCCGTCAACCCCCGGCGGCTCCGGCGGCCAGCCCTCCGAGCCTGACCCGGCTGCGACGCCGCCGGCGTCCGACACGAACCTGCCCGCGACCCCGGTCGTCACCGGCGCGCCCGTCGACCTCTGGGAGAGCGGCTGGCCGAACGGCCGCTTCTACTGGACGGTCGTCCCGGTGCGGTACGTCGTCGACGACGCCCTCCCGCTCGACCTCGCCGCCGCGGTCTCGGCCGGATCGCCGACGATCACCGTCAACGGCGCGGGCTTCCCCACCGGCACTGCGGTCATCGGCGCCGGCGCCTCGTCCGAGGCGATCGTCGTCAATTCCGTGAGCGGCGCCACGATCACGCTCGCAGCCCCGCTGACGAAGGCGCATGCCTCGGGCACGACGGTCACGCCGACGGGTGGCAGCCTCAGCTATTACGACGTCGAGTCGCCGCAGGACGCCTGCGCCACGGGCCGCGTGCTCGAGTTCGGGAAGACCAGCGAGCCTGCGGTCTCCCGCTCCGGCTCGCCGTATGCCTCCGGTCTCTCGCCGAAGGGCCGGCTGACCGCGGCGACGCGCTCCCGTCCCTCCTTCTACGGCACCCCGCTCGTGGCCTGGGAGCCGGCGCTCGGCGCCGACCAGTACCAGGTGCAGTGGTCGAAGCAGCGGTACCCGTGGAAGACGGAGGGCGAGAAGCTGACCTACGCGACCTCGGCGCTCCTCCCCGTCGCTCCGGGCCGCTGGTGGTACCGCGTCCGCGGGATCAACTTCTCACTGCCCGGCACGGCCCGCGCGATGACGTGGTCGGCGCCGATCGAGCTGCGGCTGACCAAGCCGACGTTCAAGATCGTCAAGAAGTCCGGGCGGTAGTGTCGCGGGGCATGAGCCCCGACCTCGAGCTCGCCCTCTCTCTCGCCGACGACGCCGACGCGATCTCGCTCGCGCGCTTCCGGGCGCGCGACCTGCACGTCGAGACGAAGCCCGACCGGACGCCGGTCACCGAGGCCGACCACGCCGTCGAGGCCGCGCTGCGGCAGCGACTCGCGCGCGAGCGGCCGGGCGAGCCCGTGCTCGGCGAGGAGGAGGGCGGCAGCGACACGAGCGGCTGGATCCTCGACCCGATCGACGGCACACGCAACTACACCCGCGGCATCCCCGTCTGGGCGACCCTGATCGCCTACGCCGGCCGGGTCGCCGTCGTCTCCGCCCCTGCGCTCCGCCGCCGCTGGTGGGCCGAGCGCGGTGCGGGCGCGTTCCTGAACGGCGAGCCGATCCGCGTCTCCGCGCTCGACCGCGTCGAGGACGCGACGCTGCTCTACGCGCTCGACCGGCAGCCGCCCGCGCGGGCGTTCGACGCCTGGCACGTGCGCGGCTTCGGCGACTTCTGGGCGCACATGCTGGTCGCCGAGGGGGCGGCCGAGCTCGCCGTCGACGCCGAGGGGCTGGCGGTCTGGGACAGCGCGCCGCTTGCGGTGATCGTCGAAGAGGCCGGCGGCAGCTTCGACGGACGGGTCTCCTCGAACGGCGTGCTCGACCTCAGCCTGCTGCTCTGACCGCCGCTTCGTAGACCGCGTCGCGCCCGAAGACGTCGAGCTGGGCCGAGAGCAGCTCGCTCTGCGTCGGGCGGTTGCCGGCGGGAACGTCGACCTCGTCGCCGTCGACGCCGACACGCTCGATCTCGTCCGCCGCCCGGTGGGTCAGCTCGACCGGGCGGTCGAGCCGGGACCGGAGCCAGCCGGCGAGCAGGAGGGCATCGGCCTTCGGCCCCGTCACGGAGAGGCGGTCGATCTTCCCGATCCCGGGCCAGAGCGACGCGAGCCGCCCGCGCCAGCCGATCGACCGGCCCCAGGCGATGTCGGAGACGGCGACGCGGTCGAAGAGCGGCTCCAGCTGCGCATAGGCGGCGGCGAGCCCGCGCCACTCCGACGAGTCGACGATCAGCCGGTCGGACACGTCCACCAGCTGCTCGAGCTCGGGCTTCCCCCAGGGTGGCAGCCCGCGCCAGCGGCAGAAGGTGGGCAGGTCGGAGACGAGCAGCGGCTGGACGATCGAGCCCGGCACCTTCGACCGCTTGCCGCCGAGGCGGAGCTCGATCACCTCCGAGCAGACCTCGCGCGAGACGCCGGCGAGCGCGAAGCAGCGGATCGAGACGGTCACCTCGACCCCGTTCGCGCGCTTCGGCTCGGGAAAGAGCAGGATCGTGCGCGAGGGATGCAGCTCCTCGAGCCCGGCGAGGGTGCGCCGCGCCGTCGCCGCCCACTTCGGCGGCGCCCACGCCACGTGGGTCATCACGCTCGTGCGCAGCTCGGCGCCGCCGTCCTCCCCGAGCCTCAGCTCGGCCAGCTGCTGCTCGACCTGCGCAGCGATGCTCAATGGCGCCTCCAGGAGCGGCCGTCCCGGTGCAGCAGGTCGTCCGCCGGCGCCGGCCCCCACGAGCCGGCGGCGTAGTTGGGGAAGGACGGCCGGTCGCGCTTCCAGCCGGCGACGATCGCGTCGACGAGCGCCCACTGCTCGTCGACCTCGTCGACGCGCGTGAAGAGCGTCGCGTCCCCGAGCATCGCGTCCAGGATCAGCCGCTCGTATGCCTCCGGCAGTGTCGTGCGGAACGCGCCGCCGTAGAGGAAGTCCATGTGCACGGTCCGGATCGACATCCCGGCGCCCGGCACCTTCGCGCCGATCGCGAGCGACACGCCCTCGTCGGGCTGGACCTGGATCAGGAGCACGTTCGGGCGCAGGCCCTCGCCGGCGAGCTCGGCGAACGGCGGATGGGGAGCCCGCTGGAACTGGATCGCGATCGTCGTCTCGCGGCGCGGGAACCGCTTTCCCGCGCGGACGTAGAACGGCGTGTCTGCCCAGCGCCAGTTGTCGACGTAGAGCTTGGCGGCGATGTAGGTCTCCGTGCCGGATTCGCTCGCGACCCCCGGCTCCTCGCGGTAGGCGGCGACCTCCTCGCCCTCGACCACGCCCCGTCCGTACTGGCCGCGGACGACCGACTTCGGCCCGGGCGTGTGCAACGAGCGCAGCACCTTCACCTTCTCGTTCCGGACCGAGTCCGCGGTGAAGTCGATCGGCGGCTCCATCGCCGTCAACGCGACGAGCTGCAGCAGGTGGTTCTGGAAGATGTCGCGGATCACTCCCGCACGCTCGTAGAACCCGGCCCGTCCCTCGATCCCGATCGACTCCGCGACCGTGATCTGGACGTGGTCGATGAACTGCCGGTTCCAGATCGGCTCGAAGATCCCGTTCGCGAACCGGAGCGCGAGCATGTTCTGCACGGTCTCCTTGCCGAGGTAGTGGTCGATCCGGAAGACCTCGTCCTCGCTGAAGTGACGGCGCAGGATCTCGTTGAGGTGGTTCGCCGACTCGCGGTCGTGGCCGAACGGCTTCTCGACGATCAACCGCGTCCAGCCCTCCGACGAGCCGCGGCGCTCGCCGAGCTCGCCGACGATCGTCTCGAACGCCGCCGGCGGGACGGCGAGGTAGTAGATCCGGTTCCCGGCCGTGCCGCGCTTCTCGTCGAGCTCCTCGAGCGCCTCGACCACGCGATCCTCGCCGCGGTCGTCAGCGAAGTCGGTCGCCACGTAGCGCATGCCGGCGGCGAGGTCGTTCCAGATGTCCGCGCTCAGCTCGTCGCGGCCGTGCTCGATCACCGCCTGCTTCATGTCCGCGACCCACTGCTTCGTGGTCTGCTCCGTGCGGGCGACGCCGACGACACCGAAGCGCTCGGGCAGGAGGCGCCGGGTGGCGAGCGCGTAGAGCGCCGGAAAGATCTTGCGCCGCGTCAGGTCGCCGGAGGCGCCGAACACCACGAGCACGCACGAGTCGGGGCTCCTGCGCAGGCGCAGCCCCTCGAGCAGCGGGTTGGAGTCGTCCGCCTGGCTCACCGCTTGTCGGGCGCCTTCTTCGCCGCCGCGACCGCCTTGACCGCATGCCCGCCGAACTGGTTGCGGAGCGCCGCCTGCACCTTGGCCGAGAAGTTGATCTCGCGCCGCGAGGCGAAGCGTCCGTACAGCGCGGCGGTGATCGCGGGCAGCGGCACCGCGTTCTCGATCGCCGCGTTGATCGTCCAGCGGCCCTCGCCGGAGTCCTCGACGTAGGGCGCGATGTCGTCGAGCGTCGTCACCGTGCTGCTCGAGAGCCTCGTGCAGCAGCTCGAGCAGCCACGAGCGCACGACCGAGCCGTAGCGCCAGATGCCGGCGATCTCGCTCAGGTCGAGCTCGAACTCGGACTGGTTCAGCAGCTCGAACCCCTCGGCGTAGGCCTGCATCAGCCCGTACTCGATCCCGTTGTGCACCATCTTCGTGAAGTGCCCGGCGCCGGTGGTGCCGACGTGCGCCCAGCCGTTCTCCGGCGCGAGCGCCTCGAAGACGGGCCGCAGCCGCTTCACCGGCGCCTTGTCGCCGCCGGCCATCAGGCAGAAGCCGACCTCGAGCCCCCAGATCCCGCCGGAGACGCCGACGTCGACGAAGGCGAGCTTGCGCTGCTTCGCCTCCTTGTGACGGCGCTGCGAGTCGCGGAAGTTCGAGTTGCCGCCGTCGACGATCGTGTCGCCCGGCTCGAGGATGTCGAGCAGCTTCCGGAACGTGTCCTCGGTGATCTTCCCCGCCGGCACCATCAGCCAGACGTGCCGCGGCGCGTCCAGCTGCTTCGCGAGTGCGCGCAGCGTCTTCGCAGTCGAGTCGACCTGCGGGTCGTAGGTCTTCAGCTCGTGGCCGTGCTGCTCCAGGCGTTTCGTCATCCCCGAGCCCATCCGGCCGAGGCCCACCATTCCTAGCTGCATCAGTGCCCCTTCCAGTAACGGTTTCGCATCTCTGGCGAGTGCACGGGGTCGCCAGGCAAGGACGCAGGGAGCGGGGATATGCAGGCATATCTCCGCGACTGAGGACGCCGTCTGGTGGCCCCGTGTGCCGCCAGAGGTGCCCTAACTGTTGCTGGAAGGGGCACCTAGACGTCCTCCAGTTGAATGCGGATCACGCGGCGCCCCTGCTCCTCGAGCGCCGCGAGGTCGCCGGCGGCCTGCGAGCGGATCAAGCCGGCCGAAGCCGAACTCGCGATCCGGGATCGGCAGCTCCTCGCCCGGATCGTCCACGACCTGGACGAAGAGCCCGGTGTTCGGGCCGCCCTTGTGCAGCTGCCCCGTCGAGTGCAGGTAGCGCGGCCCGAGCCCGTGCGTGACCACGCAGCCCGTCTCGTGGGCGCGCGCGAGCAACGGCGCCAGCTCTTCCTCGCGGGCCGGGTCGATGAAGGCCTGGATGCAGACGTAGTCGCCCGGATTCGCCTGGGCGAGCAGCTCCTCGAGCGAGCCGCGCGGCGCCACGTCCGGCTCTCCCGCCGCCAGCACCTCGTTCGTCTTGTCCTTCGCCGCCTGCACGTCCGGCTGGTCGAACGGATTGATCCCGAGCAGGTGCCCGGCCACGGCGGTGGCGAACTCCCAGCGGTAGAACTCGCCGGCGAGGTCGTAGGGGTCGACCAGGTCGAGGGCGGCGCGCTGCCGGTCGGGCCCTTCGGGCGACTCGCCCGGCGCGGGAACGAGCCCCTTGCCATGCTTGCCCGTCGACTCCGCGAGCAAGCTGCTCCGCCCACAGGCCGAAGCCGGTCTCCGACTCGTCGATGCAGACCTTGTCGCGGCCCTCCCGCCAGCCCTCGCCGAGTTGCAGGCCGAGCTCGAGCCCGGGATTGCCCGACCTCCTCGTGGCAGGCGACCATCATCGCGGCCGCCGTCTGCAGGAACCGCTCGAGGTCGACGCCCATCAGCGCCGCGGGCACCATCCCGAACATCGAGAGCGCCGAGTAGCGCCCCCCGATCTCGGGCTCCCCGGCGAAGACGGCACGGAAGCCGCGCTCGTGGGCGAGGTCGTCGAGCTCCGAGCCCGGATCGGTGATCGCGGCGAACTGGGCGCCGCGGCCGCCGGTGCGCTCCCAGAAGTACTCGAGCTGCGAGCGGGTCTCGATCGTGCCGCCCGACTTCGAGGAGGCGAGAAAGAGCGTCCGCTCGAGGTCGAGCTCGCGCTCGAGCCGGCGGATCGCCTCGGGGTGCGTGGTGTCGAGCACGTGGAACGACTCGACGTCGAACGTGCGCCGCAGCACCTCCGGAGCGAGCGACGAGCCGCCCATCCCGAGCAGGACGCAGTCGTGGAACTGTTCCGTGGCCGCTTCCGCGAAGACGTTGAGCTCGTCGACGTGGCCGCGCATCCGGGCGACGACGTCGAGCCAGCCGAGCCAGCGGTCCTCGCCGGAGTCGGTCCAGAGTGACGCGTCGTAGGCCCAGATCCGCTCGACGACGGAGCCGGAGCTCACGCGCGGGCGAGCTCGCTGCGCTTCGCGCGGATGCCGTCCAGCAGCTCCTCGAACGAGTCGGCGAACTTCTGCACGCCCTCGGCCTCGAGCGTCGCGACGACGTCGTCGTAGTCGACGCCGGCCTTCGCGAGCTGCTTCGAGGAGCGCATGCGCCTCGTCGAGGCCCTTCGTGATCGTGTTGGCGGCGACCTTGCCGTGATCCTGGAAGGCGACGACCGTCTCCGCCGGCATCGTGTTGACGGTCTTCGGCCCGATCAGCTCCTCGACGTACATCACGTCGCGGTACTCGGGGTTCTTCGTCGAGGTCGAGGCCCAGAGACAGCGCTGGGGCGTCGCTCCCTTGCCGGCGAGGAACTCCCAGCGCGGGCCGGAGAACGCCGCCTGCCAGTGCTCGTAGGCGAGCCTCGCGTTCGCGATCGCCAGCTTGCCCTGCAGCTCCTCGTTGCCGAGCTCCTCGAGCCGCCGGTCGGCCTCCGAGTCGACGCGGGAGACGAAGAAGCTCGCGACCGACGCGACCGCCGTCGGGTCGCCGCCCGAGGCGACGAGCCGCTCGAGCCCGCGGATGTAGGCCTCGGCGACGGCGGCGTAGCGGTCGAGCGAGAAGATCAGCGTCACGTTGATCGACTTGCCCTTCGCGATCGAGTCCTCGATCGCGGCGAGGCCGGGCAGCGTCGCCGGGATCTTGACGAACAGGTTCGGCCGGTCGACCTCCGCGTGGAAGCGCATCGCCTGCTCGAAGGTGGCCTCGCGGTCGTAGGCGAGCGTCGGGTCGACCTCGAGCGAGACCCAGCCGTCGAGGCCCTCGCCCTCGTCCCAGACCGGCCGCATCAGGTCGCAGGCCCGGCGCACGTCCTCCATCGCGAGCTGGACGAAGATCTCGGTCGGGTCGTCCTCGCTCTCGAGCAGGGTCGCGAGCTGCTCGTCGTACCAGTCGCCGGTCGAGAGCGCCTTCTGGAAGATCGTCGGGTTGGAGGTGACGCCGACGACGGCGTCCTCCTTCAGCAGCCGGGCGAGCTCGCCGGTCTCGAGCATCTCGCGCGAGAGCGAGTCGATCCAGACGCTGACGCCCTGCTCCGAGAGCTCATGCAGTCGTGACGTTGCCATGCTTCATCTCCTTCTCCAGCGCGGCCACCTGCTCCAGCCGCTTGACATAGCGCTCGCCGCCGTCGAAGCGCGCCGCGAGAAAGGCGCGCACGAGGTCGCGGGCGAGCTCGCCGCCGACCACCTCCGAGCCGAGACAGAGGACGTTCATGTCGTCGTGCTCGACTCCCTGGTGGGCGGAGTAGACGTCGTGGCAGACCGCGGCGCGGATCCCGGCGATCTTGCAGGCGGCGACCGAGGCGCCGACGCCGGAGCCGCAGACGAGGATGCCGCGCTCGGCGCCGGCGCTCAGGATCGCCTCGCCGAGCTGGCGCGCCTTGACGGGATAGTCGATGCGCTCCGCGTCCGTGTCGGTGCCGAGATCCACGACCTCGTGGCCGAGCGCCTCCAGCTCGTCGAGCAGCTCGCTCGCGCAGCTTCACGCCCCGGTGGTCGAAGGCGACCGCGATCTTCACGAGGCGACCCGCTCGAGCAGGGCGGCCGCGCGCGCGGCGACGTTCTCGGCGGTGAAGCCGAGCCGCTCCAGCACCTCGTCGCCGGGAGCCGACGCGCCGAAGCGGTCGATCGCGACGGACGCACCGGCGTCGCCGGTCCAGCGCTCCCAGCCGTGCGAGATCCCGGCCTCGACCGAGAGCCGGGCGCGGACGTCGGGGGGGATCACCTCGTCGCGGTAGTCCTGCGGCTGCTCGGCGAAGAGCTCCCAGCAGGGCATCGAGACGACCCGGACGTTCACATCCATCGTCTGCGCCGCCTCGTAGGCGACGCCGACCTCGGAGCCGGTGGCGAGCAGGACGACGTCCGGAAGGCCGTCGCCGGACTGCCAGAGCACGTACGCGCCCCGCAGCGCGCCCTCGGCGGCCGCGACCTCCGTGCGGTCGAGCGTCGGCAGCTTCTGGCGCGAGAGCGCGAGCGCGACCGGGCCGCCCTCCCGCTCGAGCGCGATCCGCCACGCCATCGCCGTCTCGTTCGCGTCGCCGGGGCGGACGTACCAGAGGTTCGGGATCGCCCGGAGCGCCATGTGGTGCTCGACGGGCTGGTGCGTCGGGCCGTCCTCGCCGACGCCGACCGAGTCGTGCGTCCAGACCCAGAGCGACTGCATGTGGCCGAGTGCGGACAGCCGCACCGCCGGGCGCATGTAGTCGGAGAAGATCAGGAAGGTCGAGCCGTACGGCTTCAGCATCCCCTGCGTGAGCGAGATCCCGTTCACGATCGAGCCCATCGCATGCTCGCGGATCCCGAAGGCGACGTTGCGGCCGGTGTGCGTCGCGGAGAAGAGGCCGGCGCCCTCGAACTCGGTCTTCGTCGACTCGACGAGGTCGGCCGCGCCGCCGATCATCGTCGGCGTGAAGGGCTTCAGCGCCTGCATCACCTGCTTGCCGGCGTCGCGCGAGGCGACGTCCTCGCCGGCAGGGAACTCGGGGAGCGCGTCGATCCAGCCGGGGCGCGGCTTACCGGCGCGGTCGAGCTCCCACTCCTCGCGCAGGCCCGGGAACGCCTCGGCCCAGCGGCCGAAGGCGTCGTTCCACTCCTGCTGCAGCTCGATCCCGCGCGGGCGGCAGTCCATGTGCTCGTAGACCTCGTCCGGCACGGCGAAGGTCGCGTCGGGGTCGAGCCCGAGCGCCTCCTTCGTCGCGCGCACCTCGTCGGCGCCGAGCGGCGAGCCGTGCGACTTCGCCGTGTCGATCGCCTTCGGCGCGCCGTGGGCGATGTGGCTGCGCACGATCACGAGCGACGGCCGCTCCTGCTCGGCCTGCGCCGCCTCGACCGCGGCCTCGAGCGCGTCGACGTCCTCGGCGTCCTCGACCGACTGCACGTGCCAGCCGTGGGCCTCGAAGCGCTTGCCCTTGTCCTCGGTCGTGTAGGTGAGCGAGGTGGTGCCGTCGATCGTGATGTGGTTGTCGTCGTAGAAGTAGACGAGCCGCCCGAGCCCGAGGTGGCCGGCGATCGAGGCCGCCTCCATCGAGAGGCCCTCCATCATGTCGCCGTCCGAGCAGATCGCGTAGACGTAGCGGTCGAGCAGGTCGTGACGGGGCCGGTTGTAGCGCTCGGCGAGGAAGCGGTCGGCGATCGCGAAGCCGACGCCGTTCGCGAAGCCCTGGCCGAGCGGGCCGGTGGTCGTCTCGACCCCCTCGGTGAGGAAGTGCTCGGGATGGCCGGGCGTGCGCGAGCCCCACTGGCGGAAGCGCTTCAGCTCCTCGAGCGAGAGGTTGTAGCCGGTCAGGTGCAGCGTCGAGTACTGGAGGATGCAGGCGTGCCCGGCGGAGAGGATGAAGCGGTCGCGGTTCGGCCACTCCGGGTCGACCGGGTTGTGGCGCATCACCCGCCGGTAGAGCACGTAGGCGAGCGGGGCGAGCGACATCGCGGTGCCGGGATGCCCGGCGTTCGCCTGCTGCACCCCGTCCATGGCGAGCGCGCGGATCGTGTCGATCGAGCGCGTGCGGATCTTCGTGTCGTCGGCCACGGGTCGAGGATAACGGCCCACTACCCTTAGGGCGTGGCAGTCCTGATCGCATCAACGCTCCGGAAGGAGCTTTCCGGCGACCCGCTCTTCGACAACGTCTCCTTCAAGGTCGAGCGCGGCGACCGGCTCGCGCTCGCGGGACCGAACGGCGCCGGCAAGACGACGCTGCTGCGCGCGCTCGTCGGCGAGACCGAGCTGGCGGGCGGCGAGCTCGCCTGGGAGAAGGGCGCGCGCGTCGCCCTGCACGACCAGCGCCCGCCACGCCTCGGCGGGATGACGCTGCGCGAGTACGCGCTCTCCGGCGCCTCCGACCTCGTCGAAGCGGAGCGCGAGCTGCGCCGCCTCGAGGAGGCCATGGCGAATGGCGACCATGCGCCCGAGACGCTGCGCCGGTACGGCGAGGCGCAGGCGCGGCTCGAGCACGCGGGCGGCTACGGCTGGCGCGACCACGCGAACGCCGTCCTGCGCGGGCTCGGGTTCGCCGACCCCGACCTCGACCGGGGCCTCGAGACGTTCTCCGGCGGCGAGCTGACCCGCGCGTCGCTCGCGCGAGCCCTCTCGGGCGGCCCCGACCTGCTCCTCCTCGACGAGCCGACGAACCACCTCGACATGGAGTCGATCGAGTGGCTCGAACAGGAGCTGTCGACGATCGATGCGGCCGTGATCCTCGTGGCCCACGATCGCTGGTTCCTCGAGTCGGTCGGCACCGCCGTGCTCGAGCTCGAGGGCGGCAAGTCGACGTACTTCCCGGGCAAGTGGCACGTCTGGCGCCAGGAGAAGGCGGCGCGGCTCGCGATGCAGGCGCGCTTCGCCGAGCGGCAGGCGGAGGACATCGAGCGGCTCGAGCGCTTCGTCGCCCGCTTCCGCTACGGGACGAAGTCGCGCCAGGCCCAGGCGAAGCTGAAGCAGATCGCACGGATCGAGCAGGTGCGGGTCGAGGCCCCGACCGCGGGACGTCGCACGCTCGGCTTCGAGTTCCTGAAGCCGGCCCGCAGCGGCCGCGTCGTCCTCACCGCCGAGGGATTCGACCTCGACGCGGGCACGAAGCCGCTGCTGCGCGGCTCGGAGCTCGTGCTCGAGCGGGGCGAGCACGTCGCGCTGATCGGGCCGAACGGCTCCGGGAAGACGACCTTGCTGGAGGCGGTCGTGAACGGCCGGGTCGGCCGGCTCGGGCACGGCGTCGAGCTGGCGTACTTCTCCCAGCACGAGGTCGAGCTGGACGAGCGCGGGAGCGTGCTCGAGTGCGCGATGGGCGCGACCGGGCTGCAGCGCGGCGCCGCGCAGGCGCTGCTCGGCCGCTTCCTCTTCTCCGGCTGGGACGACCACGACAAGCCCGTCGTCGCGCTCTCGGGCGGTGAGCGGCGCCGGCTCGGCCTCGCGCTCGTCGTCGCTTCGGGTGCGAACTTCCTCGTGCTCGACGAGCCGACGAACCATCTCGACCTCGAGAGCCGCGAGGCGCTCGAGGCCGCGCTCGAGGCGTTCCCCGGCACCGTCCTGCTCGTCTCGCACGACCGCGCCGTCCTCGACGCCGTCGCCGAGCGGATCGTCGCGGTCGAGCACGGAGGGCTGCGCTCGTACCCCGGCGGCTGGGCCGACTACGCCCGGATCCGCGGCGACGAGTCGGCGCCGGCACCCGCCCCGCCGAAGGAGCGCAAGGCGAAAGCCCGGCCCCGGCAGGAGCGGGTGCGGCCGGACGAGCTCGAGCAGATCGAGGCCGAGATCCAGGCGCGCGAGGTCGAGCTCGCCGAGCTGGAGCGCCGGCTCGCCGACGATTGGGGCAATCCCGAGGTGCAGGCCGCCCACACCGCGGCGCGCGACGACCTCGCGACACTGCTCGAACGGTGGGAGCAGCTCTTCGAGGCTGCGCAGGCGTGACGTCTCACCGTCCGGCGGCGTAGGAACGGTGTGCAGGCGATGACGCTTCCAGCGCGAGGACAACCGGCCCGGTCGACCTCGTTCGCCGCGACCGCAGAGGAGCACCTCGACGACGTGTACGGCTATCTCGTCTATCTCACCCGCGACCGCTCGCTCGCCGAGGACCTCGCCGCGGACACGTTCGAGAAGGCGCTGCGCACGTGGCGACGCTTCGACCCCCGGCGGGGCAGCGCCAAGACGTGGCTCTTCCAGATCGCCCGGACGACGGCGCTCGACTGGTTCCGCGCCGAGGAGCGCCGCCACCGGCGCGAAGAGCGCGCCGCGGCACCCGAAGGGGTCGAGGACGCGCTGCTCGAGGGCCTCTCGCCCGAGCTCGAGGCCGGCCTCGCCGCGCTGTCGGCCGGCGAGCGCGAGGTGATCGCGCTGCGCGTCCTGCTCGAGCTCGACGGGGACGAGGCGGCACGTGTCCTCGGCATCAGCCCGACGGCGGTCTCCACCCGCCTGTCCCGCGCCCTCCAGAAGCTCGAACAGAAGGTGGTCGTCCATGTCTGAGCAGCTCCTCTCCGAGCTCCGCGCCGCGAAGCCCGCCGCACCGCCCGCCCTGCGGGAGCGGGTGCGCGCGCTCGCCGCCCAGGAGCCCGCCCCCGAGCCCTTTCTCGCCCGCCTCGCGCGCCTTCGGCCGACCCGGCAGGCGCTCCTCGTCGCCGCGCCGGCGACGGTCGCGCTCGCGCTGGCCGCGGGAACGGTGATCGGCCTGACGCAGGGCGACCTCGGCCTGCGCGGCGACGAGCAGGCCGCCTCCGGCGGCGGCACTGCGACCCGGGGGGCGATCGAGAGTGCGCCGGCCGACGACTCCGCGAAGAACGCCGCCCCGCCCATCGGCGGTGGCACGGGCCTCGTCGCTCCCGATCCGGGGCAGCTGCAGCGCTATCAGGCGGAGCTGAGCCTCCGTGTCGAGGACGTCGACGCGCTCTCGAGCGCGACGCAGCGCGCCCAGCGCATCGCGCTCCGCTACGGCGGCAGCGTCGCGTCGCTCCAGTACGACGCCGCGCCCGGCGGCTCCGGCTCGGCACAGATCGCGCTCCGCGTGCCGACCGCGCGGGTGCAGTCGGCGCTGGCCGAGCTGTCGCAGCTCGGCACGATCATCGGGCAGCGCTTCGGGATCGAGGACCTGCAGGTGCAGGCCGACACGCTCCAGACCCAGCTCGAGGAGGTGCAGCGCGAGATCGCCGACCTGAACGCCCGGCTCGGGCGCGCGGGCATCTCCGACGCCGAGCGCTCGGTGCTGCAGTCGCGGCTGGCGAGCGCCCGCGAGCAGCGGGCGGCGCTGCAGGAGAGCCTGCGCGGCACGAACGCCGAGGGGCGGACGGCCACGGTCTTCCTGACGCTGACGACCGAGGACGTCCAGGCGATCCCCGTCGGCAACAGCCGCCTCGACGACGTCAAGGACGTGCTGGCCTGGGAGGGGCTCGTGCTCCTCTACCTCGCCGTGATCGCGGGCCCGTTCATCCTGCTCGGCGTGCTCGTCTGGCTCGCGCTCCGGCTGCTCCGCCGCCGCGAACAGACCCGCCTCCTGGCCGAGAACTGACCTCGTAACAGTCTGTTACAAGGCTGCTCCACGCTGACTCCCGGCCCCGTAACAGGCCGAACCCAGCCGCCGAAGCGAACCAAGTAACAGTCTGTTACTTGGTGTCGAGCGTGGCGACGACCGCCTCGGCCACGACCTTCAGCGGCTTGCCGGAGACCTGGCTCGCCTTGCGCAGCCGCGCGAAGGCGTCCTGCTCGGAGAGGCCCTCCTTCGCCATCAGCAGGCCCTTGGCGCGCTCGATCGACTTGCGCGCAGCGAGCGCGTCGGCGAGCGAGTCGGCCTCCTCACGGAGCGCCGCCAGCTCCTCGTGCCGGGCGCGGGCCGTCTCGATCGCCGGCAGCAGATCGGTCTCGCGGAACGGCTTGACGAGGTAGCCGAACACACCGGCCTCGACCGCGCGCGCGACCAGCTCGCGCTCCCCGTACGCGGTCACCATCACGATCGGGATCGGCCGCTCGGCGAGGATCCGCTTCGCGGCCTCGATCCCGTCGAGCCGCGGCATCTTCACGTCGAGAACGGCGAGATCCGGCTGCTCGGAGTGCGCGAGCGCCACGGCCTCCTCGCCGTCGCGCGCCTCGGCGCACACCTCGAACCCCGCGGCTTCGAGCAGCGCCTTCAGATCCATGCGGATGATCGTCTCGTCCTCCGCGACGAGGATCCTCATGCGGGGAAGACCACCTCGGCCCGGAGCCCGGGCTCGCTCGTCAGCTCGATCGTGCCGCCGAGCTCGTCGCGGACGAGCGCGCGCACGATCGAGAGGCCGGTGCCGTCGCCGCTCCCGTTCAGGCCGACGCCGTCGTCGGCGACCGCGAGCGCGACCGCTTCTCCCCGCCGCGCCAGGTCGATCCGGATCGTGCCGCCGCCGTGCTCGAGCGCGTTCTGGAACAGCTCGCTGAAGACGAGCGCCAGCGCGGTCGCGCGATCGCCCGCGAGCGAGACCGGTTCGAGCCGGGACTCGATCTCCTTCGCGGCACCGAGGCCCTGCACGAGCATCGCGCGCAACCGCTCGATCAGCTCGGCGAGGTCGACGTCGTCCTCCCGGTGCTCCGTGAGCACCTCGTGCACGGCTGCGATCGCGAGGATCCGGTTGACGGAGTCGGTCAGAGCGCGCCGGGCGTCGACCTCGGGCGCGCGAGCCTGCAGGCGCAACAGCGACGCGACGGTCTGGAGGTTGTTCTTGACCCGGTGGTGGATCTCCTGGGCGAGCACGCCGCGCATGACGGCCCGGCCGTGCTCGAGCGCGACGGCGGCGTGGTGGGCGATCGACTGCAGGAGCGCCTGCTCCTCCGCCGTGAACGGCGTGTCGCGGTCGCAGACGAGCTCGCCGATCTGGCGCCGTTTCCAGCGGAGGGGCAGGCGCACGTTGTACGCGCCGGCGCGGCCCCCCGGCCAGGCGATCTCGCCGTCCTCCAGCACGAGCGCGGCGCCGGTCGCGTCGACCGCCGCCATCGTCGTCTTGACGATCGCCTCCAGCGACTCCTCCAGATACAGCGACTCGGAGACCGCCTCGGAGATCTTCGCCAGCGCCTCGAGCTCGTGCACGCGCCGCTGCGCGTCGGCGTAGAGCTTGGCGTGCTCGATCGTCTGCGCGACCTGGGACGCGATCGCGACGAGCAGGTCGATCTCGGCCTGGCTGTGCTCGCGCGGCTCGCGGGTACGGACGTTCAACGCCCCCTCGAGCGTCTCGCGCGCGAGGATCGGCACCGCGAGGATCGACTCGTACTCGTCCTCCGGCAGGTTCGCGAACAGCTTGAAGCGCGGATCGAGGTGCGCCCGCGCGGCGATCGCGATCGGCGCCCGCTCCGCCGCGGCCGTACCCGTGATCCCCTCGCCCGGCCGCATCTTCGGGCGCCGGGTCATCTCCTCGACGCGCGTCCCGTACGTCGCGCGGAGGACGAGCTCGTCGGCCGCCGCGTCGTACAGGTACACGAAGCACGCGTCGGCCTCGAGCGCCTCGGCGACCTTGCTCGCGACGAGCGAGAGCACCTCTTCGAGGTCGAGCGTCGAGTTGACCGCGGCGATCGTCTCGGTGAGCAGGCGGAGATGCCGGGCGGTCGCGTCCACCGTCCGATCATAGGCACCGTCGTCCGGCTGTCTTTACAAACTTCTTACCGAAGCAGCGTGAGAAACTTCAAACAGGCGGCGTAGGTTCTGCGACAGATGAGCGCACTGGAACTCGATCTCCGTGGCGTCAAGGGCTTCCTGGTCGCCGACGTGCGCGGCCGTGTGATCGGCCGGGTCGAGTCGCCGATGTACGGGACGACTCCCGACCGGCCCGACGCGCTCGCCGTCCGCTCCG
Organism: uncultured Gaiellaceae bacterium; assembly: GCA_963806955.1. Lineage (GTDB taxonomy): Bacteria > Actinomycetota > Thermoleophilia > Gaiellales > Gaiellaceae > Gaiellasilicea. Next base: position 880,727 of record CAWDZG010000002.1, read on the forward strand.
GCTTCCTCCGCGGCCGCCGGCTCGTGCCCGCCGACGCGATCGGCGAGATCGACGAGGGCACCCGCGTGATCGGCCTGCGCGTGCTGCGCGAGTCGATCAGCAAGTTCCTCTAACCGCCGGCACGACCGCGCGAGCCGAGAACGTCGGGGGTTCCCCCGGTGCCTGAACGATCACGGGCTCCGGTGAGGGAGCCCGCGATCGGCCGTCAGTAAGGACGCAGCGCTCGCCTTGCGCCGCAGCCCTACGCTGAGTATGCGCCTGCCGTCCTCGCCCTGTCTAGAGCACCGCCAGGTAGCGGTCGAGCTCCCACTGGGTCAGCTGGATGCGGTACTCGTCCCACTCCTTGCGCTTCAGCTCCACGTAGCGGGAGTGGATGTGCTCGCCGAGCGCCCGCTTCATCAGCTCGGACGTGCGCGAGCTCCTCGACCGCCTCGCCGAGCGTGCCGGGCAGCGCCACGATCCCGCGCTCGTCCCGCTCGTCGGCGGAGAGGTGGTAGAGGTTCGAGTCCATCGGCTCCTCGAGCTCGTAGCCCTGCTCGATCCCCTCCAGGCCCGCGTGCAGCAGCGCCGCGAAGGTGAGGTACGGGTTGCAGGCCGGGTCGGGGCAGCGGATCTCGGCCCGCGTGGCCTGCTCGGAGCCCGGCTTGTAGAGCGGGATCCGGATCAGCGCCGAGCGGTTGCGCTGCGACCAGGCGACGTAGACCGGCGCCTCGTAGCCCGGCACGAGTCGCTTGTACGAGTTGACCCACTGCGCGAAGACCGCGGACAGCTCGCGCGCGTGCCGGAGCAGCCCGGCGATGAACGCCTTCGCCGTCGGCGAGAGGTGGTTCGGGTCGTCCGCGTCGAAGAACATGTTGCGGCCGTCGGTGAAGAGCGACATGTGGGTGTGCATCCCCGAGCCGTTCTCGCCGAAGAGCGGCTTCGGCATGAAGGTGGCGTGGTAGCCGGCCTTCTTCGCGACCTCCTTCACGATCAGGCGGTAGGTGAGCGTGTGGTCGGCCATGTCCAGCGCGTTCGCGTAGCGCATGTCGATCTCGTGCTGCGACGGCGCCACCTCGTGGTGGTGGTACTCGATCGGGATGCCCATCGCCTCGAGCGCCTTGATCGTGTCGTTGCGCAGCTCGGTCGCGGCGTCCATCGTCGTCATCGCGAAGTAGCCGCCCTCGTCGAGCGGGACCGTGCCCTTGTTGTCCTCGAAGAGGAAGTACTCGAGCTCCGGGCCGATGTTGAACGTGTCGAAGCCCATGCTCTCCATGCGCTCGATCGCCTTGCGCAGCATGAAGCGCGGGTCGCCCTCGTACGGCGTCCCGTCCGGCCGGACGACGTCGCAGATCATCCGGCCGACGACCGCCGCGCCCTCGCCGTTCGGCATCAGCCGGAACGTCTCGGGGTCGGGGATCGCGACCATGTCCGACTCCTCGATCGCGTTGAAGCCGGTGATCGACGAGCCGTCGAAGCCCATCCCGTCGTCGAGTGCGGCCTCGATCTCGCCCGGGGTGATCGCGAAGCTCTTCAGGTGCCCCTCGAGGTCGGTGAACCAGAAGAGGACGTACTCGACCTTCTTGCTCTCGATCTCCTTCAGCACCCGCTTGCGCGAGTCCGGGTCGGATGTCGCCCGGTGCTTGCTCTCGACCATCGCCATCGGCTGTTTCCTCCTTTGAGAACGAAAAAAGCCCCGGAGGCGCCACTCCTTCGACCGGAGTGTCCGCGTCCGAGGCAGCGTCGCCTACGTAAAGACTCGCGCAGCTTACACCACGGGGCGGCGCGCAAGAAAGGCCGACATGTCGTTCTCCCACTCCGATGCGCCGCTGCGGGTCTCGACCTCGGCGAAGCCGGCCTGCTCGAGCAGCGCGACCAATTCCTCCGGCTCGTACGAGGACTCCGTCAGGAAGTGCTCCTCCTCGGCGACGAGCTCGCCGTCGCGCCACTGCCACGCCTGGATCGCCCTCGTCACGCGGCGTGCCTCCCGGTCGACCTCGACGATCCGGCCGCGCAGCGAGTACTCCGCGCCATCCGAGCCCCGCAGCCGCTCCGCCGGCGGGTCCTGCCGCGCTGGCTGCGGCTCGACTTCGAGGACGCTCCCGGTCGCTTCGACGTCGAGCACGAGCAGGCCGCCCGGCTCGAGGTGGTCGTGGAACCGGACGAGCGCCTGCGCGTCCTGCTCGCGTGTGCTCCCCAGCCCGAAGGTGCCGCAACAGACGATCGTCCGGTACCGACGGGGAAGCTCGAGCTCGTGCAGGGCCTGGGCGTACAGCGTCGGCTCGAGACCGTCGGCGGCGGCGAGGCGGCGGCATTCGGCGAGCATGTCCGGCGAGACGTCGCAGCCGTCGACGTCGAGCCCGTCGCGGAGCCATGGCAGCAGCAGCCGCCCCGCCCCGCAGCCTGCGTCGAGGGCGGGCTGTCCCTCGACCACGAAGGGCCGGAAGTACTCGACCTCCGGCCCCCCGTGGTTGAACTCCGCCCACCAGCGCGCGACGAGCCCGTGGTGCCACGTGGACACGGCTAGCCCGACCGCTTCAGCTTGCCGTGCTTCTTCGCGTAGATCTCGCCGCGGCGGAAGATCCACAGCCCGACCGGGGCGGCGACGACGCCGATCACGAGCAGCGGCCAGATCTCGTCCCACATCGTCCCGAGCCCGGCGCCGTCGAGCACCGCCTCGCGGATCCCGTCGAGCGCGTACGTCGCCGGCGAGATCACCGACAGCCACTGCATCCACGTCGGCAGCACGTCGACCGGGTAGTAGACGCCCGAGACGACGAGCAGCATTCCCTGGGCGACGAAGCCGAGCTGAGCGCCCTTCTCGGGCGAGATCAGCGGCAGCACCGCGGTCCCGATCCCGATCCCGATGAAGGCGAGCGAGCCGGCGGCCAGCACGACGAACGCCGCGAGGAAGTCGGCCTGCGGCAGCTGCAGGTCGAAGAAGAACGCGACGACGATGAAGAGGACGATCGCCCGGATCAGCCCGTAGAGCACGGCGAAGAAGCCCGCGCCCGCGAGATGCATGGCGCGGGAGAGCGGCGCCATGAACGTGTACTCGATCGTCCCCTCCCAGCGCTCCCAGGCGACCGTCTCGGTCATGAACTCGAACAGGATCCCGAGGTAGGCCCAGACGACGGCGCCGATCAGCAGCGTCGTGGTCGCCCGCTCGACGTCGATCTGGCCGCCCGTCGCCTCGATCCCCTTCGCGATGAAGACGATCGTGAGCGTGTTCGCGATCGTCCAGATCATGAAGGCGACGTCCCACCAGATGTAGCGGCGGGTCAGATAGACGTTGCGCTCGACCACGCCGCCGAGCCCGATCAGCTCGGCGCGGAGGGTCGCTGCTGCGCCTCTCATGCGAACACCTCCCGGTCCTCGTCGTCCTCGTCGGTCTCGGCCTCGAACTCGCGCCCGGTCGCGGCGAAGAACGCCTGCTCGAGCGACTCGACCCCGAAGCGGGTCAGGATCTCGGGCACCGTCTCGAGGAAGAGCAGCTCGCCGCGGTCGAGGATGCCGATCCGGTCCGCGAGCGCCTCGGCCTCGGCGAGGTCGTGCGTGCAGAGCAGGATCGTCGAGTCGTGGGTGCGCCGGAGCTCCTTGACGAAGGTCTGCACCTCGAGCTTCGAGCGCGGGTCGAGACCCGTCGTCGGCTCGTCGAGCAGGAGCAGCACCGGCGAGGTGAGCAGGGCGCGCGCCAGCGCCACCTTCTGCTGCATCCCGCGGGAGAGGTTCTCCATCGGCTCGCCGCGCCGGTCGGCTGGGAAGCCGACGTTCGTCAGGATCGCCGGGATCTTCACCCGGGTCTCGCGCGGGCCCATCCCGTAGTAGCGGGCGGCGTAGTGCAGGTTCTCGCCGGCGGACATCTTCTTGAAGAAGCTGCGCCTCGACCGAGACGCGGTTGACGAGCTTCCGCACCGGCCGCGGCTCCGTGAAGACGTCGTGGCCGAAGACGTGCGCGCTGCCGCCGTCGTGGAAGAGCAGCGTCGACAGCAGCCGGACCAGGGTCGACTTGCCCGAGCCGTTCTGGCCCAGGATCGCGACGCACTCGCCGCGCTCGATCGTGAACGTCACGCCCGTGAGCGCGGCCCGCTTCTTGCGCGCGAACCGGCCCGCCTTCTTGTCGCGGCGCGAGAACTCCTTGCGCAGGTCGCGGACCTCCACGGCGGGAACCGGACGCTGCAACTCGATCACTTCGGACATCTCGGAAACTCCCTCTCACTCACACACGAAACTCCAGGACCACTGCACAGACACCCGCTCGACGGCGGGCCGCGCGAACGGGTGACCTAGATGTGGGTGAAGAGCTTCATCGGCTGTCGACGATATCAGGCCCGCCCCTTGTCGTCCATCCCCCCGCCGTGCTAGCTTCGAGCCAGGTTCCGCCGGCGCAGGCGGATCCGGGGCTATGGCGCCTCGCAACTCGATCCGGAGTTGCGGGCGCTTTTTTCGTGGACCAACGGAGGGCAGACGGCATGGTGAAGATCGAGGCGATCGTCGTGCGCGAGAAGGTCGAGGAGGTGATGGACGCCGTCACCGAGCGCACCGGGCACGTCGGCGTCACCGTGATCGAGGCGGTCGGTCACGGCCGCCAGCCCGGAATCACACACGAGTACCGCGGCCGCGTCTTCGAGTCGCGCTTCCTGCCGAAGGCGATGCTGATCTTCCTCGCCGACGGGGCGCTCGCCGACGAGATCGTCGAGACGATCGTCGAGACCGCCCGCACCGGCGCCGCCTCGGGCGACGGGATCGTGTGGACGACGCCGGTCTGGAACCTCGTCCACCACCGCACCGGCCGCGCCCTCGACGGGGTGGAGGCATGAGCAACCGCGATCTCGCCATCGCCGCCTCGACGATCTGGGTCGTCGTCGCAGCCGTGCTCGTGATGTTCATGCAGGCGGGCTTCGCTTTCCTCGAGGCCGGCCTGACGCGGATGAAGAACGTCGGCCACGTCGCGGCCAAGAACGTGCTCACGTTCGGGCTCGCCGCCGTCCTCTACTACGTCGTCGGCTTCGGGCTCGCGTTCGGCGACGGCGGCAACGGCTTTGTCGGCGGCTCCGGCTTCTTCCCGTCGGCCGAGACGCTGCTCGCGATCGGGGCGGAGCCGTTCTCGTGGTTCTCGACGATCCCGGCGTCGGGCGCGTATCTCTTCCAGGTCGGCTTCGCGGGCGTCGCGCTGGCGATCGTCTGGGGCGCGATGGCCGAGCGCACGAAGCTGTGGGTCTACTTCGCCTTCGGCGCCTGCTTCGTCCTGATCTACTCGGTCGTCTCCCACTGGGTCTGGCACCCGGACGGCTGGCTGTTCGCGCTCGGGATGCAGGATTTCGCCGGCTCGACCGTCGTCCACTACCAGGGCGCGCTCGCGGCGCTCGCCGGCGCGCTGCTGCTCGGCCCGCGGCTCGGCAAGTACGGCGCGGACGGGCGGCCGAACGCGATCCCGGGCCACAACATGGCCTACACGACCCTCGGCGTCCTGATCCTCTGGTTCGGCTGGTTCGGCTTCAACGCAGGCTCGACACTCGGGATCCAGAGCGGCGACAAGCTCGGGTACTTCGCCTACGTCGCGCTGACGACCAACGTCGCCGCGGCGGCGGGCGCGCTCGGCGGCATCCTCGTCTCCTGGCTCGTCGTCCGGAAGCCCGACCTCTCGATGCTCCTGAACGGCGTGATCGCCGCACTCGTGGCCGTGACGGCGGCGTGCGGGTTCGTGGCCCCGTGGGCCGCGATCGTGATCGGCTTCGTTGCGGGCGGGATCGCCGTGGGCGCGGTGCTCTGGATCGAGTCGATCGGGATCGACGATCCGATCGGCGCGGTGGCGGTGCACGGGATCGCGGGAGTCTGGGGGACGCTCGCGACCGGGCTCTTCGCGCTCCCGGCGCTCGCATCGAATCTCGCCACCGGCTCGGGCGGGCTCGTCTACACCGGCAGCTTCCATCAGCTCGGCGTGCAGGCCGTCGGGATTCTCGCCGTCGGCGCCTTCACGTTCTCGGCGTCGTTCGGAGCGCTCTGGGCGATGAAGCGCGTCGCCGGGATCCGCGTCTCAGCCGACGTGGAGCGCGCCGGGCTGGACGTCTCCGAGCACGGCATGTGGGGCTACCCCGAGTTCTACATCCCGGTGCCGGGCGGCTACGGCAGCGAGTCGCATGCCGCCGCGCTCTCACCGGGCATGCGCCATCAGGCGACGACGCCGGCGCTCGCGGAGGGCTAGCCCGTTCCGGACATGTCCGGGGTCTGACCCCGGACATGTCCGTTTCGAGCGGTTGCTACGAGGCGCCGAAGGTGACAGTCACGCTTGCCGTCACCTGCTGGGTGCCGGGCTCGACCGGGGTCGCGCTGTTCTCCATCGCCTTGTCGGCGGCGAATGGGAGCGGCGTCGGCGCGCCGCCACCCTCGACGATCGCGGTGACGCGGCCGAGCGAGAGGCCGGAGGCGCTCGCGAGGGCCTGTGCGCTCGCGCGGGCGTTCTCGACTGCCGCCTTCAGCGCCTGCCGGTACTGCGCGCTCTGGTCGCCGGCCGAGAGCGACGGGCCGTAGACCTGGTTCGCACCCGCGTCGACCGCCGCGTCGATCAGCCCGCCGGCCTTCGAGACGTTCTTGATCGTCGCCGAGACCGTGTTGGTGGCGACGAAGCCCTGCACCTCGTTCTGCTCGCCGTAGCGGGGCGAGAGCGAGACGGACTGCGTCTTCACGTCGGTACCGCCACCGGCCTTGACGGCGGCGATCACCTTGCGCATCTCGGCCGCGTTCGCGGCCAGCGCGGCGCGCGCGGTCGGCGCCTGGCTCTCGACGCCGAACGAGAGCTCGGCGCGGTCAGGGACGATCGCGACCGACGCCACGCCCTGAACGGTGATGCCGCCCGCCTCGGCAGCAGCACTCGACGCCGTGCCGGGGAGCGACACGGCACCGAGTGCGGCGGCGACGAGGAGCAGGCCTGTGATGGGGAGAATTCGCTTTTTCATACCGTGGATACGCCGCCGGAGCGCAGCGCGTCACACGGAGGAGAGGCGAACGCGCGCGGCGGCGATGGCCTCCCGCACTCCGGCGGGCCCTGGAGCTTCGCGCGGGCCGGCGGCGGGAGGGGAGAAGCTGCCGTCGCGCACCGACGCCGCGACCCGCTCGTGGGCGTCGCGAAACGGAACGCCCTGCCGCACGAGCTCCTCGGCGGCATCCGTCGCGAGCAGCAACGGGTCGTCTGCCGCCGCGGCCAGGCGCTCTCGATCGAGCTCGAGGCTGCCCACGAGGGCGGCGAGCGCACCGAGCGCGCCCTCGAGGTCGGCCCGGGCCGCGAAGACGGACGGCTTGTCCTCCTGCAGGTCCCGGTCGTAGGCGAGCGGCAGCCCCTTGATCGTCGCGAGCAGGCCGGTCAGGCGGCCGATCGCGGTGCCGGCCTTGCCGCGCGCGAGCTCGGCGACGTCCGGGTTCAGCTTCTGGGGCATCATCGACGAGCCGGTGGCGGCATCTTCGCCCAGCCGGGCGAAGCCGAACTCCGCCGTCGTCCAGAGCACGACCTCCTCGCCGATCCGGGAGAGGTGGACGAAGCTCACGGCGACCGCGTAGAGATAGTCGAGCGCGAAGTCGCGGTCGGCGACGGCGTCGAGCGAGTTGCGCAGCTGCAGCTCCGGCGCGGGCAGCGGCAGCGTCGACCCCGCGAGCGCGCCGGCGCCCAGCGGGCTCGGCGCGGCGGCGTCCGCTGCCGCGGCGAAGCGCGTCAGGTCGCGTTCGAGCATCTCGACCCAGGCGAGCAGATGGTGGCCGACGGTGACGGGCTGCGCCCGCTGCAGGTGGGTGTAGCCGGGCATCGGCGTCTCCGCGTCCGCCTCGGCCCGGTCGAGCACGACGCCCGCGAGCTCCGCGATCCCCGTGCGAGCCTCGACGCACGCAGCGGCGACGTAGAGCCGGAACGCGGCAGCGACCTGATCGTTGCGCGAGCGTCCCGCGTGGATCTTGCGGCCCACGTCCCCGAGCAGCCGCTCGAGGGCGGAGTGGACGTCCTCGTCGTCGGGACGTAGTTGCTCGGAGCAACGTGCCAGCTCGAGCAGGCGCGCCTCGGCCTCGGCGAGCTCGGCGTCGTCCAGGATCCCGGCCGCATGGAGTCGCCGTGCGTGCTGTGCCGTCGCCTCGCAGTCGTACGGCAGCAGCTCGGCGTCGTCGGCCCGCAGAAACGCCGCGACGCGCGGGTCGAGCGGGCGCCCGACCCGGCCCGACCAGAGCGTCATGCCTCGGTCTTGGCCCGCGCGCGGGCCGCCGCAAGCTCGAGCTCGAGGGAGGCGATCTTGATGAAGCCCTCGGCCGCGTGGTGCGGGAACGTCTCGCCGGCGCCGTAGGACGCGAGCTGCTCGGCGTAGAGCATGTTCGGGGAGCGGCGCCCGGTCACGACCGCCGCGTTCGGCCGCAGCTCGACGCGCACCTCGCCGTCGAGCAGCTCCTGCGTCTTGTCGACGAAGGCGTCGATCGCCTCTCGGGCCGGGCTGAACCAGAGGCCCTCGTAGACGAGCTCCGTCCAGCGCTGCTCGAGGCCGCGCTTGAGCCGTGCCTCGTCCTTGGTCAGCACGACGTCCTCGAGCGCGGAGTGCGCCGCGATCAGGACGAGCGCCGCGGGCGCCTCGTAGACCTCGCGGCTCTTGATCCCGACCGCCCGGTTCTCGATCATGTCGATCCGGCCTACGCCGTACGCGCCGGCGAGCGCGTTCAGCTGCGCGACGAGCTCCGCGAGCGGCAGCTCCTCACCGCCGAGCGAGACGGGAACGCCTGCCTCGAAGCCGATCGTCACCGAGCACGGCTCGAGCGCCGCCGACGGCTCCGACGTGAGCGCATAGGGCTCCTGCGGCGGCGCCGCCCACGGATCCTCGAGCACGCCGGCCTCGATCGCGCGGCCGAAGAGGTTCTCGTCGATCGAGAAGGGCGACGCCTGCGTCGCCTGCACCGGGATCCCCTTGGCGAGCGCGTACTCGATCTCCTCGTCGCGCGTCCAGATCCGGTCGCGCAGCGGCGCGATCACCCGCAAGCCCGGGTCGACCGCCTTGAAGGCGAGCTCGAAGCGGAGCTGGTCGTTCCCCTTGCCGGTGCAGCCGTGGACGACGGCCTCGGCTCCGAGCTCGACGGCGAGCTCGGCCACCGCCTGCGCGATCACCGGGCGCGAGAGCGCCGAGACGAGCGGATACTTCCCTTCGTAGAGCGCGTTCGCCTTGATCGCGCGGGCGCACTGCTCCTCGGCGAAGGCGGCCTTGCGGTCGACGAGCACGACGTCGTCCGCCCCGGCGGCGCGAGCCCGCTCGATCGACGCCTCGAGGTCGAATTCCTGCCCGACGTCGACGAGGACGGCGACGACCTCGTCGAAGCCGTACCAGTCCTCCTTCAGCCAGCTGACGATGCAGCTCGTGTCGAGACCGCCCGAGAAGGCGACCACTGCGATGCGTCCCATCTGCGTATTATGCACACGATCTGCATTACTCGCAACGGGTAGGCTGCGTCCGTGCCCGTTCGGCTCGTCGACTGCCGCCCACGCGAGGCGTACCTCGCCGGCCACCTGCCCGGGGCCGCGCACGCCGATCCGGAGCGCGACCTGACCGGGACCGACGGCGGCGGTCGCCATCCGCTCCCCACCGCCGCAGCGTTCTCCTCGTGGGCCTCGGCCGCCGGGATCGGGCCTGGCACGCTCGTCGTCGGCTACGACGAGCACACGGGCTGGGCGGCACGGCTGTGGTGGCTGCTGCGCCACTTCGGCCACGAAGACGCCGGCACGATCCCGTTCTCGGGCTGGCGCGGGCCGCTCGGCGCGGGCGTCGAGGAGATCGAGCCCGCCGAGTTCACCGCCAGGCCGCGCACCGGCGACACCGCCGATGCGTCCGAGTTGCTCGCACGGCTCGCCGACGATCGCCTCACGCTCGTCGACGCTCGGGCGCCCGAGCGCTGGCGCGGCGAGACCGAGCCGATCGACCCGGTCGCAGGGCGGATCCCGGGCGCCCGCAACCGCTACTTCCTCGACGACTCGCCGCTGCCGGCGGAGCTGCGCGACGCAGAGGAGCTCGTCGTCTACTGCGGCTCGGGGGTGACCGCGTGCGCCGTTCTGCACGAGCTCCACCTGGCCGGGCGCGGCGATGCGCGGCTCTACCCCGGCTCGTTCAGCGAGTGGTACGCGCTCGGGCCGGTCGAACGGGACTAGCCGACCGTCGCCGCGAGCTGGTGCGCCCGGTGGGAGGAGATCCCTCCGCGCTGTGCGCGGACGAGCTCGTGGTCGCCCTCGTCGAGCTCGACGAGCGGGAGCAGCTGCACGTCCCGGAGCTGGATCCGGACGGGTAGGCCCTCCGTGAACGCGTACGGGCTCAGCTCGTTCGCGAGCGTGCCCGGGAAGGGGTCGCTGCGCCAGCCCTCCTCGTCGTGCCACAGCTCGCCGAGCTGCGCGAAGTGCGACGGGTCGACCTCGACCCAGGTCCCGTAGCCGAAGTAGCCGTCCTCGCCGGCCACCGGCAGCTCGAGCAGGGCCCGCACGAAGAAGCGCTCGCGCTCGCCGGTGCGCAGGGTCGCCCAGTCGTCACCGACCAGTGTGCGCTCGTCGCGCTCCTGCTCGTCGAGGAGGAAGATCGGCTGCGGCAACCCCATGCGGATGTCCCGCGTCTCACCCGCGTGCGTCTCGCCGCAGACGGCGCAGGCGAAGCCCACTAGGCCGCGGCCGTCGAGGTGCCGGGGAGGTACTGCTGCCAGACCGTCGGGATCGTCGGCGTCGCGAGGTGGATGAACAGCACCGGCGCGGGCGGCCGCGGCGGGCGCTGCAGGTGCAGGCCGGAATCCTCCAGCAGGCGGTCGCCCTTGCGCAGGTTGCACGGACCGCAGGCGGTGACGACGTTCTCCCAGATCGACTCGCCGCCCTTCGAGCGGGGGACGACGTGGTCGAGCGTCAGGCGGCTGCTGGCCGTTCCGCAGTAGACACACCGCCAGCCGTCCCGGGCGAAGAGCGCCCGTCGCGAGATCTTGCGCTGGATCGCCCGGGGCACCCGGACGTACTGGACGAGCCGGATCACGTGCGGCCAGACGTAGGTGTCCGTGGCCGAGCGGAGGCCCTTCGGGAGGCTCTCGAGCACCTCGGCCTTCCCCTTCCAGACGAGCACGTGCGCGCGCCGCACCGAGCAGACGTTCAGCGGCTCGTAGCTTGCATTCAGGACGAGGACCTGTTGCAACGTCCGTAAAGCGTAGCGCTACCGGGACATGGCGCGTTCTACGGCTTCGAGCTCCTCGGGTGAGAGGGCGATCGGGGCCTCGCCGCGGTCGACCTCCTTCACGTAGAGCCTCGCGTAGTCGCGGCCCTGGATCGCAGTGACGACGGTGCCGGTGCGGTTCGAGTCGAGGAAGGCAAACGACGCGGACTGGTGGCCGCCGGTGCCGGCGTACGCGTCGTAGCGGACGACCGCGGTGTTCGTGAGCGTGCCGTCGACGCGGCGGTCGACGCGGGAGAGACCGGCCGCGATCTCGTCCACGGCGCGGTGGAGATCGTCGATGCGCCCCTGCAGCGATACGGCGAAGTCGACGAGGTCGGACCGGCCGCCGCCGAGCAGCATCCGCTGCGCCGCCCGAAGCCGCCGGATGCGCACCCAGAGCCAGAAGCAGGCGCCGAGCGCGACTGTCGCTGCCGCCGCGGCGGCGATGGAGACGATCAACTCGGTTGCCATCTAGGAGCCGAGCGAGAAGATGATCTTGTACTCGGCCGAGTTGTTGGTCGTGTTCTCCTCGCCCGGGACCGGATCGACGTCGACGCGGAGGACGCGCTGCTCGCCGAAGTCGACGGAGGGGAAGTCGCGGAAGACGACCGTCTTGGTCTCGCCGGGGTTGATGATGTCGATCGTCTGCTTCTTCACGATCGGCGTCGGGCTCTGCTGGATCGTCAGGGTCACCTGCACCTTGACCTCCTGGTTGTCGCCCGTGTTCGCGACCGCGACGGCGAAGCCGAGATCGGTGGACGCCTCGATCGGCGGGTTCTCACCCGACGCGGTGAGGGCCTGACCGCCCGGCACGACCTTGACCGACTCGATCCCGTTCCCGTGCAGGCCGCTGCCGGTGCCGCCGCCGCCCGACGCCGCGGAACCGTTGATGCGCTCCCAGATCGGCACCATCGAGCGGGTGCTCGCGAGGTCGGGCGTCTGGACGAAGTTCGAGTCGGGCACCTCGAAGCCGCTGATCTTCTCTTGCTGGAGCACCGTCACCGACGGCGACATGAAACGGTCATCCCAGAGCACGTCGCTCGTCACGAGCCGCTCGGCCTGCGCGGCGAGGAGCACGCCTGCGGCGGCTGCGTCCTTCGACCCCTGCGTGCGGCGGAACGCCTCGGCGAGGCCGGCGAGGCCGTCGACGCGGAAGTCGAGCGCGGCGACCGCCTGCTCGTGCGAGGCCCGCAGCGGGCCGGGCGGGTCGAGGTTCCGCGCGCGGTCGGCGCCGATCTGCTGCTGCTGGACGAGACCGGTGAGCTGCTTCTGCAGGTCGGCGGGCTTGATTCCGGGCGTCGTCAGCACGTCGCTGAGCTCGCGGCCGACCCGCTCGGAGTCGCGCCCGACCGCGCCGATGTCCGTCATGTAGTTCCCGTAGGCGTCGCGCTTCTTGTCCGCCTGGCAGCTCTGTGCCCAGAGCAGGAGCAGGACGACGATCAGAATCGCGAAGGCGATCAGGCCGAGCAGGCGCAGCAGCGGTGTCAGCCCCGGGCCGGGCCGAATCGGGCCACGCGGCATGCGTGGCCCCTTCGGGGAGCGCCGGGGGCGACGGAGGGTGCGGTCACCGCGACCCGAGCCCTCCTGGGTCTCGGGCTCCTCGAAGAAGTCGAACTCGAAGTCTGGCTCGCGCTCGCTCATGGGAAACGGTGGAACTGCGCCACTGTAACGCCTGGTTCGGACTGGAAGGAATCGCTCCTGCCACGGCCAACCCGGTCGGGGACGTGTCGCTTGCTGCGCCCGCACTCCCGACCAGGGAGCTCGTCCTCGACCGCTACCGGCCTCTGCGGCCCCTCGGCAGCGGTGCGTCGGGCTCGGTCTGGCTCGCGCGCGACGAGCGCAACGGCCTCGACGTGGCGCTGAAGATCGTGCCCCGGGAGGGCAAGGCAGCAGCCCGCGCCGAGCGCGAGGCGGAGGCCGCCGCCCGGCTCCGCCACGAGCGCTGCCTGCGCGCCTATGGGTTCGGCTCCGACTCGGGCCATGTCTACATCGCCTACGAGTACGTCGCCGGCCGCACGCTCCGCGACGCGATGCGGGCGGGCGAGCTGCGCGACGGCCAGGCGGTCGAGGCGGCCGCCCAGATCCTCGAGGGCCTCGCGCACGCACACGCCCGCGGGATCGTGCACCGCGACGTCAAACCGTCCAACGTGCTCCTCGCGGGCGAGGACGGGATCTCCGTGCGGCTGCTCGACTTCGGCCTGGCGCAGTTCGACGAGGCCGAGACGCTCACCGCCGTCGGCGACGTCCCCGGCACGCTGGCCTACATCTCCCCCGAGCGGCTGCGCGGCCGCGAGGCCTGCGCCGCGAGCGACGTCTGGGCGGTCGGGATCGTGCTCTGGGAGGCGCTCGCCGGCAAGCACCCGTTCTGGGGGGTGCCGCTGCAGCAGATGGCCGGGACGATCGAGTCCGGGCCGCCCCCGCTCGTGCAGGAGCGGCCCGACCTGCCGAAGCGCCTGCTCGCGGCGATCGGTCACGCCCTCACGGACGAGCCGGGCAAGCGCCCGCCCGCCGCGGCGCTGGCGAAGGAACTGCGGAGCGCGCTCGCAGGGCCGCGGCGCGCGACGAGCCCGGCGAGCCGCGTATCGACGCAGACCTCGCTGGCCGGGATCGCCCGGCTCGCGCCTGCCGCGGCCACCGGCGTCGCAGCCGGAGCGGGTGCGGCGGCGCTGCCCTTCTACCCATCGGGAGCTGCTGCGGCGATCGGCGCGGTCACAGCCCTCGTTGCGCTGCGCAACCCCCGCGGCGGGCTCGCGCTCGCGCTGGCGGCACCCATCTTTCCGCTCGGGAACGTCTCGCTCGGCCTCGCGTTCGCGTACGGGGCGCTCGCGCTCGGCTGGCTCGCGCTCGGCTGGCGCGACGCCCGCCTCGGCGTCGCCTTCCTGGCCGGGCCGCTGCTCGCCGCCGTCGGCCTGCTGGGGCTCGTTCCACTCGCCGTCCTGCCCGTGCGGGGCGCTGTGCGCCGTGCCGCCCAGGCGCTCGCCGCGGTGACCGTCGCAGCCGTCACGGCCGCGATCCGCGGCGTGGAGCTGCCGTTCGGGCAGGGCGTCGCCCAGCCCGTCGACCTCGAGGCGACGGAGAACGCCCTCGCCGCGGCCCAGGCCCTGCTCGCAGCCGTCCCGGCCGGGATCGCGCTCGAGGCGCTCGCCCTCGCAGCCGTCGCCGCCGCGGCCCCGTACGCCCGCACCCCGTGGCGGATCGCCGGCCTGGGCGCCGGCACGCTCGCGGCGACGCTCCTGCTCGTGCCCGCGGCGCCCGCAGCCCCGCTCGTGCTCGCGGTCTGGCTCACCTGCGCCGGACTGGCACTCAAGTTCGCGCATTAGACTCGCGGCCGGAGGGAAAGGAGTCCTCCGACCGCATGAGCGTCCTCCGCAGCATCGAGCAGAAGATCGAAGGCCTCTTCGAGGGCCTGTTCGGCCGTGCCTTCCGCACGCACGTGCAGCCGGTCGAGCTCGCGCGCAAGCTCGCGAAGGAGATGGACGAGCACCGGACGATCTCCGTCTCGCGCGTGTACGTGCCCAACGAGTACTCCGTCTACCTCTCCGAGGCCGACCGGGAGCAGTTCACGGGCTACGAGGGCTCGCTCGTGGGCGAGCTGCAGGACTATCTCGTCGAGCACGCCCGGCGCGAGAGCTACGCGATGCTGACACCGCCGAACGTCCTGATGAAGACCGACGCCGACCTCTCGATCGGCGAGTTCGGGATCGCGACCCGGATGGTGCAGCCCGAGGGCAAGCGCGGCCCGCAGCTCGACGAGCCGGCCTCCCAGGTGGCGCCAGGCGAGACGATGATCTACAAGGCGAAGCCGCCACAGCCGACCGAGGCCGCGTCCCCCGTCGACCTCGGGATCGAGGAGGAGAGCTACTCCCTGACGCTGAACGGCCGCACGCACGCGATCACCGGCGCCAAGGTCGTGCTCGGCCGGTCGAAGGACTGCGACGTGCAAGTCGAGGACGCCAACGTCTCGCGCCGCCACGCCGAGCTCCGCCGCGAGGGCTCCGGCTGGTGGCTCGTCGACCTCGACTCGACGAACGGGACGACGCTGAACGGCAAGCGCGTGCAAAAGTCGAAACTGAACGACGGCGACAAGATCACGCTCGGCGACACGTCGCTCGTCTTCGCGAAGCGACCGGGCGGCGCATGAACATCGCCGTCGACGAGGCGCTGCTGATCCTGAAGGTGGGCTTCATCGTCCTGCTCTACCTCTTCATCTGGCGGATCGTCCGCAGCGCCAGCCGTGACTTTCGCAGCGGCCCGGCCAGCGAGAGCATGATCATCGCGCCGGGTGAGGCCGCCGCGCTCGGCCTCGCCCCGGCCCGGCGGGCGAAGCTTGTCGTGCTCAAGAGCCCCGCGCTGGACGCGGGCGAGGAGGTCGCGATCGACTCGCTGCCCGTCGGGATCGGCCGCGGCGGCCAGAACGAGGTGCCGCTCGACGGCGACGAGTTCGCGTCGGCGCAGCACGCCCGCTTCGAGTCGAAGCGCGACGGGCTCTGGGTCGAGGACACCGGCTCGACGAACGGCACCTTCGTCAACGGCGCTCGCGTGACGACGCCGCGGCGCCTCTCCAAGGGCGACGTCGTCCGCGTCGGCCAGACCGACTTCCGGGTGGAGGTCTGATGCGCTCGGCCGCCGCCACGGACCCCGGCCGCCGCCGGCGCCACAACGAAGACAACTACGTCTGCCAGCCGCCGCTCTTTGCGATCGCCGACGGCATGGGCGGAGCCCAGGCGGGCGAGGTCGCATCCGGGCTCGCCGCCGCGGTGCTCGAGGAGGCCGGCGGCGACGAGCGGGGCGAGCAGCGGGTCGAGTCGCTGATCCACGAGGCCAACCGCCGCGTCTTCCAGCGCTCGAACGAGGATGCGGCCACCTCCGGGATGGGCACGACGATGACCGTCGCGCTCGTCGACGGGAGCACGATCGCCTTCGGCCACGTCGGCGACTCGCGCGGCTACCGCCTCCGCGCCGGCGAGCTGGAGCAGCTCACGGACGACCACTCGCTCGTGGGCGAGCTCGTCCGCAGCGGCAAGCTCTCGGTCGAGGAGGCCGAGTCGCACCCGCAGCGCTCCGTGATCACCCGCGCGCTCGGCACTGAGCCCGACGTCGACGTCGACACGTTCACCGTCGAGGCGGAACCGGGCGACGTCTACCTGCTCTGCTCGGACGGGCTCACGGACATGATCTCCGGCCATGAGATCCACACGCTGCTCGAGCAGCAGGACGACCTCGAGCGCGCCGCCCGGGCGCTGATCGACGCCGCGAACGCGGGCGGCGGCGACGACAACATCACCGTCGTCCTCTTCTCGATCGACGCAGTGGACGACACCGGCGACACGGCGCAGCTGCCGGCGGCGGAGCCCGGGCCCGACGACGAGGACACGCTCTCCGGACTCGACGCCGTGCCGGCCGTCGACACGGCAGTGATCCCCGCGACCGAGATCGAGGAGCACCTGCGCAAGAACCCGCCCGAGCGCCCGCGCCGCCGGATCTTCCCGCTCGTCATGTTGGTGGTCCTGCTCGCCGCGCTCGCCGCGCTCGTCGTTCTCGCGGTCTGGGGGCTGACCCGCTGAGCCTTCGCAATCGTGAACTGCTGAACCTGATCGCCGTGGGGCTCCTCACGGCGATCGGCTTTGCAAGCGTCTACATCGCCCGCTCGTCGCTCGTCGACGCCGGCTCGCTCATCTACGCCGGCGTCTTCGTCGGCCTCTATCTGGCCGCCCACGTCGTCGCGCGGCTCACGGTTCCCGACGCCGACCCGGTGCTCCTGCCGCTCGCCGCGCTGCTCTCGGCCTTCGGCGTCACCGTCATCTACCGGCTCGAGCCCGACGACGCGATCCGGCAGAGCCTCTGGGTGGTGATCGGGGTCGCCCTCTTCGCACTGACGATCTTCCTGCTCCGGCGCGACTACCGCGTGCTCGAGCAGTACAAGTACCTGTTCGGGATCAGTGCGATCGTGCTGATGATGCTGCCCGCGCTCCCCGGCGTCGGGCAGACGATCAACGGCGCCCGTCTCTGGGTGAAGGTCGGCTCGTTCCAGTTCCAGCCGGGCGAGCTGGCGAAGATCTTCCTGATCGTCTTCCTCGCCGGCTACCTGCGCGACAAGCGCGAGGTGCTGGCCCAGGGCCGGCTGAAGGACTTCGGGCCGCTGCTCCTGATCTGGGGCGCGGCGATGCTCGTGCTCGTGCAGACGAACGACCTCGGCAGCGCGCTGCTGCAGTTCGGGATCTTCCTCGCGATGCTCTACGTCGCCACCGGCCGGGCCGCGTACGCGCTCGCGGGCCTCGGCCTCTTCATCGCCGGCTCCGCCGCCGTCTACCGTTTCATCGGCCACGTCCAGGAGCGCGTGACGATCTGGCTGCACCCGTGGACGGAGTCGCCGGTCCTCTGCGCCCAGACCGGCGAGCTCGCGCTCCGCCAGGACTGCGGCTCGTTCCAGCTCGTCAAGAGCCTCTACTCGATCGGCAACGGCGGCTTCGGCGGCACCGGCCTCGGCAAGGGGACGTTCACGACCACCGCCGGCGATCCGATCATCCCCTTCCTCAACACCGACTTCATCTACTCCGCGATCGCGCAGGAGCTCGGGCTCGTCGGCGCCGCGGGCCTGCTGCTCGTCTTCATGCTCTTCGTCGCGCGCGGCTTCCGCGTGGCGCTGCTCGCCGACGACGGCTTCTCGAAGCTGCTCGCAGCCGGCCTCACGTTCGGCTTCGCGCTGCAGACGTTCATCATCGTCGGCGGCGTGCTGCGGGTGATTCCGCTGACCGGGATCACGCTCCCGTTCGTGTCGTACGGCGGCTCGAGCGTCGTGGCGAACTTCATCCTGCTCGCGCTGCTGCTGCTCGTCTCCGATCGCGCGAACGCCCAGGCGGCGAGGAGCCGATGAACCGGCAGATCACCCGGCTCGCGCTCACGGGCGTCGGCCTGATCGTCGTCCTCGTCGTCGCGACCACGTACTGGCAGGCCTGGGCCGCAGGCGACCTCGCCGACCGCCAGGACAACCAGATCCAGCGGGTCGCCCAGTTCACGATCAAGCGCGGCGAGATCCGCAGCAACGGCGTGGTCCTCGCGAAGAACCGCCCGGAGAAGGTCGGCGGCCGGACGCTCTACTTCCGCGAGTACCCGCAGGACGGCCTCGCCTCGCACGTGACCGGCTATTCGACCCAGTCCCGCTTCCGCACCGGGCTCGAGCGGTCGCAGAACGACTACCTGACCGGCTCGAACGCGAACCTCTCCACCGTGCTCGACACGGCGGTCGACCGGCTCAAGGGCGCCACGATCAAGGGCAACGACATCGTGCTGACGCTGAACCCGCGGGCGCAGCGGGCGGCCCAGAGCGCGCTCGGCAGCCGCTGCGGCGCCGTCGTCGCGCTCGAGCCCGCCACCGGCAAGGTGCTCGTGATGGTCTCCTCGCCGACCTTCGACCCGAACCTCGTCGAGGGCAAGTTCGACCAGGTGACGGGCGTGAAGGCCGACTGCACGCGGCCCGACGCGCTCCTCAACCGCGCCACGGCCGGGCTGTACGCGCCGGGCTCGACCTTCAAGGTGGTCACCGCCGCCGCGGCGATCGACTCGGGCAAGTTCCAGCCGGACTCGACCTTCGTCGACCCGGGTTACTGCGAGGTCTACGGGAAGCGCGTCAACAACTACGACACGAACCGCCCCTTCGGCCGCCTCGATCTCCGCACCGCGCTGAAGAACTCCGTCAACTCGGTCTTCTGCAACATCGGCAAGGAGCTCGGCGCGAAGCAGCTCGTCGAGTACTCGAAGCGGTTCGGCTTCTACTCGACGCCGCCGCTCGAGACGCCCTCGAACGAGCGCGCCGAGAGCGGCCTCTACTCGGAGGGGAAGCTCTTCGATCCGAAGGAGGACACGGACGTCGACCCGGGCCGGTTCGCCTTCGGCCAGGAACGCCTGCTGGTGACGCCGCTGCAGATGGCGATGGTCGCGGCGACGATCGCGAACGACGGCGTCGTGATGCGGCCGCAGGTGGTCGACCGGATCGTCGCGCCCGACGGCTCGATCGTCGTCCGCTCGAAGCCCGAGGAGCTCGGGCGGGCGGTCAAGGCGGAGACGGCCCGCGCGGTCGCGGCGATGATGAAGGAGGCGGTCGAGGGCGGCACCGGCACCGCCGCTCGGATCTCCGGCCTCACCGTCGGCGGCAAGACCGGGACCGCCGAGACCGGGATCGAAGGGCTGAACACGACCTGGTTCATCTCCTACGCCGGCAAGGACCAGCCGCAGGTCGCGCTCGCCGTCGTGGTCGAGCAGCAGAACTCCACCGGCGGCGCCACCGCCGCTCCGGTCGCCCGTGACGTCCTGCAGGCACTCCTCGGGGGCGCGGCGAACTCCTAACCTGTCCCGTTATGGCCTCGAGCGACACCCTCATCGACACGCTCTTCGACGGGCGCTACCGGATCATCCGCAAGCTCGGCGCGGGCGGAATGGCGAACGTCTACCTCGCGCACGACCAGGAGCTCGGCCGCCGCGTCGCGATCAAGATCCTCGACGACAGACACGCGAGCGACGAGCAGTTCATCGAGCGCTTCCGGCGCGAGGCGCAGAACGCCGCCGGGCTCTCGCATCCGAACATCGTCTCGGTCTACGACCGCGGCGAGGCCGAGGGCACGTACTACATCGCGATGGAGTACGTCGAGGGGCGGACGCTGAAGGAGCTGATCGTCGCGCGCGGCCCGTCGCCGCTCGGGATCGCGATCGACTACACGCGCCAGATCCTCTCCGCGCTTCGCTTCGCGCACCGCAACGGGATCGTCCACCGCGACATCAAGCCGCACAACGTGATCGTCGACGGCGACGGCCGCGTCAAGGTGATGGACTTCGGGATCGCGCGCGCCGGCGCCGCCAGCCAGATGACGGAGGCGGGCTCGATCATCGGCACCGCCCAGTACCTCTCGCCCGAGCAGGCCCGCGGCGCGCCCGTCGACCAGACCTCCGACCTCTACTCGACCGGGATCGTCCTCTACGAGTTGCTGACCGGCACGGTCCCCTTCAACGGCGAGACGCCGGTCGAGATCGCGATGAAGCACCTGTCCCAGGTGCCCGCACCGCCGTCCTCGCGGCGCGAGGAGATCCCGCGCGACCTCGACTTCGTCGCACTGCGGGCGCTCGCCAAGGACTCGTCCGACCGCTACCACTCGGCCGAGGAGATGGACTCCGACCTCGAGCGGATCGCGCGCGGGATCGGCGTGTCCGCCGAGACCGCCGAGGCGGCGACGACGGTGCTCTCCCGCACGGAGGTGCGCGAGGCGGCGACGACGATCCGCCCCGCCGAGACGACCTACACGCCGGGCCGCTACTACGAGTACGACGAGCCGCCGCGCCGCCGTTCGATCTGGCCGTGGCTGCTCGCCCTGCTCCTGATCGCGTTCACGCTCGTCGGCGGCTGGTTCGTCTGGCAAGAGCTGCAGTCGCAGCTCTCCGAGACCAAGCCGGTCGCCGTGCCGAACGTGGACGGCCTGCCGGAGCAGCTCGCCGTCAGCAACATCCGCAGCGCAGGCCTGAAGGAGCTCGTCGTCCGGGAGTCGCACGACGAGGTGAAGATCGGGCTCGTCTTCGAGCAGGACCCGCAGCCCGGCGAGCGGATCGAGCGGGGCAACTTCGTCACGATCCGCGTCTCGACCGGGAAGCCGAAGGTACGCGTGCCCGATGTGGTCGGCCGGAGCCGCGACGACGCCGTCTCGGAGCTCACCGCGGCCGGGCTGGAGCCGAACGTCGTCGCCGTCAACTCGCTCAAGCCTGTGGACGAGGTGCTCGCGACGGCTCCCAAGGCGGGCACGGAGCTCGTCAAGGGATCGATCGTGCGCATGAATGTCTCCAAGGGGCCGAAGCCGGTCGCGGTGCCGAACGTCGTCGGCACGGCCTACGAGTCGGCCGAGTCGCAGCTGCAGGGGATCGGCTTCGCGGTGAAGCGCGAGGACGTCGACGACGCCGCGGAGGCCGGCATCGTCGTCGGCCAGAACCCCGCCGCCGGCTCGCAGCAGGGGAAGGGCTCGGTGATCACCCTCCAGGTCTCGAAGGGCCCGCAGACCTCGCAGGTTCCGGACGTGACGAGTCAGACCGAAGCGGACGCGCGCGCACGGCTGCAGGGCGCGGGGTTCGAGACCCAGACGGTCGAGGAGATCGTCACCGACGAGAGCTTCGACGGGCTCGTGCTCTCGCAGGACCCGGAAGGCGGCACCGAGGCCGAGCAGGGTACGACCGTCGTGATCGTGGTCGGCCGCTTCGAGGCGGCGCCGCCCCAGCCGACCACCACGACGCCGTGAGCTCGAAGCTCCGCGTCGCCGTCCTCGCCGGCGGGCGCTCGAGCGAGCACGAGATCTCGCTCGCCTCGGCCCGCTCGGTCGTGGAGGCACTCGACCCGGAGCGCTACGAGGTGACGAGGATCGCGATCGGCCGCGACGGCCACTGGGCGCTCGAGCCGCCAAGTAACAGACTGTTACAAAGCGGCTCAAAGACCTTGCCGACGCACGCGGACTCGGGGCCCGGCGCCGCGCCCGAGGAGCCAAGTAACAGTCTGTCACTTGGCTCGGTGACGGAGACCCTGCCGGTGCTCGCCGACTCGAAGCCGGCCGAGGCGCTCGGGCAGGTCGATGTCGTCCTGCCCGTGCTGCACGGCCCGTTCGGCGAGGACGGCACCGTCCAGGGGTTGCTCGAGCTCGCGGGCGTCCCGTACGTCGGCGCCGGCGTCGCCGCCTCGGCGCTCTGCATGGACAAGGATCTCTGCAAGGCGGTGCTGCGCGACCGTGGCATCGCCGTCGCGGAGAACGTGACCCTGCGGCTCGGCGACGAGATCCGGAACCCCTTCGGCTTCCCGGTCTTCGTCAAGCCGGCGCGGCTCGGCAGCTCGGTCGGGATCTCGAAGGCGCACGACGAGGCGGAGCTCGAGGCCGCGGTCGCGCTCGCGCGGCGCCACGACGAGAAGGTGCTCGTCGAGGCGCTGCTGGAGGGCACCGAAGTCGAGTGCGGCGTGCTCGGCAACGTCGACTCGCCGCCGCTCGCCTCCGTCGTCGGCGAGATCGTCCCGCACGCCGAGTGGTACGACTACGCCGCGAAGTACGACACCGACGGCTCGGACATCGTCGTCCCGGCCCGGATCCCGGACCACATCGCCCAGCGCGTGCAGGCCCTCGCGGTCGACGCCTTCGTCGCAACCGAGTGCGAGGGCATGGCCCGCGTCGACTTCTTCGTCACGCCGGACGGGGAGCCCGTCGTGAACGAGCTGAACACGATCCCCGGCTTCACGGCGACGAGCGTCTACGCGCGCCTGTTCGAGGCGAGCGGGATCCCGTACGCGGAGCTGCTCGACCGGCTGATCCGCCTCGCGCTCGAGCGGCACGAGCGCCGCTCGACCCTGCAGTACTAGGAGGCCTCGACCTCGTTCACGTGGGCGACCCGGACGAGCGCCGTGATCCAGACGCGTAGAACGGGCGCTGGCTTCCCGTCCGCTCCCAGACCGTGCTCGCCTCACGGTCTTGCTCGTGCCGACGACTCGGTCGAAGGGGCCTTCGGCGGAGTCGCCGGCGCGGATCTCGGCCGTGAAGCCGGGCGTGTCGGTCGTGACGGCGATCTGATCGGGGCCGCCGTGCGGCGTCGAGGACGAGCCCGACGCCGGGCTTCGAAGGAGCTGAGCGGAGCGGTAGCTCTCGGTCGTCCAGTACGTGGACGGGTCGCCGTCGGTCGCGTCCGTGACCCGCTCGCTGTGCTCCTCGTCGTCGCCACCTGGGGGTCGAACGACCGCGACGCCCGCGAGCTGCACGCCGTTGCCTCCGGCTGCGCCCGCGTTGCCGTCGTCGCCGGCATTCTTTGCGAGCACGATTCCGACGACGACCGCAGCGAGCACGAGCAGTGCGAAGAGCAGCGGCACGACCGGGATGCGGCGACGGGCGCGGGGGGCCCGAGGCGCGCGCGCCGGCTGCGGCGCCGCCTGCGGCTTGACGATCATCGTCGCCTCGCCGCCGTCCTTCGCCTCGAGGTCTGCAAGGCATGCCTGCAGCTCGCCGCAGACCTCGTCCATCGAGGCAGGCCGGTCGGCCGGCAGCTTCGCGAGGCAGCGCCCGACGAGCGACGCGAGGCGGAGCGGCGTGTCGGGCCGCGCTGCCGAGACGTCCGGCACCGGGTCGTTCACGTGCTTCATCGCGACCGCGAGGAAGCTGTCGCCCGAGTAGGGCACCTCACCCGCGAGCAGCTCGTAGAGGACGACGCCGAATGAGTACACGTCGGTCTGCGCGTCGACCTGCTCGCCGCGGGCCTGCTCCGGAGCGATGTAGTGGCTCGTCCCGAGCACGGTTCCCGTCTCGGTGTGCCCGACCGCGTCGAGCGAGCGGACGATGCCGAAGTCGGTCACCTTGGCAAGGCCCTCGCCGTTCAGGAGCACGTTCTGCGGCTTCACGTCTCGGTGGACGAGGCCCTGCGAGTGCGCGAAGGCGAGCGCACGCCCGACCTCGAGCCCGAGCTCGAGCACGCGCCGGATCGGCAGCGGCCCGCCGCGCTCGACGAGCTGCTTCAGGTCGTCGCCCTCGATCAGCTCGAAGACGATGAACTGCTTCCCGTCCTCCTCCCCGCGGTCGATCACGGTGACGATGTTCGGGTGCGAGAGCTGCGCGACCGCGCGGGCCTCGCGCCGGAAGCGCTCGACGTACTCCTCGTCGCCGCCGTAGTGGGCGTGCAGGATCTTCAGGGCGACATGGCGCTCGAGCAACGTGTCGAACGCGCGGTAGACGCTCGACATCCCGCCGGTGCCGACGGTTTCCTTCAGCTCGTACCGGTTCGAGATCAACTGGGTCACGCGCACGAGAGTAGCCGTTCCCCCTCGCGAAAAACGCCGAACGCGGTCGGGTTACCCCAGCGTGTGCCCGAGCGCGTCTTCCCAGGCGTCGAGCGCCTCGTCCAGCTCCGCGTCCGTGATCACGAGCGGCGTGAGGACGCGAATCGCGTTGCCGTAGACACCCGCCCGCAGCAGCAGCAGGCCGCGCTCCATCGCAGCGTCCACGACCGCCTGCGCGAGGTCGCCGGCGGGCTGCTTGGTCGCCCGGTCGGCGACGAGCTCGATCGCGAGCATCGCGCCGAGGCCGCGCACGTCGCCGATCGCCGGAAAGCGCTCCTGCCAGGCGAGCATCCGGGCGCGCATCGTCTCGCCGATCGCCGTCGCCCGCTCGATCAGGTTCTCGTCGTCGATCACGTCGAGGACCGCGAGCGCTGCCGCCTGGGCGACCGGGTTGCCGACGTAGGTGCCGCCGACGGCGCCGTCGTGCGCCGCGTCGAGGATCTCGGCCTTCCCGAGCACGCCGGAGAGCGGCAGCCCGGCCGCGATCGACTTCGCGACGGTGATCAGGTCGGGCTCGACGCCGTAGTGCTCGATCGCGAACAGCTTGCCCGTGCGCGCGAAGCCGGTCTGCACCTCGTCGACGATCAGGCAGATGCCGTGCTCGTCGCAGATCTCCCGCAGCCCGGTCATGAAGGCCTGCGGCGCGGGCAGGAAGCCGCCCTCGCCCTGGACGGGCTCGACGATGATCGCCGCCACCTGCTCGGCGGCGACGTGCGTCCTGAACATGTTGCGCAGCTCGGCGAGCGCGGTCTCGGCGTCGGGCCCGCGGTAGTCGGTCGGGAAGGGCGCGCGGTAGACCTCGGGCGCCAGCGGGCCCATGCCGACCTTGTAGGGGTGCGGCCGCGAGGTCAGCGTCATCGAGAGCAGGGTGCGCCCGTGGAAGGCGCCCTCGAAAGCGATCACGGCAGGGCGCTTCGTGGCGAGACGAGCGAACTTGACGGCGTTCTCGACCGCCTCCGTGCCCGCGTTGAAGAAGGCTGCCTTCGCGGGACCACTGAACGGCGCGCGCTCGAGCAGCCGCTCCGCGAGCTCGACATAGGGCTCGTACGGGACGACCGTGAAGTCCGTGTGCGCGAAGCGGGCGAGCTGCTCCGTCGCCGCCTCGACGACGCGCGGGTGCGCATGGCCCGTGTTGAGGCAGCCGACGCCGCCCGTGAAGTCGATGAAGACGTTGCCGTCGACGTCCGTGAGCGTGGCGCCGCGGCCCTCGCGCGCGACGATCGGGAACGTCAGCGCCTTCGCGTTCGCGATCACCCGCTGCTTGCGCTCGATGATCTCCGTCGAGCGCGGGCCGGGGATCGCGGTGCGGATGTCGATCGTCTTCGTGGTCGCCATGGCGGGCGCAAGCGTAGCTCAGGCGCCAGTAGGCTCGGCGCGATGGACGAGCGCGACCTCGACCCCGACCCGCTGCGGCAGTTCGAGCGCTGGTTCGACGACGCGCGTGCGTCCGGTCTCGGAGCCCCTGAGGCGACCGCGCTCGCCACTGCGAGCGCCGAGGGGCAGCCCTCGGTGCGGATGGTGCTGCTGAAGCGCGCCGACGAGCAGGGCTTCGTCTTCCACACGAACTACGAGAGCCGCAAGGGCACGGAGCTCGCCGCGAACCCCCACGCGGCGCTCCTCTTCTGGTGGCAGCCGCTGGGCCGCCAGATCCGGATCGAGGGCACCGTCGAGCGTGTCGCCGAGGCGGAGTCGGAGGAGTACTTCGAGAGCCGGCCGCACGGCAGCCGCCTGGCGGCGTGGGCCTCGCCGCAGAGCCGCCCCCTCGCCGACCGCGCGGAGCTCGAACGGCTTTACGCAGAGGCGGCCGGCCGCTTCCCAGGCGAGGACGTGCCGCTGCCGCCGCAGTGGGGCGGCTTCCGGCTGGCCCCCGCCGCCTACGAGTTCTGGCAGCACGGGGACGATCGCCTGCACGACCGCATCCGCTTCGAGCGGACCGCCGAGGGCTGGGCGCGCACGCGCCTCGCGCCCTAGCTCCCGCCCCTGCTACCCCTTGAAGAGCGAGCGAGCCGTGTCGTGGGCAGCCGCGTCGTGCGTCTGCCAGGCACGCTCGACGAGGCTGCCGAGGATGTCGCGGATGCCGATCATCCCGAGCAGGTGCTCGCCCTGGACGACCGGCAGGTGGCGGATCTTCCGCTCGCCCATCAGCCGTGCAGCGTCGAGCACGGCGACGTCGGCGGAGACGGTCACGGGCGTCCGGGTCATCACGTCGCCGATCTTGACGGTGTCGAGATCCGTTCCCTCGCCGGCCAGAGCGAGCACGTCACGCTCGGTGAAGATGCCGACGAGGCGTCCGGACTCGCACACCGCGACCGAGCCGACGCCCTCCTCGAGCATGCGCAGGACCGCGATCCGGGCGTGGTCGTCGGGCGACACCATCACGACCCGGGTCTTCATCACGTCGCCGATCGCCATGCGGCGATCGTAACAAGGCTCAGGCCGGGGCGAGCGCGCCCGGCGTGTAGACACCGAGCGGATTCCAGAGCAGGTAGCCGCGGGCGCCCATCAGCCGGGCGGCCTCGATCTGGGCCTGCACATCGGCCAACCCGTACGTGCGGCCGTACGAGAAGTCCTGCAGCCAGGGGATGAGGACGGCGTCCGTGCCCTTCAACTCGCGGCGGAAGTCGGCCAGCGACCACTCGACCGTCGCGCCAGGCGCAGCGTTCGGGTCTTCGAGCCCGTACTCGCCGGGGCCGTAGTGGGACGGATAGACCATCGGGTAGAGCGCGTCGACGTACTTGCCGAGCCGCCGCGGCAGCTGGCCGATCCCGAGATCGCGCGTGGCCGAGAGACCGAAGACGTCCGCCGAGACGCGCACGCCGAGCGGCTTCAGCCGCGTCGTCGCGTAGTGGAGGAACTGCGCGATCACCCAGCCGGGCGCCGTCTTCGTCTTGTTGGGGTACACGATCGAGTCGACGTCGCCGTCGGTCGGGAAGCGCACGTAGTCGAACTGGATCTCGTCGAAGCCCGCCCGGGCGGCGACCTCCGCGATCGAGACGTTGTAGTCCCAGACCCGCTTGTCGTAGGGGTTCGTCCAGCCGAGACCGGCGTGGTTGCGCCAGACGGAGCCGTCCGGGTTCTTGATCGCGTGCTCGGGGCTGCCCTCGGAGAGACGCGGATCCTCGAACGTGACGACGCGGCCGATCAGGTAGATACCGCGCGAGTGGATCAGCTTGGCGGCCTGGCGCGGGCTGTAGTACGGCCGCGCGGCGCCGACCTTGGTCGCGAGCGGGACCGCCGAGGGGATGAAGCCGATCTCGCCGTTCTCGTCCTTGACGTCGAGCTGGATCGTGTTCAGGCCCTCGTCCACGAGCTCGACATACTCGGCGAGCTTGCCGTCGAGCGACGCGAGCGCCATCGTCACGTGAATGCCGCGCACCTCGTCGGGCAGGGCGCGAGGCTGCTTCACGGGCTGCGCCGGGAGCTTCTTCGCCGCGGCCGCTGCGGGCTCGTTCCCGCCGGCCGCGACCGTCTGATCGCCGATCACGACCTTCGCGCCCGCCCCGAGCGCCGCGATCGTTCCGAGCACGAGACCGAGCGCCACGGCGCGACGGCGCTTGCGGCGTCGGCGCGCTTCATCACGCCGCGCCCGGAAGCGCTCGTTCGGCTCCATTTGCTCGAACAGCATCGACACGGGGCGGGAACAGTATGTCCAGACCCGGCGATCCGCAACCTCAGCCCCGTAGAATCGCCTGGTGGTCCTGTCCGATGTCACGATCCGGCGCCTGCTCGGCGAGCAGCACATCGGGATCGATCCGTACGACGAGGCCCTGATCCAGCCGTCGAGCGTGGACGTCCGCGTCGACCGCTACTTCCGGGTCTTTCGCAACTCCCGCTATCCGTACATCGACGTGAAACAGGAGCAGGAGGAGCTGACGGAGCTCGTCGAGATCGACGACGACACGCCGTTCATCCTCCACCCGGGCGAGTTCGTGCTCGGCTCGACGCTCGAGCGGGTCCGGCTGCCGGACGACCTCGTCGCGCGGCTGGAGGGCAAGAGCTCGCTGGGCCGTCTCGGGCTCCTGATCCACTCGACTGCTGGTTTCATCGACCCCGGCTGGGACGGCCACGTCACGCTCGAGCTCTCGAACGTGGCGAATCTCCCGATCACGATCTACCACGGGATGAAGATCGGCCAGATCTCCTTCATGCAGCTGTCGGAGCCGGCCGAGCACCCGTACGGCTCCGGGGGCCTCGGCTCCAAGTACCAGGGCCAGCAGGGGCCGACGCCCAGCCGCTACTGGAAGAACTTCGAGTCGTGAAGATCCTCGTCACCGGCGGAACCGGGTTCGTCGGGCCGGCGATCGTGCGCGCGCTCGCGGTCGCGGGCCATTCGGTGCGCGTGCTGGAACGCGACCCCGGTCGAGGCACCGGCGTGCCGCAGCACGAATCCGTGCAGGGCGACATGACCGAGCCGGAGTCGCTGCGCCGGGCCGTCGACGGCGTCGACGCGATCGTCCATCTCGTCGCCATCCTCACCGGCAAGCCCGACGACTTCGAACGGGTGATGGAACAGGGGACGCGTGACCTCGTCGCCTGCGCCAAGGACGCCGGGGTGAAGCGCTTCGTCCTCATGTCCGCGCTCGGGACGACAGCGGAGACGAAGGACCTCGTTCCGTACTACGGGGCGAAGTGGTCGATGGAGCAGACGGTGAAGAGCTCCGGGCTCGAGCACGTGATCTTCCGGCCGAGCTTCGTCTTCGGTCGAGGCGGCGGTGCGCTGCAGCAGTTCTCGCGGATCGCGAAGCTGGCGCCGGTGACCCCGATCGTCGGTCCCGGCACCCAGCGGATCCAGCCGATCTGGGTCGACGACGTCGCCGCCTACTTCGCCGCAGGTGTCGACCGACCCGAGGCGGCGAACCGGACGTTCGAGCTCGGCGGCCCGGACATCGTCGACTGGAACGAGTTCTGGTCGCGCCTGAAGCGCTCGCTCGGCGCGCACCGGCTGTCGCTGCACGTCCCGTTCGGGCTGATGCGCCTGCAGGCTGCGGTGCTCGAGCAGCTGCCGAACCCGCCGGTGACGCGCGACCAGCTGACGATGCTCGAGGCGGGCGACAACGTCGTCACGAACTCCGACGCGGTCGACACGTTCGGCCTCCCGCTCGTCCCGCTCGACGAGCAGCTCCGCCGCGCCGCCTCCAAGTCGGACTAGCCCTGTCCCGCCACGCCGCTTTCGGACACGACGGGGTCTGACCCCGGCGGCCGCCCCGATCGTCCGTTGCGGACACGACGGGGTCTGACCCCGGCTTTGGCGGGAACGACGAGGGGCCGCTCACGCGGCCCCTCGATCGTTCGGTACCAGCCTGGATTGGCAGAGACGCTTCCTGCCGAAGCGGCGCGTTGTCGGCGTCCCGAAGGACACGTTCCGCGAGCCCCCTACGCTGGCTAGACGATTCCCCTTGCGAGTCCGGGGGGCACGTCCCTACCGGCTGGCACCTCCACTGCCCGTACTGGAAATCTCCACTGCCGGACCACCTCCTTTCCGCGGATAGCCGGAATGTAGCAGGCCGGCTAGACGTCGACCTTGACCCAGCCCGCCTCGACGCGAACCGGGTAGGTGTCGACGGGCTCGTAGGCCGGCAGCGTCAGCGCCCGGCCGCTGGCGATGTCGAAGCGGGCGCCGTGCCGCGGGCAGATCGCGATGCAGGTGTCTTCCTCCCACTCGCCCTCGCACAGCGGCCCGTCGTCGTGGGAGCAGCGATCCTCGAGCGCGTAGAGGCTGCCGCCGCAGTTGTAGACGCCGATCGCGATCGGTCCCGACCAGACGATCTTGACGTGGCCTGGCGGCAGCTCCTCGACCGGACAGACGTCGACCGTGACCGCCACTAAGCGATCGTCAGATCGTCGCCCTGCGTCCACTCGTCGGGGAGGGGTGTCCCCTTCGCCTTGTGCAGCGCGACCTTGAGGACGCCGAGCCCGAGGATGGCGCACTTGAGACGGACGGGCGTGAGCGGGATCCCGATCTCCTCGAGCAGCTCCTCCTTCGCCATCGCCGCGACCTCGCCGGCGTCACGGCCGACGACGAGCTCGGTCAGCATCGAGGTCGCCGCCTGCGAGATCGCGCAGCCGCGGCCCTCGAAGCCGACGTCCGCGATCGTGTCGCCGTCGAAGCGGAGCGAGACCGTGACCTCGTCGCCGCAGAGCGGGTTCTGCCCCTCGGCCTGCGCGTCGGGCGCGTCGAGGAGCCCGTGCCCGCGCGGGTTCTTGTAGTGGTCGAGGATGACCTCGCGGTACAGCTGGTCGAACTCGGACATCAGCCCAGGTGCGCCTTCACCTTGTGGAGGCCGTCCACGAGCCGGTCGATCTCCTCCTGGACGGTGTAGAGGTAGAAGCTGGCGCGCGTCGTCGCGGACACGCCGAGCCGCGTCATCAGCGGCTGCGTGCAGTGGTGCCCGGCCCGGACGGCGACCCCTTCCCAGTCGAGGATCTGGGCAACGTCGTGCGGATGGACGCCGGCGACGTCGAACGAGACGATGCCGGCGCGCCGGTCGACGGGCGGCCCGAAGACCCGCACCCAGTCGAGCTCGGCAAGCCGGCCGAGCGCGTAGGCGGTGAGCTCGTGCTCGTGCGCCTCGATCGCGGCGAGGCCGATCTCGGAGAGATAGTCGATCGCGACCCCGAAGCCGTAGGCCTCCGCGATCGCGGGCGTCCCCGCCTCGAACTTGTAGGGCAGCTCGTTCCAGCTCGTCCGGTCGAGCGCGACCGAGCGGATCATCTCGCCGCCGAGGTTGAACGGCGACATCTGCTCGAGCAGCTCCGCCTTGCCCCAGAGCGCGCCGACCCCGGTGGGGCCGCAGAGCTTGTGCGAGGAGAGCGCGAGGAAGTCGCAGCCGAGTGCCTGCACGTCGATCGGCCGGTGCGGTGCGGCCTGCGCCGCGTCGACGACCATGATCGCGCCCTGCTCGTGCGCCCAGGCGGCGAGCTTCTCGACCGGGTTGATCGTGCCGAGCGAGTTGGAGACGAGGTTGTTCGCGACCACCTTCACGTTGCCGGATGCGGCGATGGCGTCGAGCACGTCCAGCTGCAGCTCGCCCGCGTCGTCGATCGGAATGTGCGCAAAGGTCGCGCCCGTGCGGTTCGCGACGAACTGCCACGGCACGAAGTTCGAGTGATGCTCGAGCTCGGTGATCACGACAACGTCGCCCGGGCCGAGGTTCTCGAGCCCCCACGAGTACGCGACGAGGTTGATCGCCTCGGTGGCGCTCCGCGTGAAGACGACCTCACGCGTTGCGGGTGCGTTGAGAAAGGCGCGCACCTTCTCCCGCGCGCCCTCGTAGCCTTCCGTGGCGCGCTCGGCGAGGCGGTAGACGCCGCGATGGACGTTCGCGTAGCGGTGCGAATAGAAGTCGTGCATCGCGTCGAGCACCTGACGCGGCTTCTGCGTCGAGGCGGCCGAGTCGAGGAACGCGACCGGTTTCCCGTTGACGAGCTCCTCGAGGTACGGGAAGTCGGCGCGGACGCGCTGGACGTCGAGCCCGGTCGTGGCTGTCGAGGTCATCACGCCATGGTAGATCAGGCGCGCGGGTCGACCTTGCCGTTGCCCTGCGCCCGCGATGCGATCTCGCGCTCGCTCTCGACGGCAACGGCCGCGCCGGCGAGCAGCTCGGCGAGCAGGTGCATCCGCTCACGCTCCGAGGTGAGCTGCAGCAGCCGCTGCTTCAGCTCGGGCGCGAACTCGAAGCGGCCGGCAAGCTCGAACGAGAGCTGCAGCGCCTCGAGCCGCGGCTCGGGCACTTCGGCGCCGGTGAGCTCGACCAGCCGGTGGAAGAGCTCGAGCGCCTGCTCGGTATCGGTCGGATCGGCGGCGTCCGGCTCGTCCTCGACTGGCTCGACGACACCCGTCTGGAACGAGCGGCCCTCCGTCAGCTCGAGCAGCCGGAAGCGCTCGCCACCTTCGATCACGACGTTCAGCCGGCCGTCCTCGAAGCGCTCGAGCACCTCGGTCACGGCGGCGCGGGTTCCCACCTGGCGCAGGCCCTCCTCGTCGGCGTAGACGAGGCCGAACTCGCGCTCCTCGGTGAGGCACTCGCCGATCAGCTCCTGGTAGCGGTCCTCGAAGATGTGCAACGGGATCTGCTCGCTGGGCAGGAGGACGATCCCGAGCGGGAAGATGCCGAGCTCGCTCATGCGCCAAGCCTAGACGCGCTCGAAGGCGGCCAGCTGCCACACTCGGCCGCTGCGCGCTTCCACTTGCTGCAGGCCACCCACGGCGGCTGCAGCGAGCAGCGCGCCCGGCTCGTGCAGGTAGAAGCGATACTCGCGGCCGACCGTGGCGAACACGCGATTCAGGAGCCACCCGCCGAGTCGCAGCCAGGGCGCCCGCGCGGGGTAGCTGAAGACCAGGATCCGGCGGGTGTGGCGCGCCGACTCCGCCAGCAGGTTCGGCCCGTCCGGCGAGCAGCAGACGACGCGGTGGAGCACGACGACGTCGGCAGGCTCGGCGAGCTCCGGCTCCGCCACGAGGTCACCGAGCACGAACCGCGACCGGTCCGCGACGCCCTGCTCCAGGGCGAGCTGCTGCGCGGCGGGCTCGTAGGCCGGGGACAACTCGAGCACTGTCGCCGCCGCCGCGCCCGAGCGCAGGAGCTCGAGCGCGATCGCGCCGAACCCACCACCGACCTCGAGCACGGACTCCCCGCCGGCCGAACGGGCTCGATCCACGAGCCAGCGCGACCCGTCGTCCAGCCCCTTGCGGCGGTACTGCCGGAGCGCGCGGCGCACCATGCGCTTGCCGAACATCTCGGCGCATCCGTTCGGACCACAGCAACCGGCCACGACTGCGTCCTACCCGGTCGGTCTGCGCGGCACACGCGCCTGCCGTTTCCGGCCGCGCAGCCGGTGGAACGCACTGGAGATGGACCGCCGGACACTGCTCGCACGGGCCGCGCCCATCCGCGAGGCGTATACGCGGCACGGGCTGGCGACTCATGCCGCCGCGATCGGCTTCCGCGTCCTCGTCGTCCTGCCGGCCGTGCTTATGCTCGGAGTCGCGCTGCTGGGCGTCTTCGGCCTCGAGGAGACCTGGCGGGACTCGATCGCGCCGCCGATCCGCGAGAAGCTCGAGCCCGAGGTGTTCCGCGCGATCGACTTCGTCGTCGAGGAGATCATGGCACAGCAGTCGCTGGCGCTGGTCGCGTTCGCGTCGGCCCTCCTCCTCTGGGAGCTCGTCCGCGGCGTCCGCGCGGTCACACGCGCGCTGAACTCGATCCACGGCGTCGACGAGCAGCGCCCGTGGCAGCGGCTCGCACTCGTCACGGCCGCCCTCGCGGTCTCGTTCGGCGTCTGCGTGCTCGCCGCCGTCTTCGTCACCATCGTCGGGGGTCGGCTCGGCCTGCTCGCGTCGATCCTTCGCTGGCCGGTCGCCGTGGCGCTGCTCGGCCTCGCGGTCGGCCTGCTCGTCCGCTACGCGCCGGCGGAGCGGCCCGATCCGCGCTGGGCAAGCGTCGGCTCGGCGACGATCGTCGGCGGCTGGCTCCTGCTCTCGCTCGGCTTCGGCATCTGGGTGCGGAACATCGCGAGCTACCAGAGCGCGGCCGGGACGCTGCTCGCGTTCCTCGTCCTGACGACGTACGCGCTCGCGGTCTCGGCCGTGTTCCTGGTCGGCGTCGAGCTCGACGAGGAGGCCCGGGACGACGACTAGCCGGGGCGGCGGCCGAAGTGGCCGCGGGAGGTCATCGACATCACTGTCACCCCGTCCTGGTTGACCATCTCGCCGCGGATCCGGACGGTGCCGCGATCGGGCCGGCGGTCCGAGGGCGTGACGTCGAGGACGGTCAGCCGCCCCGCGAGCGTGTCGCCCGGCCGGACCGGGGCGAGCCACCGCAGCTCTTCGACCCCGGGCGAGCCCTGGCTCGCAGCGGTGTCGAGCATCGCGTCGACGTAGAGCCGCATCCACATCGAGCCTGTGTGCCAGCCGCTCGCGATCAGGCCGCCGAAGACCGATGCCTTCGCAGCCTCCGGATCGACGTGGAACGCCTGCGGGTCCCAGCGGCGGGCGAAGTCGACGATCTCGGCCTCGGTCACTGTGACGCTGCCGAGCTCCAGCACCTCGCCGGCGCTGAAGTCCTCGAAGTACCGCTCCGGCATGCGCGCAGCCTATGGCTATCGTGCCCTTCGTGGAACCCGCAGACGCACCGGTCAGCCGGCGTAGGCTCGACGGAGCCGGCCGGGAGCGAAGGTGCCGGCTCTGCCGGCGCCGGAGCGGGGCGTGAGCGACTACGTCTTCACGATGTACCGGGCCGACAAGTTCTACGGCTCCGACCGCCAGGTGCTCGCGAACATCTCGCTGTCCTTCCTGCCCGGCGCGAAGATCGGGGTGCTCGGCCCGAACGGGGCCGGCAAGTCGACGCTGCTGCGGATCATGGCGGGGATCGAGGAGCCATCGAGCGGTGTCGCCGAGCTCGCGCCGGGGGCGACGGTCGGCATGCTCGCCCAGGAGCCCGAGCTCGACCCCGCGCGAACGGTGCGGGAGAACGTCGAGGACGGCGTGCGCGAGCTGCGCGACCTGCTCGACCGTTTCAACGCGATCTCGACCAAGTTCGCGGAGCCCGACGCCGACTTCGACGCGCTGCTCGCGGAGCAGGCCAAGGTGCAGGACCAGATCGACCGCGCCGACGCCTGGAGCCTCGACCAGACGCTCGACCACGCGATGGACGCGCTGCGCCTCCCGGACGGCGACCGGGACGTGACCTCGCTCTCCGGCGGGGAGCGCCGCCGCGTCGCGCTCGCGCGCCTGCTCCTCTCGTCGCCCGACCTGCTGCTGCTCGACGAGCCGACGAACCACCTCGACGCCGAGTCGGTCGCCTGGCTCGAGCGCTTCCTCGAGCAGTACAAGGGCACCGTCGTCGCCGTCACCCACGATCGCTACTTCCTCGACAACGTCGCCGGCTGGATCCTCGAGCTCGATCGGGGCAAGGGACTGCCGTTCGAGGGCAACTACTCGTCGTGGCTCGAGCAGAAGGGCGCGCGCCTCGCGGTCGAGGAGAAGAGCGAGTCGGCCCGGCAGCGCACGCTCGCGCGCGAGCTCGAGTGGGTGCGCGCCAGCCCGACGGCGCGCCACGCGAAGGCGAAGGCACGCGTCAGCGCCTACGAGAAGCTGCTTGCCGAGGAGCAGAACGTGAAGCTGGACAAGGTCGAGATCCACATCCCGGCCGGACCCCGGCTCGGCGACGTCGTCGTGGACGCGGAGCACGTCGCCAAGGGCTTCGGCGACCGGCTGCTCGTCGAGGACATGACGTTCTCGCTCCCGCCCGGCGGCATCGTCGGCGTGATCGGCCCGAACGGCGCCGGCAAGACGACACTGTTCCGGATGATCGCCGGCGAGGAGACGCCCGACTCGGGCGCACTCCGTGTCGGCGACACCGTGCAGCTCGCCTACGTCGACCAGGCCCGCGCCGACCTGACCCCGGAGAACACCGTCTGGAAGGAGATCTCCGGCAACCAGGACCTGATCGCGCTCGGCAAGATGGAAGTGAACTCCCGCCAGTACGTCTCCTGGTTCAACTTCCGCGGCTCCGACCAGCAGAAGCGCATCTCCGACCTCTCCGGCGGCGAGCGCAACCGCGTCCACCTCGCGAAGCTGCTGCGCAGCGGCGGCAACGTGCTCCTGCTCGACGAGCCCACCAACGACCTCGACGTCGACACGCTGCGCGCGCTCGAGGACGCGCTGCTCGACTTCGCCGGCTGCGCCGTCGTGATCAGCCACGATCGCTGGTTCCTGGACCGGATCGCGACGCACATCCTCGCCTTCGAGGGCGACAGCCAGGTGACGTGGTTCGAGGGGAGCTACGAGGAGTACGCGGGCTGGGTCAAGGAGACCCGCGGCGCCGACGCGCTCGAGCCGCACCGGATCAAGTACAAGCCGCTCGTCCGCGCCTAGCCGCTACCCGCGCAGCACGAGCCTGACCGGCTCGGTCCCGGCAAGCAGCGAACCGTCGAACTCGAGCGGCAACGTCTCCGGCAGGACGAGCCGGTAGCGGGCGCGCTCCGGCAGCTCGACCTCCAACTCGAACACGCAGACCGTCGGGATCCGCTCGACGCCCCAGTCGATGCTCGGATCGGCGTTCACCGCCGTGCCGGCGGGCAGCTCGCCCTGGACGAGGAGCTCGCTCGCACCGGCCTCGATCGCGTACTCGGCACCTCGCCGAATCTGCCTGAACGGACGCGCACCGGCGCACTCGGCGCCCTCCTCGCGGATGTTGTTGTCGGGGACGACGATCTCGACCCGCGACCCGCCCGACCCGTCTCCGCTCCGCAGCGAGCAGCCGGCGAGCGCCGCCACGAGCACGCACAGGGCGAGGAGCCTCACCGCTCGACGAGCTCCGCCAGCGCGGCTGCCAGCTCCTCCGCCGTGGCACCGCCGGGCCAGCCTCGGAGCACCCTGCCGCCACGGCTCACGAGCACGACGAGCCCCGGCTCGCGCGCCGCGTAGTTGAGCCAGACCCGCTCGCTCGCGACGGCGACCGGGTGACCGAGATCCACGTCGGCCGCGTATCCCCGAGCAGCGCCGGCATCGTCGTCCGCAACCACGCCCAGCAGCGCGACGGCACCCTGCTGCCGGTCCACGGCCGCCGCCGCCTGCCGGTGGAGATCCGCGCAACGGTCGCAGTAGCTCGCCGCGAAGACGAGGACGACCGGGCGGTCGCGCCAGAGCTCGCTCGCACGCAGCGGTGTCCCATCGACGAGGACCGCGGGGAAGTCCGGCGCAGCAGGAGCAGACGTGGGGGGACCGGCGAGCTTGACGTCAGCCGGCACCGGCCCGGGCAGGTCGGAGGCGCCCCCCGCGATGCGGTCGCTGCCGCCGCAGGCGCCGAGACCGAGCACGAGCAGAAAGAGCGAGAGCCGCCGGGTCATGAGCGCACGATAGGCCGAACGGGGCGGAGCCTCGCGGCCCCGCCCCGTTCCGGCGCGCTGGCTAGCCTGCAGGCGTCGTGTCGCGCACCTGCACGGAGCAGGTCTGCGACGCGGTCTGCGACGGATCGCTCTCGGACGCCGCCAGCAGCGTCACCGTCGTGCGCGTGCTGCCCGGCTTGGCCTTGTTGTCGCGGACGACGTGCACCGGTACCTGCGCCGTGCCGCCGGCCTTCGCCGCGGCGAGCGCGTTCGGAAGGACGACCTCCCAGCCGGGGTCACTCGACGTCGCCGAGACGCGGTAGATGTCCGAGTCGAACGGCGCCGCCCCGGCCGTGCCCGTGTTCGTCAGCGGGAACGTGCAGGTGGCGATGAAGCCGGGCCGCTGGCCCTTCTTGGCGGCGGCCCCGAGCGCAACTCCCCGCTGGAACGCGTCACCTTCGCCAAACCGGCGAACGCCGACGTCGTACTGGAGAACGCCCTCCGCGTCGCGTGTCGCCGCGAGCACGTAGAAGTGGAGCTTGTTGTAGCTGTCGACGTACTCGTACGCGCTGCCGGATGCCGTCCCGGCGTGGAACGTGGCGTCGTTCAGCTGGCGCGGGTCACCGCGCACGACCGCCACCGGCGTGCCGTCCGGACGGTAGAAGTCGATCATCCCGATGTCCTGCGGGTTCGGATCGATCAGCCAGACGCTCGGCGTGCCGCTGTTCTTGCTCTTCGAGAGCAGGATGCCGTGACCCGGCGCGAACGAGTCGTTGCCGACCCGGTCGACAGCCTCGAGGCGGTAGCTGAGGTAGTTCGTTCCCGGGCAGTTGAACGAGTCGAGCCCCTGGTTCGCGCAACTCCCGGCTGCGTCGCCCCCAGCGCCGAAGTTGACCGTCACTCCGGCGAGCTCGCCGGAGCCGGGCACGGACTCGCGGGCGGTAACGCGTGCGACCGCGACGCCCTGCGTGGCGAGCGTGTTGCGCTCGAGCGTCAGCTGCTCCTCCGGCAGGAGCACGCCCAGCCGGTTCTTGAAATGGAGCATGTGGTGTGGCCCGAGCGCAGAGCCGCCCTGATTGGGGATCTGCCAGCGGTTGTGCGTGCCACCGGGCCCGTTGAAGGTGCCGCGGCTCATCATCTCCCAGTAGCCGGTGAAGTTCCGCTGGTTGTCCGCGAACGGGTTGTTGTAGTTGTCCGGCAGCCCGCGCAGGTGGCTGAACTCGTGCGCGAACACGCTCTGGCCCGAGCTCTCGGCCTGGGTCGAGCTGCCGCCGCCCGCGTTGGGCCAGTGGTTCGACGCGGCGAGCCACGACGACCACGGGACGTACCGGGTCGGCGCCCAGTTCGGGATCGGGTTGCCGGCGCTGTTGAGCACCGGCCCGTTCTCGGCGCCCGGCGGTCCGAACGCAGCCGGGATCTGCTCCTTCTCCGTCCAGAGCATCTCGCCGAACTCCTGCCACGTCGAGGACTCGTCGTGGCCGGCGGTGACGTAGAAGACGTTGTTGTAGCCACACAGCGTCGTCGAGCAGCCGATGGCAGCGCGCCAGGCGCTGCCGCCCGCAGAGCGGATGTCACGGTTGCACGTGTCGCCGGCCGGACAGGACGAGTCGGCCTGGTTGCCGACCGAGCCGTTGAACTGGCCGAGGCCGTACTCGTGCAGATCGCCGGGCATCGTGTAGGGGCCGAACGTCTCGACCTCGACGCCGATGCGCCCGTGCGTGTCCTCCATCCAGTAGCTGTTCAGCGTCTTGCCGCCGTTGAACTCGTTCGGGACGGCGTAGTACTCGTGCATCCACTGCCGCACGTCCGCCGGAGCAACCGGCTGCCAGCCCGGCTGCGGGTTGCCGAACGGATGGGACTCGGCCGGCCGACTGATCAGAAACGGCTGGTCCGGAAAGTCCATCAGGACGATCGCCGTGCGGTACTGCGACTGGCTCCCTGTCGCCGAGCCGTCGTAGAACCCGGGCCGGGCGTCGGGCACGGGCATGTAGTCGTCCCACGTGAGCTCGCCCATGTCGACCCAGTTCTGGGCGTCGATCGGCTGCAACACCGGATCGTCGGCGAGCTCGGGCGGCGTCGCTCCGGCCGTCGCGCCAAACCCTGCCATCGCGACGACGACGGCGAGCGCGACGACGCGGCGAGCTGCCGGTCGGCGGTTCTGTGCGGTCATGAGTCTCCCCTTTCCCCCGGACGCGCGGCGACGCCGAGGTCGTGTGGCCCCGGCCGGCACCTGACGGCAAGAGGCCAGGCGAACCTACCACCTCGTGCGCGTCCGTGGAGCCCCATCCAGCCGACGGGACACGAAGGCGCCACGTCACCCGGGGAGGATGTCCTCTCGTCCTGTAGGTGGAGGCTGGATCAGCCGCATGGGCAGGCGATTTCAACCCCTGGGCCGATGCGCAGGGCGCCCGCAAGACCGCAGGATGGGCGCATGAATCCGATCACTGACATCAGGCCGACCGAGTCCGGGCTCGAGGTCGGCAACCTGCGTGACGTGCTCGACGGCGACGTCGTCGTCCCCGGAGACGACGACTGGGACGAGGCCCGCCTCGCCTGGAACCTCGCCGTCGACCAGCGGCCCGCGGCGGTGGCGCTGCCCGAATCCGCGGCGGACGTCGCGGCAATCGTCGCCTTCGCGCGGGCCACGGGCCTCCGGGTCGCCCCGCAGGGCACGGGCCACAACGCGGCCGCCATGGGCGACCTCCACGACACGATCCTCCTCAAGACCGAGCGGATGCGCGAGGTCACGATCGACCCCGTCAGCCGGGTCGCGCGCGCAGAGGCGGGCGTGATCTGGATCGAGGTCGTCGAGGCGGCCGCCGAGCATGGCCTGGCCGCGCTCGCCGGCTCCTCACCGGACGTGGGCGTCGTCGGGTACACGCTCGGCGGCGGCCTCTCGTGGCTCGCCCGCAAGCACGGGATCGGCGCCAACCAGGTGACCGCGATCGAGGTCGTGACGGCCTCGGGCGACCTCGTCCGCACCGACTGGGCGAACGAGCCGGAGCTCTTCTGGGCGCTCCGGGGCGGCGGCGGCTCCTTCGCGATCGTCACCGCGATCGAGTTCAACCTCTTCCCGATCACCGAGGTCTACGCCGGGATCCTCTGGTTCCCGATCGACCGGGCGACCGAGATCCTGCGGGCGTGGCGCGCCTGGACGGACGACCTGCCGGACGAGCTGACCTCGGTCGGCCGCATCCTCCAGTTCCCCGACCTGCCGGACTTCCCCGACGAGATCCGCGGCCAGTCGTTCGTCGTCGTCCAGGCAATCTTCGTCGGCGACGAGGAGGAGGGCGCCCGGCTGCTCGAGCCGATCCGCGCGCTCGGGCCGGTCATGGACACGGTCGAGACGATCCCGGTGCCGGCGCTCAGCCGCCTGCACATGGATCCAGAGGAGCCCGTGCCGGGGGCCGGCGACGGCGGCATGCTCGACGACGTCGACGACCACCTGATCGACCTCTTCGTCGAGGGCGTCGTCGGCTCACCGATCCTCTCGGCCGAGATCCGCCACCTCGGCGGCGCCGTCGCCCGGCGCTCGTCGCAGCACGGCGCGATCGATGCCTTCGAGGCGCCGTTCATCACCTACCTCGTCGGGATCGCGGCGACACCGGAGTTGGGCGCGGCGGTGCACGCTGCGACGGCGAAGCTCCTGGGGCGACTCGAGCCCTGGCAAGCCGAGCACACGTACATGAACTTCGCCGAGTCGCGGCGCAAGGCGGCGACGCTCTTCTCGAGCGCGAGCTACCACCGCCTGCGGCAGATCAAGGCGATCGTCGACCCGTCCGACCTGATCCGCTCCAATCATCCCGTTCCGCCGGCCGCCTAGGCCGGCGGGGCGGGTTCGGTAGCGTCCGGGTCGTCATGCACGACCTGGACGCCGCCGAGATCCGGGTGCTCGGCTGCTTGCTCGAGAAGCAGCGGACGACGCCCGACCAGTACCCGCTCTCGCTGAACGCGCTCCGGCTCGCCTGCAATCAGGCCACGAACCGCGATCCGGTCGTGGACTACGACGACACGGCGATCCGGGCGGCGATCGACCGGCTCTCCCGGCGCGGCTGGGTCCGGCTGGCGAGCGGGCCCGGCGGACGGGTCGCGAAGTACCGCCACCTGCTCGACGACGCCCTCGGCCGCGTCCCCTCCCAGCTCGCACTGCTGGGGGTGCTGATGCTGCGCGGCCCGCAGACGCCGGGCGAGCTCAAGCAGCGGGTCGAGCGGCTCTACCCGTACGGCTCGACCGAGGACGTGGAGCGGGCGCTCGAGGCGCTGGCCGAGCACGAGCTCGCCGAGCGCCTGCCGCGCCGCGCCGGCCAGAGTCAGGACCGCTGGCGCCACCTGCTCGGCGGCGGGCCGGTCGAGCCGGCCGCGGACGCCGAGCCGCACGGTTCGACGAACGTCGAAAGTGTCTCTCAGACACAAAGTCCGCTCGAGCAGCGCGTCGCCCGGCTCGAGGAGCAGGTCGCCGCGCTCCAGCGGGCGCTAGAGGAACGCTGAGGACGGGTACGGGCTCGGCATGCCGCCGAATCCGCTCGACAATCTTCGTGGCGCCGCGAGCCGGATCGGCGAGCAGCTCCGCCGTACCGCCGGCCCCGAGCTCGAGGATCTGCTCGGCATCGGGCGCCGCGCGGCGCCGCCGCGGCCGCTCGCGGAGCTTCAGGCCGAGCTCGACGCCCTGGTCGGCCTGGACACCGTCAAGGAGCAGGTGCACGGGCTGCTCGCGTTCCTGCAGGTGCAGGCGCGGCGGAAGGAGCACGGCCTGCCGGAGGCGGCCACGAGCCAGCACCTCGTCTTCCTCGGCAACCCCGGCACCGGCAAGACGACCGTGGCGCGGCTGCTCGCCGAGATGTACGGCGCGATGGGCCTCCTCGACAAGGGCCACCTGGTCGAGGTCGACCGCGCCTCCCTGGTCGGCGCCTACGTCGGCCAGACGGCGCTGAAGACCGACCGCGCGATCCGCCGCGCCCTCGACGGCGTCCTCTTCGTCGACGAGGCCTACGCGCTCACCCCGGGCGGCGGCGACGGGCGGCTCGACTTCGGGGCCGAGGCCGTCGAGACGCTGCTGAAGCGGATGGAGGACCACCGCCACCGGCTCGTCGTGATCGTGGCCGGTTACCCACGGCTGATGCGCGCGTTCCTCGACTCGAACCCCGGCCTGCGCTCCCGCTTCGCCCGCGAGCTCGCGTTCCCGGACTACTCCACCGAGGACCTGCTCGAGATCACGCGCCGGCTCGCCGCCGAGCACGAGTACGAGCTCGGGGAAGGCGTCGAGGAGTCGCTGGCGGGAATCTTCGGCGCCGCCGAGCGGAGCGAGGGCTTCGGCAACGCCCGCTACGCACGCACGATCTTCGAGCAAGCGCTCAACCGGCAGGCGCTCCGGCTGGCCCGCGTCGAGGGGGCGGAGCTGGCGAGGCTCGATCGCGAGGCAGTGACGACGCTCACCGCCGCAGACATCGTCGAGGCGGCCCGCTCGCTCGGCGAGCATGGCGAAACGCGCCCGAAGCGCCGACGCTGGCTCAGCTGATTGAACCCCTGACGGAGCGGGCAGGGGGTGAACATGAACCGAATCGAAGAGACCACGCACGGAGCCGTCCGGGGCGTGAAGGGAAAGCTGGCGAAGAAGGTCGAGGGCCCGCTCGCGAGGCGGACACCGCTCTCGACCGGCACGATCCGCT
Source organism: uncultured Gaiellaceae bacterium (assembly GCA_963806955.1). Taxonomy (GTDB): domain Bacteria; phylum Actinomycetota; class Thermoleophilia; order Gaiellales; family Gaiellaceae; genus Gaiellasilicea. Next base: position 923,221 of record CAWDZG010000002.1, read on the forward strand.
CCATCTTCGGCGCGCTCTTCCTCTTCCTGTCCGTGCGACACATCGTCAACTCGCTCCGCGCCGGCCTCCGCTAGACCACGAAACGGTCGGCGGGGCGATTGACGGGGCGGCGGCGACGCGAGATCATCGGCCCAGCCCCCTAACCCGGGACGCCTGCGGCGAGGCCGACATCGGAAGGAGACGTATGGCTCTCGGGCTCTCGAAGCTCCTGACCTCCACCGCCGGCGCGCTCGACCGCCGCTTCGGGTGGGATCGCCTACCGCGGCCGCTGGGCGTGGTCACGCTCGTGGGGTTGCGGGCGAGGCTGCGAGAGCGGAACCTCTACGACACCGGCGGCGGCGGTGCGACCGCGCCCGCCGACGGAGGTGCCCGCGACTCCCGCACCGTCGACGGGGCGTACAACGACCTCGCCAGCCCGGCGATGGGCATGGTCGGTGCCCGCTTCGGCCGCAACGTCCCGCTCGACCGGACGCACCCGGAGCCGTTGCCCGACCTGCTCGAGCCGAGCCCGCGCCTCGTGAGCCGCGCGCTGCTCACCCGCACGGAGTTCAGGCCGGCGACGATCGTGAACGTGCTCGCGGGCGCGTGGCTCCAGTTCGAGGTGCACGACTGGTTCAGCCACGGGAAGAACCTCCCGGACGAGCCATTCGAAGTCGAGCTCTCCGAGGACGATCCGTGGGGAGACCGCCCGATGCGGATCGAGCGGACGCGCAACGACCCCTTCCCCGACGAGAACGGTCGCGCGCCGACGTGGGTCACGACCGACTCCCACTGGTGGGACGGGTCCCAGATCTACGGCAGCGACCCTGCCCTTGCGGCCGCCCTGCGGGAGGGGGCGGGCGGCCGGCTCCGGCTCGACCCCGACGGCCAGCTGCCGCGCGACCTCGACGACAAGGTCGACCTGACGGGCGTCGCCGGCAACTTCTGGCTCGGGCTGGCGCTCCTGCACACCCTCTTCACGCGCGAGCACAACGCGATCGCCGACCGGCTCGCGGCGGAGCATCCGGCGTGGACGGACGACGACCTGTTCCGGAAGGCGCGCCTGATCACCGCCGCGCTGATGGCGAAGATCCACACGGTCGAGTGGACGCCGGCGATCATCGCCCACCCGACGACGCGGTACGCGATGCGGGCGAACTGGTACGGGATCCTGGGCAAGCGGCTCGGCAAGCGCAGCTCGAACGAGGTGCTGGGCGGCATCCCCGGCTCGCCGACCGACCATCACGGCGTCCCGTACTCGCTGACCGAGGAGTTCGTCGCCGTCTACCGGATGCACCCGCTGCTGCCCGACGACTTCACGTTCCGCTCGATCGCCGACGACCGCGTGCTCCAGGAACGCACTTTCCGGGAGCTCGGCGTCACCGACGTGCGCGCACGGATCGACGAGCTGGGGCTCCCGAATGCCCTCTACTCGTTCGGGATCGCGCACCCCGGTGCGATCACGCTGCACAACTACCCGCGCTTCCTCCAGGAGCTGCGCAAGCCCGACGGCACCGTCGTCGACCTCGCGGCCATCGACATCCTGCGCATCCGCGAGCGCGGCGTGCCGCGCTACAACGACTTCCGGCGCCTCTTCCACCTGAAGCCCGCGGCGACCTTCGAGGAGCTGACGGACGATCCGCAGTGGGCCGAGGAGCTGCGCCGCGTCTACGGCGACGTGGAGCGGGTCGACCTGATGGTCGGGCTCTACGCCGAGCCGCTGCCGAAGGGCTTCGGCTTCAGCGACACGGCCTTCCGGGTCTTCATCCTGATGGCATCGCGACGCCTGAAGAGCGACCGCTTCTTCACCCGCGACTACAACGCGGAGACGTACACGCAGACCGGGCTCGACTGGATCGACGAGACGAGCATGAGCGACGTCCTGCTGCGGCACTTCCCCGAGCTCGAGCCGGCTCTGCGCGGCGTCGAGAACGCCTTCGCGCCCTGGCGGCGGGTGAGCACATGATGGAGCTGACCGACGGCGTCCACGTCCTCGGCGGCTCCAAGGGCGGACGCGTCCGCGCGTTCCTGCTCGAGGCCGGCGGCGAGCTGACGCTCGTCGACACGCTCTTCGAAAACGACGGCCGCGGCGTGCTCGAGGCGATCCGAAAGCTCGGCCGCAGCCCGCGCGACCTGAAGCGGATCGTGCTCACCCACGCGCACCGCTCCCACCTCGGCGGGCTCGCGGCGCTGAAGCGGGAGAGCGGCGCAACCGTGCTCGCCCACGAGTACGAGGCAGACATCGTCTCGGGCGACCGGCCCGCGCAGCCGGTCGGCCTGAGGCCGACCGCGCCGCTGCGCACGTATCCGTTCCAGGTCGGCATCTTCCTGAACCGCCCGAAGCACCGGCCGTGCCCGATCGACGAAGCAGTAGCCGAAGACGCCGGGGTCGGCCCGCTCCGCGTGCTGCACGTGCCCGGGCACTCGCCGGGCCATCTCGCGTTTCACTGGGCGGAACGGGGGCTCCTGATCGCGGGCGACGCGATCGCGACCTGGCCGCGCTTCGAGGGCGGCTGGCCGGCGTTCACGCTCAACACCGAGCAGCACGCCGACTCGATCCGCCGGCTCGCGGCAGTCGAGGCACAGATCGTCGGGGTGGGCCACGGCGATCCGATCACGACCGGCGCCGCCGAGCGGGTGCACTCGCTCGTGACCGGGTAGGGGCTACGCCTGCGGGATGCGGGCTTCGAGCGCCGCGCCGAGCGCCTCGCGCACCGGCTCGAGCTCGATCCGGTCGAGCACGTCCTGGAAGAAGCCGCGCACGATCAAGCGCTCGGCCTCGGCGCGGGAGAGCCCGCGCGCCATCAGGTAGAAGAGCTGCTCGCGGTCGACCTGGCCGAGCGTCGCGCCGTGGGTGCAGCGGACGTCGTTGGCCATGATCTCGAGGCCGGGGATCGAGTCGGCGTGCGCCTTCTTCGACAGGAGCAGGTTGCGGTTCTCCTGGTAGGCGTTCGTCTTCTGCGCGGCCTCCTCGACGCGGATCATCCCGCGCCAGACCGCGCTCGCCTCGTCGTTGAGCACGCCCTTGAAGGCGAAGTCCGAGGTCGTGTGCGGCGCGATGTGCTCCTGGAACGTGTCGTAGTCCAGGTGCTGGACGCCGTCGGCGAAGTACGCGCCGGTGACGCGCGAGGTCGCGCCGGCGCCGGCGAGGTCGTTCTGGATCCGGATCTTGCCGCGCTTGGAGCCGAAGCCGGCGGCGACCCAGTCGAGCTCCGCGTCGCGCTCGATCTTCGCGTGGTGGCTGCCGAAGTGCCAGGTCTCACGGCTGACGTTCTGGACCGAGACGTACTCGACCTTCGCGTTCTGCTCGACGAAGATCTCGACGGCCGCGTTCACGTAGCCGGAGAGCTCGGGCGTCGTCGACGCGTACTCCTCGATCAGCGAGACCCGGCTGCCCGGCTCGGCCACGATCAGGAGGCGCCAGAAGAGCGAGCCGCCCTCGACCGAGTTCGTGACCCGCACGAGCAGCGGCTGCTCCAGCTCGACGCCCTTGGGGACGTGCACGAGCAGTCCGTGCTCCCAGAGCGCCGCGTTGTGGGCGGCGAACTTCTCGTCGGTGCCGACGAGCTCGCCGAGACGCGGGTGGTCGGCGAGCTGCTCGAAGCGGATCCCCTCCGGGACGCGATCGAGCTCGATCCCCGCCTCGGAGACGCGGACGAGCCCCGCCGCCTCGAGGTCGAGCAGCGCCGGCGTGGCGGCGACCTCGGTCGCGCCGTTCGCCGAGAACGACTCGGGGTCGAAGCTCTTCAGGTCGGTGAAGCGCCACGACTCGTCCTTCGTCGTCGGCATGGGGAGCGCGTTGTAGCGCTCGAGCAGATCAGTCCTGGTCACGGGGCGCATACCTCCGGTGCAGCATCAGCGCGTTCCCGTCGGGATCGCGAAAGTGAGCCATGTGGCAGACGCCGGTGTCCATGGTGTCGCCGTCGAACGAGACGCCCTTCGCCTCGAGCTCCGAGCGGGCCGCGGCTACGTCCGCCACGCGCAGGGAGAGCCCCGCCGGGGTGGGCGCGAACGGCTGGCCGGCGCTCGAGGGATCGAAGATGTCGAGCGTCACCTGGCCGCAGCGGAACTCCATGTCCGAGTCGCCCTCGGTCTCGATCGGGAGACCAAGCGTCTCGGCGTAGAACGCACGCGCTCGCTGGAGGTCCTGTGTCAGAAACGACACGAAGTCGACATGCTCGACCTGCATGGCTACTGGGTGGTGCCGTCGGCGCGCGGCGCGTAGCGGTGGTGGAGCATGAGCGCGTTCCCGTCGGGATCGGCGAAGAAGGCCATGTGGCAGACGCCCGTGTCCATGATCTCGCCCGCGAACGCGACCCCCGCCTGCTCGAGCTCGGCACGCGCCGCGGCCACGTCTGCGACGCGCAGCGCGATCTGCGCGGAGTGCGGCGCCGTGAACGTCTGGCCGACGTTCGTCGGGTCGATCAGGTAGAGGCTGACGTTCTCGCCGAGCTGGTACTCGGGCCAGGCATCGTCGCCGCTCACGAGCGGCAGGCCGAGCGTCTCCCCGTAGAACTGCTTCGCCCGGGCAACGTCCGTCACGGGCACGGACACGAAGTCCGTCCGCTCGACGGTGATCACCCGACCGACCCCTCCATCTGCAGCTGGATCAGCCGGTTCAGCTCGACGGCGTACTCGAGCGGGAGCTCCTTCGTGATCGGCTCGACGAAGCCGGAGACGATCATCGCGCTCGCCTCCGCCTCGGTGAGGCCGCGGCTCATCAGGTAGAAGAGCTGCTCCTCGCCGATCTTGGAGACGGTCGCCTCGTGGCCGAGGTCGACGTCGTTCTCGTCGACGCGGATGTACGGATAGGTGTCCGAGCGCGACTCCTCGTCGAGGATCAGCGCGTCGCAGACGACCTTGGACTTGGCGCCGACCGCGCCCTTCGCCACCTCGAGCAGGCCGCGGTAGCCGGCGCGGCCGCCGTTCTTCGAGATCGACTTGGACGTGATCACGGACGTCGTCTTCGGCGCGACGTGGACGACCTTGCCGCCCGCGTCCTGGTGCTGGCCCTTGCCGGCGAACGCGATCGAGAGCACCTCGCCGTGGGCACGGGGGCCCATCAGCCAGATCGCGGGGTACTTCATCGTCAGCTTCGAGCCGAGGTTGCCGTCGACCCACTCCATCGTCGCGTCCTCGTAGGCGACGGCGCGCTTCGTGACGAGGTTGAAGACGTTGTTCGACCAGTTCTGGATCGTCGTGTAGCGGCAGCGGCCGCGCGGCTTGACCACGATCTCGACGACGGCGCTGTGCAGCGAGTCGGACGAGTAGATCGGCGCGGTGCAGCCCTCGACGTAGTGCACGTAGGCGTCCTCGTCGACGATGATCAGCGTGCGCTCGAACTGGCCCATGTTCTCCGCGTTGATGCGGAAGTAGGCCTGCAGCGGCAGCTCGATCTTGACGCCCGGCGGCACGTAGATGAACGAGCCGCCCGACCAGACGGCCGAGTTGAGCGCGGCGAACTTGTTGTCGTTCTGCGGGATGATCGTGCCGAAGTACTGCTTGACGATGTCCTCGTGCTCGCGCAGGCCCGAGTCCATGTCGAGGAAGAGCACGCCCTGCGCCTCGAGGTCGGCCTGAAGCTTGTGGTAGACGACCTCCGACTCGTACTGCGCCCCGACGCCGGCGAGGTACTTCTTCTCCGCCTCCGGGATGCCGAGCTTGTCCCAGGTGTCGAGGATGTCGGCCGGCAGGTCCTCCCACTTCGAGGCCTGCTTCTCGGTCGGCTTGATGTAGTAGTAGATGTTGTCGAAGTCGATCTCACCGACGTTGCCGCCCCAGGTCGGCAGCGGGCGGGCGAGGAAGTAGTCCAGGCTCTTGTGCCGGAACTTCCGCATCCAGTCGGGCTCGTTCTTGTGCTCGGCGATCGCCTCGACGAGCTCGTGCGAGAGGCCGCGGCCGGACTTGAAGAAGTAGTTCTCCGCCTCATCCGAGTTGGAGAAGCCGTACTGGTACTCGGAGCGAATCCCCTTGACGACGTCGGTCTCGGACGTGCTCATGCTGCGACCCCCTCTTCCTTCGGGATAAAGGCATCGTAGCCCTCGGCCTCGAGCTGGTGTGCGAGCTCCTGGCCGCCGCTCGCGACGATCTTGCCGCCGACGAAGACGTGCACGTGGTCCGGCGTGACGTAGTTGAGGATGCGCTGGTAGTGCGTGATCACGAGCGCGCCCATCTCGGCGCTGACGAGCTCGTTGACGCCGTTGGCGACGATCCGCAGCGCATCGATGTCGAGGCCGGAGTCGGTCTCGTCGAGGATCGCGATCTTCGGCTGCAGGAGTGCCATCTGCAGGATCTCGACGCGCTTCTTCTCGCCGCCGGAGAACCCGTCGTTGAGATAGCGCGAGGCGAGCTCGCGCGGCACCTTCAGCCGCTCCATCGCGGCGAGGATCAGCGTGCGGAACTCCTTCACCGGGATCGGGTCGTCGGTGCCGCCGGCCTTCGCCTTCCGGATCGCGTTGATCGCGCTCCGGAGGAAGTTGGTGACGGTCACGCCCGGGATCGCGTGCGGGTACTGGAAGGCGAGGAAGAGACCCTTCTGCGCGCGCTCGTCGGCGCCGGCGCCGACGATGTCCTCGCCGTCGAGCAGGATCTGGCCCTGCGTGATCTCGTATGCCGGGTGCCCCATCAGGGCGTAGGCGAGCGTCGACTTGCCGGAGCCGTTCGGGCCCATGATCGCGTGCTTCTCGTTCAGGTCGACGGCGAGGTCGACACCCTTGACGATCTCGGTTCCGTCCTCGAGCGCGACGTGCAGGTTCTTGATCTCCAGAAAGGCCAAGCTTGTGATCCCTCTTTCCCAGGTTTTGTGCGGTTTTCAGCGCAGGTTCGTGCGCCCATGGTAGCCGATCGCACGGGCGCCCCGGCGCGGCGCGCGCGGGCCTCGGCGGCGCTCCACGCGTCATCCCCGGACGATCCGCCGAACAAACGATGGTACTCTGGCGCCGTGCCCTTCGGAATCGGTATCTGGGAGATCCTGATCCTGCTGCTCGTCGTGCTGCTCGTCTTCGGGCCGAAGCGCCTGCCCGAGATGGGGCGCTCGCTCGGCAAGGGCATGCGGGAGTTCAAGGACTCGATCTCCGGCAACGACGGCAACGACGGGACCGACGACGAACCCGTCCAGCACCGGCTCGCCCAGGAGCTCCCGCCGGCCGAGGATCATCCGGTTGCGCAGGCCGAGCGCGAGCGCGACTCCGTCTCCTAGACCGACCGTCACATGGCCTTGAAGCGTCTGCCGCGGCGCCTGCAGCACGGCGAGGAGGCGACGCTCGTCGAGCACCTCGGGGAGCTGCGCGCCCGGCTCGTGATCAGCCTGCTCACGCTCGCGCCGGCCTTTGCGGTCGCGTTCGCGTTCCAGGCCGACATCATCGAGTGGCTCACCCGGCCGCTGCCGGACGACAAGGAGATCATCACGCTCGGCGTCGTCGAGCCGTTCACGACGGCGGTCAAGGTCAGCCTCGGCGTCGCCGTCGCGGTGACGCTGCCGATCCTGCTCTACCAGCTCTGGGCGTTCCTCGCGCCCGCGATCGAGGCGGGGATCCAGCGCACCGTCGCCGTGTTCGCGACGCTCGCGACGATTCTCTTCGGCGGCGGCGTGGCCTTCTCGTACTTCGTCGTGATGCCGCGGGCGCTCGACTTCCTCACGAACTTCAACGACGACGTCTTCCAGGTGCAGATCCGGGCGAGCTACTACTTCTCGTTCGTGATCGTGACGCTGCTCGCGACCGGGATCGCGTTCCAGATGCCGATCTTCATCCTGGCGCTCGTGCGCATCCGGGTGCTCACGGCGGCGCGCCTGCGCAAGAACCGCCGCCTCGGGATCGTGTTCATGGTCGTGTTCGCCGTCCTGCTGCCGACCGTCGATCCCGTCTCGCTCGTGCTCGAGACGGTGCCGCTGCTGCTCCTCTTCGAGCTTTCGATCTGGCTCGCCGGCTTCATGGAGAAACGCTGGAACATCGTCGACGAGCCGTCGCGTTGGGCCGTGGAGTGAGGGTCGTCTCCGCCGACTGGGTGCTCCCGGTCGAAGGGGAGCCGATCGAAGGCGGAGCGGTGGCGATCGAGGACGGCCGCATCGCTGCCGTCGGCACCGCCGCGGAGCTCGGGGAGGGTGAGCGCTTCGCCGAGGCGGCGATCATCCCGGGCTTCGTCAACGCGCACACCCATCTCGAGTACGCCGTGTACGCCGGCTTCGGGGACGGGTTCTCGTTCGGCCCGTGGATCTCGCTCCACGTCGAGCGCAAGCGCCGGCTCGGGCGCGACGACATGGAGGCGATCGCACGGCTCGGCGCCGCGGAGTGTCTCGGGTCGGGCGTGACGACCGTCGGCGACCTCGCCTTCTCCGGCGCGAGCGCGCACGCCTGCGCCGAGCTCGGCCTGCGCGCGATCGTCTACCTCGAGGTCTTCGGACGCGAGGCCGACGATGCGATGCGCCAGTTCGAGGAGAAGCGGGCGTACGTCGCAAGGTCGCTCTCCGAGCGCGTGGCCCTGGGCGTCTCCCCGCACGCTCCGTACACCTGCTCGACCGAGGTCTACGCCGCCTGCATGGCGCTCGGGCTTCCGGTGGCGACGCACCTGAACGAGAGCGCCGACGAGCTCGACTGGCTTCTCCGCGGCGAGGGGCCCTGGCAGCCACTCGCGGACATGCTCGTCCCGCCGTACGGCGAGAGCGGGATCCGTCGTCTGGCGGGCGCGGGCCTGCTCGACGAGCGTGTCGTCGCGGCCCACTGCGTGAAGGTGGACGACGACGAGATCGAGCTGCTGGCACGGCACGGGGTCGCCGTCGCTCATTGCCCCCGGTCGAATGCGCTCCTCGGTTGCGGGGTCGCGCCGCTCGCCGCGCTGCGTGGGGCCGGGATTCGCGTCGGGATCGGCACCGATGGCGTCTCCTCCGTGCCGTCACACGACTTCTTCGAGGAGCTGCGCACCGTGGTCGCGCTGGCGCGCGCCCGAGGCGAGCAGGCAGATGCCGTGTCGGCGAGCGGCGCGCTCGAGCTCGCGACGCTCGGCGGTGCACGTGCGCTCGGGCTCGCCGGAGAGGTCGGTTCGATCGTCCCCGGCAAGCGGGCGGATCTCGCGATCGTCTCCCTGGCCGGCTCGCCGTATCTACCATGGGAGGATCCCGCCGCGGCCGTGGTCTTCGGCGGCGGCCCCGAACGAATCCTGGCTACCCTCGTCGACGGCGAGGCACGGTACGAGAGAGGAGGTTCCCAGTGGCACGAGCTGATCGACGCAGCGTCCGCAGCGCGCGGCCGAATGCTTCAGTCCGAAGCGCCCGCAGCCGCGAGCACGCAGCGATAGAGGACACGATGTTCTTCACGCGGCTCCGTCGCCACGCGAAGTGGATGTTCGTCCTGCTCGCGCTCGTCTTCGGCGTCGGCTTCATCGGCTTCGGCATCGGCGCGAACCAGAACGCCTCGATCGGCGACCTGCTCCGCGGGGACGGCGGCTCGACCGCCGGGAACATCTCCGTCTCGGACGCGCGCAAGCAGCTGGCCGAGAACCCGAAGAGCGTCCCGGCACAGCGCGCGCTCGCGACCGCGCTCCAGGAGGACGGCAAGTCGCAGGAGGCGATCACCGTGCTCGAGGGCCTCGTCGCGCAGCAGCCCAAGGACGAGGAAGCGCTCCGCGAGCTCGCCGGCCTTCATCTCGCTCGGGCGACGGCGCTCTCGCGGCAGGCCCAGGAGGCCCAGTTCCGCGCCAGCTACCTGACCGTCGGCTCCACCTTCGCCAGCCCGCTCGAGGTCGGCGAGGGTCAGACGCTGCCGGCAGACCCGATCCAGGAGGCGATCTCGACGCTCGCCACGCAGTCCGTCAGCGAGGCGTACGGGAAGGCGCAGCAGTCGTTCCTCGCTGCCGAGACCGCCTACGAGCAGCTCGTCGCCGCCGTCCCGAACGATCCGAACGTCCAGCTCGAGCTCGCGCAGGCGGCCCAACAGAGCGGGAACTACACCAAGGCGATCTCGGCCTACGAGCGGTTCCTCGAGCTCGCTCCCGACGATCCGAGCGCCGCGATCGTGAAGCAGCAGGTGGAGCAGCTGAAAGCGGCGCAGACTCAGTCCCCGTCGGGTTAGACTCAGCCGAAACCGGGAAGAACCGGCCACATTCTGTCGCCGAACCGGGGGAGCACTCACAGATGAACTTCGACGTCAAGACCGAAAAGCTCAGCGAAGAGCAGTACGTGATCTCCCTGGCGGGTGAGGTCGATCTCTACACCGCGCCGGAGTTCAAGCAGCAACTGCTCGAGGTGATCGACCAGGGTGGGCGCGACGTCGTCGTCGACCTGAGCAATACGACGTTCATCGACTCGACGACGCTCGGCGTCCTCGTCGGCGGTGTCAAGCGGCTGCGGACGAACGAGGGGCAGCTCTCGCTCGTGTGCAGCGACCGGAACATCACGAAGATCTTCGAGATCACCGGTCTCGACCGGGTCTTCACGATCCACGCGACGCGCGAAGCCGCGCTCGGCACGGGGTCTGCCGCCTAGGTGAGGTCCCGCGGGCTGCTCGGTGCCTGCGCAGTCCTGATCGCGGCGCTCGCCGCGACCGGCTGCGGCACCACCGGGCTCCCCGAGGCCGGCAGCGGCGACGTCACGCGGGGCAAGGAGCTCTTCACCGCGAGCTGCGGCTCGTGCCACGTGCTCGCTGACGCGGGCACGAAGGGTCAGATCGGCCCGAATCTCGATCACGCGTTCGTGCAGGCGCGCGCCGACGGCCTGGGCGAGACGACGATCGAGTCCGTGGTGCGCGGTCAGATCGCCTACCCGGTGGAAGAGCCGACGACCGGGTTGCCCGGCATGCCTGCGGACATCGTCGAGGGTGAGGACGCCGACTCGGTCGCCGCCTACGTCGCCTCCGTGGCGGGGCTGCCGGTCCGGGCCGCTCCGGGGGCGGTCGCCGGTGGCGGCGAAGAAGGCGAGGCGGCCGACGGCGAGGCGATCTTCGCGGAGGCCGGTTGTGGCGGCTGCCACGCGCTCGCGGCCGCAGGCGCCGCCGGAAGCGTCGGCCCGAGCCTCGACGAGTCGAAGCCGTCGAAGGACCTCGTGATCGACCGGGTCACGAACGGCAGGGGCGCGATGCCGTCCTTCCAGGACTCGTACTCGGCGGCGCAGATCGCCGCCGTCGCCGACTACGTCGTCGCGAGCGCCGGCAAGTAGCCCACGTCGGGGTCAGACCCCGACGTGTCCGAACTCACCAGGTCCGAGCAGACCAACGGGTCAGACCCCGACACGTGCGAGTTGGACGGGGCCGCGAAGGGCAATCAGGAGAGCACGACGTCCAGCCCGCCGCGGAGCACGGTTTCGAGTTCGGGGTAACTGCTCCACGGCCAATCTTCCGGCCGCTCGCACAAGCCGGCGCGGACGGGATTCTGTGCGAGGTAGCCGAGGCAGGTGATGAAGTGCTCGCCGGTCTCGACCAGACCTGCCTTGTACCGGCCCTGGACGAGAGCTCCCCGCCGCCCGTGCCGGAGGTTGAATTCCTGTACGTAGTGTCCGACCAGGAACTGCATACCGCGTCCCAGCGTGGGCTCGGGGGTTTGAACCAGCAAGTGGACGTGATTCGGCATGTGGCAGTAGCCGTGCAGCTTCCAGCGGGCCCGCCGAACGGCGAGCTCGAGGAGCCGGTCGAACGCGTCGTGGTCGATCGGGTCGACGAAGAGCAGCTCGGACCCCGTGGCGCGTTGCGTGACGTGGTACACGCCGTTGCGGACGTGGACACGCGGAGGACGCGGCACACCTTGACGGTAGCCGCCGGCGCAGGCCGCCGACAGTCGCCGTTTTTGGCCATGACGGGGTCTGACCCCGGTTCTGGGGCGGCGGTTAGGTCGCGGGCTCGAGGTCGACGACGACGTGCGCGATCGGGACGTCGAAGCGTGACTTCGCATCGCCGACGACGTTCCGCTCGAGCCAGTTCGAACGGCCCTCGGGATGGGTCGAGATCACGATCTCGTCTGCGCCGAACGTCCGCAGCGCATCCTCGATCGCCTGCAACGGGTCGCCGTCGCCGACCTCACCGCGCACCGAGAGGCCGTGGCCGCGCAACTGCGCCAGGCTCGCGTCGAGCCGCGCCTGGGCCGCCGCGCGCGCACCATCCTCGTCGGACGCCCACGTGCGCACCTGCGAGTTCAGCGCCGGGCAGACGACGAGCACCTGCTCGCGCACGCCTTCCGCCCTCCGGCGCAGGAGCGAGATCAGCTCGTCGCCCCCGACGGTCTCGTTTGCGATCACGAGGATGTGCCGCTCGTCGTCGGTGTGCGCGTGCTGCGGCACGGCCGGCTTCAGGGCGGGCTCGGTCGAGCGGGATCTGATCCAGAACCACACCGCGGCCGCAGTCAAGGCGACGAAAGCGACGACGCCGAGCCACGTCGCGATCGCCGCCGCCACCACGATCAGCGCGAAGTAGCCCACCGTCAGGAGGAGAAAGCGGTACGCCTCGGCCTCGCTGCGGAGAGGGTTCCTCGCCATCGCTACAAGAGATAGATCGTCGCGTAGACCACGATCCACATTACGTCGACGAAGTGCCAGTAGATTCCCGGCAGCTCGACGCCGTGGTGGTGATCCGATGTGTAGTGGCCACGGAACGCCCGCACCGTCGCGACCGAGAGCAGGGTCAGGCCGACGAAGACGTGCGCCCCGTGCAGGCCCGTCAGGCCGAAGAAGATCGTGCCGAACGCGCCGTCCGCCGGGTTGAAGCCGATCCGCGCGTACTCGAGCATCTGGGTGACCAGGAAGGCGGTGCCCATCAGCAGCGTCAGCACGAGCCCCGCCTTGAGGCCCGCGCGGTTGCCGCGCTTGATCGACTGCAGCGCCCAGTGCATGGTGAAGCTCGACGTCAGCAGCACGGCCGTGTTCACGCCGGCGACGAACACCGGCAGGTGAAACGGCTCGAGCGGCCAGGACTGCGCTTCCGGGTTGACCACTCGGACGAAGAAGTAGGCGGTGAAGAAGGCGCCGAAGAGCATTGCCTCCGAGGCGATGAACAGGAGCATCCCGAGCACGGTCGCGTCGATCCGCGAGCTCTGATTCGCGATCGGCGGACCGTGGTGGCCGCCGGCGGCGTGGGCGCTCACGCCGTCACTTCGCTGCCGGCCTCGGACGGCTGCACGACGACGTGCTCCACCGGCACGCCCGCATCGCTCTGCAACCGGGCGACCACGTCACGCCGGAGCCAGGACGAGCCGCGCTGTTCGGGGAACGTGGAGACCAGGATGGAGTCGATCCGCTCGTCCCGCACCGCGTGCATCGCCGCCGTGTAGGGATCGGGATGCGCGACCTGCCCGTGCACCTCGAGACCCTCGGAGCGGAGGCGCGCCAGCGCCACGCGCAGCCGCTGCTCGGCCTCGGGGTGGGCGTCCCGGCCGGGATCGCTCTGCGGGCAGACGATCAGAAAGGCAGCCTTCGGGTTCGACCGCGCCCGCTGGCGGATCCGCTCGAGCAGCGGCTCTCCGAGCACCGTCTCGTTGGCGACGACGAGGATGTTCTCGACGCCCTCCCGCGAAGCCACGTCCGAGACCACATGCGTGAGCGGAATCTCGCCGAGCACCTTCCGGATCTCCTCCAGGAGGTTCCGCCGCCGCCAACCCGACTTCGCGTCCGGATGCGTGGAGACGATCACCTCGTGGGGCTGCTCCTGCGCGATCGCGTCCCGGACCGCGGTGAGCGGGTCGTTGTCGACGACGTGCCCGTCGGCCGGGACGCCCGCTTCGCGCAGCCGGGTCAGGGTCCGGTCGAGCCGGCGCCCCGCCGCCGCTCGGCGGGTGTTCTCGTAGACGACATACCCCTCGTGGGGAGCGTTCACCGGCGCGATCACCGTGACGAGCGCGCTCTCGCCTGCCTGCGCCTGCACGGCGTCGAGCAGCTCGTCGCCGGTTAGCGTCTCGTTCGCGACGACGAGGATCCTCCGGGCGCCGCTCACTGCACCGTCTCCCGCTCCTCGGCAGCGACGGCGTCACCGTGCAGCACGGCGTGACGCGCGCCCGGGACGCCGTACTCGTACGGGCTGCCGACGACCTGCGGGATCTCGTCGAAGTTGAAGACCGGGCGGCGGCGAGCTGACCTGCCACTCGAGCGTGAGCGCACGCCACGGGTTGCCGGGCGCCCGCTCGCCGCGCGACCAGCTGACGATCACGTTGTAGAAGAAGACGATCGTCGAGGCGCCGAGCAGGAACGAGAAGAGCGTGATGATCATGTTCCAGTCGCCGAACTGCGCGTCGTAGTCGGCGACACGGCGCGGCATCCCCTGCAGCCCCACCCAGTGCATCGGGAAGAACGTGCCGTTGAAGCCGATGAACGCGAGCCAGAAGTGGAGCTTGCCGAGCCGCTCGCTGTACATCCGGCCCGTCATCTTCGGGAACCAGTAGTAGATCCCGGCGAAGATCGTGAAGACGGAGCCGCCGAAGAGCACGTAGTGGATGTGCGCGACGATGAAGTAGGTGTCCGAGGCGGCGATGTCGATCGGCACCGAGGCCAGGAAGATCCCGGAGAGGCCCGCCGAGCACGAACATCGAGACGAAGCCGAGCGCGAACAGCATCGGCGTGCGGAAGTGGAGTCGTCCCTCCCACATCGTCGCGAGCCAGGAGAAGATCTTGATCCCCGTCGGCACCGCGATGATCATCGACGTGACCATCATCGGCACGCGCAGCCACGGCGCCATCCCCGCGATGAACATGTGGTGCGCCCAGACCGAGAAGCCGAGCACGAGGATCGCCATCAGCGAGAGCGCCATCAGTCGGTAGCCGAACACCGGCTTGCGGCTCATCACGGCGATCACCTCCGAGATGATCCCGAAGCCGGGCAGCATCATGATGTAGACGGCCGGATGCGAGTAGAACCAGAAGATGTGCTGGTAGCCGAGCACGTAGCCGCCTTCGGCCACGTTGAAGAAGTTCGTGTGCATCACCCGGTCGAACATGACGAAGAACTGCGAGCCGGCGATGAACGGGGTCGCGATCACGACGAGCAGTGACGTCGTGAAGTTCGCCCACACGAGCAGCGGCATCCGCCAGAAGGTCATCCCCGGCGCGCGCATCGTGATGATCGTGACCAGGAAGTTGAGCGCGGTCATGATCGAGGACGCACCAGCCCACTGGACGCCCATGTTGAAGAACACCTGCCCGAGCGGCTGCTCGGATGCCAGCGGCGCGTAGCTCGTCCAGCCCGTCGCGAAGGCACCGCCCGGCGCGAGGAATGCCGCCAGGAACATGATCCCGGCGATCGGCAGCAGCCAGAACGAGAGCGCGTTCAGCCGCGGGAAGGCCATGTCCGGCGCGCCGAGCATCAGCGGCACGGCGAAGTTCGCGAGGCCGGCGAACGCCGGGATGATGAAGAGGAAGATCATCAGCGCCGCGTGCTCGGACACGAGCCCGTTGAAGGTCTGCGTGTCGACGTACTGCATGTCCGGCCGGGCCAGCTCGGCGCGGAAGATCATCGCCATCAGCCCGCCGCAGACGAAGAAGAAGAACGTCGTCGCGAGGTACTGGACGCCGATCACCTTGTGGTCCGTGTTGACCTTGAAGTAGTCCTTCCAGCCGTAGGCGCCGTGGCTGGCGTGATCGTCGACGCGGGTCGGGCGGCCGGAGATGTAGTAGAGCCAGTAGTCGAACGCCCCGATGCCCGCCGAGGAAGCCGAGCGGCGCCGTGGTCAGGAAGGCGACGACCGTGATCACCGTCCAGTCGAAGGTCGGGTCGTAGCCGGCCGAGCCAGCGGAAGAAGACGACGATGCCCGGTGCCGAGCGCCCAGAAGAGCGGCACGACCCAGGCCGCCCGGAGGAAGCCGGGGCCGGTCAGGCGCTTGAGCCCGCGCCGCGGCGGTGCCGGCTCGTGGTGGTGCGCCTCGGAGTGGGTGTGGACGACGTCGGTCACTTCTGGCCCTCGACCAGATACTGCACGAGCGCGTCGAGCTGGTCGTCGCTGAGCGACTTGTCGTAGGTGTTCGGCATCACGTCGCCCTGGTAGCCCGAGGCGAGGACGGCGTTCGGGTCGACGATCGACTCGCGCAGGAAGTCCTCGAGCGAAGCACCGCCGGGGTCGATCCCGTCGAGGCTCGGGCCGACCTGCGCGTCGGTGCCCGCGGGCGCGAAGGTGTGGCAGCCGCCGCAGCCGGCCGTCGCGAAGATGCTCTCGCCGGAGTTCTCGTCAGCGCCGCCGCCGGCACCGGCGGAGGCGAGGAACTTCTCGTACTCCGCCTCGTCGACGACCCGGACGGGAGCCCTCATCGTCGAGTGGCCGAGCCCGCAGAGCTCCGTGCAGACGACCGAGTACGAGCCCTTGCGGGTCGGGGTGATCACGAGGGTCGTCTCGATCCCGGGCACGGCGTCCGACTTCTGCCCGAACTCGGGCACCCAGAACGAGTGGATCACGTCGAGGGAGTGGAGTGTCAGCTTCACGGGCCGGTTCAGCGGCAGCACCAGCTCGCCCGAGGTCACCTTCGCGTCGCCCGGGTACTCGAACTTCCAGGCGAACTGCTGCGCGGTGACGGCGATCCGCAGCGGGTTGTCGCCCGCGTCGTCGTTCTTCGCGAGCACGATCGCGCTGACGATCGAGATCGCGGTCACGAGGATCGCCGGGATGGCCGTCCAGACGATCTCGATGCCGGTGTGCCCGTGGATGGGTGGCCCGTCGGACTCGTCGTCCGGCTGCGCCCGGAAGTTCAGCACCGAGTAGAGGATCACGGCGGCGACGACGGCGAAGACCGCGATGCAGATCACCGTCGTGAACCAGAAGGTGAACTCGATCCGGTCCATCTGCTCGGAAGACGACGTCGGCAGCCACGGCACGAGGACGGCGACCAGCGACGCGAGGATCCCCGCGAGGACGCTGTAGATCGTGATGCGGAAAATCGAGCCCCTGCGCACCGCGGCGAGCCTATCTGACCCCGTAACCGAACCGGCGCCTCAACCGTTTTCTCACCGAACCCCGCATATGGGGCGACGTCACACCCCCGCTACTAGGAGGACGAAATGGGTCTTGGAGTGAGCATCTTCCTCATCGCTGTCGGCGCCATCCTGACCTGGGCGGTGAACGCCACCGTCTCCGGCCTCGAGCTGACGACGATCGGCGTGATCCTGATGGTCGTCGGTGCCCTGGGCCTCGTGCTCTCGATGATCTTCTGGACGTCCTGGGGCGGCTTCGGCGGCGAGCGCCGCCGGACCACCTATGTCGAGGACGGCCCGCGCGTCTAGTTCTGTCGCGCAGGAGGGGGATCCGCAGAAGCGGATCCCCCTCCGCGCAAAGACCCCTGAAGGGGCGGCTCCGCCGCCCGGCACCTCCCGAAGCGGCCTTGGCGCCGCCTTTCGCCGTTCTAGGCCAGCGGTAGCTCGAAGGAGAACACCGAGCCGCGGCCGGGCTCCGACTCGACGCGCAGGCGGCCACCCATCCGGCGCACGATCTCCCGTGAGATGTACAGGCCGAGGCCGGTGCCGCCGACGCCGCGGGCCAGGTTCGGGTCGAGCCGGAAGAACTTCTCGAAGATGCGCTCCTGCTCCGAGAGCGGGATGCCGAGGCCCCGATCGTGCACGGCGAAGCCGAGCTTGCCGTCGGCGACCGCGAGCTCGAGCTCGACCCGGCCGCCGTCCGGCGAGTACTTGACGGCGTTCTCGACGAGGTTCACGAGCACCTGCCGCAGACCGTCGGGATCGGCCGCCACGAGCGGCGCCGGCTCCGGCACGGTCAGGACGAGGTCGACGCCACTGGGAACGTGCATCCCGGCGGCGGCGATCACGCTGCGGGCGAGCTCGACCGCGTCGGCACTGACGATCTCCACGGTCGCGGCGCCGGAGTCGAGGCGGCTGGCGAGCAGGATGTCGTTCACGATCCGGGCCAGCCGCTCGGACTCGCCGGCGATCACGCCGAGCATCCCCGCCTCCTGCTCCTGCCCCAGCGAGACGTCGTCGCGGCGGAGCGTCATCGCAGCGCCGTAGATCGCGGCCAGCGGGGTGCGGAGCTCGTGCGAGACCGTTGAGACGAAGTCGCTCTTCAACTGGTCGACCGCGCGCTCCTCGGTCAGGTCGCGGAAGGCGTAGACGGTGCCGTGGGTGAACTCCGCGGCCGTGAGCGAGAGCCAAAGCTCGCCCCCCTCGCGCTCGAGCGGGAACGCCTGCGGCCGGCCGGGCCGGCCGAGCGGCCACTCCGGCAGGAAGGTGTCCGCGCGAGCGCCCACGGCCGCCCGCTCCTCGATCCCCGTGATCCGCGCGGCGGCCGGGTTCCACAGCCTGAGGACACCGGCGCGGTCGACGAGGAAGACGCCGTCGCCGACGAACTCGAGCGCCTGGGCGGCCTGGGCGCCGCGCCGCAACTCGTCGACGAGCACGGCGTTGTCCATCGCCACGCCGGCGCGCCCTGCCAGCTCCTGGGCGAGATCGAGGTCGTGCTCGTCGAAGCGCTCCTCCTGCCGGGCGCCGAACGTGAGCACGCCGAGCGTCCTGCCGCGGGCGACGATCGGCACCAGCATCAGCGAGCGCGTCCCGATCGGGCCGAAGCTCGCGGGATCGGCGCCGCGCGCCTCGAGCTCGGCGAAGTAGCCGGGCGGAACCGTGCGCAGCAGCAGCGGCTGCGCGGAGCGGACGACCCCGGCGAACGCACCGTCCGCCTCGCCTCCGACCGGGAACGACCGTGGCAGCGACTCGAGCAGCTGCTGGATCGACGGGTCCGCGCTCGCACAGGCGATCCGGACGAGGTCGTCGCCTTCGGTGACGTAGACGTTGCAGGTGTCGGCGAGCCGCGGCACCGTGACCTGGGCGACCCGCGACGCGATCTCGCTTTGGTCGAGCGAGCTGGCGAAGAGCTCGCCGGCCTCGGCCAGCAGGTGAAGGCGCTCGTCGGCACGGCGCCGGTCGGTCACCTCCATGATCACGCCGCCGATCCCGATCACATCGCCGTCGGACGTGCGGACGGGGTAGTAGCTCGAGAGCCAGTGGCGCCGCTCGCCGATGTTGAGCGCGTCGTCGTCCGTCGACTCGGTGTGCACGATCGGCTCGCCGGTCTCCAGCACGCGGCGGTAGAGCGGCTCGAGCGTCGGCGCCAGGGTCGGGATCACCTCGGCGAGCGAGCGCCCGATGTGCTCCTCGGGCGGCAGGCGGTTGATCGCCGCGAGCGCGTCGTTGACCCGGATGAAGCGGAGGTCGTGGTCCCAGAAGCCGATCCCGACCGGCGCGGAGACGAGCAGCGTGTCGAGCTGGGCATACGACTCCTGCGCGGCGCCGAACAGGAGCGCGTTGTCGATCGCGAGCGCCGCGCGCCGGGCGATCTCGTGCGCCAGCTCGAGGTCGGAGGCCGCAAAGCGGCGGCGCGACTCGCCCGTGCCGAGCGAGATCGTCCCGAGCAGCTTGCCGCGCGCCTCCAGAGGGACGACGATGTACGAGACCGCCTCGAGCCCCCGGTAGAAGGCGAGGTGCTCGTCGTCGATCGCGGTCCGCTCGAGCTCGTTCTCGCGCGCGTCCTCGATCAGCAGCGGGGTCCGGCTGCGCATCACCTCCGAGACGGGATGCGCGTCGTTCTCCTCAGGCGGATAGCGGCGGCGGAGCTCGCGCAGCAGCTCCTCGCGCGCCGGATCCCGGTGGGTGATCACCATCTGGCGGAGGCCGCCGGACTCGTCGACCGCGTCGACGATGCAGTAGTCGGCGAGCTCGGGCACGAGCATGCGGGCGAGGTCGGCGAGTGTTGCCTCGTAGTCCAGCGAGACGGAGAGGAGAGAGCTCGCCGCCGAGAGGAAGCGGAAGCGCTCCTCGACACGGCGCTCCTTCGTGATGTCGTGGAAGACGGTGACGACGAGCTGCACGTCGCCTTCGGGCCCGAGCATCGGCGTCGAGCGGACGACCGACCAGCGCTCGTCGCCCTCGCGGCCCGCGCGGTAGCCGAGCACCGCCTCGTAGGGCAGGCGCTCCAGCAGCGCCCGTCGGGTCGGCAGCTGCTCCGGCGGCAGGAGCGTGCCGTCCTCGTCGACGATCTCGAACCGCTCGAGCAGCTCCGCGGGCGGCAGTCGCAGCATCTCCTCGGCCGACTCGAGCCCGCACAGCCGCGCGGCGGCGTCGTTCGCGTAGACGAGGCGCCCGTCCGGCGCCAGCGCCGTCACCCCGTCGCCGAGGTGGCGAAGGATCGAGGCGAGCTCGTCCGGAGACGCGGCGACGACCTGACGCTCGCTCACAATGGGCCGTGAAGGGATCGAACCTTCGACCTTGGGATTAAGAGTCCCCTGCTCTACCAGCTGAGCTAACGGCCCGCGGCGAGGGATTGTAGCCACTTGTCGAGCGCGCTCCTCTGTACGATTCCGCGCCATGCCCGACGTCGCCATCGTCGGAGCCGGCTACGTCGGCGTCCCGCTCGCCCAGGTCTTCGCCGAGGCAGGCCTCAGCGTGCTCCTCGTCGACCGCGACGCCGCGCGGGTCGCCCGGCTGAACCGCGGCGAGAGCTACATCGAGGACGTGCCGTCCGACGCGCTGAAGCGGCTCGTCGACGAGCACGGGCTCCGCGCGACGACCGACTACGACGAGCTGCGCGACGCGGACGCGATCCTGATCGCACTGCCGACGCCGCTCTCGAAGCAACGCGAACCGGATCTCACGATCGTGAACAGCGCCACCGAGGAGATCGCCAAGCGGCTCCGCCCGGGTCACCTCGTCGTGCTCGAGTCGACGACCTACCCCGGCACGACGCGGGAGGAGATCCTGCCGCGGCTCGAGGCGACCGGCCTCAAGGTGGGCGAGGACTTCAACCTCGCCTTCTCGCCGGAGCGCGTCGACCCCGGCCGCGAGGACTGGACGACGAAGAACGTGCCGAAGGTCGTCGGCGGGATCACCGATGCCTGTACCGAACGGGCGGCCGCGCTCTACGCCTCGGCGGTGGACACGGTCCACCGCGTCACCTCGCCCGAGTCGGCCGAGCTGACCAAGCTGCTCGAGAACATCTTCCGCTCGGTCAACATCGCCCTGGTGAACGAGCTCGCGCAGCTCTGCGAGCGGATGAAGATCGACTTCTGGGAGGTCGTCGAGGCGGCCGGCACGAAGCCGTTCGGCTTCATGAGCTTCAAGCCGGGACCGGGCCTCGGCGGGCACTGCATCCCGATCGACCCCTTCTACCTCACCTGGAAGGCCCGCGAGTACGACTTCTACACCGAGTTCATCGAGCTCGCCGGCAAGGTCAACGAGAACATGCCCTACCACTGCCGCTCGCTGATCTCGCAGGCGCTCAACCACGGCAAGCAGCTCTCGCTCAAGGGCTCGCAGGTGCTCGTGCTCGGGGTCGCCTACAAGCCCAACATCGGCGACGTGCGCGAGAGCCCGGCGCTGAAGCTGATCGAACTGCTGCTGGCGGCCGGCGCGGAGGTCTCCTACCACGACCCGCACGTGCCCGAGCTGTCGGAGCACAGCCTGTCGTCCGTGGCGCTCGAGCCGGAGCGCTTCGACTGCATCGCAATCGTGACCGACCATGCCGGGATCGACTACGAGGCGCTCGTCGACGACGGCGCCGTGATCGTCGACTTTCGCAACGCGACCGGCGAGAAGGGCCGCCTGAGCGAGAAGGTCTGGAAGCTGTGACGCAGGTCGGGCTCGTCGGGCTCGGCTACTGGGGCCCGAACCTGGCCCGCAACTTCGACCAGCTCGCCGACCTCACGTGGCTCTGCGATCTCGACGAGGGGCACCGGACGGCGTTTGCGGCGCGCTATCCGCGCGCGACGGTCACGGACGACTACGCGGCGATGCTCGCCGACCCGGAGCTCGAGGCGGTGGTGATCGCGACGCCGGTGCCGACCCACTACGCGCTCGCGAAGCAGGCGCTCGAGGCGGGCAAGCACGTGCTCGTCGAGAAGCCGCCGGCGATGAAGGGCGCGGAGATGGACGAGCTCGTCTCACTCGCCGCCGACGGCGATCTCGTGTTGATGCCGGGGCACCTGCTGCTCTACCACCCCGGCGTGCGGAAGCTGAAGGAGCTCATCGACGACGGCGAGCTCGGCGACGTGCTCTGCGTCTACACGAACCGGCAGAACCTCGGCATCGTCCGCACGAACGAGAACGCGCTCTGGTCGCTGGGCGTCCACGATCTCTCCGTGATCCTCTGGCTGGTCGGCGAGGATCCCATCGAGGTCGCCGCGCACGGGCGTGACTTCCTCACCGGTGGGGTCGAGGACGTCGTCTTCTGCTATCTCCGCTTCCCCTCGGGCAAGATCGCCCACATGCACCTCTCGTGGCTCGACCCGCACAAGATGCGGAAGATGACCGTCGTCGGCCGCGAGAAGATGGTCGTCTTCGACGACATGGAGCTGGAGCGGAAGGTGACCGTGTACGAGAAGGGGCCGTGGCGGCAGTCCGAGGCCTACGGGGAGTGGCAGACCCGGACGGGCGACATCCACATCCCCAAGGTGGACACGGCGGAGCCGCTGCGGATCGAGTGCCAGGCGTTCCTCGACCTGATCGCCGGCGAGGGCGACCGGCGCGGAGTCGCGGAGGACGGCGCGCGCGTCGTGCACGCGCTCGACCGCCTCACGGAAGCGCTCAAGCCGGCGGCAGCGCATGCCTGAGATCCATCCCACCGCGACCGTCTACGAGGGCACCGTCCTCGGCGAGGGCGTCAAGGTGCTCGAGCACGCCGTCGTCGGCAAGCAGCCGACGCTCTCGCCGCGCTCGACCGCGAAGCGCGAGCCGCTGCCGCCGGCCGTGATCGGAGACGGCACGATCGTCTCGACCGGCGCGATCGTCTTCGCGGGCTCGAGGATCGGCGCCCGGGTGATTCTCGGCGACCAGTCGTGCGTCCGCGAGCGCGTCGAGGTCGGCGACGACGTCGTGCTCGGCCGCGGCTCCTACATCGAGAACGACACGACCGTCGGGGAGCTGACGAAGATCCAGGCCGAGGCGTACATCACGGCCTACTCGACGCTGGAGGACAACGTCTTCATCGCCCCCTGCGTCGTGACCACGAACGACAACTACATGGGCCGCACCGAGAAGCGCCTCGCCGAGATGCGCGGCCCGACGATCCGCCGTGGCGCCCGCGTCGGCGGCGGAGCGGTCCTCTGCCCGGGCGTCGAGATCGGCGAGGAGGCCTTCGTCGGCGCCGGTGCGGTCGTGACGAAGGACGTGCCGGCGCGCAAGCTCGTGGTCGGGAGCCCGGCGCGCGTCCTCCGCGACGTCCCCGACGACGAGCTGCTCGAGAACCAGTAGCGCGGCCGGCTAGGCCTTGACGATCACGAGCTTGTAGCGGCCCGCGCCTCGCGAGCCGAGCTTCACCTGCACGTAGTACATCCCGGCCTCCGGCGCCCTGAAGGAGAGGTACTCGCGCGCGCCCGGGCGGGCGGACTGGCGCGCGACCCGGTCGACCGAGTCGACAGCGTCGACGTGCTTCGTGCCCGGCCGCCACAGGATCAGGTTGGTGTCCGTGCCCGCAGGCCCACGGACGCTGACGTAGACCGGCTGGCGCCGCTTGAGCCGGATCGCGTAGACGTCGCTCTGGTCGTCCCAGAAGTCGAGCGTCGCCTCGATCCGCTTGTTCGCTCCCCAGAGCTCGACCGCGTCCTTGCCCGCGTCGTCGTTCGGCTCGTAGCGGTCGCGCGCCGGGATCGGGCCGGAGAGCGCCCGCAGCGCGGCCGTCACGTCGAGGCGTCCCCAGCCCGACAGCGCGTCGCGCTGCAAGGGGCAGCTCGGGCAGCCGGTTGCGGCGTTGACGTCGCGCGCGGACCGGGTCAGCAGCGCGGACACCTGCTCGGGCCGCAGGCTCGGCCGGACGGCGAGCAGCACGGCCGCCGCGGCGCTCACCTGCGGCGCCGCGAACGAGGTGCCCTGTCCCTTGCGAAAGTCGAGGTCGCTGGCACAGATCGAGTAGCCCTGTTCGTTGCACTCCTTCGACTCGGCGGTGAGCGCGAGCGGGAAGGTCGAGACGATCCCCACACCGGGCGCGGAGATGTCGTTGAAGATGCGGTCGCGGTGCGAGAAGAGCGGCACGGAGCCGTCCCTCGCGAGCGCGCTGACACCCAGCACGTGCGGCAGCGCCGCGGGGTAGCTCGCGTAGGGCCAGGCGCGCGGCGGATCCTGGGTGTTGTTCCCGACCGCGGCGACGATGACGGCTCCCTTCCCGTGGGCCCAACCGATCGCGGCCGCCTCGAGTGGCGAGTAGGCGTCCCGGTCGGGGTCGCGCGGGTCGCGGAAGCCGCCGAGGCTCATGTTCACGACGCGCGCGCCGTTCGAGACTGCCCACCGGATCGCGCGCACCTCGGCCTCGACGTCGATCAGGTCGTTGCTGTCGACGACCTTGGCGACGAGCAGCTCGGCGGCGGGGACCATGCCGGCGATCCCCGCGTCGTCGATCCCGGCGGCGATCAGCCCGGCGACGAACGTGCCGTGTCCCTGCTCGTCCGTTCGCGCCGATCCCTCGACGAAGCTCCTGGCACCGGCGATGCGCGGCCCGAGCTCGGGGTGGGTCGCGTCGATGCCGGAGTCGATCACGGCGATGCGCACCGTCGGCAGCCTCGGGAAGGTCGGCCAGAAGTCGAACGCGCGATTCGCCTCCAGATGCCACTGCCGGGGTGCGAGCGGGTCCTTCGGCACGAACGCTGTCCGGCGGGCTCCGAGCCGCTCGACGTAGGCAGCGCCCGGCAGGTCGCGCAGGCGTGGCGGCTGTGCCCGCTCGACGACGACGGCGGGAATCGGCGCAAGGCTCTCGGCTCCCGGCAGAGCCGCCTGCAGCCGCGGCAGGTCGGCGAGGGTGGCGGCACCGACGGCGTAGCGCGCAGCCTCGGCGCCCGGCGCGAGCAGCGCCGCGGCGGCGACCGCCAGCGCAAGCTTGCTCATCGCAGCTCGATCCGGCCCGAGAGCCCCTCGGCGAAGCCCTGAGCGGGGGCGATCCGGACGCGGTACGAACCGGGCTCCGGCAGGACGATCGAGTAGACCCCGTCCGGCCCCGTGGTCGTCTGCGCGGTCGTGAACCAGCCCCGCTCACTGTCGAGCTGGAGCTCCACCGTCGTCCCCGGATCGAGCGGCTTCACGACGCCGGAGACGGTCAGCGGCGCCGTCACGCGCGCCGAGACCGCCGGGGCGACAGGCACCCTCAGCGCAGGCCCCGTTAGCTTGCCGGCGGTGATCCGGAAGACGGCCGGCGCGACGAGCTTCTTGGTCGCCCGGACGGTGGCGCCCGGCCGGCCGGCCTTCTGCCAGGCTCCGTCGACGCGCTGCCACAACTGGGCGCCCTTGATGCCCTGCGCCTTCCCGGTGACGCTGACGGCGCGCCCGTAGGCCACGGGCCCACCGGGGCGGGTGATCGACAGCGCCGCGAGCTGCGTGACCCACGTGGAGCGGAGACCGGCGGCGAAGCGCAGCGTCGCGCCGGAGATCTTCGTCGTGCCGGTCGTCGTCACGACCTGCGCGCTGGCGACGCGGCCGGAAGCGCTGCGGGTCAGCTTCAGCGCCGTCACGGGCGTGCGCAGCTTCAACCCCTTGCGGAGCCTGGCCTCGGGGACCGGCGTCGGCCCCCAGCGGTGGACGGGCGAGATCGCGCTGTAGGGATCGTCGACGCCGACGAGATAGGCCACGGGCTTGCCGAAGACCTCGGCGACGTCGAGTGTCCGGCCGCCGGAGGTGGAGTGGAAGAGCGCGTCGATCGGCTTGCCCTCCCAAAGCAATACCTCGCCCGCCGTCGCCTGCACGGCTGCGTTGGTACTCGGCTGCTCGGCCGGGACACCGCCGTAGACCTGGCTGCGCACGTCCGCGTAGAGATCCCACGGCTTGCCGCCGAGCCGGTGCGCAAGCGCATAGGAGCGGGCCGCGACCGCCTGCGCCTTCAATGCCTCCGCCGGCCACGCGCTCGGCATCTCCTGCGAGACGACGCCGGCTAAGTACTGCTCGAGCCCGATCACGTTGATCGCATTCAGCTTCCCGTCGGTGACGGCAACCTCGAGCTGGCCGCGATAGGCCGTAGCGCCGACCGCGACGGGCGCGCTCCCGGGCAGGAAGACGATCGGGCCGGCGAGCGCGACAGGCGCGCCGTTGACGACGACCCGGAGAGCGGGGCCGAGCACGACCTCTCCCGCGGCGAGCGGATACGTCCTCCCGAAGACGTCGCGGACCCGGAACGGCACGCTCGAGCGCACCTTGACGGTTCGCTGCGCCTCGGCCACGAGCACCCGCACTCGCGCCACCGCCGCCGGCCCGAGCTCCGTGCCCGTGTAGAAGTGGGCGAGGATCCGGTCGTATGTCCAGCCCTCGTTGGCGAAGCCGAGCGCCCCGTACTGGCTCATGCCGACGCCGTGCCCCCAGCCGCGGCCGCTGACGAGGAACGTCGTCGCGGTGACCGCGGCCGGCTTGGGTGCGGGCGCGTGCGGGCCCGCGGGCGCGGTGGCCGCGAGCGCGAGTGAGAGACAGGTGAGAGCGATGAGCGTCCGCCGCATCGTGGAACCCGCAGCCGAGGCTAGCGGAGAACCTTTTCCGTTCAGGGCTTCTTTACCGAACCTTCAAGTCATGCAGGGCGTTTTCGGCTCAGGCACCCTGGGGAGCAGCATGTGGTGACCCCGAGCCCGCTCCCACCTCGCTACCTCGACCCCGAGCGGATCGCGCGCGGCGGCATGGGCGAGGTGTGGAAGGCCGAGGACGCAGACCTCGCCCGGGTCGTCGCAGTCAAGCTGCTGGCCGAGCACTATTCGCACGACGAGGCGATCCGCGGCCGCTTCACGCGCGAGGCGCTCGCCGCCGCCAGGCTCTCGAACGCGCCCAGCACGGTCACGATCTTCGACGTCGGCGAGTACGAGGGCCGGCCGTACATCGTGATGGAGTACCTCGCCGGCGGCTCGCTCGCGGACCGGCTGGAGCAGTCCGGCACGCCGGCTCCAGGGCAGGTGCTCGACTGGCTCGACCAGGCTGCGGCTGCGCTCGACGCCGCGCACGCGAGCGGGATCGTCCACCGCGACGTCAAACCGGGCAACCTCCTGCTCGACGACCGCGACCGGGTCAAGGTGGCCGACTTCGGCGTCGCCAGCGCAGCCGACCTCGGCTCCTTCACCGAGGCGGGCACCGTGGTCGGGACGGCCGGCTACCTCGCTCCCGAGCAGGCCCGCGGCGAACGCGCGACGTCTGCCAGCGACCGCTACGCGCTGGCGATCGTCGCGTTCGAGCTCCTGACCGGCGTCCGGCCGTTCGCCCGCGACTCGTCGACCGCCGAGGCGATGGCGCACGTGAGCGCGGCGATTCCACCCGCCTCCGCGCAGAACCCCGAGTTGCCGCCCGAGGTCGACGACGTGCTCGCCCGCGGGCTCGCCAAGGACGCCCGGCATCGCTTCGAGTCGGCTGCCGAGTTCGTGAGCGCGCTGCGAGACGCTTTCGGCCGCGCGGCCGGGACGACCATGGTCGCCGCCGCGCCGGTGGCGCTCGCGTCTCGCCGGCGCCGGCCCGTCCTGCTCGCAGTCGCAGCTGCCCTGCTCCTCGCGGGCGTGCTCGCCGCCGCGCTACTCGCCGGCGGCGGCGACGAGCCGGCGGCGAACGCAGGGCCTCAGACCGTCGAGCAGACGGTCACCCTCGAGGGCACGACGGTCGTCGAGACCGTGACGACCGCCGCCGAGCCCGAGCCCGAGCCGGAGCCGGAGCCCGAGCCGGAACCGTCGGCCGGCCCGTCCGAGCTGAACGATCGCGGCTACGAGCTGATGCAGGCAGGCGACTACGAAGGCGCCCAGCCGCTCCTCGAGCAGGCCGTGGCCGGCCTCTCCGGGTCGGGCGAGCTCGCCGAGGCCTACGCGAACTACAACCTCGCCTTCACGCGCCGCGCCCTCGGACGCTGCGACGGCGTGCTCGAGCTGCTCGACCGCTCCGAGGAAGTCCAGGGCGAGCGGAAGGAGATCAGCCGGCTCCGCAAGGAGACCGAGAAGGGGTGCGACGAGGACTGACTACGAGCCGGCGAGCCGCGCTGCGTACTGCTTCTCGTAGTACTCGCGGTAGCCGCCCGACTGCTTGATCGGCTCCCACCAGCTGCGGTTCGCCGAGTACCACGCGGCGGTGAGCGGGAAGCCCTCCGCGAGCGGCGTCCGGGGCTCCCAGCCGAGCTCCTGACGGATCTTCGTCGTGTCGAGCGAGTAGCGGCGGTCGTGGCCCGGGCGGTCCTCCACGCGGCGGACGAGCGACTCGTCGGCGCCGGTGTGTGCAAGCACCAGATCGGTGATCGTGCGGTTCGTCGCCTCCTCGCCGCCGCCGACGTTGTACGCCTCGCCGGCGCGCCCCTTGCGGAGCGCCAGCTCGATCCCGGCCGCGTGATCCTCCACGAAGAGCCAGTCGCGCACCTGGCCGCCGTCGCCGTACATCGGCAGCGGCTCGCCGTCGAGCGCGTTCGTGACGAACAGCGGCAGCAGCTTCTCGGGGTACTGGTTCGGCCCGTAGGTGTTCGAGCCGCGGGTGATCAGCGCGTCGACGCCGTACGTTCGGACCGAGCCGAGCACCTGCAGGTCGCCGCCCGCTTTGGCGGCCGAGTACGGGCTCGACGGCCGCAGCGGGTCGTCCTCGCGCGACGAGGCCCCCTCGGGCACGTCGCCGTAGACCTCGTCCGTGGAGACATGGACGAGCCGGATACCGGCGTCGCGGGCGTGGTCGAGCAGCACCTGCGTGCCGGCGACGTTCGTCTGGATGAACTCCGCCGGGCCGAGGATCGAGCGGTCGACGTGTGTCTCGGCGGCGAAGTTGACGATCGCGTCGCAGCCGGCGGCAGCCTCGGCGACCGCGTCCGGGTCGCAGATGTCGCCCTCGACGAGCTCGATCGCCGCGCCCTCGAGGTTGGCCGGGTTGCCCGAGTAGGTGAGCTTGTCGAGCACGCGGACGTCGTCGCCCGCAGCCAGGAGCCGCTTCGCGAAATGGGAGCCGATGAAGCCGGCACCACCGGTGACGAGCACGCGCATCGGCGCACAGCCTAGTCGCAGAAGAGCAGGGGCGCCCCCAGCCGTCCGGCCAGTCCGCGAGCGCCGTTCCGCATCACGTGGTCGTGGCTCCAGTGAAACACGGAGCGGCCGATCGGTGCGACGGCGTTCATCCATGGGAGCGTCGTCTGCACGTTCCACTCGTACGTGACCGCGGTCGCACCCGGCCCCTCCCAGAGCCGCCAGCGCCCCGTCCCGCGCAGGTTGCCGTCGGCCTCGCCCTCGAGCAGGTACGGGCGCTCGACCCGCGTTGTCTCCATCCGGAACTCGATGTCGTAGGGGAGCAGGCTCCGCCAGACGTAGCGGTGCAGCGAGCCCACGCCGTCATCCGGGCCGGCGCCGCCGCGCAGGCGCTCCGCGACCTTGACGCCGCGCCACCACTCCGGCCAGCGCTCCGTGTCGTGGATCTCGCGCCAGACGTCGTCGAGCGGCGCCTCGAGCGCCCAGGTCGTCAGGAAGGCGTAGCGGGCCATCCCGCCATTCTGCTGGCTCAGCCCCGGCGAAGCGCGTTGCGAACGAGCAGTCCGAGGCCGATCACGACCGCCGCCGTGATCAGGAGCGTCCAGAGCGCGACCTTGACGGCGGCGCCGATGCCGAACGCGAGCGCGACGAGCAGCAGAATCACGAGGAAGACGGTCACGGGGTCAACCGTACCCCGCTACGCGCGTTCCTACGCCAGCCGCTCGAGACACGCCCGCAGGCCGTCGCGCCAGTGCGGCAGGAGCGGCGCCCCCTTCTCGCTGCGGAGCACCGAGTAGGCGGGCCGCGGCGCCGGCCGACCGAGCTCCGCCGTGCTGACTCGCCGCACCCTCGTGCCGAGGCCGGCCTCGGCGAAGATCGCCTCGGCGAAGTCGGCCCAGGTCACGTCCCCGTCGGCGGCCACGTGGTAGACGCCGTAGGGGAGGCTCAGCACCTGGCGCGTCGCGGCCGCGAGGTGGCCGACGTAGGTGGGCGACCCCCGCTGGTCGTCGACGACGGCGACCTCGTCCTGCTCCGCGCCGAGCCGCAGCATCGTGCGGACGAAGTTGTGCCCCGTCGCCCCGAAGAGCCACGAGGAGCGCACGATCCAGGCCTGCTCACCGGCCGCCGCCTCGCCGTGCAGCTTCGTGCGGCCGTACGCGGACGTCGGGTTCGGGCCGTCCGACTCGACGTACGGGTCGCGCTTCGTCCCGTCGAAGACGTAGTCGGAGGACCAGTAGACGAGGGGGACGCCGAGCGAGGCGACGTTCGCGGTGCCGCCGACGTTGACCGCCGCCGCGCCCTGCGGGTCGTCCTCGGCGCCGTCGACGTCGGTCCAGGCGGCAGCGTGGAGGACGACGTCCGGCGCGAGCCCGGACGGAGGCGGAAGCGAGACGTCCCAGTCCGCGTGCGAGAGCGCCGTCACGCCGTCGGCGGCGAACTCCTCCGCAAGCGCCCGGCCGAGCTGGCCGCCGGCGCCCGTTACGGCGTACACGCTTGAAGATCCCGCGGCGACAGGATCGGTGTCTCGGTGCTCCAGAGGTGCTTCACGCGCGGATCGGCCCAGCAGAGGCCGTGCTCGTCCGGTTCCGCCGGGTCGTACTCCTCGGTGACGTGGTAACAGAAGAGGAGATCGGTGAGCGCCTCGAAGCCGTGCGCGTTGCGGCCCGGGATGTAGAGCGCGACAGGATTGTCGTCGCCGACGTCCTCGGTGAACGTCTCGCCCGACTCCCGGTCGAGCACGACGACGCGCGCCATCCCCTGGAGGCAGGCGAAGAGGTCGTCCTGACCGCGCTCGTGGTAGTGGAGCCCGCGGAGCACGCCCCGCTTCGAGAAGGAGAGGTTCGTCTGCCGCGTCGGCTTCGGCAACAGGCTCTCGCGGCGCAGCTCGAGGAACCAGCCGCGCTCGTCCTCGAACCGCTGCAGCGGGATGCGGAGCAACCCCTCGATCATGCGAGCTTGTTGACCCCGGTGCGCCCGATCAGGGCGCCGATCTCGGGCAGCGACTCCTGTGTCCCGGCGTCCTCCCACCAGCCGGTGACCCGGTGGCAGGCGAGCGACCCGCGCTCGGCGTAGTGGCGGTTCACGTCGGTGATCTCGAGCTCGCCGCGCGACGACGGCTTCAGGTCGCGGATCACCTCGAACACGTCGGGCGAGTAGCAGTAGAGGCCGACGACCGCGTCGTTCGACGGCGGCGAGTCGTAGCGCAGATCGACGACGCCCGCCTTCTCGACCACGTCGACGACACGCTTGTCGCCGTCGTAGACGACGACGCCGAAGCGCTCGGGGTCCGGGACATCCTTGACGAAGACGGCGGCTCCGTCGTCACCCTCGACGAACGAGCCGATCGCGGCCGCCTCCGCGAACTCGAAGATGTTGTCGCCCAGGCAGACGACGAGGTCGTCGTCGCCAGCGAAGCTCGCGGCCATGCCGACCACCTGCGCGATCCCGCCTGGCTCGACCTGCACCTTGTAGGTGAGATCGAGCTCGAAGAGCGGCTCGTCGGCGCCGCGTTGCTTCATCCTGCCGTTGCCGAGCAGGTCGATCAGCTGTCCCGCATGGCCCTGGCCGGTGACGATCATGACCTCCTCGATCCCCGCCAGCTGGAGCAGCTGCAGCGGGTAGTAGATCATCGGCCACGCGCCGACCGGGAGCAGGTGCTTGTTGACGACGCGCGTCAACTCCCCGAGCCTCGTCGCCTCGCCCCCCGCCGCGATCAGTCCCTTTGCCTTCATGCCGGGGCCGATGCTACGGCACTCGTCGCGAGCGGCGTGCGCTCGAGCACCCAGAAGGAGAGCTCGACGACGGGGCCGATGCCGAGCGCGAACACGAGCGTCCCGATCCCGGCGGTGCCGCCGAGCGCGAAGCCGAGCAGGAGCGCCGCGACCTCGATCCCGGTCCGGGCCGCGCCGATGCGCACCTTCAGGCCCCGCGCCGTGACCAGCATCAGCGAGTCCCGCGGCCCGGCGCCCATCGACGCGCAGATGTAGAACGCCGAGCCGACGCCGAAGCAGACGAGCGCGACGACGATCAGGCCGATCCGGAAGGCGAGCCCCTCCTCCGAGAGAGCGTCGACCGCGCCGATCTCCGTCAGCCCGATCACGAACGTGCCGATCAGGAGGGCGTTCAGGATCGTGCCGAGCCCGATCCGCGCGCGCAGCACCCAGGAGAGCGCGAGCACGAGCACCGAGACGACGAGGTTGGCGGCGCCGAACGAGATCCCGAGCTGGTTCGCAAGTCCCTGGTGGAGCACGTCCCAGGGCGGCAGGCCGAGCTCGGACTCGAGAAAGAAGACGACCCCGCAGGCGCAGAGGAAGAGCCCCAGCACGAGCCAGGCGAGCCGGGACGGGAACCCGCCGCGGATGATCGGTGGCGCGTGCACGGTTCGGAACCTAGCCGGGCGCGCATAACCGAGGTATGACCGAACGTGAGGTGCAGCACGAGCCGCAGGTGCTCGAGGGCGAGGACGAGTTGCCGCGGCAGCCGTCGCCTCCCCTGGACCCCTACACGCCCGAGCCCGGCCCGCGGAGCGGCGACCAGCGGGCGTTCCGCGTGATGAGGCTCGCCTGGGTGCTGCTCGGGATCCTCGCCGTGATCGTCTTGTACGTGGCGCTGCGCTAACGCGCGAGCAGCGACGGGCTCCAGGCGCGGTCGCCCGGCGAGTAGATCCGGACGCGCGTCCCCTTCGCTGCCACGACGGCGACGGAGAGGTAGCCGCGCGGGCTCGTCCGCCGATAGCCGCCGGCGAAGCGCCACGTCCCGTTCGTGCGCACCTGGACGCGGTAGCGCTGGCCGCCCGTGCGTGGCCGCACCTGGCCCCAGAGCACGAGCTTGCCCCCGCTACGCCCCGCCTGCGCGAGCGGGAAGCGGAACGCGAGCGCGCTGAGCTTCGGACGGCCCGAGTTGTCGTAGAGACCGCTCTGGAAGCGCGCCGTCTCGGGCTCGTCCTTGACGAGGTAGTGGATCAGCATGTCGACGCGCGCCGCTCGGTAGGTGCGCAGGGCGGCCTGGCCGACCAGCTCCGCCTGCCGCTGCTCGGTGACGCCGAAGGGGCCGGTCTGGTAGCCGTACTCGGTCAGCCAGATCCGCTTCGCGCCGAAGGCGAGGCGCACTTCCCGCAGGAGCCGGTCGAGCGTCGCCATCGTGATCGTCGTGCAGTGCGCGCACCCGCCGGAGAACGGCGTCTCGCGGCTGTTGGACGGATACGGATGGTGGGCGTAGGCGTCGAGCTTCGCGCGCGCCTTGCGCATCCCGCGGATCCACGAGACCGGTGAGACGCCGCCGCTTCCGCCACGGGGGGCAGTGACGCCGCCCGCGACCTTCGCCCGCCGGTTGACGGCGTGGATCGCGACATAGGCGGGGTTGAGCAGCTGCTTGACGTAGACCGCCGCGCTCGTCGGGCGCAGCCAGCGCGCCTGGTTCGGCTCGTTCCAGATCAGCCACTGGTTCACCCAGCTGTAGCGCGCTGCAGCCGTGCCCGCGAACTCCGCGAACGACGCGGCGGTGGGTGCGTAGTTCGATGTCCGGCCGCCGTTGGCCCAGCGGGGCGAGCCGACGAGGCCGACGACTGCGGGAATCCCGCGCTCGCGCAGTCCCTCGAGCACCCGATCGGTCTCCTCCCACTCGAAGGAGCCACGTGTCGCCTCGATCCGGTCCCAGTGCAGGTTGAACCGGACGAGGTCGACCCCGAGCGCCTCCAGCCGGTCGAGTCGCTGCGCGAGTGTCCCCGACCCGTGCTTCAGCCACGCATCGTCCTGGATCCCGTAGCGGATGCCGCTGGAGGCGCTCGCGCCGGGGGCGAGCACGGCCACGAACGCGCAGGCGAGGATGGCTAGAACGAGCAGGCGCATCGGACCTGCCTTCCCGTCCGCAGGCGATTCGACACCCGAGAGCCGTTCAGCGAAGGGGTGAAGGCTCCACCCGAAGGACTCGTGCGGCTCGCTCGGGGAGCCACCAGTTCCAGCGGCCGAACAGCCGCATCAGGGCCGGGACGAGGACGGCGCGAATCAGCGTCGCGTCGAGGAAGATCGCGATCGCGAGACCCAGGCCGAACTCCTGCAGGCCGACGATCGACCCGGCGGCGAACCCCGAGAACGCCGCCACCATCACGATCGCCGCGGCGGTCACGATCCGGCCCGTGCGCTCGAGCCCCTGTGCGACCGCCTCGACGTTCGACGCGCCCTCGTCCCAGAACTCGCGCATCCGGGTGACGAGAAAGACCTCGTAGTCCATCGAGAGCCCGAACAGCATCGCGAAGAGAAAGATCGGGATCCACGCCTCGACCTGGTCGAACTGGTACAGCCCGAGCAGGTCCGCGCCGATCCCGTACTTGAACACGATCACGACGAGCCCGTACGTCGCCCCGATCGCGAGCAGGTTCAGCACCACGGCCTTGAGCGGCAGGAGCAGGGAGCGGAAGGCGCGGGCCAGCGTGATGTAGGTGAGGATCAGCACCGCCAGCACGAGCCACGGGAACGCGCCGTATGCGCTGTCGATGAAGTCGATCCCCTGCGCCGGGCCGCCGCCGGCCAGCACGGTCGCCGAGCCGGGGAAGCGCGCGGCGGGGATCAGGTCGTTGCGAAGCCGGCGGGCGAAGTCCTGCGCGGCGAGCTCGCCGTACTCGTGGCGTCCCGAGACGCTGAGGTACGCGTACCGACCGTCGGGGTCGACGTACGGAGGAGCCGACGCGTAGTCGACGCGCGCGACCTCTGGATCGGCGCGCAGCGCCGCGACGAGTCTGCTGGTAGCGGCCTGCACGGGCGGCGTGAAGATGCCGCTCGACGCTCCCGCGTCGACGACGACCTGGGTCGGAGCCAGCGCGCCCGGGCCGACCGCGTCGCGGAGGACGTTGAAGCCGCGGATCGACTCCGGCGACTGCGGCGTCCCCGACGCGGATCCCGGTGTCAGCTCGAGGTCGAGCACCGGCACGGCGGCCGCGACGAGGACGGTCACGCCGACGGCGAGATACCGGAGCGGGCGCCGCATGATCGAGCGGGCGAGCCGGGCCCAGAGTCCGTTCGCCGGGTCGGAGGTGCCCGCGAAGCGCGGCACCGGCAGCCGCAGGCGGCCGCGGAGGAAGTCCGCCACGTGCACGCGGCGCGTGCCGCGGCGGCCGAAGAGCGAGAGCAGGGCCGGCTGCAACGTCATCGCGGCGAGGATCGACACGAGCGGGATCAGGAAGCCGCCCACGCCCATCGAGACCATGAACGGCAGCGGCATGAAGAGCAGCAGAGCGAGCCCGATCGCCACCGTGGCGCCGGAGAAGACCACCGCGCGGCCGGCGGTCTCCATCGTGCGGACGACCGCATCGTCCTTGTCGTCGCCGCGCTCCAGCTCCTCGCGGAAGCGGTAGACGATCAGGAGCGAGTAGTCGATCGCGATCCCCAGCCCGATCAGCTGGACGAGGTTCGTGACGTAGACCGCCGTCGTCATGTAGTGGGCGACGACCCAGACGATCCCGAGCGTCGCGGAGATCGTCGAGGCGGCGACGATGAACGGCATCAGGACGGCGAACGAGAGCCCGAAGACCGCGAGCAGGACGGCGAGCGCGATCGGCAGCGCGATCGCCTCTCCCTTCAACAGGTCCTCCGCGAAGATCGGGTCGAGGTCCGCCTGAATCGCCGGCGTACCGCTGACGAAGGTCTCGGCGCCCAACGGCTCGCCGATCGCCGCGCGAACGCCGTCGGTCCGCTCCTTCGCCTCGGTGAGGTCGAGTGGTGTGCCGATCGTGGCGAAGACGACGGTCGGCCCGGCGACCTGCAACGGTTGCGACCGGCCGCCGCGGACGGCTGCAGCGCCGCGCTCGAGCGCCGCCTCGAGGTCTGCGCGCACGGCCGGGTCGCCCGAGTCGGCCACCCGGAAGATCACGAGGAACGACCCGTCGTCGCGCTGCCCGAACTGCTGCTGCAGCAGCTGGCGCGCCTCCTCGGAATCGGTCCCGGGCGTCGTGAACTCGTTCGAGAGGAGCTTGCTCAGGCCGACGCTGAGCGTGCCACCGACGAGGAAGAGCACCAGCCAGGCTCCGACGACCGGCCAGCGATGCCGAAGGACGAACCGCGTCCAGCGTTCCATCTCAGCGGCCCTGCCGCCGCACCGCCTTTCGCCGCTTCACCATCGGCGCATGGCGCACCGCTGCGACCCACACGTACGTTGCGAGGGCGAGCGCGGCGCCCACCAGCTTGACGATCCGCTTCACGAACGTCATGCGTCGGATCCTACGTACCGGGGTAGGGTTCGCCGGATGGCGCGGCGCGATATCGACCGCCTGCAGGGGGAGATCGAGGAGCTCTTCGCCGATCTGTGGCAGGTGCCACGCTTCTCCGGCAGCCGGAGCGGCTTCCGGCCGGCGGCCGACTGCTTCGTCACCGACGAGCCACCACAGCTCGTGGTCGTGGTCGAGCTGGCCGGCGTCGACCCCGACACGATCGAGCTCTCGCTGGCTGGCCGCGTGCTGACGATCTCGGGCACGCGCCCGCGCCCGCGCGAGCCGGGCCAGGTCTACCAGCAGGCCGAGATCGAGTACGGAGCCTTCGAACGCCGTCTCCAGCTCGAGCGGGAGATCGACGCGGCCGCGGCGACGGCGATGTACGAGGCGGGGCTGCTCCGGATCACGCTGCCGCTGGCCGAGCGCCCGCCGCGCAGGCGGCAGGTTGCGATCGTCGTGCGCAGGCAGTCATGACCGAGAGCGCGTCGGAGCGCCTGCGCCTGCCGGTCCTGCCGTTGAAGGAGACGGTGGTCTTCCCGGAGTCGATGACGCCGCTGGCGGTGGGCCAGGAGCGCTCGGTGAAGTTGATCGACGACGTCCTCTCCGGCGAGCGCATGCTCGCGCTCTTCACCGTGCGAAACGCCGCGGCCGACCCGCCGGACTGGGACGACCTCTACACGGTCGGCACCGTCGCCGTCGTCCACAAGATGATCAAGGTGCCCGACGGGACGCTGCGGATCCTCGTCCAGGGCTTGCAGCGGGTCCGCCTGGTCGAGCCGCTCGAGGTGAATCCCTACCTCGTCGCCGAGCTGGAGGACCTGCCCGACACGATCCCCGACTCGCCCGAGGCGACTGCCCTCACCCGCAACGTGCAGCAGCAGTTCGCGCAGATCATCGGCATGACCCCGTACCTGCCGGAGGAGCTCCAGCTCGCCGCCGGCAACGTCGACGACCCGAGCGCGCTCTGCCACCTGGTCGGCTCGACGCTGCGCCTGACGACCGCCGAGCGGCAGCAGCTGCTCGAGACGGTCGACGTCGAGGAGCGGCTGCGCGCCGTCAGCCTCATCCTCAGCCGCGAGGTCGAGATGTCGGAGCTCGGCTCGAAGATCCAGTCGCAGGTCGCGAGCGAGATCGACAAGGGGCAGCGCGAGTTCTTCCTCCGCCAGCAACTGAAGGCGATCCAGGACGAGCTGGGCGAGGGCGACGACCAGCAGGCCGAGCTCAACGAGTTGCGCGAGCTGATCGAGGAGAAGCTGCTGCCCGAGCACGCCGAGCGGGTCGCGACCCGCGAGCTCGGCCGGCTCGAGCGGCTGCCCCCGGCCGCGGCCGAGTACGGCGTGATCCGGACGTATCTCGACTGGATCCTCTCGCTGCCCTGGAACGAGCAGACCGAGGACAACCTCGACCTCGACCACGCCCGCGCGATCCTCGACGAGGACCACTTCGACCTGGAGAAGGTGAAGGAGCGGATCGTCGAGCACCTCGCCGTCTCGAAGCTCAAGAACGACCTCTCCGGCCCGATCCTCTGCTTCGTCGGGCCGCCCGGCGTCGGCAAGACCTCGCTCGGCCACTCGATCGCCCGCGCGCTCGGCCGCAGGTTCGCGCGCATCTCCGTCGGCGGCGTCCGTGACGAGTCCGAGATCCGCGGCCACCGGCGCACGTACATCGGCGCGATGCCGGGGACGATCGTCCGTGCGATCCGCGACGCCGAGTCGTCCAATCCCGTCTTCCTGATCGACGAGATCGACAAGATGGGCGCCGACTTCCGCGGCGACCCGGCCTCGGCGATGCTCGAGGTGCTCGACCCCGAGCAGCACTCGAGCTTCCGCGACCACTACCTCGACCTGCCGTACGACCTTTCGAAGGTGCTCTTCATCTGCACCGCGAACACGCTCGACACGATCCCGGGGCCGCTGCTCGACCGGATGGACGTGATCCAGCTCTCGGGCTACACCCACGACGAGAAGCTCGGGATCGCCAAGCGCTACCTCGTCCCGAAGCAGATCGCCGCGCACGGCCTGAAGAAGAGCAAGCTCTCGATTCCCGACCGCACGCTGCGGCTCGTGATCGCCGAGCACACGCGCGAGGCCGGCGTGCGCAACCTCGAGCGCCAGATCGCGACCCTCTGCCGCAAGGCGGCGACGCTCGTCGCGCGCGGGCACGGGGAGAAGATCAAGGTCGACGAGGGGCAGGTGCGCGAGTGGCTCGGGCCGCGAAAGTTCTCGGCCGATGCCCGCAAGCGCACCGCCGACCCCGGCGTCGCGACCGGGCTCGCGTACACGACCGTCGGCGGCGACGTGCTCTTCATCGAGGCGACCGCGTACCCGGGCAAGGGCCGGCTGAAGATCACGGGCCAGCTCGGCGAGGTGATGCAGGAGTCCGCCCAGGCAGCGCTCTCCTGGGTGCGCTCGCACACGGACGAGCTGGGCATGGAAGAGAGCTGGTTCGCCGAGCACGACGTCCACATCCACGTGCCCGCCGGCGCGGTGCCGAAGGACGGCCCCTCGGCGGGGGTGACGATGGCGACCGCGATCGCGTCGCTCATCCGAGGCGTGCCGGTCGACGACGACGTCGGCATGACCGGAGAGATCACCCTGACCGGCCAGGTGCTGCCGATCGGAGGCGTCCGTGAGAAGGTGCTCGCGGCCCAGCGCGCGGGTCTGAAGCGCGTGATCCTGCCGCAGGAGAACGTCCACGACCTCGACGAGTTGCCACCCGAGACACGAAAGGAGCTGGAGTTCGTCCTCGCCGATCACGTCGAGGACGTGTTCGCGGATGCGTTCCGGGGCTCGAGCGGGCGATCAAGGCCCCGCCAGGCCTCGGTCCACCGCCAGGCAGCGGCAACGCGCCGCTAGTGCTGTTTGCAGGGAGCCCTGGACGGCAAGACTGACAGAGCCGACACCAAGACCGAAAGGACGGGCCGGAATGGCCAAGACGAAGGACAAGCTCTACGACACCGCCGACACGATGCGGCCGTACGTCGATCGTGCGCTGCACGACGACGATCTGCACGACAACCTCAAAGAGGCCTTCAAGGCAGCCCGGGACGTGTACGCCGAGCTGCTCGGCAACCGGAACCTGACCGGGACCGCGATGCGCGCGGCGACCGACAAGGACATCCAGGACAACCTGAAGAAGGCCGTCGACGAGCTGCGCACAGCAGCGAACCGCGTGCAGGGCAAGGAGGATCACGGCGCCCGCAACACGATGCTGCTGCTGGCCGGGATCACCGCCGGCATCCTCTTCAACCCGATGACGGGCCCGCAGACCCGCCAGTGGCTGATGGACAAGCTCACGGGCGAGAGCTCGGACGACTACTCCTACACGCCGCCTCAGAACACGAACGCCGACTCGGCCGCGTAGGCCGGGTCACCCTCGTCGCAGCCGCAGCGGCTGAGTGTCCGCCCCGTGCGGATTCTCAGCCTGCGGCGACCGGCGCGACGAGCGCGCGGTCGAGCGAGCCCGGATCGAGGCCGCTCGCGCTCGAGATG
Organism: uncultured Gaiellaceae bacterium; assembly: GCA_963806955.1. Classification (GTDB taxonomy): domain Bacteria; phylum Actinomycetota; class Thermoleophilia; order Gaiellales; family Gaiellaceae; genus Gaiellasilicea. The sequence goes on from CAWDZG010000002.1 coordinate 962,711, forward strand.
TCGCTGGCGCCGAGCAGCAGGGCGCCGGGTCGCGGCGCGGTCGCGGTCGCGGGAACGGGTGGCGCCCAGCCGCGGCCGACCGCGAACGTCACGTCGGCGAGGCGGCGCCAGGCGGCCAGGTAGTCGAATGGGTTGACCGCCCCGTCCTCGTAGCCGAGCGGCAGCAGGCCGACCGGGTGGATCTCGAAGTGGAGGTGGAACGGCGTCCCCTGGGCGTCGCCGCTGTTGCCGTTGAACCCGAGCACCTGCCCCGCGCGCACCTCGGCGCCGTCGCGGGCCAACGGCGTATAGGCGGCGAGGTGGGCGTAGTAGAACTGGTTGCCCTGGCGGTCGCGGAGCCAGAGCCGCCACCCGCCGACCCTGTTCCAGCCGACGGAGAAGACGGTGCCGTCGGCCGCGGCGAGGATCGGAGCGCCGAGTGCGGCGAAGATGTCGGTGCCGAGGTGCCGCCCGGTCGTGGCCCGCGGCGCACCCCACGTGTCGCCGAACGAGGCGTCGCCGTAGACCGGGAAGACGTAGCCGCCCGGCGACAGGGGCGCCGAGACGTTCTGGGGTGGCGTCTTGAAGAGGGGCCCGCCGACGCCGGGCACGCCGCGCGGGGCCGCCGGCTTCGGCAGCGGCTGCTTCCGCTTCGGCGGGACGCCGGAGGGCGTTTGCGGCACGGGAGTCGTCGTCACCGGCGGCGCCGGCTCGGGCACGGGCGCGCTCGTCGATGCCGCCGCCTCGACACGCCCGACGAAGATCTGGGTGCCGGCCGGCTGGCCGCCGTGGTCGGCCGTGAGCACGAGGTGGAGCGCCGTGACGGAGCCGCGCGCATTCTTCGTCCCGGCCGCAACGGGCGCGTCGGCGGTCTGCTCGAGTGCGACCAGGTACCCCCAGTCGCCCAGCTGGAAGCGCTGGTTGGCCGTGGGAGTGATCGGCGCTCCGAAGACGGTCAGGCCCGTGACGGTCGAGCCGCCGACGTCGGCGCCGTCGCCGGAGGCCTTCGCGCGCGCTGCCACGCTCTGCGCGGTGATCTCGCCGTTGAAGATCGTGATCGAGAGCACGTCGGCGACGGCCTGAGCGGCGGCGGCGCCGTCCGGCCGGACCGCCGCGCTGGACGAGAGGGCGCCCGTGCGGATGAACGAGCCGTCACCGGGGTAGGCGAACGCGTCGGCAACTCCCGAGGGCGTCGTGCTGGGCGCAGCCGACGCCGCAGCCACCGTCACGGGCTGGCCCGGCGGGACGACGGAGACGCCGTGGGCACCGGCGGAGACGACCGCGGGTGGCGCAGGTGTGCTCGCGCCCGTCGCCGCAGCGGCAAGGGCTCCGGCGAGCAGGAGCAATGCGATCAACCTCAGGTGCACGGCCCCCCATTATCCGAATATCGCGGGACGTTGCGCCGGAAACTTGTTGAGAATGAGAATCATGTTCAGCTAGAGTGCGGCCGTGACCGAGGGGCTCCACCTTCCGGACGGCGTTCGCGCGACCGTCCAGCGGCGGGCGGTGCTGCGCGCCGTCGGCGAGGCACAGGGCAGCTTCACGGTCGCCGAGCTGCACGACCGCGCCCGCACGCACGAGCCCCGGCTCGGCCTCGCCACCACCTACCGCACGGTCGAGCTGCTCCGGGCGAGCGGCGGCGTCCACCCCCTGCTCGGTGAGGGACGGCACACGTACGTCCGCTGCCGGCCGGACCATCACCACCACCTCGTCTGCACGAGCTGCGGCGGCGTCGAGGAGACGGACCTCTGTGCGGCACCCTCCGAGACGGAGCTGCGCCGTCGCCACGGCTTCACCGCGGCGGCACACGAGCTGGACATCTACGGCACCTGCAGGCGCTGCGCGTGAGCTCGCTCGCGATCCCGCTCGCGGGCGTCACCGTCCTCTCGACCCTGGCCGGAGGGCTCGTGGCGCTGCGGCTCGCCCGCGAGCTCGCGACCGCGATCGCCCTCACCGGCGGCGTCGTCGTCGCCGTAGCGCTGTTCCACGTCCTCCCCGAGGCGATCGAGACGGTCGGAGACCCCGAGCGCGTCGGCATGCTCGTCGGCGCCGGCTTCGTCTTCTTCTTCCTGGCCGAGCGGGCGCTCGTGCTCCATCACCGCGACGACGACGAGCACGTGCACGCACACGCCCAGGTCGGAGCACTCGGCGCGGCCGGGCTCTCGCTGCACAGCTTCATCGACGGCCTCGGGATCGGGATCGCGTTCGGGCTCTCGACCGAGACGGGTCTGCTCGTCTTCGTCGCGGTGGTCGCGCACGACTTCGCCGACGGGCTCAACACCGTCGGCTTCGTGCTCAGGCAGTCCGGTGACCGAGCGCGGGCGATCCGCTGGCTCGCAGTCGATGCGATCGCCCCGTTGCTCGGCGCGATCGTCGGGACGGCGCTCTCGATCTCCGAGCGGAGTCTCGGGCAGCTGCTGGCCGTCTACGCCGGCTTCTTCCTCTTCATGGGGGCGACCGACCTGCTCCCTCACGCCCACCAGCATCCGTCCGGGCGCCGGGTGCTGCTGACCTTCGCCGGCTTCGCAGCGGTCTTCGCCGTCAGCCTGATCGCCCGCCACTAGCGCGTAACCGCGGGCGCGCCTGAGCCGTTCTGCTCTGGAATGCGCACGCTGACACTGCTCCTCGTACTCGTGCTCGCGAGCATCTCGGCCGCCGAGGCGGCCTCCACGATCGCCGCCGACCGCGGGACGGTCGTGGCGGTCGTCGACACGGGAGTCTCCCTGGACGGAGCCCGTGTGCTCGCGGGCGCCGACCTGGTCGACGGCGACGGCGACGCGGCCGACGAGAACGGCCACGGCACCGCGGTCGCCGCGACGGTTGCAGCCGCCTGCCCCGATTGCTCGATCCTGCCTGTGCGAGTGCTGTCGCGCGCCGGCTCCGCACCCTGGTCACGCGTCGCCGCCGGCATCGTCTGGGCGGTCGACCGCGGCGCGCAGGTGGTGAACGTCTCGATCTCCGGCCCAGGCGGGTCGCCGGCCCTCCGCGGGGCCGTCCGCTACGCGGCCGAGCGCGACGTCCTCGTGGTCGCGGCGGCCGGCAACGCCGGCTCCACCCAGCGGCAGTACCCGGCCGCGTACGACGGGGTCGTGGCCGTCGCCGCCGCCGACGCGGGCGGACATCTGCACGACTGGTCGTCCCGCGGCGCCTGGGTCGACCTCGCCGCACCCGGCTGCGAGACGCTGCCGGTCGCCGACCGGACGGCATGGGCGTGCGGCACGTCGTTCGCGGCGCCGTTCGTCGCCGGGACCGCCGGGAAGGCGCGCGCCGCGGACTCTTCGTCGAGCGCGCTCGCGATCGCTCGTGTGCTTCCGTCTCTGGTGCACCCGGGAACCGGGGCGGCCCCGCGCGTCACTGTCTCGGGCAGCCCTCGGCCCGGCGCGACGCTCCGCGCGTCCCTGCCCGGCCACCGCGGCCTCGGCACGCAGGTGCGCTGGTTTCGCTGCGCCACCGGCGCGTCCGCGCACGAGTGCGTGCCCGCGTCCTCCGGAGCGAGCTACCGCGTGCGCGCCGGAGACAGCGGCGCGACGCTGGTGGCACGGGCGCTGACGAAGCCGTTCGGCGGGCTCTGGCTCGCCACGTCGGCGCGCTTCGCCGTCTCCTAGTCGCCGAGCTTGCGGGCGAACTCGCGAAAGCGGGCGCGCGCGTCCTCGTCCGGCCCGAGCTCCTCGTCGCCGGCGTAGCGCGGATCGGCAGCGATCTCCTCCGCCACCGCGCGCACCTCCGCAGCGATCGCCGCGTGATTCGCGGGGTCGCGGAGGAGCAGCTCGACCCACGAGTCGGTGCCGTCGTACGGGGGCACGTCGTTGTCCACGAGCAGCTCGCCGAGCTTCACGCCGACGCGGATGTACGCGAATGTCCGGAAGGCGAGGATGCGGTTCGGCGACCCGACGAGGCGCCCGATCTCGGGGTCGTCGGCCTGGATCTGCGCGACGATGCCGCCGATCGGCTCGTCAACGAGCGGGAGCCAGATCTCCTCGTGCTCGGTCATGGTCCGGAAGGATACGGGTCCGGGCGCCGCGACCGCCACGCGAGTTGCGCCGCAACGCCGAGCAGCAGGATCGCGAACAGGCGCCGAAGCACGTCCTCCGGCAGGGCGGTCGCGACCTGGACGCCCGCCGCCACTCCCGCGATCGACACGAGCCCGAGCAGCAGCGCCGCCCGCCAGCGGACGTTCCCGTACCGGCGCTGCCGCCACGTGCCGGCGAGCACGGTCGGCAGGATCGCCAGCAGTGACGCCGCCTCCGCGTCGAGCTGGGAGAGGCCGAGCCCGACGAGCGTCGGGACGAAGAGGATGCCGCCCCCGACCCCGAAGAACCCGGCGAGCAGGCCGGCGGCCACACCCAGCGCCAGCGCGAGGACGACGGTCGTCGCGCTCACGAGGCGAGCAGCCAGACCGCGATCGCCGCCAACAGGCCCGCGAACGCGAGCGAGAGCGCCCGCGCCGAGATGCGCTGCTGGATTGCGGTGCCGACGATCGCGCCGCCCGCAGCGGGCAGCCCGACGAGCGCCGCGTGGCCCAACGTCGTGGTGGCCCTCGAAGGCGTAGAAGATCGCGCCCGCGAGCGCGGTGATCCCGATCGCGGCGAGCGACGTGCCGGCGGCCGCCTTGCCCTCGAAGCCGGCGACGACGATCAGGAGGGGGACGATCACGATTCCGCCGCCCACACCGAAGACCGCGCTGAAGAGGCCGGCGACGAGGCCGATGAGGACGAGCTTCAGCGCCACCGCTCGTATCCTACGGCGATGGTCGGCGCCGACTCACTGCTCTCACGTCTCACTGCCGAGCCGGACCGCACGGCGGTGCTGCTCGACGTCGACGGCGTGCTCGCTCCGATCGTCGCCGTCCCGCACGAGGCGGTCGTCCCCGACGAGACCCGGGCGGAGCTCGCCCGGCTGCACGGGCGCTACGCCCTCGTCGCCTGCATCAGCGGCCGTTCGGGCGCCGACGCGCGCCGGATCGTCGGGCTGGACGAGCTCACCTACGTGGGCGAGCACGGCCTCGAGCTGGTGCCCGAGGCCGCGGCCTGGGCGGAGAGGCTGCAGGCCTTCGCGAGCTCGGTCGACTGGGAGGACGTCGAGCGGAAGCCGCTGACGATCACGTTCCACTACCGCCGCGCGGAGCACGAGGAGGAGGCGCTGGAGCTGCTCGAGGCAGTCGCGGCGCGGGCGCGCCACGAGGGTCTCGTCGCCCGCTTCGGCCGCAAGGTGCTCGAGCTCCGACCGCCGCTGGACGCCGACAAGGGAACGGCCGTCGCCCACCTGCTGCGCGAGCACGGGCTTGAGCGAGCGCTCTACGCCGGGGACGACACCACCGACCTGGACGCCTTCCGCGCACTCGAGGGCCTGGAGCTGGGCGTCCGCGTCGCGGTCGCCTCGCCCGAGGGGCCGCCCGCGCTGCGCGAGGCCGCCGACGTCGTGGTCGACGGCCCCGCGGAGCTGCTCGAGCTGCTGCGCCGGCTCTAGGCGGCGACCGGAGCCGCCGCCGGCTCGCCGGCGACCTCGATCTCTTCCTGCCGGATCAGCACGAGCGCGGCGACGACACCGACGAGCGCGATCGCGGCCCCGGTCCAGAAGGCGTACTGGAAGCCGGACGTGAGCGCCTCCGGCGGCGCGACGCCGGCCGCGACCTCGTTCTCGGTGTGCGTGATCGCGATCGTCGAGAGCAGGGCGATCCCGACCGCGCCGCCGACCTGCTGCGACGTGTTGATCAGCCCGGAGGCAAGGCCCGCCTCGGCCTGCTTGACGCCCGCGAGCGCTGCGATCGAGATCGGCACGAAGCAGAGCGCCATCCCGAGCGCGATGATCAGGAAGCCCGGCAGCAGGTTCGCGGCGTACGTGCCGCCGACAGAGACCTGCGTGAACAGGAACATCCCGACCGCGAGCAGCGCCATCCCGGCCGCGATCAACGGGCGGACACCGACCTTGCTCACGAGTGCGGCGGCGACGTTCGCCCAGATGATCGACGTCCCGGCGACCGCGAGGTACGCGACGCCCGTCTTCATCGCCGAGTAGCCGAGCACCTGCTGCATGTAGAGCGTCAGCATCAGGAACATGCTGAACAGCGCCGTGCCGAGGATGAACCCGGCCACGTTGGCCCCGAGCACCGTCTTCGTGCGCAGGATCCCGAAGCGCATCAACGGCTCGTCGGCCCGGTTCTCCCAGACGACGAAGCCGACGAGCAGCGCGAGCGCGGCGGCGAAGACGCCGATCGTCCGCGCCGAGCCCCAGTCCCACTGGCTGCCCTGCGTGATCCCGAGCACGAGCAGGCTGAGCCCGCCGGTGACGAGCACGGCACCCGGTGCGTCGAAGCTCTTGACTCGGGTGTCGCGGCTCTCGCCGAGCAGCACCGGCGCGAGGAGGAAGGCGGCGACGCCGACCGGGATGTTGACGAAGAAGATCCACTCCCAGGAGAGCGCGTCGGTGAGCACGCCGCCGAGCAGACACGCCGGCAGCGGCGCCGAAGCCACCGACCGCGCCCCAGACGCCGAGCGCGATGTTGCGCTCCCGGCCCTCGGCGAACGTGGTCATCAGGATCGCGAGCGCGGCGGGTGAGATCGTCGCGGCGCCGAGCCCCTGGATCGCACGGGCGCCGATCAGCGAGACCTCCGACCAGGCGAGCCCGCAGAGCAGCGAGCCGATCGTGAAGGCGATCAAGCCGAGCATGAAGATGCGGCGGCGACCGAGCAGGTCGGCCGTGCGGCCACCGAGCAGCAGGAAGCCGCCGAAGACCAGCGCGTAGGCGGAGATCACCCACTGGAGGTTGGCCTGTGAGACGCCAAGGTCAGTCTGGATCGACGGGAGCGCGACGTTCACGATCGCGATGTCGAGCACGACCATGAACTGGACGGCGGCCAGCAGCGCCAGTCCGTACCATTTCAAGCGAGGTGAGGCGACCATCGAGCTATCCTTTCAGCAGGGTACGCTTTCTTCCGAGAAGTCTATACTTGCAAAAAGCAAGTCATTCTGGAGGATGATTTTCGCGTGAAGCGCTACGACCAGTACTGCCCGATCGCCTGCTCGCTCTCCGTCGTCGGCGAGCGGTGGACGCTCCTCGTCGTCCGCGAGCTGATCTACGGGCCCAAGCGCTACACCGATCTCGTCGACGGCCTGCCCGGGATCGGCACGAACATCCTCGCGGCGCGGCTGAAGGAGCTGGAGGCGGCCGGGCTGGTCGAGCGGCGGAAGCTGCCGCCGCCGGCCGCGTCGACCGTCTACGAGCTGACGCCGGCCGGAGAGCGGCTGCGGCCGGTGCTGCACGAGCTGGCGCGATTCGGATTGCGGCTGATGGGGCCGCCGCCGGCCGAGGCGCTCGAGCCGGGCTGGCTCCTGCACGCGCTCGACCTCTCGCTCTCGCCCCAGACGCCGCGGGGCTCGCTGGCGTTCGCGATCGACGACGAGCGGGGCTCGCTCGTCGAGGGCGAGGTCGTGCCGGGCCTCGTGCCCGACCCGGACGTGCTCGTCGAGGGTGACACGGCGGCCTTCTACCACCTCCTCGTCGACCGGCGCACCGACGGCGTCCGGGTCGAGGGCGACGCCGACGTGCTCGAGCGCTTCCTGGACGCGTTCGCGCCCGCTACGGCCGCGCCGCTTCCCGCCTGAGCACGTCCCAGGCGACGCGCACGTCGTCCTCGGTCGTACGAGCGTTGCCGACGGCGAGCCGCAGCGAGTAGCGGCCGTTCAGCACCGTGTGTGAGAGGAAGGCCTCGCCGGAGGCGTTCACGCGCTCGAGCAGCGCCTCGTTCTCGGCATCGGACGCGTCGCGGCGGAAGCAGACGAGCGAGAACGGCCGCGGCGCCGTCAGCTCCCACCCGGGCTCCTCGCGCACCCAGCTCTCGAAGAGCCCGGCGAGCCGGATCGCCTCGCGGATCCGCTCCTGCAGCCCCTCGCGGCCGTAGCAGCGGAGCACTGCCCAGAGCTTGAGCGCACGGAAGCGGCGGCCGAGCGCCGGGCTGTACTCGGACAGGCTCGCCACCTCCTCGCTGACGCGGAGGTACTCCGGCACGAGGCTGAACGCGGCCCGCAGGTCGTCCGGCCGGCGCGTCCACAGCGTCGAGCAGTCCATCGGCGTCAGCAGCCACTTGTGCGGGTTGACGACGACCGAGTCGGCGCGCTCCCAGCCGGCGAAGTGGCCGCGGTGCTCCGGGCAGACCGCGGCCGCGCCGGCGTAGGCGGCATCGACGTGCAGCCACGCGCCCGCGGCCTCGGCGCGATCGGCGATGGGGCCGACCGGGTCGACGGAGCTCGTGGAGGTCGTCCCGACGGTCGCGACGACGGCACAGGCGCGGTCGAGGTCGAGCGCGTCCGGCCGCAGCCTGAACTCGTCGTCGACGGGCGCGGTGCGCAACTCGAGCTCGAGCAGCCGGCACGCCTTCGCGACGGACGAGTGGGCGTGCTCGGAGGCGACGACGACGCGCGCGCCGGGCTTGGCCTGCCGAGCGGCCGCGAGCGCGACCATCGTCGACGTCGAAGCCGAGTCCTCGATGTGGCCGTGCAGCCCGTCGGGCAAGCCGAGCAGCTGCGCGAGCCAGTCGAGCGTCACCTCCTCCAGCTCCTGCAGCGCCGGCGAGGTGCGCCAGAGGATCCCGACCTGGTTCAGGCCTGCGGCGAGCAGCTCCGCGAGCACGCCCGGCTCGGAGCCCGTGTTGGCGAAGTAGGCGAAGAAGCGAGGGCTCTGCCAATGCGTGACGGCGGGCAGGAGCAGCTCGTCGAGGTCGCGAAGGACGTTCGCGAACGGCTCCGCGGTCTCGGGTGCCGAGGCGGGCAACCGTGAGCGCAGGTCGCCGGGCTCGACCTGGGCGAGCACCGGGAACTCGCGCAGTCGCTCGAGGTACGACGCGACCCACTCGACCGCCGCCGCCCCGTCTTCGCGAAAGCTCACTTGCGCAGCTTCTCGATCTGCTTCCAGGTGCGCGTGTTCAGGATCTGCGGCTGCGTCAGCCAGGCCCGCCGCGCCTGCGCGACGCCGAGCTCGACGTAGCGGAGCGCCTTCTGCGAGTGCCCGTCGCTGGAGACCACGAGCGTCACGCCCGCCTCCCCGGCGAGGCGCGCGTTCGCATCGCGCAGGTCGAGCCGGTCGGGCTGGGAGTTGAGCTCGAGGAACGTGCCGGTCGCGAGCGCCGCCTCGACGACCCGCTCGACCTCGACCGGGGACGGGTTGCGGATCCCGATCCGCCGGCCGGTGAGATGGCCGATGCAGTCGACGTGAGGGCTCGCCATCGCGCTCAGCACCCGCGCGGTCGGATCCTTGTCGAAGCTCGTGTGCACGGACGCCATCACCCAGTCGAGCTGCGCGAGCAGGTCGTCGGCGACGTCGAGCTCCCCGTTGGCGCGGATGTTCACCTCGATCCCCTTCAGGATCCGGAACGGCGCGAGCCGCTCGTTGAGCGCGTCGATCTCCTCCCACTGCGCCTGCAGCCGCCCGTCGCGGAGCCGCTGGGCGTGGTCGCACATGGCGATGTACTCGTGCCCGAGCGCCTGCGCGGCACGGGCCATCTCCTCGATCGACGCCTTCCCGTCCGACCAGGTCGAGTGCGAGTGGAGGTCGCCCCTGAGGTCGGCGCGTTCGACGAGCCGCGGCAGCTCGCCGTCGCGGGCGGCCTCGAGCTCGCCGCCGTTCTCACGCAGCTCGGGTGGGATGTAGGCGTAGCCGAGGTGGGCGTAGAGCTCCTTCTCGCTGCCCGTCTTGAACTCTTCGCCCGTCTCGACGTTCGTGACCGAGTACTCGGAGACCGAGAAGCCGCGGCGGACGGCGGCCTCCCGCAGGGCGACGTTGTGCTCCTTCGAGCCGGTGAAGTGCTGGAGCAGGTTGCCGTAGCTCTCCGGCGGCACGACGCGGAGGTCGAGCCGGAGCCCCTCGTTCGTGATCACCGTGGCCTTCGTGGCGCCCTTCGCGACGACCGAGGCGACGTTCGCGCGCGAGGTGAAGTGGTCGATCAGCGCGGGCGGGTCGGTGGAGGTGGCGATCACGTCGAGGTCGCGGAACGTCTCGCGGCGGCGGCGCGCGGAGCCGGCCTCGGAGACCTCGACCGCTGCCGGATGGGCGCGCAGCTCCTCGACGAGCTCGAGCAGGACCGGCAGGCCGTCGCCGAGCAGCCGGCGGGACTCGCGCGGATCCTTCGGCTCCTGGGCGAGCGCGGCGAGGATCTTCTCCTCGCTCTTCGCGCCGAGTCCCGCCAGGCTCCGCAGCCGCTCCTGCTCGGCCGCCGCTTTCAGCTCCGCCAGCGTGGTCACGCCCAGCTCCTGCCAGATCCGCCGCGCCGTCTTCGGCCCCAGGCCCGGCAGGCGCGTGAACTTGACGACCTCCGCCGGGACGAGCGCCTTCCGCTTGGTCAGCGCCTTCATCTCGCCGAGCTCGACCACCTCGACGATCTTCTCCTCGATCGTCTTGCCGATCCCGGAGAGCGCCTTGGCCTTGCCCTCGAGCGCCAGCTGCGCGACCGGGCCGCCCGTCTCGCGAATGCGGGTCGCAGCCCGCCGGTAGGCGAGCACGCGGAAGGAATCCTCCCCCTCGAGCTCACTCAGGTCGGCGAGCAGCTCGAGCTGGTCGGCCAGCTCGTCGTTCCTCGGCAGGGTGGTCGTCACTTGTCGCGATGATACGGCCGTGCGTGCCTGCGTCTGCCTCCCCACCTACGACGAGCGCGAGAACCTCGAGCCGATGCTGCGCGCGCTCGGCGCCGTGCTCGGCCCCGACGACCGCGTGCTCGTGATCGACGACAACTCGCCGGACGGCACCGGCGAGCTCGCCGACCAGCTCGCCGCGGAGCTCGGTTATGTCGACGTCCTCCACCGGGAGCGAAAGGAGGGGCTCGGCCCCGCCTACGTCGCCGGGTTCCGCCACGCACTCGCCGCAGGCGCGGAGCTCGTGGTCGAGATCGACTGCGACTTCTCGCACGACCCGGCCGACGTCCCGCGGCTGCTCGAGGCGGCGGGCGACGCCGACCTGGTGCTCGGCTCTCGCTACGTCCCCGGCGGCGGTGTCGAGAACTGGGGCGTCCTCCGACGGGCGGTCTCGGCGGGCGGCTCGCTCTACGCCCGGATCCTGCTCGGCGTCCCGGTGCGCGACCTCACGGGCGGCTTCAAGTGCTTCCGCCGGTCCGTGCTCGAGTCCCTCGACCTCGACGCCGTCCACACGAAGGGCTACGCCTTCCAGATCGAGGTGACCTACCGTGCCCTCCGGCGCGGCTTCCGCGTGCGCGAGGTGCCGATCCGCTTCACCGAGCGGGTCGCCGGCGGCTCGAAGATGTCGAAGGCGATCGTGCTCGAAGCCGTCTGGCAGGTGCCGCGCCTGCGGCTCGCCGCGCTGCGAGGTCAGCTGTGAGAGAGGTCACCGACGCGACGTTCGCGGCCGATGTGCTCGAGGCGGAAGGCCCCGTGATCGTCGACTTCTGGGCCCCGTGGTGCAAGCCGTGCGAGGCGATCGCGCCGGCGCTCGAGGGGATCGCGGCCGACACGGGCGCCGGGCTGGTGCGGTTGAACATCGACGAGCAGCTCGGCGTGCCGTCACGCTACGCCGTCCTCTCGCTGCCGACGGTGATCCTCTTCGTGGGCGGCGAGCCGAAGGCGACCGTGGTCGGCGCGCGACCCCGTAAGCACTTCGAGCGCGCGTTCGCGGAGTGGCTCAGCCCCTGAAGTGCTCGTAGCCGGGGAGCGCGTACGGCTCCCCCTCGTGCAGCAGGAGCACCCCCTCGCCCTCGTCGCAGCGGCCGATCACGGGAAAGTCGAGCGGGTCGGGCGTGGTGGCGAGCAGTTCGAAGTCCTCGCCGAAGCCGAGATCGTCCAGCTCGCCCGCACGCGGGACAGCGTCGAGGTCGACGACGACCCGGCAGCCGGAGCGACGGGCCACGTGAGCCGCGTCGACGGCGATCCCGTCCGAGAGGTCCAGCATCGCCGTGGCGACGGCGCCGAGCCGCAGTCCCTCCTCGACGCGGAGCGGCGGACGGACGTAGCCGCCTGCGCGAAACGCCTTGCCGGCGGCACCGAGGGGGCCGGTGACGACGAGGAGGTCGCCCGGACGGGCACCGGCGCGCCCGGGTACGCGCTCCGAGCGGCCGAGCGCGGTGACGCTGAGCACGATGCTCCCGGCGCGGGTCGTGTCACCGCCGCGCACGGGCACGCCCGCCTCGGCGAGGCCCTCGTACAGCTCGACGACGCGTGCGAGGTCGACGTCGCCCGGCACGGCCAGGGTGACGAGCAGCGCCTCGGGGCGGGCGGCGGACGCGGCGAGGTCGCTGATGTTGACCGCGGCGGCGCGGAAGCCGAGCTCGCGCCAGGGAAGCCAGTCGAGCCGGAAGTGGACGCCCTCGACGAGCGCGTCCTGGGTGACGACGACGCCGCCCGCAAGCTCTGCAGCATCGTGCTCCGTCCCGGTGATCAGGCCGCGCGACTCGAGCTCGCGCAGGAGCCCGAGCTCGCCTGCCTCAGAGAGCAGCATCGACGGCCGCCCGGAGCGCCTCGATCTCGGCGACTGCGCGGATCACCGCCACGCCGGCCGCGCCTGCGGCGATGCACGCGGCGGCGTTCGACGCGTCGATCCCGCCGATCGCGACCACCGGCAGCGACGTGGAGAGGCAGACGTCGCGCAGCCCGTCGAGCCCGATCGGCGGAGCCGCCTCAGGCTTCGAGGGCGTCTCCCAGATCGGCCCCGCGCCGAGATAGGTCGCGCCTGCGAACTCGGCCACGGCCGCCTCGCGCCGCTTCGTCACCGAGATGCCCAGTGGGATCCCGGCGGCGGCGGCGATCTCGATCCCCGCGTCCCTCTGGCCGAGGTGGACGCCGCAGCCGAGCTCGAGCGCGGCCTCGAGGTCGTCGTTGACGACGAGCTCGGCCCCGACGTCGGCGAGCGCCCGCCCGAGCGCGACGATCTCGGCGGTCGGCGCCCCCTTCAGCCGCAGCTGGACGACGGTCGCCCCGCCAGCCGCCGCGCGGCGCGCCGTGGCCTCGTCGGCGACGAGTGCGTGCACCCTCACGGCGAAACACCTTGTGACTGATAGACACAAGCGGTCGGCAAACCCGCACCGCTCCGTGGGTCGAACCGCGCTTGTGTCTGATAGACACAAGCGCTCACCCGTGCTCGACCTTGGCTCGTTCGGACAGGGTGGCGGGGTCGAGGGCGGCCAGCGCGTCGTAGAGAGCGACGTGGAAGCTGCCCGGGCCCTTCGCGCCGACTGCTGCGTCCTCGCCCGCGACGCCGAAGGCGACGAGCGCCTCGACCGCCGCCTCGAAGGGGTCGTCCTTCCCCGTCAGGAAACAGCCGGTCATCGCGCTCGACATGCAGCCCGTGCCCGTGATCGACGCGAGCAGCTCGTGACCGTTGCTGATCGCCGCCGAGCGCTCGCCGTCGGAGACGTGGTCGACCACACCGGTGACCGACGCAACCACGCCGAGCGTCCTCGCCGCCGCGCGTGCCAGTTCCGCCGGGTCGCCGCCACCACCGACCGACTCGACGCCGCGCACCTCCGCCGCCACTCCGACGAGCGTCGCGATCTCACCGGCGTTCCCCCGGAGCACGGCGACGTCGAGCGTGTCGAGCAGCCGCTTCGCCGTCTCCGTGCGGTAGCTCGTCGCACCGGCGCCGACGGGGTCAAGCACGACCGGGACGCCGCGGGCGTTCGCCGCTGCTCCGGCGAGCAGCATCGACTCGACCCACTGCGGCTCGAGCGTGCCGATGTTGAGCACGAGCGCGCCGGCGAGGCCGACCATCTCCTCCACCTCCTCGCGCGCGTGCGCCATCACCGGCAGCGCGCCGAGGGCGAGGATCGCGTTCGCCGTCTCGTTCATGACGACGTAGTTCGTCAGGTTGTGGACGAGCGGCTTGCGCTCGCGGATCGCACCGAGCGTCACACCGGGGTCGATCGTCATGCCCTTCCTTTCACGTGGAGGACGTCGACGGGGCCCTCGCCCGCGCCGAGCTCTGTCAGGCCGTTGCGGACGGCTGCCGACGCGGCCGCCGACGCCCCTCGAGCGGCGTCGGGGAGCGAGAGCCCGCGGGCGAGCAGCGCCGCGAGCGTGGCCGAATGCGTGCAGCCCGCGCCGTGCGTGGCGGCGACGTCGTGACGCACGACCGGCAGCTCCAGATGCTCGGAGCCGTCGTAGAGGTGGTCGACCGGTGGCTCGCCGTGGCCCCCGGTGACGAGGGCGGCGCGGGCGCCGAGCTCGACGAGCCGCTCGGCGAGCTCGCGGCGGGATGCACCGGCAAGCCCCGTCAGCGCCTCGGCCTCGGGCAGGTTCGGCGTCACCACCGTCGCGAGCGGGAAGAGGCGCCCAATGAGCGTCTCGACCGCATCGTCCTGGAGCAGCTGCGCGCCCGAGCTGGCGATCAGAACGGGGTCGACGACGAGCGGGACCCGGTACCGCTCGAGGAACTCCGCCACCGTCTCGATGATCGTGCGCGAGAAGAGCATCCCCGTCTTCGCGGCGTCGACGCCGATGTCGGAGAAGACCGCCTCGAGCTGCGCGCGGATGAAGCCGGGCGGCAGCTCGTGCACCGCGGTCACGGCGGTCGTGTTCTGCGCCGTCAGCGCAACGAGCGTGCTGGTGCCGTGGACGCCCGCGGCGGCGAACGCCTTCAGGTCGGCCTGGATGCCGGCTCCGCCGCCGGAGTCGGACGTGGCGATGGTCAGTGCGCGTGCGACGCTCATGCTCTCCCTTCGCCGGTACGAGCCGGATCAGGTTCGACGGGTGTGATCTCAGCCCTGACGGGCACCCCGGTAGGCCGAAGGCTAGCGTAGGCCCCGTGAGCGTCGCCGCACCTGCCTGGCTCGAGCTGCTCGAGGGTACGGCCGAGCTCGCGCACATCGCGATCGAGCCGCCGCGGGCCGGACGCACCGAGCCGTTTCCGGACGACCTCGACCCGCGCGTCGCCTCGGCGCTGATCGGCCAGGGGATCTCGTCGCTCTACCGCCACCAGGCCGAGGCCTGGGAAGCACTCCGCGCCGGCGGCAACGCGATCGTGACGACGAGCACCGCCAGCGGGAAGAGCCTCGCCTTCAACCTGCCGGTGCTCGACCTGCTCGCGCGCGAGCCGAAGAGCCGCGCCCTCTACCTCTATCCGACGAAGGCGCTCGCCCAGGATCAGGCCCGGGCGCTGCAGGCGTTCGGCGTCAAGGGCGTGAAGCCGGCGATCTACGACGGCGACACCGAGACCGAGCGCCGCTGGCAGATCCGCAAGTGGGCGAACGTGATCCTGACCAACCCGGACATGCTCCACGTCGGCGTCCTGCCCCACCACGACCGTTGGGGCGACGTGCTCGCGAACCTCCGCTACGTCGTCGTCGACGAGGCGCACGTCTACCGCGGCGTCTTCGGCTCGCACGTCGCGAACGTCCTGCGCCGGCTGCGGCGGCTGGCGCGCGCCTACGGCTCCGAGCCGCAGTTCGTGCTCGCCTCGGCCACGATTGCGAACCCCGGCGAGCTGGCCGGGTCGCTGCTGGGAGAGCCGGCGACCGTGGTCGACAGCGACGCGGCACCCTCGACGGAGCGGACGATCGCACTCTGGAACCCGGAGCTGATCGACGCCGACCTCGGCGTGCGCGCCAGCTCGCTCGGCGATGCGTCCCGCCTGCTCGCCGACCTCGTCGAGCGGGGCCTGCGCACGATCTGCTTCGCGAAGAGCCGCAAGGCGGTCGAGCTGATCCACCGCTTTGCGAGCGACCGCGTCGAGCCCGCGCTCGCGGCCCGGCTCACGCCCTACCGGGCCGGCTACACGCCGACCCAGCGGCGCGAGATCGAAGGCCGGCTGATGGCGGGCGAGCTGCTCGGCGTCACCGCCACCGACGCACTCGAGCTCGGGATCGACATCGGCTCGCTCGACTGCGCGATCTCGGTCGGCTTCCCGGGCACCGTGAGCTCGCTGCGCCAGCAATGGGGCCGTGCGGGGCGCCGAAGCCCGGGCCTCGCGGTGCTCGTCGCCAGCGAGGACGCGCTCGACCAGTACTTCATGCGCGAGCCGGAGACGCTGCTCGCGCGCACGGTCGAGGCGGCGATCCTCGACCACGCCAACCCGCGCGTTCTCGACGGGCACGTCCTCTCGGCGGCCTTCGAAGGCCCGATCGACGCGAAGGACGCGGACACGCTCGGGCCGGAGGCGCTCGAGCGTGCGGCCGTCCTCCCGGAGCTGAAGCACACCGGCGCCGGCTGGGTCTGGGCCGGCACCGACTACCCGGCCGCGCGCGTCCTCCTCCGCTCCGGCGAGCTCGAGTCCTTCACGGTCGTCGAGAGCGAGACGGGCACGGTGCTCGGCAGCGTCGAGCGCTCGCGCGCCTACGGGACGATCCACGACGGCGCGGTCTACCTCCACCTCGGCGAGCAGCACCTCGTCGAGCGGCTCGACGTCGACGGTCTGATGGCGCTCGTCCGGCGCGCGAACGTCGACTGGTACACCCAGCCGAAGAAGGAGACGGCGACCACGATCGTCGCACCCGTGCGCATCGAGGAGCGCCTCGGTCTCGCCCTCACCTGGGGTCGCGTCTCCGTGACCGAGCGCGTCGTCGCCTACCAGCGCAAGTCGATCTCGGGCGGCGACACGCTCGAGACCGTCCCGCTCGACCTGCCCGAGACGAGCTTCGAGACCGAAGCGGTCTGGTTCTCGCCGACCCCGGCGCAGCTGGACGGGCTCGAGGACATGCCGAAGCTCCTCTCCTCCCTGCACGCGGCCGAGCACTCGCTGATCGCGCTGCTGCCGCTCTGGGCGATGTGCGACCGCTGGGACATCGGCGGCCTCTCGACGAACATCCACCCGCAGACCGGCCTGCCGACGATCTTCGTCTACGACGGCCACGCCGGCGGCGTCGGGATCACCGAGCGCGGCTTCGAGCGCTTCGAGGGCTGGGTCGAGGACACGGCGAAGATGCTCGCCGGCTGCCCCTGCGCTGCCGGCTGCCCGAGCTGTGTGCAGAGCCCGAAGTGCGGCAACCTGAACGACTATCTCGACAAGGACGGCGCGCTGACGCTCCTGCGCCGGCTGCTGACGCACCGCTAGTTGCCGCTCCGGATCGTGCAGAATCTCCGGCCGAGACCGGAGCTACGGGGATGGGGGTGGCGGATGGCCGAACATGCCGTGGTGATCGCCGGAGGCGGTCCGACGGGGCTGATGCTGGCAGGTGAGCTTGCGCGGGCGGGCGCCGGCGTCGCCATTGTCGAGCGGCGCGCCGGCCAGGACCTCGCCGGGTCGCGCGCCGGCGGACTGCACTCGCGCACGATCGAGGTGCTCGACCAGAGGGGAATCGCCGACCGGTTCCTCGAGGAGGGGCAGGTGGCTCAGGTTCAGGGGTTCTCCCAGATCCCCCTGGACATCAGCGACTTTCCCACCCGGCACCCCTACGGGCTCGGGCTGTGGCAGAAGCACATCGAGCGCATCCTGGCCGGCTGGGTCGACGAGCTCGCCGTGCCGATCCTCCACGGATGTGAGGTGACGGGGCTCGCGCAGGACGACACCGGCGTCGACGTCGAGCTCTCCGGCGGCCCGCCGCTGCGGGCGCGCTTTCTCGTCGGGTGCGACGGAGGACGCAGCATCGTCCGGAAAGCGGCCGGCATCGAGTTCCCGGGGTGGGATCCGACGACGAGCAGCCTGATCGCCGAGGTCGAGCTGGCCGACGAGCCGGAACTGGGCATCCGCCGCGACGCCCTCGGCCAACATGCCCTCGGCAGGGCAGAGTACGAGATCCGCGACGGCCAGATCGTCTACGCGGACAGCGGGCCGGTGCGGGTCATGGTGACCGAGGCGCACGCCGGCTCCGGCGAGCCCACGCTGCGCGAGCTCAGCGAGGCGCTCGTCGCCGTCTACGGGACCGACTACGGGGCCCACAGCCCCGCCTGGATTTCCCGGTTCACCGACACGACCCGCCAGGCCGCGGCCTATCGCGACCGACGCGTCCTGCTGGCCGGCGACGCCGCGCACGTGCACGCCCCGGACGGCGGCCAGGGCCTGAACACGGGCGTGCAGGATGCGGTGAACCTGGGCTGGAAGCTGGCCCAGGTGGTCAAGGGGGTTTCCCCGGAGAGCCTCCTCGACACCTACCACGCCGAGCGCCACCCGGTCGCCGCACGCGTGCTGCGCACCACGATGGCGGCCGTCGCGCTACGACGCGCGGACGAGCGTACGAAGGCCCTGCACGATGCCGTCGCCGAGCTGCTCGGCATGGAGGAGCCGCGCAAGCGGTTCGCCGGGATGCTGTCCGGCCTGGACATCCACTACGACCTCGGCGAGGGCCACCCGCTGCTCGGACGCCGCATGCCCGATCTCGACCTGGTCACCGCTGACGGTCCGGTGCGGGTGTTCACCCTCCTTCACGACGCCCGCCCGGTCCTGCTGAACCTCGGCCGGCCCCTTTGCGTCGACGTCTCCCCGTGGGCGAAACGGGTGTCGGCGGTCGAGGCCGACTACGCCGGCGACTGGGAGCTTCCGGTGCTCGGCCGGGTCGCGGCTCCCTCGGCCGTGCTGATCAGACCCGACGGCTACGTCGCCTGGGTGGGGGACGGCACAGGCGCGGCCGGGCTGCTCGACGCGCTGGCCACCTGGTTCGGAACACCGTGACGCGACGCGATGGCGGAGGACGCCGCTAGCGGAAGATCAGGTCCAGCTCCACCGTGCGCAGCCAGGACACGCCGAACGCCCAGACGGCGACCCACTCGGCGACGAGGATCCCCTTGTCGGGCTCACCCGTGAAGCCGGCGACCGCGGCGAGCACGAAGGCGAGCACGATCGCCACCGCACACGCGGTGTGGAGCCTGCGTCCCTCTCTCTGGTGCTTGGCGAAGTAGCGGCTGATCAGGGCGAGCAGGAGGATGAACACGCCCGCCGAGAGGAAGTGGATCGTCTCGACCGCCCCCTCGCCCAGGAGATCCTGGAGCGGCGTCGCCCGGACGGCAGCGCCGGGCTTCCCGGTCGGAAAGAGCGCCACGACGATCACGGCGAGGCCGGCGTAGGTGCTGACGCGCCCCTCCCGGGTGCGGTCGGCGAACTTGTAGATGACGAGGAAGACGCCGATCGCGAAGAGCAGGCCGACGAAGAGCTCCCGCATCCCGGAGTAGTAGTAGGCGCTGAGCGAGCCGCGCGGGAACGGCTGCCCGTCGAAGATGAGCGGCTCGACGAGTACGAGCAGGGGCGGCAACGCGATCCCGAGCACGCCGATCGCAAAGCGCATGAAGACGTAGGAGCGGACGTACGGCTCCGAGCCGGGCGCCGTCGGCCGCTGCGTGACCTCGACCTCGGGCCAAACGGTCTCGAACACGGTAGTTACGACTGTGAACCCCGCCGAGAAGAAACGCAAGTCGACTGTCGATTTCACCGCGCGGCGTTCGTCTTCATGGTGAAATCGGAGTTCGAGAGGAGGAACGCATGCAGTACCTGGCACTGATCTACGGCGAGGAAGGCCGCTGGGCCGAGCTCTCGCAGGAGGACCGCGAGAGCGAGATGGGCGAGTACGTGGCGCTCTCGCAGGCGGACGTGACGAGGGGCGGCAACGAGCTCGACGCCGTCGCGACCGCGACGACCGTCCGTGTCCGCAACGACGAGACGCTCGTCACCGACGGCCCGTTCGCGGAGCTGAAGGAGACGCTCGGCGGCTACTACGTCTTCGAGTGCGACTCGATCGACGAGGCGTGCACGTGGGCGGCGAAGATCCCCGCCGCGCGACACGGCGCGATCGAGGTCCGACCGATCAACGACGAGAACGGGGGCCAGTCGTGAAGTACGCAGCGCTACTGACCAACACCGCCGAAGCCGTCGAGCGGTGGGAGCAGCTGAGCCCCGACGAGGCACAGGCCGCCCGGGCGGAAGAGATGCCCAGGTGGGTGGCGCTCTTCGAAGAGCTCGGCCCGACGGGCGCGCTCGGCTTCAGCGCCGAGCTGGAGGCGCCGAAGACGGCGAAGATCGTCCGCGTCCGCGACGGCGAGACCGTCGTCACGGACGGCCCGTTCGCCGAGACGAAGGAGCTGCTCGGCGGCCTGATCGAGATCGAGGCGGAGGATCTCGACGCCGCGATCGCGATTGCCGCCCGCATCCCGGTGGCGTCGTACGGCTCCGTCGAGCTGAGGCCGGTCGTCCAGCATTGACGGACAACGTCGGCGGCGTCTTCCGGCAGGAGTGGGGCCGCGCCGTCGCCACCCTCACCCGCGTCCTCGGCGATCTGCAACTCGCCGAGGACGCGGTGCAGGACGCCTTCACGACCGCGCTCGAGCGGTGGCCGCGTGACGGCACACCCACCGCACCGGGTGCGTGGATCCTCACGACCGCGCGAAACCGCGCGATCGACCGGATCCGCCGCGAGCAGGCGTTCGCCCGCAAGGCCGAGCTCCTGGCGCGACTCGAAGGGTTGCCCGCCGACGAGGACGACGTGAGCCCGATCCCCGACGACCGGCTCGCCCTCGTCTTCACCTGCTGCCACCCCGCGCTCGCGGCCGAGTCGCGGGTCGCGCTGACACTGCGGGAGGTCGGAGGGCTGACGACGGCGGAGATAGCACACGCGTTTCTCGTCGCCGAGCCCGCGATGGCGCAGCGGCTCGTCCGCGCGAAGCGGAAGATCCGCGACGCCGGCATCCCCTTCCGCGTCCCGCCCGACCACCTGCTGCCCGAGCGGCTGCGCTCGGTGCTCGCCGTCCTCTACCTCGTCTTCAACGAGGGCTACTCCGCGAGCGCAGGACGCGAGGCCGTCCGCGACGAGCTCTGCGACGAGGCGATCCGCTTGGCGAAGCTGCTCGCGGTGCTGATGCCGGACGAGCCGGAGGCGCTCGGCCTCGTCGCACTGATGCTCCTGCACGACGCGCGGCGGGAGGCACGTACCGACGCGCACGGCTCGCTGGTCCTCCTCGCCGACCAGGACCGGAGCCGTTGGAGCAGCCCCCGGATCGCCGAGGGACAGCGGCTGCTCGAGCGGGCGCTCTCGCACCGGAGCCCCGGCCCGTACCAGTTGCAGGCGGCGATCGCAGCGCTGCACCTGGAGGACGAGACCGACTGGGCCGGGATCGCGGCGCTCTACGCCGAGCTGGAGCTGCTGACGCCCTCGCCGGTGATCGCGCTCAACCGCGCCGTCGCCGTCGCGATGTCCGAGGGGCCGGAGCGAGGGCTCGAGCTGATCGCGGCGATCGACCTGCCGGACTACCACCTCCTCCACGCGGCGCGTGCGGATCTCCTGCGCCGGCTGGAGCGGCACGACGAGGCCGCTGCGGCCTACCGGGCGGCGCTCGCGCTCGAGATGAACGCGGCCGACCGCGCATTCCTTGAAGGACGCCTGGCCGAGGTCGTGTAGGTTCGCGCCGTGCACAGGGAGCGCCTCCCGCAAC
This sequence comes from uncultured Gaiellaceae bacterium, assembly GCA_963806955.1. GTDB lineage: Bacteria > Actinomycetota > Thermoleophilia > Gaiellales > Gaiellaceae > Gaiellasilicea. Next base: position 983,969 of record CAWDZG010000002.1, read on the forward strand.
TGGACGGCGGTCTCTTCCTCACCGACGGGGGGATCGAGACGACGCTGATCTTCCACCGCGGCCTCGAGCTGCCGGCGTTCGCGGCGTTCGACCTGCTGAAGGACGAGGCGGGGACGGAAGAGCTCCGCAGCTACTACCGGCCCTATGCCGAGCTCGCGCGCGAGCGGGGAGTCGGCCTCGTCCTGGAGGCGCCCACGTGGCGCGCGAATCCGGACTGGGCGCGCGAGTTGGGCTACTCGCTCGACGAGCTGGACGCCTTCAACCGGAAGGCGATCGCACTGCTGGAGGAGCTGCGGGACGAGTACCGGGGCGAGCAGCCGATCGTGATCTCCGGCTGCATCGGCCCGCAGGGAGACGGCTACTCGCCGGCCACGATGCTCAGCGCGGAGGACGCGGAGGCCTATCACGCCGTCCAGATCGGCACGTTCGCCGACACGGCGGCGGATCTGGTCACGGCGATCACGATGACCTACGCCGAGGAGGCGATCGGGGTGGCCCGGGCGGCCGCGGCGGCCGGGATCCCGAGCGCGATCTCCTTCACGCTCGAGACCGACGGGCGGCTGCCGAGCGGCCAGGAGCTCGGTGCAGCGATCGGGCAGGTGGACGACGCGACCGGCAGCGCCCCGGCGTACTACATGATCAACTGCGCCCATCCGAGCCACTTCGACACGGTGCTCGAAGCGGACGCCGCCTGGGTCGAGCGGATCCGCGGCCTGCGGGCGAATGCCTCGGCGAAGAGCCACGCGGAGCTGGACGAGGCGGAGGAGCTCGACGAGGGCGACCCCGCCGATCTCGCCGAGCGGCATGCTGCACTCAAGGCCCGGCTGCCGCAGGTGAACGTCCTCGGGGGCTGCTGCGGCACCGATCACCGGCACGTCGGCGCGATCTGCAGCGCCTGGGCGGCCGGCGAGCCGGCGCGAACCTAGAGAATCCCCCTATGCGGGTCTCCGCGAAGGTCGACTACGCGATCCGCGCGCTCGCGGAGCTGGCGGCCGCACCGGCCGGACCGGTCAAGGCCGAGCGGCTGGCGGCGGCCCAGGGGATTCCACCTGCCTTCCTCGAGAACATCCTGCTCGAGCTGCGTCGGGCGGAGCTCGTCGCCGGCCAGCGCGGTCCCGAGGGCGGCTACCGGCTCGCGAAGCCCGCGTCCGACGTCAGCCTCGCCGACGTGATCCGCGCGGTCGAGGGGCCGATCGCCACCGTTCGCGGCGTCCGTCCCGAGGAGGTCGCCTACACCGGGGCCGCCGCTGGCCTGCAGGACGTGTGGATCGAGCTGCGGACGAGCATGCGGGGCGTGCTCGAGGAGACGTCGCTCGCCGACCTCGTCGGGCGCGCCGAGTGAGCAGGGCGGCCCGCGGGGGCGTGCTGATCGCAGGCGGCGGGTTCGCCGGCGCCTACGTCGCGCGCCTGCTCGGGAAGCACGGGGCGACGATCGTCAGCCCGGAGAACTTCATGCTCTACACGCCCATGCTCCCCGAGGCGGCGTCGGGGACGCTCGAGCCCCGCCACGTTGTCGTGCCGCTACGGCAGATGTGCCCGCACGCGGAGCTCGTGCTCGGCCGGATCACCGCGCTCGACGAGGACGCGCCGTGCGGTGCGCGTGGAGACCGCAGACGCCGGCGACTTCGAGCTCGGCTACGAGCAACTCGTGCTCGCGCTCGGGGCGGTCACGCGCACGCTGCCCGTACCGGGCCTCGCCGAGCACGCGCTCGGCTTCAAGGACCTCGCCGACGCGATCCACCTGCGCAACCACGTCCTCCGTGAGCTCGAGGCCGCGGACGCGGTCGGCGACACGGGCTCGGCGGCGCACCTCTCGTTCGTCTTCGTCGGCGCCGGCTACGCGGGCGTCGAGGCGCTCGCCGAGCTCGCGGATCTCGTGCAGGACGCCCTGCGCTGGTACCCGCGCCTGCGGGAGCGGCGGCAGCGTTGGATCCTCGTCGACGCCGCGCCCAAGATCCTGCCCGAGATCCCGATGCGGCTCGGCGACTACGCGGCGCGCGAGCTCGCCCGACGAGGCGTCGAGATCCACGTCTCCACCACCCTCGACTCCTACGACGGGGAGGAGGCGGTGCTGTCGAACGGCGAGCGGGTCGCGACGCACACGCTCGTCTGGACGGCGGGCGTCAAGGCGCACCCGCTGCTCGGCGAGCTCGGGGTACCGCTGGACGAGCGCGGCCGCGTCACGGTCGACGGCTGCCTCCGCGTCGAGGGACGCGAGCGTGTGTGGTCGCTCGGCGACGGCGCCGCGGTCCCGAACACGCGAACGCCGGGCCGGGTCGATCCGCCGACGTGCCAGCACGCGCTCCGCCAGGCGAGGCAGCTGGCGAAGAACCTGCGCGCCGAGCCGCAGCCATACGGCTACCGGATGCTCGGCCAGGTGGCGACGCTCGGCCGCTACAAGGGGATCGCGGACGTGCTCGGCGTCCGGCTGAGCGGCTTTCCGGGCTGGTTCGTCACCCGCACCTACCACCTCTTCCAGCTGCCGCTGCTCTCGCGCAAGCTCCGCGTGGTCGTCGACTGGACGACGTCGCTGTTCTTCCGCCGCGACATCGCCGAGCTGTCCGCTCTCGGCCAGCCCCGGCGACTCGGCGAATGAACATCGCGCCGCTCTACGACCTTCGGGTGCGGACGCCGCGACTCGAGCTGCGGCTCCCCACCGAGGCGGAGCTCGTCGAGCTGTACGAGCTCGCGGCCGCCGGGATCCACCCGCCCGAGGAGATGCCGTTCGGCGTTGCGTGGACCGACGAGCTGACCGAGAAGGCATTTCTCGCCTTCCACCACGCGACCCGGGAGACATGGACACCCGACTCGTGGAAGTTCGACCTCGGAACCTGGGTGGACGGCGTGCTCATGGGCGTGCAAGGCATCGGGGCGGACGACTTCGCCGGGCGGCGAGCGGTCGCGACCGGCTCCTGGCTCGGCAGCCGTTTCCAGGGTCGCGGAGTGGGGACCGAGATGCGCGCGGCGGTCGTCGAGCTCGCGTTCCGGGAGCTCGGCGCGACCGCGGTCACGTCCTCGGCCTTCGAGGCGAACGCGGCCTCGCGCCGCGTCTCGGAGAAGCTGGGCTACCGCGTCGTCGGGCACGACACGATGAGCCCGCGAGGCATCCCGCAGCCGCACCTGCAGCTGCGGCTGGAGCGCGGTCAGTGGGCCGGCGCACCCTTCCCGGTCGAGGTCGAGGGAGTCGCCGACTGCCTGCCGCTCTTCGGAGCCGCCTAACGAAGCGACTTCAGCGCCGCGCCGAGGGACTGCTTCGAGCTCAGCACACCTTCGAACAGGTCGCCCTCCCTGGCGACGCGATCGAGTACCGCGTCCATCGTGAACGCGGCCGGGTCGAGCTTCTCGTTCACCTCGTCCCAGCGGAGGGGTGTCGACACGGGCGCGCCGGCCTTCGGCCGCACCGAGTAGGCGGACGCGATCGTCTTGCCCTCCCCGTTCTGGTTCGAGTCGATCAGGACGCCGCGCCGCTTCGCCTTCGTCCACTCCGTCGTCGCGAGGCCGGGATGCGCGCGCGCGAGCGCGCCGGCGATGATCTCCGAGAACTCGCGCGTCTGGCCGTAGGTGTGCCGCCGCGCGACCGGGACGAGGATGTGGATCCCCTCCGAGCCGCTCGTCTTCGGGAACGACTCCAGCTCGAGCAGGTCGAGCGTCTGCTTGATCAGCAGCGCAACCTCGATCGTCTCGGCGAAACCGACGTCCGGCGACGGGTCGAGGTCGAACAGGACGAAGTCCGGCCGCGACGGCTTGTCGACCCGCGAGTACCAGGTGTTCATGTCGATGCAGCCCATGTTCACCATCCAGAGCAGAGCCAGCTCGTCGTTCACGAGCGGGAAGTCGATCACGCGCCGCTTCGGCGGCCGGTCGCGCGTCGACGCCTCGAACGGCCGCGTCGGGATCCAGTCCGGCATGTGCTTCGGGGCATCCTTCTGGAAGAAGAACTTGCCCTGCCAGCCGTCGGGATAGCGCTTCATCGTGAACGGCCTGTCCTTCAGGTGGGGCAGGAGCATGGGCGCGATGTCCCGGTAGTACGCGAGCAGGTCGCCCTTCGTGATCCCCTCGTCCGGCCAGAACGGCTTGTCGAGGTTGGAGAGCTTCAGCACCCGCTTGCCCTTCCGCACCTCCGGTCCTATGGCCTCGCGCTCGCGTCGCACCTCTACCGCCTCCTTGTCCTCGCGCAAACCCTCGTACACCGGCGCCCGCAACCGCCCGTCGTGCGTCCACTCGGCGAAGCGGATCTCGGCCACGAGCTCGGGCTCGACCCAGACGACGTCGCCCTTGCGCACCTTCGGCATCTTCGGCACCTCCGCAAAGGGCGAAACATCACGTCTCAGCGGCTCGAGCTTTGCGAGCAGGCGCTCGATCTCCGCGTCGTCGAAGCCGGTGCCGACGTTGCCCGCCCAGCGCAGGTTCCCCGACTCCTGCACCCCGAGCACGAGCGAGCCGAAGCTACCCGAGCGGCGCCCCTGGCCCTTCGTGTACCCGGCGACGACCAGCTCCTGCCGGCCATGGGTCTTCACCTTCAACCAGTGGCGCGAGCGTTTCCCCGGCTCGTAGCGCGAGTCGGCTCGCTTGGAGACGACTCCCTCGAACTGCTGCTCCTGGGCGGCCCGGTAGAGCGTCTCGCCGTCGTCGAAGGCATCCGAGATCTGGACGGCGCCGCGCGTGGGATCGATCAGCCCGGCGAGCCGCTCGCGCCGTTCGACGAGCGGCAGGCCGACGAGCGGCTCGCCCTCCACCTCGAGCACGTCGAAGGCGACGTAGAGGTACGTCGTCCCCTCCTTGGCCTGCTGCAGCGCCGAGAAGGTGGCCCGGCCGTCCGCCCCGACCGCGACGACCTCGCCGTCGAGGACGCAGTCGGGCGTACGCAGGGCGCGCTCGAGCGCGGTGACGACGGTGGGGAAGCGATCGTTCAGGCGGTTGTCGTTGCGGCTGCGCAGCTCGACCTCGCCGCCGCGCATCGTCGCGAGCGCCCGGAACCCGTCCCACTTCACCTCGTGCAACCAACCCTCGCCAGGCGGGACGGCATCGGCCAGCGTCGCCAGCATCGGCGCATAGGCACGGCGGCGCGGGCCGGGCGCGTCCTCCTTCTTCTTCACGAGCAGCCAGTTCTTCTCGTCGCCGGAGAGCCGGGCCGGCACGAGTGTCCACAGCCCTTCGAGCCGCGAGCCGTGCAGGTGCACCGTCAGCCCGCCGTTGCGCTTCTCCTCGACCAGCTCGTAGGTGCCGCTGTCCCAGATCTCGACCGTGCCGGCGCCGTAGTTGCCAGCCGGGATCTCCCCCTCGAAGGTGGCGTAGTCGAGCGGGTGGTCCTCGACGTGCACGGCCAGGTGCTGCGTCCCCGGCTCGAGCGGCACGCCTTTTGGCACCGCCCAGCTCGCGAGCGCACCGTCGCGCTCGAGCCGGAAGTCGTAGTGGAGCCGGCGGGCATCGTGGCGCTGGACGACGAAGATCGGCCGCTCGCCCGCCGAAGCGGCGCCGGTGAACGGCTCCGGGCGTCTTGCCGCGCGTGCGCTTGCGCTCGTAGTCCTTCAGCTCAGCCACGCCGAATTCCTACCCGCAAGCGAGGTTTCACCCGCCGGGGATGGGAGATCTACCCTCTGCGTGCCTGCGGGCACACCGTCTTCTCCGCCCGAACGCGGGGGTCAGTTGGGGCCGGCTTTTGCCGGCCTCAACCTCGTCTAGACCCAGTTGCACGCAGTATTCAGAGCAGGGGAAAAGCCTGTGGAAGCTGTGGAAAGCCTGATCGATCAGGCGAGCACGCCCATCGAACGGAACTTGGCCCGGCGGCGCGCGCGGAGAGCCTCGGATGGCACCCCGTCGAGCTCCTCGAGCGCGTCTGCGAGCGTCGCACCGAGCAGCGCGTGCAGCCTCGTCGTGGCTCGCGTGGGCGCCGCCTTCGGGCTCCGGCACGATCCCGTCGATCACGCCGAGCTCGAGGCAGTGCTGGGCATCGGGCTTGAAGGCGGCGGCCGCCTTGTGCTTCTCGCCCGCATCTCTCCACAGGATCGCAGCGCACCCTTCCGGCGAGATCACCGAGTAGATCGCGTTCTCCTGCATCAGCACCGTGTCCGCGAGCGCGATCGCGACGGCCCCGCCCGAGCCGCCCTCGCCGATCACGCACGCGACGGTGGGGACGGAGAGCCGCGCCATCACCGCCTGCGAGCGGGCGATCGCGCCGCCCTGGCCATGCTGCTCCGCCGCGACGCCCGGGATACGCGCCGGGCGTGTCGACGAGCGTCACGAGCGGAAAGCGGTGCCGGTCGGCGAGCTCCATCACGCGCATCGCCTTCCGGTAGCCCTCCGGGTAGGCCATGCCGAAGTTGCGAGTGCTCCGCTCTTTGATGTCGCGTCCCTTCTGATGACCGATCAGCGCGACCGTGCGGCCCTCGAGCTTGCCGAGGCCCGTGACGAGCGCGGCGTCGTCGGCGCGGCCGCGGTCGCCGTGCAGCTCGAACCAGTCGTCGAGGATCCGCTCCACGTAGTCGAGCGTGTACGGCCTGTCCTCGTGCCGGGCCAGCTCCACCTTCGTCCAGATCTCCGCGTCGGTCGGCTCGGCCTCGATCCGGTCGAGCTGACGCTTCAGCCGCTCGAGCTCGCCCGAGAGGCGAGCGCCGCGCAGCAGATCGAGGCCGCTCAACTTGCTCAACCGATCCCGGAGGCGGATCTCTGCATCACGTGCCACGCTATTCCTTTTCGAAGAGTCGGAGCAGCCGACCCAGTGTCGAGCGCAGCTCGGGTCGCGGCACGATCGCGTCGACGTGGCCGAAGCGGAGGTTCGACTCGGCGAGCCCGAAGTCGTCGGGCAACTTCTCGCGCGTGGTCTGCGCGACGACGCGGGGGCCGGCGAAGGACATCAGCGCGCCCGGCTCGGCGAGCAGGACGTCGCCGAGGCTGGCGAAGCTCGCGAGCAGGCCGCCCGTCGTCGGGTGGGTCATCACCGAGATCAGCCCGCAGCCCGCCTCGTGGAGCTCCTCGACGGCGACCACCGTCTTCGGCAGCTGCATCAGGGCGAGGATCCCCTCCTGCATGCGGGCGCCGCCGGAGGCCGAGACCGAGACCAGGGGCACGCCGGACGCGGCAGCGCTCTCGCACGCGCGGGCGAACTTCTCGCCGGTGACCGAGCCCATCGAGCCGCCCATGAAGGAGAAGTCCATCACCGCCAGCTCGCAGCGGAGCTGCTCGATCGTGGCGCTGCCGATCACGAGCGCGTCGCCGAGGCCGGTGGCGATCTCCGCCTCGGCGAGCCGCTCCTTGTAGGCGCGGAGGTCGAAGAAGCCGAGCGGGTCGGCCGAGCGAAGCTCCTCGGCCTCCTCCTCGAAGCTCCCCGGATCGACGAGCTGGTCGATCCGCTCGCGGGCCTTGACCGGGAAGTGGTGGCCGCACTGCGTGCAGACGCGCAGGTTCGCGCTCAGCTCGTCGTCGCGGTAGTGCGAGCCGCACGAGGGGCACGTGTTCGGGTGCTTCTTCGCCGGCGGCTCGGGGGCTTGCTTGTGCTCGATCGAGACGTCGATGCGGCTGGCTTCGGCTTCGGCCATCGTGTGATCTTAGACCTGGCCCTCCCGCCCGGGGTTACAGGCCGAGCGCGGCGGCGAGGCGGACGAGCGCGGGCTCGTTGGCGGAGTCCCGCACGAGCCCGGTGAAGCCGACACCGGCGACGCGAGTGCGCGCCGCGATCGACGCGAGCAGCTCCTCGACCTCCGGCAGCCGCAGGCCGTCGGGCTCGGGCATGAAGACGGCGAGCTCACCGGGCTCGACCGAGTCGCCGTCGAATGCCACATAGACGGCATCGGCGCCGGCGAGCGCCCGTTCGACCGCACGGTCGCCCGTGTGGATCCCGCTCGCCGCGATGAAGTCCACCTCCGGGGGGTCGAGGTTACGGGCGCCGACGAGCGCAACGTGCTGCGGCAAGACGGCGCCGTCGTCGATCACCATCCGCAACGGCATCCCCCAGGCGTTGCCGGACGGAGAGCTCGCGGGCGTGTTCAGGTCGCCGTGCGCGTCGATCCAGACGACGGCGAGGCACTCCTCTCCGGCCGTGAGCGCCTCGATCGCACCTACGTGAGCGCAGCAGCAGCCGCCGAGGACGACCGGCCGGTCGGGCAGCTCGGAGGCCAGCAGCAGCGTCTGCTCGGCGAGCGAGTCTGCCTCGACCACACCGGCTTCGGGATAGGGCAGCTCGAGATACGCCGCCTCGGCCATCGTCTCGCCGCCGTCGCCCCAGGCGCGCGGCACCCTGACGAGACCGGCGAGGAACTCGCGGCCGCAGCTGTGGCACTGGTACTCCGGCCCGAACGCGACCGCGGTCAGCGTCCGGCAGTCGGGGCAGCGGGCGCGCAGGCGGCTCACGCCTGCACCTCGCGCTCGAGGAAGACCGTGTCCCGGTAGGCGCGCATCCCGACCCGCTCGTACAGCCGGAGGGCACCGGTGGGGCTCGAGACGTCGACGCCGAGCGTCCCGTGCGTCCAGCCACGGTTCCGGAAGTCCGCGAAAGAGTGGAGCAGGAGCGCCTCGCCGAGCCCCTGCCGCCGCCAGCCCGCGCGCACGCCGAGCAGCGGGACGTGGCCGGTCGCCGGCCGCACCGGGTCGGGGCTGCAGATCGAGAAGCCCGCGACCTCGTCGCCGTCGACGGCGAGGAACCAGAGCGCGGGGTCGAAATCCGGGCGCTCGATGTGCCAGTGACCCCACTCCTCGAAGGTCTCGTCGACGGGGTCGTTGGTGTCGCGCCACACCTCGACGACGTGGTCGAACACCTGCCGCAGCTCGCCGCGGCCGGCGGTGCGAACGGCGATCCCGTCCGGCCAGGCCGGGTCGCGCGAGTCCGCGGCCAGGTCGATCTCCATCCGGTAGGAATGGCGGACGGGCTCGAAGCCGTGGCGGGCTAGCTCCGTCAGGACGCGGGTGTCGCCGGCCGAGAGCCAGACACGGAGCACACCGTGCCGGGCGCGTTCGTCGAGCCAGGCGACGAGAATGTCGAGGATCTCGCCCGCCGGCTCGTCGGGATGCACCTTCACGTCACACCAGAAGCGGGGTGGGTCGGTTCGCGCCTCGTCGACGTCCGCGTAGCCCACGAGACGACCGTCGCGCTCGAGGACGCGGATGTCGCGCTCGATCTCGACGTAGGGCGTCGTCAGCCACCGCCCGAGCTCGTCGGCGGTCACGTCGGCCTCCCCGAACCCCGCCAGCTGATGCGCGTTCATCAGAGCGAGGGTCGCGTCGAAGTCGTCCTCGCGGTAGGGCCGCAGGTTCACGCGGGCGACGGAGTCAGCTCGTCGAGCGCGTCGGGCAGGCCGCCGAGGTCCGGCAGCTCGCGGTCCGGCGCCGGCTCGCCCTGCTCATGGAGGCGGTTGATCCAGACGACGCTGAGATCGAGCTCGCGGGCAGGCGCAACGTCGTGGAAGAGGCTCGCACCGATGTGGACGTGGTGCTCGCGGTCGGCGGTCGTCACCTCGAAGAAGCGCTCCCAGTGGCCGTGCGCAGGCTTGTACGAGCGCGTGTCCTCGGCGGTGACGACGAGGTCGAAGGGAACGCCGATCCGCTTCTGGGACTCGGTGATCAGCGCGTGCTCGGTGTTGGAGAGGATCGCGAGGCTCCAGCCGCGCCTCCGCAGCTCCGCGAGTGCGGCCGGCACCTCGGGGAAGACCGGCCAGTCCGCGAGCGACTGCGGCAGCACGCCGCTCTCCCCCTCCGGGATCCCGAGGCCGGTCTCGTTCGCAAGCCGCTCGAGCGTGAGCGTCATCACCTCGCCGTAGCCGCGGTACTCCTCTGCCTGCACCTCCGGCTCGAGCTCGTGGTAGCGGCGCAGGAGGGCCGGCGCCTGCTCGGCGCCGTAGAGGCGCTCGAGCACGCCGCCGATCCCGGCGTTCCAGTCGATCAGCGTGCCGTAGCAGTCGAAGGTGGCCCAGCGGGACATGGGCCGGAGCTTATCGGCGCGGCCGTGCGAGAATCGGCGGATGCAGGTTCGGAACGGCCGCCGGCTCGACGCCGAGGCACGCGACTACGACTGGGGCCGCTCCGCCTACGTCCGCGACCCCGACGGACGGCTCGTCGAGCTGCAGTAGGCGTGCTCGAGCTCCGCGCTCTCGCCGCCGAGGACTACCCGGCAGTCGCAGCAATCTTCGCCGAGGGGATCGAAACGGGGCTCGCCACGTTCGAGACCGAGGTGCCGACCTGGGAGCAGTGGGACGCGAGGCACCTGCCCGAGCACCGCTTCGTCGCGCTGCTCGACGGCGAGGTCGTGGGCTGGTGCGCCGTCGTCCCATATTCAAGCCGCTCCGTGTACCGCGGAGTCGGGGAGGAAAGCGTCTACGTCGCCGAGCGCGCCCGCGGGCGCGGGGTGGGACAGGCGCTGCTCGACCACGTGATCGAGAGCGCGCGCACCGGCGGCTACTGGACGCTCCAGGCCGGGATCTTCCCGGACAACAAGGCTTCGCTCGAGCTGCATCACCGGCTCGGCTTCCGCGAGGTCGGCAGGCGCGAGCGAATCGGGCAGCTGCACGGCGCGTGGCGGGACGTCGTCCTGCTCGAGCTGCGCCTCTAGCCAAGTAACAGACTGCAACTTGCTCAGCCGAGGCCCGCTCCCGGAGCCCGCGCCTGCCGCGTGCGGGGCGACCTCGTAACAGTCTGTTACAAGGAGAGAGCGACCGCTACGAGTCGAGCTTGCGGAAGACAACGCAGGCGTTGTGGCCGCCGAAGCCGAACGAGTTCGAGACGCCGACCTGGATCTCCGACTCGCGCGCCTCGTTCGGGATGTAGTCGAGGTCGCACGACGGATCCTCGACCTCGTAGTTGATCGTCGGCGGCAGCACGCCGCGGTTCGTCGCGAGGATCGTGAAGATCGCCTCGATCGCGCCGGCGGCGCCGAGGCAGTGGCCGGTCGCGCCCTTCGTCGAGGAGACGGGGATCTTGTAGGCGTTTTCCTCGCCGACTGCGAGCTTGATCACCCGGGTCTCCGAGGCGTCGCCGAGCGGCGTCGAGGTTCCGTGCGCGTTGATGTAGCCGATCTCGGCCGGGTCGATGCCGGCGTCGGCGAACGCCATCTGCATCGCGCGCGCGGGATGGACGCCGGTCGGGTCGGGCTCGGTGATGTGATTCGCATCCGACGAGACGCCGTAGCCGATCAGCTCGGCGTAGATCTTCGCGCCGCGTGCCTGCGCGTGCTCGAGCTCCTCCAGCACGATCGTGCCCCCCGCCTCGCCCATCACGAAACCGTCGCGGCCGGCGTCGAACGGCCGCGAGGCGCCCTTCGGATCGTCGTTCCGGCGCGAGAGCGCCCGCATCGCGCCGAAGCCGGCGATGCCGACGCGCGTGATCCCGGCCTCGGTACCGCCGCAGATCATCGCGTCGGCGCGGCCGAGCCGGATCGCGTCCGCACCCTCGCCGATCGCCATGTTCGACGCAGCGCACGCCGTGCACTGCGACGAGAGCGGGCCGCGCGTGCCGAGCTCCATCGAGACCCAGCCGGCGCCCATGTTCGGGATGATCGCGGGGATCGAGAACGGGTTGACCCGGTCGGGGCCGCGGTCGATCAGCGTCTGGTAGCAGTCCTGGAAGGCGCCGAGCCCGCCGATCCCGGTGGCGATCGACGCACCGACGCGGTCCGACTCCTTGGCGATGTCGATGCCCGAGTCGGCCTCGGCCTGCCGCGCGGCGGCGAGCACCATCTGCGCGAAGCGGTCCATGCGCCGCGCCTGCTTGTGCTCGATCCACTGGGTCGGGTCGAAGTCCTTCAGCTCGCAGGCGAAGTGGACCGGGAAGTCGGTCGCGTCGAACTGTCCGATCTCGGCCGCGCCGGACTCCCCTGCGGTGAGGTTCGCCCAGGTCGTCTCGACGTCGTTGCCGAGCGGGGTCACCATCCCGAGCCCCGTCACGACGACGCGTCGTCTTCCGTTGTCTGCAGCCACTTACATCCCCAGTCCGCCGTCGACGAGCAGCACCTCGCCCGTGATGAACGAGGCCGCGTCGGAGCAGAGAAAGCGTACCGCTCCGGCCACGTCCTCCGGATCGCCCAGGCGCCCGAGCGGCGTGTTGTCGAGCATCGCGCCCGTCGCCTCCTCGGGCAGAACCTCCGTCAGCTGCGTCTTGACGTAACCGGGAGCGACGACGTTGGCGCGCACGTTGCGCGAGCCCAGCTCCCGTGCGAGCGACTTCGTGAAGCCGATGATCCCCGCCTTCGAGGCGGCGTAGTTCGTCTGACCCCAGTTGCCGTGCACACCGACGATCGAGGAGATGTTCACGATCGAGCCGGCTCGCTTCTTCATCATCGGGCGCGTCACCGCGCGGCAGGTGTAGAAGACCGAGGAGAGGTTCGTCGCGAGCACCGTCTCCCAGTCGTCGTCCGACATTCGCGCGAGCAGGCCGTCGCGGGTCAGGCCGGCATTGTTGACGAGGATGTCGACGTCACCTGCCTCCTCGACCAGCCGCTTCGCGTCGGCGGCGTCTGAGACGTCGGCCTGCACGGCACGACCGCCGAGCTCGGCCGCGAGCGTCTCGGCTTCCTCCTTGCCGGAGCGGTAACCGAGGACGACACTCGCGCCCGCCGCGGCGAGCTCGACCGCGATCGCCCGGCCGATCCCACGAGATGCTCCTGTGACGAGAGCGTTCTTGCCCTCGAGCGAGGCGAACCCCCCGCCGCTAGGCAAGCGTTTCCTCCAACTCGCGGAGGCCTTTGAGGTCGTTGACGGAGACGATGTGCACGCTCCTGTCGATCCTCTTCAGTAAACCGCTGAGCACGTTGCCGGGGCCGACCTCGACGAACACCGTCACGCCCTTGCCGAGCAGCTCGCGGGCCGCCTGTGCGAACTTCACGGGTGCGGTCAGCTGCTGCACGAGCAGCTCGCGGTAGTGGTTCGCGTCCTCGAGCTTCGCCGTCACGGTCGACATGAACGCCGTCGCCGGCTCGTGGAAGTGGATCCTCTCGACGGCCGGGCGCAGCTTGTCCGCGGCCCGCTCGACGAGCGGCGAGTGGAACGCGCCGGAGACCCGCAGCCGGACTGCCCGGCGAGCGCCCTCGCGCTCCGCCTCGGTGCAGCACTCGCCGACGGCGTCGTCCTCGCCCGAGATCACGATCTGGCCGGGGCAGTTGTAGTTCGCCGGCCACACGTTCGAGATCCGGCGGCAGAGCCCCTCGACGACCTCGTCGGCAAGGCCGAGGATCGCAGCCATCGAGCCCGGCCGCGCCTGCGCGGCATCGGCCATCGCGATCCCGCGCTCGCGCACGAGCCCGATCGCGTCGGCCGCGCCGATCGAGCGGGCCGCGCCGAGCGCCGCGAACTCGCCCACCGAGTGGCCGACGACGAAGTCGGGCGTGATCCCACGCGACCGGATCGCCTCGTTGATCGCGAGGCTGGTCGCGACGAGCGCAGGCTGCTGCACCTGCGTGTCGAGCAGGTTCTCGATCGGCCCGTGGAAGCAGATCTCCTTCAGGTCCAGGCCGGCAGCTTCGCTCCCGGCGTCGTACACCGCCATCGCCTCGGGGACCGCCTCGGCGACGTCGCGTCCCATCCCGGCCTCGTACGAGCCTTGGCCCGGGAACATGAAGGCGATCTTGCTCAACTCGTTCCTCCTGTCCACTCGATCAGCGCCGAGCCCCAGGTGAGGCCGGCTCCCATTCCTGTCATCAGCACCAATTCTCCCTTGCGCAACCGCCCGTCGGCGGCGGCGTCCGCAAGAGCGAGCGGGATCGACCCCGACGATGTGTTGCCGTACTTGTGCACGTTCACGACCACCTTCTCCTCGGGGATCCCCAGCTTATGGGTCGCGTGGTCGATGATTCGCTTGTTTGCCTGGTGCGGGACGTAGACGTCGACGTCGTCGACCGTCAACCCGCACTCCGCGAGCACCTTCTCGGCCGAGCTGACCATCACCCGCGTCGCGAACTTGAACACCTCGCGGCCGTTCATCTTCACCAGCTTGTCGGCGTCGGGGAAGTGGCGCGAGCCACTGCCTGGCAGCCACAGATTCTCGCCGCCGCCGCCGTCCGCGCCGAGCTCGAAGCCGAGGAAGCCGCCCTCGTCGACCGCGTCGAGCACGACCGCGCCCGCGCCGTCTCCGAAGAGGACGAGGGTCGACCGGTCCTCCCAGTCGAGGATCTTCGAGAGCACGTCCCCGCCGATCACGAGCGCGCGCTTTGCGAGGCCCGACGCGAGCATCCCGTAGGCCTGCGCGATCGCGTACATGAAGCCGGTGCACCCGGCGAGCAGGTCGTACGCGGCGGCGTCGGGCATCCCGAGCTCGTCCGCGAGCAGGGCCGAGCTCGTCGGAAACATCATGTCGGGAGTCACCGTGGCGACGACGATCAGGTCGATCGACGCCGCCTCGACGCCCGCCGCCGCGAGAGCGTCCCGTGCGGCCGGCCCGGCGATGTCGGTCAGTGCCTGATCCTCGGTCGCGAACCGCCGCTCCCTGATCCCCGTGCGCTCGACGATCCACTCGTCGGTCGTGTCGACGTACTGCTCGAGGTCCTTGTTCGTGAACACGCGGTCGGGAACGCAGACACCGAGGCCGGTGATCCCGATCCGCTTGCCGTTGGCCGAGCCGATCACGAGCGGTCCACCGCGAAGGTCAGCGTGCCGCGGACGGCGAGCTCACCGCCGACGGTCGCGCGGGCCTTGCCCCTGCCGATCGGGCCGCGCACGGTCTCGAGGTCGCATTCGAGTGTCAGCTCGTCCCCTGGCCGCACGACGCGCTTGAAGCGGACGTCGTCGATGCCGGCGAAGAGCGCGATCCGCCCCCGGTTCTCCTCGAGGCTGAGCACCGCGACCGCGCCCGCCTGGGCCAGCGCCTCGACCATCTTCACGCCGGGCATGATCGGGTTGCCGGGAAAGTGGCCCGCGCAGTCCTCCTCGGTGACGAGCTTCCGGGCGACGACGCGGACATTCGGCTCGAGCTCGATCACCTCGTCGAGCAGGAGGAACGGGTCCCGGTGCGGCAGGATCGCCTCGATCTCGCGCTTGCCCAGGGGCAGGTTCATGCGCTCAGCCGCTCCCGCAGGCCGTTGCGCGCGCGGTGGGCGTAGCACTTGGCCGTCCCGACGGGCATGCCCGACGCTCCTGCGATCTCCTCGAAGCTGAAGTCGAAGGCGTCCTTCAGCACGACCACGCGTGCCTGCGAGCGCGAGATCTGGGCGAGGCAGGCGCCGAGCTCGGTGCGCAGCTCCGCCGCCTCCGCAGCACGGGCGGGGTCACCGTCCCGGGCCTCGCGGCGGTCCTCCTCCAGCGGCTCACAGCGGCGGGCGAGCTGGCGCTGAGCGACGTCCCGGCACGCGTTGACCACGAGTCGGTGCAGCCACGTCGAGAACGACGACTCGCCCCGGAACTGCGGCAGCTTGACGCACAGCTTCGCGAGCGCGTCCTGCGCGGCGTCCCGGGCGTCCTCGCGATCGCGCAGCAGGTGCCCGGCGATTCGCTCCACGCGCGGTGCGTGGCGCTCACAGAGCGCCGTCAGGGCGCGCCGGTCTCCGTCTTTCGCTCGCTTCACCAGAATCGGGTCGCTCAGCCTCTCGTAGACGAGCGGCGCGTCGCGTCGCACGTCCTGCCCGATCGGACGGTTGGGGCGCGCAGGCGGTTGCACCCGTCGAGTGTACGGGCTACCGCTTGGAGACCGGGATGCTCTTGTTGCCCGCAGCGTCCCAGGCGACGACGCGGACGATTCCCGTGCGCGGCACCTTCCAGACGCGCAGGACACCGGCCGCGGTCGCGTCCCGCACGACGCTGCGCGTGCCGAAGCGCAGCGTCACCCGCGCCGGCTCGCTCAGCCACAGCCGGAGCGGGAACCGCTGCAGGATCTTCACCTTCGGCTGCGTCCTGTCGGCCGCGAACGGGACCGCGATCGACGACGTCGTCACCGGGTCTGTCGCGTCGACGATGGCCTCGTAGTCGCCGTCCAGGAGCCTGCCGACACGCTTGGAGCCGTCCCAGTCGACGGTGCGGGGGCCGGCCTCGAGGGCACCCTTGAACAGCGTCGCCACCCACTTGCCGTTGCGGAGGACGCGAACGCGCACGTCCGCCGGCGCCGCGAGCTCGAACCGGAAAGCGATCCGGTCGGCGCGACCGTCGGCGTTGGGCGAGAAGGCCACCCGGGTCGAGGTGACCTGGCCGAGCGTACGGCTGACGAAGAGCTGCGTCGACGCGGTCGCCTCCCGGCCGCCGGTGGCGGTGGCCCGGAGCTCGACCTTGAAGAGCCCGTCCGGGAGGGACGCGGGATCGAGGCTGAGCACGTGCTTGCCGGAGCGCTTCCACGTCCGGCCGAACGTGGCGACCTGTTCCCCGAGCAGGTCGACGGCGCGCACGGACACGTTCGCCGGCAGGTTGAGGGTGTAGCTGATGCTGGTCGCGTCGGCGGCGCCGTCGGCGTTCGGCGAGACGACTTCCGGATCGGCTACGAGCTCTCCGATCGCCAGCCCGACCTCTCCACCGCCGAGCGCACCCGTGGCGGAGGTGACACCGGCTGAACGGATCACGTACGAGTAGGCGCCGGGTGGCGTCGCGCTCGCGTCCCAGCTCCAGTCGACGTCCCGACCGGCACCCGAGCCCGACGCGACGATGCTCCCGTCGCCGGCGTAGATCTCGACCGTCCACGGGAGCGGCGCAGAGAGCCGTGCGGTGAGCCTGACCGTGCCCGGCACGCGGCCGGTGACGGTCGGCGCGTACAGCTTCGGCAGCCCGATCTTGGCGGCGTCTGCTGCGAGGGTCGTGAGGATGCCGTAGAGCGCGTTCCCGGGGCAGTCGGTGAAGCCCGTGTCGCGGTGCCCGGACACGGTGCGGAGGAACACCGGCAGCCCGACCGGGAAACGTGCGTTCCCGCCCGAGATGAAGGAGAGCGTCGAGGCAGCGTCCACGTGGGCGACGTCGAGCCGCCATGCGAGCAGGCGCGCGAGCGCGTCGCGTGCGGAGGGAGCGACGGCGAGCGACCCGTACATGCCGAGCACGGCCACCCCGACCGAGCCCGTGTTGAATCCCTCGGCGTGGGCGCCGACGACGTTGCGCTCGATCCCGCCGTAGCGCCCCTCGTAGACGGTGCCGAACCGGTCGACGAGGAAGTTGTAGCCGATGTCGTTCCAGCCGTTCCCCTTCACGTGGTAGAGCTGGATCGCCTTCACGATCGCCGGCGCCTGCGCCGCGGTGTAGCCGTTCGCGCCTGCTGTGTGGTGGACGAGCGCAACCCGGAGAGCCGGCGCGAACGACGGCGGTGCCCGCTTGATCGACTCGTCCGCCTGCCAGCCGGTGCGCGGCACGATCGCCGGACGGCCGGCCGCCTGCAGCGTTCGGCTGGGGACGCCGGCGTCCGGGCTCCAGACGAAAAAGGCGCGCAGACGCGTGACCGTGCCGCGGAGCCGGTACTCGATCCGGTTCGAGGGGCCGACCCACCACGGGTTGCCGAGCCGCCACGCGCCCGACCGGTCGCGCTCGCCGGAACCGCTGTCCGGCCGGTCCTCGGCCTCCGGAGCGGCATCCTGCCAGGCGCTCCAGCGACCGGCCGACGAGCGGGTGCGGAACTGGACGGAGCCGGGGCCGCGCCAGTGCAGCCCGACGAGGTTGAACCGCGCCGGCGGGTTCGTGGCCGCGAGCGAGCGCTGTCCCGCGAGCGGGATCTCTCGCGAGACGATGGTCGCGTCCGCCGCCACGGCCGGAGCCGGAAGCGTCAGCGCGAGGCCGATCAGGATGAGAAGTCGTCTGGGCACGGCGGTCTGTCCACTGCAGGGTGGCTACTTCCACCTTCGGCGACAACCCCTACGCCCCTCGTTTGATCGAATCCTTACAGCTACAGTCACCGTGTGGGCGCCCTCTCCCGGGTAACCGTCTTCGGCGCCGCTGCGGCAGCCGCGGCCGGGCTGGCCGTTGCCACACACGCCGCCGAGCCGGGCGCGCGCGTCCTCGTCGCCGAGTTCCGGAACGACGTCAATCCCGTCACCCAGGACTACCTCCTCGACGCGATCGATCGAGGCGAGCGGGAGGGCTTCGCGGCGGTCGTGATCGAGATGGACACACCCGGCGGGCTCGGCTCGTCGATGCGGGGGATCGTCAGGGGGATCCTCGCTGCGAAGGTGCCCGTGATCGTCTACGTCGCCCCGGGCGGCTCCAGCGCCGACTCGGCCGGAGCGGTGATCGGGATGGCCGCGGACGTCCTCGCGATGGCCCCGCAGACGAACATCGGCTCCTCGACACCGGTCTCGGTCGGCGGCGAGGACATCTCCGATGACCTGCGCCGTAAGGTCGTCAACGACGCTGCGGCCTACATCGGGGAGCTCGCCCGCGAGCACGGCCGCAACGTCCAGATCGCGCGCGAGATGGTCACGAAGGCGACGAACCTCGGCGCGCGCGAGGCGCTGGAGAAGAACGTCGTCGACGTGGTCGCGAGCGACTACGCCGACCTGTTCCGCCAGATCGGCGGGGACACCGTCCAGCCGAAGGGGCTCGCGCTGCAGGTGGATGCGGGCACGTCCGTGGAGCGGATCGAGATGTCGGCCTGGAAGAGGATCCTCGACCTGCTGATCGACCCGAACATCATCGCGCTGATGCTGTCGCTCGGCCTGATCGGGATCGTGGTCGAGCTCTGGAACCCCGGCCTGATCTTCCCGGGCACGGTCGGCGCGATCTCGCTGATCGTCGGCCTCTACGGGCTGCAGGTCCTGCCGATCTCCTTCGCCGGCCTCCTGTTGATGGTGCTCGCCGCCGCCTTCTTCGTCGCGGAGGCCTTCGTCGCCTCGAGCGGCGCGCTGTCGGTCGCGGGCGCGATCACCTTCGTGATCGGCGCGCTGATGCTGTTCGACCCGGCCGGGGACGCCTACCAGGTGTCGCTGCCCGTCGCCGCGTCGATCGCCGCCACGCTCACGCTGCTCTTCGGCTTCGCGCTGACCAAGGCGGCCAAGCTTCGCCGCACCTCACCCGAGGTGGGAGCGCACCGACTCGTCGGCGAGGAGGCCCAGGTACGGGGCGAGAGCCTCGTCTTCGTCGACGGCGAGTTGTGGCGTGCGCGCACCGCCGGCGGCGAGCCGCTGGAGCCGGGTGGCCGGGTCCACGTAGAGTCCGTGGAGCAGGACAGCTTGCAGCTCGTCGTCGCTGCGCGCCCCGACCCCGCCGAAAGGACCTGACCCGTGTCGGTTGCCCTGATTGCCGTCGCTGCCGTCTTCTTCATCCTCCTGATGATCGCGTTCTCCGCGATCAAGGTGGCACGCGAGTACGAGCGCGGCGTCATCTTCCGGCTCGGCCGGCTGCTGCCCGAGCCCAAGGGCCCGGGCCTCTTCCTGCTCATCCCTGTGATCGACCGGATGGTCAAGGTCGACCTGCGCACGATCACGCTGAACGTGCCGCCGCAGGAGGTGATCACGAAGGACAACGTCCCCGTCCGCGTGAACGCCGTCGCCTACTTCCGGATCGTCGAGCCGAAGAACGCGATCGTGCAGATCGAGAACTTCATGGTCGCGACGTCCCAGATCTCGCAGACGACGCTCCGTTCCGTGCTCGGCCAGCACATGCTCGACGAGCTCCTCTCCGAGCGCGACAAGATCAACGCGATCCTGCAGAACATCATCGACGAGGCGACCTCCCCCTGGGGCGTCAAGGTCTCGATCGTCGAGGTCAAGGACGTCGAGATCCCCGCCGGGATGCAGCGCGCGATGGCCCGCCAGGCCGAGGCCGAGCGCGAGCGGCGCGCCAAGATCATCGCCGCCGAGGGTGAGTTCCAGGCGTCGCAGAAGCTCGCCGACGCCGCCGACGTGATGGCGAAGTCACCGATGGCCCTGCAGCTGCGCTACCTGCAGACGCTGCTCGAGATCGGGGCCACGAACGCAACCACGATCGTCTTCCCGGCGCCGATCGACATGCTGACCGCGTTCATGGGCAAGGCCGGAGGCTCCGGCCAGGTGGGCGGCGGCTCGACCTAGAGGCTCGGGCCGTTGGCGGTGCGAAACCGGCGCGCCGCCTCGATCGCAGCGCCGAGATTGAGACCCTTGTCCTTGGCCTGCTTGATCAGCATCACGGTCTCGAGCGCCTCGATGTCGTAGATCCGCTGCTTCTTGCCCTTGGTCGGGATCTGCGCCTTGTTCGTCCAGTAGTCCAGCTGCATCTTCGAGATGCCTGCGATCTGGCAGACCTGGCCCAGATAGAGCTCGATCTTGTCGAGATGCTCGGAGAAGTTCACCGGTTCGAGAATGTCTACTTGTGTGTTGTAAGTCATGCTGATCCCTTTATCGGCGCGTATCTGAACCCCTCAAGAGGAACATATACACGGATTGCGCCCGTTTGGGAAGAGTTCCGCAGAGAAATCAGAAGGTTCGAGCGCTACGAGTCGTCGTCGCCGGCGGACGGCGCGAAGCCGTCCTCGTCGAACTGCGGCTCGGCAAGTGGCTCGATCCCGGCCGCCTCGGCCGCCTCGGCCGCAGCCTCGACCGCCGTGTCCGACCCCTCGCTCTCCATCACCGGTGCGAGGCTCGACACCTGCTCGTCGCCGCGCAACCGCATCACGATCACGCCCTGGGTCGAGCGGCCGAGCCGCTTGATGTCCTCGACCGGGATCCTGATCACGGTGCCGCCGGTCGAGATCAGCATCACCTGGTAGCCGTCCCTCACGACCCGTGCGCCGGCGAGCTTGCCGCGGGCCTCGGAGAGCTGCACCGTCTTGACGCCGAGCCCGCCGCGGCCCTTGACCGGGTAGTCGGAGACGCGGGTGCGCTTGCCGTAGCCGTTCTCGGTCACGACGAGCAGGTCGGTGTCGTCCTGGGCGATGTCGAGCTCGATCACCTCGTCGGCGGCGCGCAGGTTCATCCCGCGCACGCCCGAGGCGTCGCGGCCCATCGAGCGCACCTCCGACTCGTGGAAGCGGATCGCCTGGCCGGCCCGCGAGACCATCAGCACGTCGTCGTCGCCGTCGGAGAGACGGACGCCGACGAGTGCATCGTCCTCGCGCATCTTGATCGCGATGATCCCGTCCGCCTTCAGCGGCGTGTTGTAGGTGAGGAACTCGGTCTTCTTGATCACGCCCTTCCGCGTCGCGAAGACGAGGTACTTCGCCTCCTTGTAGTCGCGCGTCGCGATCACCGCGCGCACCGACTCGTCCTGGCGGAAGGGGAGCAGGTTGACGATCGCGCGTCCCTTCGACTGGCGCGAGCCGAGCGGCAGCTCGTGCACCTTCAGCCGGTAGACCTTGCCGACGGTGGTGAAGAAGAGCACGTAGTCGTGCGTCGAGGCGACGAAGAGGTGCTCGATGTAGTCCTCGTCCTTCAGGTCCATCCCCATCACGCCGATGCCGCCGCGGCGCTGCTCGCGATAGGAGGTGACCGGCAGGCGCTTGATGTAGCCCGACCGCGTGATCGCGATCACCATGTCCTCCTCGGCGATCATGTCCTCCAGCGAGAACTCGCCCTCGGCGGCGATGATCTCGGTGCGCCGGTCGTCGTTCTTGCCGTACGCGGTCTTGAGCTCGAGCAGCTCCTCGCGGATCAGCGCGTCGATCCTGGCCGGATCGCCGAGGATCGCGCGCAGCTCGGTGATCTGCTCCTGCAGGTCTGCGTACTCCTGCTCGACGCGCTTGCGCTCGAGGCCCGTGAGCGCGCGCAGCCGGAGGTCGAGGATCGCGGTGGCCTGGATCTCGGAGAGGGAGAAGCGCGACATCAGCTCCTCGCGCGCGGCGTCGGTGTCGTCGGCGCCCCGGATGACACGGATCACCTCGTCCAGGTTGTCGAGCGCGATCAGGTAGCCGGAGAGGACGTGGGCGCGGTCCTCGGCCTTGCGCAGCTGCCACTTCGAGCGGCGGGTGACGATCTCGCGCTGGTAGTCGAGGTAGTGCGTGACGAGCTCGAGCAGCGAGAGCGTCTTCGGCACGTTGTCGACGAGCGCGACCGCGTTGTAGCCGAAGGTCGCCTGCAGCGCGGTGTGCTTGTAGAGCTTGTTCAACACGACCTGTGGGATCGCGTCGCGCTTCAGCTCGATCTGGACCCGCATCCCGGTGCGGTCGGAGTGGTCGGCGAGGTCGGAGACCTCCGTGATCACCTTCTCGCCGACGAGGTCGGCGATCTTCTTGATCACGCCCGAGTCGCCGCCCTTCTTGACGCCGTAGGGCAGCTCGGTGACGACGATCGCCGTCTTGCCGCCGCGCAGCTCCTCGATGTGGGCGCGCGCGCGCATGACGATGCGGCCGCGGCC
This sequence comes from uncultured Gaiellaceae bacterium, assembly GCA_963806955.1. GTDB lineage: Bacteria > Actinomycetota > Thermoleophilia > Gaiellales > Gaiellaceae > Gaiellasilicea. The sequence goes on from CAWDZG010000002.1 coordinate 1,006,105, forward strand.
GGTGCGGTAGGCATCGCGGATCCCCTGCCGGCCGACGACGATCGAGCCGGTCGGGAAGTCGGGCCCCTTGACGTGCTTCATCAGGTCGTCGACGTTCGCGTCGGGCTTGTCGATCAGCTGCACGATCGCGTCGACGATCTCGCCGAGCCGGTGCGGCGGCATGTTCGTCGCCATCCCGACCGCGATCCCGGCCGAGCCGTTGACGAGCAGGTTCGGGAAGCGCGACGGCAGCACCGAGGGCTGCTTGCGCGACTCGTCGTAGTTCGGCTCGAAGTCGACGGTGTCGGCGTCGATGTCCCGCAGCATCTCGGTGGCGATGCGGGAGAGCCGGGCCTCGGTGTAGCGCATCGCGGCCGGCGGGTCGTCGTCGATCGAGCCGAAGTTGCCCTGGCCGTCGACGAGCGGGTAGCGCAGCGAGAAGGGCTGCGCCATCCGGGCGAGCGTGTCGTAGATCGAGGCGTCGCCGTGCGGGTGGTACTTACCCATCACGTCGCCGACGGTGGCCGCGGACTTCTTGTACGGGCGGTTCGGCTGCAGGCCCGCCTCGTGCATGCCGAAGAGGACGCGGCGGTGGACGGGCTTGAGGCCGTCGCGGACGTCGGGCAGCGCGCGCCCGACGATCACGCTCATCGCGTAGTCGAGGTAGCTCGACCGCATCTCCTGCTCGAGCTCGCGCGATTCGATCCGGCCGCCGCTGAGCGGCTCGTTCGTCAGATCAGACATCGAGGAAGCGGACGTCCCGCGCGTTGTCTTCGATGAACTTGCGCCGCGGCTCGACCTGGTCGCCCATCAGCGTGGAGAAGATCCGGTCCGCGGCGGAGGCATCCTCGACGTCGACGCGGATCAGCAGCCGCTTGGCGGGATCCATCGTCGTCTCCCAGAGCTGCTCCTCGTTCATCTCGCCGAGGCCCTTGAAGCGGGAGAGCTGGAGGCCCTCCTTGGCGAGGTCGAGTGCCTCGTGGCGGAGCTCGCCGAAGGTCTCGGCCTCACGCCGCTTCTTGCCGGCGGCGAGCGCGAACGGCGGCGGCCCGACGATCTCGAGCAGCCTGGCGTACGCCTTGCGCAGGTGGCCGTAGATCGGCGAGGCAAAGAGCTCCGCCGGCACCGTGATGTGGGTTGCCGAGCTCGTCTCGGTCTCGACGACCTTGACCTCGATCGAGCCTTCCTTCGTCCCGAGCACGCTCAGCGCATAGCCGTTGTCGACCGACTCGCCGACGGCCTTGTCCAGGTCGGCGACGGAGGCGGTGTCGCCCTCGACGATCCGGTGCGTGATCACGAAGTCGGCCGCCGCGGCGCCGAAGTCCGCGCGCAGGCGGGCGAGCCAGCCCTCGAACTCCGCGAGGCCGCGCACGAACCGGCCCCACCGCGCCTCGCTCAACTTCAGGCTCTCACCGGCTCGCGAGACGATCTCGAGCTCGCCGACGCGCTCGCGCACGAGCAGCTCCTCGAGCTGGGAGTCCTTCTCGAAGTAGAACTCCTGGTTGCCGAGCTTGACCTTGTAGAGCGGCGGCACCGCGATGTAGACGTGGCCGCGCTCGATCAGCTCGGGCATCTGCCGGTAGAGGAACGTCAGGATCAGCGTCCGGATGTGCGAGCCGTCGACGTCGGCGTCGGTCATCACGATGATCCGGTGGTACCGGAGCTTCGCGATGTCGAACTCCTCGCCGAGGCTGGTGCCGATCGCGGTGATCATCGCCTGGATCTCGTTGTTGGAGAGGACCTTGTTGATCCGGTTCTTCTCCGAGTTGATGATCTTTCCGCGCAGCGGCAGGATCGCCTGGTAGGTGCGGTCGCGGCCCATCTTGGCCGAGCCGCCGGCGGAGTCGCCCTCGACGATGAAGAGCTCGGCCGACTCCGGATCCTTGATCGAGCAGTCGGCGAGCTTCCCCGGCAGCGACATGCTCTCGAGCGCGCTCTTGCGGCGCGTCAGCTCGCGCGCCTTGCGGGCGGCCTGGCGCGCGCGGGCGGCCGAGATCGTCTTCGTGATGATCTGGCGCGCGTCCTGGGGATTCTCCTCGAGGAACTCGGCCAGCTTCTGGTTCACGACCTGCTTGACGAGGCTCTCGATCGGCGGGTTGCCGAGCTTGGTCTTCGTCTGCCCCTCGAACTGCGGGTTGCGCAGCTTGACCGAGATCACTGCGGCCAGCCCTTCGCGGACGTCCTCGCCCTCGAGGTTGTCCTCCTTCTCCTTCAACAGGCCCTTCTCGCGCGCATACCGGTTGATCGTCCCGGTCAGCGCTGCGCGGAAGCCCGAGAGGTGGGTGCCGCCTTCGTGGGTGTTGATGTTGTTCGCGAACGAGAACACGGACTCGACGTAGGAGGTGTTCCACTGCATCGCGACCTCGACGGCGCCGTCCTCGTTCTCGCCCTCGAAGAAGACGATGTGCTTGTGGACGGAGTCCTTCGCGTCGTTCACGTAGGCGACGAAGTCCTTGATCCCGCCCTCGGCGTAGAACTCGTGCCGCTCCTCGCCCTCGCGCTCGTCGGTCAGGACGATCCGGAGGCCACGGGTCAGGAACGCCGTCTCGCGCAGCCGCTGCACGAGCGTCGAGATCGAGAAGTCGACCTCCTCGAAGATCTCGCCGTCGGGGAGGAAGGAGATGGTCGTGCCGGTGTCGCCCTCGTCGACGTCCCCGACGATCTCGATGTCGCCCTGCGGGACCCCGCGCTCGAAGGACTGGCGGTGCAGCTTGCCGTCGCGGCGCACCTCGGCCACGAGCCGCTCGGAGAGCGCGTTGACGACGGAGACGCCGACGCCGTGGAGGCCGCCGGAGACCTTGTAGCCGTCGCCGCCGAACTTGCCGCCGGCGTGGAGCTTCGTCAGCACGACGGTGAGAGCCGAGAGGCCCTGGTCCTCGATCAACTCGACCGGGATGCCCGCTCCGTGGTCGCTCACCGTGACCGAGTTGTCCGGATGGAGGGTGATCTCGACGTAGTCGTTGCGGCCGGCGAGAGCCTCGTCGACCGAGTTGTCGACGACCTCGTAGACGAGGTGGTGGAGCCCACGCGGGCCGGTCGAGCCGATGTACATGCCCGGACGCAGCCGGACGGGCTCGAGGCCCTCCAGAACAGTGATGTCTTTAGCGGTGTAAGCGGTTTCGGCCATCAAAAAAGCCCTGCAAATGAAGCTTTTGCGGGCATAGGAGAGTGTATCAGAAACTGCGGTCGGACCGGGCCCGGGAGAGGCTCGCCGCAGCGGCTCTCGAGACCAGCTCCCGCAGCTCCGGATCCTCGATCGCGGCCGCGAGCTCGGCGGCCTGCGAGCGGTCGGCCTCTGCGGGCTCGGGGCGCACGGGAGCCCGCCGTTCGGCCGCCTCCGCCGCGGGCTCGGGCACCGGCCCCGGCACGACCTTCAGGGCCGGCGGCGTCGCGTCTCCGAGCTCCGCGCGCAGCTGGCCGAGAATCGTCTCCGCCAGCCGGCCGAGCTCGAACGCCCAGGTCGAGGAAACCGCGTTCACGTGCAGCGTGCCGTCCCGTGCGAGCCGCGCCGGCCAGGCGTTGCGGGCCACCGTGTCCCCGACCGCGCCGGGCCACGCACGGACCACCCCGACCATGTCGCCGTCCACAGGCCCGAAGCGGCGGAGCTCGCGGCGGATCTCCCGGTCGAGCCGCTCCATCAGCTCACGCTGACCCGGCCGGGAGTGACCTCGAGCAGCTGCGCCGGTTCCAGCGGCAGCGAGTCGGCGCCCGTCGCGGTGACCACGGCCTGCCCGACGCGGCCGATCCGCTCGGCGAGTAGCCGACGCCGGCCGGCGTCGAGCTCGGAGAGAACGTCGTCGAGCAGCACGAGCGGCGGCGTCCCCCGCTGTTCCGCGATCACCTCGGCCTCGGCGAGGATGAGCGAGAGCACGGCCAGGCGCTGCTCGCCCTGGGAGCCGAACGTGCGGAGGTCGCGCTCGCCGGATCGGACGGTGACATCGTCGAGATGGGGCCCGAGGCCGGTCACGCCGCGCTCGAGGTCGCGATCCAGACGCGCTTCCAGGGCGGCCACGGTGGGGGCCTCGCCGGCGTAGTCCAGGACCGCGTCGAGAAGCCCCAACTCGCCGGCGCGCTCCGCGAACGGGGCGGCGAGCAGCGCGATCGCGTCGAGGCGCGAGGCGACAAGCTGGGCGCCGAGAGTCGCCACCTGCTCCGTCCATGGCGCGATCGCTGCCCGAGTCGAGGCCCCCGCCTGCACGCGGCGCAGAGCGGCGTTCCGTTGCCCGACGGCGGCGGCGTACTCGAGCGGCAGCGGCGCGCGGCCGGGGAGCAGCCGTCCGAGCGTCCGGTCGAAGTAGGCGCGCCGCGCCGCGGGCCCGCCCTTCACGACGGCCAGCCGGTCGGGCGTGAAGACGAGCGTCGCCACCTCGCCGCGGAGCTGCTCGGTGGAGCGGAGGGCGCCGCCGTTCACCTTCGCCCGCTTGCCGGCGTCCCGTTGCAACGTCAGCTCGAGCTCGACCGGCCGCCCCGCGCGCTCGCCGGCCAGCGCGACCCGCGCTCCCGCGGCACCGAGCCGGATCAGCTGCTGGTCGGCACGCGTGCGGGGGGAGAACCCCTGCGTGCCGACGTGGAGCGACTCGAGCAGATTCGTCTTGCCGGCGCCGTTCGCGCCGGTGACGAGCACGAGCCCCGGTTCCAGCACGAGCTCCAGCCGTTCGTACGAGCGGAAGTCGCGGAGGGTGACCGAGCGGACGATCAGCCGCTCTAGCCGGCGAGCCTGATCGGCATGATCAGGTAGGTGAAGTCGCCGGCGGCGTCCTCCAGGATCGCCGGCCGCAACGGGTTGATCAGCTTCATCTTCACGTCGTCGCCGACGATCGAGTCGACACCGTCGCGGAGGAACTCGGCGTTGAAGCCGATCACGAACTCCTCGCCCGAATACGCGGCGGGCATCGTCTCCTGCGTCTCGCCGACGTCCTGGGTCTGCGCGGAGATGGTCAGCTCCCCGTCGGCCAGGCGCAGGCGCAGTGGCGAGTTTCGCAACGCGAGCACGGAGGCGCGTCGGACGACGTCGGCGAGCTCCGCCTTCGGCAGCGTCAGCTCGACCTCGAACGACTCCGGCAGGAGCGCGCGGTAGTTCGGGAACTGGCCGTCGATGCGGCGCGTCGTCAGCCACGCGTCCGCCCCGTCCCCGACGCCGGTGCCGAAGACGACGTGGTTCTCGTGCACGCCGAGCTCGATCGTGTCGCCGCCGGCGAGGCGCGACAGCTCGGTCAGCGCCCTGGCCGGGATGATCGCCTCGAGCTCCGGCGCGGACTCCCCCAGGTCGGTCTCCTTGACGGAGAGCCGGTACGAGTCGGTTGCGACCATGACGAGCTTCCCGGCCTCGAACCGCACGAGGATGCCGGTCAACACCGGGCGCGACTCGTCGCGCGACGCAGACCGGGCCACGCGGTCGACGGTTTCGAGCAGCGCCTCGCGGTCGATCGCATGCAGCTGCGCGTCCACCGCCGGCAGACGAGGGAAGTCCTCGGCGTTGAAGACGTGCAGGCGCGAGTTGTAGGAGCCGGAGACGATCTGCACCGTGCCCTCCTCGGGCCGGTACTCGATCGTGACCTCGGTCTCGGGCAGCAGTCGCGCCAGCTCGACGAGTGGCTTGCCGGGGATGACCACCGCTCCGTCGCCTTCGACCTCGGCGTCGAGGGTCGTGCGGAGCGAGAGCTCCATGTCGGTGGCAGCGAGCGTGAGCGTGCCGGCTTCGGCTGCGACCAGGATGCCCGAGAGCACCTGGACGGTGCCGCGGGTCGAGACAGCGCGGCCGACGATGCCGAGCTTCGCGACGAGCTCGTCGCGTGCGACGGTGATCTTCATTCCGGTGCCGGTCGACATGCTCGTCGGCATCGTCGCATCTCCCGCTGTCTCTAGCTCCATAATTCTTTAAATCCTCTCGTAGAAGTCATAGGGAGTGTGGACACCGGGGAAGACAGCATGTTCCCGCAGCGGCGCGCCGTTTGCGCGGTGGGTCCATTCGGTGGACAACACGCGGGATTCAACAGGCTGGGTGCGGTTTGAAGAGCTTCCCACAGAAATCACCCGGCTTGCTTGATCCGTGCGGTCAACTCCTGCACAAGGTTGTACACAGTGCGATCCTCCCGGATCATCCCCTCGATCTTCGCGTTCGCGTGCATCACGGTCGTGTGGTCGCGGCCGCCGAACTCCTTGCCGATCCGCGGCAGCGACGAGTCGGTGAGCGCGCGCGAGAGGTACATCGCGACCTGGCGGGGATAGGCGATCGCCTGCGACCGCTTGGCGCTGCAGAGCTCGTTCACGCTCATCCCGAAGCGCTCGGAGACGGTCTCCTGGATGCGCCGGATCGAGATCTCGACCGCCTGGCCCTGCGGGAAGACGTCCTTGAGCACGTCCTCGGCGAGCTCGACCGTCATCGGCCGGCCGGTGAGGGACGAGAAGGCGACGACGCGTGTGAGCGCCCCCTCCAGCTCGCGGATGTTCGTCGTGACGCGCTCGGCGACGTACGTGAGCACGTCCGGGTCGGGAACGTGGATCCGGTCGGTCTTCTCCTTCTTGCGCAGGATCGCGATCCGCGTCTCGAGGTCGGGCGGCTGGATGTCCGTGATCAGCCCCCACTCGAAACGAGAGCGCAGCCGCTCCTCGAGCGTCGCGATCTCCTTCGGGGGCCGGTCGGACGAGATCACGATCTGCCGGCCGGCCTCGTAGAGGGAGTTGAACGTGTGGAAGAACTCCTCCTGGATCCGTTCCTTGCCCTCGAAGAACTGGACGTCGTCGACGAGCAGGACGTCATAGGTGCGGTAGCGCTGCTTGAAGCCCTCGATCCGCTTGTCGCGGAGCGAGTTGATGAAGTCGTTCATGAACGTCTCGCTCGTGACGTAGCGCGCAGTGAGCCCGTTGCCGTGCTCGCCGACGTACTGGCCGACGGCCTGGAGCAGGTGGGTCTTGCCGAGGCCCGTGCCGCCGTAGATGAAGAGCGGGTTGTAGGCCTGCGCGGGCGCCTCGGCGACCGCGAGCGCCGCGGCGTGCGCGAAGCGGTTCGACGAGCCGATCACGAACAGGTCGAACGTGTACTTCAGGCTCATCGACGTGCGGGGGGTCGGCTCGGGCGTCCGGACGGGCTGCTCGAGCGGCGCCCCGTCGGCGGGCTCCGGCACGGGCGCGTCGTCGCGGACACTCAGGTGGATCCGGCGCTCGTGCCCGGTCGCGTCCTTGACAGCGGCGCGGATCAGGCCGAGGAAGTGACCCTCGATCCACTCGCGCGTGAAGTCGTTCGGGACGGAGAGGGTGAAGGCGTCGTCGGTGAGCGCGATCCCTGCTGCGCTGCCGAACCAACTGCCAAATGTGGCCTCGTTGAGCGCCCCCTTCAACCGACTCGCCACCTCGTCCCAGAGGCTTTCGGCAGTCAGCTCGATTTGGTGCTCCACGCGGTCGCCGGCCCCTTCACTCAGTCGTCAGGAGCGGCGAGCATAGCAGCGTCTCGGGCCGCTCTCAACAGGTGCAAAGCGCGGCAAAAGACCCCGATTTGCAGGGATATTCTCACTTCCACATCACTTTCCACAGCTGTGGAGAACCTGTGGGAGAACGCTGCTGCCGGTGCCCGTTTGCGGGTCTTTTCCCGGATCCACTCCGGCTGTGGATAACCACTTTCGGGTCCCTCGTCTATACTTTCGCTCCCCGCCCGCCGGGCGACCTTCCCGCTCCACCCGGAGACCACGTCTTTGAAGCGCACCTATCAGCCCAATGTCCGCCGCCGCAAGCGCAAGCACGGCTTCCGCGCGCGCATGGCCACCCGCGCCGGGCAGGCGATCCTCAAGCGCCGCCGTGCCAAGGGTCGCAAGCGGCTCTCCGCCTGAGCCCGCCCGACTATCCTCGCAGCGTGCAACGCCGGAACCGCCTTTCGCGCTCCCGGGACTTCGACGCCGTCTACCGCAGCGGCCGCTCGGCGTCGACGCGTTTCCTCGTCCTGTACTGGTTCCCCCGCGCCGAGGGCGAGGGGGAGGGTGATGCGCCGCGGCTCGGGCTCGCCGTGCCGAAGTCGGTCGGGAACGCCGTCGTCCGCAACCGGGTGAAGCGCCAACTGCGCGAGACCTGGAGCGAGCTCGCCGGGCAGGCCCGCCCCGGCCACGACTACGTGCTCGTCGCGCGCCCCGGGCTTGCCGAGCCGGCGGACACGCGTGGGCACGAGTGGCTCGCCGAGCGCGTGACGGAAGTGCTCGAGAAGGCGGCCGCATGAAGTACGCGGGGATCGCCCTGGTCTACGTCTGGCGGTACACGTTCGGGCTGCTGACACCGCCGAACACGTGCAAGTTCCACCCGAGCTGTTCGCAGTACGCGCTGGATGCCTTCCAGACCCACGGCCTGCTCAAGGGCTCCGCGAAGGCAGGCTGGCGGCTGCTCCGCTGCAACCCGTGGAGCCACGGCGGAGTCGATCCCGCGTGATCGTCGCCGGCATCCTCACCCCGCTCGAGGACCTGCTCACGTGGGTCCTCACGAACCTGCACGACACGGTCGGCCTCTCGTGGGGCTGGTCGATCGTCACCCTCGTCGTGATCGTGCGGATGCTGCTCGTGCCGCTGACCGTGCGCCAGATCCACTCGATGCAGAACCTCCAGGCGCACGCGCCGGAGATGAAGAAGATCCAGCAGCAGTACAAGCACGACCGCCAGAAGATGAACGCCGAGATGATGGCGTTCTACAAGGAGAACCAGATCAACCCGGCGGCCTCGTGCCTGCCGATCCTGGCGCAGTTCCCCGTCTTCATCGGCCTCTTCTTCGTGCTCAAGGGCTTCGAGAAGGAGATCCTGCCGCAGTTCCCCGCCTCCACGCTCGACTGGCTGCACCTGATCAACATCACGGAGGACACGAAGGTCGGCTGGGGCCCGCTCCTGATCGTGCTCTACGGGATCAGCCAGCTGACCTCGTCGTACCTGATGTCGCAGAACATGCAGCCGGCCCAGCGCGCGATGCTGCTGATCCTTCCGATCGCCTTCATCCCCTTCGTGCTCAACTTCCCTTCCGGCCTGATGCTCTACTGGCTGACCACGAACCTGTGGACGACCGGCCAGGGCCTGATCACCCGCCGGTTGACGCCGAAGCCACAGCCGCCGCCGAAGAAGAGCTCGCGCACGCCACCCAAGAGCGCTGCCGCCGAGCCGGCCGCGGCCGTCCAGAAGTCAGCAGCCCGGGAGCAGCCGGCCGCGCCGCCGCGGGTGCGCAAGGTGAAGAAGAAGAAGAAGGGCGGCGCGCGCCGGTGAGCGAGATCTCGGTCGAGACCACGGGCGAGACCGTCGGCGAGGCCAAGTGGGCCGCGCTTCGCGAGCTCGAGCGCCAGCGCCCCGGCCTGAACAAGGACGCGGTGCGGTTCCAGGTGGTGACGGAGGGCGAGCGCGGCCTGCTCGGAGTCGGCTACGAGCCCGCCCGCGTCGTCGCGAGCATCGACGAGGAGGACGCGCCTGCCCGCGAGCCGGTCGTCTCGGCTCCACGGGAGGGTGAGAGCGAGGACGCGACGAGGCTGCGCGAGGTCGTCGAGCGGATCGTCAACGGGATCGGCGTCCCGTGCACGATCGAGGTCGACGAGACCGAGGAGGAGATTCGCGCCACCTGCGACGGCGCCGACCTCGGCATGTTGATCGGCCGCCACGGCCAGACGATCGACGCGATCCAGTACCTCGCGAACGCAATCATCTTCCGCGGCCGCTACGACGAGCGCAAGCCCGTGATCGTCGACGCGGCCGGCTACCGCGACCGCAGGCAGGCGACCCTCGACGCCATGGCCGTCCGGCTGGCCGAACAGGCCGCCGCCACGGGACAGCGGGTCGAGCTCGAGCCGATGACCGCCGTCGAACGGAAGATCGTGCACGAGAAGCTGAAGGACGATCCCGAGGTCGAGACGGCGAGCGAGGGCACGGAGCCCAACCGCTTCGTCGTCATCTACCCGCGCAACGTCTCTGTCTGACGTCCTCGAGCGCTGGCTCGCCGCGGTGGTGGAGACGCCGGGCCTGACCGGGCTGAAGGATCCGGCCGAGGCGCGCCGCGTGCTGCTCGACGATGCGCTCGCGGGGCTCGAGCTCGTGCGGAGCTGCGAGGGCTCGATCGTGGACGTCGGTTCCGGCGGCGGCACGCCGGGGATCCCGCTGGCGGCGTCGCTGCCGGAGCGGGAGCTGACGCTGCTCGAGGCGGAGCGCCGGAAGACGGAGTTCCTGCAGCGCTGGGCCGACGAGCTCCCGAACCTCAGCGTCGTCTGGGGCCGCGCCGAGGAGCAGCCGACGGACGTCTACGGGGTCGCCGTCGCGAAGGCGCTCGCGCAGCCCCCGGTCGCGGCCGAGTGGTGCCTGCCGCTCGTCCGCGAGGGCGGCGCCGTGATCCTCTGGGTCGGCCCCTCCGCGGAGCGGGAGCGGATCGCAGCCGCGGCGGGACAGCTCGCCGGCGAGTTGGAGGAGTGGGTGCCGGGCTTTGCGGTCCTCCGCAAGACGGGCCGCACGCCGGCGGGGTTCCCACGCCGGCCGGGTGTCGCGAAGAAGCGCCCGCTGGCCTAGGCCGGCCCGAGCTCCTCGAAGAGCGTCAGCTGCAGCCCGGCCGGGCCCTCGAGTCGGGCGTTCAGCGAGCGCCACGGAGTCTCCGTCGGCGCCGCGACAACCTCCGCTCCCGCCGCCGACAACCGGGCGGCTGCCTCGCGAGCGTCGCCGACTTCGAACGCAAGCCGGATGTGGCCGGCGACCCGCCGGCCGACCTCGACCTCGTCGACATAGGCGGCGTGCTCGGGCTCGAGCAGCTCGAGTGTCGCGCGGCCCGCCTCGAGGATCGTCACGCGGCCGCGATCGGAGAATGCCGCCACCTCCTCGAGGCCGAGCACGTCTCGGTAGAAGCGCAGGGCCTCGTCGTAGTCCTCGGCGGTGACGCAGACGCGAAGCTCCCGGACGCTCACGGCTCCAGCATAGGCGCGGCGTTCCGGAGCCGGATGCCGCTGTGCTCGAGCGTCGAGGCGGCGACCTCGTTCCACGCCGGCCACAGGCTCTGCAGCGCCCGCAGCTCGATCTCGGCGCCGGCGTGCCGGTCGACCAGGTCGCCCAGAGGGAGCACGTCGTCCGGCTCGACAGGCTCCCGGGCGACCCAGTAGCCGCCGACCTCGGGATGGCGCTCGAACGGAGCGTCCGGCAGGCGGTAGGCGTACACCGCCGTCGTGCGCAGACGGGGCAGCCAGCGCTCCTCGACGAGGTGGACGCGAGCGGCCGCTCCGAGGAGCCGCGACACGTCCGCCGGGTCGCTCGCCGCAGCGGCCCAGAACGTCCCGCGCGGGCAGGCGCGGGGGAACCAGTAGCAGGGGAGGTGGCGGGTGTCGACCGCCCAGACGAGCGGCTCCGCCTCGGCCGCGGTCGCGCTCACGTGCGGCGCGAAGCGCTCGATCGCCGCGTCCTCGCTCACGTGCCAGAGCGCGTGTGGGCCCTCGCCTGCGTACGGGGGAGCGGGGTCGCGCACAGGACGAGAATAGTCCGACCCCCTCACTAGACTCGATCCGTGGCCGGAACCATCTATGCGCTCGCGAATCAGAAGGGTGGGGTCGGCAAGACGACGACCGCCGTCAACCTCGCCGCCTGCCTCGCCGAGGCGGGCGAGCAGGCGCTGCTCGTCGATCTCGACCCACAGGCGAACGCCACGTCGGGCCTCGGCGAGAAGGCGAACGGCGTCTCGAGCTACGACCTGCTCGACGGCGCGCCGGTCGCGGAGATCGCCCGGCCGACGCGGTTCGCGAACCTCGCGCTCGTGCCCGCGAAGCCCGACCTCGCAGGCGCGGCGGTCGAGCTCTCGCGGCACGCCGACGGCGAGCGCTTCCTGCAGGCCTCGCTCGCGGGCGCCCGCGACAGGTACGGCTACGTCTTCCTCGATTGCCCGCCGTCGTTCGGCCCGCTCACCGTGAACGCCCTCGCCGCCGCCGACCGTGTGATCGTCCCGGTGCAGGCGGAGTACTACGCGCTCGAGGGCCTCTCGCAGCTGCTCGGCTCGATCGAGCTCGTCAAGACCAGGCTCAACCCCCGCCTCGGCATCGCGGGGATCCTGCTCACGATGGTCGACGGGCGCACGCGACTCGCCGACGAGGTCGAGGCGGAGGTGCGGCGGCACTTCGGCGAGCTCGTCTTCACCCAGACCGTGCCGCGCTCGGTCCGCCTCGCCGAGGCCCCGAGCCACGGCCTCCCTGCGATCGCGTACGACCGCCGCTCCCCCGGCGCGGAGGCGTACTGGAAGGTGGCGATGGAGCTTGTCGAACGCTCCTAGACGAGGCCTCGGCCGCGGCCTCGAGGTCCTGATCGGCGGCGCGGAGAGCAGCGGCTCGCAGCTCGCCCACCTGCCGGTCGACGCGATCCACGCGAACCCGCGCCAGCCACGCCGCCGCTTCGAGCCGGAGGCGACGACCGGCCTCGCGAGCTCGATCAAGCAGGAGGGCCTGCTCCAGCCTGTCGTCGTGCGTCCGCGAGCCGCGGGCGGCTACGAGCTGATCGCCGGCGAGCGCCGCTGGCGCGCGGCCCGCGAGGCGGGTCTCGAGACTCTGCCGGCGCTCGTTCGGGAAGCGGACGACCGCGACACGCTGCTGCTCGCCCTCGTCGAGAACGTGGCCCGCGAGCAGCTCTCGCCGGTCGAGGAGGCGCGTGCGTACGCGACCCTCGTCGACGAGTTCGAGCTCTCGCTCGGCGACGTCGCCGAGAAGGTCGGGCGCTCCAAGCCCGCCGTCTCGAACCGGCTCCGCCTGCTCGAGCTTCCCGAGGAGGTGCTCTGGATGGTCGCGCGCGGCGAGCTGACCGAGGGCCACGCGCGCGCGGTGCTGGCGCTTCCCGACCACGACGCGCGCAAGAAGCTCGCGAAGAAGATCGTCCGCGACGGCATGTCCGTCCGCGCGGCCGAGAAGGCGGCGCAGGAGGGTGGCGCGGCCCGGCGTCCGCGCGCCGGCGCGAAGGTCGATCCGGCGCTCGCCGAGCGCGCCCGCGGCGCCGCCGAGCGCCTGACGGGGCTGCCGGTCCGCGTCAGCGCGGGCAAGCTCGAGATCCACTTCGGCGAGGAACTTCGGCTCGAAGAGCTCGTCGAAGTGCTCGAGAGTCTGTAGCTACAATCGCGCTCCCGCGGGCGATTAGCTCAGTTGGTTAGAGCGCCGCTCTGATAAGGCGGAGGTCCCTGGTTCGAATCCAGGATCGCCCATCTCGACGCGGTCAGTGGACGAGTTGCGTGCGGCGGACGTAGTCCTCCACCGCGAGCAGGAAGTTCGCGTCGCCGGCGATCTCGGCGATCGTCCCCTTCGTCGTGTCGTCGAGATCGGTGTCCGTGCTCAGGCGCGCGATGAACGGACCGAGCGTCCCGGCCTGGGACATCGCGGCCATCCGCAGGCACAGCCGCCGCGTCTCCTCGTCCTGGGTGACGGCTTCGAGCGATTCGATGTCGTGGAGCCAGAGATCGACCATCGGGTTGTTCAACGCCGGTCGGGGCGCCCCGGATACGGCCCCGCCGCACCCGGGAGGGGGGCTCGGCGCGGCGACCGCGGGCTACACTGGGCGAGAGGCCCCGGACGATGCGAGAAATGGTCATCTACGGCGTCAGCTTCGACATGGTCGGCAAGCAGCCGATCGTGTTGCTGAAGACGACCGACGGCAACCGCTTCCTGCCGATCTGGATCGGCCACCCGGAGGCTGCGGCGATCCTCATCAAGCTCCAGAACGCCGCCTCGGCCCGGCCGATGACGCACGACCTGCTCAACGACATGCTTGCCCATCTGGACGCCGAGGTGATCTCGGTCGCCGTCACCGAGATGCGCGAGAACACCTACTACGCCCGGATCACGCTGCAGCAGAACGGCAACGAGATCGAGGTCGACTCGCGCCCGTCCGACGCGATCGCGCTCGCCGTTCGCGCCGGCGCAAAGATCTACGTCGCCGAGGACGTGATCGACGAGTCCGGCGTCGAGTTCGAGGGCGACGCCACCGACGACGAGATCACGGCCGCCGCCGGCGTGCCCCCGCTCTCGGATCTCGACCCCGACGACTTTCGCGCGTTCCTCGACTCGGTCTCGCCGGACGAGTTCGCCGCCGACCCGGAAGACTCCTAGCCCGCGGCGTCGTCGGGGCGGGCGACCTCGCGCTTCGACAGGTCGAGCAGCTCCGTGTAGATCTCGTGCAGCCCCTCGGCCGACAGCGGGCCGCGGTTGGCGCGGGTCAGGTACTGCAGCATCCACTCCTCGCGGGCCGGATCGAGGAAATCGATCCCGCGCTCCTCCTTCACGCTCTTCAACCGGGCCACGAGCTTCAGGCGCGCGTTGATCGCCGCGACGATCGCGACGTCGTTGTCGGAGATCTGCTCGCGCAGCTGCCGGATCAGCGGGTCGTCTGCGCTCGCGGGCATCGTTCGAGGATAGCCCTCACGCGGCGACCGCGAGCACGAGGCTCGTCGCGTTGAACGCGCAGTGCACGAGCACGCAGGGGATGACGCTGTCGGTGCGCAGCCGCAGCCACGCCGTCACGAGCCCGAAGAAGACGAGTGCGGGGAGCGCGAGCACCAGGCCGTGGCCGAGCCCGAACCCGAGCGCCGTCACGGCAACCGCCGTCGGGGAGCCGAAGCGGGACAGCAGGCTCATGCCGGCGCCCCGGTACATCAACTCCTCGACCACCGGCCCGATCAGCGCGACCGTGACGAAGTTCGCCGCGTAGGCGCCGGCGCGGCCCGAGTCCCACGCCTCCGGCGTCAGTCCCTGCTCGCCGCCAGCGTCGAGCGCGATCAGCAGCAGGCCTGCCCCGAGGAAGATCGCGATGTACGCGCCGAGCGCGAGCCCGAGCGCTCCCGGCCAGGAGGCGGGCGCACGCAGGGCGAACAAGGCGCGCTTCGGCAGCCCCCGGCCGATCCAGAGCACCACGAGCAGCAGTAGCGCGTAGACGACCGCGCCGCTGAACGCCGTCTCGTAGCGGTAGAGCGCGTCACGCGGAGGCGAGCCACCGCTGAGCCTGCCGGCGTACCCGAGCGCGGCCAGGAACGCGACCAGCGCCAACCAGGCGAGCAGTCGTCCGCCTCCCGCCTCCTGCTCGATCCGTTCAGCGCTCCACGAGGCTGCGGATCATAGGGACGGGCGCACGCCCGTCGAACTCGGTCGCATGGAGTTGTGGCAGCGCCTGCTCGTGAGCGGGATCGTCCTCGTCTTCACGCTCGCACTCGCGCGCGTGATCGACGGGCGCGTGCTGGGCTCGGATCGCTCGGCGGCCGCGCTCACCCGCTACCGCGTGCTGCGGCGGACGATCTCCGTCTCGATCGTCACCGTCGGGGTGCTGTCTGCGCTGCTCGTGATTCCGCAGATCCGCGCGATCGCGGGCGGCCTGCTCGCGTCGTCCGCGATCCTCGGCCTCATCGTCGGCTTCGCCTCGCAGCGGACGCTCGGCAACTTCGTCGCCGGCTTGATGATCGCGACGACCCAGCCGCTTCGGCTCGGCGACTGGGTCTCGGTCGGCGGGGTCGAGGGCGCCGTCGAGGAGATCGGCCTCGTCTACACGTTCATCCGCACGGAGAGCAACACCCGGCTCGTGATCCCGAACGAAAAGCTTGCCTCGGATACCATCCTCAACTTCACGATTCGCAGCGCAGCGAAGTTCGCCGAGGTCACAGTGCAGGTTCCGCCCACAGCAGACCTTCGCCAGCTCGTCGACGCCCTCCGAGCGGAGGTGCCCGGTGAGCGAGACGAGGTCTTTGTCAAGTCCCTCGAAGGGTCGCCCACCCTGATCCTGCGGGCGTGGACCGAGAGCGACGCCGCGGCCGACCGGCTCGAGCACGACTTGCGGCTCCGTGTGCACGACCGGCTGCGCGCGCACGGGATCTACGCGTGAGCCCTCCCCGAGGCCAGGGGCTCGATCCGGACGTCTGGGCGCGCCGTCGGCGCAAGCGGAAGCGCACTGCGCGAAAGAGCCACCGGCGGCGTGCCGTCGCACTCGCCTTCGTCGCGGTGCTGGCGCTGCTCTTCGTCGTCGGCGGTGCTGCCGTGACGAGTGTGGCGACGTTCGGCTCCTCCTGCGACCTCAACTCGCTCCAGCAGGTCGAGATCGGCCAGAACTCCTTCGTCTACGCCGCCAACAACACGATCCTCGGCTCGATCCCGGCCGAGCGCAACCGCCAGCCGGTGCCGCTCAAGCAGATCAGCCCCTGGATGCCGAAGGCGACGGTTGCGATCGAGGACCGCCGCTTCTACGAGCACGGCGGCGTCGACGTCGAGGGCATCGCGCGTGCGCTCTGGAAGAACGTCAGCGCCGGCGAGGTCGTCGAGGGCGGCTCGACGATCACCCAGCAGCTCGTGCGCAACCTCTACATCAGCCGCGAGCGCACCGTCGAGCGGAAGCTGAAGGAGGCCTGCCTGGCGATCAAGCTCAACGAGGCGTGGCCGAAGGAGCGGATCCTCGCGACCTACATGAACCAGGTCTACTACGGCAACCTCGCCTACGGGATCGAGGCCGCAGCGCAGACGTACTTCTCGAAGCCGGCGCGGAAGCTGAACCTGCCCGAGGCGGCGCTGCTCGCGGGCATGCCGCAGGCGCCGTCCGCGTACGACCCGTTCAACCGGACCGAGATCGCGACGGGTCGCCGCAACCAGGTGCTGACGGCGATGCTGAACGAGGGGCTGATCAACGCCGATGCGCACGAGTGGGCGACGCGCCGGCCGCTCGGCTTGAAGGCCGGGAAGCTCTACAAGGTGATTCGCGAGCCGTACTTCTTCAGCTACGTCCGCGACCAGCTGATCGCCGAGTACGGTGCCGCGACCGTCCGCTCCGGCGGGCTCAAGGTCTACACGACCATCGACCCCCGCTTCCAGCGCGCCGCCCGCAAGGCGATCACCGAGACCCTCTACGACAAGAACGACCCCGCCGCGGCCGTGATCTCGATCAATCCGAAGAACGGTGCGATCCGGGCGATGACCGCGGTGACGCCGGGCGACGCCAAGAACCAGTTCAACCTGCTCTCGCAGGCGCGCCGCCAGTCCGGGTCGACGTTCAAGACCTTCGTGCTCGCGGCCGCGGTCGAGAAGGGGATCAACCCGGCCACGACGAGCTACCTCTCCGCGCCGTTCTTCTACCGGCCGGACCCGAACGGGGACTGCGAGGACGGCAGCTGGTGGTGCCCGGAGACGTACGACAAGAGCTACACCGGCTGGACGACGATCGAACGGGCCACGATCCGGTCGGACAACACCGTCTACGCGCAGCTGACGCTCGATGTGACGCCGGAAGCTGTCGCAAAGATGGCGACGAAGCTCGGCGTCCGCTCGAAGCTCGACGTCGACGGCGCGTACGTCCCCTCGATCGGGCTTGGCGCGATGGACGTGTCCCCGCTCGACATGGCCTCCGCCTACGCGACGCTCGCCGCCGGAGGCATCTACTCCGAGCCGATGGCGATCCGCAAAGTCGTGCTCCCCGACGGCGAGGACACGAGCGCCGGCTGGGGCAAGCCGAAGCGTGAGCGCGTGATCTCGGCGGGCGTCGCCTACACGGTGACGAAGATCCTCGAGCAGAACGTCCAGTACGGGACCGGCACGGCGGCGAACTACGGCCACCCCGCCGCCGGCAAGACCGGCACGACCGAGGAGCACTCGGACGCCTGGTTCTGCGGCTACACCCCCCGGCTCGAGACGACGGTGTGGGTCGGCTATCCCAAGGGGAAGGTGCCGATGCTGAACGTGCACGGCATCCGGGTCAGCGGCGGCAGCTTCCCCGCCCAGATCTGGAGGCTCTTCATGAGCTCCGCGATCGGCCAGCTCGAGCCGGTCGACTTCACGGAGCCGGACGAGTTGCCGGAGTGGACGACGTTCGAGCGCGGCCAGTACGCCCGCTCCTTCGGCTACTACCGCGACGAGTACGTTGCACCGGAGGAGACGACCGCCGAGACCGAGACGCAGCCGGCCTCGACGGCCCCTGCACCGGCACCGGCACCCGCGCCGAAGCCGCCCGCGACGACCGCGCCGCCGCCGCCGCCGACGGCACCCCCGCCCACGACCGCGCCACCGCCCCCGGCCCCCGAGGAGCCCGTTCCCGGGGAGCCATTGCCCCCTGGCTAGATGAGGCGCCGCGGCGCGCTGCTCGCGGCGGCGGCGGTCGCGCTCCTTGTCGCCGCCTGCGTGGTCATCGCCTGGCTCGAGGGTGCGCCCCTCGTCCCGGCTGACGGCGGCCGCGCCGACGGCGGCGAGCTCGGCCGGCTCTTCCTCGCCGCCCTCGCCGCGGCGTTCGGGCTCTATCTCGCCGCGCTCCGGCTGTTGCACCGGGCGGCCCCGACGCTGCGAACCGTCTTTGCGGTCGCATTCGTGATCCAACTGCTGCCGTTGGCCGCGCCGCTGCTGATCTCCACCGACGCCTGGACGTACTGGGAGTACGGCCGCATCGCCGTCGTCCACGACGCCGATCCGTACGTCGACGTGCCGAGCCGGTTCCCCGACGACCCTGCGTACGAGTACGCGGGAGCCGCGTGGCGAGAGACGACGTCCGTGTACGGCCCCGCCTTCTCCCTCGTCTCCGAGGGGGTCGCGCTCGTGTCGGGCTCCTCGGCCGCCGCGGCCGCCTGGATCTTCAAGCTGATCGCCGCCGGCGCCATGCTCGCGTGCATGGTGCTCGCGGCCCGGCTCGCGCGCGACCGAGCACTCGCGGCGGCGCTCGTGGGCTGGAATCCCCTGTTCGCGATCCACTTCGCGGGCGGCGGTCACAACGACGCGCTCATGGTCGCGTTGACGCTCGCCGCCCTCGCGCTCGCGGCGACCGGCCGCCGCGGCCCGGCCGGCGTGGCCTGGGCCGTCGCGCTGCTCGTGAAATGGATCCCCGCAGTCTTCTTCGCCCTGCGCGCACTCGAGGCCCGCGCCACCGGCCGCCGGGTCAGCCACGTCGGCTTCGGTGTCACGGTGGCGCTCGTCCTCGGCCTCGCGACGTGGCGCTACGGCTTCGACTGGCTGCGGGCGATCGGCCCGCTTGCCCGCAACGCCGAGGAGCAGTCGGAGTACGCCTTGCCACACCGGCTCGAGCAGCTGGGCCTGCCCCACGCGGTCTCCCTGACGCTGACGACGCTCGCGCTCGTGGCCGGCCTCGCCTGGCTCGCCCGGGGTGCTCTGCGCGGGCGAGCCCGACTCGGGCTCGCTGCCTGTCTGCTGCTCGTGACGACACCGTGGCTGACGCCGTGGTACACGGTCTGGGCGCTTCCGCTCGCGGCAGCCGAGGACGACCGCCGGGCTCAGCTGCTCGCGCTCGCGCTGTGCGTGTACGTGCTCCCGCAGGCGATCCCGGTCTAGGAGCGCCGGAAGACGAGCACCCCGTCCTCGGCGAAGACCTGCTGCCAGCGACCGTCGCGGCGGAGCGCCGCGAGCGCGGGGCGGGCGCGGCCGGACTCGAGGCTGTCGAGGTACGTGAGCCGGGTGGTGTCGACCGCGACCCAGCCTGCCTCCTGCAGAACCGGGAAGCTGAAGATGCGACGCCGCGCCGACAGGTGTGCCCCGAGCGCGTTCGTCGCGCTCACCGGGGCGCCGTCCGGAATCACGGCCAGCGCCCGCCGGGAAGCCGCGTCATGCGCGTCCGCGCGGACAGGGATGCGCCCGAGCGGTCCTGCGGCGACGGCCGCCAGCAGCGCGGCCAGCGCGCCGGCGTAGGCGAGCTGCGGCCGCAGGCGGGCGACCGCGAAGACGGAGGCCACGATCAGCGCCGGTGCAACTGTCGCCGCGTAGTGGCTCCGCACCGAGGTCTGGGTCGCCGTGCTCGAGAGGACGTTCAGGCCGAGCTCCGGCAGCGCCGGCAGCAGAGCGAGCGGCGCAGCGAGCGGCAAGAGCGCGAGCGGCAGGAGCAGCTTGGCCAAATAGCCGAGATCGCGCCCGCCGAGAGACGGGTCGTCGTACCGACTCTCGAACGCGGACACTCCTGCTGTGGCGAAGTGCGGGACGACGACGAGCGCGGCGACGAGCGCAGCGAGACCAGCGCCGAGAGCGATCGCCGCTCCGGCCCGCGGTGCGCGGTGCCGGACCGCGTACCAGACGCCGAGCCCCGCGAGCGCGAGGCCGACGTGCTCCTTCGTGGCGAGTGCCGCGCCCGCGAGCAGGGCGAACCGCCAGAGCCGCCGTTCGTCCAGGTGCCACCAGGCGAAGAGCAGGAGCGGGCATGCGAGCGCGACCGGATGGAAGTCGCTGACGGTCAGCCACTGCACCGGCGGCAGGAGGAGATAGGCGAGCGCGAGCGCGGCCGCGGCGGGGGGCGAGTCGAGGTGCTTCCGCCCGAGCCAGAACACCGGCAACGCTCCGGTTGCGACCGCCACGGCCTGGACGACGAGCAGCAACTCCGGCGAGGGCCACGCCCACCAGAGCGGTGCGAGCGCCGCGAGGATCGGATCGAAGTGCGAGCCGAGCCGAGAGGCCTGCGTGCCGCTGAGCTCGGTCACCGAGAGGACGTCGCCGTGCGCGGTCGACCAGACCGCCTGGGTCATGTTCCCGAGGTCGAAACGCCCGCTGCCGAAGGCCCGGTGGCGCAGGACGCCGGCGACGGAGAACACCCCGGCGAACGCGGCGGTCGCCGCCCAGACCAGGCGCGGTGCGGTCATTGCGCGAGCACGCGCTCCAGCAGCCCGCGCCAGCGCTCGCCCAGCACGCGCTCGCTCGCCCGGCTCTCGTAGGCCGCACGGCCGCCGGCGCCGATCCGGCGCCCGAGCTCAGGGTCGGAGGCGAGCCGCCGCAGCGCCGCGGCCAGCGCCGGCGCGTCTCCCGGGGGCACGAGCAGCCCGCTCTCGCCGTCTCGCAGCAGCTCGCGGGCGGCGGGCGTGTCGGCGGTGACGAGCGGTGCACCGACGGCGAGCGCCTGGAATGCCTTGTTCGGAATCACCCGGCCGGCTTTGGCCGATGTCCCGAAGACGCCGAGCGCGCAGCCGGCCTGCTCGAGCTCCTGCGGCAGCTGCTCGTACTCGACCCAGTTCACCCATTCGACGTTCGCGGGGCGCTCGTGCAACAGGGCGTCGAGCTGGCCGTTGCCGATGATCCGAAAGGGCAGCTCCGGTGCGAGCCGGGCTGCGTCGAGGATCGTCTCGAGCCCGTGGAGCGGGATCAGCTTGCCGACGAAGAGCGCGCGGAAGGCGCCCGGCTGCCGCCAGCCCGGCCGGAAGAGCCGGTCCTCTGCTCCGACGAGGCAGACGCCGAGGCGCTCCGGCCCGAGCCCGGCGAGCGCGGCGAGGTGGTGCGCGTTCTGCTCGGTGTCGGCGACGACGAGGTCGGCCCGCCGCAGGGCACCCCGGTCGATCCGCCGGAGCACGCGCGCGGCGGGCGAGCCGGGTGCGAAGCGAGCCCGATCCTCGACGAGGGTCTCGTAGAGCGACACGAGCGGGTTGAACACGACGGGCCGGCCGCGCGCCACCGCCTTCGCCACAGGCATGTCGGCGTGGCCCGGATAGCCGACGACGAGGACGTCGAACTGCTCCCGCCGCCCGGCGAGCAGACGCGCTTCCGCCAGCGCCAGCCTTGCGCCGGCACCGGCTCCGAGCGCCCACTTGTGCCGGCTGTCCTCCCAGACAGAGACGTGGCGCTCGACGACCTCGACCCCGGCGCCGCGGAGGCACGAGATGACCTGGGCGTTGCGCGGATAACCGCGCTCGTACGTGCCGAAGTAGAGAGCCCTCAAGTCAGCGCAGGATCTCGTCCACGTGCAGCTCGGCGCTGCGGCGCTCGCCGGTGCGTTCCTCGTGGTGGCTGGCGATGAGCTCGCTGACGAGGCCGAGCGAGACGAGCTGGACCCCGACGACGACGAGCAGCACGCCGAGGGTCAGCAGCGGCCGATGCCCGATCGGCTCGCCGGTCAGCTTCACCACGGTCAGGTAGACGAGCACCAGCGTCCCGACGGCGCCGAGGACGAGACCGACCCCGCCGAACAGATGGAGTGGGCGATGCCGGTAGCGGCCCATGAACGTGACCGTCAGCAGGTCGAGGAACCCGCGCACGTAGCGCTCGATCCCGTAACGCGAGCGGCCGTGCTCGCGCGGACGGTGATTGACCGGGAGCTCGCCGACCCGGAAGCCGCGGTAGTGGGCGAGCACCGGCACGAACCGGTGCAGCTCGCCGTAGATCCGCATCCCCTTGACCACCTCGGCCCGGTACGCCTTGAGCCCGCAGTTGAGGTCGTGGAGCCGCAGCCCGGAGATGCGGCCGGTGACGCGGTTGAAGATGCGCGACGGGATCCGGCGGCTGAGCGGGTCGCGGCGCTTCGTCTTCCACCCGGAGACGAGGTCGAAGCCCTCGTCGAGCTTCGCGAGCAACCGCGGGATCTCGGCCGGGTCGTCCTGGAGGTCGCCGTCGATCGTGACGATGATCTCGCCGGCCGCCTCTGCAAAACCCGCCTGCAGCGCCGTCGCCTTGCCGAAGTTCCGCCGGAGCCGGACGACGCGGACGTCGTCGTTGGCCGCGTGCAGCCTGGTGAGGGCGCCGAAGGTGCCGTCGGTCGAGCCGTCGTCGACGAACACGACTTCCCAGGGCCGGCCGAGCGGCTCGAGCGCCGAGGCGAGCTCGTCGTAAAGGAGCGCAACGCTGCGCTCCTCGTCGTGCACCGGTACGACGACCGAGATCACGCCGTTAGCGTATGCATCCGATGGCTCCGCTGCTCTCGATCGAGGAGGCGCTCGCCCGGGTGCTCGCGCGCGTCGCCGCTCTCCCGCCGGAGCAGGTCGCCGCGGCCTCTGCTGCAGGACGCTTCCTGGCAGAGGACGTGGCCGCCCGCGTCGACCTGCCACCGTTCGCGAGCTCGGCGATGGACGGGTATGCCGTCCGTGCCGTCGACACTCCGGGGGAGCTCCCGGTCGTGTTCCGGATCGCGGCGGGGGTGCCTGCGCAACGTCCGCTCGGTCCCGGCGAGGCGATGGCGATCTCGACCGGCGGCGCCGTGCCGGAGGGTGCAGACACCGTCGTGCCGATCGAGGTTGTTGTCGAACAGGACAACAGACTCACCGTGCCGGAGCAGCTCGAGCACGGCACGAACGTGCGGCCCAGCGGCGGCGACGTTCACGCGGGCGAGGTCGTGCTGGCCGCAGGGACGAGGATCGGCGCGGCCCAGGTGGGAGCGCTGGCCGCGGCCGGGGCTGCGAAGATCGCAGTGGCCCGGCGGCCGCGGGTCGTCGTGCTCAGCACCGGAACGGAGCTGCGCGCACCCGGCGACAGCCTCGGGCCCGGCCAGATCTACGAGTCCAACGGCCCGATGCTCGCCGCGGCGTTCGAGGCGGCAGGCGCCGTCGTCGAGCGCATCGGGCCGGTCGCCGACGACGAGGGCCTGCACAGGAAGGCCCTCGAACAGGGGCTCGGCGCCGACGTGCTGGTCAGCTCGGGCGGCGTCTCGGTCGGCCCGCACGATCTCGTCCGCCGCATCCTCGGCGAACTCGGAGTCGTGGAGGACTTCTGGGGCGTTGCCGTTCGCCCCGGCAAGCCGCTCTCGTTCGGCACCCGGGGTGCCACGCTCGTTTTCGGCTTGCCCGGAAACCCGGTCTCGGCGCTCGTCGCCGTGGAGCTGTTCGTTCGTCCTGCTCTCCTCGCGCTGCAGGGGGCGCTTCGGCCGGGGCCCGAGTTCGAGTCGGGCCGGCTCACGGCGCCTCTCCGGCGCAGTGCCGCGCGCGACGAGCTCGTTCGGGCCCGCCGCCGCACCGACGAGGGCGAGACGACGCTCGACCCCCTGAGCGGGCAGGAGTCGCACATGATCGCCCGTGCCGCGGGCGCCGACGCGCTCGTTCACCTCCCTCGCGGCGACGGCGAGCTTCAGGCCGGCGAGCGGGTGCGCTACCTGCGTCTCGGCTAGCCCTTCGCCTCGGCCGCGCTGTCACGCACCGGCGCCGTCACGGCCACCGGTTTCCCGTAGACGATGTAGCGCTGGGTCGCGAAGAAACGCGGGTGGCAGGCCTGCAGGGCGAGCTGCTCCCGCCCGCGTGAGATCAGCTCCGAGACCCTCGTCGCCGGCACGATCCGGTGCCCGGTGATCTCGTACTCGAACGTCCCGTAGGGAAGCTCGATGAAGACGCGATCGCCCTGCTCGAGGCGGTCGAGATGGGAGAAGGGCGCGCCGTAGGTCGTCCGGTGGCCGGCGATGTAGACGAGCTCGCCCTCGCCGGGCATCTTCGAGCCGAGGTAGCGTCCCGGGCCGCGCCGGAGGGTCTTCGAGTCGGTGCCGTTGACGACGACCTGGTCGAGGCCGAGGGCGGGGATCCGGAGACGCGCGACCGCGTCGCCACGCTTCGACGTGGTGCGCCAGCGCGCCGCGAGTGCGTCGAGCTTCGGCTTGGAGCTCGTCGCCGCCGGGGTCGCGGAGAGCTGGCCGCTCGGTGCTGCGAGCCGGCGTTCGTAGCTCTGCCGGAGCTCGCGCTGCTCGAGCTTGTTCAGGGTCAGCGTGACCGGGTCCTGCCACTGCCAGATCGTGAACGCCCAGGCGAGCGCACCGACGCCGGCGACGATCATCACGAGGCCGAGGCTGCGAACAAATCGTCTCATCGTCATTGTTCTAACGCATCCTGCTCGTCATGGGGTGCACTCCGCCCGGCGGCGCGGCGCGTGAGCCGTCGCAGCGTGCTGTCTGCTGGGCGCCTGGCAGCCGGCGCGTACGGCGCGTAACGGCCGACCGCGAGCGCTCCGAGCTGGGCCGCGACCGAGAGCCAGACGACCACGAGCGCCACGGAGAGCCACGGGACATAGCCGACGGCCACGAGCGCGAGCAGGTACCACGGAGTGTCGTAGCCGAGCTCGAGCCGCGAGGCGAACGAAAGGAGCAGCAGGGCCGGCCCGGTGAAGCCCAGCGCCAGCAGCGCGATCCGTACCGGTGCTGCCGCCGCGAGCGCCTGTGGCAGCCAGAGCCAGGCGTAGAGCGAGGGCAGGAGGTAGACGAGTGAGAACGGGCTCGTCGCGACGACGACGAGAGCGATCAAGCCGAGCGCCAGCAGGGCGACCGTGTGGCCGGCGAGCCTCTCCTCGAGCCGGGCGGGCCGACGCGGAATCAGGCGCTCGCGGCTGACGAGCCAGCCGGCGAGGAGCAGGACTGCGAGCCCGACGAGCACCGGAGGCGACGGCCGGTACTCCGCCGTCGCCGGCAGCGGGCGCGCCTCACCCCGTGCGAACGCGCCCAGCGCCGCCGCGAAGAAGACGACGATCCCTGCGTACCCCCAGAACAGGAGGCGGCGGCGCAGCGCCAGCGCTGCACCCGTGAGCGGGATCCGCCGGCGCCGGCAGCGGGCGAACAGGTCGATCGCGCCGATCGCGAACGGCAGCAGGGAGGCGATCAGCACGAGCTGGATCGCCCAGCCGCGGACGATCCGGGAGCCGAGGTAGACGTAGCTCGCCGTTCCCTGGGTCAGCTCGAGGCCCGCATCGAGCGAGCCGACGAGATTCTGCGCTGCGCGACCGAGCTCGCCCAGGCGGCCGGCGTTCAACGCCGTGTCCGCGAACCCCTGTGCCGGTGCGTCGGGAACCGTCGTGAGCGTCACGGCGGGAATCCCGCGGGCCACGAACGGGCCCTGCTCGCCGAGCGTGAAGGGGAAGCCGAGCTCGAGCAACTGGCGGAACGCGTGCGTGTGGGCGGGCTCGCCGCCGGACTGCTCGAGCACTCGGACGGCGGCCGTGCGAACAAGCGCTGCCGCCGGCGAGCGAGCGGTGTCGCCGGCGATGAGCAGCCGCGGCCGCCCCGTGCCCGCGATCGCATCGAGACTGATCACCGCGAGGGTGTTCGCCCGGTAGCGCGAGCTCTCGGCGAAGTGGGCCGCGCCGAGAGCACCGAACGCACCGCCGTCGGTGGAGACGAACACGAGCGTATGCGCCGGCTGCGTCTGCACGAGGCTGCCGGCGACCGGAGCGTAGGCCCGTGCGAGCTCGATCAGCGCACCGGTGCCCGAGGCGTTGTCGTTCGCCCCCCGGCCCTCGCCGGTGTTGTCGCGATGGGCGGTGATCACGATCGTTCGCGACGACGCGCCCCGGACGACGGCGACGAGGTTGCGCAGCTCGACGTTCCCGCGGCCGGGGATCCGGACGCGGAACCGCTCCGTCTGGAGCTCGAAGCCGTAGAGCTCGAACTGCCCGCCGACCCAGCTCGCCGCGCCGAGACTGCCCGCCGAGCCCGGTGACCGGTCCGGGTAGTCCCGCGCGAGCTCACGTGCGAGCTGCTCCGCAGTCGCGGCGTCGAAGGACGGCGGCAGGGCGGGTGCCGGCAGCGGTTGCGGGCGTCCGACGGTGAACGCCGCGAGCAGGAGCGGCAGCGCGACGAGCAGCCACGTGCCACGCACCATTCTCGCGTTGACCGGCCGCTCGACCGAGCCGCGGCGTGGACGCGCGCGGTCGGCGTGCGCTCGGCTGGGCGGGGGCATGGCACGGCCAGTGTAGGCGAGTCCGCGGCCGTCTCTACTCTTTCGGGATGGCCGACAATCCGACGATCCTCCTGGTCGACGACGAAGAGTCCGTGCAGAAGCTGCTCACGTTCCCGCTCGAGCGCGACGGCTTCACCGTCGTGCACGCCCGCGACGGCGAAGAGGCCCTGGCCCGCTTCGCCGAGGAAGAGATCGACCTCGTCGTCCTCGACCTGATGTTGCCGCGGCTGGACGGGCTCGAGGTGTGCAAGCGGCTCCGCGCCGAGAGCACGGTGCCGATCATCATGCTCACGGCGCGGGACGACGAGCTCGACAAGGTGCTCGGGCTCGAGCTGGGCGCGGACGACTACATCACGAAGCCGTTCTCGATCCGCGAGTTCCGCAGCAGGGTGCGGGCGCTGTTGCGCCGTGCCGCCGCCCCGCGGGCGGGTGAGCGCCAGGACGACGAGGTGGTCGAGCTCGGCGAGCTTCGGATCGACGTGCCCCGCCGGACCGTCGTCGTCCGGGGCGAGGAGGCCCGACTCACCTTCGTCGAGTTCGAGCTGCTGCGCGTGCTGGCGTCGGCGCCTGGCCGTGTCTTCTCGCGCCGCCAGCTGCTCGAGCGCCTGCGCGGTGGAGCCGACTATCGCGAGCCGCGCACGATCGACGTCCACGTCCGGCATCTCCGCGAGAAGATCGAGAGCGACCCGCGCGAGCCGGAGCTGATCCTCACCGTGCGGGGTGTGGGCTACCGGTTCCGGGAGCGCTGACCGGATGAGCGCGCTCCGGCCGGCGATCCGCGGCATCCGGCTTCGGCTCGCGCTCGCGCTGCTGCTCGTCGTCGCAGGCGCGCTCGGCGTCGTCTACCTGATCGTCGTCCCCTCGCTGGAGCGGGAGCTCGTCAACGCCAAGCTCGACCAGCTCGAGCAGCACGCTCGAACGGCTGCGGTGGGCTACGGCGCAGGCATCGCGACCCAGCAGGAGTACGCGGAGGCCGTGTCCTTCGGCGCGAATGCACGCGTCGTCATCTACGCGGTCCTGAACCGGGCGCCGCCTGCGCGCCTCTTCATCTTCGGCGACTCACGCACGACCTCGTCCCTGGACGTCGAGCGCGACCCGGTCGCGCTGCGGGCTGCCGCCACGGGCCGGATCCAGCGCGACACGGTGCAGCGCCAGGGCCAGGAGCTCGCGGAGGTGGCAATCCCGGTGCAGCAGTCGACGACGGTGATCCTGGTCAGCGACTCGCTCGACGACCCGCTTTCGAGCCTGCACGTGGTCCAGCGCCAGCTGCTCGTGGCGGGGTTGATCGGACTGCTCTTCGCTGTTCTCGTCGGCTACGTCGCCGCGTCGTTCCACGCTCGCCGCATCGGCCGGCTCGAGCGGGCGGCGGAGCGGATCGCGGGTGGCCGCTTCGACGAGCCGGTCGCGGACGCGGGGAACGACGAGCTCGGCGATCTCGCGGCGGCGTTCGAGCGCATGCGGGTGCGGCTGGAGAAGCTCGATCGCGCGCGGAGCGAGTTCATCGCGAACGCGTCCCACGAGCTGCGCACGCCGCTCTTCTCGCTGGGGGGCTTCCTCGAGCTGTTCGACGACGAGGAGCTCGACGAGGCGACGCGGCAGGAGTTCCTCGACACGATGCGGGAGCAGGTCTCCCGGCTCGCCAAGCTCGCGACCGACCTGCTGGACCTCTCGCGGCTCGATGCCGGCCGGATGCACATCGCGCACGAGGCGGTCGACCTCGGCGAGGCCGCGCGCGTGGTTGCCGAGGAGTTCGGGGCGCTCGCCGAGCGGCGCAGGCACCCGCTCGAAGTCTCGGTCGCCGGCAACCCGATCGCGCGAGCGGACGAGCTGCGGGTGATCCAGGTGACGCGGGCGCTCCTCGACAACGCCTTGACCCACACGCCCGAGGGGACGCGCGTGCTGCTGCGTGCCTATACCGATCGCGAGCGTGCCTACCTCACCGTCGCGGACGAGGGGCCGGGGATCGCACCCGAGCACGTGCCGCACGTCTTCGACCGCTTCTACCGCGCGGAAGGCCGCGTCGCCTCCGGCAGCGGCCTCGGGCTCGCGATCGCGCGCGAGCTGGTCGAGATGATGGGCGGCTCGGTCACCCTGGACACGAGCCCGGACGGGACGACCGTCCGCGTCGCGCTCGGCGCAGCGCCGACCTCCGTCGCCGCCGAGGAGCCGGCGAACAGCGTTTTCACGTGAAAACGGAGCGCGGCGGTACAGTGGCCTGATGCGTCCCGCAGCCCTCGCTGTCGTCTCGATCGTCGCCGCGGCGCTCGGGGCGGCCATGGTTCTCGTGGTCGGCTCGCTCGCGGGCTGGGTGGACAGCGACGGCACGGAGGTTCGCACGGTCGTCGTGCCGACACTCGCCGCCGGGTCGAGCGGAGGGCCGGAGGGAACCGCCGCGCCGCTCCCCGGGAACAGCTTCGATCCGGCGCAGATCTACGCCAGCCGTTCCGACGGTGTGGTCACGCTGTACGCGAGCTTCGCGGGCGGGGAGCGCGCGCAGGGATCCGGCTTCGTGGTCTCCGAGCAAGGTCACATCCTGACCAACTCCCACGTCGTCTCGAGCGCCGGCGAGGGCTCGTCGACCGTGCGCGGTGCGCAACAGGTGTACGTCGTCTTCTCGGACGGCGACCGGATCCCGGGCTCGATCGTCGGCTGGGACCTGTTCAACGACACGGGCCTCGTGAAGGTGGACCCGAAGGATCACGCCGTGTCACCCGTCCCGCTCGGCGACTCGAGCCGCGTGGTCGTCGGTGAGCCGGTCGCCGCGATCGGCAGCCCCTTCGGCCAGGAGAGCTCGCTCGCCGTCGGGGTCGTCTCGGCGACGCACCGTTCGATCGGGTCGCTCACCTCGGTGTACGACGTCTCGGACGCGATCCAGATCGACGCGCCGATCAACCACGGCAACTCCGGCGGGCCGCTGCTCGACGCGCGCGGCCGCGTGATCGGGATCAACGCGCAGATCCGCTCCGACTCCGGCAATGCCGAGGGAGTCGGCTTCGCGATCCCGATCAACTCCGCCCGGCGCTCGATGGAGCAGCTGATCTCGACCGGCCGCGTCGCGTATGCGTACGTCGGCGTGACCACGCAGGACGTGACGCCGGCGCTCGCCCGCCGCTACAAGCTGGGTGCGCAGCGGGGTGCGCTGATCCAGTCCGTGGTTGCGGGCGCCCCCGCGGAGCGCGCGGGGCTGCGCGGCTCGAACGCGCGGAAGGTCTTCAACGGGGTCCCGATCAACGTCGGCGGCGACCTGATCGTCGGCTTTGCGGGCCGGAAGGTCGAGCGCGCCGCCGACATCGCCCGGATCGTCACGGACAGCCTCCGTCCCGGCCAGCGCGTGGCGGTGGTGATCGTCCGCGGCGGGACCGGCAAGCGCGAGACCGTTCGCCTGACGCTGACCGAGCGCCCGCTCAACCCGACCCGCTAGGACCGTTTAGCCGCGGTGGGTTCGGGGCAGAAAGCCCGGAGAACTCGGAAGGGTTCGCAAGGTTTCGCTAGAACCGACGGAGTGGAAACGACGGAGTGACACGTGACTGAGGCGGGGGCGCCTGCGGGCGCCGCGGACGGGAGGACGGTGCGGTTGACGATTCCGGCGAAGCCGGAGTACATCACGCTGTCCCGGCTCGCCCTGGCCGGACTCTCCCGTGTCCGCCCCTTCGCCGACGACACGCTCGCCGACCTGAAGCTCGCCCTGACGGAGGCGTGCTCGAACTCCGTCCGCCACGCGTACGACGGCGGCGAGGGTCGCGTCGAGATCAGCTTCGCGCTGCTCGAGGACAGGCTCGTCGTGGAGGTCGTCGACGACGGCACGGGCTTCGAGCACGACCCGGCAGGGTCGAACGGCGACCGTGACGAGCTCACCGAGGGTGGGCTCGGGATCGCGATCATCACGTCGATCGCAGACGAGGTCGAGATGGGCGGCGGTCCCGATGGCCGGGGCTCCCGACTCCGGTTCGTGAAGCTGCTCTAGTCGGGATGCCCGGCCGGCGGAAGCTGATCGTCGTCTCGAACCGCGGTCCGATCTCGTACGCGAGCGAGGGCGGCGAGCGGGTGGCCCGCCGCGGCGCAGGAGGGCTCGTGACCGCGCTGGCGCCACTCGTCTCCCACCACGACGTGACGTGGATCGCGAGCGCGCTGTCGGACGAGGACGCCGCCGTCGCCGCCGGGGGGCCGCAGGAGGAGACCGCCCGGGACGGCGCGCGCTACCGCCTTCGGCTCGTCGCCCACGATCCCGCGGCCTATGACCTCTACTACAACGTGGTCGCGAATCCGGCCTTGTGGTTCGTGCAGCACGGGCTCTGGGACCTGAAGCACGAGCCCGAGCGCGACCTCGGCGAGGCCTGGGAGGACGGGTACGTGGCCGTCAACCGCGCTTTCGCCGCCGCCGTGCTCGAGGAGCTCGAGCACGATCCGGACGCCGTCGTCTTCTTCCACGACTATCACCTGTACGTCGCGCCGGCGCTCGTGCGGGCGCGGCGGCCGGACGTCGAGCTCGCGCACTTCACGCACATCCCCTGGGTCGACCGTGAAGCCTGGTCGGTGCTGCAGGAGCCGATCGTGCGCGCGATCCACGAGGGCCTGCTCGCGAACGACGTCGTCGGCTTCCACACGGAGCGGTGGCGCCGAGCGTTCCTCTCGACGTGTGCCGAGCTCGGGCTCGATCCCGGTGACACGCTCGTCGCGTCGCACCCGATCTCGATCGATCCGGCCGAGTTCGAAGCACTGGCGCAGAGCGACGCCGTGCTCGCCCGCGAGCGCGAGCTCGCCGCGCGCCGGCCCGAGACGTTGATCGTCCGCGTCGATCGCGTCGATCCGTCGAAGAACGTGCCCCGGGGACTGGCGGCGTTCGGGCTCCTCCTCGAGCGGCGCCCGGATCTGCGCGGCCGGGTCGGGATGATCGCCCTCCTCGACCCCTCACGGCAGGAGATTCCCGAGTACGTCGAGGAGCGGCGCCGGATCGAAGCCGCCGCCGCCGCGGTGGAGGCGAGCTTCCCGGGCGCGCTGCGGCTGGAGATCTCCGACGACTTCCCGGCCTCGATTGCCGCCTACAAGCAGTTCGACATCCTGCTCGTGAATGCCGTCATGGACGGGCTCAACCTGGTCTCGAAGGAGGCGCCGCTCGTGAACGAGCGGGACGGCGTTGTTGTCCTATCGGAAAACGCGGGCGCGTTCGAGGAGCTGTCGTCGTGGGTCGTCCCGATCCCTCCCCTCGATGTGGACCGCACCGCCGACGCGCTCGAGGATGCGCTCGTGCTGCCCGCAATCGAGCGGCGGGTGCGCCTCGAGGGGATCCGGAGGCAGGTCCGCGAGCACGACCTCGAGGCCTGGATCGCCGCGCTGCTGGGCGACCTCGACCGCGCGAGTACGATGCGCCGGGCATGAGCGACCTCTCCCACGTGGACGAGTCCGGCGCGGTGCGGATGGTCGACGTCGGCGCCAAGCCGGTGTCGCGTCGACGCGCCGTCGCCCGCGCGCTGGTGCGGATGGCCCCGGAGACCGTGCAGCGGCTCGGCGACCTGCCCAAGGGCGACGCGCTGACGACGGCGCAGCTCGCGGGCATCATGGCCGCCAAGCGGACGAGCGACCTGATCCCGCTCTGCCACCAGCTCCCGCTCTCGGTCGTCGAGGTCTCGCTCGCGGTGGTGGCCGACGGCGTCGAGATCACTGCCGCCGCCGAGACGACTGCCCAGACCGGCGTCGAGATGGAGGCCCTCACGGCGGCGTCGGTCGCCGCGCTCACGGTCTACGACATGGCGAAGGCGATCGACAAGGCCATGGTGATCGCGGAGATCATGCTCGTCGAGAAGACGAAGGCGGACGCGTGAACGCCGCCGTGCTCACCGTCTCGGACGGCGTCGTCGCAGGCACGCGCGAGGACGCGAGCGGCGACTTGCTCGCCGCGCTCCTCGAGAGCGACGGCTACGAGGTCGAGCGGCGCGTCGTTCCGGACGAGGCGGGCGAGATCTCCGCGGCGATCCGGGAGCTCGCACGCGCGGCCGGGGTCGTGCTCACGACAGGCGGCACCGGCGTCGCGCCGCGCGACGTCACGCCCGAGGCGACCCGCACGGTGATCGAGCGCGAAGCGCCGGGTATCGCCGAGGCGATCCGGGCCGACTCACTCGCGAAGACCCCGCACGCGCTGCTCTCGCGTGGCGTCGCCGGCGTCCACGGCAGCACGCTCGTCGTCAACCTGCCGGGCTCGCCCGGCGGCTGTCGCGACGGCTTCGCGGTCCTGCGACCCGCGCTCGCGCATGCCCTCGGGCTGCTGGCCGGGGCCGAGACGACCCACCGGCAGACGTGAGCGCCGCCGCGATCTCCCTGCCTCGCCGCTTCGCCTCTCTCGTCAAGCTCGAGCACACGGTCTTCGCGCTGCCGTTCGCCTACGTCGGGATGCTGCTCGCGCTGGGCGATGTGCCCGCCGCGCGTGACTGGCTCTGGGTGACCGTCGCGATGGTCGGCGCCCGCACGCTCGCGATGGGGCTGAACCGGCTGATCGACGCCGAGGCCGACGCCCGCAACCCGCGCACGGCGAGCAGGGAGCTGCCGACCGGGACGCTGAGCCGCGCTCAGGTGATCGGCCTCTGCTCGCTCGCGCTCGCCGTCTTCCTGCTCGCCGTCTTCCAGCTCGACCCGATCGTCCGCTGGCTCTGGCCCGTGCCGGTCGTGCTCTTCGTCGTCTACCCGTACCTCAAGCGCGTCACCTGGCTCTGCCATGTGTGGCTGGGTGTCTCCCTCGGGCTCGCTCCCGTCGGCGCCTGGGTGGCGGTGACCGGCGAGCTGCCCTGGCAGGCGTGGGCGCTCGGCGGGGCCGTGGCGCTCTGGGTCGCCGGCTTCGACCTCTTCTACTCGCTCTTCGACCTCGAGCACGACCGCGCGGAGGGGCTGCACTCCTGGGCCGTCCGCTTCGGCGAGAGCGGCGTCTTCACCGGCGCACGGTTGCTGCACGTAGGCACGCTCGCGCTGCTCGTGCTCGCGGGCCTCGGGCTCGAGGTCGGGTCGCTCTACTGGCTCGGAGTCGGCTTCGTGGCCGCGCTGCTGCTCTACGAGCACCGCCTCGTCCGCCCCGGAGACCTTCGCCGGCTCGACGCGGCGTTCTTCACGGTCAACGGGCTGATCAGCATCGTCCTCTTCTGCTTCGTCCTCGCCGACGCCCTGTCGTGATCCAGGGCCGCGCGGTCGAGAAGCGCTACGGCCGGCGGCGCGCCCTCCGGCCGCTCGACTTCACGCTCGAACGCGGCGGCGTCCTCGTCGTGACGGGCCCGAACGGCTCCGGCAAGACGACGCTGCTGCGGCTCGTCGCCGGCCTCGCCGCACCGACCTCCGGCGCGCTCGACGTCGACGCCGACCGGGGTGGGATCGGCTACCTCGGTCACGAGCCGCTGCTCTATCGCGACCTGACGGCGCTCGAGAACCTCGATCTGTACGGGCGCCTCTACCGCGTTCCCGAACGGCGCGAGCGGATCGGGATGCTGCTCGAGCGCTACGGGCTCTGGGACGTGCGTGCGGAGCGGGTCGGCTCCTACTCGCGCGGGATGACCCAGCGGCTCGCGCTCTGCCGCGCGCTCCTGCACAGGCCCGAGCTGCTCGTGCTCGATGAGCCGTTCACCGCGCTCGACGCGGAGGGCGCAGATCTGCTCGACCGGCAGCTCGCCGAGCTCGCCGGGACGGCGACGGTGCTGGTGACGACGCATGAGCCGGCCCGGCTCGACCCGCTCGCGACCGGACGGCTGGTCCTGGCGTGACCTACCTCGCCGATGTGGCCGCCCTCGCCCGCAAGGACCTGCGGCTCGAACTGCGGGCCCGGGACACGCTGCCGGCAATGCTCCTGTTCGTCCTCTCGACGCTCGTCGTCTTCCACTTTGCGCTGCCGAGCGGCGCCGACGAGCTCGCCGCGCAGGGGCTGCTCTGGGTCGCGCTCGTCTTCACCGCCCTGCTCGGGCTCGCGCGCGCCTGGGCGCCGGAGCGCGAGGGCGGGGCGCTCGACGGGCTCGTGCTCGCGCCCTCCGACCGGAGTGCGATCTGGCTCGGCAAATCGGCGGCGGTGTTCGTGTTCCTCGTTGCGATCGAGCTCGTCGCGCTGCCGGCCTTCGCCGTCTTCTTCACGCCGCTCGGCCCCGCCGCGTGGGCGGGTGTGCTGCTCGCGAACGTCGGCATCTGCGCCGTCGGCACGCTGCTCGCGGCGATGGCGGCGGCGAGCCGGACGCGAGAGCTGATCCTGCCGCTGCTCTTCCTCCCGCTCGCGATCCCGCTCGTCGTCGGCGGCGTCGGCGCGAGCGTCTCGACCGACCCCGGCCGCTACCTGAGCTTTCTCGTTCTGTACGACGCGGTCTTCGCGATACTGTGCTGGGCGTCCTTTGAGTACGTCGTCTCCGAATAGCAGGCCCTTCTCCGTCTCGGTCCCGGTGCTCGCGGCAGCCGCCGCCGGCCTGATCGGGCTCGCGCTCGTGCTCGCGTTCTACGTCGCCCCCGAGGACGCGGACCAGGGGATCTCGCAGAGGATCTTCTACTTCCACGTCCCGATCGCGCTGACCGCGTACGCGTGCTTCGGCTGGGGCGCCTGGAAGGCGCTGCGCCTGCTCTGGAAGGGCGGCGAGCGGTACGACCTCGAGAGCTACGTCGCGATCCACCAGGGGACGATCTTCGGCGCGCTGACGCTCGCGACCGGCTCGATCTGGGCGCGGGCTTCGTGGGGCAAGTGGTGGGTCTGGGACTCGAACCAGCTCGTGCTCTTCCTCGTCCTCTTCCTCTTCTACTCCGCCTACTTCATGCTCCGCTTCTCGATCGAGGACGGGCCGCGGCGCGCGAATATCTCCGCCGTGTACTCGCTGTTCGGCGTCGCGCTGATCCCGGTCAGCTTCTTCGCGATCAGGCTCGCCGAGGACTTCATCCACCCGACCACCTTCACGCGGGAGGGCCCGCAGATGACCGGTTCGATGTTCTTCGCGTTCTGCGTCGCCTGGCTCGCGATCACGGTGCTCGCGTACACGCTCTACCGCGTCGAGCTCGTCGGCAAGCGGCTCGACTCGAACCTGCGCGACCTGCGGGAGGCTCTGAGCGCATGAGCCAGAGCGACTACGTCGTCGCCGCCTACGCGGTCATCTTCGTGACGCTGCTCGTCTACGTCGCGATCATCGCTGC
Source organism: uncultured Gaiellaceae bacterium (assembly GCA_963806955.1). Classification (GTDB taxonomy): domain Bacteria; phylum Actinomycetota; class Thermoleophilia; order Gaiellales; family Gaiellaceae; genus Gaiellasilicea. The sequence continues at coordinate 1,041,520 of CAWDZG010000002.1, forward strand.
GAAGCTCTCCCGCCTCGAGCGCGAGACGGCCGAGCTGGCGGAGCTGGCGAAGAGCCGGCGCGCCGATGGCTGAGTTCCTCGTCGTCCCGGCGCTGCTGGCCTACGGCGAGGCGGCCTTCGCCTACGCGGGGGAGCTGCGCGGCCCCGGGCTCGCGGGGCGCCTCGCCACCTGGGGCGTCCGGCTCGGCTGGCTCGCGCAGACCGCCCTGCTCGTCGGGCAGGCAGCCTCGGCCGAGGGCTTCCCGTGGGGCACCTGGGCCGGCTCGCTCAACCTCTTCGTCTGGCTCGTCGTCGGGGCATACCTGATCTGGGGCTGCACGCCCCGCTACCGGCTGCTCGGCCTGACGGTGATGCCGGTCGCCGCGGTGCTGCTGGCGCTCGCCTGGGCCGGCGGCGGCACCGCGCTCGACGAGGGCGACCGCTCCGGTGCCGTGCTCGCGGTGCACGCCGCGCTGATGCTCGCCGGCTTCGCCGGGCTCACGCTGGCGGCCGGGATGGCGACGCTCTATCTCTGGCAGGAACGCCGGCTGAAGCGGCACGAGCGGCGGGTGCTGAAGGTGCGGGTGCCGCCCCTGGACGCGCTCGACCGCCTCGCCGCCAGGACCGTGCTCGGCGCGCTCGTCGTGCTCACGCTCGGGATCGGCGTCGGCGCCGCCAGCTTCGAGCGCGGCGACTTCGATGCGGCGATGGCGGTGACGCTCCTGATCTTCGGCACGTATGCGGCCCTGCTCGTCGTCCGGCACGAGGGCTGGAGCGGCCGCCGCGCAGCCCAGTTGAACCTGCTCGGCTTCGTGCTGGTCGCGATCGTCCTGCCCCTGACCCACTTCGCGTCATGAAGCTGACGCTCGCAGGCGTCTCGCACCATCGCGCGCCGATCGAGCTCCGCGAGCGCGTCGCGATCGATCTCGCGGCGGCAGGCGAGCTCGCGCACGGTCTCGGCGGCGAGGCCGTGGTGCTCTCGACGTGCAACAGGACGGAGCTGTACCTCGCCCGGGAAGACCACGAGGAGGAGCTCGCCGTCGCCACCCTCGCGCGGCTCGCGGACGACCGCGGCGGCGAGCTTGCGTCCGCGCTCTACCGGCTGCGTGACGAGGCAGCCGCGCTGCATCTGTTCCGCGTGGCTGCGGGGCTGGACTCGCTCGTGCCCGGGGAGGGCGAGATCCTCGGCCAGGTCCGGAGCGCGTTCGAGGCCGGTGCGCCCGGCCCCTTCCTCGACCGCCTCTTTCGCCAGGCGCTTCATGCCGGCCGGCGCGTCAGGGTCGAGACCGCGATCGGCGAGAGCCCGGCCTCCGTCCCCTCCGCCGCGGCCGCGCTGGCGCAGCAGGTCTTCGGCGACCTGGTCGGGCATCGCGTGCTCCTGCTCGGCGCGGGGAAGATGAGCGAGGCCGCCGCCCGGAACCTGGTCTCGCGCGGAGCCGAGATCGCCGTCGTCGCGAACCGGACGCTCGCTCACGGCGAGGACCTGGCAGCGAAGCTCGGCGCGCGGGCGCTCTCGCTCGACGCCGTTCCCGGAGAGCTCGCGCAGGCGGACGTCGTCGTCTCGGCGACGAGCGCCGGCGAGCACGTGCTCTCACGGGACGCCGTCGCCGCAGTGCTGCGGGCGCGCAAGGGCAGGCCGCTCCTGCTCGTCGACCTGGCGGTGCCGCGCGACCTCGATCCGGCGATCAACGAGCTCGAGGGCTGCTTCCTCTACGACGTCGACGACCTCGAAGCGGTCGTGGCCGAGACCATGACCGGCCGCCGCAGCGAGGCCTCCAACGCGGAGCGGCTCGTCGAGGAGGAGGCCGAGCGGTTCCGGGAGTGGCACGCGTCGCTCGACGTCGTGCCGACGATCGCCTCGCTGCGCGCGCTGGCCGAGGAGATCCGCGACAGCGAGCTCGCGCGGGCCGGCGGCAAGCTCTCCGAACGGGAGCGCCGGCACGTCGAGTCGGTCACCTCGCAGATCCTCGCCAAGCTCTTGCACTTGCCCACGATCCGCATGAAAGAGGCAGCCGCGGCAGCCGATGGCGTGGTCTATGCTGACGTCGTCAGGCACCTGTTCGGGCTCGGAGAGGAGGAGCGGCGATGACGACCCGGTATTTCGGCAGTAGACCCCTTCCGCTCCAGGTGCCGACGGCGTTCGTCCGCATCCGGCCGACCAGCACGAGCGGTGTCCGGGGTTGCGGCGAGTCCAGGCCCGCGTCGCGGCGAAGCTGTGCTCATCCGCGTCGGTTCCCGCGGCAGTAGGCTCGCGCTCACCCAGGCTGAGCAGGCGGCCGACCGCCTGCGCGCGCACGGGGTGAGCGGACGGAGCATCGAGATCGCCCTCGTGCCGATCACGACCGCGGGCGACCGCGACCGGACGAAGCCCTTCGGCGAGATCGGCGAGCGGGGCGTCTTCGTCAAGGAGCTCGAGGAAGCACTGCTGGCCGGGCGGATCGACGTCGCCGTTCATTCCGCCAAGGACATGACCTCGACCGATACGGAGGGGCTTGCGGTCGGCGCGTACCCGCCGCGAGAGGATCCGCGCGATGCGCTCTGCGGCGCCGCCGGGCTCGTGCCGGGCATGCGCATCGGCACGGCATCCGTCCGGCGCCGCGCACAGCTGCTCGCGCTCGAGCCGACGCTGTCGATCGAGCCGCTCCGGGGCAACATCGACACCCGGCTGCGCAAGCGTGGCGAGCGCGGCCTCGACGCGGTGGTGCTCGCGGCGTGCGGCCTCGACCGCCTGGGCCTCGACGCGGAGATCGGCCTGCGCTTCGATCCGGACGACATGCTCCCCGAAGCGGGCCAGGGGGCGCTTGCGCTCCAGGTGCGTGCAGGGGAGGAGGAGCTCGTGGCGGTCGCCGACGACGCCGAGACCCGGCGACGCGTCGAAGCGGAGCGGCGCTGCGTCGCGGTGGTCGGGGGCGGGTGTCTCGCTCCCGTCGCTGCTCACCACGACGGCCGCATCCTCACCGCGCTGATCGCGGCCGAGGATGGAACGTGGATCGAGCGCCGCAGCGGCGACGACCCCGACGTGCTCGGCCGCGAGCTGCTCGCCGTCGTCGCGTGAGAGTCGTCGTCACGCGTCCGCACGGCCAGGAGGAGGAGCTCGTGCGCGGGCTCGTCGCGCTGCGGCACGAGGTCGTGCACTGTCCGCTGCTCGAGGTCGTGCCGCTCGGCGACGAGCCCGTCGACGTCTCCGGTTACGACTGGGTCGTCGTCACCAGCGTCAACGGTGCGCGGGAGCTGCGGCGGCGGCTGGTGGGCACGCCCCGGCGGGTCGCTGCAATCGGCCAGGCGACCGCGGAAGCGTTCGGTGGCGCCGATCTCGTTCCCGCGGTCTCGACGCAGGAGGGCCTGCTCGCGGAGCTGCCCCGTCCGGCGGGCCGGGTGCTCTTCGCGGGCGCCGAGGGCGCACGGCGCCTGCTCGCCGACGAGCTCGGGGCGGACGTGGTCGCGCTCTACCGCACCCGCGAGCTGGAGCCCGAGCAGACGCCGGCAGGCGACCTCGTCGTGCTGGCCTCTGCGTCGGCTGCGCGCGCGTTCGGCCGCCTCGGTGTCGAGATCCCTGCGGTCAGCATCGGGCCGCAGACGACCGCCGCCGCGCGCGCAGCAGGCGTCGACGTCGTGCGCGAGGCGGCGACGCACGACGTCGCCGGGCTGCTGGCGGCGATAGGGTCCGCCGCGTGTTCGTCACCTTCCTGAGCGACTTCGGGCTCCAGGACGACTTCGTCGGCACCTGTCACGGCGTGATCAAGCGGATCGCGCCCGAGGCCCAGATCATCGACATCACGCACGGAATCCCGCCCCAGGAGGTCCTGCAGGGCGCGCTCGTGCTCGCGAACACCGTTCCGTACATGCCGGTCGGGACGCACCTGGCCGTGATCGACCCAGGCGTCGGCAGCTCGCGGCGTGCCGTCGCCCTGCGCGACCACGAGGGCCGCCACTACGTCGGTCCGGACAACGGCCTGCTGATCCCGGCCGCCGACCGTGCGGGTATCGACACGGTGCACGAGCTCGCGAACCCGGAGTACGCGCTCGAGTCGATCTCGCGGACATTCCACGGACGCGATCTCTTCGCGCCTGCGGCCGCGCATCTCGCCGCCGGCGTGCCGATCGCGGAGCTCGGGCCGCCCCTCGATCCCGACGCGCTCGTCCGCCTCGACCTTCCCACTCCGGAGGTCCGACCCGACCGGATCGGGGCGACGATCCTCTACGTCGACTCGTTCGGGAACATCGCGCTCAACCTGACACGGGAGCACGTGGCCGACGTCGGGATCGTGCCGGGGACGCAGGTCGAGCTCGAGCTCGGCGGCGAGCGTTTCTACGCCGTCGCGGCGCGCACGTTCGCCGACGCACGGGCGGGCGACATCATGCTCTACGAGGACAGCTACCGGAACATGTCGGTGGCGATCACGAACGGCAGCGCGGCGGAGATGCTGCACGCGCGCGCGGGGCAGTCCCTGCGGATCAATCTCGGCGGGTTGTAGCTGGCACCCGGCGCGCGGGTCTGTCAGTGTCCCCTCCACAAGGGCGTTCGCGGAGCGGTATCACCGTCCCGGACGTCCTTCTTTCGTGCCGGTCAAGCGTGCGCCGGCCGGCGGTCGGCCCAGGGGCGGGCTGCCTCCAGCTGTGACGAGACGCGGAGCAGCAGCGCCTCGCCGAGCGGCGGTCCGACGAGCTGGACGCCGACGGGAAGCCCATCCTCCGTCCAGTGCAGCGGCAGCGACACGGCCGGCTGCCCGGTCACGTTGAAGGCGGCCGTGAACGGCGAGAAGCGCGCGGCGCGGTCGAACTGCTCGCGCGGGTCGTCGGGCTCGGTGTCCCAGCCGAGCGGCACCGGCGGCAGCGCCAGTGTCGGCGTCAAGAGCAGGTCGTAGTCGGCCCAGAGCGCCGCGATCTTCCGGGCGCGGAGCTGCAGCCGGCCGATCGCGCCGGCGTACGCCGGGCTCGACGTCGTGGCGGCGCCCTCGAGGTACCACTGGTTCAGGAGCGACAGCACCGACGGGTCGGCGATCGGATAGAGCGCCGGGATCGCTTGCCAGACCGGCAGGAAGTCCCCCATCATGTCGCCGCCGCCCCAGTCGGGCGCCGCCTCCTCGACCTCGTGCCCAAGCGAGCGGAGCAGCTCGGCCGCGTCGCTCGCCGCGGTGATGCACGCCGGGTCGACGTCGGCGTCGAGCGGCGGTTCCGTCGTCAGCGCGATCCTGAGGCGGCCGGGGTCGGCACCGATCTCCTCCGCGAACGGACGCGCCGGCGCCGGCGCGGGAAACGGGTCGCCCCACTCGTAACCGGAGACCACGTCGAGATACGCCGCCGCATCGAGGGTCGTCCGTGCGAGCGGTCCGGTCGTGCCGAGGCCGATCCCCGGGACGAAGGGTGCGTTCGAGACGCGGCCGCGCGACGCCTTGATCCCGAAGAGGCCGCAGCACGAGGCGGGGATGCGGATCGAGCCGCCGCCGTCGGATCCCTGGGCGATCCCGACGAGACCCGCCGCAACCGCCGCAGCGGCTCCGCCGCTCGAGCCCCCGGCGTTCCGGCCGAGGTCCCACGGCGTCCTGCAGGGACCGTTCAGGGGCGAGTCGGTGAACGCGGTCGTGCCGAACTCGGGGGTGTTCGTCTTGCCGAGGACGACGAAGCCCGCCGCCCGCGTCTTGACGACGTGTGCGAGGTCGAAGTCGGGCACGTTGTCCGCAAACGCGCGGCACGAGAAGGTCGTCCGGATCCCTGCGGTCGTGTCGAGGTCCTTGAGCGCGATCGGGACGCCGTGGAACGGCGCCTCGGCGGGCTCGCTCTCCTTGCGGCGGGCCTCGGCGAGCGCCTCGTCGGCGCGCACCGTGACGAATGCCCCGAGCTCCGGGTCGAGCCGCTCGATCCGCTCCAGGTAGAGCTCGACGAGCGCGACCGGCGAGACCTGCCGCTCCCGGATCAGGCGAGCCTGCTCGGTCGCCGGGAGGAAGGCAAGCTCCATCCCGGCGACCGTAGCAGCAGCTACTTCAGATCCAGCTGAACTCGCCCTGGAGGAACGGCACCGCGAAGTACAGGAGGAACGCGGTTGCCGCGATCCACATGAACGGGTGCACCTCCCGCGGGCGACCCTGCGCCGCGCGAACGAGGACGAAGGCGAGGAAGCCCATCCCGATCCCGTCGGTGATCGAGAAGGTGAAGGGCATGATCATGATCGTCAGCGCGGCCGCGAGGCCGATGCCGAGATCGGTGAAGTCGATGCCCGCGAGCTTGCGCCCGTCCTGCTGGCCCTCGGCGTCCTCCTGCGCCTCGGTGAGCGCGGACATCATCAGGAAGCCGACGATGATCAGGGCGGGGGCGGTCGCCTGCGGCGGCACCATGCCGATGATCGGGGCGATGAACATGAACGGGAAGAAGAGCGCTCCCGCCACGACCGCCACCCAGCCGGTCCGGCCGCCGACGCCGACACCAGAGGCCGACTCGATGTAGGTCGTGGCCGAGGACGTCGAGGCCGCGCCGCCCGCCACCGCGGCGAGCGAGTCGACGAGCAAGGGCTTGCGGATGTCCTTCATCCGGCCGTCCTTGTCGAGGTACCCGGCGGGCTTGCCCACGCCGACGAGCGTGCCCATCGTGTCGAAGAAGTCGGCGAGGAAGAGCGAGAACGCCCAGACGACCGCCGAGATGAACGCGAGCTCGGTGAAGGCGTCGAAGTTGAAGTTGCCGAGCAGCGAGAGGTCGGGCGTCTCGTAGACGTCGTTCGGCCAGGCCGCGCCTGCGGTGAAACCGGCGCCGTTCTCCGAGGCCTCGTTGATCACGGTTGCGAGGATCGTGGTCGCGACGATCCCGATCAGCAGGTCGCCGCGGACGCCGCGTGCCCGCAGCGCGATCGTGAACACGAGCCCGAACAGCGTCACGAAGACGGGCCACGTCGTCAGCGGCGCGAGATCGACGATCGTCCCGTCGCCGCGGACCACGAGCCCCGAGTTGACGAGGCCGATGAACGCGATGAAGAGCCCGATCCCGATCGCGATCGCCTTCTTCAGGTCGAGCGGGATCGCATCCATGATCCGTTCCCGGTAGCCCGTGAGCACGAGGATCGTGACCGCGATGCCCTCGACCACGACGAGCCCCATCGCGGCGGGAAAGGACAGGCCCTCGCTGGCGACGAGGCTGAACGCGACCACCGCATTGAGCCCGAGGCCCGGTGCGATCGCGTAGGCCTTGTTCGTGTAGAGGCCCATGATGATCGTCATCACGCCGGCGACGAGACACGTCGCGGCGAGGACCTGGTTGAACGGGAGGCCGATCTCGCTGAGCCCCTCGATCCCCGCGAAGCTGAGGATCTGGGGGTTCACGAAGATGATGTACGACATGACGATGAAGGTCGTCACGCCGGCCATGCTGTCGCGGCCGATCGTGGTGCCGTGCTCCGCGAAGCGGAAGCGGCGCTCGAGGAAGCTTCCGCCTCCGCCGAGGCCCGCCGCAGACTCTGACATTGTCGTCTCCTTCTCGGGTTAACCCCTGACGAGGAGACTTTGAGCGGCGCGGCGGACGGACTAGACGGGGCGGATCCGCAGGCGGCGTTCGAGCGGCAGCTCGCGGACGAGCTTGCGCGTGCGCTCGTTCAGCTCGGACGAGTAGGCCCAGCCGACGTACCCGCAGCGCGGGCAGTCACCTGCTTCGTCGCGACGCCGAGGACTCGGGCAGAAAGCCCGAGCATGACCGCACTTCAGACACTCGACTGTGCGCCGCTCCACCGTCTTGTTGTCGGCGCGGACGGCACAGCTCGCGTCCCCCGCGCGAGGGACTCCTTGTAACAGTCTGTTACTTGGTGCGGGCGGCGTCGAGCAGGGTCTCCCAGGTGTCGAGCTTGATTCGGGGGCGGCCGTGCGGCTCGCCGGCGGCCTTCTCGGCGCGGTCGATCGCCTCCCAACCCGCGTAGAGAACCGCCTCGACGCCCTTCTGCTCGAGCAGCGACTCGAGCGTTCCTTCGCCTCGCGGCGGCAGGGCGCCGGCGCGCGCATCCTCGAGCAGGAGCGTCACCGTCTCGGTGGCGTCCTTCTTGTTCGTCCCGATCACACCGCTTGGGCCGCGCTTGATCCAGCCGGCGACGTAGAGCCCCGGCTCGACCCGACCGCTCTCGTTCGGGATCGTGCCGCGGCCTTCGTCGAACGGAAGGCCCGGGAGGGCCACGCCGTGGTAGCCGACACTGCGGAAGACGATCCCGCACTCGACGGTCTCGCGCTCGTCGGTCGCGACGGCTCGGCCGTCGACGAGCTCGTTGCGACCGAGCTCGATCGCCTCCACCGCGCTGTCCCCGAGGATGGCGACGGGGGAGTGGAAGAAGCGGAGGCGGATCCGCCTCGGCTTGCCGGAGGGGGAGCGGCCGGCGTAGTCGCGCAGGTGCTCGACGTTCCGCTTCACGGTCGGCGCTGCGGCCTCCAGCTCGGCGGCGCTGGCCGGATCGAGGTCGAGATCGGCCGGGTCGACGACGATGTCCGCGCCGGCGAGCTCGCCGAGCTCCCCGACCTCGACCGGCGTCCACGCGGCCTGGACGGGTCCGCGCCTGCCGACGACGACGATCTCCCGGATCCCCGCTTCGTTGATCGCCGCGATCGCGGCGTCCGTCGTGTCCGTCGGCGCCAGTTCCTCGGGTGTCAGCGCCAGCATCCGTGCCACGTCGAGGGCGACGTTGCCGTTTCCGATCACGACCGCCCGCTCATGCGAGAGGTCGAACTCGAGCTGCTGAAAGTCGGGGTGGCCGTTGTACCAGGCGACGAACTCGGTGGCAGCCCACGAGCCGGGGAGGTCCTCGCCGGGGATGCCGAGCCGGCGGTCGGTCTGGGCGCCGACCGAGTAGACGACGGCGTCGTAGAGGCCGGCGAGCTCCGCGTGGGTGACGTCGCGGCCGATCTCGACGTTGCCGAAGAAGCGGAAGCCGGGCTGCTGGGCGATCTTCTCGAACGCGCGCGAGACGGCCTTGATGTTCGGGTGGTCGGGCGCGACGCCGAGGCGGACGAGGCCCCAGGGCGTCGGCAGCCGCTCGATCAGGTCGACCTCGATCGGCAGATCGCTCCCGAGCAGCGCCGCGGCGGCGTAGAAGCCGGCCGGACCGGAGCCGACGACGGCGACGCGGAGGTTGGCAGGTGCGCTCACCGGCGCGATGCTACGGAACATGAAGCCGGTCCTCGCAGGACTGCTGCTGCTAGCCGTGCTCGGGTGCGGCGGAGAGCGCGATCCCGGCGAGGCGTTCGCGATCTACCACCTCGAGTCTGCGATCGGCCGGCCGGGCAGCAAGGGTGACCTGCGCTGCGGCCCGCCGAGGCCGGTCTGTCCGGGAGTCGTACGGCAGCCGCCGCCGCGCACGTTCCACTACGCGATCCTCCAGAAGCCGGCTCTGACGGAGGAGGGCGTCGTCCGCGCGTCGGTGCGCAGCGCGGGCGCGACGGTGATCGTTCCCTTCACTGCGTCTGGGAGCCGGGCGTTCGCCGCGGTGACGAAGACCGCGGCGCGGATCGGTGGCCGCGACCAGGTGTGGCATCACGTCGCGGTGGTCGTCGGCGACGAGATCGTGGCGTTTCCGGAAGTCGACTTCGACCGCTATCCCGACGGGCTCGTCGCGGCACCGAGCATCCACGTCGTGGCGGCGGACGCTGCCGAGGCCGACGACCTGGTCCGGCGGCTCCGAGGCGGCTAGACGGCACCCGGGCGCACGAGCCCGGACTCGTACGCGAGGATCACGGCCTGGATCCTGTCGCGCAGGCCGAGCTTGCCGAGCACGCGGGCGACGTGGGTCTTCACCGTGTGCTCGCTGACGACGAGCTCGGCGGCGATCTCGGCGTTCGAGCGGCCGCGGGCGAGGAGGCCGAGCACCTCGAGCTCGCGGGCAGTGAGGCCGTCCAGGGCGGGCGGAGCCTGCTGCTCGCCCAGGCCGGCGAAGCGCTCGATCAGCCTCCGCGTCACACTCGGCGCGAACAGCGAGCCGCCGTCGGCGACGACCCTGATCGCAGCGAGCAGCTGCGCCTCGGGGGCGTCCTTGAGCAGGAAGCCGCTCGCGCCGGCGCGCAGGGCGGCGAAGACGTACTCGTCGAGGTCGAACGTCGTCAGTACGAGCACGCGCGGCGCCGCATCCGTCGCGGCGATCTGTCGAGTCGCCTCGATTCCATCCACCCGCGGCATGCGTACGTCCATCAGCACGACGTCCGGCTGCAGGGCGCGCGCGTGGGCGACCGCCTCGACGCCGTCGCCCGCCTCGCCGACGACCTCGAGCCCGGGGTCGGCGCCGAGGATCATGCGGAAGCCCGAGCGGACGAGCTGCTGGTCGTCGGCGACGAGGACGCGGATCACAGTGGCAACCGCGCTCGGACCGAGAAGCCGCCGCCCTCGCGGGGCCCGCTCTCGAGCTTGCCGCCGAAGACGGCGACACGTTCCCGCATGCCGGTGAGCCCGTGGCCGCCGCCGTTCGCGGCGGCGCTTCCCTGGCCGGTGTCCGAGATCTCGAGCTCGAGCCCGTCTGTGGCGTAGCGGACGCGGACCTCGGCCCGCGCAGGGCCGGCGTGCCTGAGCGTGTTCGTCAGCGCCTCCTGAACGATCCGGTACGCAGAGACGTCGACGCCGGGGGGCAGCTCGCGCGGCTGGCCCTCGACGTGCAGGTCGACCGGGAGCCCGGCGTCGCGGACCTGGCTGACGAGCTGTCCGAGTGCGAGCACGGACGGCTGCGGTGCGAGGTCAGCGCCCTCGCCATCGTCGCGGAGAATCTGCAGGAGCCGGCGCATCTCGGCGAGTGCCTTCGCGCCGGTCGACTCGATCGCGTCGAGGGCCGCGTCGCGCTCGGCGCCGTCGGCGTGCCGCGCGCCCCGCGCCTGGAGCACGATCACGCTGATCGCGTGCGCGACGACGTCGTGCAGCTCGCGGGCGATCCGGGCGCGCTCCTCGGCGACGGCGGCGCGGGCACCCTCGTCTCGCTCGACGATCAGCTCGCGTTCGCGCTGGCGGCGGCGCCGGATCGCTCGCCCCGCGAGCCAGAGGCCGCCGAAGATGGCGAGGAAAAAGATCGCGTTGCCGAGGTAGTCGAGCAGTGTGCCCTCGTTCGCGTCGCCGATCGTCCCGACGACGGCGAGGGCGGCGACGAGCGCACCGCCGCCCACGGCGTGCCAGCCGGACGTGTGGGCGGCCGACGGAGTAGACGGCGATCGCAAGGGCGATCGCGAGCGCGAGGGCCACGGGATCCTCGTTGAGCGGGCTGTTCAAGTCGATCACCACCCAGGCGACCATGTTCAGCGCGAGCACGACCCGCGGGTGGCGCCGCCGCCAGAGACAGCGTGAGGGGCAGGAGGACGGCGAGCGGCAGGAAGATCCGCCGGTCGTAGTCGGGGTGCACGGTCAGCGACCTCGGCGACGGCCGCGATTGCGAGGCCCACGGGCAGCAATCGCGTCGCGTTGCGGCGGAGCCATGTCCACGTTCACGCTGCCGAGCCTAGGACACGACGTAGGCGCCTGCGTCACCCGCCGGGGCGAGAGCGGATCGCTCCCGCGGGCGATCGAGGAACGCCCGCAGGCGGCCGATGTGCCCGCCTCCGCCGCGGCCGCAGGCTGAGGGCGTCCGCTCGAACGAAGGAGCGCTCCGATGCGCAAGCTCACAGCACCGCTCGCCCTCGTCGCGCCTCACGCTCGCCGGTTGCGGCGGCGACGCGGCGACTGAGAACGTCGTCTCGATCAAGGGCGACGAGTACGCCTTCGTCATGCCGCAGCAGATCGCGGGCGGCTGGACGACGCTCCGCCTGGAGAACGTCGGCGCCGAGCCGCACGAGTTCGCGCTCGCGAAGCTCGAAGGCGGCAAGACGCGCGCCGACGTGATCGACGTCATCTCCGATCCGGCAACCCAGGAGCAGGGCATCCCCGACTGGGTCTCGATCCGGGCGGGAATCCCCACGCTCGCGAAGGACGGCAGCGCCGACCTGACGCAGAAGCTCGAGCCGGGCCGGTACGCGCTGATCTGCTTCCTCGACGGGCCGAGCGGCAAGCCGCACGCGCTCGACGGGATGATCGGCGTCATCGATGTGCGCGGTGACGCCGGCGCCGGAGCCCCCGAGGCCGATGCGACCCTCGCGCTCGGCAAGCGCCTCGAGGCGCCTCGGCTGGAGGCGGGCGAGCGGACACTCGAGCTGCGCAACGACGCGAACGAGCCGAACGCCGTCTTTCTCGTCTCGTACGCCCCCGGCAAGACCGATGCCGACCTGATCGCGTGGGAGGAGAACGGGATGAAGGGCCCGGCGCCGGGCGCGTTCCACGGCGGCGCGATCGACGTGCCGCCGCATAGCTCCGTCTACTACACCTACACGTTCGAGGCCGGCGTCGACTACGCGCTGATCGACGACGCGAACGAGGTGGAGCGGCGCTTCAGCGTCGAGTGAGCCGGACGATCAGTGGGAGCAGCCGGAGCCGCAGCCGCCGCCGTGCGCGTCGGGTGCGCCTTCGGCTGCACCCTCCTCGACGGTGAACGAATGGCCGCAGCCGCAGGAGGCCTGGGCGTTCGGGTTGTCGATCTTGAACCCGGACTCCTCGAGGCCGGTCAAGAAGTCGATCGTCGCGCCCTTGAGGTACGGCGCGCTGTGGGGGTCGATCACGATCGTGACGCCGTGCAGCTCGAGCGTCTCGTCGTCGTCGACGGGGCCGGCGTCGAACCCGAGCCCGTACTGGAAGCCGGAGCAGCCGCCTCCCTGGATCGCGACCCGCAGGACCGAGGTCTCGCCGTCCGGATCCTCCGCCATCAGCTCGCGGATCTTCTCCGCCGCCGTCGGCGTGAGCGAGACGAGTGTGTCGGGGCGCTCGACGATCTCCATGCCCGGATGGTAGCAGGGTGGAAAGTCGTGCCCGGAGGGCCGACTTTGTGACAGCCTAGGCGCGCTTGGCTGCTGCGATTGCACCTCTCTTCGTGCGCCGGGTTCAGGCTTGCTAGCGTAGGCCCACTCGGATGCTGGGCGACTACTTCCCGTTCCTGGTCTACGCGTTCTTCGCAGCCGTGATCCCGGCGTCGATGATCGCGTTCTCGTTCATCTTCGCCCAGCCGCCGCAGCGCCGCGTGAAGGCGCGCTTCCTCCCGTTCGAGTCGGGCGTCTCGGAGGGCCCGCCGAAGCAGCAGCGCTTCACGGTCAGCTTCTACCTGACGGCGATGCTCTTCATCCTCTTCGACATCGAGATCGTCTTTCTCTACCCGCTCGCGATCGTGCTCGAGCAGCTGGGCTGGTTCGGGCTGATCGAGTTCCTCGTCTTCATCGCGATCCTGGGCGTGGCGTACGTCTACATCTGGCGCAAGGGAGCCCTCGAATGGCGGTAGACAAGTCGGTCGACCAGTCACGCGTGTCGAAGCGTCCGCTCGCGAAGGCCGGCCTCCAGTCGGAGCGGCTGCTCTGGCCGACGAAGCAGGGCGTCTTCGAGGACGAGGTCGAGAACCTCGAGGATGCGCTCGGGCTGACGACGCTGGAGAAGGCAGTCGCCTGGGCGCAGACGAAGTCGATGTGGCCGGCGACGTTCGGGCTCGCCTGCTGCGCGATCGAGATGATGTCGATCGTCTCCTCCCGCTACGACATCGCCCGCTTCGGGATGGAGAAGTTCAGCTCCTCGCCGCGCCAGGCCGACCTGCTGATCGTCTCCGGCCGCGTCGCGCACAAGATGGCTGCACCGCTGCGCCAGGTCTACGACCAGATGCTCGAGCCGAAGTGGGTGATCGCGATGGGCGCCTGCGCGAGCTCCGGCGGGATGTTCAACAACTACACGATCCTGCAGGGCGTCGACAAGATCGTCCCCGTCGACATCCACGTGCCCGGCTGCCCGCCGCGGCCCGAGGCGCTGATGGAGGGGATCGTGCGGCTGCACGAGAAGGTGGTGGCGGGCGTGCCGCCGGCCTACCAGATCCGCGGAGCGGCGAGCTAGTGCCCTACGAAGCCGTTCCCGGCCTGGTCGAGACCCGCGAGGCGCTCGGCGAGGCGACACTCGTGGTCGACTCCTCCCGGATCGCCGAGGCGTGCACGCACCTGCGCGACGTCGAGGGCTTCAACCTCCTGCTCGACATCACCGCGACCGACTACCTCGGTTGGGGCGAGGTCGAGGTGGCCGGCTCCTACGGGACGGCCGGCGGACGAGACCTGAACGAGCCCGCCGCGCAGGGCTATGCGCGGACGCCCGACCCGAAGCCGAAGCGGTTCACGCTCAGCTACCACCTGCTCCGCGTCGCCGACGACTCCGCCCGGGTGCGCGTCAACGTCTGGCTCGACGAGGGCGAGTCCGTCGCCACTGTCGTCCCGGTCTGGCCGACCGCCGACTGGCACGAGCGGGAGGCCTTCGACATGATGGGCATCTCCTTCGACGGGCACCCGAATCTCACCCGGATCCTGATGGAGGACGACTGGGAGGGGCACCCGCTCCGCAAGGACTACCCGATCGGTGGCGAGCCCGTGCGCTTCTCGGAGGCGGAGTAGTGACCGTGATCGAGCACCGCCGCGTGCCGCTCTACGCCGGCTCGCGGATCCCGAGCCCGATCCCGACGGTGCTCCAGACCGCTCCCGGCCTCGAGGACGTCCTCACCGTCAACTTCGGGCCGAACCACCCGTCCACCCACGGCGTCCTCCGCCTGATCGTCGACCTGCACGGCGAGCACGTCGTCGGCATCTCGGCCGTGATCGGCTACCTGCACACCGGGTTCGAGAAGACGATGGAGCAGAAGACGTGGTGGAAGGGCGTCACCTACCCCGCCCGCGTCGACTACGTCTCCTTCCAGTACAACGAGCTCGTCTTCGTGCTCGCGGTCGAGAAGCTGCTCCAGCTCGAGGTGCCGCGCAAGGCGACCTGGATGCGGATGGCGCTCGGCGAGCTCGTCCGGATCCACTCCCATCTCGTCTACCTCGGCACCTCCGCGCTCGAGATCGGCGCGATCTCGATGTTCTGGTACTGCTTCCGCGAGCGCGACCTCGTGCTCGACCTCTTCGAGATGGTCGCCGGGACGCGCATGCACACGCGCTACTTCCAGGTCGGCGGGCTCGCCGAGGACATCCCGCGCGGCTTCTACGACGAGGCGCGCGCGTTCTGCGAGCGGATGCCGAAGGCGGTCGACGAGTACGAGGCGATCCTCAACTCGAACAAGATCTGGCTCGAGCGGACGAAGGGCGTCGGGCTGCTCTCCGCCGAGGACGCGCTCGCGCTCGGGCAGACCGGCCCGAACCTGCGCGCCTCCGGCGTCGACTGGGATCTCCGCAAGCGCGAGCCGTACCTCGCCTACGACGAGGTCGACTTCGAGGTGCCGGTCTACGGCGGCGGCGACGTCTTCGACCGCTACAAGGTGCGCGTCGACGAGATGCGCGAGTCGACCCGGATCGTCGCCCAGTGCATCGACCGGCTCGAGGAGATGCAGGGCGAGCCGTGGATCGCGGACGACCGCAAGGTCGTGCTGCCGCCGCGCGAGGAGCTGCACACCTCGATGGAGTCGCTGATCCACCACTTCAAGATCGTCACCGAGGGCTTCCGCGTCCCGGAGGGCGAGGTCTACGTCGGGATCGAGTCGCCGCGCGGCGAGTCCGGCTGCTACGTCGTCTCCGACGGCGGCCCGAAGCCGTGGCGCGTCAAGTTCCGCGCCCCGTCGTTCGCCGCCCTGCACGCGACCGCTGCCTGCATGACCGACGCCGCGGTCGCCGACCTGATCGCGATCGTCGGCTCGCTCGACGCCGTCATGGGAGACGTAGACCGGTGAGTGCTCCCGAGACCACCCTCTACGACGAGATCCAGCGGATCCGCGCGCTCTACCCCGTCTCGCGCTCGGCGACGCTGCCGGCGCTGCGGCTCGCGCAGGAACGGTACGGCTGGCTCTCGCCCGAGGCCTTCCGCGAGGTCGCCGACGCGCTCGACGAGACGCCCGCGTACTGCATGGCGGTCGCGTCCTTCTACGACATGTACCACCTGAAGCCCGTGGGGCGGCACCTGGTCGAGGTCTGCACGAACATCTCGTGCGCGCTCGTCGGCGCGCAGCAGGTGCTGGAGGCGTTCGAGTCCGAGCTCGGCGTCCACGCCGGCGAGACGTCCGAGGACGGCGAGGTGACCCTGCGCACGGTCGAGTGCGCGGGCGGCTGCGGCTGGGGCACCGTCGTCGTCGTCGACCACCGCTACCGCGAGCGGCTGACCGCCGCCGACGTGCCCGCGATCGTGGCCGAGCTGCGCGACGGGGAGACGACCGATGGCGACTGAGCAGTTCGTCGTCCTCCAGGGCGCCGAGGAGCAGCCGCTCACGAAGCTCGCCGACTACCGCGAGGCCGGCGGCTTCGCGGCGCTCGCGAAGGCGCGCTCGATGGAGCCGGGCAAGGTGGTCGAGGAGATCCTCGAGTCGGGCCTGCGCGGGCGCGGCGGCGCCTTCTTCCCGACCGGCCGCAAGGCGAGCTTCCTCGCCAAGGGCACCGGCAAGCCGACGTACCTCGTCGTCAACGCCGACGAGTCGGAGCCGGGCACGTTCAAGGACCGCGAGATCATGTTCAGCGTCCCGCACCGGCTGCTCGAGGGCTGCCTGATCACGGCGCACGCGATCGAGTCCGACCGCGTCTTCATCTACATCCGCGGCGAGTACCTGCACGAGTTCGAGGTGCTGCGCGCGGCGATGGACGAGGTGCGCGAGGCCGGCCTGCTCGACGGCGTCACGATCGTCCTCCACCGCGGCGCCGGGGCGTACATCTGCGGCGAGGAGACGGCCCTGCTCGAGTCGCTCGAGGGCAAGCGCGGCCAGCCGCGCACGAAGCCGCCGTTCCCGGCCGTCGCCGGCCTCTACGCCTCGCCGAGCCTGATCAACAACGTCGAGACGATCGCGACCGTGCCGAAGATCGTCGAGCTCGGCGGCGCCGAGTACGCGAAGATCGGTCTGCCGCCCGACTCGTCCGGCACGCGCGTGTTCTCCCTCTCCGGCAACGTCGTCAACGGCGGCAACTACGAGCTGCCGATGGGCGTGACCCTGCGCGAGCTGATCTTCGACGAGAACCTCGGCGGCGGGATCCCGAACGGGCGGCAGCTGAAGGCCGTGATCCCGGGCGGCTCGTCCGTGCCGGTGCTCTCGGCCGAGCAGCTCGACACGCCGCTCGACGCCACCTCGATGGCCGAGGCCGGGCTCGATGCTCGGCTCCGGCGCGATCATCGTCATCGACGACCGCTGCTGCATGGTGCAGCTCGGCCTGCGGGTCGCGCAGTTCTACATGCACGAGAGCTGCGGCAAGTGCACGCCGTGCCGCGAGGGCACGCGCTGGATGGTGCAGATCCTCGACTCGATCGAGGAGGGCACCGCCGCGCAGGGCGACCTCGACCTCCTGCTCGACGTCTGCGACCGGATCCTCGGCAAGTGCCTCTGCCCGCTCGGCGACGCGGCCGCGATGCCCGTCGCCAGCTACATCAACACGTTCCGTGCCGAGTTCCAGGAGCATCTCGACGGCGGTTGCCCGATGCACGGCGAGTCGTCGCTCGAGGGGGTCCTGGCCCCGGTCGACCAGCACACCCACGCGCCCGTGGCAGAGGTCCCTGCATGAGTGCTCCCGAGCGCGTGAAGGTGACCGTGGACGGGCGCGAGGTCGAGGTCGCGCCGGGGACCGGCCTCGTCGAGACCGCCGCCGCGGCGGGGATCGAGATCCCGGTCTTCTGTTACGAGCCGCGGCTCGGGCCGCCGATCGGCGCCTGCCGCATGTGCCTCGTCGAGATCGAGGGCGTGCCGAAGCTGCAGGCCGGCTGCACGCTGACCGCGCAGGACGGGATGGTCGTCAAGACGGCTGCCTCCTCCGACAAGGCGGCCGAGGGCCAGAACGCGACGCTCGAGTTCATCCTCGTCAACCACCCGCTCGACTGCCCCGTCTGCGACAAGGGCGGCGAGTGCCCGCTCCAGGACCTGACGTTCAAGTACGGGCCCGGCTCGACCCGGATGAACTTCGAGAAGCGGACGTTCGACAAGCCGATCCCGATCTCGCCGGCGATCGCGCTCGATCGCGAGCGCTGCATCCTCTGCTACCGCTGCACGCGTTTCTCCTCCGACGTGGCCGAGGACGGCCAGCTCGTCGCGCGCAACCGCGGCGCGCAGTCGCTGATCACCACGTTCGAGGACGAGGCCTACCGCGCGCCCTTCAGCGGCAACGTGATCGAGCTCTGCCCGGTCGGGGCGCTCACCTCGACCCAGTACCGCTTCGAGGCGCGGCCGTGGGAGATCCAGAACGTCCCCTCGGTCTGCGGCCTCTGCCCCGTCGGCTGCAACATCTCCGCGACGACGCGCGAGGGCAAGGTCAAGCGGATCCTCTCCCGCAACCACCCGGAGGTCGACCAGGGCTGGCTCTGCGACAAGGGCCGCTTCGCCTTCCCGCATCTCTACGCCGACGACCGGATCGTCGACCCGCTCGAGCGCGTGCGCCGGCGCGGCTTCGCCGAGCTCTCCTGGGACGAGGCCGTCGACCGCGCCGAGACGCTCCTGCGCGGCGCTCAGGGCCGGATCGTGACCGCGCTCTCCGGCTCGGAGACGGTCGAGCAGGCCTATGCGCTCGGCAAGCTCCTCCGCGAGGGCCTCGGCGCGCATTCCGCCGTCCTGCCCGAGGCGACCTCGACTGCGCTCGATGCCTTCCGTGCGCCGCTCTCGGCGATCGCGGACGCGGAGATCGTGGTCGTGGTGGGCGAGGAGCAGGTGGCCGACCGGGCGCCGATCGTCGACCTCTGGATCCGCCAGGCGCG
The DNA here is from genome assembly GCA_963806955.1 of uncultured Gaiellaceae bacterium. Classification (GTDB taxonomy): domain Bacteria; phylum Actinomycetota; class Thermoleophilia; order Gaiellales; family Gaiellaceae; genus Gaiellasilicea. Next base: position 1,060,180 of record CAWDZG010000002.1, read on the forward strand.
CCGCAACGGCGCCCGGGTGGAGAGAGTTGCTCAGAGCAAGGATCTCGCCGACGAGCTCGAGGCCGCGGTGCAGGAGTCCGAGCGGGCGATCCTGATCTGGTCCGGCCGCGGCGGTGGTGGCGGCGCCCGGCTGGCGGAGCTCGCGCACCGGCTCGGCCTCGACGGCAAGCCCGGTTGCGCCGCGTTCCACCTGCCGTCGACTCCGAACGGCCGCGGCGTCGCCGAGGCCTGGAGCGCCGCCGCCGAGGGCGAGGAGGAGAACCCCGAGCCGATCGGGCTCCTGATCGTCTCCGGCGACGAGGCCGCCGCCGACCCCGCCGTGCGCGCCCTGGCCGAGGAGGCCGAGAGCGTCCTGGCGATCACGATGTTCCACGGGCTCGCCGTCGGCTGGGCCGACCTCGTCCTCCCGGGGACGAGCTACCTCGAGCGCGACGGCTCGATGGTCAATCTCGAAGGCCGCGTGCAGCGGCTGCGCCGCTCGGTGATCCCGCCCGTGCCCGACGAGCTCGCCTGGATCTCGAAGCTCGCCGAGCGCTTCGGCGTCGAGGTCTCGCCGCACGCGTCGGTCGTCTTCGGAGAGCTCGCAGAGCGCGCGTTCGCGGGCCTCTCCTACGGCGAGGTGGGCGCGCGCGCACCGCTGCCGGCCCGCACCGCCTACGAGCCGCCGCCCCCCGCGCCCGTCGCCCCGCTGCCGCCCGCGGAGGCGCCGACGCCGGAGCACTTCCTCGGCACGCTGACGCTGCAGCGCTACAAGCCGCTCTTCTCCGGCCCCGCGGTCGAGCGTGTCCCCGAGCTCCAGTTCCAGCGCCCGGGCCGCGAGATCGAGCTCGCACGCGACGACGCCGAGCGGCGCCAGATCGGCGACGGCGACGAGGTCACCGTCCGTTCGAACGGCACGTCGCTGCAGCTGCGCGCCCGGGTCAGCCGCGCGCTCGCGGCCGGCACGGCCCGGATCGCCGAGGAGCACGCGCACGACCTCCACCGCGACGTCGAGGTGGTGAAGGCGTAGTGGAGCCCTGGTGGGTCAGCGTGATCAAGTCGGTGATCATCATCAACCTCGTCCTCGGCATGTTCGCCTACCTGACGCTGGCCGAGCGCAAGGTGATGGGCCGGATGCAGCAGCGCTACGGGCCGAACCGCGCGGGCCCGTTCGGGCTCCTGCAGCCGATCGCGGACCTGATGAAGCTGATCCGCAAGGAGAGCTTCTTCCCCGGCTCGGCCGTCGACGTGCTCTACATCCTCTCGCCCTTCGTGGCCGCCTTCACGGCGCTCTCGACCTTCTCGGTGATCCCGTTCGGGCCCGGCTGGGAGATCTTCGGCACGCAGGTCGACGGCCAGATCGCGGACGTCCCGATCGCCCTGATCCTGATCTTCGCGATCGGCTCGATCGGCATCTACGGCTTCATCGTCGGCGGCTGGGCCTCCGACTCCAAGTACGCCCTGCTCGGCTCGATGCGCACCTGTGCGCAGCTCGTCAGCTACGAGGTCTCGCTCGCCCTCTCCGTGCTCGGGGTCGTGATCATGGCGCAGTCGCTCTCGCTCACCGAGGTCGTGGCCGGGCAGGACGGGCTCTGGTACGTCGTCCCGCAGGCGGTCGGCTTCGTCGTCTTCATGTTCGCCGGAACCGCCGAGACGGCCAGGGCTCCGTTCGACCTGCCCGAGGCCGAGCAGGAGCTCGTCGCCGGCTACCACACCGAGTACGGCGGCATGCGCTTCGGCCTCTTCACGATGAGCGAGTACATCAACCTGATCACGCTCTCCGGCCTCGCCGTGACCCTCTTCCTCGGCGGCTGGCACCTCCCCGGCGACGTGCTCGAGGGCTTCGGGCCGCTCTGGTTCGTGCTCAAGCTGCTCGTCCTCCTCTTCGTCTTCATCTGGATGCGGACGACCCTGCCCCGCCTGCGCTACGACCAGCTGATGCGCTTCGGCTGGAAGGTGCTGCTGCCGGTGGCGACGATCAACGCCGTCGTGACGGCGATCCTGGTGGTGGCCCTGTAATGGCGCTCGGAGCAGGCACCGCCAGGGGCTTCGGGGTCACCTTCCGGCAGATCTTCAAGAAGCCGATCACGCAGGAGTACCCGGAGTTCAAGCGCCCGGTCTACCCGCGCTTCCGCGGCCGCCACCGGCTGCACGTGCACGAGAACGGGCTCGAGAAGTGCGTCGGCTGCTCGCTCTGCGCCGGCGCCTGCCCGGCCGACTGCATCCGCGTCGTCCCGGCCGAGAACACGCCCGACAACCGCGTCTCGGCCGGCGAGCGCTACGCGCGCATCTACGAGATCAACATGAGCCGCTGCATCTTCTGCGGCTACTGCGAGCTCGCGTGCCCGTTCGACGCGATCACGCTCGGCAACGAGTACGAGATCTCCGAGTACTCGCGCGACGACCTGATCTACACGAAGGACATGCTGCTCGCGGAGCCGATGAAGCGGATCCCCGTCGCGGACCGCGACCTCTACGACACCCCGATCCCGGCGTACAAGTCGGACAGCTGAGCATGGGCGACTTCCTGGTCTGGGTGATCTGGTTCGTGGCCGCTGCCGCCTGTCTCGGCTCCGGCCTCGCCGTGATCACGTTCACGAACCCCTTCTACTCGGCGCTCGCGCTGATCGGGAACCTCGGCTCGCTCGCCGTCCTCTTCCTGCTTGCCTCGGCCGAGTTCCTCGCCGCGGCGCAGGTGCTCGTCTACGCCGGCGCGGTGATGGTGATGTTCCTCTTCGTGATCGCCTACCTCGGCGACCGCGGCGAGGGCAGGCGGCTCTCGGGCGGGCCCGCCTGGGTGCGGATCGGCGCGGTCGTCGCCGCGACGGCGCTGCTCGTCGAGATCGTGGTCGTGATCGGCATGGCGGCGGGCGACCGGCTCTCGGACCCGGCCGAGGTGCAGCGCTCGTTCGGGAGCCCGGAGGAGATCGGGCGCCTCTTCCTGACCGACCACCTGCTCGCGTTCGAGATCACGTCGATCGTGCTGCTGATCGCGGCCGTCGGCGGCGTCGTGCTGGGCTCGCGCGGCAGCGCGGCATACGAGACGGAAGAGCAGGAGCTGGAGCAGCGTGCGCGGGCCTGACGTCAGCTGGTACCTGATCGTCTCGGCGCTGCTCTTCTCGATCGGCGTCGCCGGCGTGCTCCTGCGGCGCAGCCCGCTGATCGTGCTGCTCTCGCTGGAGATCATGCTCAACTCGGCCAACCTCGCCCTGATCGCGTTCGCCCGCCACTACGGTGAGCACGACGGCCAGATCTTCGCGCTCGCGGTGATGGCCGTCGCCGCCTCCGAGGTCGTCGTCGGCCTCGGCCTGATCGTCGCGATCGCGCGCAAGAAGCTCGACCTCGACGTCGACAGCCTGCGGGTGCTACGCGGATGATCGATCGGCGCCTGGATCTGCCTGCTCGCGCCGCTCGCGGGCGCGCTCCTGATCACGCTGCTCGGCCGCTCGATCTCGCGGACGGCGGCGGCGTGGATCTCGACCCTCTCCGTCTTCACGGCCTTCGGCGGCGCGGTCGCCGCGTTCGCCGGCCTGCTCGGCCGCGGGCACGAGGAGCGCGAGCAGCTGACGACCGCCTGGACGTGGCTCGCCACCCCGAACTTCCAGGTCGACCTCTCGCTGCTCGTCGATCCGCTCTCGGTGACGATGATGCTGATCGTCTCCGGCGTCGGCGGCCTGATCGTCCTCTACTCGATCGGCTACATGCACGGCGACCCCGAGGAGCGGCGCTACTTCGCCTACATGGCGCTGTTCGTGTTCTCGATGCTGATGCTCGTGCAGGCGGGGAACTTCCTGCTCCTGCTCGTCGGCTGGGGGCTCGTCGGCCTCGCCTCGTATCTGCTGATCGGCTTCTGGCACGAGCGCCCGGAAGCCGTCGCCGCGGCCAAGAAGGCGTTCGTGATGAACGCGTTCGGCGACGCGACGATGGCGCTCGCCTTCTTCGTGCTGATCTGGCAGGTCGGCAGCCTCGACTTCGGCGTCGCCTTCGAGGGCGCAGGGCAACTGTCGAGCACGCTCGTCAACCTCGTCGCGCTCGGACTGCTGGGCGGCGCGGTCGCGAAGTCGGCGCAGCTGCCGCTGCACACCTGGCTGCCGGACGCGATGGAGGGCCCGACCCCCGTCTCGGCGCTGATCCACGCCGCGACGATGGTCACCGCGGGCGTCTACCTGATCGTCCGCGCGCACCCGATCTTCGAGCTGGCGCCGTCGATCGCCGACCTCGCGGCCGGGCTCGGCGCGCTGACGCTGCTCGTCGCCGGGCTCGTCGCGCTCGTGCAGACGGACATCAAGCGCGTGATCGCGTACTCGACGATGTCGCAGATCGGCTACATGTTCCTCGGCGCAGGCCTCGGCGCCTACGGCAACGGCATGTTCCACCTGATGACGCACGCCTTCTTCAAGGCGCTGCTGTTCATGGCGGCCGGGCTCGTGATCCACCACCTCGCAGGCGAGCAGGACATCCGCAGGATGGGCGGGCTCAGCCGCGTGATGCCGCGGACGTACATCGCGTTCCTCGTCGGCTCGCTCGCGCTCGTCGGCATCCCGCCGCTCTCCGGCTTCTTCTCGAAGGACTCGATCCTCGCCTCCGCGCTCGCGAGCGGCGGCTACGGGCAGTTGCTCTTCGCCGCCGGGCTCGCGGGAGCGCTCCTGACCGGGATCTACACCTTCCGGCTCGTCTTCATCGTCTTCCGCGGCGAGCCGTCGCCGCTCGTGGAGGAGCACGCCCACGGCCACGGGCACGGCGAGGGGCCGTGGACGATGACCGTCCCGGTGGCCGTGTTGACGCTGCTCGCCGTCGTCGGCGGCTGGGTGCAGATCGCGGGCGTCTGGCATCCCTTCGGCGAGTGGCTCGACCCGGTCGCGTTCGGGCGCGAGCATCTGGCTCTCGTCGAGCCGACCGTGACGCAGGACTACGTCACGAGCGCGCTCGCGGTCGCCCTCGGCCTCGCCGGCGTCGCGGTCGCGTGGCTCCTCTACGGCGCCCGCTCGCGGCCGGTGCCGCGCTACGCCGCCCTGCAGGACACGCTCGAGCACAAGTTCTGGTTCGACGAGCTGTACGACGCGATCTTCTTCCGCCCCGCCGTGCTCGTCACCGGCCTCTTCCGGCGCGGCGTCGAGGAGCCGTTGATCGGCGGCTCGATCGGCGGGGTCGCGCTCGGCGCCCGCAGCGCCGGCGGTGCCGTCGGCGAGTCCCAGACCGGCTACCTCCGCTCCTACGCCCTCACGATCGCCCTCGCGGTCGCCGTCCTCGTCGTCGTCTTCATCTCGGTGCGGTAGGCAACGGCGATGACGACCGCCCTGATCGCCCTGCCGCTCGTCGCCGCTCTCGTGGTCTGGCTGCTGCCGCTGCCCGGCCGGGCCGCCGGCGCGCTGGCGCTGCTCGTCGCGCTCGCCGAGGTGGCGCTCTGGGCCGTGGCCGTGACCGGGTTCGACTTCTCGCAGGGGCTGCAGCTGCAAGACCGCCAGAGCTGGTTCAGCGACCTGGGGGTCTCCTATCACGTCGGCCTCTACGGCTTCTCGCTCTGGCTCACCGGCCTGACGGTCGTCGTCGCCGCCGCGGCGATCGGCTTCGCGACGTTTGCCGGTGGCGAGCGCGGGCGTGGCTACCACGGGCTGCTCCTCTTCCTCACCGGCGCGATCGTGGGCGTCTTCACCGCCCAGGACCTGCTCCTCTTCTACGTCTTCTTCGAGGCGATGCTGATCCCGCTCTACGTGCTGATGGGCGTCTGGGGCGGGCCGCGGCGCCGCCGGGCGACTGCGGTCTTCGTCATCTACACGATGGCGGGCTCGCTCCTGATGCTCGCGTCGATCGTCGTCTTCGGGCTCTCCCAGGGGACGTTCTCCCTGGTCGAGTCGGGCACGTCGGCGAACAACTGGGTCTTCCTCGGCTTCATGGCCGCCTTCGCCGTCAAGGCGCCGATCTTCCCCTTCCACGGCTGGCTCGTCGAGGCCTATCGCGAGGCGCCGCCCGAGGTGTCCGCGATCCTGTCCGGCGTCGTCTCCAAGGCGGCCGTCTACGGCCTGCTGCGGATCGTGATCGCGAAGTTCCCCGAGCCCGTCGCGGACTTCCAGGTCGCGATCCTGGTGCTCGCGGGGATCGGGCTCGTCTACGCGTCCCTGCTCGCCTTCCGCGCACCCGACCTGCGCTCGGTCACCGCCTACTCGTCGATGGCGCAGATGGGGCTGATCACGTTCGGGCTCTTCTCGCTCAACGAGCTCGGGGTCAACGGGGCGATCCTGCAGTCGATTGCGCACGGCCTCGTCTCGGCCACGCTCTTCCTGCTCGCGGGGATGGTCGAGCTGCGCGCCGGCACGAGCCGGTTCGACGCGCTCGGCGGGATGGCGCGCGGACGCCCGATCCTCGCCACCGTGCTGATGACGACCGGGATCATCGCGCTGGCCGTCCCCGGCTCGGTCGCGTTCGCGGGCGAGTTCCTGATCCTGGCCGGGGTCTACGGCGAGGGTTGGGGCTGGGCGGTCGTCGGCGTCGGCGCGATCGTGCTCGCAGCCATGTACATGCTCCGCCTGATCTCGGCCGTGCTCCACAGCGCCCGGGGTGGGTCGGTGCGTGACGAGGTATCCGATCTACGGCCGTTCGAGCTCTCCCTGCTGGTCCCGCTCGTGGCAGCGCTCCTGTTCCTCTCGGCGTGGCCGGCAGCCGTGTCCGAGCGCTCCTTCCCGCCGATCCTGGAAGACCAGACGGAGGCGGCGCCGTGATCCCGACTCCCAAGGTCGACTGGCTTGCGCTTGCGCCGACGCTGGCGCTGCTCGGCGCGTCCGGCGTCGCCCTGCTCGGCAGCGTGCTCGTGCCGTGGTGGCTGCGGCGCGGGTTCACCGCCTTCGTCGTCCTTGCCGGCTTCGTGACCGCCGGCGTGCTCGCGGCCGTCGTCTTCGACCGCAGCGCCGAGAGCCGGGTGCTGATCGCGGAGTCGTTCACGCGCGACCGCCTCGGCGCGCTCGCGGCGATCATCGTCGCCGGCGCCGGCGCGCTCACCGTGCTCGTCTCCTGGGGCGAGCGGCGGCGCGACCACGCGGGCGAGTACTACGCGCTCCTCGCCGCCGCCGGTGCCGGGATGGTCTTCTTCGTCACCGCGTCGAATCTGATGACGCTGTTCCTCGGGCTGGAGTGGTTCTCGATCGCGCTCTACGTCCTCTGCGCGCTCGACACGCACCGCGAGCGCTCGCTCGAGTCGGGGCTGAAGTACCTGATCGTCGGCAGCTTCGGCTCGGCGATCCTGCTCTTCGGCTCCGCGCTCGTCTACGGGGCGACGGGCGAGCTCGGTTTCTCGGAGATCGCCGCTGCGGCGGGCGGCGACGAGACGCTCCTCCTGGCCGGCCTCGCGATGATCATCGCCGGGCTCGGCTTCAAGGCCTCCGCGGCGCCGTTCCACATGTGGACGCCCGACGTGTACGAGGGGGCGCCGACCTCGGTGACCGCCTTCATGGCCGCGGCGACGAAGGTGGCGGCGCTCGTCCTGACGCTGCGGATCCTCGTCGTCGCGTTCCCGGCCCAGGAGGACGTCTGGACGGTGGCGATCGCAGTGATCGCGATCGTCTCGCTCGCCGTCGGCAACCTCGGCGCGCTCGTACAGCGGGACGTGAAGCGCCTGCTCGCCTACTCCTCGGTCTCGCACGCCGGCTTCATGCTGATCGCGATCGCCGCGAACTCGGAGCTCGGCGGCCGCGCCCTCCTCTACTACCTGATTCCCTACGCGGCGATGTCGATCGGGGCGTTCGCCGTCGTCGCCGCGCGCGAGCGCGAGCTGCGGGCGCCCGTCACGCTCGACAACCTCGGCGGGCTCGGCTGGGAGCGGCCGTTCCTCGGCGCCGCGTTGTGGGTCTTCATGCTCGGCTTCATGGGGATGCCCCTCACCGGCGGCCTGATCGGCAAGTTCTACGTCTTCTCGGCCGCGTACGAGGCCGGCTGGTGGTGGCTCATCGTGGCCGGTGTGATCGCGACGGCGATCTCGCTCTACTACTACCTCGGCGTGATCCGGGCGCTCTACGCGCGCCCGGCAGCCGGGTTGCAGCCGGTCGTCGCGGGCGGGTCGCCGCCGCGCGACCCGCTGCTGCAGGGCGCGGTTGCGCTCTCCGTCGCGGTCACGGTCGGCTCGTTCTTCTTCGTGCAGCCGCTGATCGACCTCGCCCGCGACGCTGCGGGCTCGTTGCCCTTCTAGCGGTCGCTCGGGCGGAGCGCGGCACGCACGGTCGGAGCCGCAGCCGTCGCGCTCACGAGAGCCTGCACCGCGAAGATCGCCAGGGCGGCGACGACGGCGGTGATCCCGATCGCAGGCGGCGGCGCCTCCGCGATCAGCGGCGCGCGGACCGCGGCGGCGAGCAGCACGAACGGCAGCGCCAGCGCAGTCAGCACGGCAATGCCCCGGTCGTGCGGGTCGGCGGCCGAGCCGTCGAGCACGTCGCCGAGGCTGCCGAGGGCGGCGACCGCGACGACCGGGACGGCGGCGACGAGGGCGTAGTAGGCGAGCGCATGCAGCGAGGCGGCGTCGGCGATTGCGGCGCCGAGGACGAGCGTCACGGAAGCGAGGCGCATGGTCATGCCGTCGATGTTCGCCACCGGTGCGGACGGTCCTCTAGGCTCTCCGCATGGCCACCACACTCACCTGGCTCGGGCACTCGGCCTTCCGCGTCGACAGCCCGGGCGGCAAGCGCATCTACATCGACCCGTTCCTGAACGGGAACCCGAAGTGCCCCGAGTCCGAGCTGGAGCCGGAGCGCGTCGACGCGATCTTCATCACCCACGGCCACAACGACCACGTCGGCGACGCGCTCGCCTTGGCGCAGAAGTTCACGTGCCCCGTGGTCGCGCCCGTGGAGCTCCGCGACTACCTCCAGCTGCAGGGCTACGAGCCGGACGGGCCGCACGACCCGAACAAGGGCGGCACGGTCGACCTCGACGGGATCAAGGTCACGCTCGTGCACGCGCAGCACTCGTCCAGCTTCATGGCCGAGAAGGACGGGTCGTACGAGATCGTCTACACCGGCGAGCCCTGCGGGCTCGTGTTCGACTTCGGCGAGGGGCCGAAGCTCTACTTCGCCGGCGACACGAACGTCTTCGGCGACATGGCGCTGATCGCCCGCCTCTACGCGCCGGACGTGGCGATCCTGCCGATCGGCGGCCACTTCACGATGGATCCGAAGGAGGCGGCCCTGGCGCTCGAGCTGCTCGGCGTAAAGCGGTGCATTCCCTGCCACTACGGCACGTTCCCGATCCTCGCCGGCACGCCCGACGAGCTACGCGCGCTCGCTTCCGGCGTCGAGGTGCTGGCGCCCGAGCCCGGGGAGTCGATCGAGCTGTGAGGGAGCGCTGGTTCGGCGCGACGGGCCGGCGGGTGCCCGAGCGGGCGCTCGACGGCACAGTCGACCTCGAGGGCGCGCTCGTCCTGGACGACGTCGCCGATCCCACGCGCCTGCGCGAGGCGCATGCCGAGGGCGTTCCCGTCGTCGTCCGCGCGGCGACCCCCGAGGAGCTGAAGGCCGCGCTCGCGCGGCCGGAGGTCGCCTGCGTGCTCGTGCCGACCGAAGACCTGCTGACGCTCGACCTGACGGCCCTCACGTATGGCTAGACCCGTCGCCACGTTCTCGGTCGCCGCCTGCGACCTCGAGCTGGGGCAGTGGGGCGTCGTCGTCGCGTCGAAGTTCCTCGCAGTCGGCTCCGTCGTCCCGTGGGCCGAGCCCGAGGCGGGCGCCGTCGCGACGCAGTCGTACGCGAACCCGCGGTACGGGCCGGATGGTCTCGCTCTGCTGCGGCAGGGGCTCGGCGCAGGGGAGGTCGTCCAGCGCCTCACGGATGCGGACGACGGGCGCGACGAGCGCCAGCTCGGCATCGTCGACGCGGCGGGCCGGGCGGCGACCTTCACCGGAGACGGCTGCCACGAGTGGGCCGGAGGCCGCACCGGGCCCGGTTACGCGGCGCAGGGAAACCTGCTCGTGTCCGGCGACACCGTCGACGCGCTCGCCGAGACGTTCGAGTCCGCGACGGGGTCATTCGCGTCACGCCTGCTCGACTCGCTCGTGGCCGGGCAGACGGCGGGAGGCGACAGGCGCGGGCAGCAGTCGGCCGCGCTGCTTGTCGTCGAGCGCGACGGTGGGTACGCCGGCCTCTCCGACGTCCTCGTCGACCTGCGGGTCGACGACCACGAGGCGCCGATCGAGGAGCTGATCCGGCTCGCCGGCCTGCATGAACAGCTGTTCGGCCAGACGCCGCGCGACCGCTGGCTGCCGGTCGACGAGGGGCTGCGCGCCGAGATCGCCGACCGGCTCGCCCGTCTCGGCTACGAACGGCTCGAGGACTGGGCCGGCGCCGCGAACCTCGAGGAGCGCGTCGACGGGGACGATGCAATCGACCCTGTCGTCCTGACCGAGCTGAGGAGGAGCGAATGAGCGGCTACCAGGTGGCGAGTCTCACCGGGATCGAATCCCTGAAGGGCCCGGGCAGCCTCCGCTGGACGCCGGTGCGCAAGCACTTCGGCGTCACCGCGTTCGGGATCAACGCCTACACGGCGACCGAGGTGGGCCAGGACGTGGTCGAGGAGCACTCGGAGGAGCGGCTCGGCCACGAGGAGCTGTACGTCGTCGTGACGGGGCGGGCGCGGTTCACGCTCGACGGCGAGGAGGTCGACGTGCCCGCGGGCTCGGCCGTCTTCATCTCCGACCCGAAGGTCAAGCGCTACGCACGCGCCGAGGAGCCGCTCACGACCGTGCTCGCGCTCGGTGGCAGGCCGGGCACGCACGAGGTCTCGGCCTGGGAGTACTTCTTCGCCGCCTATCCGAAGGCCGACGAGGGCGACTACGACGGCGCGCTCGCCGAGCTCGACGCCGGGCTCGAGCAGAGGCCGGAGCATCCGCCCCTGCTCTACCACCGCGCCTGCATCCTCGCCCGCGCCGGGCGGATCGACGAGGCGCGCGGCTGCCTGGACCGCGCGGTCGCGGGCGACCCGAACCTGAAGCAGTGGGCCGAGGAGGACGAGGATCTGGCGCCGCTACGCGTCTCCGGGGAGGCGTAGGCCGGCCGCACTGGCCCGCAGCGCCGGCACCGGGTCGGCCTCGGGGCGGGCGACGACGAGCACCGCGCCGAAGCCCTCTCCCGCGAGCGCGCCGACGAGCAACTCGAGCCCGATCGCGAGCGCGAACGCTTTGTGGGACTGCGCGCCGCCGAACGGGACGAGCTCCTCCGGCGCTGCGGCGCCGCGGAGCACGTCGCCATAGGTGACCGCTCCCATCGAGACGTCGGCGACGAGTGGGCGCCCGTCCGAGCTCGGGATCGCGAGGGCGAGCGGATTCGTGCCGGCGAGCGGCTCGCCCCCGTCCGGGTGCGGAAGTCGCGCCGGCGAGGTGGCGGTGAGCGCCACCGCGAGACCCCCCTCTGCGAGCCGGCGCGCGTACCAGCCGAGCATGCCGGTCGGGAAGCAGTTCGAGGCGACGACGACGCGAGCGCCCGCCGGCGGCTCGGCGAGCTGTGCCTCGACGATGGCGGAGAGCGTCAGGTAACCGAGCGCACCGTTCCCGTCCCAGCGCTCGTAGCCCGGGTCGGCGTGCAGCCGTTGCGGGCGCGCGTCCGGGTGCAGATCGGACAGGGTCTCGAGCCAGTCGATCCGCGAGAGCCCGTGTCCCAGCTTGCCGCGCGCCTCCGCGTCGAGGAAGTGGGCCGTCAGCGTCGCGGTGTCGGCCTCGGAGAACCCGAGTGCCGCGATCCGCTCTTCAGGCTGCACGCCTGCGCGCCGCCCACACGGCGGCTCCCGCCCCGAGCACGAGTGGGATCCCGACCAGCGCGGGACGCAGCCGCCTCACACCGGGGTAGGCGAGCTCGTCGAACTCGAGCACCTGCCAGCCGCGCTCGGCGGCGATCCTGCTCAGCTCACGGTCGGGGTTGACGGCGACGGGATGCCCGACCGCCTCGAGGAAGGGGATGTCCGTATGGCTGTCGGAGTAGGCGGTCGAGGCGGCGAGATCGATGCCCTCCGCCTCGGCGAGCTCCCGGATCGCGGCCGCCTTGCCGGCGCCGTGGGCACCCCGCAGCGAGCGGCCGGTGTAGACGCCGTCGACGATCTCGCAGGTCGAGCCGATCGCCCCGTCGAAGCCGAGCTCGCGCGCGAGCTCCTCGACGATCTCCTGCAGCGTTGCGGAGACGATGTAGACCGGTTCGCCGCGCTCCTGGTGCCGGGCGACGAGGTGGAGCGGCTCCTGGTAGACGAGCGGCTTCAGCACCGGCTCCATCGCGCCCGCGACGAGGTCGCGGAGGTCGTCGACGCGGAAGCCCTTCAGGATCATCAGCCCGTCCTCGGCCGCCTTCCTGACGGTCTCCGCACCTGCTCCCCGGGCCGCGAAGAGCAGCTGCCAGGCCGCGGCCTTGGCGAGCTGGCCGCGCCCGATCACGCCTCGCTGACGGAACGATCCGGCCAGCGCGAGCGCGCTCGAGCGCCGCAGCAGGGTGCGGTCGAGGTCGAAGAAGGCAGCGGCGCGCATTGTTCGAGTGTACGCGCGGACGTCGTGGCTCAGGTCGGCGTCACAGGTCGAGCCCGAGGCCGCGTGCGAGCCCGACCCAGACGGCGTACGCCAGTGCGGTGACCCCGCAGGCGAACGCGACTGCCGGCCAGAACCCGAGTGTGCGCAGCGCAAGCGGCAGCGCGACGAAGAAGACGAGCGAGGGAACGATCACCCACAGGATCGACCACGACAGTGCTGCGACCTCTCCGGTGTCGCGGGTGTCGCGGTAGAGCCAGATCGCCGCGAGGATGGACGTGAGCGGCAGGGAGATGAGCACCGCGCCGAGCAGCGTCGAGCGGCGCGCGAGCTCGCTTGCAGCAGCGACGACGGCTCCGGACAGAAGCGCCTTCAGCACGAGGTACACGCGGCAACTCTAGTCTCCCGCAGCCTTCACGAAATCCTCACGAACTCCTTACCGGGGCGTGCGCACGGATCGAGCAGGCTTGGCATCTGGAACTGTGTACCCCCGACAAGGAGACGACTTCGATGAAGCGATTGATCCTGATCACCGTTGCGCTGAGCGCCCTCGTGGCGACGGGCGCAGCCGTGGCGCACCTCAAGGCGGGTGACGTCACGGCGGTGAGCGCGACGATCTCGGCGACGACACCGGCCAACGTCCAGACGCGCACCTACACGTGTGACGGCCAGACGTTCGAGATCACGACGGGCCGGTGGACGGGCACCTCGACGAGCACCACGCCCGACCTGAACGGCGCGGCCACGCTGCACGCGAAGAGCGTCTACAACGTGACCAAGAAGCTCGGCTGGATGAGCGGCTGGGTGAAGATCGACGGCGCAGACGACCGCGCCAAGGGCTCCTTCTCGGCGGTCAACACCGACGGGAACGTCGACGGCTGGGTGCGCGGCCACGCCGGCCGCGGTGACGGCAGCCTCTTCGGCAGCCTCACCGGCTCCTTCTCGAAGACGGGCGGCTTCACGAACGGTGCCCTCGGTTCCGGCACGAGCGCCAACGCGGCGTTGATCGCGAAGCGGGCTGAGTGCTCGAAGGGCGAGGACAAGATCCGCCCGAGCGTGCGCCTGCTTGTTCGCGGCGAGGTCGACTCGGTCAGCTCGAGCGCGATCGCGGTCAAGCCGAAGGACGGCTCGGCCACGCAGACCTGCGCGGTCACGAACGCCGACCAGGTCAAGCGGGTCGAGAAGGGCGACAAGGTCGAGATGACCTGCATCCAGGTCGCCGGCAACTGGACGCTCGCGAAGGTCCGCAACAAGAAGTAGGCAGTCTCCCTGGAGAGAGACGGCACGAAGGGCGCCTCCGGGCGCCCTTCGTCGTTCTCCGGGTCAGGAGAGAAGCGTGAGCGGCTTGCGGATCGCGGCCTGACGCGTCGCCGCGACGGTCTCGGCCAGGGCGAAGAGCGCCCGGGCGGACTCGGACTCCGGTGCGGCCTCGACGACGGGTGTGCCGGCGTCGCCTGCCTCGCGAAGCGCGCGGTCGAGCGGCACGCTCCCGAGCAGCGGCACGCCGAGCTCGTCTGCGAGCTTCGCCCCGCCGCCCGACCCGAAGGCGTCGCCGGTCATGTTCTCGACGACGCCGAGGAGCTTCTGGCCCGTCTTCTGCGCCATCATCGCCGCGCGTGCCGCCACCTCCTGGGCCAGCGGCTGCGGCGTCGTCACGACGAGCACCTCCGCGCGCGGCAGGAGCTGGCCGAGCGAGATCGCCATGTCCCCGGTGCCGGGCGGCATGTCGATCACGACGGTGTCGAGCTCGCCCCAGTGCACGTCGGAGAGGAACTGCTCGAGCGCGCGGTGGAGCATCGGGCCGCGCCACATCACCGGCGCGTTGTCGTCGAGGAAGTTGCCGATCGAGATCAGCTTGATCGAGCCGCGCACGGGCGGGACGATCATCTTGTCGACCACGATCGGCCGCTGGTGCACGCCGAGCATGTGCGGGATCGAGTGGCCGTAGACGTCCGCGTCGATCACGCCCACCTCCTGCCCGAGCAGGTCGAGCGCGGCGGCGAGGTTGACGGTGAGCGAGGACTTGCCGACGCCGCCCTTGCCGCTCGCGACCGCGATCACGCGCGTGGACGGGTCGAGCGAGATCGACTTCTCGGGCCGGCCGCCGCGCAGCTTCGTCGTCAGAGCCGCCTTCTCGTCGGGGCTCATCACGTCGAAGCGGAGCTCGACGCGTGCGACGCCCGGAAGGGAGCCGACGTGCTCGGCCACCTGGTCCTCGAAGGAGTTGCGCAGGGGGCAGCCGGCGACCGTGAGCGCGATCGTCACGAACACGTCGGCGCCGTCGATCTCGACGGAACGAACCATGTCGAGCTCCGTCACGGGCTTGCGCAGCTCGGGGTCGATCACGCGCTCGAGGGCGCGCAGCACGTCGTCGCGATCCAGCGTCATCTCCGGAGCGTAGCGGCCGCTCCCTAGCCGACGAGCCGGATCACGACGAGGTCGCGGACGGGCTTCGTGGCGGTGCGGGTGACGGTGAGCGAGCCGCGCGCGTTGTCGTACAGCCCGGTGCCGCCGAGCACCGCGAGGTCGTAGAACTGCCGGTACAGGATCGAGCCGCCGACGACGATCTTCCCCTTCGGCAGGAAGTACGTCCCCCGGCAGATGCGGGACCGCTTGTCGTCCACGAACGTGCACGCGAGCTCGCCGCGGCCGATCGTCGCCAACGTCCCCCGCTGCAGGAGCCGGACGCGGATCAGCTCCTCGTCGCCGGGCGACGTGCCCTTCCTCCCGAGGTCGAGACGGGTCACGGACAGCTGCCGGTCCGTGATCCGGATCAGCGCCGGCCCGGTTCCTGCCTCGGAGCGGTTCTGCCAAGGACCCATGGCGACGACCCCGACGACCAGCCCGGCCAGCAGCCAGATGGCGCTCCTGTTCATCCCCCCGCCTCCTTCGTCACGTGCGCTGTCAGATCTCCGTTTCCTGCGGGCAGCTCGAGCCAGAACGTCGAGCCCGCCCCGGGGTCGCTGTCGAACCCGATCCTGCCGCCGTGCGCCTCGACGATCTCGCGTGAGACAGCGAGCCCGAGCCCGGTCCCGGTGATGCCCGTGGCGCCCGCGTCGCCGCGGAAGAACTTCGTGAAGATGCGGCTCTGCTGCTCCTCGGGGATCCCGAGGCCTTCGTCCCGAACGGCGATCCGCACACCGTCGCCGTCTCGGGCGGCTGCGAGCCCGACCGTGCCCCCCTCCGGGGAGTACTTGATTGCATTCGACAGCAGGTTGCCAACCACCTGCGCGAGCCGGCCGGGATCGCCGCGCACCGTGAGCGGCTGCTCCGGCAGCTCGACCTCGACCCGGTGCTTCGGGCTCTGCGCCGCGTAGAGCTGCGCCTGCTCCGCGAGCAGGGCGGCGAGGTCGACACGCTCCGACGCCAGGTCGACTCCCTCGTGCTCGATGCGCTGCACGTCGAGGAAGTCCTCGAGCAGCGCGGCCAGGCGGCGCGCTTGCGTATCGACGATGCCGAGGTAGTGACGACGGGTGGGCGGGTCGAACTCGCGCTTCAGCAGGAGCGCGGTGAAGCCGAGGACGCTCGCGAGCGGAGTGCGCAGCTCGTGCGAGACGATGCTGACGAGCTCCGTCTTCATCCGTTCGCTCTCACGCAGCTCCTCGTTCTGGGCCTCCAGGTCGTGGCGACCCTGCTCGAGCCGCTCGGCCATCGCGTTGAACGAACGGGTCAGCTCGCCGACCTCGCCCGGCCCTCGGGCGGGCAGGCGCAGCGAGAGCTCGCCGCCGGCCAGGCGCTCGGCGCCGGATGCGACCGCCCGGATCGGCCGCCCGATCGACCGGGCGAGCACGATCCCGAAGAGGAAGATCAGGGCCATCGAGGCGCCGACGGAGATGCCGCCGACGATGACCGCAAGGTCCGTCTTCCGCTCGGCGTCCCGCGCCGCGCCGGCCGCCAGCTTCTCCTCCGCGGCCCGGAAGTCGGCGAAGAGGGCGCGGATCTCGTCGGTGTACGCCTTGCCGCTCTGGACGACCCCCGAGTCTGCGGTGAGCCCCGGGGTCTCACGCAGCAGCGGGATCAACGGGACGACGAAGTCGTCGAGGTACCGGCCGATCGCCTGGGCGAGCAGGAGGGCCCGCTCGCGCTGACGCCGCTCGTCCTCCGCCAGCGTTCGCAGCTGGGTCAGCCGCTCCGGCAGCGCCCGGCGAGCCCCCTCGAAGGTGGTGATGAACTCCGCGCGGCGCGTGACCGCGAAGCCGAGGAAGCTGGACTCGACGTCGGCGACGAGCTTCTCGAGCTGCAGCGACGCAGCCGTGACGTCCTTCGAGTGCTGTTCGCGCTCGGTCGCCTGGCGTTGGGCGGAGACCGCGAGGATGAGCGCGATGAACGCGGCCCCGACGAGCATGGCGAGCACGGCGCTGGCAAGCCACATCCGCCGAGCGAGCGTCATGCGAGCATCTCCTCGACCGCGGCGCTGAGCAGGTCGGGGTCGAACGGCTTCGAGACGAACCGGTCTGCGCCGGCCACGTGGGCCTCGACCTCCGCATGGCTCCAGGCCGTGATCACGACGACGGGCAGCGAGCGCAGGGCGTCGTCGTCGCGCAGCTGCTCCAGCACCTCGATCCCGGACAGGCCCGGCAGCATCACGTCGAGCACGATCAGGTCCGGGCGCTCCTCGCGGGCGAGTGCGAGCGCCTCGACCCCGTCGGCTGCCTCCACGAAGCGGTAGCGGGGCCCGAGCACGGCGCGAACGAGCTCACGCAGGCTCGGGTCGTCGTCGCAGACGAGAATCGTCGGCGCGGCAGGATCGGATGTGGTTTCTGCTCTGTCGTCCACCGTGCTTGGAGGGGCGGTGGCTCGGTTCTGTCCATTGTACGGCGCGCCGCACGTGCGACAGCGCGAACGACCTTCTTCCACCGTCCCGGCGGGGATCCTGCCCGCGGCGGCCGTCTCGCCTAGGCGGTCAGCGCGGTCTCGAGCGTGCGGCAGAGGTCGGTGGTGCCCGCCGCGACGACACGCGAGCGCCCGATCAGATCGAGCGGAGCCGCGTCGAAGGGCGGCTCGTCGAACAGCTCGATCGCGAGCCCGCACTCGCGCACGAGCAGCTGCCCGGCCGCGATGTCGACCGAGCGGGCGGGCTTGAGCGAGCAGACCGCATCGACGCGCCCGGCGGCGAGATGGCAGAGCGAGAGTGCAAGCGAGCCCATGATCCTGAGGCGGTAGGCCGTGCCCACCATCTGGGCGGCGCGCTCTGCTACCTCGGCCGTCGTCGTCGCCTCGAAGGAGAGGATCTCGATCGTGTCCTTCGGCTTGACCGCGCCGAGTCGCTCGCCGTTGCGGAACGCGCCCTTGCCGCGCGTGGCCGTCCACTCCTCGCCCGAGCCGAAGTCGTAGACGTAGCCGAAGACGACGTCCCCCATGGTGGCGCCCTCGGCGACGGCGAGCGACAGCGAGAAGAAGGGGATGTCGCGCTTCGCGTTCAGCGAGCCGTCGATCGGATCGACGACGACGCGTAGGTCGCTGCCGCCGTTGAACGTGCGCTCGCCGAGCTCCTCCGAGACGAGCGTGAAGGCCTCGTCGAGCCGCTCCAGTCGGTGCACGACGGCGGTCTCGGCGGCGGCGTCGATCGCGGTCGTGTCGTCGCCGCCCTCGCCGGTCTGGAGCACGGGCTCGCGCTCGACCCGGGTCGGCAGCTCGGCGAGCACTCCCTTGATGTCGCCCACCGCGTCGCGGCAGACGTCGAGCCACGGCCTCAAGGTCGCGTCACAGTGGGTGGAAGAGCAGGCCGGAGATCAGCTTCGGGAAGAAGTAGGTCGTCTTCTGCGGCAGCACCTCGCCGCGGCGCGCATGGGCGAAGACGTCCTCGATCCGGGTCGGCTGCAGCAGATAGGCCACCGCCGCCTCGCCGTCGCGGACGCGGCGCTCCGCCTCGGCGGCGTCGGCCGAGTACGAGATCCCGTCGTGCCCGAGCGTGTCGACGAGCTGCACGTCGAGCATCCCCTCGGGAACGCGCACGGTGCGCGAGCCCTCGCGCGTGACCTCGGTGATCTCGCGGCTCCCGTCCCCGCCTCCGTCCAGGCGTCTCGGCTCCGCGAAGAGTCGATGGGTCGGGAAGATCTCGAGGCCGGGATCCTCCGTCGAGACGAGCACGACGGGCATCTGCGCGCTCGCCGGCGTTCCCTGCTCCTGCGCATAGGCGACCGCGGTCTCGTAGCGGTGGTGCCCGTCGGCGATCAGCAGCTGCTTGTCGTCGAAGGCACGGACGACCGTGGGGTCGTCGATCCGCCAGAGCTTCGCGCCCTCGACCTCGAGGTCGGGCTCGCGCTCCGGCCGCGCGAGCGGCGCCGGGCCGTCGTAGAGGAGGAAGATCGGCTCGAGCTGCACGCGCGTGGCTCGGAGCAGGCGCAGGCGTCCCTCCTTCGGGCCGCTGTGGGTGCGCTCGTGCGGGAGCACCGTCTTCGTCTCGTACGGCTCGACCTTCAGCGACCCGACCACACCGAAGCGGCTGCGGGCGATGCCGTCCGGGCCGACGTAGTCCTGCTCCAGCGCCCAGACCGCAGGCGGCTCCTCGACGAGGATCCCGCCGGCGCGCCACTGCTCGAGCTCGCGTGCGGCCTCCGCCTCGTCGTCGGGGAGCGTGAGGCGGACGACGTTGTAGGGGCTCTTGGCCAGCAGCGTCTCGCGCTCGCCCGCCGAGATGACGTCGTACGGAGGCGCGACGAGCGACTCCAAGGGGCCTGCGGCGTCCTGGTCGTAGCGGAGGGCGCGGAAGGGCTTGACGACGGCCATCGGGCGAGCCTAGCAACGCCCTACACTCACGCTCGTGAGCACCATCTCCGAGTTGACGGCCGACCGCACGGTCGAGGGCGTGTACGCGGTCGCGCGCAAGCAGCGGCGGACGACCCGGAAGGGAGCCCCCTACCTCGCGGTCGAGCTCGTCGACCCGACCGGGCGGATCGAGGCGCGGATCTGGAACGACGTCGAGCTCCTCGACGGCCGCTTCGCCGAGGGCGACGCAGTGCGCGTGCTCGGAAGGGTCGAGAGCTTCGACAACCGGCTTCAGCTCGACATCCGATCCGTCGAGGCGGCGGACGAGGATCCGGCCGGCCTCGCGCCGCAGATGCGCCGGGACGCCGACGAGCTCGACGGCTTCCTCGAGTTCCTCGCCGGCGAGATCTCGCACCCGGGTCTCGCGGGGGTCGTCGGACAGCTCCTGGGGGACGGGGAGCTGCGCAACGCGCTGCGCTCGCTTCCCGCAGCCGAGACGCATCACTCCTACGCGGGTGGCCTGCTCGAGCACACCGTTGGCGTGGCGACGCTGGCGCGGGAGACGGCCCAGCTCCATCCCCGTGTGCGATCTGACCTGCTGCTGGCGGCGGCGCTGCTGCACGACGTCGGCCGCGTGCGCGAGCTCGGGCGCGGCCCGTCGTTTCGGCCGACCGACGAGGGGCGGCTGCTCGGCCATGTCCACCTCGGCTTGCGCCTGATCGAGGAGCGCGCCGCGGGCCTCGACGCCGGCGTGCGGGCCGAGCTGCTCCACGCCGTCGCCTCGCACCACGACCGCAACGCCGCGCGCACGGCCGAAGCCGCAGTGCTCTACCACGCCAACCAGCTCGACGCGGTGGCCGCCACCAAACCCGTCGAGTGACCGCGATCGCACTGGCGCTCGGCGCCGCCTGCGCGTGGGGGCTCGGCGACTACCTCGGCGGGCTCACCTCGCGCGCGCTGCACGTACTGGCCGTGCTGGCCGTCTCGCAGACCGCCGGCTTCGCGGCCGTCATGGTCTGGGTCTCGGTGTCAGGTGACGGCTTTCCCGGCTGGAGCGCAGCGACCTTCGCCGTTGCGGCCGGCGTCGGGGGATTCGTCGGGCTCGCCGCGCTCTACCGGGGAATGGCGGTCGGTGCGATGGCGATCGTCGCTCCGATCTCGGCCGTCGCCGCCGTGCTTCCCTTCGGCGTCGGGGTGGTCTCCGGCGAGCGCCCGAGCCCGCTGCAGCTCGGCGGGATCCTGCTCGCGCTGTCGGGTGTCGCGCTGGCGGCGCGCGAGCCCGGTCACCGGGGCGGCGGTCGCGCGGCCGGTGTCGGCCTGGCCCTCGTGGCGGCGCTCGGCTTCGGGCTCTACATCGTCTTCCTCGACCGTGCCGCCGACGAGAGCGTCGCCTACGGGGTCGGGATCGCCCGCGGCGTCTCCTCGGCGCTCGCGGTGGCGGCCGTGCTCGCGGTCGGCGTCTCCCTCCGTCCGGTCGTCGGCCATCTGCCGGCTCTCGTCGTGATCGGGCTCTGCGACGTCGGTGCGAACGTGCTCCTCGGTCTCGCACTCACGCGCGGGTTCCTCAGCGTCGTCTCGGTTCTCTCCTCGCTGTATCCCGTGGTGACGGTCGCGCTGGCGGCAGTGCTCCTGCGGGAGCGCATCGCGCCCTCGCAGCGAGCCGGTGTCGGCGCCGCGCTCGCCGGCGCCGCCCTGATCACCGTCGGCTGACTAGACGTTGAACCTGATGTTCAGGACGTCGCCGTCCTGCACCTCGTACGTCTTGCCTTCCAGCCGCTGCGTCCCCCGCTTGGCCGCTTCCGCGTGTGAGCCCGCCTCGAGCAGGTCGGAGGTCAAGATCGTCTCGCAGCGGATGAAACCGCGCGCGATGTCGGAGTGGATCGACGCGGCCGCCTCGAGCGCCGTCTGGCCGCGGCGGAGCGTCCACGCGCGCGTCTCCTTCTCGCCTGCGGTGAAGAACGTGATCAGGTCGAG
The DNA here is from genome assembly GCA_963806955.1 of uncultured Gaiellaceae bacterium. Classification (GTDB taxonomy): domain Bacteria; phylum Actinomycetota; class Thermoleophilia; order Gaiellales; family Gaiellaceae; genus Gaiellasilicea. The sequence continues at coordinate 1,081,320 of CAWDZG010000002.1, forward strand.
CGCGTCGCGCAGGCGCCGCACGACCTCGTCGAGCGCCGACGGCCCGTCCCGGAACTCCGCCGCCTCCTCGTCGCCCATCTCCGCCAGCTCAGCCTCCAGCTGCAGGTCGATGCCGCCCGGGCCGTTCTCGACGGCCAGCAACGGCTTCGTGGTCAGCGGCTCCAGCTCCGCAGGCAGCTCACCCGAGTAGTCCCGCAGCGTGTTCCCGGCCTCGAGGTGCGCCAGCAGCGCCTGCAGCTGCTCGACCTCCTTCCGCAGCGAGGCGTCGCCGGACTTCGCCTGCTTCTCGACCCGCTCCAGCCGCCGTTCGACATGGTCGCGGTCGGCGACGAGCAGCTCGAGGTCGAGCGTCTCCAGGTCGCCCTTCGGGTCGCCCCCGGCCGAGAACCCGTCCGCGACTGCGAGGATTGCGTCGACCTGGCGGAGGCCGCCGAGCAGTGCCGGTCCCGTCCCGGGGACGTCGACGACGCGGATCGTCGCCGGGGTGATCTTCCGTGCGCCGACGAGCGTTGCCAGCGCCTCGAGCCGGTCGTCCGCGATCTGGGCCATGCCGACGTTCTCCTTGCCGAAGCCGGCGCCGCCGGTCTTCGTCAGCGCGGTGAACAGCGTCGTCTTGCCCGCGCCAGGCAGGCCGACGATCCCGACCTCGAGTGCCATCTATTCCTCTCCGGTGCCGGCGATCTGCTTCTGCAGCGAGACGAGCGCGCGGTGCTGCAGCGACTTCACGGCGCCCTCGGTCTTGTCGAGGATGGTCGCCGCCTCGGCGTTCGAGAAGCTGAAGACGAACTTGAGCGTCAGCACCTGCTGCTGCTCGGACGAGAGCGAGTCGATCAGCTCGAGCATCGACTGCCGCCCGATCGACTGGAACGCCTCGTCCTCGGCCGAGCGCTCCTCGGAGTCGTGCGGCTCCGGCACCTCCTCCTCGGGCTGCCAGCGCCGGTTCGCCCGGAAGTGGTCCATCGAGAGGTTGTGCGCGATCCGGAAGAGCCAGGCGGAGAAGGGCGCCGACTGGAAGCGGAACTTGCCGATCGACTCGAGCATGCGCATGAAGGTCTGCGTGGTCAGATCCTCGGCGTCGTGCCGGTTGCCGACCGTCATGTGCAGGTAGCTGTAGATCCGGTCGAAGTGGATCAGGTACAGCTCCTCGAGCGCCGCCCGGTCGCCCTGCTGGCCGCGCTCGACGAGCTTGCGGATCTCGGCCGGCGCAGGGCCTTTCTGCGTGGTCTCGCTCATCCGGAGGAGGGTGCCCTGCCCGTCAGATCCCGAACCCGACCTGCGACCCGCGGGCGTAGCGCTTCATGTAGACGACGCGGCCGAGGACGACGGTGTAGCGGCCGTCGCTCGCGTCGAGCATCAGCGTGCCGCCCGCGTCGGTCGCGAGCGCGCGCTCGAGCTCGTCCGCGCCCTTGATGGTCACGGTCGCTCCCATGATCTGGCCGCCGTCGAAGCACAGCTCGACGCGGACGGAATCGGGTTCAGTCAACGGACACCACCTCTGTCAGGACGCCGTGGACGGCGTCGGGATGGACGAACGCGACCTGGAGGCCGAAGAGGCCCTGTCGCGGTTCGGGGTCGATCAGCTCGGCGCCCGCTGCTGCGAGCCGGTCGAGCTCGGAGCGAACGTCGGCGACCTCGTAGGCGACGTGGTGCATGCCCGGGCCGCGCTTCGCGAGGAACCTGCCCACGGGCGTGTCGTCCCCGAGCGGGGCGAGCAGCTCGACTCGGCCCGAGCCGATCAGCACAGCGGCCGCGTCGACCCCCTGCTCCTCGACCCTGGCGCGGTGCTCGAGCTGGGCGCCGAAGAGGCGCTCGTAGGTGCCGACGGCCTCGTCGAGGTCGTGGACGGCAACGCCGAGATGGTGAATGCCGCGTGCGACCACGGCAGCGATGCTACAGAGCGTCTACGCCTCGACGGCGCGCACGGTGCCGACGGTCTCCGAGGCGCGGGACTCCGCCTCGATCGCGCCGAGCAGCTCGTGGAGCTCGTCGCGGGTGAGCGTCTCGCGCTCGAGCAGCTGGATCGCGAGCCGGTCGAGCGAGACACGGTGCTTGATGAGCAGTCGCTGCGCTTCCTCGTAGGCGTGGTCGGTGAGCCGGGCCTGTTCGGAGTCCCGCAGCCGTTTCGTCTCCTCCGACAGCGCGTAGTTGTCGGCCCGCATCGTCCGTGACGGTGACGCTTCGGACATGCCGTACTCGAAGACCATCGCGCGGGCGATCTCGGTCACCTTCTCGAGGTCGTTGGCGGCGCCGTTGGTGACGCGCCCGAACACGATCTGCTCGGCGGCGCGGCCGGCGAGCGCGACCTTCATCACGTCGACGAACTCCTCCTTCGTGTGCAGGTAGCGCTCCTCGAGCGGGAGGTAGTACGCGTAGCCGAGCGCGTCGCCGCGCGCGATGATCGTCACCTTCTGGATCGGGAGCAGGTCGCCCATCAGGTGGGCGATCAGCGCATGTCCGGCCTCGTGGTAGGCGAGGATCCGCTTCTCCTTCTCGGTGACGACGCGCCGCTGCTGGAGGCCGGCGACGACGCGCTCCATCGCGCCCTCGAAGTCCTCCATCAGGATCGTCGTCCGCTCCTGGCGGCCGGCGAAGATCGCGGCCTCGTTGCAGAGGTTGGCCAGGTCGGCGCCCGTGAGGCCGGAGGTCTGGCGCGCGATCACCGAGAGCACGACCTCGGCGGCGAGCGGCTTGCCGCGCGTGTGCACCAGGAGGATCTCCTCGCGGCCCTTGAGGTCGGGCGGCGAGACGAGCACCTGCCGGTCGAAGCGGCCGGGGCGGAGGAGCGCGGGATCGAGGTCCTGGAGCCGGTTCGAGGCGCCCATGACGATCACCTGCGCACCCTCGTCGAACCCGTCGAGCTCGACGAGCAGCTGGTTCAGCGTCTGGTCGTGCTCGCGGTGGAAGCCGCCGCCCTGCCGTGCGGTGCCGACGGCGTCGAGCTCGTCGATGAAGACGATCGCGGGCGCGTTCTTGCGCGCCTCTTCGAACAGCTTGCGGATCCGGGAGGCGCCGAGGCCGGCGAACATCTCCACGAACGCCGACGCGCTCTGCGAGTAGAACTTCGCGCCCGACTCGCGGGCGACCGCCTTCGCGAGCAGCGTCTTGCCCGTGCCGGGCGGCCCGTAGAGCAGGATCCCCTTCGGAACGCGGGCGCCGAGGCGCTGGAAGCGCTTCGGGTGGCGCAGGAAGTCGACGACCTCCTGTAGCTCCGCCTTCGCCTCCTCGACACCGGCGACGTCCGCCCACGTGACCGAGGAGCTCGCGCTCGCCTCCAGCTTCGCCGGCTTCACGCGCGGCATGTACTGGAGCGTGCGCCAGAGCAGGTAGATGATCAGGCCGAAGAAGACGAGCGGCAGCCACGTCAACGCGTAGTTGCCAACCTGATCGAAGAAATCCCCCACCATCGCGTCTCCTATCGGCAGCAAGTCACCGGGGCTGAAGTGTGCCGACGATCACGGCTTCGCGCGGGCTCACCTGGAGCTCGACGGCGTGCACGCGTGGGTGGTGGAGCCAGAGCTCGCGGACGGGGTCGCCCTCGACCGGCCGCCCCGGTGTGAGGTCGTCCATGACGAGGGTGCCGCCCGGGGAGAGCAGGTCGGCCATCCGCGCGTCCGCCTTCGACCTACCGCCGTCCGCAAAGAGGAGGTCGAACGGCGCCTCCGGCGGGAGCACGTCGAGCCACTCCCCGTGGAGGACGCGTGCGTTCCCGTCCGCCGCCAGCAGCCCGGCCACCGCTGTCGCCAGCTCGCCGTCGGGCTCGACGGTGACGAACGGCACCTCCGGCGCGAGCCCGGCCAGCAGCCAGGCCGAGCCGGCGCCGCAGCCCGCGCCGATCTCGGCGACGCGCGTGCGCCCGCGCTGGCCCGCCAGCAGCTGCAGCAGCCGGCCGGTTTCCGGGCTGCACGACTTCTCGAAGCCTCGATGCTCCGCGAGTGCGAGCGCTTTCTCCACGAGCGGCGGCACCACGTTCCTACACTACTGCCGTGCTGCCGCTGCCCCCGCACTGGGACCAGGACCGCGTCGGCGAGGTCTGGCGCGTCGACTACGCGGCCCGATTCGAGGACGCCGAGCGCTGGCGTGGACAGCACGCGATCGCGCCGGCGGCGGACGACCGCTTCCGGGTCGCGCTCGTCGCCGTCGACGTCCAGAACACGTTCTGCACGCCCGGCTTCGAGCTCTTCGTCGCCGGCCCGAGTGGCACGGGCGCGCTCGACGACTCGGGCCGCCTCTGCGAGTTCGTCTACCGCAACCTCGACACGCTCACCCAGGTCGTGCCGACGCTCGATACGCACCAGGCGCTGCAGATCTTCCACCGGCTCCTGCTCGTCGACGCGGAGGGGCGCCACCCCGAGCCGCTGACGCTCGTCACGGCCGAGGACGTCCGCTCGGGTCGCTGGCGGATCAGCCCGGAGGCCGCGGCCGGGCTCGGGCTCGACCCCGACTACGCCGAGCAGCACCTGCGCTACTACACCGAGACGCTCGAGGCGGGCGGCAAGTACAGCCTCACCGTCTGGCCGTTCCACGCGATGCTCGGCGGGATCGGCTACGCGCTCGTCTCGGCGGTCGAGGAGGCGCTCTTCTTCCACTCGGTCGCCCGCTACGCGCCGCTCGACTTCCAGCCGAAGGGCGACAACCCGCTCACGGAGCACTACTCGATGCTCGGCCCGGAAGTCGCCGTCGATCTGGAGGGCGAGCCGCTCGGCCGCCGGAACGCTCCGCTCGTCGAGCGCCTGCTCCGCTTCGACGCCGTCGTGATCGCCGGGCAGGCGAAGAGCCACTGCGTCGCCTGGACGATCGAGGACCTGCTCTCCGACCCGAATGTGCGCGAGCGCGGGCTCGAGGAGAAGGTCTACCTGCTCGAGGACTGCACCTCGCCCGTCGTCGTCCCGGGAGCCGTCGACTACTCCGACGAGGCGAACGCCCACTTCGCGCGTTTCGCCGCCTCGGGCGCGCACCTCGTCCGCTCGGACGTGCCGATGGCAGAGTGGCCGGGCGTGGTCGGCGAGTCGCTCAGCTGACGAGCTCGAGCCGCGCGTTCGGGCGGTAGTGCCGGCCGACCTTCGCCGACGGGCGGCCGTCGGTCATGACGATGTCGGCGGTGAAGTCGTTCTGGCCGCGGATCAGCGACGAGCCGATCCCGTACGCGTCCACGGGCACGCCCTTCGCCTCGAAGTCCTGGATCTTGTCGACGGTGAAGCCGCCGGAGACGACGATCTTCACGCGCTCGAAGCCGTCCGCGTCGAGCGCGTCGCGCACCTTGCGTACCAGCCGCTCGTTGACGCCGCGCGGATCGAAGTCGCCCATCTCGGCCCAGAGCGAGCGGTCGACGAGCTGGCCCGACGTGTCGAGCCGGACGCCCCAGAGCCGCGGCCCGAGCGCGCGCGCGACCTCGAGTGCGGTGCGCACGGAGTCGTTGTCGAAGTCGACGAGCACGACGACGTTCATGTCCTCTGCCGCCCACTCCGCGAACTTCGTCGCCGCGAGGACGGTGTTGCCCCCGTAGGAGGCGATCAGGGCGTGCGGCACCGTGCCGACGCCGCGGCCGCCCCACCACGACGCCTGGGCGTCGGAGGTGACGCCGATCTCGGCGCCGATCATCGCGCCGGCGACGTAGGCGGCGTAGCCGTCGCCCGTCTGGACGCGGTGGTGGTCGTGGCGCGCGGGCATGAAGATGATCGGCTTGCCGTTCGCGGCTTCGACGACCCGGGCCGTGTTCGTCGTGATCAGCGTCCGGCGCGTGAGCACACCGAGGTAGACCGTCTCGAGGTGCGCGAAGAGCGTGTAGTCGCCCTCGATCGTCATCACCGTCTCCCAGGGCTCGACGCGGTCGCCGTCGTGGAGCGCGTGCACGGTGAGCGCATCCCAGTCCTCCGAGCAGAGCTTCAGGATCGCGATCGCCTCGTCCGTGCCTCCGAGCATGGCGCGGTTGCGCTGGAAGACCTGCATCACGACGCGCGGGTGGCGGCCGTCACGGAGGAGCGTGTCGCGCGTGTGGTTGAAGTACGCGTCGGTGTAGTAGCCCTCGCGCATCTTCTCCACCGGCAGGTCGAAGACCTCCGGCGGCAGGCGCGTCGGCCTAGTCCCCTGCTCGGTCGCCATCTTCCAGCTCCAGACAGGCGGCGAGCGCCGCCTCGGCGACCTCGAGCTGCTCCGCGGACGGCTCGGCCGTCGCGAGCCGGTGCTGCAGCTCGTGGCCCGGACGCGCGAGCGCCTTCGCGAGCGGATGGCCCGGGTGGCGCGTCATCCAGCCGAAGACCTCGACCGCGACACCGACGGCGCCGATCGCGCTCGCCGTCCGGGCGGTCCCGCGCAGGTGGGCGGGAGCGCGGGCGGCGAGGACGTTGCCGGCTGCGGTGGCGGCGAGCAGCGGCCCGATCAGATGCGAGCCGCAGCGCTCGTGCTCCTTCGCGCGCTTCTCGCCGTGCTCGTACGTCCCGATCGAGACGTGCTCGGCGCCGTGGTAGGCAGCGAGCTCGCCGCCGCGAAGCGCGAGCAGCGCGGGCCCAAGCGACAGCAGCCCGGAGACGAGCTCGCGCGCCGCGTCGCTCAGGTGCTCGGAGCGGCGCACGACCTGAACCGTGACGGCGCTCGCGAGCGTGGCGGCGAGCACCGCGGGACGCTCGAACGGGAGTCGCGCCTCCGGCAGGCGGCGCCGCAGCTCCGGCAGCATCGCGAACGCCTCGGCGAGCCGGAGTGGGCCGCGCAGGAACGGCTGCTGAATCCCGGGAGCGAGCAGCCGCTTGCGCGCGGAAGCGATCTCGATCTCCCCCTCGGAGTTGCGGATCGCGCAGGCCCACGCGGTCGGTCCGTGCACGAGCACGCCGTTCGAGAGTGCCATCCCACCGAGTCGGAGCTTGCGCATTCGCGAAGCCTAGCCCCCGGCAGCGGCCCTGAGCGCCGCCTGGAGCTCGTCGGCCGCCGGGCCCCGGGGAACCGGCGCGCCGTCGAGGTCGGTGACGGGCATCACCTCCCGGATCGAGGAGGAGGTGAAGGCCTCCTCCGCGGTGGCGAGCTCCGCCAGGGCGTAGTGCCCCTCTTCGACCGTGTAGCCCGTCTCGGCGGCGAGCTCGATCACCGTCGCCCGGGTGACGCCGGCGAGGATCCCGAGGTCGAGCGAGGGGGTGTGCAGCGTCCGGCCTCGCCGCCACCAGACATTGGTGGTGGGGCCCTCGAGCAGCGTGCCTTCGGCATCGACGAAGACGGCGTCGTCAGCGCCCTGACGCTTCGCCTCGGCCTCGGCGGCCATGTTGACGGCGTAGCTCGTCGACTTCACGCCCGGCAGCAGCCAGGGCTCGTCCGCGCGGACGCCTCGGAGCGCGATCAGCCGCTGGCCACGCACCCGGAGATCGTCGTAGTGGCTCGCGACCTCGCTCACGAGCGCGAGTGCGGTCGGCGTCGGCGTCCAGTAGAGGCGGAGGACGGCATCGGGCACGGCGGCAGCCTCGAGCGCGGTGCGGGCGAGCTCCTCGAGCTCGCGCTGGTTCACGTCCGGGAGCCCGATGCGCTCGGCGGACCCTGCGAGCCGGTCGAGGTGCTCCGCGAGCTTGAAGGGCACGCCGTTGTAGACGCGGATGGTCTCGAACGCCCCGCGGCCGCGCAGCAGCGCCTCGTCGTCGGCGCGGAGCACGGGCTCGGCCGGGTCGACGACGCCGCGTCCGCCGACCGCGACTGCGAGCAGCGTCACCGCGCCAGCTCCTCGACCGGGGCTCCGACCGCGGTGAGCAGCGGTCGCGCCTTCGTCCACGACTCTTCGATCTCGGCCTCGGGGTCGGAGTCCCACACGATCCCGCCGCCGACCCAGAGGTGGATCCGCCCGTCGGCGACCGCGAACGTCCGGATCGTCAGGGCGAGGTCGAGATCGCCGTTGCCGCGGATCGTGCCGAGTGCGCCCATCGACGCGCCGCGGCCGACGGGCTCGAGCGCCGCGATCAGGTCGAGCGCCGCAAGCTTGGGTGCGCCCGTGACCGAGCCGCCCGGGAACGTCGCCGCGAGCAGCTCCGCCAGGCCGACGCGGTCGCGCAGCGTCCCCTCGACCCGCGAGACCAGGTGGGTGACGCCCGCCAGCTCGCGCTCGGCCATCAGCTCGGGCCAGCGGACGGAACCCGGCTCGCAGACGCGGGAGAGGTCGTTCCGCTCCAGGTCGACGATCATCACGTGCTCGGCCTCGTCCTTCTCGCCCTCGACGTGCTCGCCGAGCGGCCGTGTTCCCTTGATCGGCATCGTCCAGACGCGCCGCCCGCGGCGGGCGAGGAAGACCTCCGGCGACGCCGAGACGATCGCCCAGCCCTCGCCGGCGAGCAGGCGCGCGGTGAACGGGGCGAGCGCCGACGCGAGGGCGGCCGGATCTCCGTCGAAGGCAGCGGCCAGGTGCTGCACGAGGTTGACCTGATAGACGTCGCCGCGCCCGATCGCCGCTCGGACGGCCTCGACCGCGCCCGCGTAGTCCGCGTCCGACCACGACCGCTCCCAGCGGCCGATCCGGACATGGCCGGGGTCAGACCCCGTCGTGTCCCTCACGGACACGGCCGCGAGGGGCAGCCGGCACGGCTCGGGCGGCGCCGGCAGCGCAGTCCGCCGCAGCGGCTCCGAGAGGCCGTAGCCGAGATAGAGGTCGGCCTCGAGGTGCTCGCCGCCGGGAGCGAAGAAGCCGCGCTCGCGCAGGTACTCCTCGATCCGCTCGAAGGCACCGTCGGGGGAGCGCAGCTCGAGCACGGCTACGTGAGCGCGCGGGCGGCCGCGCGGAGAAAGTCGACGCCGAGGCCGACGTCGTCCACGTGGGTGCGCTCGTCCGCGGAATGGATCAGCCGCGCTGCGACTTCGACGTCCATCGTCCGCATCGGGAAGAAGCCGTACGCAACCGTGCCGAACGCCTCGCGCAACCAGTGCGAGTCGGTGAAGCCGGAGCAGCAGAGCGGCGCCAGCTTCGCGCCCGGCTCGGTCTTCTGCACCCAGTCGGCGATCACGCGCCACAGGGGTGTGTCGAGCTGCGAGCGCGTGCCGCCGAAGCGCTCGATCGTCTCCAGCTCCCAGCCGCCGCCGTTGCCGAGGACCGAGCGGACGATCGCGTCGACGTCCTCCGGCGTCTGTCCGGGCAGCAGGCGCCGGTCGACGACGAGCTCGCACGTTCCGGGGACGACGTTGCGGCGCTCCGACGCGGTGATCATCGTCGGCGAGAGCGTGAAGGAGAGCAGCGGCTCGATCGTCTCCACCGCGAGCGGGTCCACCTCGGCCAGGCGTGCGAGCACGTCTGCGGGCTCGGGGCGATCGCCGAGCACGGCGTCGAGGAAGCCGCCTACCTCGGGCCCGATCGACGGCTCCGGCCGGTAGGCGGCGAGCCGCTCGATCAGCGGGGCCGCCTTCACGAGCGCGTTGTCGGCGATCCCGGGCATCGAGGCGTGGCCGCTGCGGCCGTGCACGCGGATACGGAACGGCGAGCTCATCTTCTCGGCCGCGGCGCAGAGGTAGAACGCGCGGCCGCCGAACTCGACGCGCTCGCCGCCGCCCTCGTTCACGGCGTAGTCGACCCGGACGGCGTCCGGCTGCTCCTCGCAGAGCCACTGCAGACCGTAGTTCTCACCGACCTCCTCGTCGGCGGCGGCGACGAAGACGAGGTCGCCGGCCGGCTTGAAGCCCTCGCGGGCGAGTGAGGCGATCGCGACCGCGCTCGCCGCGACCTGGTTCTTCATGTCGAGCGCGCCCCGGCCCCAGACGTGATCGTCCGCGAGCTCGCCCGACCACGGGTCTCGCGACCACTCGGCCGGGTCGGCGACGACCGTGTCCGTGTGCGAGAGGAAGCAGAGCGACGGCCCGCTGCCGCCCTTCAGCCGCGCGACGAGATTCATCCGCTCCGGTGTCCGGCCGTGCAGCTCGACCTCGACGCCGTTCGCCTCGAGGTAGTCCCGTAGAAGCTCGGCGGCGAGGGTCTCGTTCCCGGGCGGGTTGACCGTGTTCAGGCGCAGCAGCCGCTGCAGCAGCCCGACTGCCTCGTCGCGCAGCGCGGGGTCGCTCACGAGGGCCTGGTCGTCAACGGCGGGTGCCGATCGTGCGCAGGTAGAGCCGGTGCAGGGCGGCGCCGTCGCCTCCGTCCGGCCGGAAGAGCGCGACCCACGCGGCGCGCATCTGCTCGCGCCGGTCGTCGTCGAGCGACTCGGCCAGCGTCTTCGTCGGGCCGTACGAGGTCACGAAGACCTCCCAGCCGTCCTCCGGCTGCTCGACGCGGTGAACGGAGTCGCGGACGTCGAACTCGAGCTCGAAGGCGTCGCCGAGACGCTCGCGCACGTACGTCTCGTCGCCCCACGCGAATGGGTAGCCGACGCCCTCCGGCGGCGGCGCGGGCTGGAACGGCTTCATCACACGGAACATGTCGCCGACACCGCTCTCGTCCTGCCAGCAGGCGAGGCCGAGGCGCCCGCCGGGCCGGCAGACGCGCGCCAGCTCGCGGGCGACGGCCTCGTGGTCGGGCGCGAACATGACGCCGTAGGTCGACACGACGACGTCGAATGACGCGTCCTCGTACGGGAGCGCCTCCGCGTCGCCGACGTCGAACGCGATGTCGAGACCCTCGGCCTCGGCCTCGCGCTTCGCAGTCTCGATCAGATCGGGCGCGAGATCGAGCCCGGTGACGTCGGCGCCGGCGCGTGCCGCGATGCGCGCCACCGCGCCCGTGCCGGTGGCGACGTCGAGCCACTTGTCCCCTGCCTGCGGGCCGAGCGCTGCGACGAGGTTCTCCTGCGCCTCGACGAGCGTGTCGCTGATCCGCTCGTACGGGCCCTGCCCCCACATCACGCTCTGCTTTGCCTTCAGCTCCTCGAACATCAGCCCTCCTGTTGCGAAAGAGCCGTGAGCTCGTTGCGGACACGCCACAGCTCCGGGAAGAAGACGTGGTGGACGAGCCGGCCGAGCACCTCGACCGGCGTGCCCTGCGTGCCGACGACGGAGTCGCCGATCACCCGGGCCACCACCTTGTAGTGCCGGATCCGCCAGAAGTTGATCCGCTCGTCCCACTCGATCAGCGCCTCGGCGAGCTGGTAGAGCTCCTCGTGCTCGCGGCCGCGCACGTACACGTCGGCGAGCGAGAGCCCGGCCTGCTCCCGCAGTGCGTGGAACGCCTGCCCGAGCGGCGGCGTCACCCGGCGGATCTCCCGCCAGCCTGGCGAGTCGAAGCCGCTGCCGTGGCCGAGCACCTTGCGGATCTCCTGGTACTCCCACGGCGACATCTGCTCGAGCATGTCGAGCTGCGTGGTGGCGTAGACGAGGCAGAGGGTGCTCCTGCGCAACAGTCGCAGCGCCGGGGCGATCTCGCCCGCGCGCACGTGTTCGCCGGCCGCCTCGACGTCGTTCCACGCGAGCTTGAGCCAGAGCTCGGAGGACTGGTGCACGGTCTGGAACAGCAGCTCGTCGCGGTGCACCCACTCGTCCGCCGTCTTCTGCAGCGAGAGCAGGCCGACGGTGTTCAGGTAGCGCTCGTAGTCGCTTTCGCCCTCGCCTTCGAGCACCGGCTCCGAGAAGTCCTCGTGCGTGGCCACGGGCGGAGCATACTGACCCCATGTCCGACCTCTTCGCCGACGCGGCGCGCGAGCGCACCGCCGAGCTCGCGCCGCTGCCGCAGCGGCTCCGGCCGCGCAGGCTCGTCGAGCTGGTCGGTCAGAAGCACGTGCTGGGCGAGGGATCCGCGCTGCGGCGGGCGATCGAGCAGGACCGGCTGCGCTCGCTGATCCTCTACGGGCCGCCCGGCGTCGGCAAGACGACGCTCGCCCGGATCGTCGCCGCCGAGACGGGCGCCGCGTTCGAGGAGCTGTCGGCGGTCTCGGCCCGCGTCGACGACGTCCGCGGCGTGATGCAGCGGGCGCGCGACCGGCTCGGCGGCAACGGCCAGCGGACGATCCTCTTCCTCGACGAGATCCACCGCTTCAACAAGGCGCAGCAGGACGCGCTCCTGCCCGCCGTCGAGGAGGGGCTCGTGACCCTGATCGGTGCGACCACCGAGAACCCCTACTTCGAGGTCAACTCGGCGCTGCTCTCGCGCTGCCAGGTCGTCGAGCTGCACGCGCTGGAAGAGGACGAGCTGGCCGAGGTCGTGCGTCGCGGCGCCGACGCGCTCGGAGCGGAGGTGCCGGAGCCGATCGTCACCCTGATCGCGAAGCGCGCGGGCGGCGACGCGAGGACGGCGCTCGCCACCGTCGAGCTGGCCTGGGAGACCGCCGACGCCGAGGGCGCCCCGCTCGAGGAGCGCCACGTCGTCGACGCGGCCCGCAAGCGGCCGCTCAGGTACGACAAGGGCGCCGACCAGCACTACGACTTCGTCTCCGCCTTCATCAAGTCGATGCGCGGCTCCGACCCCGACGCTGCCGTCTACTACCTCGCCTCGATGCTCGAGGGCGGCGAGGATCCCCGCTTCATCGCGCGGCGGATGACGATCTTCGCGTCCGAGGACGTCGGCAACGCCGACCCGCGCGCACTGCAGATTGCGGTCGCCGCCGCGCACGCGCTCGAGCACGTCGGGTTGCCCGAGGCGCAGCTGAACCTCGCCCAGGCCGCGATCTACCTCGCGCGCGCGCCGAAGTCGAAGGCCAGCGCGAACGCGATCTGGTCGGCGCGGGAGGAGGTGCGCAAGGGCGGCAACCTGCGCCCGCCCGCGATGCTCCGCGACGCGCACTACGCGGGTGCGAAGAAGCTCGGTCACGGCGAGGGCTACGTCGACCCGCATCGCGACGCGCGCGGCTTCGAGCTCGACTACCTCCCCGAGGAGCTGCGCGGCCGCCGGTTCTACGAGCCCACCGGCAACGGCGAAGAGTCCGACTGACCTCGACTCGGGTCAACTGCTCTAGGCTGGAGGCATGATCGAGACGGGCAGCGAGGCACCTGACTTCGACCTCGAGGGCGTCGACCGGTCGCGCGTGCGGCTGGCCGATTTCCGCGGCCGGCGCAACGTCCTGCTCGTCTTCCACCCCTTCGCCTTCACCGCGCTGTGCGAGGAGGAGGCGCTCGATCTGCAGGAGAACCTGCCCGCTTTCGAGAGCGCCGACACGGACGTCGTGCTCGTCTCGTGCGACTCCGCACCGGCCCGGGCGGCCTGGCAGGAGAAGCTCGGGCTCACGTTCACGTTGGCGTCCGACTTCTGGCCGCACGGCGCGGTCGCGACGGCATACGAGGTCTTCGACGAGCGCCGGGGCGCATCCGTTCGCGGGACGTTCCTGATCGACAAGGACGGCGTCGTCGTGTGGAGCCTCGTGAACGATGCGGATACCCGGCGCACCGAGCTCGTATCCGGGCCGCTCGGCGTCGCCTCGCGTTGACGCTCGTGCGCCGTGAGTGGGGCGACGCGCAGCTGCCGCCGCTCGTCTGCCTGCACGGCGTCACGAGCCACGGCCGCCACTTCGCGCGGCTGGCCGAACGACTCGTCGATCGCTTTCACGTGGTCGCGCTCGACCTTCGCGGTCACGGCGACTCGCCGTGGGAGCCGCCGTGGCACCTGGAGCAGCACGTCGCCGACGTGCTCGAGGCGGCACCGGACACCCGCTGCGCCTGGCTCGGCCACTCCTTCGGCGGCCGGGTGGCCTACGAGGCCGCGGCAGCGGCGCCGGAGCGCGTCGAGCGGCTCGTCCTGCTCGATCCTGCGATCCGGATCCCGGCTCACGTCGCGCTCGTGTCCGCCGAGAACGCGCGGCGTGACCGCTCGTACGGCTCCTTCGCCGAGGGGGTCGACCGCCGTTACGAGGAGAGTGTGCTCTCGACGGCTCCGCGCCGACTCGTGGAGGACGAGCTGCGCGTGCACCTGGTCGAGGACGAGGACGGCCGGTGGCGTTACCGGTACAGCCAGAGCGCCGTCGTCGCGGCGTACGGCGAGATGAGCCGTGAGCCGCCGCCGTTCGAGCGCGTGCGCGTGCCGACCCTGCTCGTCGCTCGGCGAGACGTCGTACCTGCCGTACGACCACCTGCTGCCGGCGCACGAGGCCGCGCTCGGCGATCTGCTCGAGGTCGCCCGGATCGCGGCCGGGCACACGGTGTTGTGGGACGCGCTCGACGCCACGGCCTCCGCGGTGGCAGGCTTCCTGCCGTGATTCGCGGCGTCTACGAGACGGTGCTCTACGCGGAGGACGTCCAGGCGACGGCGTCGTTCTACGCCGGCGTGCTCGGGCTCCGCCTCGTCGAGGAGCCGGACGAGCTGAGCGCGGCGTTCCGGCTCCCCGGCGGCGCCATGCTGCTGCTCTTCGACCCGGGGCTCGCGTCGCGGCCCGGCCGGCCGGTGCCCTCGCACGGAGCGTCGGGCGCAGGTCACGTCGCGTTCGGCGTCGAAGCGGGGTCGCTCGAGGACTGGTCCGCGGGGCTCCGCGACCGTGGTGTCGAGGTCGAGCGCACGGTCGAATGGGACGGCCGCGGGCGCTCGCTCTACGTGCGCGATCCCGCGGGCAACTCGGTCGAGCTCGTGGACGGCGACATCTGGCCGGGCTAGGCGGCCTGCAAGCTCCCCTGACGCGCCGCGACGGCATCGGCAAGCGCCGCGACCACGGTCCGAAGCTCGTCGCGGAGCGTCTCGTCGACGCCGTCGGCGAGCCGCTGATCGGCCTTCGCCACCGAGATGGTGTCCTCGAGCGTGCGGGCGCCGAGGGCGCCGAGCACCTTGCGGGTCTCCGCCGCCGCCCAGACACCGCCGAACATGCCGGTGCTCGACGAGAGCACGGCCACTGGCTTGTTCCGCACCGGCGACTCGGCGAGCGGGCGGGAGGCCCAGTCGAGCGCGTTCTTCAGGACGCCCGGGATCGAGGAGTTGTACTCCGGCGTCGCGATCAGGATCGCGTCAGCCTCGGCAAGCGCAGCCTTGAAGTGCTCGACCGCGGTGGGCTGGGCGCCGGGCATGTCGTCGTCGGCGTCGTAGGGGGGAATCTCCTTCAGCCCGTCGTACAGCTCGATCTCGACGCCCGCGGGCGCGTCCGCGGCAGCCGTCCGCAGGAGCTCCGCGTTGTGGGAGCTCTCACGGAGGCTGCCGCTGATCGCGAGGATCTTCATCGGACTACGCCTGCACCAGCGCGAGGTTGACGAGGATCGTGACGTCGGTGCCGAGCGCGGGCTCGCCGTTCGGCAGCTCCATGTTCCATTCGAGACCGAAGTCGCGGCGGTCGACGGTCGTCTCGACGTCGAACGCGATCCGCTGGTTTCCGTAGGCGTCCGGCTTCGGGCCGACGAACGTGCCGGCGATCGTGACGGGCTTCGTCGTGCCGCGAATCGTGAGCTCGCCCTCGATCGAGACGTCGTCGCCGTCCCGGGCGATCGAGTCCGACCGGAAGCGCAGCTCCGGGTGCTGCTCCGCGTCGAAGAAGTCGGGCGAGAGGAGATGTCCCTCGAGGTTCTCGTCGTCGACCCGGATGCTTGCGACCTTCGCCACGCCCTCGAGGCTGCCGTCGACGAGCGAGGCGTCGACGTCGGAGAAGGAGCCGCGGAACGTGCCGGCGCCGCTGTAGGCGACCTTGAAGCCGACGTCCGAGTGGACGGTGTCCGTGCTCCAGGTGCCGGTGGGGATCTCGGTGATCTGTGCTGTCGTGCTCATTGCTGTCCTCCGCATGGTCGTGTATGATTGAGTACGCAACCAATATAGAGAGAAAACATTGACCCGTCAAGTATCAGTATCGCAAACCGTAGAGCTGGACGCATTTGCCCGCCTGGTGCGGGCGCACTCCGTCTTGCGGCGCGAGCTGCAGGCGGAGGTGCTGAGCCCGCGCGGGCTGACGCAGAGCGACTTCGAGGCCCTCCTGCACATCGCGCGGGCGCACGAGCAGCGCCTCCGCCGGATCGACCTCGTCGAGGCGCTGATGCTGACGCCGTCCGGCGTCACGCGGCTGCTCGACGGTCTGGAGCAGGCGGGCCTCGTCGAGAACGTCCAGTGCGACTCCGACGCGCGCGTGCACTGGGCGCGCCTGACCGGCGAGGGAGCCGATCTGCTCGAGTGTGTCGGCGTGCAGCACGCCGAGCTCCTCCGCTCGCTCTTCCGCGGCGCGCTCGACGAGGGCGAGGTCGCTCAGCTCTCCGAGCTGCTCGGCCGCCTGCCGGGCGTCGGCGCCGGCTCCTGCACCGGCTAGAAGCGGTCGGCGTAAATCACGACCGACCCGACCGGCCGGAAGCCGAGTTTCTGCAGGACCGGGCCGGAGTGCTCGTTGCCCTGCGTCACGAGCAGCGGCGTGCCGCGCTCGACGGCGTCGTGCCAACGCGCATGGACGAGGGCTGTGTAGGCGCCGCGGCCGCGCTCCTCCGGCAGCGTCGCGCCACCCGTGAGGAAGACCGCGTCGTCGCCGAACCGTGAGCGGCCGATCGCGATCACACGCCCACCGTCGGCGACCAGGAATGTCAGCCCGTACGCGCCCTCGCGCTCCCAGCTCTCCGTCGCCCGCTCGCGGAGCCCGTGCCGCCGGGCCTCGGGCAGGCCGAGCGCGGCCCAGTCCACCTCTTGCGCCTCCAGGTACTCGGTCAGCGTCTCGGGGCGGCGGGCCTCCAGGGCCGGTGTGCCGGTGGGTGCCTGATCGAGGACGAGCGACGTCGTCCGCTCCCTCAGCTCGAGGCCGCGGGCGACGAGCTGCTCGCCGAGGTCGTCGGGAGTGGCGGCGTCGCCGACCCACCAGAGCACGCTGTCGAGTCCTCGCTCGGCGCCGATCGCGCGGAGGTCGGCAACCGCGCCGTCGACGCCGGTCGGGTCGAGGCGGATCCGGTTCACGTGGGCTGTCGACGGGCTGAGGAACACGACATAACCGCCGCGGTCGATGCGTTCGGCAGTCCCCTCGTGGGTGAAGAGGAACGGCCCCTCGCCGAGCTCGGCGAGGCTAGGCGACGTACTCGTCCGCGATCGCGAGCGCGTCGTCGAGGATCGCAAGGCCCTCGTCGAGCTCCTCGCGCGTGATCGTCAGCGGCGGGCAGACCATGACGACGTTCCAGTGGGCCATCAGGTAGAGGCCCGCCTCCAGCGCCGCCTTCTGCAGCCGTGCCACGGGCTTCGCGGCCTCGCCGCCGCCGTTGAACGGGACGAGCATCTCCTTCGTCTCGCGGTTCTTGACCAGCTCGAGCCCCCAGAAGAGGCCGAGCCCGCGGACGTCGCCCACCGATGGGTGCTTCGCCGCGAGCGCCGGCAGCGCCTCGGCGAGGTAGCGGCCGTGCTCGGCGGCGTTCTCGACGATCCCTTCCTCCTGGAAGGCCTCGATCGAGGCGACGGCGGAGGCGCACGCGAGCGGGTGGCCCGAATAGGTCAGCCCGCCGGCGAGGAAGCGGCCGCGCAGCTGCTCGGCGATCGGCTCGGAGACGATCATCGCGCCGAGCGGGACGTAGCCGGAGTTGATCCCCTTCGCGACCGTGAGGATGTCGGGGACGACGTCCCAGTGGTTGCACGCGAACCACTCGCCGGTGCGGCCGAAGCCGGCCATCACCTCGTCGCAGATCAGCAGGATCCCGTGCTTGTCGCAGGTCTCGCGGATCGACTGGAGGTAGCCGTCGGGCGGGACGATGATCCCGTTCGTGCCGACGACGGTCTCGAGGATCACGGCGGCGACGGTGTCCGGCCCTTCGTACTGGAGGATCTCCTCGAAGTGCGGCGCGCCCGTGCAGACGGGGCAGGGGTCGGGGTGACCGGCGGGGCAGCGGTAGGTGTACGGGTCGAGCATCCGCACGACGCCCGGGATTCCCGGTTCGGCGTGCCAGCGGCGCGGGTCGCCCGTCAGCGTGATCGCGCCGGCCGTGGCGCCGTGGTAGCTGCGGTAGCGGGCGACGATCTTGTGGCGGCCGGTCACCCAGCGCGCGACCTTGATCGCGTTCTCGTTCGCCTCGGCGCCGCCGTTCGTGAAGAACGACATCTTCAGGTTCCCCGGCGTGACCTCCGCGAGCATGCGCGCGAGCGTCGAGCGCGGCTCGGTCGCCATCGGCGGGCCGATCGTGGCCAGCTTCTCCGCCTGCTCCTTGATCGCGGCGACGACCTTCGGATGGCCGTAGCCGATCGAGACGTTGACGAGCTGTGAGGCGAAGTCGAGGTAGCGCTTGCCGTCGTAGTCCCAGAAGTGGCGCCCCTCGGCCCCCGCGACCGGGATCGGGTCGATCGCGTCCTGCACCGACCAGGAATGGAGGACGTACTCCTTCGCGTCCGCCTTGACCTGGGCGCCCAGCGCCGGGTTCGTCTCGATCGTCGCCATCGCCTCGATCCTAGCGCGCTACGCTTGGCGCATCACCTTCAGGAGGCCCGCATGACCGAGCTCGCCACATCACCGACACGAGCAGCGCACCGAGATCACCCGGATCAGCCACTGGATCGGCGGCAAGACCGTCGAGGGGACGTCGGGCCGGACCGGACCGGTCTTCAACCCCGCGCTCGGGCAGCAGTCCGGCGAGGTCGATCTCGCCACGGTGGAGGAGGTCGGCGCCGCAGTTGCCGCGGCGAAGCAGGCAGCGCCTGCGTGGCGCGCCACGTCGCTCGCGAAGCGCGCCGAGATCATGTTCGCGATCCGCGAGCTCGTGCACGAGCGCCGCGAGGAGGCCGCCCGCATCCTCACCGCCGAGCACGGCAAGGTGCTCTCCGACGCGATGGGCGAGGTCACGCGCGGGCTCGAGGTGATCGAGTTCGCCTGCGGGATCCCGCACCTGCTCAAGGGCGGCATGTCCGAGCAGGCCTCGACCGGGATCGACGTCTACTCGATCCGGCAGCCGCTGGGCGTCGTCGCCGGGATCACGCCGTTCAACTTCCCCGTGATGGTGCCCATGTGGATGTGGGCGCCGGCGATCGCGTGCGGCAACACCTTCGTGCTCAAGCCGTCCGAGAAGGATCCCTCCGCGTCGATCTGGACCGCGGAGCTGCTGAAGGAGGCCGGCCTGCCCGACGGCGTCTTCAACGTCGTGCACGGTGACAAGGTCGCCGTCGACGCGATCCTCGAGCACCCGGACGTGAGCGCGGTCAGCTTCGTCGGCTCGACCCCGATCGCTCGCTACATCTACGAGACGGGCACGAAGCACGGCAAGCGCGTGCAGGCGCTCGGCGGGGCGAAGAACCACATGATCGTCCTGCCCGACGCGGACATCGACATGGCCGCCGATGCGGCCGTCAGCGCCGCCTACGGCTCGGCCGGCGAGCGCTGCATGGCGATCTCCCACGTCGTCGCGGTCGGCGACGCAGGGGACGCGCTCGTCGACGCGATCAAGGCCCGCCTGCCGAAGATCAAGGTCGGCAACGGGCTCGAGGAAGGCGTCGAGATGGGCCCGCTCGTGACGCGCGAGCATCGCGACAAGGTCGCGGGCTACATCCAGGGCGGCGCCGAGCAGGGCGCGACCGTCGTCGTCGACGGGCGTGAGACCGCGCCCGAGGGCGACGGCTTCTTCCTCGGCGTCACGCTGCTCGACGACGTGACCCCGGAGATGGATGCCTACAAGGACGAGATCTTCGGCCCGGTGCTCGGCGTCACGCGCGTGGGCACCTACGACGAGGCCGTCAAGATGGTGAACGAGAACCCGTACGGGAACGGCACCGCGATCTTCACCCGTGACGGCGGCGTCGCCCGCCAGTTCCAGTTCGAGGTCGAGGCGGGCATGGTCGGGATCAACGTCCCGATCCCGGTGCCGGTCGCCTACTACTCGTTCGGCGGCTGGAAGGCGAGCCTCTTCGGCGACACGCACATCTACGGGCCGGAGGGGATCAACTTCTACACCCGCGGCAAGGTCGTCACGTCGCGCTGGCCCGATCCGGCCACGTCGAAAGTCGACCTGGGCTTCCCGCAGACGCGGTGAGACTCGAGCTCGCGGCGACGCTAGTGGTGGCCGCGGTCGCGACCGGCGTCGCCGCCGCGGAGGAGGAGCGGGCGATCCCGACGCGGGACTGCCGCTCGCGGATCGAGAGTGGCCACGCGCCCTTCGCGTTCGTCACAACGCACAGCATCGTCGCTGGTCCGCTCGCGCTCGGGAATGTCCCGCGAGCAGCGAGTCGCGTCGGGTTGGGGCGCCGCGCGGACGACGGCCGCTTCTTCGTCAAGGCGCCGACGCTCGTGCTAGCCGGACGACCGATCGAGCTCTCAATCCCGGAGCGGCACCGGCACCGGCTCTTCCTCCGCTACACGCGCGACCCGCAGGGCACCCACATCGTCCGGTTCGAGCCATGCCCGCCCGGCACGCGGGCGTTCTCTTACCCAGGCCGAGTCGGTCGAGTGACGGGCTTCAACGGCGGCTTCTCGCTGACGCGGCCGGGTTGTTATCCGCTCGACGTGCGCGTCGAGGGGGGCCGCACCTACCGCGTCCGCATTCCGTTCGGCTACCCCTGCCGCTGATCGGCGAGGGCGAAGCGCACCTCGCGCCGCGCCACGTCGGCGTGCTCGAGCCGCACCCGGACGCGCTCGCCGAGCGGTAGCGCGCCTTCGCTGCGTCCGGTGACGGCCGGCTCGCGCAGCTGCACCGTCCCTCCGTCACCGTCCTTGTCCACGTCGACGACGACGGCGTCGAACACCGCGCCGACACTGCGCTCGAGCACCGCGGCCTCGACGGTCGAGACGATTCCGGCCTCGTACTGCTGCGCGCGCCGGTTCGACCGCTCCATCGTCTCGGGGAGACCGGGGAGCGCCGCGCGAGCCCAGTCCGGCACCTCGTCACCAGCGGAGAGCGCGGCGCAGACCTCGCCGACGTAGCGGTCGACAAGCCGCCTGATCGGAGCGGTCGTGTGTGCGTAGGGCGCGCCGATGCCCGCGTGGATCGGCGCCGGCGGTGCCTCGCCGTCGAAGGCGGCGTAGCCGGAGCCGCGCAGGAGCACCGTCGACTCGACCAGTACCGCCGCGTGCGTGGGGACGCTCGGGTCGAGCGTGCGGATGAAGTCCGGGTAGGGCACGTCGTCGGCCCAGGCGACGTCAAGCGCCCGGGCGGCGCGGCGGAGCCGGTCGACTGCGCCCTCGTCGGCCTTCGGCAGCGTCCGCAGGACGCCGATCCGTCCCGCGAGCATCAGCTCCGCGGCGGCCTGACCGGCCAGGAGCGAGATCTGGGCGTTCCAGCCCTCGACCGGATGGGGCGCCCGGAAGGAGAGCTCGTATCCGTTCGGCCCCTTCGTAACCTCCTGTTCGGGCAGCTGCAGGGCAAGGCCGCCGCGGCGAGCCTCGCGCTCCTGGCGCAGCCGGCCGACCTCGCGCAGGAGCTGGAGCGGCTCCGCCGCGGTGTCGTCGTCGAGCGCCCGCTGCACCGCGGCGTAGTCCAGCTTCGCGCGGCTTCGGACCAGGGCGCGCCGCACGTCGACCTCGGTCCCCTCGCCCTCCGCGTCCACCGTCATCGTCCAGACGAGCGCCGGCCGCGTCTCGTCCGGGAGCAGGCTGGCCGCGTCCTCCGACAGCCGCGGCGGGTAGAGGCGCGCATTGCCGTCGGGAGCGTAGAGCGTCTCGCCGCGCTCGTGTGCCTCGGCGTCCAGCGGCCCGCCCGGTGTGACGAACGCCGCGACGTCCGCGATCGCGTAGCGCACGATGTAACCGGAGCCGCTGCGCTCGAGGTGGAGCGCCTGGTCGAGGTCGAGCGAGCCGGGCGGGTCGATCGTGACGAACGGGATCGACGTCTCGTCCGCGTCCGGCAGGCGCGGCGACCGGGCCGACGTCTCCGCCTCCTCGAGAGCCGCCGGCGGGAACTCGACCGAGACGTCGAGGCTCGCGCGTAGCTCTGCCAGCGCCGAGGCGATCTCCGCGGCGTCGGGTGGCACGAGACGGAGGTAGCGGCCCTGCACGAGGCCAATCTAGTCGTCTCCCGGTTGAATCGCGGGCGGTGACCGCGCAGGATCAGGGCATGTCGGAGCTGCTCGAGCGGGGCGATCTACTGGCGCAACTCGCTGCGTTCCGCGCGGAGGGCGGGCGGCTCGTGTTCGTCGGCGGCGAGGCGGGCGTCGGCAAGACCGCGCTCGTGCGCGCCTTCTCGGACCGCGTCGGGGATGCCGCCCGAGGCTCGTGCGAGAGCCTCGCTGCGCCGACCCCGCTGGGGCCCTTCCTCGACCTCGGCCTCGAGCCGGGCGAGCCACGCGCGGTCGCGGCGGCCGCGCTCGGCCGCGGCGGCGTGCTCGTGCTCGAGGACGTGCACTGGGCGGACGGCGCCACCCTCGACGCCCTGCGCGTGCTCGGCCGGCGCGTCGACGGCTCGGGGACGCTCGTGATCGCGACCTACCGGGACGACGAGGTCGCGGGCGACCATCCGCTGCGGGTCGTGCTCGGCGAGCTCGCGTCGGCGCCCGGTGTCGTCCGGCTCGCCGTGCCACGCCTCACGGTCGATGCCGTCCGCGAGCTGGCGGAGCCGCACGGCCTGGACGCCGAGGTGCTCCACCGGCTCACGCTCGGGAACGCGTTCTACGTCACCGAGATCCTCGCCGCGGGCGGCGACGAGCTTCCAGCGACCGTTCGCGACGCCGTGCTCGCCCGGGCGGCGCTACTCGACGAGGGCGCGCGCAGGCTGCTCGCTGCGATCTCGGTGGTGCCGACGCGAGCGGAGCTCTGGCTGCTCGAGCAGGTCGCCGCGGTGGAGCTCGGCCGGCTCGACGACTGCCTCGCCTCGGGTGTCCTTCGCGCCGAGGGCGACGGGGTCGCCTTCCGGCACGAGCTCGCGCGCCTCGCCGTCGCAGGCGAGATCGCGCCGCACCGGCGCCGTGCCCTGCACGCGTCGATCCTCGCCGCGCTCGAGCCCGGCGGCGACCTCTCGCGCCTCGCCCACCACGCCGAGGAGGCCGGCGACGTCGAGGCGGTGCTCCGCTACGCGCCGGCGGCAGCCCGCGCCGCCGCCGCGGTGAGCTCGCATCGCGAGGCGGCGGTGCAGTACCGGCGAGCACTCCGCCATGCGGACAGCCTGCCCCTGCGGGAGCGGGCCGAACTGCTCGACGGGTACGCGGAGGAGGCCCTGCTCACCGGCCTCTACGAGGAGTCGGTCGAGGCGCGCGGCGCCGCGCTCGCGCTGTACCGGGAGCTGGGCGACCGGCTGAAGACCGGCGAGACGCTCTCGCGGCTCACGAACGCGAACACGAGGCTGGGACGCAACCGGGAGGCCGAGGACGCGAGCCGCGAGGCGATCGAGATCCTGGAGACGCTTCCGCACGGCCGTGAGCTGGCGTCGGCCTACGCGGTGCAGGCGTACATCCGGATGCTCAGCCGCGACAACGAGGAAGGGGTCGCCTGGGGGCGGAAGGCGGTCGCGGCGGCGCGCGCCGCCGGTGATCTCGAGGTCGAGGCATACGGGCTGAACATGGCCGGAACGTCGCTGCTGATGGCCGGACGGATCGACGAGGGCGTGCGGGAACTGGAGCGCAGCCTCGCCCTCGCCGGCCGGCGGGGGCAACGAGGTCTTCCAGCTGTCCGCGCTGAACATGCTCGGCACGGGGTTGGGCGAGATGATGGAGCTCGAGCCGTCCGAGCGCTGGCTCCGCGAGTGCATCGACTTCGCCGAGGCGCACGAGCTCTGGCCGGTGTACCCGCGCTCGTGGCTCGCGCTCGTGCACGTCTACCGCGGCCGTTGGGACGAGGGCGCGTCGGTGGCCACATCCGTCCTGCGGGGGTTGAACGACCCGATCAGCCGGATCGGCGCGCTGATCGCGCTCGGGCGCGTGCGCGCCAGGCGGGGCGACCCGGGCGCGTTCGACGCGCTCGACGAGGCGCTCGAGCTCGCGGCGCCGGGCGGGCACCTGCAGCGGCTCGGACACGTGCACGCGGCCCGCGCAGAGGCGGCCTGGCTCGCGGGCGACGAGGAGCGGACAGTCGCGGAGGCACGAGCCGCGTACGACCTCGCGCTCGAGAAGCGGCACCTCTGGTACGCGGGCGAGCTCGCTTACTGGCAGTGGAAGGCGGGCGCGCCCGCCGAGGCGCCGAGCTGGGTCGCCGAGCCGTACCGGCTCCAGCTCGCAGGCGACGCGGAGAGCGCCGCGGCGGCGTGGCGCGCCCGCGGCTGCGTCTACGAGGCTGCTCGCGTGCAGGCCGACGCCGGCGACGAGACCGCTCTCGCCGAGCTCGACCGGCTCGGCGCCCTGCCCGCCGCAACGGAGCTCCGCCGGCGGCTCGGGCTGCGCGGCCCGCGCGAGTCGACCCGCGAGAACCCCGCCGGACTGACGGCGCGCGAGCTCGAGGTCGTCGCGCTCGTCGCCGACGGCCTGCAGAACGGGAGATCGCCGAGCGGCTCGTGCTCTCGCCGCGCACGGTCGACCACCACGTCTCCGCCGTCCTGCGCAAGCTTGGCGCCCGGACGCGCGGCGAGGCCGCGTCGGCCGCGTCGGAGCTCGGCCTGCTCGAGCAGGGCTAGCCGAGGGTTGTACTCGGGCGGCGCGCCGGTCACACTCCGGTTCGTGACGATCTCGTCCGTGGTACGGGCCGAGTTGCTCGAGCGCGAGGAGCTCCTCGACAGGTTCGCAGGAGCGCTCGCGGAGGCGTCTGCCGGCAACGGCCGGCTCGTCCTGCTCGCCGGCGAGGCCGGTGCCGGCAAGAGCGCGCTCGTGCGGGCATTCTGCGCCGAGCAGCCCGGCCCGGTGCGCGTGCTCTCGG
Source organism: uncultured Gaiellaceae bacterium (assembly GCA_963806955.1). Taxonomy (GTDB): domain Bacteria; phylum Actinomycetota; class Thermoleophilia; order Gaiellales; family Gaiellaceae; genus Gaiellasilicea. Next base: position 1,105,802 of record CAWDZG010000002.1, read on the forward strand.
GAGCGTGCGACGCGCTCTTCACCCCGCGCCCGCTCGGTCCGCTCGCGGACGTCGCGGCCGAGACGGGCGGCGAGCTCGAGCGCTTGGTCGACACTGGTGCGCAACCGCATGAGATCCTCAAGGTGCTGCTCGAGGAGCTCCGCGGGCCGCGGCCGACGCTGCTCGTGATCGAGGACCTGCACTGGGCCGACGAGGCGACGCTCGATGTCCTACGTGTGCTCAGCCGCCGGATCGACGCGACGCACGCGCTCGTGGTGGCCACCTATCGCGACGACGAGCTCGACCGCGAGCATCCGTTGCGGATCGTCCTCGGCGAGCTCGCGACCCGTCCGTGTGTCGAGCGCCTGGCGGTCCCGCCGCTCTCGCCCGCTGCGGTCGCGGAGCTGGCGGCGGGCGGGATCGACCCCGTCGAGCTCCATCGCCTCACGAACGGCAACCCGTTCTTCGTCACCGAGGTGATCGCCTCCGGCCTCGGCGTCGTCCCGCCGACGGTGCGCGACGCCGTGCTCGCGCGCGCTGCGAGGCTGTCCGAGCCGGGGAGAGCGGTGCTCGACGCCGTCGCGATCGCACCGCCACGCGTCGAGCTGTGGCTGCTCGAGGCGCTGGCGGGCGAGAACGTGAGCGGGCTCGACGAGTGCCTGGCGTCCGGGATGCTGGTCGAGCGGTCGAGCGCAGTGGAGTTCCGCCACGATCTGGCGCGCCTCGCGATCGAGGAGTCCGCGCGCTCCCGCGCGGGAACGCGGGAGCTGCTCGTCGAGGCCGGCGCGATCGACGGCTCCACGGACGACTTCGATCGCTGCGCCGCGGTCGCAGCGGCGCTGGCGGAGGTCGTCTGGCTCGAACGGCGGCCGGAGGACGTTCGCGAGGCCACACAGGCCGCGTTCGACCGGTCGGTCGCGAGGCGCTCGCCGTGGTGGACGGGCGAGCTCGCCTACTGGCGGTCCAAGCACGGAATCGTGGACGACCTCCCGACCTGGATCGCCGAGCCGTGGGCGCTGCAGCTGGCCGGCGACTGGCGGGGCGCGGCGACGGCCTGGACGGCGCTCGGCTGCCCGTACGAGGCGGCGCTCGCGTTGAGCGAAGCCGACGACGACCAGGCGCTACTCCGTGCGCTCGACGCGTTCCAGCGGCTGGGGGCGCGGCCGGCGGCCACACTGGTGGCCCAGCGGCTGCGCGAGCGCGGCGTGCGCGGTCTGCCGCGCGGCCCTCGTAGCGACACCCGTCGGAACGGCGGCGGCCTGACGAGCCGCGAGCTCGAGGTGGTCGACCTCCTCGCTGCCGGGCTCCGCAACGCCGCCATCGCGGAGCGGCTCTTCCTCTCGCGCCGCACCGTCGACCACCATGTCTCCTCGATCCTGCGGAAGCTGAGCGTCAGCAGCCGCGGCGAGGCGGTCGCGGCCGCGACCGAGCTCGGCCTCCTCCAAGACCGGTAGGCAACGCGCGGCAAGATGGGTAGTCCCGCCGATGTCGGCCGCCACGTCCGCCCGTACCGTCGAGACATCCGATGAAAGGAGTCTCGAATGGAGACCTACGTGATCCTCCGCCGCGGTGGCTGGCGTTCCGGCGAGGAGCTCGGCGAGGCGGCGGCACGCTCGACCGCAGAGGGCGAGCGCATGCCCGACGACATCGCCTGGATCCGCAGCTACGTGCTCGAGGAGGGCAGCGGTGTCGGCACCGTCTGCATCTACCAGGCGTCGAGCCCGGAGGCGATCCGCGCGCACGCGGCGGCCGCCGGCCTGCCCGTGGACGAGATCGTCCGCGTCGTCGACACCGTCCTCGTCCGCCCCGATCCGGCCCCCGTGGCCGCCTAGGAAGGAGTTACAGATGAAGAAGCGCGTACTCATGCTCACGCTCGTCGTCCTGCCCGTGCTCGTCGCCGTGAGCGCGGCGATCGCCGCCGGTGCATTCGACGGCGCCAAGACCACGACGGCACGGTTCCACGACATCGACAAGGCGATCGAGGCCGGCTACACGGTGAAGGTCGCCGATCTGGCCGGGATCGAGTGCATCTGCCGATCCCGAACGGCACCGGTTCGATGGGCGTCCACATGCTCAATCCGGCGCTGCTGTTCGACGGCGGCAAGATCGACGCCGACCAGCCGGAGTTGCTCGTCTACGAGCCGCGGAACAACGGCACGATGAAGCTCGTCGCGCTCGAGTACCTCGTCTTCGCGAGCGACTGGGCGGGTGCGTCGAAGCCCCAGCTGTTCGGGACGGAGTTCGACACGCTCCTGCCCGGCAACCGCTACGGCCTGCCGCTCGTCCTACGCGCTGCACGCGTGGATCTGGAAGCCGAATCCGAGCGGGATGCTGAAGCCGTACAACCCGCGGGTCGACTGCGGCTGAGCCCTGCAAGCGGACTGCGTCGGCCTACGGTGACCCAGATCGCTCACCGACCGCGATTCCGCCGACGCTCTTGCCGACGCGGATCGTAGTCGCGTCCAAGGAGATCGGGTCGACCCGCGAGACCGTGCCGTCGCCGTTGGCTACCCAGACGGAGCGCTCACCGACAGCGACATCGAGCGGGTCGGTGCCCACGCCGATCGTCCTGCTCGAAGACTCTGCGCGAGGGTCGATCCACCAGAGCAGTCCGGCGCCACCGGCGGCGAGCCAGACGCCTCGAAGACCCGCGGCGATCCGACCGTCGAAACCCCCGAGGACCTCGGCGACGGCGTTTGTGTACGGATCGATCCGCGACACGACGGAGCAACACGAGGACACCCAGGCGGCTCCTTCGCCCACGGCGATCTGAGACGAGTCACTGAAGGTCAGACCACCATGGCGGATCCGCGCCACCACTTCGCCGGTGTCCGGGTCGATGCGCGTGATCGTGGCGTTGCCGCTCGAGAACCACACCCCTCCGAGGCCAACGGCGATCGCGCCGCCGGCCGGTTGTCCGCGGCGGCGCGGCGGCGGAGTGAGCGGCGGCGCAGCAATCGTCCGGACGACGGCGCCGGACTCCGAGTCGACCTCGAGCACGGAGGAGGTGACGCTGTCGCAGACCCACAAGCGCCCTCGCCGTACGCGAGGCCGGCCGGCGTGCTCCGATGGCGAAGGTCTTCACGAGCTCCGTGACGCCGCGTCGATGAGCGAGATCGTCTGAGCGTCACTGTTCAGGGCCCACACTTTGCCGCCTCCGACCGCGATGCTCGTCGGCCTTTCTCCCACTGGGATGACCGCGACGATGCTGTTCGTCTCCGGGTCGATGACCGCGACGGAGTTCGGGACGGCCGCGAGGATGCCCGCGCTGCCGTCGGCGCGGGCGAACACCATCACGGCCGCGAGGCTGGCGGCACCGAGGACGAGGGCGCCGCCGAGCGCGATCGTGCGCCCGCCCCTGACCCGCGCGCGGCCGAGCACTTTGCGCGACCCCGACGGGGCGTCGAGTTCCGGGCTCTGCTGGAGGATGGCCCGCTCGAGCTCCTGCAACTCGCGGCTCGGTTCGAGCCCGAGCTCGCTGACGAGTTCGGTTCGCGCATGCTTGTAGCCTTCGAGCGCGTCCGCCTGGCGTCCGCAGCGATACAGCGCGAGCATGAGCTGCGCTCGTAGACGCTCGCGCAGCGGATTCTGGCGCGCGAGCGCTTCGAGCTCCGCCACGAGCTCCCGGTGCCGACCGAGCGCGAGGTCGGCCTCGATCCTCGCCTCGAGCGCGGCCAACCGGAGCTCCTCCAGGCGAGCAATCTCGGGCTGGGCGAACGGCTCGTATGCGAAGTCGGCAAGCGGCGATCCGCGCCAGAGCCCCAGCGCCTCTCGGAGGACATCGGCCGCGCCGCGCGCATCGCCTGCGGCAAACAGCTCCCTGCCCAGCTCGAGCAGGCCCTCGAAGCGCTCGGCGTCGAGCTGATCCGGCGCGAGTCGGAGGAGGTAGCCGCGTCCTCGCGTCTCGAGCACGCCCTCCCCGAGCACCTTCCGCAGCTGCGACACGTAGACCTGGAGACTCTTGACCGCGGTCGGCGGAGCCTGCTCACCCCAGAGCTCGTCTACCAGGCGATCCGTGGAGACGACCTCGCCCTGGTGCAGGAGCAGCACCGCGAGGACGGCGCGCTGCTTGTGCGCCCCGAGCGAAAGCGACCGATCCTTGTCGGTGCCTTCAAGCGAACCAAGAATCCGGAATTCCACAGCGGATCACGAACGTAGCACGGTCCTTAAGCGGTTCTTTACTCCGTCGCGACCGCGCTTTACCGCGTCGCAACCGCGATCGCCGACCGTACGCCCGTCGGCCGCATCGGGCGGCCCCGACAGGAAGGGGACGAGATCCAACTCCGTCGCTTGAGCGGGCTCGCGGCGCTGGCGATCGCGGCCAGCTGCATGCCGGCGGCGTTTCGACCGGCACCCGGGAACGCGGCCGAGAGCCGTCCGGCCGCGACATCGCCGTCGATCCAGATCCAGGTGGTCGAGCCGGGCAGGTTCCACTGGCAGGACGCGGCAGTCGGTTCTCTTGCGGCGATCGGTTTCGCGCTCGTCGTCGGCGGCGTCGTCCTCGCCACACGACGGAGTGACGGAGGACCGTCGCAAGCGAAGCACAGGGCCAGCATCGAACAACGAAGAAGGGAGTAACAAGATGCGCAAGCTTCTGATCATCGCGGCAGCCGCGCTGATGGCGATCGTGTCCGCAGCGGTCGCTCTGGCGACGCCGGGCTCGGGAATCCTCAGCGCACCCGTGCTCGCACGCGCTGCGTTCGGTGGCGACGTGACGCTGCAGTCGACAGCGAACCAGGCCACGGGCCTCACCTGGCGCGGGCGCGAGTGGAAGGCGGAACAGCTGCCCGAATTTCTGCAGGCGCTCCGCGACCAGGGCAAGGTCGCCGACCTCGGTGGTTGGGTGGCCAATCATCCGGCCGCTGCGTCCGCATTCGGGCTGCCGGCGGCGCGCAAGGTGCCCGCTGCCGATTTCGCCGTTCAGCAGGTGACGCTCGCCCCCGGCGGCGCTACCGGCTGGCACACGCATCCGGGGCCGGCGCTCGTGCTGGTGAGGGCCGGCGACTTCACCCTCTACAACGCCGAAGCGGGTTGCGTGCCGACGACGTACAAGGCCGGCCAGAGCTTCGTCGACGCCGGCTTCGGCAACGTCCACATCGGCCGCAACGAGGCTCCGGTCGGCAACGTCGAGCTCTACGTCATCTACCTGGCGCCGGCGGGTGCCGGGGTGCGGATCGACGCGGCCAAGCCCGCGGCCTCGACGTGCAGCTTCTAGGGAGGCACGATGTTCCAAAGGACGTTGTCGCTGCTCGTTGCCGCCTCGCTCTTCGTTGTTGCGGCGAGCGAGGCGGCGAACGCGAAGCGGTTCGTCTCGAAGCGATACGGCTACTCGTTGACGCTGACGACGGCATGGACCGTCTATCAGCCGAAGCAGCCGTGGAGTGGCGGGACGCCGTTTCCGGACACCGTTGACACGTACTCCGGGCCGGTGGCCGGTAGGTCACTGCTCGCCGCGGCGAGGCGACTTCCGGCGGGCCGTTCGCTCGACGACTTCACGGCCGACGTGATCAAGAAAACGCCAGGCAACTGCGGCCGGCCGGAGTCCAACGTCGCGACGAGGCTCGGCGGCAAGCCCGCCCGGCTCTTCACGCATCACTGCTCGCGCGGCTGGTACCTGATCAACGTCACGGCGTTACACCGGGGCTGGGGCTACGTGTTCATCTCGGCCTCCACCGCGGGGCACGACCGCGGCGACCGGGCCGTCTTCCACCGGGCTCTCAAGTCGTGGAGGTTCGCTCGCTGAGAGATCGAGGCGCCATTGCCGCGGATCACACCGCGGTGATGGCGCTCCTCGGTAGCTGCTCGCCGAACTTCGCACGCGGCACGAACCGGCCGACGCCGGGCTGCCCGACGACCTCGCCGTCCTGCACGATCACGTTGCCGCGCAGGAGCACCGTCTCGACGTCGCCGACGACCTCGGTGCCCTCGTAGAGGTTGTAGTCGGTGCGCGACTGCTGGCCCGCCGCCGTGATCGTGTGCTTGCTTCTCGGGATCGAAGATCACGATGTCGGCGTCGGAGCCGACCGCGATCGTGCCCTTGCGCGGGTAGAGCCCGAACAGCTTCGCCGGGTTCGTGCAGAGCAGCTCGACCATGCGGTTGAGGCCGATCCGGCCCTCGCGGACGCCGAAGTGGTGGATCATGTGCAGCCGGTTCTCGAGCCCGGGGCCGCCGTTCGGGATCTTCGAGAAGTCGTCGCGGCCGAGGCTCTTCTGCTCGCTCCAGCTGAAGGCGCAGTGGTCGGTCGAGATCGCACTGAGGACGTTCGTGCGGACCGCGTTCCAGAGCACGTCCTGGTTTGCCTTGTCGCGCGGCGGCGGCGTGTAGACGTACTTCGCGCCCTCGAAGTCGGGCTTTTCGAGGTGCGTGTAGTCGATGAAGAAGTACTGCGTGCAGGTCTCGCCCCAGACGTCCCAGCCCTTCTCGCGGGCGAGCTCGATCGGCTCGACGGCCTCCTTGCAGGAGACGTGGACGACGTAGAGCGGGCAGCCGGCGACACGTGCGAGCTGGATCGCCCGGTTCGTCGCCTCGCCCTCGGTCTCCGGCGGCCGCGTGAGCGCGTGGTATTTCGGCTCCGTCTTCCCCTCCGCGAGCGCCTGCTTGACGAGCACGTCGATCGCGTCGCCGTTCTCGGCGTGCACCATCACGAGGGCGCCGGTCTTCGCTGCGACCTCCATCGTCTTGAAGAGCGTCTCGTCGTCGACCATCAGCGCACCCTTGTAGGCCATGAAGAGCTTGTACGAGGTGATCCCCTCGTCCGGGAGCGTCGCGAGCTCCTCGAGCGAGCCGCCGTCCTTCAAGTCGGTGACGGCGATGTGGTAGCCCATGTCGATCAACTGCTTGCCGTCCGCCTTCGACTTCCAGTCGGCGAGCGCATCGGTGAAGCTCGTGCCCGGCGCCTGGATGCAGAAGTCGACGTGGCAGGTGGTGCCGCCGCGCGCCGCGGCACGCTGGCCCGACTCGACGTCGTCGATCGTGACCGTGCCGCCGAACGGCATGTCGAGGTGGGTGTGCGGGTCGACCGCGCCCGGCAGCACGTACTTGCCGCTCGCGTCGATCACGGTGTCGGCCGGGACGTCCAGCGACTCGCCGATCAGGACGATCCGCTCGCCCTCGACGAGGATGTCGGCCACGTAGTCGTCGGCCGCCGTGACCACGCGGCCCCCCTTGATCAGCACGGACATGCCACTCCCCTTTCGCAGAGCCCGAGTTCCACCGTCAACTCTAGAACGCGGAAGGGCCGGGCGTGAACCCGGCCCTTCCGGAACAGCTACGGGACGCGCCTACTCGCCGCCCTCGGTCACCTCGACCTCGGGAGCCGTGTAGTCGGAACCCTTCGTGTCGACGCCCTCGTCCTCGAGCGCCGTGTTCGCCGCCTCGGCGTACTCGGTCGTGAAGACACCGTCGCCCGGGTCGTTCTTGACGATCCCGTAGTCCTGGGCGATCTGCGCCGTCGTGTCGTAGTCGGCGTCGGTCATGATCCCGATCCCGCTCTCGTTCGGCCAGATCAGCTTGTTGATCTCGTTCATCATCCACGTCTGGTGGCCCTCGCCCAGCGTCGGGCCGGCGTCGAGCACATAGCCGGCGCAGTCGTCCGGGTTGTCGCGGCAGTAGATCCAGCCCTTGAACGACGCCTTCAGGAAGCGCACCGCCACGTCCTGGTTCTGCTCGTCCGCGAGCCACTCCTCGGTCACGAAGATGCCGTCCTCGAGCGCACCCGTGCCGAGCTCGGACATCTTGAGCACGTTGAGGTCGTCGAGCGTGTACAGCTCGCCGGTGTCCGGGTTCTTCGTCTCGAGCACCTGCGCGAGCTCGTTGTAGGTCATCGCCGCCGCCGCGTCGACCTCGCGGTTGAGGAACAGGTTCATGTCGAACGGCTGCGCCACGATCTGGGCGTCCTTCTCAGGGTCGATCCCGTTCTTCGTCAGGGCGGCGAAGAGCTTGTGCTCGTTGCCGCCGAGCCAGACGCCGACCTTCTTGCCCTTCAGGTCTCCGATCGAGGCGAGACCGCTGTCTTTCCAGGTCAGCTCGGTCATGCCCGAGCGGGCGAAGACCTGGGCGATGTTGACGATCGTGCCGCCCTGGTCGCGCGTCGCGAGCGTGTTGTCGAGCCAGTTGATCCCGAAGTCGGCCTGGCCGCCGAGCACGACCTGCTCGGGGACGATGTCCGGGCCGCCGGGTCTGATCGTCACGTTCAGGCCCTCGTCCTCGTAGTAGCCCTGCTCCAGCGCCGCGTAGTAGCCGGCGAACTGGGCCTGGGTGACCCACTTCAGCTGCAGGGTGACGTCCACCGTCTCCTGCGGCGCAGCCGTCGTCTCCGTCTCGCCGCCGGTCGTCCCGGCCGCCTCGTCGTCGTCGCTGCCGCACCCGGCTGCGAGCAGCGCGAGCAGGACGACGGGCAGTGCCACCATCCACCACAGTTTGCGAACCCTCACGAACGATCCTCCTCCTTCATGGTTGCCCTCTCATTCGACCCGTGCCGACGGATGCCACGTCATCGTCATCCGCTCCAGGAACGCCACCGTCGCGTAGAACGCGATCCCGAACAGGCTCGCGACCACGATCGCCGCCCAGGCGTCCTCGAACGCGAAGATGCCTGCCGAGCGCCTGATCAGAATCCCGAGCGCGTCCTGTGAGCCTCCGAAGTAGTCACCGACGATCGCGCCGATCATCGCGAGTACGGTCGCGATCTTCAAGGCCGAGAAGATGAACGGCAGCGCGTTCGGGATCCGGACGCGCCGGAAGATCTCCCACTCGCCGCACGCATAGGAGCGCATCAACTCGATCGAGCTCGGCCGCACCGACGTCAGTCCGCGCAGGGTGTTCACGAGCACGGGGAAGAAGCAGAGGACGGCGGCGATCACCATCTTCGAGAGCGGGTTGAGGATCCCGAACCAGTTGTTCGTGATCGGCGCGAAGGCGACGATCGGGATCGCGTTGGCGGCGATCGCGTACGGCATGATCGCGCGGCCGAGCGTGCGGAAGCGCGCGAGCAGGAGCGCGACGAGGATCGCCAGGCCGGAGCCGATCACGAAGCCGCCGAGCGCCTCCTTGAAGGTGAACCAGCCGGCGCTGAGGAAGCGCTCGCGGTCCTCCCAGAGCGTCTGCAGGATGTCCGAGAGCGGTGGCAGCAGGAAGCGCTCGACGCCGGCGCCGCGGGTGTAGCCCTCCCAGAGCGCGACCCCGAGCAGGAAGACGAGCAGCGCCGGGCCCCAGTCGCGCAGCCGCTGGAGCGCGCCTGCGGTCAGAGCCCCTCCTCCGAGGCGATCATCCGCTCCTCGTCCACCTCGTCGTCGGCCTCGAAGCCGCCGCCGGCGCGCAGCGTCTGGCGCACCTCGCGGATCAGCTCGGCGAAGCGGGGCTCCTCGCGCGTCCGCGCGGTGCGCGGCTGCGGCAGGTCGATCTCGACGATGCCGGTGATCCGGCCCGGGCGTGGCGACATCACGACCACCCGGGTCGAGAGGAAGACCGCCTCCGAGATCGAGTGCGTGACGAAGACGACGGTCGAGCGGCTCGCCTGCCAGATCCGCAGCAGTTCGAGGTTGAGCCGCTCACGCGTCATCTCGTCGAGCGCACCGAACGGCTCGTCCATCAGCAGCAGGGACGGGTCGAACGAGAGCGCGCGGGCGATCGAGACGCGCTGCTGCATGCCACCCGAGAGCTGCCACGGATGGTGCGACTCGAAGCCCGTCAGCTCGACGAGCTCGAGCATCTCCTGCACCCGCGCGCGCCGTTTCTCCCGCGACCAGCCCGCGAGCTCGAGCGGCAGGCCGATGTTCTTCGCGACGGTGCGCCACTCGAAGAGGACGGAGTCCTGGAAGACGATCCCGTAGTCGCGGTCGACCCGTGCCTGCGCGGCCGGCTTGCCGTTGACCTCGGCGACGCCTGAGGTCGGCTGGATCAGGTCGCCGACGATGCGCAGCAGCGTCGACTTGCCGCAGCCCGAGGGCCCGATCAGCGAGATGAACTCGCCCGGGTGGATCTCCAGATCGACGTCCTGGAGCGCGGTCACGCCCCCCTTGCCGAACTGCTTGACGACCTGCTCGAGGCGGACGACTGCGGCCGGCTCGTTCATGCGACGTTCTCCGGTGCTCTTCTGACCACGGCTCTCTCCGTTGCGACGACGACGAGGAAGAAGGCGATCCCGAGCGCGGCCGCGACGAGGTTCGTCGCCCACAGCCGCGTGGGAGCGCTGGCGTAGTACTGGTTGAAGTTGAGGATCGCGCCGCCGAGCCCGTCCTGGATCGAGGCGGGCAGCTCGCCGATGATCGCGCCGACGACGCTCGCCGTCGCGCTCACCTTCAGGGCGGCGAAGAGATACGGCATCGACGCCGGCACGCGCACCTTCCAGAGCACGGCCCAGGTGCTGCCCGCGTAGGAGCGCATCAGCTCGAGCGCGCGCGGGTCGGCGGACTTGAGCCCGCGCAGCGTGTTGATCGCGACGGGGAAGAAGGTGAGGAAGGCGGCGATCAGCGCCACCGCTCCCCAGTCGCGGAAGCCGGGCGGCAGCTTCGGGTTGACCCAGACGACGACCATCGGCGCGACCGCGAGGATCGGGATCGTCTGCGAGGCGACGATGTACGGGAGAAAGCCCCGCTGGAGCAGGGTCGAGTGCGCGAGCACGACGGCGATCGTGAAGCCGAAGGCGGCGCCGAGCAGGAAGCCGGCAGCCGCCTCCCGGGCGGTGAAGAGCGCAGCGTCGCCGAGGATCTCGATCAGCGGCGGCCCGTTCCGGCGCGAGGGCTCGAAGAGCGTGCTGACGATGTCGTGCACGTGCGGCAGCGTGCGGTCGTTCACCTCGAACGCGCCGACCCTCAGGCCGGTCTCCTCGCCCACCCACTTGAACGCCTCCCACAGCGCCCAGAGGCCGCCGAGCACGGCCACGGAGAGCCCCGCCTGGGCGCCCATGGCCCGGAGGCGCTCCGACCTTTCGGCCGGCGCGCGGCCCGCCGTTGCAGTCGCAGCCCCCACCGGTAGTGCTTACCACATCGGATCGGAGGGCGTTAGATTCCCCCTGTGGCCCTGGACCCGTCCAGAACCGTCGCCGAGCTGCGTGAGCTGCGCGAGCTGACCGGCGACGAGAACGGCGCCCAGCGGGTCGCCTGGACGGACACCTGGGAGCAGGCGCGCGCCTGGCTGCGCGGCAAGCTCGAGGGGCTGCCGCTCGAGCACGAGCTCGACGAGGCGGGCAATCAGTGGTGGACGCTGCGCGGCGAGTCGGAGCGCGCGGTCGTGCTCGGCGGCCACATCGACTCGGTCCCGAACGGCGGCTGGCTCGACGGCTGCCTCAACGTCATGGCCGCCGTCGAGGTGCTGCGCCGGATCGCGGAGGAGGGGACGCCGCCCGTCACCGTCCGGCTCGTCGACTGGGCCGACGAGGAGGGCGCCCGCTTCGGCCGCTCGCTCTTCGGCTCGTCGGCCGCTTCCGGCTCGATGACCGACCAGGACGAGATCCGCGAGCGCACCGACGCGGACGGGATCCGCTGGGAGGATGCGCTGCGCGAGCACGGCGTCGACCTCGACCGCGCGACCGAGGCACGGAAGCAGCTCGAGGGCACCGCTGCGTATCTCGAGCTGCACATCGAGCAGGGGCCTGTGCTCGAGTCGCTCGACCTGCCGCTCGGGGCCGTGCTCGGCACCTTCGGCGTCGAGCGCCACCGGATCACCTGGCGCGGCCAGGCCGCGCACGCCGGCTCGACGCCGATGGACCAGCGGCGCGATGCGCTCGCCGGCGCCGCGAAGCTGGCGCTCGAGTTGCGCGAGATCGCCGCCCGGGTCGGCGACGGCGCCGTGATGACGAGCGGCGGCGTCGTGACCAAGCCGGGGATCGTCACCTCCGTCGTCGAGACCGCCGAGCAGCTGCTCGACATGCGCCACCTCGACGCGGCCAAGCTCGCCTCGATGTGGGAGCAGACCCGCGAGGCCTGCGAGCGCTTCGCGCAGGAGGAGCAGCTCGAAGTCGAGTTCGAGCGGATCTGGGAGATCCAGCCGATCCTCTTCGACGTGACGCTGGTCGGCTTCGCGGACGAGTCGGTGCGCGAGGTCGCGGGCGAGTCGCACAAGCTGCCGAGCGGCCCGCTGCACGACGCCGCCGAGCCGGCGCGGATCGGCATCCCGACCGTGATGCTCTTCGTCCAGAGTCTGCGCGGCCTCAGCCACACGAAGCTCGAGGACACGAAGCCCGAGCACATCGAGCTCTCGGTGCAGGCGCTCGACCGGCTGGCGGCGAAGACGATCGCCTGGGTCGCGCAACGCTGAAGCCCGGGACAATCCCGGAAACGCGACGGCTTTCGTCACGGACCCGCACGGTGTTCTCTGCGCTAGAGTCTTCGCCATGATCACGGTGACGCTCCGTGGCCGTTCCGCGACGCTCCGCAGTCGGAGCGGCCGGCCGGCATCTCCTTCGCAGTAGCCGCTTCGCAGCCGGGCTCGTCGCCGACGCCGCGGTCGCGCACGGCGATCTCGTGATCGAGATCGGCGGCGGCACCGGCATGCTTACGCGGGAGCTCGTCCGTACGGGGGCGACCGTCAGAGTGATCGAGCGTGATCCGGCCCTCGCTCGTCTGCTGCGCGCGCGCTTTGCCGCCCAATCGCCGGTCGAGATCGTGGAGGCGGACGCCCGGACTTACGAGTGGCCGACGGAGCCGTTCGCGATCGTCGCCAACCTGCCGTTCACAGGATCGGGCGAGATCCTGTCGAGCCTGCTCGGCGATCCGGCAATCCCCCTGCGCCGCGCTGACGTGATCGTCCAATGGGAGTTCGCCGCCAAGCAGGCGGCTGTCTGGCCGTCAACCCAGCGAACGATCTACTGGCGAGCGTGGTACGAGCTCTCGGTCGCCCGGCGGCTCCACCGCTCGGCGTTCACGCCCGCACCGACGGTGGACGCAGCCCTGCTCCGGATCGAGCGACGTAGCCGGCCACACGTCCCCGAGGAGCTGCAGGCGGAGTATCTGGCCTTTCTGCGCGCAGGCTTCTCGTCGAGTCAGCCCCTCCGCGCCGCGCTGCGCGGCAAGCTCTCGCCGCTCCTGCTCAAGCGGCTCGCCCCGACGCTCGGCTTCGATCCCGACGCCAGGGCCAGAGATCTCGACGCCCGTCAGTGGGCGGCGCTCTTCGCTGGCTCGGACGTGGACGTCAAAGGAAGCGCACGGCGGCCACGCCGGCGGCGACGAGCAGGATCCCGAGGAGGCGGCCGGGGGTGACGGGGTTCTCGGCGAAGCCGACCCAGCCGTAGTGGTCGACCGCGAGCGACGCGAACGCCTGCCCGGCGAGGATGAAGGCGAACAGCGCGGCCGCGCCGAGCCGGGGCGCCGTGACCACCGACCCGAGCACGTAGAACGCGCCGAGGAAGCCTCCGACCCAGACCCACCAGGGCGCGCCGCCGAGCCGCTCCGTCCCCGGCCAGCCGCGCGCGAAGAGCAGCGTCGCGACGAGCAGGACGGCCGCGCCGACGACGAAGGAGACGAGCGTCGCCCGCAGCGGGCTGCCCACCCAGGTCGCCAGCTGGGCGTTGATCCCGAACTGCAACGGGAGCATCGCGCCCGCCGCGACGGCGAAGAGGTAGTACGGCCACGTTGCCACGAGCCGGGATTCGCGAGAATATGAGGTGTTCCCTGCCCACGACCGCCCGGGGGTTCCAATGCTCGAGTTCGGCGTCACCGTTCTGCCCGACCCGCCGTACCAGCGTCTGATCGAGCTGACGAAGCTCGCCGAGGCGCAAGGCTTCGCCTACGGCTGGACCTACGACTCGCACGTCCTCTGGCAGGAGTCGATGCCGGTGATGGCGCTCCTGGCGGATCAGACGAGCACGATCAAGCTCGGCCACATGGTCACGAACCCGGCCATCCGCGACCCGACGGTGCTCGCGAGCGCGTACGCGACGCTCCAGGACATCTCGAACGGCCGGATGATCATGGGCGTCGGCCGCGGCGACTCGTCGGTGCGCTACGTGGGGCGCAAGCCGATGAAGGTCGCCGACTTCGAAGAGGCGCTGCAGATGGTGAAGCCGTTCATGAACGGCCAGGAGGTGACCTGGAACGACAAGCAGCTGCAGCTGAAGTGGGTGCGGCCCGAGTTGCCGGAGATCGAGATGCACGTCGCCGGCTACGGGCCGAAGGCGCTCGCCGTCGCGGGGCGGCAGGGCGACGGCGTGATCATCCAGCTCGCCGACCCGGACATCATCCAGTGGATCATGGCCACCGCCCGCAAGGCGGCGGCGGAGGCCGGCCGCGACCCGGCGGCGCTCAAGTGCATCGTCAGCGCCCCGAGCCACATCTCGGACGACCTCGCCGACGCGCGCGAGCAGGTGCGCTGGTTCCCTGCGATGGTCTCGAACCACGTCCAGGACCTGATCGACCGCTACGGCACCGACGGCTCGGTCGTGCCGCAGGTGCTGACCGACTACGTCCAGGCGCGGAAGTTCTACGACTACAACGAGCACTCGCGGGTCGGCGCGAAGCACGGCGAGTTCGTCACGGACGAGATCTGCGATCGCTTCTGCGTGCTCGGCAACGTCGAGCAGGCGATCGCAAAGCTGCGTGAGCTCGAGTCGATCGGCGTCGACCAGTTCAACATCTACCTGATGACCCACGGCCAGGAGGAGACGCTGGAGACATACGGCCGCGACATCCTGCCGCAGTTCTCCGGGGTGACCGCGTAGGCGCCGACGAGGAGGTCGCGCGCCGCTGGGATGCGGCCGCAGCGGGTTGGGAGAGCGAGCGCGAGCGCCTCGCCGCGTTCAGCGAGCCGGTGACGGCCGCACTGCTCGCTGCGCTGGAGCCACGGCCGGAGGACGCGGTGCTCGAGCTCGCGAGCGGCACCGGGGAGCTGGCGGCGGCGCTCGTCGGGCGGGCTGGGCGGATCCTCGCCACCGACCTGGCGCCGGCGATGGTCGACGCGGCCCGCGGCCGGGAGTTGCCCGGGGTCGGGCACGAGGTGATGGACATGCAGGCCCTCGACCTTCCCGACGCGAGCTTCGACTCGGTCGTCTGCCGCTATGGCTACATGCTGGTGCCCGACCGGCCCCGTCGCCTTCTCGGAGACCAGGCGCGTGCTCAGGCCGGGAGGCAGGCTTGCTTTCGCGACGTGGGCGGTCGCGAAGCGCAACCCCTGGGCGACCGTCTTCGGACCGGTGCTGGTCGAACGGGGCCTGTTGGAGGCGCCGGCGCCCGGCGAGCCCGGGCAGTTCGCGCTCGGGGACGCGGCGGTGATCGAGGAGCTCGTCCGTGCCGCCGGGTTCGACGAGGTCTCCGTCCACGAGGTGGCCGTCGCCTATCGCGTGCCGAGCTGGGAGGAGTATGTGCGGCTGCAGTCGACCGTCTCGACACTCCTTCGCGAGACACTCGCCTCGCTCGATCCACCGGCGCGTGCCGCGGTCGAGGAGGCGGCGAGGCCACGGTTCGAGCGCTTTCGTCAGAGCGGACGGCTACGTCCTCCCGGGCCTCGCCCTGGTGACGCGCGCCGTCTAGAGGATCGTCTTGCCGAGCGCGCTCGCGACTAGCTCGACGGCGAGCGCGGCGGTCGCGTTCTCGCGGTCGAGGATCGGGTTGACCTCGACCACCTCGAGCGAGCCGGCGAGGCCCGACTCGGCGACGAGCTCGAGCGCGAGGTGCGCCTCGCGGTAGGAGAGCCCGCCGCGAACCGGGGTGCCGACGCCGGGCGCGATCGCCGGGTCGAGCGCGTCGAGGTCGAGCGAGACGTGGACGAAGCCCGGGCCTGCGATGTGCGTCAGCGACTCGCGGATCGCGCGCTCGATCCCGATCCGGTCGATGTCGCTCATCGTGTACGCCTTGATCCCGAGCTCGCGGATGCGCTCCCGCTCCCGCGCGTCGAGCGAGCGGATCCCCACGAGCGCCACCCGGTCGGGCGTCACCGCGGGGAGCGTCCAGGCGTCGCTCTCGAAGCGGCCGTTCGCGAAGCCCGAGCGCTGCGGCCAGCGGCATGCCGTGCACGTTGCCGCTCGGCGAGGTCTCGGGTGTGTTCAGGTCGCCGTGCGCGTCGATCCAGAGGACGCCGCCCATGCCGCGGGAATGCGCGAGCCCGCCGAGCGTGCCGAGCGCGACCGAGTGATCGCCGCCGAGGACGAGCGGCAATGCGTCCTGGCTGAGCGCGAGCTCGACGAGCTTCGCGACGCGTCCGCAGGCGGCCTTGATCTCGGGCAGGTAGCGGGCGGAGGAATCGGTCTCCTCGGTCGCCTCGAGCACCGCCGTCTCGACGTCGCCCCAGTCGAGCACCCTGTAGCCGATCGAGGTGAGGCGATCGTGCAACCCGGCGTACCGGATCGCCGACGGCCCCATGTCGACGCCGCGGCGGCCGGCGCCGAGGTCGAGCGCCGCCCCGATGATCGCGATCTGCTTGCTCGGCAGCCACGGTGCGAAACCTACTGGCTACAATCCGACCGCCTGAGGCGAGGTAGCTCAGTTGGTAGAGCACACGGCTGAAAACCGTGGTGTCGCCGGTTCAAGTCCGGCTCTCGCCACTTCCGCGGCGCAGCCGCGTCGGCTCGCGTTCAGGTCAACCGACAGCCAGGTCGAGCAGCTGCGCCGGATCCAGTCGGTTGCCGACGCCGCGCTCGCCAACCTCGAGCTGGAGCCGCTGCTGCAGGAGCTGCTCGTGCGGATCGCGGTCGCGCTCGAGAGCGACACGGTCGCATTCCTGCTGCTCGACGAGGTGACGGACGAGCTCGTCGCCCGTGCGGCGCTCGGGATCGAGGAGGAGGTCGAGACCGGCGTGCGCATCCCGCTCGGCGCGGGCTTCGCCGGACGGGTCGCGGCCGAGCGGCGCACGGTCGTGGTTCCGGACGTCGATCACGCCGACGTGGTGAATCCGATCCTGCGCGAGAAGGGGATCAAGTCGCTGCTCGGCGTGCCGTTGATCGTCGGGGGCCGCGTGATCGGCGTCCTGCACGTCGGTACGCTCCGGCCGCGCGCGTTCACGGCCGCGGACAGCGAGCTGCTGCAGCTCGTGGCCGACCGTGCGGCGCTCGCGATCGAGCACGGCAGAGTCTTCGCCGCCGAACGGGCCGCCGTCGACCGCCTCCGCCGCCTGCAGGAAGTGACGGACGCGGCGCTCACGCACCTCGGCAGCGAGGAGCTGCTGCCGGAGCTCGTCCTCCGCGTCCGGGAGATCCTCGAGGCCGATACGTGCGCGATCCTGCTGCTCGACGAACAGCGGCAGGAGGTGGTCGCCCGCGCCGCCGCCGGCCTGGAGGAGGCGGTCGAGGCGGGCGTCCGCATCCCCGTCGGCGCCGGCTTCGCCGGTCGAATAGCCGCCGAGGCCAGACCCGTCTTCCTGCCCGACGTGGATCACGCCGAGGTACTGAACCCGATCCTGCGGGAGAAGGGGATCAAGTCGCTGCTCGGCGCCCCGCTGCTCGCACGCGGTCAGGTGCTCGGGGTGATTCACGTCGGCTGGCTGACGGCGAAGGATGTCTCGGACGACGAGATCGAGCTGCTGCAGAGCGCAGCCGAGAGGGCCGCTCTCGGACTCGGAAGGACCCTGCTCTTCGAGCGCCTGATCGAGCTCGACCAAGTACGCACCGCTTCGTCGCCACCGCCTCGCACGAGCTACGGACGCCGACCTCAGCCATCCTCGGCAGCGCCCTGACCCTCGAGGCGCGCCGCGATTCGCTCAGCCCGGAGCAGGAGGCCGAGCTGCGGACGCTGCTCGCAGATCAAGCCCGTCGTCTCGCCAGCGCTGGTCGAGCAGCTGCTCGACGTCTCGCGGCTCGAGGGCCGCCTCCCGTTGGTTCGGCCGGAGCCGCGCAACGTGCGCGAGGCCGTCGACCGCATGCTCGCCGAGCTTGCGCCCGGCCAGCGAGGGCAGGTGCAGGTGGACGTCGAGCCGGAGGTCGTGGCCGACATCGACGTGCTCGCCTTCGAGCGGATCGTCGCCAACCTCGTCGTCAACGGGCTGCGCCACGGCGCTCCGCCGGTTACGGTGAGCGCCTGGAACGACCATGTCGGGCTGCGGCTCGTGGTCGAGGACTCCGGCGAGGGTGTGCCGGAGGACGTGCGCGGGCGGCTCTTCGAGCAATTCGCGCGCAGCAGCCGGGCCGCCGGCACGCCCGGCAGCGGGCTCGGGCTGGCGATCGCGCGCTCGTACGCGCAGGCCCACGGGGGCGACCTCGTGCTGGACGACAACGGCGCCCGCGGAGCGCGCTTCCACCTCGTCCTGCCGTCGGCACGCGGCTAGACTCGAGCCCGTGAGCACCGAGACGGAACGGGAGCTGTGGGGCGGCGAGACGCGCAAGGCGGTCGCCAACTTCCCGGTCTCCGGCGAGCCGATCCCGGTGCCCGTCGCGCGCTGGCTCGGGCGGATCAAGGCCGCCGCCGCGCGTGCGAACGCCGACCTCGGGCTGCTCGACGCCGACAAGGCCGAGCGGATCGCCGCCGCCGGCGACGCGATCGCGCGCGGCGAGCACGACGACCAGTTCCCGATCGACGTCTTCCAGACCGGCTCGGGCACGAGCTCGAACATGAATGCGAACGAGGTGATCGCCGCACTCGCCGGTGAGGACGTGCACGCCAACGACGACGTCAACATGGGCCAGAGCTCGAACGACGTCTTCCCGTCGGCCGTCCACCTCGCCGCGCTCGGCGAGGTCGAGCACGACCTGCTGCCGGCGCTCGCGTCGCTCGCCACGTCGCTCGCGGCGAAGGCGAAGGAGTTCGACGATGTCGTCAAGTCCGGTCGCACCCACCTGATGGACGCCGTCCCCGTCACGCTCGGCCAGGAGTTCGCGGGCTACGCCGCACAGGTGCGGCAGGGGATCGAGCGCGTCGAGGACAGCCGCAAGCGGCTCGGCCAGATCCCGCTCGGCGGCACCGCCGTCGGCACGGGCATGAACACCCATCCCGAGTTCGCAGCGAAGGTGCGCGAGCTGCTCGCCGCCGACACCGGCCTCCAGATCTCGGCGCCCGCCGACCCGTTCGAGGCGCAGGCAGCCCGTGACGGCCTCGTCGAGGCCTCCGGCGCGCTCAAGGTCGTCGCCGTCAGCCTGACGAAGATCGCCAACGACCTCCGGCTGATGGGCTCCGGCCCGCGTGCGGGGCTCGCGGAGATCTTCCTGCCGGAGCTGCAGAAGGGCAGCTCGATCATGCCCGGCAAGGTCAACCCCGTCATCCCCGAAGTCGTCACCCAGGTCGCCGCGCAGGTGATCGGCAACGACCAGGCGATCACGGTCGGCGGCCTCCAGGGCCACTTCGAGCTCAACGTCTTCATCCCGATGATGGCGCGGAACCTGCTCGGCTCGGTGAAGCTGCTCGCCTCCGCCTCGCGGCTGCTCGCCGAGAAGTGCGTCGACGGGATCGAGGCGAACCGGGAGCAGAACGAGCGCTACGCCGAGCTGACCCTCTCGGCCGCGACGGCGCTGAACCCGTTCATCGGCTACGACAAGGCCTCCGAGATCGTGAAGAAGGCCGCGGCCTCGGGCCGGTCGCTGCGGGAGGTCGCGCGCGAGGAGGGCGTCGACGACGCCACCCTCGACGAGGCGCTCGACTACCGCAAGATGGCCAAGCCGCACGCCACCTAGCTGCACCGCATCTAGCCGCGCGGAGCCTTCTTCGGCGGCTTCTTTGCCTTCGGCTGCTTGCAGGTCGAGGTCTTCTGGAGGATCGCGCGGCTGCCGCGGTTCCCGACCGCGCGGATCGTGAGCTCGGCGCACTTGGCGACCCGGAGCTCGAAGCGCGTCGAGAAGCGGCCGTTGGGCTTCGCCGTGGTGCGGGCCGTCGTCACCACCCCGTTCGCGGCTGCGGTCAGCCGAACCGTCTCGCCGCCGCCGAAGCCGGTCCCGCGGACGACGAGCGGTGACAGCGACTGCAGCCGGAGCTCGGCGCGGGGCTTCGCCGCCCCCGTCGCCGAGAGCGTGAGGACGAGCAGAACGACGGCGAGAGCGCGAATTGGCGTTCCTCCTACGCTGCATTACCTCACGCCGCGACGAGTCGCACCACCACCAAGAGGGTGATCTGTCGTCCTAGTAGGCGACGGCGCCGCGGCCGGTCTCGGCGGCGTGACGCTGCTCGTCGGCCCGGTAGCTCGAGCGAACGAGCGGGCCGGCGAAGACGGAGCCGAAGCCGAGCGCCTCGCCCTGCTCCCGCATCCAGCCGAACTCGTCGGGGTGCACCCAGCGGTCGATCTGCGCGTGCTTCGGGCTCGGCTGCAGGTACTGGCCGATCGTGACCACGTCGACGCCGTGCGCGCGCAGGTCGCGCAGGGTCTCGACGACCTCGTCGTTCGTCTCGCCGAGGCCGACGATGATCCCGGACTTGGTCAGCACCGGATAGTCCGCGAGCTCCTTCGCCCGGGCGAGCAGCCAGAGCGCCTTGTCGTAGCTCGCCTTCGCGCCGCGCATGTTCCGGTGCAGGCGGCGGACGGTCTCGATGTTGTGGTTGAAGACCTCCGGGCGGGCGGCGAGGACGGTGCGGATCGCCTCCTCCTCGACGCCGAGGAAGTCGGGCGTCAGCACCTCGACGCTCGCCTCGGGCAGCTTGGCCTTGATCGCGCGAATCGTCGCGGCGAAGTGGCCGGCGCCGCGGTCGGGGACGTCGTCGCGGTCGACCGAGGTGACGACGACGTGCTTCAGCTCCATCTGCGCCGCCGCCTGGCCGACGCGGAGCGGCTCGAGCGGGTCGGGCGCGTCCTGCGGCTTGCCGGAGTGGACGTAGCAGTAGCGGCAGGCGCGGGTGCAGGTCTCACCGAGGATCTGGAAGGTGGCGGTGCCGCGGCCCCAGCACTCGGAGATGTTCGGGCAGCGCGCCTCCTCGCAGACCGTGTTCAGCGAGAGCCCGTGCAGGAGCTTCTTGACGTCGTAGAAGCGTCCGTCGGCGCTCGGCGCGCGCACCTTCATCCAATCGGGCCGGCGCGGGCGCTCGGCAACGGGGAGCGAGGTCTCCACGTCTGGCAGTGTACGGACGTGACCGTCCCGGAGGCGCCGCTCACACCGAACCAGCACGGCGGTCTCGTCCCGCAGGGCGAGGGCTGGTTCGTCGTCAACGCGCGTGAGGCGCAGTGGCGCGACCGCGGCCCGCGCGGGGCGCTCTGCCACTTCGAGAGCGACGCGCACGAGTTCCCGCAGCTCGGGATCAACCTCTTCGTGCTCTGGCCCGGCCAGCCGATGTCGATGTACCACTGGGAGGCCGACCAGGAGGACTTCCTCGTCCTCTCCGGCGAGGCGCTCCTGCTCGTCGAGGGCGAGGAGCGGCCGCTCGCGCCGGTGGGACTTCGTCCACACCCCGGCGGGCGTCGATCACACGATCGTCGGCGCGGGCTCCGGGCCGTGCGTCGTGCTCGCGATCGGGGCTCGCGAGCACCAGGGCGGCGAGGACTGGGGCGGCTACCCGGTCGACGAGACCGCGTCGAGGCACGGCGCCGGCGTCGAGCAGGAGACGATCCTCGCCGAGGAGGCGTACGCGCGCTTCCCCCAGAGCGAGCCGTCCGCGTACCGCGGCTGGCTGCCGGGCGACGAACAGACTTAGTTGCTCAGAGCAACTAAGTCGGGTACCGGCGCGTCCTCGAGCTCGAGCCCGAAGACCTCCGCCAGCGCCGCCGCTGCGTGCGGCTTCACCTCGTCGACCGCGACCGGGCGGCCGAGCTCGCGGGCGACCGTCGTGAAGGCGGCGTCCTCGAGCCCGCAGGCGGTGATCCACTGCGTGAACGGGGCAGGGTCGAGGTCGACGTTGAGCGCGTAGCCGTGCGTCGTCACCCACCTGCGAGATGTGGATCCCGATCGACGCGATCTTCCGGGTGGCCGGGTGAGCCAGACGCCGGTGAGCCCGTCGATCCGCTCGCCCGCGACGCCGAGCTTCGTAAGCGTCAGGATCAGCGCGTCCTCGAGGTCGCGGCAGTAGCGCTTCACGTCCTGGCCGTGCCGCTTCAGGTCGAGGATCGGGTAGCAGACGAGCTGGCCCGGCCCGTGGAAGGTCGACTTGCCGCCGCGGTCGGTCTCGACGACGTCGACGTCGACGCCCTCGGGGATGTGCAGCTCCCCCTCCTCGGTGCGCCGTCCGGTCGTGATCGTCGGCGGATGCTCGAGCAGCAGGATCGTGTCGGGCGCGCTCGCCTGCCTCGACCTCCGCGGCCACCATTCGCTGCAGATCCCAGGCCTCCCCGTAGGGGACGACGCCGAGGTTGAGGGCCTGAGCCCGCATCGGCCTAGTAGTCGCTTTCGCCCCAGGCCTCGAGCTTGTCGCGCAGGTCGCGGAGGAAGCGGCCGGCGAGGGCGCCGTCGACGAGGCGGTGGTCGTACGTGAGCGTCAGGTTCATGATCGGCCGGATCGCGATCACGTCCTGCCCGAGCTCGTCCTCGACGACCCACGGCCGCTTCACGACCGCGTAGGTGCCGAGGATGCCGGCCTGCGGCTGGCTGATCACAGGCGTGCCGTGGAAGGTGCCGTAGCCGCCCGGGTTCGTGATCGTGAAGGTGCCGCCCTGGACGTCGTCGGGCATCAACTGCTTGTTCCGCGCCCGCTCGGCGATCTCGGAGACCGCACGGGCCATCCCGAGCAGGTTCAGGCCCTCGGTGTTCTTCACGACCGGGACGATCAGCCCCTTGCCGTCGGCGAGCTCGACGGCGAAGCCGATGTTGACGAAGTTGCGCGTGACGATCTTGTCGCCGCGGATCTCGCCGTTGATCCAGGGGTACTCGCGCAGCGTCTCGACCGTGGCGCGGGCGACGAATGAGAGGTAGGTCGGGTTGACGCCGTAGGAGGCCTGGTACTCCTTCTTCAGCTTGCCGCGGATCGCGACGACCTTCGACATGTCGACCTCGATCGCGCTCGTCACGTGCGCGGAGGTGTCGAGCGAGCGGCGCATGTGCTCGGCGATCCCCTTGCGCATCGCCGTCATCGGCTCGAACTGCTCGCCTGCGGCCGGCTCGCCGGCTTCGGCGGCGGGCGCCGGAGCGGGCTTCGGCGGCGCGGCGCGGCCTGCTGCGGCGCGGGCGCGGCCGGAGCGGCAGGTGCCGCCGGGCTGCGTGCCGGGGCCGGTGCGCGGCCGGGCGGCCTGCGGCTGGCGCGGTTCGCTGCGGCTCGGCGCGGCGCCTCGGGTGCGGCCGCCTGCGGCGGCGGCCTGGCCGCCGCTCTCGACGAACGCGAGGATGTCCTTCTTGGTCACGCGGCCGCCGGCGCCGGTGCCCTGGACGGCGTTCGGGTCGACGCCGTGCTCCGACGCGATCCGGGCGACGACGGGCGAGACGAAGGAGCGGCCGTTGCCCGACGCGGCGTCGGCGCTGGGCGCGGCGGAGCAGGCGCGGCGGGAGCGGGAGTCGGCTCCGCGGTCTCGTTCGCCGCGGCCTCGGACGCCTCGGCGGCAGCTTCGGTCGCGGGCTCCGGCGGCTCCTCGGCAGGTGCGGGCGCACTGACCTCCGCGCCCTCGGGCGCGATCACCGCGAGCACGGTGCCGACCTCGACCGTCTCGCCCTCCTGGACGAGGATCTGCGCGACGACGCCCTCGCCGGGGCTCGGCACCTCGGTGTCGACCTTGTCGGTCGAGATCTCGAGCAGCGGCTCGTCGCGGCCGATCGGCTCGCCTTCCTGCTTGAGCCACTTGGTGACCGTCCCCTCGGAGACGGACACGCCCATCTGGGGCATGACGACATCGGTTTGCGTTCCGGTGGCCATCGCTCTCCTAGTACTCCGCCAGCTCTCTGAGTCCCTGCACGACATCCTCGACCTGCGGGATGAACGCCTTCTCGAGCACGGGCGAGAACGGCACCGGGCAGTCGGGCGCCGCGATCCGCTTCACCGGCGCGTCGAGGTCCTCGAACGCCTCCTCGGCGATCGTCGCGGCGATCTCGCCGCCGAAGCCGCCGGTGCGGTTGTCCTCGTGCAGCACGACCACCTTCGAGGTCTTGCGCACGCTCGCGAGCACCGCCTCCTTGTCCCACGGCATCACGGTGCGCAGGTCGATGATCTCGACCGAGACGCCGTCCGCGTCGAGCTGCTTCGCGGCCTCCTCGGCGGTGTAGACCATCGCGCCCCAGGTGATCACGGTGAGGTCGTCGCCCTCGAGGTGCGTGCGCGCCTTGCCGATCGGGGTCACGTAGCGCTCGTCGGGCACCTCGCCCTTGATCCGGCGGTAGAGGTGCTTGTGCTCGAAGTAGAGGACGGGGTTCGGATCCTCGATCGCGGCGACGAGCAGGCCCTTCGCGTCCTCCGGTGTGGCCGGGCAGACGCACTTGAGGCCCGGGATGTGCGCGAACGAGCTCTCCGGGTTCTGGGAGTGGAACGGGCCGCCCGAGAAGCCGCCGCCCGACGGGAGCCGGACGACGATCGGCACCGGGGTGCCGGCGCGGAAGCGCTGCTTGGCGGCGACGGTGACGAGGTGGTCCCAGGCGCAGGAGATGAAGTCCGCGAACTGCATCTCGGCGACCGGGCGCATGCCCATGATCGCGGCGCCGGTGCAGGCGCCGACGATCGCCGTCTCGGCAAGCGGCGCGTCGATCACGCGCCAGGGGCCGAACTCCTCCTGGAAGCCGAGCGTCACCTTGAAGGCGCCGCCGTAGACGCCGACGTCCTCGCCGAAGATGAAGACGCGCTCGTCGCGGCGCATCTCCTGGCGGAGTCCGTCGCTGATCGCCTGCAGGTACGTCTTCTCGGCCATTACTTGTGGTGGGGCGTGTCGAGGTCCTCGGGCGTCGCGTAGACACCCTCGAGCAGCGTGGCCGGGTCGGGGAGCGGCGACTCGTCCGCCTGGGAGAGCGCGTCGTTCAGGATCTTCTTGACGCGGCCGTTCAGCTGCTCCTCCTCCTCGTCGGTCAGCTCGGCGTTGTCGCGCAGCCAGGTGCGGAAGCGCTCGATCGGGTCGTTCTTGGCCCACTCCTCGAACAGCTCCTTGGGGACGTAGAACGCGTCGTCGTGGACGGCATGTCCCTCCATCCGCAGCGTCTTCAGCTCGAGCAACGTCGGGCCGCCGCCCTGGCGGGCCTTCTCGATCGCGACCTTCGCCTCGCGGTAGACCGCGAGCACGTCGGTGCCGTCGACGACGACGCCCTCGAAGCCGTACGCGGCGGCGCGGTCGGCGAGGTGCTCGACGGCGTAGCCGAGATGGGTCGGCGTCGAGTACGCCCACTGGTTGTTGTCGCAGATGAAGACGACCGGCAGGCCGCGGACACCGGCGAGGTTCATCGCCTCGTGCGCGTCGCCGCGCGCGGCGGCACCCTCGCCGTACCAGCCGACGGCGACGCGCTTCTCGTCGCGGATCCTGAAGGCGAGCGCGCAGCCGACCGCGACCGGCAGCATCGCCGGCAGGTGGCTGACCATCGCGATCATCCCGAGGCGGGCGTCGGCCATGTGCACGTTGCCGTCGCGGCCGCGCGTCGGGCCGCCCTCGCGGCCCATGTACTGCGCGAAGATCCGCCACGGCTCGACGCCGCGCGTCACGTGGACGCCCATGTCTCGGTGGAGCGGCGTGCCCACGTCTTCGGGGCCCATCGCGGTCGCGACGCCGACGGCTGCGCCCTCGTTGCCGCGCCCGGTGTAGAACGAGCCGGGAATCTTCCCCTGCTTGTAGAGGATGTGGCCGCGCTCCTCGATCCCGCGCGTGACCAGGAGGTTGCGATAGATGCCGAGGAGGTCCTCGCGGTCGAGGCCTGCCTCCTTGACTTCACTCAGCGAGCCGACCGGCTCGGCCTCCCGTACCGCCATGGGCGGAAAGATATCGACGGCAGTAGGATCCCGCGCGGATGTCCGACTGGCTCTACGCGGATCGCTTCACGATCGACCAGCTGATCCGGCCGATCGCGAACCTCTACCGCATCTCCGCCGGGCCGCTGCCGGTCGCCTTCGTGCGCCAGAAGAAGCTGAAGATCAAGGAGGACATCCGCTTCTTCGCCGACGAGGGGCAGACCGAGGAGCTCTTCCGGATCAAGGCGCGGGCGATCATGGAGTTCGGCGGCCGCTACGACGTGACGACGCCGGCGGGCGAGAAGATCGGCGTGCTCGGGAAGGTCTTCGGCAAGTCGCTGCTCCGCTCGACCTGGTCGATCATGGACGCGGACGAGCGCGAGCTTGCCGTCGCGAAGGAGCGGTCGGTCGTGATCGCGATCGCGCGCCGGGTCGTCGACGTCGTGCCCTACGGCGACTTCGTCCCGATCCCGTTCCACTTCACGATCGACACCGGCGACCGGCATCTGGGCGATCTGAACCGGCGCTTCGGGATCCGCGACACGTACGACCTCGACCTCACCGGCGACCACGAGCGGACGATCGACCGCCGCCTCGCGATCGCGCTCGGCGTCGCGCTCGACGCGCTGCAGAGTCGCTAGGCGGCGAGATCCGTCATCGGCCGGTCGACGTCGACCTGGGCCTCGTCGGAGCGCTTCAGCATCGTCACCATCACGACGATCCCGGCGACGAAGAAGGCGGCGCCGCCCAGGTAGGCCGCGTGGAAGCCGGTCACGAGCGCCTCACCCTGCTGGACGGGCGTCGGCGCGCCCGGGAGCCCGCCGAGGTGGTTCTCCGTCCGGTTGACCGCGAGCGTCGAGAGGATCGCGAGCCCGAGCGCACCGCCGACCTGCTGCGAGGTGTTGAAGAGCCCCGAGGCGAGCCCGGCGTCCTCGTGCGTCATCCCGCTCGTCGCGAGCAGGGTCACGGGCACGAACGTGAGCCCCATCCCGACCGAGATCGGGCCGAGGCCGAGCAGGACGTCGGACAGGTAGGTGCCGTCGGCGTCGCTCGTGATCAGCAAGAGCATCCCGACGGTGGCGATCGACATGCCGATGATCGAGGTCGTGCGGATCCCGATCCGCTTGATCGCGGGCTGCGAGAGCCCCGCGCCGATCCCGATCCCGGCGGTCACCGGCAGGAAGGCCAGGCCGGCCTGGAGCGGCGAGAAGCCGAGCACGCGCTGCACGTAGAGCGTCGTGAAGAAGAACATCGCGAAGAGGCCGGAGGCGACAAGCAGCATCGAGATGTTCGCCGTCCGCAGCGTGCGGACACGGAAGATGCCGAGCCGGACGAGCGGGGCCCGCTGGCGCTGCTCGATCAGGACGAACGCGGTCAGGAGGATCACGGCGACGGCGCCGAAGCCGATCGTGCTCCCCGACGTCCAGCCGCTCTTCTGCACGTTCACGATCCCGTAGACGAGCGCGATCAGGCCGGCGGTGACGGTGACGGCGCCGGGGAGGTCGAAGACGCGGTGCTCGGCATCCGCGCGGGACTCCGGCACGTAGCGGACGGACGCTGCGAACGCGGCGATCCCGACCGGGACGTTGACGAAGAAGATCCAGGGCCAGGAGAGGAACTCGACGAGGATGCCGCCGAGGAGCAGGCCGACGGCGGCGCCGCCGGTGGCGATCGCCGCCCAGACCCCGAGCGCCTTCGTCCGGTTCTCGCCCTCGGCGAAGGTCGTCGTCAGGATCGAGAGCGCCGCCGGCGCGACGAGCGCGGCGCCGAGGCCCTGCAGGCCGCGGGCGAGGATCAGCATTGTCGACGAGTCCGCGAGCCCGTTCAGCAGCGAGGCGACGGTGAAGACGACGACGCCGGCGAGGAAGACCCGCTTGCGCCCGATCAGGTCGCCGGCCCGGCCGCCGAGCAGCAGGAAGCCGCCGAAGATCAGCGTGTACGAGTTGACGATCCACTGCAGGTCGCCCTCGGCCATGTTGCAGGTCGCGCTGGATCGACGGGAGGGCGACGTTCACGATCGTGGCGTCGAGGACGACCATGAACTGCGCGATGCAGACGAGCGAGAGGACGAGCCAGGGGTTTGGGCTGCGGACGGTCAAGACGCGCGTTCTACCAGCCGGCGCGGCCTTCGGGCGCCGCTTGGTGCGTCAGACTGTCGGCGATGGCCTCGCTCTGGTCGTTCCGCTCGCAGGACTCGATCCTCTCCGTCGGCAGCCGCGGCTCGATCCTCTCGGTCGGCTCGACCGGCTCGATCCTCTCGATCGGCTCCGTCGGCTCGGCCGGGTCGATCCTTTCGCTCGGGTCGGCGGGCTCGATCGCCTCGGCGCTCTCGGCGGGGTCGCTCTGGTCGGTCGGCTCCGACGGCGCGCGCCTCGGCCTCTTCGGGCGTCGCGCCACCCCGCGCGAGCTTGCGCCCTGGGCGGCGTGCGCAGTGGCGCTCGCCCTCCTGGTCGCGAGCCTCTGGCCGGCGCGCTCGGGCTAGAGTCGAGCCGTGGCCAAGCGCAACTGGATCCAGGAGGAGCGGCGCAAGACGCTCGGCGACTGGGTGTCGTTCTGCCTCGGCTGCGGTGCCGTGCAGCGCTACTTCCTCGAGGTCGAGCACGAGCTGCCGGCGGCCTGTCCGCAGTGCGGCGGCGAGACGCGCCACCGCTGCCCGGCCTGCGATGCGCCCTTCCCGTCCGCGTTCGCGGTCGAGTGCGAGGAGTGCGGCGCCGAGGTGCGTCCCGCCGAGGTGCTAGGCGTCCGCATCCGCAAGCCCGGCCGCTAGCCCTCCGGCAGCCCGCGCAGGAGCAGCACCTCGACCGGCTCGGCGCGGCCCTTCACCGTCACCGTGCCGAGGGCCTCAGTGGTCGCCCCGGGGAGTGCCGACGCGGTCGCCGCGCTGAGCGCGATCCCGCCCGGCGGCGCGAGCCCCTCGATGCGCGAGCCGAGGTTGACGGTGTCGCCGAGGGCGCTGTACGTCCGGCCCGAGCCGGTGCCCACGAGGCCGAGGTCGACCTTGCCGGTGTGGAGGCCCACCCGGAAGCGGGGCCAGTCCCGATGCGCCTCGCCGAGCGAGCCGCTCCGCTCCTGCAGCTCGAGCGCCGCCTGGGCCGCCGCCGCCGCGTCGTCGAAGAGCGCGAACACGGCGTCTCCGATCAACCGGTCGACTCGCCCGCCCCGCCGCTCGATCGCAGGGATCACCGCGGCGAACTGCACGTCGAGCATCGCCGAGACCTCGCGCGGGTCGCGGCCCTCCGACCAGCTCGTGAACCCCTTCAGGTCGGCGAAGAGCACCGTCAGGACCGGCTGCCGCTCGCCGTAGAGACGGCCGAAACGCTCCTCCGGGCCCTCGCGGTGGGCCATCACGGCGATCAGGGCGAAGGCCGTCAGCATCAGGACATGCCACTCCCACCACGACGCCTGCCAGTTCCGGCCCAACGCGATCGCGACCATCGCCTCGGCGAGGAGCACGAACGCGAGCGTGAACCCGAGCACGAGTGGCGAGCGGCGCGTCCGGTAGAGCGCGAGGTAGCGGGAGACGGCAAAGGCGTAGAGGAGGACGCCGACGGCGCAGAGCACGACGAGCGGCAGCGACAACCGCGCCGGGATGGCTGCGTCGTCGACGTCGGGAAGGAGCAGGAGCGAGAGTGCGGCCCACACGGCGAGGGAGGCGAGGACGCCCGCCTCGAGCAGCGCAGGGCGGACCCGCGCGGTCTCGACGGCCGAGAACGCGGACAGTGCGCCGGCGACGAGGAGCCCGATCGGCGTCGCGATCACGAAGCCGAGATTCGACTTGTCGAGGAGGACACCCGGGGTCGCGAGGGCGTGCAGCGCCAGGAAGCCGGCAGCGGCCAGAAACGCCAGCGAGACCAGATGGACTCGCCGGTCGCGGCGCTTGCGCGCAGCGACGCCCGTGCCGTAGGCGAGTGCCGCGTTCAGCGCCGCGGTCGCCAGCACGAGCCAGAAGTGCGAGGGATGGTCCTCCCAGCGCACGTCCACGCCTGGAGCGGCCAGGAGCAGCGCCAGCCCGAGCAGCGGCACCGCGAGCGCACCGAGGAGGATCAGCCGCGTGCCGCCCACCTGGCCGTTTCGTCGACGAGCCAGCCGTGCACGCCGGTGACGGCGAGCGCGCCGTCCCCGACCGCGCCCGCGACGCGCTTGACGGAGCGTGAGCGGACGTCCCCGGCCGCGAAGACGCCCGGCAGCGTGGTCTCGAGCGGCCTGCTGCTCCCGGCGAGCTCGCCCGTGAGGACGTATCCCCACTCGTCACGCTCGATCGCCTCCGGCAACCACTCGGTGTGGGGCAGCGCCCCGATCAGGACGACGAGCGCGGCCGCCCCGACCGGCTCGGTCTCACCGCTCCGCCGGTCGCGCAGAACGAGCCGCTCGAGTCGCCCGTCTCCCTCGGCGGCGGCCACCTCGGTGTGGAAGCGGACGTCGACGTTCGGCGTTGCGTCGATCGCGTCGAGCAGGTACTGCGACATGCTCGAAGCCAGCGAGTCGCCGCGAACGAGGATCGTCACGAGGCGGGCATAGCGTGCGAGGTGCAGCGCCGCCTGGCCCGCCGAGTTGCCTCCGCCGACGATGACGACGTCCTCGCCCGTGACGGCCTGCGCCTCCGACATCGAGGCCCCGTAGAAGACGCCTGCTCCTTCGAGCTCGTCGATTCCGGGCGCGTCGAGGCGGCGGTACTCGACCCCCAGCGCGAGCACGACGGCGCGCGCCGACGCCTCGGCCCCGTCCGCCGTCCGGACCATGAAGCCGCGGTCACGCTGCTCGAGCGCGACCGCCCGCTCGGTGAACCGGAAGCGCGTGCCGAAGAGCCACGCCTGCTGGTACGCGCGCTGCGCGAGCTCGCCGCCGCCGAGGCCGCGTGGGAAGCCGAGGTAGTTGCGGATCAGCGAGCTCGAGCCGGCCTGGCCGCCAACTGCGCCGCTGTCCAGCACGATCGTGCGCAGGCCCTCCGAGGCGCCGTACACCGCCGCGCTGAGCCCCGCGGGGCCGGCCCCGACGACGATCAGGTCGGCCTCCCCGGCCTCGAGCTGCGTGGGGAAGCCGAGCGCGCGGGTGAGGTCCGCGGCCGAAGGGTCCTCGAGGACGGAGCCGTCCGCCAGCGAGATGGAGGGGGAGCCGGAACGGTCGAGCAGGCGGTGGGGGATGCCGAGGCCCGCGAGGATCGAGCGCAGCTCGTGCGCCCGCCGGGAGCCGGGTTGTGCGTGCACGGCTGCGCCCGCAGGCCCCTCGCCCCGAAGCCGCGCGGACTCCTGCAGCAACTCGGTGATCGTGCGGTGGAAGATCTCGTCCGGCGACTGCGACGGTCGCAGGACGTACAGGTCGATCGCGCCTCGCGCCATGCTCCGCAGCACGAGCGCCGCCACCTCCGGGTCGGCCCAGCCCAGCCACGGGATCAGCAGCCCGCGCCGCGCAGCCGGGAAGCGGGCGCGGACGCCCCCGAGCAGCTCCGCCCCCTGCTCGCCGGAGGCGAGCACGACGGCGACCTCGACGTGCTCCGCCTCGGCGCGTGCCAGCTCGGTCTCGAGCGATCCGACCGTGCAGCCGAGCACGCGGTAGTCGGCCTCGTAGCGCCGGCACAGCTCGGCCACGATCGAGCGGCGCTCCACCGGGTCGTCGTCGGCGACTACGAGCAGCGGCTTGGCGTCGGCACCTGTCATGGACGCTCCGCGCCCATCCTACGGCGGTCTAGAACATCGAGCCGATGATCTGCGAGAAGCGGATCACCGTCACGGTCTCGTCCTCGGAGATCTCGCGGTTGTAGAGCTGGCCGAGGAAGCGGGCCATCTCGTCGGGCCGGCGGATCTCGGGGTTGTCGTGCTCGATCTCCCGCGGCGACAGCTCGTCGACGCGCTTCACCTCGACCTTGTCGATCACCGCGTCGAAGATCTTCTCGCGCTGCCCGTAGCGGACGCCGACGAGGACGGTCACGATCATCCCCTTCTTGTACTTCCCGGACTTGTCGCCGAGCCTGATCGTCGCCGTCTTCCGGTGTGTCCGCAGCTGGTCGGCGACGAGCGGCGAGTAGAAGTTGAGGGCGTAGACGGCCACGGCCGCTGGATCATAGAGAGGCGAGCGCGCGCTTCGCCATTTCGCGCTCGCCGCCGTAGGCCAGCAGCCGCGGCGCGTCCTCGAGCGGCAGCCAGCGCGCCTCGGCGACCTCGCGCTCCATCCCGGGCGGGAGGATGCCGATCCGGCCGCTGCGGTAGCGGAGCAGAAAGAAACTGACGACCTTGAAGATCCGGACGCCCTGCCGCGTGTAGACGTAGCGGACGTCGCCGAGCTTGGCTTCCAGCCTCCCGGTGAGACCGGTCTCCTCCGCGACCTCGCGGACGGCCGTCTCCGCGCCGGACTCGCCGGCGTCGATCAGTCCCTTCGGCAGGGCCCAGATGCCCTCCGGCCTGCCCTGCGGCCGGATCGCGGCCAGCCACCAGCGCCCCTGCAGCCGCCGCACGACGACGCCGCCGGCCGAGAACTCGCGCTCCATACGGTCTTTGTAACAGAGCGTGGGACCATAGGGCCCGCAAACTCTTGCACGCCGCTCCGAGACTGGTAGCATGCTGCTGGCACTCGGACGGCGAGAGTGCCAAGTTGTGTCACAAAGTCTACGAGGAGGCAACACTATGAACCTGCAGCCTCTTGGTGACCGCCTGATCGTGGAGATCCTCGAAGAAGAGGAGACCACGGTGAGCGGCATCGTGCTGCCCGACACCGCGAAGGAGAAGCCGCAGCGCGGCAAGATCCTCGCGGTCGGTCCCGGCCCGCGTGACGAGGACGGGGAGTACATCAAGATGGACGTCGAGGAGGGTGACGAGATCATCTTCTCCAAGTACGGCGGCACCGAGATCAAGGTCGGCGCCGACGACGTCCTCATCCTGCGCGAGTCGGACGTTCTCGCCAAGGTCGTCGGCGACCGCGCCGCGGTCTAGTCGGTCAAGGAATTAGGAGGAACACAGAAATGGCTCACAAGGAGCTCAAGTTCAACGAGGACGCACGGCGCGCGCTCGAGCGCGGCGTGAACATCCTCGCCGACGCGGTCAAGGTGACGCTCGGCCCGAAGGGTCGGTACGTCGTGCTGGACAAGAAGTTCGGCGCGCCGACGATCACGAACGACGGTGTCACCATCGCCCGCGAGATCGAGGTCGAGGACCCGTTCGAGAACCAGGGCGCTCAGCTCGTCCGCGAGGTCGCCACGGCGACCAACGACGTCGCCGGTGACGGCACGACGACCGCGACCGTGCTCGCCCAGGCGATCGTGCGCGAGGGTCTGAAGAACGTGGCCGCCGGCGCGAACCCGATGGGGATCAAGCGCGGGATCGAGTCGGCCGTCGAGGCCGTCGTCGAGGATCTCAAGTCGCAGTCGAAGGAGGTCTCGGGCAAGGAGGACATCGCCCGGGTCGCCACCATCTCGGCGCGCGAGCGGGAGATCGGCGACGTGATCGCGGACGCGATCGAGAAGGTCGGCAAGGACGGCGTCGTGAACGTCGAGGAGGGCCAGACGTTCGGCCTCGAGCTCGAGTTCACCGAGGGCATGCAGTTCGACAAGGGCTACCTCTCGCCGTACATGATCACCGACGCCGAGCGGATGGAGGCCGTGCTCGAGGATCCGTTCATCCTCGTGGCCAACCAGAAGATCGGCGCCGTCAAGGACCTCCTGCCCGTGCTCGAGCAGGTGATCCAGGCCGGTCGCGCACTCGTGATCGTGTCGGAGGACGTCGAGGGCGAAGCGCTCGCGACGATCGTGGTCAACAAGCTCCGCGGCACCTTCACGGCCGTCGCGGTCAAGGCCCCCGGCTTCGGCGACCGCCGCAAGCGCATGCTCGAGGACATCGCGATCCTCAGCGGCGCCGAGGTGATCACCGAGGAGATGGGCCTCAAGCTCGAGAACACGAAGATCGCCCAGCTCGGCCGCGCCCGTCGCGTCGTCGTCACGAAGGACACGACGACGATCATCGACGGCGCCGGTGACGCAGAGGGGATCAAGGGCCGGATCAAGCAGCTGAAGGCGGAGATCGAGAACACCGACTCCGACTTCGACCGCGAGAAGCTCCAGGAGCGGCTCGCCAAGCTGGCCGGCGGCGTCGCCGTCGTCAAGGTCGGCGCTGCCACCGAGACGGAGATGAAGGAGAAGAAGCACCGCGTCGAGGACGCGCTCCAGGCAACCCGGGCCGCCCTCGAGGAGGGCATCGTCCCGGGCGGCGGGGTCGCGCTCATGCACGCGATCGACTCGATCAAGCTCGACGACTACGAGGGCGACGAGAAGACCGGTGCTCAGATCATCCGCCGCGCGCTCGAGGAGCCGCTGCGCCAGCTCGCCTACAACGCCGGGCTCGAGGGCTCGGTCGTCGTCAACTCGGTCCGCTCGGCCGCCAAGGGCCAGGGCCTGAACGTCGACACGGGCGAGGTCGAGGACCTGGTCAAGGCCGGGATCATCGACCCGACGATGGTGACCCGCTCGGCGCTGCAGAACGCCGCGTCGATCGGCAAGAACATCCTCACCACCGAGGCGATCGTCGCCGAGGCGCCCGAGAAGGCCGGCGCCGGTGGCGGCATGCCCGACATGGGCGGCATGGGCGGGATGATGTAAACGGCACGGGGGAAACCAGGTTTCCCCCGTGAGCCCCCTTCTTCCTCGCAGCCGCGAGAGGGAGCGGGGTTTGGGCTCCTGCCGGGATGAACCCGGCTCCGCCCGCCACAGTCGGCTCGTTGGCCGACGGAAGACCCGGAGGGCCGGCACCGCGCCGGCCCTCCGCCTCTGCACGGGGGAAACCAGGTCTCCCCCGTGAGCCCCCTTCTTCTTCGCAGCCGCGAGAGGAATGTGGGGCTGGGCTCCCGCCGGGATGAACCCGGCTCCGCCCACAGCAGTCGACTCGTCGACCGACGGAAGAACACGAGGGCTGGCACCGCGCCGGCCCTCCTTCGTTCTTCGGGCGTAAGTGACGCTCGCGCAGGCGAGCCGCCCCGGGGTACGGAACCGAACGACGTATCGTTCCCGGCATGGAAGTCGCCGCACTGGTTCGTTGGCTAACGCCCGATGAAGGCGGCTGGAGTGAGCTACCACTGGGCGGCCCGGACGTTTTCGGGGTCGCGCAGTTGACCAGCAGGGGAGTGGAGGAAGCCCACGGAGAGCACTTCAGTGTCGTCCTGAACTGGGAAGGCCCGGCAACGTCGGCCGTTGCGATGCCCACACGCGTCAGCACACTGATTGACAACGCTTTCTCACGGCCAGGTCAAAGGTTCGTCTTCAAGGACGGCCCGCGGCCACTCGCCATCGGCGAGGTGCTTTCTCTCTCCTAGTCAGGGACATGGACGCTGGCCCAGGCGGTGCTGGCCTCACCGCTATCGAGGGCGCGGCTTGGCGGATTCGCACGGAGGGCATGTCTCCAGGCGTGAAGCGGATCGGGCTGACTCTTCTCGGTGTTGCGCTTGCGCTCGCCAGCTACGGAATCTGGTTGATCGTTACCGAGGACCTTCAAGGCGGTCGCGACCTAGCAGGCAGCATCTTCCTGGCCGCCGCTGCTGTCGCGGCACTTCTCGGATCGGTGGCGATTAGGGGCGCTAGTCGCCGGTAGGTCGGCTCAAGGGACATTGCCGAACACTGGCCCAGGCGAGCGTCATCGGCGATCAGGAACCGGAATCTCGAGCTGGCGGCAGATCGCTCGCACGAGTCCCGGACGATCTCGGTGTGACGGGGAACCGTCGTCGCCCGTTCCCCGTCGTCGCTGCGCCACTTCGTGTGACTCGCGCCCTCTGCGACTCTCCGCGCGCCGTGCGTGCGAAGGTGACGCTCGAGGTCGCGAAGCTTCACCCGGTCAGCGTGAGCTCGAGCAGCTCGCTCTGTCCATCGACTATGCGCTTGTCGTCATCGTCGGGCGACAGCATCAGGCGAAGCGCGTCGATGAGGTTCACACGCGCCTCCTCCCGACTCCGGCCCTGACTGATTGCACCGGGCACCTCGATCACGCGTGCCACGATCCAACCCTCCTCGTCGGGCTCGTCGAATGTGACCGTGAGGCGGAGCCGCTCGCTCATCAGTCCAAAGGATAGCCCCGCCCGGCTTCGCTGCAAGGTGTCCGAAAAGATGAAGACCCGGTGGGGGCCGGGTCTTCAAGGGGGTGAAACTGGGGGAGGTGGGTAGCCCAGGTATCGGCGTCCGGGCGTCTGCCTGTAGTCACTCCTTCGAGTGATTTCCCTGCAGTTGCCTTTCTCGGACTGTCAGGGGGTCCGAGTTCGTCGGCCGGAGCCGGGTTCATCCCGGCGGGAGGCCCGCTTCCGCCGTCGGGCTCGCTGCGGCGAAGGAGGGGGCTCGTGGGGGAACCATGGGTTCCCCCACGTCAAAAGCCGTACCGCTGCTCTTCGAAGGGGTCCGCGTCGTTGTGGTAGCCGTAGCGCTCCCAGAAGCCGGGCACGTCCGTCGCCGAGAGCTCGATCCCGCGCAGCCACTTCGCGCTCTTCCAGAAGTACTTGCCGGGGATCACGAGCCGGAGCGGGTAGCCGTGCTCGGCGCCGAGCGGCTCGCCGTTCGCGTGGGTCGCGAGCAGCGCGTGCTCGTCGCGCAGGAACGAGATCGGCACGTTGGCGGTGAAGCCCTGCTCGGCGTGGGCGATCGCGAAGTGCGCGCTCGGCTTCGGGCGGACGAGCGCCTCCAGCTCGCGCCAGTGGACGCCCTCGAAGGTCATGTCGAACTTCGACCAGCGGGTGACGCAATGGATGTCCTGGACGTGCTCGGTGCGCGGCAGCGCGTTCAGCTCGTCCCACGAGAGCGTGACCGGGCTCTCGACCTCGCCGGAGACCTCGAACGTCCAGGTCGCGAGATCGGTCGACGGCACGGAGCCGGCGTGCAGCACCGGCCACTTCTCGGTCAAGTACTGGCCGGGCGGGAGCCGCGCCGGGTCGTAGCCCGCTTCGAGCACCTTCTTTTCCGCCTTGGAGCGAAACATCGTCTCTACAGTAAACGGCGACATGCGCATCGCATTCCGGCCCCGGTCGTTCGTCCGCGTCTCCGGCCGCGACGCCGAGTCGTACCTCGACCGGATGGTCTCGAACGACGTCGCCGCGCTCGGGCCCGGCGAGTCGTGCCCGGCGCTGCTGCTGACCGCGAAGGCACGCGTGATCGCGCCGCTCGTCGTCCTCCGCCGCGGGCACGAGGACTTCCTGCTCCTGACCGAGCCCGACCTCGGCGAACGGGTGCGCGCGGAGCTGCTCCGGTCGCGCTTCGCGGCGAAGGCGGAGCTCGAGCTCGAGCAGCACACCTCGCACGTCGTCTTCGGCGGCGACGGCATCCCGACCGCCGACTACGGCGAGCCCGCGGCCGAGGTGCTCGATGCGGAGCTCGAGCCGACGGTGTCCGCGGAGGAGCTGGAGCTGCACCGGATCCGCGCGGGCACGCCCGCGTGGGGCAAGGAGATCGACGACCGCGTCCTTCCCGCCGAGGCCGGGTTGACCGAGCGGGCCGTCAGCTTCACGAAGGGCTGCTATCCGGGCCAGGAGCCGATCGCGCGGCTGCACTACCGCGGCCACGCGAACCGCGGCCTGCGCGTGCTCGAGCTGCCCGAGCTGCCCGAGCCGGAGGCGGAGCTTCTCTACGAGGGCAAGGCCGTCGGCCGGATCACGAGCGCCGCTCCCGTCGACGGCGGCGCAGTCGCGCTCGCCTACGTGCGGCGCGAGGTGCCCGAGGACGCCGACCTCGCCGTCGGCCGGGCCGTGGCGACACAGCTACACTGACGCCCCCGAGCGCCCGTAGCTCAGGGGATAGAGCGCTGCCCTGCGGAGGCAGAGGTCGCACGTTCGAATCGTGCCGGGCGCATGTTCTTCCCTCGGTAGGACTCGACGGCCCGCAGGCGAACGGGATCCAGCATGGCCCGGGCACCCGAACTCCTGACGCTCGCTCGTAACCGCGACCTCGAGGGCGGCGACCACCGCCCCTGGGTGCGCTGGGCGCTCCTGACCCTGCTCGGGCTCTTCCTGCTCGCGGGGCTCGCCAACGCCTTCGGCCAGCAGCCGCAGACCGACACGGCGACGGCCGACGGCGTCGAGCTCGAGGTCTACGCGCCGCAGCGCCTCCGCGGCGGCCTCTTCTTCATGGCGCGCTTCACGATCACGGCTGAGCGCGAGGTGAACGCGGCGACGCTCGTGCTCGATCCGGGCTGGCTCGAGGGGATCACGCTGAACACCGTCGAGCCCTCACCGGTCGGCGAGGCGAACCGCGACGGCCGGATCGCGCTCGACCTCGGCCACGTGCCGGCGGGCTCGAAGCACGTGCTCTTCCTCCACTTCCAGGTCAACCCGACGGAGATCGGCCGCCGCTCCCAGGACGTCGAGCTGCTCGACGGCGAGGCGCCGATCCTCCGTCTCGACCGCACCGTGACGATCTTCCCCTAGCGATGGATCTCGTCCTCCGAGCCATCGTCGCCTTCGGATTCGTCCTCCTGCTGACGCGGATCGTCGGCCGGCGGGAGCTCTCCTCGCTGCAGCCGTTCGACGTGATCATGCTCGTGATGCTCGGCGACCTCGTCCAGCAGGGCGTGACGCAGAACGACTTCTCGCTCACGGGGATGGTGCTCGCGGGCGGGACGATCGCCCTGCTGACCGTGACGGTGTCGTACGCGAGCTTCCGCTTCCCGCGGCTGCGGCCGGCGCTCGACGGCATCCCGGTGATCGTGGTCGAGGACGGCAAGCCGATCGACCGCAACCTGCGCCGGAACCGGATCACGCTCGAAGAGCTCGCGGCGGCGGCCCGCTCCAACCAGCTCGAGTCGATCGACCAGGCTCGCTGGGCCGTGCTCGAGACGAACGGGCAGATCAGCTTCGTCCCGAAGTCCGGCTGACAGGTGGGCTAGACGCCGGCGCCGCTGGTGTTCCGGGCATCGGAAATGGTGTCGTTCCCGATCGCCTTGATCACCTCCGGCCGGTCGAGCAGGCGGGCCCGCTGTTCGGGGCCGAGACGGTTCTGGACGTAACGGTCCTCGAGGATCTCCGCAAGGTCCCGGCCGCGGTCGTGCTCGCGGATCACGTATTGCGCGACGCTCTCCTCCGCGGTCGACCGCTGGAAGAACGACGAGAAGAGATTTCGGAGGGCCATCGCGGTCGATTGTATCCTCCCCAACGATGCGTCGTAACACGTCCGAAGGGCGATGCGCGGAGCGGGTGCTCCAAGGCGTCGACGACGCGGGTGACCAGGAGCGGATCGTGCTCTGGATCGAGCGCAAGGCGGGCGCGCTCTGGGCGGTCGGCCGCGCGGTCAATCCGCAGCACCGCCCGAGCGACGAGCCGCACCGCGACGACTACCTCTTCGAGGGCTACGAGCTCGGCGACGCCCTCGACGCGGCGAACGGGGCGCTCGAGGACGACGTGCGCGTGCTCGAGGACGACGGTGTCGGCGGCCGGGTGAAGCCGTTCACGCGCAAGGAGGTCCTGCCCGTGCTCGAGCGCTTCTTCTTCGGCCGCCGCTAGCCGCCCTCATCCGGCGGGACGAGCGCGAATCGTCCCGGCGGCCGATGACGAGATCGGGGTCGGCGGCGTAATCTCCTTGACAGCGCAACTACTTTCAAGGAGTCCCGAAATGACCCGCCTCATCCACATCTCAGCTCTCGCAGCCGTCGTCGCGGCCATCGTCGCCGGAGCGGCCCTCGCGGTCGCCCCGACCGAGGGCGTGATCTTCAAGTCGGTCGGCAAGTCGGGCGTCGCCGGCCGGGCCGAGCTCGGCGCCAACGGGATCGGCACGAAGGTCCGCGTCGAGGTGACCGGCCTCGAGCCCGGTACGACCGCTCGCGTGCTCGTCCGCTACGGGCGCTACCCGAAGCTCAGCGCGAGCTTCGCCAAGGCCGTCTACGTGAAGGCCGACGCCCGCGGCGTCGCCCGCGCCTCCAGCGCGGTGCGGTTCCGGAACGAGCCCGTCTCGTGGGGCGTCATCGCCGACGGCGACCACGTCCTCACGGTCGTCGCAGGCGGCAAGCTCGTCGCCTACGCCGAGATCCCCGGCATGGACTAGACGCGGGAAGCCCGGCGCCTCCTTCAGGCGCCGGGCTCCTCCGTCGGCCACTCGAGGTTCGCGTTCGGGATCGGGTCGCCGTGCGGGTCGTGCGTCGGGAACCCGAGGACCTTGTCGATCCGAGCCTCCAGCTCCTCCGAGAGCGCATGCTCGAGCCGGTCGGCCTCGTCGTGCACGTCGTCGACCCCGATCCCGAGCGTCTCGGCGAGGTACAGCTCGAGCAGGCGATGGTGCCGGATCACCTCGAGCGCGACCTGCTCGCCGGCGTGCGTCAGCGTCACGCCGCGGTAGGGGGTGTGCTCCGCCAGGCCGAGCGCGGCGAGCTTCTTCACCATCGCGCTCGCGGAGGCGGCCGACACCTGCTGCCGGCCCGCGAGCGCGGACGTCGACACGCGTTCGCTCTCCACTCCGAGCTTGTAGATCTCCTTCAGATAGTCCTGGATCGCGTCGCTGAGGTCGACCTTCGTCACGGAGCCAGTGTAGGCCGGTGGTAGCCTCGCCCCGTGCTGATCAGGCTCGGACACAGCCCGGATCCCGACGACGCGTTCATGTTCTGGGCGATCGCCGCCGGGGCGATCGACACGCGCGGCTTCCAGTTCGAGCAGGTGCTGCAGGACATCCAGACGCTGAACGAGTGGGCGCTCGAGGGCCGGCTCGAGGTGACCGCCACCTCGCTGCACGCGTATCCGTTCGTGCAGGACCGCTACGCGCTCCTGCCCCACGGCGCGAGCATCGGCTCAGGCTACGGGCCGATCCTCGTCGCCCGCGAGCCGCTCACGTTCGAGCAGCTCCGCTTCGCCGAGATCGTCGTCCCCGGTCGGATGACGACGGCGTTCCTCACGCTCCGGCTCGCGCTCGGCGAGTTCGGGCACCGCGAGCTCCCCTTCGACCGCATCCTCGACGAGGTCGCGTCCGGCAAGGCCGACGCCGGCCTCGTCATCCACGAGGGCCAGCTCACGTACGAGGCTTCCGGGCTGCACAAGGTGCTCGACCTCGGCGAGTGGTGGCTGCTCGAGACCGGGCTGCCGCTGCCGCTCGGCGTCAACCTCGTCCGCCGCGACGTCGGCGAGCGCCTGCACGACCTCTCGGCCGTCCTGCTCGAGTCGATCCAGGCGGGACTGGCGAACAGGCGCGAGGCGATGCGCTACGCGATGCGCTTCGGCCGCGGCATCGACGCCGCCACGAACGAGCGCTTCGTCGACATGTACGTGAACGAGCGCACCTGCGACTACGGCGACGAGGGCCGTGCCGCGGTCGAGGAGCTGCTCCGCCGCGGCGACGCGATCGGCGCCTTCCCCGAGCCGGTCCGCCTGGACTACGTCTCCTAGTGGCCCGCGCGGTCGTCCTCTCGGCGGTGCGCACGCCGGTGGGGCGGTACGGCGGCGGGCTGGCGGCGGTGCGGCCGGACGACCTGGCCGGGATCGCGATCGCGGCAGCGGTCGAGCGCGCCGGGATCGAGCCGGCCGAGATCGAGGACGTCTACCTCGGCTGCGCGAACCAGGCGGGCGAGGACAACCGCAACGTCGCCCGGATGGCGGCGCTGCTCGCCGGCCTGCCCGAGTCCGTCGCCGGCGTGACCGTCAACAGGCTCTGCGCCTCCGGGCTCTCCGCCGTCGTCGGCGCCTGCCACGCGATCGCGGCCGGCGACGGCGACCTCTTCGTCGCGGGCGGCGTCGAGTCGATGAGCCGCGCCCCGCTCGTGACCGCGAAGCCGGATGCGGCGTTCCCGCGCGGCGACCGCACCCTGTACGACACGACGCTCGGCTGGCGCTTCCCGAACCCGGCGCTCGAGGCGATGTTCCCGCTCGAGGCGATGGGCGAGACCGGGGAGAACGTCGCCGAGCGCTGGGACGTGTCGCGCGAGGACCAGGACGCGTTCGCGCACCGCTCGCAGCAGCGCTGGGCGGCGGCCGACTTCTCCGACGAGCTCGTGCCGGCGGGAGAGCTCGAGCGCGACGAGCATCCGCGACCCGAGACGACGGTGGAGAAGCTCGGCACGCTCCGGCCCGCGTTCCGCGAGGGTGGCACGGTGACGGCCGGCAACTCGAGCGGGCTCAACGACGGGGCCGCGGCGCTCGTGATCGCGTCCGAAGAGAAGGCGCGGGCCCTCGGAGTCGAGCCGCTCGGCGCGTTCGTCGCGAGCGCGGTCGCCGGGGTCGACCCGCGCGTGATGGGGATCGGCCCCGTGCCCGCGGTCCGCAAGCTGCTCGACCGGGCCGGCATCGGCGTCGGCGACCTCGACCTCGTCGAGCTGAACGAGGCCTTCGCCTCGCAGAGCCTTGCGGTCGTGCGCGAGCTGGGGCTCGACGAGGACAAGGTCAACGTGAACGGCGGCGCGATCGCGATCGGCCACCCGCTCGGGATGAGCGGCGCGCGACTCGTCGTCACCCTCCTGCACGAGCTGCG
Source organism: uncultured Gaiellaceae bacterium (assembly GCA_963806955.1). Taxonomy (GTDB): domain Bacteria; phylum Actinomycetota; class Thermoleophilia; order Gaiellales; family Gaiellaceae; genus Gaiellasilicea. The sequence goes on from CAWDZG010000002.1 coordinate 1,147,785, forward strand.
CCGCCGGGGCGGCCGCTACGGCGTGGCGACGATGTGCGTCGGCGTCGGGCAGGGCCAGGCCGCGCTCTTCGAGCGATGAGGCTGACCCACCGCAACACGATCATCGCCGCGGCGGCGCTGCTCGGCGTGCTCGTGATCGCGCTCTCCCGTGGCAGCGAGCCCAGTCAGCAGCTGCAAGCGCTGCGGGCGGACACGATGGCGACCTACGTGCCGCCGAACGGCACGCTTGCCGACACCGACTCGCAGAACGAGGGCTCCGCGCTCGGCAAGCCGGTGTTCGCGCGCGTGGGCAGGTTGTTCGAGCTCCCGGCCGGAACGGCGGACGCCGCGTTCAGGGCCGCGAGCGACGCTGCGATCGCGTCCGGCTGGATCGAGGTGACGAGCTCCGACCCGAGCGTGTTCCTCGCAGACAAGCTGCTCGCCGACGGCCGGGCCGAGCTCGGCATCACCCTGTTCCTGGACGCGCGCGTGCTGCCCGACGGCGTGAAGCCGCCCGTGCTCCGCGTCAGCCTGCGCCATCTCGGTCCGTAGCGCTATCGTCCCGCCGTGGCCGTCGCGACACACGAGTTCGGGCTCTTCATCAACGGCGAGACCGTCGAGGGCGCCTCGACCCGCGACCTCGTCGAGCCCGCCAGCGGCGATCCGCTCGGCACAGCGCAGCTCGCCGGCGAGGCCGAGATCGACCGCGCAGTCGACGCCGCCCGCGGCGCGCTCGCCGGCGACTGGGGCAAGACGCCGGCCAACGAGCGCTCGCGGCTCCTGCATGCGCTGGCCGACGCGGTCAAGGCGAATCGCAACGAGCTCGTCGAGCTCGAGGCAAGGAACGTCGGCAAGGCGAGCTCCTCGGTCAAGGCCGAGCTCTTCGGCGCGATCGAGCACTTCCGCTTCTACGCCTCCGCGATCGGCTCGATCGCCGGCCGCTCGAACCCGATCGGCGGTTCGCTCCTCTCCTACACGTTGAAGGAGCCCGTCGGGGTCGCCGGCCAGATCGTGCCGTGGAACTACCCGCTCCTGATGACGACCTGGAAGCTCGCGCCGGCACTTGCGGCCGGCTGCGCCGTCGTCCTCAAGCCCGACCCGCAGACGCCCGCGACCGCGCTCCGGCTCGCCGAGCTCGCGGCGGAGGTCGGCTTCCCGGCCGGAGCGATCAACATCGTCACCGGCGACGGGCCGACGACCGGCGCCTACCTCGTCCGCCACCCGGGCGTCGACAAGGTCGCCTTCACCGGCTCGACGAAGACGGGCGGCGAGATCATGCGGCTCTGCTCCGATCCGATCAAGCGGCTGACGCTCGAGCTCGGCGGCAAGAGCCCGAACCTCGTCTTCGCCGACGCCGACCTCGACTCGGCGATCCCGAGCGCGGTCTGGTCGATCTACTACTCGGCGGGCCAGAGCTGCGAGGCCCGCTCGCGCGTGCTCGTCGAGCAGCCGATCTACGACGAGTTCGTGAGCGCGTTCACCGAGCAGGCGGGGCGCGTGAAGGTGGGCGACCCGCTCGACGCCGAGACGCAGATGGGCTCGCTGATCTCCCAGGCGCACCAGGCGCGCGTGCACTCGTTCGTCGAGAGCGCGCGCGAGGCGGGTGCCGAGGTCGTGCTCGGCGGCGAGCCGGGCGAGCACGCCTTCTACCCGCCGACCGTCGTTGCCGGTGTCGACAACTCTGCCGCGATCGCGCAGGAGGAGGTCTTCGGCCCGGTCGTCACGGTGATCCCGTTCGCGGACGAGAAGGATGCGATCCGGATCGCGAACGACGTCAAGTACGGCCTGATGGCGTCGGTCTGGACGGGCGATCCCGCCCGCGGGCACCGGCTCGCGTCGCGGATCAAGGCCGGCACGGTCGGGATCAACATGCCCTACACGGCGTTCCCGGGGCTGCCGTTCGGCGGCTACAAGCAGTCCGGCTTCGGCCGCGAGCTCGGGATCGAGACGCTCGACCTCTACCTCGAGACCAAGAGCGTCACCGTGAACACGGGCGCCCGCCCGATCAACCCCTTCGGGCTCTAGGTCGTTGTCCTACCGGTGGGCCGTCCTCGCCGCGGGGACCGCCGCCCAGGCCGCGTTCTCCACGATCTCGTTCGCGATCGCCGTGCTCGCTCCGGCGCTGCGCGACAAGTACGACCTCAGCCTGACCGAGATCGGGATCGTGCTCGCCGCGGAGTGGATCGGGCTGACGTTCGCGCTGCTGCCGTGGGGGTTCGCGGTCGACCGCTTCGGCGAGCGCTGGACCCTCGCGGGCGGGCTCGCGGTGTGCGCCGGCTTCCTCGCGGCCGCTGCCTACGCGCCGAGCTTCCACTGGCTGGTCGTGCTGCTCGGCCTCGCGGGGATCGCCGGCGGCAGCGTCCAGTCGGGGAGCGGCCGCGCCGTGATGCGCTGGTTCAAGGCGAGCGAACGGGGGCTCGCGCTCGGGGTGCGGCAGACGGCCGTTCCGGTCGGCGGGGCGGTGGCCGCGCTCGTGCTGCCCGCGCTCGAGACGCCGAAGGCGGGCCTCCTCTTCGTCGCCGGCTTCGTGCTTGCGGGCGCGGTGCTCGGCGCGGTCATCCTTCGTGCGGGCACGGAGGAGCACATCGAGGCAGTGGACGTGGAGCTGACGCTCCGCGATCGCCGGCTCTGGCTCGCCTGCTGGGGCAGCGGGCTCTACCTCGTCGCCCAGGTGGCGATGATGGGCTTCGTCGTCCTCTTCCTCCACGACGAGCACGGCTTCTCGACCGCGCAGGCGGCCGGCGTCTTCGCGGTCGGGCAGGGCCTCGCCGCGGCGCTGCGAATCGGAGTCGGGCGCTGGTCCGACCTCGTCGGCTCGCGGGTGCGGCCGCTGCAGGTGATCGGCCTCGCCGTCGCGGCCACGGTCGGCGCCGTCGCCGCGCTGACGGGCGCCTCGACGTGGGTGCTCGTGCCGGCGCTCGTCGTGGCCACCGGGCTCTCGATGGCCTGGAACGGCCTCTCCTTCACGATCGCCGCCGAGCTCGGTGGGCGGCGCAGCGGCGCGGCGATCGGCTTCCAGCAGACGGTGCTCTCCGCGATCGGCGTCGCCGCGCCGGTCGCGTTCGCGGCGGCTGTCTCCGCGACGTCGTGGGGCGTGGCCTTCGGGCTCGCCGCGCTCTTCCCGCTCGCCGGCGCTTGGCTCCTCCGCTCGCTTTAGGCTGCCGGCATGCGGGTCATGGAGCGTCTCGAGCAGCTGGCCGTCATGGGCGACCGGATCGGCTACTCGGCCGAGGAGGACGCGGCGCACGAGCTCGCCGCCGGCTGGTTCCGCGAGGCCGGGCTCGAGGTCGAGGTCGACGCAGCAGGCAACCTGATCGGGCGCGTCCCCGGCGGCACGCGCCAGGTCTGGACGGGCTCGCACCTCGACACCGTTCCCAGCTCCGGACGCTTCGACGGCACGCTCGGCGTGCTCGCCGGGCTGGAGGCGGTCGAGCGGCTCGGGACACCCGGGCTCGCCGTCGTCGTCTTCCGCGACGAGGAGCGCGGCTGCGCCGGGAGCAAGGGCTGCGCGGCGCGCCCGGATGCCTACGTCGAGGTGCACATCGAGCAGGGACCGACGCTGCTGAACGCGGACGCGCCGCTCGGCGTCGTCACGTCGATCGTCGGCTACGTCCACGGGCGGCGCACGTTCACGGGCAGTGCCGGCCACGCCGGGACGACGCCGATGGACGTGCGCGAGGACGCGCTCGTCGCCGCCGCCGAGTTCGTCCTACACGCGCGCGAAGTCGCCCGCGGGATCGAGGGAGCGGTCGCGACGGTCGGCCGCGTGACGGTCGAGCCCGGCGGCACCAACGTGATCCCCGGCCGTGTCGTCGTCTCGGTCGACGCACGCGCGCCCGATGCCGGGCGGCTCGACCGGCTCGCAGCCGCGCTCGAGGTCGAGGAGCCGATCCGCACCGAGCCCTCGCCGATGTCGGAGGAGATTCGCGCTGCGCTGCGGGCCGCGGTCGCGGAGGCGGGAGCGCCCGTGCTCGAGCTGCCCTCGGGCGCCGGGCACGACGCGGGCATCCTCGCGACCGCCGGCGTCCCGTCGGGGATGCTCTTCGTCCGCAGCTTGAACGGCGGCGTCAGCCACAACCCGGCGGAGCTCAGCTCGGAGGAGGACATCGCGCTCGCAGTGGACGCGCTGACCGGCGCGCTCGGCAGGCTGGTGGCATGAAGGCAGTCGTCGTCGGGCCGGGCGAGGGCCACCGCGTCGGCAACGTCGAGTTCCTCGCGCGGAGCGCCGACACACCGCGTTTCAACCTCGCCGTGATCGAGATCCAGCCGCACCGCGGCGGCCCGCCCGAGCACCTGCACGAGGCGGAGGACGATGCGTTCTACATCCTCGAGGGCGAGCTCACGTTCGGCGTCGAGGGCGAGGAGGTTGTCGCAGGCCCGGGCACGTTCGTGCTCGTCCCGCCCGGCGTTCGCCACACCTTCCGCAACGACGGCGACGCACGCGTGCGCATGGTCAACATCCACGCGCCGGCCGGGTTCGACCTCCGCCTGGAAGGAGGCTAGAGCCTCGCGGAACGAGATCGGCTGCGCGCCTTCCCAGAGCGTCAGCCGGCCGAGCTCCTTCAGCTGCTCGGCGCCCTCGACGAGGGTGGCGAAGTGGTTCGCCCACAGGTGCCCCGCCTTGCTCGCGAACGAGCAGTAGCCGTACGGGAAGAGCAGCTCCGTCTCGCTCTCGCCGCCCGGGTAGAGCGCGAGCTCGCCCGGGTGCGGGTAGCTCGTCGCGTTCTCGGGGCCGATCCCGAGGTCGCGGTCGCCCCAGGGGATCCAGTTCGACTCGCCGCTCCAGCGGCAGTGGATGATCCGGTCCTCGAGCGGCAGGATCGCCCTTGAACGCTGCGACCGTCTGCGGCGCCAGCTCGTCCTCCCAGCGGGCGACGAAGCGCATTCCGGCTGCGGTGATCTCGAGCACGGCGGGGACCCTACCCGCGCGCCGCGGCCCACGCGACGAGCTGCGCGCGCTCGTCGTCGGTGAGGCCGGTCGCATTGCCCGGGGGCATCGCACGGGAGCTCACCTGGCGCTCGATCGCCGCTGCGTGCCGCTCGATCCCCGCGAGATCCTCGAGCCGCACGCCGTTCGGCGCCGAGACGCCGGAGTGGCAGGTCGCGCACCGCTGCGTGACGATCGCCGCTGCCTCCGCGTCGGTCGGGACGCTTGCGGTCGCGACGTCGTCGGGCGCGAGCGCGACGACGAGCACGGCCGCCCCGACGGCAGCCGCGCCGAGGATCCACCACTCCCGCCGCCCGACGTGCCAGCGGTTGAAGAAGTGCCGGATCGCGGCGACGAGCGCGAAGATCGCGAGCAGGACGAGCCAGGCCTGGCCGGCGCCGAACGCGAGCGGGAAGTGGCCCGCGAGCATCGTGAAGACGACCGGCAGCGTCAGGTAGTTGTTGTGGACCGAGCGCTGCTTCGCGCGCAGGCCCGGCCCCGGGTCGGGCTCGCGCCCCTGCTGCTTCGCCCGGACGAGCTCCCAGTGGGCGGGGATGATCACGAGGAAGACGTTCGCCGCCATGATCGTGCCGAGCATCGCGCCGACCTGGAGGAAGGCCGCGCGGGCCGCGAAGATCTCTCCCGCGGCGTAGGCGGAGAGCGTCACGAGGATCGCCACCGCGAGGGCGACGAGCCGGTCGTCGCGGAGGAAGCGGCAGGCGGCGTCGTACGCCAGCCAGGCGAGCGCGAGCCCGCCCGCCGAGAGCGCGACCGCCTGCCAGGACGCGAGGTCGGCGACGGCCGGGTCGACGAGGCGGGTGCCGGCGTCGAGCCAGTAGAGGAGGACGAGCAGGCCGAACCCCGAGAGCCAGGTCGTGTACGCCTCCCACTTGAACCAGTGCAGCTGCTCGGGAAGGCGCGGCGGCGCGACCTTGTACTTCTGCGAGTGGTAGAAGCCGCCGCCGTGCACGCCCCAGTACTCGCCGGCGACACCGCGGGCTGCGTCCTCCTCGGCCGCCGGCGGGCGCAGGCCGAGGTCGAGCCGGATGAAATAGAACGACGCCCCGATCCAGGCGATCCCCGCGACGACGTGGAGGAAGCGCAGGAGGAGGTCGGCGACGTCCTTCAGGTAGTCCGCGTCCACCGGTCCCTCGCGATCGCGACGAGCTCGCTCACGCCGGTCCGGAGCTCCTCGTCGTGCGTCCGCGCGAGCCGCTCGCGCAGCACCTCGAGGATCTCCGCCTTCGGGCGGCGGTCGACGAAGACGACGAAGCGGAAGCCGAACTTCTCCTCGTACACCTGGTTCAGATAGGCGAGCTCGGAGAGGACGACCGGATCGTGGTCGAGCCCCTGCTCCTCCGCGGAGCGGGCGGAGAGGCCCGACCGGGCGCCGATCGCGGGGTGCGCGGCGAGCGCCTCGACCAGCTCTTCCTCCGGCAGCCCCGCGACGACCTCGTCCGCCTGGCCGAGCGGGTCGTCGAGCTCGGCGAGCCGCTCGACGAGGGCCGTGCGCCCTTCGAAGAGCTCGGCGAGCTCCTCGACGGTCAACTGCCGCGGTAGCTCGCGCACGAGTAGGGCGAGACGAGGAGCGGGACGTGGTAGTGGCCCTCGTCGAGCTCGACCTCGAGCTCGACGCGGCGGAAGAAGGGGGACGGCGGGTGGAAGACGAGCCGGTACGTGCCGGGGTCGAGCGACTCCGCGAGCCGCGCCCGGCCGTCGTCGTCGGTGCGCATCTCGGCCATGAACATGTCCCCGCGGTAGAGCACGACCAGCACTCCGGCCGCGGGCTGCCCGGCCGCAGTGTCGAGCACATGGGTCGAGAGCGAGGTCACGAAGCGAATCTACGCGACTGCACCCGGTGCGCGCGAGCGATTTCGGCCTCGTCGGCCCGGACGAGCGCGCCGCCCTGGACGACGAGCTCGCCGCCGACGTAGAGCCGGTCGACCCGGTCGGCCCCCGCGAAGACCAGCCCGGCGACCGGATCGGCTGCGCCGCCGAGCTCGAGCCCGTCGGTCGGCCAGACCGCGAGGTCGGCGCAGCGGCCCGGCTCGATCGCGCCGAGGTCGTCGCGGGCGAGCACGGCGGCGCCGCCGCGCGTGCCCAGCCGGATCGCCTCACGGGCGGTCATCGCCTGCGGCCCGCCGCGCCCGCGCGCCACGAGCAGCGCCTGCTTGACCTCGTTGAACAGGTGGCTGCGCTCGTTCGAGGCCGACCCGTCGACGCCGAGCCCGACCCGGACGCCGGCTGCCATCATCGCCTGCACCGGCGCGACCCCTGCGCCGAGGCGCAGGTTCGACGTCGGGCAGTGCGCGACGCCCGTTCCCGTGGCCGCGAAGCGCCGGATCTCGCCGTCCGAGAGGTGGACGCAGTGCGCGCACCAGACGTCACCGTCGAGCCAGCCCAGCGAGTCGAGGTACTCGACGGGCGTGCAGCCGTAGAGCTCCTGGCAGTAGGCCTCCTCCTCGACCGTCTCCGCGAGATGCGTATGCAGCTGGAGCCCCAGCCGGCGGGCGAGCTCGGCCGACTCGGTCATCAGCCGGCCGGTGACCGAGAACGGCGAGCACGGTGCAACGGCGATCTGGACGCGTGCGCCCGGGCCGGTCTCGTGCAGCTCTCCGACCAGCCGTTCGGTGTCGGCGAGGACGGCGTCGATCTTCTCGACCAGCTCGTCGGGCGGCAGGCCGCCGTCGGAGACGCCGAGGTCCATCGAGCCGCGCGAGGCGACGATGCGGCAGCCCAGCTCCCGCGCGGCCTGCACCTCGGCCTCGACGAACCCGGTGCGTCCGCGCGGAAAGACGTAGTGGTGATCGAAGACGGTCGTGCACCCCGAGAGCATCAGCTCGGCAATCCCGGTGCGCGCAGCGGCGTACTCGGCCTCGGCGTCGATCCGCGCCCAGGTCGGGTAGAGCTCGACAAGCCATTCGAACAGCGTCGCCTCCTGCGCCCGGGCGCGCGTGAGCGTCTGGTAGAGGTGGTGATGCGTGTTGACGAGCCCGGGGGTGACGAGGGCGCCGCCGAGACCCGTCCGCTCGTCCGCCTCCGGCTCGGCGCCGGTCCCCACCTGGAGGACGAAGCCGTCCTCGACCAGGATCCAGCCCTCCGCGTGCTCGGTGCCCTCGTCGTCCATCGTCAGCACGTACGCGTCGGCGAGCAGGGACCTCATGCCTTCGTACCGTATCTTTGCCCTCATGGACGTGATCACCCCTCGTTCGCTCGACGAGGCCCTACGGCTGAAGTCCGAGCTCCCTGACGCGCGGCCGATCCAGGGGGGCACCGACCTGCTCGTCGAGCTCAACTTCGACCGCACGCGGCCGGAGGCGATCCTCAACCTGGCCGAGGTGCCCGAGCTGAAGGGGTGGACGCGCGAGAACGGCTCGGTTCGGCTGGGCGCCGGCCTCACCTACACCGAGGCGATGGTGCCGGAGCTGGCGCAGCTCCTGCCCGCGCTCGCGGAGGCGTCCCGCACGGTCGGCTCGCCCCAGATTCGCAACCGCGGCACGATCGGCGGCAACCTCGGCACCGCGTCCCCCGCCGGCGACGCGCACCCGCCGCTGCTCGTCGAGCAGGCGACACTCGAGCTCGGCAGCGTCCGCGGCGTGCGCACGCTGCCGCTCGACGAGTTCTTCCTCGGCCCGAAGCGGAACGCGCTCGAGCCGGACGAGCTCGTGCTCGCCGTCCGCCTCGAGCCGGGCGGCCGTCCGCAGACCTTCATGAAGGTGGGGCCGCGCAACGCGATGGTGATCGCCGTCTGCTCGCTCGCGGTCCTCGTCGACCGCGAGCGCGGCGAGCTGCGCGCGGCGTACGGCTCCGCCGGCCCGGTGCCTGCGCTCGTGCGCGCGCCGATCGACGCGCACGACGACTTCCCCGACCTCGTGGCGGACGCGGCGAGCCCGATCGACGACGTCCGCGGCACCGCCGCCTACCGCCGGCATGCGCTTCGCGTGCTCACCCGCCGCGCGCTCGATCGGGTCCTCGCGTGAAGATCCGGCTGACGATCAACGGCGAGGCGCGCGAGGCCGACGTCTGGGCCGGCGAGAGCCTGCTCACCACGCTGCGCGACGCGCTCGAGCTGCCCGGGTCGAAGAACGCCTGCGAGCAGGGCGAGTGCGGCTCGTGCTCGGTGCTGCTCGACGGCGACCTCGTCTGCGCCTGCCTCGTGCTCGCCGCGCAGGCAGACGGACATGCGGTGACGACGGTCGAGGGCCTGCGCGACGAGAGCGGCCTCCACCGGGTGCAGCAGGCGTTCGTCGAGGCAGGTGCCGTGCAGTGCGGCTTCTGCACACCGGGCCTCGTCGTCGCCACCGCCGCCCTGCTCGAGCGCGTGCCCGATCCGAGCGACGACGTGATCCGCGAGGAGCTCTCCGGCAATCTCTGCCGCTGTACCGGCTACGCCAAGATCTTCGACGCCGTCCGGCTCGCGGCGGGTCGCGCATGACCACGACGGAGCAGCAACAGCGGCAGCTCCAGCGAGGTCGCGTCGGCGACGCGGTCAGCCGCCACGACGCGACGCCGAAGGTCACGGGCGAGTTCGCGTACTCGAGCGACCTGCATGCGGCCGGGATGCTCTGGGGTGTCACGGTCCGCAGCCCGCACGCGCACGCGCGGATCCTCGAGCTCGACATCTCGGAGGCGTTGACGATGGCCGGCGTCCACGCCGTGCTCACGCACGGAGACGTCCCGGGCCGGAAGACGTACGGGCTCGAGTTCGCCGACCAGCCCGTGCTGGCCGCCGACGTCGTGCGCTACTACGGCGAGCCGGTCGCGCTCGTCGCCGCCGAGGAGCCCGAGCAGGCGCGCCGCGCCGCCGCTGCCGTGCGGGTCGAGTACGAGGTGCTCGAGCCGGTCGTCGACATGGAGCGCGCCACCGAGCAGCCGCCGCTCCACCCGGAGCGGCCGACGATGGCGCACGGCTACCGGGAGGACGACCGCCCGAACGTCGTCCGCCATCTCGTGCTCCGCCACGGGGACCCCGAGGCCGAGGGCGACGTGACGGTCAGCGGCGTGTACGAGATCGGGATCCAGGACCAGGCGTTCCTCGGCCCGGAGTCGGGCCTCGCGGTCCCGGACGGCGAGGGCGGTGTCGACATCCACGTCGCGACGCAGTGGCTGCACGTCGACCGCGACCAGGTCGCGCCGTGCCTCGGGCTCGAGCCGGAGCAGGTGCGGATCCACCTCGCCGGCGTCGGTGGCGCCTTCGGCGGGCGCGAGGACCTCTCGATGCAGATCCACGGCGCGATGCTGGCGCTGCACACCAAGCGGCCGGTGAAGATCGTCTACAACCGCGAGGAGTCGTTCTTCGGCCACGTCCACCGCCACCCGGCCCGGATCTGGTGCGAGCACCGGGCGACCCGGGCAGGCGAGCTCGTCAACGTGCGCATGCGGATCCTGCTCGACGGCGGCGCGTACGCATCGAGCTCGACGGCGGTGACCTCCAACGCCGCCTGCTTCGCGATCGGGCCGTACAAGGTCGCGAACGCGCTGATCGAGTCGACGTGCGTCTACACGAACAACCCGCCCTGCGGCGCCATGCGCGGCTTCGGCGCCGTGCAGACCTGCTTCGCCGCCGAGGCCCAGATGGACAAGCTCGCCGCCGAGCTCGGGATCGATCCCGTCGAGCTCCGGCTCCTGAACGCGCTCGGCCCCGGCGATCTGCTTCCGACCGGGCAGCCGATCGAGGGCTCGCTGCCGACCGCCGACGTGATCCGCCGGGCCGCGGCCCTGCCCGTCCCCGAGCCCGAGCAGCTGCCGCGCGAGGCCATCCGACTGCCCGGCGGCGCCGGGAACACGACCCGCGGCGAGGGCGTCCAGCGCGGGGTCGGCTTCGCCGTCGGCTTCAAGAACATCTGCTACTCGGAGGGCTTCGACGACTCCACCGCCGCGCGGGTGCTCCTGCGCGCCGACGGCTCCGCCGAGATCCACTGTGCCTCCGCGGAGGTCGGCCAGGGCGTGACGGACGTCATCCTCCAGGTCGCCCGCACCGAGCTCGAGCACCGACGACGTCGTGCTCGCCCCGGCCGGGACGGCCATGGTCGGCTCGGCCGGATCGGCCTCCGCCTCGCGCATGACCTGGATGGCCGCCGGTGCCGTGCGGGACGCCTGTCGTGCGGCGCGCGAGGAGCAGGAGCGGGCGGGCGGCGACGTCGACGTCGAGCGTGTCTATCGCCATCCGCGCACGACGCCGCTCGACCCCGAGACGGGCCAGATCACGGGCGAGCGCGCGCATGTCTCGTTCGCGGTCGCGGCGATGCGCGTCGTCGCCGAGGTCGACGTCGACCTCGGGCTCACCCGCGTCGTCTGGATCGGCACCGCGCAGGACGTCGGCAAGGCCGTCAACCCGCTCGCGGTCGAGGGCCAGATCGAGGGAGGGACCGCGCAGGGCCTCGGCCTCGCGCTGATGGAGGAGATCCGCACCCGGGACGGCCTGATCACGAATGCGAGCTTCACCGACTACCTGATCCCGACCGCGCTCGACATGCCTCCCGTCACGAGCGTGCTCGTCGAGGATCCGGAGCCCGATGCGCCCTACGGCCTGAAGGGCGTGGGCGAGCCGCCGACCGTCGTCTCGACCGCCGCGGTCGCCTCCGCGCTGCGGGCCGCGACCGGCCGAGCGCTGGCCCGTGTGCCGGTGCGGCCCGACGACATCGTCGGGCTCTAGGTGCTCGATCCTCAAGCCCGTCGCGCCGTGACCGATCACCCGGCGGACGTGTCCCTCGTCTCCTCCGCATCGATGCTGCCGCAGCTGCGCGGTCTGCTCGAAGTGAGCCGTCTCGTTCGCGACGAGCGCGACTCCCGGCGGCTGTCCGACCGGATCGCGGAGACGATCTCGACCTCGCTCGGCTGGCGCACCGTCGCGATCAGCCTGCACCGGCCCGCCACCGACGACTTCGAGGTGATCACCGTGCACGGGAGCGAAGGCGCACGGAACGCTCTCCGTGGCGCCGTGCGGCCGTTCGAGGCGCTGGCGCCGTACCTGGACGAGCGCTTCTGCCGCCGTGGTGCCTACCTGATCCCGCAGGAGGAGATGGACTGGGAGGAGCGGATGCCGACCCACGTCCCCGACCTCGTGCCGCTCCCCGAGCCGGACGCCTGGCAGCCCGAGGACGTGCTCGTGGTGCCGCTCCGCGGACAGGCGGGCGACCTGCTCGGGGTGCTCTCCGTCGACGAGCCGGAGGCCGGGCTACGGCCCGGCAGCGAGGAGCTCGACGTGCTGGTCGCGTTCGCGGAGCACGTCTCGAGCGCGATCGAGAGCGCCGATCTCGTGGCGGCCGCCGCGCGGGACCGGGAGTCGCTGAGGCAGCTGCTCGAGGTCTCGGCCTCCCTCGTCGAGCTCGAGTCGGTCGAGACCGTCCTCGACACCGTCGCCACCGGCATCCATCGCGCGCTCGGCTTCGAGAAGGTCGCCGTCTGCCTGGCCGCCGAGGACGGCCGCTTCGTCCCGACCGGCACGGCCGGGTGGGAGCTCGACGCGCCCGGGCTCGACTTCGCCATCTCACAGGCGGACCTCGATCTGCTCTTCGTTCCCGAGTTCGAGCGGGGCGGGTGCTACCTGATCGAGAGCGATGTCGCGACCGCCCTGACCGACGGCGGGTCGGACTATCGCTCGCAGCGCAACGGCGCCGGCCCGCTGGCCTGGTCGCACCATTGGCTGCTCGTGCCACTGGTCGAGCGGGACGGGTCGCGGAGCGGCTTTCTCTGGGTCGACGATCCCGACCGACCGGCTGCTCCCCTCCCACGCGCGGCTCCAGGCGCTTCGCACCTTCGCGAACCAGGCGACGGTGGCGCTTCGTGCGACGCTCGACTTCGAGCTGCTCGCCGCCCGCAACACCGAGCTCGCGGCGCTGCACGAGACGACGATCGCCCTGCTCGACCGGATGGACGTCGACAGCATCCTCGCGACGATGCTCGACAGCGCCCGTGGCCTCGTCGGCACCGAGCACGGGTACATCTACCTCGTCGATCCCGAGCAGGGCCGGCTGCGGCTGGCGGTCGGTCTCGGCTACTTCGAACGGGTCGAGCCGCAGGCGCTCGCCCGCGGCGAAGGGCTGTCGGGCCGGGTCTGGGAGCAGCGCCGGACGCTCGTGATCGACGACTACCGGACCTGGGAGGGCGCCGCGGCCGGGTTCGAGGGCCATGACCTGCACGCCTCCGTCGGCGTGCCGTTGCTCACGGGAGGCGAGGTCGTCGGCGTGCTCGGGCTCGTCCTGCTCGAGCGGGAGCGCCGCTTCGGCCCGGCGGAGGTCGCGCTGCTCGAGCGCTTCTCCCATCTCGCGTCACTCGCCCTGGAGAACGCGCGTCTCTACGGCGACCTCCAGAACCAGCTCGCGGAGCGGAGCATCCTCGACGAGCAACTGCGCCAGGCGCAGAAGATGGAATCGATCGGCCGGCTCGCCGGTGGGATCGCGCACGACTTCAACAACCTGCTCACTGCGATCCGCGGCTATGCGGAGCTGACCTTGCTCGACGTGGAGGCCGCATCACCGCTCCGCGACAACCTCGATCAGATCGCGCGTGCTGCGAGCCGCGCAGCCGACCTGACGGGACAGCTGCTGGCCTACAGCCGCAAGCAGGTGCTGCGGCCGCAGGTGCTCGACCTGAACTCCGTCGTCGGCGCGATGTCGCCGATGCTCGCCCGGATGCTGGGCGAGGACGTCGTGCTCACGACGACGCTGGATCCCGAGCTCGGGCTGACACGCGCCGACCCGGCGCAGATCGAGCAGGTCGTCCTCAACCTCGCCGTCAACGCGCGGGACGCGATGCCCGCCGGAGGCAAGCTGCTCGTGCGCACGACGAACATGGCGCTCGACGACGGCCCCCACGTGGCCCTGGTCGTCGCGGACTACCGGCGACGGCATGGACGAGGTGACGGCGACGCAGATCTTCGAGCCCTTCTTCACGACCAAGCCGGTCGGCGAGGGTACGGGGCTCGGGCTCGCGACCGTGCACGGGATCGTCGCCCAGAGCGGTGGCTCGGTCTCGGTCGTCTCCGAGCCCGGCATCGGCACCACGTTCACGGTCTGCCTGCCGCTAGCGACGTAGCGCGAGCAGCGCGCCCGCGGCGAGCAGCAGCACGCCGAGCACCGCGCGGCAGCGTCAGCGGCACCTTCTCGACGCCGAACCAGCCGTAGCGGTCGATGGCGGTGGCCATCGCGAGCTGGCCGGCGATCAGCAGGCCGATCGTCGCGGCCGCGCCGATGCCGCGGCGTCACGACCGTGATCGTGAAGACGACGACGACCCCCATCCCGCCGCCGCCGACCCAGTACCACCAGGGCGAGCGAAGGGCATCGCCGAAGCCGGCGAGGCTCTGGCGGAGCACGAGCAGCACCGCTGTCGCGATCAGGGTGGAGAAGAGCAGGTTCGCGGCGAGCGCCTCGAACGAGCCGATCCGGGTTCCGAAGCGCCCCATCACCGCCACCTGGACCGAGCCCGCGAGCCCGGCCACGAGCGCGAGCGACGCAGCGGCTGCCATCCCTCCCGTCACGTGCGCAAGCTATACGCTCCGCCCGTCCCGAGTCGAGAGGAGTCGCCAGATGGTCCGAGCCTTCGTCCTCTACGAGAGCGCCCCCGACGCGGAGCGCTACGAGCAGCACGCCGAGCTCTGCCGCCAGGTGCCCGGCGGCATGTTCCGGCACGGGCCCGTCTTCGCCTCGCCCGGCCGGCGAGCCCCCGTACGCCTACTACGCCGAGTGGGAGTTCCCCTCGCGCGACGCGTTCAAGGAGGCCGCGCGGACGCCGGAGTTCGCCGCGACCGGCAAGGACGCGATGGAGTTGGGCGGCCGCTTCCACGTCCTCTTTGCCGACGTTGCCTGAGCCCGACCAGCCCCGCCCGCTGCCGCCCGAGGAGCTCGGCTTCGAGCGGATCGTCTACGAGAAGGACTACCCGCGCGCGACGGTGACGCTGAACCGGCCGGAGGTCCTGAACGCGTTCGACTTCCGGATGCTGCGCGAGCTCGCGCGCGCCTTCGAGGACGCCTCCTGGGACGACGAGATCCGGGTGGTCGTCGTCACCGGCGCCGGCCGCGCGTTCTGCGTGGGCGCCGACCTGCGCGCGTGGGGCGAGGACCTGCTCGGGAACTCGAAGGAGTACTGGAAGTGGTTCGGCGCCTTCAAGGACATGCACGACCGGCTGCGCGAGATCGGCAAGCCGACGCTCGCGCGCGTGCAGGGGATCGCGGTCGGCGGCGGCAACGAGCTGCAGATGGCGTGCGATCTCACGGTGATGGTCGACGACGCGTTCATCCGTCACGTCGGGCTCGAGCACGGCTCCGTGCCGGCCGGCGGCGCGACGCAGTGGCTGCCGATCATGATCGGAGACCGTCGCGCCCGCGAGATGATCCTGCTCTGCGACGAGGTGCCCGCCACGCAGGCGGCCGAGTGGGGGCTCGTCAACTGGGCCGTGCCCGCCGCCGAGCTGGACGCGAAGGTCGACGAGGTGGTCGACAAGCTCGCCCGCAAGCTGCCCGAGACGACGCGCTACGCGAAGCAGCAGCTGAACTGGTGGCGCGACATCTCGTGGCACGAGACGGTCGGACACGCGCGCGACTGGCTGGCGCTCTCGATGCTCGGCGACGAGGCGCAGGGCGCGATCCGCGCGTTCCTCGACCGCAAGCCGAGCGGGTAGGGTCGGCGCATGAGCGAGGTGCTCACCGAGCGCGACGGCGCTGTCCTCACGATCACGCTCAACCGGCCCGAGGTCTTCAACGCGTTCAACGCGGCGCTGCACGCGGCGCTGCACGAGGCGCTCGAGGAGGCGGCGACCCCGGAGGTGCGCGCGGTCGTGCTCACCGGCGCCGGCCGCGGCTTCTGCGCCGGGCAGGACCTGAAGGAGTTCCAGGACGTCGCCGGCTCGATCCGCGACCGCCTCGAGCAGACGTACCACCCCAACATCCGCGCGATCCGGGCGCTCGAGAAGCCGGTGATCGCCGCCGTCAACGGCCCGTGCGCGGGCGCCGGGCTCTCGCTCGCGGCCGCCTGCGACCTGCGGATCGCGGCCGATACGGCCACGTTCGTCCCCGGCTTCATCGGGATCGGGCTCGTGCCCGACTCCGGCGGCTCCTGGTTCATCCACCGCCTGCTCGGCTTCGCCCGTGCCTTCGACTGGATGACGACGAACAAGCGCCTGACCGCGGCGGAGGCGCACGACTGGGGGCTCGTCGCCGAGGTCGTCGAGGCAGACCGGCTCGCCGCGCACGTGGCCGAGGTGGCGGCGGTCTACGCGACGCTGCCGACGCGGGCGATCGGGATGACGAAGCGCCTCTTCGAGCACGCGTACGACGCGACGCTCGAGCAGCAGCTCGAGCTCGAGGCGGAGCTGCAGCAGGAGGCGACCGGGACGGCCGACTTCGCGGAAGGCGTGGCGGCGTTCCTGGAGAAGCGCGAGCCGCGCTTCAGCGGCTCCTAGCGGCTAGCGAAGCCGCGCCAGGATCTCGTCCTCCTCGGGGAAGCGGCCCTCGGCCTGCTTCGAGAAGACGAGCTCGCCGTCGGCGATCACGTCGTACTGGCTCTTCTCGCCCTCGAGCGCGGCGGCGTCGATTCCGTTCCTCTTCAGCACGGCCGCGAGACTCGCGGCCCGGCGGTCATAGCCGTTTCAGACGGGGCAGTAGTGGATCTCGACAGCCATGACTCCAGCCTACCCGGCGAGGCGTGGCGTGGAACGTGCGACGATCGCCGCCTGGTCGACGGTGCCGGGCAGCGTGCCGTAGACGCCGCCCGGGCGCTCGAGCCGGGCGCAGAACGCGTCCGCGATCTCGGGCGGGGCATGGCGGACGAGGAGCGAGCCCTGGAGCGCGGTCGCGAGCAGCTCGAGCAGCCGGCGGGCGTCGCGCTCGTCGGGCGCGGCGAGCTCGCGGTCGAGCCGCCCGACGGCGGCATCGAGCCGTGTATCGCCGCCCTGGGCCAGCCGCACCTCGGCGAGGAACGCCTCCGCGCTCTCCGGCTCGCGCTCGAGCGCTCGCAGCACGTCGAGCGCGTTCACGTTGCCCGACCCTTCCCAGATCGAGTTGAGCGGGCTCTCGCGGAAGAGCCGCGGCAGCTGCGACTCCTCGACGAAGCCGTTGCCGCCGAGGCACTCGAGCGCCTCCGCGACGAGCGGCGGCGTCCGCTTGCAGACCCAGAACTTCGCGACAGCGGTCGCGAGCCGGCGAAACGGCCCGTCCGCCTCGTCGAACGCCCGGGCGAGCCTGAGCGCCGTGGCCGTGGCCGCCTCCGACTCGACGCAGAGGTCGGCGAGCACGTTCTGCATCAGCGGCTGCTCGGCGAGCAGCCGCCCGAACGCCGCTCGGTGGGCGGCATGGTGGGTCGCTTCCGCCACCGCGCGGCGCATCAGCGCGGCCGAGCCGAGCACGCAGTCGAGCCGCGTGTGCACGACCATCTCGAGGATCGTTCGCACGCCACGTCCCTCCTCGCCGACGAGCCGGGCGACGGCGCCGTCGAGCGCGATCTCGGCGGAGGCGTTCGAGCGGTTGCCGAGCTTGTCCTTCAGCCGCTCGATCCGGAAGCCGGGCTGCGGGCGCTCGAGCAGGAAGCAGGAGAGCCCGCCGGGCGCCTGCGCGAGGACGAGGAATGCGTCCGACTGCGGCGCCGAGCAGAACCACTTGTGCCCGTCGAGCACCCAGGCCTCGCCGTCCGGCCGCGCCGTCGTCTCGTTCGCGCGCACGTCCGAGCCGCCCTGGCGCTCGGTCATCGCCATCCCGCAGAGCGCGCCGCCCACGGTCAGGCGCGGCACCCACTCGTCCGCGAGGTCGGGCTCCGCCCGCAGCGCGGGCACTGCGGCGAAGGTCATCGAGAGCGGGCAGCCGACACCCGCCTCGACCTGCGCGAGCAGCATGAAGAGCCCGGCCCTGGCGACGTGCGCGCCCGGGCGATCGTCGACCCAGGGCAGCGACTGGAGCCGTGCGTCGAGGCCGAGGCGGAGCAGCGAGTCCCAGGCGGGGTGGAACTCGATCTCGTCGACCCGCTCGCCGTAGCGGTCGTGCGTGCGCAGGCGCGGCGGGTGCTCGTTCGCGAGCCGGCCCCATTCGAGCGGGTCGCCGCCGAGCGTCCGTCCGAAGGCGGCGAGCTCGTCCTCCCACCCTGCGCCGCCCTCCCGCCGCACGCCCTCGACGAGCGCGGCGTCCTGCTCGTAGAGGTCGTAGCCCGCGAGCGGCGGCGGCTGGTTCACGCTCCTGCCCTGCACGGTCGCCATCCCTCGATTGTGGCCACCGTGGCCGAGACGCGCCACATCGGCCGGGCGAACGTCGCGAAGCGGCTGCGCACGCTCGAGGGGACGCCGGCGCGGACGGTCTACCGGGCGGGAGCGTGCGGATCGAGCTCGACGAGGCAGTCCTGACGGTGACGCCGCCCTTCGGGCTCGACCACGAGGGGGAGTACGAGGTCGTCCGCACCGGGCCGCTGCTCGAGGCGCTCGCCGTTGAGCCGACCGTCGCAGTGCTCCTCGTCCGCATGGGCGGCTACGCCATGGGCGTCTTCGAGGGCGAGCGGCTCGCCGCCTCCAAGGTCGGCACCCGCTTCGTCAAGGGGCGGCACAAGAAGGGCGGCTCCTCCGCGAACCGTTTCCGGCGCCGGCGCGGCGAGCAGGAGCGCGAGCTGGTCGACGCGGCCGCGGCCGAGGCGGTGCGGGTGCTCGGGCCGTGGCGCGGGCGCGTGACCCACGTGGCGCTCGGCGGCGACCGTGCTGCCGTCACGCGGGTGCTCGCCGCGGACGCGGGGCTCTCGTGGCTCGAGCCGCTCGCGCTTGCGCGGTTCTTCGACGTCCCCGAGCCGCGGCTGCGCGTGCTCGAGGCCCTGACGTACCAGCTCTACGCGGCGAAGGTGGTCGAGGAGCCGAGCTAGCCCAGCTGGACGACCGTTGCGCCGTCGGCCGAGTCGCTCTCCCGGGCGCCGGCGAGCGGGTGGCCGTCGAGCTCGTCCCGTACCGCCTTGCGCACCGCGCCCGTGCCCCGGCCGTGGATCACGCGCACGGACGCGAGCCCGGCCAGTGCGGCCTCGTCGACGAAGGCGCGCACCGCCTCGCGCGCCTCCTGTGCCGTGCGGCCGCGAACGTCGAGCTCGTCGCTCACGTCGCCACGGGCGGCCGCGACGACGGTGACGGGCGTCTCCGCCTCGGCTTCGCGCCGCCGTGACGGACGGAGGCGGGCGAGTGGGATCCGCAGCCGGTGCCCGGCCGGCCCGATCACCTCGGCCTCCTCGCCCTCGACGGCGGCGATCGTGCCGTGCACCCCGAGCGCCGGTGCCTCGACCGGATCGCCTGCGGCGAGCGGCGCGGTCTGCTCCAGCGGCTCGTCAAGCTTCCGGATCGCCCGCTCGGCGCGGGTCGCCCGCTCTGCCGCGGCGCCGAGGCGCCGGTCGCGCGCGGGCTCGTCGCGTCGCGTTTTTCGCGCCGCGCGGATCTCCTTGCGCAGCGCGGCCAGCTCGGCGCGGGCCTCGGCGAGCTCGCGCTCCGCGGCCGCGGCCGCGCTCTCGCGCTCCGCGGCGGCGGAGGCCTGAACCTCGGCGACGGCTGCCTCGAGCTCGGCCTCGCGCTCGCGGACGACTTCGGCCAGCCGCTCGGCATCGGCGCGCGCTGCGGCTGCCGCCTCACGCTCGTCAGCGGCACCGCGCTCCGCCGCCTCTGCCTCGGCCAGCAGCTCCTCGATCCGAAGGCGCTCCGGCGCGACGCGCCCGCGCGCATCCGCGACGACGGCTGCGTCGAGTCCGAGCCGCTCCGCCACCTGAAGTGCGTGCGAGATGCCCGGGCGGCCGAGCGTGATCCGATAGAGGGGCGCGTGCGTCTCGGGGTCGAACCCGGTCGCCGCGTTGGCGACGCCCTCGGTCGCGCTCGCCCATTCCTTCAGCTCGGCGTAGTGCGTGGTGACGAGCGTCAGCCGCGCTTGCTCCGCCAGCCGGGCGACGAGCGCCTGCGCGAGCGCCGAGCCCTCGACCGGATCGGTGCCGGCGGCGACCTCGTCGAGCAGCACGAGCGAGCGTGGGCCGGCGCCACGGAGGATCGCGACGAGGTTGGCGACGTGGCCGGAGAACGTGGAGAGGCTCATCTCGATCGACTGCCGGTCGCCGATGTCGGCGAGCACGGCGTCGAAGACGGGCAGCGCGGCCGTCTCGGCGGGCGGGCGCAGGCCGCACTGGTGGAGCAGGGCCGCGAGCCCGAGCGTCTTCAGCGCCACCGTCTTCCCGCCCGTGTTCGGCCCGCTGACGACGAGCGCGCGCAGGTCGCCGAGGTCGAGGTCGATCGGGACCGCGGTCGCCCGGTCGAGCAGCGGGTGGCGCGCGCCGACGAGCCGGACCTCGTCCGTCACCTCGACGGGGCAGCCCTGCCAGCTCCGCGAGACGGCGCCGAGCGCGACGGCGAGGTCGATCGCGCCGGTCGCCTCGACCGCCGCCGCGATCGCGTCCGCGTGCCCGCCGGCGGCCGCGGAGAGCTCGCGCAGGATCCGCTCCGCCTCCTCTCGCTCGGCCGCAGCCGCCTCCGATTGCCGGTTCGAGAGCTCGACCACCTCGAACGGCTCGACGAAGAGCGTCTGCCCGGAGTCGGAGGTGTCGTGGACGATCCCCGGCACGCTCGAGCGGGCGTTCGCACGCACGGCGAGCACCGGCCGGCCGGCGCGCTGGGTGACGAAGTCCTCCTGCAGGTGCTCGCGGAGGCCGCCCGAGCGGACGAGCTGCTCGAGCCGGTCGCGCACGCGGTGCCGGCCGGTGCGGAGCTCGCCCCGGAGCTTGCGCAGCGCCGGTGAGGCGTTGTCGCGCAGATCGGAGCCGTCCTCCTCGACCTTGCGGCCGATCTCGTCCGCGAGGGGCTTCAGATCCGCGTCGATCCCCTCGGCCAGCGCGCTCAGGAGCGGTGCCTCCTGCTCGGCGACCGCAGCGCGGGCCCGGAGCGCGCCTGCGACGGTGTCGCCGATCCAGCGAAGCGTCCCTGCGGGGAGCACACCGCCGAGCGCCGCGTGGGCCACCGCCTCGCGAACGTCGCGGATGCCCTCGAGCGGCGGTTCCGCGGCTTCGTCCAGGAGCGCGACCGCTTCGGCGGTGAGCGCCTGTCGGCGGCCGACCTCGTCCGGGTCGGGTGAGGGCGCGAGTGCGTGCGCGAGCTCGGCTCCGTGCTCGGTCGCGGTTGCGCCCGCGAGCCGTTCGGCGATCGCGGGCAGCTCGAGCGCGTCGAGGGTGCTCGGGTCCATGGGCCGAGTGTAGGACTACGATCGCGCCATGGCCTTCGACGCAGAGCTCGGCGCAGCCGTCGCGGAGATCGTCGGCGAGACGCCGCCGCCGACGGAGGGCGACGCGCTCGTCTTCCACAAGCAGTGGCTCGGCGGCCGCAACCTCGGGCTCGTGCCGATCGCGGATGCGGCAGCCTTCGAGTGGCCCGGGCCGTGGATCGCGCGCGTGCAGGCCACGGACGAGGACCACGCCGTCGTCATGTTCGGCTCCCCGTCCGGCCCGATCTCCGACCAGGCAGGTGCGCTCGCGGCCGGCGGCACGATCGAGCAGGGCTGGATCGTGGCGCCGCTCGATCTTCACCTGCCCCGCGAGGAGCCGTACGGGCGGCCGGCTGAAGCAGGGTCGGTAGCGGGGCTGCTGCTCGCGCCCGACGCCGAGACGCCGTTGCGCCAGGTGGAGGCGGCGACCGCGCTTGCCGGCCGCGGCCTCGACGGTGACCGGTACGCGCGCGGAGCGGGGACGTTCAGCGGTCGCGGCCAGGGCTACGAGCTGACGCTCGTCGAGGCGGAGGTGCTCGCGGACGTCGGCCTCTCCTGGGAGGACGCCCGCCGAAACGTGGTCACGACCGGGATCCGGCTCAACGCGCTCTCCGGCCGCCGCTTCCGGATCGGCGCGGTCGAGTGCGTCGGCCGCCGCCTCGCCGAGCCTTGCGCACACCTCGAGCGGCTGACGCGACCCGGGCTGATCCGGCCGCTCGTGCACCGCGCCGGCCTGCGCGCCGACATCCTCGTCGGCGGCGAGCTCAGGCTCGGCGACGAGATCGTTCCGCTCGACGGGGCGTAGACTCGCCCGATGGACGCGATGGTCTTCGTCGAGGTGCCGATGGGCTCCCGGAACAAGTACGAGGTCGACCCCACGACGGGGCACGTCGTCCTCGACCGGCGTCTCTTCACCTCGATGAGCTACCCGGCCGACTACGGCTTCATCGAGGGGACGCTCGGCGAGGACGGCGACCCGCTCGACGCGCTCGTGCTCGTCGGCGAACCGACCTTTCCCGGTTGCCGCATCCGCGTCCGCGTCGTCGGCGTCTTCCACATGACCGACGAGAAGGGGCCCGACGAGAAGGTGATCTGCGTCCCGCTCAAGGATCCGGCCTGGATGCGCGTGCACGACATCCACGACATCCCGGCCGAGTTCCGCGACGAGATCGAGCACTTCTTCCAGGTCTACAAGGACCTCGAGGCGAAGAAGACCGAGACGCGCGGCTACGGCAACCGGGCCGAGGCAGAGACCGTGATCGACGAGGCGAGGCGGCGAGCCGGCTGACGCTCACCGAGTCCGTCGCCCGCGAGGCCGCGGCTGCGCACGAGGCGGTGCCGCGACTCGCCGACCCGCTCGTGACGGCCGCGCTCTCGCTCGCCGCCGATCGCGCCGCGGCGCGGCGGTCGTCGATCCTGGCCGCGAACGACGCCGACGTCGAAGGGGCGGCCGCGAGCCTCGACGAGGGCGCGCTCGACCGGCTCCGCCTCGATCCCGAGCGCCTGAGCGCGATCGAGGCCCAGCTGCGGGAGCTGTCCGAGCTGCCGCCGCTCGAGCGCGAGATTACGGCCTGGACGCTGCCGAACGGGCTGCAGGTGTCCGAGCGGCGCATCCCGATCGGCGTCGTCGGCGCGAACTTCGAGGCGCGTCCGAACGTCGCGGTCGACGTCGCCGGCCAGCTGCTGAAGAGCCTGAACGGCGTCGTGCTGCGCACGGGCGGCGCAGCGCTCCGGACCGTGACGGCGCTCGTCGACGACGTGCTGCGGCCGGCGCTGGCGGAGGCCGGTCTGCCGCCCGAGGCGGTCGGGCTCGTGCGCTCGGCCGACCGCGAGGGCGCACGCGTGCTCGTCTCGATGCCGCAGCTCGTGCCATTGGTGATTCTCCGCGGCAGCGGTGAGACGACGGCGGCGCTGGCCAGGCTCGCCGCGGAGCAGGGGGTGCGGACGCTTGCCCATGCGGAGGGCGGCGGCGTGCTCTACGTCGCCGCGTCGGCCGACCCGGACACGCTCGAGGCGATCGTGACGGCGAGCCTCGACCGGCTCGGCGTCTGCAACCGGCTCAACCTCCTGCTCGTCGATGCGGGAGCGGTGCCGCTGCTCGCCCGCCTGCTGCAGTTGCTCGAACGGCTCGGGATCGAAGCGCGCGGCACCGAGCGGGCGCGGGCCCATGCGGAGCTGGCACCGCTCGACGTCCGCCTCGGGCACGAGTGGGCGAACGACCCCGAGCGGGTCGCCACGGTCACCCTCGATGTCGTCGATGGCCCCGCCGAGGCCGTCTCGATCGCCAACCGCGAGACCTCGGCACTGGCGGCGACGGTCGTCGCGGAGGACCGGGAGGTCGCGGACGCTTTCCTCGACGGCTACCGCGGCACGGCGGCGTTCTGGCAAGCGCCGACCCGCTTCACGGACGGCTTTGCGCTGACGGGCGCCCCAGAGACGGGGATCAACGTCGACTGGGTGCCCGGCCCCCGCGGCCCGGTCACCTACCGCGACCTCTGGCTCCGCCAGTACCGGGTGGTCGGCGACGGCACCCAGCACCGGTGAGCCGGCCGGTCGTCGTCAAGCTCGGCTCCGCGCTCGTCGTCGACGGGCGCGGACGTGTGCGGCGCCGGCTGCTCCGAGCGCGCGCGGCCGAGGTCGCGGAGCTCGTCGCGGCCGGGACGCCGGTCTGCGTCGTCTCCTCGGGGGCGATCGCCCTCGGCCTCTCGTCTCTCGGCCTGACTGTGAGGCCGCGCTCGCTGCCGCGGCTCCAGGCGGCGTCTGCGCTCGGCCAGTCGCGGTTGCAGCGCGCCTGGGAGGACGCGTTCGCACAGGCCGGGCTTCGCGCCGCCCAGGTGCTGCTGACCGGCGCCGAGATCGCCGACCGGCGCGCGTACGTCAACGTGCGCGGCGCTCTGAACGCCCTCTTCGCGGCCGGAGCCGTGCCGGTCGTGAACGAGAACGACGCGACCGCGACCGACGAGATCAGCTTCGGCGACAACGACGCGCTGGCCGCGCAGGTGGCCGTGCTCTGCGGCGCGCGGCTGCTGGTGCTGCTCACCTCCGTCGAGGGCGTCTACACGCACGCTCCCGGGTCCGCCGGGGCGACGTTGATCAGCGAGGGATCGGACGCCCGCGCCGCCACGTTCGGCGCGGTGTCCGCGCGCGGGCGCGGCGGGATGGCGAGCAAGATCCAGGCCGCCGAGCTCGCGGCCGGGGCGGGGATCGCGACCGTGATCGCGGGCGGGACGTCCGCTTCCGTGCTCGGCCCGCTCGTCGCCGGCGAGGCGCGCGGGACGCGCTTTGCGGCCGTCGCGGGACCGGACTCGGCCTACAAGCTCTGGCTCCGGTTCGGCAAGCGCGTGGACGCCACGATCACCGTCGACGACGGCGCGCGGAGAGCCGTCGCCAGAGGTGCGAGCCTCCTTGCCGTCGGCGTCGTCGGCTGGACGCCCGAGTTCCGGGCGGGGGACGGCGTCGAGCTCCGCGGCGAGAACGGCGAGCCCTTTGCGCGCGGGATCGCCTCGGTCGACTCGGCCGAGCTCGCCGGCCGCCCGGCGAATGTCGAAGCGGTCCACCGCGACCGGCTCGTGCTGCTGCACTCTTAGTCGGGCTTCACGTTCACGTCGTACGATCGATGGCATGGAGACGCCGATGACTCGGCGCAAGGCGCTCGCCGCGCTCGGCTCGGTCGGGCTCGGCACGCTGCTCGCCGCCTGCAGCGGCGACGGCGACTCGGCCGCCACGCCGACGACGGCCGAGGTCGAGACGTCGACCGGCGCCACGACGACCGTGCAGCCCGCCACGACGAGCGGGGAGAGCGCGGCGACGGCGCTCCTCGACGACGACACCTCCTGCGTGCTCGCCGTCGAGCAGACGGAAGGCCCGTACTGGTTCGATGCCGACGCGATCCGCAGCGACGTCCGCGAGGGCCGCGAGGGCACGCCGCTCCGCCTCGCCGTCCGCGTGCGCGAGGCATCGGCCTGTGCGCCGCTCCGGAACGCGGTCGTCGAGATCTGGCACTGCGACGCGGGCGGCGTCTACTCCGGCTTCGAGGCAGGCGCGGGGGAGCGTTTCCTGCGCGGTGCGCAGGTGACGAACGCCGACGGGATCGCCGAGTTCGTGACCGTCTACCCGGGCTGGTACCGCGGCCGCTGCGTCCACATCCACGCCAAGGTGCACGTCTCGAACACCGAGGTGCTGGCGACGCAGTTCTACTTCGACGAGGCGGTGACCGACGAGGTCTACACGGCCGAGCCGTACGCGTCCGCCGGCGAGCGCGACGTCCGCAACGAGAGCGACGGCATCTTCGACGCGAGCCTGACGCTCGCCCAGGGCGCCGACGGCGACGAGCGCCTGGGCGCGATCACGCTCGACGTCAGATCGTCTTGAACTGCTCGAACGGCTGCTTGCAGCTCGTGCAGTAGCGCACCGAGCGGCACGGGGTGGGGCCGAAGATGTTCTCGAGCTTCGTCTCGGTCGAGCCGCAGTACGGGCAGCGGTGCACGGCCTGCTGCAGCTGGAGCAGCTTCGGCGTGCTCTCAGCAGCGAGGCGGCGGCGGGGCGAAGCCGGCCTCGCGCAGCTTCTCGCGGCCTGCCGGCGTGATCTTGTCCGTCGACCACGAGTCGTCGAGGAGGACGTCCACCTGCGGCTCGGCGCCGAGCGCGGTCACGGCCTCCTCCATCTGTTGTCGCATCACCTCGAGCGCGGGGCAGCCCATGAACGTGGGCGTGAACTCGATCCGGACGCGCTCGTCGGTCACCTCGACCGACTTGACCACGCCGAGGTCGACGAGCGAGATCACCGGGATCTCGGGGTCGGGGATCTCGGCGAGCGCATCCCAGACCGCCGCCTCGGTCACCACTGCGCGCCCACCGGGGCCGAGCGGCGAACCATCGTCATCTCCTGCCACAGCTCCGCGAACTCCTCGCCGGGGGCCGAGCGCTCCACCGCCTCGACCTCCTCGCGGCCGATGCGCTCCGCGAGCGCCGGCCTCAGGTCCGGCTCGAGCACGCCGAGGGCGTAGGGCCACAGCTCCTCGACCGCCGCCGTGTAGCGCTCCTCCTCGTGAAGACGTTCGAGCCACATCTCGGCGTGCAGGCGGTGGTAGACCTCCTCGCGCTCGATCTTCGCCGCGATCCCCGCGAGCTCCGCGTCCTCGTGCTCCTTCAGCCGCTCGATCCGGATCGCGTCTGCGGTCTCGTAGAGGACGTGCCGCGCGATCGTGCGGGCCCAGTCCGGGACGAGCCGCAGCTGCACGAGCGGCGCGCAGCGGTACTCCTCCGGCTTGCGGTCGAAGGCGATCGTGTCGGCGTCGCCGCCCAGCTCGCGGGCCGCCAGGTCGTAGAGCGCCCGCGCGTGCCCGATCTCGTTCTGGGCGATCGACGAGAAGGCGACGTCCTCCTCGAGGAACGGGGCGATCCCCGTCCACTCGGAGTTGCGCCAGCCGAGAATCAGCTCGTCGTCGGCGAGCTCGAGCAGCAACCGCGTGCGATCGCTCACGAGCCGCACCGCGGGATCGAACGCTTGTGACTGATAGACACAAGCGGCTCGAGAACGGCTCGATCAAGCGGAAGGGAGAGGAGCTTGTGACTGATAGACACAAGCATTACTCGCCCGTCGCCGCGGTCGTCGTGCCGGCGCGCTCGCGCGCCTCCTTCAGCCGTGCCTTGATCGAGTAGCCGTCGACGCGGCGGTACTTGAGGTCGAACTCGTCCGGGAACTCCTCGATCGCGTGGATCGCCTCGCGCGGCACGACCCAGAGCGCCACCGACTCCTGGCGGCGCGCGTAGAACTCGCGCGCGTAGGCGTCGGCGAACGCCTTGTCGGGCGCGTGGAACGAGCCGCCGTGCACGAACGGCTGCCCCTTCCGCTCCTGCCTGAACACCTCCCAGATCAAGCCGCCTCCGCGAGGACGACCTTCGAGACCCAGTCCACCTCCGTGCGGGAGACCTGCCGGAAGGCGAGCCGCTCCTGCGAGGCCGGCCCGTGGCCGGTGACGACCGCGATCAGCTCGTCCCAGTCGGGCTCGGTGTACTCCCACACGCCCGCGTCGTTCTTGTGCAACTTCGGGTCGGGGATCTCGAGCCCGAGCTCGCGGATCTGCGGCACGTAGCCCTCGAGGAACTGCTGCCGCGCGTCCTCGTTGCCCTGGCTCTTGATCCGCCAGATCACCATCGGGTCATCCTCGGCGGGAAGCGGCGTGCCGTGGAAGTGCATCAGCGGGCCCCACCACCGGTTCAGCGCCTCCTGCACGAGCTCGAACTGCTCGGGCGTGCCGGTCACCATCGCGAGCACGGTGTCGCGGCCATGGAGGATGTGGAACGACTCCTCCCAGCAGACCTTCTTCATCACGCGCGCGTAGGGCGCGTACGAGCACTTGAGGAGCGCCTTCTGCGAGATGATCGCGGCGGCGTCGACGAGCCAGGCGATCACGCCGACGTCGCCCCAGCTCTTGGTCGGGTAGTGGAAGACGTTGTGGAACTTCGACTTGCCGCTGATCAGGTCGTCGAGGCAGGCGCTGCGCGGCTTGCCGAGGTCCTCGACCACGCGGTAGATCAGCTGGCAGTGGCCGACCTCGTCCTGGATCTTCGCGGTCAGGGCGAGCTTGCGCTGCAGCGTGGGCGCGCGCAGGATCCAGTCGCGCTCGGGCAGGACGCCCATCAGCTCCGAGTTGCCGTGCATCTCGATGAACTTGATCAGCCGGGCGCGGTACTCGTCCGGCATCCAGTCGTCGGTCTCGACGAGCCCGCCGCCCTGGACGTACTCGAGGAACTCCTGCTCACGGGGTGTCATCTCGCTGGCCTCCCTGCCGAACGGTCGTTAGCATTGAGTGTATCGGCACACGACGGAACGAGTTGACGCGGCAGGCGGCCCGCCTCTTCGCCGAGAAGGGCTACCACGGCACGTCGATGGGCGACCTCGCCGAGGCGATGGGCGTGCAGAAGGGGTCGCTGTACTCGCTGACCGAGTCGAAGCACGAGCTCCTCTACGAGACGATGCGCGAGGGCGCCGCTGCCTTCCACGCCGGCCTGGACGCGCTCCCCGAGGACGCGGGCGCGGCCGAGCGGATCCGGCTCGCGCTGCGCGCCCACCTGCGGGTCGTCTCGGAGCAGCTCGACATGGCGACCGTCTTCATCCGCGAGTGGCGCTATCTCGAAGGCGAGCGACGCGAGACGATCGTGGCCGAGCGCCGCCGCTACGAGGAGCGGCTGCGCGCACTCTTCCGCGAGGGTCGCGAGCACGGCGAGCTCCGCACCGACCTCGACGACGCGGCCGCCGCGCTGCTCGTGCTCTCGGCGGCCAACTGGGCGTACACCTGGCTGACGCCGGGGCGCGACACCGACGCCCTCGCCGATTCCTTCGCCGCGATCCTGGTCGAAGGGATCAGAGGCTACGCAACTCCTGTTGACTGATTTGTCAGTCATATAAGCAGATGTTTCAACGTATATAGGCCGCGGTAGGCGAGTGAGGTCGGAGCACAGCGCCGGCGCACTTCATTCCCTCACGAGAGGCCAGAACATGCGATTGAGACTGCTGTTGTCGATGCTCGCGGCCGGGCTGCTCGCCCTGCCTGCGGGCGCCACCGCGGCAGGCGTCCTCGAGGACGCCGACAGCCGCACGGGCACGGTCGCGCCGACCCAGGCGCAGAAGGATGCCGCTGCCGATCTCGGCGCGAACGCGCGCTGGAACGACCTCGGGACGCCTGCGTCCCTGCTCAAGCCCGGCGGCTATCTCGCCACCGGCGTCGCCGGTGACGACGCGGTCGCCGTGGCACGCACCTTCCTCGACGCGAACGCGAGCCTGTTCCGCCTGCCGGCGGGCGGGGCCGCGAAGCTCGAGCTCTGGAACGACGCGAAGCTCGGCGGCAGCGACGGCCACGCGGTCGTCTTCCGCCAGCAGTTCGGCGACCTCCCCGCCTCCGAGGGCGGCATGGTCGTCGTCGGCGTCGTCGGAGACAAGGTCGCCTACGCGTCCTCGTCGCTGACCGGCGACGGGGCCCTCGCCGCGCAGCCGACGCTGGGCGCGACGGAAGCCTGGGTCAAGGCCGCGGCCGACGTCGGCAAGACGATCTCCCTCGTCGAGCTGAAGGACGTCGCGAAGGGCGCCGAATGGACGACCTTCACGGTCGACGGCTTCGCCCAGGTCCAGCGCGCCCGCCTCGTCGCGGTGCCGACGCCGTCGAACGGCGTCCGCCCCGCGTGGGAGACGCTCGTCGTCGACATCTCCGGCGGCTCGACGCTGGCGTATCAGAGCTTCGTCGACGCCGCGAGCGGCGCGGTCCTGCTCCGCAAGGACATCGCCGAGCAGTCGCACTCCTCGGTCGAGGTCTTCACCGGCACGGTCCCGCCGCAGGACGCGGCGTGCGCGCCGGACAACGGCCCGTGGACCGTCGCAGCCGGCGAGAGCGTCGGCTCGGTCGTCGTCGCCGTCGAGGCGACGCTGACCGCGAACGACTCGGTCATCCACCTCGTCCGTGACGGCGAGGTCGTCGCGAGCCAGGACACGGCCGCGAGCCCCGAGGCTCTCACCTACGACCCGAGCGACTCGGGCGAGGGCACCTACCACGTCCGCGTCTGCGACTTCTCTGACGGCGAGGGCTGGGCCGCCCCGGCGACGTACACGGGCGAGATCGTCTTCGCCCCAGTGGGCACGTCTGCGACCAACTACCCGCCGAAGTGGAAGGTCTTCCCGGCCAACCCGCTGCTCGGCGGCGACGCCTATCCGTGGAACTACCCGAGCACGGACAGCCGCGAGCTCTGGTGCTGGGAGTCGAGCGTCGGCACGCCGCCCGTCTCGATCCCCGGCTGCGACCGCGAGGTCGCGAACTCCGCCTCCCGCGCGCCGTGGGACTACAGCGTGCGCACCAACACGCCCACGTTCACCACGGTCGGCAACAACGCCCAGGCCTCGGAGGGCTGGACGAACTTCCGTGCGCCCGGCCCGACCGGCTACCGCCCGGTCAGCCCGTCGCGGGAGTACGCCTCTCCCTGGAAGAACGCGTGGTACGAGAGCAAGTGCTTCACGCCCTTCGTCCCGGGTGAGAGCCACGACGTCTCGGCGGCGACCACGAACCTGTTCGTGATGCACAACCGGATGCACGACTGGACGTACCACCTCGGCCTGACCGAGCGCACGTGGAACGCCCAGGACTCGAACTTCGGCACGGGCGGGACCGCCGAGGGCGATCCCGTGCTCGGCAACGCCCAGGCGGGCGCGCTCGCCGGCGGTGCCCCGGCCTACAACGGCCGCGACAACGCCAACATGACGCCCCTGCCCGACGGCGTGGCGCCGATCACGAACATGTACCTCTGGCAGCCGCTCGCCGGCGCCTTCTACGCCCCGTGCGTGGACGGCGACTACGACATGGCGATCATCGGCCACGAGTACGGCCACATGGTCGAGAACCGGATGATCGGCAAGGGCGGCACCCGCGGCGGCCACCACGCCGGCGCCATGGGCGAGAGCTCCGGCGACCTGATGGCGATGGAGTACCTGAACGAGAACGGCTTCGTGCCCGTCTCCGGCGAGAACCGCTTCGCCGTCGGCGCGTACGCGACCGGCAACAAGCAGCGGGGCATCCGCAACTTCGGGATGAACGACAGCCCGCTCAACTTCGCCGACATGGGCTACGACCTCACCGGCCCGCAGGTGCACGCGGACGGCGAGATCTGGTCGGCGACGAACTTCGACATCCGGCAGGCGCTCGTCGCCAAGTACGGCGAGGGTGACGCCCAGGCGCAGCGCGACTGCGCCGAGGGCAAGCTGCCGGCCGACCGGTGCCCGGGCAACCGCCGCTGGGTGCAGATCATGTTCGACGCCTATCTGCTGATGCCGACCGCGCCGTCGATGCTCGACGCGCGGGACGCGTACCTCGCCGCCGACCAGATGCGCTTCGGCGGTGCCAACCAGGACGAGCTCTGGCTCGCCTTCGCGAAGCGCGGCTTCGGCGCGGCGGCGGCCAGCTCGAACACCGGCACCGACACGGACAGCGACCCGACGCCGGACTACTCGTCGCCGCGGCACGCGAACGCGAACGTGACGTTCGTCGTGCAGAACGAGAAGCGTGAAGCGGTGCCGGCCCGGATCTACGTCGGCCGCTACGAGGCCCGCGTCTCGCCGGTGGCCGACACGAACCCGGCCACGACGGGGCCGAACCTCGACGAGACGGCGCAGTTCGCGCCCGGCACGTACGAGCTCGTCCTCAACGCGCCCGGCTACGGCCACCTCCGCGTGACGCGGACGTTCGCGGCGGGTCAGACCGTCACGGCGACGCTGCGGATGCGGTCGAACTGGGCGTCGATGACCAAGGGCGCCACCGCCGTCGGCGACGGTGTCCGCCACGACGACCTGATCGACGACACCGAGAGCACGAACTGGGAGCGGACGGCGGCACAGCCGGATGTCCGCAACAGCCAGGTGACCGTCAACCTGAGCGGCACCGTGCAGACGGTCCGCCGCGTGCAGGTCAGCGCGATGCTGCTGCCGGGCCAGAACCGCTTCACGGCCCTGCGCCAGTTCGAGCTCCAGACCTGCCTCGAGGACGTGGCGAACCGGAACTGCTCGCTGCCCTCGGGCTGGACGACCCAGCTGAAGAGCCAGCCGGACGCGTTCCCCGGTGTCTCGCCGCGGCCCGCGTCGCCCGACCTGATCCTCCGCAGCTTCACGCTGCCGGCGGCGGTGAAGGCGACGCACGTCCGGATCGTCGTGCTCACGAACCAGTGCACGGGCAACGACGCCTTCCAGGGCGAGCAGGACAACGACCCGGCGAACGGCACCGACTGCCGTGAGGGGTCGCCCGGAACCGGGTCGGTGATCACGCTGATCGGCGACCTGCCGCAGGTGCTCGCACCGCGGGACAACGAGGTCCGCATCGCCGAGCTGCAGGTGTTCTCCTCATGAGGCGCCTGACAGCAGCAGCCACCGTCCTCGCCGCCTCGCTCGCACTCGCGGGCGGGGCGGCGGGCCACGAGGCCGACCACGTCGGCGCCGCTCGTGAAGGCGAACGCGCCGATCGCGACCGGCCTGAACGCCGGCGGGCCCGGGGCGAAGTGGAAGCTCGTGACGACGTTCCCGACCGGGAACCCGCACACGGACCTCGACTTCTTCACGTGGGGCGGCGAGACGTACGCGTCCGTCGGCACGCTCGCGGTCGGCCCGAACGCGGGCGGCCAGACGATCGTCCAGCTGACCCGGCGGGGCGAGGTGGAGCCGCGGATCGTCGCGAGCCACCCCTCGGCCTGTGCGTCAGCAACCCCGCGGCCGCCCTCGGCCTGCAGCACGACGTCGAGGCGACGCCGAAGGGGAACGCGATCCTGAACACGGCCAACCCGGCCGCGGTCCGCACCGACGCCCAGCTCCTGCTGGACGCCACCGATGCCAGCGGCCGCTGCCACGACCAGGGCACGGCGGGCGTCTCCGGCGCGCCGCGGGGCGGGCTCGAGCTCGTCGACATCACCAACGTCGTCGACCCGGTCGAGATCGGGCTCACGAGCCACATCGGCGAGGCGCACACGGTCAACGTCGACCCGAAGCGGCCGCACATCGCCTACGCGGTCACCTCCGACTCGATCGCCGTCAGCGGCGGCAAGCGCCAGAACGAGGTGCCCGGCTCGAGCGACCGCAACGACCTCGACGGCTTCGAGGTGGTCGACCTCTCCTCGTGCATGAACTTCCCGGCGGGGACGAGCGCCGACCTGAAGCGGATGCTCTGCAAGCCGCAGGTCTACCGCTACCGCTACCCGACCGCCGAGATGGCGCTCGGCCACTCGCTCAAGAGCTCGATCTACGGCTGTCACGAGCTCGAGGTCTATCCCGACGACCGGCTCACCTGCGGCAGCGGCGCCGCGATGCTCCTCTTCGACATGAAGGGCGCGTTCGACGACCGCGGCACGCCGACGGACTACACCGACGACAGGCCGCGCGGCGTGCCGCTCGACTGCGACGTGCGTCCGAGCAGCTCGGCCGGCCCCTGGATCACCGGCGCCTTCGTCACCGACTGCACGCGCTCGAAGCAGGGCACCAGCCTGGACGTCCCGACCTGGCTCGCCTCGGGGGCGCCGTCGCTCGAGGGCGTCGCGTTCCTCGGCGCAGCCCACCACCAGGGCCGCGGCGGGCCGTTCCCGGCGACGGAGGACAACGACTTCGACCACGAAGCCGAGCTCTCCGAGTCGCGGGAAGCTGATCCTGACGACGGACGAGCGGGGCGGCGGCGTCACGCCGCCCGGCGCGACGTGCTCGCCGGCAGCGGGACCGGAGAACGGGAACGGCGGCATCCACGCCTACGCCGTCGACCGGCTCGACCCGTCGCCGACCTCGACGCCGACGCCCGAGCAGGCGTGGGAGGCCTACGCCCGCACGCCGGCGGGCGACAAGGCGATCTTCCGGGTGCCGATCCGGACGCAGCCGGAGGCGACCTTCTGCACCGCCCACGTGTTCCAGCAGATCCCGGGCCAGAACCGGATCTTCATGGGCTGGTACTCGCAGGGCACGCGGGTCGTCGACTTCGTCGAGCATGCCGACGGCACCGTCTCGTTCGAGGAGGCGGGCTGGTTCATCCCCGAGAACGCCAACACGTGGACGTCCGCCGTGTTCAAGACGCGCGAGAACGCAGACGGCACGTTCACCTACTGGGGCGTCACCGGCGACTTCAACCTCGGCGCCGCCGGTCGCTCGGCGATCGACGTGTACGAGGTGACGCTGCCGGCGCCCGCCGGTGCCGCGGGGCTGATGCGGAGGAGGCTCCTGCTCGGCCTCCTGGCCGCACTGCCGCTCGTGGCGGTCCCGCTCGTCTGGGCCGCCACGAGCGGCGGCACGGCCCGCGCGAGGCGTCTGCGCGATCGACGAGCGGGCGGAGCGGCCGGGCCTGTCGAGGGGGAGCCGACGGTCGCGCCGGTCGCGTGGGGGGCGCACCGGCGCGCCGTTCCGGCCGAGCCGGCTCGGCCACAACCTCCGCCACGGCGGCGTCGCGGTCGAGTACGGCGACCGCGTCCCCGCCGCAACGGTGCGACGCCTCGTCGCCTGGTCGCGGCGCGATCCCGTCGCGGTGGTCGTCGCGCCGCGACCCGAGCTCGGCGCCCGGCTCGTGCTCTCCTCTTGGTCGGGAAGCGCACGCTGCCGGACGTTCGAGGCCGACGCCTTCTCCCGCTTCCGCGATGACCGGCGCTTCCGGGCCCGGAGTCACCGCCGCTCGCCGAGCTGCGCCCGGTGCGCGCGGTCGAGTCGCTGACCGCGACGCGCCGGCGGATCGACTTCGTCGTCTCGGCGCCGGGTCCGCGTCAGGTCGAGATCCGGGACGCCCGGGCCGCGTCGTCCGCACGCTCGGCAACTACACGGTCGCCGGCCGGCAGCAGCTCGTGCTCGCCTGGAACGGCCGCGGAACGGACGGGGAGCGGCTCCGTGCCGGCCGCTACGCCGTCGTGACCGCGCGAACGGACGCTCGCGCCGGTCTTTCGCGCTCCGTTCCGGCTCGGCTGAGCCCGCTTGCAGCCGCCTGGCGGGAGGCGTAGGCTCGAGAGGAGAGCGGACAGCGACGGAAGGAGCACGTATGTCTGCTGCCAACAAGGCGCTTGCGCGCCGTATCGTCGAGGAGGCCTTCACCGCCGGCCGCCTCGAGGTGGTCGACGAGCTGGTCGCTCGCGACTACGTCGGCCACGATCCCTCACTCCCCGAGGACGCGCGGGGCCCAGAGGGCGTGAAGGAGCTGATCGCCGGCTACCGCGTGGCGTTCCCCGACATCCGCGTCACGGTGGAGGACCAGATCGCCGAGGGCGACATGGTCGTCACGCGCTGGGCGCCACCGGCACCCACCAGGGTGAGCTGATGGGGATGCCGCCGACCGGCAAGCAAGGGCACGGTGACCGGGATCACGATCGACCGGATCGCCGACGGCAAGATCGTCGAGAGCTGGGACAACTGGGACACGCTCGGGCTGATGCAACAGCTCGGCGCGATTCCCGCCCCGGCGACCGCCTGAGCATCGCCGAGCAGGGGAGCTCGCCCGCGCGGGCTCTCCTGCCCCGCCCCGTATCTGCCGATGAAGGAACGACGTTCTTTCCTTCCCGGCATGTTCGACTCGCTCCCACAGCCCCGCCACATGCCCTGCCCGGATTGCGGGGCGTCGCTCAGCGCGGAGGAGCGGAAAGGGCACGCCTGCGACGACGAGCGCTGGGCGACCTTCCAGCTCTTCCAGTTGCGTGAGGAGGTTGCGACGCTCGAGGAGCAGGTGGCCGCGTACCTCGACTCGCCGCAGGGCCGCTTCGAGCTCTGGGACGCCGCCCGCCGGCGCCTCCGGTAGCCGTGCCACGATGCCGTAGTGCAGACCACGCTGATCGTCAATCCGCACGCGAGCCGCGTCACGCCCGAGCTCGCCGAACGCGTGGCGATCGTGCTCGGCGCCACCGAGACGGTGTTCACGGAGCGAGCCGGGCACGCGGTCGAGCTGGCACGCGCAGCCGCTGCGGAGCGCGTCGTCGTCTTCTCCGGCGACGGCGGCTTCAACGAGGTGCTGAACGGCGTCGGCCCGGGAGCGGCGGTCGGCTTCGTCCCGGGCGGGGGGACGAACGTGATGTCGCGCGCCCTCGGCCTGCCGCGTGACCCCGTCGCCGCCGCCCGCGCGATCGCTCGCGGACGCACCCGCCGCATCTCGCTCGGCCGCGCGAACGGCCGCCGCTTCGGCTTCGCGGCCGGGGTCGGGCTCGACGCAGAGCTCGTGCGGAGGTTGGATTCGCGCGGCCGGCGCCCCGACGGCAAACGCCCCGGTGACGTGGTCTTCGCCTGGACGGCGCTGCAGGCGCTTGCCGCGCACCGCGTTCGCTTCGACCCCGTGCTCGAGATCGAGGAACAGGGCCGCGCCGCGTTCGCGCTCGTCGCCAACTGCGATCCCTACAGCTACGCCGGCCCGCTGCCGCTGCGGTTGGTGCGGGGAGCGAGCTTCGAGGGCGGGCTCGACCTCGTCGCGCCTCGCTCGTTCCGCGCCCGGTCGCTGCCGGGCGCCGTCCGCTACCTCGCCACCGGCCACACGCGCCTGCCGCTCGTCGTGTTGCACGATGAGGACCGGATCGTGCTCCGGTGCGACGGACCGCAGCCGCTCCAGCTCGATGGAGAGGACGTCGGCGACGTGACCGAGGTCGTGTTCGAGGCCGAACGGGACGCGCTGACCGTGCTCGCCTGAAGGTAAAGTCGGGCTCGGCATGGCGTCCACCGTCCCCGCGGAGCACGATCTCCGCCGCGTGATCGGCGACGGCGAGGCGATTCCCGACGGCGAGGTCGACGGGCTCGGCGAGCAGGGGTTGCTCGACCTGTACCGCTCGATGGTGCTCCTGCGCACCTACGACGAGCGCTCCGTCGTCTACCACCGCCAGGGCCGGATCGGCACCTACGCGATCTACTGGGGCCACGAGGCGATGCAGGCCGGCGCGTTCCACGCGCTCGAGGACGACGACTGGATCTTCCCGAGCTACCGGGAGTCGGCGATCGGGCTCCTGCGCGGGCTCCCCGCGGGCACGATCCTCTCCTGGTGGCGGGGGCACCCCGCAGGCTGGTGGAACCCCGCCGACTACAACGTCGCCTCGATCTGCGTGCCGATCGCGACCCAGGTGCCGCACGCAGCCGGGCTCGCCTGGGGCAAGCGGCTGCGCGGCGAAGCGGCCTGCGCGCTCACGTTCTTCGGCGACGGCGCCACGTCGGAGGGCGCGTTCCACGAGGGCGCCAACTTCGCCGCCGTGATGCGCGCGCCGCTCGTCCTGCTCTGCAACAACAACCAGTGGGCGATCTCGACGCCGCTCGCCGACCAGACCCGCGCCGAGGCGCTCGTCGACAAGGCGGCGGGCTACGGGATTCCCGGCGTGCGCGTGGACGGCGGCGACGTGCTCGCGGTGTACGAGGCCGCGCGCGACGCCGTTGCCCGTGGTCGGGCCGGTCAAGGGCCGACCTTCATCGAGGCCGTCACGTACCGCTGCGCGCCGCACGCGACCGCCGACGACCCGAAGGCGTACATCGACCTGGAGCGGGTCGAGCTGGAGCGCGCGAACGAGTGCCTCGGCCGCTACGAGGGCTACCTGCGCCGCGTCGGCGTGCTCCACGACGAGCTCGCCGAGCAGATCAAGGCCGAGGCCGCCGACGTGATGCGCGCCGGGATCGCCGCCGCCGAGGCCGAGCCACCGGCCGACGTGTCGCTCCTGTTCGAGCATGCGCTCGCCGACCCGCCGGCGTCCTTCGCCCACGACCTGGCCGAGCTGCGGCGGATCCTCGGTGGCTGAGCTCTTCCTCGTCGAGGCGGTCAACGACGCGCTCCACGTCGAGATGGAGCGCGACGGCGACGTGATGGTGATGGGCCAGGACGTCGGCCGGGCTGGCGGCGTCTTCCGCGCGACGGCCGGGCTGCGCGACCGCTTCGGCGCCGACCGCTGCGTCGACACGCCGCTCGCGGAGGCCGGCATCCTCGGCTCCGCCGTCGGCCTCTGCATGGCCGGCTACAGGCCGGTCTGCGAGATGCAGTACGACGCGTTCTCGTACCCCTGCCTCGACCAGCTGATCACCCACGTCGGCCGCTACCGCTGGCGCACGGGCGGGAAGATGACCTTCCCGATCACGATCCGGATGCCCTACGGCGGCGGCGTGCGCGCGCCCGAGCTGCACGACGACTCGCCCGAGACGTACTACGTGCACACGCCCGGGATCAAGGTCGCGATTCCCTCGACGCCCGCCGACGCGAAGGGCCTGCTCGCGGCGGCGATCCGCGACCCCGACCCGGTCGTGATCCTCGAGCCGAAGGTCAGCTACCGCACCGAGCGCGCCGAGGTGCCCGATGGCGACTACGTCGTCCCGCTCGGGAAGGCGCGGCTCGCGCGCGAGGGCTCCGACCTCACGCTCGTCGCCTACGGCGCGATGGTGCCGGTCTGCGAGCGCGCGGCCGACGAGCTCGACGCATCCGTCGAGGTGCTCGACCTCCGCTCGCTGAAGCCGCTCGACGAGGAGGCGCTGCTCGCGTCCGCCGCCAAGACCGGCCGGGTCGTGCTCGTCCAGGAGGCGCCGCGGACGTGCGGCTTCGCCGCCGAGCTGGCCGCGATCCTCGCCGAGAAGGCGCTGCTCGACCTGCACGGGCCGGTGTTGCGCGTGACCGGGTACGACGTGCCGTACCCGTACTGGCAGATCGAGGATGCGTACATGCCCTCGGTCGCGCGCGTCGTCGACGCCGCCCGCAAGCTGCTCGACTTCTAGTGGCGCACCACGAGCTGCCGCTCGACGCGTCCGTCCTGCACGGGTACTTCTCGCGTGAGCTGGCGCCGGCGCTCACGGTCGATCCGGGCGACTCGGTGCGGTTCTCGTCGCCGAACGCCGGCTGGCGCGTCGGGCACGGACGAGCCGTTCGCGCCGCGCGACCCCGGAGCGCGACACCGGGCACGCGCTCGCCGGGCCGATCGAGGTTCGCGGCGCCCGCGCGGGCCAGGTGCTCGCCGTCCGGATCGACGAGGTCGTGCCGGGGCCGTGGGGTGTCACGATGGGCGGGCCCGAGCACGCGGTCGAGTGGACGCTCCGGGACGGGGTGGGGGAGGCGCTCGGGCGCCGGGTCAGGCTGGCGCCCTTCCTGGGCGTGCTCGGGATGCCGCCGGCCGAGCCTGGGATCCACTCGACGATCCCGCCACGCCGCTCGGGCGGCAACATCGACTGCAAGGAGCTCGTCGCCGGCACGACGCTCTACCTGCCCATCACCGTCGACGGTGCTCTCTTCTCCGCGGGCGACGGTCACGCCGCCCAGGGCGACGGCGAGGTCTCCGGGACGGCGATCGAGGCGCCGGTCGAGGCCACGCTGACGCTCGACGTGCGCGACGACCTCGAGCTCGAGTGGCCGCTCGCCCGCGTCGCCGGCGCCTGGCTCACGTTCGGCTTCGACGAGCACCTCGGCGTCGCTGCCCGGATCGCGACGGACGGGATGCTCGAGCTGATGGGTCGCGAGCACGGGCTCGCGCGCACGGATGCGCTCGCGCTTGCCTCCGTCGTCGTCGACCTCCGCGTCACGCAGGTCGTGAACGGCGCTGTCGGCGTGCACGCGGTGCTCCGTGACGATGCCTTCGCCTGAGCGATAGCCTGCGCGCCGATGGCGTACGAGTTCAAGCTGCCCGACCTCGGCGAGGGCCTGACCGAGGGCGAGATCGCCCGCTGGCTCGTCAGCGAGGGCCAGGAGCTCGCCGAGGACGACCCGCTCGTCGAGATCGCGACCGACAAGACGACGGTCGAGATCCCGTCGCCGGCTGCCGGAAAGGTCACGAAGATCCTCGTCGCCGAGGGCGCCGTCGTCCCGGTCGGCACCGTGCTCGTCGTGATCGGCGGCGACGCACCCGCGGCGAGTGAGCCGTCGCGCCCCGAGCCGGCGCCGGCTCCGCTCGAGCCGAAGCTCGAGCCGAAGAGAGAAAGTGTCTATCAGTCACAAGCTCGCGTGCAGGTCACGCCGCTCGTCCGCCGCGTGGCGCAGGAGCTCGGCGTCGATCTGGCTCAACTGAGCGGCACGGGGCCGAACGGGCGCATCACTCGAGGACGACGTCCGCGGCGCGGCCGGAGGTGAGCTTGTGACTGATAGACACAAGCCCACCGAGGGGCGGCGCGAGCCGGTGCGCGGGGTGCGGCGGCAGATCGTCGAGCATCTGACGCGCGCGCACCGGGAGGTTCCTGCGGTCACCTTCGTCGAGGAGTGCGACTTCACCGACCTCGACACGAAGCAGCTGCTGCCGCTGACCCTGAAGGCCGTCGCCGCGTCGCTGCAGGAGTTCCCCGAGCTGAACGCCCGTCTCGACGGCGAGGAGATCGTCTACCTCGACCGCTACGACCTCGGCGTGGCCGTCCAGACCGAGCAGGGCCTCGTCGTGCCCGTCGTGCGCGGCTGCGACGCCCGCTCGGCCGACGAGCTCGCAGTCGAGGTCGCGCGCCTCGCCGAGGCCGCGCGCGACGGCGCGCTGAAGCCGGAGGAGCTGCGCGGCGGCACCTTCACCGTGACGAGCGCGGGCAAGCTCGGCGGCCTGCTCGTGACGCCGCTCGTCAACCATCCCGAGGTCGGCATCCTCGGTATCCACCGGATCGGCCCACGCCCCGTCGTCCGTGACGACGCGGTCGTCGTTCGCCGTGTCGGCAACGTCTCGGTCACGTTCGACCACCGCGTCGTCGACGGGGCGCGGGCGGCGGCGTTCACACTCGATGTGATCGCGCGCCTCGAGTCCGGCCTCTCCTCCTAGTCGTCGTCCTCTTCCTCGTCGTGGTCGCCGTGGCCGCGGTCGTTGATCTGGGCGCGGATCTCTCCGCCCGGCCACTTGGTCGAGTGGACGTTCGCGTACGCGTGCCCGGCCCGCATGGCGGCCAGGATCTCCGCGATGTTCCCCGGCTCGATCCCCTGCGCGAGCGGTCCGACGACGCTGCTCGCGCCGACCGTGCCGGTCACCGTCCCCGACTGCGGGCACGCCGGCGTCCCCGCCGGGCCGTTGCCGAGATTGCTGCAGAGGAAGAACGAGACGCCGCCGTTGATCGCCCGCTTGCCGAAGTGGACGTGAGCCTGCTGCACCGTTCCCTCCAGCCCGGAGTACGACAGCTCGTAGGCGATCGTCGAGCCGTCCTTCGACAGGCGCGCCTCGAACGACCCCGTCCCCACCGTCGACACGTCCAGGTTCTCCTGGTAGCCCGTGAGCGGGCTGCCCTTGAAGTTCTTACTGCCCCCACCGGCGATCGCGTAGGAGCCCACGCCGAGCAGTGCGACCACGCCTGCCACGGCGACCACCCTGAGTGCGAGCTTCGACATGCACAACCTCCCCGTCGTCGGACGGGCCCGGATGGGCCGTCAGCCCGATCTACGCGGTGGCCGCGCGATCGGATTTCAGGCGGCGGCGAGCTCGGGCAGGTGCGGCTCGAGCATCGCCTCGATCTTCGGCGCGCTCGTGCGCCCGTCGAGGCGGGAGACCGCCTTGCGGTCCTTGACGAGGACGAGTGTGGGCACGACCGTCACCTCGAACCGCTTCGCGAGCTCGGGGCTCTGGTCGACGTCGACCCGGCGGACGCGCAGGCGCTCGCGCTCCTTGCGCTCGAGATGGGCGAGCAGGCTCTCCATCCGGCGTGCCGGCCCGGAGCGCTCGGACCAGAAGAACACGAGCAGCGGCCGTTCGTCTGTCACTGAATCTCCTCCTGAAGGTCACGCGGGGGGTCGCGTGTTGTATCCCCAGAAAACGCCGCGTCGAAACGCAGGCCGCATCTAGACTGGCCGCGATGGGGGACTGGTACACGATCGGGCTCG
Source organism: uncultured Gaiellaceae bacterium (assembly GCA_963806955.1). Lineage (GTDB taxonomy): Bacteria > Actinomycetota > Thermoleophilia > Gaiellales > Gaiellaceae > Gaiellasilicea. The sequence continues at coordinate 1,189,125 of CAWDZG010000002.1, forward strand.
CGCTCGGGATCGGGACGGCGCTGGGAGCCCTCTTCGCCGGCTTGCTCTCCTCGACCCCGCTCGGCCGGGCTGCGGCCGTCGTCCTCGCCGGGGCGGGCGGAGCACTCACGGGCGTCGTGATCGAGGACTGGACGGAGATCGCCGCCGGCACGCTCGGCGGTCTCCTCGGGGCTGCGGCGGCCGTGATCGTCGTCGCCGGCGCTCTCCGCCGTGGCGGCACACGTGGCGGGCTCGCACTGATCGTCGCCGCGGTCGCGACCGGCCTGGCCGCACTCGCCTTCGTCCCGGCGGCCGGCTACCTGGAGGCGCTCGCGCTCCCGGTGCTCGCCGTGCGGCTTCGCCGTACCCAGGCCGAGCGGTACGCGGGCCTGCGCTCTCTTGCCCGCGACTGACGCAGCCGGCCGCAAGCTGATCCTCGTCGTCATCGACGGCCTGACGCCGTCGATGCTCGAGAGCACGCTCGACCGGCGCACCGCGCCCGCGCTCTCCCTGCTCGCCGAGCACGGCCGCTACAGCCGGGCGATCTCGACGTTCCCCTCGCTGACCCCCGTGTGCCTGTCGGCGCTCGCGACGGGCGCGCACCCCGACGTGCACGAGATCCCGCATCTCGTCTGGTACCACCGCGGCGAGCGGCGGCTCGTCGAGTACGGCTCGTCGTTCGGCGCGGTCCGCGCGGCCGGGACGAGGCAGTCGCTGATCGACACGGTCTACGGGCTGAACGCGAGCCATCTCGGCAGCCGTGCCGTCACGGTCTACGAGGCGCTCGAGGACGCAGGCTTGATCGCGGCCGCCGTGAACATCACCTGCTACCGCGGCCGCCACCCCCACAGCCCGACGGTCCCCTTCCTGACCCGGCCTGCGCTCGGGCCGAGCCGCTTCTTCTTCTACAACCTCTTCCAGTCCGACGCGACGGGCGCGCCGCTCTCGGTGCTGAACCGCCCGCGCGGGACGATCGACGCGTACGCCGCCGCGGTCGGGCGCTGGCTGGTCACCCGCGACGGCTTCGACTTCCTCGTCTTCTACCTCTCCGACTACGACTACGCCTCGCACGCGCAGGGGCCGGACGCTGCGCACGCTGCGCTCGCCCGCTGCGACGATGCGGTCGGGACGCTGATCGAGGCCGCGGGCGGTGCGGACGAGTTCCTCCAGCGGTACGCCGTCATCCTCTGCTCCGACCACGGACAGACGCCCGTGAGCGAGGTGGCCCGGCTGCAGGACACGTTCCCGGAGTCGCTCGTGACCGCGTCGAACCGCGCCGGGATGGTCTACACGGACGGCGACCCGGGCGAGCTCGCCACGAGGCTCGACGGCAACCCGGCCGTCGAGGTCGTCCTCTGGCGCGAGGACGACACGGCGGTGGCGCGGCGGGAGGGGGAGGAGCTTCGCTTCACGCCCACCGAGTCGAGCGGCGATGCGTCGATCCTCGACCACCCGCAGGGCCTCGAGCGCGCCTGGGCCGCGCTCGCGAACCCGAACGCGGGCGAGCTGGTCGTCTCGGCCGCCGCGGGCTGGGAGTTCGCCGACCTCGGCGGCCGCCACCACGCGGGCGGTGGCTCGCACGGCTCGCTCCTCGCGGGCGACTCGGAGGTGCCGATGCTCACCGTCGGCCTCGACGTCCAGCCCGGCTCGATCGTCGAGGTACTGCCGGCCGTCCTCGGACACTTCGGCGTTGCCGCTCCGGCGTACGCCCGGACGCTTGCACCCGCTTGAGCGCCGGCACGGAGCTCGCGGAGCAGCTGCGCCGCCACGGGATCGAGGACGACGCCGTGCTCGACGCGATCGCCCGCGTGCCGCGCGAGCGCTTCGTGGCGTCCGAGCTCGCAGAGCGTGCGTACGAGAACCGCGCGCTGCCGATCGGCCACGGCCAGACGATCTCGCAGCCGTTCATGGTCGCCGCGATCTGCGCCGCGCTCGAGCTCCGAAGAGGCGAGCGCGTCCTCGACGTGGGCACGGGCTCCGGCTATCAGGCCGCGGTCCTCGCCGAGCTCGGAGCAGACGTGGTCACGATCGAGCGGGTGCCGGAGCTCGCGGAGCGGGCCCGCGACACCCTCGCCGCCGCGGGCTACGAGCGGGTCGAGGTCCGGGTCGGCGACGGCTCGCAGGGCGTCCCCGACCGCGCCCCGTTCGACGGGATCGCTGTCGCAGCGGCGGCGCCCGCTCCACCCACGGCGCTGGTCGAGCAGCTCCGTCCGGGCGGCCGCCTGGTCGTCCCCGTCGGGCCTCCCGAGGGCCAGTGGCTGGAGCTCGTCGTCCGCGGCGAGCGCGGTCCGGTGCGGCAGCGCCTGATGCCGTGCGTCTTCGTCCCCCTGATCGGCACGGATGGGTTCGACGGGCGGAAGGCCGGGTAGGAGACGCTCGTGGGGGGTCGTCTGGCATCGTCGCTACTGCGCGCACCCGTGCTCGTGCGCGGCATCCGTCTCGGCGAGGTCGAGAGCGTCCTCCTCGACAACGACTCGACGCGGATCCTCGGCTTCGACGTGCTGTGCGGCGACGGCTCGAACAGGTTCCTGCCGTTCTCGACCGCCCGGATGGCCCAAGCCGCGATCGAGATCGACAGCGCCCTGACACTGCTCGATCGCCGCGAGCTCGAGTTCTACGTCAGCCGCAGTCGCCCGCTCGCCCGGGTGCCCGAGCTGGCGGGCGCCGTCGTCGAGCCCGGCGGCGAGCTCGTCGTTCCGCTCGGCACGCGCTGCTAGGTTCCCCGCGGTCATGCAGCGCTCCTCCGCAGTCCTCTCCGGTGGCGCCCGGGCTCGCGCCGCGCTCGCCCGGCGCCAGAACTGGCTGCAGCTGGGACGGTTCTCGGCGGTCGGCGCCAGCGGCTACGTCGTCAACCTGGCGGTGTACGCGCTGCTGCTGAAGGGAGCGGGTCTCCACTATCTGCTCGCGGCGACCGGGTCCTTCCTCGTCGCCGTCTCGAACAACTACACCTGGAACCGGCTCTGGACGTTCCGCGGTCAGCGCGGCCACGTCGGCTACCAGGGCCTTCGCTTCCTCGTCGTCTCGACGGTCGCGCTCGTGGCGAACCTCGTGCTGCTCCTGCTGATCGTGGACGTGCTCGGGATCGGCAAGCTGCTGGCGCAGGCGGTTGCGATCGTGCTCGTCACCCCGCTCAACTTCGTCGGGAACAAGCTCTGGTCGTTCGGGCGACGCTCCCGGCCCTAGCTGCGGCGCTGCTCTTCGCCGCGTCCGCGCCCGCGGCGACCGGTCCGACCGAGCCCGTCTACGACGACGACGGCAGGCTCGTCGAGACCCCGTTCGTGCCGCCGGAGGGTGCGGCTCGGCTGACCGAGAGCCAGGCAACTTCGATCCTGCTGCGCCACCCGAAGGTGGCCGACTGGCTCGAGCGCTACCCGCCCAGGCCGCAGACGGATGCCGAGTACCGGCCCGCCACCGACGAGTGGGTGATCAAGGCGTGGTCGGGCAAGGCCGGACAGATCGTCCTCGGCAAGGTGGACGACGACTCCGGCGACGTGCGCGAAGCCTGGACCGGCCCACAGGTCGCCTGGTCGATGGCCCGCGGCGGCGCAGGGGCGTTCGGGGGCAAGACGATCAACGGGGTTTGGCTGTGGCTCTCCTTCTGCGCGCTCTTCTTCGTCGGGCTCGCAGACCTGCGACGCCCCTTGTCGCTCCGGAACGTCGACCTGCTGGTGCTGCTCTCCTTCTCGATCTCACTGCGCTTCTTCAACGAGGGCCAGATCTTCTGGAGCGTGCCGCTCGCGTACCCGCCGCTCGTCTACCTGCTCGCCCGCTGTGTCTGGATCGCCCGGCGCAACCGGCCGCCGCGGGCCTCGCGCCCGGTCTGGCCCGTGTGGCTGCTGGCCGGCATGTGCGTCTTCCTCGCCGGCTTCCGCGTCGGGCTCAACGTCGAGGCGCAACGCAGCGTGATCGACGTCGGCTTCGCGGGCGTCGTGGGTGCCCAGCGGATCGCGAACGGCGAGATGCCGTACGGGCACATGCCGGTGCAGGAGAACCAGGAGCCATGCGGGACGGCGGACGCCGAGGGCGAGATCCGCGAGCGGATCCAGACCAACGGGCGCTGCGAGGCGTCGAACCCGCGGGGAGACACGTACGGGCCGGTGTCGTATCTGTCCTACCTGCCCGGATACGCGGTCTTCGGCTGGAGCGGGAAGTGGGACGAGCTGTGGGCCGCCCATGCGACCTCGCTGCTCTTCGACGGCCTCTGCCTGCTCGGGCTCGCGCTCGTCGGGCGGCGGTACGGTGGCGGACGGCTCGCGGCCACGCTCGCGTTCGCCTGGGTGGCGTATCCCTTCACGCTCTACGCGTCGAACTCGAACACGAACGACGCGATCATGCCGGCCTTCCTGATCTGGGGGTTCTGGCTCGCCTCCTCCGCCTCGGCGCGCGGCGCGGCGGTCGCGCTCGCCGGCTGGACGAAGTTCGCCGCGCTCCTGCTGGCGCCGCTCTGGCTCTCGTACCCCGGTGGCTGGCGGGCGCCTGTGCGCCGCTACGCGCTCGCGTTTGCGGGTGCGACTCTCGCCGCCTTCACCGTCCTCCTGCTCGAGCCGGAGCCCCTGCACGCCGCGCGGGTCTTCGCCGAGCGCACGTTCGGCTTCCAGCTCGACCGCGACTCGCCCTTCTCGCTCTGGGGCTGGGGGCAGTACCGCGCGGCCGGCGTCCCCGACCTGCACGTGGTGCAGCAGGTGCTGCAGGTGCTGCTCGTCGCGGGGGCGCTGCTCGTCGCGTTCCTGCCCCGCCGCAAGTCGATCCTCCAGCTGGCGGCCCTGACTGCCGCCGTCCTGATCGGCTTCGAGCTCGTGCTGACGCACTGGTTCTATCTCTACATCCCGTGGTTCTTCCCCTTCGTCGCCTTCGCTCTCCTCTACCGGCGTGATCCGGCGGCGACGGTTCACTGAGCTCGCCGCCCTCGGGGCGGTCGCGCTCTTCCTCGGCTCCTGGGCGGTGCTCCACACGGGCTGGTACGACGACGAGGAGATCGTCGACACGCCCGTGTACGCGAAGTACGGGAACGCGATCGCCGACGGCGCGGTGCCGTACCGCGATGTCGAGCCCGAGTACCCGCCGGGAGCGCTGCCCGCGTTCGTCGTGCCGGCGCTCCTGAGCGAGGGCGAGGAGGGCTTCCGCGACGCGTTCGAGTGGCTGATGCTGCTCTGCGGAGTCGTGCTCGTTGTCGCAGTGGCCGTCACGCTCGCCGGGCTCGGTGCGTCGCGCGCGCACACCGCAGCGGCGCTCGGGCTCGTCGGCGGGTTCCCCCTCCTGCTGGGCTCGGTGGTGCTGACGCGGTTCGACCTCTATCCGGCCGCGCTCGTCGCGGCGGCGCTCGCGGCGCTCGTGCACGGACGCGACCGGCTCGGCTCCGGCCTGCTCGGCGCCGCGGTGGCGGTGAAGCTCTACCCGGGCGTGCTCGTGCCGCTCGCGGTCGCGTACGTCTGGCGCCGTCACGGCCGGCGCGAGGCGCTCGTGTGCCTCGGCATCGCGGTCGGGGTGGTCGTGCTCGTGTTCGCACCGTTCCTCGTCGTGGCGCCCGACGGAGTTGCCCACAGCATCGGCCGGCAGCTGTCGCGGCCGCTGCAGATCGAGAGCCTCGGCGCGGCGCTCTTCCTGGCCGCACATCACCTGCTCGGGCTCGAGGTCGAGATGCGCTCGGGGCACGGCTCCCAGAACCTGCACGCGACCGGCACGGCCGTCGCCGCGGTCCTGCTCAGCGCCGTGCAGGTCGCCGTGCTCGTCTGGATCTGGCTGCGGCGGCCCGGCACCGCCGCCGAGCTCGTGCGCTGGAGCGCAGCGGCGCTCGTCGCCTTCGTCGCGCTCGGGAAGGTGCTCTCGCCCCAGTTCCTGATCTGGCTCGTCCCCGTCGCGCCACTCGTCGCCGGGCTCCGCGGCCTGCGGGCGGCGACGCTCCTCGCGGGCGCGCTCGTGCTGACCCAGCTCTGGTTTCCCGTCCCGCTACTGGGAGCTCGCACGCGAGCTCGCGCCGCTCCCTTCGACGCTCGTGCTCGTGCGCGACCTCGCCCTCGTCGGCGTGCTCGTGCTGCTCGTCAGGGAAAGTCGACGCGAATCGACTCGATCGCCGTAGCGCGGCCGTCCGCGCCGCACTCGATCAGCGCGCCCTCGATCCGGACACCGCCCTCGGCGACCTCGAAGCGGACCGGCATCCCCGTCCGCATCCGGTGGATCGCGAGGTCGGCCTTCACCCCGATCACCGAGTCGTGCGGGCCGGTCATGCCGACGTCCGTGAGCGCCGCCGTCCCGCCGCGCTGGACGCGCGCGTCGGACGTCTGCACGTGCGTGTGCGTGCCCAGCACCGCGGTGACCTTGCCGTCGAGCCAGTGCGCGAGCGCGACCTTCTCGCTCGTCGCCTCGGCGTGGACGTCGATCACGATCACGGGCGTGTCCGCACGGGCCTGCTCGACGAGCCCGTCGATCACCTCGAACATCGACACCGCCGGGGCGAGGAAGAGCGAGCCGAGCACGTTGATCACGGCGACCCGCGTGCCGTCCGCGGCCGTTCGCACGACGAGGCCGCGGCCGGGCGCGCTCGCCGAGAAGTTCGCCGGACGGATCACCTGCTCGGAGCTGCGGAGGTAGGGGCCGATCTCGCCACGGCGCCAGGTGTGGTTGCCGAGCGTGACGACGTCGGCGCCGGCGGCAAGCAGCCGCGCAGCCAGCTTCGGCGTGATCCCGACGCCGTCGGCGATGTTCTCGCCGTTGACGATGCAGAAGCCGGCGCCGAGCTCCTCCTTCAAGCCGGGGAGCCGTTCCTCGACGGCCCGCCGTCCCGGCGCGCCGACCACGTCACCGACGAAGAGGATCTTCAGCGAACCGACAGCACGGCCGACGGACGCACCGACAGCGACACGTTGTTGCCCGCGTCCTGCGTGTAGTCCGCCAGCGCCTGGCGCTCGACTGCGGTCAGGTCGACGACGACCCCGATCTTCGAGCGGCGCGCCGACACCGGCGAGCCGACGGTCAGCGCGGGGTCGGCACGGAGGTGCGTGAGCGTGACGACGACGGAGGGAGCCGATTGCGGCCGGATGTCGATGCGAGAGCCGAACCGCCGGTTCGAGAGCACGTAGTCGGAGATCCCGACCACGGTGCCGTCGACGGGTGCGTAGACATCCGTCCCCGGTGCGGCCCCGACGGAGAGCGCCGACGTGCCGGGCCCGCGGTCACCCTGGAGCTGATACCAGACGAGGCGGTCCTGCTCGGTGCCGACGAGCTTGTGCCAGAGCCGCGCGAACAGGCCGGCGTTGCCCTGGCGGCCCACCGGGGTGAGCCTGACCGAGCCGTCGCCCGCCTGGTGGTAGCCGATCGCCGTCACCTCGGTCTGCGCGACCGGCACCTGCAGGTGGAGCGCGCCGACCGTGGCGACGATCTGCTGCAGGGGCTGTCCGCCGGCGGACGCGCTCGGGGTCGCGAGCGGTTGCGCGGCGACGGGCGTCGAGCTCCAGGTGCCGAACGCCGTCAACAGCAGGGTTCCGAGCAGGATCGCCGAAAGGAGCCCGGTCAGGACGAAGCGGGCCGCGTGCCGCTGTGGGCCGCGACGGCGCGCGCGTAGGCGCTGCACTTCGCGTTGCTGCGCTGCCCGCTGCTGGGCGGATCTCTGCGCACGCGGGCGCACCGCATGCCGGTTCCGGGCCGAGGCCATGGCGGGCACGATAGTCGACCCTGCCGAAACCTGCCCCGTGGTGTGCTCCGGGTTACGATCAGCGCGATGCCGACGAGCAGGCCGTCGATCCAGATCCCGCGCTGGATTCAGCTCGTCGGGCTGCCGGTGCTGGCGCTGCTCGCGTGGACGCTGGCGGGCACGCTCGGTCACGCGCTCTTCCTGTTCCTGACCGCTTCGGTGATCGCGTTCCTGCTCAATCCGCTCGTCCGGGCGGTGCAGCGGGGCCGGGTGCCGCGTGGGCTCGCGGTCGCCCTCGTCTCGCTCGTCTTCGCGGCTGCGGTGCTCACGGTGATGTTCGCGCTCGGCACGGTCGTGGTCGAGCAGGCGCGCTCGGCCTCCGATCGCGTCGACTCCTACCTTACGGACGAGAGGGGACAGACGGGCGTCACCGACGCGGAGCGCGACGTCGACCTGCTCCAGGGCTGGCTGGACGACCACGGGCTCGCGCGGATCCAGGTGCGCGAGCAGACGAACGACTGGCTCGACTCGCTCTCGGGGAAGGAGATCTCGGGGTACACGCAGGACCTCGTCTCCTTCGCCCGCGGCGCGGCCTTCGGCGTGATCCAGCTCCTCTTCTCGCTGATCCTGATCGTCGTGATCGCGATCTACATGCTGCTCGACATGCCGAAGCTGGAGCGGGCGATCGACCGCCGCTTCCCGCCGCACGGCCGGACCGCCCTGACGCTGCGGATCGAGTCCGCGCTGGCCGGCTACGTGCGAGGACAGGTGCTGCTGTCGACGATCATCGGCTCGAGCGCCGGCGTCGGCATGTGGGTGCTCGGCGCGCTCGACCTCGTCCCGGGTGCCGAGCAGTACGCGCTGCTCTTCGGGCTGTGGACCGCCGTGATCGAGGTGATTCCGTACATCGGCCCGTGGCTCTCCGCCGTGCCGCCCGCGATCTACGCGCTCGTCGTCGACCCGGTCTCGTTCCTCTGGGTCGCGGCGCTCTTCGTGTTCATCTACCAGGTCGAGGGCCACGTGGTCGTGCCGAACGTGATGGCGAACGCGCTCCGGCTCCATCCGCTGCTCGTCATCTTCGGCCTGCTCGCTGGAGCGGAGCTGTACGGGATCGCCGGCATCCTCGTCGCGCTGCCGGTGCTGGCGGCGTCACGCGCGATCTGGGAGTTCTTCTCCGAGCGCGTCAGCCTCGAGCCGTGGGGCGAGGGCGGCATCGTGCCGGTCGAGGTGGAGGTCGAGCGGCCTGCGCCGACTGACGTAACCTTCGCCCCGTGAGCGCCTTCCCCGCCACGCGTCTGCGCAGGCTCCGCCGGACCGACTCGCTCCGCTCGCTCGTGCGCGAGACGCGGCTCGACCTCGACGACTTCGTGATGCCGCTGTTCGCCGGCCCGACGACGGTCCGGAACGAGGAGCTGCCGGGCATGAGCCGCTACTCGGTCGAGGACCTCGTCGCCGAGTCGGCCGAGCTGGCGGCGCTCGGGGTGAAGGCCCTGCTCCTCTTCGGCGTGCCCGAGGAGAAGGACGACGAGGGCTCGGGCGCCTGGGACGACGACGGGATCGTCCAGCGCGCCCTCCGGGCGGTTCGGGCCGAGCAGCCCGGGCTCGTCCTGATCACGGACGTCTGCCTCTGCGAGTACACCTCGCACGGTCACTGCGGCGTGATCCGCGAGGGCGAGGTCGCGAACGACGAGACGCTCGAGCTGCTCGCGCGCACCGCGGTCAGCCACGTCGAGGCCGGCGCCGACGCCGTCGCGCCCAGCGACATGATGGACGGCCGTGTCGGGGCGATCCGCGAGGCGCTGCCGGAGACGCCGATCGTCGCCTACGCCGCGAAGTACGCATCTGCCTTCTACGGGCCGTTCAGGGACGTCGCCGAGTCGACGCCCACGTTCGGCGACAGGCGCGGCTATCAGATGGATCCCGCCAACGTGCGCGAGGCGCTGCGCGAGTGCGAGCTCGACCTCGCCGAAGGGGCCGACGTGCTGATGGTCAAGCCGGCGCTGCCGTACCTGGACGTGATCCGCGCAGTGCGCGAGCGCTTCGACTGCCCGGTGGCGGCCTACAACGTCTCGGGCGAGTACGCGATGGTGAAGGCCGCCGCGGCTGCCGGTCACGTCGACGAGCGAGCCGCCGCGCTCGAGTCGCTGACCGCGATCAAGCGGGCGGGCGCCGACCTCGTCTTCTCCTACTGGACGAAGGAGCTCGCGCGGTGGCTCTAGCGCAGCGCTCGGCCTGGTGGCTCAGGGCCACGAAGTCGATTCCCGGCGGCGTCAACTCACCCGTGCGCGCGATGCGCGCGGTCGGGCTCGACGAGCCGCTCTTCGTCCGCAGCGGCAGCGGCTCGACGATCGAGGCGGTCGACGGGAGCCGGTACGTCGACTGGGTGATGAGCTGGGGCCCGCTCCTGTTCGGGCACGCCGACAGCGAGACGCTGGCCGCGATCGTCGAGGCGACACAGCGCGGCACGAGCTTCGGCGCCCCGACGCTGGCCGAGGTCGAGCTCGCCGAGGAGATCGCCGACGCCGTTCCCTCCGTCGAGATGGTCCGGCTCGTCTCCTCGGGCACCGAGGCCGCGATGAGCGCGATCCGGGTCGCCCGTGGCTTCACCCGGCGCGACCGCGTGCTCAAGTTCGCCGGCTGCTACCACGGCCACTCCGACGGCCTGCTCGCGAGCGCGGGCTCGGGCCTGGCGACGCTCGGGATCCCGTCCAGTCCGGGCGTGCCGACCGGCACGACCGGCGACACGATCGTCACGGCCTACAACGACATCGACGCCGCCGCTGCCGCCGTCGAGCGCTACGGCGAGGGTCTCGCGGCGATCATCGTCGAGCCCGTCGCCGGGAACATGGGCGTCGTCCCGCCCGCCGCAGGCTTTCTCGAGGCGCTGCGCGCGCTCTGCGACGCGGCCGGCGCGCTGCTCGTCTTCGACGAGGTGATCACCGGCTTCCGCGTCGCCCGCGGCGGCGCCCAGGAGCGCTACGGGGTGCTCCCGGACCTGACCATTCTCGGCAAGATCGTCGGCGGCGGGCTTCCCGCAGCGGCCTTCGGCGGCCGCGCCGAGGTGATGGAGCGGCTCGCGCCGGCCGGCGACGTCTACCAGGCCGGCACGCTCTCCGGAAACCCGCTCGCGACGGCCGCGGGGATCTCCGTCCTGCGCCGGCTGCGCGACCCCGCGGTCTACGAGGAGCTCGAGCGCAAGGGCGCGCTGCTCGAGGCCGGGCTCGAGCCGTACGGCCGGGTGCAGCGTGTCGGCGCGATGGCGACGCTCTTCCTCGCCGATGGCGAGATCCGCAACTTCGAGGATGCGAAGGCCGCTGACGGCGAGCGCTACGGCGCGCTCTTCCGCCACCTGCTCGAGCGCGGCATCTACGTGGCGCCGTCCCCGTTCGAATGCCTGTTCCTCTCACTCGCGCACTCGGACGACGACATCGAGCGGACGGTCGAGGCAGTTGGCGACTTCTTCCGCGACTGACGTGCTCGACGCGGTCGCCGCCGAGGCGGCCGCCGAGAGCCCGCTGTGGGGCGAGGCGCTCCGCGCCGACCCGGAGCGCGAGGCCGTCTTCGGTGCGCTCGCGCCCGAGCGGTTCGCGCTCGGCCTCGAGACGATCTACGAGGGGTACCTCGTCCACTACGGGCGGCCGCGGCTGTTCGCGCCGCCCGACGAGGACGTGGCGCTTCTGCTCGGCGACTACCTCTACGCGCACGGCCTCGTCCACGTCGCGGACACCGGCGAGCTCGATGCCGTCGCCGCGCTCGCGGAGCTGATCTCCACCTGCGCTCACCTGCGTGCTGAGGCCGCGCCCGGCGACGGCGACGCGTGGCTCGCGGCCGTCCGCAGGCTCGGCGGCGCGCCGGAGGAAGCGGCGGTCGACCGCGCTCTCGCGGCGCACGCCGGACGGGTGGGGTAAGCTCGCGCCGTGACTGCCTGGCTGCTCGCCAACGCTGCCGAAGAGGGCCGCAACGTGATCACGGGGATGCTCGTGGTCGGCCTGATCTTCATCGCCGTGATCGCCCTCGGCGAGACGTCGCGGATGCTGCGGCACCGCCGCCGCCACTAGCCGCCCGCTCCGTAGACTGGCGGCGATGGCTCCCCCCGGCGACCTGCGCGAATGGATGCGCCTGCTCGAGGCGCGAGGGCGAGCTCGTCCGCATCTCGGCGGAGGTCGATCCCGACCTCGAGGTCACCGAGATCGTCGACCGCACGGTGAAGGCCGGCGGCCCGGCGCTCCTGTTCGAGCGCCCGAAGGGCGCGCGCCACCCGCTGCTGATCAACCAGTTCGGCACGGAGCGGCGGATGTGCATGGCGTTCGGCGTCGACCGGCTCGACGACGTCGCGGGCAAGCTCGAGGACGTGCTGGAGATGCAGCCGCCGCAGGGGCTCGTCGACAAGGTGCGCGGCCTGAAGAAGCTGAAGTCGATCGCCGACTCGCTGCCGAAGACCGTCTCGCGCGGCGCCTGCCAGGAGATCGTGCTCACCGGCGACGACGTCGACCTCGGCGTGCTGCCGATCCAGCGCTGCTGGCCCGGCGACCCGGCTCCGTTCATCACGCTCCCCGCGGTGATCACGAAGGACCCGCACACCGGCGTCCGGAACGTCGGCATGTACCGGATGCAGAAGATCGACGCACGCTCGACCTACATGCACTGGCAGCTGCACAAGGACGGCCGCGCCGACTACCTCGCCACCGACGGGAAGATCCCGGTCGCGGTCGCGCTCGGGCTCGATCCGATCACCGCGTACTCGGCGAGCGCGCCGCTGCCGAAGCACATCGACGAGTTCATGCTCGCCGGCTTCCTCAGGGGCGAGCCGGTCGAGCTCGTCAAGGCGAAGACGGTCGACCTCGAGGTGCCCGCGAACGCCGAGATCGTGCTCGAGGGGACGATCGAGAAGGGCGAGGTCGGGATCGAGGGGCCGTTCGGCGACCACACGGGCTACTACACGGCGCCCGAGCCGTTCCCGGTCTTCCGGCTCTCGGCGATCACGATGCGCCGCGACGCGATCTATCCGTCGATCGTGGTCGGCAAGCCGGTGCAGGAGGACGCCTGGCTCGGGAAGGCGACGGAGCGGATCTTCCTGCCCGCGATCAAGATGACCGTGCCCGAGATCGTCGACTACGACCTGCCGGTCGCGGGCGCGTTCCACAACTGCGTGATCGTCTCGATCAAGAAGGCGTTCCCCGGCCACGCCCACAAGGTGATGCACGCGATCTGGGGGCTCGGGATGCTCAGCCTCTCGAAGGCCGTCGTCGTCGTCGATGCGCACGTGAACGTGCACGACTACGAGGAGGTCTTCTTCTACGTCGGCGCCAACGTCGACCCGAAGCGCGACGTCGTGATCGCGGAGGGGCCGCTCGACCACCTCGACCACGCGCCGACGCTCCAGTTCTTCGGCGGCAAGATCGGGATCGACGCGACCGCGAAGGGCGTCGACGAGGGGACGCGGGAGTGGCCGGAGGAGATCGAGATGAGCCGCCGAGATCCGCGATCTGGTCGACCGGCGCTGGGCCGAGTACGGGATACCGGCGCACGGTGACACGAACGTGGTACAGAATGGCACTCGCCGCGGGTTGCGGCAGCTGATACGTCGTTGACAGCGCGTGTAGCGCCGGGGTTGAATCCACACACTTGAGCGAGCACAGGGAGCCTCATCTGCCACCGCCGAGCCTCTGGCCGATCGGCTTCGCCGTCGGCATCGCGCTCGTCCTGACCGGCCTCGTCGTCAGCACGATCGTCGCCGTCGTCGGCGCCGTGATCGCGATCGGGTTCGGCTTCCTCTGGATCCGCGACGTCACCGGCCCGGTGCGGACTCCCGCCGGTCACGTCGAGCCCGAGGCGCGCGCCGCCGCGGCCACGAGCGGCGAGCGCGCGACCGAGGGCCGCGACGCGATGCCCGTGATGCGCGAGGACGAGATCGCCACCTACCCGCGCAGCATGTTCCTTTCCGCCGCCACGCTCGGCCTCGGCGGCGTGATCGGCGGCCTGATCACCGTGCCGGTGCTCGGCTTCGCCGTCCTGCCGTCGTTCGTCGGCCAGGACGAACAGGACGTCGAGCTCGGGCCGCTCGACGCCTTCCCCGAGGGGGAGTTCGTGATCGCGACCTACATGGAGGATCCGGAGGTGGGCGAGGTCACCCGCCGGACGATGTTCATCCGCAACAACGGCTTGATCGAGGGCGTCCCGAGCTTCACCACGCTCTACTCCCGCTGCGCCCACCTCGGCTGCCCCGTGCAGCCGAACGGCCTCATCGACGAGGAGGCGAAGCAGACGGTCGGCAAGCAGGGCGTCGAGCTGACGCCGGTGCTCGCGACCGGCTTCGGGTGCCCGTGCCACGGCGGCCAGTACGACACCGAGGGCAACCGCACCGCCGGCCCGCCCGTGCGCGCGCTCGACCGCGCCGAGTTCTCGATCCGTGACGGCAAGCTCTACCTCGGCAAGTTCTATTCCGTCTCCGAGGTGCAGGGCGCCGGCGCTCGTGCCCGGATCAAGAAGTACGGCCGCGCCGTGCCGGGCGTCCACGTCGACGGCGTCTCCGGTTGGCTCTACCCGATCGAGGTGCCGAGGTAATGGCCGCGAAGTCCGCCCGTCGCGCCCAGCTCGAGGCCGCTGCTCTCTACCCGCTCGACTGGCTCGAGGAGCGCTCGGGGCTCGTCGGCGGCGTCAAGTACTTCCTCTTCCGCAAGGTCCCGCGCGACACGAGCTGGTTCCACACGCTCGGCTCGGCGACGCTGACCGCCTTCCTCGTGCAGGCGATCACGGGCGTCGTGCTCGCGATGTACTACAAGCCGGACCCGGCCACCGCCTACCAGTCGATCCAGTTCATCACGAACGACCTCACGCTCGGCTGGCTCGTCCGCGGCATGCACAAGTGGGGCGCGAGCGTCTTCATCATCCTGATGTTCTTCCACATGGCCCGCGTGTTCCTGTTCGGCGCCTACAAGTACCCGCGCGAGCTGAACTGGATCATCGGCGTGCTGCTGCTCGCGATGGGCATGCTCGAGGGCTTCACCGGCTACCTGCTTCCCTGGGACCAGACCGCGTACTGGGCGACCGTGGTCGGGATCAACCTCAACGGCACCGCGCCCTTCCTCGGCCCGTTCCTCGCCCAGTTCCTCTCCGGCGGCGCCGAGATCGGGGCCGACACCCTGAGTAAGTTCTACGCGCTGCACATGCTCGCGATCCCGGGAGCGATCTTCGGGCTGATCGGCCTGCACCTGTACCTCGTGATCCGCCTCGGCGTCACCTCGCCGCCGTGGTCGGGCGACGCCGCCGGCCGCGATCGCGACGAGCCGGCGAAGCCCACCGGTGGACGCCAGGGCCTGCTCCGGCACGGCGGCCGCAACGGGGGCGAGCGCTAGATGGCGAGCCGGCGGATCGAGGAGCGGCGCGCCCAGCACAAGCGCTACAAGGAGGACGTCGACCGCGACGGGAAGTCGTTCTTCCCGCACGCGATGTTCCACGACACGGTGATGAGCCTCGTCGTCGTGGCCGTGATCATCGGCCTCACGTGCGTCTGGTACTTCACCGCAGAGGGATCGGACGACCCCGGCTGGCTCGGCCCGCACTACACGGAGAAGGCCGACCCGGGCACGATCGACTTCGTCCCGCGGCCGGACTGGTTCTTCTACTTCCTCTTCTATCTGCTCCGGATCTTCAAGTGGCCGGACTCCGTCGTCCTCGGCACGGTCGGCGTGCCCAACATCCTGCTTGCGATCCTGATCGCGCTGCCGTTCATCGACCTCCGTCGCGAGCGCACGGCTCTCCCGCCGGCCGGTCGCGATCGTGGCCGCGATCATCGTCGTGCTCGCGATGGGGACGCTCACCTACAAGGGCGCCACGGCGAAGGAGGCGCTCGGCTCGGAGCTCCGCGAGGTGGTGCCGACGTGGGCCGAGCGGCAGGGCTTCGCGGACAACGAGGAAGCGCTCGCCGGCGCGGAGGTCTTCGCGCAGGTCGGCTGCGCCCAGTGCCATGTCTATCTCGGCACCGGCGCGAGCAACCTCGGCGCGCCGGACCTCTCCGAGATCGGCGCGGGCAGCAAGGGGGCCGACTACTTCTCGTCCTACGTCTCGAACCCGAGCCAGTTCGGCAACAACGTGATGCCCCCGTACGCGGGCCTCGGCGAGGAGAACCTGGCCAAGCTCGGCGCCTTCCTCGACGCCTCCAAGGGCCCGAAGGGCTAGGCCCATGAACGTCTTCCTCGGCGTGACGGGCGCGTCCGGCGCTCCGTACGCCGTCCGGTTGCTGCGCGCGCTCACCGATGCCGGCTGCGAGGTCGGGCTCGCCGCGTCTGCCGCCGGGGTGGAGGTGCTCGCGACCGAGCTGTACGGCGACGCGACACTGCCGCGGGAGGACGTGCTCGAGCGCTTCACCGGCGGCGCCGAGGGCGTCACCGTCTACGGCGTCAGCGACTACAAGAGCCCGTACGCCTCCGGCTCGGCGAAGGTCGACGCGTACGTGATCTGCCCCTGCTCGATGTCGACGGTCGGCACGCTCGCGACCGGCGCGATGGCGAACCTGATCCATCGCGCTGCGTCCGTCGCGCTCAAGGAGGGCCGCAAGCTCGTGCTCGTCCCGCGGGAGACGCCGCTCTCGCTGATCCACCTGAACGGGCTCGCGACGCTGCAGCAGGCGGGCGCCGTGATCATGTTCGCCGCGCCCGGCTTCTACCACGGCGCCGAGACGATCGACGACCTCGTCGACTTCGTCGTCGCGCGCATCCTCGACCAGCTCGGGCTGGAGCACACGCTGACGAAGCGGTGGGGGCAGTGACCCACAAGTCGGGCACGCTCCCCGCCGAGGGCGTCCGTTCGATGTTCGACCGGATCGCGCCGGTCTACGACCTGATGAACCGGGTGATGACGGCGGGCCTCGACCAGCGCTGGCGGCGGCTGACGGTGCGCGCGGTCGTCCGGCCCGGGAACCGTGTCCTCGACGCCTGCTGCGGCACCGGCGACCTCGCTGTCGCGGCGAAGGCGGGCGGCGCGCGCGAGGTCGTCGGGCTCGACTTCTCGCCGCGGATGTTGGAGCGCGCGCGGCGCAAGGACGGCGCGATCGAGTGGGTCGAGGGAGACGTGCTCGAGCTGCCCTTCGAGGACGCGTCCTTCGACGCCGCCACCGTCGGCTTCGGCGTCCGCAACGTCGCCGACCTCGAGCGCGGGCTCGCGGAGTTGCGCCGCGTCCTCCGGCCGGGCGGCCGGCTCGGCGTGCTCGAGATCACCAAGCCGCGCGGCCCGCTCAAGGTCTTCTACCGGCTCTGGTTCGACGTGCTGATCCCGCTCGCGGGCAAGATTCTCCCCGGTGGCAAGGCCTACACGTATCTCCCCGCGAGCGTCCGCCGCTTTCCCGGCCCGGACGAGCTCGCCGCGCTCCTGCGTGCGCAGGGGTTCGCCGACGTGACCTACCGGCGGCTCGGCGGCGGCATCGTCGCCCTCCACACCGGGACCGCCCAGACCGGTACCTCGGCGTGACGACGCTCGAGGACGTCCGCGCGCTCCCCGGTCTCGACCTCTACATGGACGAGGTCGAGGAGCGGCTCGCCGCTGCGGTCGCGTCGCACGGCGGCCGGGTCGCCGAGGTCGGCGCCGACGCGCTCGCCGCCGGCGGCAAGCGCCTGCGCCCGCTGCTCGCCTTCCTCTGCGCGCCGCCGGACGCCCCGGCGCCCGTCGCGGCCGGGGTCGCGGTCGAGCTCGTGCACATGGCGACGCTCGTGCACGACGACCTGATCGACGGCGCCGAGGTGCGGCGCGGCAGGACGGCGGCCTGGGCCGCGCATGGCGCCGACGCCGCGCGCGCAACCGGCGACTATCTCTTCGCGCGTGCGTTCGCGGAGCTGACGGCGGCAGGCGATCTCGCCGCGGTCGCCGTGCTCGCGGACGCCTCCCTCTGCCTCGCGCGGGGCGAGGCGCTGCAGCGCCGGCAGCGGCACGACCCGGACACGACGGTCGAGGCGTATCTCGAGCGGTGCGCACTCAAGACGGGAAAGCTCTTCGAGGCCGCCTGCTCGCTCGGCTCGGGCGGCACGCTCGGCCGCTTCGGGCTCAAGCTCGGGATCGCCTTCCAGATCGCGGACGACATCCTCGACTGCGCGGGGGACACGATCGAGACCGGCAAGGTCGCCGGCACGGACCTCCGCGACGGCACGCCGACGCTGCCGCTGCTGCTCGCCGCGCGCGAGGACGAGGTCGTGCGCGCGGCGCTCGCGGGCGGCCCGGTCGCGGGCGCGCTCGTCCGCGTCGCGGCGACGGGCGCCCTCGAGCGCTCCAGGGAGATTGCCCTCGACTACGCTGGGCAAGCACGCGAGAGCCTGAACGGGAGCCTCCACCGGGAGGAGCTCCAGTCGCTCGCGGACGCGGTCGTCAACCGAAAGCGGTAGGGATGATCCGGCTCGGACGCATCAGCTACGTCAACATGGCGCCTGTCTTCCACCGGCTGAACGCCGAGGTGGAGGAGGTGCAGGGCGTCCCGACCGAGCTGAACGCGATGCTGCTCGACGGGCAGCTCGATCTGGCGCCGATCTCGTCGATCGAGTACGCGCGCCACGCCTCGGCGCTGCGGATCCTGCCGCGCATGTGCGTCTCCTCGGAGGGCGCCGTCGACTCGATCCAGCTCGTCTCGCGGATCCCGTTCCCGCAGATCCGTTCGATCGCCGTGACCCCCGAGAGCGCGACCTCGGTCGTGCTCGCGAAGGTGCTGCTCCCTGGCGCGAAGCACGTGCCGCTCGGCGAGGAGGCGGACGCGAAGCTGCTGATCGGCGATGCCGCGCTCAAGAGCGCCTTCGAGGACCCGACGCCGCACTACGACCTCGGCCGGCTCTGGCTCGAGAAGACCGGGCTGCCGATGGTCTTCGCCGTCTGGGCCGCCCCCGACCCGGTCGCCGACGGCGTCGCCGAGCTCGAGCACTCGCTCGTCGCCTCGGTGCGGCTCGCCCGCGCGGAGCCGGAGGTGCTCGCCCGCGAGGCGAGCGTGCGCTACGGCTACCCGGCCGGCTACCTGGCGCGGTACTTCGAGAAGCTCCGCTACTCGTTCGGCCCGCGCGAGCGCGCCGGCTTCTACACCTTCCTCGAGATGGCCCGCGACGTCGGCGAGCTCGAGCACGTGCCCGAGCTGCGCTTCGTCACCCCGAGCGCGACGCGCGTCTAGGGCTCAGGCGAGACGGACACTCGCCCAGGCGAGCGCACCCTCGCCGAGCTACGTACGCGTCGTGCGCCGGAGCGCGATCCCGAGCGCGATTCCGCTCCTTGCGGAGCGACCGCACCATCAGCGCCCACTCGTCCTCGCCGACCTCGTCCGGATCGTGGTAGATCGAGACCTCGAGCACGGTTCCGTCCGGCCGTGCCGCGTGGGTCTGCCAGCCCCAGTCCTCGTCGAGGAACGAGGCGTCGAGGCCGCGCGCCGTGAGCCCGTCCGCGATGAACTCGGCCACGTCGCCGCCGTAGAACCGGTTGCCGCGTTCGCCTCCGGCGGCAGCTCGGACGAGTGGTCGAAGCGGTCGGTCGTGAACGCGAACCAGGCCGCGTGCTCGCCGAACGCCACTAGACGAGCGCGGCCGGCCGCTCGGCGCGGCGGTACTCGACGCGGTAGCCGAGCGCGCGCGGGACGGCGAGCAGGCCCTCGAGGTCGAGCTCGATCGTCGCGCCCGCCTTCTGCGTCACCTCGTCCTCGATCGGCAGGTCGAAGTCGTCGGCGCCGTAGTCGAGCGCGCGGAAGGCGTCCTCGTTCTGCGTCAGCACCGAGGTGCGGATGTGCTTGACGTTGTCGAGGAAGATCCGCGAGAGCGCGAGCCAGCGCCAGTACTCCTGCGGCGAGATCTCGCGGCCGCCGAACGCGGTCCCGTACGGCTTGTACGTCCAGCAGAGGAACGAGAAGAGGCCGCCCGTCTCGTCCTGGAAGTCGCGCGTCCGCTGCAGGTGCTCGAGCCGCTCCTCGAGCGTCTCGTCGAAGCCGATCACCATCGTCGCCGTCGTCCGCATGCCGCTCTCGACGATCGCGCGCTGCGCCTCGAAGTAGTCGGCGACCGTGTACTTGAACTTGGCGTGCCGCTTGCGGAAGTCCTCGGTGAGGATCTCGCTGCCGCCGCCGGTGACCCAGTGCACGCCCGCGTCGCGCAGCTTCGCGGCCGCCTCGGCGAAGGAGAGGTTCGCACGGTCGGCGAGGTAGACGAACTCGGCGATCGTCAGCGCGTAGAACTCGACCCGGTCGCCGTAGCGCTCGCGCACGGCGGCGAAGAGGTCGCAGTAGAAGTCGAGCGGCAGCTTCGGGTTGAAGCCGCCGTTGAAGGCGACGAGGTCGCCGCCCACCTCGAGCAGATCGTCGATCTTCGCGAACACCTCGTCGCGGGAGAGCACGTAGCCGCCCTCCTGGTTCGGGAGCACGTAGAAGGCGCAGTAGTCGCACTGGGCGACGCAGACGTTCGTGTAGTTGATGATCCGCATCACCATGTAGGTGGCGCGGTCGGGCTCGTGGAAGCGGGCGCGCGTCGCTCCGGCAAGCCGCTTCAGCTCTTCGTCGGATGCGTCGCAGCCAGAGCTCGCGCGCCTCGTCGACGGAGATCCGAGTCATGCGGGAACGGCCTCCTCCTCGGTCACGACCTCCGGGGCGAGCGTGTCCATGAAGGAGCTGACCGAGAAGACCGCGTTGCCGGCGCCCGCGACGCCGTAGCCCGGCGGCGGCTTGAGCCCGTGCTTCTCGAGCGTCTCGCGGTAGGCCTCGAGCAGGCGGATGTGGTACTCGAGCGGCGCTCCGTCCGGGTTGTCGCGGCCGAGCGGCGTCGTCGGCTCGGGGCACCAGGTCGTGAAGCGCGGTGTGATTCCGCGGCTCATGAAGTGGTCGAGGCCCTCGGTCGTCGAGGCGATCGCCTCCTCGACCGTCGCGAAGCCGTACGGCTTCGCCAGCTCCACGCCGGCGACGAAGTTCGGGATCACGTAGCGGGCTCCGAACACGTCGGCCGCGTCGAAGATCCGCCGGTGCCACTCGTCCCGGCCGACGTAGCGCTCCTTGCCCGGCGAGATCAGCTTGAAGAGGCGCTCGTCCCAGACCTCGTAGTTCGGGTGGTAGATCGTGATCCCGTAGTCCTTGTAGCGCTGGACGTCCGCCTTCGGCAGCGCCTGCGCGACGACCTTGCCGATCCAGCGGTTCGGGAAGCGCTCCTCGATCGCCTGCGCGTAGCGGCCGTAGAAGTCGGCCTCGGCGAGCCCGTCGACCGTGCTCGTGACCGAGCCGCCGGTGAGGGTGTAGGCCTTGCTTGTGCGGTCGACGTCGTAGCGGTCGATCAGGGCGAGCGCCTCGAGCACGTCCTCGACCGGCTTCACGCCCGTGTACGGCCGCCCCTCGCGCTTGTGCTGGCGCCAGTTGTGGTTGATGTCGCAGAACTGGCACTCCTCCTTGGCGCCGAAGTACTGGCAGAGGCGGAGCACGGTCAGGTAGATCAGGTAGCCCCACTGGATCGTCGGGGCCGTCTCCATCACCGTCTTCCCGTTCGCGAGCGCGTGGCGGTAGTACTCGGGCATCGGCGGCAGGCCGACATCTGCGATGTCGCGGCCGTCGAGGCGCAGCCGCAGCGCGCCGTCCTCGCCGATAGCGATTCCGTACGGCGAGGAGGGGTTGACGCGCACCGAGACGATCGTCCGCCGCAGTTCGTAGGGGCCGCCGGTCAGGGCGATCTCCTCCGGCGGGCGGCGGATCGCCGCGGCGCCGAGCTCGGCGAGCGGCTTCTGGTCGAAGGAGAAGATGAAGTACGACTTCGGCTTCACCTCGCCCTCGAGGTTGTCGGTCAGCGCCGACTCGTCGAAGGCGATCCCGGTGCGGAGGAGATCCTCCTTGAGGACGGCCTCGCGCGGGATGTGCGGGAAGCGCGCCATCAGCCCCTCGACGAGGGCGGTGCGCGACTCGGCGGCGGCGCTCATGCCCTCAAACTAGCGGCCGGGAGGTGCGTCCGCGCCCAGGAAGGGCTAGGCGACGGCGAGCGACGGCGCGAGGTCGGCGCGCACGCCGAGGAGCGCGTCGACGACCTGCCTGTCGAACTGCGTGCCGGAGCAGCGCTCCAGCTCCTCGACCGCCTCGTCCGGCGTCCGCGCGGCGCGGTAGGGGAGGTCGGACGTCATCGCGAGATAGGCGACGCAGGCGCCGACGATGCGGGCGCCGAGCGGGATCGCCTCGCCCGCGAGCCCGTCGGGGTAGCCGCTGCCGTCCATCCACTCGGAGGACGACCGGACGATGCCCGCCACCTTGGCGAGCGCCGGCGCCGAGGAGAGGATCCGCTCGCCGATCAGCGGGTGGCGGCGGACGAAGCGCCACTCCTCCTCGCTGAGCGGGCCCGGCTTGCTCAGGATCGAATCGGGGATCGCGAGCTTGCCTACCTCGTGCAGCTCCGCGGCGAGCGCGAGGTCGTCCAGCTCCGCTTCCGAGAGGCGCATGCGCACGCCGACCGCGCGGACGAGCTCGGCGACGCCGCTGAGGTGGCCCTGCAGCCGGGCGTCGCGCTCGTAGAGGACGCGGAGGAGGACGTCGCGGCTCTGGCGGCCGGCGGAGGCACGCCGACCGTCCTTCTCGTCGTACATGCGGGCGTCGACGATCCGGAGCGCCTCGGAGACGGTCGCCGCCTCCTCGGGCAGACCGAGTGTCCCGTAGGCCGCGGTGATGCGGAAGCCCTCGCCGTGCTCCTCGAGCGACGCGGCCGCGGCGGCTGCGAAGCCGCCCCGCTCGCCGGGCGCAACGGTGGCCAGGACACAGAACTCGTCGCCGCCGATCCTGTAGACCTCACCCTCCCGTTCGACCTGGGCCGTCAGCTTCTCGGCGATCCGGGCGAGCAGCGCGTCGCCGGCCGGATGGCCGAACGTGTCGTTGTACGACTTGAAGCCGTCCAGGTCGAGCAGCATCAGCACCGCGGTGTGGCCGGCGTCGACGGTCCTCTGCAGGTCGGTCATCAGCTTGCGCCGGTTGCCGACACCGGTGAGTGCGTCCGTCCGCGCCTCGTGGCGGGTGTGCTCGAGCAGGCGCAGCTTGTCGCGGAAGGTGAGGCCCATCCGCGCGATCACGGCAAGGATCGAGGTGGCCGCGAGCAGGACGGCCGGTGTGTTGAGCTGGTGGAACTGTCCGTAGACGAGGATCCCGAGCGCCGTCAGCCCGAAGACGAGCGGGAGTGCGAGCTGCCGCACGCCCTCTGTCCGGACCGCGCCGAGCTCGCCCGGCCGCTGCCAGGCGGCGGCTGCGAGCAGCACCATTGCGAGCGGCCAGCCGGCGTCGAGGACGGCGGCGGCCTTCGAGTCGCCGATCGCCGCCTGGTAGAGGTAGGCGCTGTCCGCCAGTGCGAGCACTGCGGTGCCGGAGAGGATCAGGAGCCAGGTGCGGTCGACCCGCCAGCCGGTGAGCGCGAGGACGCCGACGACGAGCCCGAGCAGCAGCCCGTCCGCGAGCGGGTAGGCGACGTTCATCGCGGCGGTCAGCGGCGAGCCGCCGGTGCTGTCGAGCACGGGGCCGAACAGGGCGGCTGCGCCGAGCGCTGCGACCGCGAGCGCGCCGAGCGCGGCGTCGAGCCAGAGGCTCCGGTCGAACTCAGGCGTGCGGGCGCGGACGAGCAGCGCGATCCCCGCGTAGAGGATCGGGTAGGACGTCAGCCAGAAGAGGTCGGTCACCGTCGGCGGGCTCACGGTCCGGCCCGCGAGGAAGAGCGTGTAGTAGAAGTCGCCGGCCGCCCACAGCCCGAGCGTCGTCCCGAGGCAGAGCCAGGCGGTGCGCTCGCGGCCGCGGCGGTGCGGTGAGCTCAGGCAGACGAAGGCGGCTCCGGCGAGGAGGAAGTTGTACGGCCACTTGGTCGAGTCGGAGGCGGCACCCGGTCCGACCGTCAGCCAGCCGACGTAGACGGCGAAGAGCAGGACGAGCGCGCCGAGCAGCACTCGCCCGCGGTTGGTCCCCCCGTCCTCGCCCGGATGGGGTACTGCGATCTGCATCTGCTCCGCATATCGTCGTTCTGCGGGTGCGGGCCTCCCCCCGTCCGGGTGATTACCGCCGCGAAGGGTGTGCGCGCGAACCACCCGATCGGGTGATCGTCGCACTCCGAATCGGGGACCACAGTGCCGATAAGTGGTACCTGGGCTGCGGCGCCCAAGGAACGGCTCCGCGGCGCTCGGATCGACGATGCGGAGCTTCCCGAACATCCCTGCGCTCTACCTGAAGGCCGTCCTCGCGGTCGGCCTCCTCGCGGGCGTGGGCGGCGTCACGTTCGCGAGCGCCGCTCGGCCCGACGTCGAGCGGGCGGCGTCGCGCAACGTCGCGCTCGTCAAGTCGCACGCGCAGACGGCACGACCCCGGCGAGACGACTCGGATGGCGAGCGCGGCCCGGCGGGTCCCGCCGGCGCGCGCGGACCAGCGGCTCTCGCAGGGCCGCCCGGCCCGATCGGCCCGCAGGGGATCCCCGGCCCGGCGGGAGCCGACGGGATCGACGGCGTCGACGGGAAGGACGGGCTCGACGGCGCCACCGGGCCTGCGGGCGCGGACGGCGAGCGCGGATCGGCCGGTTCCGCCGGAGCAGCCGGCGCGGACGGTGGGCGCGGCCCGGTCGGCCCGGCGGGCGCACAGGGTTTGGAGGGCGAGCAGGGGCGCCAGGGACCACAGGGTCTGGCCGGCGACGACGGCGCCGCCGGCGCGCAGGGCCCGCAAGGTCCCGCCGGCCCGCAGGGCCTGACCGGAGCGCAGGGGCCGCCCGGCCCGCAGGGCCTGCAGGGGCTGACAGGCCCGGCCGGCCCGCAGGGGCCGCAAGGCCCGGCCGGCCCGCAGGGCTCGGCAGGCTCGCAGGGCTCGGCCGGGGCGTCCGGCGCCCAGGGGCCGTCCGGCCCGGCCGGTCCGCAGGGGCCGCAGGGTCTCACCGGTCCGCAGGGCCCCGCCGGCTCGCAGGGCCCGGCAGGAGCGCAGGGCCCGGCGGGCACGAACGGCGCCGCCGGGGCTGCAGGTTCGCAGGGTGCCCAGGGTGCGCAGGGTGCCCAGGGCCCACAAGGGCCGCAGGGCCCGGCCGGCCCGCAGGGCGCGGCCGGGGCTACCGGCCCGCAGGGGCAGTCCGGCCCCCAGGGGACGTCCGGCACGTCGTTCGCCCGCGAGGCCTACCGCGACGGCGGCCAGGCCGTGGCGACGAGCGACACGACGATCGCGACGATGACGAACGTCGCCGCGGGCTCCTACGCGCTCTCGGCGAAGACGACGCTGTCGACGGGTGGCGGCGGCGGCTCGAACACCACGGTCGTTTGCACGCTGGACACCGGGGACGGCATGACGGACGTCGGCCAGTACGCGCTCAAGTTCGACACGGTGATGACCATCTCGATGGCGCTCACGCGGACGTTCGCCTCATCCGGGTCGGCGACCGTCAAGTGCAGGAGCACGGATGCTTCGACGGCCACGTTGACGAAGATCATCGCGGTCAAGATCGACTCGATCCAGCGCGACGCCGTCACCGGGTGAGCATCCCCTTGCCTCGTCGAGGCAAGAGATTCCAGCCGGGCGCCGAAGCGGAAGCCGTGGATGCACCCGAGGGCGAGTCAAAGCCGCCCGCACGCAAGCGGTCACCGGCCAAGCCAACGGCGAAGCGGCAGCCGGCCAAGCGGCCGCCGGCAAAGGCCCCTCGGGCCAGGAAGGCGGCCGCCGAGCCCGTCGCGGCCGAGCCCGTCCCGGTCGAGCCGGCGCCGGAGGAGCGGCCGCGGCCGCGCCGTCGCGGACGGAGGATCCTGCTCGGCCTCGCTGTGCTCGTCGTCGCCGTCGGGAGCGCGGGCACCGGCTACCTGCTGATGCGTGAGGATGCCGCCGACCCACTCGCGGCGGGCGAGCCGGTGCTCGTGGACGCCGAGGAGCTCGCTGCCGTCGCCGCCGAGAGGGAGGCGCCGATCTACTGGGCGGGGCCGCCCGAGTCGGGCCCGCTCGAGCTGAGCACGACGAGCGAGGGCACATACGTCCGCTACCTCGCGCCGGGTGCGGACGCGGGCGACGACGGGCTGGCGCCGACGGTCGCGACCTACCCGCTCGACGACGCCTATGCGACCGCCGTCGAGCGCGGCCGGAGCCCGCGGATGTCGACGCGCCGGCTGGGTGCCGAGGGGATCGCCGTCTCGCAGCAGAGCGGGGCCACGAGCGTCTACCTCGCCTTCCGCGGTGTCCCGTACCTGGTCGAGGTCTACGACCCCGACGGGGCGGCCGCCCGCCGCCTCGCCTTCTCGGGCGAGATCGAGCCCGTTCGCTGACCGCTGTTCGGATTCGGTTAATCCCTGCAAAGGAGCACCGGGGCTTCGGCTACTGTCGGTCGGGGTCATGCTCCGGAAACTCCTCATCGGTGGGCTCCTCGCCCTGATCGTCGCCGCCCCGGCCGCAGCCGGGACGCAGGCGCTCATGCCCGGCGTCAGCTACGAGAAGGGCGTCCAGTTCACGCCGCACGGCCCGGTCGCGATCCACATCGTCCGCGGCCCGCGCCCGACCGGGCTCTACTCGCTCCGCCCGGTGCTCTCCAACGAGGCGATCCAGGGCACCGAGCGCGTGACGACGATGCAGAAGCGGCTCTCGCCGGGCGCGACGATGGTCGGCGTCAACGGCGACTTCTACGCCTCGTCCGGCCGTCCGAGCGGCGTGTTGATGCGCGACGGCGTCGTCGACAGCCCGCCCTACGGCGACCGCTCCAGCGTGGGCGCCACCCCCGAAGGGGCGCTCGACGTCCGCAAGGTCGAGTTCTTCGGCACCTGGCGCGGCCTCGGCCAGCGCCGGACGCTGAACGATCTCAACCAGGTTCCAGGCCCGAACGGGATCTCGCTCTTCACCTCCAGCTACGGGCCGGCCACGCCCAACCAGGCCGGCGTGGTCGAGGCCGTCATCTATCCGCTGCCGCCCGCAACGCCGAACACCGATCTCACCGGCCCGGTGATCCAGGTCGCCGGCGCCGGCGGCACTCCGATTCCGCGCGGCGGCGCCGTGCTCGTGGCGCGCGGCACGGCTGCGGCCCGGCTGGCAGAGGAGGCGCCACCCGGAACGAACGTGACGCTCCGGACTCATCTTTCGCCCTGACTGGGCCGGCGTGACCCAGGCCGTGGGCGGCGGTCCCGTGCTCGTGCGGGCCGGCGGGCCAGTCTTCCGCGCGCAGGAGGCCTTCACCTCGAGCCAGCTCTCACCGCGCGCGCCCCGCACCGCTGTCGGGCAGCTCGCCGACGGCCGGATCCTGATGGTCGTCACCGACGGCCGCCGGCCCGGCTACAGCGTCGGCATGACCAACTTCGAGCTCGCCCAGACACTCGTCCGGCTCGGCGCCGTCACGGCCTCGGCTCTCGACGGCGGCGGCTCGTCGTCGCTCGCGTTCGACGGCAAGCTGCTCAGCCGCCCGTCCGACCGGGGCGGCGAGCGCGCGGTCTCGACCTCGCTCCAGCTCGCCTACTACGGCGTCTACGCGCCGTCGCCCGACGCCGTCATCTCCCCGAACGGGGACGGCGTCGCGGAGAAGCAGCGCGCCTTGTCGTACAAGATCGTCCGGCCCTCGAAGGTCGTCGCGACGCTCTACGCGCCGAACGGGACCGCGGCCCACCGGGAAGAGCTCGACCGGCAGCCCGGCACCTACCCGGTGCCGTTCCCGCCGCCGCCGCCCGCGCCTCCGGCTCCGCCGCCGCCCGTTCCCGGCACCCCGCCCGCACCGCCTGCTCCGGCGCCGCCTGCCCCGACCGGCCCGCCCGCCGAGGGTCGCTGGCGGCTCGAGGTCACCTCGACCGACGACCTCGGGCGTGCCTCGCTGGCGACGCAGCGGTTCACGGTCAACAACACGCTCGGGTTCGCGAAGATCTCGCGCCGGTCGCTCGTCGTCCGGGTGAAGCCGAAGTCGAGGCAGACGGTCAACGCCGGCGTGACCCTGACGCGGCCCTCTCGCCTGATCGCGACCGTCGAGACCGCGTCCGGCGTCCGCGTCGCCACGGTCGCCGTGCGCCGGCTGCCGGCCGGCCGCTTCGTCGCCCGCTGGAACGGGATGCTGCGAGGTGGCAAGTTCCGTGCCTACAACGGCCGGTACGCGATCCGCTTCAGGGCCACGAACCAGCTCGGCGCCGTCGAGCTCGTCTCCCCGACCTTCCGCGTGATCCGGGCGAAGACGCCCGCGAAGAAGCAGCCGAAGCAGACGCGGTAACGTCCCGGCGGTGCCCGTCGCCTCGATCCTCTCGGAGATCACCGATCTCCTCACGACCGTCGTCGGCGACTACGGCCTCTACGCGGTCTTCCTGCTGATGCTGGTCGACGCCGTCTTCCCGGCGGCGAGCGAGCCGGTGATGGTCTACGGCGGCGCCGTCGCCGCGGGCGCGTTCGCGGGGCAGGACGTCCAGCTCTTCGGCTGGCGGCTCGACCCCGGCTTCGAGGCCTACCTCGGCATCGCGCTCGCGGGCACGATCGGCTACACGATCGGGTCGGTCGGGGGCTGGTGGCTCGGCCTGCACGGCGGCAGACCGTTCCTCGAGCGCCACGGCCGCTGGCTGCATCTGAATGAGGCGAAGCTCGACCGGGCCGAGCGCTGGTTCGAGCGCTGGGAGGACTGGGCGGTCTTCCTCGGGCGCATCACGCCGGTCGTCCGCTCGTTCGTCTCGATTCCCGCGGGCGTCTTCGAGGCGCCGTTCAAGCGCTACACCGTGCTGACGCTGATCGGCTCCGCGATCTGGTGCTTCGCCCTCGCGGGCGCGGGCTGGGCGCTCGGCAGCCGGTGGGAGGACTTCCACCACGCCTTCCGCTACGTGGACTACGCGGTCGCTGCGGTCGTGGTCGCGGGAGCCGGCTATCTGGCCTGGAAGCTGCTGCGGCGCCGCGGTAGGCCCGCTGCCGAGCCTCGGTAGACTGCCCTGCCATGAAGATCGCCCTCGTCGACGTCAAGGCCCAGTACGCGCCCCTGATCCCTCAGCTCGAGCAGGCGTTCTCGGAGGTGCTCCAGGGCGGCCAGTTCGTCTTCGGGCCGAATGTCTCGGCATTCGAGCAGGAGGCGGCCGAGTATCTCGGCGTTCCCGAGTCGATCGGCGTCGCGAACGGCACCGACGCGCTCGTGCTCGTCCTCGACGCGCTCGGGATCGGGCGCGGCGACGAGGTGATCTGTCCCGCGTTCACGTTCTACGCGACGGCCGAGGCGATCGCTCGGCGTGAGGCGACGCCGGTCTTCGCCGACATCGACCCGCGGACGCTGAACCTCGACCCGGCCGACGTCGAGCGCAAGCTGACCGAGCGGACGAAGGCGCTCCTGCCGGTGCACCTCTTCGGCCGCCCCGCTCCGCTCGCCGAGCTGACCGGGTTCGGCCTGCCGATCGTGGAGGACGCCGCGCAGGCGTTCGGCTCGCCCGACATCGCGCAGACCGGGATCGCTTCGACCTTCAGCTTCTATCCGACGAAGAACCTCTTCGGCCTCGGCGACGGCGGCCTCGTCGCCGCCCGCGATCCCGAGCTCGCCGAGCGCGTCCGCATGCTCCGCTTCCACGGCTCGAAGGCGAAGCAGACGTTCGAGTACGTCGGCTACAACTCGCGGCTCGACGAGATCCAGGCCGCCGCACTTCGGATCTTCCTGCGCGAGCTCGACGGCTGGACGGCCGCGCGGCGCGAGGCGGCTGCGCGCTACGCCGAGCTCGGTCTGGGCGAGCTGTGCGAGATCCCCGAGGACGAGCCCGGCCACGTCTACCACCTCTTCGTCTGCCGCTCGCCCGAGCGCGACCGGATCCGCGCGGCGCTGACCGAGGCGGAGATCGGGAACGCCCAGTACTACTTGCCGCCGCTGCACCTGCAGCCCGCGCTCGCCTACCTCGGCTACGACGACGGCGCCCTGCCCGAGACCGAGCGGGCCGCTGCGGAGAACTTCTCCGTGCCGCTCTGGGCAGGCATCACCGCGGAGCAGCAGGAGCGCGTCGTCGACGTGATCCGTTCCGTCGTGGGCGTCGCCTCGCGGGCGTGAGGACGCCGATCAACCGGCACCGCCTGCCGCAGGTCGCAGCCGACGCGGCGATCGTGGTCGCCGCCTGGTTCCTCGCCTTCCGCCTCCGCTTCGACACCAGCCTCCCGCGCTACTACGAGTACTACGTCTCCTGGGGCCTGCTCGGGATCGTGGCGGTGCTCAAGCTCTCGATCTTCGCCCTCTTCGGCTTCTACAACCGCTGGTGGCGCTACGTCTCGACGCGCGACATGTGGGGCGCCGCGCGCGGCGTCGTCGCCGCGTCGCTCATCACGTTCCTCGCCTTCAGCTTCTTCGACCTGCACGCGGCCGAAGTGCCGCGGACGGTCTGGGCGATCGACGGCCTGCTGACCCTGGCGCTCGTCGCCGGCTCGCGCATGCTCGCGCGCACGATCATCGAGCGGCCGCAGGGCCGCTCGATCGTCGCGCGCGGCAAGGAGGTGATCCTCGTCGGGGCGGGCGACGCCGCGCAGCTGATGCTGAAGGAGATGCTGCGCACACCGGCGCTCGGCTACACCCCGATCGGCCTGATCGACGACGACCCGCGCAAGAAGAACCTGCGCCTGCACGGGATCCGGGTGCTCGGCACGACCGACGAGCTGCCGCACATCGTCCACGACCGCCGGCCCGACGAGCTCCTGATCGCGATCCCGTCCGCCTCGGGCGAGACGCGCAAGCGGATCGTCGACGTCGCGACGAAGGAGGGCATCGCCGTCAAGACGCTGCCCGGTCTGCACGAGCTGATCTCCGGCGACCTCGACCTCGCGAACCAGATCCGCCCCGTCGAGGTCGAGGACCTGCTCGGCCGCGAGCCCGTCGAGGTCGACGTCGACGCGATCGCGTCGTACGTCGCCGGGCAAGACGGTGCTCGTGACCGGCGCCGGCGGCTCGATCGGCTCGGAGCTCTGCCGCCAGCTGGCGCGCGCCGAGCCGCAGCGGATCGTGATGGTCGACCAGGCCGAGAGCGCCCTCTACGACATCGAGCGCGAGCTCGTCGACGAGCGCCACTTCCCGGCCTGCGTGCCGGTGCTCGCCGATGTGCGCAACCGCAGGCGGCTCGCACAGGTGTTCGAGCGCTACCGCCCGGACGTCGTCTTCCACGCGGCCGCGTACAAGCACGTGCCGCTGATGGAGGCCAACCCGCTCGAGTCGGTCGCGAACAACGTCCTCGGCACGCGGGTCGTCGCCGACGTCGCGATCGAGCATGGCGTCGAGCGGTTCGTGCTGATCTCGACCGACAAGGCGCTCAACCCGTACAGCGTCTACGGCCAGTCGAAGACGCTCTGCGAGTGGATCGTCGGCTCCCACGGCGAGCGCGACGACGTGCCGACGAAGTTCGTCGCCGTCCGCTTCGGCAACGTGCTCAACTCGGCCGGCAGCGTGATCCCGCTGTTCCGCCGCCAGATCGCGCGGGGCGGCCCCGTGACCGTGACCGACCCCGAGATGACGCGTTTCTTCATGACGATCCCCGAGGCCGTGGCGCTCGTGATCCAGGCCGGCGCGATCGGCGGGCGCGGCCGGATCCTCGTGCTCGAGATGGGCGAGCCGATCCGGATTCTCGACCTGGCGCGCAACATGATCCGCCTCTCGGGCAAGGAGCCCGAGGTGGACGTCCCGATCACGTTCATCGGCGCCCGGCCGGGCGAGAAGATCCACGAGGAGCTCTTCGCGTCGGGCGAGACGTGGAAGCCGACCACGCATCCGAAGATCGTGGCGCTCGACGTCTCCCCGGTCGACCGGGCCTGGCTCGAGGGCAAGCTCGACGAGCTCGAGGCACTGGTCGCGTCGGGCGAGACGCTCGACCTCGTCGGCCGCCTCGCCGCGATCGTGCGCGAGCCGCAGTACGTGGGCGAGCCGGAGACGGACGCCGCACAGACCGCGACGCCCGCCTCCGAGATTTCGCCCGCCTAGCTTCTTTTACGTACCGGGGATCTTGATCGCGAGCAGCTGGCCTGCCTCGCGCTTGTAGGTGGTGCTGCCCCGCTTCTCCTCCTGCACGTTGACCGAGTGGGCCTGCACGTTCGTGTAGAACCACTCCGGGCCGAGCGCCGCCGAGGCGTCGACGATCCCCGACGACTCCCAGTTGCCCTGGGACGCGTTCGGGTCGAGCGCCTTCTGGTTGACCTTCGCGACGACCGTCATCGTCTTCGTCGCCAGGTCGTACTTCCAGATCCGCGCCGTCGTGCCGTTCGCGTTCGACGCCGCGTAGTTGTTCTGCGAGCCCGGATCCTCCTGGATCAGGATCGCCTTCTTCGTCGTCTCGATGTTGTCGGGGTTGTGGAGCAGCGAGACGTCGCCGGCGCCTGCGGCGCCCTTCACGTCCGCGTCGACGATCACCGACAGGCTCTTGACCGTGGTCGCGAGCTTCGGGTCGAGCTCCATCCGGAAGATGCGGCCGTTCGGGTACGGGCCCTGCGTCCCGCTCGGCCCACGCCGCAGCTTGCCGGTGGTGGCGTCCGGGATCGCCCGCGGCTCACCGGTGTCGGCGAAGTAGACGACGTTCGGCGTCGTGCGGTCGTAGGCGATGTCCTCGATCCGGATGAACTGGAAGATGCCGTTGTCGTTCGACCACTTCTCGAGTGCGTTCTGGTCGCCCAGAGCGACCGGCACCGGCACGCGCACGAACTTGCCGGACGTGCTCTTCGCCGGCGACAGGTCGCCGTAGTCGTTCACGGCGGGGTCGTCCGACTTGAAGCCGTAGAGCGCACCGGCGTCGTTCATGAGCCCGTCCGCGCCCTTGGTCAGGTACATGTAGAGCTGCGACGACGGAGCGTTGAAGGTGTCGTCCCCGGAGAGGATCACCGAGTAGCGGTAGCCCGGGATCGCGACCGCGTTCTCGTGGTTGTGGCGGCCCATCGAGTAGACCGTCCTGTAGCGGTTGTTCCTGCTGTCGTACGCGACGACGACGCCCGCCTGCTCGGCGCCCGCGCGGGCGGGCCACGCCTCGCCGGTGCGGTTGACGCTGTCGGTCGCCTCCTCGCTCGTGAGCACGATCTGGCGCGAGAAGCCCTCCTTGCCGTGCGCGACGAAGTTCGAGCAGAAGCGCTGGTAGTTCGCGGACGACGGGATCACGTACTCGCCGCGGAGCACCTTCTGCGTCTTCTTCTCGAGCACGACCCGTGAGAGCATCGCGTTGGTGTAGTCGCTGACGTTGGCGGGGAACGGCACCGTCGACGTCTCGTGGTTGACGTAGAGATGGACGTTCTTGCCCTGGTTCGAGACGGCGATCCCGTCCGGGATCGACTCGAACGTGTACGAGCCGACCTTGTCGCCGACGCTCAGGATCGGCGAGATCGCGACCCCGGGCGCCACGGCTTCGAGCAGCGCCGGCGTCGACGTCGCCGCGTCGCCGCTGCGCACGGCGCCGACCGCGGCGACTGCTGTCACGAGCCCGAGGACGACCCCGGTCCGCAGAACCTTGCTTCGCATTGTTCAGACCCCCTGGACGTTGCTTGACCAGGAGGTGATGACCGGCGGCCCGGGAGCGGAAACACCGCTCCCGGGCCGCCGAGCCGAACCGGCTAGGCGCCGGGGATGCGCAGGAGGCCGAGCTGGCCGCCGTCGCGCTGGTAGGTGAGCCCGCCCCGCACCTCTTCGGTGATCACGAGCGAGCCCGCCTGCACGTCCACGAGGAACGCGCCGGGGCCGAAGACGCTCGACGCGTCGACGATCCCGCTGGACTCCCAGGCGCCGAGATTACCCACGGAAGTCGCATCGACGTCCGTCGGGCCCTCGTCGGCCGACTGGTTCACCTTGGCGACGACCCGGTTCATGCCGGTGGCGAGGCTGTGCTGCCAGATCCGCGCCGTCGTCGCGTTCGGGTCGGTCGAGCCGAACGGGAACTGCTGGCTCGAGCCCGGGTCCTCCTGGATCAGGAGGCTGTTCGGGGTCGTCTCCAGGTTGTCCGGCTGGTGGATCTCGCCGAGCGTCTTGACCGGGTTGTCGTCGCCCTCGATCAGGATCGAGAGGCTCGTCACCTTGGTCGGATCGCTCTTGTCGAGCACGAGCTTCCAGACCCGGCCGTTCGACGACGTGAACGCGTTGCCGCCGGCGCTCGTCGCACCGCGGCCGCTGTCGGCGACGTAGATCACGTTGGACATGCCGGGCCGCTTGTCGTAGGCGATGTCCTCCACCCGCACGAACTGGAAGACGTTGAGCGCGTCCGAGGCGTTCTCGAGCGCGGTCTGGTCGCCGACGGCGGCCGCGCGCGGGATCAGCTTGAACGTGCCGGACTTCGACATCGTCGTCCCGATCGGGTAGTCGTAGTAGTCGTTCGTCGCGGCGTCGTCGAGCACGAGGCCGTACAGGGCGCCCTCGTCGTTCCACACCGCATCGCCGCTACTCGCGATGTACGAGTAGAGCTGCGACTGCGCCGGGTTGCTCGTGAACGTGTCGTCGCCCGAGAGCACGACCGGATGACCGTAGCCGGGGATCGCCACCGAGTTCTCGTGGTTGTGGCGGCCCATGCCGTAGATCGTCTTGTACTTGCCGTTGCGCACGTCGTACGCGACGACGACGCCGGCCTGCTCGGCGGCCGGATCGCCCGGCACCGTCGGCCAGGCGTCACCGCTCCGGTAGACGAAGTCGGTCGCCTCCTCGTTCGTCAGCAGGAGCGGCCGCTCGAACCCGTGCTCCTTCGTGGCAATGAAGTTCGAGCAGAAGCGCTGGTAGTTCGCCGACGACGGGATCACGTAGCTCCCGCTCAGCACGCCGCCCGACTTCTGGTGCAGCCGCAGCTTGCTGACCATCGAGTTCGTGAAGTCGTTGAAGCCGATGCCGGTGCGTCGCGGTGTACGGGAACGGGACGGTCGACGTCTCGTGGTTCACGTAGAGATCGACCGTGCCCTTGCCGTTCAGGTCGAGCGAGATCCCGTCCGGGATCGACTCGAACGTGTAGCCGCTCGAGAGCGTGTCGCCGACCGTGATGATCGGCTCGTAGGTCGCGCCGCTGGCGACCGGGTCGATCATCGGGCCATGAGCTGTCTTGAAGCCGGGGCTGCCGCTGCTTGCCGCGGCCGCCACGATCACTGTGACCGTCGCGGCAGCCAGCAGGGCAGCCGTAAACGTCTTCCGCATGTGTGAATCCCCCTTCGTCCCCCTATTGCAGGTATGCAGGGAGATCCTACGCCTGCTGCGCCGACAGCAGAAGGTCCAGCAGCACTCGGGGGTCGCGTCGCGTGCGCTCCGGGCTGGCGCCGGCGTCGCGCTTGTGCAGCTCGAGCCCGGCCGCCGACGTGAGCGGCAGCAGCCGGCCCTCGCGGAGCAGCAGCTCGTCGACGGCGCCGAGTCGGCCCGCGAACGTCGTGTAGACGGGCGTGCCGAGCGCGACGGCCTCCCGGTTCATCGTTCCCCCGGCCGAGACGACGAGGTCGGCGAGCGCGACGAGGCTCTGGGCGTCGACCGCGTGCTCGGGAACGTGCAGCGAGGGGAGGCCGAGGCCCCGGATCGCGGTTCGCTGCTCCGCGGTTCGCGGCAGCACGACGGCGTGGACGGACTCGTCGCGGCCGAGGCGGTCGAGCACGGCGGTGAAGAGCGGGTTGCCGTGGCGGTGGTAGAGCGAGACTTCGGGCGGCGTGCGCACGACGGCGAGCACGCGCCCGGGGTCGACTCCCTCGAGCACCGACCGGTCGGGCTCGAAGTCGGCGAGGTAGTACTCCTCCTTGATCCCGGGGTAGTGCAGGAGCTTCGGCGGCTTCGCGCCGAGCCGCGCGAGGCGGTCGGCCGGCATCGCGTCGGGGAAGACGACGCGAGTCGCTGCGCGCAGGCCGAGCTGGTGCTGCAGCGTCGCGTACTCGTAGTCGTGCGCGGTCGCGCTGGGGATGCGGAGGCTGCGCGCCGCCAGCGTCAGCTCGTGCGAGCCGTGCGCGAGCGCGACGTCGAAGCCGCGTCCCCTGGCCCAGCGGCGCAGGGCCGGCAGGCGGCCCGCGAGCGCGCGGGCCTTGCCGGCGAGGCCGGCACCGCCGTGGCGCGGTCCGACGACCTCGTGCTCGATCCGGTGCAGGTCGAGCAGCTCGAGCGTCTGTGCGTACTCGCGCGCCGTCACCGCCACCTCGTGCCCGTCGGCGCGGAGGAGCGCAATCAGGGGCCGGAAGAACGGCACGTGCGGCGAGTTCGTGATGTCGATCCAGACGCGCATCGTCGAAGCGAGCCTATAAGATCTGCTTATGGACACGCGCCAACTTGCCGCATTCTGCGCGGTTGTCGAGCGCCGCAGCTTCTCGCAGGCGGCCGATCGCCTCGGCGTCACCCAGCCCGCCGTCTCGCTGCAGGTGCGCGGGCTCGAGAAGCGCCTCGGCGTCCAGCTGCTCGACCGCTCCGGGCGCCGCGTCGAGCCGACCGAAGCCGGTCTGCGGCTCTATCGCGGCGCGCAGAAGCTGCTCAGCGCTCGAGGAGCAGCTGCTCGACGAGCTCGCCGGGGAGGGCGAGGGCGAGCTCGGCGGTGAGCTCCGGATCGGGGCCTCGACGGGCCCGGCGGCGATCGTCGTGCCGCTCCTGCTCTGCGAGTTCCAGCGCGAGCACTCCGGCGTCAGGATCTCGTTGACCGTCTCCGACACGCAGTCCGTCGTCGAGCGCGTGTCCGGGCGCGAGCTCGAGCTCGGGATCGTCGGCGCCTCCCGCCGCCACCGCGCTGTCCGCTTCGAGCCGTTCTTCGACGACGAGGTGATCCTCGCGTGCCCGCCCGGTCACGCCTTCGCGGGCCGCACCGTCTCCCTGGACGAGCTGCGGGGCGAGAACCTGATCGTGATGCAGGAGGGGGCAGGCGTCCGCCAGATCGTCGAGGACGAGTTGCGTGCGCTCGGCACGCGCTTGCGGGATCTCGACGTCCGGCTCGAGCTCGGCCTGCAGGAGTCGGTGCGGAGCGCCGTCCAGGCCGGCTACGGGGTCACGTTCATCTCACGCTCGGCGGTCGAGCCCGAGCTCGCGGCGGGCACGCTCGTCGCCGCCCGGGTCGAGGGGCTCGACGCGAAGCGTGAGATCTCACTCGCCCGAGCTGCCGGGCGCACGCCCTCTCGCGCCGCGGACGCGTTCGTCGAGTTCGCGCGCGCGCGGCTCACGGCATGATCGTCCGCTGGGGGCTCGAGGAGCTGCCGGCGCTCGCCGGCGCACATCCGTTCGTGGTCGCCGGCCGACGCTGGCGTGAGATCCTGCCCGGCGCGACCCGCTGGGAGGAGGTGCCCTCGCACCGGCTCGAGGTGCCGGACGGCCACGACGTCCTGGTCGCCGTCGGCGGCGGCAGCGCGATCGACACCGCGAAGGCCGCCTCCGCCACGACGGGGCTGCCGCTCGTGTCGGTGCCGACGACGTACTCCGGCGCGGAGTGGACCGCGTTCTTCGGCGTCCGGGACCCGGACCGCCTGATGCGGGGCGGCGGCTCGGGCGCGAACCTGCACGCGATCGTCTACGTGCCCGAGCTGACGCTCGCGCTCCCGGTCGAGGTCACGGTCGGCACGGCGCTGAACGGCCTCGCCCACTGCGCCGAGGCGCTCTACGTCGGCCAGCGCACGCCGGAGAGCGACGAGCACGCGCTCCGGGGAGCGGAGCTGATCGGCACCTGGCTGCCGCGGGTCGTCGAGCGGCCGGACGAGCTCGAGGCGCGGACGGAGCTCTTGCGCGGCGCCTGCCACGCCGGGGCCGCGCTCGCAGGCTCCTTCCTGGCGCTCGGCCACGCGCTCGCCCAGGGTCTCGGCGGCCGCTACGGCGTCGCGCACGGTGCCCTCAACGCACTCACGCTGCCGCCGGCGCTGCGCTTCAACGAAGCGGTCGCCGGCGAGCAGATCGCGCGCTTCGCGGCTGCCCTCGGCACCGACGACGCGCCCGCGAAGGTCGAGGAGCTGGCAGCGCTCGGCGGGTTTCGCCGACTCCGGGACCTCGGCGTACCCGAGGCTGCGCCGAGCGCCGTGGCCGAGTCCGTCGCCTCGCGCCCGGGGGCCAAGGCCAATCCGCGCCCCGTCACGCCCGCCGATGTCGAGGAGCTGCTTCGCTCGATCTTCTGATGATAACGATGACTAATGCAGTGCATTAGCGGTTTCGGTATCCTGGCCACGTGACGCAGAGCGACTCCTTCGACGTGCTCGTGATCGGCAGCGGCGCCTCCGGGCTCGCCGCCGCCGTTTCCGCCGAACGCGCGGGCGCTCGCGTGGCGGTCGCGACCAAGGGCTCGATCCAGGCCTGCAACTCGGCGAAGGCGCAGGGCGGGATCCAGGCCGCCTTCGGCGACGACGACTCGCCGGAGCAGCACGCCGCCGACATCTTCAAGAGCTCGCACGACAGCGCGGACATGCGGCTCGTCGAGATCCTCGCCGGCGACGCGCAGGGCGCGATCCACTGGCTCGAGGAGCTCGGCGTCGAGTTCACGCAGGGAGAACGGCGGCTACCGGCTCGCCCGCTGCGGCGGCGCGTCCGCGAAGCGCCTGCTCCAGGTCGGCGACCGCACCGGGCACGCGATCACGAAGGCGCTCCGCGACGCGTTCGTCGCCGGCAGCGGGACGCTCTTCGCGAACAGCCCGCTGCAGGCGCTCGAACAGCGCGCGAACGGCTGGCGCGCGACGTGCGGCGAGCACGAGCTCGACGCCGCCACGGTCGTCCTCGCCGCCGGCGGCCGCTGCTTCAAGGTGGCCGAGGAGCGCGGCGAGCTCTCCACGAACCATCCCAACGCGACCGGCGAGGTGACGCGGATCGCGCTCGACCTCGGCGCGGAGGCGCGCGACCTCGACGAGCTCCAGTACCACCCGAACGGCGGCGCCTGGCCCGAGACGATGCAGGGCTACTCGATCCCCGAGACGACGCGCGCCTACGGCGCCGTGCTGCTGAACGCCGACGGGGAGGAGTTCACCGACTCGCTCGGCCCGCGCGACGTCGTCAGCCAGGCGATCTTCGACGAGGTCGAGAAGGGCAAGGGCGTCGAGACCGAGGACGGCCGCCCCGCCGTCTACCTCGACACGACCCGCATCTCCGAGGCCGACGCCGAGGTCTCGCTGCCGTACATGCTGCGGCGCTACCGCGGCGCGGGCATCGACCCGCTGCGGGAGAAGATCTTCACCTACCCCGTCCTCCACTACCAGAACGGCGGCCTGACGATCGACACCGACGCGCAGACGACCCTCGAGGGCCTCTACGCGTGCGGCGAGATCGCCGGCGGCACGCACGGCAAGAACCGGATGATGGGGAACTCCCTGCTCGAGTGCGCCGTCTTCGGCCGGCGCGCAGGGCGCGCAGCGGCAGAGAAGGCGAGCGTATGAGCGCCGTCACGGGGACCGAGCTCCAGCACGCCGTCGAGGACGCCGCGGCGCACCTCTACGTCTGGGCGCTGAAGGACATCCCGCAGGACCTGCGCGACGCGCTCGCGGGCGCGCTCGACCGCGAGACGTCCGTCACGGGCCGGCGCGTGCTGCAGACGATCCACCGGAACGTGTCGATCGCCGACGAGGAGAAGAACCTCGTCTGCCAGGACACGGGGATCGCGGTCTACACCGTCCGCGTCGGCGAGCACTTCCCGCTCCACCCGGCCCGGATCTACGAGGCGCTCCGTGACGGCACCGCGCGCGCGACCGTCGAGCATCCGCTCCGGTCGAACGCCGTGCACACGATCACGCGCGAGAACACCGGCCCCAACATCGGCTACCGCCTTCCGATCGTGCACTGGGAGTTCATCGCCGACTGGGACGGGCTCGACGTGAAGTGCGTGCCGAAGGGCTCCGGCTCGGAGAACATGAGCTTCCTGAAGATGTGCGTCCCCGCCGACGGCGTGAAGGGGATCAAGCAGTTCGTGCTCGAGTCGATCGTCGGCGCCGGCGGCAAGCCGTGCCCGCCGGGGATCGTCGGCGTCGGCATCGGCGGCACGGCGGACTACGCGATGTACCTCGCCAAGGAGGCGATCACGCGGCCGGTCGGCACCCGCAACGCAGACCCCCTCGTGGCGGAGCTCGAGGACGAGCTCTACGGCCTGCTGAACGAGACCGGGATCGGGCCGATGGGCCTCGGCGGCGACGTGACCGTGCTCCAGTGCCACATCGAGCACGCCGACACGCACATGACGCTGAACCCGGTCGCGGTCAACTACCAGTGCTGGGCCGCCCGTCGCGCGTCCGTCCATGTCTCGCCCGACGGCGCCCTCGACTACGACCGGGAGTTCTAGATGGCCGAGCACACCGTCACGTTCCCGATCACCGACCCGGCAGGAGATCCTCAAGCTCCGCGCCGGCGACGAGGTCACCGTCCAGGGCCACATCATCGGCATCCGCGACCGGACGCAGATCCGGATCTTCGACGAGGGCGTCGAGCCGCCGATGGACCTCTCGGGCGCGTTCCTGCTCCACACCGCGCCCGGCGTGCGCAAGCTCGACGACGGGCGCTACGAGAAGGTCTGCATCGGCACGACGACGAGCGCGCGCATGGTGCGCTTCACCGAGCCGCTCGGCGAGCAGTACGGCGTGCGCGCGATCTGCGGCAAGGGCGGCTTCCCCGACGAGGCGATCGAGCCGATGCAGCGGCTCGGGATGGTCTACTTCGCGATCGTCGGCGGCGCTGCGGCGCTCGAGACGACGCAGATCGAGGAGATCGAGGAGGTGGCCTGGGAGGAGCTGATGCCCGAATGCCTCTGGCGCTTCCGCGTCAAGGACTTCGGCCCGCTCACGGTCGGGATCGACGCGCACGGAAACTCCCTCTACCACGACGTCCAGACCGCCGCGCAAGCGAAACTGAAGGAGCTCTATGCCCGCCTCTAACGGAGAGCCGCACCCGAACTTCCTCGACCTGCCCGCCCGGCCCTCGAAGCCGCGCGAGAGCGGGCTGACGCACGTGATGGACAAGGGCCTGAACATCCGCGAGATCGAGGGGATGTTCGACACCGCCGGCGACTACGTCGACATCGTCAAGCTCGGCTGGGGCACGAGCTACGTCACGAACAACCTCGAGAAGAAGATCGCGCTCTACCGCTCGTTCTCGACGCCGATCGTCTGCGGCGGCACGCTCTTCGAGGCCGTCTACGGCCGCGGCAAGCTCGACGGCTTCAAGAGCTGGCTCGAGCACTACCGCTTCTCGCACGTCGAGATCTCGGACGGCACGCTCGAGATCCCGCGCGAGCGCAAGCTGGAGCTGATCGCCGACTTCGCCCGCGACTTCATCGTGCTCTCCGAGGTCGGCTCGAAGGACTCCGACGTCGTCTTCGCGCCCGTACCAGTGGGTCGAGTGGATCAAGGAGGAGAAGGACGCCGGCGCCTGGAAGGTGATCACCGAGGCGCGCGAGGGCGGCACCTCCGGCATCTTCCGCAAGGACGGCGACATGCGCACCGGCCTGATCGACGAGATCGCGCACGAGATCGACTTCCACGACCTGATCTGGGAGGCGCCCTCGAAGTCCTCGCAGGCGTGGTTCATCAAGCACTTCGGCGCCGAGGTCAACCTCGGCAACATCGCGCCCGAGGAAGTGATCCCGCTCGAGACGCTCCGCCTCGGCCTCCGCGGCGACACGCTGAAGGAGATCCTGCTCGCCGACGAGCCGACGCCCGCCGCCTAGCGTGGACTGGGACGCGGTGCGCGCGGGGCGGCTCGCGCGCAGCCACCTGGCCGAGCGGGCGCCCGCCGGGCTGCTCCTCGAAGTCGTGCGGGACGTCTGCGGGATCCACGCGCAGGTGATGGGCTCGGCAGAGCTGCAGCTCGCCGCGCGGGTCGAGGGGATCGCGCAGGCCGACGTCCGCTCGGCGCTCTGGGAGGAGCGTTCGCTCGCGAAGACCTGGACGCTACGCGGGACGTTGCATTTGCATCCGGCCGACGAGCTCGGACTCTGGACGGCGGCGCGACGGGCGGTCGCCACCGAAGAGGACGCCGCGGTCACTGCCGCGATCGGGGAGGCGCTGCGCGGCCGGCGGCTGACGCGTGAGGAGCTCGCTGACGCGGTCGTCGAGCGAGTCGGCCCGGAGCCGCGGGAGCGGCTCGCGTCGGGCTGGGGCTGGTTCCTCGGCGACGCGGCTGCGGCCGGTCTGCTCTGTTTCGGCCCACCCGAAGGCGCGAAGGTGACGTTCGTCCATGCCGAGGACTGGCTCGGGCCGCAGCGCGCGTGGGAGCCGGGCGAGGCGCTGCGGGAGGTCGCGCGGCGGTACGCGACGACGTTCGCGCCCGCCGGCCTGCGCCAGTTCCGCGAGTGGTTGGCGGCGAAGGTCGATGTCAAAGTCCCCGAGGTCGCGCTCGCTCCGCCGGGGCCAGGATCGGTGCGGCTGCTGCCGGAGTACGACCCGTACGTGATGGGCTTCCGCGAGCGCGAGCACCTCGTCCCGCCCGCGGTGCGCGAGCAGGTGAAGGCGCACGGCAAGGGCCGTTACGAAGGTCCCGCGGGGACGCCCTTCCTGCTCGTCGACGGGCTCGCGGCGGGGGTGTGGGGCCGGAAGAAGAGCGCGAAGCGGATCGAGCTCACGGTGCAGCCGGCGCGGAAGCTCAGCCGCGCCGAGCGCGCCGGTGTCGAGGCGGAAGCGGAGCGGATCGGCGCCTTCCTCGGGCTCGAGCCGACGCTCGAGATCGCCTAGGCGCCGAAGCGCGCCGTCGCGGCGAGCGCCAGCTCGCGCATGGCGTCGCTGCCCGTGTGGCCGGAGTCGTCGACGACGACGAGCTCGGCACCCGGCCATGCCTGGGCCAGCTCCCATGCCGTGCCGACCGGCGAGCCGAGGTCGTGACGGCCGTGCAGGAGGACGCCCGGGATCCCGGCCAGCCCGCCCGCGTTCCGGATCAGCTCGCCGTCCTCGAGCCACGCGTCGTGCGCGAAGTAGTGCGTGCAGATGCGGACGAAAGCGAGCGCCGCGTCCGGCGGCCGGTCGCTGTAGGCGCCGGGTGAGCCGTTCGCCTCGAGCGAGATCACGGCGTCCTCCCAGGCGAGCCAGTCCCACGTGGCCTTCGTCCTCACCTCGGAGTCGGGGCTCTCGACGAGACGGGCATAGGCTTCGACGAGGTTCCCGTCGCGCTCCGCCTCCGGCACGCCGCCGCGGAAGCGCGCCCACTGCTCGGGGAAGAAGCGGCCGACCCCGTGGTAGAGCCAGTCCGTCTCCGACGGGCGCGTCGTCGTGACGCCGAGCAGGACGATCTCCGAGACGCGCTCGGGGAAGCGCTCCGCGTAGGCGAGGATCAGCGTCGAGCCCCACGAGCCGCCGTAGAGGAGCCAGCGCTCGACGCCGAGGTGCTCGCGCAGCCGCTCCATGTCCGCGAGCAGGTGGTGGGTCGTGTTGACGGACATGTCCGTCGCGGGGTCGCTCGCGTGCGGCAGGCTGCGGCCGCAGCCGCGCTGGTCGAACAGGATCACGCGGTACCGCTCCGGGTCGAAGTAGCGGCGGCTGCCGGTGCCGCAACCCGAGCCGGGGCCGCCGTGGACGACGAGGGCCGGCTTCCCCTCAGGGTTGCCGCAGGCCTCCCAGTAGATGCGGTTGCCGTCGCCGACGTCGAGCAGGCCGCTGTCGTACGGCTCGATCGGCGGGAACGGCTCGGCGGGCATCGGCGACATCCTCGCCGATCGTTTTAGGCTTGGGGCTGTGGTCACGCTCGCCGACGTCCGTGCCATCGCGGTCTCGCTACCGAGGTCGACCGAGGCGCTCGTCCGGGGCCGCGTCAAGTTCCGCGTTGGCCGGATCGTCTACCTCGCGTGCTCGCGCGACGAGACGCTGCTCGGCTTCGCCTTCCCGAAGGAGTGGCGAGACGCGCTCGTCGAGACCGAGCCGCACAAGTTCATGCTCCCGCGCGAATCCGACCTCCGCTACAACTGGGCGGTCGTGCGGCTGGCCGAGCTGGACGAGGCCGAGCTGCGGGAGCTCGTGCTCGACGCGTGGTCGCTGGTCGTGCCGAAGAGCCTCTCGGCACCGTACGCCGAATCGTGACGCGCCGCAGGCCGGTCGTCGCCGACCGCCGTGTACCCTCGTGCAGATCTAGGATCCCAGCGTGCCATACGACGAGGACCTCGCCGCCCGGATCCGCAGTCTCGTCGCGGGCGAGGACGGCCTCGGCGAGATGGAGATGTTCGGCGGGCTTGCGTTCCTGATCGACGGGAACATGGCCGTGGCCGCGAGCGGCCAGGGCGGACTGATGGTGCGTGTCGATCCGGACGAGACCGACGAGCTCCTTCGCACGACGGGCGCGCAGCCGTTCGAGATGCGTGGCAAGCCGATGCGCGGCTGGCTGCGCATCGGCGCCGCGGACGTCGCCGACGACGAGCAGCTTCGAGGCTGGGCGGAGCGCGGCGTCGCGTACGCGCGCTCGCTGCCGCCCAAGCCCGGCTCGGGCGCCGGGCCGTGATCGAGGTCGGGCATATGCGCCGTACGGCTACGGGCAGCCAGCCCTCCGCGTACGCCGTCAACTTTTCCGGGCCGAAGCGGGCGTAGGCCTCGTCCGGGCTCGAGGTCTCCTCGAGCACGCTCGCGTCGTGCTTCGCCGCCGTCTCGTCGACGGCGTACACGACCTCGAAGCCGCCCGCGCGGCTGCCGACCATCACGATCGCGCACGGGCCGTCGCCGGCGCCGACGAAGACGTGCTTCGTCCACGGCGGGCAGTGGACGAAGTCCCAGGCCTTCAGGCGGCGCTCCTCGCCCTCGATCACGAGGATGCACTCGCCGGCGACGACGAGGAAGTCCTCCTGGCCGCGCTCGCCGTGGTACAGGCCGTTCCGCTGTCCCGGCTCGAGCACGTGGATCCGGAAGCCGAGCCCGGTCCACTCCTGCTCGCCTTCGAAGCCGGTGTCCTGGCCGCGCTCCTCGCTCTGTACCCAGGTCACGTCGCGGGCGTTGAGGACGAACCACCCCTCGCCCTGGGGGACGAGGCCGTGCTCGGTCGTCGTCAGCTGTGCCTCAGTCATAGGCTCTCCTCGGTCGGGGTTCGGAAGTCGATCCGCATCACGACGCGGCGTGGCGTCGGGTGGCTCACCTCGGTGAAGCCGGCGTCCGCGAAGACGCTGCGGGCGCCGACGTGCAGCTCGCCCCAGACGATTTCCTTGCCGGGCTCGGTGAGCATCGGGTAGCCCTCGAGCGCGCGGGCGCCGCGCTTCCGCGCGAAGTCGACGGCGGCGCGGGCGAGCGCGCGGCTGACGCCGCGCTTACGGAAGCCGGCGCGGATCGCGAAGCAGGTCACGGCCCAGACCGACGGGTCGTCCTTGTCCTCCTCGGCCCGGCCCGCCC
Source organism: uncultured Gaiellaceae bacterium (assembly GCA_963806955.1). Lineage (GTDB taxonomy): Bacteria > Actinomycetota > Thermoleophilia > Gaiellales > Gaiellaceae > Gaiellasilicea. The sequence goes on from CAWDZG010000002.1 coordinate 1,233,791, forward strand.
AGGGCACGCGGACCTTGCGCAGCAGGCGCGGGTGGTCGGAGCGCGGCGCCACCGCGCACCAGCCGGCGGGCTCGCCGTCGAGGTAGGCGACGAGCCCGGTCGTCGTCTCCGAGCCGGGGTTGCCGCACTCGGTCTGGGTGCGGAGCCGGTGCGCCAGCTCCTCGCGGCCGACCGAGTTCCAGGACTCCCCGGGCGCCATCCGGTAGCGCTGGCACCAGCACCGGGGCAGGTCGCCGCGCGTGCCGAAGACGGCCTGGACGTCCTCCCAGCTCGCCTCGTTCGCGGGGACGATCGTGAGACCGGACGTCATCGCGAGCAACGCGCCGGCGTCACGACCAGGGCAGGCGGTCCCAGGAGGGCGGACGCCCCAGCCGCGGCTCCCCGAAGGGCGCGTACGCCTTGCCGGGGTCGGGCGTCTCCTCGTCGACGCTCGCGCCGTAGCGCGCCGCCAGCTCCGAGACCGGGTAGAGCAGCTGGTCGTCCTCGGTTCGGGCGCCCGCCATCAGGATCACGCACGGGCCGTCGCCGGCACCGACGAAGACGTGCTCCGTCCCGGCAGGGCAGTGGAAGAAGTCCCACGGTCGCAGCGGTCGCTCGGTGCCCTCGACGAGGAGCGTGCACTCACCGGAGAGCACGAGGAACGCCTCTTGCTCCGACTCGGAGTGATAGAGGCAGTTCGGCTGCCCGGGCTCGAGCACGGCGAGCCTGATCCCGAGCTGCGGGAACCACGCGTCGCGGCTCTCGAACAGGGACACCCAGCCGAACGATCCCTGCGTGCCCCAGCGGGCGTCGCGGGCGTTGACGACGAACCACTCGGTCGCCGGCCCCCCAGCGTCGTGCGGCGCGTCGGACACGGCGCGAGCTTACCCGTGCTCCGGGGAATCGTTCAGGCCAAGCTCGCCCGTCTCCTCGCACTCGAGGCAGATCCACTCCCCGTCGCGGCGCTCCCGTGCGCTCAATGCTGCCGGGACCATCGTCACGCCGCAGACGGGGCAGATCGGCGGCCGCTCGTCGTCCACGGCCGCAGTATGGAGCGATCACGCAGGGACCGTCGGTCTACGCCGCGATCTTCTCCAGCAGCGCGTCGACACGCTCGAAGCCGGCCTTCGCGCCCGCCTCGACGCCGTACTGCATCGTCGTGTCTCGCTCCTCGGTCGTCTCGAAGCGCATCGTCTGGGTCAGCTTCGTCCGCTCGCCGAGATCCTCGAACTCCAGCGTCTGCAGGTGGTTCTGGAACGTCTGCACGAGCCGTGCGGGCGGGTCGACCTCGCGGAACTCGCCCTCGACGACGCCGTAGGCGGTGCGGAACTTGTAGGTCCCGCCGGCGCGGACGTCCATCTCCTCGACGGTCGTGCCGTCGCCCCACCATTCGGGGATCAGCTCGGGATCGGTCCAGACCGAGAAGACGTGGGCGCGCGGTGCGTCGAAGACCCGCTCGACGCGGATCTCCAGCTCGTTCGGGGTGGTGACGGTCGTGCTCATGGTGCTCCTTTCGTGCGTTGGACAACGTGGGCGAAGCGGTCGAGCCTGCCTAGCCAGATGCTGATGCCCTCGAAGGCGTAGGGGACGAGCTCGCAGCGGCGGACGCGGCCGACCTTCTCCGTCGTGACGAGCTCGGCCTCTTCGAGCAGACGGACGTGCTTCCGCATTCCGGTCAGCGACATTTCGAAGGGCTCGGCGAGCTCGCTGATCGACGCGCCGCCGGCGCCGAGGCGTTCGATCACGGCGCGCCGGGTAGGGTCGGCGAGGGCTGCGAACGCGCGGTCGACATCCTTGGTATGGTGAACCATTAGGTTCAGTATTACAGATCCACGACGAAAGGGGCAGAGATGAAGAGGAGCGAGACGACGACAGGGGGCGAGTCGCCCTCCCGCTTGATCGACGCGAGGATCGAGGAGCTGGACGACTGGCGTGGCGAGATGCTCGCCCGCATCCGCGCCCTCATCAAGGAGGCCGTCCCGGACGTGGTCGAGGAGTGGAAGTGGCGGGGCGTCCCCACCTGGTACAGCGATGGCCTGCTCTGCACCGGCGAGACCTACAAGGACAAGGTGAAGACGACGTTCGCGAAGGGCGCGATGCTCGACGACCCGAAAGGGCTCTTCAACTCGAGCCTCGAGGGCAACGTCCGGCGCGCGATCGACCTGCACGAGGGCGACGCGCTCGACGAGGACGCCTTCACCGCGCTCGTCCGCGCCGCCGCAGCCCTGAACGAGGGCTAGCCGCTAGGGAGTCCGTTTGCGCCGGAGCAGCCGCGCCAGGTTGACGTCGTACCCCCAGCCGAACGTCTTGGGTGTGAACAGCCGCGGGTCGCCCGGGTTCCACCAGCGCTCCTTGACCCGTGCGACGGTCGGCCGCCGCCAGTCGTACGGGACGCCGAGGAACCTGCCTGTTCTGCTCATGCCGTCAGGGTAGCTCGCCGCCTGGCGCGACCGATGAGTTTTGGCGTGCGTGGCGGTCCATTCGAGCATGTCGACGATCGGAGGACCGATGAGCAAGTTGAAGCTGAGCATCACGACGTCGCTCGACGGCTTCGTCGCCGGGCCGGACCAGTCGCGCGAGCACCCGCTCGGGGTCGGAGGCGAGGCGCTCCACGACTGGCTCGTACCGCTGCGGGCGTTTCGCGAGGGCCACGGCGAGGAGGGCGGCGAGGTGAACGCGAACACGCCTTTCGCCGAGGAGCTCCTCGGCGGCGCTGGCGCGACGATCATGGGTCGGAACATGTTCGGCGGCGGGCCGGGGCCGTGGGACGAGTCGTGGCAGGGCTGGTGGGGGAACGATCCGCCCTTCCACCACCCCGTCTTCGTCCTCACGAACCATCCACGCGAGCCGCTGGAGCTGCAGGGCGGCACGACGTTCCACTTCGTCACGGACGGGATCGAGTCGGCGCTCGAACGGGCGCAGGCGGCCGCCGGAGATCAGGACGTGTCGCTCGGGGGCGGGGCGTCCGTCGCGCAGCAGTACCTCGTTGCGGGCTTGCTCGACGAGCTCGTCGTCTCGGTCGTCCCGATCCTGCTCGGCGGCGGAGCTCGGCTGTTCGACGACGTTGGAGCTGCAAGGCTCGAGCAGGTCGAGGCGGTCGCGGCGCCCGGGGTGACCCACATCAGGCTCCGCGCGGGCCGACCGTGAAGCCGCTCGGCCGGGCCGAGCGTTCAGAAATGACGCCCGAGCAGCGGGAGTTTTTCGTAGGGTCTGGGTCATGGCCAATGACGAACTGGACTTCTCCCTATTGCGCGACGATCTCCAACCTCTCGCGCCTCTTATCGCGAAGTACGCGGAGGGTGACGACGCAGACCGTGGGGACCTGCTCGCGAACGCGTCGACAGACGAACTGCGTGAACTCAGCACGGCCGCGAACCCGCACTGGGATGCCATCAACGCCTTCTTGAACGACAACATGGAGGAAGTCGGTCCTCGGCAGGACTTGGCGCTTGCCCTGGACGGGTTCTCGCAAGCGGCCATGGAGGCTGGAAGCGAGCTGGAGGGCCGCGGCGAGAGCTAAGGTCGACTCGCCTGCGCGAGTGAGCTCTCGCCTGAGCGCTACGACGCGGAGAGGATCATCCCGGCGCCGACCGTGTCGTTCGTCGACTCGTCGATCAGGATGAAGGCGCCCGTGGCGCGGTTGTCGGCGTAGGTGTCGACCGCGAGCGGCTCGCTCAGCCGCAGCCGCACGCGCGCGATGTCGTTCAGCTCCAGCTTCTCCGGCGCGTCCTGGTCCTCGAGCGTGTGGATGTCGACGACCGAGACGAGCTCGTCGACGATCGCGCGCACGGTGCGCGTCGTGTGCTTGATCGCGAGCTTCGCGCGCGGCTCGAGCGGCTTCTCGGCCATCCAGCAGACCGTCGCCTCGAGCTCGCGCGCCACGGTCGGCTGCTGCTCGGGGTCGGCGAGCATGTCGCCGCGGGAGACGTCGAGGTCGTCGGCGAGGCGGACTGTCACGGAGAGGCCGGGCACGGCCTGCTCGAGCGGGCCGTCCGCGGTCTCGACCGCAGCCACGCTCGTGCGCCGCCCCGACGGGAGCACGACGACGTCGTCACCGGCGCGCCAGATGCCGCCCGCGACCTGGCCCGCGTAGCCGCGATAGTCGTGGTGCTCGTCCGAGATCGGGCGGATCACCCACTGAACTGGGAAGCGCCGGTGGTCGAGGTCGCGGTCGCCGGCGATCTCGACGCTCTCGAGGTGCTCGAGCAAGGTCGGCCCGTCGTACCAGGGCATCCCGTCGCCGCGTTCGACGACGTTGTCGCCGCGCAGCGCGCTCATCGGGATCACATGGACGTCGCGCAGGCCGAGCCGCTCGCTCGTCTCGCGCAGCTCCTGCTCGATCTCGCGGAAGCGCGCCTCGGCGAAGTCGGCGAGATCCATCTTGTTCACGGCGACGACGACGTGGGGAGTGCCGAGGATCGCCGCGATGTACGAGTGGCGGCGCGTCTGCTCGATCACGCCCTTGCGCGCGTCGACGAGGATGATCGCGACGTCCGCGGTCGAGGCGCCGGTGACCATGTTGCGCGTGTACTGGACGTGTCCGGGCGCGTCCGCGAGCTGGAAACGGCGGCGCGGTGTCACGAACGAGCGGTAGGCGACGTCGATCGTGATCCCCTGCTCGCGCTCGGCGCGGAGGCCGTCGGTGAGCAGCGCGAGGTTGACGTAGCCGTCGCCGCGGCGCTTCGACGTCTCCTCGATGTGCTCGAGCTGGTCGGCGAGGATCTGCTTCGTGTCGAAGAGCAGGCGCCCGATCAGGGTCGACTTGCCGTCGTCGACCGACCCCGCGGTGACGAGGCGGACGAGCTCGGCCTGCATCAGTTGCTCAGAAGTAGCCAACGCGCTTCCGGTCCTCCATCGCGGCCTCGCTGGCGCGGTCGTCCGCCCGGGTCTCGCCGCGCTCGGTGATCCGGGTGGCGGCGATCTCGGTCACGACCTGCTCGAGCGTCGCCGCGTCCGAGGCGACGGCGCCGGTGCAGCTCATGTCGCCGACGGTGCGGAAGCGCACGGACGCGGCGAACGGCTCCTCGCCCTCCATCCGCTCGACGAACTCGCTGACGGCGTAGAGCATGCCGTCGCGCTTGAACACCTCGCGCTCGTGCGCGAAGTAGATCTGCGGCAGCTCGAGGCCCTCGCGGGCGACGTACTGCCAGACGTCGAGCTCCGTCCAGTTCGAGATCGGGAAGACGCGCACGTGCTCGCCGCGGCGGACGCGTGCGTTGTAGAGATTCCAGAGCTCCGGGCGCTGCGCACGCGGGTTCCACTGGCCGAAGTCGTCGCGGAAGCTGAAGATCCGCTCCTTCGCGCGGGCGCGCTCCTCGTCGCGGCGGGCGCCGCCGATCGCCGCGTCGAAGCGGTGCTCCTCGATCGCGTCGAGCAGCGTCGTCGTCTGCAGCTGGTTCCGCGACGCGCGCGGGCCCGTCTCCTCGACGACGCGGCCCTTGTCGATCGACTCCTGCACCGAGGCGACGAGCAGCGTCTCGCCGAGCTCGGCGACGCGCCGGTCGCGGTACTCGAGCACCTCGGGGAAGTTGTGGCCCGTGTCGACGTGCATGACCGGGAAGGGGAACTTGCCTGGCCGGAACGCCTTCTCGGCGAGTCGCAGGAGCACGATCGAGTCCTTGCCGCCGGAGAACAACAGCACGGGGCGCTCGAGCTCGGCCGCGAGCTCGCGCATGATGTGGATCGCCTCCGCCTCGAGCTCGTCGAGGTGGCTGAGGTGGACGGGCGCCTCGATCACGACGCGGGCTCGGTCGGGGCGTGCAGGCCGCACTCGGTCCGATCGCTGCCGGCCCAGCGGCCCTCGCGGCCGTCGCCGGGCAGGGTCGAATGCGTGTCGCCGATCGACGAGTAGCCCTGGTCGTGCAGCGGGTTGTAGGGGAGCCCGCGCTCGCGGATGTACGCCCAGCAGTCGTCGTCGCTCCAGTCGGCGAGCGGGCTCGCCTTCCACAGCTCGTGCGCGGCGTCCCAGCCGAGCTTCGGCGCGTTCGCGCGCGTGGGCGACTGGACGCGGCGGACACCCGTGATCCAGCAGTCGAGCTCCCCGAGCGCGCGAGCGAGCGGCTCGAGCTTGGCGAGCGAGAGATAGAGGTCGGGCTTGCTCTCCCACAGCTGCTCGCCGTGCGTCGCCGCGACCTCCTCGGCGCTCGGGCCCTCGAACACCTCGATCTCGGTGTCGTAGCGCTGCTCGACCTCGCGCCAGTGCGCGTACGTCTCCGGGAAGAGGTGGTGGGTGTCGAGCGCGAAGACGCGCGCGTTCGGCGCGACGGCGAAGAGCAGGTCGAGCAGCACCGTCTCCTCCTTCTGGAAGGAGCAGGCGAGCGAGAGGCGGTCGCCGAAACGGGCGACCAGCTCGCTCACGAGCTCCTGGGCGGAGAGATCCTCCGAGCGCGCGGCGAGCGCAGCGACGTCGTCGTGGGCCGTCGTGGTCACGGGCGAGATCGTAGCAGACCCATAACACAAGCTAATCGACAGTATTAGTAGAAAACGTGTAATCTGGCGCGGATGACGTGGCAGCTCTCCCTCGCCGGGCTCCTGATCGGCGCGCTCGTCGGCATGACCGGGATGGGCGGCGGCTCGCTGATGACGCCGATGCTCGTCTTCCTCTTCGGCTTCAAGCCGACCGTCGCGATCGGCACCGACATCGTCCACGGTGCGATCTTCAAGTCCTTCGGCGCGATCCGGCACCGACAGCTCGGCACCGTGCACGCGCGGCTGACGCTCTGGATGCTGCTCGGCTCTGCGCCCTTCTCGCTCGTCGGCGTGGTGATGTCGACCTGGCTTGCGCGCAAGTACGGCGACGGCTTCGAGGAGGCCGCGGCGATCATCCTCGGGATCGCCCTGATCGCGGGCGGCGTCGGCTTCGCGGTCAAGTCCTTCGTCGCCGGGCGCGCGAAGAGCGACGCACCGTTCGCGCTGCGCGCGTCAGACCGACGGATCGCGTTCTTCCTCGGCGTCAGCGGCGGCTTCGTCGTCGGCCTCACCTCGGTCGGCAGCGGCACCTTCTTCGGGCTCGTGATGCTGCTCGTCTTCCCGCTGACCGCGTCCAAGGTCGTCGGGACGGACATCTTCCACGCGGCCGCGCTGCTCTGGGTCGCCGGCGCGGGCCACCTGGTCGCCGGCAACGTCGACCTGCGCGCGACGGGCTGGCTCCTGATCGGCTCGATCCCGGGCGTCCTCCTCGGCAGCCAGGTCTCGATCAAGCTGCCGGACCGGGCGCTCCGGCTCGGGCTCGCGACGACGCTGACGCTCGCGGGTCTCAAGCTCGCCGAGGTGCCCGGCGCCGAGATCGTGATCCTCGTCGTGCTCTCCGCTGCCGCGCTGCTGCTGCTCGGGGCCGGCGTGCGGAAGCTCGCGCGCCCGACTCCGGCGCTTCAGGCGAGCGGCTCCAGCTCGCGCAGGTAGCGCGCGAGCAGCGGCTCGAGGATCCGCCAGCGGCGCGGGCCGGCCGGGCCGACGAGGCCCGCGTGCTCGAGCCCCTTCAGCGCCCGGAACGCCTCCACCGACTTGAGGTCGCGGTAGGGCGACTCGCCGAGCGCGATCCGGCGCGCGACGAGCAGCGCCTGGCGGTGGATCAGGCGGATCTGCTCGACGGTCTGGTCGAGGGTCGCGCGGTCGCCGAGCAGGGCGGAGCGCAGCCCGACCTCCACGAGCGAGGCGTCGATCTCGCGCGTGCCGACGAGGATCGACTGCAGGTGCGTCTTCTGGGCGAGCAGCATGGTCGTGCGGGGGTGCCCGTCGCCGAGCTCGAGCAGCCGCTCGAGCGCCTCGTCGCTGACGGTGCACGAGTCCGCCTCGAAACGGCCGAGCAGGCCCTTGCGCCAGGCATCGCCGGAGATGGGGCGCAGCTCGTAGATGCTGCCGAAGTGCCCGAAGGCCTGCCGCGCCTTGCCGAAGAGCTCGCGAAGGACGTGCTCGTAGCTGCCCGCGAAGAGGAAGCTGACCTCGCTCGAGCGCTGGAAGATCGCACGCATCTTCTTGGTCACGGCGTCGGGGTCGCCGTAGGGCTTGCGCGGGTTCGCGACCTCCTGGAACTCGTCGATGAAGACGATCACGTGCTTGCCGTCGGCGACGGCGATCCGCTGCGGCAGCCCGAGCGCGTACTCCAGGTACCGGTCGGGATCGCGGTCGGCGAGGCCGGGCTTGAACGCGATCTCGAGCTCGTCGCCGAGTTCCGCCTGCGCGCGCACGACGAGGGTGGTGCCCGCAGCATCGGCGACGAGGCGGCCCGCCTCGCGCGCCCGGTGGAGCAACCGGTACAGGCGCGGCCGGTTCGCGATCGTGGCCGCGACGAGCGCCTCGGCGAGCTGGGCGGCGTTGGCGATCCGGAAGAGGTCGAGGCTGATCGTGTAGTAGCCGCCGCGCCGCGCCCGCGCCACCGCCGCCTCGCACACCGACGTCTTCCCGGTGCGCCGCGGACCGGCGACCACGAGGTTGACGCCCGCCATCAGATTCGTCGCGATCTCGCGCACGTCCTCGGCTCGCCCGATCAGGAGACTCGGCGGCAGAGGGAGGTCGGTGGGGAAGAGGTCACCGCTCTGCGCCCGTGCCATCGCGCCACTCTACTACATAGGATGTAGCGGAACAATCTGATCGGTGTAGTGCCTGGCTGCGTGATCCCGCGCACTAACATTGACGTGCTGTGGTTCGCATCGCCTCGACCGTGCTCGTGGTCGCGCTCCTCGCGGCCACTGCCGCGGCGTTCGCGCTCACGCAGGGCCTGAAGCTCCAGCCGAGCCCGATCCGCGGCACCAAGGTCGACGGCGTCTTCTCGCCGGTCTGCGGCTGCGACACGGCGAGCGCGACGATCTCGTTCCGGCTGCGCGCGGCCGACCGGCTCGACGTCGCCATCGTCGACGGCGGCGGCCGCATCGTCAGGTCGATCGAGACCGGGCGCTCGTACCCGAAGGGGCCGCTCGCGATCGAGTGGGACGGCCGCGACGACTCCGGCGCCGTGTTGCCCGAAGGGGAGTACAAGCCCCGCGTCCATCTTCGCGACGAGCGGAAGACGATCGTGCTGCCGAACCCGATCCGGATCGACGTGACGCCGCCGACCGTGACGTTCGTCTCCGCGCAGCCGACCGTCTTCTCGCCGGACGGCGACCGGCGGGCCGACCGCGTCAGGTTCCGCTACCGGCTGAGCGAGCCGGGCCGCGGCATGCTCTTCGTCGACGGCGAGCGCCGCGGCCTGACCCGCTTCGCGCGCGAGCTCGACCGGCTCGACTGGTACGGGAAGGTCGGCGGCAAGACCTTTCCCCCGGGGAAGTACGCGGCCCGGATCGCCGCCGTCGACCCGGCCGGGAACGTCTCGGAGCGGACCAAGGCGGTGCCGATCGTGCTCCGCTACGTCGCGCTCGGCCGCTATCGGGTGACGGCGATCGCGGGGACGCGGTTTGCGATTCGCGTCTCGGCCGACGTCGAGCGGGTGCGCTGGCGGCTCGGCGACCGGGGCGGGTTGGCGCGGCCGGGGACGCTCGTGCTGCGGGCGCCGCTGCAGAAGGGGCAGTTCACGCTGACGGTCACCGCGAACGGCTACTCGGTGCGTGCCGCCGTGTTCGTGCGGGAGCCGGCGCGCTGAGCGAGCTCGCGCGTATCGCCGGCCCGGTCGCCTGCGCCGGGCTCGCGCTGCTGCTCGTGGCGACGCGGCGCGACCTGCGTCTGGCCGGGCTCGGTGCCTGGGTGCTGGGGACCGGCGCGCTCGCCCTCTACCTGGCGCCGGACGGGCGCACGGGGCTGCTCGTGGCCGCGGCGGTCGCCGGGCCTGTGCTGGCGGCCGGCGGTGCCTATGTCCTGCTCCGCTGGCCCTGGGTCCTCGCCTTCGCGACCGTCGCCTGCATTCCCGTTCGCGTCCCGATCGACATCGGCACCGAGGACGCCAACCTGCTGCTGCCGCTCTACGGCGTGATCGCCTCGCTCGTCGTCGCTCTCGGCTGGCAGCTGCTGCGCGGCGACGTGCGCTCGCGCGAGCTCGGACCGGTGGCCGTCCCCCTGGCGGCGGTCGTCGCCTGGTCCGGTCTGGCGCTGCTCTGGACCGACGACCTGCGGCAGGGAGCGATCTTCCTGGCGGCGTTCATGCTCCCCTTCGGCCTGCTCACGGTCGGGTTCGCGCGGCTGCCGTGGCGCCGCCGCGCACTCGCCGGCCTCTATGGCGCGGTGCTCGCGACCGCGCTCGCGTACGCAGGCGTGGGTCTCTACCAGTGGGCGACGCGCGAGGTCTTCTGGAACCCGAAGCTGATCGTCGACAACGCGTACGCGCCCTTCTTCCGCGTCAACTCCGTCTTCTGGGACCCGTCCATCTATGGCCGCTACCTCGTCGTCGCGATCCTCGCCACGCTGGCGCTCGTCCTGCTCGGGCTGCGCGAGCGGCTCCTGCTCGGCGGGATCACGGCGATCGTCGCCCTCTGGGCGGGGCTGCTCTTCTCGTTCTCGCAGTCGAGCTTCGCCGCGCTGATGGCCGGGACGCTCGGGGCGGCGGCCGTCGTCTGGCGGTGGCGGGCGGCTGCGGCGATCGGCGCGCTTGCTGTCGTCCTCGTCTCCGTCGGCTTCGCCACTCCGCAGGTGCGCAACCGGCTGCTCGAAGAGTCCCGAGCCGGGCTGAACAACGCGACGAGCGGCCGGGCGGGGCTCGTCTCGAACGGGCTCCGGATCGCGGCCGACCACCCGCTCGTCGGCGTCGGCACAGGCAGCTTCAAGCGCGCATACGCGGACCGGACCGGCCTCAAGGGCGACGAGCCGAAGAAGGCGGCCTCGCACTCGACTCCCGTCACCGTCGCGGCCGAGGCCGGCCTGCCAGGGCTCGCGCTGCTCGCCTGGCTCGGTGCGGCGGCGCTCTTTGCCGCCTTCCGGGCACGCGGCCGGTCGGTTGCCGGGCGCACTGCCGTCGTGACGGGGCTTACGCTTGGCGCGATCGCCGTGCACAGTCTTTTCTACAACGCCCTCTTCGAGGACCCGACGACCTGGGTGCTGCTCGGCCTCGTCGCGCTCGCGACTGCGGCGCGGACGCCGGATGAGGCTGCTGCGTGATCGAGGCCTGGAAGCGCGTGCTCGTGCTCGCGCCGCACACGGACGACGGCGAGTTCGGCTGCGGCGGCACGATGGCGCGGCTCGTCGAGGCGGGGGTCGAGGTGCACTACCACGCCTTCTCGATCGCGACCCGCTCGCTGCCGTCCGGCTTCGCGCCCGACACCCTCGCGAAGGAGGTTCGGGCGGCGACGGCCGAGCTCGGCATCCCGGAGGCACACCTGACCGTCCACGACTTCGACGTGCGCACCTTCCCCGAGCGTCGCCAGGACATCCTCGAGCTGCTCGTCGGCCTCTGGGAAGAGCTGCAGCCGGACGCGGTCTTCCAGCCCTCGCACCACGACGTGCACCAGGATCACCAGACGATCGCGCAGGAGGGGCTGCGGGCGTTCAAGCGGACGACCGTGCTCGGCTACGAGATTCCCTGGAACAACTTCGACTTCTCGTACGGCGCGTACGTCGCGCTCGAGCAGCGGCACCTGGAGAAGAAGGTCGCCGCGCTCGCGGAGTACGCCTCGCAGCAGCACCGCCGTTACGCGAACGCCGAGTACGTCTGGAACCTCGCCCGCGTGCACGGGATCAACGTGAACCGCGAGTACGCCGAGGTCTTCCAGGTGTATCGCATCGTCGCCTAGCGGCGGCGGGGCGCGCTGCTATCTGCTCAAAACGGGTAGGACGATCCCCGTGGTCGTGACCCGGGACAGCGCCATCCGAGCCGCCGTGAGTGGCGCGGGCGTGAGCATCCTCTGCAGTGTCGGTGCGTGGCTGTCCTTACTCGCATTCAGCCTCGGCGCACCGTGGGTCCCGTTCATCCCCGGCTTCTTGCTGCTCGGAGCGACGGCACCCTTGGTGGCCTTCGTGGCGTTCTTCGTCGAGCGCACTCCGCTCTCGGGGATCGCCTGCCGTGCAGCCTGACCGCGCCGATCGCGTTCGCGACCTGGTGGTCGCGGCTCCCGCCGGATGCCTTGAGCTAGCGCTCGAACTCGAGCCGCTTGAGCCTGGCACTGCCGTCGTCGTCGAGGTCGATCACGGCGTAGGTCTGGTCGCGCGCGATCGACGCCTCGATCTCCTTCGCGCGCTCTGCGCTCTCGTATCTCGTCTCGATCCCGTACTCGATCGCGACCTGCTCGCCGGCGGCCGCGTCGCCGCGGGCACGGCCACAGATCACGGTGCCGTCCGAAGGATGCTCGGGCAGAGCGTAGGTGCCCGTCCAGGCGCCGTCGGACTCGTAGAGGCGCACGCAGAGCCGCTCGCCGCGACGGACGTCGTGTTGCACCGGGAGCGTCGAGATCTCGTAGCTGAGCACGACGTAGTTGCCGCGGAAGATGTCGAGCGGGTCGATGGGGCGCGCCTGCAGCCGGATCTCCCGCCCGAACGCGAGGTCGGCCTCCGCGAGCCCGGCGATCGCGAGTGGCACGGCGAGCTGTGCGCAGACGACCGCGACGAGCGCGAGGCGGCGGCGACTGCTCATGCGCTCATCCGCCGCAGCAGCTGCTGGCGCTGACGCTCGAGCAGCCAGGCGATCGCAAGGACGAGCAGGCCGGCGCCGATCATCCCGAGCGAGCGGGGCAGCGCCGACCAGAAGAAGTCGAAGTAGCGGGCGACGAGGTCGACGGCGACGAAGAGCACGCCGAGGTTGACGAGCCAGGGCTCGTCGGTCACGTACCCGGTGTAGACGAGTCCGATCGCGAGCGCTGCGAACAGCAGGTTGAAGAGCAGGGCATAGACGCTCCCGTCGCCGCCCGCGAGGAGCGCGACGAGCAGAACCACCACGGCGCCGCAGAGCGCGGCGGCCTCGGCCCGGGCGCTCGGCCGCCGACCGAGGCCGAGCACAGCGGCGGCGAACACCGTCAGCGTCCCGAGAAGAAGAAGGGCGGCGAGCAGGAAGCCGCCGAGCTCGTCGCCGTCGCGTCCGAGCGCGTCGGCTGCGTCCGCGAACGTGAAGACGAAGATGCCGGCCGCGCCGACCGGCAGGCCGAGCTTCCGCGCCGCGTCGGGGAACCCGCTCGCCACGAACCAGGCCACGCGGAAGCGGTCGAGCGACGCCGTCCCGAGCCCGTACAGAGCGCCGCCGTAGAGGACGGCGACGACGGCGAGGGCGGCGAAGGCGTCGCCCGCGCGGTCGAAAGCGAGCCCGAACTCGAACCCGACCCAGCCCGTGAAGATCAGCACGGCGGCCGCTGCGATCGCGCGAGAGCGAACGACGAGCGCGGTCGCGACGGCGCCCCCAGCCCAGAGCAGGAGCGCGAGCGGGTCGTGCGCCTGCACGTCGTACATCTGGCCCACCAGGAAGAGCGAGGCTCCGAAGAGAAGGACGCCGAGCAGGTAGAGCGCTTCGCCGAAGCGCGGGAACCTGCCCGTACGCTCGCGCAGGTGATAGGCAGCGCCATAGGTGCCGGCGACGGCGAGCGTGAGGAGCAAGAGCCGCACCGCATGGCTCATCCCGTCCCAGTTGGCGGCCAGGAAGCCGATCACGCCGAGGCCGACCGCGACGGCGCCGATCACCGCCAGCGCTTGAGTTGCCCGGCCGCGCGGCTCGTCGCCGGCGTAGCGGCCTCTGATCGCGCCCGCCTGCTCGGTCGAGACGAGCCCGTCGGCCACCCAGGTCTCGAGCTCGCGGCCGAGCCGCTCGGAGAACGTGTCAGCCATCCGCGGCGGAAGGATACGCGGTTTAGACAAGCCTAAATTTGTCCGATAGGCTTTAGGCGTGACTAAATTCACCCGGAAGCGGTTGCTCGCCGGCGCCGCGCCGCTCATGGCTGCGCCCGTGCTCGGCAAGCTCGCGCTGGATGGCTCGGCCGACGCCGCCGATCGGACGCTCCAGAATCACGGGCACAACCATGCCGATCACGCCTCGGGCCATGCGGCGATGATCGGAGAGGGAGCGCCGGCCGTCGGCGGACCGACGGACCTCGACGGGCTCCTCTACCCGCCGCCACCGCTCCCGCACGAGCCGGGCCGCGTGCAGGAGTACACCCTGCGCGCCGTCGACCTCGACGTCGAGATCGCGCCGGGGATCCTGTTTCCCGCCTGGACGTACAACGGCACGATCCCTGGCCCGATCATCCGCGCGACGGAGGACGACATCCTTCGCGTCAACTTCGTCAACGCCGGCTCGCACCCGCACACGATCCACTTCCACGGGATCCACCCGACCGAACATGGACGGGGTCTTCGAGATCGTCCCGCCGGGCGGCGAGCTCACCTACGAGTTCCCGGCGACGCCGGCGGGGATGCATCTCTACCACTGCCACTCGACGCCGCTGAAGAAGCACATCCACAAGGGCCTCTACGGCGCGTTCATCATCGACCCGAAGGAGCCGCGGCCGCCCGCGCGCGAGCTCGTGATGGTGATGAACGGCTACGACACCGACGGGGACGGCGGCAACAACTTCTACACCGTCAACGGCCGCAGCTTCTACTACGCGCGCTACCCGATCAGGGTCAAGCGCTCGGAGAAGGTGCGGGTCTACCTCGCCAACCTGACCGAGTTCGACCTGATCAACTCCTTCCACCTGCATGCCGACTTCTTCCGCTACCAGCCGACCGGCACCGGCGACAACTGGGAGTACACCGACACGGTGATGCAGTGCCAGGGGCAGCGCGGCGTGCTCGAGATCGACTTCGCGCACCCGGGGCTGCACATGTTCCACGCGCACCAGTCCGAGTTCACCGAGCTCGGCTGGATGGGGTTCTTCGACGTCGTCGACTGATGGACGTCCCGACCGAACCTCGCGGTGAGCTGGGCTGGCGCCTGTGGGCGCTCGTCCCGATCCTGCTCCTGGCGGTCGCGGTCGGCGGCTACGTCGCCTCCGGCGCCTCGCTCGCGGGACTGATCGGCAGCAACCCGCCGCAAGCGGATGAGTTCGACGTACGCCGGGTCGCGTTCAAGCCGGGCGAGATCCGGATCAGGGTGACGAATCCGCAGCAGGGCGACCTGACGATCGCGTCGGTGACCGTGGACGACGCGATCGTGCCGTTCTCGGTCGACGGATCGACGACGCTGGGGCGCTTGCGCTCGAGCACGATCGTCGTGCCGTTCCAGTGGGTGCAGGACGATCCGATCTCGGTCGGCGTCACCAGCTCCACCGGGATCGAGACGGTCGCCGAGATCGCAGCCGCGGTCGAGACGCCCGGCGTCAGCGGCGAGCGGCTTCCTCGGCTACGGGATCATCGGCTTCCTCGTCGGCGTCCTGCCGGTCGCGCTCGGCCTGCTCTGGCTGCCGTCGCTGCGGCGGATCGAGCAGCGCTGGCTGACCGGCTTCATGGCCCTGACCGGCGGGCTGCTCGCGTTCCTCGGCGTCGAGGCGCTCTTCGAGGCGTTCGAGCTGCAGGCGGCGGTGCCGGCGGCGCTCGGCGGGCCGGGTCTCGTGCTGCTCGGTCTCGCGGGCAGCTTCCTGACGATGACGTTCATCTCGAACCGCTTCTCGGGCAAGTCGGGCGGCGCCCTCGGCGGCGCCACGCTCGCGCTGCTCGTGGCGATCGGGATCGGCGTGCACAACTTCGGCGAGGGGCTCGCGATCGGGACGTCGTTCGCCTTCGGCCAGCTCTCGCTCGGCTCGTTCCTGATCGTCGGCTTCATGATCCACAACATCACCGAGGGCCTCGGGATCGCTGCCCCCGCCGCCGACGAGGGCGCCTCGCTCTCGCTCCGTCGTCTGGCGGCGCTGGCGCTGGTGGCGGGCTCGCCCGCGATCTTCGGTGCCTGGCTCGGCGGCTTCGCCGCGAACGACGTCCTCGCTGCGCTCTTCTTCGGCGCGGCGGCCGGTGCCGCGCTCGAGGTCGTCGTCGAGGTCGTCCGCTACGTCGCCCGGCGCGACCCGGCGGGCCTGCGCTCCGGCTACGCGATCGGCGGCTTCCTCGCCGGGCATCGCGATCATGTACGTGACCGGGCTGCTGGCGGGCTGACCGCGATCCGACGCAGAATCAGTCCGATGAGTCGGATGCTCCTCGCCCTTCGTCGTGCTTGCCGTGGCTGCCGGCTGCGGCGCCGATCGAGCCGCCGTCGGCGCGGGTCGTCGACTCGGGGCCGATCCAGGTCGTGGCGACGATCGGGATGATCTCCGACATCGGTCGAGCAGGTCGGCGGCGAGCGCGTCGACGTCGAGGGCTGATGGGGCCCGGGCGTCGACCCGCATCTCTACAAGGCGAGCGAAGGCGACCTGCGCCGGCTCGAGCGCGCGGACGTCGTCTTCTACGGCGGCCTCCACCTCGAGGCGAAGATGGCCGACGTGCTCGAGCGGATCGGCGAGCGGCGCGCCACCCAGGCCGTGACCGACGCGATCCCGCGCTGCGCAGCTCCTCGCGCCTGCCGCAGCTTCGAGGGGCAGTCCGATCCGCACGTCTGGTTCGACGTCGAGCTGTGGGCGTATGCCGTGCGCCAGGTGCGCGACACGCTCTCGGAGCTCGACCCGGACAGCGCCGAGCTCTACCGCGCGAACGCGGCCGCCTACCTCGCCGAGCTCGAGGAGCTCGACGCCTACGTTGCGGCGCAGGCCGCGCGCGTGCCCGCGCGAGCGGCGCGTGCTCATCACGGCGCACGACGCCTTCGGCTACTTCGGCAAGGCGTACGGGTTCGAGGTGCGCGGCCTGCAGGGGATCTCGACCGCCGTCCGAGGCAGGCGCGGGCGACGTCCAGGAGCTGGCGCGCTTCATCGCCGAGCGGCGGATCCCGAGCGATCTTCGTCGAGTCCTCCGTCTCGCCGCGGACGATCCAGGCGGTGCGGGAGGCGGTGCGGTCGCGCGGCTTCGACGTGCAGGTCGGCCGGCCGCTCTTCTCGGACGCGATGGGCGACGAGGGCACGCCGGAGGGCACCTACGTCGGAATGGTTCGTCACAACGTCGATACGATCGTGGAAGGACTGAGCGGATGAGCGAGAGCAGCGATCGAGGTCACGGACCTCACCGTCGCCTACGGCGAGAAGCCCGTGCTCTGGGACGTCGACCTGGAGGTGCCGAGCGGGCACGCTGATGGCGGTCGTCGGCCCGAACGGGGCCGGCAAGACGACGCTGATCAGGGCGATCCTCGGCCTCGTCAAGCCGGCCGCCGGGCAGGCGCTCGTCTACGGCCGGCCCTACGCCGACCAGCGCCGGCGCGTCGCGTACGTGCCGCAGCGCGGCAGCGTCGACTGGGACTTCCCGACGAACGTGCTCGACGTCGTCCTGATGGGCCGCTACGGGCAGCTCGGTTGGGTCCGGCGCCCCGGCGCGGCCGACCGGGAGGCCGCGCACGAGGCGCTCGAGCAGGTCGGGATGGTCGAGCTCGCCGGACCGCCAGATCAGCCAGCTCTCCGGCGGCCAGCAGCAGCGCGTCTTCCTCGCCCGCGCGCTCGTGCAGGGCGCCGACGTCTACTTCATGGACGAGCCGTTCCAGGGCGTCGACGCGACGACCGAGCGGGCGATCGTCGAGCTGCTGCGCGAGCTCCGGTCGGGCGGCAAGACGGTCGTCGCCGTCCACCACGACCTGCAGACCGTGCCCGAGTACTTCGACCAGGTGACGCTCCTGAACGTGCGGCGGGTCGCGAGCGGGCCGGTCGACGAGGTGTTCACCGACGAGAACCTCCGCCGCACCTACGGCGGCCGCGCGGCGGTCTTCGGGCGCAACGGTGCTTGAGCTCTTCGACGACTACACGCTGCGCACGGTCGCGCTCGGCTCGGCGGCGCTCGGGATCACGAGCGGCTCGCTCGGCACCTTCGCCGTGCTGCGGCGGCAGAGCCTGCTCGGCGACGCGATCTCTCACGCAGCGCTGCCCGGGGTCGCGATCGCGTTCCTGCTCACCGGCAGCAAGGCGCCGCTCGTGCTCGTCCTGGGCGCGGCGCTCGCGGGCTTCCTCGGCACGCTGCTCGTGCTCGGCGTCACCCGGACGACGCGCGTCAAGTACGACAGCGCGCTCGGGATCGTCCTCTCCGTCTTCTTCGGCTTCGGGCTCGTGCTGCTGACGTTCATCCAGCGCCGGCCCGACGCGAGCCAGGCCGGGCTCGACCGCTTCCTCTTCGGGCAGGCCGCCGGCCTGCTGCAGCGCGACCTCGTGACGATGGCGGTGCTCGGTGCGGCCGCGACTCGCGCTGATGCTCTTGACCTGGAAGGAGCTGAAGCTGCTCGCGTTCGACCCCGACTTCGGCTCGAGCCTCGGCTTTCCGATGCGCGCGCTCGACGTCCTGCTCACGTCGCTGCTCGTCGTCGCGATCGTGATCGGGCTCCAGACCGTCGGCGTCGTGCTGATGGCGGCGATGGTGATCGCACCCTTCGCCGCCGCACGGCAGTGGACGCACCGGCTCGGGCTCGGTGTCGGGCTCGCGGGTCTCTTCGGCGCCGTGGCGGGGGTGTTCGGCTCGGTGCTCTCGGCCGACACCGAGCGGCTGCCGACCGGCCCGACGATCGTGCTCTGCGCGACCGCGATCGTCGTCGGCTCGCTGCTCTTCGCCCCCGAGCGGGGGCTCTTCTGGCGTGAGGTTCGCGGCCGCAGCGACCGGCGGCGGCTGCGGGTCGCGGCGGTGCTCGCCGACCTGCACGCGCTCGAGCAGCAGCACCCCGACGCGCACCGCGGGCACTCGGCCGCGGTGCTCTCCGTGATGTCCGGCGGCGCCGGAGGCGTCGCTCGCAGGAGCTCGAGCGCCGCGGTGACGTGCAGCGGCTCGGCGACGACGCCTGGCAGCTGACCGACGCAGGGCCGCGGGAAGGCGGACCAGTGACCTCGGGCCAGGTCGAGATCCAGCTGATCGCGGTCGTCGTCGCGGTCGCGTGCGCGCTGCCGGGCACGTTCCTCGTCCTGCGCCGGCTGGCGCTCGTCAGCGACGCGATCAGCCACTCGATCCTGCTCGGGATCGTGCTCGGCTTCCTCGATCACGGAGAGCGTCACCTCGCCGCTCCTGCTCGTCGGCGCCGCGCTCGTCGGCCTCGCGACCGTCGTGCTCGTGCAGCTGCTCGAGCGGACGGGGCTCGTGCGCGAGGACGCGGCGATCGGGCTCGTCTTCCCGGCGCTCTTCTCGATCGGCGTGATCCTGATCGCGCGCTACGCGGACGGCGTCCACCTGGACGTCGACGCGGTGCTGCTCGGCGAGCTCGCCTTCGCGCCCTTCGACCGGTTCGAGCTGCTGCGGCTGGGACTGGGGGCCGGTCGCGCTCGTCGTGATGGGGACGATCCTCGTGCTGAACCTCGTCGCGATCGCGGTCTTCTGGAAGGAGCTGAAGCTCTCGACCTTCGACCCGGCGCTCGCGGTCGCGCTCGGCTTCACGCCCGCGCTCGTCCAGTACGGGCTGATGAGCCTCGTCTCCCTGACCGCGGTCGGCGCGTTCGACGCGGTCGGGTCGATCCTCGTCGTCGCGCTGATGATCGCGCCGCCCGCCGCCGCGTACCTGCTCACCGACAACCTGCCGCGGCTGCTCGGGCTCGCGGCCGCGATCGGCGCCGCCTCGGCGCTCGCCGGCTACTGGCTCGCCTACGCGCTCGACGCGTCGATCGCCGGTGCGATGGCGTCGATGACCGGCGTCGCCTTCGTGCTCGCCTGGCTGCTCGCCCCGAGCCGGGGACTCGTCGCCGCCGCGCGGCGCCGCGCCCGGCAGCGGCTCGAGTTCGCGCAGGCGATGCTCGCGATCCACCTCGCGAACCACGAGGGCAGGCCGGAGGCGTTCGAGGAGAGCCGCGCTCGACCATCTCGACCGGCACCTGCGCTGGTCGCCCGAGTTCTCGCGCCGGATCGTCGGCCTCGCCGAGCGGCGGGGCCTCGTGCGCGGGGACGGCGTCAGGCTCGAGCTGACGCAGGCGGGCCGCGAGCTCGCCGCCGACGCGCTCGCCCGCTAGGAGGCGCGCCCGAGCAGCCGGGCGCGCTCCTCCGGCAGGAAGAAGCCGAGCGCGAGCAGCGCGAGCGGGTAGGCGGCGACGAGCACGAGCGCGACGGCGAGGCCGCCGATCGCCTTCCCGGCCAGCAGCGAGCGCGACGGCCGCGCCGGCGGCGGTGAGCACGCGGCGCCACTGGTAGTCGACGGGGAAGACGCGCTGCGCGTACCACGTCATCGCGGCGAACATCACCGAGTAGGCGGCGACGGTCGCCCAGGCGGCGCCGAGCATCCCGTAGCGCGGGATCAGGATCAGGTTCAGCGCGACGTTGACGAGCGCGGCGACGCCGGTGATCGCCCAGTTGAACTGCGTCCGCTTCGCGCGGCCGACGCCGATCGCCATCACGATGTAGGCGGCGTAGGCCATGCCCGCGAAGGCGAGCGGGCGCGACGACGCGCGCGCCCTCGTAGAACTCGGGCTGGGTCAGCAGGCGCACGAGCCACGGCGCGAGCAGGCCGAGCGCGAGCGCGAGCCACGACGCGAGCGCGACGAGGTAGGTGAGCACGAACGCGTACGTCCGCTTCGCCTCGGAGTCGTCGTGGATCGAGTAGGCGAACGCGGGCCACGCCATCCGGAACGCCGTCAGCAGCAGCACCATCGCCGAGGCGATCCGGACGCCGATCTCGTAGAGGCCGACCTCCTCCAGGTCGGCGAGGTGGACGAGGAAGAAGCGGTCGCTGAAGTTGACGGCGATCAGCGCGAGCGCGGCCGGGACGAGCGGGATCGCCGAAGCGGTTCATCTCGCGCAGGAGCGGCCGCGAGAACTGGAGCCCGAGCTGCTCCCGGTGCACGGCGATCAGAGCGAGGTAGACGGTGAGCGTGCCCGCGAAGTTGCCGACGATCACGCCGAGCGCGCCCTGCTCCCAGACGACGACGAGCAGGACGGTGGCGCCGATCGTGACCGCGATGTTCGCGAGGCTCGCGAGCACGAACGCGGTCGAGCGCTCCTCGGCGCGGAAGAGCGCCGTCAGCTGCTCGTAGTTCATCTGCGCCCAGATGCGCGACGAAGCCGGCGCGGACGAGGTTGGGGTCGCCGAGCTCGAGCAGGTCGGCGATCGGGGCCGCGAGGGCGACGCCGGCCGCGAGCCCCGCCGTCGCGCTCGCCATCGTGAACCAGAACGACGTGCGCACGACGAGCCGCCGCCGCCCGGGCTCCTCCGAGTCGAAGTAGAAGCGGAAGAACGCCGAGGAGATGCCGAGCCGGAGAATCGTCACGAGCACGGCCGAGAGCGCGACGACGAGGCCGACGGAGCCGAAGTCCTCGCGATCGAGGTAGCGCGTGTAGAGCGGCAGCAGGAAGACGGCAAGGACGCGCGAGACGACGCCGCCGAGGCCGTAGACCACCGAGTGCCTGCCGAGCCGGCTGATCTGGGCGCCGAGAGCCATCGCTACAGGCGAGCGTAGAGCGCGAGCAGGCGGTCGGTGACCTGGCGCTGGTCGTGCACGTGCTCGACGTAGGCGCGGGAGGCGGCGCCGAGCTCGCGGCGGCGGGCGGCGTCGGCGACGAGCGGGCGGAGCGTCTCGCGCAGCGTCTCGGCCGTGGCGGAGACGATCGGCACCTTCGTGCCGAACGCCTCCTCGGTCCGGCGGACGGCCTCGTCGTGCAGGAACGTGACGACGGGCTTGCCGAGCGCCATCGCCTCGATCGCGAAGAGGCCGTACCAGCCGGCGTTCAGCTGGTCGACGACGATGTCGGCCGCGCGGTAGCGCTCGAACGCCTCGTCGTGGTGCAGGCCCTCGACGAGCTCGAGGTCGGCGTCGAGCCCCTCGACCGCGGCGACGACGTGCTCGGTGCCCTTGCGCCGGCGCGAGGAGGGAGCGTGCACGATCAGCGGCCGCTCGCCGGTCGGAGAGCGGTGCGGGCACGATCGCGGCGAGGTCGATCCCGGGCGGGATCACCTCGGCGTGCGGCACCCAGCGGATCGCGTCGTAGCTGCCGATCACCTCCGCGCCCGCCTTCCGCCCGGGGGCGAGCTGGGCCGGCGTCTTGCCGCGGATGTCCGAGCCGAGGTAGTGCATGACCGAGCTGCTTCCGCAGCGCGCGCAGGAGCGGGTACTGAAGTGACTGCGGCACGAGCGTCAGCCCGAAGAAGAAGTGGAAGACGTCCGTCTGCGGCGCGAGGCGCGCGAACGCCGCGAGCTGCTTCGCCTGCCGCCGCGCCAGGCCGCCTGGCGAGGTCGAGCGACTCGTCGGCCTCGGAGTGCAGCGTGTACCGCTCGAAGACGACGAGCCGCGCGTCGACGCCGCGCTCGCGCAGTGCCGTGCGGATCGTCCACGGCACGCCGGCCGTGTTCACCGGGCAGAGCGTGACCCGCGAGGGGGCGCTCAGCCACGCGCGTGCCGCGCGAGTCGACCACGGGGCCGTCGAAGTCGACCTGGTCGAAGTAGCGCAGGCTCGTCCGGCCCGGCCGGACGCGCGAGCGCAGGGCCGCGAGCTCGTCGTCCGAGATCTCGCCGAGCGCCCGCTTGACGCCGAGCCAGGGCAGGTTGAGGTCGTCCTGGTAGACGATCGTCGAGATGCGCGGGTTGATCTCGATCACGTGCTCGCCGACGAGCTGGATGTTGAAGAACCACTCGATCGCGAGCTCCGCGACGAGCTTGTCGGCGGTCGCCATCAGCTCCTCGTCCTCGAGCGTGACGAAGTGCATCGCGAGCCCGGCGCGCATCGCCTCGCGCGTCTTCGGGTGGCCGAGCACGACGCGCTCGCCGTCGGCGATCCCGTCGATCGTGCGCTCGCCGCCGGTCGCGAGCTCCATCACGAGCAGGTCGGGCCCGCCCTCGTCCGGAAGCAGCTCGACCGCCTCCTCGAGTCGCATCGCCACCGAGCCCGGGCGCTCGTTCAGGAGCTGGTGCGCGCGGTCGACGGTCGGGTCGAGGATGCGGAAGCCGCGCGAGCCGGAGGAGAAGACCGGCTTGAAGCAGACGGGCCGGTCGGGGTAGCCGAGCTCCTCCGCCGCAGCGGCGACCTCGGCGGCGCCGTTGACGCGCCGGTAGTCCGGGCCGGTGATCCCGAGGCGCTGCAGCAGCGCGTACGTCTCGGCCTTGTCGTTCGAGCGGTGGATCGTGTCCGGGCTCGAGACGAGCACGGGCACGGGAAAGCGGTCGCGGTGCGCGGCGAGCCCCTCGAGGTCGAACGACGACTGCGGCAGCACGACGTCGACGTCCTCGCGCTCGACGATCTCGAGCACGGCGTCGGCGAAGCCCGGGTCGGAGCCGGCGGGAACGAGGTGGAAGGCGTCGCAGAGGTGGCGCCCGATCGAGCGCTCGCTCATGTCGGTGCCCACGAGTCGCACCTCGCGCTCGCCGTTCGCTCGCAGCCCGTTCAGGAGCGCGGCGGTGCCGGGCGCACCCGCTGCGCTCACGAGGACGGTCACCGTGCTCACGTCGCTGAGACCCCGCTCGCGGTTCGAGGCCGGAGGGGATAGTGCGACGGGCACAGACCCGGAGAGCATCGTGCCGCGAGCGGGGTCAGCCGCGGGCGGAGCCCGGCTCTGCCGGGCGGGAGCCGGCGGCGGTCAGCGGCGTGAGAGCTCACGAGAGGTCGATCCGGTCGGCGGCCAGCTGGTCGAGGCGCCGCTCCTTCTCCTCCTCGAGCATCGCGCGCATCGTCTCGCCCATGCGCGAGCCGGGATAGACCCAGATCTCGGGGTGCGTGAGCAGCTGCAGCCAGGGGAACGAGGCGGCGCGCAGCTCCTCGTGCGGACAGCCGGAGCGCCAGTGCTGGTTCGAGTCGGAGCGGTAGGTCTCGGGGTCGAACCAGGGCGACTCCATCACGTTGATCGCGCCCTCGACCGGCGCGCGCATGTACTCGGGATCGGGGTTGTGCCAGGCGACGACCGGGTCGAAGCGCTCGTCGAGGTCGAGGCGCGGGTAGACCGCGTGCAGGCCGACCCGGTGGCCGAGCTCGCGCAGGCGCGCCAGCGCACGCTCGCCCTCGTGGGAGCTCAGGTTGTAGAAGACCGACCCCGTCATCAGGAAGTAGGTCGCCCGGGCACCCGTGTCGGCCTCGAGCTCGGCCATCCGCAGCGCGGCGTCCAGCGAGAGGTCGACGTCGTGGCGGAGGATCACGTCGCCGTCGCTCGGCGCGTCCTCGAAGAAGGCGAAGCGGTAGCCGCCGTCCTTCGCCGCCTCGAGCAGCTGGCGGTAGTGGTCGAGGTCGAACGCGCAGCTCACCGCGAGCCCTCCACGAAAGCTTGTGTCTGATAGACACAAGCGCCGTTCGTTGCGGGCACGGGCCGCTTGGTTACGCGGAAGCGCAGCGGCACGGGAGCGCTTGTGTTGCTGAAACACAAAGTGCTCACGTGGGCTCGACCTCCACCTTCAGCAGGCGTGCGGCGGCCTCGGCGCGCTGGAGCGCCTCCACCGAGGTGTCGCCGGTGGCGATCACGTAGCCGCGCCGGTCGCCGTCGAGCCGCACGGGGCGGATCGTCTCACCGACCTGCAGGTAGGTGTCGGCCTGAACGACGCCCTCGGCCGCGAGCACGGGCTCGAGCGGGCCGACCGAGATGACCTTGCCGGTCGGCAGGGGACCCGGCTGCGCGGTCAGAAAGCGGATCGCGAGCGGTTGCTTGAACTTCGGCAGCACGAGCTCGTCCGGGATCTCCTCGCCGAGCGCCTGCCGCAGCGCGACCTCGACGAGGTCGACGCCGACGGCGTGTCGGACGAGGTCGGCCATCTGGCCGCCGGGGATCCGAGCCGCCACCTCGACGACGCGCACGGAGCCGTCGTCGGAGACGATCAGCTGTGGGAACGCGATCCCGTCGCGCAGGCCGAGCGCGTGCACGGCGTGGACGGCGACGCGCTCAGCCTCGGCGAGCACGTCGGCGTAGATCGAGGCCGGGTAGACGTGGATCCAGCCGACGCCGAAGCCGATCCCCGGCGGCCGCAGCCGGTCCGAGAGCGTGAGCGGGAAAGCCTCGCCGTTGCGGGCGATCACGATCCCGTTCAGCTCGAGCCCGTCGTGGAAGCTCTCGACGATCGCCTCCTCGGTCGGGGACTCGTGCAGGGCGGCGTGCACGTGCCCGTCGAGCTCGTCCTGCGACTCGACGTAGAAGATCCCGCGCTGGCCACCCGAGTCGGCGGGCTTCAGCACGGCGGGGACGCCGACCGACTCGAGCGCGGCGCGGGCGCTCTGCATGTCGCGCGCGCCGGCGAAGCGCGGCTGCCGTACGCCCGCGTCCGCGAGAACGCGGCGCATCGCGATCTTGTGCGTCATCCGGTGCGCGGTCTCGGTGCCGATGCCTGGCAGGCCGAGCGCCTCCGCGACGGCGGCGACGACGGGGACGGCGCGGTCGGCGGAGATCGTGAGCACGCCGTCGACCTGGTGCCGGCGTCCGACCTCGGCCACGGCGGCAGCGTCGGTGAAGTCGACCGCCTCGCCCTCGTCGGCCACCTGCAGCCCCGGTGCATCCGGGTTGCGGTCGACCGCGACGACCCGGAGTCCGAGCTCCTTCGCCCGCAGGATCGCGCGGCGCTGGTGGCGGCCTGCGCCGACGAAGAGAACGGTCTTCACGTCGGGCGCGATGGTATCCGGCGTGCCGTCAGGCGGTCGGCGTCACGCGGCTGCCGAGCCGAAGCCCGGCACGAGGAAGCCGAGTTGCTTCGCGCGCGAGATCTCGCAGCCGTTCCGAGCGGCGAGCGCGATCCAGACCCGCTGGCCGCGGAACAGGCCCGAGATCACCGCCTGCTGCGGACCGCCGTACTGCTGCGTGCACTCGAGGCCCTTCGCCGGCGGCGCGAACGCGTTCCTGAGCGTCATGAGCTTCGCGCACGCGATCCCGCGCTTTGGCAGCGTCCCGGCGGCCGGGTTGCAGCGCAGCGTCCACTTGACCGGATTGCCCTCGGCGCGTCCCTCCGCCCAGTACGTGATCGAGAGGCTGGTCGCGCTCGCGCCGGTGGTGCGCGGAGTGTTCGCGCTCGAGCCGGCGCCGCAACCGACGGCGGCGATCATGGCGGCGATCAGGACGGCGATCCGCATCGGGATCAGGGTAGCGCGCCGGTAGACTCGCCGCGTGCTCACGGGCAAGCGGATCTTCATCACCGGCGGCGCGGGCTTCATCGCGACGACGCTGGCGCGGCGGCTCGTCGACGACAACGAGATCGTGGCCGCCGACAACATGCACCGTGACGCGCTCTCGGGGACGCCGCTCGCCGACCATCCGAACTTCACGCTCCACCAGGCGGACGTGCTCGACCTGGACGCGATGCGCGAGCTCGCGCGCGGTGCGACCCACATCGTCCACTGCGCGGCGATCGCAGGCGTCGACACGGTGCTCGAGAGCCCGGTGCGGACGATGCGCGTGAACGTGATCGGCACCTACAACCTGCTCGAGGCCGCGATCGGCACGCTCGACAGCCTCGACCGCTTCATCGACTTCTCCACCAGCGAGGTCTTCGGCACGCATGCCTTCCGCGTGCAGGAGGGGCAGGTCTCCACGATCGGCTCGGTGGGCGAGGCGCGCTGGACGTACGCGGTCTCGAAGCTCGCCGGCGAGCACATGGCGCACGCCTACCACGACGAGCTCGGCCTCCCGGCGGTCACCGTGCACCCATTCAACGTCTTCGGGCCCGGTCAGATCGGCGGCGGCGCGATCCGCGCCTTCATCGAGAACGCGCTCGCCGGCCGCGACCTCGTCATTCACGGCGACGGCTCCCAGATCAGGGCGTGGTGCTACGTCGACGACATGGTCGAGGGCACGTTGGCGTGTCTCGAGCATCCGGCCGCCGCCGGCCAGACGTTCAACATCGGCAACCCGCGCGCGACCGTGACGATCTACGACCTCGCGCTGCGGGTCCGGCGACTCACGGGCGCCGACGTGGACATCACCTTCCAGCCGCTGCACTACGCCGATGTCGAGCTGCGGATCCCGAACGTCGAGAAGGCCCGCGAGGTGCTCGGCTTCGAGGCCAAGGTCGATCTCGACGAGG
Organism: uncultured Gaiellaceae bacterium; assembly: GCA_963806955.1. GTDB lineage: Bacteria > Actinomycetota > Thermoleophilia > Gaiellales > Gaiellaceae > Gaiellasilicea. The sequence continues at coordinate 1,260,551 of CAWDZG010000002.1, forward strand.
GCCTCGAGAAGACGATCGCGTGGTATCGAGAGAAGACACCGGTCCCGTCCGCCTAGCGTTCCCGGAGCTGGGGGAGGCCGAGCTGGCGGAGGTGCGCGGCGTGCTCGAGTCGGGCGCGCTGACGATGGGGCCGAAGGTCGAGGAGTTCGAGCAGCTCGTCGCGGCCGCGTGCGGGGTCGAGCATGCTGTTGCCGTCTCGAACGGCACCGCCGCGCTCCACCTGGCCGTGCTCGCGCTCGGGATCGGCGAGGGCGACGAGGTGATCGTCCCGGCCTACACGTTCCCGGCGACCGCGAACGTCGTCCGGCTCGCCGGCGCGACCCCGGTGCTCGTCGACGTCGACCCGGCGACGTTCAACCTCGACCTCGAGCAGGTCTACGAGGCGGTGACGCAGCGGACGAAGGCCGTGCTCGCCGTCCACCTGTTCGGACGGCCGCTCGACTGGGAGGCGCTCCAGAACGCCGTGGCGCCGGAGGTGCTGCTGCTCGAGGACGCCGCCGGTGCGCTCGGCGCGAAGTGGAAGGGGATGCCGTGCGGCGGCCTCGGCGTCGCCGGCTGCCTCTCGTTCCACCCGCGCAAGATCGTCACCACCGGCGAGGGCGGTGCGGTGACGACGAGCGACGCGGAGCTGGCGGCGTCGATCCGCCGGCTGCGCCACCACGGGATCGACCCGTCTGCCGACATCGTCGCGCCCTCGACCAACTACCGGCTCGCAGACATCCTCTGCGCGGTCGGGATCCCGCAGCTACGGCGCCTCGAGGAGCTGCATGCCGAGCGCGTGCGCGTCGCCGAGGGCTATGCCGAGCGGCTGAGCGACCTCGTCGACGTCCCGTCCGCCGAGGAGGGCGACACGCACGGCTGGCAGGCGTACGTGATCCGGCTCGACCGGCGCCGCGAGGCGATGGAGACGCTCCGCGCCGAGGGGATCGAGGTCCAGATCGGCACCTACGCGCTGCATCACCTCACCGCCTACCGCGACCAGGGGCCGTTCCCGGGCGCCGACGCTGCCTTCGAGCGTGCGCTCGCGCTGCCGCTCCACTCGCGGCTGACAGACGCCGACCTCGATCGCGTCGTCGAGGGCATCGCCCGCTTCGCCTAGGCCCGAGCCGAGGCCCGGCCGAGCCCGAGGCGCGGGGTCACGGCGACGAGCCCGACGGCGATCAGCGAGAGCGCCCCGAACGCCGTCCGCAAGCCGACAGCCTCCGCCAGCCCGCCGACGAGCGGCGGACCGACGAGGAAGCCGAGGTAGCCCAGCGTCGTCACTGTCGCGATCGCGCTCCCGCGCTGCTCGGGCGTCGCCAGGCGCGCGCCGGCGCCGAACAGCGCGGGAGCAGCGATCGAGATTCCCGCGCCACCGACGAAGAAGGCGGCCACTGCGACAGGGACCGTGGGCGCGAGCGCAGCACCGACGAGGCCGACGAAGGCGACTCCCGCCGCGCCGGCGAACAGCAGCGTGTCGCTGAGGCGCCGCTCGAGCCACTGTCCCGAGAAGCGGCCGAGCATCATCGCGCCGCCGTAGGCCGCCGGCGCGAGCGCGCCCACCGCCGGGCTCGCGTCGAGATCTCGTTCGAGGAAGAGCGCGCCCCAGTTCTCCATTCCGCCCTCGACCACGAACGCAGCGCCGCACGCGATCCCGAAGGGGATCGCTGCGCGGCTGAAGCGGGGGCCGCGCCGGGTCCGCGGGCGCGGCTCGGTACGTTCGTGGCGCAGGTTCATCGCTGCGGCGGCGAGGAGAGCGATCGCGACGCCGGCCAGGATCTCGAGCCGGCCCGCTCCCGCCTCGCGCGCCAGGCCGGTCGCGAGCGCGCCGACGAGGACGCCCGCGGCGTAGAGGCCGTGCGCAAGCTGCATCAGCCGTGTGTCGCGCCGGAACTCGAGCTCCGAGACGGCGGCGTTCATCGCCACGTCGGTCGCTCCCGCTCCGGCGCCGAGCGCCAGCAGCGTCACGGCCAGCACGGGCACCGAGTGGGCGAACGCGGCAGGACGGTCGCGCCGGCGAGAGCCGCGACGAGCCCAGGGCAGGATCCGGATGCCGCGCCGGTCGAGCTCGCGGCCCGTCAGCAGCATCGCCGGCAGCGAGCCGGCTGCGACGAAGAGGAGCGCCAGGCCGAGCGCCCCCTTCGAGGCCCCGACGGCGAGCTGCAGCTCCGGCACGAGCGCCGCCCACGATCCCCAGAGGGCGCCGAAGGCCGTGAAGACGGCGAGCGGGCCGCGCCGCCTCACACCAGCTCCCAGCCGTCCGGCAGTTGCGGCACCGGCCACCCCGGATCCGGCCGCCAGTCCTCCCAACCGGTCGGGAACGGCCACTCGCGCAGCACACGCGCCGCCTCGGCGCGGACGACGACCGGGTCGAGCAGCCCGGCCGCGGCGGCCTGCTCGAGCTCGTCCTCGTCCTTCCAGCGGTAGCTCCCGTCGGGCTGGACGATCAGGTCGAGCTTCTCGTCGAAGGTGTCGAAGCCGACCGGCGAGCGGCGGAGCGGCCGCTCGAAGTTCACGTACCAGTGGTCGAAGGCCCAGTCGCCGTCCCAGTGGAGGAAGATCGAGTGGCCGCGGCCCGGTCGGGCGAGGCAGAGCTGCTGCATCGTCGGCGCACGGTCCTCGAGCTCCCACTCGTCTCCGGGGATCCTCAGGCCGCCCGCCGGCACCTTCGCCGGCGCCCCCGGCGGGATCCAGAGTGCGATCGTCTCGGCCGAGTCCTCGACCACGCGGCACGCCTGGGCGCGCCAGACCCGGCCGCGATGCACGTCGCGCCAGACCGCGTCGGTACGCTCCTTGCCGCCCATGCTCGAACCGGACCTCTCCGTCGTCGTCACGCTCCTGAACGAGGAAGGCTCGGTCGAGGAGCTCTACCGGCGCACGGTAACGGCACTCGACGGGAAGCCGTTCGAGGTGATCTTCGTCGACGACGGCTCGACCGATGCGACGTGGGCCGCGGTCGAGCGGCTGCACGCCGGCGACCCGCGCGTTCGGGCGGTGCGGATGAAGCGCAATTTCGGCCAGCACCCGGCGATGCACGCCGGCCTGGCGCGGGCGCGCGGCGAGGTGGTCGTGACGATGGACGGCGACCTGCAGAACCCGCCGGAGGACATCCCGAAGCTCGTCGCCGCCGTCGAGGCGGGCGCCGACGTCGCCAGCGGCAGGCGCGCCGCGCGCAAGGACTCGTGGGGGCGGACGCTCCCCTCGCGCCTGATCAACGGGATGCTGCGCCGCTTCACGCGCGTCGACATCTCCGACTTCGGCTGTGCCTTCAACGCCTACCGGCGCAGCGCCGTCGAGCCGGTGCTGCCCGCGATCGGCAAGCAGAAGTTCACGAAAGCGCTGATTCTCTCGGCCGGCGCGTCGGTCGTCGAGGTCGACGTCGGCCACGCGCCGCGGACGGGCAGCTCGCGCTACTCGCCGCTGCGCCTCTTCCGGCTCGCGCTGCACGTGCTCGCCGGCTTCTGGCCGCAGCCGATCCAGTGGATCGGGATCGCAGTCGGCGTCGTCTGCACCGGGCTCGCGACCGCGCTCGCCGTCTACGGCGTCTGGTTCTGGATCGACCGCTCGAACTTCCCGGGGCCGCTGCTCGGTGGTGTCGCCGTCCTCTTCGTGCTCGGGATCCAAGGCTTCATCCTCGCCCTGGTCGGGGAATACCTAGGCAGAATTCAGCGCGAGGTCGAGGGCCGACCTCTCTATTCGATCGCGGAGGAACTGTGAGCAAGCGCGTACTCGTCACCGGCGGAGCCGGCTTCATCTCGTCCAACTTCATCCGGCACCTGCTGGCGAACACCGACCATCAGGTGGTCTCGCTCGACGCCCTCACCTACGCGGGGAACCTCGAGAACCTCGCCGACGTGATGAGCCACGAGCGGCTCTCCTTCGTGCACGGCGACATCCGCGACGCCGCGCTCGTCGAGAAGATCGTCGCCGAGGTCGACGTGATCGTGAACGCGGCCGCGGAGTCGCACGTGGAGAAGTCGATCGAGGAGGGCGCCTCCGAGTTCGTGACGACGAACGTCGAGGGGACGCAGATCCTGCTCGACGCGGTCCGGCGCACCCCCGTCGAGCGCTTCATCCTCATCTCCTCGAGCGAGGTGTACGGCACCGCCGAGCACGCGCCGATGGACGAGGAGCACCCGCTCAACCCGCGCTCGCCGTACGCGGCGACGAAGGCGGGCGGCGACCGGCTCGCCTACTCGTACTACGTCACCTACGGCCTGCCGATCGTGATCGTGCGGCCGTTCAACAACTACGGGCCGCGCCAGCACCCCGAGAAGGTGATCCCGCGCTTCATCACGCAGGCGCTCACCGGCGAGCCGCTGACGATCCACGGCGACGGGCACGCCTCGCGCGACTGGCTCTACGTCGACGACGACGCGGAGGCGATCGAGGCGATCATCGCCGCGGACATCGACGGGCTCGCGGGCGAGGTCGTCAACGTCGCCACCGGGATCGACATCTCCGTGCGCGACGTCGCCGACGCGGTGCTCGCGGCGGTCGGCGTCGAGGCCGAGCTGGAGTTCGTCGACGAGCGGCTCGGCCAGGTCGACCGGCACATCGGCTCGACCGACAAGCTCGAACGCCTGGCCGGCTGGCGCGCGCGCACGAGCTTCGAGCAGGGGCTCGAGCGGACGGTCGCCTGGTACCGCGAGAACGAGGTGTGGTGGCGGGCTCTGGCGCGCGACAGCGTCTCCTCGTCCTAGGGGCGGGGCCCGCGCAGATCGGGCTCCTCCGCGCTGCGCGCGAGCGTGACCTGTTCGTGATCGCCGCCGACCGCGACGCGTCCGCTCCCGGCTTCGCCTACGCCGACAAGCGCGCTGTCGTCTCGACGGAGGACGAGCCCGACATCGACCGGCTCGCGCGGGCCGAGAACGTCGACGGGATCATCTCGCCCGGCGCCGACTGGCCCGTCGGGGTCGCGGCTCGGGTCGCCAACCGGCTCGGGCTGCCGCACCCGATCGACGGTGCGACGGCCGTCCTGGCGACGACGAAGTCGCGGCAGCGGGAGCGATTCGCGCAGGCAGGTGTGCCGCAGCCGCGGCTGCTCGACGAGCCGGCCGCACCCTGCGTCGTCAAGGCGCCGGACCGGCAGGGACAGCGAGGTCTGACGTTCGTGCGCACGGACGACGAGCTGCCGGCTGCGATCGCGGCGGCGCTGGAGGCGTCCCGCAACGGCGCCTACATCGTCGAGGAGCACGTGGACGGGCCCGAGGTGACGGTGAACGCCGTCTCCGTCGACGGCGTCTTCCACCCGCTCGCCGTCACCGACCGGCTCACGGCCGACCCGCCCGCGTTCGGGGTCGCGCTGGCGCACGCGTGGCCCGCGGAGGCTTGTGTTGCTGAAACACAAAGTCCGATCGCCGCCGCCCGGGCGGCGGCCGAGGCGCTCGGTGTCCGCAACGGGCCGACCTACACCCAGGTGCGGCTCGGCAGCGACGGACCGCGGGTCGTGGAGCTGGCTGCACGGCTCGGCGGCGGTCACGACGCGGAGCTCGTCGAGGCGGCGACGGGGGTGCCGTTGAACGATCTGGCGCTCGACTTCGCGCTCGGAAACGACGCTTGTGTTTCAGCAACACAAAGTCTTCACGGCGGCGCCTGCGTCCTCTTCCTCGTCGCGCCCGAGGGCATCCTGCACGCGGTCGAGGGGCGCGAGGAGGCGCACGCGGTCGAGGGGGTGCTCGACGTGCGCATCTACCGCGAGCCGGGCTACGAGATCGGGCCGCTCCGGCGAGGCGCCGATCGGGTCGGCGCCGTGCTCGCGGTCGGCGACAGCCGCGACGACGCGCTCGCCCGCGCTCGCGCCGCCGCCGACGCAATACGCTTCGTCGTCGAATGAGGGAGACGCAGCTCGGATTCCAGCCGCCCGCGATCGGCGAGGAGGAGATCGAGGCCGTCGCGGAGACGCTCCGCTCGGGCTGGCTGACGACCGGGCCGCGCTCCGCGCTGCTCGAGGAGCGGATGGCCGAGTACCTGGAGGCGAAGCACGTGCTCGCCGTCGCGTCCGGCACCGCCGCGATGCACCTCGCGCTCGTCGCGCTCGGGATCCAGCCCGGCGACGAGGTGATCACGACGCCGATCACGTGGCCGGCGACCGCGAACGTGATCGTCCACGCGGGCGCCACCCCGGTCTTCGTCGACGTGCGCCCCGGCGACCTCAACATCGACCCGGCCCTGATCGAAGCGGCCGTGACCGAGCGGACGAAGGCGATCATGCCGGTGCACCTCGCCGGGCAGCCGTGTGACATGGATCCGATCTGGGCGCTCGGGATCCCGGTGATCGAGGACGCCGCCCACGCGGCCGAGAGCGCCTACCGCGGCCGCAAGCTCGGCGGGCTCTCCGAGGCGACGTGCTTCAGCCTCTACGCGACGAAGAACATCGCGGCGGGTGAGGGCGGGCTCGTCTCGACGAACTCCGACGAGGTGGCGGATGCGATCCGGAACCTGCGCCTGATGCGGCGCGGCGACGGCTCGCTCTACGACATCACCGTGCCCGGCTACAAGGCGAACCTCTCCGACGTGCTCGCGGCGATCGCGCTCGTCCAGCTCGACAAGCTGCCGCGCCACACCGCTGCCCGCGAGCGGCAGTTCGCGCTCTACGACGCGGGGATCGCGGCGATCGACGGGCTCGAGCCGCTCGAGCGCGACGCGCGCGACACGCACGCGCTCCACCTCTACGTCGTCCGCGTCGACGCCGCGCGCTACGGGCTCACCCGCGACGAGCTGCAGCGTGCGCTCTCCGCCGAGCGGATCTCGACCTCGATCCACTTCCTGCCCGTGCACCGGCTCTCCTGGTACCGCGAGCGCTTCCCGGAGCAGCCGTCGCTGCCGGTCGCCGAGCGGGCCGGCGACGAGATCCTCTCGCTGCCTCTCTCGCCTGCACACTCGGACGAGGACATCGCCGACGTGCTCGACGCGCTCGGCCGGATTCGCGACCGCGCATGAAGCGCTGGCTCCGCGTCGTGGGGACGATCGTCCTCACCGGTCTCGCGGTCGCGTACCTCGCCTGGAAGATCGACGTCGGCCGGACGGCGGAGATCCTCCGCGACGCCGACCCGTGGTGGTTCGCGCTCGCGGTCGCGATCATGACGGGCACCGCCATGCCGATGGCCCTGCGCTGGAAGTGGCTGCTGGCCGCTCGCGGCATGGTCGACCGGTTCTGGTGGCTGACCCGCTCGTACTTCGTCTCGTACACCGCGAGCCAGGTGCTGCCGACGTCGATCGGCGGCGACGCCGTGCGTGTCCTCGAGACGTCGCGGCGCCATCCCGGACGGGCGGGAGACCTGACCGCGATCGTCCTGCTCGAGCGTGGGCTCGGCGGCGCGGCGACCGTGCTCCTCGGCGCGATCGGATTCGCGCTCGCGCTCGGGCGCTACGACGTCGGCGCGTACCTCTGGCTCGAGCTGCTCTTCGTGCTCGGGACGATCGTGCTCGGCCTGCTCTTCTTCACCCGCTCCGCCCGGCCGCTGCTCGCGCGCTCGGTGCCGCTGCTCGCGCGGATTCGGCTCGACCGGCCGGTGCGCGCGTTCTACGAGGGTGTGCACGCGTTCCGCGCGTTCGGCCGGCTCCTGGGGACGGTGTTCACGCTTACCTTCACGCTCCAGGCGATCCGGGTCCTCGCGATCTGGGCGGCGGCGAAGGCGGTCGGGATCGACCTCTCACCCCTCGTCTACTACGTGATGGGACCGCTCTTCTTCCTCGTCCTGCTCGTCCCGTTCACCCTCAACGGCTTCGCCGTCCGGGAGGCGTTCTTCGTCAGCTTCCTCGGCCAGCTCGGTGTCGGCGCCGACGAGGCCTTCGCCGCCGGCTTCCTCTTCTTCCTCGTCACGGTCGCGATGGCCCTCCCGGGTGGCGCGATCCTGCTCTGGGAGGGGCTGCGCCGCCGGCCGAGCGCGACCCATGCCTGAGGGCAGGCCCGACGCGAGCGTCGTTGTCGTCACCCACAACGCGCTCCCCTGGCTCGAGCGCTGTCTCGAGAGCGTCCGCGGCGAGGAGATCGTCGTCGTCGACAACGGCTCCTCGGACGGCAGCGCCGAGGTCGCCCGCGACCTCGCGCCCGAGGCGACGGTGATCGAGCAGGGAAACGTCGGCCTGGCGGCGGGCTGGAACGCCGGTATGGCGGCGACGACGGGCCGCTGGTTCCTGATCCTGAACGCCGACGCCTGGCTGACCGAGGGCGCGCTGCGGCGGCTCGTCGCATTCGGCGACTCCCGGCCCGAGGCCGCGATCGTCGGCCCGCGGCTGCTGAACCCGGACGGGACGCTGCAGCGGTCGGTGCGCGGCTTTCCCACGCTCTGGCGGCTTGCGACCGAGTACTTCTTCCTCCGCAAGCTCGCGCCGCGCTCGGAGCTCCTGAACGGCTTCTACGCCGGCGGCTTCGCCCACGACGAGGTGCGCGAGGCGGAGTTCCTGATGGGCGCCTGCATGCTCGTCCGGCGGGAGGCGGTCGAGCAGGTCGGGCCGCTCGACGAGGCCTTCTTCCTCTTCAGCGAGGAGACGGACTGGGCCTACCGCTTCCGCAAGGCCGGCTGGCAGGTGCTGTTCTATCCCGGTGCGGAGTGCGTGCACGTCGGCGGCGCCTCGCACGGCGGCCGGTTGTTCCGCGAGAACGTGCGCGGGCACCTGCGCTTCCTCGCCAAGCACCGCGGGGTTGGCTATGCGGCGCGCGCCCGGCGTCTGCTGCTCGTCGCCCTGCGGCTGCGGGCGCTCGTCTTCCGCGGCGAGCGGCGGCGGATGTACCGCGAGGCTGCGGACTGGCTCGGTTCCGGGCCGGTGCCGGAGCTGCTCGACCGATGACCTACCTGCGCCTGCTGCTCGCGACCGGGGTCCTGCTCGCGCCGGGCTGGGTCGTCGCGCGGGCGCTCGGCCTGCGGGGAGCGGCGGTGACGCTGACGTGGTCGCTGACGGTCCTCTTCGTCGCGCTCGGCCTGACGGTCGCGGTGAACGGCTCGCTCTCGCTGACGTTGGTGCTGCTGCTCGCCGCAGGAGGCGTGGCGCTTCGCTTCACGCGCCGGGCGCCGCGGCCCGAACGGCTGCGCGGCCGCTTTTGGATCCTGCGGATCGGCCTGCTCTTCGGCGTTCTCCTCTGGCACGTCGCCGGGGAGATCGGCGGGGACGGGCTCTTCCACCTCGCCCGCGTGCGCAAGCTCGACGCGTTCGACTCGCTCTCGCTGGGCGCCGTGAACGAGTTCGCGGACGGCGGCCTGCATCCCGGCTACGCCTTCCCGCTCTGGCACGCCTTCCTCGCGCTCGTCGCGCGCGTCTCCTTTCTCGACCCGTCCGTCGTCGTGCTGCACGAGGCGTCGATCCTCGCGCCGCTCGCGCTCGTGATCGCCTACGAGGCCGGCCACGCGCTCTTCCGCCGCGTCGGCCCCGCGGTCGGCGTCGTCTGCGCCCAGGTCGGCGTGACCGCGCTCGCGCCGGCCGGCGGCGGTGCCTACACGGCGCTCGGGCTGCCGGCCACGGCGTCGCGGCAGCTGCTGCTCCCGGCTGCGATCGCGCTGGCGCTCGGAGCTTGTGTTTCAGAAACACAAGCGCTTCGGCGCGCGTACCTCCTCTCGGCAGCGGCGGCCGGGCTCGTGCTCGCCGTCGTCCACCCGACGTACGCGATCTTCCTCTGGCTCCCGTTCGGCGGCTTCCTGCTCGTCCGTGCTCTCGCCGAGCGCGGGGAGGCGAAGCGGATCGCCGTCGCTCTCGCGGCGCTCGTCGTCCCGGCGGGCGCCTACCTCGCCTGGCTGACGCCCGTGGTGCGCGCGACCGCCTCGCACGCCCCCGGGCAGGACGAGCTGCGGCGGGCGTTCGTCCAGTACGCGGGGCAGCTCGACCTGTACGCGGACGGGAGTTACCGCCTGGCGCCGGAGGTGTTCGGCAGGGCGGGTGCGATCGCCGTGGCGGCCCTGTTGTTCGTGCCGCTGGCGGGGCTGGCACTGCGCAGCCGCTGGGCGGCGTACGTGCTCGGCGGCTTCCTCGCCGTCGCGGCCGTGATGCTGACGCCGACGCTCTTCGCCGCGTTCTCCGACCTCGTCTCGCTCTCGCAGTCCCGGCGCGCCGCGGGCTTCTGGCCACTCGCCTTCGCGTTCGCGGGCGGCTGGGTCGTGCTCGCCGGCGTGCTGCGGCTGCTGGTGCTGCCGGCCGCCCTGGCGGCGGGGCTGGCGCTCCAGCTCCTCTACCCGGGCGAGTTCTCGTACCGGCTGCAGGACGGTGGCCCGGCGCTCGTCACCTGGCTCGCGGTCATCGGCGCGCTGGTCGCGCTTGTGTTTCTGAAACACAAGCCGAGCGTCGAGCGGCCCGGCTGGCTCGCCGGGGCGGCCGCCGCCCTCTTCGTGCTGCCGGTCGCCGTCCACGCGGCCGCGAACTGGAGCCCTTCCGACGCCCGGACGGCGAATCCGCTCACCCCGGGGCTGATCGAGGCGCTCCGCGAGGACGTGCCCGAGGGGGACACCGTCTACTCGGATCTGGAGACCAGCTACCGGATCGCGGCGTACGCGCCCGTCTACATCGCCGCGGCGCCGCCGAGCCACGTCGCCGACACCGAGCAGAACCGGCCGTACACGCGCCGGGCCGCCAACATCCGGTTCTTCGACACGGGCGACCTCTCGATCCCGCGCCGCGCCGGCGCCGGCTGGCTCGTCGTCGACGGCAGCCGCTTCACGATCCCGCCGCCCGCGCCGCCGCTGTACGAGGACGCGCGCTACCGCCTCTACCGCCTCCCGTAGCATCGAGCGCGTGAAAGTCCTGCTCGTCTCGCTCTACTGGCCGCCTGCGGGCGGCGGCGGCGTCCAGCGTCCGCTCAAGTTCGCCCAGTACCTGCCGGCGCTCGGGATCGAGACGCACGTGCTGGCGCCGGACAACCCCAAGTGGATCCACGAGGACGCCGACCTGCGCGCCCCCACCCAGGCCTGGGTGCACCGCGCCCGCTACCTCGGCCCGAAGGGGCGCAAGCCCGCCGAGGAGCTGCACGGCACGGAGGGGCTCGAGCGTGCGCTCGTCCAGGCGCAAGCTCGTGTCGCGGCGGCTGCTCGTGCCGGACGAGAACGTCAGCTGGAACCTGACGGCGATCCCCGCGGCGATCCGGATCGCGCGCCGAGAGAAGATCGACGTCGTAATCACCACCTCGCCGCCGAACTCGGTGCATCTCGTCGGCGCGGCGGTGAAGCGCGCGACCGGTGCGACGTGGGTCGCCGACCTGCGCGACTCGCTCGTCGCGCACCCGCACCGGCGCTCCGAGAGCATGGCGGTGCGGGCGAAGGAGAAGGTCGACGTGGGCGTGGCGCGGCTGGTCGCTCACCAGGCCGACGCGATCACCTGCGTCTCCGAGGCGATCGCCGACGAGGCCCGCGGCTTCTCGCCGAAGGGCCGGGTCGTGACGATCTCGAACGGCTGCGACTTCGACGACTTCGCCGGGCTCGACTACAGCCCCGGCCCGCGCTTCCGGATCACGCACACCGGCAGCTTCTTCGGCAAGCGCGACCCGCGCCCGTTCCTGACCGCGCTCGACGAGTCGGGCCTCGACGTCGTCGCGCGCTTCCTCGGCGACTTCCGCTCCGCCGACCGGGAGTGGGCCGACGCGCGCGGGCTGGGGGACAAGCTGGAGCTGATCCCGTACGCGCCGCGGCAGGCCTCGCTCGAGCTGCAGCGCGACTCCGAGGCGCTCCTGCTGCTGATCCCCGACGCCGGTGGCCGTGGGAAGGGCGTCCTCTCCGGGAAGGTGTTCGAGTACCTGGCGGCCGAGCGGCCGATTCTCGCGGCCGTCCCTCCTGACGGCGCGGCCGCCGACCTGATCCGCGAGACCGGCGCGGGGATCGTCGCACCGCCGGACGACGTCGAGGCGCTGAAGGCCGCGCTCACCCAGCTGCACGAGCGCTTCGCGAACGGCGGCCTGCCCGCCACGGACATCGCCGAGGAGACTCGCTACAGGCTCTCGCGCCGCGCCCGCGCCGAGGAGCTCGCGGAGCTGCTCCGCTCGCTGTGAGCGCCGCCCGCCCCGGCCCGGTCGTCGACGTCCTCTTCTTCGCGACGGTGTTCACGGTCAGCTTCGCCAAGCTGCAGTGGGAGGTGGCGGGCACGCTGAGCCTCTCCGACGTGCTCACCGGCGTCTTCCTCGTCGCCTGGCTCGGCACGCGCGTCGGCACGGGCGACCGCCGGATCACGTGGGGCGCCGCCGCGGCCGCGCTCTTCTTCCTCGCGTTCCTGCTCGTCTACCTGATCGGCTTCTTCAACCTCGAGACCGAGCCGGCGCTGGCGCAGTGGGCGAAGGGGATGGTCAAGTTCCTGCTCCACTTCCTCTTCCTCGTCGTCGGCGTCGCGTACATCGCCAGGCGCCACGAGCGCTTCTTCTGGACGACCCTCGGCGTCTTCCTGGCCGGTTTCGTCGCGAACGCGCTCTACGGGATCGTGCAGCTCGGCACCGCGGAGGTGCTCGGGATCAACCTCGACCAGTCGGTGCTGTCGCCGATCACGGGCGGCGCCAGCCAGATCAACATCTACGGCGCGATCGAGGGTGCGAGCGTCTTCCGGCCGAACGCGCTCACCGGCGATCCGAACCACCTCGGGATCGAGCTCGTGATTCCGCTGCTCGTGCTGACGCCGCTCTACCTCCGGCTCGGCCGCGGCCACCGGCTGCGGCTGCCGCTCGCCGTCACGCTCGCGTTCCTGCTCCTCGTCGAGCTGGCGACCCTGTCGCGCTCCGGGCTGCTCGGCCTGGGGGTCGGCTTCCTCGTGCTGGCGCTGCCCTACCGGCACAAGCTGGCCTCGAAGGAGCTGCTGCTGCCGCTCGGCGCCGTCGCGGGCGTGCTCACCGTGGTGCTCGCCGCCCGGTGGGACTTCTTCCTCCAGGTGCTGCGCACGCGTGTGGACACCTCCGCGCGGGGAACTCGACGCACTTCGACGTGTACGGCTTCATCCCGGATGTGCTGTCGTCGAACCCGTTCTTCGGGCTCGGCCTGAACAACTTCTCCGTCTACTACGAGTTCGTCACCGGCAGGACGAACTTCGGCCCGCACTCGTTCTACGTGGCGACGATGGTGGAGACGGGGCTCGTTGGGACGGCGCTCTTCGTCGTCTTCCTCGTCTACGTCTTCCGCCGCCTCGGCCGGCTGCGCGCGATCGGGCGGGCGCTCGACTCGCCGCGGATCCGGCCGCTCGCGTGGGGGATGACCGCGGCGCTCGCGGGGACGATCGCCTCGAACGCCTTCTACCTGACGATGTCCTTCTACTACTTCTTCGCGTTCGCGATGCTCGCGCTCGCGGCGCCGATCGTGTTCGCGCGCCGGTTGGCATGAAGGTCGCCGTCCTGACGACCTCGTACCCGCGTGACGAGCGGGACGTCGCCGGCCTGTTCGTGCGGGACGCGGTCGAGGCCGTGCGGGCGGAGGGGGTGGACGTCGTGGTCGTCTCGCCGGCGTCCTTCCGCCACTTCGGGATCGCCTACGGGCACGGGATCGTCGGCAACCTGCGCCGGCGGCCGTGGCTGGTGCTCCTGCTGCCGGCCTTCCTCGCCTCGTTCGCGCTCGCCGCGCGCCGGGCGGCGCGGGACGCCGACCTCGTCCACGCGCACTGGCTCCCGTCCGGGCTGGCGGCGCTCGCGACGGGGAAGCCGTTCGTCGTCCAGCTCTGGGGCACGGACGCCGAGCTGGCGCGACGGGCGCCGTGGGCGTTCCGCTGGCTCGTGCGCCGGGCGCGGCTGGCGATCGTGGCGTCGGAGTACCTGGCCGGGGCGGCGCGCGAGCTGGGGGCGCGCGAGGTGCGGGTCGTGCCGAGCCCGGTCGAGATCCCGGAGTCGGTCGGCGAGCCGGACGAGCCGCCGCACGTCCTCTTCGTCGGCCGCCTCTCGCCGGAGAAGGGGATCCACGAGTTCCTCGAGGCGACCGAGGGCCTGCCGCGCGTGATCGTCGGCGCCGGCCCGGTCGAGGTCCCGGAGGCGGTCGGCTTCGTCCCGCGCTCGGAGCTCGGCGCGTACTACGAGCGGGCGGCGGTCGTGTGCGTCCCTTCGCGCCGGGAGGGCTACGGCGTGGTCGCCCGGGAGGCGATGGCGTACGGGCGGCCGGTGGTGGCGACGCGGGTCGGCGGGCTGGTGGACGCAGTCGAGGATGGGGTGACCGGTTTGCTCGTGGGGCCGCACGACATCGGAGCGTTGCGCGATGCCGTCGAGCGCGCCCTTCGCAACGAGACTCTGCGGACCGCGATGGGCCGGGCGGCTGGAATGCAGGTGGCAAGCGCGTCGCCAGCTGGCAGCGGCGCGGCGCTCTCGCGCAGCTATACCGATGCGATCGGCGAACCTCCGTGAGGGGGTCGTCTAAGCTGCCGCGCGTGCCAGGCGACCGATCCTACTCCCAGGTTCACCGACACTTCATCTCGGACGACCTTCCCCCGCTCCTCGAGCAGGAGGTTAGAGGCGGCGAGATCGCGGACATCGGCTGTGGGGACGGTCGGATCCTCTTCGCGCTCGAGCAGCGAGGACTGCTCGAGCGTGGGTATGCCATCGACAACTCGTACGACCGCGCGACACGAGCGGCAGCTTTGTCCCAGCGAATCGAGCCGAGAGTAGCGGACGCAGTGGCCACCGGACTTCCGGACGCCTCTGTCGACGGCGTCATCGCGTCTCAACTGATCGAGCACCTGCCTGACGACTACCCGCTCGCAGCCGAGATCGCGCGCATCCTTCGCCCCGGCGGCTGGTACTACGTCGGGAGTGTGGCCCGCTCGAAGCGAGCGTTGTGGATCTACCGGAAGGACGGCCGTTGGGTCCTCGATCCGACCCACTTGCGCGAGTACGCGAGCCTGGCCGAGATGGAGCGAGCGCTCGAGAACCCCATGCTTCGCGTGTCGGCACGCCGCCAGGCACCCATGCGTTTTCCGCTTGTCGAGCTCGGCGCCCGTGCGCTCGCGGTCGCACACGTCATCTCGTACGACGCCCTGCCGTCGCTCTATCTCGGTCGGCCGCGGTTGAGGCGTGCCCGTTCGCTCACGCTACGCGCGCCTGGCTATTCGCTGATTGAGATCGTCGGCACCAAGCTCGCATGAGCCGACCGAACAGCCTCGATCACACGCCGTCCAGCGCCGGCGCCGATGATTCCGCCGCCGATGCCGCGATCGTCCTCAGCGTCGTCGTCCCCGTCTACAACCAGGCGGACTCGATTGCGGAGAACGTCCGCGTGATCCGGGACAGCGTCGCCGCCGGCCTGGGCGGGGCGACGGAGCTGATCGTCGTCTCGGACGGCTCGATCGACGACACGCAGGAGCAGGCGCTGGCCGCGAGCGACGAGCGGACACGTGTCCTCCACTACGACCGCAACATGGGCAAGGGCTATGCCGTCAAGATCGGCGCGCTCGAAGCCCGGGGTCGCTGGATCGCCTACGTCGACGCCGACCTCGACCTCGATCCGGCGTTGCTGCCGGCCTATGTCGCGCGTGCCGAGGAGGCAGGGCTCGACTTCGCGATCGGCTCGAAGCGGCATCCTGGTGCGCAGGTGATCTACCCGCGGTCGCGGCGGGCGGCGAGCTGGCTCTTCCAGCAGTTCGTCCGGCTGTGCTTCCGCCTCGACGTACGCGACACGCAGGTCGGGATCAAGGTGTTCCGGCGTGAGGTCGCGGACGAGGTGCTGCCGCTGCTGCTCGTGAAGCGGTTCGCGTTCGACATCGAGTTGCTGGCGGTCTCCCGCGCGCTCGGCTTCGGCAAGATCGAGGAGCAGCCGGTCCGGCTCGACTACCGCTTCACCGGCTCGGGCGTCCGTTCGCTCGCCGTCGCGCAGGCGCTGCTCGACACACTCGCGGTGGTCTACCGGCTGCGGATTCTGCGGACGTACCAGCGCAAGAGCGCGCTCGTCGGCCGCTACGGCTGGACGCGCCCGCGCGGGTACGAGCCGGTCGTCTCGATCCGGCTCGCGCCGCCCGGCTCGGCGGACGAGCTGCACTACCCGCGCCTCGAGCCGCTGGAGGTCGAGGCGGGCGCCGCTGAGCCGACGCCGCAGCAGTTGGCACGGCAGGCGGGCGGCGAGGCGGTCGCAGTCTTCCGGCCCGGGGTGGCGCCGACCGCGAACTGGCTCGCGGCGACGGTGCCGTTCCTGCGGCGGCCCGAGATCGGCGCCGTCGTGACGCCGTCCGTGGCGCCGTCCGGGGGCGGCGTGCTCCAGCGGGCCGCGGCGGCCGTGCGAGAGTCGAGGCTCGGCGGCGGCTCCCAGTACTTCCGCTTCATGCCCGGCAACCTCCGGGTCGTCGACGATTTCCCGGCCGACGGCCTCGTCGCCCGTCGCGAAGTCCTGCTCGACCTCGATCCCGCAACGCCGCTCGATCGCGTCGTCGGGGAGCTGACCGCGCGCGGCTTCGACGTGCTCTACACGCCCGAGTCGGTGGTCGCCGCGCCCGCACCCCCGCTCGTCGGCCCGCATCTCCGGGCGGTCGCAGCGTACGGCGCCTCTACCGCGCGGGCACTGCGTCGCCGCCGGCTGCGGGCGGTGCGCCCGGGCACGGCCGCGCTCGGGCTCGGCTTTCCCTGGCTCATGCTCGGCTGGCTGCCCGGGCTCGCTGTGCCGGTCGTGCTCGCGGCCTGGCTGGTCTCGGTCGCTGCCTACGTGCTCCTGCTGCTCGGGGGCGGGATCGTCGCCGCGCTCCGGTTCCGCTCGGCCGCCGTCGGCCTAGTCGCCGTGCCGGCGCTCGTCGCGACGCACGTCGCCTATCTGGCCGGCCTGCTCCGCTGGCGCTAGCGCGCGTCGAGCTGGAGGGTCGCGCCCGTCATGCCTGCGTCGGCCACGGCGAGCGCGAGCCGGAGAGCGCGGAGGCCCGCGCGGCCGTCGACGTACTCGACGTCGCCGCCGTGGATCGCGGCGAGCACGGCGTCGAGCTGCGCGCGCAGCGGCTCGACGCGCGGGATCGCAAACCGCACCACGTTGCCCTCGGTGACGCCGTCGAAGATGTCGAGCGCAGACCACGACTCGCTCTCGTGCGCATTCTCGTACAGGGTCAGGTGCTGGTTGAGGTAGTCCACGACGAACGTGCCGCGCTCGCCGGTGACGGTCAGCTGGCGCACCTTCGTCGGGGTCAGCCAGTTCACCTCGAGCAGCCCGATCACACCCCCGGCGAAGCGGAGGATCGCGACGAGGAGATCCTCGTGCGTGCGGTGCGCCTTGCGGTCGGCCTCCGCCGAAAGGCGGATCGGCGTGCCGGCCAGCTCGCACATCAGGTCGAGGTCGTGGGTGGCGAGGTCGAACGCGACCCCGGTGTCGCCGACCCGCACCGGGAACGGGCTCAGCCGGCGCGCGTGCACCTGGAAGACGCGCCCGAGGTCGCCCGTGCGCAGCTTGTCGCGCAGGGCGCGGACAGCCGGGTTGAAGCGCTCGACGTGGCCGACGGCCAGGATCAGGCCGCGCTCGGCGGCGAGGTCGATCAGGCGCTCCGCGTCCTCGACCGTGGCCGCGATCGGCTTCTCGACGAGCACGTTGACGTCCGCCTCGAGCAGCCGGACGACTGTCTCGGCGTGGGCATGGGTGGGTATCGCGACGATCGCGAGGTCGGGGACTTCCTGCTCGAGCAGCTCGTCGACGGTCGCGAGCAGGGGTGCGTGCCGGAGGGCGGCCACCGGGGCCGCCGACTCGTGCGGGTCGACGATCGCGACGAGCTCGGTCGCGTCTGACTCGGCCACGACACGGGCATGGTGTCTGCCCATCTGGCCCGCGCCGACGAGCGCGACTCTCAGTTTCTCGTCCTTCATGAGGTGCGAAGGTACCCGCGCTCGCGGAGGTCGGCGACGATCACGTCCGAGGGCGAAAGCTCCGAGCGCGGCGAGGTGCGCCGGTGGCGCTCGGGGCTCTCGAGAAAGCGTTCCAGCTCGGCGATCGAGAGGCCCGACACAACGACGTTCTCGCCGACGCCCTCGGGCTGCTCGACCTTCTTGCGGTGCACGAGGCACGGCACGTCGAGCTCGAACGACTCGACCTGGCTGCCGCCGCTGTCGGTGACGACGAACGCGCTCTGCCGGAGCAGCTCGACGAAGCCGAAGAAGCTGAGGCGCGCCACCCTCCTGAAGTGCGCGCCGTCGAAGCTCCCGCCGAGGCCGAACCGCTCGATCGCGGCGATCGTTACCGGATGGTCGACGAACAGGAGCGGCGTACGGCGCGCGTGGCGGCTCAGCGCCTCGAGCGTGTCGCGAAGCAGCTCGCGCTCCTTCAGCAGCTCGTAGCGGTGCAGGCTGACGACGCCGTAGCGCTCGCCCTCGACGCCGGCCGGGATCGGCGAGTCTCGGGGCGCCAGATGGACGCTGTCGCGGATCGTGTTCGTGCCCGTGTCGACAACGACACCTCGCTTGAGGTTCGCCGCCGCCGCCGGGCCGGGCGCGTAGTGCATTTGGGCGATCCGGGAGACGAGCCTCCGGTTCAGCTCCTCCGGAAAGGGGTGGAAGACGTCCCACGTGCGCACTCCCGCCTCGATGTGCGCCACCGGAACGCGCATCGCCCGGCCCATCAGCGTCCCGAGCACGGTCGTCATCGTGTCGCCGTGGACGAGGACGAGCGGCCGGCCGCCGCCGTTCTGCGTCAGCCGCCGGAGGCTCGAGCGCTCGCGGGCGAACGTCCTCGTGACGTTAGCGAGCCAGCCGGGGATGTCGGAGTTCGAGTGCAGGTCGCGCTCGCCGGAGCCCCGGCCGAGCCACACGTCGGGCTGCGGCAGGCCGAGCTGGTCGAGGAGCGCGGGGATCTGCTGCACCTGCTGCCCCGTGGTCGCGCTCACGTAGCTGCCGCCGGCGTCGCGAATCCGTGTGAGGACGGGTGCGAGCTTGATCAGCTCACCCGTCGTGCCGTAGATCGCGCAGATCACCGGTGGCGCGCAGCCGGTCGCGCACCGACGATTGCGAGGCCCTTCCACATCCCGGTGCCGTGCGCGACCGCGTAGACCGGTGCGAGCACGGCGAACGAGACGATCGCCTCCCGCGTCGTGGTCGTGCGGGCCGCAGCGGTGCCGCCGCCGTGACCGCCGCGCGGTGCAGCAGCGGCGCCAGCGCGGGCCTGCGCGCGACGGTGACGGCGGCCGCCACGCTGAGCGGGTAGAAGGCGGCGACCAGCGGGAAAGAACCGCGACTCCCGGCGGCCGTGCCCGTCGAGGAACACGACGCCGCGTACGACGGCGTGGCGCACGAACGCGACGCCAGCTCGTCCGGGGGGTGTAGATGCACGCGAAGCTCGGCGAGATGTTGATCGGCCGACGCTCCGCAACGCTGCGGAGCAGCGCGGTGTCGTCGTTCGCGTTCCGCGGGTCGGCATAGCGCGGCGGAAGGCTCGGCACGCCTCGCGCAGCAGCTCGCGCGGGGCGAAGAAGCACGTCGTCCCCTTCGGGAAGCGGTCGAAGTCTGTCGGTAACGAGGTCGTGCGCGGCTCGCGCAGGTAGTCGGGGAACGCGAGCGAACTGACGACACCCCAGAAGTGCCCGAGCGGGTTGCCGTCGGTGTTCGTGAGCGTGTGCGCGTTCCAGACGTCGGCGCCGCGCTCCTCGAGCTCGTCGCCGACGAAGCGCAACCCGTGCTCGTTCACCGTGACGCCGGCGTCGAGGAAGAGCACGTACTCGCCGTCGGCGGCCTCGAGCCCCTGCCGCCGGGCGATGAATCGGCCACTGTTCTCCGGCAGCCGCTCGACGCGGACGGGGACGCCGTCCTCGGCGGCGAGCGCCGCCTCGGCCGTTCCGTCCGTCGACCCGTCGTCGGCGACGACGATCTCGGCGTCCTCGAAGTGGACGCTGCGGCGAATCGCCGCGGTTGCGGACAGGATCGTCTCCGGTAGCGACCCTGCCTCGTTGTAGGCCGGGATGACGACGCTCAGTCGCACGGGGCGAGCATAGTCGGCGGCTCAGTCGCGCAGGCTGTCGGAGAAGTCGGCGAGCGACTGCGTCGTCACCTGGTCCAGCTTCGACCTCGTTCCCCTCCGCCGTCCGGACCAGGAAGCGCTCCGTCCCGTCGTCTATGCCGACCGGCCCGAAGGTCAGCTGTGTCGGCTCGGTGCCGATCGCGCCGCGTGCGACGACGACGCCGTCCTCGTCGACGAGCTCGAGCGTCGAGGGGCGGCGGGCTCGAGGCGACGACGGTGAGGTTGAGGCGCCGTAGCCGACGGTCGTTCCACGTCAGCCGCACCTCGGCCCCTCGCAGGACGACGTCCGGGTTGGGCAGGCCCTGCGTCAGGGCGATCGCGACGGCGTTCTGCTCGAGCGTCGCGGGAGGTCGGCCGGTTGCACCTCGTCGGCGATCGCGAGCGCGCGGACGTTGCCGAGGTCGGCGACGAGTTCGAAGCCGGGCGGAACCGACGGCGGCTCCTTGCCCTCCTCGCGGTACACGTCGTCGTGGAGGAGGATGTGCTTCACCCCTTCGGCCTTCAGCACGCCCGGCGTCAGCGGGTCGTCGATGTAGCGGCTGACGAGGCGGATCGCCTCCTCGCGCGTCCCGCCGGACCCCGAGCCGAAGATCGAGAACATCGGCTGCTCGTAGCGTTGCTGGAGGTAGAAGGTGCGCGGCCATCATCTGCAGGGCGGGCGCCTGATCCGTGGGCAGCGGGTAGTGGGCGACGATCCCGTGCGGCTGTCGCTTCAGCCAACCCACCCAGGGGTCGGGGTTGGCGAACGAGTACGCAGGCGCGAAGCCCGAGAAGTACTCGACGACGAGCAGCGCGCAGGCCGTCCCGGCGATCGCGAGCCCGTGGCGGTGGCGGCGGATCAGCACCGTCAGCGCGAACGCTGCGAGCACCGCGAGCGCGAAGGTCACGAGTAGCCCGAAGCGGGCGAACACCCGCCAGAAGGTCGTGATCTCACCGATCAGGTACGACGGCATCGGCACGTCGACGCCGAAGACGTTCGTCTCGCGCTTCAGAGAGAACACGAACGCCGCCGGTGCGAGCACGGTCATGCAGACGAGGAAGAAGCGGGTGAGCGGCGCCGAGAGCGAGTCGCGGTGCCGCCTGAGCACGAGGACGATGCCGGCGAGGCCGAGCACGATCAGCGTCCAGCCGAGGAACAGCGTGTTCTCCGACCAGTGGTCGTCGGCCCGGACGTCGACGGCGCGGGTGATCGGCTCGAAGAGCGGGTGCCGCACGGACGGGAGGACGTACGACTCAGGCGCCGCCCCCAGATTCTGGAGCTGGGCGACGGGGTTGCTGACAATCGCCGCGACCGCCTCGCGGTCGTAGTGCCACGCGATCAGCGCCGGCAGGAAGGCGACGATCGCGGTCACGATCGCGATGTCCGCGATCGTGAACAGCCAGAGGCGCTGTGCCCACGAGCGGGCGCGTCGAGCTCGACCATCCAAAAGACGCCGACATCAGCGCGGCCAGGAGGCCGTAGTAGGAGTTCTGGTAGAAGGTCGTGACGACGGCGAGGCCGACGACGACGCCGGACCAGATCGTCTGGCGGCGGTGCGCGTAGAGCAGCGCTCCCGACGAGCACCGGGAACACCCAGGCGTGCATGAAGCCGGCGTGACCGGCGTACGCGCGCTCGATCATCCAGGGGTTGAACGCGACCGCGAAGCCGGCGAGCAGGCTGCCGACGATGTGGAAGCCGAGCCGGTCGAGCAGCACGTAGACCGAGAAGCCGGTGAGGACGAAGCCGAGCAGGAGGTACACGTTCGCGGCGGCGCCGAAGCCGACGACGTAGTGGAGCAGCCAGATCGAGCCGGGGATGAGCGCGTTCGCGTACTGGATGGCGCGCGACCACGGCATGCCCTCGGGAGCACCGTTCAACGGGTCGCGCTCGAGCGTGAACGGGTTCTCGCCCGCGTACGCGGCGCCCCAGTAGGCGCGGATCCCGTATGACGCGTCGTTCGGGCCGACGAGCACCGAGTTGCCGAGGTCGCCGAACAGCTCGTGGAACCACAGCGCGGTGAGCCCGACGAAGACGAGGAAGACGTAGAGGTCGCGCCGTGTCACCCGCAACGAACGGATCGCCGGGCCGACACGAGCGCCTCCGCGGGACCACGCGAGCGAACGTTGCACCGACGGGATGGTACCGACGCCCACGGGCGGCTCAGCGTCGTCCGAGCGCGCGGACGAGCAGGCCGCGCGTGAGCACCTCGTGCGCCACGAGCAGGATCGCCGCGGCGGCGATGTCGACCGCGATCAGTTGTCGTGGGCTCTCGTGGAAGGCGAGGAACAGCCCATCTGCGCGAGGCCGCCCAGGACGAGCAGCCAGGCGAACCCGTAGCGCTCGTGGCCGAGGTGGTACACGAGCAGCACGTTGAGGAGCGCGAAGCCGGTCATCGCGATCCCGAACAGCCAGAGTAGCCCGGCTGCGTCGGCGTAGTCCGAGCCGAACGCGATCCGGACGATCGTGCTGCCGCCGGCCGCGTAGACGACCGTCGTCAGGGAACAGAACGCGAGCGTGACGAGCACGCTGCGCCGGAGGATGTCGATCGTGTCGACCCGGTCGGCCGCCCGAGCGGCGACCCGGGGCAGCAGGACGGTGATGATCGCGGCCGGCAGGTAGAGGATCACGCGGCCGACGAGGGACGCGCTGCCGTAGATGCCGGCTTCGTCGTCGGACAATGCGGTCTTCGCGACGACAACGTCGACGCTCGTCAGCGCCGTGATCGCGAGGAGTCCTAAGATGACCGGCAGGAGCGACCGCGCAGCGTCCCTTCTCTCTACGCGCCGGCCGCTCGCCGGAGCCGGACTCGCCCACTGGCGCAACACCCACAGCGGTACTCCAAGCGCCACGATCATCGAGGCGACGGTGGCGAGCATCGCGCCGCCCACACTGAGCCCGGCAGCGAACGCCAGCACGAGCAGCGTCACGCGAGCGGACGCGCTCGCCGTGTATGCCACCGCAATGAGCCGGAAGCGTTGGAGTCCCTGAGCCAGGCCCCACGTGATGGGCGCCACCGAAGCCGGAAGTGTCGTCAGCGCCGTCAGCGCCACCGCCGCGATGCTCGCGATCCCGAGCGCGTGCTTGAGCGGCCACGCGAGCGCGAGGAACACGATCGTCATCGCGACGCCGCCGATCGCGGTGTACGTCATCGCGCGGCGCACGAACCAGTGGGCGGCCGCCTCGTCGCCGACGGCCGTGTAGTGCGCCACGTAGCGGGCGACCCACACCTGCACGCCGCCGAGCGGCAGCGCGATCAGCCCCGAGATCGCGATCAGCGTCGCGAGGTCGCCGTACAGCGCCGGGCCGAGCGAGCGGGCCGCGATCAGGTGGAAGACGTAGTTGCCGAGGTTGAGCGAAAGGACGCCGACGAGCACGATCGCGCCGGCGTGGACGCCGCGCATCTGCGCACCGGCCGCCCCTGTTGCCTCCTTCGTGGACACGGGCGGGAGCGTACTCGCCTAGCGGCGCACCCAGACCGAGACGCCGCCGTCCTGCTCCACCCGGCGGTACCGGTCGCGGATGCCGGCGAGCACGGCGGGCCGGCGGAGGAAGGAGCGGCCGACGACGACGGCCTCGACGCTGCCCTCGTCGAGCTCGCGCAGCACCTCGGCCGCCGTCAGCGACCCGGTCTGGAACCGCAGGTTGGCGGTGTCGACGAGCGGCCCCCAGACGCGTCGGTCGGCGAGGAACGGCACCAGCGGCTGATCCGAGACGACGAGGTCGGCAGGCCCGGTGACGCGGCGGAGCGTCTCCGCCGCGGCCACGAGCTCGGGCTGCTCGGGAACGTCCGCGACGGCGAGGCGCCGCTGCTGCTGGACGTAGCCGGCGGCGAGCACGAGCGCGAGCGCGCCGAGCGCGGCCGTCCCCGGGCGCACGCGCCGGGCGAGCTCGACGAGCCCGATCGCCGCGGGCGGCGCGAGCGCGACCGGCAGCACGACGAGGTGGTTGTGGTGCAGCGGATGGTGGGTGAGCACGAACGCGAGCGACACGGCCCCCCAGGCCCACAGCGCCCACACGGCCTCACCGCGCCGCCGCAGGAGCAGGATCGAGCCGGCGAGGCCCGCGACGAGCAGCCACGCGAACGGCGTCTTCCAGTTGAGGAACGTTGCCAGCTCGTGCGAGCGGTCGACGACGGCAGGGGTGTCGCGCGCGTCGCGGTGGTAGTCGACGACGCTCTCCCACAGCTCGCCGAGCACGTCGCGGTAAGCGAGCAGGAGCACGGTGGAGACGGCCGCGGCGCCGCCGAGCATGCCGCCGACGGCTCGCTCCCGCCGCGAGTTGCGCCACAGGAGCAGGAGCAGGAACGTCGGCAGCGCGAGCGCCGCGTTCGGCTTGGTCGCGACCGCGAGCGCCAGCGCCGCGCCGGCGGAGGCCGCGAGGGGCGAAGGTGTGCTCCCGCTGCTGCGCCTCCCACGCGAGCCGGAAGGCGAGCAGCGTCAGCGCGAGCGGCGGCACGTCCGCCAGCACCTGGTGCGCGATCAGCGCGAAGGTCGGCGCGATCGTCAGCAGCGCCGCGGCGACGAGGCCGGCGAGCGGTCCCGCGAGCGCGCGCGCGAGCACGTATGCGGCCAGGCAGGTCGCGATCGCGACGACCACCATCCCCCAGTGGAACCCGCGCACCGAGTCCGCGCCCGCCAGCGAGATCAGGCGCAGCAGCAGATAGAAGACGGGCGGCTGCGGCGCGAACACGTCCTCGCCGAGCTTCTGGCCGTGTTCGAGCGCGTCGACACTCGTCAGGTACACGCCCTCGTCGTAGTCGGTGTCGCTGCCGACGAGGCGGCCGAAGAGCGCCGCCTGGGCGGCGACGAGCGCGACGAGCGCGCCTGCCTCGGCGAGGGGTGCTAGCCGAGGCTTCGTCGCAGCACCTCGGCCGCGCGCGGCCCCGCGGCGCCGTCCCAGAGCGGGATCTCCTGCTGCTCGTGCTCCTGCTCCAGCAGCGCGGGGATCTCGGCGATCCGCCCGGGGTCGGCCCCGAGCACCGTGTTCGTGCCCAGCTCGACCGTGACCGGCCGCTCGGTCGTGTCGCGGAGCGTGAAGCAGCGGACGCCGAGCGCCGATGCCTCCTCCTGGATCCCGCCCGAGTCGGTGAGCAGGAAGCGCGCCTCCGCCTGGAGGCCGAGGAACGCGAGGTAGCCGAGCGGCGGGCTCAGGATCACGCCTGCCTCCGCGAGGCCGTCCTCGAGGCCGAGCTCGCCCAGGTGCCCCCGCGTGCGCGGGTGCACCGGGAAGACGACCGGAACCGTTGCGGCGAGCTCCCTCAGCGCCTCGACCGTCGCGATCAGCTTCTCCGGATCGTCGACGAGCGCCGGGCGGTGCAGCGTGACGAGCCCGTACGCGCCCGGTTCGACGCCGAGCGCGCGCCAGGGCTCCTCGGCCTTCGCGTGCTCCAGGTGCGCGAAGACCGAGTCGATCATCGTGTTCCCGACGAAATGGGCCTTGGCGAGGTCGATCCCCTCGCGCTCGAGGTTGCCGAACGCGCTCTCGGAGTGGAGCAGCAGCACGTCGCTCAGATGGTCGGTCAGGAGCCGGTTGTGCTCCTCCGGCATCGTCCGGTCGAAGCTGCGCAGGCCGGCCTCGAGATGCGCGACCGGGATGTGGAGCTTCGCGGCCGCGAGCGCGCCGGCGAGCGTCGAGTTGACGTCGCCCGGCACGACGACGAGGTCGGGCCGGCGCTCGAGCAGCACCTGCTCGATCCCGACGAGGGCCTTCGCCGTCTGCTCGCCGTGGCTGCCGGAGCCGACGCCGAGGAAGACGTCGGGCTTCGGCAGCCCGAGCTCCGCGAGAAAGACGTCGGACATCTCGGCGTCGTAGTGCTGTCCGGTGTGCACGAGGAGGAGCTCGACGTCGGGGGCGAGCTCCTGTAGCCCCCGGTGGACCGGGGCTGCCTTCATGAAGTTCGGCCGGGCGCCGACGACGAAGCACACACTGGCTGGCACGCGGGGGAGCCTATCGGCGTGGTCACTACACTCGGCCCGTGGTCGCGATCAAGGCGCTCTTCTGGCTCTCCCTGGGGGCGCTCCTCTGGACGCATCTCCTCTACCCGCTCGCCGCGGCGGCTGCTCGCGCGCGTCCGCACGCGCAGGGTCGCCTCGGCGCCGATCGAGCCGACGGTGACCGTCGTCGTCGCCGCCCACAACGAGGAGCCGGTGATCGCGCGGCGGCTCGAGAACCTGCGTGCGCTCGACTATCCCGCCGACAAGCTCGAGCTCGTCGTCACCTCCGACGCGTCGACCGACCGCACCGAGGAGATCGCCGCGTCGTTCCCGGGCGTGCGCGTGATCCGCAACCCGCGTGGAGGCAAGGTCGCGGCCCAGGACAACGCCGTCCGGGAGACCGAGAGCGAGATCCTCGCCTTCACCGACGCGAACGCGAGCTGGGCGCCCGACGCGCTCCGCGCTCTCGTCGCGAACTTCGCCGACCCCGAGGTCGCCTACGTCTGCGGTCAGCTCGTGCTCGAGGCCGCCGACGGCTCGAACCGCGAGGGCGCGTACTGGCGCTACGAGATGGTGCAGCGGCAGGCGGAGTCGCGGCTCGGCTCGATCACGGGCGGCAACGGCTCGATCTACGCCGTGCGGCGCTCGGACTACGTCGAGGTCGACCCGAAGTGGGGCCACGACCTCTCCTTCCCGTACCGCATGGTGCAGGCGGGCCGACGCGCCGTCTACGAGCCTGCGGCGCGCGCGTTCGAGAAGCCGACGCCGTCGAACGAGACCGAGTACCGGCGCAAGGTGCGTATGTTCGAGCACTGCTGGGAGATCACGCTGCGCGGCTCGATCCTGAAGCGGCTCCCGCCCGGCTACCTCGTCGAGATCGTCTCGCACCGGATCCTCCGCTACGGCAGCGGCCTCCTCCATCTCGCCCTGTTCGCCACGTCGGTCGTCCTGGCGGGCGAGGGTCTGCTCTACCAGCTCGCGCTCACGGGTCAGCTGGCGCTCGTCCTCGCCGCGCTACTCGGGGTCGGGATCGCCCGCTACTACGTGCTCGTCACCTGGGCGACCGTCGTCGCGCTCTGGAACTACCTCCGCCGCGGCGTGCCCGCGACGTGGGAAGCGGCCGAGGGCACGCGCTGAACCGCGCCCTCGACGTCGCGATCGCCGGCGCCGGCCTCGCGCTTGCGAGCCCGGTCCTCGCGGCAGCCGCGCTCGCGGTCAAGCTCGGCGACGGCGGCCCCGTCCTCTTCAAGCAGACCCGGGTCGGCAAGGACGGCGTCGACTTCGAGCTGCTGAAGCTCCGCACGATGGTCGTCGGCGCCGAGAAGCAGGGCGCCGGCTACGCGATCGACCGCGGTGACAGCCGGATCACGCGCGTCGGCCGCTTCCTCCGCCGCACCTCGCTCGACGAGCTGCCGCAGCTCTGGAACGTCGTCCGCGGCGAGATGAGCATCATCGGGCCGCGACCGACGCTCCGCTATCAGGTCGAGAAGTACTCGGAGCGGCAGCGGCGGCGGCTCGAGGTGCTGCCCGGGATCACCGGCTGGGCGCAGATCCACGGCCGCGCGTCGCTCTCGTGGGACGAGCGGATCGAGCTCGACGTCTGGTACGTCGACCACCGCTCGGCGCTGACCGACCTGCTGATCCTGCTCCGCACCCCGCTCGCGCTCTTCGGTGGCACCTACAAGGGCGAGACCGGCGGGTGGAAGCGCTAGGTCGCCGTCGGCGACATCGCCGAGCGGCCGTCCTGAATCGTGACGACGACCACTCGATCTTCGTTCTCGAAATACACGTAGACGAGAATCAACCAGCGCCACGGTCCGAGGAGGAAGCGCAGCCCCTCCCAGCGTCCTCCGAGGGCGGGACCGAGGAGCGGAAACCGCTCGAGATGCGAGAGGGAGCGCCGCACGCGCTCGCGCGTGTCCGGCGGGAGGCTGTGGCTCGAGATCAGCTGCTCCAGGTCGCCGAGCGCGCCGGCACTGAGCTCGACGTTCGGCACGCTCTAGAGTTGGTCGAGCGGAATCGTCTCGCCTCGGCGCGCCTGCTCGAGGCCGAGCTGCGCGCGGTCGAACGCACCCGGGATCGCGTCGAGAAGCTCGGCGACGTGACGCGGGTCGGCGTCGGTCTCGTCCAGGGCATGCGCGCGCAACGACCGCGCCAGGGTTCCCTCTTGCACGTTCGTCTGCTCTGAGAGCCGACGCAGCTTCGCGGCGTGCGCCTCGCCGAGCGTGACGTTCAGCCTCGCCATTCTCGACGCATACACGGATCGGCACGATCCGTGTATCAGGCGGCGGCGTTACCCTCCGCGCGTGACCGCCGTCCTCTTCACCTGCGCCGGCCAGCGCGTCGACATCGTCTCCGCGTTCATGCGCGCCGGCGCGACCACGGTCGCGACCGACCTCGACCCGCTCGCACCCGCGCTCTGGCACGCCGACCACCACGCGCTCGCGCCGCGGATCGACGACGACGCGTACGTGCCGGCGCTGCAGGCTCTCGTCGCCGAGCACGACGTGCGGCTGATCGTCCCGCTCACCGACCTCGACCACGTCAAGCTCGTGCGCGCCCGCGACGAGCTCGGCGCGCTCGTGCTGCTGCCGGGCGAGGAGGTCGTGCGGCGCGTCGGCGACAAGTACACGGCCCACCTCTTCTTCGAGGAGCGCGGGATCCCCTCGCCGCCGAGCTGGCTCCCCGACGAGGTGCCCGACGACGCGCGCTACCCGCTGCTCGTGAAGGTGCGCGAGGGCTTCGGCTCGCGCCACATCTACCGCGCCGAGAACCGGGCGGAGCTCGACTTCTTCCTCGGCTACACGCCCGTCGACTCGTTCGTCCAGACCGCCTGCCGCGGCGAGGAGTTCTCGATCGACGTCTTCTGCGACCTCGAGGGCCGCTGCCTGAACGCGATCCCGCGCACGATGATCCAGTCGAAGGGCGGCGAGTCGATCAAGGGGATGACGATCCAGGACCGCGACCTGATCGAGTTCGGCGCCCACGTCGCCGAGGCGCTCGGGCTCGTCGGCCCGGGCACGATCCAGTGCTTCCGCGAGGCGGACGGCCGCCACGAGGTCACCGACGTGAACCCGCGCTTCGGCGGGGCTTTCCCGCTGCCGCTCGCGGCGGGGAGCCGCTACCCTGACCTCGCGCTGGCGCTCGCCAACGGAGAGCGGCCCGAGCCCAGGCTCGGCGAGTTCCGCGCAGGAGTCCTGATGACGCGCTTCTTCTCCCATCTCTGCCTGACAGCCGGTGACGGGGATAGCCTCGTTCCGTTCGCGGAAGAGCTTCCCGAGCCGGTCGCAGGCGAGCCCGGCGAGGCGTGATCCGCCTCATCGCGGCAGGTATGGGCCTGGTGGCCCTGGCGGCGGCATGCAGCGGCGAGAGCGCGCGGGACGCAGCTCCGCCGGCGACGACCGCGCCCTTCACGGCACCCGTCGACCCGCCCACGGCCCGGCCGCTGCCGCCGCCTCCCGCGCCACCGAAGCCGAAGCCGAAAGCGAAAGCAAAGGCGAAGGCGACGAAGGCGCTCGTCACCGTCGTCGACGGCGACACGCACCGGCGGTTGACCGGAGCGCGGGTCGTGATCGGCAAGCGCGCCGGCTACGCCGACGGCAAGGGCGTCGCGAAGGTCAAGATCAAGCGCCGCGCGGCGCTCCCGGTTCGCGTCTCGAAGCCGGGGTACGGAGCCCGCACCGTGCGCATGCCCTTCAAGCAGAAGCGCCAGGTCACGGTGCGCCTCTACCGCGACGCGCTCCAGTGGCCGATGTACGGCGCCAACGAGCGCCGCACGCAGGCGCACCCGGACATCAAGCTGCGGCCGCCGTTCAAGGTCGTCTGGTCGCGCGGCGTCGGCGCGCTCGTCGAGTTCCCGGCCGTCGTCGCCGACGGGGTCGCGTACGTCGCCAACTACAAGGGCCACGTCTACGCGCTGAACATGCGCGACGGCAAGGTGATCTGGACCTTCAAGCCGCGGCGCGGAAAGATGGCCTCGTCGCCGGCGATCGTCGGCGACGAGCTCGTCGTGCACGGGATGGACGGGATCGTGCGCGTGCTCGACCGGCGGACCGGCCGCCAGGTGTGGCACTTCCGCGTCGGCTCGCCGATCGAGTCGTCGCCGGTCGTCCGGAACGGGCTCGACTACTTCGGCGCCTGGAACGGGCGCGTCTACGCGCTCGACCTGGCGAAGCGAAAGCTGCGCTGGAGCTTCCGCACCGGCTACAAGATCACCTCGAGCGCCGCGATCGCCGGGCAGACGCTCTACATCGGCGACTACGGCGGGCGCGTGCACGCGCTCGCTCCCCGCACCGGCAAGCGGCGCTGGGTCGCCTCGGTCAACGGTCGCGTCTACGGGACGCCCGCGGTCGCCGCCGGCCGCGTCTTCGTGCCGTCCTCGACCGGTAACAGCCTGACGGCCTTCTCGACCGAGCGGCCGCTACCTCTGGCGCGTGAGCACCGGCGGCTACGTCTACTCGTCGCCGGCGGTCTGGGCCGGCCGCGTCTTCTTCGGCTCCTACAGCGGCCGCTTCTACTCCGTGGCGGCGAAGAACGGCCGCGTGCTCTGGAGCGTCGGTGCGGGCGGTCCCGTCTCCGGCGCCGCCGTCGTCGTCGACGGAGTTGCGTACGCGGGCTCGACCTGGGGCCGGATCACCGGCGTCGACGCGAAGAGCGGCAAGGTCGTGCTCACCTTCCCGCACGGCGAGTACGTGCCGGTCTCCGGCAACGGCTCGCGGCTGCTCCTGCACGGGTACTCGCGGATCTGGGCCGTGGAGCCGAAGCGGTGAAGAAGTGGCTGTTGTTCGGGGCGCTCGCGCTCGTCCTCGTCGCGGGCGGCGCCGCCGCCGGCTACGTGCTCTACAAGCGCGACAAGTCGGAGGACGTGCGCGGCTCCTCGACCGAGGAGTTCGTGACCACGGTCGAGGAGGAGGAGCCAGCGCCGCCGCCCCCGCCGCCCAAGCAGGCGAAGCTCGAGGTCACCTGGCCGCTGAACGGCTACGACGTCGAGCGCCAGCGCGTCAGCCCGTTCGGCCTCGAGCCGCCGTTCAAGCGGGCGTGGACGTTCAAGGCGCGGCAGCTGCTCGAGTTCCCGCCCGCGATCGCGTACGACCGCCTCTACTTCACGAACAACTCCGGCGTGATGTTCGCGGTCAACAAGAAGACCGGCAAGCGGGCATGGAAGAAGCCGATCGGCCGCTGCGTCGCCGCCTCACCCGCCGTCGCGAACGGCACGGTCTACCAGTCGTTCCTGAACCGGCCGCCGTGCAACAGCAAGGCCAAGCCGGGCAGGCTCGAGGGCGAGGTGATCGCGTTCGCGGCCGGGTTCGGGAAGATCCGCTGGCGCACGAAGATCGGCCCGACCGAGTCGTCCCCGCTCGTCGTGGACGGGATCGTCTACGTGGGCGACTGGCGCGGCCGCGTCTACGCGCTCGACGCCGCCACCGGGAAGGTGCGCTGGACGTTCCAGGGCAAGGGCCGGATCAAGGGCGCGATCTCCAAGTCGGGCAACCGCCTGTACGCCGGCACGTACGACGGCTACCTCTACGCGCTGCGGGCGCAGGACGGCAAGGTCGTCTGGCGCACCCGCTCGCAGGACCGGTTCGGCGGCCGCGGCCAGTTCTACTCGACGCCGGCGGTCGCCTACGGGCGCGTGTACGTCGGCTCGACCGACGGCAAGCTCTACTCGTTCGGTGCCGGCAGCGGCACGTTGCGCTGGTCGCAGGGCCTCGGCGGCTTCGTCTACGCCTCGCCGGCCGTGTGGCGCCAGACCGTCTACGCCGGCGCCTACGGCGGCCGCTTCTACGCGCTCGACGCCGCGACGGGCGACATCCGGTGGCGCTTCCGCGCGCAGGGCGACATCTCCGGCTCGGCGACGGTGATGGCCGGCGTCGTCTACTTCTCCACCTTCGACGAGGTCACGTACGCGCTCGACGCGAAGACCGGCAAGCAGCTGTGGACGTTCGCCGACGGCAAGTACGGCGGCATCGTCGCCGACCGCGACCGCCTCTACCTCGTCGGCCACGCGCGCCTGTATGGGATGGTCGAGAAATGAGGTACGTCGTCACCGGGGCCGCCGGCTTCATCGGCTCGCACCTCGCCGAGACGCTCCTGCGCGAGGGGCACGACGTGCTCGGTGTCGACGCCTACACCGACTACTACGAGCGCTCGCGCAAGGAGCGGAACGCTGCAGGGCTCGACGTGCTCGAGGCGGATCTCGCCGACACATCGCTCGAGCCGATCCTGGCCGGAGCGGACGGCGTCTTCCACCTCGCCGGCCAGCCCGGCGTCCGCGCCAGCTGGGGCGACACGTTCGAGCTCTACCTGCGCCGCAACGTCCTCGCGACGCAGCGGCTCTTCGAGAGCGCCGCGGAGCACCGGATCCGGGTCGTCTTCGCCTCCTCGTCGTCGGTGTACGGCGACGCCGAGAGCTACCCGACGGCCGAGGAGACGGTGCCGCGGCCGATCTCGCCGTACGGGATCACGAAGCTCGCCTGCGAGCACCTTGCCGTCGCGATCGGGAGCGCGCGTGGGCTCGACGCCGTCCTCCTCCGCTACTTCACCGTCTACGGGCCGCGCCAGCGGCCGGACATGGCCTTCACGGCGATGCTCGAGGCGCTGGCGCGCGGCGAGCAATTCCGGCTCTTCGGCGACGGCAGCGCGGCGCGCAGCTTCACCTACGTCGGCGACGCGGTCGCCGCGACCGTCGCGGCGATGGAGCGCGGCCGCTCGGGCGAGGTCTACAACGTCGGCGGCGGCGACGAGGCGACGATGAACGAGGCGATCGCACTCGCGGAGGACGTCTCCGGCCGCACGCTCGACGTCGAGCGCGTCGCGGCTGCCGCGGGTGACGTCCGGCGGACGAAGGCGGACGTGTCGAGAGCCGCCGCCGACCTGGCCTGGCGGCCCGAGACGGCTCTGCGGGACGGGATGCGCGCCCAGTGGGAATGGGCCGCGGTAGAGTCGCCCGCGTGAATACGCCCGCAGACCTGGAAGCCGAGCGCGAGGTCGACCTCCGCTCGGTCTGGGAGCGGATCGCCGCCCGCTGGTGGCTGCCGCTGCTCGGGGTGGTGCTCGGGCTCGTCGTCGGCTTCGGGCTCGCACTCGGCGGCGGCAAGGTCTACGAGGCCGAGACGCTGCTCTTCCTCGGCCAGCCGTTCACGCCTCAGGGCGGCGGCCAGATCCAGAGCCTCGCCACGAACCCGCGCACGGTCGGCGAGATCATCCGGTCGGAGGCGGCGCTGCGGAAGGCTGCACAGGAGAGCGGCATGACGATCGCCCAGCTCCGGGGCAACGTCAGCTCGACGCCGATCACGAGCGTCGGCCAGTCGCGCCTGCAGACGCCGCTCGTGGCGGTCACCGTCAAGGGCAGCGCCCCCGGGAAGGTCGCGGCGGCCGCGAACGCGCTCGCCGGCAGGGTGATCGAGCGCGTCTCGCTGTACGTCGACGACAAGGTCGAGGTGCTCGAGGACCAGATCGCGAACGACAACCGCGAGCTCGCGCAGATCAACCAGCGCATCGCCCGGGCGACGACGCAGCAGACCGAGATCCTCGAGAACACGTCGCTGACCGCGAGCGAGCGGCTGCTCCTGCTGACGAACATCAACTCCACGATCGGCTTCGCCGAGCAGCGGCGCGGGACGGTGCAACAGGACCTGCTGCAGGCGCGCCAGCTGTTGTCGCTCGCCCAGCGCGTCGAGCAGTCGAGCGTCGTCGAGCCCGCGGTCGCGGCCCAGACGACGGCACGGAGCACGCGCAACGCCGCGCTCGTCGGCGGCCTGATCGGGCTGCTGCTCGGCGCGGCGGCGGCGCTCCTCGCCGACCCGTTCCTCGCGCGCCGCGCCCGCACGGCCTAGCGCGATGGTCGACGGGAAGCGCGTCGCGGTCGTCGTCCCCGCCCACGACGAGGAGGCGCTGATCGGCGTCACGGTCGCCGGCATCCCGGAGTTCGTCGACCGGATCCTGGTCGTCGACGATGCCTCGCGGGATGGAACAGCGGCCGCCGTGCGCGCGCTCGCCGACCCCCGGGTCGAGCTCGTCGCGCGGGAATCGAACGGCGGCGTCGGCGCCGCGATCGTCAGCGGCTACGAGCGTGCGCTCGAGCAGGGCCTCGACGTCGTCTGCGTGATGGCGGCCGACAACCAGATGGATCCCGACGACCTGATCACGCTCGTCGAGCCCGTCGCGCGCGGCGAGGTCGACTACGCGAAGGCGAACCGGCTCGTCAGCGGCGAGGCGTGGCAGCTGATCCCGCGCACGCGCTACCTCGGCAACGCGATCCTCTCGCTGTTGACGAAGATCGCCTCCGGCTACTGGCACGTCGCCGACTCGCAGACCGGCTACACGGCGATCTCGCGGGCCATGCTCGCGCAGCTCGACCTCGGCCGGATCTACCGCCGCTACGGCTTCCCGAACGACATGCTCGTGCACCTGAACGTCTGGAACGCCCGCGTGCGCGACTTCCCCTCGCGGCCCGTGTACGGCGTCGGCGAGACCTCGGGGATCCGCCTGCGCAGCGTGGTCCCGCGCATCTCGTGGCTGCTCGTGAAGGGCTTCTTCTGGCGGCTGCGCGAGAAGTACGTGATCCGCGACTTCCACCCGCTCGTCTTCTTCTACGGGCTCGGCCTCCTGATGACGCTGGCCGGCCTGCTGCTCGGCGTGGTCGAGGTGATCCTGCGGCTGATGGGAAACGAGATCACGACTCCGACGATCGTGCTCGTCGCGCTGCTGCTGATCTCGGGCAGCCAGTTCACGCTGTTCGCGATGTGGTTCGACATGGAGTCGAACAAGGATCTCCGCTAGGAAGGACGTACGTGGCGACACGAGCAGGTCTCTACTCGCGCGGCGCGCACGCCGTGCGCAGGGTTCCCTTCCAGCCGGTCGAGATTTTCCTCTGGACCCGCTCCGCGATCTGGCTCGGAGCGATCTTCGTTGTGACGCTGTTCGACGTGGTGTCGGGCGCGTTCCGGGTTCCGCTCGACCCTCGCTGGGACATCGACATCGGCTGGGGGATCGGTCTCTGGAGTCGCTGGGACAGTGGCTGGCTCCTCCGGATCGTCGAGCAGGGTTACGTCGAGCCCGAGCGCTCGACCGCCTTCTTCCCGCTCTACCCGCTACTGGTCAAGGCTCTGGGTACAGCCCTCTCGGGTCATTACATCTTCGCCGGGATCGCTGTGTCGCTGGCGGCGTGCGCCGGGGCCTTCGTCGCGCTGTACCTGCTCGGTGAGCAACTCCTCGGTGCCGCGGGTGCATCGCGGAGCGTCCTCTACCTGGCCATCTTTCCGATGGCGCTCTTTCTCGGTGCCGTCTACACGGAGTCGCTCTACCTGTTCCTCTCGATCGCCGGCTTCCTGCTCGCGACTCGCGGCCGCTTTCTCTGGGCTGCGGTCGCGATCGGCCTCGCGATGTTGACGCGGTCGACCGGGGTAATGCTGTTGCCGGCCGTGGCCTTGCTCGCCTGGCGCGCCGACGACCGGAGCCGATCTCTGCTCTCGCTCGCGGTCGCCCCGTTGATCGCGGCACTCTGGCCGTTGTGGCTGTGGGTCAGGCTCGGCGACCCGCTCATCTTCCTGGACGCCCAGCGGAACGGATGGGCGCGCGAGCTGTCGCCCTACGGGCCGCTCGGCGGTCTCTGGCGGGGGATCGAGGCTGCGTGGGCGGGCGTGCGGCAGTTGATCGAAGGGACCGGCGGCATCGTGTACTGGCCGCACGCGACCGACAGTGGGCCGATGCACGTCGCGGCTCTCAACCTGCAGCAGTTCGCCTACTTTGTCGTCTTCGTCGGACTCGGTGCCTACGCCTGGCGGCGCTTTGGGGCTCCCTACGGTTTAGTGGTGTTCGGAAGCCTCATCCTGCCGCTGAGCGCGCCGACCGAAGACTGGCCGCTGCTCTCGATGCCCAGGTTCGGGCTGGGGCTGTTCCCGATCTTCCTCGCGCTCGGTGCTCTGGGAGCGAGGCCACGTGTCCACGTCGCGGTGATCTCGACCAGCTCGTTCATGCTCGCGCTCGCGCTGGTGCAGTGGAGCCTGTGGGAATGGGTCTCCTGATCGCGGTGCGACCCGCTAGCAGCTCGCCTTCGCCGTCTTCGCCTTCCCGGTCCGCTCGAGCAGCTCCGGCTCGAGAATCGCGTTCCGCACCGTCGTCCGCATCTTGCCGAGCTTCGGCACCGGGTAGTTGCCGTTCGGCTGGCGGCCGAAGAAGTAGTCGAAGCTGAAGGTGACGGTCAGCGTCTCGGCCTGGTCGATCCCGCCGACGAGCTTCACGAGCGAGGGGAGGCGGTTGAGCGGGATGTCGGTGTGGACGTTTCCCTCGATCGTCTTCGCGAGCGAGCCGAAGTTGCGCAGCACGCGCACGGGATCGAGCTGGTCGGCCATCGCGGAGAGGAAGCAGCGCTGCCGCGCCATCCGCGTGTAGTCGCTCGAGTCCTTGCGCGAGCGCACGTAGGCGAGCGCCTCGCGGCCGTAGAAACGGCGTACCTCGCCGGGGCGGACGTCGATCTCCGGCTTCGGCTCGCCCCAGGCCGGCCGTGTGACCTCGTCCTGCAGCCGCTCCTTCACCTCGATCTCGACGCCGCCGAGCGCGTCGACGAGGTCGGCGAAGCCGAGCAGGTTGACGAGCGCGTAGTAGTCGACGCGGACACCGAGCAGGTTCGAGACGGTCTGCTTCAGGACCGCGGCGCCACGCTCGCCGCCGCCGTTGAG
The DNA here is from genome assembly GCA_963806955.1 of uncultured Gaiellaceae bacterium. Lineage (GTDB taxonomy): Bacteria > Actinomycetota > Thermoleophilia > Gaiellales > Gaiellaceae > Gaiellasilicea. Next base: position 1,296,964 of record CAWDZG010000002.1, read on the forward strand.
GCCGTAGAGCGCGTTCAGCGGCTCCTTCGAGAGTCGCTTGCCCTGCTTGCCGAGCGGCACCTGGGCGAGGTTGCGCGGGATCCCGAAGGCGGCTGCGCGGCCGGTGCCGTGCTGGAGCGCGGCGAGGATGATCGTGTCGGTGCGGGCGCCGAAGTTGCCGGGGCCCTCGTCGGTGCCGAGCAGCAGGATCGTCGTCCAGGGCTTCGCCGGCTGCGGCGGGCTCGGCGTCCGCGAGCACGCGGGCGTCCGCCTCGAGCGGTGCCACCTCGCCCGGCCCGAGCCGCTCGACGAGCGCCCACTCCCACGCATCCTTCGGCACCCACTGCGGCAGGGGGACGACGACGTGGGAGAGCAGGACGTCGCCGCGGTCGCAGGCCGTGCCGCACGGCTCCTCGTCGGCGAAGACGGTCTCGAGCACGTCGTAGCCGCGCACCGTCATCCAGGCGGCCGCGACGTGCGGCGCCGCGGTCAGCGCGACGAGGGCGGCGAGGCCGACCGCCCAGCCGCCGCGCGAGGCGTCGACGACCGCGAAGAGGCGGAATGCGAGCAGGGCGAGGTCGACGGCCAGGATCGCTGCGACGGTGCGGCGGTCGATCCCGACGCGAGGTGACGCGAGACCGTCGAGGCGAGCGCGAGCACGCCGAGCGCGAGCAGCAGCGTGACCCCGAGGAGGACGAGCCCGCGCACGCGCGAGCCCCGGTAGAGCTGCCCGGCACCCGGGAGCAGCATCGAGAGGAGGCCGGCCACGACCACCGGCTCAGTGTAGGTGCGCCGGAGGTAAGGAGTTCGTAAGGCGACCGACGCGCGCCGGAACGTCGAGTATCCTGCGCCGGTGCCTACTTCGGTCGTCACGGGCGGTGCCGGCTTCCTCGGCTCCCATCTCAGCGACGCGCTCCTCGAGCGCGGCCACCGCGTGATCTGCGTCGACAACCTCGAGACCGGCTCGCTCGCGAACATCGAGCACATGCGCACGGAGCACTTCGCCTTCGTACCGCACGACCTGACCGAGCCGATCCGGATCGGCGAGCCGGTCGACTTCGTCTACCACCTCGCGAGCCCGGCGAGCCCGATCGACTACCTGCGCCTGCCGCTGCAGACGCTCAAGGTCGGCTCGCACGGCACGCACAACGCGCTCGGCCTGGCCAAGTTCAAGCGGGCCCGCTTCCTGCTCGCCTCGACGAGCGAGGTCTACGGCGACCCGCAGGTGCACCCGCAGCCGGAGACCTACTGGGGGCACGTGAACCCGATCGGCCCGCGCGGCGTCTACGACGAGGCGAAGCGCTACGCCGAGGCGCTGACGATGGCCTACCACCGCCAGCAGGGCGTCGACACGGCGATCGTCCGGATCTTCAACACCTACGGCCCGCGGATGCGGCCGCACGACGGGCGGGCGATCCCGACCTTCGTGCGCCAGGCGATGGAGCAGAAGCCGATCACCGTCTTCGGCGACGGGTCGCAGACGCGGAGCTTCTGTTACGTCGACGATCTGATCCGCGGGCTTGATGCGCGCTCGCCGAGAGCGGCGAGCACATGCCCGTCAACATCGGCAACCCGCAGGAGTTCACCCTGCTCGAGCTCGCCGAGAAGGTGCTCGAGGTCTGGGGCGGCGGCAGCGAGATCGTCTTCGAGGCGCTGCCCGTCGACGACCCCAAGATCCGCCAGCCCGACATCACGCGCGCCCAGCAGATCCTCGGCTGGGAGCCCGATGTCTCGCTCGAGGAAGGATTGCGGCGGCTGCAGGCCGCCCAGGGCGCCCGGTTGCGTAGGGGGGTCGTCTCGCTCGCGATCGCGCTGGCTGCGGTCGCACTGCTCGCCGTGCCGTCGGCGTCGGCGTCGCGCTTCCTCCAGCTCGGCATCTTCGACGACACGCAGGTCAACTACGGGAACCCGGACAAGGTCTTCCCGATGCTGCAGCAGCTCGGCACCCAGGTCGTCCGGGTCAACCTCGTCTGGGGCGGACCGAACGGCGTCGCCAACGCGCCGGCCGACCAACCCGATGAACCCGAACGATCCCGCCTACGACTGGTCGGTCTACGACCGGACGGTGCTCTACTCGCAGCAGTTCGGGATCAAGCCGGTGTTCTCGATCATCGGCACGCCGCCGTGGGCGAACCGCGCCGCCGGCGTCAACGTCGCGCCGACACGGATGCTCGACCTCGAGCGGTTCGCCACCGCTGCCGCGCGCCGCTACGGCGGCACGTTCCGCGCCGCCGACGGGCGCATCCTGCCGCCCGTGCGCAGCTGGCTCGCCTGGAACGAGCCGAACAACCCCGCTTTCCTCCGGCCGCAGTTCCGGAAGGTGCGCGGCAAGGTCGTGATCCAGAGCGCGATCGACTACGCGAAGATCTGCAACGCGGTCGTCAAGGGCGTGCGCAAGACGACTGTCGGCGCCTCGAAGGTCGCCTGCGGCGTCACCGGGCCCCGCGGCAACAACAACCCGAACTCCGATCGGCCGGCCGTCTCGCCGCTGCCCTTCCTGCGGGCGATGAAGAAGGCCGGCGCGAAGGGCTTCGATGCCTACGCGCACCATCCGTACTACGGGGGGCCGCGCGAGACGCCGACCACGCCGCCGCCGCCCGGCATCCACGGCAACGCCGCGACGGCGGTCACGCTCGGCAACCTCAATCTCCTCATCCGCGAGGTGACGCGGCTGTACGGCAACAAGCGGATCTGGATCACCGAGTACGGCTACCAGACGAACCCGCCCGACCGCGTCTTCGGCGTCTCGCGCGCGAAGCAGGCCAAGTACCTGACCCAGGCCTACGGGATCGCGAAGAAGCATCCGCGCATCGACATGTTCATCTGGTTCCTGCTCCGGGACGAGGCGCGGGGCTCCGAGGGCTGGCAGTCCGGCCTTCTGACCGGGTCCGGCGCGAAGAAGCCGGCGTTCGCGGCTTTCCAGAAGCTCCGCGGGTAACGTCCCGCCGTGAGCGGTTCCGAGTGGCCCGGCGAGGAGCGGCGGCAGCCGCCGATGAGCTCGCCGACCTGGGTCGTTCGCGCGCCGCTCGCGGCGTGGCTGCAGGCGCAGGCCAGCGAGGCGGGCACGGGCTACCGCGTGCTCGACGTCGGCTGCGGCGTCAAGCCGTACTACCCGTTCTTCGCCGAGCGGGCAGCTGAGTACGTCGGCGTCGACGTCGTCGAGAACCCGGCCGCCGAGCTGCTCGGGAGCGTCGAGGCGTTGCCCGTCCCCGACGCCAGCTTCGACGTCGTCCTCTGCACCCAGGTGCTCGAGCACTGCGACGACCCGGCGCAGGCGGTGCGGGAGCTGAGGCGCGTCCTCGCACCCGGCGGGCGCGTGCTCGCGTCCACGCACGGCGTCCAGGTCTACCACCCGTCGCCGCAGGATCTCTGGCGCTGGACCCACGAGGGCCTCCGGCGCCTGTTCGAGCAGAACGCCGAGTGGAAAGCCGTCACGGTCACTCCGGCGTCCGGCACGGCGTCGGCGCTGGCGATGCTGCTTGGCACCTACGTCGAGATCGCGCTCCGCCGCACGCCACTCGCGCGGCCGCCGGTGTGGCTGCTGAACAGGGCAGGCGCCGCCCTCGACCGCCGGGTGTCCTCGCTGCGCGAGCCTCTGCCCGGCTCGCTGATCGCGAACTTCCACGTCGTCGCCTTCGGGCCGTGAGGCTCTTCCGGCGCAACGCGCTGGGTGTGTACGCCGTCTACGGCGCGTCCATGGTCTCCGGGCTCGTCGTCACGCCGATCGTGCTGCACGCGCTCGGCGACGAGACCTTCGGCATCTGGGCGTTCATCGGGTCGGTCACGATCTACCTCGCCGTGCTCGATCTCGGCCTCGGCCCTTCGATCGTCCGGTTCACCGCAGAGGCCCGCGGCCGCAAGGCTCGCGCAGGAGACGAACGAGATCGCGTCCGTCGCGCTCGGCCTCTACGCGGCGATCGGCGTGCTCACGTCGTCGCTCGGCGTCGGCCTCGCCTGGCTCGTGCCGGTCTTGATCGAGATGCCCGACGAGCTCGTGTGGCAGGCGCGCATCGCGACCATTCTCGTCTCCGCCGGTCTGGCCGCCCGCTTCCCGCTCGGTCTCTTCTACAACCTGCTCGTCGGGCAGCAGCGCCTCGACGTGCAGAACCTGCGCGAACTTCGTCTCCACGGTCGCTCTACGCGGTCCTCGTGGCGGTGCTGATCCCGCGCGGCGGCGGGCTGATCCTGCTCGGAGCCGTCACGTTCGGGACGTCACGCTCCTTGCGGCTCGTGCTGCCGCTCTCGTGGCTGCGGACCGAGCTTCCCGAGCTCGCAGCTCGCGCCGGTCGTACGTCACCCGGGCGCGCGTCCGCGAGTTCGCCTCTGTGCAGCTGGAGCAACTTCCTCGTCCACGTGGCCAACAAGGTCGTCTTCTCGACCGACATCGTGATCGTCGGGATCGTGCTCGGCGCACGCGAGGCGGCGATCTACGCGATCGCCCGCGCCTCTTCCAGCTCGCGTTCGGGCTCGGCGAGCGTCGGGACGACGCTTGCTCTACCCCGCCTTCGCCGGAGTACGAGGGCGCGGGTGAGGAAGAACGGCAGCGGCGCCTGCTGCTGGCCGGGCTTCGCGGCGGCGCGGCGGCAGCGCTCGTGCTCGCCCTGCCCGCTGGTCGCGATCCCGGAACAGCTGATGACCGGCTGGCTGGGGAGCGGCTACGACGAGCTCCGCGCCGGTGCTGGTGCTGCTCGCTCTGGTCGTGCTGCTGCATCAGCCGATCTGGCTGCTGACGCAGTACCTGATCGCCCGCGGCCGGCAGCGTGCGATCGCGCGGACGCTGCTCGCCGGCGCCGGGGCGAACATCGTGCTCTCGGTCGTGCTCGCCTCGACCGTCGGGATCTGGGGCGTGGCGCTCTCGACGCTCTCACCGACGCGGCCGCTGCTGGTGCTCGCCGTGCCGCTGTGGGTCACGCCCGCGTCCGGCCTCCGGGCAGCGGCCGTGGCGCGTGCGCTCGCCCGCCCGGCCGTGCCCGCGCTGGGCGTCGCCGTCGTCGTCTTCGGGTCGCGCGGGCGCTGCGACACGCGACACGCTGCTCGAGCTCGCGCCGGTCGGCGCGGCGTGGGGCTTGCTCGCGGCCCTTGCGGTCTGGCTGCTTCGGGCTCAGTCCCGACGAGCGGCGCTCGTTCGTGCGTCAGGCGCGCGGTGGGGCGCCGCGCCGCTTGACGAGCCGGAGCTGAGCGCCTCGCTCGTAGACGGCGCGCGTCTGCTCGGCCATGGCCGCGACCGAGAACTCTTGGAGCGCGCGGCGGCGGCCCGCCTCCCCGAGGGCCCGGGCGCGCTCCGGGTCGCCGAGCAGCGCTGTGAGATGCGCCGCGATCACGGTCGTGATCGCCGGCGTCCGCGAGCAGCCCCGTTTCGGCGTCGGCGACGACCTCCGGCACCGCGCTGACGCGGGTCGCGACGACGGGGAGAGCTGCGAGCATCGCCTCGAGCAGGACGATCCCGAACCCCTCCCAGCGGGAGGTGTGCACGAAGACGTCGGCGCGCGCGAGCCAGTCACGCGGAGCGGTGCGGCCGGGCAGCGAGAGAGCGTCCTCGATGGCGAGCTCGCGCGCGAGCTCGCGGGTCGCCCCCTCGAGCGGGCCGTTGCCGAGGATCGCGAGGCGCACGTCGGGCCGTTCCCGCCGCACGAGTGCGAACGCCCGGAGCAGCGTCGGGTGGTCCTTCTGCTCGATCAGCCGTCCGACGGCGAGCACGAGTGGCGTGCCGGGTGGGATTCCGCTCTCGGCCGGAGTCGGCTCCGAGGGCGCGTCGGGGATGGCGTCGAGCCCGTACCGGATCGTCAGCAGCTTGGCGGGATCGTGGCCCGCTCCCTCGAGGAACAGGCGGACGGCGTCGGAGATGGCGATCAGGCGCTGCGGCGCCGCGCGCGAACAGGCGGTCGACGTGACGGAACGGCCCGAGCAGGTAGCGGTCGTCGTTGTGCCGCGTCGAGACGTAGGGGAGCCTCAGGCGGCGCGCCGCGAGCGCGCCGTACACGTCCGCGTGGACGAGATGGGTGTGCAACGAGGTCGGGGTGCTCGGCGCGCACGCGCCCGGATCACGTCGCGGGCCATCCGGGGGCTGACGTCGGCGCCGCACCGGACGCTCTCGTGGGGCACGCCGAGCTCGTCGAGTGCCTCGTAGAACCGCGGCGCGTCCGTGCCCGGGACGTCGAAGCCGAGGAACCGCGCGTCGACGCCTCGGGCGCGCAGAGCCGGCAGCAACGCCAGGAGGTGCCCTTCGGATCCGCTGACGCCGGTGAGCTTGTGGATGTGCAGGACCCTCACCGGAGCAGACGGCGGTAGACGCCTGTCGATCTCGTCGGCCATGCGGTCGACCGTGAACCGCGTGCGCATGTCCTCGGCACCGGCGTTCCCCGATCCGCCGGCGCAGCTCCGGGTCGCCGGCGAGCACTGCCAGCCGGCCGGCAAGCGCATCGGTGTCGCCGATCGCCTGGAGGAATCCGGTCTCCCCGTCCGCCACGACGGTTCCTGTGCCGCCGGCATCCGTCGCGACGACCGGTCGATCCGCGGCGAGCGCTTCGATCGCGACCACCGGGGTGCCCTCGTTCGCGGAGGTCAGCAGCAGCGCGTCGAAGGCGGCGTACCAGTCGCGGATGCTCTTCTGGAAGCCGACGAAGCGACAGCGGTCGGCCACGCCGAGCTCTGCCGCGAGCGCCTCCGTGACAGCGCGGTCCTCGCCGTCGCCGACGAGCACGAGCAGTGCGTCGACACCCTCGTCGAGCAGGGCCCGCAACGTCCGCACGAGGTCGAGCGGGCGCTTGATCGCGGTCAGACGCCCCGCCCAGCCGACGACGAACTGCCCCTCGTCCGCGCCGAGCTCAGCGCGCCGCCGCCGCCGCGCCTCGTCGTCGGCCGCGCTCCAGGGCGGAAGCTCGAAGCCGTACGGGACGACCGCGAACCGGTGTGCCGGCGCGACCTCGAAGCGGACGAGGTCGTCCCGCACCTCGTCGCTGACAGCGACGAGCGTTCCCGCCGCCGTGTGCCAGCAGCGCGCTCGATCAGTCGGAAGAGATGCTCCCAGCGCCGGCTGAAGTAGCCGCTGAGGACATGGCCGTGGTAGGTGTGGACGATCGCGCGTGGTCGGCGTCGTCCCGCGGCGAGCGCGGCGAGCCGTCCCGTCGCGCCGGCCTTGGCGGTGTGCGTGTGCAGGACGTCGGGGCGCCGCTCGCGGATCAGCCGCCGCAGCGCGAGGATCGCGGCCGGGTCGGCGCGGAGCGAGATCTCCCGCTGCAGCACGGGCAGCTTGAGCACTTCGACGCCGAGCTCGTCCGCGACGTACTCCATCGACTCCTCTCCGGCCGCGAGCGTGCCGGCGACGACGATGCACCTCGTGTCCCGCGCCGCGACTGCTCGCGCGCGAGCTGCAGGACGTGCAGCGCCGCGCCGCCGACGTTGAGCCGGGCGATCACGTGGACGATCGAGAGGCTCAGGACGGCGCGTCCGTGGCGCAGGCGAGCGCGGGCGCGGCGCGCCGGCGACGCCGAGGGCGAGCCAGAAGATGGCGGCGAGCGGAGAGCCGCCGAAGAGCGCGGCGCCTGCGAGCGCGCCGCCGAGCGAGGCGAGCCACGCGAGCGGGACGTACGGCTGCTCGGCCCAGCGGCCGCTCGCTGCCAGCCGTCGCCCGGCGCGCCAGGAGCGGCGCACGCGAGCACGCAACAGGGCGAGGAAACGCGCCGCGCCGACGAGGCCGAGCTCGAAGAGCACCTGGTCGTAGGTCTGCTGCGGGATGAAGGTCTCGTCCTCTCGCGGGAAGTAGTGAGCCGGCTGGTCGGAGAAGCGCTCCCGTGCATCGGGAAGGTAGCCCGCGTAGTCCGACGGCGGCAGCTCGCCCTCCCAGCCGGTGCCGAGCACCGGATTGTCGAGGAACACGCGGCCGCCGATGTAGACGAAGATCAGCCGCTGGCTCCAGCTGGCCGCGTACTGCCCGGCGTCTCGGGCGGCGGGCCGAACCACGACTGCAGGAAGCCCAGGTCGGCGGCCCGGATGCCGTACGTGGCGCCCGTCACGGCGAGCGCAGACGACGAGCGCGACGACGGCGGCGTGGCGGCGGAACTCGCGCCGCGTCAGCGCGAGCCCGACGAGGGCGGCGGTCGCGAGGTAGAGGCCGAGGACGCTCGCGAGCGACGCGCCGACGACGATGCCGAGTGCGCCGACGCCGATCGCGGCGAGCGCGAGCCGGGGCGGACGGCCGTCGCGCGCGAAGACGTGCGCGAGCCCGAGCACGAGCACCATCGTCGCGAGCGCCGCCAGATCGTGCTCGCCCATGAACGATCCCTGGCGCTTGCCGGCGTTGGCGACGAACTGCACGAGGCCCCAGCCGACAGCGACGGCGCAGAAGCCGACAAGGAAGGTCGTGAGCAGCCCGAAGCGCTCGCGCGTGTCGACGAACGCGATCGCTCCGAGCGCGAGCACGGCCAGCTCCGCCAGCTTCCCGGCGGCGGCAACGGCGTCGGCGCCGTTCGGGATCGCGCTCGCGACCAGCAGTAGCGCGAACCCGGCGATCGCGGCCGCGAGCCACGGGGAGGGGACTGCTCGGCGGCGCCAGAGCCGCAGCGACGCGAGCACGGCGGTGACGACCAGGGCGACGTCGACCGGCCCGATCGAGAGGTCGGTTCCGCCCGCCCCGAGCGTGGCGCTCGGCAGGTCGGCCGCCCGGAAGAGCGAGATGCCGATCGTCGCCAGGAAGACAGCGAACGAGAGATCCGTGGCCGACTGCCGGGTCGGGCGTGGCAGCAGGCTTGGCATCCGGAAAACTATGATAGGCCGCCGTCGACCGGGCGCCGTTGCCCATCGACGCGCTATGCGTATCGCCTTCCTCACCGGTATCTGGCCGCCCGATGTCGGCGGCCCCGCCACGCACGGGCCGGACTTCACGCGCTTCCTCGTCGGCCGTGGGCACGAGGTGCACGTCGTGACGATGGGAGACGGCGAGCCGACCGAGCGGCCCTGCGAGGTGGAGGTCGTCACGCGTCGGCTGCCCTTTCCGCTCCGCTACGGCGCAGTCGCACTGCGCGGCGCCCGCGCCGCCCGCCGCGCCGATGTCCTCTACGCGTCTGCGACCTACGCGGCCGCGGCGGTCGCAGCGACGCTCGCGCGCCGCCCTCTCGTCGCGAAGCTCGTCTCCGACCCCGCGTACGAGCGCGCGCAGCGGTACCGGCTCTTCTCCGGGTCGCTCGAGGCGTTCCAGGCCGCGCGCTCCAGGCCCGTGCGGCTGCTGAAGGCACTGCGGACGTCGTCGCTCCGCCGGGCCCGCACGATCGTGGTGCCGAGCGCCTACCTGGCGGAGATCGCCGCCGGGTGGGGGCTGGAGCGGGAGCGGCTGCACGTGCTCACGAACCCGGCGCCGCCGCCGCGTGAGGTCGACCCCGAGCCGCTGGCGCCGGGGACGTTCGTCTTCGTCGGACGGCTGACGCGCCAGAAGGCGCTCCGGACTGCGCTCGAGGCGGTTGCGCTCGTGCCCGAAGGCCCGGCTCGTCCTCGTCGGCGACGGCCCCGAACGGGCGAGCCTCGAGCAGGCCGCCGGGGAGCGCGTCGAGTTCCTCGGCTCGCGCTCGCGCGACGAGGCCCTCCGGACGGTCGCTGGCGCGGCGGCGGCCCTGCTGTCGAGCGACTGGGAGAACCTGCCCGCATTCCGCCGTCGAGGCGCTCTCGGTCGGCGTGCCCGTCGTGTCGACCGCGGTCGGCGGCGTGCCCGAGGTCGTTCAGGACGGCGTCAACGGCCTGCTCGTGCCGCCGGGCCGGCCCGATCGAGCTCGCGGCCGCGATGCGGCGCGTGCTCGAGGAGCCCGGCCTCCGAGAACGGCTCGCAGCAGGCGCGAAGCCGTCCGTCGAGGCGATCTCGAGCGAGGCGATCTACGGCCGGCTCGAGGCACTGCTCCGCGGAGGCGGCGCGGTGAGCGACACCCGCCCGCGCGTCCTCTTCGTCGGCCGCATGCGCTACCAGCTGCCGCTGCCGGAGTGGCTCGCGAAGAAGTGGGACGCGGTCGAGCCGGAGCTCGACTACCGCGTCGTCGGAGCGGCGGCCGAGGGCAGCGCCGCTGAGCGACGACCGCTTTCGGCTCGACGCGGCCGTTCCGCCCGCGGCGGCTCGACGGTCTGCTCTTCTACCTCCGCTTGCCCTTCCGCGTCCGCCGGCAGCATCCGGGACTTCCGCCCGGACGCGATCTTCGCCGTCCGACCCCGTCCTCGGTGCGGCCGCGCTCCTCGGGCGCGTCGCTCGCCCGGCGGCCGGACGACGGTGATCGTCGAGGTGCACGGCGACTGGCGCACGTTCTCGCGCTGCTACGGCTCGCCGTGCGCGAGCTTGTCGCGCCGCTCGTCGACGTCGCTCGCGGAGACGGCCGTGCGCCGCGCGGACGCGACGCGCGCCGTCTCCACGTTCACCTCGCGAGCTGGTCGAGCAGGTGCGCGGCGTGCCCGCCGACGCCGTCTTCACCGCCTTCAGCGACCTCTCGGCCTTCACCGACCGGCCGGTCGACGCCGCTGCCCGACCGGCCGGGCGTCGTCTTCGTCGGCTCGCTCGAGCCGTACAAGAACATCGAGGGCCTCGCCGAGGCCTGGCGGCGCGTCGCCGCGCGCGTGCCGGACGCGCGGCTCGTGATCGTCGGCCGCGGCTCGCAGCAGGCCGTTGTCGACCGACTACTCGCGCGACTTCCCCGGACCGGGTCGAGCACCATCGCAGTGGCTCGATCCGGCCGGCAGTGTCCGCGGCGCTCGACGACGCGACGGTGCTCGTGCTGCCCTCGTGGCCCGAGGGGCTCGGCCGCGTGGTGATCGAGGCGTTCGCACGCGGGCGCGCGGTCGTCGCCACCGACGCCGGCGGCATCCCCGACCTCGTCACGCGACGAGGTCGAGGGCCTGCTCGTCCCGCCCGCCGACGCCGCCGCGCTCGCCGCGGCGCTCGTGCGCGTGCTCGGCGACCGCGAGCTGGCGCAGCGGCTGGGCGCGGCGGCGCACGCGCGCTACGCGGACTGGCACACGACGCCCGAGGAGCTCGCCCGCGAGCTGCGTGAGCTCGTCGACGCGACCGTCGCCGGCACGGCCCTCTGAGTGCGCCTCCTCTTCGTCACCCAGAAGGTCGACGCCGACCACCCCGTGCTCGCGCAGACGGTCGACGTCGTCGCGCGAGCTCGCGGCGCGGTTCGAGTAGGTCGACGTGCTCTGCGACTCGGTCGGCCGGCACGACCTGCCGGCGAACGTCCGGGTGCGGACGTTCGGCGCCCCGACGCGCGTCGGCCGTGGCTGCTCGCTTCCTGCGCGCCTGGCCGCCGCCGTGCTGCCGCGGCGACGCGACCGGACGCCGTGTTCGTGCACATGGTGCCGCTCTTCGTGCTGCTCGCCGCCCCGCTCGCCAAAGCCCTTCGCATGCCGCTCCTCCTCTGGTACACGCACTGGCACGCCGAGCCGCTCGCTGCGGCTCGCGCTCCGACTCGTCGACGTCGTCCTCAGCGTCAGCCCCGGCTCGTTCCCGCTCGCGACCTCGAAGGTGCGCGGCGACCGGCCACGCGATCGACGTCGACGCGCTTCGCGCCGGTCCGGCCGGCCGGCGCGCCGAAGGGCCGCTGCGCCTGCTCGCGCTCGGCCGCGACGCGCACGGTGGAAGGGTTACGACACGATGCTCGAAGCGTCTGGAGCTCGCGGTCGGGCGCGGGTTCGACGCGTGCTCGAGATCCGCGGGCCGGCACTGACCGACGACGAGTCGCGCGCACCGGCGGGAGCTGCGAGGAACGGGTGAGCGCGTCCGCCGTCCTCCGCGACCGCGTGCGGCTCGAGCCGCCCGCTGCCCCGCGACGAGCTCCCGGCGCTGCTCGCGGGGCGCCGACGCCTTCGTCAGCGCCACGCAGCCGCGCGCGCACCGAGACGCTCGACAAGGTGGTGTACGAGGCCGCGGCCTGCGGCGTGCCGGTGCTCGTCGAGCAACGCGGCACTCGACGAGTTCCTCGGCGGGCTGCCGCTCGAGCTCTCGCTTCCCGCTCCGCGGACGCGCCGGCGCTCGCCGACCGGATCGTGCTCTGCTCGCCGCCGCCGGCGCCCGAGCGGCGGCCGAGGCGGGCGCCGAGCTGCGCCGGCGCGTCGTCGCCGGCCACTCGGTCGCGTCGTGGGCCGACGGCAGGTCGCGGCGATCGTGGCCACCGAGCGGCAGCAGTAAGCTTCTGCGCGTGGCGATCGAGCCGACCGAGCGTCGAGCTCGAGCGTCCGGCGCGACGTACGCGCGCGCGGCCGTACGCCCTCGCCCGGGAAACGTGCGCGAGCTTCCGTTCGGCGCGTCTGCCGCGATCGCGCGCTCGCGACCGCTCGACGCGCTCGGCCTCGCGCTCGGCCTCTACGCTCGCGCTCGTCCTCCGCAGCCTCGTCTTCGGCGACGCCGATCCTCTGGAGCCTGCTCTGGGAGGCCGGCCCCGCGGAGTGGCTGCCGTTCCTGATCCCGATCACGCTGCTCGTCTTCTGGCGGGCGGGCCTCTACGCGTCGCGCGAGCGGCGCGCGGGCTTCGGCCGCGTCGTCTCGTCGCTCGTCCTCGTCGCCGCGATCACGCTCGCGTTCGGCTGGGGCACGGACTACGACTTCACCACGTCCGGCCTGATCCCGACCGCGTGCGTCACCTGCGCGCTCGTGATCGGCGGCCTGCGGGCGGCCTACGAGTCCGCTGACGACTCGAGGTGCAGCGGCTGCTGCGGGTCCATCGCCGCGTGCTGCTCGTCGGCGAGGGAGAGGGGCTCGAGCGGCTGCGCCGGCTGCTGTCGAGCTCCGGCCGGCTGGTCGGCCTACGAGCATCGTCGGCGAGTTCTCGCCCGGCCGGGACGGCCCGCTGGCGGCGCGGCTGCGCCAGACGCGCCGGACGAGATGATCCTCAACGAGGGCGAGCTCGACGAGGAGACGCTGCTCGACCTCGTCGAGACCGCGCACCGCGGCGGCGTCCGCGTCCGGATCGCGCCGACGACGACCGAGCTGCTCGTGCAGCGCGGCGAGTACGTGCCCGGCCAGGGCGTGCCGCTCTTCGAGCTGCGGCCGCCGGTGCTCGCCGGCACCGACTGGGTGGTGAAGAAGGCGTTCGACTATCGGCGTCAGCCTGCTCGTGCTGCTCGTCGGGCTGCCGTTCTGGCTCGCGCTGATCGCGCTCGCGATCAAGCTGGACTCGCGCGGCCCCGTCCTCTACCGCGATCCGCCGGGTCGGCGTCGGCGAGCGCGAGTTCGGGATGCTCAAGTTCCGGACGATGATCGCCGACGCCGCCGAGCAGCCAGGCGGTGCTCGAGGAGCGGAACGAGGCGCGCGGGCGCGCTGTTCAAGATCCGCGACGACCCGCGCGTCACGCGCGTCGGCCGCGCTGCTGCGTCGGCTCTCGCTCGACGAGCTGCCGCAGGTGCTGAACGTGCTCCGCGGCGAGATGAGCCTCGTCGGCCCGCGGCCGCTGCCGCTGCGCGACTACCAGCAGCTGCGAGCCGTGGCACCGGAAGCGCTACCACGTGCTGCCCGGGATCACCGGCCTCTGGCAGATCTCCGGCCGCTCGAACCTGACCTTCGACGACCTCGTGCGGCTCGACTTCTACTACATCGAGAACTGGTCGATCTGGCTCGACATCTCGATCCTCGTCCGGACGCTGCCGGCCGTCGTCACCCGGCGCGGGGCGTATTAGGCCGCGACGCTCCTCGTCGTCCGGCGGCTCACGTTCGGCGCGCCTAACCGCTCCTTCATCCCTGCTCCCTAGGCTGTCGGCCATGAAAGCCCCGAAGATCCTCGCGGTCGCGTCCGCGGTCGACCTCGACTTCCGCTACGGCTGCACGCCCGCGTGGTGGCAGCTCTGGAAGGGCATGTACGAGGTCGGCGCCGACCTGATCGTGACGCCCTACCGCGGCCGGCCCGTCGAGTCGCCCTGGTGGCGGACGGCGCCGAACCCGACCTGGGCCGAGGGCGAGAGCTTCGCCGCCGTCCGCGGCGGGCTCGCGCGCCTGAAGGGCGACAAGTACCTGCGCCGCGCCGAGGACTCGCCCGAGGAGACCGTCTTCGACAAGGCGACGCGCGAGGCGATCTGGCGCTGGGTCACTCCACGCTGGAAGCGGCATCTGACGAAGGTGCTCGAGCGCGAGCGCGACGTCGACGCGGTCGTCGTCTTCACCGTGCCGATGGCGCACCTCCGCGGCATCCCGACCTACCTGCGCGAGCGCTTCGGCGTGCCGGTGATCTTCTACGACGGCGACGTGCCGATGAGCCTGCCCGAGTTCGGCGGCATGGACACGGGCTTCAACTACTACCACGGCGCCGACCCGTCCGAGTACGACCTCGTCGTCTCGAACTCCGAAGGCGGCCTGCCCAGCCTGCTCGCACTCGGCGCACGCCGGGCGGAGGCCGTCTTCTGGGGCGCCGACCCGGAGTTCTTTGCACCGCGGCCGGTCGAGAAGGTGCACGACGTCTTCTTCTACGGCTACGGCGACAAGTTCAGGCGCGACTGGATGGCGACGATGGTGGGCGAGCCGAGCCGCGCCGCGCCGGAGCTCGAGTTCGCGCTCGGCGGCCGCGACTTCCAGGGCGACACGGGCCGGGCCGCGCTCGTCGGAGACGTCCCGTTCAACGCCTTCAACCAGGCGATCGCGGCAGCGCGGATCAACCTCAACATCACGCGGCGGTCGCACGCGTCGGTGTTCGCGTCCGCCACCGCGCGACCGTTCGAGCTCGCCGCGGCCGGCGCGGCGATCGTCTCGAACCCCTACGAGGGGATCGAGCGCTGGTTCGAGCCCGGCGAGGAGCTGCTCGTCGTCGAGGACGCCGAGCAGGCGCTCACCGCGTACCGGAGCTTGCTCGACGACCCGGCCCAGGCCGAGGCGATGGGGGCACGCGCGCGCGAGCGTGTGCTCGACGAGCACACCTACGCCCACCGGGCCCGGCAGCTGCTCACGCTCGCCGGCCTCGGCGCTCCGGCGGGGTCACGTGCCTAGGTCGCGCATCGCGGTCGTTCCCGCCCGGAACGAGGAGGAGGCGGTCGGCCGCGTCGTCGCGGAGTTGCACGCCTTCGACCCGGACCTCGACGTGGTCGTGATCGACGACGGCTCCGAGGATGCGACCGCCGAGCGCGCGGCCGCTGCGGGTGCCGCGGTCGTCCGGCTCCCGTTCAACCTCGGCATCGGCGGTGCCGTGCAGACCGGCTTCAAGTACGCGCTCGCACACGGCTACGAGACGGTGATCAGGCTCGACGGCGACGGCCAGCATGACCCGCAGCAGATTCCGAACCTGCTCGCGCCGCTCGAGCGCGACGAGGCCGACGTCGTCGTCGGCTCGCGCTTCGCGGAGGGGGGTGGCGACTACAAGGCTCCGTTCGCGCGCCGCGCCGGGATCCGCTGGTTCGCACGCCTCGTCTCGCTGCTGACGCGGCAGAAGCTGACAGACACGACGTCGGGCTTCCAGGCCGTCAACGCCCGCGCGATCCGGCTCTTCGCCGCCGATTACCCGCACGACTACCCCGAGGTCGAGGCGGCAGTGATGGTCGTGCGTCACCGGCTGCGCATCCTCGAGGTGCCGGCTCAGATGCGGGGCCGCGAGACCGGCCGCTCGTCGATCACGGCGCTGCGCTCGCTCTACTACGCGGTCAAGGTGACGCTGGCGCTGCTGGTCGGGATCTTCCGCCGCCGCGTCGTGCCGCTCGAGGAGGCGTAAGCCGAGTGACACCGCTCTACGTCTCGATCGCCGCCTCGGTCGCGTCGCTGCTGCTGATCCTCGTCGTCTTCGAGCTGATCCGCAGCCGGCGGCTGCGCGAGCGCTACGCGCTGCTCTGGCTCGCGACGGGCGTCGTCCTGCTGATCCTCTCGGCGTGGCGCGGTGGCCTGAACACGATCGCCGGCTGGGTCGGCGTCACCGGGTACCCGCCGGCCGTGCTCTTCGCAGTCGCGACGCTCTTCATCCTCGCCGTGCTGCTCCATTACTCGACCGTGATCTCGAAGCTCGCCGACCAGAACGTCGTCCTCGCGCAGCGGCTCGCGCTGCTCGAGGAGCGGCTGCGGAGCCCGAGGCGCGACCGGCCGGCTGAGAGGGCGACGTCGCCGGCGGTCGGATCGTCCCGTGAGTTCGCGGCGACGCCGATTCTGTAGATCGATCCCGCCGGCGGCGAGCCGTCGCGCCAGCGCGGCACGCGGCGTGGTTCCCAGCAGGATCATCACCAGCTTGCACTCGCGCGCGCCGCCGTCAGGGCGACACTCGAGGTCGGTGCCGCTGAGATCGGTCCGGTAGACGCGGTAGAAGACGTCGCTCGAGCCGGCCGGTGGGTGCGTCCACGTCAGCACGCGAGCCTCCCCCTGCGCGCGGACAGACACGGCGATCCGGTCGTCGACAGGAGTCAGGATCTCGTCCACGACCACCGCCTTGGCGGGCGACTCGATCGGCCGCACGAGCGCCACCACGACGAGCGGAATGACGACGAGCGCGATCGAGAGGGCTGCGACGAGCCTGCTGCCCAGTCGCGCGGCCGGCGGCTCGGGCCACCCGAGCCGAGCCGCGAGCAGGGTCGGCACGAGCAGGGGCAGCGCCGCGCGAGCAGGACGTAGGCGGGCAGCGCCGGCAGGAGGAAGCGGAAGAAGATCCCCGTGGCTCGTAGCCCGTGCGAGGCGGCGGCGTGCCCTGCGACGAGGAACGCCGCGAACCAGCCGCCGAGCAGGACCGCGCAGCGGCGCGGAGCGGCGCGCGACCGCGAGCACGCCTGCGATCGGCAGCCACTGCAGCAGGCGCGGCTCCAGAAGTACTCGCGCAGGTTGTCCGGTTGCGTGGAGTCGTCGCCAGTCGAGGTCGAGTAGCGGCCCGGATCGGCAGGAGAGCGCCGCCGCGCCGCGAGCAGCGTCTGCTCGGCGGCGAGCAGCGGCACGGTCCGAGCGCGCGTGCTTCCAGAGCGCGAGCGCAGCAGCGGCCGGCGCACGGCGAGCCGAACGGCGAGCAGCGCCCGGGACGGCGAAGCCAGCACCGCGGCGACGAGGGGCGGCGAGGAACAGCCATTCGACGGCTGACGCCGACGACGACGCCGGCGACGCAGCCCGCGCCGACGAGGTCGCCGACGCGTCGGCTCGAGCGGCCGACGAGAGCAGGACGACACCGACGAGCAGGAGCACCATCGACGGTAGTCGGCAGCTCCGTCAGGCCGCGAGCGCCGGCAGGACACTGCTCGACGTACCGTCTCGTGGTAGTCGTCGCGCCAGAGCGGGATCACCGCGAACGGCAGCGGCCACCCAGCACGGCCGCGCCACGAGGCCGAAGCACGCGGCCGGCGATGCGGGCCGCGAGCCCGTGGACGGCCCAGATCGCGACCGGCCCGAGCACGAGCACGTTGGCGGGATCACCGGCGGCATCGCCGTCACGAAGCTCGGCCCGGTGAGGCGCATGATCGGAGCGACGACCACCGGCCAGCCGTAGCCCGTGTAGGTCGGGGCGAGCGCGCCGTCCCGAGCAGCCAGCCCGTCGTCAGCAGCCAGATCTGGTCGCCACCCTGGTAGAAGAGCCAACCGTTGTGACGGACGGTGAGTGCGTAGACGAGGATCAGGAGCCACTGAGCGATCGCGATCGCTCCGAGGGTCACGAGGGGTCTGGCGGTGAGTGCCGTGCCGGCTCGCTGCGCGACCGCGGCGAGCTGCCGTCCGTAGGTCGTCACGTTGGGCCGGGAGCGCGCCCTGGCTGGCTCAGGGGCCTGCATGCGCTGCGTGATGCGATCGGTACCACGCGACGGTGCGCTCGAGCCCGTCGCGCAGCGGGGTCGCCGCGCGGAAGCCGAACAGCTCCTCGGCGCGCGACGCGTCGAGCGAGCGGCGCGGCTGGCCGTTCGGCATCGACGTGTCCCAGACGATCTCGCCCTCGAAGCCGGTGACGTCCGCGATCGTCTCGGCGAGCTCGCGGATCGTCGTCTCGACGCCGGTGCCGAGGTTGACGGGCTCGGCGCCGTCGTAGCGCTCGGCGGCGAGAACGAGGCCCGTCGACGCAGTCGTCGACGTAGAGGAACTCGCGGCTCGGCGAGCCGTCCCCCCAGAGCACGACCTGCTCGGTCGAGTCGGTCATCTTCCGGATCAGCGCCGGGATCACGTGCGACGTCTCGAGATCGAAGTTGTCGCGCGGGCCGTAGAGGTTCGCCGGCAGCAGGTAGACCGTGTTCGAGCCCGTACTGCTCGCGGTACGCCTGGGCGCACCGACGAGCACGGCCTTCTTGGCGACGCCGTAGGGCGCGTTCGTCTCCTCCGGGTAGCCGTTCCAGAGCTCTTCCTCGCGGAAGGGAACGGGCGTGTGCTTGGGATACGCGCAGACGGTGCCCGGCGACGACGAGCTTGCCGACGCCGCGCAGGCGGCTCTGCTCGAGCACGTGCGCGCCCATCAGCAGGTTCGCGTACCAGTAGCGGCCCGGGTTGGCGCGGTTCGCGCCGATCCCGCCGACCTCGGCGGCGAGGTGGTAGACGAGCTCGGGCTCGGCCGTCGGCGAAGAGCCGCGCCGTGTCCTCCATCGTTGTCAGGTCGTAGTCGCGCCGCCGCGCGACGACCACGTCGTGACCGTCCGCCTCGAGCCGTTCGAGCAAGGTGCGAGCCGAGGAAGCCGCCGCCGCCGGTGACGAGCGTCTTCATCCCAGGAGTCCGGGGCTCGTGACGGTGTAGGACGAGGCGAGCAGGCCGCCGAGCTTCGGCGGCGCAGCCTCGACGGCGCGGTTGACCCGGCGCGCGAGCGGGATCGACACCGGCCCCACCCGTTTCGGCAGCAGCGCGTAGGCGCCCGGCTCGATCGCGTAGCCGCCCGCCTTGGCGGCGAGCCCGGTCCGCTCGAGCAGCCGCTCGACCTCGCCGCGCGTCCAGTACTTCATGAAGTTCGGAGCGCGGAGCCGGTGCGGCTTCAGGCGCGGGATCAGGTTGGGCGGGTTGCGCGCGTTCGGGAACGACACGTCGAAGGCGAACTGGCCGCCCGGCTTCAGCGTGCGGGCGATCTCGGTGAGCGTGCGCGCGACGAAGTCCTTGCCCATGTGCAGGAAGACCGCCGACGAGAGCGCGAGGTCGACGCTGTCGTCCTCGAGCGGGAGCTCGTCGGCCGAGACGCAGATCGGGTGGAGCGTGCTCTCGTCGCCGGGGACGAACCGGTCCCTGTACTCGACGAAGCGGCGCAGCATCTCCTCGGAGATGTCGACGGCGCAGTACGTCTCCGACGAGGCGTCGCGCTCGCGCGCGAGGTACAGGGGAATGCGGCCATAGCCGGAGCCGATCTCGAGCACGGTGCCGAAGGAGCGGCCGTGGGGGAAGCGCGCCCAGAGCGGCGAGATCTTTGCCGTCAGCGTCTCGTAGTCGGCCACGGCGGTGTCGCCGCCCGCGATCGCGGAGCGGACGTGGTCGGTCGTCGCCTCTTCCTCCCAGCGGCGGCGGTACTCGGAGGGCTCCGCCTCGTCGGCGCGGTGCAGGATCCCATCGCGCGCGACGAGCACTTGCCGGCGGAGGACGCCAGGGTGTCCGGGCGCAGCGCTCATCGCGAGAGCGGCGCGCCAACTGGCCCCAGCCAGTCGACCCGGCCGAACCAGCGCGGGCGGTTCTCGGCGTACCAGCGGATCGTGCTCAGGACGCCCTCCTCCCACGAGACCTTCGGCTCCCAGCCGGTCTCGCGGTTGAGCTTCTCGTAGCCGACCCGCAGCGCCATCACGTCGGTCGCGCCCGGGCGGAGCCGCTTCTCGGTCGTGACGATCCGGCGGTCGTCCGGCCAGAAGCCGTGCTCGGCGCCGGTGCGGAGGATCAGGTCTGACCAGTCGGCCATCGAGATGTTCGTCCCCTGGCCGTAGACGTAGACGTCGCCCGGCGTTCCCTGCGCGGCGACCGTGAGGTGGCCGCGGACGCCGTCGGTGCAGAAGCAGAAGTCGCGCAGCGGCTCGAGCGCGCCCAGCTCGACCTCCGGCCGCTCGAGCGCCTGCGTGATGATCGTGCCCGTCACGTAGCGCGGGTTCTGGCGCGGGCCGTAGTTGTTGAACATCCGCGTGACGACGCCCGGGACGCCGAAGGCGTCGTGGTAGTTCATCGTCAGGAAGTCCGCCGCGACCTTGGCGGTCGCGTAGATCGACTTCGGGTTGATCGGCGAGCGCTCGTGCAGGATCAGGCCGCCGGCCTCGTCGAAGTCGTGGTGATGAGCGACCGACTCGCGCACGTTGCCGTACTCCTCGGAGGTGCCGGCGGTGTCGAACTTCTCCAGCTCGAGCCCCCAGTCGACGATCGACTGGAGCAGGTTGAGCGTCCCGATCGTGTTCGCCATCACCGTCTCGTAGGGCCGGTGCCACGACTCGCCGACGTGCGCCTGTGCGCCGAGGTGGAACACGTACGGCTTGTCCGGCGCCGTGTCGCGCAGCTCCTTGACCAGGTAGTCGATCGAGGTCTTGTCGGTCAGGTCGGCGAAGTGCACCTTGAGCCGGTTGCGCAGGTGCCCGATGTTGTTGAGCGCGCCGCTCGAGGTGGCTCGGACGAAAGCGTTGACGTTCGCGCCCAGCTCGACGAGCGCGTCGGTCAGATGCGAGCCCATGAAGCCGTCCGCGCCCGTGACGAGCACCGTCCGGCCGCTGTACGCGTCGCCGAAGTCACGCCGGAGCTCCTCGAGCGCGCTGTCGCTCCAGATCGTCCCTTCCTGCATCGGGGCAGCGTATCGTCAGGCCCATCGGAAAGCCCGAGGGATACTTCGATCAGAACCGGGCGGAGCTCGTCGGCCGCCTGCCGCGACCGCTCGGCCGCGTGCTGGACGTCGGCTGCGGCAGCGGCGGCACGGCCCCGAGCCTTCGGGCTGCAGGCGCAAGCTGGATCTCGGGGGTCGAGCTCGACACGGTCGCCGCGGCCGCCGCGGCCGCAGCCTACGACGAGGTGCACGTCGGGCCTGTCGAGCAGGAGCTCGACGCCGTCGCCGGTCCCTTCGACACGTTCCTGCTCTACGACGTGCTCGAGCACCTGGTCGACCCCTGGGAGCTACTGCGCCGGCTGCACGCGCACGCGGCGCCGGGTGCGCGGCTGCACCTCTCGATCCCGAACGCGCGGCACTGGACGCTGCTCCGCGACCTCGGCGTGCGTGGGACCTTCGGCTACACGCCCGCGGAGCATCGCGACGTGACGCACCTGCGCTGGTTCACGCGCGCCGACATCGTGCGCGCGCTGGACGAGGCGGGCTGGAACGTGGACGACGTGCATTTCGGCGCGCTGCGTCCGGTCTCCCGGCTGGCGGCCCGGCTCACCCGGGGTCGGAGCCCGGAGTTCCTGGCGTATCAGCTCTCGGCGCTCGCCCACCGTCCTTGAAGTGGTCGGGCAGGCCGCCGGCGAGGCGCAGCCGGAGCTGCGCGGCCTGCCGCCGCAGCGCCGTGCCGAACCCGACTGTCGCCAGCTCGAGCGGGGCGCGGTGGCGCGGGGCCGCCAACCCGAGCGCCCGCGCCCGCAGGCGCTCGCGCAGCGGCCCTGCCTCGCGCCTGAGCAGCAGGTGCACGACCAGCACCGGCCAGTCGAGGACTGCGATCTGGACGCGGCGGCGCAGGCCGCGGCCGACGCGGTACTTCGCGAGCACGTAGCCGCGTCCGAACGACTCGAGCCGCCGGGCGGCGGGCGAGCCGGCGCCGAGCGTCTGTCCGTGCGCGTGGAGTGCGCGGGCGTCCGCGGCGAGGGCGCAGCGCCACCCGGCCGCACGGAGCCGCAGCGCCAGCTCGACGTCCTCCCAGTAGGCGAAGAGCGTCTCGTCGAAGCCCCCGACGGCCTGGAAGGCCTCGAGCCGGTAGGCGGCCGCACCGCCGCACGGGCCGACAGGATCGCCGGCAGCGGTGAGCGTGTCGACCGGCCTGTTCCAGAGGTAGTCCCACGAGCCGAGCGTCGTGTCGAGCTCGATTCCGGCCGAGTCGACGAGCTCCGGCTCGGTCGCCTGGAGCAGGACGCCGGCGACCATACCCACGCCCGGATCCGCGAACGGAGAGGTGATCCGCTCGACGAAGTCCGGCTCGCAGACGACATCGTTGTTGACCAGCACGAGCAAGTCGCCCTCCAGCTCGAGCGCTGCCCGGTTGATCGCCGCGCCGAAGCCGAGGTTGCGCTCGTTCTGGACGACCCGTACGTGGGGGTGTGCGGCCGCGACCGCGGCGGCGGTGCCGTCGCTCGAGGCGTTGTCGACCACGACGACGTCCACGGGCGCCGTCTGCCCCTCGAGGCTGGCTAGGGTCTCGAGCAGGCGCTCGCGCCCGTCGAGGGTGGGGATGACGACCCACGTCTTCACTACGGTTGACCCTACGTGAGCGCCGGCGAGCACATGGACGTCCTGCGGACGGGCGAGGCCGGGGGTCGGGTGATCCGCGGCGGCGCCCTACGCGGAGCGGGCTACGCCGGCGGGATTCTGTTCGGCGCGGCGACGTCCGTGCTGTTGCTCCGCCATCTCGGGGTCGAGGACTTCGGCCGGTTCGGCGTCGTCGTCGCCCTGATCGGGATCGTCTCGGCGGTCACGGACGCCGGGCTCACCGCGGTCGGCAGCCGGGAGCTCGCGCTGCTGCCCGCGGCGGAGCGCCCGGCACTGCTCCGGAACCTCGTCGGGCTGCGCATCCTGCTCACGGCCGCCGGGGTCGTCGCGGCGACGGCGTTCGCGCTGCTCGCCGGCTATCCCGGCGTAGTCGTGGCCGGCACCGCGCTCGCGGGGCTCGGGATCCTGCTCGTGAACACGCAGGCCACGTTGATGATGCCGTTGTCGGTGGAGCTACGGCTGGGCGCGATCACCTTCCTCGAGACGCTCCGGCACGCGCTGACCCTCGTCGGCGTCGCCGTGCTGGTGCTCGCCGGCGCGTCGCTGCTTCCGTTCTTCGGCGTGCAGGTCGCCGTCGGCCTCGCCGTGCTGGCGCTGACGCCGCTCGCCGTCGCTCTGGTGCGTCCTGCTCTCGACCGCGCCACCGCGCGCAAGCTCCTGCGCGAGTCGCTGCCGCTCGCGGCGGCGCTGGCGATGAACGTGATCTACCTGCGGCTGCTCGTGATCCTGGTCTCGATGCAGACCGACGAGGTCGAGACCGGGCTCTTCGCGACCTCCTTCCGGATCTTCGAGATCCTGCTCGGGATCCCGACGCTCGTGCTCGCCGTGGCGCTGCCGCTGCTCGCCGTCGCGGGCGCTGAGGATCGCGAGCGGCTCCGGTACGCGCTCCAGCGGATGACCGAGACCGCCGTGGCCGCATCGCTCCTGCTCGTCGTCGTCACGGTCGTGCTCGCGGAGCAGGCGATCCTCCTGCTCGGCGGGGAGGAGTTCCGCGAGGCCGCGCCGATCCTGCAGCTCCAGGTGTTCGCGCTGCTCGGCGTCTTCCTCAGCCAGGTCTGGACGCTCGGTCTCGTCTCGCTCCGGCGGCAGCGCGACGTGGCGGTCGCGAACGGGATCGCGCTTGCAGTCGTGCTCGTCGTCGGCACCGTGCTCGTGCGCGCGTATGACGGGATGGGTGGCGCCGCGGCGGCCGTCGTGACCGAGGGCCTGCTCGCCGTGCTCCTGCTCGTCGCGCTCGCCCGAGTGGGCGGGGGGCTCGTGCCGCGGCTTGCCTTTGTCTGGCGGCCGCTCGTTGCCACGGCCGCGGGGGCGGCGGTCGCGCTGCTGCCCCTGAGCCCGTGGGTGACGGCGCCCTTCGCGGCTGTCGTGTTCGTCGCCGCCGGGTTCGCGGTGGGGGCGATCCCGCCGGAGGTCGTTCCGGCGCTGCGCCGACGGAGGCCGCGGTGAGCCGGCCCCGCGTCGTCGTTCTCCGCGGGCACAACGCGAATCCGTGGGACCTGCGGCCGTGGGAGCTGCTCCGGGACGACTACGACGTCTCGGTGCTCGTCACGGGCGCCAACCGCTACGACCTCGAGGACCTCGGGCTGCCGGTCGTGCCGGTGAAGGCTCGCCGGGACACGCTTCCTCGCGGCCGCGCGGGGGAGCTGGCAGCGCAGCTCGCGGGCGACCGCTACCGCGATCTCGAGCGTCACCTGGCCGGTGCGGACATCGTCCACTCGGCGGAGCTCGGGGTGTGGTTCAGCGGCCAGCCGGCGGAGCTGAAACAGCGGCTCGGCTTTCGGCTCGTGCTCACCGTCTGGGAGACGATCCCGTTCCGCGAGACGTTCCGCGCCTTCCGTGGACGCGCCTACCGCCGGACGGCGCTCGCCGAGGCGGATCTCTTCCTGGCCGCCACCGAGCGGGCGCGCCGCTGCCTCCTGCTCGAAGGGGCTGACCCGGACCGGATCGAGGTCTCGTACCCGGGCGTCGACGTCGAGCGCTTCCGGGCCGCGCACGCGGCCGGCGGCGACGAGCACCTCGTCGTCTCTCCGGGCCGGCTCGTCTGGGAGAAGGGCCACTTCGACGTCCTGCGCGCGCTCGCTTCGCTTCCGTCCGGCCCTCGGCTGCTGATCGTCGGCGCCGGGCCCGAGCGCGCGCGGTTGCTCCGTTACGCCGCCGACCTCGGGCTCGCCGACCGGGTCGAGATCCGGGCCGTGCCGCATGCGGAGATGCCTGAAGTGTTCGCCCGCGCGTCGTGTGTCGTGCTCGGCAGCCTCTCCATCCCGCTCTGGGAGGAGCAGTTCGGGATGGTGCTCGCGGAGGCGCTGGCTGCGGGAGCGCCGGTGCTCGCGAGCTCGAGCGGTGCGATTCCCGAGGTGCTCGGCGCCGGTGCGCAGCTGTTCGCGCCGGGCGACTGGGTCGAGCTAGCCAGGCTGCTGGCAGAGGGGCCGCTTGTGCGTCCGCCCGGCGAACGGATCGAGCACCCGCCGGAGCTCGTTCACCGCTACTCGCTCGCAGCAGCGGCCAGCCGCTGCGCTCGGCCTATCAACGGGCGCTGGAAGGGCCGAGCGTTCCGGAGCTCGTGCAGCGCTACTCGCTCGAGGCGGCGGCGGAGCGCCTGCGCGCCGCCTACGCACGTGTCCTCTAGGGTGGCGCGCGTGAGCCTCGAGCGCCATCGGGAGGACTGGGAGCGGCTCGCCGAGGTCGACGCCCTCTGGGCCGTCCTGACCGCGCCGGACCGGAAGGGCGGCCGCTGGGAGGCGGAGGAGTTCTTCGCCACCGGTGAGGCGGAGATCGCCGCCGTGTTCGACGCCGCGGAGCGGCTCGGCCTGCCCGCGCGGCGGGAGCGCGCGCTCGACTTCGGCTGCGGCGTCGGCCGGCTCACGCGCGCGCTCGCCGGGCGGTTCGAGCAGGCGGTCGGGGTCGACATCGCGGCGGGCATGGTCGAGCACGCGCAGCGGCTCAATGCGGATGTCCCCGCGGCGGAGTTCCGCGTCAACGCCGCCTCCGACCTGGCGCAGTTCGACGACGACTCCTTCGACTTCGTCTATTCGAGCATCGTGCTTCAACACGTGCCGACGCAGGCGGAGATCGAGCGCTACGTGGCCGAGTTCCTCCGCGTGGTGGGTCCCGAAGGACTGGTCGTCTTCGGCCTGCCGAGCCTGATCCCGTTCCCGTGGTCGCTGCAGCCGCGGCGGCGCGCCTACGCGCTGCTGCGCCGGCTCGGCGTCTCGGAGGACTGGCTGCTGCGCCGGACGCCGCTGACACCGATGCGGATGACGGTTGTTCCCGAGGCCCGTATGCGGCGGCACCTCACGTCGCTCGGAGCGACGGTCCTCGAGACCGAGGCGGTCGACGAGCCGCCCGTGCGGGCGCTTCGGTACTACGTCAGTCCGCGGTAGACGGCCTCGTGCCGACGGGCCGTCTCGGCCCACGTGAACAGCGCCGCCCGCTCGGGCCCGGCGGCGGCGAACCGCTCCGGCGCGTCGAGGACGCCGGCGACGACCGCGGCGATGTCCTCGGGCTCGGTGGGCTCGAAGAGCGCCGCGGCCTCGCCGCAGGCCTCGGCGACCGCCGGGATGTTCGACGCCGCCACGGGCGCGCCGGACGCCATCGCCTCGAGCGGCGGCTGGCCGAAGCCCTCGTAGAGGCTCGGGAAGACGAGGCAGGCCGTGCGGCGGTAGAGGGAGGCGAGCTCCTCGCCGGGGACGAGCCCGCGCACCTCGACGCCGGGCGGGACGGGGCGCCCCTGGTGGCCGCCGCCCGTGAGCAGCAGCCGTAGCTCCGGCCGCTCCTCGCGGAGCAGCGCGAACGCTTCGAAGAGGCGCTCGTGGTTCTTGTGCGGCCACGGCCGCGCGGGGTAGAGCAGGAACGGCTCGCGCTCCTCCTGGCCCGGCCCGAAGCGTGCGTGGTCGACGCCCCACGGGATCGCGTGCACGCGCTCGGGGGGCAGGCCGAGCAGCTCGATCGCGCGGCGGCGGACGAACTGGCTCGGGACGATCACGGCCTCCGCGTGGCGAGCCGACCCCTCGTGCGTCCGCGCCCGGAACAGCCGCTCCGCGCGCGAGAAGAGCTCCGGGTGGTCGAGGTGCTGCAGGTCGTGGACGGTGACCGCGCAGGGCAGCTCGAGCTTCGGCAGCGCGATCGTGAGCGGGTAGTGGACGGCGTCCAGTCCTTCGTAGCGCCGGCGGATGGCGCCGGGCCGCGCTGCCGCGAGGGCCATCGCGAGCGCTCGCTGCGGGACGGTGCGGGCGTTCCGGTACTCCGGAACCGCGACCTCGGGCAGCCCCTCGCCGGCGCCGGGCGCAGCGGGTGGCGTGAACGCCGTGTAGTCGAGCGTCCCCACCTCCGCGAGCCCGCGCGCCAGCCCCCGCGCGGAGGTCTCGGCGCCGCCGACCTCACCGGGCACGAGCGTGAGCAGGCTGAGGCCGATGCGCACGGGAGGAGCGTATCCCGGGCGCGGGGTACAATCCCCCGATGCCCGACGGGAGCGACGAAAATGGCCAGCTTGCAGGGATTTCCGCGTCCGAGGGGCCGGATCTCGCGGCCCTCTTCGAGCAGCTGAAGCAGGAGGTTCGCCGCTCCGGCGCCGCGCCGGGCCAGGCGGCCGGCGACGAGGGCGACCGCAGCGCGGCGCGCGCGGAGGCCGAGCGCCTCTGGCCGGTCTCGGCCGACCGCAACCTGCGGCTGCGGCCGGGAGTGCGTGGCGGCCTCGGCACGCCGGCGAAGGCGGTGCTGCGGAAGCTGATGCGCTGGTACGTCGAGCCGGTCGCGTACGACCAGCGCTCGTTCAACGCGGCGGCGCTGCGGCTGATCGACGACCTCGAGGCGCGCGTGGCCGCGCTCGAGGCCGAGCTGAAGCAGCGGTCGTGAGAATCGCCGTTTGTGCCCCGCAGGTCCCGTTCGTGCGCGGCGGGGCCGAGATCATGGCGGAGACGCTCGTCGCCGAGTTGCGCGAGCGGGAGCACGAGGCCGAGCTCGTCACCGTCCCGTTCAAGTGGTACCCGGGCACGCGCGTGCTCGACCAGGCGTTCCTCTGGCGCCTGCTCGACCTGACCGAGTCGGACGGGCGTGCGATCGACCTGGTGATCGCCACGAAGTTCCCCTCCTACGCCGTCCGCCATCCGAACAAGCGCGTCTGGGTGCTGCACCAGTTCCGGCAGGCCTACGAGCTCGACCGCAGCGACCTCGGCCAGTTCTCGGAGGAGCCCGCCGACCGGGCGCTGCGCCGCAGCGTGCAGCGGCTCGACCGGATCGCCCTGGGCGAGGCCAAGCGGCTGTTCGCCACCTCGCGGAACGTCGCCGACCGGATCGAGCGCTCGACCGGCCTGGCCGCAGAGGTACTGCCCCATCCGCCGCAGGAGCTCCCGTACCGCAACGACGGCTACGGCGACTTCGTCCTCTCCGTCGGCCGGCTCGACCGGGCCAAGCGGAACGACCTGCTGCTCGAGGCCGCCGCGCTCGACCCTGCGCTGCGCGTCGTGATCGTGGGTGAGGGCCCGGATCGCGAGCGGCTCGAGGCGCTCGCGGCCGACCGCGGCCTGAACGGGCGCACCGAGTTCGCCGGGCGTGTCGACGAGGCCGAGCTCGCCACCCTCTACGCCGGCTGCCTCGCCGTCTACTACGCGCCCGTCGACGAGGACTTCGGCATGGTCCCGTACGAGGCATTCCTCTCCGAGAAGCCGGTCCTGACGACGACCGACGCGGGCGGGCCGCTGGAGGTCGTGACGGACGGGCACACCGGCTTCGTGACGGCGCCTGCGCCCGCCGAGCTCGCGCGCGCCGCGGGGCGGCTGCGGGAGCATCCGGACGAGGCGCGCGCGTTCGGCCGGGCCGGCAAGGAGATCGCGGCCCGCGTCACCTGGGACACCTGCATCGACAGGCTGCTCGCATGAAGGTCGCCTACTACAGCCCGATGCCGCCGGAGCGGTCGGGGATCGCGGACTACAGCGCGCATCTCCTGCCGGCGCTGCGCGAGCGGCTCGAGGTCGACGTCGTGAAGCGCGGCCGCACACGGCCCGCCCGCGGCACCGACCTCTCGCTCTACCACGTCGGCAACAACCCGGACGCGCACGGCTGGATCGTCGACGCGCTGCGGAAGCGCCCCGGCGTGGTCGTGCTGCACGACTTCGTCCTCCACCATCTCGTCGCGGGCCTGACGATCGGCCGCCGCGACGGGCACGGTTACCTCGATGCGATGGAGCGCGAGGGCGGCGTCGTCGGCCGGCTGCTCGCCCACGGCGTGCTCGACAAGCGGATTCCCCCGCTCTGGGAGAGCCGGCCCGAGGACTTCCATCTCGCCGGCGAGGTGCTCGAGCTCGCCACCGGGCTGATCGTGCACTCCCGCCACGTCGAGGAGCGGGCTCGCGCGGCCGGCTACGAGGGGCCGGTGTGGCGGATCCCACACCCGGCCTGGGAGCACGCGCCGGTCGACCCGGCGCCGATCACGGGCGAGCCGCTGATCGGCTCGTTCGGGAACGTGAACACGAGCAAGCGGATCCCGCAGCTCCTGGAGGCGTTCGCCCGGCTGCGCCGCGACCGGCCCGGGGCTCGGCTGCTCCTCGTCGGCGCCGTCTCGCCGGGCTTCGACCTCGACCGGCGCCTGCAGCGGCTCGGCCTGTCCGAAGAGGGCATCGTCCGGGAGGCGTACGTGGAGGAGGAGCGCCTCTGGGCGCTGATGTCCGCCTGCGACATCTGCGTCAACCTCCGCTCGCCCACGATGGGTGAGACCTCCGGCAGCGTGATCCGGCAGCTCTCGCTCGGCAAGCCGGTGGTCGTCAGCGACGTCGGCTGGTTCGCGGAGCTGCCGGACGCAGTCGCGCTGAAGGTGCCCGTCGACGCGCACGAGACCGAGACCCTCCACGCCGCGCTCGAGCTGCTCGCCCGCGACGAGGCGGCCCGCTCGGGGATGTCGGCAGCCGCGCGGGAGCTCGCCCGCCGCGAGCACGACCTCGAACGCACCGCCGACCTCTACGCCGCCGCACTCGAGCAGGCGGCCGGCGGGGAGGCGGTCGCGGACGCGGTGCTCGGTGACGTCGCCGCGGCGGCCGCGGAGGTGGGGATCGAGCCCGGCTCGCCCGAGGCGAGCGAGCTCGCGCGGCGCCTCGCCGAGGTCGAGCTTGGCCGATAGGCTGCGCCGCGTCCCGGCCTGGGCGTGGCTCGCAGTCATCGTCGCCGCCTCGTTCCTCCTGCGCGCCTGGCTCGCCCGCGCGATCGTCGGCCCGTTCATCATGGTCGACGAGCTGATCTACTCGGAGCTCGCGCGAAGCGTCGCGGCGGGAGAGGGCTTCCGGGTGCGCGACGTCCCGGCCGGCGGCTTCAGCCTCGTCTACCCGCTCCTGATCAGCCCGGCGTACGCGCTGTTCGACTCGCTGCCCGACGCGTACGCGGCCGTGAAGACGCTGAACGCGCTCTACATGTCCCTCGCGGCGGTGCCGGCCTATCTGCTCGCCCGGCGGCTGCTCGGGCCGGGGCTCTCGCTGGCCGCCGCCGTGCTCGCGGTCGCCGTCCCGTCGCTCGCCTACACCGGCACGGTGATGACCGAGAACGTCTTCTATCCCCTCTTCCTCACCGGGGCGCTCGTCTTCGTGCTCGTGCTCGAGCGGCCGACCGCGCTCCGCCAGGCCGGGTTGCTCGCGCTCGTCGGCCTTCTCTTCGCGACGCGCGTCCAGGCGGTCGCGTTCGTGCCGGCGATCCTCGTGGCCCCGTTGCTCGCGGCCTGGCTGGGACGGCAGCCGCTCGTCCCGGCGCTCAAGCGGCTGTGGCTCCTCTACGCGCTGATCGGCGCGGGAGCGGTGGCGGTGCTCGGCTTCCAGGCCGTGCGGGGGCAGTCGCCGCGCGACCTCCTCGGGGCGTACGCGGTCGTCGGCGACAGCTCGTACGACCCGGCGACGGTCGCGCGCTTCTTCCTCTACCACCTGGCGGAGCTCGACCTCTACCTGGGTGTGCTGCCGCTGGCCGCCTTCGTGCTCCTGGCCGTCCGGACGCGCCGAATCGAGCCCGCGCTTGCGCCCTTCCTCGCGGTCGCGATCACGCTCTCGACGGCGGTGCTGCTGGTCGTCGCCGCGTTCGCGTCGGTCTTCGCCAACCGCATCCAGGAGCGCAACACCTTCGTCGTCGCGCCGTTCTTCCTGATCGCGCTGCTCGTCTGGGCCGACCGGGGCCTGCCGCGGCCGAAGTGGGTCGCGCCGATCGTCGTGGCCGTCTGCGCGCTGCTGCCGCTCGCGATCCCGTTCGAGCGGTTCATCGAGACGGGCGCGATCTCGGACACGCTCGCGCTGCTGCCGCTCTGGGACGCCT
Organism: uncultured Gaiellaceae bacterium; assembly: GCA_963806955.1. Lineage (GTDB taxonomy): Bacteria > Actinomycetota > Thermoleophilia > Gaiellales > Gaiellaceae > Gaiellasilicea. The sequence continues at coordinate 1,327,454 of CAWDZG010000002.1, forward strand.
TCGGCTCGCTCCTCTTCGACTCGATCGACGCGACTGTGCTCGCCGGCGGCCTGGTGGCGGCAGCGCTGCTGCTGCTCGTGCCGCGGCGGCTGGCACTCGTGCTGCCGGCGGTGACACTCGCCTTCTTCGCGGCCGTGTCCCAGAACGTGTGGCAGGGCGAGTACGGGTTCGCGACGGCGCGGGTCTCCGCCGGGGCGCTGTTCTCCGGCATCCGCGTCGGGCACCGTGACTGGATCGACCGGGCGCTGCCGGACGGCGCGCGCGCCGCGTTCATCTGGACGGGCGCGACCGATCGCTACGCCGTCAACCAGAACGAGTTCTTCAACCGCGCCGTCGGGCCGATCTACTTCGTCGGCGGGCCGACACCGGGAGGGCTCGCCGAGGCGGAGGTGTCTATCGACTCGAAGTCCGGCCTGATCCGGACTCGCGACGGCAAGCGGCTGCGGGTCGGCTACGTGCTGACCGAGGACAAGATCACTCCCGACGGCACGGTGGTCGCCCGCGACCCGGGGATCGGGCTCACGCTCTGGCGCGTCGCGGGGCCGCTCGTCGCCACCGCGACCGTCGTCGACGGCCTCTATCCCAACGACACGTGGTCGGGCCGCACCGTGACCTGGACTCGGGAGCGCTGCCGCGGCGGCACCTTGACGGTCGCGCTCACCAGCGACCCGAACCTGTTCGACGAGGACCAGATCGTGACGGCGTTCATCTTCGGCAGGGAGGCGGGGAGGGCGCGGATCAGGCCAGCCGGGACGGCCGAGCTGCCGTCTCGCCGTCCGGCCCGACCACGGCACCTGCCGGGTCGTCTTCCGGGTCGCGACCACGAAGGTCCCGGGTGACGGCGACGACCGCGCGCTCGGAGCCCACTTCAACACGTTCGGCTGGACGCCATGAGGATCGCGTTCGACGTCAGCCCGCTCTCGCATCCGCGCACCGGGATCGGCAACTACGTGCGCGGCTCGCTCGCCGGCCTCGCCGAGGTCGCCGCCGGCCGGCACGACCTGATCGCCTTCGCGCCCACCCGTCTGCGCGGCCGGAAGCTGATCCGCGAGGCCCTCGCGGACGTCCCCGTCGAACTGCGCACCCCCGTGCTGCCCTGGTCGCACGCATTCCGGATGGGCTGGAGCCGGCTCGGGCACCCCACGGCCGAGCGCTTTCTCGGGCCGCTCGACGTGCTCCACTTCAGCGACTGGATGGTGCCCCCGCAGCGGAGCGGGATCAGGTCGACGATGGTGCACGACCTCGTCCCGCTCCTGCACCCGGAGTGGGTGACCCCGCGGACGCACTCGATGCACGCCTACAAGTACGCGCGGACAGCCGAATGCGACCTCGTCTTCGTCAACTCCGCCTACACCGGCCGCGACGTCGAGGAGCACCTCGGCATCGAGCGCGAGCGCATCCGCGTCGCGCCACCAGGCGTCGCGTCCGAGTACGCGCCGGACGGCGAGCGCGCGGAGCTGGGGCGCCCGTATGTGCTCAGCCTGGCGACGCTGGAGCCACGCAAGAACCTCGCGACCCTCGTGGTGGCCTGGCGCCTGCTCGCCGAGGATTTCGCGCTCGCGGTGGCGGGTGCCGCCGGCTGGGGCGACCAGGAACTGCCGGCGGACGACGGCATCCTCAGGCTCGGCTTCGTCGGCGCGCAGGAGGTGCCGCGGCTGATGCGGGGCGCCGCGGTCTTCGTCTACCCGTCGCTCTTCGAGGGCTTCGGAATGCCGATCGTCGAGGCGATGGCGTGCGGCGTCCCGGTCGTCGCGTCGTCGCACCCGTCGCTCGACGAGGCCTGCGGCGGCGCGGCGGTGCGGGTCGATCCGCTCGACCCGGACGCGATGGCCGCAGCGATCCTCGAAGCTGCCGAGCGGCGCGAGGACGTGGTCGCCGCCGGGCTCGCCCACGCCCGCACGTTCAGCTGGCGCCGCTGCGGCGAGATCCACCTGCAGGCATTCGAGGAGGCGGCGGCGTGAGGGTCGCGCTCGACGTGGCGCCGCTGCTGCAGACCCGGGCGGGGACGGCCCGCTGGCTGAACGGGCTCCGTGCGGGGCTCGAGGCGCGGGCCGACGTCGAGGTCCTGCCGATGTCCTGGGGCGGTGCCGGACGGGTCACCGCCGTGGCGAGGGACGTGCTCTGGTACCCGCTGCTGCTGCCGCGTGCGGCCTCGAGGGCGCGGGCGGACGTCCTGCACTGCTCGATCTTCCGCGCGCCGCCCCGGGCGAAGGTGCCGACGATCCTGACCGTGCACGATCTCGCCGTGCTCCGCCACCCCGAGGTCTTCCCGGCGTGGACGCGGCTCTACGCCCGCACCGCGCTGCTGCCGACGATCCGGGCCGCCGACCGCGTCTTCGCCGTCTCCGAGTTCTCGAAGCGCGAGGTGGTCGAGCTGGCCGGTGTCGACCCGGGCCGGATCGACGTCGTCCCGAACGCGGTCGAGGCGGCCTTCCGGCCCGACGGCGAGCGACTCGAGGGCGAGTACGTGCTCGCCGTCGGCACCCTCGAGCCGCGCAAGAACCTCGCGCGCGTCGTCGAGGCGGCGGGACGGGCCGGGGTGCAGCTACGGCTCGTCGGCGCTCCCGGCTGGGGAGATGCCGGTGTCTCGGGCGAGCACGTCACGTGGCTCGGACGGGTCGACGACGACGAGCTTGCCGCCGCCTACCGCGGCGCGCGCTGTCTCGTCTTCCCCTCGCTCTACGAGGGCTTCGGCATCCCCGTGATCGAGGCGATGGCCTCGGGGACGCCGGTCGTGACGAGCGCCGGCAGCGCGATGGAGGATGTCGCGGGGGGCGCGGCCGTGCTCGTCGACCCACTCGACGTCGCGTCGATCGCAGGCGGCATCGACGAGGCAGATCGGCGTCGCGAGGAGCTCGTGCCGCTCGGCATCGAGCGTGCGCGGGCGTTCGGCTGGGCGGCAGCCGCCGACGCCGCCGTGGCGGGCTACCGGCGGGCGCTCCGATGAGCGCGCCGCTCGTCGTCGTCGACGCCGACGTGCTCGGCCGCCGGCGCACCGGCGACGAGACGTATGTCCTCAACCTGCTGCGGGAGCTGGCGCCGCTCGCGGGCGAAGCCGGCCTGCGGATCGCGGCGGCGACGCGGCGCCCCGACCTCGTCCCGGCCGGGATCGAGCCGGTGGAGCTGCGCACGCCCGTTCAGGAGCTGCGGATGGCCTGGACGCTGCCGCGGCGGCTGCGCCGCCTCGGCGCCGCGCTCGGGCACTTCCAGTACGCGCTGCCGCCCGCCCTGCCGTGCCCGGCCGTCGTCACGATCCACGACCTCTCCTTCGAGCGCGACCCGGCGTTGATGGGGCGCCGCGACCGGTTCGTCTTCAAGCGCGTGGTGCCTCGGGCCGCCCGCCGCGCCGCCCGTGTGCTCACCGTCTCCGAGCGCACGCGCGCCGACCTGCGCGAGCTCTACGGCGTCCCGGACGACAGGATCGTCGTCACCCCGAACGGCGTCGATCCGGCGTTCAGCCCCGGTGCGGGGGCGCACGACTACGTGCTCCTCGTCGGAGCGGTGCAGGAGCGCAAGAACCCACTCGCCGCGCTTGCCGCCGCGCGCGAGGCGGGCATGCCGCTCGTCGTCGCCGGGCCCGCGAAGGATGCGGCGCTCGCGCGCGAGCTCGAGCGCGGCGGCGCGCGGCTCACCGGCTACGTCGAGCAGGAGGAGCTCGCGCGGCTCTACCGCGGTGCCGCGTGCCTCGTGATGCCGTCTCGCTACGAGGGCTTCGGCCTGCCCGTACTGGAGGCGATGGCGAGCGGGACGCCGGTCGTCGCGGTCCCGGAGCCTGCGCTGCAGGAAGTGGCCGGTGACGCGGCCGTCTGGGCGGACGAGGCCGGTCTGGCAGACGGGATCCGGCGAGCGCTCGCCGAGCGGGAGTCGCGCGTTGCCGCAGGGCTCGCGCGCGCGGGTCTCTTTTCGTGGGCCGAGAGCGCACGCCGGACGCTCGCGGTCTACCTGGAGGTGCTCGGCCGGTGAAGGTCTCCGCCGTCGTCGTCTCGCACGGCCATGCGGCCGAGCTCGAGCGCTCGCTGCCGGCGCTCGCGCCCCAGGTCGACGAGCTCGTCGTGATCGCCAACCTGCCGGGGAGCGTCGAGGCGATCCCGGACGGAGCGGCGCTGATCGAGAACGAACAGCCCCGCTCGTTCGCCGCGAACGTCAACGCCGGCGTCGCGGCCACGACCGGCGAGTACGTGCTCGTCTCCAACCCGGACGCCTATCCCGAGCCGGGCGCGATCGCCGAGCTCGCCCGCTTCGCCGCGGAGCATCCGCAGGCCGGGCTCGTCGGGCCGCTCGTGCTCTGGCCGGACGGCACGTGGCAGCCGAGCCTGCGCCGCTTCCCGACCGTGCTCGGGACGGTCTGGCGCCGCACGCCCCTGCGCCTGCTCCGCGACCCGTACGAGCACCAGCGCAGCCACTACGGCACGCGCCCCGAGGAGCCCGTGCAGGGCGACTGGCTGCTCGGCGGCGCCTGCCTCCTGCTGCGCCGGCGCATGCTGGAGCAGATCGGAGGCTGGGACGCCGGCTTCCGCCACTACGTCGAGGACATCGACGTCGCCTACCGCGCCGCGCAGGCGGGCTGGGAGCGGTGGCTCGTGCCGAGCGCGGTCGTGCGGCACGACTACGCAGCGGTGATCGACAAGCGCTTCGTCAGCCGGCACACGCTCTGGCACCTGCGCGGGATGGCGCGCTTCCTGCGCAAGCACCCGGAGCGGCTGGCGGCGCTCCGCTAAGCCGCCGGAGCCGAGCGGCAGGAAGTCGAGAGCGAATCGGGCGCCGAGCTCGCGGACGTCGCCGCTCGAGCGTCGATCTCAGCGGGGACGAACGTCGGCGAGACCGTGACTTCGATGTGGTACGGGACGGCCGCGCGGATCAGGACCGGCTGCACGGCGCAGGGTGCGAGCTTCGTCTCGACCACCTCCTGCACCTCGCCGAACCCGGGCTGCTTGTCGACGACGGCGACGCTGTCCGAGCTTGCACGGTCACGTCCGCAGTGGGGATGCCGCCACCGCACGCGCCCTGGCGCGAGAGGACGACGCGGACGAAGCCGCGCGCGACGCCCTCGTCGGGGGCGTAGCTGGGAGAACGTGGCGCGCGCACCCATCCAACCGTCCGGTGCGACTCCCGGTCTGGGCGTACCGGAAGCGCACCGGCGGCCGGACCCGGAAGAGCGTCATGCCGCCCACGGCTCGCCGACGCCTCGCGCCGACCACCTCGACGCCGTTGCTCGTCACGACCCAGCTCACGTCGGGCGCTGGGCTGAGCGTGCCGTCGGGGGCGCCGAGGTCGGGTGAGAGCGACGGCAGCGGCGCCGATCCGTCGAGGCTCCAGATCTTCTCGATCGACGGGTTCCAGAATTCGAGCAGCCAGATCGGGTTCGCGTCGATGATCTGCTGACCGAGATAGAGCGTCGGCTCGCCGCCGGTGGCGCGGTCGACCCAGTCCACCGGCCGCGGCGAGACGCCGTACAGGCGTTCAGCGAAAGTAGCGCCGCCGGGCGGCGTAGATCTCGGTCGTCAGCGACCACGTCGCGATCGCGCAGGCCGCGACGACGGCAACGCCGAGCCCGACTGCACGCGAGCGCAGCACTGTCCGGGCCGACGAGCGAGCGCAGCCGAGACGAGCGCGACGACGACGAGCGCGCGCTCGATCGTGCGGGCCGTCCCAGCGAGAAGTTGCGGTTCGCGAGCGCGCCGATCGCGAGACTCGGCGCCTCGAAGTACGGGTACTGGTCGAGTCGCAGCTCGGCCTTCGTGACGAGCCAGAGCGCGAGGAGGAGGCCTCCCGCGAGCGCCGGCACGCCGGCCACGGCGCCGCTCGAGCACGGCCGCCGTGCCGGCCAGCACGACCGGGACGAGGTAGATCACGTTCCGCTCGAGGATCAGGTTCGAGAAGACCGTCGAGAGATAGGCGCCCTTGATCGCCGTGTAGGCGACGAAGGCCACCGTCGCCGCAACGCCGACGACCACGAAGGCCCTGCCCTCGTCGGTCGCGCGGACGCGACGGGACAGGAACGCCCCCACGGTCGCCACGACCGGCAGCACGCCGAGCCCGATCGTCATCGCCGCGAGCGCCCAGGCGCCGTAGTCGAAGACGCGGTGCTTCACGAAGCCGGTCGCCACGTACCACGCGATCGGAGCGGTGGCCGGCAGCCGCGCTGAAGACGATTGCGACTCCGGCCGACGAGCAGCGCCGCTCCGAGCCAGTCACCGGTCGTCCACGTGCTGCGCCAGCGGGCGAAGCGCTCGGTGCGCCAGCCGAGGAATCCGAGCCCGACGGCGTAGATCACCAGGAGCACGGCCAGCTCGCCGCGCACGAAGGGCGCGACCAGGCAGAGTGCGCCGGCCGCCAGCAGCCGACTGCCCGTGGGCCTGGCGACCGCCGCGGCGATCGCCCAGAGGGCGAAGCGTCGAGAACGGGATAGGCGAGCGGCTCGTCGAGCAGGATAGGGCGCGTAGGCCAGTGGCGGCGACGCGACGGCGAGGACCGCCGCGGCGAACAGGGCGTACGGGCGCGAGACGACGAAACGGGCGAGCGCGTAGGCCGGGAAGATCGCGGCGCTCATCACGAGCACGCCGAGCAGCTTGATCGCCTCCGTAGGCCGCGGACGAGCTGTCGAGCCACCACGCGGGCGCGACGAGGTAGGTGTAGAGCGATCTCGAACCCGCGCGGCTCTCCGGCCGCGCGGGCGGCCCGGTTCGTCGCGATCGAGCGCGAGATCTGCGTGAACTCGATCTCGTCGCTGAAGATCGTCGGCGAGACCCGGTCGCCTGCCTGCCAGGTGTACAGCGCAGCCGCGCAGAGGTAGGCGAACGCGAGGATGAACCGACCAGCCGTGGCGTCCAGCGCTCGTCCGGGCGCGTCGTCTCGGAGCTCACTCGGCCGAGACCTCGACCAGCGGCGGCGGCGCGATCTCGATGCGGCGCGGACGAAGCGGCAGGAGACGCCTGCGGCCTGCGCATGCCGCGACGGCACGGCGTCGAGCCGCTCCTGCGGCGCGATGTCCGGGATCGTGACGAGCACCTCGCCCGGACGCGCGACGCCGAGCTGGGCGCGCGAGCTCGTCGAGGCCGCCGTAGCACCGTGACGCCGAGGATCGCGGCGCCGGCGAGACGCTCGGGTTGTCGTCGAGGAAGCCGACGACGCGTGTCTCCGGCGTCTCGTTCGAGCTCCCGGACGAGGCTGCCGGCCGGAGCGGCCGGCGCCGACGATCAGGACGCGCGCGCTGCGTGCTGCGGCGTGCGGTCGAGCGCAGGTCGGGCAGCCAGCCGCAGCGCCAGGCGCGAGCCGGCCACGAGCGCGCATGCAGAGGAGCGCGTCGACGAGGAAGATCTCCAGCGGGAAGTCCGCGAACGGGCGCAGTCGCCGCGACGATCGCGATCGCGATCGGCACCGACAGCGGCGACGGCGGCCGCGATCGCGAGCAGGTCGCGCGGCGGCGCGAAACGCCAGACGCGCCGGTAGATCCCGAAGAGCGACGAAGGAGCACGTAGCGCACCGCCGAGCAGCATCGGCAGCGGCGCGAGGAAGATCGCGCGCTGCGACGCTCGGTGCCGCCGCCGTCGACGAAGAGCAGGTACGAGGCGAGGAACGAGGCGCAGATGATCGCGAAGTCGACGAGCACCTCGACGAGGCGGCGCGGCTGCGAGACGAAGGCGCGCCAGAGCGCCGGCGCCGGGCCTGTCTCGGCGAGCCGCGAGCGCTGCTCGAGGTCGCCGAGGAAGCTCGCGAACTGCACGAGGAGCGACGAACGACACGAGCACGCCCGACCGCCGTCACGCGTGCGTCGGCGAGCACGTTGTAGGCAAGCGCCGTCGCGCCGAGCAGGGCGGCCAGCAGCGTCAGAGCCGCGACCGCCTGTTGCTCCGAGAGCCCGTAGTAGACGAGCCGGTGCGAGGAGTGGTCGGTCCCGCCCTGCGTCACCGGGCCGCCGCTCGAGCGTCCGCCGGACCGTGACGAAGCGTCGTGTCGAGGATCGGGACGGCGAGCACGAGGAGCGGCAGCGAGGATGCTCGTGAGTGTCGCGCCGGCCGTCGTCCAGCTCGATGCGAGCGCGAGCGAGGCAAGTCCGAAGCCGATCACCTGGCTGCCCGAGTCGCCCATGAAGACGCGGGCGCGGCGACCCGGCCGGAGGTTGAAGGGGAGGAAGCCGAGACAGGCCCCGCCGAGCGCGAGTGCGACAACGAGGCCGAGCTCGCCCGTGTCGCGGGCGATGGCATCGACTGCGAAGACGGCGCACGAGACGGTCGCGAGCGACGCCGCGAGACCGTCCATGTTGTCGAGCAGGTTGAAGGCGTTCGTGATCCCGACCAGCCAGAGCAGTCCGATCGCGATCGCGAGCAGGTCGTTGCCGACGATCTCGACCGCAGGCCCCGATGCGAGCACCACCGCTCCGGCCGCGCGACCTGGGCGCCCAGCTTGGCGAGCGGCGGCAGGGTGTAGAGGTCGTCGAGCACCCCGGCCACGAAGAGGATCGCGCAGCCCGCCAGGATGCCGCCGAGCTCTGAGACTCGACATCGGCGGCCCCGACGGCGAGCACGGCGCCGACACCCGCGAGCAGGCCGGCGAAGATGCCGATCGCCACCGAACATCGGGGTCGATCGCGCGTGCCAACGCCCGCCGGAAGGATCGGCGACGAGCCGGCCCGCGACGTTCGCGCGGAGCAGGCCGGTCAGGACGAGGGCCGCGACCGAGAGCGCGGCGACCGCGGCGATCGCGTTCACGGCAGCAAAGGGTAGTGGAGGCCCGTCAGGCCGGGAGACGCTCGCACGCGCCTACACTAGTTTCCGCTCGTGACGATCTACGCAGACCTCGTTCGTTACCGCGAGCTGTTCGGCAGCCTCTTCCGCCGCGATCTCCGGGCGAAGTACAAGGGCTCGGTGCTCGGGCTCACCTGGTCGCTCGCGCATCCGGTCGTGTTGATGCTCGTCTACCTGCTCGTCTTCAGCGTGATGCTGAAGATCCAGACCGCCGACTACGAGCACTACTGGCTCTTCCTGCTCGCCGGCCTGCCCGTCTGGGTCTTCTTCGCGACCTCGCTCCAGTCCGCCTCGCGGAGCCTGGTCGAGAATGCCAACCTGATCCGCAAGGTTCGCTTTCCCGCGGCAGCTCGTGCCGCTCTCGATGGTGGCGACGCAGCTCGTCGGCTTCGCGGTCATGTTCACGATCGTGGTCGCGCTGGCGGTCGGCTTCCTCCCCGAGACCCGCGACACCGTCCTGCTCGCCTTCCCGCTCGCTGCGCTCATCGTCTGCCTCGTCGCCGGGCTCGCACTCGCCGTCGCATCGCTGAACGCGCTCTACCGCGACGTCGAGCACATCGTCGCCGCGCTGCTCCTCCCCTGGTTCTTCCTCACGCCGGTGCTCTACTCGCTCGAGAGCGTCCCGGGCGTGAGCGACCACCCCAAGCTCGTCTCGCTCGTCCACTGGGGGAATCCGCTGACACCGCCGATCGAGGCCGTGCGCGACCCGCTCTTCTTCGGGGAGTTGCCCGCCGCGGGCGACACGCTCTACCTCGTCGTGGCGGCGTTCGTCGCGCTTGCGCTGGGCGCGTTCGTCTTCAGCCGCGTCGACGACCGCGTGGCAGTCGAAGTCTGATCCGCCCGTCGAAGAGCGCGGGCTCGCCGTCGGGGGCGTAGGCCGGGAGCCCTTCGTGCTCGCCCGGCTCGAGCCCGTCGAGCAGCGACGGGAGCAGCAGCGGGTGCGCGAAGGCAGGGTTGCGGCCGCCGCCGGGCGCCCACGGGCGCAACGCGCGGTCACGGCTCTCGATCGAGCCGCCGACGGCCACGAAGCCCTCCGCGTGGGCGTCGAGGATGCGCCGGGACCAGTCCGGAGCCGGCAGCGCGCCCGCGACGAGGTGCGCCGTCGCCGCCGCGCCGTCCGTGACGAGCGGCTCCTCCTGTGCGGCGAGCGCGGCGGCCGTCTCCGCGTCCTCGCCGCCGTGGACGACGACCGCGAGGCGCCGCGCGCCGATTCGCGGCGCGACCTCCACGTCGAGCTCGAGCGCGTGCGAGCCGACCTCGGCAAACCAGAAGCGGTGCTCCTCGACGAGGTCGAAGGCGAGCCGGTAGCGGCCGGGAGGCTGCGGCGCACGCACCGTCAGCGCCGACTCCAGCTCCTCACCCGGGGCAACCGGGTGCGGGAGCGGCGTCCGCGGACCGTCCCAGACGATCGCGTTGCCGCGATCGTCCAGCCAGTGGTAGGAGAGCTGCACGCCGTCGCCGCCACGGGAGCGCCACGTCGCGGTGCCCGGCGTTCCGCAGCGACACCCGCACAGCGGTCTCCGCGCCGGCGCGGAGCGTGGGCACGTCGTACGCGAGCCACCGCACCGCCAGCGGGCCGGGAGGGACGGGATGCTCGCCGACCGGATCCATCACGCAGCTAGCCTACTTTCGCCGTGAGCGACCCTCTCCTCGTCCGCGCCGCGCGACTCGAGCCGACCGAGCGCACCCCTGTCTGGTTCATGCGCCAGGCCGGCCGCTCGCTCCCGGAGTACCGCGAGATCCGCAAGACCCACACGCTCTTCGAGGTCTGCTACGAGCCCGAGCTCTGCGCCGAGGTGACGCTGCAGCCGGTGCGCCGGCACGACGTGGACGCCGCGGTGATGTTCGCGGACATCATGCTGCCGCTGCTCGGGATGGGCGTCGAGGTGGAGCTCGTCGAGAACGTCGGGCCGGTGATCGACAAGCCGATCCGCTCGCTCGCCGACGTCGAGCGCCTGACCGTGCCCGAGCCGGAGGAGGCAGTTCCGTTCATCCTCGAGGCGGTCTCGATCGTCCGCCGCGAGCTGCGCCCCGACCAGGCCGTGATCGGCTTCTGCGGCGGCCCCTTCACCGTCGCCGGCTATCTGATCGAGGGCAAGCCGAGCCGGGAGTTCCTGAACGTGAAGCGGATGATGTACGCAGAGCCGGCGACGTGGCATGCGCTGATGGAGAAGCTCACCGACGCGTTCTCGCGCTACATCCGCGGCAAGGTGCGCGCGGGCGCGGACGTGATCCAGCTCTTCGACTCCTGGGTCGGTGCGCTCTCGCCGGCCGACTACGCGGAGTTCGTCCAGCCGTACTCGGCGCGCATCCTCGCCGCCGTCGACTGCCCCACGATCCATTTCGGCACCGGCACCGCAACGCTGCTGGAGCAGATGCGCGACGCGGGCGGCGACGTGATCGGGCTCGACTGGCGGATCCCGCTCGACCGCGGCTGGGCCGCGATCGGTGAGGACCGCGGCGTCCAGGGCAACCTCGACGGCGCGATCCTCTTCGGCCCGTGGGAGCGGATCGAGGCGGCGACCCTCGACGTGCTCGCCCGCGCCGCCGGCCGCCCCGGCCACATCTTCAACCTCGGCCACGGCGTCATGCCCGACACCGATCCTGACGTGCTCGGCCGCCTCCGCGCCTTCGTGCACGAGCAGACCGCCCGCGTGCCCGCATGAGCGTCGCGGTCGTGCTGATGGCGTACGGGTCGCCGGACCGGCTCGAGGACGTGCCCGCCTACTACGCCGACATCCGCGGCGGCCGCCCGATCCGGCCCGAGCTGCTCGAGGACCTGGTCGAGCGCTACCGCAGGCTCGGGATCGAGGACTCGAACCCGTTGAACGAGATCACCGAGGCGACGCGCGCCGCGCTCGAGGCGGAGCTCGGGCTGCCCGTCTTCACCGGCATGCGCCACTGGCAGCCGCGGATCGCCGACGCGGCCGAGCAGGCGCTCGCGACCGGGGCGGACACGATCGTCGGCCTCGTGCTCGCGCCGCACTACTCCGGGATGTCGATCGAGCGCTACCGCGACCAGCTCGCCGCGGCGGTCGGCGACCGGGCCGAGCTCCGCTTCGTCGAGCGGTGGGGCGACGAGCCCGGTTTCGTCGAGCTGCTCGCCGAGAGAGTTGCTCAGGGCAACTCTCTCCCCGCGCACGTCGTCTTCACCGCCCACTCGCTGCCCGCCCGGATCCTGGCCGAGGGCGACCCCTACAAGGACGAGCTGCTCGAGACGGGGCGGCTCGTCGCCGAGCGCGCCGGGATCGCCGACTGGTCGTTCTCCTTCCAGAGCGAGTCGCCCACCGGCGAACCGTGGCTCGGGCCGGACATCCTCGATCACCTCGACGCGCTCGCGGCCGACGGCGTCCGCGCGCGTGCTCGTCTGCCCGGTCGGCTTCGTCGCCGACCACCTCGAGATCAGGTGGGACCTCGACGTCGAGGCGCAGGAGAAGGCGGCGGAGCTCGGGCTCGAGTTGAGCCGGATCGAGCTGCCGAATGCCGACCCCGCCTTCATCCGCGTGCTCGCGGGCCTCGTCCGCCGGCACGCCGCGGTACCGTCTGCAGGGTGAAGACGGGGCAGATCCGGGTCGACGGCGTCTCGCGCCGCTTCCGGGTTCGCGCGAACGAGGCTCGCAGCCTCAAGGAGCTCTTCGTGCTCGGCGGCCGCACCGACGCGGCGGACGTGCTCGCGCTGCGCGACGTCTCGCTCGCGGTCGAGCCGGGCGAGGCCGTCGGGCTCGTCGGACGTAACGGGTCGGGCAAGTCGACGCTCCTCCGCCTGATCGCCGGGATCATCAAGCCGAGCGAGGGCACGGTCGCCGTCGGCGGGCGAATCGGCTCGCTGCTCGAGCTCGGCGCCGGCTTCCATCCGGATTTCAGCGGCCGCGAGAACGTCTTCCTGAACGGCGCCATCTACGGCCTCCGCCGCGCGCAGATTCGGGAGCGCTTCGACGAGATCGTCGCGTTCGCCGAGCTCGAGCACGCGATCGACCGGCCCGTGCGCACCTACTCGTCGGGGATGTACATGCGACTCGGATTCGCGATTGCGGCGCATCTCGACGCGGACGTGCTTCTGCTCGACGAGGTGTTCGCCGTCGGCGACGAGGCGTTCCAGCGCAAGTGCTTCGGCAAGGTGTTCGAGTTCAAGCAGCGCGGCGGCACGATCGTGTTCGTCTCGCACGACGCGACGCAGGTGGAGCGTCTCTGCGAGCGCGCGGTGCTCCTGCGCGACGGGATGCTCGAGTTCGACGGGCCGACCCACGAGGCAATCGTCCGTTACCGCAGGGTGCTCGCCGCCGAGGCCGACCCGGCCGAGCGCGCGGCCGGGCTGCGCGAGTGGGGGACGGGCGAAGCGACGATCGCCTCGGCGCGCCTGGTCGGCGCCGGCGGCGAGGAGCGGCAGCAGTTCCTGGCCGGCGAGCCGTTCTCCCTCCGCCTGCGGATCGAGGCCGAGAACGGGATCGCGCCTCCGCGCCTCCAGCTGGAGCTGCGCGACGAGGCGGGGCTGCTCGTCGCCTCGGACGTGCTCGACACCGGCACCGTCGGCTGGGCGTCCGGCGCGCGCGAGCTCCGCTACGACGTCGACCGGCTGCCGCTCTCGGACGGCCGCTTCCACCTTCGCCTCGGCCTCGCCGACGCAGGCGGGGAGCGGCTGCTGCACTGGCTCGACGACGCCCTCGTCTTCCTCGTCTACCCGGCCGGCGAGGAGCGCGGGGTGGTCAGGCTGGAAGGGAGCTGGACCGCAGAGCAGAACTCCGGAGAGCCATGAGCACCCGTAGCTGTCCCGACTGGCCGACCCTGATGGAGCTGGCGCCCGAGCTCCAGTTCCGTCACTACACGGTTGCGGAGGCGCAGCTGCCCGTCGACGTGCTCACGACGATCACGCATGTCTCGCTCGGCGACATCGCGATCTGCTGCGACCTCGACCACCACGTCTACTACGCGCTGCACACCGATCCTCAGGTGGCAGCGGCGCTCGACGGGACGCACTGGTACGAGGTGACCGAGTACGCCGAGCGCGGCCCGGGCTCAGGCCAGTCGGCTGCGTAGGAGCTCGTCCAGCGGCAGCGTGTTCAGCACGGCGCTGCGCGGTGCGCCGCCGCGGCGGGCGGTGACGACCGAGAGCTCCATGTTCCCGAGCCCGCGTACCGAGTGCGCGTCGGTCGAGCAGACGAGCTTCACCCCGACCGCGAGCGCCTCGCGCACGTGCGCGCCCGAGAGATCGAGCCGGTCGGGGAGGCCGTTCACCTCGAGCGCGACGCCCGTCTCGAGCGCGACCTCGAACACACGCTCGAGGTCGAGGGCGTTCTCGGGACGATGGTTGAGGATTCGGCCCTTCGGATGCGAGAGGCAGGAGGCGGCCGGATGCCGCATCGCCTCGACGACGCGGTCGGTCAGCTCCCGCGCCGCCGCCCGCTGGCCGGCATGAAGGCTGATCTGGACCCAGTCCAGCTCCGCGAGCACGTCGTCCGGGAGGTCGAGCGAGCCGTCGGGGAGGATGTCGCACTCGCTGCCACGCAGGATCCGGAACGGGGCCAGCTCCTCGTTCGCCGCCGCGATCTCCCCGGCCTGCCGGCGTAGATCGTCGGCGTCGAGGCCCGGGACGACGCGGACGTTGCGGGTGTGGTCGCAGATCGCGAGGTACTCGTAGCCACGCTCGACGGCCGCGCGCCCCATTTCGAGCACCGTCGCCTTTCCGTCCGACGCTGTCGTGTGCACGTGCAGGTCGCCGCGGATGTCGGTGAGCCGGAGCAGGTCGGCCGGCGCGTCGGGAGCGCCCTCCTCACGCAGCTCTGGCGGCGGCAGCGCCCCGGGTGGGCCCGCGTGCGCGGCGACCCACTCCGGCGACCCGATCGCGCGCACGAGCTCCGGCTCCCAGGTCTCGGGCGTCGCGCCGACGATCTCGACCGGATACCCCTCGGCCGTCAGGCCGACGACACGTCGCTCGTCACGTTCGAGCACGGCGACGATCTGCGGCAGGTGCTCCGCCTCGGCGAGCCGTTCGAGCGGCACGACGACCGCGAAGCGGTTCGAGAGCTCGCACCCACGCCGTGGATCGCCGGCAGGCTCCCCGCCGAGCGCGGCCGCCAGCTCCCCGACGAGGGCGCGGGCGCGGTTGAGCAGCATTCCCCGGCGCGGCCGCGCCGTCGCGAGCTGCTCCAGGCCGGCCGCGATGCGGGACGCCGTCTTCGGGCCGATCCCGGGCACCGACTCGAGCCGGCCGGCGGCCGTCGCCTCTCGCAGCTCCCCGATCGTCCCGATCCCGAGCGCATGCCCGAGCTCGCGCATCCGCTGCGCCGAGAGCCCGAGCAGCCGAGCGACCCCGACGAGCTCGGGCAGCACCTCCGCCTCGAGCTCGTCGAGCTCCGCCAGCCGGCCCGTCTCGACGAGCTCGCGCAGGCGGGCCTCGATCCCGGGGCCGATCCCGGCCAGCTCCCGCACCCGGCCGGCGCGGACGAGCGCGGCGACGTCCGCCGGCGTCGAGCGGATCAACTCGGCGGCGCGGCGGTACGCCCGCACGGTGTAGTGGCCGGAGCCGGCCAGGTCGAGCAGCGCGGCGAAGGCGTCGAGCCGTTCGGCGAGGGCGGTGTTCTCCACGACTAGAGTCTCTTACCCGTGATCGAGATCGTCGTCCCCTTCCGCGGCGAAGCCGGCAAGCAGCGGCTCGTCGCCCCCGAGGCCGTCCGCGCGGACCTGGCGCTGGCGATGCTCGGCGACGTGCTCACCGCGGGCGCCGCCACCGGTCGTACGCTGCTCGTCACCGACCACGAGCCCGCCCGCGAGCTGGCGACGGAGCTCGGGGTCGAGGTCGTCGACGATCCCGGCGGCGGCCAGGGAGCAGCCGTCGCCGCTGCGCTCCGGCTGATCAGCGCGGATACCGTCGTCGTCGTCGTCAACGGGGACGTGCCGTGCGTCGTGCCGCACGACATCCGCACGCTGGCCGGCGCCGCCGAGCTCGGTGCGGTCGGGCTGGTCGAGGCCGAGGACGGGACGACGAACGCGCTCGCGCTGCCGAGCGTGGCGAACTTCGCGCCGCTGTACGGCGCCGGCAGCGCCGAGCGCTTCCGGGACCACCTGCGCACCGAGGGCGTCACGGCCGTCTCCGCGGTGATACCCAACCTCGCCGACGACGTCGACACGATCGCCGACCTGCAGCGCGTGTCGCTCCGGGCCGGGCCGCGTACCCAGGCCGCGATCGGGGCGAACCCGAGGCTGTGAACGTCGCGCTCCTCTCCGGCGGCGTCGGTGGCGCCCGCTTCGCCCGCGGCCTCGTCGGTGTCGTCGACCCGGCCGAGCTGACGATCGTCGGCAACGTCGGCGACGACGTCGAGGTGCTCGGGCTCGCCGTCTCGCCCGATCTCGACAGCCTCGTCTACGCACTGGCGGGACTGCACGACGAGGAGCGCGGTTGGGGCCGGGCCGGCGAGAGCTGGGAGGCGCTCGCGACCGTGTCCGCGCTCGGCGGCGAGGACTGGTTCCGGCTCGGCGACCGCGATCTCGGGCTCCACCTCGTGCGCACCCAGGCGCTGCGCGCAGGCGAGCCTCTCTCGGCGGTGACCGCCCGGATCGCCCGCTCGCTCGGGGTCGAGACGGCGCTCCTGCCCGCGACCGACGACAGGCTGCGGACATGGCTCGACACCCCGGCCGGCAGCTTCCCGTTCCAGGAGTGGTTCGTCGCCCGCGGCCACCGGGACGAGGTCGACGCCGTCCGCTTCGAGGGCGATGCCACTGCTGCGCCGGGCGTGCTCGAGGCGCTCGCCGCCGCCGAGGCGATCGTGATCGCCCCCTCGAACCCGTACGTCAGCATCTGGCCGATCCTGGCGGTGCCGGAGATTCGCGCCGCGCTCGAGACGCGGCGGGTGCCCGCCGTCGCGGTCAGCCCGCTCGTGGGCGGCCGCGCGGTGAAGGGCCCGGCAGACCGTATGCTCGCGCGGATGGCCGGCGGCACCACACCCGAGCACGTCGCCGGCTGCTACGCCGGCCTGATCGACGCGCTCGTCGTCGACGAGACCGATGCGGACGGCGTGACAGGCGTCCGGCGCGTCGTCACGCGGACGTTGATGACCGACCTCGACGCGTCGCGGCGGCTGGCGGAGACCGTGTTGGGAGCGGCCGCGTGAAGGTCGCGGTCGTCGGCGGCACCGGCAGTTTCGGCCAGGCGGTCGCGAAACGGCTCGTCGACGCCGGCGTCGAGGTCGTGATCGGCTCCCGCGACGCAGAGCGAGCGCGCGAGAGCCGCCGCCGGCCTCGGAGCGGAGGGAGCCGCGAACGAGGACGCCGTGCGCGGCGTCGATCTCGTCGTGCTCGCGGTCAAGTCGGACGCGGCGATCGACACGGCGCGCGACCTCCGGGGCCCGATCGGCTCGACTCCCGTGCTCTCGGTCGCCGCCGAGCTCTCCTTCGGGCCCGGCGGGGTCACCCCGACCCCGGAGGCGACTTCGATCGCGCAGCGGCTCCAGGCAGAGCTGGACGCGCCGGTCGTGGCGGGGCTCCACTCGCTCGCTGCCGCCAACCTCGCGGAGGCGCCGCCGGACGAGGACGCGCTGATCTGCGGCGACGACGCGGAGGCGAAGACGCTCGCGCTCGAGCTCGCCTCCCGCCTCGTCTCCGGCCGCGCGGTCGACTGCGGCCCCCTGGCGAGCGCCCGTGCGCTCGAGGGCATGACCGCCGTGATCGTGAACGTGAACAAGCGCTACAAGGCCCACGCCGGCCTCCGTCTCTCCGGCCTGCCGTGAGCGCCGGCATCCGGGTCTTCCCGCTCGAGGGCATCCCGGAGATCGAGCCCGGCGACGATCTCCCCACGCTGCTCGCCGAGGCCGCCGACCGCGCGGGTGGGCTCGAGGACGCAGACGTCCTCGTCGTGGCGCAGAAGGTCGTGTCGAAAGCCGAGGGCCGGATCGTGCACCTGAACGAGCTGGAGCCGTCGCCCCGGGCGGTCGAGCTGGCGGACGACCGCGACCCCCGCCACGTCGAGGCGATCCTGCGCGAGAGCGTGCAGGTCGTTCGCGTCCGCCCGCCGCTGATCATCGCCGAGACGCGCCACGGCTTCATCTGCGCGTCGGCCGGCGTCGACGCCTCGAACGCGAAGGGCGAGGGCACGCTCGTGCTCCTGCCGCTCGACCCCGACGCCTCCGCGGCGCGGATCCGCACCGCGCTGCTCGAGCGAACCGGGCGCGATGTCGGTGTGATCGTCAGCGACTCGTTCGGTCGCCCGTTTCGCCAGGGGACGACCGACGTCGCGCTCGGCGTTGCCGGACTGCGGCCCCTGCTCGACCTGCGCGGCGTGCGCGACCGGGCCGGCTACGAGCTGCACGCGACGCAGATCGCGGTTGCGGACGAGCTGGCCGCCGCGGCGGAGCTCGTGATGGGCAAGGTCGGCGGGATCCCGGCCGCCGTGGTGCGCGGCGTCGACGTTCGAGGCGAGGGCTCGGGCGCCGAGATCGTCATCCCGGCCGAGCGAGACCTGTTCCGGTGAGCCGCAGCACGGCGAGCAGGGCAAGGGCGAGCACGATCGCGTCGTTCACGACGCACCAGGTGCAGAGCGCCTCGATGACTGCGACCTGCAGCACGACGAGGTAGACGGCAAAGAGCGCCGCCGCTGCAGCAAGTCCGGCTGCGGCCGAGCGCAGGTCCACGACCAGCGCGAGCAGGAACGCCGCGTAGAAGACAATGCCGAGCGCTGCGACGGGAACGCCCGCCAGCTCCGAGTAGCGCGACTGCTGGACGGTGTCGCAACCCCCGGTGCCGCACAACGGGGCGACCCCGCGGGTGTGCGTCCACGTCAGGTAGGACGCGATCGCGGCGCCGGCGAGCGCCAGCGCGAACGCTGCGCCCCGCAGCGCCCGGTCGCTCACCCGGCGAGCACGCCCTCGAGCGCCTCCCGGAACGCGGCCACGTCGAGGCTTGCCACGGGCAGGGCGAACGACGTCTCACCGGCCGCCGCAATCGTGAAGAACGGCGTCCCCTGCACACCATCCGCCTCTGCCTGCTCGGCTGCACGGCGCATCGCCGCGTCGACGGACGCCCGCGGCGTGAGCATCCGCTCGACGTCGAGCCCCGCGACTTCGCCGCCGATCTGGCGCAGCAGCTCGGGAGTGACCCAGCCGGAGTTCTCCGCGCCCTGGCTCGCGAAGAGCCGCTCGACCACGTTCCACATGCGGTCCTGTTCCGCCGCTGCGAGCGCCGCTTGGAGCGCCTCGACGGAGTCGGGCCCGAGGAAGGCGAGCCCGCGCAGCTCGATGCTCAGCCGGCCCGGTCGCACGTACTCGTCGACGAGTGTCGGCAGCGTCTCCAGCGCGAACTCGGCGCAGAAGGGGCACTGGAGGTCGGCGTACTCGACGAGCCGGAAGGGCGCGTCGGGGTCGCCGAGCACGGTGCCCTGCTGCGGGACCCCTTCGAGCAGCCCGGAAGCCGGCGCGGTGGCCGGCCTCCCGGAGTCGCCGTCGTCCCGCCCGCCGAGCAGGCTGGCGGCGATCAAGCCCCCGGCGGCGGCCGCCGCGGCTGCGAAGAGGACGACCCGCCCTGACAGCCGCATCAGTGCGTCGAGCCGCCCGTCGGCGTGCCGACCTTGAGCAGACCCACCTGGCCGAGGTCGACGTCCGCGAACGCGTGCGAGACGACCGGGTAGAGGCCCGGGTCGTCGATCTTGACGTCGAAGACGGCGCCGCCACCCGCGGGCACCAGCACGGTCTGGACACCTTGCTGCGGCGGGCTCGTCAGGTCGGAGTTCACCCAGGCGCGATCGAAGATCGTGCCGACGATGTGGAAGTTGACGTTGTTCGTCGGCCCCGCCGCGACGACCCAGAACCGCGTCGTCTCGCCGGGATCCGCCGTCAGCGGGTGCGTCACGTACTGGTTCGCGTAGCCGTTGAACGTGATCCAGTCGGCCATCCGCGCGCGGGCCTTGCCCATGTCCAGGGAGGCCGGCTCGTCGATGCCGTCACCGTTCAGGTACCACTCGCTGCCGACGAGCACATACTCGTTGTCGACCGGCGGCAGCGGCTCCTTCGGCTGGACGACGATCGCGCCGTACATGCCGTTCGCGATGTGCGCGAGCACCGGCTTCGTGCCGCAGTGGTACATGAAGACCCCGGGATCTTCCGCCTTGAAGCGGAACGTGAAGGACTCACCCGGCTTCGCGTCCCGGAAGGCGATGTTCGGGGCGATCCTGGCGGCATGGAAGTCGATCGAGTGTGGGATCGCGCCGCCGTTCGTCAGCGTCATCTCGACGGTCTGGCCCTCGCGGACGTGCACGATCGGGCCTGGTGCACCGTGCCCGTCGAAGGCCCAGGTGTTGTACTTCACGCCCGGCGCGATCTCGACCACCATGTCCTTCAGGGTCATGTGCACCTTGACCACGTCGCCGGCGGGGAGGGGCGGCAACGCCGCGGGGACTGGCGTGTGGGCCTCCGCCAGCTCGGCGGCGTTCTCCGGCACCACGCCCGCGAAGCTCGACAGCGGCAGCGCGGTGTTGTGGTCCTCGGTGGGTGCGGCTGCGGCAGCGACGGCCTCGCCCTCGGCCCCGGCCTGCGTGGCCTGAGCGGCAGCGGTCGCGCGCTTGCTGTCGGTCGACCGCTCGGCCGCCACGATCGCGGCGACGAACAGCAGCGTGCCTGCGACGGCGATGCCGATCGCGGTCATGAGCATCTTCACGGTGAGCCCCTTCTGGTCGGGTGGACGCTTTCACCGTAGGAGCGCTCGGGACCGTCGGCATCGCGCGGATCCCGCGTCGGCGCTCAGTGTTTTTCCGCAGGTTCAGGCGATGGCGAGCGCAGCGAGACGCTCACCGATGAGCGGCGCGAACTTGAACCCGTGGCCGCTGCAGGCGGAGCCGACGACGATCCGGCCGCGCGCCTCGCAGACGAACTCGTCGTCCGGCGTGGTCGTGTACAGGCAGACGTCGCTCTCGATCGGTCCCCGGGCGCCGTCGAAGCGGTGCTCGAAGCCAGCCGCCGACCCGCTCGAGCAGGTCGGTGTTCGGTCCAGGCGGCCTGTCGGGGTCGACCGGAGCGCCGGACTGGTGCAGGCCGCCCTTGACTCCGACGCCCGGCGCGGCGAGGGCGTAGTAGGCGCGATCCTCGCCGCTCGCGGACCAGTCCATCACTGCCGGAAAGCCCGAGTCGGCGAAGCGGGCGAAGGCGACGGTCTCCACGGTCGGCTCGACCCCGACGTCGGCGAGCTCGCGCACCCATGCACCCGCGGTGACGACGATGCGGTCGGCCTCGAGCTCGTCCAGCGACTCGACCCGCACGCCCTCGACGACTCGGGCGCCCGCCGCCTCGGCGCCCGCCCGGAAGGCGGCGACGGCGCGGTCGGCCAGGGTCACGGCACCGTCCGGCTGGTACAGGCCCTGCTCGCCGTCGGCGCGGATCGGCCAGCGGCGCTCGATCTCGGCCGGCTCGAGCAGCTCGAACCGCGCGCCCGCGTCCGTCAGCGCCCGCACGTTCTCCCGCGGCGGCCGCAGGTCGAGCGTGCCGGCCGGCCGAAGCAGCTCCTCCCCGCACTCTTCCTCGAGCTCGCGCCAGAGTGGCAGCGCCTCGAGCACGAGCCGAACCCAGCGCACGTCCGGATAGGAGACGCGGAAGATCCGTGAGCTGCCATGGCTCGAGCCGCGCGCATGCCCGACGGCGAACTGCTCGTAGACCGTCACGTCCGCGCCACGCCGGGCGAGGGCACGGGCGGTTGCGAGCCCCATCACGCCGCCGCCGACGACTACGACTGCCGGCACTAGGCCGGCCGCGTGAAGATCACGAGCAGCGACAGTTGCTCGTAGCCGGTGAAGCGGTGCTCGGCGCCCGCGGGCACGAAGAGCCCGCCACCGACCTCGAGCGCCGTCTCGACTCCTTCGACGTCGAGCGTGCCGCGCCCCTCGAGCACGACGTAGACCTCGTCGTCGTCGTGCGGCTGCTGCTGGTCGGGCTCGGGGGCGACGAGGACGTACACCCCGACCTCGAGCCCGGGCGAGGCGTGCACGATCTCGTAGCCGCCGCCGGCCGCGAGGAGCCGTCGCTTCGCCGCTTCCACGTCGAACGGATGCATGCTGCGAGCGTATCGGGCTAGAGCAGGTCCAACAGCTGCGAGGGCGTGAGCCGACGGACGTCGCCGTCCTCTGCCAGCTCGATTCGGAGCCGTCCGGTCTGCTCGTCCATCGCAATCGTGAGCTGGGTGGCCCGCGCGGTGAGCTCGTCGAGGGCTGTTGCGGCCGCGTCCAGCTCCGCGAGCAGCTCGGATGGTGGACGGTGCGGAATCAGGTACGGGGTGGTGGCGAACATCCCTCGCCCCGGTGATCGGCCGCGGGGGCGTCGGCTTGAGCCTCACCGAGCCGGTGCTGGACGCGACCTGACGGCTAGTCGCGCGGTCGGGTCGCGGCGAGCGCGAGCACCTGCTCGGCGTTGCCGTTGCCGGCCGCCTGCCTGATCGCGAGCACGTCGTCGAACGCGTTGAAGAAGAGATCGAGCAGCGCAGCGTCGAACTGCGTGCCGCGTCCCTCTTCCATCAGCGCCCGCGCTTCGTCGGGCTGGAAGGCAGGGCGGTAGACGCGGTCCGAGGTGAGCGCGTCGAAGACGTCGGCGATCGCGCAGATCCGCCCCTCGATCGGGATCTCCTCGCCGTGACGCCGGTTCGGGTAGCCGGTGCCGTCGATCCGCTCGTGATGCGTGAGCGCCATCTCGGCGGCAAGTTCGAGCAACTCCGCCCCCGAGCCGGCGAGGATGCGGTAGCCCATCTCGGTGTGCGCCTCCATCACCTTCCGTTCCTCCTCGGTGAGGCGGCCGGGCTTGAGCAGGATCCGGTCGGGGATCCCGATCTTGCCGACGTCGTGCATGGGGCTCGCGATCCGGATCATCTCCGCGTGAGCGGCGTCCAGGCCGGCCAGCCGTGCGAGCAGGGCGCAGTAGAGGCTCATCCGCACGATGTGCTCGCCGGTCTCCTGGTTGCGGAACTCGGCCGCCCACGAGAGCCGGCGGATCGTCTCCTCGCGCAGGCGGCGCAGCTCGCGGTCGGAGGTCTCGAGGCGGGAGATCGTGTCGCGGAGCGCCGAGGTGCGGTCGAGCACGATCTGCTCCAGCCGCTCGCGGCTGCCGCGGTTCTCGATCTCGAGCGTTCGGCGCCGGAGCGCGTTGCCGACGTTGATGATCAGCTCGTTCGGCTTGAAGGGCTTGAGGATATAGCCGTAGGCGCCCAGCTCGATCGCGACGTCGGCGTAGCGGCGGTCGTCCATCCCGGTCACCATCACGACGGCCGTGTCGGGGTAGTGGGCGAGCACCTCCCGCGTGAAGTCGAGGCCCGACTCGCCGGGCATGTTCACGTCGCTGAGGACGAGCGCGACCTGCAGCTCCTTCAACGTGCGGCGTGCTGCGGCGGCCGACTCGGCCGTGACGCACTCGTACCCCTGCGCGCCGAGGAGGCGGGCAAGCAAGGTGCGGATCTGATCCTCGTCGTCGACGATCAGGATCCGCTCGCTGGGCGGCGGCGTGCTCATCTCAGTGGTTATCGGCAGTTAGGCGCCGTTTTCAACTGCGAGCAGCTCGATCCTGTTTTCCCACGGATCTTCGACGAAACACCTGCGTACGCCCGGAACCGATTCGTCCTCGGCGACCTTCACGTCTGCTGCGCGCAGCCGACGGAGCAGATCCTCGTAGCCGGAGACGGCGAACGCGGGATGCGCCTTGCGGGCCGGCGCGAAGTCGAGCTCGACGCCGACGTGCAGCTGCTGGGGCCCGACGTGGAACCAGACGCCGCCGCGCGAGCGGAGCGGCTCCGGCTTCTCCACCTCCGCGAGGCCGAGCAGCTCGCCGAAGAAGCGCCGTGCTGCAGCCTCGCAGCCGGGCGGCGCGGCGAGCAGGACGTGGTCGATGCCCTCGAGCATCTCCCCAGGATAAGCTCGACGGGATGTTCGACGGAGGACTCGCCGAGCTACACACCCATCTCGGCGGCTCGGTTGCCTCCGACATCCTCTGGTCGCTCGCGCACGAGCAGGGGATCGCGCTGCCGGTGAAGGACTACTGGGAGTTCGACGCGCTGGTGACCGTCTCCGACCCGCGCGGGGTCGAGGACCTCGATGCGCTCGACGCGATCTACCACTGGACGGAACTGATCCAGAGCTCGCCGCTCGCGGTCGAGCGCTCGGTGCACGGCGCGATCGGCGGCGCGTACCGCAGCCAGGGGATCACCACGCTCGAGCTCCGCTTCAACCCGATGAAGCGCAACCGCGGCGGCGAGCGCGACCTCGACCACATCATCCTCGCGGCGATGCGCGGCCTCGACCTCGCCTCGATCGAGTACCCCCAGGTGCGGGCGGGCCTGATCCTGATGATGGACCGGACGTTCAGCGAGCGCCAGAACGAGGTGATCGTCGAGAAGGCGATCCGCTGGGCGCCGCGCGGCGTGGTCGGGATCGACATCGCCGGCCCGCGGCCGGGCGGCGAGCGCTACGACTACACGCAGATCGCGCCGATGGTGGAAGCGGCACGGGCGGCCGGGCTCGGGATCACGATCCACGTCGGCGAGGAGGGCGCGACGGGCGGAGAGGAGATCGGCGAGGTCGTCGAGCATCTGCGCCCGGAGCGGATCGGCCACGGCATCCTCGCCGCCCGCGACCCGGAACTGATGCGCCTGCTGCGCGACGCGGGCACCGTGCTCGAGATCTGCCCCACCTCGAACCTGCTCACGAAGGCGCTCCCCGACGAGGACGCGCTGCGGGAGACGTTCGCCGCCTTCCGCGAGCACGGCGTCGCCTTCACGATCGCGACCGACGGCCCGGAGATGATGCGCACGCATCTGCGCGACGAGCTCGAGCTGCTGGAGCGGATCGGAGCGTTGAGCGCGGACGAGCTCGTGGCCGCGAACACGCGCGGCCACGAAGCGAGCTTCATCCACCGCTAGCGGAATCTCGCGCACGCCCGCCGCGTTTCGATCCGGTAGAGATGGCCGCCCCCGCACCCTGGAAGCTCCTGACCGCGCTCTGGACGGTGTACATCGTCTGGGGCTCGACCTACCTCGCGATCAAGGTGTCGGTCGAGACGATGCCCGCCTTCCTCTCGGCCGGGACGCGGTTCCTGCTCGCGGGGGGCCTCCTCGCCGCGATCCTGACCCTGCGCGGCCGCAGCCTGCGCGTGTCGCGGCGCGAGCTGGCGTCGGCAGCACTGCTCGGGCTCGCGCTGCTCACGCTCGGAGTCGGCCTCGTCACGCTCGCCGAGACGCGGATCGACTCGAGCATCGCCGCGATGATCGCCGGCACGGTGCCGCTGCAGGTGATCCTCCTGCGCGCGCTCGCCCGCGAGCGAGTCGCCCTTGCGACGCGGCTCTCGGTGCTCGCCGGCCTCGCCGGGCTCGCGCTCGTCGTCGTCCCGGGCGGCGGCGCGGGTGCGGGTGCCCTCGGACTGGCGATCGCCCTCGCGGCGAGCATCTCCTGGTCGCTCGGCTCCTTCTTCGCGCACCGGCTGCCGCTGCCCAGGGACGGCTTCGTCGCGACGACCTGGGAGATGCTGAGCGCCGGTGTGTTCCTGCTCGTCCTCGGTGTCGTGCGCGGCGAGGTGGGCTCCGTCCAGCCGTCGGCGTTCAGCGCCGAGTCGGTCGCCGCCTGGCTCTACCTCGGCGTCGTCGGCTCGCTCGTCGGCTTCACGGCCTACGCCTGGCTGCTACGGAACGCACCGATCTCGAAGGTCGTCACGCACCAGTACGTGAACCCGCTCGTCGCGATCGCGCTCGGCGCGCTCGTGCTGGGTGAGCGGCTGACGCTCACGACCGGCCTCGGCGCCGCTCTGATCGTCGGCTCGGTCTTCGTCGCTGTGCGCGCGGAGGGGGTTAGGCCCCGTTCACCTGAGACCGCTGATGCGCGAGGTACTCCAGCAAGTCAGAGCGCGTGAGGATCGCGGCCGGGCGGCCGGCCGAGGCGACGACGACGGCGGCGTTCGGGCCGGAGAGGTCGGCGAAGACCTGGTCGAGCGAGTCGGCGACGTCCACGGCCGCGAGCGGCGGCTGCATCACGACCGCGACGTCCTCGTTCATCGCGTCCGGGTTCTTGAAGACACGGTCGAGCACGCCGCGCTCCTGCAGCGAGCCGACGACGTCCGCGAGCGACTCGACGGGCTCGCTGCGCACGACCGGGAGCTGCGAGATCGAGTAGCGCTGCATCAGGTCGATCGCGGCGCCGACCTTGGCATGTGACTCGATCGTGACGAGGTCAGGCATGTCGTGCTCCTCGCCGTGCTTGAAGCGGAGGACCTCGTCGATCGTCGGCGCCGGCGCCTTCCGCTCGAGGAAGCCGTACTGGAGCATCCAGTTGTCGTCGTAGAACTTGGACAGGTACGAGCGGCCGGAGTCGGGCAGGATCGTGAGGATCTTCGCGTCCGGCCCGAAGTCCTTCGCCACCTCGAGCGCCGCCCAGATCGTCGTGCCCGCGGAGCCGCCGGCGAGAATTCCCTCCTCGCGCGCGAGCCGCCGTGCGGTCACGAACGAGTCGCGGTCGGAGACGCGCACCCAGCGGTCGACGACGTCGCGCGCCATCGTCTCGGGCCAGGTGTCCTTCCCGATCCCCTCGACGAGGTAGGGGTGCGTCTCCTCGGAGGTGTAGACGGAGCCCTCGGGGTCGGCGCCGACGACGACGAGTGCCGGGTTGCGCTCCTTCAGGTAGCGCCCTGCGCCCGAGATCGTCCCGCCGGTGCCGACCGAGATCACGAGCGCGTCGAGCTCGCCGCCCGTCTGCTCGTAGATCTCCGGCCCGGTCGTCTCGTAGTGCGCCTGCGGGTTGGCCATGTTCGAGTACTGGTCCGGCTTGAAGCCGCCCGGGATCTCCTCGGCGAGCCGGTCCGAGACGCTGTAGTAGCTCTCGGGCGAGTCGTGCTCGACCGCCGTCGGCGTGATCACGACCTCGGCGCCGTAGGCGCGCAGCATCGAGATCTTCTCCTGGCTCATCTTGTCGGGCATCACGAAGATGCAGCGGTAGCCGCGCGCGGCCGCGGCGATCGCGAGCCCGACGCCGGTGTTGCCCGAGGTCGGCTCGACGATCGTCCCGCCGGGACGCAGCTTCCCCTCGCGCTCGGCCGCCTCGATCATCGCCATCCCGATCCGGTCCTTGTTCGAGCCGCCGGGGTTCAGGTACTCGAGCTTCGCGAGCAGGGTCGGCTGCACCTCGCGCGAGATCCGGTCGAGGCGCACGATCGGCGTCGAGCCGACCAGGTCGAGCAGCGTGGGGTACTCGCGCGACATCGGGCGGAAGCCTACGCAATCCGTACTCTCCCGCAGCCGGATCCGCGCGTGCGCTGACGTGCTGCGTGCGCAGGCGCGCGAGCCTGGCGGCATGACTTCCCGCGTGTCCCCGAAGCTGTGCGGTCTCAGGGCGAACGCGACCGGCGTGCGCGAGCTGTGCCCGGGAGCCGACTGCGTCTTCTGGGAGGACGGCGGCTCGATCGTCGAGGCAGGCTGCGCGATCGAGCGTCTGGGTGTGCCGATCGAGCAGCCGGGGATCGCGCAGCATCTGCTCGAGCTTCGGCTGGCGGCGGCCGAGGCACGCGACGAGAGCGAGCGGCGAGACGCCTATCGCCGCTTCAGCGAGCTCCTGAACCTCAACCGCGAGTAGCTCACCCGAGCTGCCAGAACGGGCCGGTGAGGCCGAGCTCGTCGAGGATCGCCTGCGACTCCGGCGCGGGTCGCGGGCGCCAGTCCGGCTCGAGCCGCGTCCACCACCACGTCCGCGCAAGCTCGTTCAGCTTCGTCGCCGGCATGCTTGCACCCGGCTCCCAGCCGTTCGCTCCGAGCCAGCGCTCGAGGTGCTCCTCCGACCGGAGGAAGACCATCGTGCTTCAGGTGAAGCCGATGTCGTCCCACCACCGGCGTGCGGGGACGACGAAGTGGACGAGCAGGTCGGCGCCGCGACGGAGCTCGCCCTGCTCGACCACGAGCTCGAGCGCGTCGCCGCAGTCCGGGCAGGATGACGTGACCCGGCCGTCGCCGTGGAGGGCGCCGAGGATGCCGAGCGCGTCCCAGGCGCAGTTGGCAAACCAGGAGCGGCCGCCTGCCTCGACCCGGTGCGGCGTCTCGACGGCGGAGAAGGGGTTGAGCATCCGGATCGTGGTCGAGCCGGGCTCGAGCACGAGCGCATGACCGTCGTGGAGGCGCCGGTAGGCCGCTGCGACCTCGTCCTCGGCGAGCCCGAGCGCCGCCGCGACCGCGTGGGGCTCCTGCGCCCGCCCGTCGCGCACGAAGGAGGAGTAGACGTGGTTGCGAATACGCAGGTCGAGCTCGTCCACGAGGCGAGTATCCGCGAAAAGGAGTGAAAGCGCATGCAGTTCGGCCTTCGCACGATTCTGTTGCTCGTTGCCGTCGTGCTCTTCGTGATCGCGCTGTTCTCGAACGAGAACTTCAGCGATCTCCTGGCGCTCGGCCTGGCGGCGTTCGCCGGTGCCTTCCTTGCCGACGCACTCGGCTGGGGCGAGCGCACCTTCGGACAGACCAACCGCCGCGACACGACGTAGGTCCCGGGCCGCGAAGCGGCCCCTTCAGGGATCTCTGCGCGCTGCCGGATCCGCTTCCGCGGATCCGGCAGCCTGCGCAGCTAATTCAGTGCCGGAAATGCCGGCGCCCGGTGAAGACCATCGTGGCGCCGGCGTTCTCGATCGCGTCGATCACCTCGGCGTCCCGCTTCGAGCCGCCCGGCTGGATGAAGGCGATCACCCCTGCCTCCACCGCGAGCAGCGGGCCGTCCGCGAAGGGGAAGAACGCGTCGGACGCGAGTGAGGCGCCGGCGAGGTCGTGCCCGTGCTCGCGGGCCTTGTCGACCGCGATCCGCACGGCGTCGACCCGGCTCATCTGGCCGGCGCCGATCCCGATCGTCTGCAGGCCCTTCGCGATCACGATCGCGTTCGAGGCGACGTGCTTGCAGACGCGGGAGGCGAAGAGAAGATCGCCCCACTGCGCCTCGGACGGCTCGCCCGTGGCGACCTCCATCCCGGCGCGCGCGACGACGTCCCAGTCACGATCCTGGACGAGCAGCCCGCCGAGAACGCGCTTGTAGTCGCGCTCGTCCGCTTCGGCGTGGCGCCGCTCGAGGTCGTTGAGGATCCGGATCGACTGCTTGCGGACGAGCGCTGCGAGCGCGACCTCGTCGTAGCCGGGGGCGAAGAGCACCTCCACGAACTGATCCGCGACCCGTTCGCCGAGCGTCGCGCTGACGCTGCGGTTGAGCACGACCACGCCGCCGTACGCCGAGACCGGGTCGGCTGCGAGCGCGCGCTCGTAGGCCTCCTCGATCGTCGCGCCGACCGCGACGCCGCAGGGGTTCGCGTGCTTGACGATCACGCAGGCCGGAACGGTGAACTCGCGCACCGCGAGCCGCGCGCCGTTCAGGTCGTTCAGGTTGTTGAAGGAGAGCTCGCGGCCGTGCAGCTGGTCGACGCGGGCGAGCAGATGGGTGCGGGCGCCCCGCTCGGAGTAGTACGCGGCCCCCTGGTGCGGGTTCTCGCCGTAGGCGAGGTCGAGCTGCTTCTCGAAGACGGGCGTGAAGATCGGCGGGAACGCCTCGCGACCCGCGAACCAGGAGGCGATCGCCGCCTCGTACGCGGCGGAGGTGGCGAAGGCGGTGGCGGCGAGGCGCCGCCGGGTCACGTGCGAGAGCGCTCCGTCCTCGCGCAGCTCGGCGAGCACGAGCTCGTAGTCGGCGGGCCGGCAGACCGGCGCGACGTGCGCGAAGTTCTTCGCCGCGCCGCGGAGCATCGACGGCCCGCCGATGTCGATCATCTCGACCGCCTCCTCCTCGCGGACGCCGTGCTCTCGCGCCACCTGCTCGAAGGGGTAGAGATTGACGCAGACGAGGTCGAACGTCCCGATCCCGTGCTCGGCGAGGGCGGCCAGGTCGGTCTCGACCTCGCGCCGCGCCAGGATGCCCGCGTGGATCCGCGGGTGCAGGGTCTTGACCCGGCCGCCGAGCATCTCCGGGAACTCCGTCAGGTCCTCCACCCGTGTCACCGGCAGCCCGAGCTCCTCGATGTGCGCGGCGGTGCCGCCGCTCGCGACGAGCTCCCAGTCGAGCGAGGCGAGCCCCTTGACGAACCCGTCCAGGCCGCTCTTGTCGAAGACGGAGATCAGCGCCCGCACAGCTCTCCCACCACCTCGGGCAGCAGCCGGTGCTCGACGGCGTGAATCCTCTCCTCGAGCGTCTCGCGCGGCTCGACGGGCAGCGGCACCTGCCGCAGCACGGCTCCGGTGTCGAGGCCCTCGTCGACCATGTGCACGGTCACGCCCGTCGTCTCGACCCCGGCCGCGAGCGCGTCCTCGATCGCGTGCGCGCCCGGGAAGTCCGGCAGCAGCGAGGGATGGACGTTGACGATCCGCTCGGGAAAGCGGCCGAGGAAGACCGGTGTCAGCAACTGCATGTAGCCGGCGCAGACGACGAGGCGCACGCCCTGCTCCTGGAGCCAGTTCGCCATCGTCGCGTCACGCTGGGCGCGGTCCGCGAACTCGTCGAGCGGAAACGCCGCCGCGGGGACGTTGGCCGACTCGGCCCGCCCGAGCGCGCGCACGCCAGCGCGGTTCGACGCCACGGCGCAGACCGGCAGCCCCGCGTCGAGGAGGGCCTGGAGGTTCGACCCCTCGCCGCTCACGAGCACCCCGATCACGTCTCGACGATCCGTCCGATCACGAGCTCGTCTCCCGGGTCGGCGAGGACGGCGCAGTAGCCGATGCCGAGGTTGAACACACGGCGCGCCTCCTCCTCGTCGACGTGACGGCCGAGCCAATGGAACACCGGCGGCCGTTCCCACGCATCCCAGTCGAGCTCCGCGCGCAGGCCCTCCGGGAGCACCCGCGCGAGATTGCCTTCGATCCCGCCGCCGGTGACGTGCGCGAACGCGTGCGCGTGGTCGCGGAGGCGGCGGACGTCCTCGAGGTAGAGCCGGGTCGGCGCGAGCAGGTCCGGGCCGTCGTAGTCCTCGCGCTCGAGCACCTGGCGGACGAGGGTGAACCCGTTCGCGTGGACACCGGCCGAGGGCAGGCCGACGACGACGTCGCCTGCCCGCACGGCAGAGCCGTCGATCAACCGGTCGCGCTCGACGATGCCGACGCACGTCGCGGCGAAGTCGAGCTCGCCGTCGTGGTACACGCCCGGCAGCTCGGCAGTCTCGCCGCCGATCAGTGCCACCCCGGCGGCGCGGCAGACCTCGGCTGCGCCCTCGACGAGCTCGGCCACTTGCTCGAGCTCGAGCCTCGCGGCGGCGACGTAGTCGAGCAGGATCAGCGGGTCGGCGCCGCACGTGATCACGTCGTTGATGCAGTGCGCGGCCATGTCGGCGCCGCAGGCTCGCAGTCCGCCGCGATGGCGGGCGACGACGGGCTTCGTCCCGATCGAGTCGGTCGACGCCGCGAGCAGCCGGCGGTCGTCGAGCGGGTGGAGGCCGGCGAAGGCGCCGAACCCGCTCGCCCCGGTCGACTCGACCGCCGCCCGCAGCCGCTCGACCACGCCCGCGGCGGTCGCGAGCGAGACCCCGGCGGCGGCGTACGTGGGGTTGTCGCTCACCTCGCCGAGTCTACGACCTGCTCCGGTTGTCAGGTGAGGAGCTCGCCGTGCAGCTGCGGGCGTCCCTGCGGCCCGCCCGCGAGGAACGTGACGAGGGAGGCGCCGACGGGGACCGTGGTGCCGTCGCGCTCGACGCCGAGTAGCCGCGCGAGGATGTCGGCCTTCGCCTCCGGGTCGTCTGCGAGCAGCTGCAGCTCGCTCAACTGCAGGTCGTCGGCTTCGAGCAGCTCGTCGAGCCACTCGCGCGGCGGGTGCACCTCCAGGCGGTAGCCGGCGTTCGTGGCGATGAAGGTGCGGCGGCCGCCGTGCGCCTGGACCCGGAGCTCCAGCTCGACGGCACGGTCGACGACGTCGGCGAACTCGTCCTCGTCGAGCGCGAGCCCGAGGTGGTCCACCCGCGGCAGCTCCCACTGGCCGGGCTGGACGACGATGTTGACGGCGCCGCGCTCGAGCTCCGAGAGCCGGAGCTTGAAGCCCATGCCGTCGAGATCCTCCCACGAGGTGCCCGCCTCGAACGACTGGTACTCCTCGCCGATCCGGCCGTGCCGGGCGACGAGCTCGAACGCGAGCTTGCCGACGTAGCGCGCCTCCACCTGCCGCACGCGCGAGGTGACCAGGTGGTAGTGGAAGAGCTGCACGAGCGGCGGATTCTAGAGTGGGAGGATGCTGACCGACTGGACGCTCGACCCGCTGCAGCTCCTGCCCGTCGTGCTCGCGGCCGCGGCGTACGCGTTGCGGCTGCGCACGCTCCGCCGCCGCGGCCAGAGCGTGCCGCGCTGGCGGATCGCGCTCTTCGCGACCGGGATCGCGCTCCTGCTCGTGGCCTTCGTGTCGCCGGTGGCGGCGATCGGCGAACAGGAGCTCTTCAGCTTCCACATGGTCCAGCACGTCCTCGTCGGCGACCTGGCTGCGCTCTGCCTGCTCGGAGGGCTGACGGGCCCGCTGCTGCGGCCGCTGCTCGCGCTGCGGCCGGTCGAGCGGCTGCGTGTGCTGGCGAACCCCGTCGTGGCGCTGCCGATCTGGGCCGTCAACCTCTACCTCTGGCACGTGCCGCTCCTCTACGAGGCCGCCGTGCGCCACTCGTCGGTGCATGCGCTCGAGCACATCTGCTTCTTCAGCGCGGGGCTGATCGTCTGGCTCCCCGTGCTCGAGACGCTGCCGGCGCCCGAGTGGTTCGGTACCGGCCCGAAGCTGGCGTACATCGCCGGCGTGCGCGCCGTCGAGACGGTGCTCGGCAACGTCTTCGTCTGGTCGGGCACGGTCTTCTACGGGGTCTACGACCGCGGCGAGGAGCTGTGGGGCATCTCGCCGCTGCAGGACCAGGGCCTCGCCGGGGCGGTGATGATGATCGAGGGGTCGATCGTGACGATCGTCGCGCTGGCGTGGCTGTTCCTGCGGCTCGCCAAGGAGGGGGAGCTGCGCCAGGAGCTGCTCGAGCGCGGGCTCGATCCGCGCACGGTCCAGCGCGCCGTCCGCTACGGGCGCGCGCAGGAGCTCGCCGCCCGCCGCTGAACCTGCAGCCAACGATGCACTCCAGCGGCGTCCACCACGTGGACCTGGTTGTCTCCTCGATCGGGCGCAGCCTGCCGTTCTACCGTGACCTGCTCGGTCCGCTCGGGTTCCACCGCATCTCCGAGGTCGAGGGCGAGCGCGGCGAGACGATCTGGTACTTCGAGGGGCCGGGGAGCGCCGTCGGCCTGCGCCAGGCGGCTGGAGCCCGGAGGCGCGGACCGCTATCGCGTCGGCCTGCACCATCTCGCCTTCGAGGCGGTGTCGCGCGCGGTCGTGGACGAGCGCCACCACTGGCTGCTGGGGGCGGGCGCCGAGATCGAGACGCCGCCACAGGAGTACGCCTACTCGCCGGGCTACTACGCGGTCTTCTTCTACGACCCGGACGGGCTCAAGCTCGAGATCGTCCACGTGCCGGGGCTCGCGGCGTAGGTCACCGGCGCGGCCGGCCCCTCGACCTTCAGCTCCGAGAGCCCGCGCATGCAGTCGGTGCGGCTGCGGTACGGGATCGACACCGCGACGGTGTCGCCCAGGTCGGTCTCGGCTACCCACCACCACTGATCCGCGCCGTCATGGCGGACGACGATGCGCATGTCGGCATCTTCGGCGACGTGCCGGACGGAGATGGTCGCCGCGCGGCTAGCTGCGCGGGTCGGTGGCGCCGGCGATCGCGCCGGCCTCGCCGCGCTTGCTGACGACGACCCAGCTCTCGTGCTCGGCGACGACGTCCTCCACGTCACGGCGGACGTGAGCCGGCCGGACGGCGAAGTGCGTCTCACCTGCCCGGACCGCTTCGTACTCGCGGGGCGTCAGCGTCAGCGGCTCGAGGCAATCCTCGTCGCCGCACTCGCAGACGAGGTGCAGCGTGCCGTCGAGCCCCTCCCACGCACCATGACGTTCCTGCAGCCGCTCGTTGAGCGCCCGGAACCGCACCTCGTTCTCCGCGATCTGCCGCTCCCGCGCCTGCATGGCACCCACCCTACGCGGATAGAGAACCGGCGTCTCCGGGTATGGCTGCGGGATGGAGGCTGACCTCGACGGCGGAAGGCTGGAGCTGTATCTCCCGGCGGAGTCCTCGGCCGTCGCTCAAGCCCGTCGCGCCGTCGACAGGCTGGAGGCGCTCGACGCGCACCCGGATGCCCGCTTCGCCGTCAGGCTGCTCGTGAGCGAGTTGTTCACGAACGCCGTCAAGTACGGCTCGCGTCGGAGCGACGGCGCGCGCGTGCGGCTCTCGATCCAGTTGCTGCAGGGAAGGATCCGCGTCGAGGTCGGCGACGGCGGCCGCGGTTTCGCGGCGGGCGCCGTCGAGATGCCCGGCGTCGAGGGGGAGTCGGGGCGCGGGCTCGCGTTCCTCGACGCGCTCGCGACGCGGTGGGGCGTCGGCGGCGGCGGCGAGCATCGCGTCTGGTTCGAGCTCGACCTCTAGGCGGTCACGCGGTCGAGCATCCGCTCGACATCCCGGCGGGCGCGTACGGCGAGCGGCGAGGCGAGCAGGCGCTCGAGCTGCGCCGGATCGGGCTCTTTCTCGTACCAGACGTCGACCAGCTCGACCGCTGCAGGGTGCTCCTCGCCGCCGCCGAGCCGCTCGACCGGGTCGCCCGCGGCGACCTCGCCGGGCTCGAGCACCCGCACGTAGAGGCCGGGCCGCCGCGCCGCCGCGAACCGCTTCACCCAGTTCGGCTCGCCGAGACGCGTCGCGAAGGTGGAGCAGGGGATCCGCGGCGCCGTCACCTGGACGAGCGCCTCGCCGACCCGGTAGCGCTCCCCGATCCCGACCGGGTCGGGGCCGAAGCTCGAGAGGGTGAGGTTCTCGCCGAACGTGCCCGGCTCGGGCATCCCGCCGAGCTCGGGCGCCCAGTGCTCGTAGTCCTCGCAGCTGTAGAGGTAGAGCGCCTGGTCGGGGCCGCCGTGGTTCTCCGAGTCGACGACGACGTCGCCGTCGAGGCCGAGCGTGCCGGCGTGGCCGCGCCCGACCGGCGACTTGCGGATCCCGGTCTCGATCGTACGTGCGCCGATCCGCATCTCCTCGGCACGGCCCGCGTTGACCGAGACGACCTTCACGAGCGCGCGGGCTCGAAGCGCAGCTTCACCAGGTTCCGTCCCTCCGGCACGCGGGTCGGGTAGTCGCGGGTGAAGCAGGCGCGGCAGACGGACGCCTCGGGCAGCCGGGTCGCCGCCTGCATCCCGTCGA
Organism: uncultured Gaiellaceae bacterium; assembly: GCA_963806955.1. Taxonomy (GTDB): domain Bacteria; phylum Actinomycetota; class Thermoleophilia; order Gaiellales; family Gaiellaceae; genus Gaiellasilicea. Next base: position 1,362,390 of record CAWDZG010000002.1, read on the forward strand.
GCGAGAGGTAGTGGAGCGAGGTCGCGCCGATCAACTCGCGCATCTGCTCGACGGAGCGGTGTGCAGCGGCGAGCTGGGCCTCGTCGGCCATGTCGATCCCGTAGAAGCAGGGGGAGACGATCGGCGGCGAGGAGATCCGAACGTGCACCTCGGCGGCGCCCGCGTCGAAGAGCATCGCGACGAGCTGTTTCATCGTCGAGCCGCGCACGATCGAGTCGTCCACGATCACGAGCCGCTTGCCGGAGACCTCGGCGAGCGGGTTGAACTTCATCTTGATCCCCTGCTGCCGGAGTGCCTCGTCCGGCTGGATGAACGTGCGCCCGACGTAGCGGTTCTTGATCAGTCCCTCGCTGTACGGGATCCCGGAGGCGCGGGTGTAGCCGACCGCGGCGGGCGTCCCGGAGTCGGGGATCGGCATGACGAGGTCGGCCTCGACGGGGGCCTCGGCCGCGAGCCGCTCGCCCATCCGCACGCGGACGCCGTGCACCTCTGCCCCGGCGAGCGTCGAGTCGGGCCGGGCGAAGTAGACGTGCTCGAAGATGCAGAGCGCCTGCCTGCCCTCCGGCAACGCCTGGGTCGAGTGCAGGCCGTCCTCGTCGATCACGACGAGCTCGCCCGGGCGCACGTCGCGCTCGTACACGGCGCCGATCAGGTCGAGCGCGCACGTCTCCGAGGCGAGCACCCAGTCGTCCCCGACGCGGCCGAGCGCGAGCGGCCGGATCCCGTGCGGGTCACGGAAGCCGAGCAGCTTGCCCTCTGCGAGCGCGACAACGGAGTACGCGCCTTCGAGCCGCGCCATCGCCTGCGCGGCGGCGAGGGGGAGGGCGGACGGGTCGTGGGCGATCAACGCCGCGATCGCCTCGGTGTCGGAGGTCGCTCCGAGCACGATCTGCTCTTGCCCGAGCGCTGCGCGCAGCTCGGTCGTGTTGGTCAGGTTGCCGTTGTGCGCCAACGCGACCGTGCGCGCGCGCCCGTGGTGGACGAGCGGCTGCGCGTTCGCCCAGGCGCTCGAGCCGGTGGTCGAGTAGCGGGTGTGCCCGATCGCGACCTCGCCGGGCAGCGCCTGCAGCTTCTCCTCGTCGAAGACCTGCGCGACGAGGCCGATGTCGCGGAGGACGGTGAGCCGGCCCCGGTCGGAAACGGCGATCCCGGCCGCCTCCTGCCCGCGATGCTGGAGCGCGAAGAGGCCGAAGTAGGAGAGGCGCGCCACGTCGCGCTCGGCCGAGCGGATCCCGAACACGCCGCACATCAGCCGTTCGCCTCCCGCAGTGCGTCGAGGGAGTGCCCGAGCAGGGCGTCGCCGCCGACGACGCCGAGCCGGCGCAGCGGCACGCCGCCCAGCTCCGCGACCGTCTCGGGCGCGCAGGCGAGCACGGCCTGGCCGCCGCCCTCGCCGAACCAGGCGCGCGGGTCGTCCGGTAGCGCGATCTCCGCGCCGAGGCCGGAGTGGAGGGCCGCCTCCGCGAGCGCGACCGCCAGGCCGCCGTGGGAGACGTCGTGCACGAGCGAGCAGCGCGGCGCCGCGAGCCGGAGAAAGTCGATGAGCGCCGCCTCGGCGCCCAGGTCGAGCCGCGCCGGCGTCCCGCCGACCTCGCCGTAGAGCGCCTGCGCCTCGGAGCCGGCGAGCGCGACGGGCGAGGCGCCGGCGAGCAGGACGACGTCGCCTTCCCGCCAGCCGCCCGGGAACGCGGCGGACGTCGTCGAGCAGCCCGACGCAGCCGACGACGGGAGTGGGGTCGATCGCCCGGCCGTCGGTCTCGTTGTAGAGCGAGACGTTGCCGGAGACGATCGGGATCCCGAGCGCCTCGCACGCCTCGGCCATCCCTTCGATCGCCTCGGCGAGCTCCCACGCGATCTCGCCCTTCTCGGGGTTGCCGAAGTTGAGGCAGTCGGTCAGGCCGAGCGGCTGCGCGCCCGTGCAGGCGACGTTGCGGGCCGCCTCGAGCACGGCGAGCTGCCCGCCGGTCGCGCGGCGACAGCCGGCCCATCCGGCCGGTGCCGTCGAGCGAGACGGCGAGGCCGCGGTAGCCCGGCCTCAGGCGCAGCACGGCCGCGTCGAAGCCGGGCCGGCGCACCGTGCGCGAGCCGACGAGGTGGTCGTAGCGGCGGTAGACGTGCGCCCGGCTGCGGACGTTCACCGAGCCGAGCAGCGCGAGCAGCGCCTGGGGCGCGTCCGGCAGCGTGGGCGGCTCGACCGGTGCCGGCTCGGCGCGGGGCACGGGCTCGACCGTGTAGCGCGGGCACTCGTCGGTGAGGAAGCGGGCCGGGATCTCGCCCACGACCTCGTCCGCCCAGAGGGCGCGCAGCAGGCCGGTGTCGGTCACCTCGCCGACGACTGCGTGGTGCAGCTCCCAGCGATCGCAGACGGCGAGCACGTGCTCGAGCATCTGCGGGCGGACGACGGCGACCATCCGCTCCTGGCTCTCGGAGATCATCACCTCCCACGGCTCCATCCCCTCCTCGCGGAGCGGCACCTGGTCGAGCCGGAGGTCGATCCCGGTCTCGCGGGCCATCTCGGAGAGGGAGGAGGCGAGGCCGGCGGCGCCGCAGTCCTGCAGCGACTCGACGAGGCCGGACTCGACGAGCTCGAGCGAGACCTCGATCAGCTTCTTGCCCATGAAGGGGTCGCCGACCTGGACGGTCGGCCGCTTGTCGGCGTCGTCCTCGCCGAGCTCCTGGCTCGCGAGCACCGAGGCGCCGCCGATCCCGTCGCGGCCCGTCGTGGCGCCGTAGAGGACGACGAGGTTGCCCGGCCCGGTCGCGCCCGCGCGCGTGACGCCGTCGGCCGGCAGCAGTCCGACGCACATCGCGTTCACGAGCACGTTGTCCCGATACGACTCGTCGAAGACAGCCTCGCCGCCGACGGTCGGCACGCCGACCGAGTTGCCGTACGCGCCGATGCCCGCCACCGCCCGGTCGAAGCGCGGGTCGCCGGGCGCGAAGCGAAGGCCGTCGAGGAGCGCGATCGGCCGGGCTCCCATAGCGATGATGTCGCGCAGGATCCCGCCCACCCCGGTCGCCGCTCCCTGGAACGGCTCCACGGCGGAGGGGTGGTTGTGGCTCTCGACCTTGAAGCAGACGGCCTCGCCGTCGCCGAGGTCGATCACGCCGGCGTTCTCACCGGGGCCCTGCAGGACGCGTTTCCCCTGGGAGGGAAGCCGTTTCAACAGGAGGGCAGAATGCTTGTAGCCGCAGTGCTCCGACCAGAGGAGCGAGAAGACCGCCAGCTCGAAGTGGTTCGGCTCGCGCCCCAGCAGGTCGACGATCCGGGCGAGCTCCCCGTCCGTCAGTCCGAGCGCGCGATGGATGGGCTGTGCGGCGACCTGCGACAGGTGGCCCAGTCTAGACGGGAAGTCCGACGGCGGCCCATGCGTTGTGAGGAGTCGTGAGCAGACGCCACCTGATCATGCTGCTCGCGCTCGCCTCGCTCTGGGGCTCGTCCTTCCTGTTCATCGAGATCGCCCTGCGCGACCTCGCCCCCTCGACGCTGATCCTGCTGCGGATGGCCTTCGGCGCCCTGGCGCTCGCGGTCTACGTCCGGCTCGCCCGTCACCGGCTCTCGGTGCTCCGCCCATACGTGCGCCGGCTGGCGCTGCTGGGGGTGCTCAACACGGCGCTCCCGTTCTTCCTGATCACCTGGGGGCAGCAGTACATCGACTCCGGGCTCGCGTCGATCTTCAACGCCTCCGCGCCGCTGCTGACCGCGGTCTTCGCGTTCGGCTACGACCGGAGCCAGCGCTCGACCGGGATCCGGCTCGCCGGGATCCTGCTCGGCTTCACCGGCGTCGTCCTGCTCGTCGGCGTCGAGCTCTCCGGCAGCGGGAAGGCGGCGGCCGGCGGCCTTGCCGTGGTGGGCGCGGCCGCGTGCTACGCGCTCGGCGGGCTCTACGCCGGCCGGCACTTCCGGGGGGTGCCCGCCTCGCTCGTCTCCTTCGGCTCGCTGCTCTGGGCGACGCTGCTCGCGCTGCCGTTCGGCGTCGCCCAGGCGAGCGTGCCCGGCTGGGCTGCGAGCCTGTCCGTGCTGTACCTGGGCGTCGCTGCCACAGGTGTCGCCTACCTCCTCTACTTCGGTCTGATCGCGGGCGCCGGGGCCTCGAGGGCCGTGCTCGTCACCTACCTCGTTCCCGCGCTCGCGCTCGTCTACGGCGCCGTCTTCCTCGACGAGCAGATCACCGCGGTCGCCCTCGCCGGGCTCGCCCTCGTCCTCGGTGGCGTCGCGCTCGGCACCGGGTCGATCCGCGGCCGCGCGCCGCGCACGTGCCGCCCGCGCCGCCGAAGGGCGCGGGCTAGCCTGACCCGGTGAACCGCTACTGGCCGATGCTGGTGATGCTGGCCGCACTCTGGGGCGCGTCGTACCTCTTCATCAAGGTCGCCGTCGACGAGATCGAGCCGGCGCCGATGATGGCGGCGCGCACGCTCGTTGCCGCCGCGATCCTGTTCGGCTACCTCGCGTGGCGGCTGGGGTGGGCCCGGGCCGTGCGCGACCTGCGTGCGGCGTGGCGCCACTTCCTCGTCCTCGGTGCGCTCAACGCCGCGATCCCGTTCTGGCTGATCGCCTGGGGCGAGCAGCACATCGACTCGGGGCTCGCGGCGGTCGTGCAGGCATCGGTGCCGATCTTCAACGCCCTGATCCTGCTCAGGGTGATCCCGCACGAGCGGCTGAACGCGACGCGCGCCTTGGGTCTCGCGATCGGGATCGTCGGCGTCGCCGTCGTCACCGGCATCCATCCGGACGGCGGCTGGTGGGCGGTCGCGGGCGCGCTCGCGGTCGTCCTCTCCTCGCTCGCCTACGCGAGCGCCGGCGTCTACGGCCAGCTCGCCGTGTCGGGCACCGCCGGCCCGGTGCTCGCGACCGGCTCGATGCTCGTCGGCGGCCTGATCCTGCTCCCGTTCGCGCTCTTCCAGCTGCCGAGCGCCGCGCCCGGTCTCGAAGCGACCGCGTCCCTGCTCGCGCTGACACTGCTCGGCACCGCGTTCGCCCAGCTCGTGCTGTTCCGGATGCTCGCCCTGCACGGGTCTGCACGGCTCTCGCTCGTGACCTACCTGATGCCGGGCTTCGCGCTCGTCTACGGCGCGCTGATCCTCGACGAGGCGATCACCGCGTGGACGGTCGGCGGGCTGGCGCTGATCCTCGGCGGTGTCGCGCTCGCCTCGGGCGCCGTCAAGCTCCGCCGCGGCGCGGTCGCCGCCGCCCGGCCGTGAGCGTCGCGATCCGCCCGGCGACCGATGCCGACGTCGACTTCCTCGCCGACCTCTATGCGGACGAGGACGTGCGCCCGTTTCTCGCCGCGGCCGGCTCCTACGACCGCGAGGGTGTCGCGGCGGCCGTCGCGCAGGGCCAGGACGAGGGCGGCGTGATGGTCGTCGAGCTCGACGGGGAGCGGGCGGGGGCGATGGCGTGGGAGCTGCGCAACCGCCGCAGCGGCATCGTCCACGTCAGCGGGCTCGCGGTGCACCCGGACTTCCGGGGGCGGCGGCTGGCCGACGACGCCGCCCGTCTCTTCCAGCGGCATCTCCTGCGCGAGCGCGGCTTCCATCGGATCGAGCTGGAGATCTACGGCTTCAACGAGCGGGCGCAGCGCCACGCCGAGCGCGCCGGCTTCGTGCGCGAGGGCGTCAAGCGGCAGGCGTACCGCCGCGGCGACGGCTGGGTCGACGGCGTGCTCTACGGGCTCGTCGCCGACGATCTCGACGAGCCGAGGTAGCCGGCGAGCAGCTCGCCCGCCTGCGGCAGCTCGGTACGCAGGCTGTAGACGTTCTCGTCCTCGTCCCGGATCGTGACGAAGCCCGCCTGGCGGAGGATCGCCAGGTGGTGGTGCGCGGTCGACTTCCCGACGCCGAGCTCCGCGGCCGCCTCGGTCAGCTTCAGCGGGCCCTCGCTGAGCCGGCGCAGCAGCTTCAGCCGCCCCTCGTCGCCGAGCGCCTTGTAGACGCGCGCGACCTCCGCCGGCGCCGCGCCCTCCTCCTCTGCCGGCGCGATCGGGTAGCAGAAGATCTTCGTGCCCTTGTGCTCCCAGAGCACGACCCACGGCCGCATCCACCAGCTGGGAAAGAAAACGAGGCGGCGGATCTCGGGGGTCGGCACGTACTGGTAGCCCTGCGCCGCGAGCTCGACGAGCCGCTCGGCCGGCTGCTGGGCGGCCAGCTCCCGCTTCGCGGCGGCGTCCCGCTCGGCCTCCGCGAGCCATGCGTCCCGCTCGGGCGCGAAGACGAGCTCGTGCCAGCGCGGCAGGACGTCCAGCAGCCGTGTCTTCACTTCGTCGGCCCCCAGGTCGAACAGGCCGCGCACGAGCTCCTGCTTGTCCGGGAACTCGGCCACCGCCTCGCAAATACTGCTCCTGGGCCGCCGCATCCCCGCGCGCGGCCCGCCCGACCACCTCAGGCGGAATGCCGTGGGCCGCGCCGCCGTAGGTGCCGAAGAGGTGCAGCTTCACCTCGACCGGATCGGTCGCCGCGAGCCGCTCGAGAAAGCCGGCGAAGCTGCGCTCACCCGGCGTCTCGTAGACGAGCCCGAGCAGGTGCGCCGCGACCTTTCCCGAGCCGAGCAGCATCGACTCGACATCGGCCTGCAGGTCGGGCGGCACCGTCTCCGCGACGGCGCGCAGGCGATCGGCGCCCACGTCGAGCGTGTCGAAGTCACTCGGTTCGCCGAGCGCGCAGATGCTCATCAGCACCTCCGCGGCCTCCGATACGGCCACCTCCACCTCGAGCCGCGTCGGGCGGGAGAGATCGAGCACCGGTGCGGGCTTGCGTTCGACAGGCATGGAACGGACGCAGCGTACTCGGCCTAGAAGGGCTTGACAAGAGCATGTGCGTTCGATAAGTTTCGAACAGTTCAAGAACGTCGAATGGCAAGGAGCCTCGATGCACCCCGCTTCCGATTTCCTCCCGCAGGTCGTCATCGACCGTCACCAGGATCGGCTGGCCGCAGCAGCCGTCCACCGGCTCGCCCTGTCGAGCCCGGCCCGCACACGCATCGCGCGCACCCTCCGTCGCGCGGCGGACCGGCTCGATACGGCGACCGCCTCACCACGTTCCTCCGCAGGCCCGGTGAGGAGCGCACTCCCCGGCGGCGGCTGCTAGCCGCCGCCGGGGCTCTGCCTGCCTGGAGCGCTGCCCGCCTAGATCAGCCGGCCGCCGCTCTCGGTGACGGCGATCACGTCCTCGACGCGGACGCCGAAGCTGCCGTCGACGAGGATCGACGGCTCGTCGGTGAACGTCATCCCCGCCTCGAGCGGCGTCTCGTCCTCAACGGACAGGAACGGCTGCTCGTGGACGTCGAGCCCGATTCCGTGCCCCATCCGGTGCCGGAAGCCTTCGCCGAGGCCGGCGGCCTCGATCGGCGCCCGGCACGCGGCGTTCACCTCGCGGGCGAGCGCGCCCGGCCGCGCCGCCTCCCGCCCGGCGTCCTGCGCGTCCCGCATCGCCCGATACGCGCTCTCGTACCCGGCGGGTGGCTCGCCGCACGGGATCGTGCGCCCGAAGTCGGAGCAGTAGCCCTCGACGACGGCGCCGAAGTCGAAGAGGACGACCTCGCCGTGCCGCAGCTCCTCCAGCGCGGTCGCGTCGCCGGAGTCGAGCCGCCGCTCGCCCCAGGTGAAGATGTGCGTGGGGAACGACGGGCAGCGAGAGCCGCGGGCTCGAAGCTCGTGCTCGACCGCCTCGACGAGCTCGGCCATCGTCGTGCCGGGCTGCACCTGCGGCTCGACCGCGTCCATCGCCTCGCGTGCGATCGCGGTGGCGCGCGCCATCACGTCCAGCTCGGCGTCCGACTTGACCCGCCGCAGCCGGTTGACGAGCGACGAGGCCTCGAGGAGCTCGACGCCCGGGAGCGCCCGTGTGAGCTCGATCGCGGTCTGCGCCCAGGCGCGTGCACCGAGCCCGACCCGGTACGGCGCGCCGGCCGCGCGCGCCGCCTCGGCGAAGAGCACCTGCCCGTCGGCGTTCTCGTGCACGACGACGGCCCCGTCCGGCGGTTTGCCGTCGAGGTGGAAGTCGACGACCATCCGCGGCAGCACGAAGAGCGGCTCCCGCCCCGGGGCGACGAACGCGCCGGCCGTCCAGCCGTGCGCGTAGGAGAGGTTGCCGAAGCTCGGCAGGTCGCGCGGAAGGCCGGTCAGGTACTCGAGGTCGGATGACGGATGGAGGAAGAGCGCGTCGATCCCGCGCTCCTCCAGCAGCGGCGCGAGCCGCTCGCGCCGGGCCGCGTACTCCTCGCTCCCGATTCCCTGCACCGAGCAAGGATGGCAGCCCGCGTGGACGGGCTGCCATCCGGACCGTCGGCGCGGGCTGCCCTAGCCCGCGTCCACCCAGTACACGGCGGCGCCGAGCGCAGGCCATTCGCGCTCGGGGTCGGCACGGTAGAGCGGGTTGAACGCGAACGCGGTCAGCCGGGGAGTCCCGGCCGTCGTGCTCGTGCCGTGCGCGATCATCGGCGCTCCGGGCGCCGACGCCGACGCGGCGTCGATCAGCCAGAGTCCCGCGGCGAAGAAGCCCGCGATCGGCAGGTTGGCGTCGATCGACCAGCCGCTCGGAATGCCCGTGAACCAGGTCGGCGGATCGACGATGGCCGTGTCCCTGGACGGGTACGCACCCGTGATCGGGCTCGCGGCGCCGCCCGTGTTGTCCCAGAAGACGATGCCGCTGCGGCCGTTGCCGGACCGGGTGGTGGCGGTCAGTCCCGTCGCGAGGCCGCCGTTCGTGATGAACTGCGCGCCTCCGGAACCGCCGCCGACGTAGCCGCCGCCGGCTGCGAAGAACGCCGCGAGCCGCGCCCGGGCGGGCGCGTTGGCGGGCGTGTTCGCCGGGTAGGTGGCGGTGCTGAAGACGACGTCGTAGCCCACGAGCGGGTCGGACGCGCCGTTCAGCGCCGTCGTGCCGACCGGGTCGGCGGTGTAGCCGAGGTTTCGCAGCGACCAGACGCTCTGGTCGACGGCGTTGGTGAACACCGCGATCCGCGGCGAGCGGTCGATGTCCTCGAGCTGCGCCGGAGCCGTCGCGACCCGACGGAGCGTCAGGCCGGCGGCCTGTGCGGCCGGTCCGATCGCCCCGGCCGTCGTGGCGTCGAAGAGCACCGTGCCGGCCGGGAAGCTCGCTCCGCCCGAGGTGAACGGGGCCGTGGCGAGCTTCGCGGTCAGGCCGCCCTTGAGCAGCGCGTTCAGCGTCCGCACCGCGGTCGCCGAGTCGAGCTCGAGCGCGTAGTAGTCGGCCGCGCCGCTCTCGACGCCGCCGCCGAGGACGACGGACGCAGCGATCGGCTGCGTCGTCTTGGCCGCGAGCGGCACGCCGTTCGGCACCTGCAGCACGTCCGCGCCCCAGAGGTAGCCGTGGCTCCACGCCGCGGGCGGCGCGTAGAGGATGCCGATCCGGCTCGACACGTCGACGCCGATCCCGAGCGACGTCTCGGCGAGGCCCCGGTGGGCCTGCGCCATGTCGACCACGTACGAGCCCTTCGCGACGTCCTGGCCGAGGATCACCGAGTCGAAGCGGAGTTGCCGCACCTCGATGCCGTTGAAGAGCAGCCAGTCGACGAGACGGTTCGCCTCGGGGTCGCTGCGCTGCCCGTTCCCGACGGGGATCACGTACGCGGTCGGGAACTCGTGCATCCAGTTGTTCTCGACGTCGAACGGCGCCGGGCAGCACGGGGGGCGTGCCTCGCCGGCGACGCCGCGCCGGTAGATCTCGAGCTGGTCGTGCAGCAGGTCGTTCCGGTTGGCGGTGTCGTAGACCAGCGTCGACCACGTCGTCACGAGCTGCGCCAGGAGTGCCGCGTTGCGGCCGACCGGGTTCTTCGCCGGATCCGGGTCGGCGTTCAGGTAGCAGCGGTTGAGCGGGTTCGACGACGTGGACGTGCTGCTGCACATCTCGACCGTCGAGCCGTTCAGGCCGACGAGCTGCGAGTACATCGGCGTGTAGAACGGGCCCCAGTCGTCCCAGCTCTCGGCGACAGCCGGGCCGGCCGGCTGGCCGTCCGGGCAGATCGCGCCCTGCACCGAGATGCTGCCGTTCGAGCACCAGTCGTTGATCGGGCGCGTGACGTTGAGGTTGACGGCGTTCAGCGCCGCTTCGTTCGCGTCGATGCGCGACTGGTTCCACTTCAACCAGAGGTCGTAGTCGATCCCGGGGTTGTGCGGCTTCGTCGTCGCCTCGATCAGCGTCGGCGTCACGTAGCCGTGCAGGTCGAGCGTCTCCGGCGGGAGCCACTCCTGCATGATCCGGACCGACGCCTTCGTCTCCGACTGCGACTGCGTGAGGAAGTCGCGGTTGAGGTCGAAGCCGTTGCCGTTCGCGCGCGTGCCCGCGACGCGGCCGTCCGGGTTCTGGATCACGTTGAAGATGACGACGGCGCCGTCGAGGATCGCGTCCACCTCGGGATCGGTGCCGTACGGCGTCGTGGCGAGGCGCTCGATCGTGCGCATGTTCGCGTCGACGCCCTCGTACTCGTTGCCGTGAATGCCGCCCTGGACGTAGAGCGGCACCTTCACGTCGTCGCGCCAGGCGCGGACCTGCCGCTGCGCCGTGGCCGGGTTGCCGAGTGCCCCGCGGCGCAGGGTCGTCCAGTGCGTGAAGGCCGACTTCTGCTTGGCCGTCTTCAGCTGGTTGATCACGACCTTGTACAGCGGGCGGCCCGTGGCCGACGAGCCGTGCACCTCGAGGCTCATGCGGCCGTCGAGGCTGCGCGACTGGATGTCCGCGAGCGTGCAGCCGATCGCGTAGACCGGGATGTGCGGGAAGCTCGTGCCGGTCGACGGCAGGTTTTCCGCCGCGTCCGGTTGAGGCGTGCCGCACCACGGCGGCCCGATCGCGGCCGCGGCGGGTCGCGCCGTGCCGAGCAGCGCTGCGAGCAGCACGACGAGGGTGAGGAACGAGAAAGCGGCGCGGCGCGACATGTCATCCTCCAGCGGGGTCGGGGTGACTCTTATAAAACGGCGGAGGAGCCCGAGTCAACACGGCGGGCTGCGTAGGCTGTTGAATTCACTCCACGGCGACGAGCGGAGGATCACAACGATGGAGCTCATCCACACCTGTTACCGGATCGGGGAGATCGATCGCTCGGTCGCCTTCTACGAGGCGCTCGGCTTCGAGGAGCGCGCGCGGATGCCGATCCGCGAGGAGGCGATCAACGTCTTCATGGGCCTGCCCGGCGACGGCGACCGGCTCGAGCTGACCTACAACCATGGCGTCGACTCGTACGAGCTCGGCACCGGCTACAACCACATCGCGATCACGGTCGAGGACATGGACGCGACGCTCGAGCGCCTCGCGGGCCAGGGGATCGAGCCGGAGAAGCCCAAGTACCAGGTGCGCGAAGGTGGCTCGTTCATCGCGTTCGTCCGCGATCCCGACGGCTACCGCGTCGAGCTGATCGAGCGCAGCGCCCGGTAGATGGCCGGCGGCAAGCTCTCCGGGAGCTGCGAGTGCGGCGCCGTGCGCTACCTCGTCGCGGATGCATTCCGCTACGCGATGAACTGCCACTGCTCGCGCTGTCGCGCCGCGACCGGCTCGGCCTTCAAGGCCCTCGCCGGGATCGAGCGGGAGCAGCTCGAGCTGACGTCCGGAGCCGACGGGCTGCTCGTCGTCGGGGAGGAGACCCTGAACGACACCCGCTGCGCGGCGTGCGGCTCGCTCCTCTACTCCGTGGTGCGCGACGGCGCCTACGTGCACGTGGCGCTGGGGTCGCTCGTCGACGCCCCGAGCATCCGGCCGGCGCACCACATCTTCGTCGGCTCGAAGGCGCCGTGGTTCGAGATCACCGACGACCTCCCCCAGTTCGAGGAGTACGCCCGCTGACGGGTGCGGCCGTGATAAAGAAGAGCAGATGCTCGCGTCGCATCTGACCCGATCGGAGCTCGAGGCCGGCCTCGTCGCCGTGCACGAGGCGCCGGCGGACGTCGGCACGGTCGAGCTGATCGTTCGCCGCCCCGCCGAGGGCGAGCGCGAGGTGCTCGAGGAGGGGACGCTCGACCTGACCGTCGGGCTCGTCGGCGACAACTGGCGCACACGGGGGAGCAAGCGCAGCACCGACGGCTTCGGCCATCCCGACATGCAGCTGAACGTGATGAACAGCCGTGTCGTCGACCTCGTCGCAGCAGGCGATCGGGAGCGGTGGGCGCTCGCCGGCGACCAGCTGTACGTCGACCTCGACCTCTCCGAGGAGAGCCTCCCCGCCGGGACGCGGCTCGCGCTCGGCTCGGCCGTGATCGAGATCACCGAGATCCCGCACACCGGCTGCGCGAAGTTCGTCGCCCGCTTCGGCGCCGACGCGCACAAGTTCGTCAACGCGAAGGAGCACCGCCACCTGCGGCTGCGGGGCCTCTGCGCGAAGGTCGTCGAGCCCGGCACAGTCCGGCGCGGCGACGCGATCCGGAAGCTCTGAGGCGATGCGGTCGCGGCGGCTGATCACCGTCGTCGGCTGCCACGCCGGCGGGGAGATCGGGAACGTCGTCGTCGGTGGGGTGCTGCCACCGGCCGGCGCGACGGTGTTCGAGCAGATGCAGAACTTGCAACGGGACGGCGACGACCTGCGGAAGCTGCTGCTGCGGGAGCCGCGCGGCAGCGTCGCCTGCCACGCGAACCTCGTCGTGCCGGCGACTCGCTCCGACTGCGACGCCGGCTTCATCATCATGGAGCCGACCGAGTATCCGGCCGATGTCGGGTCGAACACGATCTGCACGACGACCGTCCTGCTCGAGACCGGGATGGTCGAGCTGCGCGAGCCGGAGACGATCGTGCGCCTGGAGGCGCCCGGCGGAGTCGTCGAGGTGCGCGCGGCCTGCCGGGACGGCCGCTGCGAGAGCGTCGAGTTCACGAACGTGCCCTGCTTCGCCGACCGGCTCGACGCGCCGCTCGAGGTGGAGGGGCTCGGCACGATCGCGGTCGACGTCGCCTACGGCGGCATGTGGTACGCGATCGCCGACGCGCAGGCTCTCGGCTTCGCGATCGAGCCGCACGAGGCGCGCGAGCTGTCGCTCGCCGGGGAGCGGATCCGCGCGGCCGCCCGGGAGCAGCTGCCGTGCGCCCATCCCGAGAACCCCGCGATCGCGGGTGTCAGCATCGTCCAGCTCGCGGAGCCGTGGCGGGGCGTGGGAGCCGTCTCGCGCAACGCCGTCGTCGTCGCGCCCGGGCGGCTCGACCGCTCGGCAACAGGCACCGGCCTCTCGGCCCGGCTCGCCGTCCTCCACGCCCGCGGGTTGATGTCGGTCGGTGACGCGATGTCGCACGCGTCGGCGATCGGCTCCACCTTCGACGGCCGGATCGTCTCCGAGACAACCGTCGGGGGTCGCGCCGCGATCGTCCCGGCGATCCGGGGCAGTGCCTGGATCACGGGCGTCACGCAGCTCTACGTCGACCCGGACGACCCGTTCCCGGAGGGCTACCTGCTCTCGGACACCTGGGGCGTCAGCGGGCTCGACACCCAGGACGCGTGAAGAAGCTCGAGCTCGGCTTCCCTGGGACGCCGCTCCGCCGCCAGCTCGTCGGCGCGGTCCTGCGCGGGGAGAAGACGGCGACGGCGGGCCTCCTCGTCGACTACGAGCGTGACGGCGAACCGCTGCCCGAGGTGGGCGAGCGGCTGGCGCTCGTCGACGACGATGGCCGGGCCGTCGCGGTGGTGGAGGTGACGGACGTGCGTGTTCGCCCGGTCGGCGAGACCGACCTCGCGTTCGCGCGGGACGAAGGGGAGGGGTTCGAGACGGTGGCCGCGTGGCGCAAGGCGCACGACCGCTACTGGCGCAGCTACGCGGACGAGATCCGCTCGTTCCTTGGCGACCCGGAGTGGGATGTCACCGACGACACGCTCTACGTCGCCGAGCGGTTCCGGCTCGTCGAGCGGCTCTAGCGCTTCGCCGGCTTCTGCTTGCGCGCGGATGCCTTCCTCCGCGCCGGCGGCTTCGAGCGCACCGAGCCGCGGTCCTTCTTCGCGGCCTCGACGGACGCCTTCAGCGCGGCGAGGAGGTCGGCGGGCTCCTCCTCGGTCTCCGGCTCGGCCGCCTCGATCGTCTCGCCCTTCTGCTTCGCCTTGATGATCGCGCAGAGCGCGTCGCGGTAGGTGTCCGTGTACTTCTCCGGCTCGAACGAGCCCTTGAACTGCTCGATCAGCGCCGTGGCCAGCTCCAGCTCGGCCTTCGGCACCTTCACACCCGCGGGCGCGATGTCCTGCGCCGGCCGGATCTCTTCGTGGAAGAAGAGCTTCTCGAGCGTGATCACGCCCTCGCGCACGCGGAGGCAGCCGAGGTGCTGCCGGTCTCGCAGCACGTACTTGCCGACTGCGGCGAGCCCGGTCTGCTCCATCGCCTCGCGCAGGAGGCCGTAGACCTTCTCCGAACCGTCCTGCGGCCCGAGAAAGTACGTCCGCTCGAAGTAGATCGGGTCGATCTCCTCGTACGGGACGAAGTCGGAGATCTCGATCGTCTTGACGCCCTCGGTCTTGGCGGCGTCGAAGTCCTCGTCGGTGAGGACGACGAGCTCGCCGGGCTCGAATTCGAACGCCTTGACGACCTCGTCGTCGGGCACGGGCTCCCCCTCGGCCTTGCAGATCTTCTGATAGCCGATGCGGCCGCCGTCCGGCTCGTGGACGAGGTGGAAGCGAAGATCGGTCTCGTCGATCGCGCTGTACATGCGTACCGGCACGTTGACGAGCCCGAACGAGATCGTGCCTGTCCAGATCGCTCTCGGCATGTGAAGGGAACGGTGGAGCGATCGTTTCGGTTCCGGCACGAAGCGGGCGCACTCTCGTTGCGACCGCGCGCGTAGCGTCGGTGCTGTGAAGAGCGACAGCACACGCGCAGCGACTCCCTGGGGGCCCGCGACGCTCCTCGAGGAGCTGGCGCTACCGCAGCGAGTCGGCGAGAAGCGCTTCGCCTCGCTCGTGCAGCTGCTCGAGACCGGCAAGGGCGAGCGGCTCGTCCGCTTCGCCTACGCGACCGACGGCGTCGCGCGGCGCGGGCCGGTGACGCTTCGTGTCCGCGATCTCGAGAAGCTGCGGTCCGCACTGGCGAAGCATCCCGGGCTGCGGGAGGCGTTGCGGCTCTGAGGGCCGGCGCGGGATCAGGCCGGTGCGAGCGCCCGTTCGCGGGCGGCGTCGACGAGCGCGGCGAGCAGCAGCGCGCCGTCGCCCGAGCCGAGCAGGGGGTCGACGGCGTGCTCCGGATGGGGCATCAGCCCGACCACGTTGCGCGTCTCGTTGCAGACGCCCGCGACGTCGCCGACCGAGCCGTTGCAGTCCTCCGCGTAGCGCAGCACCACCTGGCCAGCGGCTTCCACCTCGCCGTACAGCTCCTCGTCCGCATACCAGCACCCCTCGCCGTGCTTGACCGGGATCGTCAGCTCCTGCCCCGGCTCGCAGCGCGCCGTCGCCGCCGTGTCCGTCCGCTCGATTCGCAGGCGCACGTCGCGGCAGACGAACTCGAGGTCGCGGTTGCGGCGCAGCACGCCCGGAAGCAGTCCGGCCTCGCAGAGGATCTGGAAGCCGTTGCAGATCCCGAGCACGGGACCGCCGGCGGCGGCGAAGGTGTGGACCGCGTCCAGCACCGGCGCGAACCGCGCGATCGCGCCGCAGCGGAGATAGTCGCCGTAGGAGAAGCCGCCCGGGAGGACGACGGCCCCGGTGTCGCGGGGCAGCTCGGTCTCCGCGTGCCACACGAGCTCGGCGTTCGCGCCGAGGGCGCCGAGCGCCCAGGCGGCGTCCCGGTCGTCGTTGGAGCCGGGGAAGACGAGCACGGCGATCTTCGGGCGGGCGGTCATGTGCCGACGTGCTCGATCTCGAAGCTCTCGACGAGCGGGTTCGCGAGCAGCTGCTGGCACATGCGCTCCACCTGGTCGCGTGCCTCCTGCTCCGTCTCGGCCTCGACCTCGAGGTCGACGAGCCGGCCGACGCGCGCGCCCCCGACGGCGAAGCCGAGCTTGCGCAACGACTCCTGCACCGCTTCGCCCTGCGGGTCGAGGATGCCCTGCTTCGGGCGCACGAGGACGGTCACCTTCACCGGAGCACCACGTGCGGGTCGGCGAGGTAGTCGTCGAACGCGATCCCCGTCAGCAGCTCGAACGCCTCCACATAGCGGGCGCGGGTACCGGCGGCGACGTCGTGCGGCACCTCGGGGCCGGGGTACGTCTTGTCCCAGCCGAGGCTCTCGCAGTAGTCGCGCACGTACTGCTTGTCGTACGACGGCTGCGGGCCCCCGGGCGCGTACTCGGCGGCAGGCCAGAAACGGGACGAGTCGGGTGTGAGCGCTTCGTCGCCGAGCACGAGCGTGCCGGCGCCGTCCAGACCGAGCTCGAACTTCGTGTCGGCGAGGATGATTCCGCGCGCCTCGGCGTGGGCGGCGGCGTGGCGGTAGAGCTCCACTGCGACGCGCTCGACCTCGGCCCAGCGGCCGGCACCGACCAGCGCGGCCGCCGTGGCCGTGTCGATGTTCTCGTCGTGGCCGGCGGCCGCCTTGGTCGCGGGCGTCACGATCGGCTCCGGCAGGCGGTCCGACTCGACGAGCCCGGTGGGCAGCGCGTGCCCGCAGACCGCTCCGGCCGCCAGGTAGTCCTTCCAGCCGGAGCCGGAGAGGTAGCCGCGGACCACGACCTCGACCGGGAGCATCTCCAGCCGGCGGCATTCGAGCGAGCGACCGTCGTCGCGGAGCCGCGAGCAGATGGTTCGGGACGATGTGCTCCGTGCGCGTGAACCAGAACGCCGAGAGCCCGGTCAGCACGCGTCCCTTGTCGGGGATCTCGGTGGGCAGGATCACGTCGAAGGTCGAGATCCGGTCGGACGCGACGAGCAGGAGCCGGTCGTCGCCGAGCGCGTAGAGCTCGCGAACCTTGCCGCTGGCGAGGTGCACGGCTGACTCAGGCATGGACGTGCTCCTGGCGCAGCGCGCGGAGCCGCTCGAAGACGACGCCGACGTTGCGGGTATAGGCGTCGAGGTCGAAGACGCCGTCGAGGTCGACGCGGCCGGCGATCTCCGCGTCCGCCCGGACGAGCTCCGGGAAGTCGAGGCCCTCGTCCCAGGCGCGCATCGCGTGACGCTGGACGAGTCGGTACGCCTCGTCTCGCGGCACGCCCGACTCGACGAGCGCGAGCAGCAGGCGCTGGCTGAAGTACAGCCGGTGGCTCGCGTCGAGGTTCTCCCGCATCCGCTCGGTCCGCACGACCAGCCCCTCGACGAGCCAGGCGAAGCGGTCGAGCATGTAGTCGACCGCGAGGAAGGCGTCGGGGATGACCACCCGCTCGGCGGAGGAGTGGGAGATGTCGCGCTCGTGCCAGAGCGAGACGTTCTCGAGCCCGACGAGGGCGGCGCCGCGGACGACGCGGGCGAGCCCGCAGATCCGCTCGGACACGATCGGGTTCCGCTTGTGCGGCATCGCGGACGACCCCTTTTGGCCGCGGCCGAACGGCTCCTCGATCTCGCGCACCTCCGTGCGGGCGAGGTGGCGCAACTCGAGCGCGAAGCGCTCGAGCGAGGAGGCGACGAGCGCGAGCGCGGACAGGACCTCGGCGTGCCGGTCGCGCTGGAGGATCTGGGTCGAGCTGGGCGCCGGCTCGAGGCCGAGGCGCTCGCAGGCGATCCGCTCGACCTCCGGGTCGGCGGCCGAGTACGTCCCGACGGCCCCCGAGAGCTTGCCGACCCGCATCCCTTCGAGCGCGCGTTCGACGCGGGCTCGGTCGCGCTCGAGCCCGAACGCCCAGCCGGCGAGCTTGAGCCCGAATGTCGTCGGCTCGGCATGGACGCCGTGCGTGCGGCCGATCGTGACCGTGTCGCGATGCTCCTCGGCGCGTGCCACGACCGCCGTCAGCGCGCGCTCGAGCCCCGCGAGCAGGAGCGCACCGGCCTCGCGGATCTGCAGCGACAGGGCGGTGTCGAGCACGTCCGAAGAGGTCAGGCCGTAGTGGAACCAGCGCCCCTCCTCGCCGAGCTGCTCGGCGACGGCGTCGACGAACGCTGCGACGTCGTGGTGGGTCGTCGCCTCGATCTCGGCGACCCGCTCCGGGCTCGGCGGCACCGCCTGGCCGCGAATCGCCGCCACCGCGTCGCGTGGCACGACGCCCGTCTCAGCCCACCCGTCGAGCGCCGCCAGCTCGACGTCGAGCCAGCGTTGCAGCTTCGCCTCCTCCGACCAGATCGCGGACATGGCCGGGCGGGAGTAGCGGGAGATCACGCAGGCGAGTCTAGCGCCCCCTTCGGCGGATCAGCCCTGAGCGCTTGCCGCCGTGAGGGCGATGTCGCGCCGGAAGCGCATGCCCTCGAAGCGGATCTGCGCACAGCCCTCGTAGGCCTTGTCGCGGGCCTCGGCGACGGTGCCTCCGGTGGCCGTGACGCCGAGGATCCGGCCGCCGTTGGTGACGAGGCGGTCGCCGTGCCGCGCCGTGCCCGCGTGGAAGACGAGGGCACCCATGGCTTCCGCGCCCGCGATCCCCTCGATCGTCGCACCGGTGTCGGAGCGCTCGGGATAGCCGCCGGCCGCGAGCACGACCGTGACCGCGGCGATATCGGCAGCCGCGAGCTCGACGCCCTCCAGCTCGCCACCAGCGGCAGCCGCGAGCGCGTCGAGGAAGCCGCCCTCGAGGCACGGCAGGATCGACTGCGTCTCGGGGTCGCCGAAGCGGGCGTTGAACTCGAGCACCCTGGGGCCCGACTCGGTCAGCATCAACCCGGCGAAGAGGACGCCGACGAACGGCGCGCCGCGGCGGGCCAGCTCCTCGACGACCGGCCGGTGCACCTCGTCGACGAGTGCGGCCACGTCGTCGGCCCCCATGGCCGGTACGGGCGAGTAGGAGCCCATGCCGCCGGTGTTCGGGCCGGTGTCGTCGTCCCCGATCCGCTTGAAGTCCTGCGCGGCCGCGAGCGGCAGCACTCTGCGGCCGTCGGCGAGAGCGAACACCGACACTTCGGGCCCGGCGAGCAGCTCCTCGATCACGATCGGGCCCGGAAACGCGGCTGCGGCGCGCAGGCCCGCGTCGAGCTCCGCGGCCGTCCGGCAGACGAACACGCCCTTGCCGGCGGCGAGGCCGTCGACCTTGACGACGCAGGGTGGCCGTGCCACGGCGAGCGACGCAGCGGCCGGCACGCCGGCCGCTGCCATCACGTCCTTCGCGAAGCTCTTCGAGCCCTCGATCCGAGCGGCCTGACGTCCCGGCCCGAAGACCGCGACCCCGTTCCGCCGCAGCTCATCTGCGACACCGGCGACGAGCGGTGCCTCGGGCCCGATCACGGCGAGGTCGACGTCGAGGTTCCGCGCCAACCCGAGCAGCGCCTCGCCGTCGTCGGCGCGGACGGGATGGCAGGCGCCGAGCGTCGCGATCCCGGGGTTGCCCGGCGCCGCGTGCAGGGCGGTCAGACCGGGATCCTGGGCGAGCTTCCAGGCGAGCGCATGCTCGCGCCCGCCGGATCCGACCAGGAGCACCTTCACGGCGGCCGAGTCTAACGGGGTGTCTCCGTATTGCTGTGGGGTCGCGCGTGCGCACCGTGCAGGATGAGGCGGACCGTGGTGACCGCCGTCAGGCCCTGCGTCACCCGAGTCGGTGGTTCAGTCCTTCGTCGCAGGGGACTCGGCGACGCAGAGGACTCCCGTGTTGCCGTCCTGGTCGGCGATCACGGTGAGCGACGGCGCGTCGCTGTCATCGACGACGGTCCCACCCGCGGCGACGGCGGCGGCGATTCGTTGCTCGGCAACCTCGGGCGCCACATAGACCTCGACGTGGAACCGCTGACGTGGAGTCTCGTGCTCGTCGGCGTCCCCGAACCACAGGTTCGGGACCCGTCCCGTGGCGTCCCGGATCTCGTCGCTGGGGGACCCGTGGCCCTGGGCCTCGGCGTTCCCGGTCAGCAGGGCGGCCCACACCGGGGCGATGGTCGCGGAGTGCGCCGTGTCGAGGCCGAGCTCGATGACGCTGACCGAGGCCGGGTCGGCGTCGACCTTGTGGTCGGCGGCGATCTCGGTGATCCGTCGCGCGAGGTCGACGTCCTGCTGGGTCACCCATTCGACGACGTGTTCGGTGCCCTCGTCGTCGCGGTAGATGGCGTCGGCGCTGGTCAGCTTGAGGTCGACGTACCCATTGCCGATCGACACGCTCGGGTGGTGTCCGAGCGCGTCCCCCGCTTCGCCCACCGCGGCGACGAACCGTGCGCCGGTGCCGAAGTCGTCGACCAGGTAGCGGGCGTGCAGCCCCTGGGCCAGCTTGCGCCAGTCGGCCAGTTTGGCCTCGGCGATCTCCGCGCCCTTCAGCATGTCCATGTTCGCGACCGTATCTGTGATTCGGCTGCAGCGCTCGTGCTGCGCATCACGGAGCGGTCCCGGCGCGAAGCCCGCCAATCGGGACACACGCAGTACGTCACGCGCGGGCGACTCGTTCGAGCGCGGCGACGACCGCCGCGTCGAAGTGCGTGCCGGCGCAGCGACGCAGCTCCGCGAGCGCCTCCGCCGGTGTGCGACCGGCGCGGTAGGGCCGGTCGGTCGTGATCGCGCTGTAGGCGTCGCAGGCGCACACGATCCGCGCGACCAGGGGGATGTCCTCGCCGGCGAGCCCGTCCGGATACCCGCCACCGTCGTAGCGCTCGTGGCAGGAGCGGACGAGGTGACCGACGTTGCCGAGCACGCCCCCGACCCGGTCGAGCATCTCCTCGCCGATCACCGTGTGGGTCTCCATCGTCGCCCGCTCCTCGGGCGTGAGCGGACCGGGCTTGTTGATGATCTCGTTCGGGATCCGGATCTTGCCGATGTCGTGCAGCATCGCGACGAACTCGGTGTCGCGCCGACCGCGCGTGTCGAGGCCGAGCTCCTCGGCGACCGCGACCGAGAGGGTCACGACGTCGCGGCTGTGCGAGCCCGTGTAGGCGTCGTCGGCCTCGACGACGTCACCCAGCAGGAGCGCCGTGCCGCGGTACGCGTGGCTGAGCTCGAGTGCGTGGTCGACGCGGGCGCGGCGCTCGCGCGCGAACGTTCGGAGGAGTGCGACGAGCGGGAGCACGAGCGCGAAGGCTGCATCGTGCTCCGCCGCTGCGAAGGCCGCCAGCAGCCCGACCGGAGCAAGTGCAGCGTCGGCGGCCCAGGTCACGCTCATGAAGCGCGCGAGCTGACGTTGTGGGATGCCCAGGGCGATCCGCTCGTGCGTCGCCGCGGAAGCGAACTCGAACGCGAACTGCGCACCGAGCGCGAGCAGGTAGATCGGCCAATCTCCGAGCGCCGGCTTCCCCTCGCCCGCAGCAAAGAGCACGAGCACCGGGCCCAGGGAGTAGAAGCTGTTGCCCAGGCGCACGAGCACGCGCTCCGCCTGGATGCGGCCTTCCGCGATCTCGGCGATGTTGGCGAGCATGATTCCGCCCGCCACCATCAGCGGGACGAGGCCGAGGGGAAGCAGGAACAGCATCGGCACGAAGACGAGCTGCGTCGGCACCGCCAGGCCGGAGCCGACCTCGAATTCGATCCGGTAGGTCAGGGCGTACGCCGCGAGCAGACCCAGAACGAGTGCGGGGGACGGGCTCCGCGACGACTCGGTCAGGAAGAGCGCGGTCGCGACGATCACGAAGACGCCTCCGGGCACGACGTTCGCCCAGAGCTCGCGGCGGCCCAGCCTCGAGCCGCGCCGGGTGCGACCGTCCTCGATTCGCCCTTCGAGGTCGGGGTCGAGCTCGTTGCGGCTGCCCGGCCGCTCGGGCACGACCACGGGATTGCCTGCCGCGGTGCTCACGACCGAGGTATCGGAACACCTGCGGCAGCGCACTCACTCGAACGAGGGATTCCGCGGTCGTCGCTGCGTCGTCACCCAACCGGGTGATGGTCGGTACGCCGTTTCGGCAGACACTGCGAGCACTGCGGTTCGACAAAGGGAGAGGCACGGAACACATGGTTACTGCGGAACTTTCACGGTCTGGTGCTCGGTGGCTGTTGACCCTGCTCGCAGCGACGGTCGCGGTCGTCTGCCTGACGACACAACCCGCCCGCGCGGCGGATGACTCGCTGCTCGGCTGCGGTTACGACGCCTCGCATCCGTTCCTACGCTGGCTCGACCCACTCCCCTACACGCTCCTGCCGAACGGCGGCTTCGAGTCCGGCGCCACCGGCTGGACGCTCAGCGGCGGCGCGAAGGTCGCCTCCGGCAACCACCCCTTCGCCGGTGGCAGCCGTTCGCTGATCCTGCCCTCCGGCAGCTCGGCGACGTCCGCGCCGATGTGCATGGGTCTCGTCCTCCCGGTCGTCCGCTTCTTCTCGACGGGCGGCTCGCTGCTCTCCTACCTCCAGGTCGAGGCGCTCTACACGAACGCGGCGGGGCGCCGGCAGTCCGTGATGCTGCTGCCCGTCGGTCTGCCGTCATCCTCGTGGACGCCGAACCTGCCCATGCTGCAGCTCGGCGGTGCGATCAACGCGCTGACGCTGAATGGGTTCACGACGGACATTCAGCTTCGCTTCACGCCGCGGGGAACGCTCTTCGGCAGCGGCACCTGGCGGATCGACGACGTCTACGTCGATCCCTGGAAGACGATCTAGGAACGGCTAGCTGCGCGCGAGCACCTGCTCGCGCGCAGCGCCGGTCCCCACGAGCTCGACCGGCACGCCTAGCGCGCGTTCGACCAGCTCGACGTAGGCACGGGCGGCGTCGGGAAGGTCGCCGAGCGTCGAGCAGTCGTCGAGCGGCTCGGCCCAGCCGGGCACCGTCTCGAACACCGGCTCGGCGTGGTGGAAGTCGCTCTGGTGCGCGGGGAACTCCTCGCTCTCGCTGCCGTCGGGCAGCCGGTAGCGGACGCAGACCTGCAGCTCGTCGAAGGCCGAGAGCACGTCCAGCTTCGTCAGCGCGAGCGACGTGATCCCGTTGAGCCGGACCGCGTAGCGCAGGGCGACGAGGTCGAGCCACCCCGGGCGGCGGTCACGGCCGGTGACCGTGCCGTACTCCTGCCCGAGCTCTCGCACCTCGGCGGCCAGGCCGGGCTCCATCTCGCTCGGGAACGGGCCGGCGCCGACGCGGGTGACGTACGCCTTCGAGACGCCGATCACGGCATCGATCCGCGTCGGCCCGATCCCGATCCCCGTCGCGGCGGCCCCGGCGATCGGGTTCGACGAGGTCACGAAGGGATAGGTCCCGTGGTCGAGGTCGAGCAGTGTCCCCTGAGCGCCCTCGAGCAGGACCCGGCTGCCCTCGCGGAGGGCGGTGTCGACGAGCAGCGAGGTGTCGGCCACGTACGGGCGCAGTCGCTGCGCGAACGCCTCCTGACGGGCGGCGACGTCCTCCAGCTCGAACGGCTCGTGCTCGTAGACGCGCTCCAGCCAGACGTTCTTCTCGGCGAGCGCGACCTCGATCTTCTGGCGCAGGATCTTCGGATCGAGCAGGTCCTGCACGCGGATGCCGAGCCGCGCCGCCTTGTCGGCGTAGGCCGGGCCGATCCCGCGGCGTGTCGTGCCGATCTGCAGCTTGCCCAGCCGCTTCTCGCTCGCGCCGTCGATCGCGATGTGCCACGGCATGATCAGGTGCGCGTTGCCGGAGATCTTCAGCGGCTCGGATGAGATCCCGCGCTCCTCGAGCCCGTCCAGCTCCTCGAGCAGCACCTCGGGATCGACGACGCAGCCGGCGCCGAGGACGCTCGTCTTGCCGGAGAGGATCCCGGACGGGAGGTGCCTGAACTTGAAGGTCTCCCCGTCGACGATCACGGTGTGGCCCGCGTTCGGACCGCCCTGGTAGCGGCAGACGATGTCGCACTCCTGCGCGAGCAGGTCGACGATCTTGCCCTTCCCCTCGTCGCCCCACTGCGCGCCCACGATCACGGTGGCAGGCACGACGGGGAGTGTGCCCGAACTAGTGGACGTGCATGCCGATCGGGTCGCGATTCCCACGCTGGACGCTGATCGCGTGGCCCCGCGGGCAGCTGACGGCGCTGTGCTCGCGCTCGAGCTCGAGCCGGCCCTCGACCTGCGCGCCGAGGTACCCGTTCGCGGCGGCGCACTGCTCGCAGACGACGATGTACGACGTCGCCCGCGGCGCCAGCCAGACCGTCTGGTCGATCATGCCGTGCTCCTTCCGTGACCCCTCTTAGGCCGCCGCCAGGTCGGCGAACTTCGCGTAGCGCTTGAGGAACGAGAGCTTGATCGTGTCCGTCGGCCCGTTGCGGTGCTTGGCGAGGATCAGCTCGGCGATCCCCTGGCTGTCCGACTCCTCGCCGTTGTAGTACTCGTCGCGGTAGACGAAGCCGACGAGGTCGGCGTCCTGCTCGATCGAGCCCGACTCGCGCAGGTCGGAGAGGATCGGACGCTTGTCGTGCCGCTGTTCGACCGCGCGCGACAGCTGCGAGAGCGCGACGATCGGCACCTCGAGGTCGCGGGCCAGCAGCTTGAGCGACCGTGAGATCTGCGAGACCTCCTGGACGCGGTTCTCCGAGTTGCCGCCGGAGGTCATCAGCTGCAGGTAGTCGACGATGATCAGGCCGAGATCGGGCTGGCGCGACTTCAGCCGCCGGGCCTTGGAGCGGATCTCCATCATCGTGATCGAGCCGGTGTCGTCGACGTAGATCGGCGCCTTCATCAGCTTGTCGCACGCGGCGGTCAGGCGCGGCCAGTCCTCCGGCTTCAGCTTCCCGGTGCGGAGGCTCTGCGACTCGACCTTCGCCTCGCTGCACATCATCCGCTGGGTCACCTCGCTCTTCGACATCTCCAGCGTGAACATCGCGACCGGGATCTCGTTGCGGACGGCGAGGTTCTGGGCCATCTGCAGGGCGAGCGCCGACTTCCCCATCGACGGGCGCGCGGCGATGATGATCAGGTTGCCCGGCTGGAAGCCGGACGTGAGCTTGTCGAGCTCCTTGAAGCCGGTCGGGATCCCCGTCACGTCGGCGCCCGCCTCGTACAGGTGCATGATCCGCTCGAAGCTCTCCTTCAGCAGGATCTCGATGTGGGTGAAGTCGCTCGTCACCCGTTGCTGGGCGAGGTCGAAGACGATCTGCTCGGCGCGGTCGACGAGGTCGGTCGTCTCACCGGGGCGGTCCTGGCCGAGGCGCACGATCTCCGTGCCCGCGCGGACGAGCCCGCGCAGGGTGGCCATCTCGCGGACGATCCGGGCGTAGTGGGCGGCGTTCGCCGTGGCGGGCACGAGCGCGGCGAGCTCGTGGATGCGGCCGCGCCCGCCGACCTGCTCCAGCTCCCCGCGCTCCTCGAGCGAGTCGACGAGCGTGATCGCGTCGACCGGCTCGCCCTGCTGGTACAGGGCGAGGCACGCGCGGTAGACGGTGCCGTGGCTCTCGCGGTAGAAGTCCTCGGCCGAGAGGATCTCCGTGACGGCCCCGATCGCGCCGGGCGAGAGCAGCATTGCGCCCAGCACCGACTCCTCCGCCTCGAGATTCTGCGGCGGCACATGGGGAGACGGCGCCCCGGACGGAGGCGTGGTGGCGACTTGGGCCATGCGCCCATTCAAGCCGCGGCGGCGGACGGCCTCAACCTTGGGGATCCACAGGGAGCTGTGGGCAGCGGCGCTGCCTCTGTGCAGGGAGAAGGAACGCGCGTTCGCCTGCTTGTCCACCGTGGCGGGTGGTGTGGCTCCCGGCCTGTCCACAGGAGACCTGTCCGCTTCTGCCGGAGAGAGCGGGAAGTTCACAGTGTGCTCCACACCCCTGTGGAGCACACTGTGGATGACCTTACGGCTGCTCGTCCTCCGCGGCCGGCAGCTCCGGGTCGCCCTCTGCGGGCTCGTCGGCGCTGAGCTCCTCGGCATTGACCTCGGCACTGGGCTGCTCGGCACTGGGCTCCTCGGCGGCGGGCGCCTCGGCCTCGAGCTCGGCTTCCTCGGCCTCGAGCTCGGCCTCGACGACTGCCTCCGCCTCGGCCCGGTGCGCTGCGGCCTCCGCCGCGACCACTGCCTGCGCCTCGGCCTCGGCGGCCTCCATCGCCGCCAGCTCCTCCTCGGGCGGCAGCTCCCCGCCTTCGGGGACGACGAGCGTCTTCACTTCGACGACGACGTCCTCGAACACCTGCACGGGGATCGCGTAGCGCCCGATCCGCCGGATCGAGTCCGTGTCGATCTTCTTCCGGTCGACCCGGATCTTGCGGGTGCGCCAGAGCTCGTCGGCGATGTCGGTGGTCGTCACCGAGCCGAAGAGCGCGCCGGTCGGCCCCGACTTGACGTCGAACGTCAGCACCGTCTTGCGGAGCACGTCGGCGATCTCGTTCGCCTGGTCGACCGAGCGGGCCTCGTGGCGGGCGCGCTGGTCGTCGAGCCGCTTCAGCTCGGCGATGCGGCCCGGTGTGGCCGGCTCCGCCAGCTTGCGCGGGAGCAGGAAGTTGCGGGCGTAGCCGCGGGCGACGTTCACGACCTCGCCGCGGAGCCCGACCTTGTCGACGTCGCTGAGCAGGATGACGTCCATCTAGCGGGGCTCCACGTAATTCAGGAGCGCCATCTCGCGCGCCCGCTTGACGGCGACCGCGACCTGCCGCTGGTGACGCCGGCACGCGCCCGTGATGCGGCGGTTGCGGATCTTCCCCTTCTCCGAGACGTAGCGCCGGAGCTGGTTCAGGTTCTTGTAGTCGACCTCTTCGACCTTGTCCTTGCAGAAGAGGCAGCTCTTCCGGCGCCCGGGGGCGACCGACGAGCCGGGACGCTTGCGCGTCTGCTGGGTTTTCGGTTGGGCCATCTGTCTCTCTCCTAGAACGGAATGTCGTCGTCGGCCGCGGCTGCGGGGAAGTCCGCGGACGCGGGCTGGGAGGCTCCCTGGGGCACGAACTGCTGGCCGCCGCCGCCGCCGGAGTCGCCGTCGCGGCTGCCGAGGAACTGGACGTTGTCGGCGACGACCTCGACCGACTGGCGCTTCGTCCCGTCCTGGGCGTCCCACTCGCGCCAGGTCAGCTTGCCCTGGACGCCGACGGGCCGGCCCTTCGCGAGGTACTGGGCGCAGTTCTCGGCCGTGCGGCCCCACACCGTCACGTCGAAGTAGTAGGCGGCGTCCGTCCAGTCCTCGCCGCGCTTGACGCGGTCGTTGACCGCGATGCGGAGCGTCGTCACGGCCGTCCCCGACGGCGTGTGGCGCAGCTCGGGGTCCTTCGTCAGATTGCCGACGAGGACGACGCTGTTGATGTTCTGGGCCATTACTCCTCCTCTTCCGAGCTGTCGATCGGGTCGGAGGCATCCTCGCGCGCCGGGCCGCCCACCGCTACCGGCTGAGTGGAACCTGGCTTGTACCGACGGGTCGCCAGGTGGCGCATGACGTCGTCGTCGATCTTGAGCACGCGCGAGATCTCGTCGAGCGTGTCGCCGTCGGTGCTGAACGAGAGCAGGTGATAGATGCCGTCGGTCTTCTTGTCGATCTCGTAGGCGAGCTTGCGCCGGCCCCACGCGTCCTGGCCGTCCCACGTGCCGCCGCCCTTCTCGACGAGGTCACGCGTGCGCTTCACGATCTCCTCCTGCCGCTCCTCGGGCAGGTCGGGGTCCAGCATCAGCAAGATTTCGTAGTCGATCATCGTTCCCGGTCTCCTTCCGTCAGGCTTCCCCTGGTCTTAGACGGCCTCGAGGGCTGGCGGGCGCGGGAACGGCGCACGCGAACACGAGGCGGGAAGCGGCGAACAGAGTAGCATCGGGCCGATGAGACGGGCATTCGCATGGCTCGCGGGAGCGCTGGGGATCGCGGCGCTGCTGCGACACCGCCGGCGGGAGCAGGCCGCCCCCGCGCCGGCGGCGGATCCAGCGGCCGAGTTGCGCGAGAAGCTCGAGCAGGCGCGTGCGGCCGACGACCGGGACGAGTTCGACGCCGCCGAGGGGCAGCCGCTCGACGAGGCCGACCCGCAGGAGCCGAGCACGCTCGAGGAGCGCCGCCGGGCGATCCACGAGAAGGCGCAGCAGGCGCTCGGCGAGATGCAGCAGCCCGACGCCGACTCCTGACCTTTCCGCGCGGCAGGGCGTTCTGAGCAGGCATCTTCGCGGCCGCGGCATACTTTGAAAGCGATGAGCAAGCTGCCCCAGGCCGACGAGCTGCCGCACACGGAGGAGGGGTACGACCCCGCCCGCGTCGAGGAGGCGTTCGCGACCTTCGCCGAGCGTGTGCGCGAGCTCGAGTCCGTAGCCGGCGAGCTGCGGACGGAGCTGCGTTCGCTCCGAGCCGAGCGCTCCGCCCCGTCCAGGTTCGGCGACGAGAGCTGGCCGGTGGAGGACCGCGTCGGTGCGGCTTCGCCCGACTGGGTGGCGTCCGTGCCGCCGCCGCTCGCCCGCGGCGTGGCCGTGCCGCGCCTGGCGCTCGAGGGTGCCTTCCTGCTCCTCGTCGCCCTGTTCGCCGGCCTCGCCGACCTCTCGGCTGCCTGGATCGTCGTGGTCATGGCCACGGCCTGGATCCTCGTCGCTCTCGCCGAGTGGGCTGCCGCCGCCAAGCGCGCGCGCTGGCGCCTGGACGAGATCCCCCCGTCCGCCGCGACCGGGCAGGCGACCGAGGCAACCGGCCCGTGGGACATGCCCGTGGTGGGGGCGACGGCCGTCGTGGCAGGAGCCGATCCCGAGTCGAAGACGATCATCGCGAAGCTGCCCGTCGAGCGCGCCGAGCCAGAGCGGGCCGAGCAGGCGGAGCAGGCGGACAGCGCCGAGGTCGAGGCGGAGCCGCAGAAGCGGCGCGGCGTGTGGGCCCGCCTGCGCGGGCGCCCTGCCGCCGAAGGGCCCACGCAGGACGCCTCGCAGGACGCCTCGCAGGATCCCTGGGAGACCTAGGCGCGGACGAAGCGCTGCGCCGCGCGCGCGATCGCGCCCGCGGCGCGCTGCTGGTAGCCGGCCGAGCGCAACAGCGCCGCCTCGCGCCGATTCGAGAGGAAGCCGGTCTCGACGAGGACGACCGGGACGTCGGCCCAGTTGAAGCCGGTGATGTCCCGCCGCTCGACGAGCCCGCGGTCGCGGGCGCCGGTCGCGCGAACGAGCTCCTGCTGCACGAGCCGGCCGGCGCGGCGGCTCGGCGCGTAGACATCGTCCGTCCAGCCGCGCCGGAGCGCCGGCACGAGCGTCGAGATGCCGGTGGTGCGCCGATCGGTCGAGCCGTCGGCGTGGATCCGGATCATCAGTGCAGCGCGACGGTTGTTGCAGAAGCGCGCGCGCTCGCGGTTGCCGCCGCGGTAGTCGCCGCCGTCGCGGGTCATCGCCACCCGGTAGCCCTGCGCGCGCAGCAGGGTGCGCGTGCGGCGGGCGATCGCGAGCGCGACCGGGGCCTCTCCGGCGGCGCCGCCTGGATCCTTGATCTTCAGCTCGCGGGAGCCCGGCCCGATCGGCTCGAACTGGCGGCCGACCGCCGGTGCCGTGCCGTGCCCAGGGTCGAGGCAGACGAGCGCGGCGCCGGCTGCGATCTCGGCGAGCACTAGAGCACCGCGCGGATCGAAGCCACGTCGTCCGCGGACGCCTCCCACGCGCCGGCGGCGGCGTTCGCGCGCACCTGCTCCGGCTTGGTGGCGCCGGCGATCACCGACGTGACGCCCGGGACGGCCGCGAGCCCGCCGACGGCGAGGTCGAGCAGGGACACGCCGAGCTCCGCGGCCAGTGTCTCGAGCCGCTCGACGCGGTCGAAGTGCTCGTCGTCGATCTCGCGCCCGTACTGGCGCGTTCCGGCCGGGGCCGGCACGCCCCGGTCGTACTTGCCCGTCAGCAGGCCGCTCGCGAGCGGGAAGTAGGGGATGAAGCCGACGCCGAGGCGCTCGCACGCCGGCAGGAGCTCCTGCTCGGCGTCGCGCTTCAGCCACGAGTACTCGCTCTGCTCGGAGACGAACGGCGTCAGACCGCGCTCGCTCGCGATCCGGTGCGCATCCTCGACCATCGCCGGGGTGAAGTTCGAGGAGCCGATCGCGCGCACCGTGCCCTCCTGCACCAGCTCGTGCAGCGCCTCGAGCGTCTCTTCGATCGGGGTGACGCCGTCGGGGCGGTGGTACTGGTAGAGGTCGATCCGGTCGGTCTGCAGGCGGCGTAGCGACGCCTCGACCGCCTTCCGGATGTACGGCCGCGCGCCACGCGCGGTCTCGCCGTCGCCGAGGTCGTGGCCGAACTTCGTCGCGAGCACGACTCGGTCGCGGCGTCCCTGGAGCGCCCGCCCGATGATCTCCTCGCTGCCGCCGTAGTTGCCGTAGACGTCGGCGGTGTCGAAGAAGGTGACGCCGGCGTCGAGCGCCGCGTCGATCACGGCTCGCGACGCCTCCTCGTCGATCCGGCCGCCGAAGTTGTTGCAGCCGAGCCCGACGACGGTGACTTCGAGGTCCGAGCTGCCGAGGCGCCGCGTTCGCATCAGCGCAGCCTAGTCAGTACCTTCCCGGCGATGGCGAGCGGAGGTGGGAAGAAGTCGCTGCAGCAGGTGCTGCGCGAGCGACGCGAGGCGGCGCCGCTGCTGAAGCCCGTCGAGCTGTCCCAGCGCGAGGCCGCACGCCGCCGCGAGGAGGTCGAGGCTGCGGCCGTGGAGGCGCTCGGGCGCTGGCGCGAGGGACGCTCGCCGGACGGGCGGGGCAAGCTCTCCGCGCCCGTCTACCGGCGGTTGTTCGAGCTGAGCTCGGCGGCCTACTTCGCGAGCGGGCACTGGTCGCGGCGCGTGCGGGCGCAGCTCGTGCTCGCCCCGGCCTGCGAGGTGGCCGCGTGCGGCGGCGGAGCCGATCTGGACGCCCACCAGCTCAGCCACGACGCGCTCGGCGCGGAGGAGCCGGGGCGCGACCTGATCTCGCTCTGCGCGGGTTGTCTACGGCGCGCGCGCAAGCTCGGCGGCGCGCTCGGCCGCGTGCCCACGCGCGCCGAGGTCGTCGCCCTCGACCCGGCCGCGCCGCTCTACGACGCCACGGCGATCGCAGCGCTGAAGGCCAAGTACGGCGCTGAGCACCCCTCGACAGAGGGATGACCGAAGGGCGGCTGCTGCCGATGGTGCATCCGACTGGTTCCTGCGGCCGAAAGGCGGAACGAGAATGACTGCGGCTGATCTGAAGCGGAAGCTTCGCAACTCCCCGTTTGCCCCTCTGAGC
The DNA here is from genome assembly GCA_963806955.1 of uncultured Gaiellaceae bacterium. Taxonomy (GTDB): domain Bacteria; phylum Actinomycetota; class Thermoleophilia; order Gaiellales; family Gaiellaceae; genus Gaiellasilicea. Next base: position 1,393,302 of record CAWDZG010000002.1, read on the forward strand.
TGGCGCATCGTCAACGGCGCCGCCTGACGAGAGCGGCGGCGCCTCGGGGCGCCGCCGCAGTCTCTTCCCACCGGTGTGACGGAGCGGCCCCGGAGTCGAACCGAGCAAGCCGTGGGTTGCACGACCGGGCCGATTTTGAAGACCGGCTGGGCCACCGGGCCCATGCCGCTCCGCGCCGGACGGTAGCTGTCCGAAACGCTCCGTGAGCCGAGGCCGGCTCCGTTTCGAACCAGCTCGTGTGTGACAGAAGCAACAGGTCACGTCACTCTGAGGAGGGGGAACCATGCACCGTAGACCGACCATGCTCTGGCTCGCGCTCGCGGGCGCGCTGCTGCTCGCCGCCGTCGCCGGGCTCGCCGAGCGGGGCGACGCCGCTCAGCAGGCCGTTCCGCGCAACGACTCGCCGCCGACCATCTCCGGCACGGCCACCGAAGGAAGCACCATGACCGCGACGAACGGGCGCTGGTCCGGGACGCAGCCGATCACGTACTCGTACTCGTGGCGGCGCTGCGACGCCAACGGCGGCAGCTGCTCCGGCATCAGCGGTGCCAACAAGAACGCCTACACGCTCAAGAAGGTCGACGTCGGCAACACGCTTCGCGTTCGTGTGACGGCGAAGAACAAGGATGGCTCGACGAACTCGACGTCGGTGCCGACAGCCGTCGTCAAGCCCGCCGCCGCGCCGCCGGCCGCCGGCTGCACCGGCAACGCTCCGATCCCGGTTGCGAGCGTCTCGCTGCCGGAGCGGCTCGCGATCGACGGCCAGTCGATCAGCCCCGCGATCGTCGGCCGCTCCACGAGGACGATCACGATGCGCTTCCACGTCTCGTGTCGCGGCAAGGCCGTCCAGGGCGCGCTCGTCTACTCGCCCGCCGTCCCGTTCAACCAGTTCACCGATCCCGCCGAGGCCACGACGGGTGCGGACGGTTGGGCGACGGTGACGATGTCGCAGCTGAGCGGCTTCCCGGCCGCGCGCAGCCAGCAGCTGCTCGTCGTGTTCGCACGGGCCCGCAAGCCGGGCGAGAACGTCCTCGGTGGCGTCTCGACGCGGCGGCTCGTCTCGTTCCCGGTCGACCTGCGCCGCTAAGTGGAGCGGAGCGCCCGGAGTCGTGCGATTCCGGGCGCTCCTCCTGTCGTCGTCCGTGGTGCTAGCCCGGGACGATCCGGATCTGCACCAACCGGCGCGACGACACCCCGGCGAGCACGTTCTCGCCGGCCTTGCGGGCGCGGAGGAAGAACTGCACCGCCGTGTCGCGGCGGATCGGCAGGCGCACGGTCGGCCGGAAGGTGATCGTGGCGATCCCGTTCGAGTCGGTCTGCGTCTCGCCGGAGACGTCGACACGGCCGAAGGGGATCCCCTCGGCGAGCACGAGCGCGCCCTGGACGAGCCGACCGCGGGTGTCGTTGATCCGGACGCGCAGCGTCACCGTCTCGTTGCGGCTGCGGATCGCGGTGGGTGAGAAGCTGACCGCGGAGATGACGAGCCGGTCAGGCAGCGAGACCGCCGAGATCGGTACCGCCGGGCCTGCACCGGCACTCGTGCGGACGAAGGCCGTCGGGTTCGACTCCTTCGCCGTGCGACCGAACGGGTTGATCGCCGTCACCCTGACGCGAAGCGTCCGGCCGACGTCCTCCGAGCGGACGCCGAAGATGCGCGCGGTGGCGCCGGAGATCCCCTTGCAGCCGTTGCCGTTCGCATCGCACTGCTGCCACTGATAGGCGTAGCGGTCGGGGACGTTCGTCCACGAGCCGTGGTTCGCCGTCAGCTGCTGACCGACGACCGCGGATCCAGAGATCGTCGGCTCCGCGGTGACCCGCGGCCGCGCGTTGTCGCCGATCACCGGGCTCGGCTTCGAGTTGGCGGTGCGCGAGCCGTCGGCGTTCGACGCCGTCACGAGCAGGCGGATCGTCCGGCCTACGTCAGCCTGTACGAGCCGGTATCGGAGCTCCGTAGCGCCGGCGATGGTGGCGCAGCCCGAGCCGTCGCCCGCGCAGCGCTGCCACTGGTAGGCGTAGGACGTGGGGTTGTTCGACCACGCGCCCTTGTTGGCGCGCAGCGTCGAGCCCTGGCGGAACGGCCCCTCCTCGATCGTCGGCTGCGAGATCTCGCCCGGCCGGGCGGCGAGGGCGGTCGCGGCGGCAACGAGCGCCACCAGCGCTGCCGCCAGCAGTGCGGAGACGGCCGCCGAGCGGCGTCTGGTCGTTCGCTTCATCGGAATCCCTCCTGGATGGGAGAAGCTGGATGGGAAAGCGCTGTCACGCTCTTTGTGTCAGCTGCCGCCAGCCGGGAAACCGCTCGGGCAACAGATTTACGAAAGGTTTGCGGCGTCATGACGGACCGTTGAGAATCCCGGTGTGGCCCACCTGCGCCTGACCGAGGTCGACGAGGCGACCGGCCTGCTCCGCGAGGAGTACGACGCCGCGGTCGGCCGCGCCGGCAAGGTCTTCAACATCGTCAAGTCGATGAGCTTGCGGCCGGGCGTGCTGCGCCGCTCGATGGAGCTGTACAAGGGGATCATGTTCGGCACGTCCGGCCTGACCCGGCAGGAGCGCGAGCTGCTCGCGACCGTTGTCTCCTGCGAGAACGCCTGCCACTACTGAATTCGCTCGCACGCAGACGACCTCCGTGCCGAGGGCGCAGACGACGAGCTCGCGCGGCATGCCGCGCACGACTACCGGCAGGCCGAGTTGCCGCCCGCGGTGCACGCGCTCTGCGACTACGCGGTCAAGCTGACGCGCACGCCCGCTGCGGTCGGCGCCGCCGACGCCGACGGCCTGCGGGCGCACGGGTGGGACGACGCCGCGATCCACGATGCGATCCAGGTGATCGCCTACTTCAACTACATCAACCGGGTCGCCGAGGGCGTCGGCACCGATCCCGAGCCGGACTGGCAGCCCTTGTAAGAACCGGCACGAGTGGGCTACGCTGCGGGGTACAACCGAGCTGCGGCAGAGCAGGGGACGGGATTGCCCGCGGAGTTCGCGCACGGTGAGCAGACGGCAGGAAACGGCCACGTGTCGTTCTCCGAGCTCGTGCGCGCCCACTGGGAGCTCGACGTCGGGGAGGCGGCGGACCCCGACGAGGCCGAGCGGCGTTTCCGCGAGCTGCTCGCGACCTTCCAGGACACGACCGGCGAGATCGTCGACGCCTACTGGTGCCGGAAGGAGGCGTCCGCGGTCGCGCTGACCCGGCGGGAGCACTGGGCGCGCCGCGGGTTCCTGCGCCGACGGAAGCTCGACTATCGGCTCCACCGCGTCTCGGACTGGGTCGCGACCTCGACACACGAGCTCGCCGACCTCCTGCACGACTGCGACATCCTCGCGATCAAGGCCTCGCACGGGCTCGAGCGCGTGCCGCGTGCGGTCGTGATGCAGTGGCTGCTGCTCGTCGAGTCGCACCTGCTCGGTTTCATCGAGCGGCACCGCGACGCACCGCCGACGCCCGACGAGGTCGAGCGGTTCGCGCGTCGCGAGCGGGCCGAGCTGCGCCGGATCGAGGACTACTACTTCCGTTCCGGGGAGAAGAGGGCGCGGATGCGGTACGTCGAGGGGATGTTCGGCGCCGGCGTCCTCCTCGTCGTGCTCGCAGCGCTCGCGACGGCCGGGATCCTCTCCCTCTTCGGCGCGCTCGACCTCGAGTCCAAGGGCGTGCGCGAGTTCTACGCCTGCACGGCCGGCGGCGCCGTCGGTGCGATCGTGAGCGTGCTGATGCGCATGAGCGGGCGTGGCTCCTTCGCGATCGACCACGAGCTCGGCCAGCGCGAGGTCGTGCTCGTCGGGGCCTACAGGCCGATGATCGGCGCGGTCTCGGGGATCGTCGTCTACTTCCTCGTCCAGACGACGATCCTGCCGCTGGACAAGAACGCCCTGAACTTCCCGTTCTTCGTCGTGCTCTCGTTCCTCGCAGGCTTCAGCGAGCGCTGGACCCGGATGGTCCTCGACGGCGCGATGCGCACGATCGCCGACGCGCCGGCCGAGCGGGAGCCGGCGCCGGCACCCGAGGCGGAAGAGACGGTGGAGGCGCCGCCCGCGCCCGTCGTGTCCTAGGCGCGCTCGCGCGCTGCGCGGCGCAGCACCCGCGCGTCCCCGTCGCGACGGGTGACGCCGTCCGCGTCGAGGCGTTCGAGCAGGAGCTGCGCGTCGCGGCGGCCGCAGCCGGCGAGGTCGCGAAAGCGGCCGAGCGCGATCGAGCCCGCCGAACCGCATTCCTCGACGACGAGCGCGCGCGCCCGCTCGTACGTGTCCGGGGAGACCGCGTAGCCGCCGCCGAGCCGGACGAGCCGGCCGGCCTGCTCCAGGAAGCGGCCGAGCTCGGCGTCGGCGAGCTTGGCGGCGCCCGGCGCGGCGGCCGCGAGCTCGGCCTCGAGCGCGACGGCGGCCGGTGCCCGCTCACCGAGGCTCGGCCCCGCGCCCGGCCGGTACAGCTTCGAGCCGCGCCGCTCGAACGGGAGCCGCTCGAGCACCGCGCGTGCCCACGCGTCCGTCGGCGCGTCGACACCGGGGTCGAGCGCGTCGGTCGCCTCGAATGCCCGCTCCAGCTCGGCGCGGAAGGCTTCGAGCCAGTCGTCCGACCAGCGCCACTCGCCGTCGACGAGCACCGGCGCGTCCATCGACTCCTCGCCGCGGGCGGCGCGCTCGAAGCGGTCGGGGTCGGCGTGCCGCGGGGCGCGGGGTCGAGCACCACGCCGCCGCCGACCGTCGTCTCGGTGCGGAGGACGACGCGGTCGCCGCGCGCCGTCACGACCGGCTGCGCGAGGCGGAGCTGGGCGAAGCCGCCCGTGCGCACGACTCGGGCCGGGACCGCAGCAGTCCCGTGGTGGACGGTCACACGGTCGGGAATCGGCGCGAGCTCCTCGACGGCGACGTCGAGCCGGTAGCTCGGGCGGAGCGAGCCGGGCGCGAGCAGCACGTCGCCGCGCCGCAGCTCGCTCCGCTCGACGCCGGGCAGGGCGAGCGCGACGCGTTGGCCCGCCTCGGCCCGCTCGACCGGCCGGTCGTGCACCTGGACGCTGCGCACGCGCACGTCTCTGCCGCCCGGCTCGGCGCGCAGAACGTCGCCCTCGCCGACCGTCCCGGACCAGAGCGTCCCGGTCGCGACCGTGCCGATCCCGCGCAGCGAGAAGACCCGGTCGACGTACAACCGCGCCGCCCCGTCGGGGAGATCGTTGCTCGGAGCAACGAGGTCGGCGGCGCGCGCGAGCGCGGCGCGCAGGTCGTCGAGGCCCGCGCCCGTCTTCGCGCTCACGGCGACCGCCTCGGCCTGCGGGACGAGCTCGCGGGCCTCGTCGAGTGCCAGCTCGAGCGTCTCCTCGTCGACGGCGTCCGACTTCGTCACCGCGACGACGCCGTGCTCGACACCGAGCAGGCGCAGGATCGCCAGGTGCTCGTGCGTCTGCGGGCGCGCGCCCTCGCCCGCGTCGAGGACGAGCAGGAAGAGGTCGATCCCGGTTGCCCCCGCGACCATGTTGCGGACGAAGCGCTCGTGGCCCGGCACGTCGATCAGCGAGAGCGCGCGGCCGTCCGCGAGCTCGAGCGCGGCGTAGCCGAGGTCGATCGAGATCCCGCGCCGCTGCTCCTCCGGCAGCCGGTCCGTGTCCTTGCCCGTCAGTGCCCGCACGAGCCACGTCTTCCCGTGGTCGATGTGACCCGCGGTGCCGACCGTCAGCGGCATGCGCGGACCGCGGCGGCGACCTCTTCTGCCTCGGCGTCGGTGAGCGTGCGGCAGTCGAGCAGCGTGCGGCCGTCGCGGACGACCGCGATCACGGGCGGATCGTGCGCACGGAGCGCCGCCGCGAGCTCCTCCTCGAGCGCGCAGGCGAAGCTCGGCAGCTCGGCGAGCGGCAGCGCGCCGCCGCCCGCCCGCGCCACGGTCTCCTCGACCTCGCCCCCGGTCGCCGCGGCCAGCCGTTCCGCGCGGGCGCGCACGGCCTCGGCCGGCTCGCGGAGCATCCGCACGACCGGGATCTGCTCCGGCCGGTCGAGGTAGAGCGCGAGCGTGCCCTCGAGCGCGGCGAGGGTCAGCTTGTCGGAGCGGAGCGCGCGCTGGAGCGGATGGCGGCGCAGTTGCTCGACCAGGTCGGCGCGGCCGGCGACGATCCCCGCCTGCGGGCCGCCGAGCAGCTTGTCGCCGGAGAAGCAGACGAGGTCGGCGCCCGCTGCGAGCGAGTCGGCCGGGGTCGGCTCGCCCTCGACGCCGACGAGCGCGCCCGAGCCGAGGTCGTCGAGGAGCGGCACGCCGTGGCGGCGGGCGACGGCCGCCAGCTCGGCCGGAGCGGGCTGCTCGGTGAAGCCGACGACGCGGAAGTTCGACTGGTGCACGCGCAGGAGCAGCGCCGTCTCGGGGCCGATCGCAGCCTCGTAGTCGGCGGCACGTGTCCGGTTCGTCGTCCCGACCTCCACGAGCCGGGCGCCCGAGCGCGCGAGCACGTCGGGGATGCGGAAGCCGTCGCCGATCTCGATCAGCTCGCCGCGCGAGACCACGACCTCGCGGCCCTCGGCGAGCGCCGCGAGCGCGAGCAGCATCGCGGCCGCGTTGTTGTTGACGACGATCGCCGCGTCGGCGCCGGTGAGCCGCCGCAGCAGCGGCGCGAGATGATCCTGGCGCGACCCGCGTGTGCCGGAGGTGAGGTCGTACTCGAGGTTCGAGTAGCCCGCCGTCTCGCGCACGCGCTCGAGTGCGGCGTCCGCGAGCGGGGCGCGGCCGAGGTTCGTGTGGACGAGCACGCCGGTCGCGTTCAGCACGCGCCGCAGCGCCGGCCGCCTTGCGTCGAGGAGCGCCTCCGCGAGGCGCGTCGGCAGGTTCCCCGGGTCGGCCCCCGCGCGGATCTCGTCGCGCGCCCGGGCGAGCACGGCCCGGGCCGCGGCGATCGCGAGCGGGTCGTCGCTGCCGCGGGCGAGCTCGTCCACGGAGGGAAGGTCGCGGAGCCTCATGATTTCGAGTGTAGAGGCCCAGGAGCGGCTACTTTGCAGATTCGTGAGACGAGCCGGAATCATCGCCGCAGCCCTTCTCGCCGGTCTGGTCGGAGCCGCCGCCACCGCAGTCGCGGTGCGCGACGCCGTCTATACGGACCGGCCGCTGCCGGGTGCGAAGCTGCGTCAGGTCGAGCTCGCCCGGGCCGTCACCGTCGTCGTCGGCGGCACGCGCTACGACGTTCGGCCCGGAGAGGCGCTGATGGTCGACGCCGCCGCCTCGCAGGCGCGACTGCTCGAAGCCGGCCGCACGAGCTTCCTCGGCCGGGTCCGGCAGCTTGCCGACCCGAGCCCGCCCGAGCTGCTCGTCGATCCGGTGCTCGTGGCGAGGCCGGCGGCAGTGGACGTCGCCACGCGAGTCTCGAAGGCGCTGCCGAAGCCTCGGCGCGCGCAGGTCGTCAACATCCGCGGCACCTTCAAGGTCGTGGGGGCGAAGCCGGGCGACACGGTCGCTGCGGAGGAGCTCACCGCAGGCTTGGAGCGGGCCGCGCGCACCGGTGCCCGCACACTGGCGCCGGGGCTCGCGCACGTCGACCCCGAGCTGACGACCGCGGCGGCGGAGGCGGCGGCGGCGGAGGCGGAAGCAGCTCGTCGCCGAGCCGATGGCGCTCACCTTCAAGGGCGACGACGTGGGCGCGCTCGCGCCCGCGCGCCTGGCGAAGCTCGTCCGCTTCCGTCCCGACGGCACGCGCTTCCGGGTCACGTTCGATCCCAAGCGCGTCTCGAAGGCGGTCGAGCCGCTCCTCGCCGAGTGGCGCGCACGGGCCCGCAACGCCCGGTTCGTGGTCGACGGGACGCGTGTCACGATCACTCCGTCGAAGCCGGGCCTCGCGCCGGACGGCCCGTGGATCGTCGACTCGATCACGGCGGCCGCCTCCTCGTCGATCCGGCGTGCGTCGCTGCGGCTGAAGCAGGTGCGCGCCGATCTCACGACCGCCGAGGCCGAGCGGCTCGGGATCCGGCAGCGGATCTCCACCTTCACGACCGAGATGGGCACCTCGTCGTCGAACCGGATCCACAACGTCCACCTGATGGCCGACTACATCGACGGCACGATCGTCAAGCCCGGCGAGGCGTTCTCGTTCAACGACCGCGTCGGCCCGCGCACGATCGAGCGCGGCTTCCGCGAGGGGCAGATGATCATCGGCTCGCTGCTCCTGCCCTCGATCGGCGGCGGCGTCTGCCAGACGGCGACGACGCTCTTCAACAACGCGTTCGAGCTCGGCCTCCCGATCGTCGAGCGGCACAACCACAGCTTCTACATCTCGCACTACCCGATGGGCCGCGACGCGACGGTCAGCTGGGGCGGGCCCGACTTCGCCTTCCGGAACGACCTGCAGACGGCGATCCTGATCAAGACGAGCTACACCGACACGACGCTGACGTTCAGCTTCTACGGCACCGACCCGAAGCGGCGCGTCGTCACCGTGGCCGGCGACAAGACGAACTGGCGGACGCCGGAGACGACCTATGCGCTCGACCCGTACGCTCCGCGCGGGTCGGTGCGCACTGTCGCCGGCTCGAACCAGTCGGGCTTCGACGTCACCGTCACGCGCAAGGTCTACGAGCGCGGCAAGCTGCTGCGCAAGGACGCGACGACGAGCAACTACATCGCCGTCGGCCCGACGAGGATCTACGGTCCCGGTCGTTCGATCCCGGGCTCGTACTTCGTGCTCCCGCGCGTCTAGGCGCTACTGCGCGTCGGCCTTCTCCGGTTCGGCCGGGGAGGTCGCGCCCGTGCGGTGCTCGTAGCCCTCGACGATCAGCCGCACGGCCTCGTCCGGGTCGTCTGTGAGGTGGAGCAGCTCGATGTCCTCGGGCGAGATCATCCCGTCCGCCAGCAGCTCGTCCTCGACCCAGCCGAGCAGGTCGCGCCAGTAGGCGGAGCCGACCAGCACGACGGGGAAGTCGAGCACTTTGCCGGTCTGGATCAGCGTCAGCGACTCGAACAGCTCGTCGAGCGTGCCGAAGCCGCCCGGGAAGATCACGAACCCCTCCGCCGCCTTCACGAACATCGTCTTGCGGGCGTAGAAGTGCTTGAACGTCATCTCGATGTCGCAATACGGGTTGAGGCCCTGTTCGTGCGGCAGCGCGATGTTGAAGCCGACGGAGAGGCCGCCGCCCTCCTTGCAGCCGCGGTTCGCCGCCTCCATCACGCCGGGCCCGCCGCCGGTCACGACCGCGAAGCCGTTCTCCGCGAAGCAGCGCCCGGTCGCGCGCGCCTGCCGGTACGGCTCGGTGTCCTCGCCCACGCGGGCGGAGCCGAAGATCGAGACCGCCGGGCGGTCGATCTGGAGCACTTTCTGGAAGCCGCCGAGGAACTCCGCCGCGATGATCGAGACGTCGTTCGCGAGGTCGTCGTGCTCGCGCTCGAGGACGCGCCGATCCTCCATGCTCAGATCGTGCGCTCGACGAACGTTGCCGCCATGCCGCCAGTCAGCAGCGCCGCGACGACGATGTACGCGATCCCGGTCGCGAGTCTCCGTCCGGGTGTGACGCGGTAGTACACCTCGCTCTCGGGCGTGCCGCGGTGCTTCCAGCGACGCCACGACTCGAGCCCGCCGAGCACGAGGATCAGGATCAGGATCGGATTCGGCCAGAGGAATGTCAGCCCGAGCAGGACGACGAGGCCGACCCCCCACAGGACGGGATGGATCGCGGCCACGATCCTGCCGCCGTCGAGCGGCGAGATCGGCGCCATGTTGAAGAGGTTGAGGAAGAACGCGGTGAACGCGAGCGCGACCAGCAGCTCCGAGTCCAGCCACTCGCCGACGCCCCACACCGCCGCTGCGCCGAGCCCGCCGACGATCGGCCCGGCGATCGCCACCTTCGCCTCGTTCCAGGCATCCGCCGGCATCTCCTTGAGCGTGATCAGCGCGCCGAGGAACGGGATGAACATCGGCGCCGACGCCGGCAGTCCCTGTCGCTTCGCCTCGAAGACGTGGCCGAGCTCGTGCACGAAGAGGAGGAGGACGAAGCCGACTGCGAACTTCCAGCCCCACAGGAGCGCGTAGGCGCCGATCGAGACGAGCATCGACCCCGCGACGGTGAAGAGCTTGAACTTGAAGACCGCCGCGAAGACGAACTTCAGCTTCCAGATCAGGAAACCGACCGCGGCGATCGGCGCCCAGAGCTTGCGCAGGACGTCGCCGATCGTGGTCGGCCGCTTGATCGGCGAGTACTCGTACTCGGGCTCGACTTCGCGGGGGGTGTAAGGGTCGTAGCTCATGAGCCCTGCCCGATCCATTCTTCGCCGCCGTCGTAGACCTCTTTCTTCCAGAGCGGCACCGTCCCCTTGAGCGTGTCGATCGCCTCCTTGCAGGCGGCGAGCGCGGCGGCGCGGTGCGGCGCGGAGACGGCGATCGCGACGCTCGGCTCGCCGATCTCGACCCGGCCGACGCGGTGGTGGATCGCGACGGCGGAGAGCTCGTGCTTCTCGCCGAGCTCGCGCGCGAGGCCGGCCATCAGCTCCTCCGCCATCCCCTCGTAGGCCTCGTACTCGAGGTAGTGCACGTCGCGGTCGCGTGAGCGGTTGCGAACGGTGCCGAGGAAGGTCGCGATCGCGCCGGCTTCGTCGCGGGCGACCTCACGGACGGCCGCATCGAGCGAGAGTGGCTCGTCCGTGAGCCGGAAGTCGCCGCCGGAGACGGGCGGGATCAGCGCGACGACGTCGCCGTCGGCGAGCGCCGTCGTCGGCTCGGCATAGCGTTTGTTGACGGCGTAGAGCAGCCCGGGCGGCTCGTCGCCGAGGTCGAGCGCGGCCCAGACGTCGGCAAGCTGGGCGCCGTCCGTGAGCTCGAGCTCGCGCGAACCGGTGCCGGCGCGCTCGCGGAGGCCGGCGAAGAGGCGGATGCGAACATGCACCGGAGCAGCGTAGCCGGGCGACCTCGCTTGCCTCCCTCGCCTGTGTCATGTCACTGTATGCCGATGCCGACGACGACGGTGCCGCGGACGAACCTGAACGATCGCGTCTACGAGACGCTGAAGGCACAGCTGGTCCGACGCGAGCTCGGGCCGGGGGAGAAGGTGAGCCTGCACGAGCTGGCGGCGTCGCTCGGCGTCTCGCGCAGCCCGGTGCACCACGCATTGACGCGGCTCGTCGCCGAGGGTCTGCTGATCGTGAAGTCGCGGCGCGGCTACTTCGTCACGCCCCTGACCGAGGCGGCGATCCTCGAGGGCTACGACGTCCGGCTCGCGCTCGAGCTGCAGGCGGCCGAGCGGGCCGTCGGCCACGTGGACGCCGAGGGTCTCGCCCGTTTTCGGGAGCTGCACGAGTCGACGGCCGCCGCCGTCTCGCACGCCGAGTGGGACACGGCCAACGCGGCCTTCCACGAGCACCAGGTCGATCTCGCCGGCAACACGCTCCTCTCGCGCTTCTACCGGGATCTCTCGGTCAACCTGATGATGCAGGTGATCCGTGGCGGCAAGCTCGAAGGCGGCTCGTATCTCCCCAAGGAGCACGGCTCGATCGTCGGCGCCTACGAGGCCGGTGACCTGGGCGCGGCGCAGGAGGCGATCCGCGCCCACATCGCCACCGGCCGCCGGATCGCCCTCGACGCGATCGAGAGCACCGGCGGCGTCCTCTAGGCGGCCGCGGCGCGGCCGACGGATCTCGGCCGGCGTCCCGTTGACGAAGACCGTCGGCGCGCCGTGGCACCGGTGACTCTTCGAAGTAGGAGAGCACGGTCGAGCTGGTGAAGATGCCGAGCACGCGCAGCGGCTCGTCGCCGATGTTGCGGATGCCGTGCGGGACCGACGCGGGCACGATCGCGACCTGCCCGGCGCGGAGGATCCTGCCGTCTCGTCGCCGACCGTCGCCTCGCCCTCGCCCCGGAGCACGAGCAGCGTCTCCTCGGCGCTGTCGGTGTGGGTGGCGAGCGGGCCGCCCGGCGCGAGCTCGAACAGGACCGCGGCGGTGCTGGCCGTGCCGACGCCCTCGTGGAGCGGGAACGCGAACGCGAGCTCGCCCTGTCGGTCAGCTCGTGCTCGCCGGACGTCGAAGGTGATCATCGAACGTCTCCTTTCGTTGAACACTTGCGTGCAGTCAATATTAACGATACAGTACTGTGTAGTCAAATGGCCAGGAAGTACGAGCTGAAGCAACGTGCGGAGCAGGTCGCGGAAACGCGGCAGCGGATCGTCGACGCGGCGGTCGAGCTGCACACGACGATCGGGCCGGCGCCGACCTCGCTCGCGGCCGTCGCCGAGTGGGCGGGCGTGCAACGGCACACGCTCTACCGGCACTTCGCCGACCGCAACGCGCTCTTCGCCGCCTGCTCGGCGCACTGGCGCGGGCTGCATCCGTTCCCGGACTCCGACCGTTTCGACGGGGTCGAGGCCGCGCTCGCCGCGCTCTACGGGTGGTACGAGCAGAACGAGCACGACCTGGCGCTCTTTCGCCGCGACGCGGAGGTCGACGACGCGGTGGCCGCGATCATGGGCGAGGAGGAGCGGCAGCTGGCCGGCGCTGCGTGACGGACTGGCGCGCGGCGCGGGCAAGCGGCGGACGGCCGCGATCGGGCACGCACTCCGCTTCGAGACGTGGCGCTCGCTCGTCCGCGGCGAGGGGCTCTCCACCGCCGAGGCGGTTCGCGCGATGCTCCGCTTCGTCGAGAGCGTCTAGCCTTACGCGCGATGGCGCGCACCGAGAAGACCCGTGAGCTCGACTCCGGGATCGAGATCGCGCCCGTGTACGGCGACGGCGAGCAGCCGGGCGAGTTCCCCTTCACGCGCGGGCCCTATCCCGACATGTACCGCGGCCGGCCGTGGACGATCCGCCAGTACGCGGGCTTCGGCTCGGCGGAGGAGACGAACGCACGCTTCCGCTACCTGCTCGACCGCGGCCAGACGGGGCTCTCGGTCGCGTTCGACCTGCCGACCCAGCTCGGCTACGACTCGGACGACCCGCACGCGGTCGGCGAGGTCGGCCGCACGGGCGTCGCGATCGACTCGCTCGAGGACATGCGGCTCCTCTTCGCCGGGATCCCGCTCGGCGACGTCAGCACCTCGATGACGATCAACGCGCCCGCGTCGCTGCTGCTCCTGCTGTACGAACTGGTCGCCGAGGAGCAGGGCGTCCCCGGCACGGCGCTCCGCGGCACGGCGCAGAACGACATCCTCAAGGAGTACATCGCGCGCGGGAACTACATCTATCCGCCGCGCCCCTCGATGCGGCTGACGACCGACCTCTTCGCCTACGCACACGAGCGGATTCCGAGCTGGAACACGATCTCGATCTCCGGGTACCACATCCGCGAGGCGGGCTCGACCGCCGTCCAGGAGCTCGCGTTCACGCTCGCGAACGGGATCGCCTACGCCGAGGCTGCCGTCGCAGCCGGGCTCTCGCCGGACGAGTTCGGCGCGCGCCTCTCCTTCTTCTTCAACGCGCACAACCACTTCTTCCAGGAGGTGGCGAAGTTCCGCGCCGCCCGGCGCATGTGGGCGACGATCATGCGCGACCGCTTCGGCGCCACCAACCCGAAGGCGCAGGCGCTCCGCTTCCACGCGCAGACGGGCGGCTCGACGCTGACCGCGCAGCAGCCGGAGGCAAACATCGTCCGGGTCGCGATCCAGGCGCTCTCGGCCGTCGCCGGCGGCGCGCAGAGCCTGCACACGAACGGCTTCGACGAGGCGCTCGCGCTCCCGACCGAGCGCTCGGCGCGGATCGCGCTCCGGACGCAGCAGATCCTCGCCGCCGAGGCGGGCGCGACCGACACCGCCGACCCACTCGGCGGCTCCTACTTCATCGAGGCGCTCACCGACGAGCTCGAGGAGAAGGCGCGCGAGTTGATCGAGCGGATCGACGAGCTCGGCGGCGCGGTCGCGGCGGTCGAGCAGGGCTGGGTGCAGCACGAGATCGAGGAGGCCGCGTTCCGCTGGAACGAGCAGGTCGAGTCGGGCGAGCGGCCAATCGTCGGCGTCAACGTCTTCACCGAGGACGAGGAGGAGCATGTCGAGCTGCTCCGGATCGACCCGGACGCCGAGCGGCGGCAGCTCGAGCGCACCGCGCGCGTCCGCGCCGAGCGGAGCGCCGAGGAGGCGGAGCGTGCCCTGGCCGAGGTGAAGCGCGTCGCGGCGACGGACGAGAACCTGCTGCCGCCGATGCGTGAGGCGCTCCGAGCCCGCGTCACGATCGGCGAGATCTGCAACGCGCTCCGCGACGAGTGGGGCACGTTCGACGCCCAGCCCTGAGCGTGGCGCCCTAGACGCCCGCGATCCGCTCGAGCTCGTCCGCGACGGCCGCGACCGGCAGCCGGGTGTCGATCTCTGCGGTTGCACCGGCTCGCAGGAGCGGTTCGACCGTGGCCAGGTGTTCGAGGATCAAGGCCCGCTCGCCGACCGGCTTGCCGTAGTCGTTCGTCTCCCGAGTGGCGAGCCGTTCGAGGATCACGTTGACCGGCGCGCTGAGGAGGACGACGGCGTCGAACCGCGGGTAGAAGCCGCCCTGGTTCTCCACGCAACCCTGGATGAAGAGCGCCCCGCCGGTGTGTCCGTCCAGAAGCGCGTCGATCCGCTCCTCCCGCCAGCGCCCCTGCTGGTCGGTGAAGCCGCCGTAGTCCGTGTCGACCGCGCGGTGGCCGCGCCGTGCGAGCTCCGCCAGCACCGTGGACTTGCCGGTGCCGGACATACCGGTCACGAGGACGACGGTCACGCGCTGGCGCCGGAGTACCGTCGTAGCCCGAAACCCCACCACCAGCGGGTGACCGCGACGAGCACGATGCAGAAGCCGACCGCGAGGGCTGCTGTCGACCAGCCGAGCCGGCCGGTCGCGGCCTCGGCCGGGACGGTGATCGCGAACGCGATCGGGATCAGGAAGGTGACGCCGAGCCGCAGCCAGATCGGATAGATCGAGACCGGCCAGCGCCCCGTCTGGTAGACCCCGTCGAAGAGCTCCATGATGCTCCAGACGTTGACGATCCAGAACGCGAGCGTCGCGATCGCGAGCCAGAAGCAGTAGATCGTGACCGCGCCGACCGCGAGCAGCGCGAGGAAGAGGAGCGCGTCGCCTGCGCTGACGGCGTGGTCGAGGCCGGAGAGCCCGTAGCCGAGCACGGCCGCGCCGGAGATTACGTCGACCGAGCGCCAGATCTGGACGTCGCGGATCGAGACGAGCACCTGCGAGTCCTCCGGCTTCGTCAGCGCGAAGTCGAGCTTGCCGTCGCGCACCTCCTCCATCAGCCGCTGCATGTTCGGCTGGATCGTCGTCCGGATCACACCGCCGAGCAGGATCTGGATCCCCATCACGACCAGCAGCTCCGACTCGTTCCAGCCGTTCAGCGCGTCCGTCTGCGCGTAGACGAGCTTCAGCACGACGATCGCGGTCACGACCGACACCGCGGACTGGAGCAGCTGGATGAAGAAGTTCGCCCGGTACTGGAGCTCGTTCATCGAGCCGACCCGGAAGAAGATCCAGGCGAGCCGGAGCGCGCGCATCAGTTCCCCACGGCCGAGTAGCGCCGCACGGCGAAGCGCCAGACGAACAGCGTCAGCCCCGTCAGGACGGCGATCCAGAAGGCCTGCATCGCGAGCCCGCCGAGCAGCTCGCCGGTCGAATAGTCGCCGACGAGCGACTGGATCGGGAAGTAGAAGGACCACTGGAAGGGCAGGAAGCCGGCGACGTCCTGCGCCCACTGCGGCATGAACTCGAGCGGCACGAGCCGGCCGGAGAGCAGCAGCTCGAGCGCGATGAAGAGCTCGAAGATCGCGCTCACCCGCGTCGTCCAGAAGGTGATCATCCCGAGCGTCGAGAGGAACATCGTCCGGATCAGGTAGGCGCCCCAGATCGCGACCGAGAAGACGCCGACCTCGAGCAGCGTCGGGTCCAGCGTCGGGTCGAAGACGAGCCAGAGCACGCCGGCGATTGGCAGCCAGAAGAGGATCGTCGGGAACTTCCAGCCCGCGAAGCCGGCGATGTCGTCGTGGAGGGGATGGATCGGCCGCAGCAGCGCCGCCGAGAGCTGGCCCTCGCGGATCCGCCACTCCCAGCCGTAGGGCGTGAAGACGATGTTCATGTTCCGGACGAGCGTCCAGACGATGTAGTAGGCGGCGATCTGGCCCGTGGTCACGCCTTCGACGGCTCCGCCCTGCTGCTTGGAGATCGTCGTCCAGACGACGAGGTAGACGATCGGCTCGGCGAGCATCCCGACCAGCCAGAAGTAGGTCGCGGTCCGGTACTGGAACTCGCTCTGGATCTGCGTCCGGCCGCGCGTCAGGTAGTAGTCGAGGTACGAGCGGGCGCGGCCCGCTTCCGAGCTGACCGTGCTCACGCTGGCCGCTCCTGCGCGAAGACGAGCTCGATCACGTCCTCGATCGGCGGATCCTCGACCGTCAGGTCGGCGACGTCCTGCTCCGCGAGCAGGCGCGCGGTCACCCGCGCGATCTCCGCCCTCGGCACGCGCAGCTTGACGCGGCCGACGTCGCTCTCGACCACTTCGCCGTAGCCGGAGAGGTCGGCAGTGCCGCCCGGCAGCTCCACGTCGATCGTCTTCCAGGCCGCGAAGCTTTCGCCGAGCCGCGCCAGCGGGCCGTCGAAGAGGATCTTGCCGTGGTGGATGACGATGACGCGCTTGCAGAGCGCCTCGATGTCGGCCATGTAGTGGCTCGTCAGCAGCACCGTCGCCTCGTAGCGCCGGTTGTACTCGGCGACGAAGGCGCGGATCCGCTTCTGCATCGTCACGTCGAGGCCGATCGTCGGCTCGTCGAGGAAGAGCACCTGGGGCCGGTGCAGGAGCGAGCCGACCACCTCCACCTTCATCCGCTCGCCGAGCGAGAGGTTCCGCACCGGCTTGCGGACGAGGTCGCCGACGTCGAGCAGCTCGATCAGCTCGTCGCGGAGCGGGACGAAGTCGGCGCGCTGGATCCGGTAGATCGCCCGGTTCAGCTCGAACGAGTCGAGCGCCGGCAGGTCCCACTGCAGCTGGTTCCGGTTCCCCATCACGAGCGTGATCCGGCGGAGGAAGTCGCGCTCACGCTTCGATGGCACGTGGCCGAGCACCCGCGCCTCGCCCGAGGTGGGGTAGAGCAGGCCGGAGAGCATCTTCAGCGTCGTCGTCTTGCCGGCGCCGTTCGGGCCGAGGAAGCCGACGACCTCGCCGGGGGCGATCTCGAAGTCGATCGCGTCGACGGCGCGCACCTCGCGGTGCTGCCGCCGGACGAGGCTCCGCACCGCCGCGCGTAGGCCGGCCTCAC
The DNA here is from genome assembly GCA_963806955.1 of uncultured Gaiellaceae bacterium. Taxonomy (GTDB): domain Bacteria; phylum Actinomycetota; class Thermoleophilia; order Gaiellales; family Gaiellaceae; genus Gaiellasilicea. The sequence continues at coordinate 1,410,459 of CAWDZG010000002.1, forward strand.
GCTCGGGGACGAGGAACGTCTTGTTCAGCTGGGCGACTCGGACGGCGGGCTCGCTCACCGGCAGAACCTAGATGATGCGCCGGTGCGCATCCTGCTCGTCTCCCAGATGTATCCCTCCGCGGCGGCGCCCGACTTCGGCGTCTTCGTGCAGGGGCTCGAGCGCGAGCTCGCCGCGCGGGGGCACGAGCTCGAGCGCGCCGTGCTCGATCGGCGCGGCGGCGGGAAGCTGCGTCACGTGCGGCTCGCGGCACGGGCTGTGCGGGCGGCGCGACGGTTCCGCCCGGACGTTGTCTACGCCCACTTCCTGTTCCCGACCGGCCTCGGCGCTCTGCTCGCTGCCCGCGCCGCCGGGGCGCCGCTCGTCGTCACCGCCCACGGCCAGGACGTCGCCAACCAGACCCAGTATCCGTTCGTCCGGCCGCCGAGTCGCCGCGTCGTCAAGGGCGCCGCCGCGGTGATCGCCGTCTCCGAGTGGCTGCGCGCGGAGCTGGAGCGCGTGCTGCCCGGCGCGCGCGGCAAGACCGACGTCGTCAACTGCGGCGTCGATCTCGAGCGCTTCCGCCCGCTCGACCGTGCCGCCGGCCCGCGTCCTGCCTTCCTCTGCGTCGGCTCGCTGATCGAGCGCAAGAACGTCGTCCGGCTCGCGGACGCGTTCGCCCGTCTCGGCGAGGGCACTCTGACGTTCGTCGGCGACGGGCCGCTGCGGCCGCAACTCGAGGGCCGCCCCGGCGTGACCGTCACCGGCTATGTGCCGCACGACGCGGTCCCCGGTCACCTCGCCGCGGCGGACGTGCTCTGCCAGCCCAGCCTCGTCGAGCCCTTCGGCCAGGCGTCGCTCGAGGCGCTCGCTTGTGCCCGAAGCGTCGTCGCGACGACGCATCGGTGGCCCGCCCGAGTTCGTGCCGGCGGGCGCGGGCGTGCTCGTCGACCCCGCCGACGAGGGCGCGCTCGCGGCCGCGCTACGCGAGGCGGCGGCGCTGCCGGTTCCCAACCCGGCCGCCCGCGCCGCGGCCGAGGCGCACGATGTCAGGCGGCAGGCGGCTCGGGTGGAGGCGATTCTCGAGCGAGCCGCTCGAGATCGGCCAGCCTGAGCTCGACGAGCGGACGTACCTTGTCCTCGATCCCCGCCTCGCGTGCCGCCGCGAGCGCCTGCTCGTAGCTCTCCCGTGCCTTCTCGGGCGCGACGCCCTGTTTGAGCCGATTGTCGCCGGTCACGAGCAGCCGCTGGATCTTCGCTCTGGCCTCGTCACCCGGGGGGTTCACATCCGTAGCCTAACGAGGCAATATGCCGTTGGGTCTATGGCATGAGCAGAAGTCGCAACGGGGTCCCTGTACGGGTATTGATCGCGGACGACCACCGCCTATTCGCGGAGGCGCTCGAGGCCGTCCTCTCGACCGAGGAGCGGATCGAGGTCGTGGGCCGCGCGGCCGACGGCGGCGAGGCGGTGGCGCTCGCGCGGACGCTCGAGCCGGACGTGATCGCGCTCGACATCAGCATGCCCGTGCTCGACGGCTTCGAGGCTGCGGCACAGATCGAGCGCATGTCCCATCCGCCCGCGATTCTGATGCTGACCGGCTCGAACGCGCCCGAGGACATGGAGCGGGCCCGCCGCGCCGGCGTCAAGGGCTACGTGACGAAGGACGCGATCGCCGCCAAGCTCGTGGACGCGATCATCGCGGCTGCGGCGTCTTAGCTACCCTGAGCGCGTGCTTCCGGTCGCTGCCGTCTTCCAGGTTCTCGTCGCCGTCGGGCTCCTCAGCCTGATCCTGATGCACTCCGGCCGCGATGCCGGCCTCGGCGGCATGGGCTTCACGCCTGCGTCCCAGGGCGGCACGCACATCGTCGAGCGGAACCTGACGCGCCTGACCGTGGCCGTCGCGGTCGTGTTCTTCCTCAACAGCGTTCTTTTGTACCGGCTGCTCGCCTAGAGGCGGCTACACTGACGCACCCCCGCGCTGGTGGCGGAATTGGTAGACGCGCAAGGTTGAGGGCCTTGTGGCCTTAGGGCCGTGGAGGTTCAAGTCCTCTCCAGCGCATGCGGGAATCCGAAGGCGGGCCGAGTGCCCGCCTTCGTCGTTCCTTGACGCCGTCCGGAAGGATCTCTAGCCTTCGTCACGAACACACGTTCGACCACTCGAAACCCCGGAGGCTGATGTGCTCACCGCACGGCAACAGGAGATCTGGCAGTTCCTCGTCGACTACGTCGACCGGCACGGCTATCCCCCGACCGTGCGCGAGATCGGGGAGGCGGTGGGGCTCGCCTCGCCGTCGACCGTGCACGCACACCTGGCCAACCTCGAGCGCGCCGGCCTGCTCCGGCGCGACCCGACCAAGCCGCGCGCGCTCGACCTGATCGGGCACCGGCGCGAGTCGCGCGCCGACGAGACCGCCGCGGAGCCCGCGAAGCTGCCGCTGCTCGGCCAGATCGCCGCCGGCGGGCCGCTGCTCGCCGAGCAGAACATCGAGGACGAGCTCGCCGTGCCGGGGCCGCTCGGCCGCAACGCCGACTTCCTGCTCCGGGTCAAGGGCGAGTCGATGATCGACGCCGGGATCCTCGACGGCGACATCCTCGTCGTCCAGCGCGCGCAGGATGCCCGCAACGGCGAGATCGTGGTCGCGCTCGCGGGCGACGACGAGTCCGCGGACGAGGCGACCGTGAAGACGTTCTACCGCGAGGCCGGCCGTGTCCGCCTGCAGCCCGAGAACGCGTCGATGGAGCCGATCTACGCCGACCACGTCCAGATCCTCGGCAAGGTCACCGGGGTCTTCCGGAGCTACTGATGAGCGTCGCCGCCTTCAACCGCACGCTCGACCAGGAGCTGGCCGCGATCGCCCGCGGTGCGAGCTTCGAGTGTCTCGTCTGCGGCGAGTTCCTGCTCGCGCGGCCGCTTGCGCATGCGTGCCTCGAGTGCGGGACGTTGCTCTGCGCGGGGCTCGAAATCCCGAAATCCGAGCTAGAATTCGTGGCGCAGGCCGGGTGACCGCGTCGCTTCCTTCGGGAGGCGCCGAGGAAAGTCCGGACACCGCAGGGCAGGACGCTGGGGAAACCCCAGGCGGCGAAAGCCGACGGAAAGTGGAACAGAAAGCAGACCGCCGGCGGAGCATCTCCGGAGGTTCCGCCGGTAAGGGTGAAACGGTGGGGTAAGAGCCCACCAGCGCCGCGGTGACGCGGCGGCTCGTCAAACCCCGTCCGGTGCAAGGTGAAGCAGATCCCGTTGACGCGGCCCGCCGAGGGATCGGGTACACCGCTCGAGCCGTGAGGCAACTCCCGGCCTAGAGGGATGGTCACCCTCGACAGAATCCGGCTTCGTGTTCGCGTACCTCCTCGCCGCACAAGGGCGGCCGGTCCCTCGAGACGAGCTTGCGGACGCGCTCTGGGGCGACGAGTTACCCGCGAAGTGGGAGAAGGCGCTCTCCGTTCTGGTGAGCAAGCTTCGAGCCCTTCTCAACGAGTGCGGCGTGGACGCCGCGACGTCGCTCACGAGCGTCTTCGGCTGCTACAAGCTGACGCTCCCCGCGGGCAGTTGGATCGACGTTGCGGCGGCCGCCGAGGCGGTGAGCGCGGCGGAGCGCGCGCTTGCGGCGGACGACCTGGATGGCGCGGTCAGCAATGCGTCGATCGCGGCATCCCTCGCACGCACGACCTTCCTTCCGGGTGAGGATGGCCGCTGGGTCGACGAAGTGCGCGATGATCTGCGGGAGATCCTCGTCCGTGCGCTCGAGTACCTCGCCGAGGCAAACCTCTCGCGCGACCCAGCAGCAGCCGCTCGCGCGGCAGACGAACTGATCGAGATCGAGCCGTTTCGCGAGCGGGGGTACCGGCTGCTCATGCATACAGGCCTGCTACCGAGAAGCCCCCGCGAGGGGGCTTCTCCACGCTACGGGCGGTTGTCGCGGGGATCCCAGAGCGGGATCGGCGCCGTCGCCTCGTAGGCCATCCCCTTCGGGTAGCTGATCAGCTCGACGAACGTCCCGAACGGCGTCCGGAAGTAGTTGATCGACTGCCCGGCGGCAGGCCCCTCGGTCACCGCCAGCGGGCCGAGCAGCTTCTCAACGCCCTTCGCCTCCATGTACGCGACCGCCTTGTCCATGTGCCGCACGTAGAAGGCGATGTGCTTGCCGCCCCAGTCGGAGTTCTTCCGGAACGACCTGTCTTGGCCGGGCGCCGCGTACTGGAACAGCTCGACGTTCGGCCCGTTGCCGCCCCGAACCTCGGTGATGCGCTCGACGACGGCGCGCGGGTCGACGTCGAGCAGGTCCTGGATGAACGTTCCCGTCGGATCGCTGAACGGCCCGAACGTGAGCGGCGCGCTGAAGCCGAGGACGTCCTGGAACCACGCCGCCGCCTGGGCCACGTTCGGCACCGTGATCCCGATGTGGTCGATCCCCAGCAGGCCCGGCACCTTCGTCACGACCGAGTCCAGGCCGTTGCGCTTCGGCGACCAGAGCGGCCGGCTCGGCCCGCGCTCGTACGCCATGCCCCTCGGGTAGCTGATCAGCTCGATGTACGTGCCGAACGGCGTCAGGAAGTAGTTGATCGACTGCCCCGCGGCCGGTCCGTCCGTGACCGGGAGCGGGCCGAGGAACTTCTGCACGCCCCTCGAGCGCATGTACTCGACCGCGTCGTCGATGTCGGTGACGTAGAAGGCAATGTGGTGCCCCGCCCAGTCCGAGTTCCGGGGGTGCGTGCGCCGCTGATCCGGCGCGTCGTACTGGAACAGCTCGATCCCGGCGCTGTGGCCGATCCTGATCGTCGTGATCTGGGAGATCACGGCCCGCGGGTGCACGCCGAGCAGGTCTTGCATGAACGTGCCGGTCGGGTCGCTGAAGGGGCCGAAGGTGAGCGGCGCAACCGCGCCCATGACGTCCTCGAACCACTCGATCGCCTCGTTGATGTCGGGGACGGTGATGCCGACGTGGTCTGCGCCGACCAGGCCGAGTTGCCCGCGGCCGCCGTCCGCCCGGGCGGGGCCGGCCAGCAAGTAGGGGGCTGCTGCGGCCGCCGCAGCGACCTTCGCGCTCCTCGACAGGAACTCCCTGCGGGGCATGCGGGCTCGATCGCTCACGTCCGACCTCTCTTTTCGTCTCGTGACCCCGTCACAGGAACCATCTCACGGCGGCGGCGGGCACGTCTACGGATTGCGGCTCAAGGTGCGGTGGCACGAGGTCGAAGCAGGAGGGGATCGGCTGCCCGCACGGAAGCCCGTGGCCGAAGAGAGCTCAAGTGACCGTACTCGCGTCAAAGGCATCGCGCGCCGGCGCCGGCCAGGACGGCCGGCGCCGCTCCGGCCTGCGTCGGGTTGCCGACGGCACGATCGTCCTGGCGCTCCTCACCATCGTCGTCGCGCTGGGCTCCGCCCTGGTGCCGCGGCTTGTGGGCTTCGAAGGTCTCGCGATCACGAGCGGCAGCATGGGCAAGGCTGCGCCCGTCGGCAGCCTCGTCCTCACCCGGGACCGGCTGGCTTCCGAGATTCGCGCCGGCGACGTGATCGCGCTTGAACGGCCCGGTCATCCGATCGTCGTCCACCGCGTGCTGGCGGTCGAGACGGTGGACGGCGGGCTCGTCGTCGAGACGAAGGGCGACGCGAACGCGACGCCGGACCCCGAGCCGTACCCGCTCCCCGTCCAGGTGCCGGTGATGGCGCGCTCCATTCCGCTCGTTGGCTACCTCGTCGCGCTGCTCAAGGTTCCGCTCGGCTGGCTGCTCCTCATCGCCCTGCCGGCCACCGCCGTCGCGGCCGCGGTGATCCGCGACCTCTGGCGCAGTGAGCCCGACGAGCTCGCGCCGCTCACGGCCGTAGTGACCGGCGACCTGCAACCGGCGCTCGACGCGACCCGGGCGGAGCTTGCGACCCTGCGTGAGCGGTCCGGCCGCGCGCTCGTCAACATGAAGCAGCAGCTCGACGCGGCCCGTGCCGAGACGGCCACCCTGCGCGGCACGCTCAGCGTCGCCGCTGCCGCGGCTGCATCCGCGCCCCCGCTCGATCCCCTCCTGGTCGAGGCGCAGCTCGAGTCCGGAGCGCTTCGCCACCGGCTCGAGGCGGCCGAGACGAGCCTGCGTGACGCCGTCCTGCCCGATCCGCGTCTTCTCGAGCTCGAGCGCCTGCTGGGTGAAGCCCAGGTCGAGATCGCCGCGCTGCGCACGTCGCTCGCCGCTGCCGCCGAGACGGCAGCGAGGGCGTTCGCTCCCGACCCCAGGCTGCCGGTGCTCGAGCGGCAGCTCGGCGTCGCCCAGGCCGAGATCGGCTCGCTCCGCGCCGCGCTCGCCGCTTCCGAGTCGGCGCTGGCGAGCGATCCACGCGTGCCTTTGCTCGAGCAGCGGGCCGCCGGCGCGGAGGCGGACGCGGCCGGTCTGCGGGACTGGCTGCCGGAGCTCGAGCGAGAGCTCGCTGACGCCCGGGCCGAGGCTGTCCTGCTCGGCGACCGTGTCGCGGAGCTGGAGGCGGACGCCGCAGCCTCCGACGCCGCGCCGCAAGCGGAGCAAGGCCCGTACCTGCTCTTCGTCGCGACTCCGTCGGGATACCGCCTCCTCGAGCGGAGCGGCGAGCTGCCGGGCGCCGGCAGCCGGATCGACGACGACGGCCGGACGCTGCTCGTGGCGAGGGTCGGTTCCTCGCCGCTGCCGGGCGATCGCCGCCGCTGCGTCTTCGTCTCGCTGGCCTAGTGGCTAAGGGATCGCCGCCCCGCGGCCGATACCGGGTGTCAGGCGCGCCGACTGCGGTGTCGAGGCGTTCGCGAGCGATTCGATGAATCTCCAGGCCAGAAACCTCCTTCCCGTCCGGCGGACAGCGGTGCGCTTCTCGTGGCGTGCCTTCGTCGGCGCCCTGGCGATCTTCGTCGCCGGGCTGTTCCTGACGTACGGGACGATCATGGGCGCGCGCCTCGCCGGCCTCGGGGTCGCGGTCACGCGAGGCAGCGTGGATCCTGCGATTCCGTCGGGCAGCGTCGTCTTCGGGCGGTGGGTGCGTCCGGCCGACGTCCGCACCGGGCAGCAGGTGATCTTCGAGGAGCGCCGTGGGACGCGCGCGCTACCGCCACAGCTCCATCGCGTCGTCGATGTCGAGTCCGTCAACGGGAACGTGATCGCGCGGACCAGGACGACAACGCGCGTGAGAGTCGCTCGGTGCTCGCGACCCCGGTCGTGGAGCCCGTCTTCACGCTGCGCTTCGTCGGCTACGTCCTCGCGCTCCTGCTCGCGCCTGTCGGCTGGTTCTTCGGCTTCGCGCTCCCGGCCGGTCTGCTCGCCTTCATCTGTCTCTGGCACGTCTGGCGGCCCGAGGAAGAGCTCGATGCACGCGGCCTTCCTGCGCCCCTCTACGCGCCTCCCAGCACATGAGCTGGCGCAGCCGTCGCTTCAGAGGCGCGCTCCTGGGCGCGATCGTCGTGATGGCGTTGGTCGCGGGGCTACCGACTGCGCTCGGCGTGTTCTCCAGTGCGCGCCTCGTCTCGGCGAACGCGTTCAGCTCCGACACACTCTCCCCGCCGACGAACCTGGTCGCCACCGGTGGTTGTCCGATCGGGCTGAGCTGGACGGCGACACCCAAGACGTACGCGAGCGGGCACCGCCTGCTTCGTGGCACAGCCTCAGGCGGGCCGTACGCGCAGATCGCCCAGGTGACGCCGCGAACGCAGACCACGTACTCGGACGCGGTGAAAGCAGGGACGTACTACTACGTCGCGCGCGCGTACTTCCAGAACTGGGAGAGCGTGAACAGCGGACAGTCGTCCGCCACGTCGACGTGCGCGATCGGCCACGACGCGAGCACGAGTTGCACGCCGACGAGCGCCAACAGCTTCACGTGGTCGCACACGACCGCCGGCGTGCGCCGCATCCTGATCGTCGGGGTCGCGATCCGAAACGACTCGGGGCAGACCGTGACCGGAGTGACGTATGGGGCGACGGCGCTCACCCAGATCGGCGCGGCGACCTCCGGGACGAGCGTCCGAACGGAGCTGTGGCGGCTGGTCGCTCCGGCCACGGGCGCGAACGACGTGGTCGTCACCCTGTCAGCCACCGCAAAGGCATCGTGCGGCGCGAGTTCCCTGACGGGCGTCGATCAGTCGAGTCCCATCGACGACTCGAACTTCGGGACCGGCACCAGCACGAGTCCGAGCACGAGCGTCAGCGCGAGCGACGGGGGCTGGGTCGTCGACGCCCTCGCGTTCCGGGCGGTCAACGGGCCCTCGGGCAAACCGAGCGCCACGCCCGGAAGCGGCCAGACCGAGCGTTGGTCGGGCTACACGGAAACCGCTGGCTGGCAGACCAACATCCGCGGCAAAGGCTCGACGGAAGGCCCGCGCAGCCCGGCCGGGTCCGTCGTCATGGACTGGAGCCTCGACTCGTCGGTCGACTGGGCGATCGGCGCCGTCGCGCTCAACCGCTACGGCGACTAGGTCGAGCGCCCTGCCCCTTCTGGGGGATGGGGGTCAACCAATCGGGGGATGGCCGCTCACCGCTTTGGGTCGATAGGGCCTGTGCAACCCATCCCTTGGAGAACCCAAATGCGCGGCACAAAACGAAAGCTTGCGGCAACCATCGTCATCCTCGCCCTGCTCGTGGGGCTCCTGACGATGAGCGCGCTTGCGGTCTTCACAGATTCTCAGGCCGTTGCGGCCAACACGTTCAGCACCGGCACGATCGACATCTCGACGAGCCCTGCGTCGGCGCTGGTCACCTTCTCGGCGATGATGCCGGGCGACCAGGTCACGGCGCCGATCACGGTCACGAACGCGGGCGCCGGCTCCTTCCGGTACGCGATCACGTCGACGACCACCGAGAACGTCCTGGCGGGCCAGCTCGACCTCACGATCAAGACCGGCGTGACGACCTGCACGAACGGTGGCTTCGGCACGGACGGGACCGTCATCTACGGCGGCGCGACCTTCGATCTCGGGAACACCACCGGGATCAACGTCGTCGGCAACCCGGCTCAGGGCGCCCAGGCGGGCGATCGCACGCTGGCCAGCGGCAACGAAGTGCTGTGCTTCAACGTCTCGCTGCCCCTGAGCACCGGCAACACCTTCCAGAACCTCACGAGTACGGCCACGTTCAACTTCCAGGCCGAGCAGACCGCGAACAACCCGTAAGCCCACGATCCGTCGAGGACAGCGAGGGCTCCTCCTCCGGGGGGAGCCCTCGCTCTGGACCGCCACGTGATTCCGCGCGCGAAGCGGTGTAGCGTTGGAGCTCAAGGTGCGCACGCTCATCGCATTGCTCGGCCTCGCCCTCGTCGGGCCGGCCGCGGCCGCCGACGACCCGGCCGCGTACGGGATCGCGCAACGCGGCAGCCTCAAGGTCGTCAGCAACGTGCTCTTCGCGCAGAAGGGCGGCGAGATGAAGGGGGTCTGGCTGGACGGCAAGCAGGGCTGCCGCGTCCGGCGCATGCTGCGCGTCTCGATCCAGATCGACCTCGTCTCGCCCGCCGGCAAGACGACGCGGATCAAGCGTTCGAAGCGGGCGCTCGTCGACAACTGCGCCGAGGGCGGCCCCAATTACGGTTACGACCTCGCGCCGAAGGCGTACGGGATGGCCTGCGCGAACGGCCGCTGGCGTCCTGGGCGCTACTCGCTGACGACGAAGACGCTCGACGTCCGCTCGGGCATCTCGGCGCAGGCGAGCCTCTACCACCACGTCACCCGCCGCTGCTGAGCTAGGCGCGGAGGACGACTTCGAGCGAGGTCCCCCGCCCGGGGAGCGACTTCAGGGCGAAGCCGCCGTCGATCGTTCCGGCCCGCAGGCGCATGTTCTTCAGCCCCTGGCCGGCCGCGGCCTCCTCACCGTCGAAGCCGACGCCGTCGTCGCGGACGGTCACGATCCGGCGGCCGAGCCGCTGGCCGATCCAGACCTCGGCCTGCTGCGCTCCCGCGTGCTTGCGCACGTTCGCGAGGCCCTCCTGCACGATCCGGAAGACCTCGATCTGCTCGTCCGGCGCCAGCAGGATCGCCGGATCGATCTCGACGTCGACCTCCAGCGCGCCGTCGGCGGTGAGGAACTCGACGTAGCGGCGGAGCGCCGCGTCGAACGGCGCAGTCCCGCTCGCGGAGGAGAGCGCGAGGACGGCGAAGCGTGCCTCCTGCTGCGCAGCCGCAGCCGCCTCCTTCAGCTTCGGCAGCGTCTGCTCCAGCGGCGCGCCCGACTCGAGCATGCTTGCGTGCGTCGACACGGCGAAGAGGTACTGGGCGAGACCGTCGTGGATCTCGCGGGCCACGCGCGCCCGCTCCTCCGCGACCGCGCGGCCGAACTCGGCGAAGCTGATCGCCCGCCACACGCCGACGAGCAGGAGACCATAGGAGAGCAGGCGCAGGAAGTCTCCCTGCGAGACGAAGTCGCTCGAGACTCGTGGGGTGAGCACGTAGTGCAGCTCGGCGAAGAGCGTCAGGGTGGCGCCGAGCGCCAGCCAGCTGTCGAGGTCCTCGCTTCGCTGCCGGTAGCGGATCGCGAAGCCGAGCACTGCAAACAGCGCGAGCAGCGCCAGGAACGACGTCGCCACGGTCAGCTCGAAGGCCCGGATGCCGTCTCCGGACGTGTCGAGGAGCGAGAGCCGGTTGCCGAACCCGCGCAGCGGCAGCCAGAGCGCCAGCAGGGCGGCCAGGAGGATCGCGATCCCGACGAGCAGGGCGCGCTTCCGCGCCAGGATCCGGGGCGCGGGGACGACCGGCGCCAGCGCGATCAGGGTCCCGGCGAGCACGCGCGCGCCGATCGCTGCCCACGCCTCAGGTGCGCCCTGGTCCTCGCCGCCGAGCACCGGCAGGACCGAGAAGGCGAGCGTGCCGACGCCGGCGACGAAGAAGCCGGCCGCGAGCAGCAGGTCGAGCACACGGCCCTCGACCGAGAAGCGGACGCCGGCGAGGATCGCGACGATCGTCGCTGCGAGCACGACGGCCGTGTCGAGCACGAGCCGGCCTTCCGGCAGCTCGTAGGTGTTGCGCAGGATCGGGTTCGTCAGGAAGAGAGCCGTCGCCGAGCCCAGCAGGGCGACGAGCAGCAGCTCTCCGACGAGCCATCCCTCGAATGTGTCCTTGGCGTTCTTCTGCACGTACCCCTAATCGGCAGGGGGGCCGCTGCCGATGAGAGGGACATGGCGGAGCGCGTTCTCGTCGTCGACGACCATCCCCTGACCCGGGATGCGCTCGCGTCCCTGCTCGGCCAGGGTGGCTTCGACGTGGTCGGCGAGGCCGCAGACGGGGACGCCGCGCTCGAGCTCGCGCGCGAGCTCCAGCCCGATCTCGTCCTGCTCGACCTCTCGATGCCCGGGCTCGACGGCCTCGCGACGCTCCCGCGGCTGCGCAGCGCCGCTCCCGGCACGGAAGTCGTGGTGCTCACCGCGTCCGGCACGGAGGAGAACCTGCTCGCCGCGATCCGCGCGGGCGCGGCGGGGTACCTGCTCAAGAGCGAACCGCCGGAACGCATCGTCTCGTTCCTCCGCGGAGTCGCCAACGGCGAGGCGGCGCTCTCGGGCGAGGTCGCCCGGCGCCTGCTCGACCAGGTGCGAACGGGCGGGCGGCTCGGCGGCGTGCCCGACCGGATCGCCGAGGCGCTGTCGGCCCGCGAGGTCGAGGTGCTCCTGCTGCTCGACGAGCACCTCTCGACCGACAACATCGCGAAGCGGCTCTTCATCTCCGAGCACACGGTGCGGTCGCACGTGAAGAGCCTGCTGCGGAAGCTCGGCGTCTCCTCGCGGCGCGACGCGCTCGAGCAGCTCGCCCTCGCGCGCCGCTGACATCCGGCAGATCCCCCGCCGCGGGGGATGCCGTTCACGAAGGCGGGGCGATGACGCAGGTGCCCGAGCCGTCCATGATCCGCGTAGCGATTCCTCCGAGGGACGCTGCGGCGAAAGACTGAGTGGCCGGCGAGAGCCGGCCGCTCGCGTTCTAGGACTCGAAGCCGCGCTGAGCGGCCGCGACGAGCGCCGGCAGTGTCGCGAGGTTGTAGCCGCCTTCGAGCACGGCGGTGAGTCGCGGTGCCTGCGCGGCGCAGCGCTCGGCGAGCTCGGTGAAGCCCGACGCGGTCACGTTCATGCCCGCGAGCGGGTCGTCGGCGTGGGCATCGAACCCCGCCGAGACGAGCACGAGGTCGGGCGCGAACTCGCGCACCGCAGGCTGGACGATCGACTCGAAGGCGTCTCGGTACTCGGCGTCCCCCGAGCCCGCTGCCAGCGGCACGTTCACCGTGGTCGCGTCGTTCGTACCGGGCCCGCCGGTGCCGGGATAGAACGGCCACTGGTGCAGCGAGACGAAGAGCACGGTGTCGTCGCCGCGAAAGATCGCGTCCGTGCCGTTGCCATGATGGACGTCGAAGTCGACGATCGCGACCCGCTCGCAGCCGCGCTCGACCTGGGCGTAACGGGCGGCGACGGCGACGTTGTTGACGAGGCAGAAGCCCATCGCCCGGTCGGCGAGCGCGTGATGGCCGGGCGGCCGGACGAGCGCGAAGCCGTCCCGGTCGACCGCTTCGAGCGCGATGCCGGCCGCGAGCGTCGCCGCCTCCCATGACGTCTCGGAGGCGACCGTGTCCGGATCCAGCTGCACCTCGCGGTCGACGCTCTGCAACAACTCGAGGTGGGCGGCGGTGTGCACGCGCGCGAGCTGTTCGAGGCTCGCCCGCCGCTCGACCGTCGTCCCGCCGAGCGAGAGCAGGCGTTCCTGCCGCTCCGGGTGCTCCCCGGTCGGATGCAGGTGGGCCAGAGCCGGGTTGGTCAGGAGCTCGACAGCGCCTCCAGCCGCGCCGCGAGCCGGCCGAGCCCCCAGGCGCCCGCGAGCTCCGCGGCCCGGGCCCAGGTCGGCTCCTGGTCGTCGAGCGCCGGCAGCGGCGCCTCGCGGTCCATCGTCGCGATGTGCCGATAGAGCCGCAGCGCGTCCGCCTCGGCGGCGAAGCGGCCCGCCGCGAGCGCATCCTCGAGTGTGCGGTGCTGGCCGAGCAGGGACGCCGCCGTCTTTGCGCCGACGCCGCGTGCACCGGGGATCTTGTCGGAGGGGTCGCCGCGGAGCGCGATGAAGTCGGGTACCTGCTCGGGGTCGACCCCGTAGCGCTCACGCACCTCGGCCGGCCCGATCCGGGCCAGGGGGCCGCCGCCCTTCTGCGGCTGCAGCACGGTCGTCCTCTCGCTCACGAGCTGGAAGGTGTCGCGGTCGCCGCTCGCGACGAGCGCCGTCCCGCCCCGCGCCTCCTCGTACGCGACGCCGGCGGCGAGGAAGTCGTCGGCCTCGTAGCCGGCGGCCTTCGCCCACGCGAGCCCCATCGCCTCGACGAGCTGCGGAGCGATGTCGAGCTGGTCGAGCAGCTCCGCGTCGAACTCGCGTCCGCCCTGGTAGCTCTCGAGCGCCTCGTGGCGGTAGGTCGGCACCGTGAGCGTGTCCCAGGCGACGAGCACGGCCCGCGGCCGTTCTTCCTCCCACAGACGGAGGAGGAGGCCGCCGACGCCGTCCAGCAGGTTTCCGCCGCCGCCGTTCGCCCGGCGGATCGACTTCGGGAGCGCGTGGTAGTAGCGGTGGGCGAACGAGTCGCCGTCGACGATCAGGAGGGGCTTCACGCGGAGGACGACCGCTCGAGCTCGCGGATCGCATCCATCAGGCGCTCGGTCGCGACCTGCGCGGCGTCGTCCTGGCCCTGGAGGTCGGCGAGCGCGATCGGCGCGCCGTAGGTGACGCGGAGCCGGGCGAGCCGGCCGAGCCGGTCGGTGCCGCTGATCCCGGCCGGAATGAGGGGAACGCCTGCGTCGAGCGCGATCCGGGCGGCACCGGAGTGGGCACGCGCCACGTGCCGCTTGCGGAGCCCCTTCTTCCGCCGCGTGCCTTCCGGGAACATCACGACGATGTGGCCGTCCCGGCAGAGCTGCGTCGCCGTCTCGATCGCGACCGTGTCCTTCTCCCCCCGCCGCACGGGAAACGCGCCCGCCGCGGTGATGAACTGCTTCACCGGCGTCCAGAAGAGCTCCGACTTCCCCATGAACCGGAGGTAGCGGCCCGGAAAGAGCGGCATCCCGAGCGGCCACGGGTCGAAGTTCGAGTTGTGGTTGGCCGCGAGCACGAAGCCTCCCTCCGGCAGGTGCTCACGACCGGTCGCGCGGAGACGGAAGAGCCCGTACAGAACCGGCCAGGTGGCGACCGCGATGAGCATGTAGACGGGACTGGGCCGGGGCGCCATACGAGGAGTATCCCAATGCGCAGCTAACGTGTCCCGCGCCATGTCGAAGAAGCTGGTGATCGTGGAGAGCCCCGCCAAGGCCAAGACCATTGCGGGCTATCTGGGCACCGATTTCGTGGTCGAATCGTCGATCGGGCACATCCGCGACCTGCCGAATCGCGCCTCCGAGATCCCGGAGAAGCTGAAGAAGGAGCCCTGGGCGCGGCTCGGCGTGGACGTCGAGCGCGACTTCGAGCCCCTCTACGTCGTCGACTCGGACAAGAAGGCGAAGGTCGCCGAGTTGAAGAAGCTGCTGAAGAACGCGGACGAGCTCCTGCTCGCGACGGACGAGGACCGCGAGGGCGAGGCGATCGCGTGGCACCTGCTCGAGGTGCTGAAGCCGCCGAAGGGCTTCCCCGTCAAGCGGATGGTCTTCCACGAGATCACGCGCGACGCGATCGAGCGCGCACTCGGCGAGACGCGTGAGGTCGACCAGCGGCTCGTCGACGCGCAGGAGACGCGCCGCATCCTCGACCGCCTCTACGGCTACGAGGTCTCGCCCGTGCTCTGGAAGAAGGTGATGCAGGGGTTGTCCGCGGGGCGCGTTCAGTCCGTGGCGGTGCGGCTCGTCGTCGAGAAGGAGCGCGAGCGGCGCGCCTTCGTCTCGGCGGGCTACTGGGACATCAAGGGGCTGTTCGACCCGGGCTCCTTCGAGGCGCGACTGGCAGCGCTCGACGGGAAGCGCGTCGCGCAGGGCCGCGACTTCACGCAGCAGGGCCAGCTCAAGTCCGACGACCTCGCGCGGGTGGACGAGGCCCTCGCCCGCGAGCTGGCGGCAGAGCTCGCCGGCCTGGAGTTCTCGGTGCGCTCGGCCGACGAGAAGCCCTACACGCGCCGTCCGGCGGCGCCGTTCATGACGTCGACGCTGCAGCAGGAGGCGAGCCGCAAGCTCCGGTTCACCTCCCAGACGACGATGCGCGTCGCCCAGCGGCTCTACGAGAACGGCCACATCACCTACATGCGCACCGACTCGACGACGCTGTCCGAGTCGGCGCTCGCCGCCGCCCGCAAGCAGGCCGTCGAGCTCTACGGTGCCGACTCGATCCCGGACGCACCGCGCCAGTACACGCGCAAGGTGAAGAACGCGCAGGAGGCGCACGAGGCGATCCGCCCCGCCGGAGACTCGTTCCGGACGCCGAAGCAGCTCGAGCGCGAGTTGAATCGCGACGAGCTCGCCCTCTACGACCTGGTCTGGAAGCGGACGCTCGCCTCGCAGATGGCCGACGCGCGCGGGCTCACCGTCTCGCTGCGCCTGGGTGCGAAGACGCCGTCCGGGCGCGATGCCGAGTTCTCGGCGTCGGGCACCGTGATCACCTTCCGTGGCTTCCTCGCGGCGTACGAGGAGAGTCGCGACGACGAGACGGAGAAGGAGGAGGAGCGCCCGCTGCCCCACCTCAAGCCCGGCGACAGTCTGAGCGCGCTCGAGCTCGAGCCCGAGGGCCACGCGACGACGCCTCCGGCGCGCTACACCGAGGCGAGCCTCGTGCAGGCGCTCGAAGAGCGCGGGATCGGCCGCCCGTCGACGTACGCGTCGATCATCGGCACGATCCTCGACCGCGGCTACGTCTTCAAGCGCGGCACGGCGCTCGTCCCCTCGTTCCTCGCGTTCTCCGTCACCGGCCTGCTCGAGCAGCACTTCGGTCGCCTCGTCGACTACTCCTTCACGGCCCAGATGGAGGACGACCTCGACCGGATCGCCGCCGGCGAGCAGGAGCGCGTCGACTGGCTGCGCCGGTTCTACTTCGGGGGCGGCGCCGACGGCGACGAAGGTCTGCACGCGCTCGTCTCGGACATCTCCGAGATCGACGCCCGCGCCGTCAACTCCTTCCCACTCGGCGAGAGCGGGATCGTGCTCCGGGTGGGCCGCTACGGCCCCTACGTCGAGCGCGGCGACGAGCGCGCGAGCGTGCCCGAGGACATGGCGCCGGACGAGCTCACGGTCGAGAAGGCCGAGGAGCTGCTGTCGGCGCCTTCGGGCGACCGCTCGCTCGGCGAGCATCCGGAGTGGGGCACGGAGGTCGCGGTCAGGGCGGGCCGCTACGGGCCGTACGTGACCGAGGTGCTGCCGGAGGATGCGAAGGACAAGCCGCGCACCGCCTCGCTCTTCAAGTCGATGTCACCCGAGACCGTCACGCTCGACGAGGCGGTGCGGCTCCTCTCGCTCCCGCGGGCACTCGGCGCCGATCCGGCCGACGGAGTGGAGATCACGGCGCAGAACGGCCGTTACGGCCCGTACGTGAAGAAGGCCACCGACTCCCGCTCGCTCGAGGGCGAGGAGCAGCTCTTCACGATCACGCTCGACGAGGCGCTCGCGCTGCTCGCTCAGCCCAAGCAGCGCGGCCGCGGCGCGGCGAAGCCGCCCCTGCGCGAGTTGGGCCCCGACCCCGTGAGCGCGAAGCCGGTGGTGCTGAAGGAGGGCCGCTTCGGCCCGTATGTCACCGACGGGGAGACGAACGCGAGCCTGCGCCGCGGCGACGACCCGGAGACGGTCACGATCGAGCGCGCCGCGGAGCTGCTCGCCGACCGCCGCTCGAAGGGGCCGGCGCCGAAGAAGAAGCGCTCCAGCGGACGCCGTTCTGCTGCGTAGTCCGACCGGAAGCGCAAACTTTCAGTGTCAATCTGCGTCTCTCAGAACGAGGGCGCCCAAAGACGCGCTAGCGTAGCTGCGCGAAAACCGATCGCGACCCCTCACCGGAATAGACAGAGAAGGCTGGCCGTTCTGACCTTGTGACAGCAACGGCGGTCCGGTTCCCCTGGCAAAGGCAGGAAGAACAGCTTATGGTGCGTAAGTTTGTAGCTTCCCTCAAAGAAGGGCCTGAAAGGACTGACGCTTCGCTTTGACGCAGAACCAGCTGATCGAATTGATTGAGTCGGAGCAGGTCAAGGCGCTCGTCGAGCGCTCGGAAGAGCGCGGGGTGATCGAGCCCGTCGAGTTCGAGGCATTCGTGCTCGAGCACGACTTGAACGACGAGGAGACGGAACAGCTCACCCGCGAGCTCGAGACTCTCGGGCTCGAGGTCGGGCGCCTGGCCAAGAACAAGGAGGCCAAGGACGCCGAGAAGGAGAAGGAGAAGGAGTCCGAGGTCGAGCCCGCGCCGGTGGCGTCGGTCGCCACGGGTGCCGCGGACAGCCTCCAGCTCTTCCTCGCCGACGTCGGCCGCCACAAGCTGCTGAACGCGGCCCAGGAGGTGCAACTCGCGAAGCTGATCGAGCGCGGCGACCCGGTCGCCAAGCGCACGATGATCGAGTCGAACCTCCGGCTCGTCGTCTCGATCGCCAAGGGTTACCGCGGGCTCGGCGTCCCCTTCCTCGACCTGATCCAGGAGGGAACGCTCGGACTGAACCGGGCCGTCGAGAAGTTCGACTGGCGCCGCGGCTTCAAGTTCTCGACCTACGCGACCTGGTGGATCCGCCAGTCGGTGCAGCGTGCCGTCGCCAACCACGCGCGGACGATCCGCGTGCCCGTCCACGTCGTCGAGCGCCAGCAGAAGCTGTCGCGCGCAGCCCGCCGGCTCGAGGTCGAGCTCGGCCGCGAGGCGACGAAGCAGGAGCTCGCCGAGGCGACCGGGCTGCCGATCCAGCACGTGGACGAGGCGCTCGGCGCCGCGCACGCATCCGTCTCGCTGAATCAGACGGTCGGCGCGGACGACGAGGGTGAGCTCGGCGACCTCTTCGCGGACCGCGAGGCCGTCGACCCGTTCGACGAGGCGGAGGAGTCGCTGCGCAAGCAGGGCGTCCGCCGGGCACTCGACGCGCTGCCCGAGCGGGAGCGGCGAATCCTCGAGCTGCGCTTCGGCTTCGAGGGAGAGCCCTGGACGCTCGAGGCGATCGGGCACGAGCTCGACCTGACGCGCGAGCGTGTCCGCCAGCTCGAGGGCCAGGCGCTCTCGCGGCTCGCGGCGCTGCGCGATCTCGCCTCGCTCGCGGCCTAGCGGCCGCCGGACGACGATCTCGGAGGGCGGCCACGTGCCGCCCTCCGTCGTTCCGTGCCTCCCGACCTCATTTGCCTCCGCCGCATTACGCAGGGATACTCCCGCTGAACCCGGGGAGCCGGAGCGAAAGGAGATCATCTTGAGGAACAAATGGCACAAGTTGCTGATGCTGCTCGTCGCGGCCATGTTGGCCGTCTCGGCGGGCTGCGGCGGCGACGATGAGGAGAGCGGGGATGGTGGTGGCGCGACCACCGAAGCCTCGGGTGGGGACGGGGGCGGCACGCTCGTCTTCGGGACGTCCGCGGATCCCGTCGTGCTCGACGGCGCGCTCGTCTCGGACGGCGAGTCGCTGCGCGCCATCGACCAGATGTTCGAGGGCCTCGTCACCCTCTCGGCGGGGGGCACGGACATCGAGCCGGCTCTCGCGACCGAGTGGGAGGCCAGCGAGGACGGCCTCGCGTGGACGTTCACCCTCCAGGAGGGCGTCACGTTCCACGACGGCGAGCCGTTCAACGCCGAGGCGGTCTGCTTCAACTTCGACCGCTGGTACAACTTCCCGGCCCCGCTGCAGAGCCCGTCCGCCTCGTATTACTGGCAGACGGTGTTCGGCGGGTTCGCCGACCCGGCTGAGGGCAGCCCGGACACGAGTCTCTACAAGAGCTGCGAGGCCACCGACGACACGACGGTCGTCCTCAACCTGACCAAGGCCTCATCGTCGTTCCTCGGCGCGCTCGCGCTGACGAACTTCACGATTGCGAGCCCGAAGGCGCTGCAGGAGTTCGGCGCCGACGAGGGCACGGTCGACGAGGACACGGGCTTCCGCCCGACGGGCACGTACGGCACCGCGCATCCGGTCGGCACCGGCCCGTTCAAGTTCGAGTCGTGGACGCGAGGCGACCGCCTCGTGATGGTCCGCAACGACGACTACTGGGGCGACAAGGCGAAGCTCGAGCGGCTGATCTTCCGGCCGATCTCGGACAACGCCGCCCGGCTCCAGGCGCTCCAGTCCGGCGAGATCCAGGGCTACGACCTGGTCGAGCCGCAGGACGTGCCGACGATCGAGGGCGACGAGAACCTGCAGATCCTCGACCGGCCGGCGTTCAACGTCGGCTACGTCGGGATCAACCAGGCGACCAAGCCGCTCGACCAGCTCGAGGTCCGTCAGGCGATCGCCCACGCGCTCAACCGGCAGGAAGTGGTGGACAACTTCTACGCCGGCCGCGGCGAGGTGGCGCACGAGTTCCAGCCGCCGGACCTGTTCGGCTACGCGGACGACGTGACGCAGTACGAGTTCGATTCGGCCAAGTCGAAGGAGCTGCTCGAAGCGGCGGGCATCACGACGCCCCTCGAGATCACCTTCTGCTACCCGACGGACGTGTCACGCCCGTACATGCCCGACCCGCAGCGCAACTTCGAGGCGTTCGCGGCCAGCATGAACGAGTCCGGCTTCAAGATCACGCCGAAGGCGGCGCCGTGGAGCCCGGACTACCTCGGCATGGTGGACGAGGGCAACTGCCCCCTCTACCTGCTCGGGTGGACGGGTGACTATGCCGACCCGGACAACTTCGTGGGCACGTTCTTCCAGAGCCCGCAGAAGGCGTGGGGCTTCGACAACCAGGAGTTGTTCTCGAAGCTCGACGAGGCCGAGACGGAGACCGATCAGGACGCGCGGATCGCTCTCTACCAGGAGGCCAACCGCATGATCGCCGACTTCATCCCGGGCGTTCCGTACGTCCACACGAAGCCGGCGCTCGCCTTCGCGGCGAACGTCCAGGGGTACGAGCCGAGTCCCGTCTCGCTCGAGCCCTTCGCGGTCGTTTCGATCGAGGAATAGGTAGACCGAGCCGCTAGAGTCGGCGGGCGATGCTGAGGTTCATCGTCCGCCGGCTCTTGCTGCTCATCCCGATCCTGCTCGGCCTGTCGATCCTCGTCTTCCTCTGGATCAGGCTCCTGCCGGGCGGGCCGGCCCAGGCGCTACTCGGCGAGCGCGGCACCGAAGCGCAAGAGGCGGCGATCGAGCGCCAGTACGGGCTCGACAAGCCGATCCACGTGCAGTACTGGCGGTACGTCCAGACGGTCGCGCAGGGCAACTTCGGCGACAGCATCGCGACGCGCCAGCCCGTGGTGGAGGAGCTGAAGCAGCGCTTCCCTGCGACGATCGAGCTCGCGGTCGCGGCGATGCTGTTCTCGATCGTGCTCGGGGTGCCGCTCGGCTTCCTGGCGGCGAAGCGTTACGGCGGGCCGCTCGACCACCTCAGCCTGCTCGTCTCGCTGCTCGGGATCTCGATCCCGATCTTCTTCCTCGCGATCCTGCTCAAGTACGTCTTCGCGGTGAAGCTCGGCTGGCTCCCGACCGTCGGGAGGATCTCGGTGCTGATCGACGTCGACCATCCGACCGGCTTCTACGTGCTCGACGCCTTGATCTCGGGCAACCTCGAGGCGTTCTGGGACACGCTCAAGCACCTCGTCCTTCCTGCGGTCGCGCTCGGCTCGATCCCGCTTGCGGTGGTCGCGCGGATCACGCGCGCCGCCGTGCTCGACGTCCAGAACGAGGACTACGTGCGGACGGCGCGGGCGAAGGGCATGTCGCCCGGGATCGTCGACCGCCGGCACGTGCTCCGCAACGCGCTGCTGCCGATCGCGACGATCATCGGCCTCCAGACCGGCCTGCTGTTGTCGGGCGCCGTGCTGACCGAGACGGTCTTCGCCTGGCCCGGGCTCGGCACGTGGCTCGTGAACGCGATCCGCGTGCGGGACTTCCCGGTCCTCCAGGGCGGGATCCTCTTCGTCTCGGTCGTGTTCGTGCTCGTCAACCTCGTCGTCGACGTCCTGTACGCGGTCATCAACCCGAGGATCCGGTACTCGTGAGCATCGCGCAGCTCGAGGCCCGCGAGGTCGCGATGGAGGCGCCGAGCGGCCTGTGGCGCGAGGCGTGGTACCGGCTGCGCCGCAACCCCGGTGCGATCGTCGGCTTCTCGCTGGTGATGGTCTTCGTGCTTCTGGCGATCTTCGCGCCGCTGATCGCGCCCTTCGACCCGCGTGCCCAGAACCTGTCGCTGCTCCAGGGCGGCTGCTGCCCTGGCCCGAGCGGCGAGCACCTCTTCGGCGTCGACGACCTCGGCCGCGACGAGTTCTCGCGGGTCGTCTACGGCGCACGCTTCTCGCTGCTGATCGGGATCGTCTCGGTCGCCGTCGGGCTCTCGTTCGGGCTCGTGCTCGGCGCGATCGCCGGCTACGTCGGCGGGATCGTCGACAGCATCGTGATGCGGTTGATGGACATCATGCTCTCGATCCCTGGACTGCTCCTCGCGATCGGGATCGTCGCGGCGCTCGGCCAGGGCCTGATCCAGATCATGGTGGCGGTCGGCGCGACCCAGATACCCATCTTCGCCCGGCTGCTGCGGGGGTCGATCCTCGCCCAGCGTGAGAACGACTTCGTCCTCGCTGCTCGCTCGATCGGCGTGCCGCGACGGAAGATCCTCGCGTCGCACATCCTCCCGAACGCGATCTCGCCGGTGATCGTGCAGGGCACGCTCGCTCTGGCGACCGCGATCATCGATGTCGCCGGTCTCGGCTTCCTCGGCCTCGGTCCGCAGGATCCGTCGACGCCCGAGTGGGGGACGATGCTGACCGACACGACCCGCTACCTCCAGACCGCGCCGCACCTGGCGCTGATCCCGGGCTTCGCGATCGTGCTCTCCGTGCTCGGCTTCAACCTGATCGGCGACGGCCTCCGCGAGGCGCTCGACCCGAAGTTGCGTGGACGTGGCTAGAGAGCCGCTGCTCACCGTCGACGACCTGCACGTCCAGTTCGGGACGAGCCGCGGGCTCGTCTACGCCGTCAACGGGATCTCGTTCGACATCGCGCCGGGAGAGACGCTCGGGATCGTCGGCGAGTCCGGCTGCGGCAAGAGCGTCACCTCGCTTGCACTGCTCGGGATCCTCGCCCGCAACGGCCGCGTCACCCGCGGCACGGCGATGTTCGGCGGCCGCGACCTCCTCAGCCTGAAGGACGACGAGCTCCGCTCGATCCGCGGCCGCGACATCGCGATGATCTTCCAGGACCCGATGACCTCGCTGAACCCGGTGCTGACGATCGGCCGGCAGCTGCGGGAGCCGCTCGAGGCGCACTTCGGGATGGACCGCGCGCAGGCCGACAAGCGCTCGGTCGAGCTGCTCGACCAGGTGGGGATCCCGGGCGCGCGGAACCGGCTGAAGGACTACCCACACCAGTTCTCGGGCGGCATGCGGCAGCGGGCGATGATCGCGATGGCGCTCGCCTGCGAGCCGAAGGTGCTGATCGCGGACGAGCCGACGACGGCGCTCGACGTCACGATCCAGGCGCAGATCCTCGAGCTCCTGAAGACCCTCGTCGCGGAGCGCGACACCGCGTTGATCATGATCACGCACGACCTCGGCGTCGTCGCCGGCATGTGCGAGCGCGTGAACGTGATGTACGCGGGGATGTTCGTCGAGACGGGCAGCGCCTCGCGCCTCTTCTCGCAGCCGCGCCACCCCTACACGCTCGGCCTGCTCGAGAGCGTTCCGCGGATCGACGCGGGTCGCCGCCAGAAGCTGATGCCGATCCCGGGCGCGCCGCGGAACATGCTCAGCCCGCCGGCCGAATGCCCGTTCGCGCCGCGCTGCCGCTACGAAGTCGAGCAGTCGCGCCAGGAGGTCCCGGCGCTCGAGGAGATCGAGCCCGGGCACCACGTCGCCTGCTTCAACCCCGTGCCGGCGGACGAGTGGCAGCGGCAGCGGCTCGGCGGTGCGGCGTGAGTACGAACGGCGGCGACGCGCTCGTCCAGGTCGAGGACCTGAAGGTCTGGTTCCCGATCCGCAGCGGGCTCGTGCTCGACCGGCACGTCGGCGACGTCAAGGCCGTCGACGGCGTCACACTGGAGATCCGGCGCGGCGAGACACTCGGGCTCGTCGGTGAGTCGGGCTGCGGCAAGTCGACGGTCGGCCGCGCGCTCCTGCGCCTCTATGAGCCGACCGCGGGCCGGATCGTCTTCGACGGGATCGACATCACGAACATGAGCGAGCGCGAGCTGCGCCCGCTGCGCAAGCGGATGCAGATGATCTTCCAGGACCCGTACGCCTCCCTGAACCCGCGCCACTCGGTCGGGCGGATGGTGGGCGAGCCGCTCCGCGTCCACGGCCGCGGCGGCAAGGGGCTCGGAAAGAAGGTGCGCGAGCTGCTCCAGGTCGTCGGCCTGCCGGCCGACGCGGTCTCGCGCTACCCGCACGAGTTCTCGGGTGGCCAGCGGCAGCGGATCGGCCTCGCCCGCGCGCTTGCTCTCAACCCTGACTTCCTCGTCTGCGACGAGCCGGTGTCGGCGCTCGACGTCTCGATCCAGGCTCAGATCGTCAATCTGATGGAGGAGCTGCAGAAGGACTTCGAGCTCACGTATCTCTTCATCGCGCACGACCTCGCGGTCGTCCGCCACATCTCCGACCGGATCGCGGTGATGTACCTCGGCCAGATCATGGAGCTCTCGCCCGCGGACGACCTCTATGACAATCCGCTGCACCCGTACACGATCTCGCTGCTCTCGGCGATCCCGATTCCCGACCCCGAGATCGAGCGCCGGCGCACGTCGATCCTCCTCCAGGGCGACCTGCCGAGCCCGGCGAACCCGCCGGCCGGGTGCCGGTTCCACACGCGCTGCCCCCACGTGCAGGAGACGCGTTGCCGGGACGAGGAGCCGGCGCTGCGGCCGCTCGACGACCACCTCGTCAAGTGCCACTTCGCCGAGGAGATCAAGGCCGGGAAGATCCAGCCGCGGCAGCGCGAGGTCGTCTTCGAGCCGGGGGAGCGCGAAGCGGCGTCCGGGCCGCCGGTCGTCTGATGCTCCGTCTGCGGGTCCGCGGGGGCGACCTGGAGCCCGGCGCCTGGGTTTACGCTTGGGTCGCGAACGACGGCGTGATCTATGTCGGCGCGACGACGCTGCATCCGGCTGCGCGGACCTGGCTGCACCTTCACGACGACGATCCCGGCGTCGGCCGGATCCGCGCGCGCTTCCCGGCTGTCGCCGACGAGCCGATCGAGGTGCTCGCCCATGAGCTCCCCGACGGCGTCGACCGGCAGCAGGTGCGGCATGGCGCTGTGGCCGAGCTCGATGCACGCGGCCTGCTCTCGACCCGTCACGTTTGCGCTGCGGCGCGAGCCACGGAGCCGCACGCGGAGTCAGCCCGTTTCGTCGCCGCGCTCGCGGACGAGCTCGGCCGGTGAGGCTCCTGCGCGAGGTCGTTCAGGAGGATCTCGACGTCCTCTTCGAGCACTGGACCGATCCTGAGGCGAACCGGATGGCGGCGTTCACGGCCGAGGATCCGAACGACCGCGAGGCGTTCGACGTGCGTTGGGCGCGGCTGCTCGCAAACGAGGACTGCACGACCCGGACGATCGAGCTGGACGGAGAGGTCATCGGCACGATCGGCAGCTGGACGCAGGACGGCAAGCGCGAGGTCACCTACTGGATCGGGCGCGAGCACTGGGGGAAGGGGATCGCCACCAGGGCGCTCGGCGAGTTCCTCGGTGTCGAGGCCGCGCGCCCGCTCCACGGGGCCGCGGCGGCCGACAACGCGGGCTCGATCCGGGTGCTGGAGAAGTGCGGTTTTGTCCGCGCGGGCGAGGCACGTGGCTACGCGAACGCTCGCGGCGAGGAGATCGACGAGGCCGTCTTCGTGCTGCGCTAGTCGATCCGGACGACGCCGACGAGCCGTCCGTCGGATGTGGTCACGACCGCCTGGGTGAGCTCGCGCTGGCGCAGCCGGGCGAGCAGCGGCTCGAGCGGCTCGTCGGGGCGCACGGTTCCCGGTCCGTTCGTCATCGCCTCCTCGACCGACGCCCGGTCGTCGGTCTCGAGCGCGGCGCGGCCGAGCCGTCCCAGAACGACGCGCTCTTCGTTGACGACGAGGCACGTGTCCCAGCCGGCGCTCCGCACGCGTGCGCGGACGGAGGTGAGATCGTCCGTCAACGAGCAGGTGGGCGCATCGCGCTCTGCGGCCTCTCCCGCTAGGGCGCTCTCCATGACAGTTCCCTCCACCGGCAGCCCGGCCCCGGACCAGTCGGCCTTGCCGGCGACGTAGTCGTACACCTCCGTGAAGCCGAGTGCCTCGAGCCGCCACGCGGCCCGTGGGCTCATGTCTCAGCGCGAGTCGTGGCAATAGACGACCACGGGCCCGTCAGGATCGAGCGCCGCGGTCGTCTCCCGGTCGAGCTGCTTCAGCGGCACGTTCGTCGCCTCCGCGATGTGCGACTCGGCGAACTCGGCCGCGGGGAGCACGTCGAGGAAACGGGCCCCCTCGGCGTGCAGTCGCTGTGCTCCCTGGCGGTCGAGCTCGCGCGGCATCTCATATCAGGATAACATGATGCGAGATGGATGCTCTCGCGTCTCCACCATTTCGCCTCGCGTCGAGGCCCGAACCGGTCGAGCTCGTCGCGAAGTACTTTCGCGCGCTGGGTGATCCGGTGCGGCTCCGCGTGCTGAGGCTGCTCGGCGAGGGAGAGCGCTCCGTCGGCGAGCTCGCCGTGTCGCTCGGGGTCGCGCAACCCCGGCTGTCGAACCATCTCGCCTGCCTGCGCTGGTGCGGCTTTGTCGAGACGAGGCGCGAGCACCGGACGGTGTACTACCGGCTCGCGGACGAGCGCGTCTCCGAGTTGCTCGGAATCGGGAACGCCCTCCTCGCCGACAACGCAGCGCACGTCGCCGCCTGCTGCAGGATCGAGCCGTGAGCGACCGGCCGCTCGTCGAAGTTCTTGGCTTTCCCGGCTGCCCGAACGTCGAGCCGGCACTCGAGCTGGTTGCGCAGACTGCCGTCGTCGCAGGTGTGGAGCCAGACGTCCGCGTCGTAGAGGTGGAGAGTCCCGAGGCTGCCGAGCGGCTGCGCTTCCTCGGTTCTCCGAGTGTCCGCGTCGCCGGTCGAGACGTCGAGCCGGGCGCCGCCGAGCGTGGCACGTACGCGTATGCCTGCCGCGTGTACGAGACGCCGGCAGGGCGGCAGGGCGTTCCGGATGCGAGCTGGATCGTCGCGGCGCTCAGTACTCGTGGCTGAGCCCCGGCACGTGTGTGCCGTCGAGGTCGCGCCGGTCCGCCGCGAGCCGGACCCGTCGGCCGAGCAGGTGACGCAGGCGCTGCGAGGCGAGCCGTTGACGGTGGACGAGCGGCGTGGGTCGTGGGCTCGGGTGAGGACGGCGTACGGCTACCCCGGCTGGATCGCGGCGGCCGCGCTGTCGGAAGGCGCAGCTGACGGCTGGCTACCGGAGGCGCGAGCGGGCGATCCGATTCTCGAGGCACGGGCGTATCTCGGGACGCCGTACCTCTGGGGCGGGATGAGCGAGCAGGGGATCGACTGCTCGGGGCTCGTCCACATGGCCTGGAGGCGACTCGGACGGCTCGTGCCACGCGACGCCCATGAGCAGGCGGCAGCCGGCGTCGAGGTCGGCGAGCCGGACTACGGCGATCTGGCCGTCTACGGCACCGAGCGGGTCACCCACATCGCCTTCTGGCTTGGCGACGGGCGCATCCTCCATGCGGCGGGTGGCCGTCGCGTGGTCGAGGAGCCGGAGCCAGACGAGTTGCGGCTCGTGCGCAGAGGTTTCGTCCGTCTCGACTCGGCGCTCGGAGTCCCTCATTCGAGCTAAAGGCGGGTCTCGCATCGGCCGATGAACGGGCCGTGGACGCTGCTGAGCGCAAAGAGATCCTGAGCCGCTACATGGACCACAGCCGCCGTTTCGAGGCGGCCGCGGCGCGGCGTTCGAACGGCACGGCGGAAGTGATTCCGTTCACCGCGCCGATGCGTGAGCTCGAGCAGGAGCCGACGATGCGCGAGATCGAGGTGCTCCAGCTCGTCGCGGACGGCCTCGTCAACCGCGAGATCGGCCAGCGGCTCTTCCTCTCCGAGGAGACGGTCAAGTCGCACGTCCGCCATCTGCTCGCGAAGCTGCAGGCCCGCTCGAGGGCCCACGCAGTCGCCGTCGGCTATCGCCGCGGCCTGATCGCGTAGTCCACAGCCTTTTCCAGCCCGGTCCGCAGCAGAGCCGCGCGGTCGGCGCGGCTCTGCGAACTCAAGCCTCGGATTTCCCCATTTCCCACACCCTGTGGAGAACCCCCCAAACGAGGGATGTCTCTAGGGGCAGGGAACAGGAGGATCTGTCGGCTTTACCAAGCCTTGCTGCCGCCGGCGATAGCGGCACGGGAAACGAGGCGAAGGACGGACTGATTCGCATGACGGACGTCTCCTAGTTGAGGAACTGACGGCAGTGGGAGCATAACCCTTTTGGGTGATAAATCAAGGCTCATTAGAACCGCTCTAGTCTCGCTTCTGGGCGAGACGCGATCGCGGATGCTGTGGTACGCCGGGGTGCTTAGCGCGACAGCGGTCGGGCTCGGGTGCGTGCTGGGGCTATTCACGGAGCTGCGAGGCTCAATCTGGGTTGTGATTCTGCTCGCCGTCGTCGCTGCATTGGCCGAGCGTGGGAGCGTTCGCATGAGTTCGACTATGGACTTGGAGGAGTCCATCTCGCTCTTGCCAACCCTCTTCGCGGCAGTACTCCTGGGGCCCCTAGCGGGCCTAGTCGTCGCGGGTGCGTCGATGCTTGGAGACTTTCGAGCTCCCGTGCTCCGCTCGATTATCTATACGGGTAGCCGCGCGGTCACTGGCGGACTGACTGGCATTGTTGCCTAAGCGTCATCGATGCAGCCGACAGCAAGTTTGGGGGCATCGTTCTGGCTACGCTAGTCGGTGCAGTTACCGCTCAGTTGCTGGACATTGCTTTCGCCTGCCTGACAGTCTGGCTTCGAGGCACCACACGGCCGTGGGACACTGCGCGGACCATTGCACCAGTCGCGCTGTCTGCTGTGCCTCTTTACGCGCCGGTCGTGATCCTGTTGACGATTGCCTACGAGGAGTTGTCGCCGTGGACGCTTATTCTCTTCTTCGTACCTGCCTTGGCGGCTCAACGCCTATTCGCTCTATTGCAGGCGCAAAGGCACCTCACGGAGGGGCTGTCGAGTGTGAACGCACAGCTTGAGCGTGCGAACCTCTCGTTCGCGTCAGCCTTGGTGGCGACCCTTGATGCTCGGGATCGCTACACCGCGGGACACTCAGCGGCGGTGGCCATCTACTCGCGTGACATCGCGCGACGAATGGCTCTCTCTTGTGCGGATATTCAGCTCGCTCACTTGGCAGGGCTCGTGCATGACATCGGCAAGATTGGCCTACCCCCTGGTCTTCTTGAGAAGGATGGTCCTCTGACACTCGAAGAGCGCCGCGTCATGCAGACCCATTCCGAGATTGGCGAGGGGATCCTCGCAAGGGTTGAAGACTATGAGAGCATCGCGCACGTCGTGCGCCACCACCATGAACGCATCGATGGATTCGGTTATCCGGACGGCCTAACAGGAGACGACATTCCGATCATTTCTCGAATCATCGCTGTCGCGGACGCCTACAACGCGATGACGTCTGATCGCCCGTACCGAGAGGCAATGCCCAGCCGCGTTGCCAGATTGCGGCTTGCTCAGGCAGTGGGATCGCAGTTCGATACGTCGGTCGTTGCCGCATTCGAGGCCATTCTGGCGACCTCTGAAGACTCGTACCGGCTGGGTACAGACTCCGCCTTTGACTTCTTCGGCGAAAGCGACGTGCCGGTCGATGCGTTGTCTGCCGTCGCGGTTGCTGGCTAGCGGCCCAACTGTGCCGCCCGCATCGCGGCTGCCGCCCGCGAGTTGACGCCCAGCTTCTCGTAGATGTGGCGGACGTGAACCTTGACGGTGACGGGAGATATGAACAGTGCGTGGCCAATGTCGGCGTTCGACAAGCCGGACGCGAGCAGCGCCAGCACCTCCTTTTCTCGGGGCGAGAGGCTGAGCACCGACTGTGGGGCAGCGCTAGGCGTTGTGAGCGTCACATTGTCGTCGACACGAGCGAGAAGGTTGGTTAGCGCGGCGTGGTGTTGTTTGGATTCGAAGAGAGAGACGAGAAGCTCAGGACAGCCCCGGTATGCGCAAACGAACGATTCCACCATGCCCGTTCGGAGGGCGCACTCTAGGGCCGCAGTGGCATTTCCGAGACCTTCGGTTCGACGATCTCGACGAAGGGTTGTCACAGCGAGTGCGGCACGACTGTTAATGGCTGCCTCGACTCCGATTGATCGTTCGAGAGCCTCTGTTGCGAGAGCCTCGGCCTCATCGAGTTGCCCTGCGCCAGCGAGGGCCAGTGCCCGACATGCAACCAACTCCGCCTGGAGCGAGTACGTCGTCTGCGCATCGAGGTGCGCCGGCTGTACGAGCGCGCGCTCGAATGCACCCTGCGCGATATATAGCCTCATCCGAACCGCCCACGCGATGTGTAGCGCCGTCTGGTCGCCAGCGCGGGTAGCCCGTTGATCGGCATCATCGAGAAACTCTTCTGCTTCCACGTAGCGCCGCTGGCCACTGCCTACGATCGCCTGAGCGGTTCGGGCGTACGGGATGACGAAGTCGAGTCGATACGTTTCGGCGTCGGTGAGCTGCTCCTCGATCACCCGTCGCGCCTCGTCATAGTGCGCAGTCGCGGCAAGGGCGTAAGCGAACACGTTGCGGAACGACGTTCTTACCATCGGGTCTCGAACGAGATGCAGCAGCTGCATCGCCTCACGAGCATGCGTCACGTCTACCTTCAGCCCGTACCGGGTCTCGACGCCAAGCCTGCGGTCGGCCAGCAGCACGAGCGAGTCGGGCTCGAGGGCGACGCGTGCAGAAAGCTCCTCAAGTCTCGCCGGAGCATCGTCCTCCTCCAACTCAACACTAGCCTGGAGATCGCCGAGTTCCGCGAGGAACCGAAGCCGGTCGGACAAGGATGCTTGCATCGCTGCGCGGTAGTGGGTACTAGCGTCGTGCTCTCGAGACGCGACGTGTGCCGCACGACCCGCCACGAGGTGGGCTCGGGCTGTGAGATTGCTCTTCTCCGGGAAGTCGTGCGCTGCGAGTTTCGCGAGCGTCTGCGACTCGTAGTAGCGACCTTCCCTTAAGGCAATCTCGGCTGTTGCGAGCCGAACCGTCGGATCGCTCTGGTCGGCCAGATCTGTCCAACTCCGGAGAGTCGATGTCCGACCTGCGTCGAGAAGTTGATCCATCGCGCAAGCGATCAGGTCCGGTAGCAATTGATGCTGACGATGATCGCGGATGAGTTCGGCTGCTTCGTCCCAAAGCTCTTCGATCTGCAGAGCTCCAACGACCTGGGACACTACGGATCCCAGCTTTCTCGTGTCTTGACTGTCGAGTTTGCGCCGGAGGAAAGCCTGCAGCAAGGGATGCATCTCCAGCTGCTCGTCGGCGTTGAGGGAGAGGAACCCGTTTTCCACCGCAGTGGTGATGAGGCGTTCGGACTGCTGCGGGCGCAGGAGCCGGAGCACGTGAGCGCGTCCGCCAGCATTGAACAGGGCAAGCTCTAAGAGCAACTCGCGCGTTGGCGCGTCAAGCCGCTGATATATTTCTTCAGCGAGGAAGTCGAAGAGGTGAGGCGCCGCAACGAGTTTCATAGGTTCCGCAGCTGCTACGGCACCGAGTCCGAGTACCGCGGGCCATCCTTGAGCAAGGCCAATCAGCTCTTTCGTGCTTCTCGAGTCGCCGAGCATTTCGAGAGCTTCGCCGCCGGTCATCGCGAGTTCTGTCCGGGTGATCTCGTTGAGTTCGCCGTAGAGGATCCGTCGAGATGAAGCCCATGTCGGCCGCTGGCGGCTCAGTATGAGGAGGTTAATCGGGGCTTCGAGTAGCAAGGTAGCGATGAATTGCTCAGCGGGTCTGCCGCCCAAGATCGCGTGGTAATCGTCGAACACGATCCAGGCACTCGGTGGCCAGTCGACGAGATCCTGAGCGAGCATTCCCGCAAGTACGTCAGCCTCCTCATCAGGTCGAGGCGTAACCGTCATTCGCTCCAGCAAAGTGCGCCCACAGTCTGGGACGATTGAGCTAAGTCGAGCGTGAAGTGCTGCGGCCAGAGCGGCAACGTCAGTCGATGCTGACGTGCCGACGTACCACGCAGATGGCTTGTCCTCAAGCCACTGGCGCGCGAGCGTTGTCTTCCCGTACCCCGCCGGGGCGACGAGCATCTTGATCCGGCCCTGGCTCTCGTCGAGCAGGCGCGTCAGTCTGGGGCGCTCGATGATCCGGCGGCGCCTGATCGGACGTTTGGTTGTGGTGCCCTCGCCCATCGGTCGTCGCAGGTGCCGCAAGCCCCGCTCGCAGCGTACCTCGCTCCCGCCGCTGTGAATAGGCGTGTCCGCGGCCTAGAAACGGGCCGCGGACACGCTGCCGTCAGCTCCCCGACCCGGAGGGGTCGAGGCCTTGCGCGAGAGGGTCGTCGCCCGTGAGGCTCCGGTAGGCGATCGGCAGCTGGCGCCGGCGGCGCACGCCGAGCTTCTGACGGAGCACGTCGCAGTGCGCCTTCACCG
Source organism: uncultured Gaiellaceae bacterium (assembly GCA_963806955.1). GTDB lineage: Bacteria > Actinomycetota > Thermoleophilia > Gaiellales > Gaiellaceae > Gaiellasilicea. The sequence goes on from CAWDZG010000002.1 coordinate 1,442,012, forward strand.
TCCTGGGGGAGATGCCGAGCCGCTCCGAGACTTCGTCGTTCGAGCAGCCGGCGGCGATGAGGACGATCACGTCGCGCTGACGAGCCGTGATCGCTGGAACCCTCTCGACCGTTGCATTCACCATGGTTCGCAGGCTAGGCCGAACGGCTGAACGACACCATTCACCGGCGGGTGTAACCCGGGGCGTACTTACAGTCGGTCGCGTCGCGGCGGCGACGAATGCCTGCCGTGCGGCGAACAGACCGGGGTCGATCGCGTGCTGCAGGGGGGCCTCGTCGTAGGTCACGTCCGCGCCGGCAGCGGTCAAGGCGTCGCGCGCCTCGCGGCCGAACTCGACGGGGATGACCGGGTCGAGCGTGCCGTGCGCGATCGCGACCGGAAAGCCGTCCAGGCCAGCGAGGTCGAGCTCGAGCCCGTCGACGCGCGGGAGGAAGCCGGAGAACGCCAGGATCGCGGCGGGGCGCTTCGCCGGGCCGCGCCCGAGCCCGAGTGCCCAGCTCATCACCGTGCCCTGCGAGAAGCCGCCGAGGACGAGCGGCTGCGGCAGCGTGTCGAGTAGCTCCGACAGCGCCTCGAAGCTCGGCCAGAAGGTGTCCGGTTCGGGCGTCGGGATGCCCGCGAGCCGGTACCAGTGCCTGCCGCCCGGCGGCAGCGCGAGCGGGCCCTTCGGCGTGATCCCGAGCAGCCGGCGCTCCGGGTCGAGCGCATCGAGCAACGGGTGGAGGTCGTTCTCGTCGGCGCCACGTCCGTGCAGCAGGACGAGCGTTCCCTCCGGCTCGGTCAGCGCCGAGCGCTCCAGGATGTGCAGGCTCACCCGCGCGGGCTCGGCAGCGGGGTCAGTCGCGGCTCGATCTGCTCGCGGAGGTGCTCGTAGTCCGGCGGCAGCGACAGCCGCTCGCCCAGGTGCTCCGGGTCCTCGTCGGTGGCGAAGCCCGGCCCGAGCGTGGCCAGCTCGAAGAGAACCCCGTTCGGCTCGCGGAAGTAGACCGAGCGGAAGTAGAAGCGATCGATCACCTGTGTCGGGCGTGCCCCGGACTCGGCGACCCGCTCCTGCCACGCCTCGATCTCGTCCAGCTGCGTCGCCCAGGCAACGTGGTGGACCGTGCCGGCGCCCGGCACCGCCTGAGTGTCCGGCGGCCCGTCGTAGGCGTAGAAGCCGCCGCGCTTCCCGCCGCGCGCCTCCCAGACGTTCTGCTCGGTCGGCGCGAAGCCGAGCGTGTCCTCGAGCAGCGCGCGGCTCCGCTCGGGATCGACCGCGTAGGCGCGTACGCCCGCGAAGCCACGGAGCGCATGCTCCTCCGGGATCTCCGGATGCCGGGCGACGAGCGGCTCGTCCTCGCTGCCGGTCGCGTCGAGCTCGTGCCGCACCCCCTCGAAGTCCTCGAAGGTCAGGTGCTGCCCGGAGCGGGCGACGTGCTCGGCCTCGCCGGCGAGCCGTCGCTCCCAGAAGTCGAGCGAAGCGTCGGAGCCCACCCGCCAGACGATGGTGTGCACCATTCCGGGGCCGGCCTGGCCGCGCGCGGCGCCCGGATACTCGAAGAACGTGATGTCCGAGCCGGCGCTGCCGCGCTCGTCCGCGTAGAAGAGGTGGTAGACGGTCGGATCGTCCTGGTTGACCGTCTTCTTCACGAGCCGCAGACCGAGCACGCGCGTGTAGAAATCGACGTTGCGCGGCGCGTCGCCGGTGATCAGCGTGACGTGGTGGACTCCTTCCAGGCGCACCGGCCCATCATGACGGCCCGGATAGAGTCCATGCAGAGATGAAGGTCGGCATCGTCGTCCCGTTCTCGTGGTCCTTCTGGGGCGCCGTGGTCGAGCATGCGGAGCTCCAGGCGGCTGCGCTCCGCGACCTCGGCCACGAGGTCCGGTTGGTCATGGGCAACGATCCACCCGGTCAGTTCACTCGCGTTCTCCATCCGCGTGTGGGCCGTCACGGAGAACCGCCGCCGGAGGTGATCCCGATCGGGCGCTCCGTGATCGTGCCGGCCAACGGCTCGCTCCCGAACATCATCCTCAGTCCCCGCTCGATCCTTCGGATCCGCCGCGTGCTGGAGCGGGAGCGTTTCGACGTGCTCCACCTGCACGAACCGATGACGCCGACACCGTGCATCGCCGCGCTCGCGCTCTTCGACGGACCGATGGTCGGGACGCACCACGCGAGCGGCGAGCTCGGCTGGATGCGCCTCGCGCGGCCGGTCTGGGGGTTCCTCGAGGAGCGGCTCGACCGGCGGATCGCCGTCTCCGAGCAGGCGCGCGCCTCGGCGCAGCGCTGGCTGCCGGGCGAGTACGAGATCGTCCCGAACGGCGTCCTGATCCCCGACGACGTCGAGCCCGGCGGGCGGGAGCACCGGATCGTCTTCGCCGGCCGCCACGAGCCGCGCAAGGGCCTGCACGTCCTCCTGCGCGCGTGGCCCGAGCTCAGGAAGCGCACCGGGGCCCGGCTGCGGGTCGTCGGCGCCGACCCGCTCGCCGTCCGGCTTCTGCTCACGCGGCTGCGCGTTCCCGACGACGGGATCGACGTGCTCGGCTTCCTCAGCCAGGACGACCTGACGGCCGAGCTCGCGTCGGCGAAGGCGCTGGTCGCCCCCTCGCTCGGCGGCGAGAGCTTCGGGATGGTGCTCACGCGCGCGTTCGCGTGCGCGACGCCGGTCGTGGCGTCCGACATCCCCGGCTACCGCGACGTGATGACCCCGGAGACCTCGGTCGCGGTGCCGCCCGAGGATCCGGGCGCGCTCGCCGACGCGGTCGAGGCGCTCCTCGCGGACGAGGCGCGACGCGAGGCGCTCGGCACCGCCGCGCGCGGGCTCGCGATCGACCGCTACTCCTGGCACGACATCGCCCGCAGGCTGACCGGGATCTACGAGGCCGCCAGCGGACGCGAGCGGGTGGCGGCGTGAGCTTCCTGCCGCGCAGCCCCTGGCTCCGCGCGGCGCTCCTGCTCCCGGTCGTTCCCGTCGTCGCGCTCCTGCTCTGGTGGCGCGGCCCGGACTGGGGTGTCGTCTACCACGCCTTCGATCTCGTCAACTGGGCGTGGATCGTCTTCGCACTGGGCCTCAATCTCGTCTCTGTCGTGCTGCGCTCGTTCTCGTGGCGGTTGACGATCGACCAGGCGCTCGACCCGCCGCAGCCGCGCTTTCACCGGGTCTTCTCCGCCTTCTCCGTCGGATTGCTCGGCAACGCCGTCCTGCCCGGGCGCATCGGTGAGCTGGCACGCGTCGCCGTGCTCCGCCGGCACCTGCCGCACGGGCGCGGGACGGGCGGTGCTCTCGTCGGCACCGTCTTCGCGCACCGGCTCTTCGACCTCTTCCCGGCGCTGCTGCTGGTCGCCTACGTGCTCACGACCGCGAAGATCCCGTACTGGGCCGTCACGAGCCTCGAGATCGTCGCGGTGATCGGCGTCATCCTCTTCGCCGCCGCGTTCGTCAGCGCCCGCCGAGGGCATCGACCCACGCTCGACGGAACGCGCCCGCTGCGACGCTTGCTCACGATGGCCCGCCAGGGGCTCGCCGTGCTCCGCTCGCCGCTCCCTGCACTCGGCGCGATCGTCCTCCAGACCGCGGGCTGGTTCATGCAGCTGCTCGCGGTCTACGTCGCGATGCGTGCCTTCGACGTCCACGCGCCGCTGCCCGCCGCCGGGCTCGTGCTGCTGCTGATGAACGTCGCCACGATCTTCCCGCTCTGGCCCGGCAACATCGGTCTGCTCCAGGCTGCGGTGGCGCTGCCGCTCGTGCAGTACGGCGTCGACTACTCGACCGGGTTCGCCTACGCGCTCGTGCTCCAGGTGCTCGAGATGTCGGTCGGCGTCGGCATCGGGCTCGTCTTCCTCGCCCGCGAGGGCATCTCGTTCGCGAGCCTGCGGACGATGCCGGCGGACGAGGGCCTGGCCGTCGAGTCGGAGGCTCCGGCGGAGGCGGCCCGTGCGCGTGCTGGCGTGCCCGGCTAGCCTCAAAGGCGTCCTGACCGCGGTCGAGGCAGCGGCCGCGCTGGCCGAAGGGATCCGGTCGGCCGACGGGGAAGCCGCGGAACTTCCCGTCGCGGACGGGGGCGAGGGAACGGCCGAGGTGCTGCAGCGATCACTCGGTGGCGACTGGCTCGACGCCCACGTGCACGACGCGTTCGGCGCGCCGAGGGTCGCCCGCTGGCTGTTGCTCCCCGACGGGGCTGCCGTCGTGGAGGCCGCGGCCGCCGTGCCCCTCGACCCGGCGCGACTCGATCCGCTCGCCGCGTCGAGTCGTGGCTTCGGCGAGCTGGTCGCGGCTGCGCTCGCGGAGCGGCCCGCATCCCTGCTGATCGGGCTCGGCGGGACCGCGACGATGGATGCCGGCGCCGGCTTCCTCGAGCTCGTGCGCGAGTTGAGCGTGCCAACGCGAGTCGCCTGCGACGTGACCGCCACCCTGCTCGACGCGCCGGCCGTCTTCGGCCCGCAGAAGGGGGCCGGCAGCGCCGAAGTGGCTGAGCTCGAGCGCAGGTTCGCGGCGCTCGACGAGCTCGAGGCGGTTCGACACGTGCCGGGCGGCGGGGCCGCGGGCGGGGTGGGCGCGGCGCTTGCCTCGCTCGGCGCGGACCTGCTCCCGGGCGCGCCGCTCGTGCTCGATGCGATCGGGTTCGACGCCTCCACGTTCGATCTCGTCATCACCGGCGAGGGGCGGGTCGACGCGACGACGGCGCTCGGCAAGGCGCCCGGAGAGGTGGTACGGCGGGCGCGAGGGCGCCGCTGCGTCGTCTTCGGCGGGACCGTCGACGCCGAGCTGTCGGGCGCGGAGACGGTCGCGCTCTCGGGCGACCCGCTGCGGGCTGAAGCCGACCTGCGCGAGCTCGGGTGGAAGCTCGCGTCGAGTCGCGGCTAGGTCAGCGCGCGTCGGCTTCGCGCAGCTTGTGCGCGAGCGCCTGGACGAGCTTCCACGCGATGCGCGCGTCCGTCTCGACGATCGGGCGGAACTCCCAGAACGTCATCGCGTACGCGGTCATGTCCGTCTCGGCCGTCACGGTGGCGGTGCGGGCGCCCTCGTCGATCAGCGCGATCTCGCCGAAGTAGTCCCCCGGCCCGAGCGTCGCACGATCCTGGCCGTGCACCGTGACCTTGGCCGTGCCCTCGCCGATCACGAAGAAGCCGGCGCCGCCCTTGCCTTCCTCGGCGATCGTGTCGCCCGCCTTGTAGTTGCGCTCCTTGAAGGTCTCGGCGATCCGCTCGAGGTCGCGCTTCTCCAGGCCGGAGAAGAGGGGGACACGGGCGATTGTCTCTGCTGACGGACGGGCCACGGACGCGATCCTAACCAGCTTCGTCGGCTGGGGGAAGGGGAGAACTGCTCGCGGCGCGCTGAGCGAGCTCCTCGATCTTGCCCTCGGCGGTCTCGAGCCGGCCGAGGCAGAACGTCAGCAGCTCCTCGCCGCGCTCCCAGAGCTTGATCGCCTCGTCCAGCTCGGCGTCGCCGCGCTCGAGCCGGTCGACGATCTGCTCGAGCTCCTTCTGTGCCTCCTCGAACGTCACGGGCGAACCTCCTCGACGGTCGCGCCGAAGCCTCCGTCGGAGACCTCGACCTCCACTCGCGCGCCCGGGACGAGGCCCGCTGCGGAGCGGAGCACCCCGTCTCCGGCGCGGACGATCGCGTAGCCGCGCTCGAGCGTCGCGCGCGGCGAGAGGGCTGTGAGCCGGCCCGCCGTCCGCTCGAGCGCGCCGCGCCTTCGCTCGACGAGGAGTGCCGGCCCGCGTTGCAACCGGTCGCGCAGGTGTGCCACCCGGCGGTGATCGCGCTCCAGTGAGCGGCGGGCACCGCGAGCGAGTGCGCCGCGGGCGCGGGCAAGCGACTCGCGCTCCCGGGCGATCGCCCGTCGCACGCTGCGCTCCAGCGAGCCCCGCGCGCGGACCAGCTCGTCGCGGAGCGCCTCGAGGTCGGGCACCACCAGCTTCGCCGCGGCCGTCGGCGTCGAGGCGCGGACATCGGCAGCGAGGTCGCAGAGCGGCGTGTCCTGCTCGTGCCCCACCGCCGAGACCACGGGGACGGGGCAGGCCGCGACGGCACGGACGACGCGCTCGTCGCTGAACGGCAGGAGGTCGTCGAAGCTGCCGCCGCCGCGAGTGAGGACGACGACGTCGATGCCCGGCTCGCGCACGATCGCCTCGAGCGCCTCGACGATTCCTGCGGCGGCGCGGGGGCCCTGCACGAGCGTCTCGGCGACGAGGACGCGAGCGGGCGGGAAGCGAGTCTGGATCGTGGTGACGACGTCGCGTCGCGCCGCGGCGTCGCTGCCGGTGACGAGCCCGATCCGTCGCGGGAAGCGGGGGAGGGGCCGCTTCCGGTCGGCGTCGAAGAGCCCCTCCGCGGCAAGCGTCCGCTTCAGGCGCTCGATCGCCGCGAGATGCTCGCCGAGGCCGAAACGCTCCAGCGAGAGCGCGCGCAGGCGGAACTCGCCCTTGGCGGCGTACAGCTCGGCGCGGCCGAGGACGTGGATGCGCTCGCCGTCGGCCACGTCGAGCTTCAACGCGTCGAAGGTCCTGCGCGGAATCGACGCCGGCAGGCACGAGCCGTCCTCCGGGTCCTTGAGCGTGAAGAAGACGCTGCCCCAGCGCTCGTTGCGGCGGAGCTCGGTGAGCTCACCCTCGATCCACAGAGTCGGCAGGCGCGCGACCCAGTCCGCGACGCCCTTGTTGAAGCTCGCGACGGTGTAGACCTTCTTGTCCCCGTAGAGCAGCGGCTCGACCTTCATCGATCCCGAGCCTAGACCATGACCCCGGAGCGCTAGAGCAGGATCTCGGTGGCCGTGCGGGGATCGCAGCCGCGGCCGACGAGCTCGACCGCCTCGTGCAGGTCGGCGTCGAGCGCCGCCGCGATCTTCTCTGCGAGCGGCAGCGGGTACCCGGCCTCGATCAGCACGTGCAGCCGCCAGGACTCCACTTTCGCCCTCTCGCTGCTCCTGTCGACCAGCTCGGTCGTGTCGGCCATGCTGCGCATGTTCGTGTTGCAAGAGACGATCCCTGCGTGCGCTTGTTAGCGGAAAGCCCGTTCGCTCAGCGGCGCAAGGTCTCTGCTTCTTCCAGCCTGCGGGAGAGCTCGGCGAGCCTGGCCGCGATCGCGGTGCGCTCGGCCTCGGCCTCGGCGGCGAACGCCCCGAGCGTCCGCCGCAGCTCCGAGTCGGCCGCCGAGACCCTTTGCGCAAACGACTCCGCCAGCTCGTCGCGCTGGCGCTCGAACGCCGCCTGAGCCTGACGCTGGCGCTGCTCCAGGCGCTGCTGGCCCGCGTCGCCGGTCTGGGCGAGGCGTTCGGCGAAGACCGTGTCCGCCTGGCGGACGAACGTCTCGACGGCGCGGTCGAGCTCGCGCGAGAGCCGGCCGGCGGCCTCCTCGCGCGCGGACTTCATCGTGCCGTCGAACTGGACGGCGGCGGCTTCCGCGTAGCGCTCCGCTTCTCGCGCGATCGACCGCTGGAGCTGCTCGAGCTGGCGGCGCTCCACGTCGGCGAACGACGCCTCGATCCGACGCGCCGCCTCCGTCTCGCCGCGCTCGATCTGCTCGGCGAGCGTCTGCTCGCGCCGCCGCAGCCGCTCGGCGATCTCCTCGATCACCCGGCGCCGCTCGGCGGTGTGAGCCTCGAGCTCCTCGAGTGCCTCCGAGACGGCCGCCTGCGCCGAGCGCTCCAGCTCCTCGCGGAGCCGCAGGACGGAGGCGCGTTGCTCGTCCGACGTCGAGACGAGCTCGGCCGCCTCGGCCTCGATGCGCGTCTCCGCCTCGGCGATCAACTGCTTCTGGCGCTGTGCCAGCCGCCGCAGCTCGGACTCGAGGTTCTGCTGCGCACGTTCGAGGTCGGCGCCCCACGCGCGCAGGCGCTCGTCCACCCGCCGCGCCGTGGTCGCGAGCGCGTCGGTGAGCTCGCTGTCAGCCGAGCGCTCGCGCTCGGCCAGCTCCCGCCGGCGTGCTTCGGCCAGCCGCCGCTCCTCCTCCACGAGGCTCGAGAGCGAGTCGGCGCGCATGCGCGCGATCCGCCCCTTCAGCTCCTCCGCGCTCGAGGCGGTCTGCTCGGTGACGAGGGCCTCGAGCGTCGCCCTGGCGTCCGCCGTCGGGTCGTCGCGCCGCGGGCGGGCCCGAACGAAAGCGCCGGCCGCGATCACGATCGCGGCCACCGCCAGCCCGAGTGCGACCTCCTCGATCACCGTGCCATCGTAGTGCTCCTATGCTGCGCCGATGTCGCTCGGGGAGGATCTGGAGCGGATCGCGGCCGGAACGGGCGCCGCGGCCGTTCTCGCGGCCGAGGCGCAACCGGGCGAACGCGTCTACCTGTGCGCGTTCGAAGAGGACGACGGCGCGCGGACGTGGCTCGCGCTCGACGCAGCCGACTCGCCGGTGGCGGACCGGCAGCGCGTGCGCGACGCGGTCTCGATCCTCGCGCTCTGCGAGCTCGCGGAGGAGACGGCCGCGGGCGGCGACCTCGACGAGCTCCGCTCGCAGCTTGCGGCGCTCCGCGTGACCGAGAACCCGGACGGGATCGAGGAGGCCGAGGACGCCGCTCTGGGGCTCCAGCGCATCGTCGGCGCGCCGCCGCAACTCGCGACACCGGCGCGTCTCGACGAGCTCGGCGCTGCCACGAGGTCGCTCGAGATCGCGCTCGGCGGCGCGGTGCAAGGCTCGCCCTTCGCGACTGCGATGAAGGGCGCGAGCGAGGTGGTCGAGTCCCTCTGGGCCGATGTCGAACGCTCCTACCGGATCCCGCTCAGCTAGCCTGGTCGCATGGAAGGCGGCGGTTTCAGCTTCCCGTTCGGCGGTGACCCGGAGGACCTGCTCCGCGGCATCCGCGAGTTCGCCGAGCAGCAGGCGGAGACCGTGCAGGAGGCGCAGCGCGAGCAGTTCGCGACGCTGACCCTGAACACGGCGGTCGAGCTGACCGCGGCAGCGTTGAAGCAGGTGCAGCCGAGCGGATCGGTCGACGAGCAGGCCGTCGCCCTCCGCGACGCCATGCGCGTGCTCTTCCCGGAAGCGGTCGCGCTGGTTTCTGCGGCCCGCCAGGGTTTCATGCGCGAGCGCTGAGCCGCTCGCGCTAGAGTCGCGCGCCGATGTCCCTGCTCGACCGAGCGATTGTCACCGTCCTGCCCGCCGTCCCGAGGGCGGTGGTGCGGCGCGTCTCGTCTCGCTACATCGCGGGCACCGAGCTCGACGACGCCCGCCGCGTCGTCGCCGAGCTGAACGCGGGCGGCAAGCTCGCCACGGTCGACGTGCTCGGCGAGGAGATCACGAGCCCGGACGAGGCGGCCGAGATCACGCGCGCCTACCTCGACATGCTCGACGCGATCGACGCCGACGGCCTCCAGGCGAACGTGAGCGTGAAGCTGACCGGCCTCGGGCTGAAGCTCGACCCCGCACTCGCGCGGGAGAACCTGCAGGCGATCGCGGCGCGCGGCACGTTCGTCCGGATCGACATGGAGGACGCGTCCACGACGGACGCCACGCTCGGCCTCTACCGCGAGCTCGTCGCCGCCGGGTACGACAACCTCGGCGTCGTGCTCCAGGCGGCGCTGAAGCGCACGGTCGACGACGCTCGCACGCTGGCAGGCGCGAACGTCCGGCTCTGCAAGGGCATCTACGTCGAGCCACCGCAGATCGCCCACCGCGGCGTCGAGGAGATCAGGGACAGCTACGTGCGTGCTCTCGACGTGTTGCTCGACGGCGGCTGCTACGTCGGCATCGCCACGCACGACGAGCACCTCGTCGAGCGTGGGATCGCCGCAGTGCGCGAGCGCGGGCTCGACCCGTCCGCCTACGAGCTGCAGATGCTGCTCGGCGTGCGGCCCGAGCTGGGCGACCGGATCATCGCCGAGGGGCACCGGCTCCGGATCTACGTGCCCTTCGGGCGCCAGTGGTACGAGTACTCGCTGCGGCGCCTGCAGGAGAACCCGAAGATCGCCGGCTACGTCGCCGGCGATCTCGGTCGATCGCTGCTGCGGCGGGGCTGACCGCTACGGAGGCGGCGGGCCCGGCGCGACGTCTTCCTCTTCGACGACCGTGGTGCGGCGCGGCGGTGCGGCAGTGCGGACGGGGCCGCCCTCCACGTACGCAGTCCGCCGGCGGAAGCCGCCCCAGCTCGACCAGAAGATCATCGAGAGGACGAGGCCGAGGATGCCGACGATCAGGAGAATGACGCCGATGTTGTTCACGTCGAGGCCCTCGGCTTCCGCCGTGACCCCCCACGTGAGGATCGCACCGACGGCGATCAACAGGATGCTTACTGAGATGCCCATGCGTCGCATCCTCTCCGGCGCCGTAGCTTCTCAACCCTCCGGCTTCTCGGCGGCGAGGACGAGCTGGCCGGGCACCTTCGTGTCCTTGCCGGGCCATTCCTCGAGCCCGCGCAGGAGCAGCCCGGCACGGGAGACGGCCGTGACGAGCTCGCCGAGGCCCGCCACGGCGTAGTAGTCGTCGCGCCAGCGGCCGAACGCGTCGAGGCAGGCCGCGGCAGGATGCTCGTCGTGCAGGAGGAGGACGCCGCCCGGCCTGAGCGCGGCGGCGACCCCGCCGGCCCATGGCTCGACGGCGCGCAGGCGCCGCAGCGAGCCGTGGCCGAGGTAGACCAGATCCCAGCGGCCGAGCAGGAGCTCGGGCGGCAACGCGTGCACGTCGGCGTGGACCCAGGGCAGCTCGGGCCGCCGCTTCCGCGCAGCGTCGATCGAGGCCGCGTCGTCGTCCACGCCCGTGACGAGCGCGCCGAGCTCGGCCAGGTCGACCGACTCGCGCCCGGTGCCGCAGAGGAGGTGAAGGACACGGTGGCCGGCTGCGCCCTGGAGCCGCTCGCGGATCCGGTCGGGCATCCCCGGCGCGGCGAGGACGTTCTCGGACGTCCGGTGCGCGTCGTCGAAGGCGCGGCGGTTGTGGTCAGTGGGTTCCACGACGTCCGCTCACGCTCGTAGCGAAAAGCCGCCGTCGACGATCAGCGTCTGGCCGCGGATCATCTCCGCGCCCGGCGAGCAGAGGAAGGCGACGACTTCCGCCATGTCCTCCGGCGAGACGAGCCGGCCGGCCGGGTTGTCCCTGCCGAAGCGGAGCATCTCCTCCCGGTTCGGGAAGTGCTCGAGCGCGCCGGTCTCGACCACGCCGCCCGAGACGGCGTTGACCCGGATCCCGCGCGGTGCCAGCTCGACGGCGAGGTAGCGGACGAGCGCCTCGAGCGCCGCCTTCGACGTGCCGACGAGCGTGTAGTTGTCGAGCACGCGCTGCGAGCCGAGGCTCGAGATGCCGATGATCGACGCGCCCGCCGGCATCTGCGGCGCGGTCGCGCGAGCGAGCGAGAGGAGCGCCCGCGCGTTCGCGTTCAGCGTCCAGTCCCAGTGCTTGTCCTCCGTCTCGAGCGCCGGCCGGATCACACCGGTCGCCGCGTTGTGGACGAGCACGTCCAGCGGGCCGAGCGCCGCCACCTCCTCGAGCACGCGGTCGGAGGTGATGTTGCCGCGCACGAGCGTCGGCTCGGCGCCGTGGTTGCGCAGCTCCTCCGCCGTCGCCTCCGCCGCGGCGTCGGAGCGGAGGTAGCCGATCGCGACGCGGGCGGCGCCGCGGGCCGCGAAGTGGAGCGCGATCGCCCGGCCGATTCCCCGCGAGCCGCCGGTCACGAAGACCGACGCTCCCTCGAATGCGCTCATGCCCGTCGCGGCAGCGGCTCGGAGGCGGGCGCCGAGCTCGGCAGCTCGTCCCAGCCGATCCGTTCACGCGACTCGGGCTCGCCACCCTCGGCCTTCGAGGATGCATGGCCGAGATCGTCGAGGAGGCGGATCTTCTCCTCGCCGTAGCGCCGGACCGGGTGATCGGACGGCAGCTCCTCGATCAGCTCGCGCACCCGCGCACGCAGCTGGTACGCGAAGTGGGGCGTCGCGGGGCCGACGAGGGCATCGATGTCGCGGAGTGAAGGCTCGGCCATCGGGCCGAAGCGTAACTATCTGCAGGCCTTGACGGCGCGCTGGAGCGCCTTCAGCTGCGCGTTCTGCTTGCGCACGAACGCGCGCCGGAGCTTCGCGCTTCGCGTGGTGCGGAAGTACGCCCTGCGCTGGGCGGCCATCTGGCGCTTGTAGCGCTGGACCGCGGCCTGCCGCGCCTTGCGCACTGCAGCAGGGCAGTACTGCGCGACCGACGCGCTCGGGCCTGTTGCTGCAAGCCCCGCTCCACTCGGTGTCACCACGGCCACGAACGCCGTCGCCGCCAGGACGGCGCAGATGGTGCCGAGTGCGAGCCGGAGTCTCCCCACGCCGGACAGGCTCGCAGCCGCGGCCGGCGCCGGCAACCCCCGCCGGAGTGATCGCCGCCGTCAGTAGGGTGGCCGGCGATGCGACGACCGCTCGGCATCGAGCTGATGCTGCTGGCCACCGTCGTCCTGTGGGCGCTCAACCTCACGGTCACCCGCTACATCCTCACGCACGGCTTCGAGCCGCTCGCCTACGCGACCGTCCGCTACGGGGCAGCTGCCGTGATCTTCCTCGGCATCGCTCTGGTCGCGGAGCGGAGCGTGCGGATCGCGCGCCGCGACTTCGGCCTCGTCGCGCTCGCCGCGATCGCGCTCTGGCTCAACCAGCTCTCGTTCGTCTTCGCGCTCGAGGAGTCGAGCGCCTCCTCGATCGCCCTCATCCTCGGCGCCACCCCGATCTTCGCGGCCGTGATCGGGATCGCCTTCGGCCTCGAGCGCCTGTCGCAGCGCTTCTGGATCGCCGCGGCGGTCTCGTTCGCCGGCGTGGCACTCGTCGCGACGGGCTCGGGCGCGGGCCTCGCCGGCGACGTCCGGGGGAACCTGCTCGGGATCGCGACCGCTGCGACCTGGGCGGCCTACTCGCTCGCGATCACGCCGTTGATGCAGCGGTACTCCGCGTCGAGGATCAGCGCCGTCGTCCTCTCGCTCGGCTGGATCCTGATCGCTCTCGTCGGCTTCCCGCAGGCGGCGGAGCAGGACTACGGTCTCGGCTGGGAGGTCTGGGCGCTGCTCGCGTTCGCGACCGCGGGCCCACTCGTGCTCACGAACGTGCTCTGGTTCCGGTCGCTGCACCGGATCGGCGCCTCGCGGGCGACGCTCGTCGCCAACCTGCAGCCGTTCGTGGCCGCCGTCTTCGCGCTGCTGCTCCTCTCGGAGCGGATGACGCTGCCGCAGGTGCTGGGCGGCGTCCTGATCGCGGGCGGGATCCTGACCGCGCGCCGGCGACCGCCCGCGCCCGCCTCCGAGTAAGATCCGGCGGGTGAACGCCCCGGACTTCATGCCGCTCGACGGCTGGGACCACGTCGAGCTCTGGGTGGGCAACGCCAAGCAGGCGGCCTACTGGTACGAGCACGCGCTCGGCTTCGAGCGCACCGCGTACGCGGGGCCGGAGACGGGCCTCCGCGACCGGGCCAGCTACGTGCTCGAGCAGGGCGAGATCAGGCTCGTGCTCACGAGCGGGCTCCGCTCGGACAGCGAGGTCGTCGCGTTCGCGGTCCGGCACGGCGACGCCGCGAAGGACGTCGCGCTCCAGGTGCCGGACGTCGCGCATGCGTTCCGCGAGGCGGTGGCGCGAGGCGCCGTGGCCGTGCGCGAGCCGGAGTGGGTCGAGGACGAGCACGGCCGCGTCGAGCTCGCGGCGATCGGCACCTACGGCGAGAACGTGCACACGTTCGTGAACCGGGCCGACTACGCCGGCCCCTATCTCCCGGGCTACGTCTCGCTCGCGCCCAACGGGCACGCGGGCGCCGGCGCGGGCCTGATCGCGATCGACCACGTCGTCGGCAACGTCGAGCTCGGGAAGATGAACCACTGGGTCGAGTTCTACGAGCAGGTCTTCGGGATGACGAACATCGTCCACTTCGGCGACGACCAGATCCAGACCGAGTACTCGGCGCTGATGAGCAAGGTGATGGCGGACGGCGCCGGCAAGATCAAGTTCCCGATCAACGAGCCGGCCGAGGGGAAGCGCAAGAGCCAGATCGACGAGTACCTCGAGTTCAACGAGGGCCCCGGCGTGCAGCACATCGCGCTCCAGACGTCGAGCATCGTGCAGACGATCGAGCGGCTGAAGGACCGCGGCGTGATCTTCCTCGACACGCCCGAGACGTACTACGAGGAGGTCGAGGGCCGCGTCGGCGAGATCGCCGAGTCCTACGACGACCTGAAGCGGCTGCGGATCCTGGCCGACCGCGACGAGGACGGCTACCTGCTCCAGATCTTCACGAAGACGGCGCAGGACCGGCCGACGCTCTTCTTCGAGGTGATCGAGCGGCACGGCGCGACGACGTTCGGCGAGGGCAACTTCAAGGCCCTCTTCGAGTCGATCGAGCGCGAGCAGGCGCTGCGCGGCAACCTGTAGCGCGTTTGCCGTCCGAGCCAACGTGACATAGTCGCCCTCATGGGACTCGGAGCAATTCTCGTTGTGATCGGGATCGTGATCGCGATCGTGCAGAGCCTCGTCCTCGGCCTCATCCTGATCATCCTGGGATTGGCTCTGGGCGGGTTCCGGCGCGGCCGCTGGTACTGATCCTCATCTCCGCAACCGTCTAGCCTTCGCGGCATGACGCCGCAGCGCCGCACCGCGCTCGTCTCGATCGGCGCGGCGACTGCGCTCGTCGCGCTCAAGCTCGGCACCGGCCTGGCGAGCGGCAGCCTGGGGCTCGTCTCCGAGGCGCTGCACTCGGGCACCGACCTCGTCGCTGCGCTGCTGACCTTCTTCGCGCTCGGCGTCGCGGCGCGACCGGCCGACAGCGGCCATCAGTACGGGCACGGCAAGGCCGAGCATCTCGCCGCGCTCGGGGAGGCGAGCGTGCTCGCGCTCGTCAGCCTCGCGGTCGCGGCCGTCGCGACCGCTCGGCTGATCGGCGCCGACGAGCACACGGTCGACCCGGCCTGGTGGGTGTTCGCCGTCGTCGGCGTCGTGCTTTCCCTCGACCTCTCGCGAACGGTGGTCTCGCTGCGGACGGCACGCCGGTACCGGAGCGAGGCGCTGCGCTCGAACGCGCTCCACTTCGGGAGCGACTTCGCCGGCACGCTCGCGGTGCTGGCCGGCCTCATCGCCGCATCGAAGGGCTACTCGGACGGCGACTCGATCGCGGCGCTCTTCGTCGCGGCGCTCGTCCTCGTCGCGGCGTTCCGGCTGATCCGCCGGAACGTGGACGTGCTCATGGACCGTGCGCCTGCCGACACCGAGCGGGCGGCACGGGCGGCGATCGCCCAGATCGACCCGCCGGTCGCGCTCTCGCGGCTGCGCCTGCGGCAGGCGGCAGGGCGCACGTTCGCGGACGCGGTCATCTCCGTCTCCCCGGGTGCGGCCGTCGGCCAGGGCCACGCCGCCGCCGATCTGGTCGAGGATGCGCTCGAGCGGGCGCTGCCCGGCAGCGACGTCGTCGTGCACGTCGAGCCGGGCGGCGAGACGGCGCTGCGCGAGCGCGCCCACGCAGCGGCGCTCTCGGTGCCGCGCGTCCGGGAGATCCATAACCTCAGCCTCGTCTCGCTCGGCGGCGTCAACGAGCTCTCGCTGCATCTGAAGCTGCCGGGCGAGCTGCCGCTCGACGTAGCGCACGCGATCGGGGAGGAGGTCGAGCGTGCGATCTGCACGGCCGTGCCCGAGATCTCCTCGGTACTGACCCATCTCGAGCCGCTGACCGAGGCCGGCGCAGGGGAGGTGGTCGAGGCGGCGGAGATTGCGGCTGCCGTGGCGAAGGCGGCGGGCGGTGCGCCCCGCGAGCTGCGGCTGCTGCAGACGGAGCAGGGCGTGGTCGCGTTCGTGACGCTCGGGCTCGACCCCGCCTCGACGCTCGAGGAGGCTCACGGGCGCGCCAGCGAAGTCGAGGAGCGGCTGCGGCGGGCGCGGCCGGACATCGCCGACGTGATAGTCCACACCGAACCGTGAGGCTCTGCATGTTCACTCCCGCCGCGAGCGAGCTCGAGCGCGGCTGGCCCGGCCGGGTCGACGGCGATCACGTCGTGCAGCTCGCCGCCCAGACGCTGCAGTCGTTCTTCGCCGGTGGCTCGAACGCCCGCGAGCACGCGCGGTTTCCGCTCGACGAGATCGTGCTGCGCGCCCCGGTGCTCGAGCCGCCCTCCGTGCGGCTCTTCGAGGACGGGGCGCGTTTCGCGTTCGCCAACCCGGCCGCGATCCGCTCGCCCGGCGCGCTGATCCTGCGGCCGCACGGCCGCCTCGACGCGCTCGTGCGGCTCGCCGCCGTGATCGGCGCGGACGGTGAGATCGGCGGGTGGACGGGGATGCTCGAGTGGCGGGCGCCGGATCTGCCGGAGCCGAAGGACCGCGACTTCGCGCTCCTGCTCGGCCCGCACGTCGACACCGAGCTCGCCGACGGCTTCGACTGGGACGGCGCGCGCGAGCACGCGACGCGGCACACGCGCCTGCGCCCGGGCGACCTGCTCGCCGGACCGGTGCGCGAGCGCCACGAGGACGTGGCGGAGGGCCCGATCACGGTCGCCTTCGACGGCCTCGGCGAGCTCGCGGGATTCGTCGCGTAGCCGGCTAGGCGCGGCGGCGGACCAGCGCGGTGCCGGCGAGGGCCGGCGTCAGCGCGCCGAGCGCGACGAGGGCGAGCTGCCAGCCCGGCGGCGAGCCGGGACGAGCTCGGCGCGGCGGAAGGCGTGGAGCGCGAGCAGGCCGACCACAGCTGCCAGGGTCAGGGCGGCGGCGAGCGCCTCGGCGCGACCGCCTCGCAGCAGCGCGACGAGTGCGAGCGCCAGCGCGACGAAGACGCCGGACGTCGCGAGCGTGAAGATCGTCTCCAGGTTCGCGGGTGCCTGTGCCTCCGGCCACGGTGCCGGCGGGATGTGCCGCTCGAGCCCCTGCACGGCGCCGAAGACCCCCGCCAGGCCGGCGAGCACGGCGAGCGCGGCGAGGCGCGGATGCGGCCGCGGCGCCAGGGCGTTGAACTGGGCGGCGAGCTCGGCCGGGTCGCCGAAGCCGTCGGGGCGGTCCGTGTCGTCGAGATGCGCCCGGATCTCGGCGAGGATGCGGCGGCGCCGCCACGGGCCTACGCGCAGCTGCGCGCCCAGCTCGGCGAGGTAGCGCTCGCTCATGCGACCACCGCCGAAACCGCGCCCGTGAAGGCGCGCCACTCGTCCCTGCGGCGGGTGAGCTCGCGGCGGCCGCTCCGGGTCAGCGAGTAGACGCGCCGGCGCCGCCCGGACTCGCTCGACCAGCGGCTCGCGAGCAGGCCGGCGGCCTCGAGCCGGTGCAGCGCGGGATAGACGGAGCCCTCGGGAAGGTCGAAGCCGCCGCGGCGGCGCAGCTCCTCGATCGCGGCGTAGCCGTGACGCGGCCCGTCGGCGAGCACCGACAGGAGCAGCAGGTCGAGATGGCCCTTCAGCAGCTCTGCTCTCATCGCCTAGACAGTCTAGGCATAGCGTGGCTAGGTGTCAAGCCCAGCGCGAGACGCGGAGGCGGCACGACTCGCTGCGGAGGCGGCCTGGCTATCCTCCAGGCATGCCCTTCTACCAGCGCCTCGGCGACGTTCCCCGCAAGCGGCACATCCAGTTTCGCGACAACGGCACCCTCCTGACCGAGGAGGTGATGGGCCTCGAGGGCTTCACCGGCAACGAGTCGATCCTCTACCACCTCCAGTCGCCCTGCCGGGTGCAGGAGATCGGCAACTTCGAGCCGATCGTGCGCGACGAGTGGGTGCCGGACACCCACCAGCACCGGATGCTGCACACGAAGGGGATCGAAGCCGGTGGCGACGAGGTGACGGGACGGCGCCTCCTGATGTGGAACGCCGACGTCGAGATCTCGCTCTGCCGCCCTGCCGAGCAGATGGACTACTTCTTCCGGAACGGCGAGGGCGACGAGGTGATCTTCGTCCACGAGGGCTCGGGCACGCTGGAGACGATCTTCGGCGATCTCCCCTACAAGGAGGGCGACTACGTCGTGATCCCGCGCGGGACGACGTACCGCTTCCGTCCCGAAGGTGAGCAGCGCTACCTGGTCTTCGAGACCCCCGGGCTGATCGAGATCCCGCGCCGCTACCGCAACCAGTACGGGCAGATCATCGAGGGCGCGCCGTATTACCACCGCGACATCCACCCGCCGGCGCAGCTGAACACCCACCGCGACAAGGGCGAGTTCCCGGTCAAGGTGCGCGTGCGCGACGGCTACCAGACCTACCTGCTCGACTACCACCCCTTCGACGTCGTCGGCTGGGACGGCTACCTCTTCCCGTGGACGTTCTCGATCCACGACTTCGAGCCGCTGACCGGCCGGATCCACCAGCCGCCGCCCGCGCACCAGACCTTCGCCGGGCGCAACTTCGTCATCTGCTCGTTCTGCCCGCGCAAGCTCGACTTCGACCCGCTCGCGATCCCGATCCCGTACCACCACTCGAACCTGCAGAGCGAGGAGATGATCTATTACGTCTCCGGCAACTTCGGCTCGCGCAAGGGCGTCGACGTCGGCTCGATCACGCTGCATCCCTCGGGCCTGCCGCACGGGCCGCAGCCCGGGCTCGCGGAGAAGTCGATCGGGATGCACGAGACCGGCGAGCTCGCCGTGATGTGCGACACCTTCAACCCGCTGCGGCTGACGACGCTCGCCCGCGACCTCGACGACGGCAAGTACGCGCTCTCGTGGTACGAGGCCGACGACGACGCAGGCCTCGACGCCGGCCTCACCTCGCACGTCTAGGCGTTTGCGGCGGCCGGGAGCGGGCGTAATGGACGTGTCCGAACGTCGTCAACCGTGCTTGCGGGGACTGTCCCCGTTCGTTGGGTTGACGCCAACGAGACGTGTCCGGAAGCGGCAGTCGTGAAGCTCGTCGTCGACTGGGACGGGACGATCACCGTCCGGGACTCGCTCGTGCAGGTGATCCACGCCTTCGGCGATCCCGCGCTCCTCGCCGAGCTCGAGCCCCGCGTCGGCGTCGACCTGACCCTGCAGGAGGAGATCGCGCTCGAGTTCGCGGCCGTGACCGCGCCGCTCGACGAGGTCGTCGCCTGGGTGGTCGCGAACGTCGAGGTTCGGCCCGGCCTGCACGAGCTGGCTTCGCTCGAGCCGGTCGTGATCTCGGCCGGCTTCCACGAGTTGATCCAACCCGTCCTGGCGCGAGAGGGCGTCGAGCTCGAGGTGCTCGCAAACCGGGTGGACGCGCAGCCCGACGGATGGCGCGTCCGCTTTCGCGACGAGGCTGTCTGCTCCGTGTGCGGCGAGCCGTGCAAGCGCGGCGCGCTCGCGGGGAGTTACGTCTATGCCGGCGACGGCTACTCCGACCGTTGCGCGGCGCTTGCGGCCGAACAAGTCTTCGCCCGCGACGGCCTCGCGGCGTACCTGGCCGACCGGGGCGCGCGGTACGAGCGCTTCGACGACCTCTACGACGTGGCCGTGCCGTTGAGCGGCGCCGTCGAGCCGCCCAGCCTCAGCCGGGGCCGGAAGACGTAGTTCGGCCTGGACGGGTCGACGGCGGTCGGGAACGTGCTCGCGCTCACGCCTCGGCGCTAGCTCCCTCGTTCGCGGTACCCCGCACACACTCCCGTTACAGCTCGTGCATCGAACCCGTACGGGAAGCCCCCACCGCCCTTACGAGCGCCGCCGATGGTGCCTTCCGAGGGGGCACATCCACGAGCAGGAGGAACGGCATGTTCAGGTTCAAGACGATTGTGGCGGTCGCCTCGGTTGCGGCGCTCGCTCTCCTCGCCCCCCTTGCGGCGGGGGCGAAGGAGGTCGAGCTCTCCGGCCCGACGGCGCTCGCCGGCGCGGGCTTCTTCGGCGGTGAGCTGGAGATGGCGATGGCGGACGGGCAGCGGCCCGTCAAGATCAGCGGCAGGGTCGGTTACGTCGGCTTCCTCGATCTCGGCGGCGACCTGAAGGTCCGCTGTTCGGGCAAGGGCCGCGTCCAGAAGAAGGAGACCGAGCAGGGCACCGTGTACCTGTGCGCCGGCCGGGCAGGGCACGCGATGGCCCTCGGCAGCCACTTCAAGCTCCGCGGCTTCGCCGGCCGTTACCGGGCGCTGCTGCCCGAGGGCGTCTCGGGCTCGTTCCACGGCCGCTTCGCCACGTGCGTCAAGGGCGAGGACGGCTGGAAGTGCGAGCGCCCCCAGCGGCCTGAGCGCCCCGCCGCGAAGGAGCGCCCGAGCGGCGAGGAGCCGCGCGAGCGCGGCAAGGCGAAGGACGCCCCGGAGACGGACGACGAGGATCCGTCGCTCGCCGAGCTGGCGGCGCTCCTCGCCGGCAAGTAGCGGGCTAGCTCAGTCCTGCTTCGCGCAGCGGCCTGCGCGCCCACGCGAACCGGTCGCGGTACCACCCTTCGAACGGATGGAGGGTGGTGCCGTTGCCGGACGAGTGGACGAACCAGCCGCCGCCGAGGTAGATGGCCGCGTGGCCGATCTGCGCGGGCTTCGACTTCGGGCCGGCGTCGCCCTGGAAGATCAGGTCGCCGGGCTGGAGGTTCTCGACCTTCTTGATCCGCTGCGCCGGTGGCACCTCGCCGGAGAGCTCGTAGGTCGTCCGCCCACGGAGGACGGTGGCGAGCGCGGACGCGCCGGGGAACGGCTCGAGCTTGAAGACGCGCCAGACGAAGCCGGAGCAGTCGAAGCCGCCCGGAAGGCGTTTGCCGTCCCACAGCACCTGGGCTGTCTCGGACGTGCCGCCCCAGATGTAGGGCTTGCCGACGAACGAGACCGCGCGGCGGAGCACGTCGCGCTGAAGGCCGGTCGGCTCGGGCAGGGCGATCTCGGCCGTCAGCGCGCGGACACGCTCCTGCTCCCAGCCGGAGAGCTCGAGCACCCGCGCGAGCGAGAAGGCCGCTTCGGCGCGGGTGGCGGGATCGTCGAGGCCGAGCTCGAGCGCGTCCTCGCCGGCCGGGTGGTTGAAGCGCAGGCCGAGCAGCCGCGCGACGGTCTCCGTGCCGACGCCCGACTTGGGCGCGAGCCCCGCGTCGCGCAGGGCCGTCGTGACGGAGCGGGACGCGTCGCCGAGCCCGAGGTGCCCGACGAGCGCGGCGTCGAGCTGACGGATCGTGACCGCGCGTCCGGGGACGGTGACGCGGTAGCGGAAGGGGGACGGCTCGTCCGCCGCGAGTGCGAGTGCTGCGAGCGCGCCGCCGAGCGCGCGCTGGGTCAACGGCTGCTGTGGCTTGAAGGACGCAGCGGGTGCGGTGAAGAGGCCTGCTTCGACCACGGCCTCGATCTGGGGCTGCGCCCACGAGCGGTCGCCTGCCGCCGAGGCGGCTGCGGGCAGCGCGAGCGCGCAGATGACGATGGCGGTGAGGCGGCGCACGACACTCCCATCGGCAGAGCCGGCGCGTGACTTGAAACCATGACCTCGTGCTCGTTCGCCTGCCCCAGCCATACGACTTCGCGCTCTCCACGGCTCGGTTCGACGTCTACGGGCTCGACCGCGCGAGCGTCTGGAGGGAGGGCGGTCTCCATCGCGTCTTTGCCGGGCGCGAGGTCCGGATCGAGGCCGCGCCCGGCGGCGTCGACGTGGAGCCGCACGACGCCGCGATCGAGGCCGACGTGCTTCGCTTCCTCGGCCTTCCGTTCGACCTCGACGGCTTCGCCGCCTGGGCGATCGACGCCGACCCGACGCTCGCGCGCCTCGTCGCGGCGCTGCCAGGCTTCCGGCCGCCGCTGCAGCCCGACCCGTTCGAGGCGCTCGTCACCTCGATCACGGCGCAACAGGTCTCGCTCCAGTCGGCCGCGGCGATCCGCAGCCGCTTCATCGAGCGCTTCGGCAGCGCGCACGAGCACGCGCACGCGTTCCCGAAACGAGAGCGCGTTGCCGCCGCGTCCGAGGAGGAGCTGCTCGCGGTCGGCTTCTCGACGCGCAAGGCCGAGTACGTGATCGGCCTCGCCCGCAGCGAGCTCGACCTCGGCGCGCTCGGCGCGCTTCCGGACGAGGAGGTGCAGGCGCGACTCGTCGCCGTGCGCGGGCTCGGGGAGTGGACTGCGGACTGGTTCCTCGCGCGGCACCTGGCCCGCCCGCACGCGTGGCCGGCGGGCGACCTCGGTCTGCGGAAGGCGGTCGCGGCGTTCTATGGTGAGGCGACCGACCTCCGCGCCTTCGGCGAGCGTTTCCACCCGTTCGAGAACCTGTCCGCCCACTATCTGCTGACCGGACTTCGCCTCTTCCCGCCCGCATGACGATCCGACACGCCACCCGGGACGACTTCGAGGCTCTCCGTGGCCTCTGGGAGCGGTGGCAGGCCGAAGGCCCGGCGCCGCCCGACTGGGCGGACACGAGCTGGGACGCGAACCGGGCCGAGTTCGAGCGGGCCCTCGCCGCGAATGCGCTCTTCCTCGCCGAGGCGGACGGCGAGCCGGCGGGGTTCATCACCGCGTGGCTCGAGGATCACGTCGCCCGCATCGGCGACCTCTACGTCAGCCCCTCGGCCCGGCGGCACGGCATCGGCGCCGAGCTCGTCGAGACCGTGATCGAGAACCTGCGCGCGCGCGGCGCCACGCACGTCCTCCTCAACGCGGCCGGCGAGGCGCTCGACTTCTACGAGCGCCTCGGCTTTCGCGAGTGGTCGCGCAACCTCGCGCTCTCGCTCGAGGTGCGCGAGACCGGCGCCGGCCGCTCGTACGGCTCGATCCACGTCCAGAGCGACGACCTCGGCTCGGTCGAGCGCGCCGTCGCGCAGTTCGTGCCACGGCTGCCGGGAGGCTCGCGCGGGAGCACGGTGACCCCGCCGCACGACGGCTGGATCGTCGTCCACGACGACGCCTGCGACCGCGATCCGTCGAACCTGCGCCGGCTCGCGACCGAGCTCTCCGACCGGATGGGGGCCGTCGTGCTCGCGCTGGGGGTCGAGCACGAGGAGGTCGTGCGCTTCGTCCTGCTGGAAGCCGGCCGCGTCGTCGACGAGTATCTGTCCGTGCCCGAGCACTACGGCCCGCTGCCGCCGGGCGACGCGATCGCCCTGGCCGCCAACCCCCGAGTCGTCGGCGAGGCTGACCGGGGCGGAGCCCGGGGCCGTGCGTGCGGCCGCCCGTACCGCCACGTCTCCGGCCGAGCTGCCGCCCGCGCAGCAGCTGCTCGAGTCGATCGCGGCTGCGATCGGCGTCCACGGCGCCGAGCACGGTTGGCAGGCCGCGTGATCACTCTCTACGACGCCGCCCGCTGTCCCTACTGCGCGATCGTGCGGATCGTGCTCGCCGAGAAGGACGTCCCGTACGAGAGCGGTCGAGATCGACTTGCGCGACCGGCCCGCCTGGCTGTACGACAAGAACCCGTCCGGCAAGGTGCCGGTGCTCGACGAGGACGGCTGGGTGCTGCCCGAGTCGGCGGTGATCGCGGAGTTCCTCGACGAGCGCTATCCGGAGCCGCCGCTCTGGCCGGCCGATCCCGGCGAGCGAGCCGCCGGGCGCCTGCTCGTCCACCGCCACGGCGACTTCACGGGCCCGTACTACGCACTCCGCCGCGAGGAGGAGGGCGCGCGGGCGCGATTCGAGGAGGAGCTCGGCTTCCTCGACGCGCTGCTCGCGGGGATGCCGTGGCTGAGCGGCCGCGCGTTCGGCCTCGCCGACATCACGTTCCTGCCCTGGGTGCTCCGGGCCCGCGACCTGCTCGAGGTCTCGCTCGAGCCCTGGGCCGACCTCGGCGCCTGGGTGGAACGCGCGGGCGAGCGGCCCTCGGTCGCAGCCGAGCGCGAGCTGGTGGCGGCGCTGTGACGGACGTGAGCAAGGACGAGGTCGTCCGGCGCCTGGGAGAGGAGGGCGTCGTCGTCCTCGACGTGCGTAGCCCACTCGAGTACTCCGGCGACACCGTCGCGCCCTGCGACCCGCGACCGGGGCGCATCCCGGGTGCTGTGAACCTCGACGTCCAGGAGCTGCTCGGATCGACGCCCGAGCAGATCCGGGAGCGGCTCGGCCCGCCGGAGGCGATCGAGCTCGTCGCCTACTGCCACTCCGGCTCGCGCTCCGAGCTGGCCGTGCAGGTGCTCACCTCGCTCGGCTACCGCGCCTCGAACTACCGCGGCTCGTGGCACGAGTGGTCGCGGGACGACTCGCTCCCGGCCGAGATCGGCTAGGCGGCGAGGAACGCGGCGCAGAGCCCGCGCCCGAGCTCGTTCCAGGCGCCGATGCGCTCCTGCGTCTCGGCGCGGAGCCCGGCGGGGTCTGGGACGTCGTCCGGATCCTCGGCGAGCCACTCCTCGACCTGGCCGGCACGCACCTCGGGGTGGAACTGGACGCCCCAGGCGCTGCCGAGCCGCCAGGCCTGCGTGCAGACCGGGCTGCGTGCGAGCTCGACCGCGCCCGCCGGCAGCTCGTGGGTGTAGTGGTGCCACTGGAAGGCGTCGAAGCGCGCCGGCAGCGACCCGATCACGGCGTCGTCTCCGCCGGCGGCGGTGCGCTCGACCGGCAGCCAGCCGACCTCTGGCTCGCTCGCGCGGTAGACGCGTGCACCGGCCGCCCGGGCGATCAGCTGCGAGCCGAGGCAGACCCCGAGCA
This sequence comes from uncultured Gaiellaceae bacterium, assembly GCA_963806955.1. GTDB lineage: Bacteria > Actinomycetota > Thermoleophilia > Gaiellales > Gaiellaceae > Gaiellasilicea. The sequence continues at coordinate 1,466,372 of CAWDZG010000002.1, forward strand.
GCGGGATGCCCTGCTCGAGCTGCTGCTCCAGGTAGCGCAGTTCCGGACGGAGCCAGCCGTGGCGTTCCTCCTGGTCCGGATGCATGGCGCCGCCGAGCACGATCAACGCCTCGGCACCGTCCGGCGGCGTCGCGCGTCTCGGCACCTGCCACTCGACGAGCTCGTGGCCGCCCGCCGCGGCGGCGTCCGCGAAGACACCCGGGCCGACGTTGTCGCCGTGGGTCAGCGCGACGACTCTCATGAGCGCGACCCTACCGACTCCCGGCGTCCCTAGAATCCCGCGCATGGACGAGCGGCCGATCGGCGTGTTCGACTCGGGCGTCGGCGGCCTGACGGTGTTGCACGAGTGCCTCGTCACCCTGCCGCACGAGGACTTCGTCTACCTGGGCGACCACGCGCGCCTGCCCTACGGGCCGCGCCCGCTGGCCGAGGTGCGCCGCTTCGCCCGCGAGATCGGTTGCTACCTCGAGGCGCAGGGCGTGAAGCTCGTGGTTGTCGCCTGCAACTCCGCGACCGCGGCGGCGCTCCCCGAGCTGCAGACCGAGTTGCGCGTTCCCGTCGTCGGCGTGATCGCACCCGAGGCGCACGCGGCCGTGCAGGCGACACGGAACCGGCGCGTCGGCCTGTTGGCGACGCAGGCGACGGTCGCGAGTGGCCGCTACGAGGAGCTCGTCCACGCCCACGACGCCGGCGTCGACGTGGTCGCGGTCTCGTGTCCCGAGCTCGTGCCGCTGATCGAGGGCGACGACCCCTTCGCCGAGGCGACCGCCGCCGCGGTGCGCGGGTACGCGGCACCGCTGAAGGCCGCCGGGGTCGACACCGTCATCCTCGGCTGCACCCACTACCCGCTGATCCGCCCGATCCTGCAGCGCGTCTTCGGCCGTGACGTGACGCTGGTCTTCTCTGCCGAGGAGACCGCGCGCGAGGTCGCCGAGACGCTCGCGCGCAAGGGGCTCGAGCACGATCCCGCGCGCGAGGGCGCGTACCGCTTCCTGACGACCGGTGAGCCCGCGGCCTTCCGCGAGCTCGGCCGGCGGTTCCTGCAACTCCCGATCGAGGAGGTCGAGCACGTGGAGATCGCAACGCTCGAGGCGGCGGCATGAGCCGCGCCGACGGACGCTCGCGCGACGATCAGCTCCGCCGGCTCGAGCTGCTTCCCGACTGGCTCGAGCAGGCGCACGGCTCGGTGCTCTACTCACAGGGGAAGACGCGGGTGCTCTGCACGGCGATGGTCGAGGAGCGCGTGCCGCGCTGGCTCCACCGCTCCGGCCGCGGCTGGATGACGGCCGAGTACTCGCTCCTGCCGGCCTCGACGGGCGACCGTGTTGCCCGCGAGGCCGCGAAGGGGAAGCAGGGCGGCCGCACGGTCGAGATCCAGCGCCTGATCGGCCGGGCGCTCCGTTCGGTCTGCGACTTCGAGGCGCTCGGCGAGCGGACGCTCTGGCTGGACTGCGACGTCCTCCAGGCGGACGGCGGCACGCGCTGCGCCGCGATCTCGGGCGCCTGGGTCGCGGCCTCGCGCGCGCTCGACCGCTTCGGGCTCTCGAAGGCGCTCCCGGGCCAGGTCGCCGCGGTCTCGGTCGGCGTCGTCGAGGGTCGGCACGTGCTCGACCTCGACTACGCCGAGGACTCGACGGCGGAGACGGACATGAACGTCGTCATGACCGCCGACGGCCGGCTCGTCGAGGTGCAGGCGACGGCGGAGCGCGAGCCGTTCAGCCGCGACGAGCTCGATGCCATGCTCGACCTCGCCGCCGGCGGGATCGAGCAGATCGTGGCTGCGCAGGACGTCGCGGCCGGCAGCGATGGCCCCTGACCTCGCGCTCTGGGAGGGGCTGCTCCGGCTCGTGCTCGCCGCGCTCCTCGCCGGCGTGATCGGGATCGAGCGCGAGCTGCGCGAGCAGGAGGCGGGGCTGCGCACGCACATGCTCGTCTGCGTCGGCGCCACGATGTTCATGCTCGTCGGCGTCTACGCCTGGTCGGACATCCAGCTCGGGAACTCGATCGGCGTCGTCGTCGATCCGTCGCGGGTCGCCTCCTACGTCGTCTCCGGGATCGGCTTTCTCGGCGCCGGAGCGATCATCAAGTACGGGATCAACGTCCGCGGGTTGACGACCGCCGCCTCGCTGTGGGTCGTCGCAGCGATCGGCGTCGGCGTCGGCGTCGGCATGTACTCGTTCTCGATCGCGACGACCGCGCTCGTCCTGCTCGCGCTCTGGCCCCTCTCGCAGGTCAAGCGGCTGCTGGCCGGCAAGAAGGAGGAGTCGAGGCGGCTGGCCGTTCGGCTCGCGCCGGACGCGAGCGTGGTCTCCGCGCTCGCCGCGGTCGAGGAGAGCGGCTTCTCGATGGAGTCGGCCGAGGTGAGCGAGGAAGAGGACGAGCGCCGGCTCGACGTCGTGCTGAAGACGACGGCCGACACGAGCCTCGGCGAGTTGCTCGACACCGTCGCCGCGCTCGAGGGCGTGCGCTCGGCAACCGTCGCCGAGTAGTGCGGGCGCGGCTCGCCTCCGGGAACGCGCACAAGCTCGACGAGCTGCGCGCGGCGCTGCCCGGCTGGGAGCTCGCGCTGCTCGCGACTGACCTGCCATACCCGCCCGAGGACGGCGACACCTACCTGGAGAACGCCCGCGGCAAGGCCCGTTTCGGTCGCGCTGCGGCGCCGGCGGACGAGTGGGTACTCGGCGAGGACTCGGGGATCGAGGTGGCCGCGCTCGGCGGCCGCCCGGGCATCGAGTCGGCGCGCTGGGCCGAGGACGGCGTCGGGCAGCTCCTGCTCGAGCTCGAGGGGGTGGCCGATCGCGGCGCCCGCTACGTCTGCGAGGTGGTCGCGCTGGACCCCGAAGGTCAGGAGCGACGGGGTCGGGGCGTGCTCGACGGCTCGATCGCGACCGAGCGCCGTGGCTCGGAGGGCTTCGGCTACGACCCGATCTTCGTCCCTGCCGGCGAAACGCGCACCGTCGCCGAGCTCGGCGACGCCTGGAAGCGCGAGCACTCTCACCGCGCCCGCGCCGCCGCGGCCCTCCGTGCCGGGATTGCAACGAAAGCGTGACGCGGGACGCGATAGTTGCTCTGAGCAACTAGCTCCGGCTCACGCCAGCCCCGCGATCTCCTCCTCGTCCCGGCGGCCGTGCCACCAGTTGATCTCGGCGCCGAAGACGATCACGTTCGCCATCACGTAGATCCAGACGAGCAGGAGCGCCGTGGCGCCGAGCGCCTGCACCGCCACCACCTCGCGGGAGAGCCGGACGAAGATCGGCAGGACCTGGAAGGTCACCTGCAGCAGGACGGCCGCGAGCGCAGCGCCCGGCCAGACCTCGCGCAGCGTCAGGCGCACGTTCGTCAGCCGCTCGTACGCGGCGACGAGGAAGACGAAGACGCCGAGTGTCGAGATCAGGATCGAGAGCCCGTACCCGACGACCGCGTTGCCGACGAAGCCGGGCGCGAACCGCTGGAGCAGGTCGAAGCCGATCGAGCCGAGCACGAGGGCGGTGAAGAGGATGATCAGCGAGCCGGCCATGAACAGCGTGGCGAGGAACTTGCCGCGCAGGAACGGCCGGTTCGGCTGCCGGTAGACGATGTTGAACGCCGACTCGAGCACGCTGAAGAGCGAGAGCGACGTCCAGAGGAGGAACGACGCCGCCGATCACGCCGAGCGTGGTCGCGTTCGCCGTGATCGCCTCGACGACCCGCACGATGTCCTTGATCGACTGCGACGGGAAGAGCTGCTGCAGCTCGCGGACGAGGTAGCTCGACTCCTCGGCGCGCCCGGTGAAGCCGAGCAGCGCGAGCGCGAGGAAGATCAGCGAGACGGAGGAGAGCAGGCCGAAGTAGGCGATCATCGCGGCGAGGTGGGTGCCCCGGTCGGCGAAGAACTTGGCCAGGGGTTGGGCGAACGGGCGGCGCACGCCCGCAGTATCGTCTCGGCGATGGATGCCGCGTCCGCACTCGCCGACCTGACCGAGATCTCCTCGCAGATCGAGTCGGCGGTCGTACTCGATGCCGACGGCACCGTGCTGGCGTCGACGCTCGCGGACGAGGAGCGCAGCAGCAGGCTCGCGCGAGCCGGCAGCGAGCTCTTCGATGCGGCAGCCGACCGGCTCGGCGGCGAAGGGCGGGGCCTGATCCGGGTGGAGGCGGCACTGGACGCCGGCAGCGTCTTCGTCGTCCGCGAGCACGGACGCGTCCTCGTCGCCACGACGACCCCTGCGCCGACGTCGGGGCTCGTCCTCTACGACCTCGGCACCTGCCTTCGCGCGGTGGCCACGGCCGCCGAGCCGAAGCCGAGGCGGAAGCAACCGCGGAAGAAGGCGCAGGCCGATGCGTAAGCTCCTCGCCCTGCTCGTGGTCGTTGGCGGTCCGGTGCTCTATCTCCGGCGGAGTCGCGGCCGTCGCGAGCACGTGCAGCTCCACTTCGACGACGGCTCGACGGTCGTTCTCGAGCGCGGCGCGCCGCAGGCGGAGCGGCTGCTCGAGCTCGCCCGGACTGCGCTGTGAGCGACGACCTCGGCGCGCGCATCACCGAGCACGCCCTGCTCGAGGGCGACTTTCTGCTCCGGTCGGGCCGCCGCTCGAGCTACTACCTCGACAAGTACCGCTTCGAGACGCTGCCCGAGCTCCTGGGCCCGATCGGCGAGCGCCTCGCCGCCGCCGTCCGCGAGCACGAGCCGGCGGCCGTGCGGCTGGCCGGCCCCGCGCTCGGGGCCGTCGCCCTCGCCGCGTCCGCGTCGCTCGCGTCAGGGCTGCCGTTCCTGATCGTGCGTGACGCGGCCAAGGGCTACGGCACCGCGAACCGCCTCGAGGGCGTGTACGAGCCGGGCGACCTCGTCTGCCTGATCGAAGACGTGGTCACGTCGGGTGGTGCGCTCGCGGCGTCGGTCGCCGCCCTCCGGGAGGGGGGTCTCGAGGTCCGCAATGCCATCTGTGTCGTCGACCGCGAGGAGGGTGGCGCCGACGCGCTCGCGCGAATCGGCGTTCGCCTGCGCTCGCTCTACCGGGCAGGAGATCTCGTCCCGGCCGCCAAGGCCGTGCAAAACCCGCATGGTTGAGCCACGTAACCGTTGAGGCAGTCCGACGAGGCTGTTAGGGTGCAGCGGGTTTTCACTATCCCACGAACAGAAGGAGTCGCAAGTGACAAAGCAGGAGTTCGTTGACGCAGTGGCGTCGAAGTCGAATCTCTCCCGGCGCGACGCAGCCACGGCGGTGGACGCGGTGCTGGACTGCGTCACCGACGCGCTGAAGAAGCGCGACACGATCACCTTCACCGGTTTCGGCAAGTTCTCGACGAGCGAGCGCGCCGCGCGCGAGGGTGTCAACCCCCGCAACCCGAGCCAGAAGGTGCACATCCCGGCTGCGACGGTGCCGAAGTTCTCGGCCGGTAGCCAGCTGAAGGCGGCGGTCAAGGGCTCGTAGCCCGTTCGCAGACCTTCCGAGGACTCGAAGGCCGCACGGCTCAGGCGAACCGTGCGGCCTTCTTTCTGCGCTTGCATACGAACACATGTTCGCCTAGGCTCGCGCAATGCAGCTCTGCTTCGACGCCGCCGACCGTCTCGTCGAGCTGATCGAGGCTCGGCACGGCCCGGTCCCGGCCGAGGACGCCGCCCGGGCGCTCTACGCGCTCCGGCACGTGCCCGCGGGCCTCGCGCGCTCGCTGCTCGAGGACGTCGTCGGCGGCGATGCCAGGCTCGCGTGGCACGGCGGCAACGTCCGGCTTGCTGCGGCTTCCACGTCCCCGCTCGCCATCGAGGAGGCGACGTTTGTCGTCTTCGACCTCGAGACGACCGGTCTCTCGCCCGGCTCGGCGGCGATCTGCGAGATCGGCGCAGTCCGCGTGCGCGCGCTCGAGCTCGAGGAGCGGTTCGAGACGCTCGTCAACCCGCGCCGGCCGTTGCCGGCGCCGATCGCCGCGCTCACGGGGATCGATCCGCGGGCGCTCCGCGGCGCACCTCCGGTCGAGCTCGCGGTGCGCCGCTTCCTCGAGTTCGCGGGCGACGCGGTGCTGGTCGCGCACAACGCCCGCTTCGACCTGTCGTTCCTCGACCGCGAGGTCGAGCGGTTGACGGGGCGACGCGTGGCCGCGCCGGTCGTGGACACGGTCTGGCTCGCGCGCCGGCTGCTGGAGGGAAGGCTGAAGCGCGTCGGCCTCGCCTCGCTCGCGCACTTCTTCGGCACGGCGGTGCAACCGTGTCACCGCGCGCTCGCGGACGCCGAGGCGACCGCGGAGATCCTGCTGGCGCTGATCGGGCTCGCGCAGGAGCGCGGGACGGAGACCGTCGACCAGCTCGTCGACCTGTCTGCGCCGCGGGCGCGCCGGCTCGCGGGCAAGCGGTCGCTCGTCGCGGGCGCGCCGGCGCATCCCGGCGTCTACCTCTTTCGGGACCGGTCCGATCAGGTGCTCTACGTCGGCCGCGCGCGCGACCTGCAGGCACGGCTCCGGTCGTACTTCCGCACCGACCGACAGCGCCCGGCGGTCGAAGCCGCGCTCGGGGCGCTCGCGCGCGTCGAGTGGCGGGTGCTCGGTTCGGAGCTCGAAGCCGGCCTGGAGGAGCTGCGCCTGCTGCGCGAGCTGCGCCCGCCCGCGAACGCGCGCAGCGCGCGGCCCGACCGCTACGTCTATCTCCGGCGCCGCGGCACCGGCTGGTGCGTCACGGACGCACCCGGCCCCTACGGCCCGCTGAAGAGCAGGGCTCGAGCCCGCGCCGCCGCGCGGGCGCTCGGCGACTGGGACGGCGAGCCGGCCGCCGCGCTACCGGCGCTCCGGACGAAGCTGAAGCGGCTCTCGGCCGACCTCCGGTTCGAGGACGCAGCCCGTCTCCGCGACCGCATCGCCTCGCTCGAGGAGATTGTCGCAGCGCTCGCGGAGCTCGATCGTCTCCGCTCGCTCGAGCTGTGTCTGCTCGTGCCCGCCGCCGAGCAGGGCTTCCGCCGCGCCTACTTCGTCGCGTGCGGCCGTGTCGTCGCCGCGCGGACGCTCCTGCCGGGGGCTGCCGGGCGTGTGGAGGCGGACGCCGGGCTCGCCGCCGTGGCGCGCGCCGAGCCGTCGCTCAGCGGCGCCGACGCGGACGAGCTGCTCCTGATCGGCTCGTTCCTGCGGCGTCCGCCGCCCGAGCTGAACGTGGTGCCGTTGGCGGACCTCCGCCGCGCTGCGTAGCCTTGTGGCATGGCCTCGGTCGCCACCGCGACGTTCGCCGACCGGCTCGCGGGTGCCGTCGAGCGCAAGCGCAGCCAGCTCGTCGTCGGCCTCGACCCGCGCCTCGACCTGCTGCCGGTGGAGTTGCGCGGCGAGGCCGTGCTCGGGCGTCCGGAAGCCGCCGACGCGTACGCACGCTTCTGTTGCGGGATCATCGACGCGGTCGCGCCGTACGTCGTTGCGATCAAGCCACAACTCGCGTTCTTCGAGGCGCTCGGGGCGGACGGATTCGGCGCGCTCGAGCGCGCCTGCCGCTACGCGCGCTCCGCCGGCCTGCTCGTGATCGCCGACGGCAAGCGGGGCGACATCGGCTCGACTGCGCGGGCGTACGCCGCCGCGTTCCTCGAACCGAGCGAGCACGAAGCGCCGCTCGCCGACGCGCTGACGGTCAACCCGTACCTCGGCGGCGACTCGATCGAGCCGTTCCTGCAGGCGTGCCGCCTGCACGGAGCGGGCATCTTCTGTCTCGTGCGCACGTCGAACTCGGGAGCCGCGGACATCCAGGAGCTCGCGCTCTCCGACGGCCGCAGGCTGTGGCAGCACGTCGCCGAGCTCGTGGACGATTGGGGCGCCGATCTGGCCGGCGAGCGCGGCCTCTCCAGCGTCGGCGCCGTCGTCGGCGCGACCGCCCCTCGGGCCGTCGCCGAGGCGCGCAAGCTCCTGCCGCGCTCGGTGCTGCTGCTGCCGGGGGTGGGGGCGCAGGGAGCCAGCCCGGCCGATGTTGCGCGGGCCTTCACGAGCGGGCCCGCGAGCGCGCTCGTGACCGCGTCGCGCTCGGTCATCTTCGCCTACCGTAACGGCGGCGACGACTGGCGAGCGGCCGCCGGAGCCGAGGCGGCTCGCCTGCGCTCCGAGGTCTGGTCGGTCTCGGGCTGGTGATGCGAGGGCAGGCTCGGGTCGCTCGCTTCGCTGCACCCGCGGCCTTCCTCGCTGCCGCGACTGTCGCCGTCCTGCTCGTCCGCTCGGGGCTCGACGACGGCGGCGCCGCGGCGCCCCCGGCGGTGGTGACGACCACTGCCCCGGCGACGACGGAGCCGGCGAGCACGACCACGGCTCCGGCTCCGGCGCCGACGACCACGGCCGGGCCGGCGGAGTTCTACGTGATCGAGGCGGGCGACACGCTCGCGGTCGTGGCCGACCTGTACGACACGACGGTCGAGCAGTTGCTCGTGCTCAATCCCGAGATCGACCCCGTCGCGCTGAACATCGGAGATCGCATCCGGGTCAAGTAGAGTGGCCGCCGCGTGAAGCGGGCCGCTCTCCTCCTGGCACTCGCCGCGGCGCTGTGCCTGGCAGCCGTCGCGGCCGCGACGCCTCCTCCGGTCGAGCGCCGACGCCTACGTCGTGCAGAACTCCGGCACGGGCGAGGTGCTCGCCTCGCAGGATCCGCGCGAGCGGCTGCCGATGGCGTCGATCACGAAGCTGATGACCGCGATCGTGGCGCTCGAGCGCTCCTCGCTCGACGACGTCGCCACGATCTCGAAGCAGACCGCGGCGGTCGGCGAGTCGACGATCAACCTGCAGCCCGGCGAGCGTGTCCGCGTGCGCGACCTGCTGCGCGCGGCGCTCGTCCAGAGCGCGAATGACGCCGCGAACGCGATCGCCGCGTTCGTCGGCAAGGGCTCGGTGGCCCGCTTCGTCGAGCTGATGAACCTGCGGGCACGGCAGCTCGGCCTGACGGACACGCACTTCGCGAACCCCGACGGCCTCGACGCGCCCGGGCACTTCTCGAGCGCCCGCGACGTGACGAAGCTCGCGCGCGTCGCGATGAACAAGCCCTTCATCCGCCAGACGGTTACGCTCGTCGACTCGGAGGCCGCCGGTCGCCAGCTGCGCACGTGGAACGACCTGCTCTCGACGTTCCCGAGCCTGATCGGCGTCAAGACCGGGCACACCGACGGCGCCGGCTGGTCGCAGGTGGCTGCGGCGCGGGCGGGCGGTGTCACGATCTACGCGACCATCCTCGGCGGCGAGACGCGCGAGGGCCGGAACGCGGACCTCGCGGCGCTCTTGACCTGGGGCCTCACGCGCTACCGCACCGTCTGGGCGGTCGACGGAGACCGGACCTACGCGACCGTACGCACTCCATACGGCAAGCCGCGCGTGCGCCTCGTCGCGGCCAAGCCCACGCTGCGGGTCGTCCACGTGGAGCGTCCGCTCGTCGAGCGCATCGTCGTCCCCGTCGAGGCGCGCCTGCCAGTGCGCAAGGGCCAGCGGCTCGGCGAGGTGCAGGTGCTGGACCGCGGCACGGTGCTTGCCCGCTCGCCACTCGTCGCCGCCAACGACGTCGAGCGGCCGGGGACGCTCGGACGCGTAGGCTTCTACGCTGGACGGACGCTCGACCACCTAGGGGGGCTGCTCGGATGATCGTGACCGTCACGCTGAACGCCGCGCTCGACCGCACGCTGACCGTCCCCAACTTCCAGCGGGGGCAGCGACACCGCGCCAGCCAGGTGCTGACGCTCGCCGGCGGCAAGGGCATCAACATCGCTCGCGCCCTGAAGCGGCTCGACGTCCCGGTGGTCGCGACCGGGCTCGCGGGCGGCAGAACGGGCACGCGGATCGTCGAGGAGCTGCAGGCCGAGGCGATCCTGAACGACTTCGTCCGGATCGGCGAGGAGTCGCGGACGTCGACCGCCGTCGTCGACCCGACCGAGAGCTCGTACAGCGAGATCAACGAGTGGGGCCCGAAGGTCACGACCGACGAGCTGCAGACGCTGCTCGAGAAGGTGCACTACCTCTCCCGCGGCGCCGACTTCGTGGTCTTCGCGGGGTCGCTGCCGCGCGGCGTCGAGGAGAGCTTCTACGCCGAGGCCGTGCGCGACCTCAACCGCCGCGGCGTCCAGGTCGTGCTCGACTCCGAGGGGCAGCCGCTCCGGCTCGGCACCGAGGCCGAGCCCTGGCTCGTCTCCCCGAACCAGCGCGAGGCGGAGCACGTCGTCGGGCAGGAGCTCGAGGACGAGGAGGACTACCTGATGGCGCTCGACGCGATGGCTGAGCTCGGCGCCCGCAACGTCCAGATCACGCTCGAGTCCGGCTGCTACGCCCTCTTCCGCGAGGACCGGCAGGTGAAGCGCTACCGCGCGAACGCTCCCGTGGTGGATGCCGTCTCGGTCGTCGGCGCCGGCGACGTCCTGCTCGCCCAGTTCATCGCCGCGCAGCTCGCCGGCAAGTCGGCGGAGGAGGCGCTCAAGCTCGCCGTCGCCGCCGGCACCGCCTCGACGCTCGAGGTCGGGGCGGGCCGCTTCGACCCGCGCGAGGCCGGCCGCCTCGTCGCCGGCGTCGAGGTGTCGGAGCTCGCGCCCGTCGCCTGACCCGTCCAGGGTGCTTGGTACGCTGCTTGCCTTGGAGGGGCAGGAGCTTTCGTACGACGAGAAGTTCGGCCGCGAGGGCCTCACCTTCGACGACGTCCTGCTCGTTCCCGCGGAGTCGTCGGTGCTGCCGAACGACGTGCGCACGGCGACGCGGCTGACGCGGACGATCGCGCTCGAGATCCCGATCGTCTCGGCGGCGATGGACACCGTCACGGAGGCCCGGCTCGCGATCGCGCTCGCGCGCGAAGGCGGGATGGGGATCCTGCACCGCAACCTCTCGATCGCCGACCAGGTCGCCGAGGTCGACAAGGTCAAGCGCTCCGAGTCGGGGATGATCGTGGAGCCCGTGACGCTGCGCCCGGACGACCTCGTCGCGGACGCGCTCGAGCTGATGGCGCGCTACCGCATCTCGGGCGTGCCGATCACCGACGAGTCCGGCGTGCTCGTCGGGATCCTGACGAACCGCGACCTCCGCTTCGAGTCGAACACGCGCCAGCCCGTTTCCGCGCTGATGACCTCGCGCGACCTCGTCACTGCGCCGGTCGGGACGACGCTCGAGGAGGCGAACGAGATCCTGCACCGGCACAAGATCGAGAAGCTGCCGGTCGTCGACGCGGATGGGCGCCTCACCGGCCTGATCACCGTCAAGGACATCCAGAAGCGGATCGAGTTCCCGCTCTCGACGAAGGACGAGCAGGGCCGGCTCCGGGTCGGCGCCGCGGTCGGCGTCGGCCCGGACGCGTTCGAGCGGGCGGGGGCGCTCGTCGCCGCCGAGGTCGACGTGCTCGTCGTCGACACCGCCCACGGCCACTCGCTGTCCGTCGTCGAGATGGTGCGGCGTGTCAAGTCCGAGTGGGACGTCCAGGTGATCGCCGGCAACATCGCGACCGCCGAGGCGGCGGAGGCGCTGATCGACGCGGGCGCGGACGCGATCAAGTGCGGGATCGGGCCGGGCTCGATCTGCACGACGCGCGTCGTCGCAGGCGTCGGCGTGCCTCAGATCACGGCCGTCTTCGAGTGCGCGGAGGCGGCGATCCGCCACGGCGTCCCGGTGATCGCCGACGGCGGCATGACCTCCTCCGGGGACGTCGCGAAGGCGATCGCCGCCGGCGCCGACACGGTCATGCTCGGCTCGATGCTCGCCGGCACCGACGAGAGCCCCGGCGACGTGATCCTCGTCCAGGGCGAGCGCTTCAAGGAGTACCGCGGGATGGGCTCGCTCGGTGCGATGAAGGCGCGCTCGTTCTCGAAGGACCGGTACTTCCAGGGCGACGTCGAGGACGTGGACAAGCTCGTGCCCGAGGGGATCGAGGGCCGCGTCCCCTACAAGGGCCCCGTGCAGCAGATCCTCTACCAGCTCGTCGGCGGCCTCCGGCAGGCGATGGGCTACTGCGGCACGCCGACCATCGAGGCGCTGAAGCTCGACTCCCGCTTCGTCCGCATCACCGGCGCGGGCCTGCGCGAGAGCCACCCGCACGACGTCACGATCACGAAGGACTCGCCGAACTACCGGCGGCCGTAGCGTGGGCTCCGTCCATCCGCTCCCGGTCCCGGAGCCCCCGGTCGAGGAGCGGCCCGTGCTCGTGCTCGACCTCGGCGGCCAGTACGCGCAGCTGATCGCGCGCCGCGTCCGCGACGCGCGCGTCTACTCCGAGCTCGTGCCGCACACGCTCGGCGTCGACGAGATCCGGCGCCGCAACCCGGTCGCGCTGATCCTGTCCGGCGGTCCCGCCTCCGTGTATGCCGACGGTGCGCCACGTGTGGACAAGGAGCTGTTCGGGCTCGGGATCCCGACGCTCGGCATCTGTTACGGCGCCCAGCTGATGGCGCTCGAGCTCGGCGGCGAGGTGGCGCGCACCGGTGCCTCGGAGTTCGGCAAGACCGAGCTGGACGAGGGCTCGGGCGCCCTCTTCAACGGCCTGCCGCCGCAGCAGACGGTCTGGATGAGCCACCGCGACACCGTTGTCGCCCCGCCGGAGGGAGCCACCGTCACGGGCCGCTCCGCCTCGACGCCCGTGGCCGCGTTCGAGGATCCGGCGCGCCGGCTCTACGGCGTCCAGTTCCACCCGGAGGTCGTGCACACGCCCCACGGCCAGGACCTGCTGAAGAACTTCCTCTACGGGGTCGCCGACGCGCCGCCCGCGTGGACGCCGGCGGCCCTGATCGAAGAGCAGGTCGGGCGGATCCGCGCGCAAGTCGGCTCCGAGCGCGTCCTCTGCGCGCTCTCGGGCGGCGTCGACTCGGCCGTCGCGGCGCTGCTCGTGCACAAGGCGGTCGGCGACCAGCTCACCTGCGTCTTCGTCGACCACGGCTTCATGCGCTCGAACGAGGCCGAGCAGGTCCAGGAGACCTTCGGCGGCCACTTCCACGTCCCGCTCGTGCACGTGCAGGCGCAGGAGCGCTTCCTGGCCCGGCTCGAGGGGATCGACGAGCCGGAGGAGAAGCGCAAGCGGATCGGCGAGGAGTTCATCCGCGTCTTCGAGGAGGAGGCCGTCAAGCTCGGCGACACGCGCTTCCTCGTCCAGGGCACGCTCTACTCGGACGTGATCGAGTCCGGCGGCACCGAGGGCGTTGCGGCGAAGATCAAGTCGCACCACAACGTCGGCGGTCTGCCGGAGGAGATGGCGATGGAGCTCGTCGAGCCGTTGCGCCTTCTCTTCAAGGACGAGGTGCGGCGGGTCGGCGAGGAGCTCGGGATGCCCGAGCGGATGGTGTGGCGGCAGCCGTTCCCGGGCCCGGGCCTGGCGATCCGGATCATCGGGGAGGTCACGCGCGAGCGGCTCGACATCCTCCGTGCCGCCGACACGGTGCTGCAGGAGGAGGTGCGGCGCGCGGGCCTCTACCGCGAGCTCTGGCAGAGCTTCGCCGTGCTGCCGGCGATCAAGTCGGTCGGCGTGCAAGGCGACGAGCGCACCTACGCGTACCCGATCGTGATCCGCGCGGTCACGTCCGAGGATGCGATGACCGCCGACTGGGCGCGCCTCCCGTACGACCTGCTCGAGACGATCTCCAGTCGCATCATCAACGAGATCCCGGGGGTCAACCGGGTCGCGCTCGACATCAGCTCGAAGCCGCCGTCCACGATCGAGTGGGAGTAGCCCGGCTTGACCTGAGATAGTTACTGGGTATATATACCGGGTAACTATGAAGTACTCGTTCCTCGCTTTGCTCGCGAACGGCCCCGCGCACGGCTACGAGCTGAAGCAGGAGCTCGAGCGCCGCTTCGACGCCGTGCTCGCGCCGCTGAACGCCGGCCAGGTCTACACGACGCTGCAGCGGCTGGAGCGGGACGGCCTCGTCGCCGACGCCGGCATCGCTGCGGACGCCCGTAACAAGAAGGTCTACGAGCTGACGAGTGAGGGCCGCAAGGCGCTGCTCGAGTGGGTGGAGGCGCCGACGCGAGGGCCGCGGCTCAAGGACGAGTTCTTCGTCAAGCTGATCCTGGCCGGCCAGACCGGCATCGCCGCGCCGCAGTCGCTGATCGACCGGCAGCGGCGCCACTACCTCCAGCTTCTGCGCGAGCTCGGCGAGCTGGCCGAGCGCCCGAACGGCGACGTCGCGGCCTCGCTCCTCGTGGAGGGCGCCGCTCTGCATCTCGAGGCCGATCTCACCTGGCTCGAGCGCTGCGAGGAACGACTGCTACCCCGAAGGGAGAACGACGTATGACCACGATCCTCGAGGCGACCGGGCTCGCCCGCACGTTCGACACCGGCGGCACCTCCGTCCTGGCCCTCCGCGGCGTCGACCTCAGTGTCGACCGTGGCGAGTTCGTCGCCGTGATGGGCCCGAGCGGCTGCGGCAAGTCGACCCTCCTGCACCTGCTCGCCGGCCTCGACCGCCCGACTGCGGGCTCGATCGCTCTCGACGGCGAGCGGGTCGACCGCCTGAGCGAGGCCGCCTGGGCCGTCCGCCGCCGCCGGCGGATCGGCTTCGTCTTCCAGTCGTACAACCTGCTGCCGAACCTGAACGCCGCGGAGAACGTCGAGCTGCCGGCGCTGCTCGTCGGCAGCAGCCGGGCGGAGGCAGCCGCCCGGCGGGCGGAGCTCTTCGAGCGGCTCGGGCTCCTCGAGCGGGAGCGCGCGCTGCCCGCGCAGCTCTCCGGCGGCGAGCAGCAGCGCGTCGCGATCGCGCGTGCGCTCGTGAACCGGCCCGCCCTGCTGCTCGCCGACGAGCCGACCGGCAATCTCGACACGGCCTCGGCGTCGGCGGTGGTCCGGGCCCTGCGCGACCTCGGGCGAGGCGGGCAGGCGATCCTGCTCGTCACGCACGATCCCCGCGTCGCCGCGGCGGCCGGGCGCGTGGTGACGATGCGCGACGGGCTCGTGACGGACGACGCGCAGCTGAGCGACCCCGAGAGTCCCGTCGCGTCGCTCACGGGCCTGCTCGAGCTGGAGGTGTGAGGATGGCCGCGGCGTACCTCCGCCTGGCCTTTGCGGATCTCGGTCGCCGGCGCCTGGCCGCCGCGCTGACGGTGCTCGTCGTGGCTGCGGCAACCACGACGCTGACGCTCGCGCTCTCGATCGGTCGGGTCGCCGAGCGGCCGTGGGACCGCACCTTCGCGGCCACGAACGGCGCTCACGTGACCGTGACCGCGCTGGCGCCGGGCGTCGACCTGGAGCAGCTGGCGCGTCTGCCCGGCGTCGTCGGGACGTCCGGAGTCCAGAGGATGGCGATCGCAGCGCTGCCGCTCGAGGACGGACGGTACGGCGTGCGTCTCGTCGCCACCGAGCGCGAGCCGGCAGCTGTGGCCAGGCCGCTTCTCGTCGACGGGTCCTGGGCGCGCCCGGGTGCGGTCGTGGTCGAGCGCAGCTTCGCCCGCTACCACGGCATTGCGGTGGGCGACACGCTGACCGTCGGCTCCACCGAGGTCGAGGTCGCCGGTGTCGCGGTGACGACACAGGTACAGCGCTATCCCCGCACCCAACCGGGCGTCGCCTTCGCGCTCGACGAGACGATCGCCCGCGCGGTGCCCGGAGGCGCGAACGGCGCCGAGATCGGGCTCCGGATCGCCGACGAGGCCGACACGGCACGTGTCGCCGCGGCGGCGGCTGCCCTGTTCCCGCCGGACGCGGTCGGCGTCGAGGACTGGCGCGCGCAGAGGGCGGAGGCGATCGAATCGGCCCGGACGAGCCGGCTCGTCCTGTTCACGTTCAGCGTCCTGATGCTGATCGCAGCGACTGCCGTCCTGGCGACGCTCGTCGGCGGGCGGGTGATCGCGCAGTTCCGACAGCTCGGCCTGCTCAAGGCGATCGGGTTCACCCCCGCGCAGGTGACGGGCGTGCTCGTGCTCGAGCAGCTCCTGCTCGCTCTGATCGGCGCCGTGGCCGGGGTCGCGCTCGCGGCTGCGACCACGCCGGCCTTCGTCGCCGCGTCCGCCGCGCTCCTCGACGCGCCCGATTCGGCCGCGCTCGCCTGGCCGCTCGTCGCAGGCGTGCTCGTCACCGTGCTCGCGACGGTGGCCGTCTTCACCGCGCTCGCAGGCTGGCGAGGAACCCGGCGTGCCGTCGTGAGCCTCACGTCGGCTCGTGGGCCAGCGCGGTCGTCCCGGACGGCTGCGGTCGCGCAGAGGCTGCGGTTGCCGCAGCCGTACGTGCTCGGCGCACGGGACTCGTTCGCGCGGCCCGGCCGGGCGGCCCTGACCGTGCTCAGCCTGGCCCTGACGGTCGCCGCCGTGGTCGCGACCGTCGCGATGGAGGCGTCGCTGAGCGTCGAGTCGGCCGCGAGCGTGACGGCGCCTCCCCCGGGCCTGCCGCCGCTCGAGTGGGACGTCGTCGCCGTCACCGGCGACGCGGGCCAACTTCGTCCCGTCGTCTACGGGCTCGATGCGGCGCTGCTCGCGCTCGGCCTCGCCAACCTGCTCGCGACGCTCCTGCTCGGGCTGCGAGAGCGCAGCCGCGACCTGGGCGTCCTGAAGACGATCGGCCTGACTCCGCGGCAGGTGGTCACGGCCCTCGTGGCCGCGAACGCGCTGCTCGCCGCGGCGGCCGTGGTGGTCGGCATCCCCCTCGGGCTCGCGCTCTTCCGGGCAGTGCTCGAAGCCGACGGCAGCTCCGAGTCCCTCGCCTATCCGAGCCTGCCGGCGCTGGCGCTGTTGCTCCCGGCGACCGTCGCGGCGGTTGCGCTCGTGACCGCGCTCGCCGGTCGCCGGGCCGCAGCGCACTCCGTCGCAGCGGCGCTTCGGGCCGAGTAGCTCAGCGGAGCTCGAAGCCCTCGAGACCCTCGGGCTCCTCGCTCTCCACGTCGACCCAGTCGACGCGCGCGCCGCGTGGGCCTTCGCGCACGAACGCGAGCAGCCCGTCGACCGCGTCCCGCTCGCCCTCGAAGACCGCCTCGACGCTCCCGTCAGCGCAGTTTCGGACCCAGCCCGCGACGCCGGCCGTGAGCGCGCGACGCTTCGTCGTCTCGCGGAAGAAGACGCCCTGGACGTGGCCCTTCACGGCGACACGGCGGCGGAGCATGGACGAAGGATAGGTTCCCCGCGTGGAGCAGTTCCCCGTCCGCCGGAACACGATCCTGCTCGCTGCGACGCTGACGGCGCTCTCCGGGATGGTGCAGCTCGCCGTCGCCGTCGCGACGGTGACGCTCGTGCTCGTGACCGGGATCGAAGGGATCCTCGGGCTCGGCCCGGCGATCTTTCTCTCGGCCGGTGCGCTCGCGGCATTCCCGGCCGGCCGGCTGATGGACCGCTACGGCCGCATCCCGGTGCTCGCCGGCGGCTGCGTGGCGGGCATCGCAGGCTGCCTGGTGACTGCACTCGGCTCGAGCCTCGAGTCCGCCGCGCTCGTCGTGCCGGGGTTCGCGCTCGTCGGTGTCGCGCAGGGAACGATCCTGCTCGCCCGCACCGCTGCGGCGGACATGTACCCGCCCGAGCGGCGCGCGCGTGGCATCTCCTACGTCCTCTTCGGCGCCCTCTTCGGCGCTGCGCTCGGCCCGCTCGTCTTCCGGCCGCTCCTGTCCGGCAAGGAGCTCGAGGCGCAGGCGCTCGTCGTTCCCTGGCTCGCCTCCGCCGCGATCATGGTCGTGGGGCTCGTGCTCGTGCTCAACGTCCGTCCCGACCCGCGCACGATCGCGCGGCAGCTGCACTTCGACGCGGGCGGCAGCCACGACGACACGTCGGAACCGCTGCGGGACATCATCGCCCGACCGGGCGTGATCCCTGCGCTCGTCGCCGCGATCGCCAGCTTCGGCGGCATGGTCTCCGTGATGAACCTGACCGGCTACATCGTGATCGACCAGGGCCACCACCAGGCGGACGTCTTCACCGTGATCAGCCTCCACATCGTCGGCATGTACGCGCTCGTGCTGGTGGTCGGCGCGCTGATCGACCGGGTCGGCCGACGTCCCGGCCAGATCTCGGGGCTGCTCCTGATGGCGGCGTCGACGCTCCTGCTCGGCTGGCTCGACAGCGTCCTGTGGATGTCTGTCTCGCTCTTCCTGCTCGGGCTCGGCTGGAACATCTCGTACGTTGCGGCCGTGGCGGAGCTCGCCGACCGCGCGCTGCCGGCCGAGCGAGGGAAGCTGATCGGGTTCACCGACGGGCTTTCGAGCTTCACGGCGGTGGTGCTCGTGCTCGTCGGAGGTGTCGCGTACAGCGAGTTCGGAGTGGAGGCGCTGGCGGTCTCGGCGACGCTCTTCGTCGCGCTGCCCGCGGTCTGGATTCTGGTACGATCCGCCGCCGGCGCACCCGATGTGCGCCCTTTGTCTGTGAAATGACTGAGTCGGTGAAATGAAGACATACAGCGCAAAACCGGGCGAGGTCTCACGCGAGTGGTACGTCGTCGACGCCGAGGGCAAGACCCTCGGGCGGCTGGCGACCCAGATCGCGGACACGCTCCGCGGCAAGAACAAGCCGGCGTACACGCCGCACGTCGACACGGGCGACTTCGTGATCGTCGTCAACGCGGAGAAGATCCACGTCACGGGCCAGAAGCTCGACCAGAAGCTGTATCACCGGCACTCCGGCTATCCCGGCGGCCTGCGCACCCGCACGCTGCGCGAGCAGCTCGAGCGGCGGCCGACGGAGGTGCTGCGCAAGGCGGTCAAGGGCATGCTCCCGCGCAACCGGCTTGCGCGCCAGCAGATCACGAAGCTGAAGATCTACGCCGGGCCCGAGCATCCGCACGAGGCCCAGGCGCCGAAGACCTTGGAGGTCGTGTAGTGGTAGAGCAGGCCCAGTATCTCGGCACCGGCAAGCGCAAGACCTCGGTCGCGCGCGTGATCCTGCGTCCCGGCGACGGGAAGACGTGGTTCAACGGCCGCACGCTCGAGGACTACTTCCCGCGTGCGACCCACCGGACGCTCGCGCTCTCGCCGCTGAAGACCGCCGGGGTGGAGGGCACCTTCGACATTCGCGTGCGCGTGCACGGCGGCGGCCCGTCGGGTCAGGCCGGCGCGGTCCGTCATGGCATCGCCCGCGCGCTCGTCGAGGCCGATCCGGAACTGCGGATCCCGCTCAAGCGCGAGGGCTACCTCACGCGCGACGCCCGCCAGGTCGAGCGCAAGAAGGCCGGATTGCACAAGGCCCGCAAGGCCCCGCAGTTCTCGAAGCGCTAGCCGGCGCCGTGAGGCGCTATTTCGGCACGGACGGTGTCCGCGGCATTGTCGGCGAGGACCTGACGGTCGAGCTGGTCGAACGGCTCGGCAAGGCGGCGACCCTCTGGTCGGGCCGCGGCCGCGTCTTCGTCGGGCGCGACACCCGCGCCTCCGGGTACGACCTGGAGGAGGCGTTTGCCCGCGGCGTCGTCGCGGCGGGCGGCAGCGCGGTGCTCGCAGGCGTCCTGCCGACTCCGGCCGTCGCGCTGCTTGCACTCGACCTCGGCGTCGTCATCTCCGCCTCCCACAACCCGCCCGAGTACAACGGCGTCAAGTTCTTCGACCGGGAGGGCGGCAAGCTCTCCGACGCCTCCGAGGAGGAGATCGAGGCGCTGCTCGACGCACCGGAACGCGGCGGCGGCACCGTCGACCGCGTCGATGTCGCGACGAACAGCTACCTCGACCACGTGCTCGAGCGCTTCGGCACCGACCTGACGGGCCTGCGGGTCGCGGTCGACTGCGCCAACGGCGCCTACAGCGGCATCGCGCCGGAGGCGTTCGAACGGCTCGGGGCCGAGGTCACGGCGATCGGCGACCAGCCCGACGGGACGAATATCAACGAGGGCTGCGGTGCGACCGACCTGTCGCTGCTGCAGGAGACCGTGCGCACCGGGGGCCACGACCTCGGGATCGCGTTCGACGGCGACGGCGACCGGATGCTGGCGGTCGACGGCGACGGGAACGTCGTCGACGGCGACCAGATCCTGGCCGTGCTCGCGCTGCACCTCGAGGTCGAGAGCGTGGTGGTCACCGTGATGACGAACCTCGGCTTCCACCACCTGATGGAGGAACGGGGCATCCGGGTCGTGACGACGCCGGTCGGCGACCGCTACGTGCTCGAAGCGCTCCGGCGCGAGGACGCGATTCTCGGCGGCGAGCAGTCCGGCCACGTCATCTGCCTGCGCGGCCACGTCACCGGCGACGGCCTCGCTGCCGCCCTGCTCCTGTGCGCGGCGTGCGAGGGGCGGACGCTGGCCGAGGCCGCGGCCGTGATGCCGCGGTTCGCGCAGGCGAAGGAGAACGTCCGCGTCACGAGCCGCGAGGTGCCACGAGCGGCGCTCGCCGAGGCCGAGCGGCTCAACGCCGAGCTGAACGGCTCCGGCCGCGTGCTCGTCCGCGCCTCGGGCACGGAGCCCCTGATCCGGGTGCTCGGCGAGGCGGAGTCGGAGGAAAGAGCGCAGGCGCTCTGTGCTAGGATCGCCTCCCTCGTCCAGAGGGAGCTCGGCTAGCCCGCGACGCTGCGGGAGACGCGCCGGGCTCTTGTGCGTTCTCCGATGGATTTGCGGTTGAGCAGGCGGAAGAAGGGGGCTTGAATGTGCGGGATCATCGGATACGTCGGGCCTCGTGAGTGCAAGCAGCTCCTGCTCAACGGGCTCGAGCGGCTCGAGTACCGCGGGTACGACTCCGCCGGGATCGCACTGCGCGAGCAGGACGGGCTCGAGTACGTCCGCGCCGTCGGCAATCTCCAGAACCTGAAGGAGCACGCGGGCCCGAACGGCTCGCAGGCCACGCACGGTCTCGGTCACACGCGCTGGGCCACCCACGGCAGCGTCACCGAGGCGAACGCGCACCCGTTGATTGGATGCGACGGGTCCAAGCTGTCGATCGTCCTCAACGGGATCGTGGAGAACTACCGCGAGTTGCGCGAGGGCCTGCTCGCCGACGGGCACACCTTCACCTCCGAGACCGACGCCGAGACCGTGGTGCACCTGATCGAGCGCCACTACGAGGGCGACCTCGCCGCGGCCGTTCGCCGCACGTTCACCGACCTCGAGGGGCACTTCACCTTCGTCGTCATCCACCACGACCACCCCGACCTGCTCGTCGCAGCGCGCCACCAGACGCCGCTCGTCGTCGGCATCGGCGAGGGCGAGATGTTCCTCGCCTCGAACGCCGCCGCCTTCCTCGCCGAGACGAAGCGCGTCCAGTTCCCCGACGACGGCGACATCGTCGTGATCACGCCCGAGGGCTCGACCTTCAGCCGGGCCGACGGCACGCCCGTCGAGCACGATCCGGTCGAGCTCGACTGGGACGACGAGGGCGCCGAGAAGGGCGGCTACGAGACGTTCATGCTCAAGGAGATCTACGAGCAGGCGGAGGCGGTTGCGGAGACGATCGGCGACCGGGTCCGGCACGGCACGCTCGTGCTCGAGGGCCTCGGCATGAGCGAGGAGGAGCTGAAGGACCTGCGCCGCATCGTGATCCTCGCCTGTGGCACCGCCTACCACGCCGGCGTCGTCGGCCGCTACGTGATCGAGGAGTGGGCGCGCGTGCCGGTCGAGCCGGACATCGCCTCCGAGTGGATCTACCGCAATCCGGTCATCGACGACCACACGCTCGTGATCGGGATCTCGCAGTCGGGCGAGACCCGCGACACGATCGAGGCGATGAAGCTCGCCCGCTCGATGGGCGCCCGGACGGTCGCGATCACGAACATGATGGGCTCGCAGATCACGCGCGAGGTCGACTCGGTGCTCTACACGCGCTGCGGCCTCGAGGTCGGCGTCGCCGCCTCGAAGACCTTCACGGCGCAGGTGTCGCTGCTCTACCTCGTCGCGCTGAAGCTGGCGCAGATCCGCGAGACGATGCCTCCGGGCGAGATCTCGTTCATCCTCGACAAGGCCTACGAGCTGCCGGCGAAGATCAACCAGTTCCTCGACGGCGACCATCCGATCGAGGAGATCGCGCAGCGCTACTACGACAAGCCGTTCTTCCTCTACCTCGGCCGCCACATCGGCCTGCCGGTGGCGCTCGAAGGGGCGCTGAAGCTGAAGGAGATCAGCTACATCCCGACCGAGGCGTACTCCGCCGGCGAGATGAAGCACGGGCCGATCGCGCTGCTCGACGAAGACACGCCGGTCGTCGTCGTCGCGACCGACATCCACGTCTACGACAAGCTCGTCTCGAACATCCAGGAGGTGCGCGCGCGCGGCGCCCACGTGATCGCGATCGCCACCGACGGGAACGAGGACATCCAGCACCACGCCGACGACGTCATCTACGTGCCGAAGACGCCGAACTTCCTCCAGGCGGTGCTCGCGATCATCCCGTTGCAGCTGCTCGCGTACCGGATCGCGCGCCTGCGCGGCCTGAACGTCGACCAGCCGCGCAACCTCGCGAAGACCGTCACGGTCGAATAGCGCGCCTGTCGCCCCTGCTCGCGCTGCTCGCGTTCGCCGCCTGTGGCGGCGGTGCGGAGGCTCACACTCAGGATCCCGGGCTCGTCGAGGCGGCGTCCCGCGGCGAGCTGGGTGAGGTGCGCGCGCTTCTCGCGGGCGGAAGCGACGTCGACTCCCGGGACGCCGACGGAAGGACCGCCGTCACGGCCGCGGCGTACGCGGGTCACGCCGAGGTCGTCCGGGCTCTGGTCGAGGCCGGCGCCGACGTCGATCTCCAGGACCAGACGCGTGCGAACGCGCTGCTCTCGACCGGCGAGACAGGGGACGAGGACGTGCTGCGGGAGGTGCTCAGGGCCGATCCGGACTTGACCCGCACGAACCGTTTCGGCGGCACCGCCCTGATCCCGGCCGCCGACCGCGGGCACGTCGGGGTCGTTCGTAGGCTGCTGGCCACGCAGATCGCTGTCGACCACGTCAACGACCTGGGCTGGACGGCGCTCCTCGAGGCGGTCATCCTCGGCGACGGCGGCCCCGCGCACCAGGAGATCGTCGAGCTCATCGTGGCCGCGGGGGCCGACGTCGAGCTCGCCGACCGGGACGGCATCACGCCACTGGAGCACGCGCGCCGCAACGGGTACGAGGCGATCGAGCGTGTCTTGCTGGCAGCCGGGGCGCGTTAGAGCAAGTCCGGGTCGTCCGGCGGATCGCGCCGCTCCAGCATGCCGTACGCCATCGCCCGCGACAGACCCAGGTAGACCAGCGCCGGCATGGCCAGCAGGAACGGGTTCAGAAAGGCGAGCGAGAGCCAGAGGAATGGCGCGGTCGAGTACGCGCTCCACCGGAGCAGGCGGTCGTCGCGAAGCCGCGCTACCACGGCACGTCAGGCGATGCTCTTCCGCCGCCGCAGGCGTGTGAGCTCGTCGTCCTCCGGGGCAGGCCCGCCGCCCAGCACCTCGTCGTAGAGCGCCTGAGCGGCGGCGAGCAGGCTGCCGGCGCGGCCGGCGAGTGACGCCTCGCGAAGGGCCAGGACGCGCTCGCGCTCGACGAGCTCGGCCTCGAGGGCTGCGAGCGTCTCGAGCGCGGCGCTGTCCGGGCCGGCGGCGGCGGCGGCGGCGGCGGCGGCAAGGTCGTCGGTGAGCTCGGGGGACGCGGACGGGAGCCCTGCGCTCAGCTCGAGCTCCGGGACCAGCTCCAGTTCCGCGCGCTCCAAGCCGAGGTGGGCGCGAAGGCCGGTTCCGAAGTCTGCGGCGTTCTTCCATCATTTCCTTACATTTGAGATGCCGGACGGCCCGAGAACCTGCGGTGACTCAGACGGCGTAGCCGACCTCACCGCTCTCGACCGCGACGACTCCGTCCGCCGTCTGCACGTGCAGGCGTCCGTCGGGGCCGATCGCGACCGCATCGCCCTCGATCCCGTCGACCGTCACGTGGCGGCCGCGCAGGAAGTCGCGGGCGTCGAGATCCTCGTGCAGGGCGCCGAGGCCTCCCGAGACCCAGGCGTCGTAACGGCGCTCGAGCTCGAGCAGCAGGTCGGCGAGGAGAGGTGCCCGCTCCACCTGACGGCCGGCGACGGTGCGAAGCGATCCTGCGGGCGCCTTCGTCCCGGTGGGCAGGTCGTCCTGGGCCTGGTTCACGTTGATCCCGATCCCGAGCACGACGGCGCCGTCCTTCAGCTCGGCGATCCCGCCGGCGACCTTGTGGCCCTCGAGCATGACGTCGTTCGGCCACTTCAGCTGCGCGCCGAGGCCGGTCGCCCGCTCGATCGCGACGGCCGTCGCCACGCCGCCGACGAGGGTCAGCTCCGCGGCGCGGCGCCCCGCCGGCGGTCGCAGCAGGATCGAGACCAGGATCGAGCTGCCGGCGGGCGCCTGCCAGCTGCGGCCCATGCGACCGCGACCGGCCGTCTGCTCCTCGGCCACCGCCACGGCCCCTTCGGGCGCCGACGGCCCGAGTAGCCGTTGGGTGGTCTCGGTGCGTGCCCAGGTAGATGTAGGGCTCGCCGAAGCGCCCTCGCCGCAGTGGCTGGAACGTTGCGCCGTCGAGGTGGGTCATGCGCCCGCGTCCGGTGGCCGCCGAAGCTTCTTCGACTGTGAGCGCCGGCGCTTTGCCTCGAGCCGGCGTTCGCGTGAGGCGGTCGACGGTCGCGTGGCGACCCGCCGCCGCTCGACCGCCAGCGCCTGGCGGAGCTGGTCGACGAGCCGTTCGACGGCGAGCTCCCGGTTGCGCCACTGACTGCGCTCGTCCTGCGCGACTGCGCGCAGCGTCGGCCCGGCCTTCGCGAGCACGCGACGCCGCTGTGCCTCGGTCAGCGCGGACGTCGACGCGACGTCGAGGATCGCCTCGACGCGTGTCTCGGCGGTGTTGGCGTGCTGCCCGCCGGGACCGCTCGAGCGCGAAAAGCGCAGCTCGATCTCGGCGAGGGGGAGGACGACCGATCGCGTCACCCGGATAGCATCCCGCTCCATGGCAGCCATTCTGCTCGACGTCGACGGCGTCCTCCACGTCTCCGGTGAGCCGATCCCCGGTGCGGTGGAGGCGGTGGCGCGACTCCGCGCCGAAGGCCACCGGCTCCGCTTCGTCACGAACAACTCGACGCGGGCGCGCTCGGGGCTCGCGGAGGAGCTGCGCGGGATGGGCTTCGAGCTCGACGACGACGACCTGCAGACCACGCCGATCGCAGCGGCGCAGGAGCTCGGGGGGCGCCGGGTGTACGGGCTCGTGATGTCGGCGATCGTGCCTGACCTCGCCGGGATCGAGCTCGTCGGCGAGGGCGCCGACGCGGTGCTCGTCGGCGGCTGCGACGAGACGACCGAGCCGAATCAGGTCTTCAGTCACATGAACCTCGCCCGCGCCTTCTCGGAGATCCAGGCGGGGGCGGACCTCTTCTGCCTGCACAAGAACCCGTGGTGGCAGACGGCGCGCGGGCCGATGCTCGACGGAGGCGCCTTCGTCGCCGCGCTCGAGTATGCGACCGGCGTCGAGGCGACGGTGATCGGCAAGCCGAGCGCCTCCTGCTTCGCCGCCGCCCTCGCCGCCCTGGACGCGGAGCCCGAGCTGACGTGGATGGTCACGGACGATCTCGACCAGGACATCCGCGGCGCGCAGCTCTTCGGGATGAAGACGCTGCTGCTCCGGACCGGCAAGTTCCGGCCCGACACGCTCGATCGCTCGCCGATCATCCCCGACGCCGTGCTCTCCTCGATGGCCCACGTGCCGGACTGGATCAACCGCTCGCTGTGACGCGGGTCGGCGTCGACCTGATCGAGATCGCGCGCGTCCGCCGCTCGCTCGACCGCTACGCCGGCTTCAAGGACCGCTGCTTCACCCCGGCCGAGCAGGCGTACTGCGACTCGAAGAAGAACCCGGCCGAGAGCTACGCGGGCCGCTTTGCGGGCAAGGAGGCGGTCGGAAAGGCGCTCGGCTTCGGCGTCGCGCGTGCCTTTGCGTGGAAGGACATCGAGATCGCAGGTCGCCCGAAGCCGTCGGTGCGGCTCTCGGGCCGGGTCGCCGCGTGGGCCGAGCGGGTCGAGGCGGGCGCGATCGACCTCTCGATGACGCACTCGCGCGAGCTCGCCTCCGCCGTGGCCGTCGTCTCCGATGCTTGACCCGCTCTACACCGCGGCCGAGGCGCGAGCGGCGGAGGAGGGGCACGACGCCGGAGAGCTGATGGAACGCGCCGGCGCCGCGGTCGCACGGGAAGTGTCGTCGAGGTTCCCGGATGCCAGCCGCATCGCCGTCGTCTGCGGCGACGGCTCGAACGGCGGCGACGGGCGGATCGCGGCGCGGATCCTGCGCGAGCAGGGCGTCGACGCGGTCGAGACGACGGCCGTGGAGCAGGCCGATGTGATCGTCGACGCGCTCTTCGGCACCGGCTTCCGGGGCGAGCCGCGCCCCGATGCGGCAGCGACGATCGACCGGATCAACGCGGCCGGCGCACCCGTGGTCGCGGTCGACGTGCCCTCGGGTGTCGACGCGTCGACCGGCGAGGTCGCCGGAGCCGCCGTGCGCGCGGCGGTCACGGTCACGTTCCACGGCTGCAAGGTCGGGCTCGCCGTCGCGCCCGGCCTCTTCCACGTGGGCGAGGTCGTCGTCGCGGACATCGGCCTCGCCGCGCGCGAGACGACGCATCGTCTCGTCACCCCCGACGTCTTGGGGCTCGTGCCGCGCAAGCGGGCCGAGGACAACAAGTACAGCGCCGGTGCCGTTCTCGTCGCCGGTGGCGCGCCGGGAATGACCGGGGCGGTCTGCCTCGCCGCGGAGGCCGCCTTCCGAGCCGATGCGGGCTACGTCGCGGTGGCGGTGCCCGAGCGCTCGCTGGCGATCGTCGAGACGCGCCTGCTCGAGCCGGTGAAGGTGACCTGGGGGAAGGCACTGGAGGCGGCGGCGAAGGTCGACGCGCTCGCGATCGGGCCCGGCCTCGGTCGCGACGCCGAGGCGAAGGAGCTGCGCGAGCGGCTGCTCGCCGCCGGAGAGCACGCGCTCGTCCTCGACGCCGATGCGCTGCACGAGCTCGAGCCTGGGCCCTGGGGGCCGCGCGCCGTGCTCACGCCGCACGCGGGCGAGCTCGCTCGCCTGCTCGGCGAGGAGACGGCCTGGGTGGACGCGCACAGGCTCGAGGCAGCGTCGCGCGGCGCCGACCGCTTCGGCTGCGTCTGCCTGCTCAAGGGCGCCGACACGATCGTGGCCGCGCCCGGGGAGGGCTCGCTCGTCTGGATCTCTCGCGCGCCCGGCCTGGCGACCGCGGGCACAGGCGACGTGCTCACCGGCGTCATCGCGGCCTTTCTCGCCAAGGGGCTCGACCCGCGCCTGGCTGCAGCCGCTGGGGCGGCGGCGCACGGCCTCGCGGCGCAGCGGCTGCCGCAGAGCGGGCTCGTTGCGAGCGACGTGGTCGCGGCGCTGCCCTCCGTACTCGGCTGAGCCGCTGTCGGAATGCCCCTTTTGGGGGAGCCTCCGTCACCCGAATCGGTCGACATTCCCCCAGAACGGATGAGGCACTCACCCGCTTTGAGGTATGCGGGAGGCGCTCCCCCCAAGCAAGGAGACCCCGAATGGCACGGACATTCATCGGACGGAGCCGGTACGTGGCCGTGCTGGTCATCGCCGCCGCCCTCGCGCTGGGCGCGTACGCGTTCACCGCGACCAACACGGTTCCCGCGTCGAGCGCGGGCTCGGGCAGCGGCACGATCAGCGGCTACACCGTCTCGGGCATCGCGTACACGCTCAACGCGACGACACCGTCGAACATCGACTCGCTCGCCTTCACGTTGAACGCGAACGCGACCACGGCAAAGGCGAAGATCGTCAGCGGTTCGGCGACCTACACCAACTGCTCGATCTCGGGCGGCGTCAACGTGACGTGCGACTTCAGCCCGGACATCGCCATCACGACGGCCGACGAGCTGTCGGTGATCGCGACGTCGTAGACGACGGAGGGCGGCCGGGTACGGCCGGCCGCCCTCCGCTTCGACCGACACGGACATGACGGGCCGCCGCCTCACTGCCATCCTCGCCGGAGCTCTCGCGGCCGTCGCGGTCGCCGCCGGCTGGGCGTTCCTCGCTCCCACGCAGCTCGGCGGCGGCACGTCGTATGCGATCCTCGTCGGCAGCTCGATGGAGCCGCAGCTCCACCGCGGCGATCTCGCGATCGTGCGCCGGGGCGACGAGTATCGCGCCGGCGACGTCGTCCTCTACGAGAGCCGCGACCTCGGTGCCAACGTGCTGCACCGGATCGAGCGCACCGAGCACGGCCGGTTCGTGCTCAAGGGAGACAACAACGACTTCCTCGACCCCGAGCGGCCGGCGGACGCGCAGATCGTCGGTGCGCTCTGGTTCCATGTGCCGGCCGTCGGGAGACTGTCCAACTGGCTGCGCGAGCCGCTCCACGCCGCACTCTTCATGGGCGCGGTCGCGCTCGTCGTCCTGGGTGGGCTCGGTGCAGGAGCGTCGGCAGCGCGACGCGGCCCGCGGAGGGTGCGGACGCGCCCCGCCAAGACCAGCGCGGCGCCGGCGTCGATGCGGGCAGACCCCGACCGCGCGCTGCTGGTCGCCGGTCTGGTGCTCGCAGCGCTTGCATGTGCCGCGCTCGCCGTTGCCTCGTACACCCGGCCGCTCGCGACGACCGAGAGCGTCGAGGGTGTGTACGCGCACCAGGGGCGCTTCGCGTACGGGGGGCGCGTTCCGGCCAATGCCGTCTATCCGCAGGGAACGGTCGGCACGGGGCAACCGGTCTTCCTGCAGCTCGTCCCCAGGCTCCGCGTTTCGTTCGACTACAGCCTCGAGTCGGCGCGGTCGGTGTCGCTCGGCGGCACGATCCAACTCGACGCGCGCATCTCCGACGAGCGCGGCTGGGAGCGAACCGTGCCGCTCGCGCCTCGGCGTGACTTCAGCGGCAAGCGCGCCCACGTCTCCGGCACGCTCGACCTGATCGCGATCGAGCGGGTCGTCGAACAGGTTCGCGAGCTGACCGGGTCCGGGCAGGCGACGTACACCGTGTCGGTGCTGCCCCGGGTCGCCGCCGCGGGGCGCGCCGGCTCCGACTCGATCGACGCGACCTTCGAGCCGGCACTCGTCTTCGAGCTCTCCGGCCGCCGGCTCCAGCCCAAGCTTGCCGCGGGCGCGGCGGGTGTCGGCCCGTTCGCGCCCCGCGAGGCCGTACGCGGGGCACGTCCGGTGGCGGCGAGTCTCGCGCTCGGGCCGGCGTCGCCGTCCGTCGCGGCAGTCCGGAAGCTCTCGCTCGCAGGGCTGGCCGCTCTGCTCCTGCTCGGCGGCGCCGCACTGGTGAGGCCTCGGCGGCCGCGCGAAGAGCATGCGCTGATCGACGTCGCGCTACGGCGAGCTGATCGTCCCGGTCAGCCCGCCGCTACCCAGGTGGGAGCGTGTCACCGACGTCGTCGACATCGACGCGCTGGCGCGGATCGCCGTCCAGCGCGGCCGTTTGATCCTTCATCTCGCCGGCGCGAGCGGGCACGTCTACGCGGTCGAGGACGGTGGCAGCGTCTACCGCTACAGCACCGCCCCCGCGCCCCTACGAGTCGCTCTCAGGCTGCCCGATGTGGCGTAGGGGCCTGCTCGCCGTCGTCGGCGTTGCCTCGGGGCTCGTCCTGATGACGGCGCTCGCGGCGGCGAACACGGTCCCCGCGTCGCGGGCGGGCCGCGACCTTGCCTCTGTCACGCCCGACGGGACTCAAGCCGGTGGCCTGCGCTGGCATCACGGTCACCGCCGTCGTCGCGGGCACGGGCACGGTGACCGGCGGCAACCCTTCCGAGCTCGTCGTCGGCGGCGCCGGCGTCGACACCATGGACGGCGGCAAGGGCGACGACTGCATCCTCGGCGGCGGCGGCAACGACTCGCTCAGGGGCTCCCAGGGAACGGATGTCTGCATCGGCGGCCCGGGCACGGACACGTTCCACGCTTCCTGCGAGACCCAGATCCAGTGACCCCGTAGCATCGGGGCCATGGCCCGCTCGGACCTGATCGTGGATCTCGGCGCGATTCGCCGCAACGCTCGGACGCTCCTGGCCGCCCTCGACGGGGCGGAGCTGTGGGCGGTCGTGAAGGCGGACGGCTACGGGCACGGGGCGGTGGACGTGGGCGCGGCCGCGCTCGGCGCGGGGGCGACCGCGCTCTGTGTCGCCACCGTCCCCGAGGCGCTCCTCCTCCGCGGCGCGATCGGCGACGCCCGAATCATCGTCATGGGACCTGCGTCTGGGCGGGAGACCGCCGACGCGCGCGACGCGGGGCTCGAGCTCGTCGTCTCGGACGGCGAGGTCCCCGACGGCGTTCGCGTGCACCTCAAGCTCGACACGGGCATGGGGCGCTGGGGGCTCGCGGAGCTGCCGGCGCCCGGGCGGGAGGTCGTGGGCCTGATGAGCCACCTCGCCTCGGCGGACACCGACGCCGCCTTCACGGAGCAGCAGGTGGAGCGCTTTCGCGCGACGACCGAGGCCCATGCCCACCTCGAGCGCCACATTGCCAACAGCGCGGGCGCGCTCCGCTACCCCTCGGCCCGCTTCGACGCCGCCCGTTGCGGGATCGCCCTCTACGGGATCTCGCCCTTCGGTACCGACCCCGCCGAGGACGGGCTCGAGCCCGCCCTGCGCTGGGAGTCCCAGCTCGCCCAGGTGCGCCGGCTCGCTGCGGGCGAGTCGACGGGCTACGGCCGCCGCTTCGTGGCGAGCGAGCCGACGTGGATCGGGATCGTCCCGGTCGGCTATGCCGACGGCTTCCGCCGCGACCTGACGGGCGCCGAGGTGCGCGTCGCCGGGGAGCTGCGCAGAGTGGTCGGCACGATCTCGATGGACGCCTTTGCCGTCGAGCTCGATCGCGAGCTGCCCGTGGGGTCGCCGGTCACGCTCCTGGGACACGGCGTCCAGGCGGAGGCCCACGCGCACGTCGCCGGGACGATCGGCTACGAGATCGTGACCGGGATCCGTTCCACGCCGGAGCGGACGCGGCGGTCGGTAGTTGACGCTTAATACCCCGTTGGGGTATAGTCCGGGGCATGGAGATCACCTACACGGTCAGCGGCATGAGCTGCGGCCACTGCAAGGCGGCCGTCGAGAGCGAGGTCGGACAGGTGTCCGGCGTCGAGTCCGTCGAGGCGGACGTCGACACGAAGCTCGTGGTCGTCCGCGGGGAGGGCCTCGAGGACGGGGCGCTCCGCGCAGCGATCGACGAAGCCGGCTACGAAGCGGCGTGACTCGCGTCGCGCTCTTCGTCGCCGGCCTCGCCGGCGCCTTCCTCGCTGCGCTCGTCGCGGGCCGGGCGCTCGACGTCGAGGCGCGCACCGTTGCCGACCAGCACGTCGCGGCAGCGGCGCACGGCTCGGCGGATCTCGGTGGCCTCTCGCTCGAGCAGGACGGCTACCGGCTCGTCGCCGAGCGCGAGACGATCAGCGCCGGCAAGCCCGAGCCGTACCGCTTCCGGATCCTCGCGCCCGGCGGCGACGTGCTCCGCGACTACGACGTCGAGCACGAGCGGCGGCTGCACCTGATTGTCGTCGGCAGGTCGCTCGACGAGCTTCCTTCATCTGCATCCCCGACAGCTCTCCGACGGCACCTGGACGGTGCCGCTCGCGCTGCCCTCGGGCGGCGCGTACCGCGTGTTCGCCGACTTCACGACCGGGGGCGAGCGGCGTACGCTCGGGCTCGACCTGCGCGGCGACGGTGTCACCCGCGCAGCGCCGGAGCCGCCCTCCGCCTACGACGTCAGCCTGGACGGGCACGGGCACGACGGCGAGCTCATCGTTCACCGTCGCCTCGAAGGGGCGCCCGGTCCGGTTGCAGCCCTACCTCGGCGCGCTCGGGCATCTCGTCGTGCTCCGCGAGGGCGACCTGGCGTACGTCCACGCGCACGCGGACGAGGGGCGGCTCGCGCTTCGACGTTCCCTTTCCCGAACTCCGGGCCGCTACCGCCTCTTCCTCCAGTTCAAGGTCGCGGGCACGGTCGAGACCGTCCGCTTCGAGGTGGACCGGTGAGTCTGCAGAAGCTCGAGCTCCCGATCGAGGGCATGACGTGCGCCTCGTGCGCGGTGCGGGTCGAGAAGAAGCTGAACAAGCTCGAGGGCGTCGCGGCCGCCGTCAACTACGCGACCGAGCGCGCGAGCGTCGAGTACGACGCCGACGCCGTCGCTCCCGACCAGCTCGTCGCCGCGATCGAGTCCGCGGGCTATCGCGCGGCACTGCCGAGCGACGAGGCCGCTACCGCCGAGCCGGAGGATCCGGCTGCGGCGCTCCGCCGGCGGCTGCTCGTCTCCGGTGCGCTGACGCTGCCCGTGCTCCTGCTCGCGATGGTGCCGCCGCTCCAGTTCGACGGCTGGCAGTGGCTCTCGCTGCAGCTCGCCACGCCCGTCGTCTTCTGGGGCGGCTGGCTCTTCCACCGCGCGGCATACGTCAACGCGCGCCACGGCGCGGCCACGATGGACACGCTGATCTCCGTCGGCACGGTCGCCGCCTGGTCGTGGTCGGTCGTCGCGCTCTTCTTCCTCGGCGCCGGCGAGCTCGACATGCGGATGGACTTCTCGCTCGGGCTCGGGGCCGGCGCAGGGGGCGGCGAGATCTACCTCGAGGTCGCGACGGTCGTCGTCACGCTGATCCTGCTGGGCCGCTGGTTCGAGGCGCGCGCCAAGCGCCGGGCCGGTGCGGCGCTGAAGGCGCTGCTCGAGCTCGGCGCGAAGGACGTCGCCCTGCTCGGCCCGGACGGCGAGGAGCGGCGCGTGCCGGTCGAGGAGCTCAAGGTCGGCGACCTCTTCGTCGTCCGGCCCGGTGAGAAGGTCGCGACGGACGGTGTCGTCGAGTCCGGCGAGTCGTCGGTCGACACGTCGCTGCTGACGGGCGAGAGCGTCCCGGTCGAGATCGGACCCGGCGACGAGGCGATCGGCGCGACCGTGAACGTCTCCGGCCGGCTCGTCGTCCGCGCGACGCATGTCGGTGCGGATACCGCGGTCGCCCAGATCGGGCGGCTCGTCACCGAGGCGCAGGCGGGCAAGGCGCCGGTGCAGCGCCTGGCCGACCGGGTCTCCGGCATCTTCGTCCCGATCGTGATCGGGATCGCGGTCGCCACGCTCGGCTTCTGGCTCGGCACGGGCTCCGATCCGGCGTACGCGTTCGCCGCGGCCGTCGCCGTGCTGATCATCGCGTGCCCGTGCGCGCTCGGGCTCGCCACCCCGACTGCCCTCCTCGTCGGCTCGGGCCGCGGCGCGCAGCTCGGCGTCCTGATCAAGGGCCCCGAGGTGCTGGAGCAGACGCGTCGCGCCACCACCGTCGTGCTCGACAAGACGGGCACCGTCACCGAAGGCAAGGTGCGGCTCGTCGGCGTCGAGCTCCTGAACGGCGCCTCGCGCGCGGACGTCCTGCGGCTCGCCGGCGCGGTCGAGGACGCGAGTGAGCATCCGATCGCCCGCGCGGTGGCCGAGGCGGCGCGGGCCGAGGTCGGCGTCCTGCCCGCGGTCGCGAGCTTCCGCAACCTGCCGGGCCAGGGCGTGGCCGGCGTCGTCGACGGCGTCGAGGTCACGGTCGACCGCGCAGGCGTGCACTGGGCCGGCGAGCTGCAGGCGCGGCTCGTCGTCGAGGACACCGTCAAGCCGACGAGCGCCGAGGCGATCCGAGAGCTGCGCGCGCTCGGGCTGACGCCCGTGCTGCTCACCGGCGACGCCGAGGCGACCGCGCAGCGGGTCGCAGCCGAGGTCGGGATCGAGCGGGTGCTCGCCGAGGTCTATCCGGGCGACAAGGCGGCCGAGGTGCGGCGGCTGCAGGAGGCCGGCGAGGTCGTCGCGATGGTCGGCGACGGCGTCAACGATGCGCCCGCGCTCGCGCAGGCCGACCTCGGGATCGCGATCGGCACCGGAACCGACGTCGCGATCGAGGCGTCCGACCTGACGCTCGTGTCGGGCGACCTGCGCGCGGCCGTCGATGCGATCAGGCTCTCCCGCCGTGTGCTCGCGACGATCAAGGGCAACCTCTTCTGGGCCTTTGCCTACAACGTCGCGGCGATCCCGCTCGCCGTCGCCGGCTACCTCAACCCGATGGTCGCCGCGGCTGCGATGGCGTTCTCGAGCGTCTTCGTCGTCACCAACTCGCTGCGGCTGCGCGGCTTCCGGAGCGTGCGGGCGTGAAGCACGGCTACGACACCGATGCGATCGGCAAGCGCCTGCGCAGGATCGAGGGCCAGGTGCGCGGGATCGAGAAGATGGTCGAGGAGGAGCGCTACTGCGTCGACATCCTCACGCAGATCGGCGCGGCCATGAACGCGCTCGAGAACGTCGGCCTGAAGGTGCTCGACGATCACGTGAACCACTGCGTCGCCGACGCGATCGCGTCCGGGGACGAGACCGCGGCGCGCGAGAAGACGGCCGAGCTGCTCGCCGCCGTCCAGCGCTTCACGAAGACGCGCTAGCGCCGCCCGTTCACGTACCTGCGGCGGTAGCCGGAGCGCGCGGCGAGCTTCGCCGACAGGCCCGGCAGGAGCACCTGGGCGACCGCGAAGACCCGGTACCAGCGCGGCACGAAGAGCTCGCGGGACTTGCCCGACTCGACTGCGTCCGCGACGCGCGTCGCCACGAGCTCCCGCCCGACCACGGCGCGACGGAAGAACGGATTGGCGAGCACGGCCTTCTGCGGGAAGCCCTCCGTCTCGACGAACCCCGGGAGCACCGTGTGCACGCGCACGCCGCGCGCATCGAGCAGGCTCCTGAGCGAGCGAGAGAAGGCGAGTTGCGCGTGCTTCGAAGCCGCATACGGCCCGGCCGGTGCAAACGCGACCGTGCCCGCGACGGAGACGACGTTCACGACCTGCGAGCCGGGCTGCAGACCCGGCTCGAGCGCACGCACGAACCACACGCTGCCGAAGTAGTTCGTGCGCATCACCGCTTCGATCCGCTCGTCGTCGAGTTGGAGGAAGTCGCCACGGCCGGGGATGCCGGCGTTGTTGACGAGCAGCCCGATGCTGGGATGGCGCTCGAGCACGGCAGCCGCAGCCCGCTCGACGGCGACCCGGTCGGCGACGTCGCAGATCTCGTACTCGCCGCCGAGCTCCGCCGCGAGCGCCTCCAGCCGCTCTCGGCGCCGCGCGACGAGGACGCAGTGCCAGCCGCGCGCGGTCAGCTCCCGCGCGAGCGCCTCGCCGATCCCGCTCGACGCGCCGGTGACGACCGCCGTCTTCACGCCGGGAGACTTACGTACACACGCGGACGACGCGCTGTGCTTCCGCTTTCCGGCCCTTGGCGTCGGTGACGACCGCGCGCAGCGTGTGCTTGCCCTTGGCCGCCTTGCCACGCTTCCAGTTCGCGCCGAAGATCCCGAAGCTCCCGCGCTTGACGGTCGCGACGAGCTTGCCGTCGGCGAAGAAACGGACGGAGCGAACCGTCGCGGTCGAGTCGGCGAGGACGACGAGCGGCGTCGTCGCCGCCGCGCACTCGGAGACCTCCGGGGTGACCCACGTCACCGCCGGCCGGTTGACGACCGTGATCGGGCCGGACGCGAAGGCTGTGTTCGGCAACAGCTCGTCGCCGACGGAGTCGACGTTCTTCGCCTCCTGGAAGTCGGCCGCCGAGGCGCCGAGCTGAACCTTGCCGACGCGGAGCGCTGGCGCCTCCTGCGGCAGCGGGAAGAGCGCGATCCCGGAGTCGGGGTCGTAGGCCGCCGCGCCGACGAGCGCGTTGCCATAGCCGATCACCAGCGAGTACGGGTCGACGCCTGCGCCCAGGTCGAGCACGCGGAGCGCCAGCGTCGGCCGGCCGGCAGCGACACGGGTCGTGATCAGGCCGAGCAGCGGCGGCTGCAGGTCGTCCACCCAGGCACGGAGCACGTAGGCGCCCGCGAGCGACCGGCCCGTGAACGGATCCCGGCCGGAGTCGACCGCGACGTAGTAGGTCTTCGCCCGGGGGAACACCGTCGCCGCGGCACCGATGTCGAGCGGATAGTCGATCGTCAGGTTGTTGACGTTGACCGGCAGGCCGGCGTAGCCCTGAACGTCGTTCTCGTCCCGCGAGCCGAGGAACCAGGGGTGGACGAGCGATCCAGGGGTGGAGGCGACGACGGCGGCGCCGACGTTGACCGCAGGCTCGTCGATCCGGATCCGGTACAGCGCCTCGGCGCCGTCCTCGCTCACCGGCGCGCCGACGTAGCTCGGGGCGGGCCCGAAGGCGGCGGCCGGGTAGCGGTAGATCGACGCCCGGTTCTGGCCCGTGCGCGTGTCGCCCGCCTGGAACTGGCGTAGCGGCAGCACCGGCACGGACTCGAGGCCGGGGCGGCTCACGAGCATCGCGTACGCGACCTTCCGGGTCGTCGCGCCGCGCCGCAGGAGCAGGAAGCCGTACGACTCGCCCGCGGTGGCGCCGGCGAACGCGCGAGCGGTGACGGGGATGTGCGTGACGCTGCCCGGCGCGATCGTGATCGTGCCCGGCACACCGATCTCGACCCCGGATCCCTGCGACTGTGCCCGCACCTCGATCGTCCACGTCCCGGCGCCGTCGCCGGCGTCGGACAGCGAGAGCAGCTGCGTCTTCGACGCGGTGCCCCGGTTCACGTTCAGGTCCGCGAACGAGAGCGAGACGGGGTCGGTGAAGAGCTTGGGGTCGTTGGCGTCGACGAGGCTGACCTGGCCGGAACCGGTCGTGAGCACGGGTGCCTCGACGGTGCGGGCGGTGTTGCCCCAGGCCGTCGCCGCCGTCGAGACGAGCGCCGACTTGACCTGCTGCGGGCTCCAGTTCGGGTGGCGCTGCAGGAGCAGCGCGGCTGCGCCCGCCACATGCGGCGCGGCCATGCTCGTGCCGTCGAAGACGGCGAAAGGACCGCCGGCGATCGGCAGGGTGGCCGAGAGGATCTGACCGCCCGGCGCGCCCACATCGGGCTTGAGCAGGTGCCCGAAGGAAGTCAGCCCCCCGGAGGAGAAGCTCGTGACGACGCCGCTGCGACCCGTGACGAGATCGCGGGGCTCGCGGCCGATGCGCACCGTGGTGCGGCCGCCGCTGCCACCGGCGTACGCTCGCAGCTGCTCGCCGTCGAGGTCCGCGATCATGCCGCCGGGGACGACGAGCTCGACCGGGATCCCGTTCGCCTCGCCGGAGCGGTTGTCGGCGACGACCATCCCGATCGCGCCGGCCGCCTTCACGCGCGCGGCCTTCAGCGCGAAGGTGCAGGTGCCGCGTGAGACGAGGGCGATCGCTCCCGCCAGCGAGCCTGCCGGGAGGGTTGTCGGACCGCCGTTGAGGTTGCCGGGAGGCCCGCAGAGGTCGCGCGCGACGGGCTTCCCGTCGGTGCCCATGATCGTGCCGACGTCGACGAGCTGCTGGTCGGCGTTCCCCCAGGCGGAAGGAGTCGCGCCGCCGGCGGTGCGGACGAACGGAATCCGCGTGAGCGGCTCCGGCGCGCCCGGTGTCGTCACGGTGAGCGCCGGGGCGAACACCTGGCTGTTCGAGAGCGCGGCGACCGAGATCGCGTCGGGTGCCGTCCCGGGCGACCCGGTCGACCCGAGGCCATACTCGTCGCGGTCGTTGCCGGCGGAGATGACGGGCACGACGCCGGCCGCGACGACGTTCCGAACCGCCTCGACGAGTGCGTCGCTGAGCGGGTCGGTCTGCGGGCCGCCGCCGGAGAAGTTGATCACGTCCATGCCGTCCCGAACAGCGGCCTCGAAGGCCGCGATGATCTCGGGCGTGTTGCCGACGTGCCCGACCGGGGTCGGCACGTTGAAGACGCGGTAGTTGCCGATCTGGGCGCGCGGCGCGACACCCGAGAGCCCTGCGGTGGCGGGGTGGTCAGGTCCGGCCGGGGCGTTCGTGCCGGCGTTGCCGGCCGCGATGCCCGCCACGTGGGTGCCGTGGAAGGAGACGCGCGGATCGAGCGCGAGCCCCGTGCGCTCGTCGGCGCCCGTGCCGACGAACGAGCGGGCGACGATCACCTTCGGGGTCGTCCACTTGGTGCCGCCCTTCGGATAGCCGGCGGGATACGTGAAGCCGGTCGGGTCGAAGAACGTGCTCGCCTGGTCGACGCCGTCGTCGACGACGGCGATCTTCATGCCCTCGCCGCTGCCTCCACCCGCAGCGGCGAGCGCGCCTGCGCCGATCTGCCCCGGGCTGCGGTTGAGCGCGAGCGTGTAGCGGTAGCTGGGATAGACCTTGCGCGCGAAGCCGAGCTTGGCGGCCCGGGCGAGCTCGGTCGCCGGCAGCTCGACCGCGAGCCCGTTCAGGAGCAGCGTGTAGCTGCGGGTCACCCTGGCCTCGGGGATCGCGCGCCTGAGCGTCGCGGTCGCCGCCTGCTGGGCGCGGGCGAGCTTCGCGACGTAGGCCTTGGCACCCCGGCTCGTGGTGTTCAGACGCCGGGTCGCGCTCGTCCCGGCGAGGGTCCGCGAGTAGGCGGCGAGCGGCGGCTCGGCGAGCGTGAGGATGACCGTGACGCGGCCGCGGCGATGGGCGTCGGGCACGGCGATCGATCCCGGCGCGGACCCGCGGCACCTCGATCTCACCGCCGCGTCGCTCGATCGGCTGGAAAGCCGCAAACGCCGTCCCCGTGGTCAAGAGCGCCACGCCGAGTGCGATCGATCCGACAAGGCGGCGCACGGATCCGCACAGTAGCCGTAGGATCGCGGAATGTCACGGTTCACAGGGAAACGCGCGCTCGTGCTCGGTGTTGCGAACAAGCGCTCGATCGCCTGGGCGATCGCGCGGCGTCTCGCGGACGAGGGTGCGGAGCTCGCGTTCACGTTCCAGGGCGAGCGGATCGAGAGCAACGTTCGCGAGCTCGCGTCGTCCGTCGGCTCGCAGCTCGTCACCGCCTGCGACGTCCGCAGCGACGAGGACATCGACCGCGTCTTCGGCGAGGTAGCCGACGCCTGGGACGGCAAGCTCGACCTGCTCGTCCACTCGGTCGCGTTCGCCGCCGCGGAGGATCTCGAAGGCAGGTTCACCGACACGCCGCGCGACCGCTTCTGGCTGGCGGTCGACATCAGCGCGTACTCGCTGGTGGCTGCCTCGCGCGCCGCCGAGCCGCTGATGGCTGCCGCAGGCGGCGGCTCGATCGTGACGATGACCTACCTCGGCGGCGAGCGCGCGGTGCCGCACTACAACGTGATGGGCGTCGCCAAGGCGACGTTGGACGCCTCCGTCAAGTACCTCGCCTGGGATCTCGGCGAGCAGGAGATCCGCGTCAACGCGGTCTCGGCCGGGCCGGTGCGGACGCTCGCGGCCCGATCGATCGCGGGCTTCACGGAGATGGAGTCGATGTTCGTCGAGCGCGCGCCGATGCGGCGCCACATCGACGCCGACGATGTCGCAGCCGCTTCGGCCTACCTGCTCTCGGACGAGGCGAAGAACGTGACCGGCACGACGCTCTACGTCGACGCCGGCTATCACGCTATGGGGATGTGAGGCGGCGCGGCACGCCGTCTCGGAACTCCACCACCACGCTCACACCCAGGTCGCGCGCTCGCTCCGGCAGCTCGCCCGCCGTGCGGAACGCGGCCGGCGGCGCAGAGGTGGCATAGCCGAGCGGCCGCTCGCGCGGCGCCTGCATCGCGTAGTAGAGGTAGACGCTCCCTGCGTAGGCATCCGGCGGCAGCGGCGGGAGCTCCAGCAGCCGTCCGGCCGGCGCGTCCGCCACCTGCGCGTAGACGGGGTTGTCCTCGTCGGCGTTGAGCGGGTCGTACAGCGGCACCCAGAGATCGGCCGCGACGACGAGCGCCGCGACGACCGCGACGAGCCGCGAGCGAGCTTGTGTTTCAGAAACACAAGCGATCGCGTGCGCCGCCAGCGCTGCGAGGCAGAGGCACGCGATCGGGAGCATCCGCTCCGGCACGCGGGTCGAGCCGAGCGGCGTGTGCCGCCAGAGGAAGCCGTACCCGGGCAGGTTCGACCCGAGCGCGAGCAGGACCGGCACGAGCGCGCCGAGGCCGAGCACGGCGCCGAGCCGGCGCGAGAGGAACTTTGTGTCTCTGAAACACAAGCCGAGCCCCGCGAGCGCGGCGAGCGGCAGCAGCCAGCCGAGGTAGGCAAAGCGCTCGAACTCTCCCGGGTCGCGGCTGACGAAGTCCGTCAGCGTCGCCGAGTAGCGCTCGACCTCGGCATAGGGCCGTTCGGACGCGTCCCGGAGGGTCAGCGCCCAGACGACGAGGCCGCCCCCGACCGCCGTTGCCGCGGACACGGCGCCGGCCCACGCACGCCTCCGCGCGAGCGCGTAGACGAGCACGAACGGGATCGCGCCCAGCGCGAGGTGCACCTGCCCCGAGAGCGGGATCGACGCGAGCGCCGCGGCGGCAAGCCAGGTCTTCCTCCGCTCGACGCCGTAGAGCGCGAGCGGCAGCAGCATCGAGATCGGCCCGAGCAGGTGACCCGTCGACTGGGCGACCCGGTACGGCGCGAGCGCAAACGCGAGCCCGCCCACCAGCGCCGCTCCGAGCCCCAGTCCGAGCGACCGCAGCCAGAGCGCGGCGAAGCCGCCGGCGCCGACGTAGGAGAGCAGGACGAAGAGGTTCCAGCCCAGCGACGGTGCCGAAGAGCGCCTCCAGTGGCCCGAAGACGACCGCGAACGGCCAGCCGGCGAAGTTCACGCGCGGCTCGACCTCCGGCTGGAAGCTGTACGGGTCGAGCCACGGCGCCTCGCCTCGGGCGAGCTGGTGCCCCGGCAGCCAGAGCGTGTAGGCCGTCTGCAGGTGGTCGCCGGGGGTGACGCGGCCCTCGCGGGCGACGCCGTAGCCGAGGAAGCGATCGGTCTCGAAGACGGCCGGCGCGGTCGCGAGCACGCCGGCCGCGAGGTAGAGCGCTGGCTGCTAGTCCCGCAACGCCTGCGCGGCCGCGAGCAGCTCGTCGAAGTCGGGCACCTCCGAGTCCTCGTACCGCCACGATCGGAGCACCGTACCGTCCTCGCCGACGAGGAACGCCGCCCGCTGCGGCACGCCCTCGTGCCGGCGCCGCGTCCGCAGCGCGTCGAAGCGCTTCCCGAGCGTCCCGTTCCAGTCCGAGAGCAGGTCGACGTCGACCCCCAGCGCCTCCTTCCAGGCGCGGTGCGACCAGGACGAGTCGCGCGAGACGCCGAAGACGCGCACCCCGGCGCGCTCGAACTCCGGCCTCCTGTCACGCAGGAGGCGTAGCTCCTGCGTTCAGGTCGGCGACCAGTCGAAGAGGTAGAAGACGAGCAGGATCGGCCCGCCCTCGAGCAGCTCCTCGAGCTCCGCCTCCGAGCCGTCCTCGCGCCAGATCACGCCGCGAATCTACCCAGCGAGCCGCAGCACGGCCGCCGCGTAGCGGCGCGCGGACGCGTCGGGCAGCTCGCCGGGTGGCAGCTCGACGACGAATGACGCCTGGCCGAGCCCGTTCTGCCAGCGCGACGCCGACCCGGGCGGCCAGTCGAGCGACCGGTAGGGGACACCGGCGAGCTGCGCGTACCGGCGTGCCAGCGCCCGGCTCGGCCCCCACGCGCGAACGACAGACTGCGGCTGGTGGAACCAGATCGTCACGTCGGGCCGCAGGCGCAGGATCAGCTTCCGCGCGATCCGCGTCTCCCGCTGCGTCGCGGCGAGGAAGTCGCGGTTGAGGTCGGCGCCGCGCGCGTTGAAGCGGCTCCGGCGCGCGTAGCCGTCCGGGTTCAGCTGGTGCAGCGAGCCACAGGTCGCGCGTGCCGGCGCGAGCGCGCGAGCAGGCGGGTCACCTTCATCCCTTCGCACTCGTTTCCGTGGATGCAGCCGATGACGAGCACGCGCGGCCCGACCCCGCCGACGTGCTCGACGGAGATCGGCCGGCCCTCCCAGGAGCGGCCGAGCTGCCGCACATCTGAGGTGCCGCTGCCGAGCGCGACGGAAGCGATCAGCGCGGCGAGGAGCACGGTGCGATCGTAGGCGGCTCAGCCGCTGCCGCGCGACCTTCGAAACGTCAGCCGGACGCTGGCTCGGCCTCGGTCGCCTTCGCGATCTCCTCGACGACCTCGACGATGTCGCGGTTCGCGTTGAAGACGCGCAGCTGGCGGTCGGCGCCGTTGCCGCGGGAAAGGATCTCGCCGATGCCCTCGAGCTCGCGATCCGAGCCGAGCTCCTTCGCGTGCGGGGCGATCTCCTTGAGCGTACGCCGGATCAGCTGTGCGACCGGGACGCGGTTGCGGGCGCCCGTGAGCAGGTCCATCACCGGCGCCTCGAGCCCGTAGCGGGCGGCGAGCCACTTGTTCTCGGTGGTGAGGATCCGGTGGTACGACGGGATCTCCTCGCCGCGGTCGAACTGCTCCGAGAGCTGCTTCACGAGCGCCTGGCAGTAGGCGGCGAGCGCGACCGCGTCCTCGACGCGCGTGACGGCGTCGCAGATCCGGATCTCGATCGTGCCGAGCCTCGGGTGCAGCCGGATGTCCCACCAGATGTGCGTGTAGTCGGCGATGCAGCCGGTGCGCTCGAGCTGACCCACGACCTCCGCGTAGTCGGCGTAGTCGCGGAAGCGTGGCGGCGGGCCCGAGCGCGGGAAGGCGGCGAAGACCATCTGCCTGCTGGACGCCAGCCCGGTCGGCTCGCCGCGCCAGAACGGGGACGAGGCCGAGAGTGCGAGCAGCGGCCCGAGGTGCGGCAGCAGTCCGTTCACGACCTGGATCGCCTTCTCCGGGTTGTCGATCGCGACGTGGATGTGCATGCCGAAGATCAGCTCCCGGCGGGCGATGTACTGCAGCTGGTCGACGAGGTTGCGGTAGCGGTCGCGCGCCGTGATCCGCTGGCGCTCGAAGAGGCTGAACGGGTGCGTCCCGGCCGAGCCGACGCGCATGCCCTTCTCGCGCCCGACCTTGCTGACGTACGCGCGGAGCTGGAGCAGTTCCCGCTGGATGTCCGCGGCGGTGCGGCAGACGGGAGTCGCGATCTCGAGCACCGACTGCATCAGCTCGGCGTTGATCCGCGCCTCGAGCTCGTGCCCGGAGATCGCCTTGAGCACGGTGTCGATGTGCTGGACGAGGTCGAACGTCTCGCCGTCGAGGAGCATGTACTCCTCCTCGACCCCGAGTGTGTACGGATCGGACTCCCCGAACTTGTGGTCGAGCACGCTGCCGCCGGCGACGACGCCCTTGCCGGTGATCGAGTTGGGGTAGATCTGCTTCATGCTCCCTGGAGGACGGCGTCGGCCTCGATCTCGACGTGCCAGCGCGGGTCGAGCAGCGCCTTCACGACGACCGCGGTGGAGGCGGGCCTGATCTCGGCGAACACCTCGCCGTGTGCGCGGCCGATCTCGTCGAAGTCGTCCGCGTCGGTGAGGTAGATCCGGGTGCGGACGACGTCGCCGAAGCCCCCGCCCGCCTCCGCCAGGGCGCGCCCGACGATCTCGAGGCACAGCCGCGCCTGCTCGTAGACGCTCTCGGGCGGCTCGCCTTCGCGCGGGATCGGAGCCGTTCCGGCCACGTGCACGTTGCGCCCGCTGACGACGGCCCGCGAGTAGCCGACGACTGCCTCGAACGGCGAGTGTCCCGGAATGAGGCGGCGGTTCATCGGCGAAGTATCTCAGTCCGCGCGCGCCGCTTCCGCCCGCCTCGGGTCGAGCCGGTCCTGAAAGGCGTCGGCGGCCAGGTTGGCCAGCACGGCGAAGAGCGCGATCATGCCGCTCGGCAGCGCGACGTTCCAGATCCGGTGGAAGCGCACGCCCTCGACGGCCATGTTCCCCCAGGTCGGCGTCGGCGGGTTCGGCCCGAGCCCGAGCACCGAGAGGAACGCCTCGCCGAGGATCACGCCGGGCAGCTCGAGCAGCACGACGACCACCAGCAACCCGAGCGTGTTCGGGAGCACGTGGTGGAGCAGCACTCGGTGCCGTCGCGCGCCCACGGCGCGGGCCGCACGGATGAACTCCGCCTCGCGCAGCACGAGCACGTGGCCACGGACGAGCCTCGCCGTGAGCATCCAGCTGACGATCGCGAGCGCGAAGACGACCGCCCAGATCGTCATCGCGCTCTGGTTCAGTGCGACGAGGATCACGATCGCGATCGGCAGCCGCGGCAGAGCGAGCAGCCCGTCGAGCAGGCGCATCAGCACCCCGTCGACGCGACCGCCGGCGAGGCCGGCGACGGCGCCGTAGGTGAAGCCGACGGCGAGGACGATCGCAAGGGCGAGCCCGGTGATCGCGAGCGAGACGCGGCCGGCGGCGGCGAGCCGGGTGAGCAGGTCGCGCCCGAACTGATCGGTGCCGAGCGGATGCGCGAAGCTCAGGCTCTCGCGCGAGCGGTCGAGGTCGACGTCGTTGTGGCCGAACGGCGCCACCTCCGGCCAGAGGGCGCAGAAGAGGATCAGCACGACGAGCGCGAGCGCGTACATACCGCCGCGCCCTCCCAGGCGTCTCATCGGGCCTCCCTCGTGCGCGGGTCGAGCAGCGCGATCGCGATGTCGGTGACGAG
This sequence comes from uncultured Gaiellaceae bacterium, assembly GCA_963806955.1. Classification (GTDB taxonomy): domain Bacteria; phylum Actinomycetota; class Thermoleophilia; order Gaiellales; family Gaiellaceae; genus Gaiellasilicea. The sequence goes on from CAWDZG010000002.1 coordinate 1,510,417, forward strand.
GTTGAGCGCGATCACGATCGCCGCGAGCACGACCGTCAACCCCATCACCATCGGGAAGTCGCGCACGCGGGCGGCATCGAGGAACGCGCCGGAGGCGCCGGGAACGCCGAAGTACTCCTCGACGAAGAACGCGCCCGTGATCAGCAGCGCCAGCATCGGCACGACCGCGGAGAGCACCGGCACGAGCGCGTTCCGGAGGACGTGCACGAGCACGATCCGGTCGCGCCGGAGACCCTTCGCGCGCGCAGTGCGAACGTAGTCCTCGCCGAGCGTCTCCACGACGGCCGCCCGCACGAGGCGGGCGATGTAGCCCGCCGGCGCGAGCGCGAGCGTCAGCACCGGCAGTAACCGCGCCTCCCACGTCCCCCAGCCGAGCGGGAACCAGTGCCACTCGAGCGCCGGATAGCGCGAGAGCAGCCAGGCGACGAAGAAGACCGGGACGACGAGCAGGATGGTCGAGGCCGTCGTCGCCGCCGTGTCGGCCTTGGCTCCGCGCTTCAGCGCCGCGAGCAGCCCGAGCACGAGCGCCGGCCGGCACGGCGACGAGCGCGGCGAGCCCGACGAGCTGCGCCGTCACGGGCAGGCTGCGCTCGATCACCGCGTCGACGGTGACGCCGCGCCGGTTCAGCGACGGCCCGAAGTCGAACGTGATCACGTTCGCGACGTAGTGCGACGAACTCGACGAACCACGGATCGTCGAGGTGGTAGTACGCGCGCAGGTCGCGCTCGAGCGGCAACGGTACGCCCGCAAAGCCCTCGGGCAGCACGAACGGGTCGCCGCCCATCCCGCGCAGGAGCGCGAACGTCACCAGCAGCACGAGCAGGAGCAGCGGCATCGCCCAGAGCAGGCGGCGGAGGGTGAACACCAGGATGCCCACGACGAACGGTAGTTACCATCGCGGGCCGTGCGATGCGCTACGCCGGATCGACGAGTGGCCCGCCGCGCACGCGCGCGGCGGGCGTCGCGGACGCGACTGCGACGATCGCCCGCCACGGCGCACGTCGAGCACCGGTTCGCCTGGGGCTCGGTGACCAAGCTGCTCGTCGCCTACGCGACGCTCGTCGCCGCCGAGGAGGGCTCCGTCGACCTCGACGAGCCCGCCGGGCCGGCAGGGGGCGACCGTTCGGCATCTGCTCGCCCACGCCTCCGGACTCGCCTGGGACTCTCCGAAGCCGCTGGGGAAGCCGGGTGAGCGCCGGGTCTACTCGAACACCGGCTATCTCGCGCTCGCCGAGCACGTCGCCGAGGCGCGGACGGAGATGCCGTTCGCCGACTATCTCGGCCGCCGCGGTGCTGCAGCCGCTCGGGCTCGGCGCGACGCTCGAGGGCGACGCGGCCGGCGGGATCGTCGGCACGCTCGGCGACATGCTCCGCTTCGGGCAGGAGGCGCTCGCGCCGTCGCTGGTCGCACCCGAGACGCTCGCCGAGGCGACGACGGTGCAGTTTCCCGGACTCGACGGCGTGCTGCCCGGCTACGGCCGGCAGAGCCCGAACGACTGGGGGCTCGGCTTCGAGCTCCGCGACGGCAAGTCGCCGCACTGGACCGGGACGCGCAACTCGGAGCGCACGTACGGGCACTTCGGCTCCAAGCCCGGCAGCGCGACCTTCCTCTGGATCGACCCCGAGCGCGAGCTCGTCGCCGCCGGGCTCGCAGACGAGTCGTTCGGCGACTGGGCGGCCGAGGCGTGGCCCGCGCTCTCGGACGCGCTACTGGAGGAAGTCGAGCAGTAGCCGGTTCAGCTCGTCCGGGCGCTCGAGGCTCGGCAGGTGCCCGGCGCCCGCGATCGTCTCGAGCCGTGCGTCCGGGATCCCGGCGGCGAGCTGCTCCGCCATCGCCGTGATGTCCTCGAGGTCCTCGGCGCCGACGACGACGAGGGTCGGCGCACGCGACATCGCCGAGCCGCTCGGTCGCCGGCGGCTCCGGCCAGACGCCCTTGACCTGATCCGTCGACCGGCAGCTGCTGCTCGTACGAGCGGAGCGTCATCGCCTCCGTCAGCGCGCGCACGTCCGGCGGCCGCGTCCGGCCCGAGCCACATCTCCGCCTGCTGTCGCGCCGCGGCGGCGAGGTCGCCGCGCTCGATCGCCTCTTCCTCCGCCGCGAAGCCTGCCTGTGCCGCTTCCGACCAGTCCCACCCGCCGAGCCCTGCCCCGACGAGCACGAGCTGCTCGACGAGCTCGGGATGCGTGACGGCGAGCTCGAGCGCGATCCGGCCGCCGAACGAGCAGCCGACGACGGCGCCGGGCCCGTCGAGCTGCGTCGCGGCGAAGCCGACGTAGTCGATCGTGCCGGGCTCGAGCGGCGCGTCGCCGAAGCCGGGCAGGTCGGGAGCGAGCGACGCGGTGGCCGGCAGCCTCGAGCGCGGCGAGCTGCGGCGCCCACATGCGGCGGTCGGCGATCCCGGCGTGCAGGAGCAGGACGTCAGTCATCGGCGAAGAGCGGCCGGAGCAGCTCGTCGAAGGTCTCCCGGTCGCAGCTCGCGACCACCGCGGGGGTGACGGCGCGCACCGACGCAGTGCGCGGGATCCCCATCGCCAGCGCCACTTCGCCGAACGAGTCGCCGGGGCGAAGCATCCGGCGCTCGCCGATCGCCTCCTGGCTGACGCTCATCATCCCCGAGAGCACGATGTAGAAGCGCTCGCCGGGCTCTCCTTCCCGCACGACCGTCTGGCCGGGGCCGACTTCCTCGCGCTCGAGCCGGGCGGCGAGCTTGGAAAGGTGCTCGCCCGGCAGGCCGGTGAGCAGCCCGACGCGGGAGAGCTCGTGCACGGTGGCGGGGACGTGGCGTGGGCTCACGGCGGTACGTTAACCCCGATGGGGTTCCTCGACGGCTGGCGCCACTGCCCGCGCTGTGGCGCGGACGGCGAGCATCAGCGGCGACCACTTCGCGTGCCCGGCCTGCGGCCACGTCGTCTGGGCGAACCCCGCGCCCGCGGTGCAGGCGCTCGTCGAGCGCGACGGCCGCCTGCTGCTCGGTCGGCGCGCCTTCGACCCGAGCGTGGGCCTGTGGGATCTGCCCGGCGGGTTTCTCGACGAGGACGAGCATCCGCTCGACGCGCTCGTCCGCGAGCTGCGCGAGGAGACCGGGCTCGAGATCGAGGTCGGTGCGTTCGTCGGCGTCTGGATGGAGCCCGGCTACCAGGGCCGAACCGTGCTCGCGCTGACGTACGACGCGATCGTGACCGGCGGCACCGAGCAGGCCGCCGACGACGTCGCGGAGTTGCGCTGGTTCGCGCCCGGCGAGCTGCCCGCCGACGACGAGCTCGCGTTCCCGCACTTCCGCGAGCTACTGCGGCTCTGGCGCGCGCGGCACGAGCACGCGTAGCGCCCGCGGCTCGATCCGGAACGAGACGGGCGAGTCGAGCTCGACCGGCTCGCCGTCGACGGCCGTGCGCATGCGCGGCAGGGGGGAGCCGATCTCGAGCTCGGTGCAGGCCCGCTCCTCCCAGGTGATCCGCCGGAAGCCGTGCGGGACGTAGAGGTGAAGCCTGCCCTCGTCGAGCCGTTCGCGTTCTCCGAGCGAGAGCAGGTCGAGGCTGTAGTCGTTGTTGCCGACGAGGACCAGCCGCGCCCGCACGTGCTTCCCGTCGATCGTGAAGCGCTGGCGACGGCGGCGGTCCTTCGCCGTCAGCAGCAGCGCGCGCAGCCGGGCGAGCGCGTCGCGGCGCCGGCGGTGGTGCTCGCGGCGGTGCACGAGCCGTGCGTAGAGGCCGAGCGAGACGTTGTTGAGGAAGAGCCGCTCTCCGGCCCGCCCGACGTCGACCCTGCGCTCGACGCCGCCGTCGAAGGCGGCGAGCGCCGCGATCGGGTCGTTCCGGTCGAGCCCGAGGTCGCGGGCGAAGTGATTGCGGGTGCCGAAGGGGACGACGACGAACGGCACGTCCTGCTCGATCGCCACGTCGGCGATCGCGGCGAGCGAGCCGTCGCCGCCCGCCATCCCGAGCACGTCGGCTCCGGCGTTGCGGGCGAGCTGCTGCAGATCGTCGCCGTCGGCGAGGAAATGGACGGTCACGCCCCGTGCTTCCGCGGCGTCGCGCAGCTCGTCCGCGCTCGGCGAGGCGTTGCCGGAGTTTGGGTTGACGATCAGGTATCGCTGCATCGGGTGAGGCCCGGCGGGCCCGCAAGATAGGCCGAACGGCCCATGCGGTCTCACGGAGCAGCGTCGATCATGCCTGCACGATGAGCGAGCGCGGTCTCCACACCATCGAAGACGACCTCTCCGAAACGTGGGTCGAGGACTGGGCTGCGGTCGGTCTCGCCGAGCTGGAGGCACTGCTCGCGAAGCACGCGGCGTTCCTCGGCTACCTCGAGGCGATCGAAGACTGAGTTTGCGCCCGGGTCCGGGCAGGGTAGGCTCGGACAATGAAGTGGGGCTGGCTCTACCGCGGGACACCAGGGCATCCGCTCCATCCGCCCCTGACCGATGCGACGATCGGCATCTACACGTTCGCGACGATCGCGGCCGTGCTGAGCAAGGTCGGGATCGCGGAGGAGAAGGCGGCGACCGCCTGGACGCTCGCGCTGATCGTCGGGCTGATCGTCACGCTCCCGACCGCTCTCACCGGCTTCGCCGACTGGGTTCGGATCCAGCGCGGGACGCCGCTCTTCAAGACGGCGACGTCGCACATGGTCGCGATGCTCGTTGCGACGGCCTGCTTCCTGATCGCGATCGGCGCCGGCTACAGCGACGGCATCGACGGCGTCCTCACCGACGGCGCCTTCATTCTCACGCTGATCGGCTTCGGCCTGCTCACGCTCGGCGGCTGGCTCGGCGGCGCCGTCGTCTTCACCTACGGCATGCGCGTGCTCAACCTGGTCGAGGAACCGGCGAGCAAGGCTGCGTCGCCGGTCCCCCGCCAGGAAGAAGAAGCGGCCGAGAAGAGCTAGCTACTCGGCCGTGAGGCCGAGCGAGCGCTCGAGCGCGCCCTTGGGCTGCGCGCCGACGGCGACCTGGGACGGCTCGCCGTCCTTGAAGAGGATCATCGTCGGGATCGAGGCGATCCCGTACCGCTCCGCGAGGCCGCGCTCCTCGTCGATGTTCACCTTGACGAGCTTCACCTCGCCGGCGCGCTCCTCGACGATCTTGTCGAGCACGGGCGCGACTGCGTGGCACGGGCCGCACCACTCGGCCCAGAAGTCCACGATCACGGGCTTGTCGCTCTCCAGGACCTCCTGGGTGAACGTGTCCTCTTTCACTGCGGTTGCCATTCGGTGGTTCCTTTCGCTTGTTTGGGAGGCCGGTTCCCCGGCCTCAGTAGTTGAAAACGACAAGGGCGGGCGAGCGTGTTCCCTAGAATCGACCGCATGTTCGCAGCCCTCCCGGACAAGCCGGATCATCCGGCGCTCGAGCTCGAGATCCTCGAGCTCTGGGAGCGCGAGCGGACGTTCGAGCGGCTGCGCGAGCAGAACCGCGGCGGCCCGAAGTTCTCCTTCGTCGACGGGCCGGTGACGGCGAACCGGATGGTGCTCGGAGTCCATACCGCCTGGGGGCGGACGCTGAAGGACGTCTTCCAGCGCTACAAGGCGCTGCGCGGGCACGAGCAGCGCTACCAGAACGGGTTCGACTGCCAGGGGCTCTGGATCGAGGTCGGCGTCGAGCGGCGCTCGGCCTCAACTCGAAGCGGGAGATCGAGGAGTACGGGCTCGCCGAGTTCGCGCGCCGTGCCGGGAGGTCGTCGTCCAGTCGTCGCGCGCGCTGACCGAGGGCTCGATCCGGCTCGGGCAGTGGATGGACTGGGGCAAGGACTACTTCACCTTCAGCGACACGAACATCGAGTACATCTGGCGCTTCCTGCGGCTCGTGCACGAGCGCGGCTGGCTCTACCTCGGCCACCGCTCGACCGAGTGGTGCCCGCGCTGCGGCACCTCGATCTCCGCGCACGAGCTCGTCGGCAGCTACGTCGACCGTGCCGACCCGTCGCTCTTCGTCCGGCTGCCGCTCCAGGACCGACCGGGCGAGGCGCTCGTGATCTGGACGACGACGCCGTGGACGCTGCCGGCCAACGTGGCGGCAGCGGTGAAGCCGGACGCCGAGTACGGCCGCCGCGAGAACGGCGACTGGGTGGCGGTCGCCCGGTATCCGGACGCGACCTTCGTCGAGCGGAAGCCGCGGCGAGGCGCTCGTCGGCTGGCGCTACGCGGGGCCCTTCGACGAGCTCGCGCCCGGCGCGGGCGTCGAGCACCGGGTGATCCCGTGGGAGGACGTGACGCTCGACGACGGCACCGGGATCGTCCACATCGCGCCCGGCTGCGGCTCGGAGGACTTCGAGCTCTCGCGCGTCCACGACCTGCCGGTGCTGACGCCGGTGGACGAGGCGGGCCGCTTCTACGACGAGTACGGCTGGCTGCACGGGCTCTCGACGGTCGAGGCTGCGGAGCAGATCATCGGCTACCTCGAGGAGCGCGGGCGGCTCGTCGAGGCGGGCCTGCACGAGCACCGCTACCCCGAGTGCTGGCGCTGCCACACGCCGCTGATCTTCCGGATCTCCGACGACTGGTTCATCGGCGTCGAGGAGCTGCGGCAGCCGCTCCGGGACGCGAACGCCGACGTCGAGTGGATCCCCGAGTACATGGGCAAGCGGATGGACGACTGGCTCGTGAACATGGGCGACTGGAACATCTCGCGGCGCCGCTACTACGGGCTGCCGCTGCCGTTCTACCCGTGCGCGTGCGGCCATCTGAACGTGATCGGCTCCAGGGCCGAGCTGGAGGCGCGGGCGACTCGGTGGGCTGGAGCAGCTGGAGGAGCTGCGGCGGCCCTGGATCGACGACGTGCCGATCTCGTGCGAGCAGTGCGGGGAGGAGGTGCGGCGGATCCCCGAGGTGGGCGACGTCTGGCTCGACGCCGGCATCGTTCCGTTCTCGACGCTCGGCTGGCAGAGCGAGGAGTACGTGCCCGAGGGCTACGCGACGGGCGCCGCGAAGGGGCTGACGACCGCCGACCTGCCCGACCACGCGTACTGGGAGGAGTGGTTCCCGGCCGACTGGGTCTCGGAGATGCGCGAGCAGATCCGGCTCTGGTTCTACTCGCAGCACTTCATGTCGGTGGTGCTCACCGGCCGGGCGCCGTACAAGAAAGTGCTCGGCTACGAGAAGATGCTCGACGAGACCGGCCGCGAGATGCACAGCTCGTGGGGAAACACGATCGACGCCCCGGACGCGTTCGCGCGCATGGGCGCCGACGTGATGCGCTGGCAGTTCTGCGCGCAGCCGCCCGACCGCAACCTCCTCTTCGGCTTCGGGCCCGCCCGCGAGATCCAGCGGCGGCTGTTGACGCTCTGGAACTCGGTGCGCTTCCTCGCCGACTACGGCCGGATCGAGAGCTTCACGCCGGACTGGAGCGCGCTCGGCGAGGCAGGCGAGATGCCGCTCGACCGGTGGCTGGCGGCCCGGACGGCGCAGCTCGTCGAGGAGGCGACCGCCGCGTACGAGGCCTACCTGACCGTGAACGTGATCCGCGCGTTCGACGAGTTCGTCGACGACGTCTCCAACTGGTACATCCGCCGCTCTCGCCGGCGCTTCTGGGACGGCGACGCCGCGGCGCTGCAGGCGCTCTGGGCGGCGCTCGTGCAGGGGTTGCGCGTCGTCGCGCCGGTGATGCCCTTCCTCACCGAGCACCTCTGGCAGGCGCTCGTGCGCGGCGCCGATGGCAGCCCGCCCGACTCGATCCACCTCGCCGGCTGGCCCGAGGCGGCAGCGCCGGACGCCGCCCTCCTTGCCGAGGTCGCCGAGCTGCGCCGCGTCGTCGGCCTGGGCCATCAGGCACGCGCCGCCTCGCAGCTGAAGCTCCGCCAGCCGCTACGGCGGCTCGTCGTCGAGGGCGCGCCGCTCGCCGCGTCGCACGCCGACGAGCTGCGCGAGGAGCTACGCGTGAAGGAGATCGAGTTCGGCCACGTCGAGGCGACAGAGCTGCACGTGAAGCCGCATCTGCCGGTGCTCGGCCCGAAGCTCGGAAAGGAGCTCGGCGCGGTGCGCGCAGCGCTCGCGGCGGGTGAGTTCGAGCAGCTCCCGGGCGGCGGCTTCCGCGTCCTCGGGCACGAGCTGGGCGCGGACGAGGTGCTCGTCGAGCGCTCCGGCAAGGAAGGTTGGGCGGTCGCCTCCGACGAGGGCGTCACGGTTGCGCTCGACACCACGCTCGATGCCGAGCTCGAGCTCGAGGGCCGCGTCTACGACCTGATCCACACGCTCAACTCGATGCGCAAGGACCAGGGGCTCGAGCTGACCGACCGGATCGCGGTCACGGTTCCGGCCGCCGATGCCGACCTCGTCGAGCGCCATGCCGAGTGGATCAAGGCCGAGGTGCTCGCCGTCGCGCTCGAGACCGACGGCGGCGAAGCGCCGACGATCGCCAAGGTCTAGCGCCGCCTGAGACCAGGTACTACGATCCGCACGAGGAGGCGCGATGCACGCGTGCACGCAGTGCGGTGGGTCGATCGGCGATGCGTTTCGGTACTGCCCCTGGTGTGCCGCGCCGCAGCGCGCGAAGCTCGTCGAGTTCTTCGCCGGCACCGGTGCAGAGGCCGGCAAGGCGCTCCGCGTCTCCCGCTACACGGCGGAGGGGCACGTCCGCTTCAGCGTCTGGGACGAGAGCGGCGTCGCCGAGGCCGCGGTCTCGATCGACGAGCGCGAGGCGCAGCGGCTGACCGCGTTCCTCGGCGCTCGAGACCGGATCGGCGCGCTGCTCGAGCGGTTGCGCGCCTAGCGCTGCGCTCCGCTAGTCCTGAAGCTGGGCGAGCGCGAGCTCGCGGCGCAGCTCGACGGGCAGCCGGAAGGTGACGTCCTCGTCGACCATCCGGAACGGCTCGATCCGCTCGACCCCGCGCGCTCTGAACCAGTCGCAGACACGGTTGACGAGCTTCTCCGGCGCGGAGGCACCCGAGGTGACGCCGACCGTCGTGACCCCCTCGAGCCAGGCCGGCTCGATCTCGGTCTCGTCGTCGATCAGATGCGCGTCGACGCCGCCGGCGCGCGCCACGTCGACGAGCCGGTTCGAGTTGGAGGAGTTGCGCGACCCGATCACGAGCAGGAGCTCGACCTCCTCGAGCATCTCCTTGACCGCCCACTGCCGGTTGGACGTCGCGTAACAGATGTCCTCCTTCTTCGGCGCGTAGATACCGGGGAAGCGCCGGCGCAGGACGCCGATGATCTCCGAGGTCTCGTCCACCGAAAGCGTCGTCTGCGTGATGTAGGCCAGGCGCGTGTCGGCAGGGAGATCCAGCGCCTCGGCCTCGGCGACGTCCTGGACGAGCACGGTCGCGTCGGGCGCCTCGCCCATCGTGCCGACGACCTCCTCGTGGCCGGCGTGGCCGATCAGGACGACGGTGTACCCGTCCGCGGCGTAGCGGCGCGCCTGCACGTGCACCTTCGTCACGAGCGGACAGGTCGCGTCGATCACGTTGTGCGCGCGGGCTGCCGAGGCGGCGTTCACGGACGGCGCCACGCCGTGGGCGGAGTAGACGATCGTCGCGCCTTCGGGAGCCTCCTCCTCGTCCTCGACGAAGACGGCTCCGCGTGCCTCGAGGTCGCGGACGACGTGGATGTTGTGGACGATCTGCTTGCGCACGTAGACCGGCGGCCCGTAGTGCTCGAGCGCCAACTCGACCGTCTCGACAGCGCGCTCGACCCCGGCGCAGTAGCCGCGGGGTGATGCGAGGAGAACGCGCTCGACCATCCTGTTGATCGTAGCGGCGGCGCTCAGGAGACAGGCCCTGTCGCGTCGGGGGGGTCGTCGCGACAGGGCCGGCTCCCGCTGTCCACCGCGCGAACGCGGTGCACATCGCCCAGTGCAGCCACGCTACGCCCGGACCGGGTCCGAGCCAATAGGCCGGACGGCCCATCTTTCAAAACAGCATCCGCGCCTCTATCATCCGTTTCGTCCAGTGAACGCAGAGACCCAGGCGGTGCTGTTCAACGCGGTGCCGTTGCTTCTTCTCGCGGCGCTCTACCTGACCGTGGGGATTGCGATCGCCCCCGCGCTGTGGCGTGAGCGTGGGCGCATGCGGGAGGTCGGGTTCGCGACGGCGCTCGTCTTCCCCTCCGTCGGTCTGGCCGCCGGAGTGCTCGGTGCGGTCTCGCTCGCCGAGCGGAAGGCGCTCGGCGACACCGCTCTCGTCGCGCTGCCGGCCGTCCTGATCGCCGGCGTGCCGTTGCTCGTGCTCGCGCGGAACTGGGGCGACCGGAACCTGCTCGTCACAGGTGCACTGCGGACGCGCGAAGCCGAGCGGCGCTCCTCGCTGCGCGACCGCGAGCTCGCCGGCGTCGGGCGGCTCTCGCACCGCCTGCTCGACGTGACCGCGCCCGAGGATGTCGCGAGGCTCCTGCTCGACGAGCTCGCAGGCGTCTTCGAGCTCGATCTTGCGAATCTCGCCCTGATCGAGGACGAGGGGCGCCGCGCCGTCGTCGTCGCCGCACGCGAGTCGGGCCGCGACAACGAGGAGCTGCGCGGCCAGGAGCTGCGGCTGGACGAGGAGACGTCCGGGATCAGCACGGTCGTTCGAGAGGGCGCCGCCTTCGGCGTCTACGACGCCGAGGCATCGCCGATCGTCAACCGGCGCCTGAACGAGATCGCCCGGGTGAAGAGTTGCGCGTTCATCCCGGTCCGCGCCCGCGACGAGGTGATTGGCGTCGTCTTCGCGGCGGTGCGCACCCCGCGCCATTTCGACGACGACGAGCTCTCGCTGATGCAGACGTTCGCGAGCGAGGCGGGGCTCGCGCTCGAGCGCACGCGCGCGACCGTCGCCCTGGCGGAGACGCTCGAGCGCGAGCGGCTGATCGGGCGGATCGCGAACGCCGTGCGCGTGACCGCCGACTTCGATCGGCTCCTTGCCACCGCGGTCGAGCAGGTCGCGCTCGCGACCGGGACGGCACGGTGTTTCGTCCGGCTGGGCGAGCCGGGTGTCGAGCCGGCCATCGCTGCGGAGTGGCTCGCCGACGGCGTCGCCGCGGTCGGAGAGTCCGACCGGCTGCCCGTTGCGAACCTGGCCGCCCGCGAGCAGCGCACGATCGCCGTCGGCGACGTCCGCGACGCGGCCGAGCTGGACGACCTGACGCTCGGTGACGTCCGGACGCTGACGGAGCAGGGCGTTCATGCAGTCCTCGCGGCTCCGGTCGTCGGGCAGGAGCGTCTACTCGGCGTGCTCGTGCTGCACCGGCTCGTCGCCGGATCCTGGTCGGCGACCGACATCGCCGTGGCGGATGCGGTCGCGCGGGAGCTCGCGATCGCGCTCGACACGAACCGGCTGCTACGCGAGAGCGAGCGCCGGCTGGCCGAGCAGCAGGCGTTGATGAAAGCGGGAGAGGCACTCACGAGCGACCTCCGCTTCGACACCGTGATCGAGCGGCTCGTCGAGGAGGTTCGCGCGCTCCTCGACGCCGATGCCGCCGACTGCTGGACGTTCGTGCCCGGTGGCTCCGAGCTCGTCTGCCGCGCGGTCGTGGGCCTGCCCGAGAACGAGATCGGCCGCACGATCGCCATCGAGGGGACGATCGGCGAGGCGATCGCGACCGCGAGGCCGGTGCTGCGGCGCGCCTTCGCGGAGACCGAGCAGCCGCCGCCGACGCAGAACTACTCGATCTTCGCCGAGGTGATGGACGCGCCGATCGTGTCGTTCGGCGAGGTCCGCGGCGTGCTCGGCGTCTGCTCGCTCGAGCCCGATCGGTTCCAGGAGTCGGATCTCCGCCTGATCGAGGCGTTCGCGAGCCTGGCGTCGATCGCGCTCCGCAACGCGGAGGCGTACGAGGAGAGCACGCGCCAGGCTCAGCTGGAGCGCGGCTTCTACCGGATGGCGGCGGTGCTGAACGAGCCCTTGTCGGCGGCCGAGACGCACGACGCGGTGGCGCAGGCGGCCGCCGAAGCGCTCGGAGGAGACTCCGCCGCGGTGCTCCGGGGGGTCGGAGACGCGCTCGAGCTGGCCGGGTCGCATCAGCTCTCCGAGGGGCTCGCCACGAGCCTGCGCCAGCTCGCCGGTGGGCTGATCCCGATCGCCCGAAGCGGCAAGCTGCTGGCGTCGAGGCGTGTGGGCGAGGACGGCAGGTTCGACGAGCGTCTCGCAGCCGCAGCGGCTGCAGCGGACCGCCTGTCGCTGCTCGCGATCCCGCTGCCCGCGCAGGAGGGCGCGGGCGAGGGGCTCGTGCTCGTCTTCTTCCAGGGTGAGCGGACCTTCGCCGACGATCAACTCGAGCTCGCGAGCCAGGTGGCGGCGGCAGCCCGGAGCGCGCTCGAGCGGAGCGATCTCTACGAGCGCGAGCGCCGCTCCCGCTCGCTGGCGCAGCGACTCGCTCGAGCCGGACGCGAGCTCGCCGGGGAGCTCGATCCCGACAGCGTGCTCGACCAGGGCGCTCGGCACGCGGTCGAGCTACTCGGCGCGGACGCGGCCTCCGTGCGGATCCTCGAGGGCGACGAGGTGGTCCTGCGGGCGACGGCGGGAACCTCGGGGGAGCACGTGCTGAACACGCGGGCTCCCTCGACCGGCTGGCTCGTCGGTGAGATCGTCCAGACCCGGTCGACGCGGTTGATCGTCGACGGCCGCGGCGACGCCCGGCTCGTCGATGCCGACCCGTTGCTGGCCGCCGGGCACGCTGCGTACCTCGGTGTGCCGATGATCGGGCCCGAGGAGACGGTGCAGGGAATCCTCTCCGTCTACGGCGTCCGGCCGCGAGCGTGGCGAGAGGAGGAGGCCGAGGCGCTGCACGCCCTGGCCGCAAACACGGCGGCGGCGCGCGCCAATGCCGATCTCTATCAGGGCGTCAGCCACGAGCAGCAGCGCGGCGAGGCGATTCTCGCGAACGTCGCGGACGGGATCGTCGCGGTCGACCGCGACGGGAAGGTCGTCCTCTGGAACCCCGCGGCGGAGCGCGTCACCGGCGTCTCGCAGTCCGATGCGCTCGGCCGGACGCCGTTGCAGGCGCTCGGCCGCTCGCTCGACGCGGGCGCCGACACGACCGGCGGCAGCCGGCTGCTGCCGATCCGCCGCGGCGCCGAGGAGGTCTGGCTCTCGCTCAGCGAGGCCGTCATGACCGACCCGGCCGGCGCCGTCGCGGGCCGCATCTACGCGTTTCGCGACATCTCGGCGGAGCGGAGCGTCGAGCAGATGAAGACGGACTTCGTCTCGACCGTCTCGCACGAGCTCCGGACGCCGCTCACCTCGATCTACGGCTTCGCCGAGACGCTGCTGCGGCAGGACGTCCTCTTCGGAGAGTCGGAGCGGGCGACCTTCCTCCGCTACATCGCGACGGAGTCCGAGCGTCTGACCGCGATCGTCGACCGTCTGCTCTCGGTCGCGCAGATCGACACGGGCGACATGACGGTGCAACTCGTCGAAACCGATGTGGCGGCCGTCGTCAGCGAGGCGGTGCGGTCGGCGGAGGACGGCGACGGTCAGGAGTCGCACCGGTTCGTCCTCGAGCTCGCCGACGGGCCGCTTGCCGCAGCGGCCGACGGCGACAAGCTCGGGCAGGTGCTGGCGCATCTCCTCGACAATGCGATCCGCTACTCGCCCGCCGGTGGCACGGTCACCGTCGCGGCCCGCAGGCGGGACGACTCGGTCGAGGTCAGCGTCGAGGACGAGGGAGTGGGCATCCCGCATGCCGAGCAGGAGCGGATCTTCCGCAAGTTCTACCGCGGCGAATCGGCTGCAGGCGGTGCCGTCGGAGCGGGCGCGACCGGGCTCGGGCTCTTCCTCGCCGACGGGCTCGTCAAGGCGATGGGGGGCAGGATCCGGGTCGACTCGAACGAGGGCGAGGGGTCGACGTTCGTGCTCGAGCTGCGACCTGTCGAGACTGAGACATGACACGCCCGGGTATAACGGGCGGCAGGCTATGACGCGGGTGCTGATCATCGACGACGAGGCTCCGATCCGGCTGCTGTGCCGGGTCAACCTCGAAGCCGAGGGCATGGCGGTGCTCGAGGCGGGCGACGGCCCCTCGGGGCTCGAGACCGCGCGCGCCGAGACGCCCGACGTCATCCTCCTCGACGTGATGATGCCCGGCCTCGACGGCTGGGGCGTCGCCGAGGCACTGCTCGAGGCCGAGAGCACGGCCGAGATCCCGATCATCTTCCTCACCGCCCGCGCCGAGTTCCGCGACCGGGCGCGGGGGCTGGACATCGGCGGCGTCGACTACATCACGAAGCCGTTCAACCCCGTGGAGCTTGCGCCTCTGGTGCGCGGGCTCCTGGCGCGGATCGACCGCGGCGAGCGCGACGAGCTCCGGCGCGAGAAGCTCAGCGACCTCCGCGCGCTCATGTCCGAGGCCTAGCCGGCCGAGTCGGCCGGCTACCGTCCAGCGAAATCGGCCGTGACGACCGTGGCGCCGGTGTAGCCGAGGAACCGGCCCGCGCGGGCGCCGATCCCGATCCGCGTCCAGCCGGGGCGGAGCAGGTTCGCGCGGTGTCCCGGGCTCGCGAGCCAGCTGTTGACGACGTTCCGCGCCGAAGCGCTGGGAGCCCTGCCCCCAGGCGAGGTTCTCGCCGAAGACGGGCCCGCGGGCGCCGTGGCGGGCGATCCGGGACGCGAACGATCCGTGCGTGAAGATGTTCTGCCGCATCAGCGTCGCCGAGTGCGCACGTGCCGCTCGCGCGAGCGCCGGATCCACGCGGAGCGGACGCAGGCCGCGGGAGGCACGGACGCCGTTGACGGCCGAGAGCAGCGAGCGCTCACTCGAGCTCAGCACGATCGCGTTCTGCTGCGCGTGGGCCGCCGGGATCAGCGCGACAGCAGCCAAAACCCCTGCAAATCCTATACGAATATATGTTGAAAGCTGCATAAGTCGGCAGCATGCCGGTCTTGCCGGACGGTAACCATCCCTCGAATGGGGGATCAGTTGTCAATGTTTCGTTAGCGGGCGGTCTGTGCGAGCAGGATCGCCGCCAGGACGACGCCGCCGCCTGCCAGCTGCATGGTGCCGAACGACTCGCCGAGCCAGAGGAAGGCCACTCCGCTGGCCGCCACCGGCTCGAGCATCGCCACGATCCCGACGCGGGTTGCCGAGATGTGACGGAGCGCCGCGACGACGAGCAGGAAGGTGACCATCGTTCCGGCGACGACGATGTAGGCGAGCAGCGCCCCGACGGGCAGTGCGAAGCGTTCGAGGTGCCCGAGGAGGGAGACGGAGTCGTCGAGCCGCCCGGCCGGGAAGCGCCAGAGCGGCTGGACCGCGGCCCAGAACAGCGCCGCAAAGAGAAAGCCGTAGCAGGTGAGCGAAGCGGGGTCGCGCCGGCGGACCGCCCGCTCCGCCATCAGCACGTAGATCGCATACGCGACGGCCGCGGAGAGCGCAGCCGCGACGCCGAGGCCGTCCAGCGAGATGCCGCTCCACACCTCGACGACGAACGAAAGCCCGACGAGCGCGAGCGCGAGCGCCGCCCAGATCCGCCTGCGGATCGGCTCCTTGAAGACCGCCCAGGCCCAGAGCGCGATCAGGATCGGCGCCAGGTACTCGATCAGGAGCGCGATCCCGATCGGCAGCCGCGAGATCGAGACGAAGTACAGCCACTGCACGAACGCAACGCCGGCGATCCCGAACACGACGAGGTAGGGCAGCTCACGACGGCTGAGGCGGAGGCTCTGGCGGCGTGTGAACGCGAGCAGCAGCGCGAAGCCGAGGAACGCCCCGGTCGCGCGCGCCTGCGTCAGCTCGAGCGAGGAGATCCCGGACTGGAGGACGACCTTCGAGACCGTGCCGTTGACCGCGAAGAGGAGGGCAGCCGCGCTGACCATCGCGTAGCCGACCGCCGGCCGCCGCTCGCGCCCCGGCTCGCCGGGGATGTAGGCGACGTCGGCCATTTCCGGCGCGACGCTACCAGTGACTAGGCTTGCTGCGTGAGGGCCCCGCGCCAGGCGGTCGAGATCGAGTTCGACCGCGCGACCAAGCGGTACCCCGGGCGTACCGACGCGGCGGTGGACGAGCTGACGCTGACGATCCCGGCGGGTGAGATCTGCTGCCTGGTGGGGCCGTCGGGCGGCGGCAAGACGACCGCGATGAAGCTCGTCAACCGGCTGGTGGAGCTCACCTCCGGCGACATCCGCGTCGCTGGGCGCAGCGTCGGCTCGCTCGACGCGACGGAGCTCCGGCGTGGGATCGGCTACGTGATCCAGCAGGTCGGGCTGTTCCCGCACATGACCGTGGCGGAGAACATCGCCACGGTCCCGCGCCTCCTCGGCTGGTCGAAGGGCGAGGTCGAGCGCCGCGTCGACGAGCTGCTCGACCTGGTCGACCTGCCTGCGCGCGACTACCGCTCCCGCTACGCCTCCCAGCTCTCCGGCGGCGAGCGTCAGCGCGTCGGCCTCGCGCGTGCGCTCGCGGCCGACCCGCCGCTGATGCTGATGGACGAGCCGTTCGGCGCGCTCGACCCGATCACCAGGACGCGCCTGCAGAAGGAGCTGCTCCGGATCCAGGAGGAGCTGCGGAAGACGATCATCTTCGTCACGCACGACATCGACGAGGCGATCTTCGTCGGCGACCGGATCGCGATCCTGCGCGAGGGCGGCCGCCTCGCGCAGTACGACACCCCGGACGCGATCCTCGCGCGCCCCGCAGACGACTTCGTCGCCCGATTCGTCGGCGACGACCGGGGGCTGAAGCGGCTGTCTCTGCTGCGGCTGGCGGACGTGCCGCTCGCCCCCGCAGACGGCGTCGTCGGCCCGACCGCGCTCGAGTCGACGACGCTGCGGGATGCGCTCTCGCTGATGCTCTCGGCGGGGTCGCAGCGCGTGCTCGTCCTCGGCCCCGGCGACGAGCAGCGCGGCGTGCTCACGCTGGAAGCCATGACCGAGCACCTGTCATGAGCAACGAGCCGGTGATCCCGGAGTTCGGCAAGGCCAGCGAGTGCGTCGAGGCGAACGGGTTCTTCTGCGTCGACTGGGTGCGCGGCAACTGGCAGGAGGTGCTGCAGCCGGCACTCCTGCAGCACGTGAAGCTGACCCTGATCGCCGTCGGCGTCGGCTTCGCGATCGCCTTCCTCGCGGCCCTCGTGGCGCATCGCTTCCGACTCTTCGAGGCGCCGTTCGCCGCGTTCTCCGCGATCGTCTACACGATCCCGAGCGTCGCGCTCTTCCAGTTGCTCGTGCCCGTCACCGGTCTGTCCGTGCTCACGGTCGAGGTGGCCCTCGTCGGCTACACGCTCCTGATCCTGTTCCGCAACGTGCTCGCCGGCCTGCGGGCGACGCCACCGGAGGTGCTCGAAGCCGCGCGCGGGATGGGCTACACGCGGCGGCAGACGCTGTGGCGCGTCGAGCTGCCGCTCGCGCTGCCCGCGATCGTCGCCGGGCTGCGGGTGGCGACGGTCTCCACGATCGCGATCGCGACCATCGCCGCGTTCGTGATCCCGGAGGGTCTCGGCCGGCCGATCTTCGTCGCGTTGCGCGACTTCTTCAAGACGGAAATCGTTGCCGCCGGGCTGCTGGCGATCCTGCTCGCGCTGGTCGCCGACGGGTTGCTCGTCCTCGCCCAGCGCGTGCTGACACCCTGGACGCACGCGAGGCGCACGGCGTGATCGCGGCCCTGGGCACCTTCGGGGACGCGATCGCGTTCATCGTCGAGCGCCGCGAGCTCGTGCTCGAGAAGACGTGGGAGCACGTGCTGCTGTCGGGTGCAGCGATGGGCGTCGCGCTCCTGCTCGCGGTCCCGCTCGGCGTCTGGCTCGGCCATCTCCACCGCGGGTCGTTCGTGGCGATCAACGCGTCCAACATCGGCCGGGCGCTCCCCAGCCTCGCGGTGATCGCGATCGGCCTGTCCGTCTTCGGCTTCGGCTTCACGAACGTGCTCGTCGCGCTCGTCGTGCTCGCCGTGCCCCCGGTCCTGACGAACGCCTACCTCGCCGTCGACGAGGTCGAGCCGGAGGCGGTCGAGGCTGCCCGTGGGATGGGGATGACGCGGTTCCAGATCCTGCGGAAGGTCGAGCTGCCGCTGGCGCTGCCGCTGCTCTTCGCCGGCATCCGCACGGCCGCGGTCTTCGTCGTCGCGAGCGCGACGATCGCCGCGATCGCGGGCGGCGGCGGCCTCGGCGAGATCCTCTTCAACCAGGCGAGCTACCGCACCGAAGGGCTCGTCGGCGCGGCGATCGTGGTCTCTGCGCTGGCATTCGCCGCGGACGCCGCATTCGGCGTCGTGCAGTGGCTGCTCACTCCCCGAGGCCTGCGCCGGCGCGTCCCCGTGCTCGAGCCCGACGTGGCGGCGCCCAACGTGCCCAGCTGAGCCACGCGCTTCCGGCGGAGGCGCGAGTGTGGTATTCCGGCACCGACAACTCACGGGGAGGCACTCATGCTCAGGACCTTGCTTGCCGCGGTCGGGGCCGCGGCGGTGCTCGTACCGGCAGCAGCGGCCGCACCGGCCGCAGCCGACGTCCGCTTCGCGACGTTCAACGCCTCGCTGAACCGGGGCGCCGCGGGCCAGCTCGTCACCCATCTGTCGACGCCGGGCAACGCCCAGGCGCAGAACGTCGCCGAGACGATCCAGCGCGTGCGCCCGGACGTCGTGCTCGTGAACGAGTTCGACTACGACGCGGGCGGCGTCGCGCTGCGGCTGTTCCAGGACAACTACCTGTCGGTCTCGCAGAACGGCGCGGCGCCGATCCACTATCCGTACCGCTTCGCGGCCGAGTCGAACACGGGCATCCCGTCCGGGCTCGACCTCGACAACAACGGCAGCGTCGGCGGCCCGAACGACGCCTACGGCTTCGGTTTCTACGCCGGTCAGTTCGGAATGGCCGTCTACTCGATGTACCCGATCGACCCGACCGGGATCCGGACGTTCCAGAAGTTCCTCTGGCGCGACATGCCCGGTGCTCTCCTGCCGGACGATCCACGGACGACGCAGCCCGCCGACTGGTACTCGCCGGCCGAGCTGGACGCGTTCCGGCTCTCGTCGAAGAGCCACTGGGATCTGCCCGTCGTCGTCGGCAAGAAGGTCGTCCACTTCCTCGTCAGCCACCCGACCCCGCCGGTCTTCGACGACCCGCCGTTCTTCCCGGCCGGCGTGGACTTCAACGGGCGGCGGAACTTCGACGAGATCCGCTTCTGGGCCGACTACATCACGCCGGGAAGCTCGTCGGGGTACATCTATGACGACGCGGGCGGGAGCGGCGGCCTGAAGCCCGGCTCGCTGTTCGTGATCGCCGGCGACCAGAACTCGGACCCGCTGGACGGGGACAGCATCCCGGGCTCGATCCAGCAACTGCTGGAGCATCCGCTCGTGAACACGAAGTCGACGCCGGACAGCGAGGGCGCGGTCCAGCAGAACGGGCTTCAGGGCGGAGCGAACCTGACGCACCGCTCCGACCCGCGCTTCGACACGGCGGACTTCTCCGACTCCGCGCCGGGGAACCTCCGGGCCGACTACGTGCTGCCGCGCAAGACGATGCAGCTCGTCGACGCGGGTGTCTTCTGGCCGCTCGCGTCCGACCCGCTCTTCCGCCTCGTCGGGACGTTCCCGTTCCCGACCTCGGATCACCGGCTGGTCTGGATCGACACGACCGTGCCGGCGTTCAAGTAGGACGTCTACGCCGCGACTGTCGCGAGGGCCTCGCCGGCCTCGTGGCAGTCGCGGCAGCGCGCCTCGTCCTCTGCGCGGGGGAACCCCATGGTTCCCCCGCGATCCCCCTCCTTCTTCTCTGCGCCTACGGAGAGGGTTACGCGCCTGCGGGCAAATGAATCGCCCTCCGGCGACCGGCCGCGATCATCCTGAGAGCCGAGAGCCTGCCAGTGCCCGCTGCTACCGCCGTGAAGCGGCGCCTGCGCAAGGGAGCTGGCAGGTTCGGCTCGGCCAACGTAGCTCGGGAATCGGGGTCAAGCGGCGACTGCTGAGAGGTCTTCGCCGGCCTCGTGGCAGTCGCGGCAACGCGCCTCGTACTGCTCGTTCGCGCCGACGACGATCGTCGCGCCCGAGTACGGCGCGGGCCGCCCGTCGACGAGCCGCTGCGTCGTCGTGGCGCCGCCGCCGCAGCGGTGGCAGACGGCCTGCAGCTTGTCGACGAACTCGGCGTGCGCGAGCAGCTCAGGCATCGGTCCGAAGGGGAGGCGGCGGAAGTCCTGGTCGAGGCCCGCGGCGATCACGCGCGCGCCCCGGTCGGCCAGCTCGAGCGCCGCATCCACCACCTGGCGGTCGAAGAACTGCACCTCGTCGACTCCGACGACGTCGAAGGCATGCCCGGCGACGAGCAACTCCGCCACCGAGGCGACCGGGATCGCGCGCATGCGGATGCCGGCATGGCTGACGATGTCCGCCGCGTCGTAGCGGTCGTCGATCCGCGGCTTGAAGATGCCGACGCGCTGCCCGGCGATCTCCGCCCGCCGCAGCCGGCGGATCATCTCCTCACTCTTGCCGCTGAACATCGGGCCGCAGACGACCTCGAGCCAGCCGCCGCTCTTGGGGTTGATCCGGATCACGAGGATGATCCTAGAAAAGGGGCCGGACGGGCCGCCCGGAGGGCGCGAGCCACGGCGCGATCGTGCTACTCTTCCCGTCCGCGCGGCGGCGTAGCTCAGTTGGTTAGAGCAGCGGAATCATAATCCGCGTGTCGCAGGTTCGAGTCCTGCCGCCGCTATTCCTTCGCAGTCCCTTTTCCACCGAAACCGAGAGAACACGATCTAGATGGCAGCCGGAGTTCGAGTCGCAATCACGCTCGCCTGCACGGAGTGCAAGCGGCGCAACTACCAGACGAACAAGTCCAAGCGGAACACGCCGGACCGCGTCGAGTTCAAGAAGTACTGCCGCTGGTGCGCGCAGCACACGCTGCACCGGGAGACCCGCTAGGCAATGGCGCGCGAGACCCGCCGCCAACGCCGTGACCAGCGGAAGAGCTCCGGCACGCCGAAGCCCGCCGGCGGCCAGCGCTCGCGCGCGCAGGCGCAGGTGCGGCCCGGGATGCAGGCGCCGTCGACCCAGACCGGCCGCCGGCAGCCGCGCGAGCGCGGCCGCTTCATCAAGGAGTCGGCCGGCGAGCTGAAGAAAGTCGAGTGGCCGAGCCGCGCCCAGGTGATCCAGGGCACGATCGTCGTCATCATCGCCTGCATCATCGTCGGCAGCTTCCTGTACGGCGTCGACCAGGTCTTCAGGCCCTTTGTCCGCAACGTTCTCCTCGGTCAGTAGGAAGGTGCGATAGCGATGTTCCGCTGGTACGTGATCAATACCTACTCCGGGCACGAGAACAAGGTGAAGACCAACCTCGAGCACCGGATCGTCTCGATGAACCAGGCTCCGCGCTTCCGCCGCGTCGTCGTCCCGACCGAGCAGGTGATCGAGACGAAGGACGGCCAGAAGGTGCAGATCGAGAAGCGTGTCCTCCCGGGCTACGTGCTCGTGAACATGGACCTGAACGACGAGGCGTGGACGGTCGTCAAGAACACGCCCGGCGTCACCGGCTTCGTCGGTGCCGGCGCGAAGCCCGTCCCGCTCGCGCAGGGCGAGGTCGACCGGATCCTGCACACGGGCGCCGCCGCCAGCGGCGCGGCCCTGCGCTCGCAGGTCGAGTTCACGCTCGGCGAGTCGGTCAAGGTAACCTCCGGCCCGCTGTCGGACTTCGACGGCGAGATCGTCGACGTCAACGCCGACCAGCAGAAGCTGAAGGTGCTCGTCGACATCTTCGAGCGCCAGGTCCCGGTCGAGCTCGGCTTCGACCAGGTCAAGAAGCTCGACTGAGAGAGAATAGGAAGCGATGGCCAAGAAAGTCCTGACATTGATCAAGCTCCAGATCCCGGGCGGGCAGGCGAACCCTGCGCCGCCGGTCGGCCCTGCGCTCGGCCAGCACGGGGTCAACATCATGGAGTTCTGCAAGGCGTTCAACGCGCAGACCGCGCAGGAGAACGGCCGGATCACACCGGTCGAGATCACGGTCTTCGAGGATCGCTCCTTCACGTTCATCACGAAGACGCCGCCGGCGGCCGTGCTGATCAAGGAGGCGCTGAACCTCGAGAAGGGCTCGTCCGAGCCGAACCGCGACAAGGTCGGACGGATCTCGAAGGCGCAGTTGCGCACGATCGCCGAGACGAAGATGCCGGATCTGAACGCGCGCGACGTCGACCAGGCAATGCTCGTGATCGCCGGGACGGCCCGCAGCATGGGTGTCGAGGTGGAACGGTGAGCACAGCTTTGACTTTCTCTCCGGCGATCGGCGGGCTTTGCCCGCTGAGCGCTCGGGACAGCGTCGAGGTGGAGCGGTGAGCGGCCACGGCAAGCGGTACGTCGAGGCGCGCGGCTCGTTCGACCGCGAGACGCTCTACTCGCCGGCCGAGGCGATCAAGCTGATCAAGGATCAGCCGAGCGCGAAGTTCGACGAGACGGTCGAGGCCCACTTCCGCCTCGGCCTGAACGTCCGTCACGCCGACCAGCAGCTGCGCGGCACGATCATGCTTCCGCATGGCACCGGCAAGTCGGTGCGCGTCGCCGTCTTCGCCGAGGGCGACAAGGCCCGTGAGGCCGAGGAGGCGGGCGCAGACGTCGTCGGCTCCGCCGACCTCGCCGCCAAGATCGAGGGCGGGTTCACCGACTTCGACGTCGCGATCGCGACGCCGGACCAGATGGGCAACGTCGGCAAGCTCGGCCGTGTGCTCGGCCCCCGCGGCCTGATGCCGAACCCGAAGACGGGAACGGTGACGTTCGACATCGCGAAGGCCGTCACGGACGCGAAGGGCGGCAAGCTCGAGTACCGGACCGACCGCGGCGCGAACGTCCACGTCTCGATCGGGAAGAAGAGCTTCGACGAGCGCAACCTGCTCGAGAACTACGCCGCGATGATCGAGGAGATCGTCCGTGCGAAGCCCGCGTCCGCAAAGGGCCGCTACATCGAGCAGATCACGCTCGCGACGACGATGGGCCCCGGCCTGCGCGTCGACCCGGCCCGGGTGCGCGGGATTCTCGAGGAGCAGCAGGAGGCCGTCCCGGCCTAGGTTTTTCGTCCACAGCCCGTCGCCGGAGACAGGAGGCAGTCCACTGCAGGTCAGAAACGCAGTGACAGAGGACCTCCCGAGGTGGCGCTTTGGAAGATGCTTCGCCTCTTTCCGAGCCCGCCTCCGTGCGGGCTCGACCGTTTCAAGGAGGTGAGAGATGCAGAAGAGTGACAAGGAGCGAGTCGTCGCAGAGCTGACCGAGCGGCTGCGGACGTCGGAGACGTTGATCGTCGCCGACTACCGCGGGCTCACGAACGCCGAGATCGACGGCCTGCGCTCCAAGCTGATCGAGCACGGCGCCCGCTTCGCGGTCGTCAAGAACACGCTCACCCGCCGCGCGGCCGAGGCCGCGGGTGCGGACGCACTGCTCGCGCTGCTCGAGGGCCCGTCCGCGATCGCCTTCGTCGAGTCCGGCGGGGATCCCGTCGCGGTCGCGAAGGCGCTCGGTGACGCAGCGTCGGCGACGAAGATCCTCGCGATCCGCGGGGGCGTCCTCGAGGGCCAGGCGATGTCGGCCGAGGAGGTCCTGAACCTCGCGAAGCTGCCGCCGGCCGAGGTGATTCGGGCGCAGCTCGTGGGGGCGATCGTCTCGCCGCTCACGACCGTCGTCGCGCTGATGTCGGCACCGCTGCGCGACCTGGCCGGGCTGATCGATGCCCGGATCACGCAGTTGCAGGAGCAGGGCGACACATCCGCGAGCGACGCGGTTCCGGCCGCAGTGGCCGAGGCTCCCGCCGAGGAGCCGGCCGCGCAGGCCGAGGAGCCCGCCGCCGAGGGGGAGCCCGAGACAGAGGCGAGCGCCGAGGCGGCGCCCGCCGAGAACGAAGAGACACCCGAAGAGTCCACTGACACGCAGGAGGAGCAGGAGTAATGGCAACGGATACCGCGAAGGTGCTCGAGACGCTCGGCAAGATGACGGTGCTCGAGCTCGTCGAGCTGAAGAAGGCGATCGAGGAGGAGTGGGGCGTCACGGCCGCCGCTCCGATGGCGGTCGCGGCCCCCGCAGCAGCGGGTGGCGACGGTGGCGCAGCGGCCGAGGAGAAGACCTCGTTCGATGTCGTCATCACCGGTGCGGGCGACAAGAAGATCCAGGTGATCAAGGTCGTCCGCGCGGTCACCGGGCTCGGCCTCAAGGAGGCGAAGGACCTCGTGGACGGTGCCCCCGGCACCGTCAAGGAGGGCGCCAACCAGGAGGAGGCCGACTCGATCAAGGCCCAGCTGGAAGAGGCCGGCGCGTCGGTCGAGCTCAAGTAGAGCGCAGCACCAGCAGGATCGTCGGAGGGGCCGCCGGGAGGCGGCCCCTCCGCGTTTTCGGCCTTCCCTCGATCGAGGGCGGATCAGGGCGCGCGATCTGCCGATGAGGAGGGATCAATCCACTGCGGAGGTTCGACCCCATGCGGTTCAAGCTCACTCTCATCACGACTCTGCTCGCCGGCGCGTTCGCGTCGACCGCGCTGGCGGAGAATCCACCCCCTGCCGAGCCGGCCAGCGGCGTCCCTGCGGCGTCCGCGCCGGCGAAGCCCGACGCCGCCGCGCGCGAGCAGGCGGCCCGCGAGCGGGCCGAGAAGGCAAAAGCTGCGGCCATGGAGGCCGCGAAGGAGCGGGCCGAGGCGGCCAAGGCCAGGCACGAGGCGGCGAAGAAGGAGCTGCGCGCCAAGGCCGAGCGGATCCACGCGGAGGCGAAGCAGGCGCTGAAGGCCGTCGCCCGGCGCGCCCACGCCGCGCACGAGAAGGTGCAGGCGCGCCTGAAGGAGGCGTGCCGCGCCGCGAAGGAGTCGGAGGGCGCCCAGGAGGAGCGCAAGGCGGCGTGCCGGAAGGCCCATGCCGCCGCGAAGGCCGAGCACGAGCGGATCCGCGAGGCGGCCGAGGAGGCGCGCGAGGCGATCAAGGAGCGCTTCCACGCCGCGCTCGACGCCCTGAAGGCGAAGGCCACCGAGGGGTAGCCGTACCCGGGACGCGCACCGTCCCGTTCACAGCCGGGGTCAGACGCGGAGGGCGCCTTCAGGCGCCCTCCGCCGTTTCTTGGCGCACGGTGTCTGGTACCCTGACCCCTACGTTCCGGCTCCCGCCGCTGCTCAAGCTTGCGGCGAGGGGCCTGTCTGCGCTACCCTTCGGGGTTGCGCCGAGGTTCGCCGTTCCGCACTGCCCACTGAGACTTCGCTCGTAGCCATAAGGGAGGCTGTTACCACTTGAGCAGCACTGCTGTCGCGCCCCGTGCGCGCAAGAGCTTTTCACGCCTGAAGCACGTCCTCGACCTCCCCAACCTGATCGACATCCAGAAGGCGTCGTTCGACTGGTTCAAGAACGAGGGCCTGCGCGAGACGATCAGAGACATCTCGCCGATCGAGGATTACACCGGCACGCTGGCGGTCGAGTT
The DNA here is from genome assembly GCA_963806955.1 of uncultured Gaiellaceae bacterium. Classification (GTDB taxonomy): domain Bacteria; phylum Actinomycetota; class Thermoleophilia; order Gaiellales; family Gaiellaceae; genus Gaiellasilicea. Next base: position 1,535,671 of record CAWDZG010000002.1, read on the forward strand.
CGGCGACTTCGAGTTCGGGGAGTCGCAGTTCACGATCCAGGAGTGCCGCGAGAAGGACCTGACCTATCAGGCTCCGCTCTCGATGACCGTCCGCTTCGTCAACAAGGAGACCGGCGAGATCCGCGAGCAGCGGGTCTTCATGGGCGACTTCCCGATGATGACGCAGTGGGGCACCTTCATCATCAACGGCACCGAGCGCGTGATCGTGACGCAGCTCGTCCGCAGCCCGGGCGCCTACCTGATGGAGCCCAAGGACGCGACGAAGCAGGTCTTCACCGCGAACCTGATGCCGAGCCGCGGCTCGTGGCTCGAGCTCGAGATCGACAAGAAGGGGATCGTCTACGCCCGCATCGACCGGAAGCGCAAGCTGCCGGTGACGACGCTGCTGCGCGCACTCGCGCGCGAGGACTACTCGGACGGGCTGGCGCTGGACTCGAACGAGGACCTGCTCAAGCTCTTCGACAACTCCCCGTTCATCCAGAACACGCTCGACAAGGACACGACGACCCGCGAGGAAGAGGCGGTCGTCGAGGTCTTCAAGAAGCAGCGCCCCGGCGAGCCGCCGACGCTCGACAACTCGCGCAATCTCGTCCGCGCGCTCTTCTTCGACGCGAAGCGCTACGACCTGACCAAGGTCGGCCGCTACAAGCTGAACCAGCGGCTCGGCGTCTCGGTGCCCGAGGGCACGCGCACCCTGACCGCGACGGACATCGTCGCGCTCGTGCGCAAGCTCGTCGAGCTGCCGATGAAGCTCGGCGTCGACCTCGAGGCGAAGGACTTCGCCGCCGAGGCGATCCAGCTGAACCGCGACCCGATCCGCAACGAGCTCGACGAGTACGAGCACTTCGGCAACCGGCGCCTGCGCACGACCGGCGAGCTGATCCAGGAAGCGTTCCGCGTCGGCCTCTACCGGATGGAGCGCGTCGTCCGCGAGCGGATGACGACCGAGGACGTCGACACGATCACGCCGCAGACGATCATCAACATCCGGCCCGTGGTCGCGGCGCTGAAGGAGTTCTTCGGCTCGTCGCAGCTCTCGCAGTTCATGGACCAGACGAACTCGCTCGCCGGGCTCACGCACCGGCGGCGGCTCTCGGCGCTCGGCGCCGGCGGCCTCACCCGCGAGCGCGCCCCGATCGAGGTGCGCGACGTCCACCCGACCCACTACGGGCGCATGTGCCCGATCGAGACGCCGGAGGGCCCGAACATCGGCCTGATCGGCTCGCTCGCGTCGATGGCGACCGTGTCGGAGTTCGGCTTCATCCAGACCCCGTACCGCGTCGTCAAGGGCGGCAAGGTCAGCGACGAGATCATCTATCTCGACGCCGCCGAGGAGGCGCAGTACACGATCGCGCAGGCCTCGGAGCCCGTCGACCCGAAGACCGGCAAGCTCCTGAACGACACGGTCCTCTGCCGCTCGAGCCTCGGCGAGGCGGTCACGTCGACCCCGAAGGACGTCGAGTTCATGGACGTCGCCCCGGCCCAGATCGTCTCGGTCGCGACGGCCCTGATCCCGTTCCTCGAGCACAACGACGCGAACCGCGCGCTGATGGGCGCGAACATGCAGCGGCAGGCAGTGCCGCTGATGATCCCGCAGGCGCCGCTCGTCGGCACCGGCCTCGAGTACCGCGCGGCCATCGACACCGGCGACGTCGTCCTCTCGCACACCGACGGCACCGTGATCGACGTCGACGCCGAGAAGATCGTCGTCGAGGGCAAGGGCTCCCGCGAGGAGTACGCGCTGACGAAGTTCATGCGCTCCAACCAGGGCACCCTGATCCACCAGAAGCCGGTCGTCGGCCTCGGGGAGAAGGTCAAGGCCCAGCAGGTGCTCGCGGACGGCAGCTCCACGGACGGCGGCGAGCTCGCGCTCGGCGCCAACCTGATGGTCGCCTTCATGACCTTCGAGGGCTACAACTTCGAGGACGCGATCGTCCTCAGCGAGCGGCTCGTCAAGGACGACGTGCTCAGCTCGATCCACATCCACGAGTACGAGATCGACGCCCGCTCGACGAAGCTCGGCGACGAGGAGATCACGCGCGACATCCCGAACCGCTCGGAGGAGTCGCTCGCGAACCTCGACGACCGCGGCGTCGTCCGCATCGGCGCCGAGGTCGGGTCCGGCGACCTGCTCGTCGGCAAGGTGACGCCGAAGGGCGAGACCGAGCTGACGGCGGAGGAGAAGCTGATCCGCGCGATCTTCAAGGAGAAGGCGCGCGAGGTGCGCGACACCTCGCTCAAGGTCCCGCACGGCGAGGGCGGCAAGGTCATCGGCGTCAAGTCGTTCTCCCGCGAGGCGGGCGACGACCTCTCGCCGGGCGTGAACGAGCTCGTCCGCGTCTACGTGGCGAAGAAGCGCAAGATCTCGGAGGGCGACAAGCTCGCCGGCCGCCACGGCAACAAGGGCGTGATCTCGAAGATCGTGCCCGAGGAGGACATGCCGTTCCTCGAGGACGGGCGTCCCGTCGACGTGATCCTGAACCCGCTCGGCGTGCCGAGCCGGATGAACATCGGCCAGATCCTCGAGACGCACCTCGGCTGGGCCGCCGCGCACGGCGTCTTCGCCGACGAGGGCCACGGCGGTGTCAACCCGAAGGCTCCGATCAACGCGCCGAACCCGCGTCCGGTGGCGACGCCGGTGTTCGACGGCGCGAGCGAGCAGGACGTCGACGAGGCGCTGATCGCCTGGTCGGAGCAGAACCCCGACTCGCCGATCAAGTTCAACGTCGACCACAAGCGCGACACCGGCCGCAAGGTCTCCGGCAAGGTCCGGCTCTTCAACGGGAAGACGGGCGAGCCGTACGACCAGAAGGTCACGGTCGGCTACATGTACATCCTGAAGCTGCTCCACCTCGTCGACGACAAGATCCACGCGCGCTCGACCGGCCCGTACTCGCTCGTCACCCAGCAGCCGCTGGGCGGCAAGGCGCAGTTCGGCGGCCAGCGCTTCGGCGAGATGGAGGTGTGGGCGCTCGAGGCGTACGGCGCCGCGTACACGCTCCAGGAGATGCTCACGATCAAGTCCGACGACACGATCGGGCGCGTCAAGGCCTACGAGGCGATCGTCAAGGGCGAGAACATCGCCGAGCCGTCGATCCCCGAGTCCTTCAAGGTGCTGCTGAAGGAGATGCAGTCCCTGGCCCTCGACGTGCACGTCCAGTCGGACGACGGCCGCGAGGTCGAGGTGCGCGAGGAGGACGACGAGCTGCTCCGCGCCGCGGAGGAGCTCGGCATCGACCTCTCGCCCGGCTCGCTTCGTGCCGCGGCGCGCCAGCCCACGGCCGAGGAGGCCGAGGAAGGGCAGGAGCGTGTCGACACCGACGGCGAGCTCGCCGTCGCCGCCGACGAGGAGCTCGACGACCTCGCCGACGTCGTCCTCACCCCCGGCGAGGAGGCCGAGGAAGAGGCGCAGGCACAGGTCGGCCCGGTCGGCGAGGAAGTCGCCGACCTCGAGCTCGACGACTAGTCATCGAAGTCCCGGAACTGAAGAACAGAAAGAGGCGCTGATCACTTGATCGACATCAACGAGTTTGACGCGATTCGCATCGGGCTTGCTTCCAGCAAGCAGATCCGCGACTGGTCCTCGGGCGAGGTGACCAAGCCGGAGACCATCAACTACCGCACCCTGAAGCCGGAGCGCGACGGCCTGTTCTGCGAGCGCATCTTCGGTCCGACCAAGGACTGGGAGTGCTACTGCGGCAAGTACAAGCGCGTCCGCTACAAGGGGATCATCTGCGAGCGCTGCGGCGTCGAGGTGACACGGCAGAAGGTCCGCCGCGAGCGCATGGGTCACATCGACCTCGCCGCCCCGGTCAGCCACATCTGGTTCTTCAAGGGCGTTCCCAGCCGGATCGGCTACCTGCTCGACATCGCCCCGCGCGAGCTCGAGAAGGTGCTGTACTTCGCCGCCTCGATCGTGACCGCGGTCGACGTCGAGGCGCGCGCCAAGGACCTGAACGACCTCGAGGACAAGGTCAAGGGCGAGTCCGAGCAGATCTACGTCGACCGTGACGAGGCGCTCGCCGCGCTGGAGCAGCGCCTGCAGCGGCGCCGCGACTACTTCGCCAAGGGCAAGGACAAGGGCTTCGACGAGGACGATGACTTCTGGGCCCGCGGCCTCGCCAACTGGGCCGAGGAAGCCGGCCTGCCGACGCTCGAGGAAGTGCGCACGCTCGGGTCCGGGATCTTCCCGGAGCTGGCGAACACCGTCTCGACCGAGGACCCGAAGAAGATCCGGGAGCTCGTCCGCGCGACCGCGACCCGGTCCGACCGCAAGCTCGCCCCGCGCGAGCACGAGCAGGTCGCGACCGCGGCGCAGCAGATCCAGGAGGCGCTCGCGCCCCTGCGCGCCGAGCTCGACCAGGCGTCGGGCTCGAAGAAGGGCGCCCTCACCAAGCACGTCAACAAGATCGTGGACGCGCTCCTCTCCGGCACGGAGCTCGAGGGCGAGGATGCCGAGCTCGTCGCCGGCGTCGACGCGAAGAACCTCGAGAAGGCGCGTGAGGTCGGCAAGGGTCTCCTCGCCGACGTGCTCGCCGCCGCCGATCCGGCCGGCCCGGCCGAGGACGTGCGCGAGCTCGCGTACGACCTCTGCCTGAAGGAGGGCGCGCGCAAGGACGACCTCGACACGGTCGGCCAGTGGGTGCTCAAGGTCCGCGAGATGTACGCCGACATCGAGTCGCGGCGCGAGGACGCCCGCGAGGCCTCGGTCGACTCGGTGCGCCGGCTCGAGGAGACGTGGCAGACGTTCCGCGAGCTCGAGCCGAAGATGATCGTCAACGACGAGCAGATCTTCCGCGAGCTGAAGGACCGCTTCGGCAGCCCCTACGGCTTCGGGGTCTACTTCCGCGGCGGCATGGGGGCGGAGGCGATCCGCGACCTGCTCCGCGACCTCGACCTGACCGAGGAGTCGCGCTCGCTCCGCGACACGATCAAGACGTCGAAGGGGCAGAAGCAGCAGCGCGCGATCAAGCGGCTGAAGGTCGTCTCGGCGTTCGTCACCTCCGAGAACAAGCCGGAGTGGATGATCCTCGAGGCCGTGCCCGTGATCCCGCCGGAGCTGCGCCCGATGGTGCAGCTCGACGGTGGCCGCTTCGCCACCAGCGACCTGAACGACCTCTACCGCCGCGTGATCAACCGGAACAACCGGCTCAAGCGGCTGCTCGACCTCGGCGCGCCCGAGATCATCGTCAACAACGAGAAGCGGATGCTGCAGGAGGCCGTCGACGCGCTGTTCGACAACGGCCGGCGCGGCCGCGCGGTCACCGGCCCCGGCAACCGGCCGCTGAAGTCGCTCTCCGACATGCTCAAGGGCAAGCAGGGCCGCTTCCGCCAGAACCTGCTCGGCAAGCGCGTCGACTACTCGGGCCGCTCCGTGATCGTCTCGGGCCCGTACCTGAAGCTCCACCAGTGCGGACTGCCGAAGCTGATGGCGCTCGAGCTCTTCAAGCCGTTCATCATGAGCCGGCTCGTCGAGCGGAAGTCCGTCCAGAACATCAAGGCGGCGAAGAAGTACGTCGAGTCGATGACGCCCGAGGTCTGGGACGTGCTCGAGGAAGTGATCGCGGAGCATCCGGTGCTGCTGAACCGCGCTCCGACGCTGCACCGCCTCGGCATCCAGGCGTTCGAGCCCGTGCTCGTCGAGGGCAAGGCGATCCAGGTGCACCCGCTCGTCTGCCACGCGTTCAACGCCGACTTCGACGGCGACCAGATGGCGGTCCATCTGCCGCTCTCCGCCGAGGCGCAGGCCGAGGCGCGTGTGCTGATGCTCTCGTCGAACAACATCCTCTCGCCGGCGCACGGCCGGCCCCTGACGACGCCGACCCAGGACATGGTCCTCGGCGTCTACTACCTGACCTACTCCGGGGTCGACCTCGCGGCGACGACCGCCGCGGCGCTCGCCAAGGAGCAGAAGGCCAAGGGAATCAAGCGCTTCCAGAACGAGGAGGAGGTCGAGTTCCACCTCGAGTCGAAGGAGATCGGCCTGCAGGACCCGATCGAGTACCGCTGGCACGGCGAGGTGATCCTGACGACGCCGGGCCGCGTGATCTTCAACACGGAGGTCGAGCGGTCGCTCGTGGAGGCGGTCGTGGTCGGGGATCCCGGCACGCACACCTTCATCAACCGCACGCTCTCCAAGCGCGAGATCGACATCTTCATCGGCGAGCTCGTCGACCGCTACGGGGCGCATGCGATCGCCTCGGTGCTGGACACGATCAAGAGCCTCGCGTTCAAGTACGCCACCCAGGCCGGGATCACGATCTCGAAGAACGACATCGTCATCCCGCCTTCGAAGGCCAAGATCCTCGAGGGGTACGAGGCGCGCGTGAAGGTGGTCGAGGGCAACTACGAGCGTGGCCTCATCACCGAGGAGGAGCGGCACGAGCAGATCGTGAACATCTGGACGGAGGCGACGGACGAGGTCGCCGACGCGATGCAGGCGAACCTGAACGAGCTGAACTCGATCTACATGATGGCCAACTCCGGCGCCCGCGGCTCGTTCAAGCAGATCCGCCAGCTGGCCGGTATGCGCGGCCTGATGGCCAATCCGAAGGGCGAGATCATCGAGCGCCCGATCAAGGCCAACTTCATGGAGGGCCTGTCGGTGCTCGAGTACTTCATCTCGACGCACGGCGCGCGCAAGGGCCTCGCCGACACCGCGCTCCGCACGGCGGACTCGGGCTACCTGACGCGCCGCCTGGTCGACGTCTCGCAGGACGTGATCATCCGCGAGGCCGACTGCGGCACCGAGGAGTTCGTCGAGCTCCCGATCCACGTGCCGGAGGGCCTGAACAAGTCGGCGATGGGACGCGTCCTCGCCGAGGACGTCCACAAGCCGCTCGCATCCGGTAAGCCGGGCAAGACGGTGATCGCGGAGAAGGGCGAGTCGATCACGGCGCCCCGCCTGCGCGAGATCGTGGCGGAGCTCGACGACGAGACCGCGACCCTGCCGGTGCGCTCGGTGCTGAAGTGCCGGGCCGAGACCGGTGTGTGCCAGACGTGCTACGGCACCTTCCTCGCGACCGGCAACGTCTCCGACATCGGCGACGCGGTCGGGATCATCGCCGCTCAGTCGATCGGCGAGCCGGGCACGCAGCTGACCATGCGGACGTTCCACACCGGCGGTGTCGCCGGCGCGGACATCACGCACGGCCTCCCGCGTGTCGTCGAGATCTTCGAGGCGCGGAACCCGAAGGGTGCCGCGACCCTCTCGGAGGTCGGTGGCCGGGTCGAGATCGAGGAGGCCGACCGCAACATCAAGGTGACGGTCGTCCCCGACGCGCTCGACGAGGCCGGCGAGCCGATTCCGGCGAAGGAGTACACACTCCCGCGCCGCTCGCGCCTGCTCGTGACGAAGGGCCAGGTGATCGAGCCGGGCGACCCGCTCAACGAGGGCTCCCGCGCGCCGGCCGAGCTGCTGGAGCTGCACGCGAAGGCGGGCAAGGGCTCGACGCACACCGAGCTGTATCTGGTCGGCGAGGTGCAGAAGGTCTACAAGTCGCAGGGTGTGGACATCCACGACAAGCACATCGAGCTGATCGTCCGGCAGATGCTGAAGAAGGTTCGCGTGATGGAGGCCGGGGACACGTCCCTGCTCCCGGGCGAGCTGGCCGACAAGACGAAGGTCGAGCGCGAGAACGCGAAGCTGAAGAAGAAGGACGAGGCGGCGACGTTCGAGCCGCTGATCCTCGGGATCACGAAGGCGTCGCTTGCGACCGAGTCCTTCCTCTCGGCCGCCTCCTTCCAGGAGACGACGAAGGTGCTGACCGACGCCTCGATCGAGGGCAAGGTCGACCACCTGCTCGGCCTGAAGGAGAACGTGATCATCGGCAAGCTGATCCCGGCTGCCACCGGCCTCAAGCGCTACCGCCAGATCGGCATCGGCCCGTCCGACTCCGTGCCCGCGCACCTCTATGCGCGGCCCGAGACGGAGGCCGAGCTGCTGGCGGCCCTCGAGGAGATCGGCGGCGAGGGCGACGGCCTCGACCTGGAGGCTCTCGGCCTCACGTTCGGCGGCGAGCCCGCCAAGGACGAGACGAGCCCGCCCGACGCCGGCGAGGCGACCGAGGTGCCCGAGGTCGAGTCGCCGCCCGACGAGGGCGCGTAGCCCCTGCCGGAGACGGAACGACGCAGAGGGCGGCCGCGAGGCCGCCCTCTCCGTTTCCGAAGGCGTCTGCTACAACGGCCACCGTCCGTGCGGCTTCTCCTGACCACTCTGCTCGCGGCCATCGCGGCTGCGGCACTCTCCGGCGCGGCCGGAGCCGCGCCGTGCGGGCTGCCGGATGCGAGGCCGCTCTGGGTCGACTACGGCGCACCCGAGCTGCTCGAGCGCTTCGGGCGCCCCGGGGTCGTCGTCGCCGGCTCCGGCGCTGCCTACCCCGCCGCTGCGCGCGCCCGCGGCGCGAAGACCGTGTACTGGGACATGTATCTGTCGGCGCGGGTCGGCACGCCGATGGCGCCCGCCGACCCGCGACGGTCTGCCCGCGAAGGCACAGCGCGTCTTCGACTTCGCCGTGCTCTCCGCCGGCTGCCCCGATCCGGTGATCGCCATGAACGAGCTCTTCGGCGCCTCCGTTGCCGACCCCCTGGACGCCGACGACCGCCCGCTACCGGGAGAACGTGCTCGAGTGGGCGCGGCTGCTGAAGTCGAAGGGCGGCCACCCGGTCCTGCTCGTCTCGAGCGTGCCGTTCACCGGCGGCGATGCCGGCCAGTGGTGGCGGGAGCTCGCGCAGGTCTCCGACATCGCGCTGGAGCAGTACTTCAACGCTCCTGCCATCCATCGGGCGGGCCCCGAGCTCGGCAGCCGCCGCATGCGGACTGCGATGCGCGCGTCGCTCGGCAAGCTCTTCGCCGTCGGCATCCCACCGGCGAAGCTCGGGGTCGTGCTCGCCTTCCAGACCCGGCGGGGCACCGGCGGGCGTGAGGGCCTCGAGCCCGCAGGTGCCTGGTTCGAGGTGGCGAAGCTCCAGGCGCTGGCGGCGAGGCAGGTCGCACGGGAGCTCGGGCTCGCGCAGATCTGGTCCTGGGGCTGGGGTTTCTTCAACGAGCAGGCGCGCGACCCCGACAAGCTGGGCGCGGCGTGCGTGTGGCTCTGGGCGCGCGATCCGTCGCTCTGCGCGGCAGGCGCACTCCCCGAGCGGTTCGACCGTGACCTGCGTGCCGGCCAGATCGACCTGGGCCGCGGCGTCCGCTGTGTCCTTGGCGAGGCACCGATCACGACGAGCGAGATCGCCACGCTCGCGCGCGTGACCGGCGACCGTGAGGCGGCGCTCTCGATCCTCTATGCCCGGCTCGTGCAGCAGCGGGCCGTTGCGATCGGCGCCGGGGAGGTGCGCGTCACGGAGCAGGCGATCGTGCGTCACCGCTTCGGCGCGAGCCGGGCGGGCTATCTCACGGCGCTCCGCCGGGCGCGCGCCAGTCCGGCCGTCGCGCTCGGCGCGATCGCGGACGGGCTCCGGCGCGAGGCGCTCCTCGGACGGCTGCACGCTCCCCCGCCGCCGCCCGGCGCCACGGCCGAGTTCGCGGCCACGTACGCGTCGGTGCGGCTCTCCGACATCCCCGGCCTCGGCCCGCTCCCCGGGCTCGACTCCGAGCTCCCGCTCGGCCTGCTCTCCGACGAGCTCGCCCGCCCGCTGATCGCCCGGGCGCTCGGGCACGCAGCGCGGGCGGAGCGTTACGCCGGCTGGGCCGAGGCCCGCCAGAAGGCCACGCTCGCGGAGCTGCGCTGCACGCGCGACCGGCTGCCGGCGGTCGGCGCGGTGCCGCTCACGAGTTGGATGCCGTTCCTGGCGCCTGTTGCCTGAACGTCGTCGGCGCCTCGACCGCGACGACCGTGTTCTTGCCCGCCCCCTTGGCGCGGTAGAGCGCTTCGTCGGCCCGCTCGAAGAGCGAGACGGCGTCGTCGTCCGGCTGGAGCTCCGTCACCCCGGCCGAGAGGTGGAGGCGGCCCGCCTTCCCGACTGCCCGGGCCGAGACGGCCTGATTCAGCCGCCGGTAGAGCTGGTCGGCGTCTCCGAGCGACGACTCGGGCAGGATCACCGCGAATTCGTCGCCGCCGACGCGGCAGGCGACGTCGGCCGAGCGGACGACGTCGCGGACGCGGTCTGACGCCTCGGCCAGGACGGCGTCGCCCGCGAGGTGGCCGATCCGGTCGTTGATCGCCTTGAAGTCGTCGAGGTCGAAGATGACGAGTGCGAGGCTGCGGCTGTAGCGCTGCGCGCGCGCCACTTCCCGCACCAGTGTCTCGTGGAAGTAGCGGCGGTTGTGCAGGCCGGTCAACGCGTCCAGGTCGGCCAGCTGACGCGCCTCGCGGAAGCGGCGCGCGTTGTCGATCGCCGGCCCGGCCCGCAACGCGAGCTCCTCGAGGTCGCCGACCGTCGTCTCGCCGAAGGCCTCGCGGCCTCGCCGCGAAAACGTGGAGAGGTAGCCGAGCTGACCCGCCTCGCAGGCCAGCGGCACCGCGAGCCCCGCGCGAATCGGCGCGTCGCCGACGACGAGCGAGCCATAGTCGTACTCGACCGTGATCGTCCGCGGCGTCGCCCCTTCCGGCGGGCCGGCGATCGCGGTGGGGCGGTCGGCGTCGGTGAGACCGGAAGCCGCGACGATCGGCTCCGCGCCCTCGGCTGCGATCGACACGATCGCGGCGTCGACACCATCGAGCGCACCCGCCGCCTCGAGCGTGCGCCCGAGCACCTCGTCCAGGTCGATCGTGCCGCCGAGCTCGCCGAGCACGCGGTTGCGCCGGTTCTCTTCCTGGGCCCGCTCGAGTGCGTGGGACAGGTCGCGCACCATCGTGTGCATCCGGTCGTCGATCTGGGCGGAGAGCGCGTCGAGCTTGGCGTCCGCAGAGCCGGTCGAACGGCGGCCGAGCAGGAACACAGCGACGACGAGAGCCGTCGCGGCGAGTGCCGCACCGCAGGCGATCAGGATCGGAATCATGGTTGGAGAGACCCCGGCGAGGAGCCGAGCCGCCCCCGCACTGTAATCGGCTCCGTGCCACAAGGCTACGGTTTGCAAAACGTAAAAAACACGGCTCGAAACGGCTCTGCTTGCCGCATCCCGCGATGTTCGCTACCATCCGCTGTCCGGTTGGCAAGGGCGATTGATGTGCCCGGCCGACCGTTGTTGTGTGAGCAGACGGAAGATCGAGGAGAACGCGTGCCGACAACCAACCAGCTCGTCCGTAAGGGCCGCCAGTCGCCGAAGAGCAAGGTGAAGACCCCTGCGCTTCGCGGTGCGCCCCAGAAGCGCGGCGTCTGCACGCGCGTCTACACGACGACCCCGAAGAAGCCGAACTCGGCGCTGCGCAAGGTCGCGCGCGTGCGGCTGACGAACGGGATGGAGGTCACGACCTATATCCCGGGCGAGGGGCACAATCTTCAGGAGCACTCGGTCGTGCTGATCCGCGGCGGCCGCGTCAAGGATCTGCCGGGCATTCGCTACAAGGTGATCCGCGCCGCGCTCGACACCGCCGGCGTCTCCGACCGCAAGCAGGGTCGCTCGAAGTACGGGGCCAAGCGCTCGTAATGCCCCGCCGAGCAGACATCACCCCGCGCGAGCTCGAGATCGACCCCGTCCACGGGTCGAAGCTCGTGACCCAGTTCATCAACGCCGTCATGCTCGACGGCAAGCGCTCGACCGCGGAGCGGCTCGTCTACGACGCGCTCGCGATCGTCGCCGAGAAGACCGGCAAGCCTCCCGTCGAGGCGCTCGAGGCGGCCGTGAAGACGGTCACCCCGGTGCTCGAGGTCCGCTCGCGCCGGGTCGGTGGCGCGAACTACCAGGTGCCCATCGAGGTGCCGCAGCGCCGCGCGCGCACGCTTGCGATCCGCTGGCTCGTCCAGTTCTCGCGCGACCGGCGCGAGAAGGGGATGCAGCAGAAGATCGCGTCCGAGCTGATGGATGCGATCAACTCGCAGGGCGGCGCGTTCAAGAAGAAGGACGACATCTACCGGATGGCACAGGCCAACAAGGCCTTCGCCCACTACCGCTGGTAAGGGAGACATGAGCTCGACCGCCACACGCATCGCGCTGGACCGTGTCCGCAACATCGGGATCATGGCGCACATCGACGCCGGCAAGACCACGACGACGGAGCGGATCCTCTACTACACCGGCCGCACCCACAAGATGGGTGAGGTGCACGAGGGCGCCGCGACGATGGACTGGATGGCGCAGGAGCAGGAGCGCGGGATCACGATCACCTCGGCGGCCACGACCGCGGAGTGGCGCGACCACAAGATCAACATTATCGATACGCCCGGGCACGTGGACTTTACGGTCGAGGTCGAGCGGAGCCTGCGCGTGCTCGACGGCGCGGTCGCCGTCTTCGACGCCGTCGCAGGCGTGCAGCCGCAGTCCGAGACCGTCTGGCGCCAGGCCGACAAGTACAAGGTGCCGCGGATCGCCTTCATCAACAAGATGGACCGCACCGGCGCCGACTTCTTCGCCTCCGTCAAGTCGATGGTGGACAAGCTCGGCGCCAACCCGGTGCCGATCCAGCTCCCGATCGGCCAGGAGGAAGGACATCGCGGCGTCGTCGACCTCGTCGAGATGAACGCGATCACCTACGAGGACGACCTCGGCGAGAAGTTCACCGTCGGCGAGATCCCGGCCGAGCTGGCCGAGCAGGCGCAGGAGTACCACCACCTCCTGATCGACTCGATCGCCGAGCACGATGACGAGCTGACCGAGACCTACCTGACCGACGAGTCGCTCGTCACTCCCGAGATGATCAAGCGCGCGCTTCGCGCCGGCACGCTCGCCGATGCGCTCACCCCCGTCGTCCTCGGCAGCGCCTTCAAGAACAAGGGCGTGCAGCCGCTGCTCGACGCCGTGATCGACTACTTGCCGAGCCCGCTCGACGTGCCCGCGATCCAGGGGATCGACCCGAAGACGGAGGCCGAGCAGTCCCGCGACGCCTCGCCCGACGCGCCCTTCTCGGCGCTCGCCTTCAAGGTCATGTCCGATCCCTTCGTCGGCAAGCTCACGTACTTCCGCGTCTACTCCGGCACGCTCAAGGCCGGCGACCGGGTCCTGAACACGACGAACGGCAAGACGGAGCGCATCGGCCGGATCCTGCAGATGCACGCGAACCACCGCGAGGAGCGCGAGGAGATCTGGGCTGGCGAGATCGCGGCCGGCGTCGGCCTCAAGCAGACGACGACCGGCGACACGCTCGCCGTCGAGAGCAATCCGATCGTGCTCGAGCGGATGACCTTCCCCGAGCCGGTGATCTCGGTCGCGATCGAGCCGAAGACGAAGGGCGACCAGGACAAGCTGGGCGCCGGGCTCGCGCGCCTCTCCGAGGAGGACCCGACCTTCAGGGTCACGTCCGACGAGGAGACCGGCCAGACGCTGATCGCCGGCATGGGCGAGCTCCACCTCGAGATCATCGTCGACCGCCTCATGCGCGAGTTCAAGGTCGACGCGAACGTCGGCCGGCCGCAGGTCGCCTACCGCGAGACGATCGGCAAGCCCGCCGAGAAGATCCAGGGCCGGTTCGTCCGCCAGACCGGCGGTTCCGGCCAGTACGGCGACGCGATCATCAACCTGCTCCCGCAGGAGCCGGGCGCCGGCTACGAGTTCGAGGACAAGATCGTCGGCGGCAAGATCCCGAAGGAGTACATCAAGCCGATCAACGAGGGGATCACCGAGGCGATGAACTCGGGCGTCCTCGCCGGCTACCCGGTCGTCGACGTCAAGGTCGAGCTGATCGACGGCTCCTACCACGACGTCGACTCGAGCGAGCGGGCCTTCAAGATCGCCGGCTCGATGGCCTTCAAGGAGGCGATGAAGCGCGCGAAGCCGAAGCTGCTCGAGCCGGTGATGTCCGTCGAGGTCGTCACGCCGGAGGAGTTCCTCGGTGACGTGATGGGCAACCTGAACAGCCGGCGCGGCCGGATCGAGGAGATGAACCCGATGGGCAACGCGACCACGATCAAGGCGATCGTGCCGCTGTCCGAGATGTTCGGCTACGCCACCGACGTCCGCTCGATGACGCAGGGGCGCGCGACTTTCAGCATGCAGTTCGAACGTTACGAGGACGTCCCCGGCTCGATTGCCGCGGACATCGTCGACACCCAGTCCAGTTCGGCAAGTTCGTAAAGGAGACAGACAAGCATGGCCAAGCAGAAGTTCGAGCGCAACAAGCCGCACCTGAACGTCGGCACGATCGGTCACATCGACCACGGGAAGACGACGCTGACAGCAGCGATCTCGAAGGTCCTCGCCGAGGCGAGCGGCGGCACGGCGATGGCTTTCGACGAGATCGACAAGGCGCCCGAGGAGCGGCAGCGCGGGATCACGATCAACACGGCGCACGTCGAGTACGAGACGGCGAACCGCCACTACGCGCACGTCGACTGCCCCGGCCATGCCGACTACATCAAGAACATGATCACGGGTGCCGCGCAGATGGACGGCGCGATCCTCGTCGTCAGCGCCGCCGACGGCCCGATGCCGCAGACGCGCGAGCACATCCTGCTCGCCAAGCAGGTCGAGGTGCCGTACATCGTCGTCGCGCTGAACAAGGCCGACATGGTCGACGACCCCGAGCTGCTCGAGCTCGTCGAGATGGAGGTGCGCGAGCTCCTCTCCAAGTACGACTTCCCGGGTGACGACATCCCGATCGTGCACGTCTCGGCGCTGAAGGCGCTCGAGGGCGACCCCGAGTGGACGCCGAAGATCCTCGAGCTGATGGAGGCGGTCGACTCCTACATCCCGGAGCCGACCCGCGACATCGACAAGCCGTTCCTGATGCCGATCGAGGACGTCTTCACGATCACGGGCCGCGGCACGGTCGTCACCGGCCGCGTCGAGCAGGGCCAGATCAAGATCGGCGACGAGATCGAGATCGTCGGCATCCACGAGAAGGTGGAGAAGACGGTCGTCACCGGCGTCGAGATGTTCCAGAAGACGCTGGACGCGGCCCAGGCCGGCGACAACGCGGGCGCGCTGCTCCGCGGCGTCAAGCGCGAGGAGATCGAGCGCGGCCAGGTGCTGGCGAAGCCCGGCTCGATCACGCCGCACACCGACTTCAACGCGGAGATCTACGTGCTCAGCAAGGAGGAGGGTGGCCGCCACACGCCGTTCTTCTCCAAGTACCGCCCGCAGTTCTACTTCCGCACGACGGACGTGACGGGCGAGATCACGCTGCCGGAGGGCCAGGAGATGGTCATGCCGGGCGACAACACGCAGATGACGGTCTCGCTGATCAACCCGATCGCCATGGACGAGGGACTCCGGTTCGCCGTCCGCGAGGGTGGTCGCACGGTCGGTGCCGGCGTCGTCACGAAGATCACGAAGTAGTAGGGAGACGAGGGAATCGTGGCGCAGCAGAAGATCCGCATCCGGTTGAAGGGCTATGACCACCAGCAGCTGGACCGTTCCGCGTCTCAGATCGTGGAGACGGCCCAGCGCACCGGTGCGACGATCACCGGCCCTGTGCCCCTGCCCACCGAGAAGAACGTGTACTGCGTGATCCGCAGTCCCTTCAAGGACAAGGACTCGCGCGAGCACTTCGAGGTGCGCACGCACAAGCGCCTGATCGACATCCACAGCCCCACGCCGAAGACCGTGGACTCGCTGATGCGCCTCGATCTCCCCGCCGGCGTCGACATCGAGATCAAGCTCTGATGAAGGGCATCCTCGGCAGGAAGCTCGGCATGACGCAGGTCTTCGATCCGGAGAGCGGCCAGGTGACGGCCGTGACCGTGATCGAGGCCGGCCCGTGCCCGGTCGTCCAGGTGAAGACCATGGAGACGGACGGCTACGAGGCGGTCCAGATCGCGTTCGAGCCGGTCGCCGACCGGAAGATCTCGAAGGCAGAGCAGGGCCATCTCGCGAAGGCGGGCGCGTCGTCGCACCGTCACCTCGTCGAGCTCCGCGGACAGAGCGAGCTGCAGGTCGGCGAAGCCGTGACGGTCGAGGCGTTCACGCCCGGCGAGAAGGTCAAGGTCGCCGGGATCTCGATCGGCAAGGGCTTCCAGGGCACGATCAAGCGGCACAACTTCAAGCGCGGCCCGGTCTCCCACGGCTCGCACAACGTGCGTAAGCCGGGCTCGATCGGCGCCTCCGCGACGCCGTCGCGGGTGTTCAAGGGCCAGAAGATGGCCGGCCGGATGGGCGGCGTCCGCGTCACCCAGCCGGGCCTCGTGATCCACGAGGTCGACACCGAGCGCAACCTGCTCCTCGTCAAGGGCGCCGTGCCCGGGCCGAAGAGCGGCATCGTCGAGATCAGGGAGGTGAAGTAGGTGGCGGCTCCCAAGGCGAAGCTCCTGGGCGGCAAGGCCGCGAAGGACGTCACGCTCGACGCCGAGATCTTCGGCGCCGACGTGAAGCCGCACCTCGTGCACGAGACCGTGCGCGCCGAGCTGAACGCCCGCCGGGCCGGGACACGCGGGGCCAAGACCCGCGGCCTCGTCTCGGGCGGCCGCGCGAAGCCGTGGCGCCAGAAGGGCACGGGCCGCGCCCGTGCCGGCACGATCCGCGCGGCGCAGTTCACGGGTGGCGGCGTCGTGTTCGCGCCGACGATGCGCAGCTTCGACGTGAAGGTCAACCGCAAGGCCCGCCGTTCCGCGCTTCGCGGCGCGCTCTCGAACCACGCTGCGAACGGCACGCTGGGCGTGCTCGACGCCTCCGGCTTCGAGGCGCCGTCGACCAAGCAGGCACGCGGCCTCGTCGAGAGCTGGAGCCCGGAGCTGCCGCTGCTCATCGTCGTCACCGAGGAGGAGGAGACGCTGATCAGGTCCTTCCGCAACCTGCCGAAGACGCTCATCACCGTCCCGTCCGAGCTCGAGGTCGCGACCGTGGTCTGGGCGCGCAGCATGCTGATCACCGAGGCGGCGCTCCCGCTCGTCCAGGGGAGGGCCTCCTAGTGTCGCTGCATCCGAACGAGGTCCTGCTCGCCCCGGTCGTCTCCGAGAAGAGCTACAGCCTGATCAACGACCGCAAGTACACGTTCAAGGTGCACAAGGACGCCCACAAGACGCAGGTGCGCCAGGCCGTCGAGGAGCTCTTCGAGGTCCACGTCGAGAACGTGAACATCCTCAAGGTGCAGGCGAAGCCGAAGCGCCGTGGGCTCTCCAAGGGCACGCGTCCCGGCTGGAAGAAGGCCATCGTGCAGCTGCGCGAGGGCGACACGATCGAGATCTTCGAGGGGGCACAGGTCTAAGTCATGGCATTGAAGAAGTACAAGCCCACCTCTCCCGGCCGCCGCTTCATGACCACCTCGAGCTTCGAGGAAGTCACGAAGACGCGCCCGGAGAAGAGCCTGACCGAGCCGCTGAAGAAGACCGGTGGCCGGAACAACAACGGCCGGATCACGACCCGCCACCAGGGCGGCGGCCACAAGCGCCGCTACCGCGTGATCGACTTCAAGCGGCTCAAGGACGGCGTGCCGGCGAGGGTCGCCGCGATCGAGTACGACCCGAACCGGTCGGCGCGGATCGCGCTGCTGCACTACCTCGACGGGGCCAAGGCCTACATCCTCGCCCCCGCGCGCATCTCGGTCGGCGCGATGGTCGAGTCCGGCCCGCAGGCCGACATCAAGCCCGGCAACGCGCTGCCGCTCGAGAACATCCCGACCGGCACGCTCGTGCACAACATCGAGCTGAAGCCCGGCCAGGGCGGCAAGATGGCGCGCTCCGCCGGCTCGAGCGTCCAGCTCGTCGCGAAGGACGACGGCTACGGCGTGCTTCGGCTCCCGTCCGGCGAGATGCGCCGGGTGCCGCTAACCTGTCGAGCCACCGTCGGGCAGGTCGGCAACGCAGACCACGAGAACCAGTCCAGCGGCAAGGCGGGTCGCAGCCGCTGGTTGGGCAAGCGCCCGGCAGTGCGCGGCTCGGCGATGAACCCCGTCGACCACCCGCACGGTGGCGGCGAGGGCAAGTCGAAGGGCGGCCGGCATCCGGTCACCCCGTGGGGCGTGCCCACGCTCGGCAAGCGCACGCGCCAGAAGCACAAGGAATCCAACAAGCTGATCGTTCGCGGCCGTCGTCGCGGGAAGGACAAGCGCTAAATGAGTCGCAGCTCGAAGAAGGGGCCTTTCGTGGAAGCGCGGCTGATGGGCCGCATCGAGGCCATGAACGCCACCAACGAGAAGCGGATGATCCGCACCTGGTCGCGCTCGTCCACGATCTTCCCCGACATGGTCGGTCACACGATCGCGGTCCACGACGGGCGCAAGCACGTGCCGGTCTTCGTCAGCGAGCAGATGGTCGGGCACAAGCTCGGCGAGTTCGCCCCCACCCGGACATTCCGCGGCCACTCCGGTGACCGCCAGGCCCAGGTCAAGAAGGGGCGCTAGTGGCTGCCGTCGAGACCGAGCAGACCGTGCGCGCAGAAGCCAAGTGGGTCCGCCTGTCGGCGCGCAAGGCGCGGGTCGTGCTCCAGCACATCCGCGGCCGCAGCGTGCCCGAGGCGCGGACCATCCTCGCCTTCACGCAGCGCGCGGCCGCGATCGAGATCGAGAAGGTGCTGCGCTCCGCGATCGCGAACGCCGAGACGAACCCGCTGCTGCACTGGAGCGGGGACGATCTGCTCGTCAAGGCCGCCTACGCCGACGAGGGGCCGACGCTGAAGCGCTGGCGCCCGCGCGCCCGCGGCCGCGTCAACCGGATCAACAAGCGGACCTGCCACATCACGATCGAGCTCGCACAGAACCCGAAGGCCGGCCAGGCGCGGAACCCGCGCGCAGCCGCGCCCACCCAGACCGAGGCCCCGGCACCCGCCGAGTCCGCAGCCAAGCCGAAGCGCGCCGCCAAGTCGCGCGCGAAGAAGAAGGAGGCGGTGGCCTGATGGGCCAGAAGGTGCACCCCGGCGGCCTGCGGGTCGGCGTCATCCACGACTGGAAGTCCAACTGGTACGTCGGGAAGAAGGAGTTCCCGACCTACATCCTCGAGGACGTCCGGATCCGCGACCACATCAACGGCAAGCTCGGCCATGCCGGCCTGTCGGACATCCTGATCCGCAAGGACAAGCAGCGGATCACGGTCGACATCTTCACTGCCCGCCCCGGGATCGTGATCGGCAAGTCGGGCGTCGAGGTCGACGCGCTCCGCAAGGAGCTGCACTCGATCACGGGCAAGAACGTCCACATCAACATCAACGAGATCAAGCGTCCCGAGCTGGACGCGAAGCTCGTCGCGCAGTCGATCGCCGAGCAGCTGCAGAACCGCGTCAGCTTCCGGCGCGCGATGAAGCGGTCGCTCGCCTCGGCCATGCGGTCGGGCGCGCAGGGGATCAAGATCCAGTGCGGCGGCCGCCTCGGCGGCGGCGAGATGAGCCGCTCCGAGCGCTACACGGAGGGCCGGGTCCCGCTGCACACGATCCGCGCGGACATCGACTACGGCTTCGCCGAGGCCAAGACGACCTACGGGCGGATCGGCGTCAAGGTCTGGATCAACAAGGGCGAGATCATGCCGGAGGGCTTCGAGGGCATGACCACCGGTAAGGACACCCGCCTCGGCGACCAGGACCAGGCGCGCAGGCGGCGCGGCGGCGCGGCCGAGGGCCTCGGCGCCTCGCGCGAGTCCGGCCGCGGCCGCTCCCAGGACCGTGAGGGTCTCGGCCTCGTCAAGAAGTCGCGCCGTCCCGGCGGTCGCCCCGCCGGCGGTGCCGGCGCGCCCGGCGGCCGTCCCGGCGGCGCTCCCGGTGGCGGTCGTTCCCGTCCCGGCGGCTCGAGCCGCCCGCGCCGGCAGGACACGGTCGCGAAGCCGAAGACCGACGAGGTCGTCGAGCCGACCGTCGAGGAGACGACGCCCGTGGTAGAGGCTCCGGAGACCCCGGCCGCTGCCGAGAAGCCCGAGACGTTGACGACCGACGCTCCGACGACCGACACTCCGGCTGCCGACACTCCGGCTGCCGATACGCCGGCGGCCCCGGCCGAGAAGGGCGACGAGAGCTGATGCTGCTCCCGAAGAAGACCAAGTACCGCCGGGTGCACCGTGGCCGCCGCCGCGGCGTCTCGCGCGGCCAGACCGAGGTGCAGTTCGGCGAGTGGGGGATCAAGTCCCTCGACGCCGGCTGGATCACGAACCGCCAGATCGAGGCGGCCCGAATCGCGATGACGCGCAAGATCAAGCGCGGCGGCAAGGTCTGGATCAACGTCTTCCCGGACAAGTCTGTGACGCAGAAGCCGGCCGAGACCCGCATGGGCTCCGGTAAGGGCTCGCCCGAGCACTGGGTGGCCGTCGTCAAGCCGGGCCGGGTCATGTTCGAGCTGGCCGGTGTCTCCGAGCCGCTCGCCAAGGAGGCGCTCCGCCTCGCCGGCCAGAAGCTGCCGGTCAAGACCAAGATCGTGAAGAGAGAGGCTGATCTCTTTGAAAGCTAGGCAGCTCCGAGACATGACCGACGACGAGCTCCAGCGGACGCTCGGCGAGCGCCGCCAGGAGCTCTTCAACCTCCGCTTCCAGTCTGCGACCGGTGCGCTCGACAACAGCGCCCGCTTGCGGTCGGCGAAGCGGGAGATCGCAAAGATTCTGACTGTCCGCCACGAGCGGGAAAGGGCTGGGAGCGCGTAGACCATGGCTGAGAAGAAGACGACCAAGAAGAAGAAGACCGAGGACGCTCCGATCGAGGAGACCGCCGAGGAGACCGCCGAGGTGACCGACGCCACCGAGGCCGAGGCCGCCGCGCCGGCCGTCGACGAGGGCGAGCCGATGGCGTCGACCGAGGCGATGGAGGAGGCTGCCCCCGAGGAGGCTCCCGTCGCTGAGGCTCCCGTCGCTGATGAGCCCGTCGCCGAGGAGACCCCTGCTGAAGAGCCGGTCGCCGAGGAGACCCCTGCTGAAGAGCCGGTCGTCGAGGAGGCTCCCGTTGAGGAGCCGGTCGCCGAGGAGGCTCCGGTTGAGGAGCCCGTCGTCGAGGAGGCCCCTGTTGAGGAGCCGGTCGCCGAGGAGGCTCCCGTTGAGGAGCCCGTCGTCGAGGAGGCTCCCGTCGAGGAGCCCGTCGCCGAGGAGCCGGCGGCCAAGGCCGCGCCCGAGGAGCCGGCCGCGCCGGCGCCCCAGTCCGGTCCGAAGCCGAAGCGCAAGCGGCTCCCGCGTGGGCTCCGCCCCCAGAAGGGCCGGCGCACGCGCGAGAAGGCCGTCGAGCGCAAGCCGATCGTCCGCATCCCGAAGCCCGAGAGCGAGTTCGGCCGCCGCCAGGAGCGGCAGGGCACGGTCGTCTCCGACAAGGGCGACAAGACGATCGTCGTCAAGGTCGACACGATCAAGACTCACCGGCGCTACAAGAAGGTCGTCCGCCAATCGAAGCGCTTCCACGCGCACGACGAGCAGAACTCGGCCAAGATCGGCGACGTCGTCCGGATCATCGAGACCCGGCCGATCTCGAAGACCAAGAACTGGCGGCTGGCCGAGATCGTCGAGGTCGCAAAGTGATCCAGCAGGAATCCCGGCTACGCGTCGCCGACAACACCGGTGCGCGCGAGATCCTGTGCATCCGTGTCATGGGCGGCTCGAAGCGGCGCTACGCGCGAGTCGGCGACGTGATCGTCGCTACAGTGAAGTCCGCGACGCCCCAGGGCGCGGTGAAGAAGGGTGAGGTCGTCAGGGCGGTCGTCGTCCGGACGAAGAAGCCCTACGGCCGCGACGACGGCACGCAGATCGCGTTCGACGAGAACGCAGCGGTGATCATCGACGCCGCGCGGAACCCGCGCGGAACGCGCATCTTCGGGCCCGTCGCCCGCGAGTTGCGCGAGAAGAACTTCATGAAGATCGTCAGTCTCGCTCCCGAGGTGCTCTGAGAGTCATGGCCAACAAGATGAAGATCAAGCAGGGTGATCTGGTGCAGATCCTCGCCGGCAAGGACCGCGGCAAGCAGGGTCGCATCCTCGAGGCGCGTCCCCGCGAGGGCCGCGTGCTCGTCGAGAACCTGAACGTGATGACGCGGCACACGCGGCCGCGCCCGCTGCGCGACTCCAGCCGCATGGGCGGGACGCAGATGGCCCCCGGCGGCCGGATCGAGAAGGCGGCGCCCGTCGACATCTCGAACGTGATGCTCGTCTGCCCGGTCTGCGGCGCGCCGACCCGCGTCGGGATGAAGCTCAAGGAGATCAAGGGCGAGCAGGTGCGCGTGCGCGTCTGCAAGCGCGACGGCTGCGGCCAGGAAGTCGACACGAAGTAATGGCGACCGCGACGTACTCACCCCGTCTCAAGGACCTCTACGCCGAGCTGCGCCCGGAGCTGCAGGAGGATCTCGGCCTCGACTCGATCATGCAGGTGCCGAGGATCGAGAAGATCACGCTCAACATGGGCGTCGGCGACGCGAAGACGGACGCGAAGGCGCTCGACTCCGCGATCGAGGAACTGACGATCATCGCCGGCCAGCGCGCCCAGGTGCGCAAGGCGCGGAAGTCGATCGCGAGCTTCAAGCTCCGCGAGGGCATGGCCGTCGGCACCAAGGTGACGCTGCGCGGCGCCCGCATGTACGAGTTCCTCGACCGGCTCGTCTCGGTCGCGCTCCCGCGCATCCGCGACTTCCGCGGCCTCAACCCAGGCTCCTTCGACGGGCGCGGCAACTACTCGCTCGGCGTGCGCGAGCAGATCATCTTCCCGGAGATCGACTACGACTCGGTCGGGCAGGTCCGGGGCCTCGACGTGACGATCACGACCTCGGCAGGGACGACGGACGAGCAGGCGCTCGCGCTCTTGCGCGCCCTCGGCCTCCCGTTCGCGGCCGACGACAGGAAGGACCAGTAACGCATGGCCAAGACGTCTCTCGTCGTCAAGCAGAAGCGCACGAGCAAGTACAAGGTGCGCAACTACACGCGCTGCAACAAGTGCGGCCGTCCGCGCGCGGTCTTCAAGAAGTTCGGCCTGTGCCGGATTTGCCTGCGCGAGCTCGCCCACAACGGTTCCATTCCCGGCATGACCAAGTCGAGTTGGTAGGAGAGAAGAGATGCTGACCGACCCGATCGCAGACATGCTCACGCGGATCCGCAACGCCAACAAGGCGATGCACGACACCGCCCAAATGCCGACCTCCCGGATCAAGGAGGAGATCGCCCGCGTCCTCAAGGACGAGGGGTACATCAAGGACTTCCGGGTCGTCGAGGTCGAGGGACAACCCTTCTCGACCCTCGTCGTCGAGCTCAAGTTCGGCAAGAACCGCCAGCGCGTGATCAGCGGCCTCAAGCGCGTCTCGCGCCCCGGCCGCCGCGTCTACGCGCGCAAGGACCGTCTCCCGCGCGTGCTCGGCGGGCTCGGCACCGCGATCCTGTCCACCTCGACCGGCCTCATCACGAGCCGCCAAGCCGCGGAGCGCGGCCTCGGCGGCGAGGTGATCGCCTTCGTCTGGTAGCACCATGAGCAGAATTGGCAGACAGCCCATCGAGATTCCGAGCACGGTTAACGTGGCGATCTCCCCTGGGCGGATCCAGGTGAACGGGCCGCTCGGCGAGCTCTCGCAGGTCGTGCCGCAGCGGATGAAGGTCGAGCAGGCCGAGGGTGCGCTGACCGTCACCCGCCCGACCGAGCGCGGCGAGGACCGCGCGCTCCACGGTCTCACGCGGACGCTGATCGCGAACATGGTCGAGGGCGTCACACAAGGCTTCCAGAAGGTGCTCGAGATCCAGGGTGTCGGGTATCGCGCCTCGCTGCGGGGCACCGACCTCGAGCTCAACGTCGGCTACTCGCACTCAGTCGTGATCAAGCCGCGGGCCGGGATCACCTTCGAGGTGCCGGCGCCGACGCAGGTGATCGTCAAGGGCACCAACAAGCAGCAGGTCGGCCAGACCGCCGCCGAGGTGCGCTCCGTGCGCCCGCCCGAGCCGTACAAGGGCAAGGGCATCCGCTACCAGGACGAGGTCGTCCGCAGGAAGGTCGGAAAGAGAGCATGAGCACCACCACCACCCGCCAGGCGCGCGAGCGCAGGCACCGCCGGATCCGCGGCAAGGTCGCGGGCACTGCGGCGCGCCCCCGCCTGGCCGTGTTCCGCTCGAACAAGGGCATCTTCGCGCAGCTCGTCGACGACGAGACCGGGAAGACGATCGCCGGAGCCAGCTGGCTCGGGCTTGCCAAGTCGTTCAAGGGCTCGAAAGTCGAGCAGGCGGCCGAGGTCGGCAAGGCCGTGGCCGCGGCTGCGAAGAAGGCCGGGGTCGAGGAGGTCGTCTTCGACCGCGGCGGCTACCTGTATCACGGACGCGTCAAAGCGCTCGCCGAAGGCGCGCGCGAGGGAGGACTGAAGTTTTGAGTAGCACAGTGGAGCGTGAAGTGATCGCCCGCGAGGAGGTTCGCGAGCTCAAGGAGCGCGTGATCGAGATCAACCGCGTCGCCAAGGTCGTCAAGGGCGGCCGGCGTTTCTCGTTCACGGCGCTCGTCGTGATCGGCGACGAGGTCGACCGCGTCGGCGTCGGCTACGGCAAGGCGCGTGAGGTGCCGCTCGCGATCTCCAAGGCCGTGGACGACGCGAAGAAGAACATCTTCACCGTGCCCAAGCACGGCACGACCGTCACGCACGAGATCCTCGGCCGCTTCGGCGCCGCCAGGGTTGTCATCCGCCCGGCCTCCGAGGGAACCGGTGTGATCGCCGGCGGCGGCGTGCGCGCGGTGCTCGAGCTCGCCGGCATCCGAGACGTGCTCGCGAAGAGCCTCGGCACCACGAACCCGATCAACATGGCCAAGGCGACCGTCGACGGCCTGAAGAACCTGCGCCGTCCCGAGGACGTCGCCAAGATGCGCGGCAAGACGATCACCGAGGTGCTCCCGTACCGTGCGCCGGCGGCGCCCGTCGAGACACCGGCGCCCGAGACCGTCGAGGCGACGACCGAGGTCGAGGAGACCGCGTCGTGAAGGTGACGCAGATCAAGAGCGCGATCGGCCAGAACCCCGCCAACCGCGGCACGCTGCGCTCGCTCGGGCTCGGCCGGATCGGCCAGGCGAACGAGCTGAAGGACAGCCCGGAGCTCGCGGGTAAGCTGCGGAAGGTCGCACACCTCGTCCGGGTGGAGCGCTGACGATGGCCGACGAGCTCAACCTCCACACGCTGAAGCCCGCCCAGGAGCGCAAGGACCGCAAGCGCGTCGGTCGCGGCCTCGGCTCGGGCAAGGGGCGCTACTCCGGCCGCGGGATCAAGGGCCAGAAGTCGCGTTCCGGCTCGAAGAAGATGCCGGCCGGCTTCGAGGGCGGCCAGATGCCGCTCGACATGCGCGCGCCGAAGCTGCGCGGGAACACGTCGGCCGACGCGATGCCGATCGGCCCGTTCCGGACGTACTCGCATCCGGTCAACCTGCGCGATCTCGAGCGCGTCTTCGCCGACGGCGACACCGTCAACATCGAGGCGATGGTCGAGAAGGGGCTGCTGAAGAACACGAAGGCGGACGTGAAGGTGCTCGGCACGGGCGAGCTCTCGAAGAAGCTCGCCGTGACCGCGCATTCCTTCTCCGCCTCCGCGCGCGAGAAGATCACGGCCGCCGGGGGCAGCGCCACGGCGCTCAAGGAGCCGAAGGACCCGCGCAAGAAGAAGAGCCGGGCCAAGGCGAAGCCCGCCGCTGCCGAGGAGCCCGAGACCGAGGTCGCAGAGACCGAGGCCGACGCTCCCACCGAGGAGGCGTAGAGCTTGTTCAGTTGGCTCGCCAACGCCTGGCGCGTCCCGGAGCTGCGCCGTCGCGTCCTGTTCACCGGGATGATCCTGGCGATCTACCGGCTCGGTTCGTGGCTGCCCGCGCCGGGCGTCAACTCCGAGACGATCAACAACTACTTCGAGGGGCGCGGCGGCACGATCCTGGGCCTGCTCAACCTCTTCTCGGGCGGCGCGCTCTCCCAGTTCTCGATCTTCGCGCTCGGGATCATGCCGTACGTCACGGCGTCGATCATCATCCAGCTGATGACCGTGGTGATCCCGCGGCTCGCCGAGCTGCAGAAGGAGGGCGAGTCCGGCTACGCCAAGATCAACCAGTACACGCGGTACTCGACGGTCGTGCTCGCCGCGGCGCAGTCGACGGGCTATGCGTTCCTCTTCCGCCGCCAGGGTGTCCTCGATGCCGACCTCGGCCGGATGACGCTGATCATCCTCACGCTCACGGTCGGCACGGCGCTGCTGATGTGGATGGGCGAGCTGATCACCAAGCGTGGCGTCGGCAACGGCATCTCGCTCCTGATCTTCGCCTCGATCCTCGTCGGCGCCCCGATCGGGATCGCCGCCTGGTGGAACGGCGGGCCGATGGAGAAGCTCTTCTTCCCGCTGATCGCGCTCACGATCATCGCCGCGATCGTCTTCATCCAGGAGGGCCAGCGCCGGATTCCGATCCAGTACGCGAAGCGGATGGTCGGCCGTCGCATGACAGCGGGCGGATCCACCTACATGCCGCTGCGCGTGAACATGGCCGGCGTGATCCCGGTCATCTTCGCGGCCGCCGTGATGGCGTTCCCGCCCACGATCGGGCAGTACTTCCCGCAGACGCAGGGCTTCGTGAACGAGCACTTCCTGCCGACCAGCATCCCCTACATGCTCTTCCAGGGGCTGCTGATCGTCGTCTTCACCTACTTCTACACCGCGGTCCAGTTCAACCCGGTCGACCAGGCCGACAACCTGCGCCGCTACGGCGGCTACATCCCGGGGATCAGGCCCGGCCCGCCGACCGCGCAGTACCTCGACCGCGTGCTCACCCGGCTGACGCTGCCCGGCGCGATCTACCTCGCGCTCGTGGCCACGCTGCCGACGCTCTTCATCCGCTACGGCGGCTTCTCCCAGGCGACCGCCGGCGCGCTCGGCGGTACCTCGGTCCTGATCGCCGTCGGCGTCGCGCTCGACACGATGCGACAGATGGAGTCGCAGATGATGGCGCGCTCCTACGAAGGCTTCCTGAAGTAGTGAACATCCTGGTGCTCGGCCCACAGGGGTCGGGGAAGGGCACGCAGGCGAAGCGGATCTCCGAGGAGCACGAGGTCCCGCACGTCTCGACCGGCGACATGTTCCGCGCGCTCGACCCCGAGACGACGCTCGGTCGGGAGGTCAGCGAGATCATGGAGCGCGGCGACCTCGTTCCCGACGAGCTCACGATTCGGATGATCCGCGACCGCCTGGACGAGGAGGACGCGCGCGACGGATTCATCCTCGACGGCTTCCCGCGCAACCTGGCCCAGGCCGAGGCGCTCGACGAGATGCTGCGCGAGATCGGACGCCATCTCGACGTGATCTTCTTCTTCGACCTCGACGACGAGACGGCCAAGGAGCGGGCGCTCGGCCGCGCCCACGAGGAGGGCCGCACCGACGACACGCCGGAGACGATCGCGCGCCGGCTCGCCGTCTACCACGAGCAGACCGAGCCCGTGGTCGAGTACTACCGGACGACCGGCAAGCTCGTTCCGCTCCACGCGGCGTACTCGGTCGAGGACGTCTCGCGGGAGATCGGAGCCGCGTTGGATACCGTGGTCTCGAGATGATCATCCGCAAGTCGGTGCAGGAGATCGAGAAGATGGCCGCGGCCGGCAGGGTCGTCGCCGAGACGATCGCGCACGTCGGCGAGCAGCTCGAGCCCGGGATCACGACCGGCGAGCTCGACCGGATCGCCGAGGAGAAGATCCGCTCGCTCGGCGGCGTCCCCACCTCGCAGGGCTACCGCGGCTATCCCGCTGCGATCTGCATCTCCCCGAACGACATGGTCGTGCACGGGATCCCCGGGGCGCACGCCGTCGCGGAGGGCGACCTGATCACGATCGACGTCGGCGTCACGCGGGACGGCTACATCGCCGACAGCGCGTACACGTTCCCGGTCGGGGAGATCACGGATGAGGCACAGCGGCTGCTCGACACCGGCCGTGAGGCGCTCCTGGCCGGAATCGCCCAGGCCGTGCCCGGCAACCGCGTCGGCGACATCTCCCACGCCGTCCAGCAGCTCGTCGAGGGGGCCGGCTTCTCCGTCGTGCGCAGCCTCGTCGGGCACGGCGTCGGCCGTTCCTATCACGAGGATCCCCACATCCCGAACTTCGGCCAGCCCGGCCGCGGCCCGGCGCTCTCCGAGGGCATGACGCTCGCGATCGAGCCGATGATCACCGCCGGCGGCCCGGACGTCTACGTGCACGAGGACGAGTGGTCGATCTCGACCGAGGACGGCTCGCTCGCAGCGCACTTCGAGCACACCGTCGCGATCACCGCCGACGGGCCGCGAATCCTCACGGCCACGGCTGTCCCTCTGCTATCCTGAACGGCCGCGCGGCGTCGCGCCGTGCTTTGCCGCGCGTCAAGAAGGAGATTCCGAAGAACCAAGGTCGATGACAGTCAAGGAAGAGAAGATCGAGGTCGAGGGCGAGGTCGTCGAGGCGCTCCCCAGCACGATGTTCAGGGTGCAGCTCGACGGTGGGCACGACGTTCTGGCCACGATCTCCGGGAAGATGCGCAAGCACTACATCCGCATCGCCCCGGGCGACCGCGTCAAGGTCGAGCTCTCTCCTTACGACCTCACCCGCGGCAGGATCACCTACCGCGACCGCTAAGAGGAGCCGCTTTGAAAGTCCGTCCGTCCGTGAAGCCCATGTGTGAGCGCTGCCGTGTGATCAAGCGGCACGGGCGCACCATGGTCATCTGCACGAATCCGCGCCACAAGCAAAGGCAGGGGTAGTCACTTGGCACGAATCGCAGGCGTCAACCTTCCGAACCAGAAGCGTCTGGAGGTCGGGTTGACCTATATCTACGGGATCGGGCAGACCACCGCCCAGAAGATCTGCAAGACGCTCGAGCTCGACCCGAACGAGAAGGTCAAGGACCTCACGGACGACGAGGTCAACAAGATCCGCACCTACATCGACACCGAGCTGCAGGTCGAGGGTGACCTCCGCCGCGAGCGCTCGCAGTCGATCAAGCGCCTCTCCGAGATCGGCTGCCTGCGCGGGATCCGCCACCGCCGCGGCCTGCCGGTGCACGGCCAGCGGACGAAGACGAACGCGCGCACGCGCAAGGGCCCGAAGAAGACCGTCGGCCGCGGGAAGAAGGCGAAGTAATGGCGCCTCCTCGCAAGGCTGCGGCCAAGGGCCGCACCCGTCGCCGTGTCAAGAAGAACATCGCCATCGGCCAGGCGCACATCAAGACGTCGTTCAACAACACGATCGTCGCGCTGACCGACAAGGAAGGCAACGTGATCGCGTGGGAGTCGGCCGGCTCCGCGGGCTTCAAGGGCTCGCGCAAGTCGACGCCGTTCGCCGCGCAGGTCACCGCCGACAACTGCGCCCGCAAGGGGATGGAGCACGGCCTGCAGAAGGTCGAGGTCTTCGTCAAGGGCCCGGGCTCCGGCCGCGAGACGGCGATCCGCTCGCTCCAGGCCGCCGGCCTCGAGATCCTCGGCGTCCGCGACGTCACCCCGCAGGCCCACAACGGGGTCCGGCCCCGGAAGCGGAGGCGCGTCTAATGGCCCGCGACCTCGGACCCAAGTGCCGCGTCTGCCGCCGCGAGGGGATGAAGCTGTTCCTCAAGGGCGAGCGCTGTCTGACGGAGAAGTGCGCGATCGAGCGCCGCTCGTATCCGCCGGGCGAGCACGGCCGCGGCCGGATCAAGCAGAGCGAGTACCTGCTGCAGCTGCGTGAGAAGCAGAAGGCGCGCCGCTACTACGGCCTGCTCGAGAAGCAGTTCCGCAACTACTACGAGAAGGCGACGCGCGGCACGGGCGCCCCGGGCGAGAACCTGCTCCGGATGCTCGAGACGCGCCTCGACAACGTCGTCTACCGGCTGGGCTTCGCCGGCTCGCGCGCCCAGGCGCGCCAGCTCGTCCGCCACGGCCACTTCCACGTCAACGGGCGCCGGGTCAACATCCCGAGCTTCGGCGTGCGTCCCAACGATGTCGTCACCATGAAGGCCGGCAGCCCGGCGGAGCAGACGATCCGCGACGCCACCGACCTGACCGCATCCGTCGCGCCGTGGCTCCAGGCCGACCACGAGGGCCTCGCCGGCAAGGTGCTGAAGTGGCCCGAGCGCGCCGAGATCGACGCGCCCGTGCAGGAATCCCTGATCGTCGAGCTCTACTCCAAGTAAGTAAGGAAAGGATCGCTTTGGCTACACGTTCCAGCCTGATGGACTTCCAGATTCCGCGCATCGTCCACGAGGAGATCAACGAGAACCGCGGCATCTTCGTGATCGAGCCGCTCGACCGCGGCTTCGGCTACACGTTCGGCAACTCGCTGCGCCGCGTGCTGCTCTCCTCGCTCGAGGGCGCCGCCGTGACCGCCGTCAAGATCGAGGGCGTCGCGCACGAGTTCACCACGCTGCCCGGGCGTCCGCGAGGACGTCACCGACATCATCCTCAACCTGAAGAACCTGATCTGCCTGCTCCACGGCGAGTCGCCCGAGGTCGAGGTGCACATCGCGAAGAAGGGCGCCGGCCCGGTCACCGCGGCCGACATCCAGGCTCCGGCCGACCTCGAGATCCTCAACCCGGAGCTCGAGCTCGCGAACCTGAACGACAAGGGCAAGCTCGAGGTGACGCTGACGATCGGCCGCGGCCGCGGCTACGTCCCGGCCGAGCTGAACCGCGGCCCCGAGACGACGATCGGTGTGATCCCGATCGACTCGATCTTCTCGCCGGTCCGGCGCGTCTCCTACGACGTCGAGTCCGCTCGCGTCGGGCAGCGCACCGACTACGACAAGCTTCGCCTCGACGTCACGACGGACGGCTCGCTCGAGCCGCGCGACGCGATCGGCCAGGCGGCCGAGATCCTGATCCGCCAGCTCGCGATCTTCACCGATCTCGACCGGATCGAAGGCTTCGCGGAGGTCGCCGCCGGTGAGGCCGGCGGTGCAGAGGCTCCGGCGGCGCACGGGATGGAGAACTTCCCGATCGAGGAGCTCGAGCTCGGCGTGCGCTCGTACAACTGCCTCAAGCGCGTCGGGATCGAGACGATCGGCGATCTCGTCTCGAAGTCCGAGAACGAGCTGGCCGCGATCCCGAACTTCGGCAAGAAGTCGATCGAAGAGGTCAAGGAGACGCTCGCGACCCAAGGCCTCGGCCTGCGGGGAGACGAATAACGTGAGGCACGCCCGCGCAGGCAAGAAGCTGGGGCGCACATCCGCGCACCGGAAGGCGCTCTACTCGAACCTCGCGGGCGCGCTGATCACCCACGGCCGGATCCAGACGACCGAGGCGAAGGCCAAGGCCGTCAAGCCGTTCGCGGAGAAGATGATCAGCCTCGGCAAGCGGGGCGACCTGCACGCGCGCCGCAAGGCGCTGGCCGAGCTGCGTTCGCAGGACGTCGTGCACAACCTGTTCGCCGAGGTCGCGCCGCGCTTCGCGGAGCGGCCCGGCGGCTACACGCGGATCATCAAGCTCGGCCAGCGCCAGGGTGACGCGGCCGAGATGGTGTACCTCGAGCTCGTCGACTACGAGCCCGAGAACGCGCTGGTCTAGCTGCGCAGGTTACGGATCCGCTCGCGCGGATCCGTAACGCGCGAAGACCCCTGAAGGCGGCCGCTTCGCGGCCGCACCTGCCGATTGAGCCAGCCGGCGTCTACGCGACGGCGGGTACCAGCTCGCGGCCGATCAGCTCGACCATGTCGATGTCCGTGTGGTCGAGGTGCTGCAGCATCACCCGCTCGACGCCGGCGCGCTCGTAGTCGCGCAAGCGCTCGGCGGCCTGCTCGAGCGTGCCGAGGATCGCCGCGCCTCCGCGAGTCGCCCGGTACTCGTCCGGATCGATCTCCTGGCCGGCGCGTACGAGCCGCCGCCGGATCCGCTCGCGCGCCTCGGCTTCGTCGCGCCCGATCGCGCAGGCGGTCATCAGCGAGAACGGAATCGGCTCGCGGCCCTCGCGCTCGCACGCGCGCGCGAGCTTCTCGCGCCGCGCAGCGCACTCCTCGGGCGGCGCCATCACCGTGTTGTACTCGTCGGCGAAGCGCGCGGCGGGGTCGATCGTCCCGGACAGGCCGCTGCCGCCGACGACGAGCCGGGGGCGCCGACGCCCGTCCCAGAAGCCCTGCACGGCCTCGATCTGCTCGCGGAAGAGCGCGAGCCGCTCTGCCATTGGCGGGAAGGGGAAGCCGAAGCGCTCGTGCTCTGCCTCCATCCAGCCGGTGCCCATCCCGAGCGTGACGCGGCCGCCGGAGATCTCGTTCGCGGTCGCCGAGACGTTCGCGAGCACCGCGGCGGGCCGGAACGTCACGGGAGAGACGAGCGTGCCGAGCTCGATCCGCTCCGTCCGGGCGGCGAGCGCCGGGAGAACGGCCCACGCGTCGAGCGCCGGCCGCGCCGGATCGGTCGGCGAGAGGTAGTGGTCGGAGCGGAAGAGCGCTTCGATGCCGTGCTGCTCGCACGCCTGCGCGAGTGCGAGCCAGTGCTCCCAGGTCACGCCCTCCTGCCCTTCGATCATCAGCGCGACGCGCACGCGTGCATCCTATGGCCGTGAAGGTCGAGGGACTCGTCTTCGCCGGCGTCGGCTCGGCGGACCACATCGGACTCGCCCACTTCTTCGCCGACGTGCTCGGCGTCGAGGTCGAGACGTCCGGAGAGGTCCGGCTGCTCTCGTTCCCCGACGGCACCTCGGTGGCGCTCGTGCCGCCGAACTACGTCGAGCCGCCGTCCGACACGCTGCTCGGTTTCCTCGTCGACGACGTGGAGGCAGCGACCGCCGAGCTCGCGGCCCGCGGGATCGAGCCGGACGGCGACCTCCTCTCCGGCTACGGCTTCCGTTACCGCCACTTCCGCGCCCCCGAAGGGCGGCGCTTCGAGCTGCTCGACCGACTCGTCTGATGGGTCTCGTCGTCGCCGTCCTGCTCGCCGTGTTCGTCCTCGACGCGCCGTGGAACTGGCTTGCCGTGGGCGCCGGCGCGACGTGGGAGGTCGCCGAGACGGTCGTGCTCGT
The DNA here is from genome assembly GCA_963806955.1 of uncultured Gaiellaceae bacterium. Taxonomy (GTDB): domain Bacteria; phylum Actinomycetota; class Thermoleophilia; order Gaiellales; family Gaiellaceae; genus Gaiellasilicea. Next base: position 1,568,452 of record CAWDZG010000002.1, read on the forward strand.
GCGCTGGTCGCAACGCCGCCGCGCGGCGGTCGGTACCGAGACCCTCGTCGGCCGGAGGGCGATCGCCGCCGGCGACTGCATGCCCGACGGCCAGGTGCGAATCGCCGGCGAGCTCTGGCGCGCCCACTGCCGCGGCGGCGCGAGCGCGGGTGACGAGGTGATCGTGCTCGCGGTCGACGGGCTCACGCTCGAGGTCGAGCCGGCATGAGGCTGAAGCTGACGCTGGAGTACGACGGCACCGGTTTTCGCGGCTGGGCGCGGCAACCCGACGAGCGGACGGTCGAGGGCGTGCTGCGGAACGCGCTGGACGAGCTCTACCCCGACTGGAGCGACCTTGCGGTTGCGGGGCGCACCGACCGTGGTGTGCACGCGGCAGGACAAGTGGTGAGCCTCGAGGCGGACGGAGGGCCACCGCCGGATCGGGCCGCGGACGCGCTCAACGCGGTCCTCCCCCGGGATGTCGCCGTCCTCGGCGCGGCGGAGGCGACGTCCGACTTCAGTGCGCGGTTCTCGGCGCGTGCTCGCGCGTACCGCTACCGGATCCTGCTCAGCCGCATCCGTTCGCCTCTCCGGGAGCGCCGTGCTCTCTGGTGGCCGCGGCCGATCGAGCTCGGCGAGCTCCGGGCGGCGGCTGCCGACCTGCCGGGTGCGCACGACTTCACCGCCTTCACGCCCGCCGAGACGCACCACAAGTCCTTCGCCCGCACCGTGCGCGCCGCCGCGTGGGAGGAGCACGGCGACGAGCTCCACTTCACGATCGAGGCTGAGAGCTTCCTCCGCCACATGGTGCGGACGCTCGTGGGGACGATGCTGGAGGGTCGAGAGCTGGCGCCGCTGCTCGAGGGCCGGCCGCGGAGCGAGGCGGGCGTGACCGCGCCGCCGTGGGGGCTGTACCTGGAGCGCGTCGACTACTGAGGGCACCGCTACGATCCGGCCGATGCGCTTCCCGGTCGTCCTCTTCGACTTCGACGGCACCGTGATCGACTCCGGCGCGATCATCATCGCGTCGATGCGGCACGCGACGAAGACCGTGCTCGGTCGGGACATCCCAGACGAGGAGCTCGGCCGCGCTGTCGGCGGCTCGGGGCTGATCGAGCAGATGCGGCTGCTCGCGCCCGACCGGGTCGACGAGCTCGTCACCTGTTATCGCGCGCACAACGAGCCGCTGCACGCCGAGCTTGCCGAGTGCGCGGGCATGACGGCCGCGCTCACGCGGCTGAAGGACGAAGGACGCCGGCTCGGCGTCGTCACCGCGAAGCGGCGCGAGACCGTCCGGCTCGCGTTCTCGTACCTGCCGCTCGAGCACTTCTTCGACGTCGTCGTCGGCTCGGACGACACCGAGCGGCACAAGCCCGACCCGCAGCCGCTCCGCCACGCGCTCTCCCTGCTCGACGCGTCTGCCGACGGCTCGGTGTACGTCGGCGACTCCCCCTTCGACATCCGCGCCGCGAAGGGCGCGGGGATGCACTCGATCGCGGTCACGTGGGGCGGCATCCACCCGCGCGAGCGGCTCGAGGCAGAGCGGCCCGACGCCGTCGTCGATTCGGCGGAGGAGCTCCTTGCCGCCCTCTGAGGCCGCGCGCGCGACCGAGCTGCGCCGGCTGCTCCATCACCACAACTACCGCTACCACGTGCTCGACGACCCGGAGGTGCCGGACGCCGAGTACGACCGCCTCTTCGACGAGCTGCAGCGGCTGGAGGAGGAGCACCCCGAGCTCGCGACCGACGACTCGCCCACGCGCCGCGTCGGTGCGCCGCCGTCGGACAAGTTCACGAAGGTCGAGCACCTGGCGCCGATGGGATCGCTCGAGAAGGTCACGACCGACGAGGCGCTCGTCAAGTGGGCCGAGGACGTGCGCAAGCGGCTCGACTCGGACGAGCCGGTCGCGTACGTGCTCGAGCCGAAGATCGACGGCTCGGCGATCTCGCTCGTCTACGAGGAGGGGCGGCTCGCTCGCGGCGCCACCCGCGGCGACGGTCTTCGCGGCGAGGACGTGACCGTCAACCTGCGCACGATCCGCTCGGTGCCGCTCGCGCTCCAGGGCGACGACGCGCCGCCGTTGCTCGAGGTGCGCGGCGAGGTCTACTTCCCGCTCTCCGGCTTCCGCCGCTTCACCGAGGAGCAGGTCGCCGCGGGCAAGACTCCGGCGCCGAACCCGCGCAACGCGGCCGCCGGGCTCGCTGCGCCAGCTCGACTCGCGCGTGACTGCGGCGCGGCCGCTCGCCGTGTGGTTCTACGGCACCGGCTATCGCGAAGGGGTCGCTCCGGACACGCACTTCGAGACGCTGGCCTGGCTGCGCGAGCGCGGCTTTCGCACCAACCCGTTCGCGGAGCGGGTCGAGTCGATCGATGAGGTCGCCGAGCGCTGCGCCGCCTGGGAGCAGCGCCGCATGGAGCTCGACTACGAGATCGACGGGATCGTGATCAAGGTCGACTCCTTCGACCAGCAGCAGCGCCTCGGCGCGCTGCACGAGCGGCCGCGCTGGGCACGGGCCTACAAGTGGGCGCCGATGACCGCCCAGACGAAGCTCGAGAAGATCATGATCCGCGTCGGCCGCACGGGCGCGCTGAACCCGTGGGCGATCCTCGAGCCCGTCGAGGTCGGCGGCGTCACCGTCTCCCGCGCGACGCTGCACAACGAGGAGGACATCAACCGCAAGCAGATCCGCGAGGGCGACCTCGTGATCGTCCAGCGCGCCGGCGACGTGATCCCGCAGGTGGTCGGCCCGGCCGGCCCGCACGCGAGGGGCACGAAGGAGTTCCGGATGCCGGAGCGCTGCCCGTTGTGCGACGCCGAGATCGTCAAGCCCGAGGGCGAGGTGATGCACCGCTGCCCGAACCGAGCCTGTCCGTCGCGCGGGCTCGAGACGCTGATCAACTGGGTCAGCGCGGCGATGGACATCGAGGGCGTGGGGGAGCAGTTCGTACGCCGGCTCTGGGCCGAGGGACTGCTCCGCTCGATGCCCGATCTCTACCGGCTGACGGCCGAGCAGCTCGCGGAGCTCGAGGGTTACGCCGAGATCTCGGCGCGGAACGCGGTCGCAGCGATCGAGCTCTCGAAGCAGCAGCCGTTCTCGCGCGTGCTCTTCGGGCTCAACATCCCGGACGTCGGTTGGGTGACCGCGCGCAACCTCGCCCGCCACTTCGGCGCGATCGAGCCGCTGCTCGACGCGAGCCAGGAGGAGATCCAGGAGGTGGAGGGGATCGGCCCGGATCGGGCCGAGTCGATCGCCGAGTGGTTCTCCGACGAGCAGAACCGGGCCCTCGTTGCCGAGCTCCGCGAGCTCGGGCTCCGCTTCGAGGTCGGCGAGGAGGAGAAGCCTGTCGAAGGGCCGTTGACCGGAATGCAATACGTGATCACCGGCACGCTCGAGGGCTTCACGCGCGACGAAGCGGCCACCGCGCTCGCCTCGCTCGGGGCCAAGGTCTCCGACAACGTCTCGAAGAAGACGACCGGCGTGATCGTGGGCGAGAGTCCCGGCTCGAAGGCGGCCAAGGCGGAGAAGGCCGGTGTGCCGCTCCTGAGCGAGGCCGATCTGCGGAAGCTGGTCGAGGCTGCGCCCGCCGGTGCAGTGGTGGGTGACAAGCCGCCGCCCCGCCGCCGCCGCTGACACCACCCGAGGGGGATTGCTTACACGGGCGCGGCAAGGTACCATGCGGCGCATGGAACCAGGCGGGGCAAGGAACTCGCTCTCCCAACTCAGGCGCGGCGCGGTCGAGTACTGCGTGCTCGCTCTCCTGCGGGACGGGGAGCAGTACGGCTTCGAGCTCGTGCGCAGGCTCTCCGAGGCGGACGGGCTCGTCACGAGCGAGGGGACGATCTACCCATTGCTCACTCGTCTTCGCCGCGACAAGCTCGTGACGTCATTCTGGCGTGAGTCCGAGAGCGGGCCGCCGAGGCGCTACTACCAACTCACCGCCGCGGGCCGAGAGGCGCTCGCCGGCTTCACCCGCGAATGGGCCCGATTCCGCGACGGCGTCGACGGCCTGCTCGCAGAGGAGGCGACACGATGATCACCAATCCCAACCGGCTGGTCGGCGACTATCTCCGTCGCCTCGAGCGAGCGGCCGCGGTACTGCCCCGCGCGAGGCGGACGGATCTGGTCGCCGAGATCGGCGAGCACATCGACGCTGCGCTGGTCGAGGCGGGTGCCGCAGACGAGGTCGTCGTTCGCAACGTGCTGGAGCGGCTCGGCCCGCCGGAGGAGATCGTGAGCGCCGCCGGGCCGGTCGGGAGGCGGTCCGGTTGGTTCGAGGTGGCGGCGCTGATCGCCCTGGCGATCCCGTTCCTCGGCTGGTTCGTCGGGATCGTGCTCGTTGCCGTCTCGCGCGCGTGGACGGGCCGTGAGAAGGCGGTCGCGGTCATGCTCGTCCTCGTGCCCGCCGTGCTGCTCGCTCTGGGTGTCGTGTCGGAGAGCTCGGGGTCAGCGGTCTCGGCCGAGCCGGTGAGTTCCGGCCTGCAGCCGGAGGAGGTGAGCGCCGGCGGCGGGGGGCTCGGCCCGATCGAGCTCGCCGTCGTGCTTGGGACGTTCCTCGTCGGGCCGCTTGCAGCGGTGTATCTGGCGTCGCGTCTGCGCCGAAGCGGAGAGCCTGCCGAGCCCGCCTCAGCCTGAGGCGGCGAGCGCCAGCGCGAACCGGTCCTGGGCGCGGCGGGCCCAGTAGGTGGAGATCGGGCGGCCGTTCTGGATCACGGCAAAGACGTAGCGGTCGCGCACGAAGCCGGAGAGCGCTGACGCCAGGTTCGTCGTGCCCGTCTTGGCGATCACGCGCCCCCTGGCGGGCCGCGAGCGCAGCCGGTCCTCGAGCGTGCCGTCGACGCCCGCGACCGCGAGCGAGGCGAGAAAGGCGTCGCGCACGTCCGCGTCGGCGATCCCGGCGCCCAGCAGCGCCACGAGTGCGCTCACCGTCAGCCGGTCGAGCCGGGAGAGCCCCGAGCCGTCGGCGAGGCGGACGCCCGCCAGCGGAACGCCCGCCTCCGCGAGCGTGTCCCGGATCACGCTCGCGCCCGCGGCTGTCGAGCCGCGACCGGCGTGGATCGCGCCCAGCTGCTTGACGAGCACCTCGGCGATGAAGTTGTCGCTCTCGCGGCCCATGTAGCGGACGATCTCTCTGAGTGGGTCGGAGAGATCCTGGGCGAGCGGGAGGCCGCTCGTGATGAGGACGCCCGTTCTCGTCCTCCCGCCGACCTGGACGCCGGCGTCTGCCAGTGCCTGCCGGAAGAGCGAACCGCCGGCGAGCGCGGGATTCGCCGAGGTCTTGCCCCGGTAGAGCCCCCGGTCGACGACGAGGGCCGAGAGCGGCGGCGACTCCTGGAGGTAGAAGCTCGGCTTCCAGCCCGGCGCTGTGCGGCGGGTGTCGAACCAGGTCTCGTCGGCGACGACGGCGCCGCTGACCCGGCGGATCCCCCAGGACGCGACCACCGCGGCAAGCTCGTCGAGGTCGCGCGCCCGTAGCGTCGGGTCGCCGAAGCCGACGAGCCACAGGTCGCCGTTCCACACGTCGCCGACGAGCGTGCCGGTGCCGACGACCTCGGTGTGGAAGCGATACCCCGGGCCGAGCCGGTCGAGTGCGGCGTAGGCGACCGGCAGCTTCTGGTTCGAGGCGGGGACGAGCGGCAGGGACACGTTCCGCTGGTAGACGACCGCGCCGGTGCGGAGATCGACCGCCAGGGCAGCCGTCCGGGCGGGGTCGACGTTCGGGACGGCGAGGGCGCGCGACAGCCGCGTGCCGAGGGTGGGATCGGCCGCCGCTGCCGGGCCTGCGAGCACGAGCAGGGCCACGAGGGCGGCCAGCCATGGGCCGACCCGGCGGCCAAGATAGGCCCGCGGGCCCATGCCGCGGCAGCGGCCGCCGCGGATAATCCAGTCTCTGTGGACGAACGTCTTCCTGCGGCCCTGACCGAGGTGCGGTCCCTGCTCGAGCTGCCCCGGGGTGCCGAGCTGCCGCCGCGCGCCGTCGTCGAGGACACGCTCACGAGCGGCTACGCGTATGCGCTTGAGCTGGAGCGCGAGCGGCTGCGGATCGAGGGACGCCTGCGCGCGCTGCTGCGGTCCGAGGGTCGGAAGCCGGCGGACGACGTGGCCGAGCTGACACGCTCGCTCGCCGAAGCCGACCGCGAGCTCGCGAGCGTCCGCGCGCTGCTTTCGAACCTGCGTTCTCAAGCGCTCGCGTAGTCCCTAGACGATCCCGGAGCGGACGGCGTAGACCGCCGCCTGGATCCGGTTCTCGATCTGGAGCTTCATCAGGATGTTCGAGATGTGGTTCTTGACCGTCTTCGGGCTGATGTGAAGCTCGCCGGCGATCATCGCGTTGTCCTTGCCGTTCGCGATCAGCTTCAGCACCTGGATCTCCCGGTCGGAGAGCTCGGCACGGATCGTCGCCGCCGCTTCGGGGGCCGAGGTCGTCGCCCGCACGTGCTGGAGCACCTTCCCGGCGATGTGAGGGGAGATCAACGACTCCCCGACGGCCGCCGCTTCGAGGCCCTGCATGAGCGAGTGGATCGACGCATCCTTGAGCAGGTAGCCGCACGCGCCGGCGAGGATGGCGTCCATCACGTCCTGCTCCTGGTCGGAGATCGTGAGCACGACGACGCGCGTCAACGGGGCGTCGCGGCTGATGTGCCGCGTCGCCTCGACGCCCGTCATCCCGGGCATGTTCAGATCCATGACGACGACGTCTGGCGCGGTCTCGCGCACGGATTGGAGCGCCTCGGCGCCACTCGACGCCTCGGCCACGATCTCCACGCCTTGCTCCTCGAGCAGGTTGCGGAGGCCGGTTCGGAAGAGATCGTGGTCGTCGACCAGCAGGACGCGGATCGCTGGGCGCTCGGTCTCCTCGATGGCCTCTGTCCCGTCCACGAAGGGGCGCAGTCTACTAGCCCCCTAGCTCAGCGGAGCGTGATCGTGACCGTCCGCCGGCCCCAGGCGAGCGCCTGGGCCGTCGTCGGGAACCAGAGGTCGATCACGTTGCCCCGCACGGCACCACCGGTGTCCGCCGCGATCCCCGTGCCGTAGCCGGGGATCGTCATTCGCGTTCCGAGCGGGATCACGGAGGGATCGACGGCGACGACGCCGGGTGCGGTCTGCATCCCCGTGGCGGTGCGGCCGCGGAGCGCGTACCCGGTCGCGCTGACCGTGAGCGTGCGCGCGCCGGTCGTCGGTGCCGAGAGCACGGCGATCGGGGCTGCGAGCTCGGCCGGGGCCGTCTCCGGCACCGGAGCGCTCAGCACGGCGGCCTGCGTGCGCGCCTCGGCCGCACTCGCCTGGGCTTCGATCGACGCGATCCGCGCTGCGTTCAGTCCCTGCTGTCGGCGCAGGCCGGCGACAAAGCTGCGGCGCTCCGCCAGAGCGCCCGCGAGCTCGACTGCGCGGGCGTCGGCCGCAACTGCGAGCCCGTCGAGCTCGGCTTCCCGGGCGGAGAGCCTCGCAGCGAGCTTGGCGAGCCTGGCGCGCGACGTTCGCGCCTGCTCGACGATGCGTTGTGTCTCGCCGGCCGCGCGATCGAGGTTCTCGAGCCCCGTGAGCGCTGCCTCGAGCGACGTCGCGCCGAGGACGATCGCGAGCGGGTCCGTCTGGCCCGACTGCTCGTACAGCGTGCGCAGGAGCGTCGCCAGGCGGCCGTTCGACGCCTTCTGCACCTGCTGCGCGACGGCCAGCTGGCGCCGCGCGGCGGCATGGTCGCGGGCGACCGCGTCGCTGCGCGCTGCAAGCGCCGCGGTTGCGGCGCGGGCGCGCGACAGCTGTGTCTCCAGCGCGTAGAGCTCGAGGGCGGCGGCGTCGGCACGTGCGTCGAGCGAGCTCGTGGTCGCGCGCAGGCCGGCAGCCTGCGACCGGAGACCCGACGTGTCGGCGGCGAGGGCGACCGGAACGGAGGCAACCAACAGGAAGCCCGTGAGCACGGCCGCGAGACGCGCCGCATCGCCTTTCGGAAGCCTGGCCACGAGGCGCGGACCGTAGCACCTTTCCCACCTCCGTGGCATGGTTTGTGCGGCGTCGGAACAAGCGCCGTCCATGGCTTTTTGGCTCTGTTGAGCGTTGCAGTCGTCCGGCGCGGCTGCTAGGGTGCCCAACTTGTGACGGACCTGGCCCCCACCGGGTTGCCGTGCGTGTTCGAGCGGAAGGCTGCGTGATCCGCCCGAGCACGAAACAGGCACCGGCGATCCTCATGCTCCTGACGGCCGTTTTCCTGGTCGTCTCCTTGGCGACGGTCAAAACGGCCGCAGCAGAGCCGAAGGTGGAGGCGAAGCGCGCCGAGGCGCAGGACGTGCTGGCCCAGATCCAGGAGATCGACGGGGAGCTCGGGCTTGCGATCGAGGCGTACAACAACGCGAACGTCAAGCTTGCAGCGATCAAGGCCGACCAGCAGGCGAATGCGCGGTACCTGGTGATCGCGCGGTCCAGCCTGAAGAACGCACAGGCGCACCTCTCCAAGCGCCTCGTCTCGCTCTACACGACCGGCGGCGAGGGCGGTGCGCTCGAGGTGATGCTCGGCTCCGATTCGCTCGACGACCTGCTCAACCGGCTCGAGGCCGTCGAGCGCGTCTCGTCGCAGGACACGCGCGTGCTCGGCGAGGTGAAGCGCTTCCGCGCCGAGGTGCAGAAGCGCAAGGTCGAGCTGAAGAAGGCTCGCACTGCCCAGGCTCGCTTCGTCGCCGATCGCGCCGCTCGAAAGGCAGCGATCGAAGGCCAGCTCGCGCAGCGGCAGGAGATGCTCGCGTCGATCAAGGATCAGATCGCGAGCCTCGAGGCGGCCGAGCAGCAGCGCCAGGCCCGGCTCGCTGCGGAAGTCAGAGCCCGGGTCGCGGCTGCGACCAGCGCCCGCCGGACCGCCGCACAGCCCGCCTCGGCACCCGCTGCGTTGATCGAGGCGAACTCCGTCGAAGACGTGCTCGTTCCCGCGCCGGCAGCCGACTCTCGCTACGGCGCCGTGGTCGGAATCGCGATGCAGTACCTGGGCGTGCCGTACAGGTGGGGTGGCGCGGATCCGTCCTCCGGCTTCGACTGCTCCGGCTTCTCGATGTACGTCTACGCGAAGGTGGGCGTCTCGCTGCCGCACCACGCCGCCACCCAGTACGGCATGGGCACGGCGGTGTCGCGGTCGGACCTCCAGCCCGGCGACCTCGTCTTCTTCCACGGACTCGGGCACATGGGTATCTACGTCGGCGGCGGCAACTTCATTCATGCGCCGCGAACCGGTGACGTCGTCAAGATCTCCAGCATGACGGACGCCTGGTACTCGGCCAGGTTCGTCGGCGCGCGCCGGATCGGCTGAGTCCGACCCCGCCGGTCAAGCGTGGCCGTGGTGCTCGTGCACCACGGCGTGGCCCTTGCCGCGGGCGATCAGCCAGCGGTTGACGGGGTAGGCGGCGGCTCCGGCGATCAGCAGCGCGACCGCGAGGCTGCCCCAGAAGAGCATGTTCGTGAGCCCCGCGTCCATCGCGCCCGGGATCATGAGCATGATCGCGTTGTCGACGATCTCCATGATCGTGATCGAGACGGTGTCGGCCGCCAGCGCGATCGGCGCGGCCGCGGCGAACGCGATCCCGCCGCGCAGCAGCGGCAGCATCGTCAGCGAGTAGCCGAAGAAGAAGGCGAGGACGACTGCGAGGCCGATCGTCTCCCAGTCGCTCCAGCCGAGCGCGGTGCCGATGATCATGCCGAGCACCTCGCCGATGGCGCAGCCGGTCAGGCAGTGGACGGTGGCCGTGAATGCGAGCCGGTTGAGTGTCATGCCGGCCACCATATACCCCACTGGGGTATATGTCAAACGCCTGCCGCTTCGTTCAGCGTCGCCCCCTCGTACAGGCTTGCCAGCTCCTGGGGGAAGTGCTCCGCGACGGCGCGACGCTTCAGCTTCAGGGTCGGCGTCAGCTCGCCGTCGTCCATGGTGAAGTCGCGCGGCAGGACCCTGAAGCGCTTGACCTGCTCGTAGCGGGAGCGGTCGGCGTTGACGTCGTCGACGATCCCCTGCACGAGCTCGCGCACCTCGTCGGTGTCGGCGAGGCTCGCCAGGTCGCCCGTGAGCCCTCGCTCGGCCGCCCAGGCCGGCAGTGCTTCCGGATCGAGCGTGATCAACGCGGCGACGTAGGGCTTCCGGTCGCCGACGACCATCGCCTGCGAGACGAACTTCGACGTCTTGAGATCGTTCTCGATGTTCTGCGGCGCCACGTTCTTGCCCCCGGCGGTGACGATGATGTCCTTCTTGCGGTCGGTGATCGTGACGAAGCCGTCCGCGTCGATCTCGCCGATGTCGCCGGTGCGCAGCCAACCGTCGGCGCCCATGACCTCCGCCGTCGCCTCCGGCTCCTTGTAGTACCCCTGGAAGACCGTCTCGCTGCGGATCAGGAGCTCGCCGTCGTCGGCCACCGTGATCTCGGTGCCGGGGAGCGGGCGCCCGACGGTGCCGAAGCGATAGGCCTCGTGCGTGTTCGTCGACGCGGCGGTCGTGCACTCGGTCAGGCCGTAGCCCTCGACGAGGAGGATGTCGATCGCGTGGAAGAACGCCGCGATCTCGGGCGAGAGCGGCGCGCCGCCGGAGATGGCGAGGCGGAGCCGCCCGCCGAGGCGCGCCTTCACCTTGGCGTACACCAGCCGGTCGGCGAGGCGGTGCTTCAGCGCGAGGCCGCGCGGCACGGGCTCGCCGGCGCGCCGCAGGTCGCTCACCTGGCGCCCGACCCCGAGCGCCCAGTCGATCAGCTTGCGCTTCGCGCCGGTCTCGGTGTCGAACTTCGCGACGACCGCGGTGTGGATCTTCTCGTAGACGCGGGGCACGCTCGGGAAGACGGTCGGCTTCACCTGCGGCAGCGCCACTGCGGCCTGGAGCGGGTCGGGCAGGAAGGCGATCGTGTAGCCGACGTACGCGCCGGAGAGGTGCATCAGGCGACCGAAGTTGTGGGCGAGCGGGAGGTAGAGGAGCATCGTGTCCTCGGGCCCGGTGAAGCTCGGCAGGTCGTCGACGACCGCGACCATCGCGTAGTAGTTGCGGTGCGAGATCATGCAGCCCTTCGGCGGCCCGGTCGTGCCGGAGGTGTAGATGTAGGTGAAGAGGTCGTCCTCCTCGATCGCCTCACCGGCCTCCCGGAGCGCGTTCGGATGCTCGGCGGCGTAGGCCCGGCCGCGGGCGGCGAGGTCGTCCAGGTCGGCGTAGGTGAGGACGTGCTGGAGCCGCGGAATGCCGCCGCGAACCGACTCGACCTTCGCCCGCTGGCCGTCGTCTTCGCAGAGCACGCCGACGGCCTCGGAGTGCTCGAGGATGTAGCCCGTGTCCTTCGGCGAGCTGTTCGCGTAGATCGGCGCTGCGATCGCGCCGATCGAGCCGAGGGCGAAGTCGATCAGCGCCCACTCGATCTGGCTCGAGCCGAGGATCGAGAAGGCATCGCCCTTGCGCACGCCGAGCGAGAGCAGTCCGTTTGCGTAGCCCTCGACCCGGGCGGCCGCGTCCTCCCACGAGACGGGCCGCCAGTCGTCGCTCGTCTGGACGAGGTAGGCAGGGCGCGTGCGCCGGGCCGCGACCGCGTCGCGCCAGAGCCGTTCGATCGTTCGCTTCGCCGCCATCAGTCAGACTCTACGGACAAGGAATGGGTCGCGGAAGGGCGAATCCGTTCGGTCCCTCTACACTGAAGGTGCACATGCGCACGACGTGGAACGGCTCAATCAGCTTCGGACTCGTCTCGATCCCGGTGGGGCTCGCGCCCGCGACGAAGCCCGCTGCGCGCGCGTCGGACGTGTCCTTCCGGATGCTCCACCGCGACTGCGGCTCTCCGATCAAGCAGAAGCGGTGGTGCCCGGTGCACGAGCGCGACCTCGGCCCGGACGAGATCGTCAAGGGCTGGGAGGTCGCGAAGGGCCAGTTCGTGCTCGTCGAGGAGGAGGAGATCGAGGCGCTGACGAACCGCGACGACTCCCGCTCGATCGAGATCTCCCGCTTCGTCGACGCGGCCCAGGTCGACCCGATCTTCTTCGACCGCACCTACTTCCTCGTGCCGGCACAGGCCGCGGCCGCGCGCAGGCCGTACGTGCTGCTCCTGAACGCGATGCGCGAGACCGACATGGCCGCGCTCGGCCGCTTCGTCCAGCAGGGCCGCGAGAAGCTCTGCCTGATCCGCCCCAAGGGCGATGCGCTCGCGCTCGAGACGCTCTTCCTCTCGGCCGACGTCTACTCGCAGGCCGAGATCGAGGAGGCGGTCGAGGAGACGGCGGTGAAGAAGCCGGAGCTCGAGCTCGCGCGGCAGGTGATCGCGAGCCTCGCGGGCGAGTTCGATCCCGCCGACCTGCAGAGCGACTACCGGCGCGACCTCCGCGCCCTGCTCGAGGCGAAGCTCGCGGGCGAGGAGATCACCGCGCCGGAGCCCGTCGCCGAGACGCCCGTGATCGACCTGATGGAAGCGCTCCGCCGCAGCGTCGAGGACGCGAAGCAGGCCAAGCAGCCGAAGGGCGCAGCCGGGAAGGCCGCGCCCAAGAAGGCTGCGTCGCGACCGAAGCGCTCGGCCGCGCGCTAGAGAGTCACATCTGCGCTAATGCGGCTGCGCGATGGCGCCGAGCGCCTGCAGCTGCGCCGCGAAGAGCGTCTTGTCGATCTTGCCCTGGTAGATCGGCACCCCTTCCTCGATGCAGACCCGGATCACTTCCTGCCGGTCGATCCCCAGCTCCTTCGAGAGCTCGTCCGGCGTCAGGTGGTTCGCCATCGGTGTTGACCTCCTCGGTCTCGCGGCAACGAAAAAGCCCGCTGGGCGCATCGACTGCGCTCAGGCGGGCTCGGATGTCGCTCGCTCGTTGTTCGCGGGATTCAATGGGCCCGCACCCCCAAATTCGCCATCGTCAACGGAGGATACTGTGCGCGGATGACGGCTGCAACGACCTTCGAGCAGCGGGCGCTCGGCGCAGTTCGCTACCACGTCGGCGGGGCCGGCGCGCCGCTGTTGCTCCTGCACGGTCTCGCCGGTTCGACGCAGAACTGGGTCGAGGTGCTGCCCGAGTTGCTGAGCCGTTACCGCGTGATCTCGGTCGACCTGCCCGGGCATGCCGGGTCGGCCCCGCTCCGGCGCTCCGCCTCGATGGGCGACTTCGCGGCCGTCGCTGCGGCGGTGCTCGAGGCTGAGGCCGCCGGTTCGGCGCTCGTCGCCGGCCACTCGTTCGGCGGGCTCGTTGCGCTGCGGCTGGCCCGGACTCGCCCGGAGCTCGTGCGTGGGCTGCTGCTCGTCTCGCCCGCCGGGATCGCGACCACGAGGCGCGCCGCCCGGGCGATCGTGCTCGCGTCCGCGACGGTGCGCCCGGGCCGGCTCGTCGCCCCGCTCCGGCACCGCTTCGCAGACCGCGTCTGGTACCGGCGTGCGGTCTTCCGGCCCTGGTTCGTCGCGGACGCCGACGACCTCACCGCCGGAGCGACGCACGGCCTGTTGGCGGCGCAGCGCCAGCACGCCGACACGAAGATCGCCGCCCGGGCGATGCTCGCGGACGATCCGCGGCGCGAACTGGCGGAGCTCTCGTGCCCGGCGCTCGTGCTCTGGGGCGCGCGCGACGCGCAACTGCCGCTCGGCGACGCGTTCGAGTACGCGCGGCGGCTCGGGGCTCGGCTCCGGGTGGTCGCCGACTGCGGCCATCTCGTGATCGTCGAGCGGCCGCGGGCAGTGCTCGACGCGCTCTCGGCGCTCTAGACCGGGTTCTCGTCCGGTAGGAACTCCCAGTCGAGCCCGAAACGCTCCGCGAGGTGGGCGGCGAGCGCCTGCACGCCGAGCGTCTCCGTTGCGTAGTGGCCGGCGGCGACGAAGTGGATCCCGAGCTCGCGGGCGGTGTGGCGGCTGGGCTCCTCGGGCTCGCCGGTGAGAAAGAGGTCGTAGCCCTCGTGGGCCGCCTGGATCAGGTAGTGCCCGCCACCGCCGGAGCAGATCGCGACGCGCTCGACCCGCTCGGGGCCGTGCGCGAAGACGAGCGGCTCGCGGCCGCCGACCGCCGCTCGGACGCGCTCCACCAGCTCGCTCGCTCCCGCAGGCTCGCGCAGGCGGCCTCCCAGACCGATCTCGGCGAACGGGCGCTCGACCTCGACGCCCAGCTCGGCTGCGAGCAAGGCGTTGTTGCCGAGCGTCGCGTGCGCGTCGAGCGCGAGGTGATAGGCCGCGAGGCTGAGATCGGCCGCGAAGAGCGCCTCGAGCCGGCCCCGCTGGCGCCGGTCGATCCAGACGGGCTCGTTGCGCCAGAAGAGGCCGTGGTGGACGAGCACGAGCTGGGCGCCCGCGGCCGCCGCGCGCTCGATCAGCTCGCGGGAGGCAGAGACGCCGCACGCGAGCTTCGTCACCTCGTCGGCGCCGAGCACCTGCAGCCCCGGCGGCCCGTACTCCGGGAAGCGCTCGATCTCGAGCAGCTCGTCGGCGTAGCGGAGGATCTCGTCGCGGTGGGCCACGCGGCGATTATCGCTACCCTTTCCGCGCTCGGGGTGTGGCGCAGCCTGGTAGCGCGCTCCGTTCGGGTCGGAGAGGTCCGGAGTTCAAATCTCCGCACCCCGATTGCCAGCGCAAGATCGATGTCCGCCTCGCGGCGGACATCGATCGCGCTAAGACCCCTGAAGGCGGCCGCTTCGCGGCCGCGTCTCGCCGCCTCTGTCAGCGTTGGGCGTGCCAGCGGACATCGATCGCGCTAAGACCCCTGAAGGCGGCCGCTTCGCGGCCGCGTCTCGCCGGAAGGTCGTCGGTGAGGCTCTCCTTCTCAGGGGGCGAGGCGGTGGATCTCGGCCACGACGTGGTCGGCGTGGGGGCGGAGGTGTGGCTCGAGGTCGTCCCAGCGCTCGTCCTCCTCGCCGAGGTAGACCGCCCGCGCCCGGGCGAGCACTGGGCGGTGCTCCTCCGGCAAGCGGGCGAGCGCCCAGTCGGCGGCGGCGTCCTTCGGGCGGATCGTGCCGGTGGCGGCCGTGCTCCAGATCCGGGCGAGGGTGAGGAGGACGTTGCGCGTGTCGTCGTCGAGGTCGGCGAGCAGCGTGTCGATGTCGCCCACGGTCGCGCGCACGAGGTCGTCGTGGGGGACGGGGTCGAACACCTCCCCCGGCGGCGGCCCGAGCAGCGGTGTGTCTCCGAGGAGCACCATCGTGACCAGCGCCGCGAGGTCGGGGTTGACGGTCGTCGGCCAGGGCTCGACATCGCCGCTCTCGAACTCCCGGCGCAGCCAGTCGCCGTACTGGAAGTCGAAGCTGGGCGGGTAGCGCCAGGGGCGGAGGTCGGACTCGACCACGATCGTCAGCTCGATCCGGCGCCACCGGCCGTCGGGGGTCCGCCGTCCCGAGATCGCGAGCAGGCGCTCGACCAGCGCCTGCTTCTGTTCGCGCGTCGTGTGCCGCGTCGCGACCGCGAGCACGTCGAGGTCGCTCTCCGGCCGTAGCCCGCCGAGGACGGCCGAGCCGAACAGGTAGGCGCCGACGGCGTCTTGCCCGAGCACGTCCCGCACGAGCGCCACGACCCGATCGAGCTGCTGTCGATCAGCGTCCGCGAGCACGGACCGGTCTCAGGAGGGGGCGAGCGCGCTCGAGGGCGGCCGGGCGGCCGGCCCGCCGTGCGTCGCCAGCACGTGCTCGACCGGCAGCTCGAGCAGCGGGCGCAGCACGGCGGCGATCTGCTCGCGGGTCACGCCGGGGGTAGCCACCGCTCGTTGATCTCGAGCCCGTTGCCGAAGTCGTCGAGCGTATCGCCGGAGATCACGGCACGCGTGCTCTCGGCCCAGAGCACGGTGTCGTTTGGCTTGTGCCCCGGGGAGCACGTCGGCGCCGAACGGGAGCCGGTCGCCGGCCGAGTACGGGGCGCGCCTCGCCCTTCCCCTCGCGGAGCAGCCAGACGGCATCGGGGCTGCCGTCGCCCGCCTGCTCGGCGGTGATCCCGTAGGTGTCCATCGGGTCGGGCGGCTCGACCAGGGCGCCACGGCTCGGTCTCCCCCCACCCCGGTTGTGGTGCCTGCCACTGCCAGAGGCCCGGTCGCAGCTCGCGCACGGCGACGCTACCGCTGGTCAGGGATCCGTCGAGTCGGGTAGTGGCCCGACGAACTCGATGCCGTACTCCTTGCTGGCCTGCTTGATCTGCGTGCCGTCGATCGATTCGAGTGGGGGCAGGCCCCCGGCTCGCGAAGGCAGGGTGATGGCGCGGTAGAACTGCCCATGCCGAGGCGTCGTGAGTATCAGGTAACGGGCCGTTTCCGATTCGACTCGAAAGCCGTGAACGGTGCCACCCGGGAGGTGCGCGAACGAGCCGGCAGCGGCCCGAATCCCTGGCTCGTCGCCGATGTACAGCGTGAGCTCGCCCTCGACCACGTAGAACGACTCCATGTCGTCCCGGTGCAGATGCAGCGGGACGCTCTCGCCTCGCGTCGCCCGCTCGTCGACCAGCGCGAACGCCCCTCCCGTCTGCTCCCCCGTTGCCAGGAAGTACGTGGACGTGTCTCCCAGCCAGCGGAGCTCGCTCTCTTCGGGTCGGTGCAGATACGCATCGGTCTCGGCGCCCACGGAAGCCCTCCCTGATCGACGAACCAGGCCGCCGAGACTACAACCTCGGGTGAGCCAGCGTTGCGGAGCGACGCCGGAGCGGCGGGTTCGGGTTCCGCTGCGATGAATCGTCGGCGCCCACGCAGTCTCCTTGGAGAAACCCCTACCGAAGGAGTCCCAATGAGTACGGACCCGGTTCGGCGAGCCAACCTCGCCGCGATCGCGTGCGAGGCGCGTCCACAGCTGCCCGACGGCTTCCGGCGGAACAGCACCCGAGTTGGGAAGATGCTCGGCGCGGCCCGCACCGGGCTCAGCGTCTATGAGCTACCTCCCGGTCAGGCTGTTGGCCCATACCACTACGAAGATCCTGAAGAGGAGTGGCTCCTGGTCGTCTCGGGACGCCAACCCTGCGGCATCCGGGCGGCGAGGACCAGCTCGAACCGTGGGACCTCGTCTTCTTTCCCTCCGGCCCCGCCGGAGCGCACCTCGTGCGGAACAACAGCGAGTCGACCGCCCGAGTCGCGCTGTTCTCCTCGATCACAGCGGTCGGTGCCGTCGGCTACCCGGACAGCGACATGATCCAGCTCTTTACCACCGACGGCACGGACGACCTCGTCGTCAAACGAAGCAGCGCCGTGGACATGGCAGCGCCGTGGGCTACTGGGGAAGGCGAATCCGATCTGTAGGCAATCCCCGGGCGAGATCGGGGGCTAGCCCGGGATCTCGTCCAGATCCGCGCGGGCTCGGCCGATCGTGGTCGTGATCAGAGACGTGACGATCGCCGCCGCGAGCGCGAGCGAGCCCCACGCCGGGCCGCTGCTGTTGTCGTCCCAGCCGATCGCCCGGTCGAGCGAGAGCCGGCCCGGGCCCGTGACCGCGAGCGCGATCGGGACGCTCAGCAGCATCAGCTCGAGCTCCCAGCCGCCGATCAGGCCCTTGGGCCAGACGACGGTCGCGATCGCGTTCAGCATCACGGTCGCGAGCAGGAAGGACGCAAGCGGTGTGAAGAGCCCCGCGGCGAGAAGCAGCCCGCCGCCGACCTCGGCGACGCCGACGACGATCGCGAGGAGGGCGGGCATCCGGTAGCCGAGCGACGCGAAGAACGCCCCGGTCCCCTGCGGGCCGCCGCCGCCGAACCAGCCGAAGAGCTTCTGGGAGCCGTGGGCCACGAACAGGGCGCCGACGACGAGGCGGAGCAGCAGCAGGCCGTACTCCATGAGCCGGATCGTACCGCGGCTATCCTCGCTCGATGCTGCGCGCAGTCCTGTTCGACGTCGACTTCACGCTCGCGCGCCCGGGGCCGGAGCTCGGTCCGGAGGGATATCGCCGGGTGGGCGAGCGGCACGGCCTCGCGCTCGACCCCTCGGAGTACGAGTCGGCGCGGCTCGACGCGCTCGCGTCGCTGCAGCGGCATCCCGACCACACGCACGACGACGAGCTCTGGATCGCCTTCACCGAGCGGATCGTCCGCGGCATGGGCGGCGACGGCGACGGCGCGCGCCTGTGCGCCGAGGAGCTCGTGCTCGCGTGGGAGCGGCACGAGCGCTTCACTCTCTACGAGGACGCGCTCCCCGCGCTCGCGGCGCTGCGCGAGCACCGGATCAAGATCGGGCTGATCTCGAACGGCAGCCGCGACCTGGGCGAGTTCGTCGCCCACCACGGGCTCGACGCCGACTGCGCGATCGGCTCACGCGCCTTCGGCCGTACGAAGCCGCACCCGGAGATCTTCCTGCACGCACTGGCGCTGCTCGAGGTTCGCGCGGAGGAGGCGGCGATGGTCGGCGACTCGTACGAGGACGACATCGAGGGCGCCCGTGCGCTCGGCATTCGGGCGTTTCTCCTCGACCGCGACGGCCGGCGGCTCGACGAAGCCGACCGGCTGCCCGACCTCTTCGCGCTTCCGGCCGCGCTCGGGCTCTCCTCGTAACAGACTGTTACAAGGTGCCGGTGTTCTCGCACAGGGGCGGCGCGAAGGTGATCCCAAGTAACAGTCTGTTACTTGGCTAGCAGTCGGCTGAGGCCTGGCAGGTGCGCAGCGTCTCGACGTGCGGCGTGCCGCCGCGCCAGCTGAGCCGGATCCGGAGCGAGGCGGCGTTGTTCGTGTAGTCGAGCTCCTCGAGCACCTCGGTCGGGTTCGCGCGGTGGACGAGCACGTAGACGCCGGCGGGGACGCCCCGCAGCTCCAGGTTCTGGCCGTGGAAGTGGGCGGGGTAGAGGTCGGTGAAGCCGATCGACGTCCCCTGCTCGACCGAGAGCACGCGGGGATTGCCCTGGGCGCAGTTGCCGAAGAAGCGGCCGCCGCGGAAGGCGGCCACCCGGCGCGCGGCGAGGCCGTAATGGTCGGCGAGGCAGAAGCCGCTCTTCCGGTCGCGCACGATCAGCTTCCCGTCCAGCGTGCGCAGCTCGTAGCGCTGGAAATCGAGCAGGTGCCAGTGGGTGTGGGTGGGGGAGGGCGTATACCGCAGTCGTCCGGCGTCGGGGTAGGCGCGAGCGGAGCCGTCGGTCAGCCGCACAAGCTGCGTCGCGCGCATCGGGCCGAACGGCAGAGTCCGTGCGCCGCGCACCCAGATCGGCCCGTCGCCGACGTTGTCCGTCGCGGAGGAGAAGCCGAGCTTGGTGCCCGCCACGCCGAGGTTGAACGGCGCACGCTGGTCGAGGTCGGGCAGCAGCTCGCGCGGCCCCGAGGCCGGCGTGCCCGCGTCGCTCTCGACCTCCGGAAAGGGCTCACCCGGCTCGAGTGTGCGGAAGGTGACCGCGCCGCCGCGCGTGAAGGCGGGCAGCACCTGCTCGGCGGGGCCCTGCGCGATCCGGCGCGGCTTTCCGCCCTCGAGCGGGAGCACCCAGATGTCGAAGCTGCCGCCCGCGAGCGGGCTCGCCGCGTAGGCGATCCGGCGCCCGTCGCCGCTCCAGGCCGGCATCGCGACGACCTGCTCGCCTCGGGTCAGGCGCCGTACGCCGCCGCCGTCGCGCCGGACGACCCAGAGGCTCGACGAGCGTCCGTTGCGGTCCTGGCGCACGAAGGCGATCCGGCGTCGGTCCGGCGACCAGTCCGGCTCCGAGTCCGTGCCGGCGAAGGTGATCTGGCGGGCATCGACGTACAGGTCGCCGTCGCGGGCCGAGACGACGCGCGGTGCCTCCTGGCGTGACGCGCCCGCGTCCGCGCCCCACGCGGCGGCGGCGAGCAGCGGCAGCGGCGCGAGCGCCACTGCGAAGATCAGAAGCCGAGCTCTGCTCGCCACGTGTCCGTATCGTGCCCGACCGCGGCGGACGGCACCTCGGTGGGCGTGCCGAACTCGCCCGCCGCCTCTGCGAGCGTGGCGACCGGGCCCACGCAGACGTCCTCGCCGTCGAAGAGCTCGAGCCACTCGGCGAGCGGCCTCGCCGCGAAGGCCGCGGCGAGCTCGGCGGCGAGCTCCTTCTGCGCGCCGGCGACGAGGTGCCGCTCCGCGAGCTCCGGCCGGCCGAGCAGCTCGCAGAGCCGGACGAAGAACTTCGGCTCGAGCGCGCCGACCGTGAGCCGGCGGCCGTCGGCGGTCGCGTAGATCGCGTAGCAGGCGAGCCCGCCCGTCAGGAAGCGGGGAAGGGGGTCGCCGCCGAGCCGGTGCGAGACGAGCCGGTGCGCGCCGTGCGTCATCGAGATCGTCAGCCGGGCGCCGCGGCCCGTGCGCTCGCGGGCGACGAGCGCGGCGAGGACCTCCGTTGCGGCTCCGAGCGCGCCCGCCGCCAGGTCGGCCGGCTGCAGGGGTGGCAGCGCGGGGGCGGTGTCCTCGAGCATGCCGGCCCAGCCGAGGTAATTGAGGTCGTGGCCGGCGCGGCCGGCGTGCGGGCCCTCCGTGCCGAAGCCCGTGATCGAGCAGTAGATCGTCCGATCCGGCGCGTCGTCAGGCCCGACGCCGAGCCTGGCCGCGACGCCGGGCCTGAAGCCTTCGAGGACGACGTCGGCCCGAGCCAACAGGGCCTGGGCGAGGCGCGGGTCGGCCTTCAGGTCGCAGGCGACCGACTCCTTGCCCGCGTTCAGCGCCGCCTCCCAGGCGGGCGCGACGTGCCGCATCGGGTCGCCCTCCGGCGGCTCGACCCGGACGACCCGGGCGCCCAGCCGCTGCAGCTCACGCGAGCAGAACGCGCCCGGCAGGTAGCGGGTCAGGTCGACGACGAGCGTCCCGGCGAGCGGTGGCACCGCCGCGCAACGTACTACAGTGCAGAGGCGTTGACTGACCGTTCAACCAACGGGGCAGACAAGCGGCGCGTCATCCTCGACGCGGCCGTCCGGGTCTTCGCGCACAAGGGCTACCACACCTGCCGCGTCGGCGACATCGCCGAGGAGGCGGGGATCGCGCACGGTCTCCTCTACCACTACTTCGCCTCGAAGGAAGAGGTGCTGGAGACGGTCTTCCGCGAGAACTGGCGCGAGCTGCTCGACACGTTCACGCGGATCGAGCGCTCGGACGAGCCGCCGCTCGCCCAGCTGGAGGGGATCGCGAAGACGCTCCTCCGCACCTGGCGCGCCAACCCGGCGCTCGTCACCGTGATGGTGCGCGAGGTGGCGCGCAGCCCGCAGCTGCAGGGCCAGGTGGACGAGATCCGCGAGGGCTTCCTCGTGATCCAGCGGGTGATCGAGCGCGGCCAGGCCGACGGGTCGTTCCGGCCGGAGCTCGACGCGCGGCTCGCGAGCTGGGTCTTTTACGGCGGCCTCGAGGAGATCCTCACCGGCTGGGTGCTGGGGCAGCTGCCCGACGGCGACGAGGAGGTGGCGCGTGCCGAGCAGACCGTGGTCGACCTGGCCTGTGGCGGGCTCACGCGGGCGGGCGCCGAAGCCACGCTCTGAGCCCGGCTACGCCCGCGTCACCTGGACGCTCGGGCTCGGCGCCTTCGGGCTCGCGTTCTCCCTGACGACGACGGCGGCGTACCTGCCGCCGCTGCTCGGCCGGTTCACCGGCTCGGCGACGCTGATCGCGCTCGTGCTCGCAGCCGAGGGCCTGTTCGCGATCACGCTGCCGCTCGTGATCGGGCCGTGGAGCGACACCTTCCACACGCCGCTCGGCCGGCGGCGGCCCTTCATGCTCGTCGCGCTCGGTCCGCTCGGCTTCTGCCTCGCGCTGATGGCGTTCATGCCGAATCTGTGGACGACGGCGCTGCTCGTCTTCGCGTTCTTCTTCGCCTACTACGTCTACGAGCCCCCCTACCGCGGCCTCTACCCGGACCTCCTCCCGGCTCGGCTCTTCGGCCGCGCGCAGAGCGCCCAGCACCTGATGCGCGGCCTCGCGCTCGGCACGGCGCTGATCGGCGGCAGCGCGCTCTTCGGCGTCTGGGAGGCGTTCCCGTTCCTCGTCGCGGCGGTGGTGGTCGTCGCGGCCTGCGCGGCACCGGTGCTGTTCCTGCGCGAGGACGGAGGCCACGGTCGCGTCTTCGAGGGCGTGCGCGTCTACGTCGCCCACAGCTGGCGCGTGTTCCGCCGCGATCCGGACGTGCGCCGCTTCCTGATCGCGAACGCGGCGTGGGAGGGGGCGTTCGCCGGTGCGCGCACCTTCGTCGTCCTCTACCTCACGGTCGGGCTCGGCCAGCCGTTCGGGACGACGACGGTGGTGCTCGCGGCGGTCGCCGGCGGGTACATCGTCGCGGCGGCGGGCTCGGGCTTCCTCGGCGACCGCTTCGGGCTCAGCCGGGTGATCTTCATCGCCTCGTTCGTCTACGGGATCGGCCTGCTGCTGGGCGGCCTCGGCACGTCGTGGCACGACTGGTACGTGGCGGTCGTCTTCGTCGTCGCGATCGGCGGCGGCACGGTGCTGACGCTCTCCTGGGGGCTGCTCTTCAAGCTGATGCCACCCGAGGATCGAGGCGCGATCGCCGGGCTGGCGACGACCACGAAGGGGGTCGGGCTGCTCACGGGGCCGCTGCTCGCCGGCGCGGCGATCGACCTGCTCTCGCCCTACCTCGGCGCGACGCGCGGCTACCAGGCGCTCTGGCCGATCCTCGGGATTCCGGTGCTGCTCGCGATCCCGCTCGTCGCGCGGTTGTCAGCGGCAGAGGGGGAGTCCGGGCCGGGACAGCCCGAAAGCCCAGAGCCGATCGTCTAGGAGGTAGAACGCCGTGGTCGCGCGCCGGCCGGGCAGCTCGAGCACCGCGTAGCCGCCGCACTCGCGACGGACGAGTGCCCCGTAGAGGGTCGTCACGCGGGTCGCGGAGTCGCCGAGCGTGAGCCCCGTCGGCGTCCGCCAGCCGGTGGGCTGGTAGAGCGTGAAGACCGCCGCGACGCGGCCGCCGCGCCACTCGACGCCCGCCCCCTGCGGCCGGAACGCGAAGTAGTTGAAGTACCAGGTCTCGCGCGCGCAGCCGCGGCAGACGCCGTAGGCGCGGCCCCAGCGCCGCTCGACGTCCGCCTTGGTCGCGCCGAGCGGGATCCCGCCGATGCTGCGGCCCGGGACGACCACTCCGGCCGGCGGCGGTGCCGAGGCGGCGGGGGCCGCCAGGGAGAGCGCGGCGAACAGAGCGGCGAGGGCCACGGCGCTACCGGGACGGGGAGTAGGCGAGCTGCGACGCGAAGCGGGCGGCGAGCAGGGGCTGCAGCGCGGCGCCGAACATGAAGCCGGTGAGCGTGAGCAGGCTCCACCAGAGGCCCTGGCCGAGCTGCGCCGCGATCGGGCCGGGGCAGGCGTTCGTGACCGCCCAGCCGAGGCCGAAGAGGACGCTGCCGGTGACGTGCCGGCGCTCGAGCGGCAACGCGTCGACCTGGACGAGCTCACGGGTGACCAGCGTGCGGGCGTGGCGGCGCCGGAGCAGCTGCGTCCCCGACCGTGCCCACGACGACCGCGACCGCCATCATCAGGTAGTAGTGCGCGTCCTCGAGCACGAGCATCTGGCGGATCCGCTCGGGGTCGGTCAGCTGCGCCCACGCGAGCACGCCGCCGAAACCCGCTCCGAAGAGGAGCGCGACGAGGCGGGTCACGCGAACCGGTCCAGGACGAGGGCGGCGGAGACCGCGGTCGCCATGAAGACCGCGGTCGCGACGAAGCTCGCCTTCGAGCCGAGCGCGGTGCCGCAGATCCCGTGGCCGGACGTGCAGCCGCCGGCCGTGCGGGTGCCGACGCCGATCAGGACGCCGCCGCCGAGCAACGCCGCCACGGTCACGGCGGAGCCGTGCCCCGCGAGCCACCCGTAGGAGTCGCCGGCGCGGAAGCCGCCGCCGGCGAGGCTGAAGAAGAAGGCGCCGCCGACGATCCCGAAGACGAAGTACGCGCGCGGACCGAGGCCCGACGTGCGGCCCAGGACCCGGTCGGCGATCTCCGCGATCCCGCCCGAGACGCCGAGGCGACGGTTGATCGTCCAGAGGAGCCCGGTGACGAGGAGGCCGAGCAGGACACCGCTCACGAGCCAGTGCGGCCGCGTGGCGAGGAGGTCGATCATCGCCGCAGAGTAGCGTGCCCGAGGGAGGCTGCGGAGCCGATTATCGGAACGCGTTCTCGCCGGTCAGCGCGCCGCCGACGACGAGCGTGTGCACCTCGTGCGTGCCCTCGTAGGTGAGGACGGACTCGAGGTTGTTCACGTGCCGGATCACCGGGTACTCGAGCGTGACGCCGTTGGCACCCAGGATCGTGCGGGCCTGGCGGGCGACCTCGATCGCGCCGCGGACGTTGCCCATCTTCCCGAGGCTGACGTGCTCCTGCCGCAGCGTGCCGTCATCCTTCATCCGGCCGATGTGGAGCGCGACGAGCAGGCCGCGGTTGAGCTCGAGCGCCATCTCGGCGAGCTTCTGCTGGGTCAGCTGGTAGCCGGCGATCGGCTTGTCGAAGACGATCCGCTCCTTGGCGTAGTCGAGCGCGGCCTCGAAGCAGGCGCGACCGGCGCCGACCGCGCCCCAGACGATCCCGTAGCGGGCCTCGTTCAGGCAGCTGAGCGGGCCGCGCAGCGTGTCGACGTCGGGGAAGCGGTTCTCCTCCGGGACGCGCACGTCCTGCAGCACGAGCTCGGAGGTGACCGAGGCGCGCAGCGAGAGCTTCTTGTGGATCTCGGGCGCCGTGAAGCCCGGCGTGCCCTGCTCGACGAGGAAGCCGTTGATCTTGCCGTCGTCGGTGCGGGCCCAGACGGTGGCGACGTCGGCGATCGTCCCGTTCGTGATCCACATCTTGGCGCCGTTGAGGATCCAGTCGGAGCCGTCGCGCTTCGCGGTCGTGCGCATCGAGCCGGGGTCGGAGCCCGCGTCCGGCTCGGTCAGCCCGAAGCAGCCGATCGCCTCGCCGGTGTGCATCGGCAGCAGCCAGCGCTGCTTCTGCTCCTCGGAGCCCCACTTCCAGATCGAGAACATCGCGAGCGAGCCCTGGACCGAGACCGCGCTGCGCACGCCCGAGTCGCCCGCCTCGAGCTCGAGGCAGGTCAGCCCGTAGGCGACCGCGCTCGCACCTGGGAGGCCGTAGCCGTCGAGGTGCATGCCGAAGAGGCCGAGCTTGCCGAGCTCCGCCATCAGCTCGCGCGGCAGGATCCCCTGCTCGAACCAGTCGCCGACGTCGGGCAGCACCTTTTCGCGCACGAAGGCGCGGACGGTGTCGCGGATCGCGCGCTCCTCCTCGTCGAGGAGGGCGTCGATCCCGAGGAAGTCGAGCGGGTCGAGCTGGGTGGGCTTCTCGGTCACGGCCATGCGGAGACAAGGCTACCGTTGCCGGATGGTCGCCGCGATCGTCCAAGCGCTGACACTGCTTGTCTCCGGCTCGCTCGAGGCGGAGGCGGCGGCGCTGACCCCGCGCGAGAAGGCGCAGGCGGTCGTCGTCGCCGGGATGCCGGCCGGGCCGGGCTTCGGAGGCGTGCTCGTGCGGCAGTGGAACACGACTGCGCCGCGGCCGCGCGGGGCGCTCGTCTTCGCCGACCAGGAGGGCGGGACGGTGAAGACGTTCCGGTCGCTCGCGCCGTCACGAGCAGCCTCGCAGTACCGCAGCGCCGCCGACGCGTACCGCGCGGGGAGGCAGACTGCGGCCGACCTCGCCCGCGCGGGCGTCGACGTCTCGTACGCGCCGGTGCTCGACCTCCCGGACGGGCCGCTCGGCTCGCGCCACTTCGTGCGGCCCGAGTACGGCGTCGCGTTCGCACGCGGGCTCGGCCGCCGTGCGTGCGCAAAGCACTTCCCCGGGCTCGGCTCGACGCCGATCTCGACCGACGTCGCCCGCGTGTACGGCGTACTGCGGACACAGGACCTCGCGCCGTTCCGCGCCGCCATCCGCGCCGGGGTGCCGTGCGTGATGGTCTCGCACGCGATCTATCCGCGGCTCGGGTCTCGGCGGGCCTCGCTCGAGCCGAAGACGTATGCGCTCCTGCGCGAGCTCGGCTTCAAGGGTGTCGCCGTCACCGACTCGCTCGGCGTGCTCGGCAGCCCCTATGCGCCGTACTGGGCCAGGCTCGCGCTGCGGGCCGGCGCCGACATGGTGCTGACGACGAGCGCCCGGGACGCGAAGCGCATGGTTGACGCGCTCGTGCCGCTCGCCCGGGCGGGCGAGCTGGACGCGGCGGTCGTCAGGGTCCTGCGCTACCGGCGTTCTCTGGGGGTGCCGGCACCCGGACGGTGACGCTGCGCTCGACCGTCTTCGCGCCGACGGCGCGGGCGGTGAGCCGGTGCGTGCCCGGCGCCTCGGCGGAGGCGTCCCAGCCGAACGTGAACGGTGCGGCGACGTCGGCGCCGCGGCGGACGCCGTCGACGAGGAACTCGACGCGCTCGGGCCGGCCCTTGGTGTCGACCCGCCAGACGACGAGGCCGGTCACCTCCTGGCCGTCTGCGAGGTTCTGGCCGACGATCGCGAGCGCCGGCGGCGCGGGCGGCTTTGGCTTCGGCTTCGGCGTGGGCGGCGCCGGCACGACCAGCGGGATCCGCCGGGTCGCCGTCCGGCCGTCGGTCGACGTCGCGACGACCTCGAGCACGTGCCGGCCGGGCTTCGCCCGCGCTGTGCTCCAGGTGAAGAGGAAGGGCGGCCTGCGGTCGACCGCGCGCCGCTTGCCGTCGACCGTGAACACCATCTTTGCGGCCTTCTGCCCCCAGGGGCGCACGCGCAGCCGGACCGTCTTCGGCGCGAGCATCCACGGCCGTGCGCCGGCGCTCGTGAGCGCGAACGTCTTGTTGTCGACGCGCGCCCAGGTCCCCTCGACGTCGTAGCGTCCCGGGCCCGCGATCCCGTGCACCTGCAGCTTGTAGGAGCGGTTGGCCAGCTTGGCCGTGTTCAGCGGGTACGCGAACGGGCGGGTGCGGTCGACGTGGACGACGCGGCCGTCGACGATGAACTCGACCCGCCCGATGTCCGGGGACGCCTTCGCGCGCCACGACACGACTCCGCGCAGCGGCCCCTCCGGCACGAGCGGCTTGACGCTCAGGCGAATGACGCCCGCGTACTGGCGGACGAGGCGCAGGTAGCGCTTCCAGTCCCAGTTCGGGCCGGGGTCGGTGTGGTGGCTCGCGCCGCCGCGACCGCCGCGGCCGTCGGGGACGTCGGCGTGGCCGATGAACGTGCTTGCGGTCGATCGGCATCAGCGAGCGGCGCGCGATCCAGGCCGCGAGGCGCGCCGACGCGCGGTACTGCGCGTCCGTGAAGCCGGCCGGCGCCGTACGTGAAGCCCTCGTGCTCGATCCCGACGGAGAGCTCGTTCGTGCCCCAGTGGCCGGCGTGCCACGCGATGTCCGAGAGGTGGACGAGCTGCACGATCTTGCCGCCGCGCGAGACGACGTAGTGCGAGGAGGCGTGGGCGCGCGGGTTCTTCAGCCACGCACCGAGCCCCAGAAGCTGCCCTCGGTGACGTGGACGACGACCCGGTCGATCGACTGGATCGGCCGGTGCGCCGGCGTGAAGTTGCCGCTCGCCTTTGAGCCAGACGACGGGCGGACGTGCGAGGTCGGCCGCGCCCGCGGCAGGGGCGAGGAGGAATGCGGCCGCGACCGTCGCGGCGAGGACGGTTCAGCCGTGCGAGAGCCATGCGAGCGCCCCAGGGTAGCCTCGAAACACGGAAATTGGCGCTACGGGAGCGGGATCGGCCCGTTCAGCGGGTGGGCCGGGTCGTCACCCGTCGGCGCCGCCGGGCGGTCCTCCCCCTCCGTCCTGGGACTCGGCGGTCTGGCCGACCAGGCAGGCGATCACCTGGTTCTCGGCCGCGGGGTTCGCGTGGTAGTGGTAACCGTCGGCCTCGGTGGTGTGGCCGTTGCACTCGTCGAGGTCGGCGCTTGCGTCACCCTCCTCGAACGGGCTGTGCACCGGGTACCCGTCGAGCGCGTAGCCGAACACGGGGGTATCGCCCTCGGCGGCCTCACCGTTCTCCGAGCAGCCGACCGCCCCGTGCAGGTGATAGCCCTCGAACGGGTTGAAGTGGCCGCCGCAGTCGTCGAACGCCGCGATGGTGTACGCCCCGAGGATCGCCGAGACCGGCGCGGACGCCGCGATGATCACGCCGTCGAGCGTGACGCCCTGGTTACCCCGTGGCTGCACTGCGGACTCGGCGGTCACGGGCTGGGCGGGGATGAGCACCGTGGACTCGATGGGCTCACCGTTCTCGAGCCACTCGAGCCGGCCCTCGACGCAGTGGTTCTGGAGGTCGGGGTCCACGTCCGGGCGGGCGGCGCCCTCGAACTCCTCCGGGGTCTCGGTGACGAGGACGTTGCCGTCCTCGTCGTACATCCGCCAGCCATCGTCGCCGTACGTCTCGGCCAGGCCTTCGATGAACGGGCCGTCGAGGTCGTACACGTTCTCGCCGTCGAACCAGATGCCGCCCTTGTCGGCGCCGTCGGTGATCGTCTCCGGGCAGAACGGGCCCACCTCGTGGTCGACCGGGTAGCCGGAGACCGTGATCCGGTAGCAGGTCGCCTCGGCCCCACCGCTCAGCGTGCAGTCCTCGGTCGTGGGCTCCTCGGCCAGCGCACCCTCGAGGAACAGGCCGGTGTCGAGGCCGGCCGCCGTCGTCGGCGTCGAGGTCGACTCGACGGCTCCGGGCTCGGAGTCGCCGCAGGCCGCCAGCAGGAGCACGACTGCCAGCGACGCCGCCAGCAGCGGGAAGCGGGGGAGCATCGAGGCATGGTAGTCACCGCGTGGCAACCGTGGTTGCGGCCCGGAGGGATCGCTCGTACACTGTTGACTGACTAGTCAATCGATACCGCAGGCGGTGGAGCATGGCCACGATCGAGCAGGGAGTCGGCGTCGGGGTCTCGTTTGCCCTGACCGAGGAGCAGAAGGGGCTGCGCGAGCTCGCCCGGGAGTTCGCGGCCAAGGAGATCCGGCCGAAGGCGGCCGAGTACGACGAGCGCCAGACCCATCCGGCGGACGTGATCGCGAAGGCGCACGC
Organism: uncultured Gaiellaceae bacterium; assembly: GCA_963806955.1. Lineage (GTDB taxonomy): Bacteria > Actinomycetota > Thermoleophilia > Gaiellales > Gaiellaceae > Gaiellasilicea. Next base: position 1,597,202 of record CAWDZG010000002.1, read on the forward strand.
GCTCGGCCTGATGAACCTGCACGTGCCCGAGCGCTTCGGCGGCATGGGCCTCTCGGCCTTCGACGGCATGCTCGTCGGCGAGGAGCTGAACTGGGGCTGCTCCGGGATCGGCACCTCGCTCGGCGCCAACGGCCTCGGCGCCGGCCCGGTGATCCTCGCCGGCACGGAGGAGCAGCAGGCGACGTGGCTGTCGCCGCTGCTCGAGGAGCCGATCCTCTGCTCGTTCGGGCTCTCCGAGCCCGAGGCGGGCTCGGATGTCGCGAAGCTGAAGACGACGGCCGAGCGCCGCGGCGACGAGTACGTCCTCAACGGCTCGAAGACGTTCATCACGAACGCCGGTCACGCGGCCTGGACCGTGATCTTCGCCAAGACCGACCCGGCCAAGGGCCACAAGGGCATCTCCGCGTTCGTCGTCCCGATGGACACCCCCGGCGTGCAGCTGGAGCAGCACCTCGACAAGATGGGCCAGCGGGCGACCGACACCTCCGCGTTCGCGCTCACGGACGTCGTCGTCCCGGCGGCGAACCGGCTGGGCGAGGAGGGCGAGGGCTTCAAGATCGCGATGCAGACGCTCGACTTCACGCGCCCCGGCACCGCCGCCGGCGCGGTCGGCGTCGCCCAGGCAGCGTACGAGCACGCGGTCGAGTACGCGAAGCAGCGCGTTACGTTCGACGTGCCGATCGCGATGCACCAGGGCGTCAGCTTCATGATCGCCGACATGGCGACGGAGATCGCCGCCGCGCGCCTGCTCGTCTGGCAGGCGGCCTGGCTGCACGACCAGGGCCAGCGCGCGACGCTCGAGTCCTCGTTCGCGAAGCGCTTCTCCGCCGACACGGCGATGAAGGTGACGACGGACGCCGTGCAGGTCTTCGGCGGGTACGGCTACATGAAGGAGTACCCGGTCGAGAAGCTGATGCGCGACGCGAAGCTGTTCCAGATCTACGAGGGCACCTCCCAGATCCAGCGCCTCGTGATCGCGAAAGAAATATTCTTGCCCCGTGGCGATTGAGATCGACCTCTCGGGACGGGTCGCACTCGTCACGGGAGGCTCGCGGGGGCTCGGCCGCGCAGACGCGCTCGCGCTCGCACGCGCCGGCGCCGACGTCGTGATCGCCGACATCCAGGTCGAGTCGGACGAGTCCGCCGAGACGGCGGAGTCGTACGGCGTGCTCGCGCAGGTCGCGAAGGCGCAGGGGATCGTGTACACCGAGGCGACGGCGCAGGAGATCCAGGGCATGGGCCGCCGCGCCGCCGCGATCAAGTGCGACGTCACCGACCGCGAGCAGGTGCAGGAGACGGTGGCCCGCGCCGTCGAGGAGTTCGGCTCCGTCGACATCCTGATCAACAACGCCGGCACGCTCGACCACGTCGGCCAGTTCCCGGAGCAGAACCCCGAGCTCTGGGAGCGCGACCTGCGCGTCAACCTCACCGGCGCCTTCAACTGCGCCCAGGCGGTCTGGCCGCACATGAAGGAGCGGGAGTGGGGGCGGATCGTGAACATGGCCTCGGTCGCCGGCACGCTGGGCGGTTTCGGGCAGGCGAGCTACTCGACGACGAAGGCGGGCCTGCTCGGCCTGACGCGCACGCTCGCGATGGAAGGCGGCAGGCACGGGATCACCTGCAACGCGATCGTGCCGGGGATCATCGGCACCGAGGCGTTCCACTTCGCGAACCCGGCGATGAACGAGCGGATCGCGAACCGGACCGTGTTCAAGCGCCCGGGCGAGCCCGACGACATCGCGAACGCGATCTGCTTCCTCTGCTCCGACCTCGCCTCGTACGTCACCGGCATCGAGCTGAACGTCAGCGGCGGCGTCGAGCTGTTCGTTTTTTGATCGGTTTCGAGCTTTCCCCGGAGCAGCGGGAGCTGCGCGAGCTCGCGCACGCGTTCGCCGAGCAGGAGCTGCGGCCGATCGCGCGCGAATGGGACGAGCGGGAGGACTGCCCGGCGGAGCTGCTCGCCAAGGCGGCGGCGGTCGGGCTCACCTCGCACGCGATCCCGTCCGAGTACGGCGGCGGCGGCGTCTCCGCGGTCACGTCGAGCCTGATCGCCGAGGAGCTCTCCTGGGGCTGCGCCGGGCTCGCTGCGCCGATCGGAGCGACGATGTTCCCGGTGCGCCCGCTGCTCCGCTCGGGCACGGACGAGCAGCGGCAACGCTGGCTCCCGCGTCTCGCCTCGGAGGACGGCTGCCTCGCCGCGATCGCGTTCACCGAGCCGGGCGCGGGCTCGGACGTCGCCGGCATCCAGGCGACGGCCCGGCGCGCCGGAGACGAGTACATCCTCTCCGGCGAGAAGTGCTACGTCACGAACGGCGGGATCGCCGAGCTGACGATCGTGTTCGCGAAGCTCGACGGCGCGATCACGGCCTTCCTCGTCGAGGCGGGCGACCCCGGTGTCTCCGCCGGCCGCAAGGAGCCGAAGCTCGGCCTCCGCTCGTCCTACACCGGGTCGATCCTCCTCGACGACGCGCGCATCCCGGCCGACCGCCTGCTCGGCGAGGAAGGCGAGGGCTATGCGATCGCGATGGACTTCTTCCTCCACTCGCGCCCGCAGGTGGCGGCCTCCGCGGTCGGGATCGCCCGCGCCGGCTTCGAGTACGCCACCGCGTACGCCAACGAGCGGCACGCGTTCGGCAAGCCGCTGATCGCGAAGCAGGGCGTTTCCTTCAAGCTCGCCGACATGGCGATGCAGGTCGAGGCGGCGCGCCTGCTGGTCTGGCGCGCGGCGGCCGCGCTCGATGCGGGCGAGGACGCGGGCCTGCTCGGCTCGTACGCGAAGGCCTTCGCCGCCGACGTCGCGATGAGCGTGACCACCGACGCCGTCCAGGTGCTCGGCGGCGCCGGGATCATGCGCGACCATCCGGTCGAGAAGTGGCTCCGCGATGCGAAGGTGCTCCAGATCGTCGAGGGCACCTCGGAGATCCAGCGCCACGTGATCGTCCAGTATCTGCGGCGGTAGCAAAACTCGCCGGCAGCGCGGCTACACTAACCCGCTTCGTGCGGCTTGACGCAACATCCCGCCGCGGGGGCTCGCCGCGCCTGGTGACCAGATGGCTTCTGGTCTCGCTTGCGCTGCTCGGAGTCGTGTCCGCGCTCGTCGGTCTCGCTTTCGCGGGCTCCTCCGCCCGCATCGCCGAGGGGGTGCAGATCGCCGGCGTCGACGTGGGCGGGCTGTCGCCGAAGCAGGCGCGGGAGCTGCTCGAGGAACGGTTCGACCGCGTCGCCAAGGTGCCGGTCGTCTTCACCGCCGGCGGTAAGCGCTACCCGATCACGGCGACGACGATCGGAGTCGAGGCGGACTGGGGTGCTGCGATCGAGACGGCGTCGCGGGAAGGCGAGGGCTTCGGGCCCGTGCGCGGCTTCCGCCGGCTGCAGACGAGGTTCTTCGGCGCGGAGATCGTCCCGCCCGTCCAGGCGTACGCCGCCGCGCTCGACTACAAGCTCGCGGGCCTCGCGCGCGAGATCGACCAGCGCCACGTCGAGGCCAAGCTCGTCAGGCGCGGTCTGCAGATCGAGGTCGTCGCCGGACAGGCGGGTCGCCGCCTCGACCAGGACGCCGCCGGCGGCCGGATCGTGCGCGCGCTCGCCCGCCTCGAACGCGGGGAGCAGCAGATCGCGCTGCCGATCATCGTGGATCCCGTCGAGGTGAGCGCCGCGGAGCTCGCGCCCGCCGCCGGCAAGGCGCGCACGGCCCTGTCCGAGCCCGTACGCCTCGAGCACGACGGCACACGCTGGAAGCTCCCGCGCTGGCGGATCGCCGAGTTGCTCGCGTTGCCGGTGAACGGCAAGACCGAGCTCGCGATCGCAGGTCCGAAGGCCGAGGCCTGGTTCGCGAAGCTGGCGAAGACCGTCGAGCGTGAGCCGGTCGACGCGGGCTTCGTCGCCGCAGGCGACACCGTCAGGATCATCCCTGCCAAGGACGGCCTCGCGATCGACGTCCCCGCGACCGCGAAGGCGCTGCTGGCCGCTGCGGTCTCGCCGTCCGCCCGCACCGCGAAGCTCGCCGTCCGCACGGCCGAGCCGGATCGGACGACGGCCGACGCCGAGGCGATGGGAATCGAGCGCCGCCTCGCGTCGTACACAACGCTCTACGCGGGCACCTCGGACCGGATCACCAACCTCCAGCTCGGTGTCTCGTTCCTGAACGGCGCGCTCGTCGCGCCGGGCGCGACGTTCTCCTTCAACGAGCGCGTGGGCGAGCGCACGATCGAGCGCGGCTTCCGGCCGGCGCCGGTGATCATCGCCGACGAGTACGAGGAGGACGTCGGCGGCGGTGTCTCGCAGGTCGCGACCACCGTCTTCAACGCCGCCTGGGAGGCGGGGGTCAAGATCCTCGAGCGCAACCCGCACTCGCTCTACATCAGCCGCTACCAGCTCGGGCGCGACGCCACCGTCAACTACCCCGACCTCGATCTGAAGTTCCTCAACGACACGCCCAAGTGGATCTACGTCGCGGGCGCCTACGGCGGCAGCGGCATCACCGTGTCGTTCTACGGCGGCGGGCCGGAGCGGCGTGTCGAGAGCGGCACGGGCACGATCCGCGAGACCGGGCCGGCTCCGATCCGGCGCGTCCCCGACCCGGAGCTGCTGAAGGGCCGGACGGAGGTCGAGGAGCCCGGCTCGCCGGCGCGCGCGAGCTCGGTGACCCGCAAGGTCTACGACGAGAGCGCCAACCTGATCCACGACGAGACGTGGAACACGAACTACCGCGGCGAGTTCCGGATCATCCGCGTGGGCACCAAGCTCCCGCCGAAGCCCGAGGACGAGAAGCCGAAGAAGCCGAAGCCCCAGCCGCCGCCCGGCGACACCGGGCCGGCCGACACGGCGCCGCCTACGGCGACGACGCCTCGGCCCTAGCGACCGCGTCGAGAAACCACGGCGGCACCCGCACGGGGCGGTGGGTCGTCGCGTCGACGGTCGCATGCGAGGTCGACCCCTCCGCGACGAGCTCGCCCTCCCGCTCGACCGCGTACTCGTACCGGAACCGCGCGCCACGGAGGTCGACGCACCGGGTCCAGACACGCAACGGGTCGTCGAACCGCGCGGCGCGGAGGTACCGCACCTCGACCGCCGTCGTCAGAGCCTCGATGCCCCGGGCCTGGATCGCCCGGTAGCCGCCGGCATGCTCGGCGAGGTAGGCGACGCGCGCGACCTCGAGCCAGACGACGAACGACGCGTGGTGCGCGATCCCCTGTGCGTCCGTCTCGGCGAACCGAACGACGACGTCGGTTGAGAAGTTGTAGCCCTCCATGGGAGGACTCTCGCAAATGAGCCGGATCAGCCCGCCGCGCTAGGCTGCAGCACGACGCACTGTGCGCTCGTCGAGAACCGTCTGACAGTCGGTGCAGACCTTCTGCTCGACCTCGTACGGGATCCCGGCGTGCTGGCGCAGTGCGTGCGCGACGACTGCCTTGTGCTCGTGCAGCTGTCGTGCTCTTCGTCCGAAGTGCTTTGTCATCGCCCCTCTCACGTTAGTGGTGGCCGTCTCCGGTACATGAACAAAAAGGGTGAAGAAGTTGTTCCGAATTGGACTACTCATACTCCTGACGTCGGCTGTCACGGCCTGCGGTGGCGGCAGCGGCAGCAGCGCCCCCGCCCCGGCTCCTCCTCCCTCTTCCAGTCCTCCCAGTCCTCCCAGTCCCGAACCCGTGACGTCGGCCCCGCCGGCGCCCGACACCGCGACGACCGCGACGACCGCGCCTGCCTGCGCCGCCGGCTCGATCCGGCCGGTCGGCTCGGCGACGACGTCGTACGCGGCGGTCGTGCGCACGTCGGCGGCGGCGCACCGGCGTCCAGGCGGGAGCGTGCTCGCCCGCTTCGGCGCCGAGAACGTCAACGGCGTCCCGACCGTGTTCTCGGTGCGCGAGGAGCGGGTCGACGCTGAGTGCCGGGTCGACTGGTACCGCGTCCAGCTGCCGCTGAAGCCGAACGGGATCACCGGCTGGGTGCGCGCGCGTGACGTCGAGCTCGCGCCGGTCACGACCCGGCTCGTCGTCGACCTCTCCGATCGCCGGGTGACGCTCTACGACCGCGGCGAGCGCGTGCTCACCGCGACGGCCGCGATCGGGTCAACCGCCACGCCGACCCCGACCGGCCGCTACTACGTCAACCAGCGCCTGATCCCGCACGACACGTCCGGGCCGTTCGGGCCAGGGGCGATCGGGATCTCCGCCTTCTCGGAGGTGCTGACAGGCTGGACGCAGGGCGGGCCGATCGCGATCCACGGCACGAACCGGCCCGACCTGATCGGCAAGGCGGTCTCGAACGGGTGCGTGCGCGTCCGCAACGACCTGCTGCAGCGGCTCTTCGAGCGGGTGCTCGCGGGCACCCCGGTTACCGTCCGAGCCTGACGGGGTACGATCGCCGCATGGCCAAGACACAGCAGAAGGACATTCTCGCGCGCGTCCAGGATCTGGGCGCCGAGGCGCTGCACAAGCTGCAGGACGTGCCCGGCGGCTCCAAGCTCGTCGACATGGCGAACGAGACGAAGACTCGGCTGGACGAGATGCAGAAGAAGTTGCGCGGGCTCGACGCCCTCGAGGCCCGGGTCGCGAAGCTCGAGAAGCAGGTGGCTGCGCAGACGAAGAAGCCCGCGGCCCGGAAGCCTGCGGCCAAGAAGCCGACTCCGAAGAAGCCCGTCTAGCCGGCCGCGGCCGGCACGCGGACGCGCAGAGCGGCGGGCACGACCTCGAAGCGCACGGGCGTCGTGCCCGGCTGCTCGCCGTCCAGCTCCACCGGCAGCGGCTCGTCGGCGTCCACGGTGACGACCGACCCGCGTAGGAGCTCCGCCTTCGGGTGCGGCAAGTGCTTGCCGCGGTAGGTCTTCGGCAGCGTCACGAGCAGGTCGCGCTTGGTCAGGTCGCCGATCGTGAGCACGTCGAAGAGGCCGTCGTCCGGCTCCGCGTCCGGGCAGATGATCATGCCGCCGCCGAACGTCTTTCCGTTCGCGACGACGACGTCGTGCATCCGGCCGACGCGCGTCTCGCCGTCGACCGCGACCCGCACCTCCGAGTTCTGCCAGCCCGCGAAGACGGCGAACGTCGCCCAGAGGTAGGACGCCTTGCCGCCGAGCGCCTTCGTCGTCTCGTTCGCCCGTTCCGCGATCGCGCCGCTCATGCCGGCGCTGGCGACGTTCGCGAAGAGCGTGCTCGCGTCGGCGCCGTCCCAGCCGCGGTAGGTCGCGCGGCCGAGGTCGATCGTCCGCGCCGTCCCGGTGAGGGCGACGTCGAGCGCGCGGTCGAGCTTGTGCGGGATCCCGTAGGTGCGCACGAAGTCCCAGCCGGTGCCGCGCGGGATCACAGCGATCTCGACCCCCTCGCGGCCGGCGATCCCGTTCGCGACCTCGTTCACCGAGCCGTCGCCGCCGACGACGACGAGCAGCGTCGCGCCGCCGTCCGCCGCCTCGTTCGCGAGCTCGCCGAGGTGGCCGGGCCGCTCCGAGAACAACGTGTCGCCCTCGAGCCCCCTCGTTGCTGCGCGGCGCGCGACCTCGGGCCAGCGGCGCCCGGTCGACCCGTTCGCCGACGCCGGGTTGACGAGGAAGACGGTGTCGCTAATGGGACGTCGCGGTGGCGAGCGCCACGCGTGTCATCCGGTCGACCGCGGCCGTCATCTCCTCGTCGGAGATGCGCTTGAACTCGCCCTCGACGACGATGTCGCTGACGATCAGCAGGCAGCCGGACTGGACGCCGCGGAGCGCGCCGACGGTGAAGAGCGCAGCGGCTTCCATCTCGACCGCGAGCACGCCGCGCTTCGACCAGCGCTCGTACTGACCCTCGTCCGGGTTGTAGAAGAGGTCGCTCGAGACGATCGGGCCGACGTGCATGTCCTGGCCCATCTCCTTCGCCACGTGGACGGCACCGTGGATCAGCTCCCAGCTCGCGGTCGGGCAGTGCGGCTCGTTCGCGACGAGGTGCATCGCGGTCGAGTCGGCCGGGACCGCGGAGAGGGCGACGATCATGTCGCCGAGCTTGTGGTGCGGCTGCAGGCCGCCGCAGGTGCCGACGCGAAGCAGCTTCTTGACGCCGAGCTGGACGAGCTCCTCGAAGACGATCGTCGCGCCCGGGCAGCCCATGCCGGTCCCCTGGACGGAGACGGGCTTCCCCTCGAAGGTGCCCGTGTAGCCGAGCAGGCCGCGCTCGGAGTTCCGCTGCTGGACGTCGTCGAGGTAGGTCTCGGCGATGTACTTCGCCCGCAGGGGGTCGCCTGGCAGCAGGCACGCCTCGGCGTAGTCGCCGGGCTCGGCTCTCACGTGGATCGGCATCCGCGCAACCCTATACGTGAAGATCGGGCGGATGGCGCACCTCGTCGAGCCCTCGCTGGCGCAGATCCTCCGCTACTGCGCGGCCGATCCGGTCGAGCGCGTCTTTCTCGAAGACGTCGCCCGGCGCGGGCTCGGCCGCTTCGCGGGGCTCGTGGAGCGAGGCGAGCTGGTCGCCCTCTGCCACACGGGCGCGAACGTCGTTCCCTCCGGACGCGGCTGTGGCGCGTTCGCGGACGTCGCCGTGCGCGCCCGTGCGCGGATGCTGATCGGCGAGCAGAGCGCGGTGGACGACCTCTGGCGTGAAGCATCCCTGCGGCTGCCGAAGGCACGCGAGGACCGGCCGGGCCAGCCCGTGTACGTGAGCTCCGCTCCTCCGGCTTCCGGCCGGAGCGGTCTCCGGCGGGCGGTCCTCGACGATCTCGACCTGCTCGTTCCCGTGTGCGCGCAGGCCCACGAGGGCGAGCTCGGGATCGACCCGCTCGCACGCGACGAGGCCGGCTTCCGCTGGCGGACGCGTGCGCAGATCGAGGAGGGCCGCTCGTGGCTCTGGGTCGAGGACGGCGTCGTCCTCTTCAAGGCGGAGGCCTCGGCGTGGACGCCCGACGCGGTGCAGCTCCAGCAGGTGTGGACCGATCCGGAGGCGCGCGGCGCGGGCAACGCCGGTCGCGGGCTGCGCGACCTGATCCGGTTGTTGCTCGGGCAGGTGCCGCGCGTCTGCCTGTTCGTTCGGGCAGACAACGTGCCGGCGATCGCGCTCTACGACTCGGTCGGGATGGAGCACGTCCTCGACTACCGGAGCGTGCTGCTGTGAGAGAGCTCGTGCTCGCGCGGCATGCCGAGAGCGAGTTCAGCGCTGTCGAGCGGCTCAACGGTGACGCATCAGCTCGAGGTGAGGCTGACCGAGGCGGGACGGGAGCAGGCGCGTGCGCTCGGCCGCGCCGCCGGGCCGGTCGACCTGGTCGTCCACACGGCCTTCTCGAGGACACGTGAGACGGCCGAGCTCGCCTGGCCCGGGGTTCCGCTCGCCGAGTTGCCCGACCTGAACGAGTTCGCGTTCGGTCACTTCGAGGGGACGCAGTGGACGGACGGCTTTCACGACTGGGTGCTCGCTTCGGCGCCCGACGAGGGCGCTCCCGGAGGCGGAGAGAGCCGCGTCGCAGCCGTCACGCGCTTCGCCCGCGGCTACCGAACGCTGCTGGGGCGGCCCGAAGAGCGGATCGCGGTCGTCGCGCACGGCGCGCCCGTGCGCTACGTCTTGCTCGGCGCTCGACCGCAAGCCGCCCGGCCCGCGTGCTGGAGGGGATCGACCCGGCGCGGCCGTTCAGTGATCGACGCCGCTCAACTCCGGAGGCGGTCGAAGAGCTCGAGCGTTGGGTCGCGTCGCCCAGTTGGTAGGGCAGACTGACGGCATGCTCCGGCGCGTCGAGACCTTCATTCGCTCGCGCGGCCTGATCGAGCCGGGCGGCGAGGTCACCGTGCTCGTGTCCGGCGGCGCCGACTCGACCTGCCTCTGGCACGTGCTCGGGGCGCTCGGCTACCGCGTCTCGGCGCTCCACGTCGCCCACGGCCTGCGCGGAACCGAGTCCGACGAGGATGCCGCTTTCTGCCGCGACGTTCTCGGCGCGGAGGTCGTCGCTTGTGTTTCTGAAACACAAAGTCCCACCGAGGCCGCGCTGCGCGAGCTGCGCTACGCGTTCGCAACAGACCGGCTGCGCGCGACCGGGCACACCGCCTCGGACCAGGTCGAGAGCGTCCTGCTCGGCCTCCTCGCCTCGGGGACGCCGCAGCGGATCAAGGTGCAGCGAGAGGACGGCGTCGTCCGGCCGCTGCTCGGCTTCTGGCGCGAGGAGACGCGCGCCTACTGCGCCGAGCACGGGCTCGCGTATCGCGAGGACTCCTCGAACGCGGAGACGAAGCGCGGGCTGATCCGGAACGAGATCCTGCCGCTGCTCGAGCGCCTCGACGACCGCGCCCGCGTCTCGCTGCTCGCGCTCGCCGACGAGCGGCCGCGCCTGCCGCGCACGCTCGAGCGTGCGCTCGCGGAGCTGCTCGCGAGCCACGACGGAACGAAGTCCCGCGACCTCGGCGGCGGCGTCCGCGCGGTGCGCGAGTACGGGACGCTGCGCCTGGACGGCGCGGTCGAGTGGGGGCCGTGGACGATCGAGACCGACCGCGACGGCCTCGCCGTCCGTAGCCGCCGCCCGGGGGACCGTCTCGCAGGCCGCGCGAAGAAAGTGCAGGATCTGTTCGTGGACGCGAAAGTGCCGAGAGCGGAGCGGGACGGCTGGCCGCTCGTCGTCAGGGGAGATGAGGTCGTGGCGATCCCAGGTGTGGCGGAGGCGCCCGGGTGGGAAGGAGCCGTGACATGGAGACGGTGAAGGACGCGGTCGGAGAGATCCTGATCGAGGAGGAGCCGCTGCAGGCGCGGATCGCCGAGCTCGGCGCCGAGATCTCGCAGGCCTACGAGGGTCGCGACCTCCTGCTCGTCGGCGTGCTCAAGGGCGCGGTCTTCTTCATGGCCGACCTGATGCGCGAGCTCTCGATCCCGTGCGAGATCGACTTCATGGCGATCTCGAGCTACGGCGCCGCCACCGACTCGTCCGGCGTCGTCAGGATCCTCAAGGATCTCGACGCCAACATCGCGGGCCGCGACGTGCTCGTCGTCGAGGACATCATCGACTCCGGGCTGACGCTCTCGTACCTGATGCGGAGCCTCACGGCGCGGAAGCCCGCCTCGCTGGAGATCTGCGCGCTGCTGACGAAGCCCGACCGCCGCGAGGTGGAGGTGCCCGTGCGGTTCGTCGGCTTCGAGATCCCGAACAAGTTCGTGATCGGCTACGGGCTCGACTTCGCGGAGCGCTACCGCAACCTGCCGTACGTCGCGGTGCTCCATCCCGACCTGATTCCCCCGCATTAAGGGGACTTAAGAAGCGCGGTGCGGGTGGGGATGGCGCCCCTGCCGGGTGCTACCCTCCTTTGATCCTGTGAACAGATTCTTCCGCAGCGCGATGTTCCCCTTGATCGTGATCGTCCTGCTCGTCTATCTGGCGAGCCAGACGCTGATCCCGAACCGCGACGCGGAAAAGAAGCTCACCTACTCGGAGTTCGTCGCCCAGGCGGAGGCCGGCTCGGTGCAGGAGGTGCTCTTCACGCCGACGCGGCAGCAGATCGACGCGACGCTCGTGGGCGGCGACAAGGTGAAGGTGAACTACCCGAGCGACGAGTCGGCCCTGGAGGTCGAGAACGTGCTCAAGGAGGCGAACATCACCTACGACTCGAAGGGCAAGGGCGGGGCGTGGTGGAGCTCGCTGCTGATCTCGATCCTCCCGTTCGCGCTCCTGATCGGCTTCTGGATCTTCCTGATGAACCAGATGCAGGGCGGCGGCTCGAAGGTGATGAGCTTCGGCAAGTCGCGCGCGAAGCGGATGACGCCGGACTCGCCGAAGATCGGCTTCAAGGACGTCGCAGGTGTCGACGAGGCCGTCGAGGAGCTGCACGAGATCAAGGAGTTCCTCGAGAACCCGAAGAAGTTCCAGGCCCTCGGGGCGCGGATCCCCAAGGGCGTGCTCCTCTACGGGCCTCCCGGCACCGGCAAGACACTGCTCGCGCGCGCGGTCGCCGGCGAGGCGGGGGTGCCCTTCTTCTCCATCTCCGGCTCGGACTTCGTCGAGATGTTCGTCGGCGTCGGCGCCTCACGCGTCCGCGACCTCTTCGAGCAGGCGAAGCAGTCCAGCCCGTGCATCATCTTCATGGACGAGATCGACGCCGTCGGCCGCCATCGCGGCGCCGGCATGGGCGGCGGCCACGACGAGCGCGAGCAGACGCTGAACCAGCTGCTCGTCGAGATGGACGGGTTCGAGATGAAGGACAACATCATCCTGATCGCCGCCACGAACCGGCCCGACATCCTCGATCCCGCCCTGCTTCGCCCCGGCCGCTTCGATCGCCAGATCGTGGTCGACCGTCCCGACCGCAGCGGCCGCAAGAAGATCCTCGAGGTGCACTCCAAGGGCAAGCCGCTGGCGCCCGAGATCGACCTCGACACGCTCGCTGCCGGGACGCCTGGCTTCACCGGCGCCGACCTCGCGAACCTGATCAACGAGGCGGCCCTGCTCGCCGCCCGCCACGGCAAGAAGATGATCGACCAGGACGAGCTCGAGGAAGGGATCATGCGCGTGATCGCCGGCCCCGAGAAGAAGGGCCGGCTGCTCGGTGAGAAGGAGCGCAAGATCACCGCGTTCCACGAGATGGGGCACGCCCTCGTGGGCTACCACCTCGAGAACACGAACCCGATCCACAAGATCACGATCGTCTCCCGCGGCCAGGCGCTCGGCCTGACGATCTCGCTGCCGACCGAGGATCGCTACCTGACCACCCGCTCGGCGCTGATGGACGACCTGGCGATGACGCTCGGCGGCCGCGCCGCGGAGGAGCTCGTCTTCCACGAGGTGACGACGGGCGCAGCGAACGACCTCGAGAAGGTGACGGCGACCTCGAAGGCGATGATCATGCGTTACGGGATGAGCGAGAAGCTCGGCCCGCGCGTGCTCGGCCGCGACCAGACCCAGCCGTTCCTCGGCCGCGAGATGGGCAACGAGCCCGACTACTCCGACGAGATCGCCCGCGAGATCGACGACGAGATCCGCCGCGTGATCGAGGAGGCGCACGCGACCGCGCACCGCGTCCTGCGCGAGCACATGGACGACCTGCACAAGCTGTCCGCGATCCTGATCGAGCGCGAGACGATCGACAAGGACCAGTTCGAGCGCCTGCTCGCCGGCGAGGCCGCGGATTCGGTCTTCCCGGACGAGGTCGAGGAGCCTGCCGAGCAGCCCGCGGAGGCCGAGCGCAAGCCCGCTCCGAAGCCCCAGCCCCGCCCCGTGCCCGGCGTTTCGATGCAGCCGCCCGAGCCCGAGGTTAGTTAGCGCAAGCTGAGCATCCGCTCGCGCGGACGCTCATCGCGCGAACATCCCTGAAGGGTCGGCCCGCCTCCCGGACCGCGCCCGAACCTCTCCCTTCAGCGCGCGCGCCGCGCGGCGAGCGCCACCAGGCCGAGCGCGCCGAGTGCCGCGACGGCGCCGAGCACGTCCAGGGCGACCCCGCCGGCCCCGACCGCCTCGACGACGGCGAGCACGACCGTGCCGAAGCCGACCACGCCGAGGACGAGCAGTGCCAGGAGCGCGATCCGGCGCACGTACGTCCCGGGCTCGTCGACGACGAGGCCGCGCAGCTCGAGCGACCAGTAGGCGAGCTCCGCGACCGCGAGCAGGGCTCCTGCGACGAGGGGCGCCTGCTCGTCGAGGGCGTCGGACTCGAAGCCCAGGATTGCGACGTACTCCGCACCCAGCAGGGCGATCGCGACGGGGATCGCCGGCGCCAGGCGGAGGACGAGGCCGCCCGCGAGCAGCGTCAGCGCGACGACCGTGACGAAGACGTTCGCGCGTGCGAGATAGCCGTCGTCTGCGAGCACGGCCAGCCACGCGCCCGTGCCGGCGCCGGCGACCACGGCCAGCGTCCCCGCCGCTAGCCGCGCGCGAGTCGAGCGTGCCTGCGGAACGACCTCACCCCCTCGAGGACGCCGTCGAGCGGCAGGTCGTCGCTCCAGGTCGCCACGGCGACTCCGAGCCGCTCGTAGCGGGCCCGGATCTCCTCGCGCCTCAGCAGCCAGAGCCGGTGCGCGAGCCGTTCGGGCTCGCTCTCGCCCGGCGTGGCGAACGCCGCCGGCGAGACCTCGATGATCGCGAGGTCGTACCGGCGGGCGCGCAGGTCGGCGAGCGCCTCGATCGCGCGGTCGTCGAGCAGCGGCGTCACCGCGACCACGAGCGCCTGCGGCGGCAGCGTCCGCGCCGGGATCACGGAGACGTCCTTCCAGGCGTAGTTGAAGACGATCTCCGACTCGAGCAGGGCGTCGACGATCCGGTAGCGCTGGGCGGCGCCCATCCCCGGCGTCAGCCAGCGCAGGACGCCGCCGAACGAGACGAGCCCGACGCGGTCTCGCCGCTCGAGGTAGCGCGACGCGAGCGTGGCGGTCGCACGCACCGCCAGGTCGAGCGTCGAGCGGCCACCCGAGCGTGCGTCGGCGAACGTGTCCAGGAAGAGGATCACGTCCGCGTTCCGCTCCGGATGCCGCTCGTTGACGACGAGGACGTCGCGCCGCGCGCTGGCGCGCCAGTTGATCGAGCGGACGCGGTCGCCGGCTGTGAACTCCCGCAGGTCGGCGAACTCCACGCCCTCGCCCTTCTGGCGTGCGACCTCGTTGCCCGCGAAGGGCTGCGTCGAGACGGGTGCGATGATCCCGCGCAGCGTCTCGGGTAGCGGGTAGACGCGGAGCGCCGTGCGCCGGTCGAACCGCGCCTCCCAGGTGAGCAGCCCGAGCCGATCGCGGGTGCGGACGCGGATGTCGCCGAGGCGGTAGTTCCCCCAGCGCACGCAGCGGAGCCGGAGCGTGAGCGTGCGCTCCTCCTCCCAGCCGAGGCGCAGCGAGGCGGCCTGAGGCCCGGAGACGAGCTCGAGCCCGTCGGGGAGGGCGACCAGGAGCTCGAGCCGCTCGACCGGCCGCTCCGAGCCGACGACCAGCTCCAGCTCGAGCTCGTCCCGCTCGAGCGCCGTCGCACGCTCGAGCGAAGCGTCGATGCGGAGCTGCGGCGCGCGGGCGAGCACGAGGCCGAGCGCCGGCAGCAGCGCGAAGGGCGCTGCGACGACCGCGAGCTCGGGCCGGCGGAGCGCGAGGGCGGCGAAGAGGAAGAGCGCTGCGAGCGCCGCGTACGCCGTCACCCGGGGCGACGCCGCCGGTGTCATTCCGCAGCCGGTGCGGGCTCTTCGGCGGCCGGCGTGGGCACGGTCTCGAGCACCTCGCGGACGACGTCGTCGCCGGTCACCTTCTGGACCCACAGCTCCGGCCGCAGCATCAGCCGATGCGCCAGGGCCGGCACTGCGACGGCCTTGACGTCGTCCGGGGTGACGAAGTCCCGGCCGGCGAGAGCCGCCTTGCAGCGGGCGAGCTTGAGGACGGCGAGGCTCCCGCGGGGACTGGCTCCGACCGCGGTCGACGTGCTCGAGCGGGTCGCCGCCACGAGCTCCACGATGTAGCCGCCGACGGCGTCGCCGACGTGAACCGATTCGATCGCCCGCTGCAGCTCGAGCAGGGTCTCGCCGTCGACGATCGCGTCCAGCTCGACCTCGTCCTCCTGCCGCTCGAGCCGGCGCGAGAGCACCTCCCACTCGTCCGCGTGGCTCGGATACCCGAACGACACGCGCAGCAGGAAGCGGTCGAGCTGTGCCTCCGGCAGCGGATAGGTGCCCTCGTACTCGATCGGATTCTGGGTCGCGAGCACGAGGAAGGGGCGGGCAAGCGGGTGCGTGACGCCCTCGATCGTGACCTGCCGCTCCTGCATCGCCTCGAGCAGCGCGGCCTGGGTCTTCGGCGGGGCGCGGTTGATCTCGTCCGCCAGCAGGAGGTTGGTGAAGATCGGGCCGGGCCGGAAGAGGAAGTCGGCGTCGCGCTGGTTCCAGATCGACGACCCGGTCACGTCGGCCGGCATCAGGTCGGGCGTGAACTGGATCCGGTTGAAGCCAGTGCGTGTCACCTGCGCGAACGAGCGGGCGGCGAGCGTCTTGGCGAGGCCCGGGTAGTCCTCGAGCAGGACGTGGCCGTCGGCGAGCAGCCCCAGCAGCACGAGCTCGAGCGCCTCGCGCTTGCCGACGACGGCGCGCTCGACCTCGTCGAGGATCCGCGCGGCGTGCTCCTCGACCTGCGCGAGCTCCATCAGAGCGCCTCCAGGGTCGTGACGGCGTGGCGCAGCGACGCCAGGTCGAGACCGGCCGCAAAGCGCTCGCGCGGCGGCTCGCGGTCGGGACGGACGAGCTCCCACACCTCGCCGCCGAGCGCACGTCGCGCCGCCTCCGGGTTCGCGTCCAGCTCGATCCCGCGCCGGGCGGCCAGCAGCTCTGCCGCGACGTGGCGCAGGTGCGGCCGCAGCCGGAAGTGGAGGTCGAACGCCGTCGTCAGGCCGAGCGCCACTTCGCGCTCCATCCGCTCGAGCTCGGGGATCCGGCGGGTCGGGCGCGGCCCGGCCCGCAAGGCGATGTCGAACGGCGACCTCCGGCGAGGCGGCAGCACGGCCCGCACTGCCGCGTGCAGGCGGCCGAGCCCGACGGCGGCGAGGACGAGGACCCAGATGTGGATCGCGAGGCTCGTCCGGCCGGGTGCCGTGATCAGCACGACTGCGAGCACGAGCGTGAGGAAGAGCGGGAGTGTGGCCAGACGGAGCGCGCGGCGCATCTAGGTCGCCGCCCGCTCGCGCTGGGCCGCACGCAGCGCCTGGCGCTCCTGCTCGGCGAGCGCCTCGGCGAGCAGCAGGTCGTCTCGGACGCGCTCGAGCGCCGAGATCGCCTCGTCCTTCATCGCAGTCCCCACGGCATGCTGCGAGAACTTAGCCCTTTCGAACAGATCGGTCAGCCGCGCCGCGGCGTCCGGACTGACCGAGAGCCCGTCCAGCATGCGGCCCAGGTACTCGAGCGGCGCCTCGGCCGGCCGCCGCGGCAGCCGGTGCGCTGCGAGCACCCGCTCGAGCCGCGCGTACGCCGCGATCACGGCGCGGCGCGGATCCGGCTCGGCGCGGAGGTCGTCGAGCGAGTCGTTCAGCGCTGCGGCGAGGTCACGCGCGAGGGGGCTCTTCGCGCCGAGGTCGCCGCGCGCGCGCTTGCGGGCGCGGCCGGCGTACCACCAGGCTCCGAGCGCCAGCAGGATCAGCCCGGCGGTCACGAGCGCCGGCGCCCACGCGAAGCCCGGCTCGTAGGCGACCGCGTCCGGGCTCGTCGTCGGGACGAGCGGGCCGCCGCGGCCGACCTGATCCGGCACGTCCGGCGGCGTGATCGGGTTCTGACCGAAGATCCGGCGTGCGATCAGGGAGCCGATCCCGAAGAGGACGAGCATGCTGAGCATCGTCTCGAGCGGGCGCCTCCGCTTCACGTCGGCGCCTCCGATGGCTTCGAGGTGGCGGCGCAGCACGAGCGAGTAGAGGAGCAGGATCGCGGCCGCGGCGATCATGAGCAGGTAGAGCATGAAGAGCACGTCGACGAGCGCCTGGGTCGGGCCGCGCCCGGTGCCGCCTTCGCCCGCGGCCACGGGGCCGCGCGACGCGATCGCGACCACCACGATCGCCGCGAGCACGCCGAGCGTGGTCAGCAGGGCGGTGCGGCCGCGCGAGCTAGTGTCCATGCAGGGTGAGACGTCCAGCGCTGGAGGAACGTTTGCGGCGGCCCGCGGTGATGGGGATCGTCAACGTGACACCCGATAGTTTCGCCGACGGCGGCAAGCACCTCGATCCCGAGGCGGCGGCGGCCGCGGCGCGGGAGATGATCGCCCAGGGCGCGGCGCTCGTCGACGTGGGCGGCGAGTCGACGAGGCCGGGAGCCGAGGGCGTGTCGCTCGACGACGAGCTGCGCCGCGTCCTGCCCGTGCTCGAGCGGCTCGACGGCGTCCCGTTCTCGATCGACACGGCGAAGGCCGAGGTGGCGCGTCGTGCGCTCGCGCTCGGTGCCGAGCTCGTCAACGACGTCACGGCCCTGCGCGGCGACCCCGAGCTCGCGGGCGTGGTCGCCGAGGCTGGCGGGTACGTCTGCCTGATGCACATGCAGGGCGAGCCGCGCACGATGCAGTCCGACCCCCGCTACGAGGACGTCGTCTCCGAGGTCGCCGCCTTCCTCGAGCAGCGGCTCGCGTTCGCGGTGAGCGCCGGGATCCCCGAGGAGCGCGTCTGCCTCGACCCCGGGATCGGCTTCGGCAAGACCGCCGGCGCAGAACTTCGAGCTGATCCGGCGGCTCGACGTGCTCGTCGCGCTCGGGCGGCCGGTGCTCGTGGGCCTCTCGCGCAAGAGCTCGCTCGGAAAGCTGTTCGACCCCGACGCGCGCACGGGCAGCCTTGCAGCATCGCTCGGCGCCGCGGTCGCCGCGTACGAGCGCGGCGCCTCGATCTTCCGCGTCCACGACGTCCGCGAGCACGTCGAGGCGCTCGCCGCGGCGCAGGCGGTCGCGTGATCGTCGAGCTGCACGGGCTGGAGCTGCACGGCCGCCACGGCGCGCTCGACTGGGAGCGCGAGCAGGGCCAGCTCTTCCTCTTCGACGTCGAGCTCGAGGTGGGGGAGGCAGGGAGCTCCGACCGGCTCGAGGACGCGGTCGACTACCGCGACGTCGTCGCCTGCGTCCGCGACGTCTCGGACGGGCGCGCCTACAACTTGCTCGAGGCGCTCGCCACGGCGCTCGCCGACGAGCTGCTCGCGCGCTTCCCCGTCGAGCGCGCATCGGTGCGGGTACGCAAGCCGCAGGTCGTGCTCGACCTCCCGGTCGAGCACGCCGCCGTCCGCGCCACGCGCCCGTGACGCGCGCCTACGTCGGGCTCGGCTCGAACCTCGGTGACCGCGAGGAGACGATCCGGGCGGCGCTCGCCGCGCTGCCGGGCGTCGTCGCCGTGTCGGAGCTGCGTGAGACCGATCCCGTCGGCGTCGTCGACCAACCCGCCTTCCTGAACGGCGCCGCCGCCCTCGAGACGCGCCTGTCGCCGCGCGAGCTGCTCGACACGCTGCTGGCGGTAGAGCAGCAGCTCGGTCGCGAGCGCCGCGAGCGCTGGGGCCCGCGCACGATCGACCTCGACCTG
This sequence comes from uncultured Gaiellaceae bacterium, assembly GCA_963806955.1. Lineage (GTDB taxonomy): Bacteria > Actinomycetota > Thermoleophilia > Gaiellales > Gaiellaceae > Gaiellasilicea. The sequence goes on from CAWDZG010000002.1 coordinate 1,616,120, forward strand.
CTCCTCTACGGCGCGGAGACCGTGAGCGAGCCGGGGCTGACCGTGCCCCACCCGCGCCTGCACGAGCGGCGTTTCGCGCTCGAGCCGCTCGTCGAGCTCGACCCGGAGCTCGCGATCCCTGGCCGCGGCAAGGTGAAAGACCTGCTCGCGGAGCTAGACTGAGCGCGTGAGCCATCTCGACGATCTCGACGAGTTCGAGGCGGAGCTCGAGCTCGCGCTCAAGCGCGAGTACACCGCGGTCTTCGGGCTCTTCCGCTACTGCATCCTCACCGCCGACGCGACCTATCTCTGCAACAAGCTCGATCTTCAGGCGACGCCGCAGGCGAGCTACCCGTTCTTCCACGTGAAGATGGAGGACGTCTGGGTCTGGGACAAGAACCGGCCGACCCGGATCATCCCGCGCGCCGAGGTCTACACCTCGAGCGACGTCACGGTCGAGGAGCTGCGCGGCGAGAACGACGATCCGAAGCTGACCGCGGAGACGCTGGCCGAGCGCCTCGGCGAGCGCCTGCACACGGACGACGAAACGCCCTAGGGGCGACATGCTGCTCGCGGTCGACGTCGGCAACACGCAGACGGTGCTCGGCCTGTTCGAGGGCGAGCGACTCGCCGACAGCTTTCGCCTCGCGACCGACCGCTCGCGCACGGGCGACGAGCTCGGGGTCACGCTCGGCTCGCTCTTCGAGCTCGAGGACGTCGACGGGATCTGCCTCTCGACGACCGTGCCCGCGCTGCAGCGCGAGTGGGAGCGCGTCTCCGAGCGCTGGGCGCAGGCGCCGCTCCTGACCGTCGGCCCGGGCGTGAAGACCGGGATCCCCGTCCGCTACGACGATCCCCGCGAGGTCGGGCCCGATCGGATCGTCAACGCCGTCGCCGCGAAGGAGCGCTACGGCGCGCCCTGCATCGTCGTCGACTTCGGCACGTCGACGAACTTCGACATCGTCTCACCGGAGGGGGAGTACGTCGGCGGCGTGCTCGCGCCCGGGATCGAGATCTCGATGGACGCGCTCTTCGCCCGGGCCGCGCGGCTCGTGAAGGTCGACTTCACCGCGCCGGCGACGGTGATCGGCAAGACGACGGTGGGCGGGCTGCAGTCCGGGCTCGTCTACGGCTTTGCGGGCCAGGTGGACGGGATCGTCGCCCGGATCCGGGAGGAGCTTGGCGTCGACGCGCAGACGGTCGCGACCGGCGGCCTCGCCGAGCTGATCGCCCCGCATGCGGTCACGCTCGACCGCATCGACCCCCATCTGACGCTCGAGGGCCTCCGGATCGTCTGGGATCGGAACGCCTGAGTTTCAGATTCGCGGCGTTGTGGGACAAACCCTGGACAGGGTCACCTAGTCAATGGAGGTCGCATGCACAACCGCACGCTCGCCCAGAAGCTCGCGCTCATGTTCGGCGCGGTCTTCCTCCTCGTCGGCATCCTCGGCTTCGTGCCGGGCATCACGACGAACCTCTATGGAGGGCTCGACTTCGCCGGCGACGGCAGCACTGCCGAGCTGCTCGGCATCTTCCAGGTCAGCGTCCTGCACAACATCGTCCACCTGCTGTTCGCCGTCGGCATCCTGATGGCGGCCACGCACGCCGGGGCGGTCAAGTTCCTGCTCTTCGGCGGGCTCGCCTACGCGGCCGTGTTCCTGCTCGGCGTGATCGGCGCGGGCGACTGGATCCCCGTCAACTCGGCCGACAACGTGCTGCACGTCGTGCTGACAGGCGCGCTGCTCGGCTCCTGGGCTGCGGTCCGCAAGGAAGCGGTGCCGCGCCCGCACGTCGCGACCTAGCCGCCGCCGTAGATCGAGATCGGCAGGTCGAGGAGGACGTCGTCACCCGTCGGGAGCTCTGCCTCGAGCCGTTCGAGCAGGGGCAGGGCTCCCGGCGCGGCGGCGAGCAGCCGGCGCTCGACCTCCGCCGTCGAGTCCAGCACGACGAGCTCCTGCTTGAAGGGGCGCGGGAAGCGGCCGCGCCCGAGATACCAGCCGTAGAACTTCTTCAGGAAGCCGGAGGCGCGCCGCTCGCCGAGCTCGCGCACCGTCTCGCGGACGAACAGGATCAGCTCCGCGACGACCTCTTCGCGGCTCGGCTCGCCGTCGTCGCCGTCGACGATCGCGCGCAGCGCCCACGGGTTCCCCTGCGCGCCCCGTGCCGACCATCACCGCCTCGGCCCCGGTGGTGGCGAGCACCGTCTGCGCCTTCGCGCGCGAGGTGACGTCGCCGGAGGCGATCACGGGCACGTCGACGAGCGAGACGAGCTCGGCGGTCAGGGCGTGGTCGGCGGTGCCGGTGTACATCTGCTGCGCGGAGCGGGGATGGAGCGTGAGCGTCGCCGCCCCGACCTCGACGAGCTGCGGGCCGATCTCGAGACAGGTGCGGGCGCCGTCGCGCAGGCCGCGGCGCATCTTCACGCTCACCGGCACGTCGACGGCATTCGCGACCGCCTCGACGATCGCGGTCGCGCGCGGTGCGTCGTCGAGCAGCGTGGCGCCCGCGCCGGTCTTCGTCACCTTGCGCACCGGGCAGCCGAAGTTGATGTCGACGAGATCCGCTCCCGCGGCTTCGACCATCCGCGCGGCCTCGGCCATCGCGCGCGGCTCGGAGCCGAAGATCTGGATCGCGAGCGGGTGCTCGTCGGAGGCGACGCGGAGGTAGCCGAGCGTCTTCTCGTTGCGGTGCTCGATCCCCGCGCAGCTGACCATCTCGGAGCAGACGAGGCCGGCGCCGAAACGCCGTCCCTGGCGTCGGAACGCCTGCACGCTGACCCCGGCCATCGGGGCCAGGACGAGCCGCGTCGGGATCTCGACGTCCCGGATGCTCCAGCTTTCGCGGAGGTCGATCCTCATGGTGCGACGATGGTACTCGCAGGTATTGACCGCGCCGGCGACTCGCCGCTACTATTCCGGCCCGCGTCGGCGGTTTCGTCGGCTTTTTGTCTAGGGAGGAACGTTGAAGGAAGTCATTCTCACGCCGGAGGGCTACGAGAAGCTGAAGCTGGAGATCGAGCTGCTCTCGAACGACCGCCGCCGCGAGGTCGCGGACCGCATCCGCGTCGCGCGCGAGTTCGGAGACATCTCCGAGAACGCCGAGTACGACGACGCGAAGAACGAGCAGGCGATGCTCGAGCACAAGATCGCGCAGCTCGAGGAGCGGCTCGTGAACGCGCGCGTGATCCAGAAGCGCGACGTCGACCTGAGCGTCGTCTCGATCGGGGCCAAGGTGCGCCTGCGCGACGTCGACGCGAAGGAGACGGTCGAGTACGTGATCGTCGGCTCGGCCGAGGCCAACCCGGCGGAGTCGAAGCTCTCGAACGAGTCGCCGGTCGGCAAGGCGATCATCGGCAAGAAGAAGGGCGAGACCGTCGAGGTCAGCGCCCCACGAGGATCGCTGAAGTACAAGATCCTCGACATCAAAGCCGCGTAGCGCGCACCCGCCGGCGGGCTCCCGCCGGGCGGCTGCGACCGGCGCGCGGGAGCACGCGACGCACGGTTCCGAGGGTCGAACTAGACGTCGTGGCGCATGAGCGGAAACCTGCCGAAGAGGTTCCCGGACCGGGACGAGATCGCCGCGGTCCGGGCCGTCGCCGACGGCCTGGAGGCCGGCGCCACGGACGACGCGGCCACGTTCCGCCTCGCCGGCCGCGTGCTCGCGCGCCGCGAGATGGGGAAGATCACCTTCCTCGACCTCGTCGACCGCTCGGGGCGGATCCAGCTGCTCGCGGGCAAGGTCGACGTCGATCTCGGCGACATCGTCGGTGTCGGCGGCCATCCGGCCAAGTCGCGCCGGGGCGAGCCGTCGCTGCAGGTGGTCGACTTCGAGCTGCTGGCGAAGAACCGCGCGCCGCTGCCGGACACCTTCCATGGGCTCACGGACGTCGAGCAGCGCTACCGCAAGCGGTACCTCGACCTGCTGATGAACGAGGAGACCCGAGCGGACTTCCTGCTCCGCAGCCGCGTGGTCGCCGCGATCCGGCGGCACCTCGACGCCGACGGCTTCGTCGAGGTGGAGACCCCGGTGCTGCAGCCCCGCTACGGCGGCGCGTTCGCGGAGCCGTTCGTGACGCACTGGAACTACCTCGAGCAGGACTTCTATCTCCGGATCGCGACCGAGCTCTACCTCAAGCGGCTGATCGTCGGCGGGCTCGAGCGCGTGTACGAGCTCGGCAAGGACTTCCGCAACGAGGGGATCTCGTACAAGCACGCCAACGAGTTCACGATGCTCGAGTGGTACGAGGCCTACGCCGACTACCGCGACACGATGGAGCGGATCGAGCGACTCGTCGAGGCGGTCGCGCTCGAGGTCGCGGGGCGGACGACGTTCGCGTTCCGCGGCCACGACCTCGAGCTGAAGGCGCCGTGGGCACGGGTTCGCTTCACCGACGCGCTCGCCGAGCACGGGCTCTGGCTGCGCGACGAGGGCGCGCTGCGGGCGGCGCTCGACGAACGCGGTGTCGACACGAAGGCCGACAAGGACTGGGCCCAGCTCGTCGACCACGCGTTCAGCTACTACGTCGAGCCGACGCTGGTCCAGCCGACGATCGTGCACGACTACCCGATCGAGATCTCGCCGTTCGCGCGGTCGACGGACGACGACGAGACGCTGACCGAGCGGTTCGAGTACTTCGCCGGCGGCATGGAGCTCGGCAACGCCTTCTCCGAGATCAACGACTCCGAGGAGCAGCAGGAGCGGTTTCGCCGGCAGTCGGAGCTCGTCGGCGGCGAGCAGGAGGATCCGGACTACGTCGAGGCGCTCTCGTACGGGATGCCGCCCACGGGCGGGCTCGGGCTCGGGATCGACCGGCTCTCGATGCTGCTGACCGGGCGCGAGTCGATCCGCGACGTGATCCTCTTCCCGTCGCTGAAGGATCGCCACTAGCCGATGCGCAGCGAGGGCCGGCTGCTCGCGCTCACCGTCGCCGCCGGGATCGCCGTCGCCGTCGCCGTGACGCTGCTCCAGGAATCGACCTATCGCGCGGATGCGTCGATCGTGCTCGCGCGGCAGGGCCAGCCGCCCGGCAGCGATCCGGACCTGGCTGATGCGGCGGAGGTTGCGGCCGAGCTCTTCCACAGCCGGGCGGTCGCCGATTCGGCCGTCGGCAATCTCCGTCTCGAGGAGTCGTCCGACGAGCTGCTCGACCGCGTCGAGGTGACATCCGACCCCGGCAGCTCGCTCGTGCGCGTCGACGTCGAGGGCCCTAGCGCCGCGGAGGCGCGCCGCACCGTGCAGGAGCTCGTCGAGGTCGCCACCGTGCTCTACAACGACCGCTTCGGGCCCGAGACGAGCGCGACGATCTGGGAGACCCCGCGCGCCGAGGACGGGCGCATCTCGCCCGACCCGCTCCTGAATGTCCTGCTCGGCGCGCTCGCAGGCGGGCTGCTCGGCCGGCTGCTGGCCGCGCGGAGGCCGCCGCGGCTCCCTCGGCGCGCTTCGTCACCGGCGCCGGCGCCTTCGCCGGTTCAGCAGTTGCCGCCGCAGGTCTCGCTCGACCCGGAGCCCGGCCCCGCACCCAAACCCGTCGCCGTGGCCGAGCAACCTGCCGCCGAGCCGGCAGCTGCGCCCGAGCCCGCCGGCCCGTTCATCCGGCCGCGAATCGGCAGCTGGACGGTCGCCGACGTCGAGCGCCTGCTCGCCGAGCAGGGCCCCGCGTTCCCCGATCGGCTCGACGAGCTGCAGGTCTACCTCGACTCCTTCCGGAGCGTCGCCGACGAGTTCGGCCGCTTCCCGGGCGACGTGGAACTGGTGCTCGAGGACGTCTTCGAGGACTTGCTCGAGCGTGCAGACGCCTGAAGCACACGTCGCCGAGCCCGGACAAGGTTTTCGTGCGCCGCGCGAGAACAGGAAGCGGATGCTTGCGGCGCTCCTCGACCGGGTCGGCCTGCGCTCCAGCGCCGACGGGGTACGGCTTGCCGATGCGGATCCTCTCTACGACGCCCTGGCGAGATTCGGCAACCTCGTGGCCCTGGCGGCAGCGTCGTTCGTCGCTGCCGCCCACGTCTTCAACGAGCGCGTGCTCGGCGGCGATGTCTGGTCGCTCGACGCCGACATCGACGGCAATGCGATCTCGTGGCTCAGCTCGGAGGCGACGTTCGTCGCCGCCCTGGGCGCGTTCGCGCTCGGCCTGCTCGTCGTGGAGCGCCGTCGGATCCTCCTCGTTCTCGCGGCACTCCTCGCGTACTTCTCGCTCGACGACATGGTGGCTGTCCATGAGCGCATCGGCACGATGGCGCGCGAGGGGCTCGGCCTCGAGACCGGCTGGGGCCGATCGATCTGGCCCGTGCTCTTCCTACCGCTGCTCGCGACCGCCTTCCTGGGATTGTGGCGAACCGCAGCGACTCAGGCCGCTCCCGCGAGCGAGCAGATTCGTCGGGGCCTTGCGCTCCTCGTCCTCGCAGTAGCGCTCGAGGTCGGCTCGACCGCGATCCACGTCACCGGCAACGGGACGGGCTGGCCGGATGCGCTGGAGGTCGCGCTGGAGGAGGGACTCGAGCTCGCGGGCTGGATCTTGATCAGCGCCGGGATGATCGCCGCCGTCTATCGCGCGGCCAGCGCCCGGGCGGCCGCTCCATGAAGGCGGTCATCCTCGCCGGCGGCTTCGGCACCCGTCTCACCGAGGAAACGGGTGTTCGGCCCAAGCCGATGGTGGAGATCGGCGGCAAGCCGATCATCTGGCACATCATGAAGCTCTACTCGGCGCACGGGATCAGCGACTTCGTGATCGCGGCCGGCTACAAGAGCTACATCCTCAAGGAGTACTTCGCCAACTACTTCCTGCACATGTCGGACGTGACGTTCGACATCGGCCGGAACGAGATGGTCACGCACGCGTCCACCGCCGAGCAGTGGCGCGTGACGATCGTGGAGACGGGCGATGCGACGATGACGGGCGGGCGCCTGAAGCGCGTCGCCTCGTACCTCGACGAGGACACGTTCTGCATGACCTACGGCGACTGCGTGAGCGACATCGACATCGGCGCGCTGATCGCGTTCCATCGCGCCGAGGGCGCGCTGGCGACGATCACGGCCGTGCAGCCCCCCGGACGGTTCGGCGTGCTCACGCTGTCGGAGGGCCAGCACCGAATCGGGGGGTTCATGGAGAAGCCCCAGGGTGATGGAGCGTGGATCAACGGCGGCTTCTTCGTCCTCGACCGGGCCGTGCTCGACGCGATCGACGGCGACGAGTCGGTCTGGGAGCGCGAGCCGCTCGAACGGCTCGCCGGAGCCGGCAACGTGTCGGCGTACCGCCACTCCGGCTTCTGGCAGCCGATGGACACCCTGCGCGACAGGATGGTGCTCGAGGAGCTGTGGGAGTCCGGCTCGCCGCCCTGGAAGTGCTGGTAGCTCAGGAAGTCGGCGGGAGCGCCGCATCCTGCTCGGCACGGAGCTCGTCGCAGAGCCGCCCGGTCGGCAGCTCGACATCGGCGTACGTGAGCACCTCGTCCTGCTCGAGCGCCCGGGTGACGGTGGCGCCGGTCGCGAGGCCGAGTGGAAGCAGCCGCTGGGCGGCCGCCACGTCGGCGTTCTCGGCGAGCCCGTAGGTGAGGTAGCCACCCGGGCCGTCCAGCGTGTCCCCGGGGGCGAGCGCCGTCTTGGCCGTCGCGACGACCTCGACCTGGAGCGGGCCTGCCGGAGCGAGCGTCGCGTCGCCGAAGAGCACCGCGCGGGCGACGGTGCCCGGGACCTCGAAGTGGCAGAGGTGGTACGGGGTGTAGAAGCAGTAGAGCGGCCCCTCGCCGAGCTTGTAGAGGTTGAGGTAGTGCTGCTGGGCCGGGTGCTCGTGCGTCCCCAGCACGAACACGCCCGGGCTCGGGACGGCTCCGACGACGTAGTCGACGATCCCGGGACCCGAGAGGAGCTCCTCGGTGTCGAACTCCTGTGCGGCGACGTCGATCGGCGTGCCCGCTGCGAAGGTCGGCCCGTACATGCCGCGCCTGCCCACCCTCATGCCCGTCGCGTTGGCGACGATCGCCTGCTCGAACGAGATCTTCGAGCCGTCGGCGAACGAGGTGACCATCGAGGGGTTCTGGCCCCACTGGCGGGCGAAGCCCTCCTGCGTCGTCGGGGTGCGGTACGGGTCGTGGAGACCTTTGATGTTCCCGCAGAGCACCGGCCGGACTCCGATTCCCCGCACGAACCGATAGAGGTTCATGATCACGCCGGGCTGGTCGCCGTCGGAGTTCGTGTAGATCACCCCCGCCCGGTCGGCGCGCTGCTTGAGGATCGGGCCGATCGTTCCGTCGAGCTCGGCGTTCATCAGGATCACGTGCTTCCCGTGGTCGATCGCCCGCAGCACGACGCGTGCGCCGAACTCGACCGTGCCGGTGACCTCGACGATCGCGTCGATCCCGCCGGCTTCGGCGAGCAGGAGGGCGTCGTCGGCGACCGCGGGTCGGCCGCGTGCCACGGCCTGCTCGAGCTGCGCGACGGACTCGACGAACTCCGGGTCGTCGATCCCGGCCGCGCCATAGGCGTCGCGCGCCCGTGCGAGGCTGCGGTTCGCGATCGCGACCAGCTCCATCCCGGGCGTCGCCGTCAGGATCTGCAGAGCGATCCCCCGGCCCATGAACCCCGCACCGACGAGCCCGACGCGGATCGGATTGCCCTCGCGCTCGCGCTCGGCGAGCGCCCGGTCGACGATGATCACAGCGTGAGCGCCGCCGAGGCGTGGTAGTCGGGCCAGGCGCCGTCCTTGTCGGAGACGATCCGAGGATCGGCCTCGGGCCACCGGATGCCGAACGCCGGATCGTCCCAGCGAACTCCACCCTCCGCGTCCGGCGCGTATGCCGCCGAGACCTGGTACAGCGTCTCCGTGCCGTCGACCAGCGTCTGGTAGCCGTGCGCGAAGCCCTCGGGCACGTAGAGCGCGCTCCTGTTCTCCTCGGTCAGCTCGACGGCCAGCCAGCGGGCGTGGGTGGGCGATCCACGGCGGAGATCCACGATCACGTCGAGAATCGCGCCGCGCGTGCACCGGATCAGCTTCGCCTCGGCGTGCGGCGCGCGCTGGAAGTGCATGCCCCGCAGCGTGCCGCGTCGGTGGTTGAACGACAGGTTGCACTGGACGAGCGCCGGGTTGAGACCGTGCGCCTCGAACTCCTCCCGGCACCACGCGCGGGCGAAGAAGCCCCGCTCGTCCTCGCGCCGGTCGAGGTCGACGCGGTAAGCGCCCTCCAGCTCGAGCGGGGTGAAGATCACGCGGTCGCGGCCCGCGGTTCGGTCCAGCGGAGCCGGTCGTCGATCGCCCGTTCCGCCAGCAGGGAATTGAGGCGCCGCAGGCGGACGTAGCGGCTGCCGTCGAAGTCGGCCGAGGTCAGCCCTGCACGGCGGTACGCGTCGCGGAGCTCGGCGGCGCCTTGCCGGGCATCCCAGGTGAGGTCGAGCTCGGGGAACGCCGCTGCCAGCTTGCCGAAGTCCACCCGGTAGCTGCGTGGATCGGGGTCGCCGGAGCCCGCGTACACGATCTTGCAGCCCTCGACCTCCTCCGCCACGATCTCGGCCAACTCGTGCACCTGGTAGTTGTCACGGTCGGAGCCGACGTTGAACGCCTCGGCGTGGATCACGTCCCGCGGCGCCTCCAGAATGGCGGCGGTGGCGCGGGCGATGTCCTCGACGTGGACGAGCGGACGCCACGGCGTGCCGTCGCTGAGGATGCGCACCTCACCGGTCGTGACGGCCGAGCCGACGAGGTTGTTCAGGACGATGTCGAGGCGGAGGCGCGGCGAGGCGCCGAACGCGGTGGCGTTGCGCATCAACACGGGCGAGAAGGAGTCATCGGCCAGTTCGGCCAGGCCTGCTTCCGCCCGGACCTTCGACTCCGCGTACGCCGTGAGCGGCGCGAGCGGCGCCTTCTCGTCAACCGCGACCTCGGTGCTCGACGCTCCGTACATGCTGCACGAGGAGGCGAAGACGAACCGTTTCACGCCGGCTGCGCGCGCCGCGCGGGCCAGCTGAATCGTCGCGTCGCAGTTGATCTCGAGTGTGAGCTCGGGGCTCAAAGCTCCGAGCGGGTCGTTCGACAGCGCCGCCAGGTGGACGATCGCGTCGAAGCCGGCGAGGTCGGCGGCCGTCGCGTCGCGAACGTCCATTCGCAGCGTGGCGACGTCCAGCCGCTCCGGCCACAGGTCGCAGCCCTCGTAGAAGAAGGTGTCCAGCCCGACGAGCTCGTGGCCGCCGCGCCGGAGGAACGCGGTCGTGACGGCGCCGAGGTAGCCGTGGTGACCGGTGACGAGGACGCGCACCGGCGGAAGACTACGGGATCGCCGTAGCACCTCTCGGAGGTCCCGGCTCGGCGAGCAGGGACGCAGGGCCGACGCGGGTCAGCCCGTCGGACCGCGCGCTGCGCCCAGACCGCTGTTCGACGAGGCGAACCGCGGCCCCGAGCTCGGAGCCGTCTCCACCGGCGGCGCGGTGCGCATCGCTCGCGAGCAGGTCGACGCGACCGCCCTCGAGCAGCTGCCACGCAGCGTCGCCGACCTCCGGCCCCCACCGGCCCGTGATGCTCGAGGCGACGACCTGCACGAGCGCTCCTGCGCTCCGGGCAGAGTCGACCAGACGGGGTCGCTGCTGCACGGCGCGGCAGCGTTCGGGATGGGCGAACACCGGCTTGAGGCCGTACCCGTCGATGCGCTCTAGCACCGACTCCAGGAACATCGCGGGCGTGTCCGCCACCAGCTCGACGAGCAGGTGCCGAGCACCGAGAGCGCGGCGGCGCAGCTCCGGCAGCGGCTCGGAGACTGCGAACGCGGGGCTCACCTCGGCCGCCAGGTGCAGCGTCAGGTGAATCGCGCTCCGTGCGAGCTCTGGCCGTAGCCGCCCGATCGCCGCCTCCGCCTCGTCGTGCGCGGTCGGGTACCGCCGCGAGAAGTGCGGCGTGCAGACGATCGTCTCGACGCCGTCTGCGCTGAGCTGTGCGGCAAGTGCGAGCGCGCCCTCCATGTCTCGGGGGCCGTCGTCGAGCCCAGGCAGCAGGTGGCAATGCGTGTCAATCACTGCGGCCACGCCCGCCGAGCGCCGAGGCCGCGTCCGCATAGGCTGCCCGGATCTCGACCAGGTGCTCGTCCCAGCCTCTGCTCGGCGGTTCGACGGGGAAGTCGTCCGGGCGCGCCAGGAAGCGCTCGAGAGCGTTCGTGAGCGCTGTCTCCGAGCCGGAGGGAAAGAGCAGCTCGCGGCACGAGGCCGGGACGAGCTCGGGGATTCCGCCGATGTCGGCGCCGATCACCGGCACGCCGCGCGCTTTCGCCTCGTTGATCACGAGCGGCGCCGGCTCGCGCCACTCGGACGGGACGACGAGGCAGTCGATGTCGCCGAAGAACCGCTCTCTCGCCGCCTGGTCGAGCCAGCCGAGGAAGCGCACGTCCCCGCTCGCTGCCGCGCGGAGCTCGTGCTCGAGTGGCCCGCTGCCCGCGACCCGAAGTGCCGCGCCGGCGGGCGACATCCGGCCGAAGGCGCGCACGAGCGTTCGCACGCCCTTGATCTCCGTCAGCCCGCCGATGTAGCCGAAGGTCGTAGGCCGGTCGGTGCTCGGTGTGCGCGGGATCGGCGGGGCCTCGACGGGGTGGAGCACCACCCGGATCCGATCGGCCGCCGCGCCGAAGGCCGTGTGCTCGCGGGCGATCGCCTCGGACGGCGCGATCACGACGTGTGGGAACCCCCGCCGTGCGACGGCGGCCCTCACGCTCGAGAACGCTACGCAGGAGAGGCACCGGCGCTCGCAGCTCTCGCCGTCGCGCCGCACCATCGTCGCGCGCTGGCAGAGCAGCCAGTAGTCGTGCAGCGTGTGGACGTGTGGCACGCCGAGCCGGGTGGGCACGGCGAGGACGCTCGACGAGAGCCCCTCGACGGCGTGCGAGTGCACGACGTCGGGCCGAAAGCGCTCGATCGACCTCCGCAGGACGTGTGCGGCGTCGGGCCGATAGACATCGCCGAGGTGGTAGGCGGCACGTTGCCACACTGGCTTGCCGGCGAACTCGTCCAGCCGGTAGGGCCACGGCCGCACCGACGCGACGACGCCGTCGCCGGCCACGCCGAGCGTGACGGCTCCCACCGTCACCCCGTCCGCCGCGAGCCGCTCGCCGAGCTCGTGGGCGTAGAGCTCCGCTCCACCCAGCACCGCTGGAGGCCAGAGGCTCGAGAGCATCAGGACGCGCGTCACCGGGCCGGAACCCGAGGCAGGTGGCTAGACTCGCCGCGCATGACCCTCCGCCGAGCCGCCGACGAGATGAGAGAAGGCTGGAACGAGCGGGCCCGCAAGGACGCGTTCTTCTACGTCGAGACGGAGCATTGGGACGGGGACGTGGACGCGTTCTTCGCGCTCGGCGAGGAGCGCGCCGGCCTCCTCGTCGACCCGGTGCTGCGGACGCTCGCGACCCCTGCAGCGGCCTCGGTCGCGCTCGACGTCGGGTGCGGCGTCGGCAGGCTCAGCCGGGCCTTCGCCTCGCGCTTCCGAGAGGTGGTCGGCGTCGACGTGTCGGATGAGATGGTCGCTCGCGCCACCGAGCTGAACCCGGCGTCCCGGTATCCGAACCTCAGCTTTGAGAGCTCGGACGGCTTGACGCTGCCCCGCGAGACGGGGAGCGTGGACTTCGTCTTCTCCTACGAGGTCTTTCAACACATGCCGTCCCACGCCGTGATTCTGCGCAATCTCCGCGAAGTGCGCCGCGTGCTGCGGCCTGCCGGTGTGGCCCTGCTGCACCTCGCCACGACGCCCGGGACGAGCAGGTTCAGCCGCTCGGCAATCGGACGGTGGCTGCCGGGCTGGCTCGTGCGGGCGCTCAAGCGCCATGTGCTGCGTCAGGATCCGCTCGCCGCCGACGACGCCTTTCGCGGCGCTGCGCCCCTGACGCCGGCGCGCCTGCGGGCGCTCTTCGACGAGGCCGGGCTCGAGACCGTCGAGCTGCGCGACGACCCGACGCATCCACCGGGGTCGCGCACGTTCGTGCTCGCCCGGCAGCGTCACGAGCGCCGGCGCGACAGCACGGCCGCGTAGAGCGCCGCGAGCGCTTCGGCGTTCCTGGTCAGGTCGTGTGCGCGCTCCACCCGGGCTCGTCCGGCGGCGCCCTCGGCGGATGTCCTCGCGGGATCCAGCAGGCGGGACGCGACCGCGGTCGCCAGCTCGGCCACGCTCTCGACCGGGACGATCGCCCCCGCGTCGGTGTCGACCAGCTCTCTGCTCCCTGCGACGTCACTCGCCACCAGGCTGCGCGCCCGGGCGAGCGCTTCGATCATCGCGTACGACATTCCCTCCCAGCGGGAGGGCTGGACGACCACGTCGGCCGCCGCGAGCCACGTGGCGACGTCGTCGCTCCAGCCGGCGAAGCGGACGTTGGGGTGGGCCATCGCCTCCAGCGCGGTCCGGTCCGGCCCGTCGCCGACGAGTGCCAGTTGCGCCCGCGGAGCGGCGGCGAGCACCTGCGGCCACGCCTGCAGCAGCACGTCCTGTCCCTTCTGCCGTGAGAGCCTGCCGATGCAGACCGCCAGCGGGACGTCGTCGAGGGAAAGCTGCGCCCGCGCTCGGCCCCGTTCTGCCTCAGACGCAGGCGGATACGCGGAGAGATCCACACCGTTGGTGACGACCGTCCACTCGGCGCTGATCCCGGCTCGCATGCCGGCCTCCCGTTCTGCCTCGCTGACGCACACGATCGCGTCGGTCCAGCGCGCGCCGAGGCGCTCCCACGCCCGTGAGCCGGCTGCGATCACGCCGTCGACGGCCTCGAACGACCACGCATTCGGCTGAAAGATCGTCGCCGTCCTTCCGCGCACGGCGAGACGTCCGGCGAGGCCCGCCTTGGACGAGTGCAGGTGGACGAGGTCGGGAGCAACCTCTGTGATCGCTCGTCTCAGCCGGATCGCCTCGCCGAGGCTGCCCGGTCCGGGAGCGCGAGCGGCAGGCCAGGGGATGTGCGACACGCCGCTCCCGGTCACAGCCTCGGCCAGAGTGCCATCGCCCGGGCACGCGACGGACACCTGCCAGCCGCGACGAGCCTGGTCGGTCGCGAAGCCGATCACGCAGCGGGCAACTCCGGCGTCGGTCGGCTGGGACACGTGCAGGACCGAGAGCGGCCTCGCCGCGGTCATGCGAGCTCGATCCCGGCGAGCAGGCGTGCGACTGCTCTCGCCGTGTCCTCCCACGAGTAGCGCGCCACGGTCTCGGTACCCCGCCGCCGAAGCTCGTCGCGCAACTCCGCCTCGGCGACGACGCGTCGAAGTGCGCTCGACCATCCCTCCAGGTCGTTCGGCGGGACGAGGAGCGCCCCAGCGCCGGAAACCTCGCGCACCGCTGGAATGTCGCTCGCGATCACCGGGCACCCGCGCGCCATCGCCTCGAGCGGTGTGAAGCCGAAGCCCTCGTAGAGCGACGGCAGCACGACCGCCCGGGCCGACCGGTAGAGGACATCGATCTCGGCGTCCGTGACCTCGTGCCGCAACTCGATCCGACCGGCGTTGCGCGCTGCCGCGATGGCGGCGAGCAACTCCCGATAGCCCTCACCGGGCCGGCCCGCGAGCACGAGCCGAGCGGGTGCGTCCGCCTGGTCGAACGCGCGAACGAGGAACGGGAGGTTCTTGTTCGCGGCCAGGTTCCCGACGAAGAGCAGAAAGGGGCTCTCGTCCAGAGGCGTCGGATCGTCCCGGTGCGACTCTGCGGGCAGGAAGCCGGGCCCGGAGTGGATGACGTGGATGCGCTCCTGCGGCGCCGCGAAGTGACTCACCACCTCGTCCTTGGCGAACTGGGAGACGGCAACCACCGCGCGCGCCTGGCGGAGAGCCCATGGATACAAGCGTCTCTTGTAGCCGCCACGGACCGGGTTGAAGCCGTGCGCGACGGTCGCATCGTGCGCCGTCGTCACGAACGGGCGCCGGTGCGCGACGATCGGCCCCGACAGGTCGAAGAAGTGGAGCAGGTCGGCGCGGTGGCGGAGCAGCGCCAGCTGTTCGGCCGCGAGGCGCGGCGGTCCCGTCTGAAAGCGGCGATGGAGCGGGAGCTCCGAGACGTCGATGTGCTCCGGCGCGACCGCTCGTGCACCCTCAGGGCTCGTCAAGAGGGTCAGGCTCAGGTCGGGGAACTCGCCGCTGACGCGGTCGAGAGCCTGCGCGAGCGCTCGCGCGTAACGAGGCACGCCCGACGTGTTCCCGGCAATCAGGCCGACGAGGCAGACGGAACGCGCAGTCACGGCCTGGGAGCGCCCGCGAGGGCTTCCGCCCGGTCGGCGTGCGCGGCGGCCAGTGCCACCCCGACGAGCAGCAGCCCGACGAACGCGGTCGGAAAGCCCGTGAACGAGTCGCGCGTGACGGCATCGAGCAGCAGTGACACCAGGATCCCGAGCGCGAGCCACCCCGCCCTCAGGCCGGCGCGGGCGGCGGCGGCGGCGAGCAGCGTTAGGCGGGCATAGAGCACCGTCAGGACGACGAGCCCCACGAAGCCGATGTCGGCGAGCGTGGCGAAGTAGCCCGAATCGACGGCCTCGATGTTGTTGCGCTTGGCCTCGTTCGCGTCGCGGGTGAGCGAGTACGTCGCTCTGTTCGCTGCGGTACCCACGGTTCCGACGCCGCGACCGAAGAAGAGCGCTGCCGGGTCGTCACCGAGCGCGACCTCCCAGGCGCTGGTGCGACCGTTCAACGTCAGGTAACCGCTCGACCCCGCCACGACCGTTCGCGTCTGCGTCGCACCTTGCGTGCCCAGCAGCAGGACCGGTGCCGCGACGGCCGCGGCTGCGAGCAGGGCGAATGCGGTCGTGTGCCGATCGCGACGGGCAAGCCACAGCCCGACGAGTGCGACGACGATGAGCGCAGACGTGCGCACGTAGCCGACCACGAGCCCGGCTGCGATTGCGGCGCCGCCGAGAACGACGATGGGGCGACGATTCGCCCAGAGGAGGACGGCCGTGAGGCCGAAGAGCAGCAGCGCTGCGTAGGCGAACGGGTCGTCGAGTGTGCCGAAGCTCCTGAGCCTGCCGGCGAAGAAGCGCACCTGGACGTTGAACTCGTAGCCGAGGTCAACCAGGGCGAACGGCCCGATCGCCTGCTGAGCGACCCCGTACAGGCCGATCGCGGCCGTCGTTGCGATAAGGGAGATCGAGGCCCACCGGAGCGTTCGCCGTGGGTCTGGCAGCGTCAGGCCGACGAGGAGCAGCAGCAGCGGCTGTGCCGTCAGGCGGACGCCGTGGACCCAGCCCAGGTCGAGGCCGGTGCCGTCGAGCAGCCCGCCCACGTTCAGGACGTAGAGCGAGAGCAGAACCGCCACGCTTCCGGCGACCCAGCTGTCGACGGTGCGCGGCGTGCTCGTCGCGCGGCGCTGGACGAGCACGATCAGTGCGGCGAGCACCGCCGACAGCACGACGAGCTCTTTGAGAGGCCCGCTCCACGGGACGACGAGCGCCTTCAGCGAGGGGAGGACGGCGAAGAGCGGGATCGTGGCAGCGACGCCGATGTGCGGCACGGCGACGAACGCTCCCACGAGCGCCGAGAGGCCGACGAGCAGCACGAGCGGCCCGAGCGTCGCCGTGGCACCCACGACGCCTACGGCGAGCGTGCCGGCCAGCGTGATCGCCGCGCCGAGCGCGAGCAGGCCGAGATCGCCGCGTGCGAACGGCAGCGCCACACGCATCAGCCGCTGGCTAGCCGGGATCCGTAGTACGAGCGGTGCTCTTCTGTCGAGACGTCGGTGAGGACCGCCCCGACGAACCTGGACGACCAGGTCTTCGACTGGCGCTGCAGCGCTTGCAGCTCGCGCCGGGTCGCGCGGCCGTGGCGGACGACGGCGACGACGAGCTCGACGCTGCGGGACAGCTCGGCCATCTCGGCGGTCAACAGGGCGGGTGGCGTGTCGAGGATCACGAAGTCGGCGCTGGAGCGCAGCTTGTCGAGCAGCTTGGGCAGGCGCTTGGAGCGGATCAGCTCCGCCGCGGTCAACGAGCCGCCCGCGGGGAGGACGAGGAGCGACCCGCCGCCGGCGCGCCCTTCCGTCGGCTCGCTCTGGCTCCGCCCGCCGTTGGTCGCCTGCGGAAACGCAGCACGCTGCCGGATCGGTCCGGTCTGAATGATCGGCACCGACCACAGCAACGGTTCGACCGGCGCGTCCATGCGAATTGCCTGCAGCACACCCGGGGCGGCGTTGTCGATCCCGAACACGGCGCCGACGGACGGGCGGCGGACGTCGAAGTCGGCCAAGATGACGTCCGACCCGCGGCGGGCGAGCGCGACCGCGAGATTGGCCGCGGTGGATGTCTTGCCTTCGCTTGCGACCGCGCTCGTGACGGCGAGCAGCCGTTCGCCGTCGGACGAACGCAGCTGCATCAGGTTCGCGGCGAGGAGCGCATAGGTGTCGCCGAACTCCTCCTCGTACCGGCCGTACATCACGAGACGCGCTCGCCGCGGCAGGCTGCGGACGCTGGCGAGGAGAGGCACGTCGAGCAGTTCTTCGACGTCGGCCTCGGTGCGCACCCGCGTGTTGAGCGCCTCCCTGCCGCCGACCAGCAGGAGCGCGACCAGCAGGCCCAGTGCGCCTCCGAGCATCGAGTCGCGGACGGGAGCCGGGCTGATCTTGTCGGCCCTGTCGGCCCGGTCGATCGGAACGGCGTTGCCCGAGTTCAGCGTGTCGAGCAACTCGAGCCGGTTCAGCTGCTCGCTGAGGAACGGGCTGTTGCCCGACCGGGCCAGTTCCGCGCGAACCTGGCGGATGGCCTGCTTGATCGTGGCCCCCTGGATGTCCTCGCGGTAGGAGATGTACTCGGCCGACAGCGCATTTGCGATCCCGACGGTCCGCTCGGCGTCGTCCGACTCGACCCTGAACGTGATGATGCCGCTCTCGGCCGAGACGGTGGTGGCATCCTGCAGCTCGTCGGCGCTGCCCAGCTCGGGATTTCCCTCGGCGGTCCGGTCGAAGAGCGCGTCCGAGGCGGCGATCGCCTCCTCGATGTCCTCGGCCCGCTGCGGATCGACGAACGAGGTCTGGACGTCCGTCAGGGTCGAGGCCAGATCGTTCGGCGCGTTCAGGACCTGCGAGCTCGCGGCGTACGTCGGGCCGCTCAGCTGACGGAGGACGTTGAGGCCGGCGATGCCGACGAGCACGAGGACGAGGACGAGCGGCAGCGAGCGGCGCAGCGTCTCCTTGAGCGCTTCGGTGCCACCGCTCATCGCGGTGCCCTCCCGGGAAGCCAGCTCACCGCTCGTGCTTGCACGCGCACACCGTACCGGCTGGCGTCTGCAGGCACCCCCTATTCGGGTGACCTCCCTCCCTGGAACGGGTGTCCTTCGATCGAGTCACTCGAACGAGGGTCGGAGGTCGTGGGATGTCCTCCGATGGGTACGGGGTCGCCCCGATCCGAGCAGGAAGGGAACCCCGCTTGCCCGTCCGTCCCACACGTTCCGCAGCGCGCGTCTCCGCTGCGCTCATCTCCGCCCTCGCCGTGCTCGGCCTCGCCTCGGCCGCGGGAGGGCCTGCTCGTGCCGCCGTCACCAGCGCGAGCGCCGCGCCCCAGTCGTCCGTTCGCTGGGCCGGCAGTTCCTTCTACCGCGCAGAGGGCCTGCGGAGGCATCTCGGGCTCCGCGGCGGCCGCTGGGACGCATTCCTCCGCGCTCATCCGCGGGTCGTGCGTGAGTTCGGGCTGGAAAAGGTCGTGTGGCAGCGGCGGGCGTTCTACTCGCCTGCGGGGATCTCGGTCGTGCTGCGCGCGAACGGCGTGAGCTACCTGCGCTGGCAGCGCGTTCACCCAGGTGCAGCCGCCAAGTTGCGTCGGAACCGCACGGCAGCAGTCCCAACCGCGGCTGCCGCTGCTCCGGCTCCGCGTCGAACGGACGCGGCCGCGACCGGTGCGGCCGCGTCGCCGCCACCCCCGGTCTCCTCCTCGCCCGGGGCGGCCCCCGCTCTTGCTGCGCCCACCGCCAGGAACCCGGCCGCGCGGCGGCTGCGCTTCGGCGTCTCGCTGGACAATCCGGAGTACCGCGCATCTAACGAGCGGGACCGCGAGTTCGACGAGCTGGCGGAGATGGGCGCCGGCTGGGTGCGCTTCGACGTGAAGTGGGCGGACGTCCAGTGGGACGGGCCGGACTCCTTCAACTGGTCCAAGTACGACCCGCTTGTCGATGCGGCGCGTGCTCGCGGCCTGCAGGTCCTGGCGAACCTCGCCTACTCGCCAAGTTGGGCCCGGGATCCGGGCACCGACGACAAGTTCGCGCCACAGACCCCGGAGCGCCGGGAGGCGTTCGCGCGGTTCGCCGCCGAGGCAGCACGTCACTTCGCCGGTCGCATCGAGCACTGGGAGCTGTGGAATGAGCCCAACAGCCCGATCTTCTGGCGGCCGAGCCCGAACGCAGTCGACTACGCCGCCCTGATCAACGTCGCATACCGGAGCGTGAAGGCGGCTCGGCCGGGTGCCACCGTCCTCGCCGGTGCGACTGCGCCGGCGCAGAACGGCGACGGCTGGATCGACGAGGTCGACTTCCTCAACGCCGTCTACGCGGCCGGCGGCCGGGGCTCCTTCGACGCCTGGAGCCACCACCCGTACGAGTTCATCTGGGGCCCGGGCCTCGTGCACGCTCAATCGGCGTGGTATCAGATGTTCGGCACCAGCCCGAGTCTTCGCTCGGCGATGGTCGCGAACGGCGACGAGTCGAAGCAGATCTGGGGCACCGAGAGTGGGCCGCCCTCGCAGGGGAGCCTCAACGGCTTCACCTTCTCGGAGGAGCACCAGGCTCGGCAGATCACCCAGACCCATGAAGCGTGGCTCACCTATCCGTGGGCCGGAGTGCTGTTTGCCTACACCGGACGTGATCTCGCTGCGTATGGTGGCGGTGACAGTTGGTCCTACCTCGGACTGCTGCGCCATGACCTCTCACGGAAACCGGCCTGGTTCTCGTTCAGGGCATCGGCTCTCGCGGGGTAGCGGCAGAACGACTCGAAGCGAGGGGGGCCGGGCGTGCTGACCATCGTGATTTCCGCGCTCAATGAGGCAGCCACCATCGGGGGGATGCTCGACTCGCTGGCGCGGCAGCGGAGCTCGGTCGCGTGGGAGGTCGTGCTGGCCGACAACGGCTCGAGGGACGAGACCGTGGAGATCGCGGGGAGCTACCGGTCCCGTCTGCCTGACCTCAGAGTCGTCGACGCGTCGGCGGTGCGGGGCGTCTCCTACGCGCGGAATCGCGGTGTCGACGCCGCTGCGGGGGAGCTGATCGCGTTCCTGGACGCCGACGACGAGGTTGCCGAGGGGTGGGTCGCCGCCATGACCGCCGCGCTGTCCCGACACGAGCTCGTCGCTGCACGGCTTGACTTCGATCGGCTCAACCCGGCCTGGGCGCGAGCCACCCGCTCCGGGCACCAGGCGCATGGCACGCTCGACTGGTGGCTGGGCGAGTACCACCCGTTCGCGTACGGATGCACGATCGGACTGCACCGCCGGCTCCACGAGGAGATCGGGGGGTTCGACGAGTCCGTCGTGCCGGCCGGTGAGGACATGGACTACTGCTGGCGGTTGCAGGCTGCCGGTCACACCCTGTCGTTTGCCCCCGACGCACTCGTTCACTACCGGCTGCGGTCGAGCCTGCGGGGGATCTTCCGCCAGGCTCGAGCGTACGGCGAGTGCTTGCCGCTGCTGTACCGCAAGCACCGACCGTTGGGAATGTCGCCTGTAGCCCACCCCGTCCGGCGTGGTCTCCACCGCTGGGCTCGAGCGCTGCGCCATCTGGTCTTGGTCGGCCGGCGAGACCGTGCCGCACGCCTCGCGTGGGATGTCGGCGAACGGATCGGCATTCTCCGCGGCGCGATCAGGCAGCGCGTCCTCCTGCTCTGACGATCAGTAGCGGCGCCCGATCGCGGGCACTGCCCGCCGGACGAGTTGGCGACCGGGCCGGCCGAGCAGCGCCCAGCCAAGCGTGAGGACGATCCGAGGCGACAGCAGCGTCCGTGGATCGATCGCCGCTGCACGGCGCGTGAGCCGCAGAGTTGTGCCCAGTCCGGGCTCCGTGCCGGTGTTCGTGCGCACCACGCCGGCGAGCTCGCCGCGCGCCCACCTGCGACCGAGTAGCCGAAGCCGGGCTGCATCGGGTAGCTCGGCGCCGAAGCGGCCGAGAAACCGCTCGTTGACCGCACGGCACGCGGCCGTATAGCCCAGGCTCGGTGCGTAGTGGCCGCCGGGCAGCACGATCGCATCGCCGAGCACGCTCTGCGAGCCGCCGTGGCGACGCACCGCCGTCAGCGGTTCGGGGACGTGCACCACGTGGCCGTGACGGGAGACGCGGAGGAAGAAGCCGTAGTCGGTCGCGAGGCCGTCGTCCGGGTCGAAGCGCTCACCGCTCAGGCGGTCGCGGCGCAGCACCGCGCTCGTCATGTCCACTCGCACTCCCTTGCGCATCGAGCCGCGCACGAACTCCGCCGGTGACTCCGCTGCCGCTGCCGAGCCCCACCAGCTCACGTGCTCGGTCAGCGTCGCTCCGTCGGCGTCGATGAAGCGGAAGTCGCCATGGACGAGGACCGCCTCCGGGTGGCGATCGAACGCCGCCAGCTTGCGGGCGAGATTGTCCGGCAGCATCAGGTCGTCGTCCTGGAGGATGGTGACGAGCGGCGCCGTGCCGAGCCCCAGGCAGCGGTTGAGGTTGCCGTGCAGGCCGATGTTCTCGGGGAGGCGCGAGTAGGCAATCCGGGGATCGGCTCCGAACGACGCGACCACCGCCTCCGTGTCGTCCGTCGAGCCGTTGTCCGAGACGACGATCTCGAAGTCGACCAGGGTCTGCGAGAGCGCCGAGGTGAGCGCCTGCCGCAGGAGCTCGGCCCGGTTCCAGGTCGGGATGGCGACCGTCACGCGAGGCTGGCCGGCCACTGTCACGGCTCGACCGCGTGGATCCGCACGGCCTCGTGGAGCGCCTCGACGAGGCGGCTGGTCGAGCCGCTCACGTCGTGCCGCTCGAGTGCGACGCGCCGGGCTTCGGCTCCCATCCGCGCCGCTTCCCCGGGGTTGTCGATCAAGCGCCGGATCGCAGCGACGAGCGCGTCGTCGTCACCCGGCTCGACCAGGATCCCGGCTTCCGGCGGCACCATCTCCGCCATCGCGTTGACGTTCAGCGCCACGACCGGGAGCCCGGCGCCCATCGCTTCGAGCACAGCGTTCGGCCACATGTCGATCTCGCTGGGGAAGACGAACACGTCGCTCGCATGGAGGACCTGCAGCACTCTCCCGTCACCCGGCCGCACGTCGCCGATCACCTCGACTTCCAGGCCCGCAGCGACGCTCTCGGGCGTGACCATCACGAGGCGGCAGCGGTCACGCAGGTGCTCCTGGTGGAGTCGCAGCAGCCGGTTGCCCCCCTTCCGCTCCAGGCTGCGGCCGACGAACACGATGCGTGGAAGGCCCTCGCGTGCGGGGGCTTCCGCAGGCGGCTCGGGCATGGCGATCCCGAACGGAACGATCCGGATCTTCTCCGGTGGAACACCGTAGTCCCGGCGTAGCGAACCGGCCGCCCACTCGCTGTTGGCGACTACCAGCGTCGCGGCGTCGTAGACGCGTTGCTCGAGCCGCATCGTCATCGGCAGCAGCCTCCGCGTCCAGCCCGTGGGCCGCCGGTACGGGAGCAGGAACGCGTTCTGCGCGTTCGTCGTGTCGAGCGAGACGACGGTGGGGACGGACTCGAGCGCGCGCGCGCTCAGGAGCGCTGCGTTGTGCGTGTAGACGTGAGCGACGTCGCAGCGCGCGAGCGCCGCGGCGAGCCGGCGCCGAACGTGCATGCTCAGGGCGAGCTCGGCCCGGAGTGGCTTGAGGTCGGCGTCGAAGCGGTCGAGCGGGGGGATGCGGGCACCGACGAGCCGCCGCCCGAAGCCGGGCGGCGGGACGTGCAGGAACTCCGGCTCGATCTCCGGGTGCGCGCCCAGCGCTCGCTCGAGGTGGAGGTGCACCGTCGCGTGCCCGCCGATGTTCTCGTTGACGAAGAGGACGCGCACGGCCGAGGCGCACCCTACGCGATGGTTCGCCGAACCCGGATGCGAAGGATCTGCTCGATCACCTCGCGCACCGCGCCGGGCGCGACCGCGACGATCGCGACGTACGCCGCGCTCGCGACCGCGGCGGCCAGCAGCCAAGGCCCGGGCAGGAAGACGATCACGGCGGCCATCACCGCCAGCGCCGGGCCGAGCACCCGGAAGTAGCCAAGCCCGGGGAGGAACCCCTCCCGGGCCCTGATCGCGACTGCGACGGCCACGAGCAAGAGGGCCTCCGAGGCGACCGCGACGTACGCCGCCGCCTGATAGCCGTAGTGCGGCAGCAGCGCGACGTTCGCGACGACGTTCAGCACGAGCACCGCTGCGGCAAGGCCGAGCAGCAGCCGGTCTCTCCCTGACGCGATCAGGATGTTCCAGAGCAGGGCTCCGACGAACATCATCGGCGTATAGAGAGCGAGCACCCGGAGAACCGAGGCTGCGTCGGCGTACTGCGCGCCCGACGTCAGCGAGACGATCTCCTCTGCGAACAGCGCGAGGATGAGCGCCAGCGGGAGCCCGATCGCGATCATCACGTCGAACGTCTTCGTGATCAGGCGCCGCAACCTCGGATCGTTTGTCGCGATGAACCGTGACAGGGGCGGCAGGACGGTGACGCTGACCGCCGCGACCGCCGTGCCGGAGAGCTCGAGGAACTTGTACGCGGCGCTGTAGAGACCCACCTCGCGCTCGGGCCGCAGCAGCGCGAGCAGCAGCGTGTCGATCCGGAAGTAGACCTGGCCGAGGCCCAGCGCCACAGCGAGCGCCGCGGAGCCGCCGATCAGCGCGCGCCAGGCGCCGAGATCGAACTCGGGGCGCAGCGACACGATTCGCGACACGACCGCGAGGTTCACGAGCAGCGTGACCAGGAGGCCGGCGACGTTGGCCCACACCACGCCCACGAAGCCGTAATCGAACGCGAGCGCGCCCAGCGTCAGTCCGAGCGTGACGAGGCGGCCGGCGAGATTGGCGACCACGGCCCAGTGCATGCGCAGCTGCGCCTGGAGGACGGGCGTGAGGCCGGCCGTCATCATGATCGCCACCGCGCCGACGGCACCGATGAGGACGCCGGTGCGCGTCTGCTCGCTGAGCGGTGCGAAGAGCCCGATCGCGACGATCGCCCCGACGATGACCACGGAGAGCGCGGCACGCAGCGAGAGCGAGGTGCGCATCACCGCTTCCGTCCGCTCCGGTGCGGCCGAGATCTCACGAACGACGGCGGTGGAGAGACCGATGTCGACGAGCACGACCGAGACGAAGATCACGACCAGGGAAGCGGCGTACTCGCCGTAGGCCGCGGGGCCGAGGCCGCGCGTCGCGGCGACGAAGGTGAAGAACGCGATCGCCGAGGCAAGCAGCGTCCCGACCGCCTGCACGAGCGTGTTCGAGGCGAGTCGCGCGGTGAGCGGCGCCTCACCCGCCCGGGCCGCGTCGGTCATCCGCCCTCGAGGCGCGCCCGTTGGGTGCGCGCCCAGTTGCTGCGCGGGTGCAGGCGGAGAGCGTCGTCGAGCTCGCGCCGGGCCGCGTCGAGCTGCCCGGCATCCTCGTAGGCGTTCGCGAGCAGCAGGTGCAGGGGGGCGGACCGCGGCTCGAGCTCGAGAGCGCGGCGGAGGGCCTGGATCGCCTCTGCT
Organism: uncultured Gaiellaceae bacterium; assembly: GCA_963806955.1. Lineage (GTDB taxonomy): Bacteria > Actinomycetota > Thermoleophilia > Gaiellales > Gaiellaceae > Gaiellasilicea. The sequence goes on from CAWDZG010000002.1 coordinate 1,640,690, forward strand.
GGGCGGCCCGCCAGTGCGCTCTGGGCAAGGTAGGGCGAGGTCGACAACGGATCGAGGCGGCGGGCCAGCCGCAGGCCCGCGGGATCGCCGGTGCGGAGCGCGTGCTCGGTGAGCCGGGCAGACAGCCACGTCGGCACAAACGCGAGCAGTATGAGGCCGGCGATGGCGGCGCCGAGGGCGAACCTCGCCCGGCCTCGGAGCACCCTCGGGCTCTCAGGGTCGGCGGCGCTCGAGGCTGCGATGCCAAGGATCAGGAACAACGTGATGCCGAGGCTCGGCACGGTGAAGAGCCAGTCCCCGGAGGCGTGCACGAGCCAGTACGACCCGGCACCGAGCGCCGCAACCCCCCAGACGGACGCGCGGCCGCGGACGGCGACGATCAGCAACGGGACGATTGCGAGGCCAAGCAGGAAGAGGCCGACGAGCCCCGTCTCGGAGAGCACGTCGAGCGGCAGCGAGTGCGCTCGCTCGGGGTTCTCGTCGCTGCGACCGAGTTGGCGGTAGACGGTGCCGAAGCCGCGTGCGCCGACCCCCGCGACCGGATGCTCCTGGAAGGTCGTGAGCGCGACTCGCCAGAAGTCGGGCCGCTCGGAGCCGAAGCTGGCGAAGTGCGTGCCGCGCGCGTCGACCTCGGGGTCCTGGGAGAACTGCTCCCAACGGTCGCGCGCGAACGCGCGCGGGTCACCCTCGATCGCGATGAACGCGACCGCACCGGTGACGACGGCCGCGAGCACAGCGGCGAGCGCTGAGCGGCCGAGCAGCCGGCCCGCCGCGGGTGACACCGTCAAGCGCCGATCGGCGATCGCGTACGCGACACCGCAGACGGCGGCCGCGACCGTCGCGAGCAGGAGTGCCTTCCCCGCGTCGCGGACGGCGTTCTCGAGGCCGGCGCCGCTCGCGCGGTAGGGCTCGGTCAGGGTCGTTGCCGCAAGGGCGGCGAGCCCGCTGGCGATTGCGGCCGGAACGAGCAGTCGAAGCCGGTCACGGGCGACGGCGAAGACGACGGCGGCGGAGACGAGCAGAGCCACTCCGCCGCCGGCGCTCTGCGTCAGGAGCCAGACAGCGAGGACGGCGACGGTGGCCGCGAGCCCGGCGGCCCGCGCGGCGAGCGAGCCTTCTCGGCGCGCGGCAAGCGCAACGGCCGGCCAGACCGCGACGAGGGACAGCGCTGCCTGCGCATTGACGTACGTGATCGGGAAGTAGAGGCGTCCGCCGCGGAAGTGCTCCTCCGGCGACGCTCCGAACGCGAGAGCGGTGCCGGTCGCGACGGCCGCCGCCCCGACGCCGAGGACGACCACGCCGAGTGCGAGGGTTCGGTCTCGGTCGTTCCTGAGCGTCAGGACTGGCGTAGCGAGCGCAAATCCGTACAGTGTGATCAGCAGGGCTTCGTCCCGGGCAAGAGCCGGGACGGGGGACCAGACGAGTGACAGGGCTGTCCATGCGGCAAATCCGGACAGTCCTGCGAAGGCGGCAAGGGCGAGGCGAGAGGACCGGTGGACGCCCGCGCCGAACACGACGATCGTGAGGAGGAGACACCCGGCGAGAAGGGCATAGGGCAGCCAATCCGAAGCGACGATGCTGCCGCGCTCCCACCAGGCGAGTGCCAGCACGAACGTGAGGAGCAGCGCGGTCGGCGCCACGCTCAGGGCTGTGGCCCCAGCCGTATCCCTGGCCCGGGCACTCGGAGACGGGATCGCTGGCAGTATCGAAATGATTGTGATTGCCGTTTTACGGCAATAGAGGTGAGAAATTGCGGTGCACGTTCATCAAGCGGGGGAAAGGGATTGACATGAAGTTTGGGCGGATCGTAACGGGTGTACTTGCCATCCTCGTGATGGCAGTTGTCGCGGCTCCAGGGGCGTCGGCGGCGTCGCCGCGGGAAATTTATGCGGACTTTGCCGACAACGGGCGGCTGGACGGGAACTACTCCAAGGCTGATCTCGAGCGTGCGTTGCAGGACGCCGAGGGCCAGGGGTACCCGGGGGCCGGGACCGGCCCGGCTCAGGCCGCGATTCAGGATCGGCTCGGTGAGGATGCCGGCGACGACGGCGTGGGAGCAGTCGGTCAGAGTGGCGGCACACTGCCGTTCACGGGCGTCGACCTGGCTCTCCTGACGTTCGGCGCGGTCGCGCTGCTCGTGCTCGGATGGGGTTTCAGGCGCTTGGGACGGGCCCGCACGTAGGTGTGCGGCACTCCGCTCTCAACGTCTAGAGGTCGATAGATGGTGCAACTCACCGAAGCGGTGGCGTCGGAGGCGCTCCTCGAGCGGACCGCCGGCAACGCCGGGCGGAGCTCCTTCCGTCTCGGTTTGCGGGCCGGGACGCCGTGGACCATCGCCTGCGTCGCGGTTGATTCCGCGATGCTCGTGCTCGCCGCGACGGCGACGGCATTCGGTGCGGCCGACGCCGGCGTCACGCCGGCATCTCCCGTCTGGACGGCGGCGTTCGGAGTGGCGGTCGTCGCCCTGCTCGCGTCGCGGGGGCTGTACGCCCCGGTGCTCCGGCTGCGGACGATCGACGACGTGCGTCAGGTCATCGCCGCGACGAGCGTTTCGGCGATGGCGCTGATCTCGCTGGCGGCGATCCTCGGTGCCGGCCGCTCGCCTGTGGAAGACGTCGTCCGCATCTGGGCGTTCGCCACCGCCTACGTCGCCGCCGGGCGGGTTGCGCTCTACTGGTCTCAGGCTCAGGCCAGACGTGCCGGCGAGGGACTGCGGCCGACGCTGATCGTGGGCGCGGGCAAGGTCGGCCGGCTCGCGGCCCGGCGGCTGCTCGACTCGCCACAGCTCGGGCTGAAGCCGGTTGGCTTCCTCGACAAGGATCCGCTGGCGGGCACGGGCACCGGCTCCGACTTGCCCGTGCTCGGGGCGAGTTGGGATCTGGAAGCGGTCGTGCGGGAGCACGGCGTCGAGCAGGTCATCATCAGCTTCTCGACGGCGCCGGACGACGTGCTGCTCCGCCTCGTCCGCCACTGTCACGAGCTGGGAGTCGCGGTCGCGATGGTGCCGCGGCTGTACGAGCGAACGACGACGCGGATGACCGTCGAGCACATCGGTGGGCTCCCGCTCGTCACAGCTCATCCGTCCGATCCGCGCAGCTGGCAGTTCGGGTTGAAGCACGCTGCGGACCGCGTCGCCGCCGTCGTGCTGATCGCGCTCCTCTCACCCGTCTTCCTCGCGGCCGCGCTGGCGACCTACGCCAGCCTGGGGCGTCCGATCCTGTTTCGCCAGCGCCGCGTCGGCCGCGACGGGACGGAGTTCGACATGCTCAAGTTCAGGACGATGCGCGGCGCACCCGAGGAGCGCGGCGAAGCCGACGCGGCCTGGGCCCGGCAGCAGCTCCACGATCCCGACGGAGGGGCGGAGCTCGACGCGCCCGCCATCGACGTTCGAACAGGCGTGGGCAGGCTCCTGCGCCGCTCGTCAATCGACGAGTTGCCGCAGCTCTTCAACGTGCTTTTCGGGCACATGTCGATCGTCGGCCCTCGACCTGAGCGTGTGCGCTACGTGCGGGAGTTCGAGGGGAGCATCTACCGCTACTGCGACCGCCACCGCGTCAAGTCGGGCATCACGGGCTGGGCGCAGGCGAACGGCCTGCGTGGGAACACCTCGCTGACCGATCGCGTCGAGTGGGACAACTACTACATCGAGAACTTCTCGCTGTGGCTCGACGTGAAGATCCTCCTCATGACGGTCACCGCGGTGTTCGCGTCGTTCAAGTCCGTCCAGTAAGCGCGCGGGCCCGCACGACTGCCCGTTCAGGTGACGGGGGGACCGTCCGATACCATGGGCATAGACCTTCGAGCCGGAGGGCGGCAAAGCTCTCCGGAATCTAGGCCGGAAGGAGGGTCGATCAGGTTGTTCGAGCGATTCACAGAACGGGCTCGCCAGGTCGTCGTCCTCGCACAGGACGAGGCCCGCGCCCTCAAGCACAACTACATCGGCACGGAGCACATCCTCCTCGGCCTCCTCCGCGAAGAGGAGGGTCTCGCCGCCCGCGTGCTCGAGTCGCTCGACATCACCGTGGAAGAGGTGCGCGCGCAGGTCGCCCGCATCGTCGGCCAGGGCGACGAGGTCACGACCGGCCAGATCCCGTTCACGCCGCGCGCGAAGAAGGTGCTGGAGCTCGCGCTGCGCGAAGCGCTCTCGCTGGGGCACAACTACATCGGCACCGAGCACATCCTGCTCGGCCTGGTGCGCGAGAACGAGGGCGTCGCCGCGCGCATCCTGCTCGACTTCGACGCCGACGCCGAGAAGATCCGCAACGAGATCATCCGCATGCTCTCCGGTCCCGGCCGGCGGCAGCAGGGCTCGGGCGGGGGCTCCGGCGAGAAGTCGAAGAGCTCGAAGCTGCTCGACCAGTTCGGCCGCAACCTGACGAAGGCGGCCACCGAGGGCAAGCTCGACCCCGTCGTCGGACGCGCGACCGAGATCGAGCGCGTGATGCAGATCCTCTCGCGCCGCCAGAAGAACAACCCCGTTCTGATCGGCGAGCCGGGCGTCGGCAAGACCGCCGTCGTCGAGGGCCTCGCCACCCGAATCTCCACGAATCAGGTGCCCGAGCTGCTGAAGAACAAGCAGATCTACACGCTCGACCTCGCCGCCCTCGTCGCCGGCTCCAAGTACCGCGGCGAGTTCGAGGAGCGGCTGAAGAAGGTGATGAAGGAGATCATGCAGCGGGGCGACATCATCCTCTTCATCGACGAGCTGCATAACCTCGTCGGCGCCGGCGCGGCGGAGGGCGCGATCGACGCGGCCTCGATCCTCAAGCCCGCGCTCGCCCGCGGCGAGCTGCAGACGATCGGCGCCACCACGCTCGACGAGTACCGCAAGTACCTGGAGCGCGACGCCGCGCTCGAGCGCCGCTTCCAGCAGGTGCGGGTCGAGGAGCCGACGATCGACGACACCGTCCAGATCCTGCGCGGCCTGCGCGACCGCTACGAGGCCCACCATCGCTGCCAGATCTCCGACGACGCGCTCCGGGCGGCCGCCGTGCTCGCCGACCGCTACATCCAGGACCGGCACCTGCCCGACAAGGCGATCGACCTGATCGACGAGGCCGGCTCCCGGCTCCGGATCAAGACGATGTCGGCGCCGCCGCGCTACCGCGAGCTCGAGGACGAGATCGAGCGCGTGCGCACGGACAAGGAGAACGCGATCGAGGCGCAGGAGTTCGAGAAGGCCGCGTCGCTGCGCGACAAGGAGCGCAAGCTGACGCAGAAGAAGAAGGAGCTCGAGGAGAACTGGCGCTCGGAGGAGTCCGAGGAGCAGCCCGAGGTCGGCGAGGACGAGATCGCGGACATCGTCTCGATGTGGACGGGCATCCCGGTCTTCAAGCTGACCGAGGCCGAGTCGCAGAAGCTGATCCGGATGGAGGACGAGCTGCACAAGCGCGTGATCGGCCAGCACCAGGCGATCGTCGCGGCCTCGAAGGCGATCCGCCGCGCCCGCGCGGGGATCAAGGATCCGAAGCGGCCGACCGGCTCGTTCATCTTCCTCGGCCCGTCCGGCGTCGGCAAGACGGAGCTGGCGCGCACGCTCGCCGAGTTCCTCTTCGGCGACGAGGACGCGATGATCCAGGTGGACATGTCCGAGTACATGGAGAAGCACTCCGTGTCCCGGCTCGTCGGCTCCCCGCCCGGCTACGTCGGCTACGACGAGGGTGGCCAGCTGACCGAGGCCGTCCGCCGCAAGCCCTACTCGGTGCTCCTGCTCGACGAGATCGAGAAGGCCCACCCGGACGTCTTCAACATCCTGCTCCAGATCCTGGAGGAGGGGAAGCTGACCGACTCGCAGGGCCGCAAGGTCGACTTCCGCAACGCGATCGTGATCATGACGTCGAACATCGGCGCCGGCCAGATCGCCAAGAACCAGACGCTCGGATTCTCGATCGGCGACGAGCACGGCCTCTCCTACGAGGAGATGAAGGGCCGCGTCACCGGCGAGCTGAAGAAGGTCTTCCGCCCCGAGCTCCTGAACCGGATCGACGAGATCATCGTCTTCCACAAGCTCGAGAAGGAAGAGATCCTCACGATCGTCGACCTGCAGCTGAAGCGGCTGCGGGAGCAGATGGCGACCTACGAGGTGGCGATCGAGCTGACCGACGCGGCGAAGGAAGTGCTCGTCGAGCAGGGCTTCGACCCGGCGATGGGCGCCCGGCCGCTGCGGCGCGCGATCCAGCGCTTCATCGAGGACCCGCTCGCCGATTTCGTGCTCGGCCGCAACCTCAACCCGGGCGCGACGATCCTCGTCGACAAGAAGGAAGAGCTCACGGGCGAGGAGGGCGAATCGCTCGTCGACATCAGGATCGTCGAAGGCGAGCCGCAGGCCGAGAAGGTCACCGTCCCGCCGGACGACGGCGAGCCCGCCGAGGAGCCCGCAGCGGCTCCAGCCGAGGACGAGTAGCGCCTCGAAAAGGCCGGCTCCACAGGGTCGGCCTTTTCTTCGCTTGCTCATATCGACAAGTATCGATATGATGGGGGCGTGACCACGACGCTCGCACCCGCCCGCTGCTGCGCTCCGCTCGCCGAGCCGACCCTCTCGGACGAGCAGGCGGCCGCGACGGCCGAGCTCTTCAAGGCGCTCGGCGACCCGGCTCGCGTGCGGCTCGTCAACCTGATCGCAGCGAACGGCGGCGCGGTGTGCATGTGCGACCTGATCGAGCCGCTCGGGCTCGCTCAGCCGACCGTCTCGCATCACATGCGCAAGCTCGTCGAGTCGGGGCTCGTCGAGCGCGAGCAGCGCGGCAAGTGGGCCTATTTCACCTTGAACCGTGACGCTGTCGCGACCCTCGCGGCCGTCGCCGACCTGAAGGGAGTGTGTTGCTGATGACCGTTACGGGAGCAGAGGAGCTGCGCGAGGAGGTGCGCCGCCGCTACGCGGAGTCGGCCCTCGCGGTGAGCGAGGGGGCGGGGTGCGGCTGCGGCAGCGGCTCGTGCTGCGATGACGGCGCCGCGACCGGCGGCTTCGGCGCCGGCCTCTACGACGCCGACCAGCACGGCGAGCTGCCCGAGACGGCGGTGCTCGCGTCGCTCGGCTGCGGCAACCCGGTCGCCGTCGCCGAGCTGAACGAGGGCGAGACGGTGCTCGACCTCGGCTCGGGCGGCGGCATCGACGTGATTCTGTCGGCGCGGCGGGTCGGCGAGACCGGCCTGGCGTTCGGGCTCGACATGACCGACGAGATGCTCGCCCTGGCGCGTCGCAACGCGGCGGAGGCGGAGGTTCGCAACGCGATCTTCCTCAAGGGCGAGATCGAGCGGGTGCCCCTGCCGGCCGACTCGGTCGACGTCGTGATCTCGAATTGCGTGATCAACCTCTCGACCGACAAGGCCGCCGTGCTGGCGGAGATCGGCCGCGTGCTCCGGCCCGGCGGCCGCGTCGGCGTCAGCGACGTCGTCGCGGAAGACCGGCTCAACCCGGACGACCGCGCCGAGCGCGGCAGCTACGTCGGCTGCATCGCGGGCGCCCTCTCGGTGGGCGAGTACCGCGCGGGCCTCGAGGCCGCGGGCTTCGAGGACGTCACGATCGACTTCACGCACGAGGTCGCCGACGGCCTGCACGGCGCGATCGTCCGCGCGGTCAAGACGACCGATCCAGCGGGAAAGGGCCTCCCGGTGATCCAGCCGGCCACGAGCGCCGGCTGCTGCTAGCTCGAGGGAGTGGAGCGTGCCGGGATCGAACCGGCGACCTCCGCCTTGCAAAGGCGGCGCTCTCCCAGCTGAGCTAACGCCCCGAGCGGCTCCAGTGTAGAGGTGGGGGAGCGCCCCTTGCAGGGCGCTCCCCCAGTGACTCGCGGGCTCAGCCGAGCCGGAAGTACGCGACGGAGCTGCTCGCGCCGTCGATCCGGAGCGTCAACCTGCGGCACGTGCCCGCCCAGGCCGGGTCGGTGGCCCAGTTGACGTGGTACTCGTCGCCCTTCTGCTTCGGCGACCCGGTCGTCGCGATCGGGCTGGGCCCGCCGGTCGACTTCAGGGTCTCGCAGCTCACCGGCTCGGAGTCGAGCGTGACGGCCTGGCCCGGCGAGAGCCCCGTGACGGCGTACTTGACCGGGACGGTCGCACCTGCGGTCCGATCGTTCAGCGTCGGCGCCTGCTTGATCGGCGGGCGGAACGCCCCCGCGGTGGCGGAGCAGGTCGCAGGGACGTCGAAGTTCTCGACGCCGTCCGACCGGTTGTTCGAGCTGCCCTGGCTCGCACCGGTGCCGAGCCCGCGCTTGGCGAAGCCGCGCCAGATCTCGCACTGGTTCGCCCCACCCGTCAGGGCCTGGTCGGCGGCCAGGATGGCGTCCCGGCCGTCCTGGAAGCCCGGCCGGCACGGCTGGAACTTCATCCCGTCGGTGACGAGCTGGATCGCGAGGTTGTTGCCGCCCGTGTACCAGTCGTCATAGACGTTCGCGTTGTAGCCGTACTTCCCGACGAGGTTCCAGTAGACCTCCCAGAGCATCGTGTTCCAGACGTAGCCGATGCCGTGCGGCTGGCTGATGTTCACCGTGTCGGCGACGGAGGCGTACGTCGAGGGGTTGACGCTCATGTCGGTCGTGTACTGCGTCGGCCGGATCCCGACGCCGTCCGCCGGCTGGAAGCTCACGTACGACCCGACACCGCGGCCGGTGGTGGCCGTGTCCGCGGGGCTCGTCGTCAGCACGAGGGCGTAGTAGTCGCTCCAGCCCTCGCCCATCTGCTCGGCGTTACCGAGGCAGCTCACGGTCGCAGGGCCGCCCGTGAGGCGGTTCGAGATCCCGTGCCCGTACTCGTGGACGATCACGCCGTTGTCGAGGTCGGAGTCGCGGTCGGGTGCGCCGCCCGTGCCGTCCGAGATCGTGGCGTTGTTGCCCGGGTTCGCCTTGAACGTGTTGCCGTCGTCGAGCGTGATCATCACGGACGGGATCACGACCGACGGATCGGAGCCGCCCATGGCCGTTGCGGGACCCGCGATGTTGTTGACGACGATCGCCGCCTGCGCGCCCGCGTTCTGCGCGTTCTTCACCTTGACGGTGAAGTTGCAGGCGCCGCGGTCGATCAGCGGGATCGCCCCGGCCGGAACCGCGAACGGCTCGCAGCCGTCCGTCAGCGAGGGCGCGGCGATGCCGTCGTTGATCAGCACGACGTCGCCGGTGATCGGGCCGGTCGTGACGAGGCTCTCGCCGAAGCCGGCCATCGGGCCGTAGTACGTGTTCCCGGCGAGCGGGCCCGAGTTGACCACGATCGGGTTCGGGGCCGACGAGCGCCACTCGAACATCTGCATCCGGGGGCGGGTGCCCTCGACGCCGGTGCCGAAGTTGGCGTTGTTGCGTCCGCTGCCGTCCTGGGCCTCGGCCCGGACGTCGTCGTTGCCGACTCCGCCCTTGCCGTAGTTCGAGACCTGGAAGTTGCCCGCCGGCTCGTCGAAGCCGTAGTTGTGCATGACGTCGTGGATGACGTTGTTCCAGTAGAAGAGGTTCGTCACCATTGCGGCCTGCGAGTCGAACGGCCGGCTGTTCAGGTCGAGCGGGAAGTCGAACGTCAGGCTCGGCCCGCCGTCCGGATCGCTGCCGGGGTCGGCGACGTTGTTGTTGTCGCGGTCTGCGTACGCGTGCACGTTGTTGCCGCGCGTGCGGGTGAACTCCGCTCCGGCGATCCCGTTCGTGTCGTGCCAGCCGAACGGGGACGCGCTCGGGTCGGCCGGGTTCTGCACGAGCACCCGGTCGCCGTCACTCGGGCTTTCCAGCGGCAGCGGGAAGACGCGATAGCTCGCGTTGTCCGTCGCCGGGAACGACGGCAGCGCCGCCGCGGAGGCCGAGGAGGGCGCGACGGCCCGGCCGGTCGCCTTGGCGTCCTCGTGGATGATCAGGTCGACCTGGCCGAGCGAGGCGCCGGTCTCGGCGTCCACGAACGCGTTCCACCAGTGGTCGGCCTGATCCAGCCGAACGCTCCAGGCGAGCCGCACGGCGCTGTCGGTGGGGAGCCACACGAGCTCCGCCTCGATCGCGCTCTCCGCGACACCACCGTCGGAGATCGTGGTCCTGTCGGCTGCGCCGCCCTTCTTGGCCACGACCTTGAATTCCTTCGAGGGCTTCAAGGCGAGCTGGTCGGCTGCAGCCTGGGTGGCTTCGACCGCCGCCTTCTTTGCGTTCTGGCCCCCCGCGCGCGCGGCGAGGCCGGAGACGAAGCGGTTGCCGGCGCTGACGACGCTGCCGTTGCGGGCGACGTTGACGTTGATCAACCCGTTGAAGACCTCGATCCCCCGGTGCTGCTGTTGGAGGTAGACGTGGGTGACGCCGGTGTGGGCGCTGACGACGGCGTCGGAGACGGCGACCTCGTTGACGTCGCCGCCCGTGAGCCCGAGTTGTTGGCGGTTCTTCTTGACGTAGTCGAGCGCGATCTCCGTCGCGCTCGGAGCGGCTCCTGACGACGCCGTCGAGATGGCTACGAGCCCGGCGAGAACTGCCGCGCCGAGCGTCCGTGCGAAGACGCGGTGCTTCATCACTTCCCCCTTCTCTGTGATCCCCGCCGCGATCCTCCCACGTCTGTCGTGCGGGGAGCAAGCGCGCTCGAACTACTGCAGCGGCTCGTCCGGCTTCTTCGCACTTCGCAGGCCGCGCTCGGAAAGGGCGCGCAGGCCGGCGCTGAACGTCTGCGGTTCGGGCTCGGGGCGCCCGCCCTCCAGCCGCCGGATGCGAGCCTCGAGCGCCTCGAGGTCGGGTGAGGCTGCAGGAGTCTCGTGGGCGGACACCTTTCGCTCGCGAGCCGCGACGGTCGCTTCGCGTTCGGCGAGCGCGTCGCTCCGCTCCGCGAGCTCGGCCCGGGTGCGGACGAACGCCTGCTCGGCGGCCCGCAGCTCGGCGAGCCTGGCTTCGACCGCTGCGAGCTCTTCGGCCGCCGGGGCCGGCGGTTCGCCGAGCGGCTCCTCGCTGGCATGCTCCAGCTCCTCCGCGTGTGCCGCGAGCTCCGCGGCTCCTGCCTCGAGCACGGCCTCACGCTCGACGAGGCCGAGCTCCTGCTCGGCGAACGCCGCCTCGCGTGCGGCGGCGGCGTCCTCACGAGCCGCGGCCGCGGCCTCGCGTTCCGCCAGGCCGGCCTCGCGCTCGTCGAGCTCGACGGTCCGGGTCGCGAGCTCCTCGGCGCGGCCGTCCTCGAGCGGCGCGTCGTGCGTCTGCGGCGCCGGCTGAGCGGGCGCCGCGACCGTCTGCTCGCGCTCGTCGAGCGACGCCTCGCGGGCGTCGAGCTCTGCGCGTCGTGCGTCCAGCGCGGTTCGCGCCTCCTTCGCCTCGGCCAGCCGCAGCCGCACCGAGTCGAGGCGGGAGCCGCGCGTCTCGGCGCCGTCGAGCTTCTGCTCGCGCCGCTCGACCCGCGCGAGCGCGTCGGCGAGCTCTTTCTCCCTCAGCTGCACCTGGGTGACGCGTTCGGAGAGCGAACGCTTGAGCGCAGCGATCTCCGCCTCGGCTTCGGTCTGGCGACGGCGCAGCGACTCCCGCTCCGACTCCAGGTCGGAGGACTCGTCGTCTCGATCGAGCAAGCCCCTCAGGCCCATCTAGGGCCCGATGGTACTCGAGCTACGCGGCGCGCTCCAGACGCTCTTCCTGGCGGGCCCGGCGCACGATGTCGTCGCGCTCGCCGAAGCGGATACGCGCGCGCTCGGCCCGGTGCTCGTCCCAGAGCGTCAGCAGCTGCTCGTCGATGTGCTTGATCTCGTCCACCACAGCCTGCTCGCGCCCGTGGGACAGGCTCTGCCACAGCTCCCCACGGACCTCGCTCAGGCGCTCGATCTCGGCGTGGATCTCAGGAATCGTCCTCATGTCTCCTTTGAACGCAGCGCGAGGCTCGCCGATTCCTGGACGGCTTCCTCTCAACACAAACGCAACAGAATTGACTCGCGAGTCAACCCGGACGTACGCTGAGCGTTCAGGGGGATCGACCGAGGGAGGGAAAGTCGTGCTCAAGAGATGTGCGCTCGCGCTCGCCGCCGTGTTCCTGCTGGCGGTTCCCGCGGCCCAGGCAGCGCCGACCGAGCTCACCGGCGAGCTCAACGGCGCGCCGTATCGGATCGTGGTGCCGGACAACTGGAACGGCACCCTCGTCGTCCACGCCCACGGCTATCGCGACCTGGCCGACCATCCCGGCGAGGTCGACGATCGCAGCGCACCCGCCGCTCCCGTCGCGGCGCTCGAGCCCACACTGCTCGCGATGGGGTATGCGCTCGCAGGCTCGGCCTACAGCTCGAACGGCTGGGCTGTGCAGGAAGGAATCGGCGACACCAAGCGCCTCGTCTCGCGCTTCCGCGCGGCCGTCGGCAAGCCGAGCCGGACGCTGCTCTGGGGCTTCTCGATGGGCTCCGTGATCACGTATGCCCTGGCGGAGCAGACGGCCGGCCACTTCGACGGCTATCTGGCCGCCTGTGCCGTCGGCGCCGGCGCGAGCCGTGCCTGGGACGGTGCGGGCGTGACCTCGCTCGCCTACGACGCCGCCTTCGGCTGGCCCGCTGCCTGGGGCAGTGTCGGCGACGTCGACGACACCATCGACTTCGACACCACCGTGCTGGCGAAGATGATCCCGGAGGTCTCGAACCCGGCCAACTTCGGCAAGTTCGAGTTCATCCGGCTCGTCACCGGGGCGGCCCCGTCGGCGTTCCCGTCGCCGAGTTACCCGAGCTGGATCCTGACGAACATGTACTTCGCCACCGAGGCTCGCGCCGAGCTCGAGCGCCGCGCCGGCGGGCCGGTTGTCCAGAACCTGACGCACACGTACTCGTTGTCGGCGGGCGACAAGTTCTATCTCGCCCTCCTCGGCGTCGACGCCGACTGGCTGCTGGCGCAGATGAACGCACGGCGGACGATCGCGGCGGCGCCGTTCTCGCAGAACTACGTCGAGCACTGGGCCGACTACAGCGGCAAGATCAAGAAGCCGCTACTGGCGATCCACACCCAGACGGACACGCTTGTGCCCGTCTCGCACGACTCGGCGTACGCCGCGACCGTCGCCACGGCAGGGCGCAGCGACCTGCTCGCGCAGACGTTCACGACGGGCATCGGCCACTGCAACTTCACCGGCCCGCAGCTGGTGACGGCGCTGACGGCGCTCGACGGCTGGGTGGCGACCGGCACGAAGCCGGGTGCGACCTCGTTCCCGGCGGCGCTCGGGTTCATCCCCGGGTTCGTCGCGCCGGCCTGGCCGCAGCCCTAGACCTGGGGAAGCCGGATCGCCGACCTCACTCGTAACCGAGGTCGGCGATCTGGCCCTCGTCCATGCCGAAGTAGTGCGCGAGCTCGTGCAGGACGGTGATCCGGATCTGCTCCTCGAGCTCGGCCGGGTCGTCGAAGTCCTCGACGAGCGGGCGACGGTAGATCGAGATCTTCGCCGGCATGTACTCCGGCCAGTCGAAGAGGCCGTAGAGGTCGGGCTCCTCGGTGTTCTCCTCCTCGATCACGACCGCGACGTTGTCGAGCGCGGCCGCGAGCTTCGGCGGCAGCAAGTCGAGTGCGACGCGGACGTGCTCCTCGAAGCCGGCCATCAGTGCGTCGGCGCGAGCGGACGCCGTTGCTGCGCGACCTTGACGAGGAGCGCGCCGAAGACGAAGCCGCCGATGTGGGCGAAGAACGCGACTCCGCCGCCCTGCTCGGGGTGGGCGATCGAGGCGCCGCCGTCGAGCAGCTGGAAGCCGAACCAGATCAGCAGGAAGAGCATCGCCGGCACCTCGCGCAGGACGAAGAAGATCACCGTGAGGACCTTCGCGCGGGGTAGCAGCACGAGGTAGGCCCCGAGCACCGCCGAGATCGCGCCGCTCGCGCCCACGTTCGGGATCGTCGCGTCCGCCTGGGTCGCGTACGCGAGCGTGACGAACGTCTGCAGCGCCGTCGCCGCCAGGCCGCCCGCGACGTAGAAGGCGAGGAAGCGCACCTTGCCGAGCGCGTCCTCGACGTTGTTGCCGAAGATCCAGAGGAAGAGCATGTTCCCGAGCAGGTGCGCCCAGCTGCCGTGCATGAACATCGACGTGAACGCCGTCAGCGGCCAGCTCTCGCCGACCGTCGCGCACGAGCCCTCGATCTCGCACGGGTGGTAGGCGAGCTCGTCCACAGAGCCCTGCAGGTCGGGGAGCTGGTACAGCACCCAGACGAGCACGTTGGCGACGATCAGCGCGTAGGTGACGAGCGGCAGCGTCCGGGTCGGCACGTTGTCCCGGAGCGGCAGCACGGTTGGATCGTACTGCCCGCCGCCACCGTGCAGCGAGACCGCCCGTACGCGTTAGAGTCGGTCGATGGCACCGTTCCCGGATGGGTTGAACGAGCAGGTCGGCTACGAGTTCGCCGCGTCGCAGCAGTACGTCGCGATCGCGGTGCACTACGACGCGCAGACGCTCCCTCGCCTGGCCGCGCACTTCTACCGCCAGGCGGTCGAGGAGCGAAACCACGCGATGATGATCATCCAGTACCTGCTCGACGCCGACCAGCAGGTCGCGATCCCGGGTGTCGCGGCGCCGCAGACCGAGTTCGCGGACGTCGTCGAGCCGGTGCGGCTCGCGCTCGAGCAGGAGAAGCGCGTCACCGAGCAGATCTCCGACCTCGCGAAGCTCGCACGCGCGGAGGGCGATCTCGTCGGCGAGCAGTTCCTGCACTGGTTCCTGCAGGAGCAGCGCGAGGAGGTCTCGTCTATGGGCGCCCTGCTCACGGTCGTGGAGCGCTCGCGCGACAACGTGATGCTGATCGAGGACTACCTCGCCCGTGAGAGCGGGGGCGAGAACGTGCTCGAGGCCGGGGCACCCCCGGCCGCGGGCGGCGCGCTCTGACCGCCTAGCGGGCCGGAGTGGGGATGGCCTCGCGGACGGCCTCGGCGACGGCTTCCAGCTCGACCGCGGCGCCGGTGACGTCTTTCAGGAGCTCGTCCGCCGTCGGCTTCTGGCCGAGACTCCAGAGCTCGACGAGCAGCGACCCCGCCTCGCGGCGCTTGAACCAGGTCGTGCCGAACTCCTCGCGCAGGAAGCTCGTCATCTGCGCCGCGAACGCCCAGGCGCGCAGATACGAGGTGACGTAGTAGCCGGGGTCGATGTCGGCGAGGTAGTCCGTCGGGCTCGGATCGACCTTGAGCGCGTCGCCGACGATCTCGACGTAGCGGCTCTGCATCTGCGTGGGGTCGGCGGCGGCGTGGAACTCGAGCTCATAGAGGAGCTTGGCGCAGTAGCGCCGCACGTAGAAGAGGAGCTGCACTGCGCCCTCGGCTGCGAACGCCTCGGGCCGCGGGAAGTCGAGCATGCTCGTGAGCCACGCGCGGTCGTCGATCAGGTGGTCGAAGAGCATCGCCCAGCCCTCGGTGACCGCGTTGTCGCCGAGCCGCTTCTCCTCCATCCGCAGGTCGGGCGACGTGAAGGCGAAGTGCTCGGTGTGGCCGGCCTCGTGGAAGAGGGCGTACCAGTCGTCCGGGCCGCCCTGCGGCTGGATCACGAGCATCACCTTGTCCGGGATCTCGATCGGCGCGCAGAACGCGCGCGGGCTCTTCGTCGGACGCTCCTCGACGTCCAGGTGCACGTTCGCCTGCGCGTCGAGGTCGATCCCGAGATTCGCCAGCGTGCCGCGGAGCGCGGGCAGCATCTTGGCGGCCGGGAACGCATCGTCCCAGCTGGCGCCCCGGAAGAAGCGGCGCAGGTCGTGACGCTCGGCCTCGGCGAGCCCGATCCCGACTCGCTCGCGGAGGACGCGGTCGATCGAGTCCTCGTACAACCGCTCGGTCGAGTCGAGGAAGGCACGGCACTGGCCGGCGAGCCCTTCGAGGTCGTAGCCAAACCGGTCGCGGTAGAGCTGGAAGTAGTTCGGGGCACCGAGCTCCGGCACGGCGCGCTGTGTCACGTGCACGGCGTCGAGATAGAGCGGGTTCATGTGCTCGTCGGTGAGCTCGTTGCGCGCGCTCTCGAGCCGTGCTCGCGTCTCGCGCTCGGCCGTGTTCGCGATCGTCGGCGGCAGCATCCGGTACCCGACCGTGCCGCCGTCGTGAGGAACCTCGAGCGTCGTCTCGTGGGCGGCGATCTGCTCGGCGTGACCGCGGGTCAGCTCGCCCAGATAGCCCTCGCAGGCGAAGCGGAAGAGCTCGAGGTTCTCGCGCCCGTGCACCGCGGTGCCGAGCCGCTGCACGGTCGCCAGCTCGGTCAGGTCGGCGTGGCGCTCGTAGATCGCGCGCAGCTCGAAGTCCGGCTTCAGGCCGGCGTAGTGGAGGTAGTACTCCTCGTCGAGCTCCGCGATGAAGCGGTCTGCGCCCTCTCGGTACCCGTCCAGCTCGCGGTCGCTCGGTGCCGTCTCGCTCACGCGGCCTAGGATACGCGCCGTGCAGGAGTTCAGGGTCACCACGGAACGGCGCAGCCAGCTCGTCGACATCACCGAGCAGGTGCGCGGAGCGCTCGGCGACTTGGCCGGGACGCCGCCGCGCTCGTCTACGTCCCGCACACGACGGCGGGAGTGACGATCAACGAGCACGCCGATCCCGGCCGTCGCGCGCGACTTCGAGACAGGCGCTCGAGCGGATCGTCTCCGAGGACTGGCCCTGGGAGCACATCGAGGAGGGCGAGGAGAACGCGCCCACGCACATCCGGGCCGCGTTCATGGGCCCCGACGTGCTGATCCCTGTGCGCGACGGGAAGCTCGCGCTCGGCACCTGGCAGGGGATCTTCTTCTGCGAGTTCGACGGGCCTCGCGAGCGCTCCGTCTACGTGACGCCGCTCGCGTGATCGAGGTCGCCGGGCTGAGCAAGCGCTTCGGCAAGACCCAGGCCGTCGCAAACCTCTCCTTTCGCGTCGAGCCGGGCACGATCACCGGCTTCCTCGGGCCGAACGGAGCCGGCAAGTCGACGACGCTTCGGTCCGTCCTGGGCCTCGTCCATCCCGATGCAGGCAGCGCGACCGTGCTCGGCGTCCCGTATCGCGAGCTCGACCGGCCGCTCCACCGCGTGGGCGCGGTGCTCGAGGCGAGCGAGGTGCACCCCGGGCGAACGGGGCGCAACCACCTGCGTGTGCAGGCTGCCGCCGCGAGCCTGCCCTCGTCACGCGTGGACGAGGTGCTCGCCCTCGTCGAGCTGAGTGCGGCTGCGAAGCGGCGCGTCAAGGGCTACTCGCTCGGCATGCGCCAGCGGCTCGGCCTCGCGACGGCGCTGCTCGGCGACCCGGAGGTGCTCGTGCTCGACGAGCCCGCAAACGGCCTCGACCCCGCGGGCGTCAGGTGGCTGCGCGACCTGCTCCGCTCGCTCGCAGCGGAGGGTCGGACGATCCTCGTCTCGAGCCACGTGCTCGCCGAGGTCGCGCAGACGGTCGACCGCGTCGTGATCATCCACCGAGGCGCGCTCGTCCAGCAGGCGACGATCGCCGAGGTGCTCGCCGGAGCGCAGGGCGCGACGCTCGTGCGCAGCCCCGACCCGCGCCTGCGCGGCCTGCTCACGGCTGAGGGGAACGTGTCCGAGTCGGGCGATGGCGCGCTGCTCGTCGGCCTGCCGGCCGAGCGCGTGGGGGAGGTCGCCGCCGCCAACGGCGTCGTTCTGCACGAGCTGACCGTCCAGCGCGCGACGCTCGAGGACGTCTTCCTCGAGCTGACCGACGGCGAGACGACAGCGTGACCGCACTCGTCCGCGCCGAGCTGCTGAAGATCCGGACCACGCGCGGCTGGTGGGCGTACCTCGCGGTGATCGTGCTGCTCGTCGGGATTGCCGTCGCAGGCGATATCGGGTCGAACGCGGACGCGCGCGGCCTGCCCGAGTTCCAGCTCGGCCTGGTCGAGTCGGCCGGCCTTGGCGCCGTGCTCGCGATCATCCTCGGGATCACGATCGTCACGACCGAGTTCCGGCACGGCACGGTCACACCCACCTTTCTCGCCGCCCCGAGCCGCGAGCGGGTGCTCGCCTCGAAGCTGGTTGCCGGTTCGGCCGTCTCGTTTCTCTTTGGTCTCCTGGCGCTGGCCGTCGTCGCCGCCGTGACGGTGACGTGGCTGTCGATCACCGGCGACGAGATCCATCTGCTCGACGGCGACGTCGGCACGCGTGCGGCGCAGACCCTGCTGAGCGCCGTGCTCTGGGGCGCCATGGGCGTCGCGGTGGGCTCGGTCGTGCACAGCCAGGTCGCCGCGCTCGTCGGCACCCTCGTCTGGATCTTCCTCGGCGAGACACTGCTGTGGGGGCTGTTCGGGCTGATCGACATCGACGGCGCAATCGCCTATCTCCCGTTCCGCGCGCTCGACGCGGCCGACGGGACCGGGGGCGAGGACCTGCTCGGCTACTGGCCCGGCGTCGGCGTCTCGCTCGCCTGGGTCGCCGTCATCGGCGCGGCAGGTGTCTGGCGCACCCGCCGCCGCGACGTCACATAGTCCGTACCCTGCGGGGATGGCCGCTCCGGTACGCAAGGACGAGGAAGTCGAGCTCCAGGTCGATTCGCTCGCCTACGGCGGCAACGGTGTCGCGCGCCTGAACGGCTTCGTCGTCTTCGTGCGCCGCGGCCTGCCCGGCGACCGCGTCCGCGCGCGGGTGACCAAGGTGAAGCGCGGCTTCGCCGAGGCGCTCGCGACGGAGGTGCTCGAGCCGTCGCCCCATCGCGTCGAAGCGCCCTGCGCGCACTACCCCGCCTGCGGCGGCTGCCGCTTCCAGGATCTCGACTACGCGGTGCAGGCGGCCGCGAAGGAGGAGCAGGTGCGCGACTCGCTGCGAGCGGATCGGCGGCATCCCCGATGCGCCCGTCGAGCCGATCCTGCCGGCCGCCTCTCAGTTCTTCTACCGGAACAAGCTCGAGTACTCCTTCACGCAGACGGAGTCGGGGCCGGCACTCGGCTTCCACAGGGCCGGCCGCTGGGACGAGGTGCTCGAGGTCGAGAAGTGCTGGCTCACGACCGACGTCGGCAACGCGATCCGCACTGCCGTGCGCGACTGGGCGCGCGAGGAAGGGCTCGCTGCCTACGACCAGGCCGAGCAGACCGGCTACCTCCGCCACCTGGTCGTCCGCGAGGGCCGCAACACGAACCAGGCGCTCGTGCTGCTCGTGACCGCTCCCGGCGAGAAGTTCGAACGCGGCTACCTGGTCGAGGTGCTGCGGCGCATCCCCGAGGTGAAGTCGATCCACTGGGCGATCAACGACTCGCCGTCGGAGGTGACGAACCTGCCCTCGACCCTGCTCTGGGGCGAGGAGGCGATCGAGGAGGAGCTGCTTGGGCTCCGCTTCCGCGTCCGGCCGAACGCGTTCCTGCAGACGAACACCGAGATGGCCGAGCAGCTCTACGCGCTCGCGATCGAGTACGCCGGGCTGACCGGCAGCGAGACGGTGTACGACCTCTACTGCGGGACGGGCACGATCGGGCTGGCCATGGCCGCTCACTCGCTCACCGTCTGGGGCGTCGACATCTCGGAGGAGTCGATCGCCTGTGCGCTCGAGAACCTCGACCTGAACGGGATCGGGAACGCCGCGTTCTTCGCCGGCAACGTCGGCCAGTCGCTCGAGGAGCTCGCCGAGCGAGCCGGGCCGCCGGATGTCGTCGTCGTCGACCCGCCGCGCGCCGGGCTCGCCGGCAAGGCGCTGAAGCGGACGGGCGAGCTCGGTGCGCCTCGTCTCGTCTACATCTCCTGCAACCCGACGACGCTCGCGTCGGATGTGAAGGTCCTCCGCGAGCAGTACGGCTACGAGCTCGTGCGGACGAAGCCGGTGGACATGTTCCCGCACACGCCGCACGTCGAGACCGTCTCGCTGCTCGAGCGCGAGCGCGAGCTAGTTGCTCTGAGCAACTAAGTCCGGCTCACGCCCAGATCGCGCCCAGGCGGCTCTCGTGCTCCTCGGGGAAGGCACGCGCCGCTCCGTTTGCGTAGCGCGCGGCCGACCACGCGCCCGCGGCGGCGTCGAGCAGGTCGACGTCGGGCACGCCCCGGACCGCGCCGGGCAGCACGACCCCGGCCTCCGCGAGCAGTGCGCGGCGGCGGTCGAGTCCCTCTCGCGTGTGCTTCGAGTCGTCCAGCGGCCCGCCGGCGAGAGCGCAGAACGACACCTCCGGGTGCATCTCGATCACCCGCTCGTCGATCTCGGCGAACTCGTGCACTTCGAGGATCTTCTTGCCGAGCGCGAAGGCCTGCTGCGAGATCCCGGTTCCGGTGACGGTGCGCGCGATCTCGTACGCCTCCGCGAACGTGCGGGCCTGGAGCGCGGCGCGCGGGGGCGTCGGGAAGACACTGCTCGACCGGCGGCCGACGAACGCGCGCGCGGCGGCATCGGTCGGCCGTGCTCCGCGGCCGGCCGGATCGATCGGGATGTCGACCGCGATCACCTGCGCCCGCAGCGAGAGCACCTCGGTGAAGGTCGGATGGGTGGAGACCTGGACGTCGCCGCTCGGGTCGAGCGACACCGCGACCCAGCCCTTGCGATAGCCGTCGACGCCCGCGACGAGCACGCTCGCTCTCGTTCGGCTCCGGGGTGCGGGCCGAGGCGGCGGCTCCTCGCTCGTCGTCGGCGCGTCGCGGAAGCCGAGCTGCACGAGCCGGGCGAGAGCGACGTTCATCGCCTCCGGGCTGTCGAGCGGAAGCGTTGCGAGCGTGGCGCCGTCGGCGCCCCGAATCGAGATCGATCCCGCCTTCGACCCGTCCACCGACCGGCGGAACTCGAGCGAGAGGTCGAGCTGCGCGTCCTGCAGCGCCCGGCGGATCGGCTCCTCGAGCTCGTCCATCCGCGGAACGCTAGCTTCGTTCGCGCACGAGCCGCGCCACCTTCGCCTCGTCCGCGGCCAGCTGCTCCGGATGGACGGTGTCCAGCGCAGCGGGATTCCCGTCAAGAGGCACGACGACCACGCCGTTCGGAAGGTCGTAGACAACCGCTTCGCCGGCGGCGGCGCTCCCGAGCGTGAGCCGGCAGCGACGCTCGGGGCCAGGCTGCTCGGGCGGCAGCGGCGGGAAGCGCTCGCCGACGGACACCGGCTCGACGGTCGCGGTGACCGGTGGCTGCTCGCGTGTGAGCAGCGTCAACCGGGCCGGGCTCCGCTCGATCACGTCGGCGTCGAGGTCGGACGGGGTGCCGTCGAGCCGTCCGTAGATCCGCACCGGGGCGCGGCCGCGGCGCCGGAGCGCGTGCCAGAGCAGGTCCGCGTTCGCGAGCAGGAAGCCGAACGCGACGGCCGGCAGCGCGGGGAGGCCGCCGACGTCGGTGGTGGCGGCGAGGATCAGCGTCAGGTCGATCAGCGCGACGATCGTCAGCCACGTCCAGAACGGGCGCAGGCCGAACCGGGCCGCGGCGCCGACGAAGAGGGCCAGGAAGAGGACGTCGGGCGGGCCGAGGTTCGCCGTCGAGTTCTCGCCCGGAACCCGGAAGGCGATCGAGACGTGGTCGAAGAGCTGCGGTTGCTGGTCGACGACGTAGTTGGTCGGGCCGCGCCAGACCGAGATCGCGTCGACGAACGGGATGATCCCGGCGACGGCCGCCGCCCAGGCGACGTTCTCGAACCAGGAGAGGAACCAGCAGCCCGAGCAGGATCAACCCGCCGAGCTTGGCGAGGTTGAAGAGGACGTCGAGGTGGGCGAGGCGGAGGACGACCGCCAGCGCGACGAGCCCGAGGCCGCCCGCGAGCAGGCCCCTGGCCTCGCGCAGCGGCTGGACGAGCAGCGCGACCGCGAGCGTCCCCGGAAAGACGACCGCGGAGAGGAAGATCAGGTCGGGCCACAACCCGGCGTCCCAGAGCCGGTCGGCTCCGGCCGTGTATGCGGCCAGCGCTGCTGTGAGGGCCGCGAGCGCGGCCCAGCGGGACCGGCTCAATACGGTGGCAGCTCGGCGTACCAGGCGCCGACCGCCTTGAAGGCGTTCCAGAACGCCGTCTTGGCGGGCGCCTCGTCGAGCGCGGCGTCGATGTCCGGGACGACGAGCGCCTCGATCGTCCCCGTGAAGCGCTGCAATCCCGTCGCCGCCGGGTCGAGCGGGTCGGCGAGCGGGAACTCGAGCCTGTGCACGAACTCGACCGTCTGCTCGCCCATCAGCACGAGCAGCTTCGGCTGCACGATGTGCAGCTCACGGGTCAGCCAGGGCGCGGCTTCCTCGAAGCTCTCGCCGCCGAACTTGAGGCAGTTCGTCCCGTAGACGGCCATCGGGTCGACGCGTAGCCGCTGCAGCGACTTGAGGAGCGCCTGCCCGGCCCGGCCGAAGAAGGCGACGCCCTCCTGGATCTCGGACGGCTTCGGGTCGTGCTTGAGCAGGAAGACGTCCGCGAGGGGATGGCCGGAGCCCAGCACCGGAATGTGCTTCTCGTCACCCGCACGGCCGATCTCGTCGCCGAGCTCGTTGATCTCGGAGATGGCCTTCTGCAGGTAGCGCTCAGATATCTGGTCAGGCACGGCGCTCACAGGAGTCGTCTCCTCAGTTCGGTCTCAGCGGACCCGTTCCTTGACCTGGGCGACCCACTTGAGGCTCTGGAGGTAGGCGAGCGACTTCGGCCGGCGCACGACCTCGGCCGTGCGCAGGGAGAGGAGGAACTCCTCGGGGCCCTCGAAAGCCCGCATCCGCAGCGCGCCGGTGCCGACACCCTGGAGCACGTGCGCGTCCGAGCCGGCGCCCGCAAGGAGCCCGTACTTGCGCGCAAACCGGAGCGCCTCCTCGTTGTAGCCCTCGAAGAGCAGACGCGCGTTGTAGACCTCGAGCACGTCGATCTCGCCCAGGTGCCGGTGCAGCGTCGCGGGGAACGGAATCGCGTGGAGGCGGTCGAACGGGTGGGGGACGTAGACGACGCCCTCCTGATCCCGGATCGCCGCGACCGTCTCGGCGAACGTCATCCCGCGCGGGATCTCGTGAGAGAGGAAGAGCCCGATCACCTCGCCCTGGTCGTCGGTCTTCACCTCCTCGCCCGGGATCACGATCAGCTCGCGGCCGCGCGCGCGCTCCACCGCCTCGAGCGCACCGCCGAAGACGTTGTGGTCGGTGACGGCGATCGCGCCCAGCCCTTCCGCCTCGGCATGGTCGAGGAGCTCGTCGACCTCGATCGAGCAGTCGTGTGACCACGACGTGTGCATGTGCAGGTCGGCGAGGATCCAGGGGCGGTCCGCCAGCGGCTCGCCGCCGCGGCGGCGAGCGCGCTTGCGCCCACCGATGCCCCGGTAGACGGCGTCCAGCGCCGCGGCGATTACCGCGAAGCTCTGCTTCTCCGCAGCGCCGCGGCCTTCGGCGCCACGACGCTCGCGCAGCGCATCGTCCTCGATCAGCCGGGCGAGGGCGGCGGCGGCGAGCTCGGGCTGGTCGAGCACGCCGGGCGGGTCGGCGAGGGCCGCGCCTGCGGCGGCGGCCTCGAGCCGCAGGCGAAGAGAGCCGGTCGGCGCCGGCACGACGATCGCCGCCTCGGCGAGGACGGCCGCGCGCGCCTCGGCCGTCCGGCCGGTGCGTACGCGCACGCGGCCGCGGAGAGCGACCGGGATCCCGGGCCGCGTCGAGAGCGGCTTCGTCCGCAGCAGCACGGCCTCCCAACCGGGCGTGTCCCGCAGCGAGCGGAGCGCCGCCCGGGCGACCGGGAGCGAGCCGGAGTGGAGCTCGATCACCACCAGCCGACGCTTCCGCGCAGGGGCGAAGAGCTGCGTGTCGACACCCGGCGAGAGGATGCGGTAGTCGCCGGGGAATCGCTCGGCGGCGGCTTCGGCTGAGGACTTCGAGGTGGCGACGAGCGCGTCGATTCGCCCGAGCAGCTTCTCGCGCAGCGCACGGCGGGGCGGGTAGCCAAGCCGCTCGGGCGAGAAGAACGAGGCGACGCCGAGCGCCTCCGAGTCGCGCAGCGCGAGGTAGGAGATGCTCGGCAGCCCCGGTTCGAAGCCGTGCACGACGTCGAAGTCGCCCTGGCGCAGGGCGAGGTGCAGATTCGCCCGCACGCCCACCGGGACGCCGAGGCTGGAGCGGCGCGAGATCTGCACGGACGGGCCGATCGCGATCAGCTCCGCGTCCTCGCCGCGAGCGAGCGCCCGCCGGCCGGCGATCAGGTCGGCGGCGCGTCCGGACGGTGCCAGCACCGTCACCGTGTGGCCGAGCGCGCGCAGCTCCTTCGCGAGTCCCGCTACGTGCTCGTTGACGTCGTGCGGCTGTGACCAGGCGAACGGGGTCACGAGACAGACCTTCACGCGATCGAGTCTAGTTAGCATCGGTGGCGATGACCGAGGTCACGATCACGGTGAAACAGAACGGCCCGTTCCGGGTCACGGGGCCGTTCACCCTCGTCGACGCGGACGGCAACGCCTTCGAGTTGCCCGAGGGCGAGACGGTCGCGCTGTGCCGTTGCGGCGGCTCGCAGACCAAGCCGTTCTGCGACAAGACCCACTCGCAGATCGGGTTCGCCGCGGCCGAGCGCGCGGTCGCGCAGGCGGACGCCGCGATCACGGAGAGCTAGAGCCGGAGGACGAGCTCGAGCTGGCGGTGGTCGATCCGCCCGCCGAGCCCGTCGAGCACACGGGACGCCGGGTCGCCCGCGGGCAGGTTCAGCCACGAGAGCGACTCGCCGAGGCTGCGGGCTCCGGTCAGGAGCGTCTCGATCCCCTGCTCGGAGTCCGCTGCGAGCTGGAGCAGCGAGGCCCGTCCGCCGCTCGCCCGCACGACCGCGGCACCGTCGTCGGCGGCGAGACCGACGGGCGGCGGGTCGAGCGCGCGGTAGTTCTCGACCGTCGCGTCGCTGCGCTGCCACGGCTCACGCCAGGTGCGGCGGGTGCGGATCGCGGCCAGCGCGTCGTCGAGATCGACCACTGCCGCCTCGCCGGGGGCACCGGCCAGCGACCAGACCTCGAGCTCGCGCTCCCGCTCGAAGCCCAGCTTCTCGTAGAGCCGGATCGCGGGCTCGTTCTGGACGAGCACCTCGAGCCAGATCTCCTCCAGCCCGCGCGTGCGGGCCTCGTCGATCACACCGAGCATCAGCGTCTTGCCGAGCCCCTGCCCGCGGTGCGGGACGGCGACGCCGACCCCCGCGATCCAGCCGCACTCGCCGCGGATCGCGAGCTTGCAGATGCCGGCAGGCTCGCCGCCGGCGACGGCGACGCGCGACGCATCGAGGTCGTCGTCCCAGACGGTCGACATGAAGCGGAACGCCGCCTCGTCGAGCGAGAACGGCGTGTAGTAGTCCTCGTAGCCGGCGTTGAAGATCTCTGCGAGCTCGGCGTGGGTGAAGCGGGAGGCGGGCTCGAGCGCGACGGATCCCATCGCGCCCGAGCCTATCCTCCGCGGGCTACGCGGAGGCGGGAGCCTTCGCCTTCTTGAGTGCGTTCTGGGCGATGAACTTCTCGGTCGCCTCGTAGGCCTCGTCGTCCACGATCTGCACCGGGGGCGACTTCATCAGGTAGCTCGACGGGCCCTCGAGGGCACCGGCGATCCCGTTGTTCAGGGCGAGCTTCGCCATCCGGACGGCGTCGATCACGATCCCGGCCGAGTTGGGCGAGTCCCAGACCTCGAGCTTGAGCTCGACGTTCAGCGGCACGTCGCCGAAGGAGGTGCCCTCCATCCGGATGTACGCCCACTTGCGGTCGGTCAGCCACGGCACGTAGTCGGAGGGGCCGACGTGCACGTTGCCCTCGCCCATGTCGTAGTCGAGCATCGACGTGACCGCGTTCGTCTTCGAGATCTTCTTCGACTCGAGGCGGGTGCGCTCGAGCATGTTGAGGAAGTCGGAGTTGCCGCCGACGTTCAGCTGCATCGTCTTGTCGAGCTTGACGCCGCGCTCGCGGAAGAGGCTCGTGAGCACGCGATGCGTGATCGTCGCGCCGACCTGCGACTTGATGTCGTCGCCGATGATCGGCAGGCCCTTCTCCTCGAAGCGCTTCTGCCAGTAGTTCTCGCGCGCGATGAAGACGGGCATGCAGTTGACGAGGGCGACTCCGGCCTCGAGGCACTGCTCGGCGTACCACTTCGCGGCCATCTCCGAGCCGACCGGGAGGTAGCTGACGACGACGTCCGTCTTCGTCTCCTTGAGGATGCCGACGATGTCGTCCGTCTCGCCCGGCGCCTTCGTCGTGACCTCGGCGAGGTACTTGCCGATCCCGTCGTGGGTCATGCCGCGGTTGACGGTGACGCCCGTCTTGGGCACGTCGGCGAACTTGATCGTGTCGTTCGGGTGCGCCCACATCGCGTCGGCGAGGTCCTTGCCGACCTTGTCGGCGGTGACGTCGAACGCGGCCGTGAACTCGATGTCGGAGATGTGGTAACCGCCGAGATTCACGTGCATGAGGCCAGGGACGAAGGTCTTCTCGTCCGCGTCCTTGTAGTACTGCACGCCCTGGACGAGCGAGTTGGCGCAGTTGCCGACGCCGACGATGGCGACGCGCACCTTGTCCTTGCTCCGGGCCTTGCCGTTGGAGGAGCCGTTCGTGGAGGCCATGCTGTCCTTTCGATTGCTTGTGAAGGGGATCTCGAGTGCGTCGCTGAGCGTCGCGAGCACGAGGTCGTTGACGTTGAGCTTGCGGCGCCGGGCCGCGGTCTTGAGCTCGCGGCGGAGCTCCGGCGGCATGCGGAGCACGACCGCGCCGGCCGCGCCTGGGATCGCCTTGCGGCGGCGGCCACTGGGCGAGAACGCGATCCCGAAGCGCTCCGCGAGGAGGGCGACGGCGACGTCGTTCAGGTTCGACTCGCGGCGGGCGACCTCGCGAACGAGGGCGCGCTTCAGCGAGCCGGGCATGCGGACGAGCACGCTCGTCCGTTCGGTGAGAGAAGTGCTAGCAGCCAAACTGCTAGCACTATACCGTACTGCCGCGACGGTTAGGCTGAGGCGTGGCCTTCCGCGTCATTCGTCCCGATTCGTTCTCGTGGATAACCCGTCCGCACGAGCCGGGCGAGCCCGCGCGCCACGTCGCGGAGCTGAGCGAGCCGGCGGGCTTCGCGCACACCCGCGCCAATGTGTGGCGCTACGAGGCGGGCGCACGTGGACGCCGCCACAAGCACCCGCTTCAGGAGGAGACGTTCGTCGTCCTTGCGGGGACGCTGACGATGTACCTCGGTGAGCCGCCTGAGGTGCAGGAGGTGCCGACCGGCGGGCTGATCCATGTCGCGCCCGGGACGGAGCTCCAGACCGCGAATCACGGTGACGAGGAGCTCGTGCTCTACGTCTACGGCTATCCGCCGGAGAGCGAGCACGCCGAGCTTCTCGACTCGGTCGCGAAGTCCTAGGCTGCGTTCAGCTCCCGGCGCACGTGCAGGATTCGCTGCAGCACCGTGAACCACGCGGTCGCGGCGAGCACGCCGATCGCCCAGGGAAGCACGCCCCAGGGCGCGAGCGCGAGTCCGACGGCGATCACGATCACCCGCTCGGCGCGGGAGCCGATGCCGACGTCGCCCTTGATCCCGAGACCCTCGGCCTTCGCCCGCGCGTACGGGACGAGGAACGAGCCGCCGATCGCGGCGACGGCGAGCGCGAGCGCGAGCTCCTGTCCGTCGCGCATGAAGACGAGCGCGATCGCGCCGAGCATCAGGCCCTCGCCGACCCGGTCGAGTGTCGAGTCGAGGAAGCCGCCGAACGGCGTCTGCTTGCCGCCCACACGCGCGAGCGCGCCGTCGAGGATGTCGAGCACCGAGCCGACGACGAACGCGAGCCCGCCGAGCCAGAAGAAGAGGAGCTCGCCGCGGTACTCGAAGTAGACGAGCACGGCGCCGACCGCGCACAGCGAGACACCCGCGGCCGTGAGCATGTTCGGCGTCACGCGCGTTCGGGCGAGCCCCGTCATCGACCAGGCTGCGATTCCTCGCGCGCCGGTGGTGTACGCCTCCTTGAAGCTCATCGACGGCGCCAGGGGCGGTACACGATCGCCCCGGCGACGAGCGCGACGGCGATCCCGGCGGCGACGTCGAGCCAGAAGTGGTTGCCGGTCGCCATCACCGCGAACCAGACCCAGGGCGCCCAGGCGAGCCAGAGCAGCTTCGCCCAGCGGTGGCGGACGACGCCCGCCATCACGACGCTGACGATCAGGGCGTCGAGGGCGTGGAGGCTCGGCATCGCCGCGTACGGGTTCGAGGAGATCGCGACGAACGTCGAGGAGTGGTTGACGGTCGAGTGCGCGGCGAGCGTGTCGACGAAGCCGGCCTCCGGGAACATCCGCGGCGGCGCGGTGGGGATCAGCACGTAGCCGACGAGACCGATCATGTTGCCGAGGATCAGCGTGTTGCGGAACTTGTAGAAGCGATCGTGGGCGTTGAAGTAGACCCAGATCAGCGCCAGTCCGACGATCGCGAACTGCGACAGCCAGTACGTGATCGAGGTCGCCTGGATCAGGACGGTGGAGCTCTCGACCGCCCGCTGCAGCGTCAGCTCGAACATCGAGTGGAGGCTGCGCTGGAAGTCGATCACCCAGCCGCCGTTCGCGAACGCGGCCGCCACGCCATCCCGGTCGGCGATCCCGCGCGCGAGCTGGTAGACGACGTAGAAGCCGATCCAGAAGCCGAACTGGAGCCCGAGGTGCGCCCAGCCTCGCGGCAGGCGCCGTGTCGTCGTGTCGGAGTACGCCGTCATGCGTGCCGGATTCTACCGCCGGATGTCGGCCGGTCTGACCGGCGACGGTCGCGGACTTGTCTCCAGCCGGTTGGAGGAATAGGCTCGGCCTTGAACGCCGCCGCGCCCCCGGCGGGAGCCCCCAGCGAGGAAGGGACCATGGCCAAGACAGTCAAGCTGACGGTGAACGGCAGACGCCACACCGTTCGCTCCGCGCCCGACACGGCGCTCCTGTACGTCCTGCGCAACGAGCTCGACCTGCACGGCCCGCGGTTCGGCTGCGGGCTCTCGCAGTGCGGTGCCTGCACCGTGCACATCGACGGCGAGGCCGTACGCTCGTGCATCGTCCCGGTGGCCTCGGTCGCCGGCAAGAAGATCACGTCGCTCGAAGGTCTCGGGGACAAGCACCCGGTCGTCGAGGCATTCGTCCAGGAAGGCGCCGCGCAGTGCGGCTACTGCATCAACGGGATGGTGATGCAGTCGATCGTCTTCCTGAAGCGCAACCCTCGTCCCTCCGAGGCGGAGATCAAGAAGGCGCTCAACGCCAACATCTGCCGCTGCGGGACGCACTACCGGATCGTCAAAGCAGTCAAGCGCGCCGCGCGAGCGACGGCATAGGGAGGGGAGAGAGATGACCAGCATGATCGAGAAGCCCCATTCCCGCCGCGATTTCCTCAAGGGCAGCGGTGCACTGATCGTCGCGTTCAGCGTCCCGCTGGGGGCCGGCGCCACGCGGGCGCGCGCGGCCACCGGCGCGATCGGCCCTGCGCTGATCGACGCGACGCAGATCGACTCGTGGCTCGTGATCGGCCAGGACGGCCGGGTCAGGATCCACACCGGCAAGGTCGAGCTCGGCACCGGCTTGCGCACGGCGCAGATGCAGATCGCGGCCGACGAGCTCGACGTGGCGCTCGCGCAGATCGACGTGCTCGAGTCCGACACCTGGTACACGCCAGACCAGGGCACGACCGCAGGCAGCCAGTCGATCAAGACCAACTACCGGGCCGGGCTCCGCCAGGCGTGCGCCGAGGCGCGCAAGGCGCTGATCGACCTGGGCGCGAAGAGGCTCGGCCTGCCGGCGAGCTCGTTGACGACGAGCAACGGCGCGGTCGTGAGCACGAGCGACTCGACGAAGCGCGTGACCTACGCCGAGCTGATCGGCGCCCAGCGCTTCAATCTGAAGATCACCGGCAAGGCGCCGCTGAAGAAGCCGGCCGAGCACAAGCTCGTCGGCCAGTCGATCAGCCACGTCGACATGCCGGACAAGGTGCGCAGCAAGCACGAGTACATCCAGAACGTGAAGGTGGCCGGGATGCTCCACGGCCGTGTGGTGCGGCCGCCGGGGATCAACGCGAAGCTCGTCAGCGTGGACGGGTTCCCGAAGCGGATCCCGGACCTCGTCAAGGTGGTCGTCCAGAAGGACTTCGTCGGTGTCGTCTGCCGGAGCGAGGCCGGGGCGATCAGGGCGGCGGAGACGCTGAAGGTGACCTGGAACGACCCGGGCGGCGCGCCGCGCAACCACGACGAGCTCTACGCCCAGATGCGGTCGCTGCCTGCGCAGTCGCGGCTGCTCGCCGCGGACGGCAACGTCGACAAGGCGCTGGCCGGGGCGGCGAAGGTCGTCGAGGCGACCTACTACTACCCCTACCAGCTGCACGGGTCGATGGGCCCGTCGTGCGCGATCGCGGACGTCAAGGGCGACGAGGCGACCGTCTGGTCGCCGACCCAGGGCGTCTACCCGCTCAGGACGGCAGTCGCGAGGGTGCTCGGCTTCAAGGACCAGCAGGTGCACGTGATCTACAAGGAGGGCTCCGGCTGTTACGGCCTGAACGGCGCCGACACGGCGTCGATCGACGCCGTGTTGATGTCGAAGGCCGTGGGCGCGCCGGTCCGCGTGCAGTGGATGCGCGGCGACGAGCACGTCTGGGAGCACTACGGGACCCCGATGATCATGACCGCGCGAGCCGGGCTCGACGCCGCCGGCAACCTGATCGCCTGGGACTACGACAGCCTCCAGTCGGCGCGCGGCGGCCGGCCGGGCAACGTCGGGGCGGCGAATCTGCCGACCGGCGCCCTGATCGGGCTCTCGCTCGCCCCGCGGCGCGCGACCGCGCCGTCGTTCCCGCCGCTCGGGGCCGACACGTCGAACACGATCGCCGGCTACCTCAAGGACGAGGAGGGGAAGGTGCCGAACGGCCGCGTGATCGCGCGGACGGTCGACTCGCCCTTCTTCACCGGGCCGCTCCGCTCGCCGGCGCGGATCCAGAACTCGTTCGCGAACGAGAGCTTCATCGACGAGCTCGCGCACGCGGCCGGGGCCGACCCGGTCGAGTACCGGCTCCGCTACGTCGGCGACGAGCGGCTGGCCCACGTGATCCGCGTCGCGGCGAAGGCTGCGAAGTGGGAGACGCGCAACTCGCCCAAGCCGGCCTCGAAGGGCGACATCGCCACCGGCCGCGGGTTCGCGGCGATGCAGTACGAGGGCATCGACGGCTACGCGGGCACCGTGTGCGAGGTCGAGGTGAACAAGCGCACCGGCAAGGTGCGCGTCACCCGCGTCGTCGTCAGCCACGACGTCGGGATCATCATCAACCCCGGCGGGCTCAAGGCCCAGATCGAGGGCAACGTCGTCCACGGCGTCTCGCGGACGCTCAAGGAGGAGGTCGTCCTCGACGGCAAGACCTCGCAGAGCCGGGACTGGGAGAGCTACCAGGTGCTCCGCTTCACCGAGCTCCCGGAGATCAAGATCGCGCTGATCAACCGCCCGAACGAGGCCCCGACGGGCTCGGGTGAGAACGCGATGACGGCGATCCCCGCCGCGATCGCGAACGCGGTCTTCGACGCCACCGGCGCCCGTATCCGGCGGCTGCCGCTCAATCCCGCCCGCGTGAAGGCGGCGATCGCGGCGCTCTAGCGACCGTGCGAGGGGGCGGCCGAACCGGCCGTCCCCTCGGCGCTCACCAGGGGAAGCCGCGCTCGTGCACGGCTTCCTCGACGAGGCCGCGGGCGAGCGCGAGGAAGAGCGCGTCCTTCGGCGGGTGCGACGGCATCGGCTCCTCGAGCAACCGGTCGATCGTCGCCGCGGTCAACGGCAGCTCGAGCTCCGTCTCCTCGGCCAGCACGGCGAGGAAGCGGCGCATCGCCAGGCGCGCGTCGTCGCCGTCGACGGTCATCCGCTTCGTCAGCCAGGTTGCCGCCATGCCGACGACGTCCACGCCCTCCGATCCCTCGGGCGGGTAGGTCGCGACGTAGCGGTAGCCCTCGTCCTTCAGCAGCTCCAGGTCGACGGCGAGCGCTGGTCCGGCGGCGCGTGCGAGCACAGGCCCGCGCTCGACGCGCTCATCCTCGTCCATCCCTTCGAGCAGCGGCTCGACGTCCGCGAGCGCCTCCTTGACCGAGGCGTCCCTGGCGAGGTAGGGGAGCGCGAGCCGGTAGACGACCGCGAGGCGGACCGGCTCCTCGACCTCCCTGGGCGAGATCGCCTCGGCTGCGGCGGTCAGTCGTTCGCGCAGGGTGTCCGCCGGCTCGCGGGCCGCCAGCGCCTCGGCGACGTCTGCGAGGAGCCGGCGCGGCTCCCCGCGTGGCACCTCGACCTCGAGGGCGTCCGCCTGTTCGAGTGCGTCGGCCTGCGTGAAGGGCGACAGGGGCTCGAGTGTGTGCTCAGCCACCGATGTAGCTCATCTCGACCTTCGGCAGCGCCGAGGTCGCCTCGGAGCGCCTCTCCGAGTAGCGGTCGGTGCGCCGGCCCCAGATCCCGGTCAGCGCCTCCTGCAGCTGCTCGGTCGGTCGCGCCGTCGCGGACGAGCGCCCGCAGGTCGTGGCCGCGCACGCCGAAGAGGCAGGTGTAGAGGCGGCCCTCGGCCGAGATGCGGGCGCGGGTGCAGTCGCCGCAGAACGGCTGGGTGACGGAGGCGATCAGGCCGATCTCGCCGCTCCCGTCGGCGTAGCGCCAGCGCTTGGCGACCTCGCCGCGGTAGCCCGGGTCGACCGGCTCGAGCGGCAGCTCGGCCGAGATCCGCGCCACGATCTCGGCGGCGGGCACGACGTCGTCGAGCCGCCAGCCGTTCGTCGCGCCCACGTCCATGTACTCGATGAAGCGCAGCGTGTGGCCCTGCTCGCGGAAATAGCGGGCCATGTCGACGATGCCGTCGTCGTTGAGGCCGCGCTTGACGACGGCGTTCACCTTCACCGGCAACCCGGCAGCCGCGGCCGCGTCGATCCCGTCCAGCACTCTGGACACGGGGAAGTCGACGTCGTTCATCGCACGGAACGTCGCGTCGTCGAGCGAGTCGAGGCTGACGGTGACGCGGTCGAGCCCGGCAGCGGCGAGCGCCTCGGCCTTGGCGGCGAGCAGCGACGCGTTCGTCGTCAGCGTCAGCTCGGCGCCGAGCGGAGCGAGCAGCGCGATCAGCTTGTCGACGTCCTTGCGCACGAGCGGCTCGCCGCCGGTGAGTCGCAGCTTGGTCACCCCGAGGCGGACGGCTGCAGCGGCAACGCGCTCGATCTCCTCGAACGAGAGCAGTTCCTTCCGCTCGAGGAAGCGGTAGTCGCTCCCGAAGACCGACTTCGGCATGCAGTAGACGCAGCGGAAGTTGCAGCGGTCCGTGACCGAGATCCGGAGGTCGCGCAGCGGCCGGCCCAGCGTGTCGAGCGTCATGGCGGGAGCGTAGCGCCGAATCTGCCACCGGCCAAGAAATTGCACTTGTGTCCAACCGATTGGAGGAATACTCTCCAGTCCGTTGGACGCCGAGCGGTATCTCGGCGCGCTTTCCGGGCCGACCAGAGAGAGAGGCGATGGCGAACAAACTGAAGATCAAGGTGAACGGACGCGTTCACGCCGTAGCAGCGTCGCCGAACACGCCGCTGCTGTACGTGCTCCGCAACGAGCTGCGCCTGAACGGCCCGCGCTTCGGCTGCGGGCTCGCCCAGTGCGGCTCGTGCTCGGTGCTGCACGACGGCAAGGAGATCCGCGCGTGCATCACACCCGTTGCCGCAGTCGGCGCGGGCACGGTGACGACGCTGGAGGGCCTGGCCGGCCTCTGGAAGGGCCGCACGACCGCGAAGGCCGATCCCAACCTGCACCCGGTGCAGCAGGCGTGGATCGACGAGCAGGTGCCGCAGTGCGGCTACTGCCAGAACGGAATGATGATCAAGGCGACCGAGCTGCTGACGAAGGTGAAGCGGCCGACCGAGGATCAGATCAAGTCCCACATGAACACGCACCTCTGCCGGTGCGGCACCTATCCACGGATCACCAAGGCGATCAAGCGTGCCGCGACGACGATGGCGAAGGGGGCATAGGGCGATGCTGCTCAGCGACAAGTCAATCGAGCTGCTGGACGACGGCAAGCTCGACGAGCTGATCGAGGGCGCGGAGTTCTCGCGCCAGAAGTTCCTCAAGGGCGGCGGCGCGCTGGTCGTCGGCTTCAGCCTCGTCGGCTCGGCCGTTGCCGGCGCTGCGAAGGGCGCGTCCGCGCGCACCGTCGCGGGGCCGCCGAACGCGGCCCTGATCGACTCGTGGATCGCGATCAACGCGGACAACACGGCGACGGTCTACTTCGGCAAGATCGAGATCACCGGTGCGCCGACAGGGCTGCTGATGATCGCGGCCGAGGAGCTCGACCTGACGATCCAGCAGGTCAGCCACGGCGACTGGAACACCGACGTGACGCCGAACCAGGGCTTCACCGCCGGTTCCAACTCGATCTCCGCCGGCGGCCCGCAGGTGCGCCAGGCGGCGGCCGAGGCCCGGGCGGTCCTGCTCGGTCTGGCGTCGAAGCAGCTCGGCGTGCCCGTCTCGCAGCTGAAGGTGCGGGCCGGCGTCGTCTCCGTGGCCGCGGACGACTCGAAGAACGTCACCTACGGCGCCCTCCTCGGCGGCAAGGCGTTCTCCGCGCCGAACACCGGCAAGGCGCCGCTGAAGCCGGTGACGGAGTACCGCCTCGTCGGCAAGCCCGTGAAGCGGAAGGACACGCCGGGGAAGGTGTCCGGCTCGCATCCGTACGTCCACCAGCTCCGGCTGCCCGGCATGCTGCACGGGCGGGTCGTGCGCCCGCGCGGCCAGGGCCCGTACTCGGTGATCGACAAGCCGCTCTCGGTCGACGAGAGCTCGATCAAGAACATCAAGGGCGCCCGCGTGCTGCGCAAGGGCGACTTCATCGGCGTCGTCGCCGCCAACGAGCAGGACGCGATCCAGGCCGCGACGCAGCTGAAGGTGAAGTGGTCGGAGTCGAAGACGATGCCCGGCACCGGCAACCTCTGGAAGCACTTCCGCGAGGCGAAGACGTCCGACCGGTACGCCCGGAACATCGGCTCGATCGACAACGGCCTCAAGGCCGCCGCCAAGACGCAGGAGGCGAGCTACTCGGTCAACTACCAGGCGCACGCGTCGATGGGCCCCTCGTGCGGCGTCGCGGTGGTCAACGCCGACGGCGCGACCGTCTGGGGCGCGAGCCAGAGCATCTACGGCACGCGGACCATCGGTGGCCGGCCTGCTCGGCCTGCCGCAGGACAAGGTGAAGGTGATCTTCGCCGAGGGTGCGGGCTGCTACGGCCGCAACCTCCAGGACGACGCGGCGCTCGCCGCCGCCCTGATGTCCCAGCTCTCCGGCAAGCCGGTGCGCGTCCAGCTCACCCGCGACCAGGAGCACGGGTGGGAGTTCTACGGCCCCGCCACACTGGTCGACATCCGCGGCTCGGTCGACGCCGACGGGAAGATCACGTCCTACGACTACGTGTCGTCGCAGCAGCCGTGGGTCTTCAGCGAGGCGACCGAGTACATGGCCGGCCGCCCGCTCTCGCTCGGCGGCTTCGGCGGCGCCGACATCGAGAACGCCGGCTCGCAGTACGCGATCAAGAACCACCGCGTGCTCGGGAAGTCGATCGCGAACGACTCGGGCCTGCCCAAGGTCGCGTACCTCAGGGCACCCGCGGCGCCGCAGGCGCTCTTCGCCTCGGAGCAGATGATCGACGAGCTCGCCGTCGCCGCAGGGCTCGACTCGGTGGCGTTCCGTGTGAAGAACATCGAGAACGTCCGCTGGAAGGCCGCGCTGGAGGAGGCGGCCCGGCTCGCCAGCTGGGAGACCCGCGTCTCCGGCTCTGCTCTGGGCAAGGGCCGTGTGCTCAAGGGACGTGGGATCGCGATCGGCGGCTTCGCCAGCACCTACGTCGGCATCGTCGCCGAGATCGAGGTCGACACCGTCACGGGCAAGATCCGGACGAAGCACGTCTACGCCGCCCAGGACTGCGGGCTCGCGATCAACCCGAATACGCTCGGGCAGCAGATCGAGGGCTGCGTGATCCAGGGTGTCAGCCGGGCCCTCGTCGAGGAGGTGACGTTCTCGAAGAGCCGCGTCACGAGCCTCGACTGGGAGTCGTACTCGATCCTCCGGTTCAAGGACGCGCCGGAGATCACGTACACGATCCTGAACCGGCCGGAGCTGCGCTCGAGCGGCGCCGGCGAGCCGGCGACGGCACCCGTCGCCGCCGCGATCGCGAACGCGTTCTTCGACGCGACCGGGAAGCGGATCCGGACGATGCCGATGACGCCGGCCCGCGTCCGCGGGGTCCTGAAGGCGTAAGGAGGACGTGAGCCGGGCCGGGCCTCACGCGAGGCCCGGCCCGGTCTACTCTCCAGCCGTGGTCACGCTCGCGCTCGCGCTGACGCTGCTCGTCTCCGGGCCTGCCCTGCCCGAGCGGGGCGTGCTTGCGCCCGGGGAGCACCTCGGCGGCATCCGCCTCGGCGACACGCAGGCGAACGTGAAGGCGCGCTGGGGCACGCGCTACACGCGGTGCGCCGTCTGCATCCGGCCCACCTGGCTCTACAGCTATCGCTCCGGCAAGTTCGGCGGGGCGGCGGTGTCGTTCCGCCAGGCACGGGTCTCCGCGGTCTTCACGCTGGGCGTCCCGCGCGGCTGGCGCACGAACCGCGGTGTCGCGCTCGGCGACCCGGCGGACAAGGTGTACGCGGTGTACGGCAGCCTGCCGTGGAGCCGCTGCCTCGGCTACGGCGCGGTCAGCATCCGCCGTCCGGGCGCGGTCGCCTCGATCTACACCTACGGCGAGTCCGTCTACGGTTTCGCGCTGACGCTGCCGTCCGAGCCCGTCTGCCAGTAGGCGCTACGCCTTCCGGCGGAGGACGATCACCATCCGGCTGACCTCGTCGACGAGGTTCGTGTGCTTGTGCCCGCCCTCGCGGGACTGGTAGTACGCGCTGTCGCCCGCGTCGAGGATGATCTCGCGGCCGTCGGCGAACTCCGTCTTGATCCGGCCCTCGAGCACGAGCACGAACTGCTCGTTCTCCTGGATCACGAAGTCGTCCATCGCAGCAAGCGGGTTGAACGACGCGAGCAGCGCCTGCATCGTGCGCGGGCCCTCGGGCGCGAGCACCTCGATGTCGATCCCCTCCGTCTCGTAGTGCAGCGCGGGGCGGTCGAAGGAACGGACGACGATCGGGTCGGGGTGACGCGGCTCGGGGACGAGATCGGCGAGCCGGAGGTCGTACAGCTGTGCGAGCCGGCTCAGCCGGCCGACGGTGATGTCGCTGCGGCCCGTCTCGATCAGCGAGAGCAGGGAGCGCGAGACGCCCGTGGACTCGGCGACGCCCGCCAAGGACAGGCCGCGAGCCTTTCGCGCCTCCCGCAGCTTCGAACCGAGGACGTTCTCCTGTACGCCGCTCATGTGCATCCGCACGTTAATCGAACGCGAGCGCCGTGACACCTCCACGTGTCCAGATGGCTGGAAATTCGTCTAGCCATCCGCGACCGGGTGGGATACGCTGGCGGCCCAGGTCAGATTCAACCAGGAGGGTTTCTTGAGCACGTTTCGGAAGGGGTCTCTGCTCGTCGCGCTGGTCGCGATCGTGTCGCTCGTGACCGCGGTCTCCGCGTTCGCACGGGCGTCCGCCACGACGGCCGTGGCCGTCACTGCCGGGAAGCCCGGCGAGTTCAACTTCACCGTCTCGAAGAAGGTGTTGAAGAAGGGCACGACCGGTGTCTTCAAGGTCGTGAACAGGGGCGGGATCAAGCACGACTTCAAGATCGCCGGCAAGCGGACGCCGCAGCTTGCCACCGGCAAGACGGCGACGCTGAGCATCTTCTTCAAGAAGGCCGGCAAGTACCCGTACCTCTGCACGCTCCCCGGCCATGCGGCCGGCGGGATGAAGGGCGTCATCACCGTCAAGTAGGACGGCTGTTCGGAGCTTGGACGAAGGGGCGCCGGCGACGGCGCCCCTCGGCGTCTCTCAGGCGGTCAGGAGCGAGACTGCCCCGCCGGCCGCGGCTGCCCGGCGCCGGGCGGTAGACGTCGCCTCGACGAGCTCGGCGCCGATTGCGATCGCGACCTCCTCGGGCGAACGGGCGCCGATCGCGAGGCCGATCGGGGCGTGAATGCGGGCCAGGCCGGCGTCGTCGACGCCTTCGGCCCGCAGCCGCACCTCGCGGTCCGCGGTCGTCACCTTGCTGCCCATCGCGCCGATGTAGACGGCGGGCGTCTCGAGCGCCGCGACCAGCGTCGGGACGTCGAACTTCTCGTCGTGCGTGAGCACGCAGATCGCGGTGGTGGCGTCGACGGGCGCGCGCCGGAGGAAGCGGTCGGGCCATTCGACGACGAGCTCGTCCGCTTCCGGAAAGCGCTCGGGGGTGACGAAGGCCGCCCGGGCGTCGCAGACCGTGACGCGGTAGCCGAGCACCTTGCCGACCCGCGCGAGCGCGGCCGCGTGGTCGATCGCGCCGAAGATGTACAGCGACGGTCGCGGTGTCAGCGAGTGGACGAAGACGGCCTCGCCGTCGACGTCGGCGAGCGCGCTCTCGCCTGCCTCGAGCAGGGCTGCGACCGGGCCGGCGGGGTGCTCGTGCAGCTCCTGAGCGCCGAGCCGCTCGCCCGTGGCGGCGATCGTGAGCGCGACCGGCCGGTCTGCGTCGACGGCAGCCGCGAGCACGGGGACGAGGGCTGTGTCGAGCAGGGCCACGAGGATGCCGACGGTGCCACCGCAGGCCAGGCCGACGTCGAAGGCGGTGTCGTCGGCGATCCCGTACTCGCGGAGGCGGGCCGGGGCGCCGTCGAGGACCTCCTGCGCCTCGCGGATGACGGCGGGCTCGACGCAGCCGCCCGTGACCGAGCCGGCGATTTCGCCGAGGTCGTTCAGCGCCAGGGAGGCGCCGGCGTCGCGGGGCGCAGAGCCACGGCGCTCGACGACGGTTGCGATCGCGACGCGGCGTCCGTCGGCCTGCCAGCGACCGAGCGTGGAAAGGATGTCCCGCACGGTCTCAACCTAGCCTGTGCGCGAGGATTCGAACAGGACGCGTCAGGGAAGAACCACGGTTGCAAACGAGGAAAGGGGCCGAGGTGGACAACGACCGGATCGAAGGGAACCTCAAGGAAGCCGAAGGCAAGCTCACGGGCGACGAGGCGCGCGAGCAGGAGGGCAAGGCACAGGACTCCTGGGGCAAGGCGAAGGACAGCACCGACGACGCGTACGAGGGCGCGAAGGATCTCGCCGACGACGCGCTCGAGTCCGCGAAGGACACGGCGGATGCGGTCAAGGACGAGGTCGACAAGCGGATCTGAGCACCGTTGGTGGGAGGGCGCCCCGGCGCCCTCCCACCGCTCCGTTCGCGTCTGACACAATCGGAGGCAGTGCACGCCGCCCGCCGAGCGCTGGAACCGATCTTCGCCGACGCCAGCGCGTCGCTCACGCGGCTGAGCGAGCGGACGCGCGAGCTCGACGAGGCTCCGCGCTACGACGAGGAGACGAACGCGCAGTTCGTGCACGGGTTCGCAACGATCGTCCGGGAAGCGCTCGCCGGCGAGGGGCGCGCGGCCCGCGATCTCTACACCGAGGCAGCTGCCGCCGTGGTCGCGTCCGACGGTCGGTCGGCGGCTTCCCTGGCTCGCTCGCTGGTCACCTTCGGCGTCCTCGTCGGCGAGGAGATCGCGCTGACGGTCGAGCGGGACGCGCGAGCCGAAGCGGCCACCTGGCTGGCCCGCTTCCTGGGGGAGTGGACGGAGGAACTGCTCGACGCCGCTGCCGGGGAGGCGACGTGAACGACACGGCTGCCGCGTCTCTCTTCGACGAGGTCGTTTCGGCGAGCGGCCTGACGCCGGTGATCGCACCGTTCACGATCTCCCGGCTGCTGCTCCGGGCCGGTGTGCGGTCGGATCTCGATCGGGACGGGCTCGCTCGCGCGCTCGACGAGATCGAGCGCGGCCTTCGCGTCTATCTTCCCGACGACGAGGTCGCGGCCGCGATGGATCGAATCCGCGGGCTGGCTAGAGCGTGATCGTGACGGCGAAGCTGAAGGGGCCCTGGCTGCCGGTCCAGTTGTTGTGCACCGGCGTGACCGCGTAGCGCCAGCTGCCGATCGGCACGCTCGTGTCGGCGCAACTCGTTCCGGTGACGACGCCCGTACAGGTGCCGCCGATCGGGCTCGGTGCCCCGGAGACGCCGTTGAAGCGCTTGACGACGTAGGCGGTTCCGGGGACCGGGCCTGCGCTCCAGGAGAGCGAGACCGTGGTCAGGACACCGACCGCGATCGGCTGCCCGCCCGCCGCCAGCGCAGTGGCCCGCGTCGCGGCGGCGCCGGCGCCCGGCGCGCTCCACGCGCCGGCGGCAGCCGGGATCGCGAGCAGCGCGAGCAGGGCGACGACTACGCGCTGGCGGCAGTGACGGTGACCGGGATCGAGAACGTCGCACCCTGGCATGCGTTGACGACACTGGTGGACATGGAGACGGCGCCGGCCAACGAGAACGTCTCGGTCGCGCCCGCGGCGACCGCGAGCGAGAGCCCCGTCTGATTGGTCACGGTGACGCCGGAGCCTGCGTCGCAGGTCGCGCCCGCGCTGCTCGTGATCGCTCCGCTGCCGGTGACGGCCGTGATCTGCACCGGGAAGACGTTCGGGTTCGTGACCTTGAGCTTCAGCGCGCCCGTGGAGCCGGGATAGAGATCGGCGGTGGTCGCCGCGCTCGCATCGCCGAGCGTGATCGCGCTGGCCGTCGCGGCCTTCGAATAGGCGGTGCCGCTCCCGCTCGTCGACCAGGCGGCCAGGCCGACGCCGACGCCGGCGACCACGGTCGCCGATGCGGCGACGATCGCGAGCTTTTGTTTTGACCAACTGAGCACTCTGCTTCCCCTCTCGCTTGACGACGCTCCCGTCATCGGCAGCACGCGCGCGAACTTTCGTCGAGGGTTCCGGGAGTGAGCCTGTAGCCTCGCGCGATGCCCGCCCTGCTCGCGCTCGTCGCCGTCACCGCCGTGTGGGGCGTCACCTTCGTCCAGGTCAAGGACGCGGTCGCGATCTACCCGCTGTTCGCGTTCCTCGCGGTCAGGTTCGCGATCGCCGCGCTCGTGCTCGCCGCGCCCGCGGCGGGGAAGCTCCGCGCCCTCGGCCGCAGCGGTTGGGTGGCGGGCTCCTCCCTCGGCCTCCTGCTCGCGCTCGGCTACGCGCTCCAGACCGCGGGGCTCGAGCGCACGACCGTCTCGAGCGCCGGCTTCATCACAGGCCTCTACGTCGTCTTCACGCCGCTCCTCGCGCTGCTCCTCTTCCGGACCCGCGTCGGCCGGGCGGTGTGGCTGGGCGTGGTGCTCGCCGTCGCCGGACTCGCGATGCTCTCGGGCGTCGACGCCGGGGATACGACCGGCGACGTGCTCGTGCTGCTCGGCTCGCTCGCGTATTCGATCCAGATCGTCTTGATGGAGCGATATGCGCCGCGCTACGACCCGGTTGCGTTCACGCAGGCGGAGATGCTGGCGGCGTTCGCTGGCTTCGCCGCGGTTGCGGTCGCAGTCGGCCAGGTCGAGGTGCCGCGCGGCTGGACCGTCTGGGGCGCGCTGCTCGTGACCGGCGTCTTCGCCAGCGCGCTCGGCTTCCTCGTCCAGACGTGGGCGCAGCGCCGGATCAGCGCCGCCCGGACGGCGATCGCGTTCGCCATGGAGCCCGTGTGGGCCGGGCTCTTCGGCTTCTGGCTCGCGGGCGACCGGCTGGGCGTGATCGGGTGGGGCGGCTGCGCCGTGATCATGGCCGGGATCGCCGTGGCCGAGCCCGAGGCCGGGCGCACGCTGCGCCGCCTCGTCTCGCCAGCCGCCCGTGATGTTTAGAACGGGTAAAACAGGGGGATAGTCCCGCGTACGACGCCTCACAACGTTTGGTCGTCGTGCAGCCTCCACCGCGGGCTCGCCCGCGAAGTTCCGCCCTCATGTGAGCAGGGACGGGGCAGGCCGTCGGCACTGGTTTCGGCGGCACAGCTCCATTCTGAGGAAGGAACCCTATGAAGCTCTTCAAGCATCGAGCCGTTCTCGGGCTGCTTGCCCTGGGCTCGCTCGTCACACTGACGTTCGCCGGCAGCGTCGTGGCCGCGAACCCCCCGACCGTGAATCTCGGAACCGCGGGGAGTTTCGCGATCCTGGCAGGCTCCTCCGTCACCGACGTGCCGAACTCCACGATCAACGGTGACGTCGGCTCCCCGTCCGCCGGGTACCGGCAGTGACCGGCTCTCCACGGTCGACCCGGTCGCGCCTCGACGTGCAACCCCGGGCTGCTCAGCAGCGAAGAACGACCTGACCGCCGCCTACGGCGACGCGGCCGGTCGCGTCCCGAACGACGTTCGCGGCCGGTGACGCTCGGCGGCAGACCCTCGTCGCCGGCGTCTACCGCGACGGCGCTGCTGCGCCGCCGACCGGAACGGCCAACGCTGACGCTCTCGGGCGACGCGAGCTCCGTCTGGATCTTCCAGGCGACCTCCGACCTGGTCGCCCAGACTCGGCACGGTGACGCTCACCGGCGGCGCCCAGGCGTGCAACGTCTTCTGGCAGGTCTGGACGTCGGCCACGATCCGGACGGCGCCAACTTCGTCGGCACGATCATGGCCGATCACCAGCACCTCGGTCGTCAGAACAGCGTCACGGTCGCGGGACGGCTACCGGCCGGGGCGCAGGCGACCGTCGCCGGCACGTTGCATGAACACCGTCACGATCGGCGCCGACCAGGCCGACCAGAATGTCGGCGCGAACAACTCGTCGGGCGCCAGCGTGACCGTGACGGCGCCCCCGACGACGACGCCGCCCACTACACCGCGCGGCCCGACGGCGGCAGCGATCGCGGCCGCGAAGGCGAAGGCTGCGGCGGCGAAGAAGGCCGCGGCGGCGAAGAAGGCAGCGGCGGCAAAGGCGACTGCCGCGGCGAAGCGGGCGAGCGCGGAGCGGGGGGCCACGAGCACGCGGGGCCCGGCGCTGCCGGCGCGCAACCCGCGCGGCTTCACCGGCTAGGAATGGCGAGCTTCCCGAGAACGGCGGCAGGGACACGCAAGCGTGTGTCCCTGCCGCTCCTGGCCGTGCTGAGCCTCGTCGCCGCCTCATGGGTCACGCTTCCGGCTCCGGCCGCCGGCCCGCGGGCGGTCCCGCCCACCCAGGAGCTCGCCGTGTTCGTTCACGGTCAGACCGCAATGGCGGGACCGGCGAGCGACGCGGCCCGGCTCGTCTGGGTCGAGCGCCGCCGACCGATCACAGAGGGGCGGACGGTGCTGCCGGTGATCGGCCACCGGACGGGTGCGAACGGCGTCCGCTGGCTGAAGGTGCGGCTACCCGGCCGGCCGAACAATCGCACCGGCTGGATCAGGCAGGCCCGGACGCAACGGAAGTACACCCCCTGGCACGTCGTCGTCGACCTGTCGGAGCGGCGGGTGGTCGTGTACCTCGGCGGCCGGCGGCTGCGCTCGTTCCCCGCCGTGATCGGGACGTCCTCGACGCCCACCCCGAGGGGCACTCACTTCGTCGAGGAGACCGTCCTGCTCACCCCCCGGGAC
The DNA here is from genome assembly GCA_963806955.1 of uncultured Gaiellaceae bacterium. Taxonomy (GTDB): domain Bacteria; phylum Actinomycetota; class Thermoleophilia; order Gaiellales; family Gaiellaceae; genus Gaiellasilicea. The sequence continues at coordinate 1,683,869 of CAWDZG010000002.1, forward strand.
GTCGGCGCACCGTACGCGCTCGCACTCAGCTCCCGCTCGAGCGTGCTGCAGCGCTTCGCGGGTGGGCCTGGCCAGATCGCGCTGCACGGTGTCCGGAACGTCGGCGGCACGATGGGCACCGCCGCCTCGCACGGCTGCGTGCGCCTGGACACTGCCTCGATCACGTGGCTCGGCGAGCGCATCGGCCCCGGTGTGCCCGTCACCGTCAGGGCCTAGCGGTCTAGATCAGCCAGGATCCGTCGCGCTGGACGACCTCGCCGTCCACCGTCAGCTCACCGCCGGGGCGGAGGTCCTTGACCATGTCCCAGTGGACAGCGCTCTCGTTCTTGCCGCCTGTGTACGTGTAGCTCGCACCGACGGCGAGGTGGATCGTGCCGTCGATCTTCTCGTCGAAGAGGACGTTGCGCGTGAAGCGGGTGATGCGCGGGTTGCAGCCGAGGCCGAGCTCGCCGAGCCGCTTGGCGCCGGCGTCGGTCGCGAGCACCTGGCGCAGGAACTCCTCGCCCTCCTCCGCGCTGGCCTCGACGACCTCGCCCCCCTTGAAGACGAGCCGTGCGCCGACGACGTCGTGGCCGAGGTAGATCGCGGGAAACTCCGCGAAGTGGATCACGCCCTCCGCGGTGTCCTCGACCGGGCTGTAGAAGACCTCGCCGTCCGGCATGTTGCGGAAGCCGGCGGAGACGACGCCTTCCCGGCCCGCGATCCCGATCGTCAGCTCGGTGCCGCCGCCGGTGATCTGCACGGTGCGGGCGTCGTCGAAGCGCTCCTTGATCCGCCGCATCCGCTCCTCCTCGGCGTCCCAGTCGAGCAGGCAGGCGTCGAAGATGAACTCCGTGTACTCGTCCAGCGACATGCCGGCCTCCGCGGCGGCGGCCTCGGTCGGGTACTCGACGAGCGCCCAGCGGACGTCGAGCGAGCGGGCCCGGCGGCTGGCCGGCTCGCCCGCCTGCTGCAGCAGCGTGCGCCGCTCCGGGTCGAGCTTCGCGCCGGCGTAGACGTCCTCCGGCGCGCGGATGGTCAGCCGCGCATCCTCGTGCTCGACCTGATGCCGCTCGATCGGCGGCAGCTCCCCGAGCAGCTCCAGCGGCGCCTCGAGCGCCCAGTCGAGGTCGGCGCGGTAGCGCTCCGGACCCCAGTTGATCCGTGGCAGGTAGAACGCGCCGCGGCGGGCGATCGCGCGGGCGACCTCGGTGACGAGCGGGCGCGCGAGCGGGCTTGCCCGCACCGACACCTGCCAGCCCGGCTGCACGTCGAGGCAGCGGTTGACGAGCAGTTCGGCGAGTTCGCGGATGCGTGGGTCGCTCACGGCGCAGGATCGTACTCGTTGTAGCCTCGCGCGATGGACGCGGTCGTGCTCGCGTTGGCCTCGGCCGCACTCTTCGGCTCGATGACCGTCGGGCTTCGCTACGCACTTGTCCGGGTGCCGGACGCGGAGGCGGGCGCGCTGCTGACGATCGCCGCCGCCTTCGTCGTGACTTTGCCGTTCGTGCTCGCCGGCGAGCTGGAGCTCGGCGGCACCTGGCCCTTCCTGCTCGCAGGCGTGCTCGGCCCGGGGAGCTCGCAGCTCCTGTTCACGCTGGCCATCAGGGACGCAGGGCCGTCGCGGACGTCGGTGACGGTCGGGACGGCGCCGCTCTTCTCCGTCGCGATCGCGCTCTCGCTGCTGGGCGAGCCGGCCAAGGCCGGTGTCCTCGCCGGGGCGGTGCTGATCGTCGTCGGCGGCCTCCTGCTCGTCGGCGAACGTGGCCGGCCGGAGCACGTGAAGTGGATCGGGCTCGCCTTCGCGCTCGCCGCGACGATCGTCTTCGCAGTCCGCGACAACCTCGTCCGCCACCTCTCGATCGACACGGGCGTCGAGCCGGCGCTCGCCGCCGCGGCGACGCTGCTCGCGGGCGGCGCCACCGTCGCGGCGTGGCTGCTGGTCACGCGCCGCCGGCTGCCGCTGGCGGGCTTCGCCGCCTTCGTCCCGGCCGGCGTCCTCTTCGGCCTCTCCTACGTGTGCCTCTTCGAGGCCTACTACCGGGGGCGGGTGACGGTCGTGTCGCCGCTCGTCGCGACCGAGTCGCTCTGGGGCGTGGCGCTCTCGGCGCTGCTGCTGCGGCGGCACGAGCTGGTCGGGCCGCGCCTCCTCGGCGGCGCTGCTTTGGTGGTCGCAGGCGGCGTCTTGATCGGCATCTTCAGGTAACTCCAAGATCTGATATTCTTCGGCTCAGATTTTCTGACCACGGAACTATCAGTAAGGAGAACCCAGCATGGCAAAGACGATCGGAATCGATCTCGGTACCACGAACAGCTGCATGGCCGTCCTGGAGGGCGGCGAGCCGACCGTGATCCCGAACGCCGAGGGCGGACGCACGACCCCGTCGGTCGTTGCGTTCACGAAGGACGGGCAGCGGCTCGTCGGCGCGCCCGCGAAACGGCAGCAGGTGACGAACCCGCAGAACACGATCTTCTCGATCAAGCGCTTCATGGGGCGCAAGTCGGACGAGGTCTCGGAAGAGATGACGATGATCCCGTACGAGGTCACGAAGGGCGAGAACGGCGATGCCCGCGTGCAGGCGGACGGCAAGGAGTTCGCGCCGCCGGAGATCAGCGCGATGATCCTGCAGAAGCTGAAGGCCGACGCCGAGGCGTATCTCGGCCAGCCGGTCACCGACGCCGTTGTCACCGTGCCGGCCTACTTCAACAACGCCCAGCGCGAGGCGACGAAGGACGCGGGCAAGATCGCGGGCCTCAACGTGCTCCGGATCATCAACGAGCCGACCGCGGCCGCGCTCGCGTACGGGCTCGACAAGGAGGGCGCCGACCAGACGATCCTCGTCTTCGACCTCGGCGGCGGCACGTTCGACGTGTCGGTGCTCGAGCTCGGCGACGGCGTCTTCGAGGTCAAGTCGACGAACGGGGACAACCACCTCGGCGGCGACAACTTCGACAAGGCGATCGTCGACTGGATGGTCGCGGAGTTCAAGAAGGATCAGGGGATCGACCTCTCCGCCGACAAGATGGCGCTGCAGCGCCTCTACGAGGCGGCCGAGAAGGCGAAGATCGAGCTCTCCTCGACGATGACGACGCAGATCAACCTGCCGTTCGTCACGGCGACCGCGGAGGGGCCGAAGCACCTCGACCTGCAGCTGACGCGGGCGAAGCTCGGCGAGATCACCGCCGACCTGATCGAGCGCACCGTCGGCCCGACGAAGGCCGCGCTCGCCGACGCGGGGCTCGACGCCTCGAAGATCGAGCACGTCGTCCTCGTCGGCGGCATGACCCGCATGCCGGCCGTGCAGGAGAAGGTGAAGGAGCTGCTCGGCAAGGACCCGCACAAGGGCGTCAACCCGGACGAGGTCGTCGCCGTCGGCGCCGCGATCCAGGGCGGCGTGCTCAAGGGCGAGGTCAAGGACGTGCTCCTGCTCGACGTCACTCCCCTGAGCCTCGGGATCGAGACGAAGGGCGGCGTCTTCACGAAGCTGATCGACCGGAACACGACGATCCCGACCAAGAAGGCGGAGACGTTCTCGACCGCCGAGGACAACCAGCCGTCGGTCGAGATCCACGTGCTCCAGGGCGAGTCGGAGATGGCGACCTACAACAAGACGCTGGGCAAGTTCCAGCTCGTCGGCATCCCGCCGGCCCCCCGCGGCATGCCGCAGGTCGAGGTCGCGTTCGACATCGACGCGAACGGGATCATCCACGTGTCGGCCAAGGACCTCGGCACCGGCAACGAGCAGCAGATCAAGATCGAGGGCGGCTCGGGCCTGTCGGAGGACGAGGTGCGCCGGATGGTCTCCGAGGCGGAGGCGCACGCCGACGAGGCGCACAAGCTGCGCGAGCTCGCCGACGCGCGCAACGCGGCCGAGCAGCTGGCCTACCAGACCGAGACGACGCTGAAGGAGCACCGCGACAAGCTCGACGAGTCCGACGCCTCGACGATCGACGGCCGGATCATGGAGCTGCGCGGTGTGCTCGAGTCGAGCGACGTCGGCGAGATCCGGCAGAAGACCGAGGCGCTGAACGAGGCGTCGCGGACGCTGGCGGACGCCGTCTACGCCCAGGCGAGCGCGCAGGCGCAGTCGCAGGCGGGCGGCAACGGCAGCGAGTCGACCGAGGACGAGGTCGTCGAGGACGCCGACTACGAGGTGATCGACGAGGAAGAGGCGAAGACGTCGTGACCGACGAGCCCCGCGTCGAGGAGACCGAGGAGACCGAGGAGCTGGAGGTCGTCGAGGAGCAGCCGGAAGCGGCTGCTCCCGACGACGCCTACCTCCGTCTGGCCGCCGACTTCGACAACTACCGCAAGCGGGTCGCGCGCGAGCACGCCGAGCTGACGGCGCGCGCCAACGAGCGGCTGCTGAACGAGCTCCTGCCCGTGCTCGACGACCTCGAGCGAGCGCTCGAGGCGGCGGCCGAGCACGAGGAGGCGAAGCTGGAGGAAGGCGTCCGGCTCGTGCACCGCTCACTCGCCGGTCTCGTCGAGCGCCATGGGCTCTCCGAGATCGCGACGGAGGGCGCCTTCGACCCGCACGTCCACGAGGCGCTGCTCTCCCAGCCGGGCGAAGGCGTCGAGGAAGGCGCGGTGCTGCAGGTGCTGCAGAAGGGCTACCGGCTCGGGGACAAGGTGCTCCGGCCCGCGCGGGTGATCGTCGCGGAGTAGGCGATGGCGACCCTCTACGACACCCTCGGCGTCGCGAAGAGCGCGTCCGCGGACGAGCTGAAGAAGGCGTACCGCAAGCTCGCCCGCGAGCACCACCCGGACCAGGGCGGCGACGAGGCGCGGTTCAAGGAGATCCAGGGCGCCTACGACGTGCTCTCCGACCCCGAGAAGCGCAAGGCCTACGACGCGTACGGCTCGACGAACGGCCGTAGCCCCTTCGGCGGCGCAGGTGCCGGAGGCGGAGGCGGAGCGCAGTACCAGGACTTCGACCTCAGCGACCTCTTCGGCGGCATCTTCGGCGGCGGGGGCGGCTTCGGCCGTGCACGCGCGCCGCAGCCCGAACGCGGCGACGACCTCCAGACGGAAGTGCACATCTCGTTCGAGGACTCGCTCACGGGCGTGCAGGTGCCGGTTCGTGCCGAGCTCGAGACGGCCTGCCACACCTGCGGCGGCTCGGGCGCCGAGCCGGGCACGGCACCGGTCGTCTGCCCCCAGTGCGGCGGTCGCGGAGTCGTCTCCGACTCGCAGGGCCTCTTCTCGCTCTCGCACCCGTGCCCGCGCTGCCGCGGCAACGGGACGATCGTCGAGCACCCCTGCAAGACGTGCCGTGGCTCCGGCCGCGAGCGGGTGCAGAAGACCTTCCAGGTGAAGATTCCCGCCGGTGCGAAGGACGGCACGAAGGTGCGGCTCAAGGGTCGCGGCGAGCCGGGGCGGAACGGCGGCCCGGCCGGCGATCTCTACGTGGTCGCGCGGGTCGCAGGCTCGCCGTTGTACGAGCGCCGGGGCGACGACCTGCTCGTCGAGGTGCCCGTCTCCTACGCCGATGCGGCGCTTGGCGCCTCGGTCGAGGTGCCGACGCCCGACGGCCCGGTCTCGCTGAAGGTGCCCGCGGGCTCCCAGCCGGGCAAGCTGCTCAAGCTCAAGGGCCGCGGTGCGCCGAGGCTGAAGGGCGGCGGCAAGGGCGACCTGCTCGCCCGGGTGACGCTGACGGTGCCCGAGAAGGTCTCGAAGCAGGAGCGCGAGCTGCTCGAGGAGTTGCGGAAGGTGAGCCGCTGATGGACACGCACCCCCGCTACTCGATCTCCGTCGCGGCCGAGCTCGTCGGGATGCACCAGCAGACGCTGCGCATGTACGAGTCGAAGGGTCTCGTCCTGCCGAAGCGCACGCCCGGCGGGACGCGGCGCTACTCCGAGGCCGACCTCGAGCGCCTGCGCGTGATCCAGCGCCTGACGACGGAGCTCGGGCTCAACCTCGCCGGGGTCGAGCACGTGCTCCGGCTCGAGGACGAGCTGCGCCGCCAGCGGGCGCGCGCCGAGCGGCTCGAGCGCGAGCTGCGCGAGGAGATTCGCACCGTCCACCGCTCCTACCGCCGCGAGATCGTCCTCTACAAGCCGAACCAGCTGGTCCCGAGGAACCACTGACATGGACTTCAACACGCTGACGATCAAGAGCCAGGAAGCCGTCGCGGCGGCGCAGGACCACGCGCGCCGCACCGGCAACCCCGAGCTCTACCCCGAGCACCTGCTGCTCGCGCTGCTCGACCAGGAGCTGGTACAGCAGCTCGTGCCCGACGCGGCCGCGCTGCGCGCCGAGACGGAGGCGAAGCTCGCAGCGAAGCCGGCGATCCAGGGCGCGTCGCAGCATCCGGCCGCGGGCGTCGCCTTCTCGCGGGTGCTCGACAAGGCGGCCGAGGAGGCGAAGAGGCTCGAGGACGACTACGTCTCGACCGAGCACCTGCTGCTCGCGCTCGACGCCGTCCCGCGCGACGCGCTGCTGGCGAAGATCAAGGAGGTGCGCGGCGGCCAGCGCGTCGACGAGCCAGGACCCGGAGGGCACCTACCAGGCGCTCGCGAAGTTCGGCCGCGACCTGACCGAGGCGGCCGAGCAGGGCAAGCTCGACCCGGTGATCGGGCGCGACGAGGAGATCCGGCGCGTGATCCAGGTGCTCTCGCGGCGGACGAAGAACAATCCCGTCCTGATCGGGGAGCCCGGCGTCGGCAAGACCGCGATCGCCGAGGGGCTCGCGCAGCGGATCGTCGCCGGCGACGTCCCCGAGGGCTTGAAGGGCAAGCGCGTGTGGGCGCTCGACGTCGGCGCGCTCCTGGCCGGAGCGAAGTACCGGGGCGAGTTCGAGGAGCGGCTGAAGGCCGTGCTCGCGGAGATCAAGAACGCCGAGGGAGCGATCGTCCTCTTCATCGACGAGGTGCACACGATCGTCGGCGCCGGCGCGGCCGAGGGCGCGGTCGACGCGGCGCAGATGCTGAAGCCGATGCTCGCGCGCGGCGAGCTGCGCACTGTCGGCGCAACCACGCTCGACGAGTACCGCAAGCACATCGAGAAGGACGCCGCGCTCGAGCGCCGCTTCCAGCCCGTCTTCGTCGGTGAGCCATCGGTCGCCGACACGATCGCGATCCTGCGCGGCCTGAAGGAGAAGTACGAGTCGCACCACCGCGTCCGGATCCGCGACGCCGCGCTCGTCGCCGCCGCCGTGCTCTCCGACCGCTACATCGCCGACCGCCAGCTGCCGGACAAGGCGATCGACCTCGTCGACGAGTCCGCCTCGCGCCTGAAGATGGAGATCGACAGCTCGCCGCTCGAGCTCGACCAGGCCGACCGCGCCGTGCGCCAGCTCGAGATCGAGCTCGCGGCGATGGCGAAGGAGTCCAAAGACGTACGCGAGCCGGTCGAGCGCCAGCTCGCGGACGCAAAGGAGCGCCACGCCGAGCTCGCCGCCCGCTGGGCCGAGGAGAAGGCCGCGCTCGACCGGATCGGCGAGATCGCCGAGCGGATCGACCAGCTGAAGATGGAGGCCGAGCGCGCCGAGCGCGCCGGCGACCTCCAGCGCGTCGCCGAGATCCGCTACGGCGAGCTGCCGGCGCTCGAGCAGGAGCTCGCCGGGCGCGCCGCACCCGAGAACCCGATGGTGAAGGAGGAGGTCGACGAGGACGACATCGCCGCCGTCGTCGGCGCCTGGACGGGCATTCCCGTCTCCCGCCTGCTCGAGGGCGAGACCGAGAAGCTGATCCACATGGAGGAGCGGTTGCACCGGCGCGTGATCGGCCAGCATGCCGCGGTGGAGGCGGTCTCGAACGCGCTCCGGCGTTCGCGCTCGGGGCTCCAGGATCCCGACCGGCCGATCGGCTCCTTCGTCTTCCTCGGCCCGACCGGCGTCGGCAAGACCGAGCTAGCGCGGGCGCTCGCCGAGTTCATGTTCGACGACGAGCGGGCGATGATCCGGATCGACATGTCCGAGTACCAGGAGCGGCACACAGTGTCGCGCCTCGTCGGCGCGCCGCCCGGCTACGTCGGCTACGACGAGGGCGGCCAGCTGACCGAGGCCGTGCGCCGCCGCCCGTACTCGGTCGTCCTGCTCGACGAGATCGAGAAGGCGCACACGGAGGTCTTCGACGTGCTCCTGCAGGTGCTCGACGACGGGCGGCTGACCGACGGCCAGGGCCGCACGGTCGACTTCCGCAACTCCGTCCTGATCATGACCTCGAACATCCGCTCCGCCGAGCAGATGCGCGACCACTTCAGGCCGGAGTTCCTGAACCGGATCGACGAGATCGTCGTCTTCGACGCGCTCGACAAGGAGCAGCTGGCGGAGATCGCCGAGCTGCAGCTGGGACGGCTGCGCGACCGGCTCGCCGAGCGCAAGCTCTCGCTCGAGCTGACCGACGCAGCGAAGGAGGTGCTCGCCGAGGCGGGCTGGGACCCGGCCTACGGCGCCCGGCCGCTCAAGCGCGCGCTGCAGCGGCTGGTCGAGAACCCGCTCGCGCAGCGGCTGCTCGAGGGCGAGTTCGGCGAGGGTGACACGATCCGCGTCGACGCGCAGGACGGCGAGCTCGTTTTCGAGCGTGCCGTCTCGGCCGCCTCGGCCGCGGTCTAGCCCCGCGCCCCTCCGCGCGCGACAATCGTCAGATGGACGCTGCGGTGGTCGGCCGGGAGCGCGAGCTTGCCGAGGTGACCGGTTTCGTGGACGGCGCCGACGGGCCTGCGTCGCTGCTGCTCGCGGGCGAGCCGGGAGTGGGCAAGACGACGCTCTGGCGGGTCGGGGTCGAGCGCGCCGTCGAGCGCGACCGTGTCGTGCTCGCGACGCGACCGCTCGAGGCGGAGGCAAAGCTCGCCTATGCCGGCCTCGGCGACTTGCTCACGGAAGCGCACGCTGCGGTCGGAGAGCTCCCTTCCCCGCAGGCGCACGCGCTCCGTGCCGCACTGCTGCTCGAGGAGCCGGTCGGTGGCGAGGTCGACGAGCGGGCGGTGGCGCTCGGGCTGCACGGCGTGCTCGTGGCGCTCGCGGTCGAGCGGTCGGTGCTCGTCGCGGTCGACGACATTCAATGGCTCGACCGGCCGTCTGCCCGGGCGCTGTCGTTCGCGGCCCGGCGGCTCGCTGCGGAGCCGATCCGGTTCCTGCTCGCCCTGCGCGAGGAGGCACGCTCGACGCTCGACGCCCCGCCGGAGCGAGTGTTTCCCGCCTACACCGAACTGGCGGTGCGGCCGCTCGGATTCGACGAGGTGCATCTGCTCCTGCAACAGCGCCTCGCGCTCGTGCTGCCACTCCCGGCCCTGCGTGCCCTGCATGCGATGGCGGGCGGCAACCCGTTCTATGCGCTCGAGCTCGCACGCGCGTATGCGGCCGGTGGCGAAGCGCACGCGCCGGGAGAGCTTCCGGCTGTGCCGGCGACGCTGCGCGAGCTCGTCGGTGGCCGCGTGGCGGCGCTGCCGAAGGAGACGAAGGCCGTCCTGCTCGCGGCGGCGGCGCTCGCCGATCCGGCGCTGGAGCTCGTCGGCCAGGCGACCGGGCTCGACGCCGCCGCAGCTCTGGCCGGGGCGGTCGACGGGGAGATCGTCGCCGTGTCGAGGGGGCGCATCCTCTTCGCCCACCCGCTGCTCGCCGCCGCCGCCTACGGTGCCGCCGACCCAGCCGCGCGTCGTGACATCCACGCCCGCCTGGCCGATCTGGTCGCCGACCCGGAGCAGCACGCGCGCCACCTCGCCCTCTCGGCGCCGGGGCCGGACGCGGCGGTTGCGGCGGCGCTCGACGAAGCCGCCCGTCTCGCCCGGGCTCGGGGCGCACCGAGTGCGGCCGCCGAGCTGCTCGAGGAGGCGCGCGCCCTGACGCCGCCCGCCGACGCGGCGGCAGCGCGGCGGCGCGGGATCGAGGCGGCGAAACACCACTTCGCGGCTGGGGACGCCGTGCGCGCCCGCGCCCTGCTCGAGGAGGCCGTGGCTGCGCTTCCGCCCGGACGCGAGCGGGCAGGCGCCCTGCTCGTGCTCGGGCGGATTCGCTCGTACGACGACGACATCCGTGCCGCGCTCGAGCTCTTCGAGACGGCGCTGGCCGAAGCGGCAGACGACCCCTCCGTGGCCGGCCACGCCCACGAGGGGATCGCGGCGATCCTGTTCCGGCTACGGGAGCGGTTCGGTGAGGCGGTCGAGCATGCGCAAGTGGCGCTCAGGATCGCCGAGGAGCTCGGGGACGTCGAGCTCGTCTCGGCGTCACTCGGCTCGCAGCTGCTGGCCGAGGCTACGAACGGAAGGGAGGACGCGAGGCTGACGTTCCGCGCGGCGGCGGCGGTGGTCGACGCCGGCGGGCGCACAAGAGTGATGCAGGGCTCGGGAATCGCTATCTGCGTCGTGCAGATGTGGTGGGAGGACTTCGATGGCGCGGCAGCCTCCTACGAGCTGATGCTCGAGCGGGCCGAGGCCGCGGGGGACGAAAGCTCCGTGCCGTACTTCCACGTGCTGTTCGGCCAACTCGAGTGCTTGCGCGGGCACTTCGACGAGGCAGCCACTCACGCCGAGACGGCCGCGCGGCGCGCCGAGCAGGGTGGTCAGCGCACGGTGCACGCCTACGCGCTCGCAGGCGCCGCACTCGCCGATGCGCACCGCGGCCGGGAAGCAGCAGCGCGGGCGGCGGCCGAGGCTGCGCTCACCCTGGCGGACAGGACGAGCGGCAGACCGGCCGAGCACGTCGCCCGCACTGCCCTCGGCCTACTCGAGGTCTCGCTCGGCCGCCACGCGGAGGCCGTCGACACGCTGCTGCCGCTCGCGACCTATGCCCGAGAGCAGGAGCTGCGGGAGCCCGGGCTGACGCGCTTTGCCACCGACCTCGTCGAGGCGCTCGTCGCCCTTGGCCGGCTCGACGAGGCGGACGACCAGCTCCGCTGGTACGAGGCGGACGCGGTGCGGCTCGGCCGGACCGGAGCGCTCGCCGCGGTCGCTCGCTGCCGCGGCTACCTGGCCGGCGCCGTCGACGACCTGACCGCGGCCGTGCAGGCGTTCGAGCTCGCCCGCGCGCACGCCGACCGGGCGCCCCTGCCCTTCGACCGGGCCCGCACGCTGCTGGCGCTCGGCGCGGCGCTCCGGCGCGCGAAGCAGCGTCGCGAGGCGCGCGATGTGCTCGAGGAAGCGCGGGGAGCCTTCGGGTCGCTCGGGGCCTGATCTGGGAGGAGCGCGCGGTCGCCGAGTTGGCCCGGATCGGCGGCCGCGCGCCCTCGCGCGGCGAGCTGACGCCCGTCGAGCGGCGCGTCGCCGAGCTCGTCGCCGCCGGCAAGAGCAACCGCGAGGTCTCCACGGAGCTCTTCCTCAGCGTCCGCACGGTCGAGGGCCACCTCTCGCACGTCTACGGGAAGCTCGGTGTCCGCTCGCGCGTGGAGCTGGCGCGCAAACTCGCGTAGTTCGCCCGTTTTTCGGGAGCGGCCGCCGACCTAGCCTCGCTGTACACAACGAGCCGGATCGGACGATCCGGAGAGGAGGCGGACATGAAGATCTTCACCACCCTCGCAATCGCAGCCACGGTACTTTCCGTCGGTGCTTCCACGGCGGCGGCCGAGTACGGCAGCTCACAGCCGGATCCCGTCATTGCGCCCGACACCGTCGACCGGTACGTCGCGAACCGGAACGCCGCGGTCGGGTCGGACGCTGTCGACCGCTACGTGCTCAACGACCTCCGGGCGAACGCGGCCGCGCGACAGACGGGCGCGGCAGGTCATCCCGACTCCCGCGCCGAGCGGCCCGGCCCGGCCGCCGAGCTCCTGTCCGCGTCGGTGGGCGGACGCGACTGGGGCACCGGCATCGTGGGCGCTCTCGGCGGCGCCTTGCTCGCGCTCCTCGCGGTCGTCGGCGCCTCCGCGATCCGCGGGCGACGCCGGCTCGTGCTCCGCTGACGAGCCCGGTGCGTCGGAAGGCAGCGGCCCCCGCACCCCGGGGGCCGCTCGCCGGTCCGATGTCGACCGGCGCGGGTCGTACGCTCGAGACATGCTCCCGCCGATCGTGAACAGCGATCCCGGCGACGAGACCGGCTCCGACTAGCCGCTTTCGTCAGACCGGGTCGAGGAAGACCGTTTCGCCCTGCTCGGGCGGCGCGCCGTAGATGAAGAGGCGCAGTTCGTCCTCGTGCCGGTTCGAGAGTTGCAGCGCCGTGCCCGGCGGGACAACGAGGACGCTGCCCGTTGCCAGCTCGTGCCGCTCCGGGGCGTCGCCCTCGCCGAGGTGCACGGTCAGCGTACCGGCCATGACGACGAAGACCTCCTCCTGCACTGGGTCGATGTGCCGCCGCCCGACCGCGCCGGGCGGGTAGCGGAAGAGGTTGGCCCGCGACTGCGAGAGGGCGCTCGAAAGCTCGGCGGCGAGGCGCGGGTCGCCCGGGCGGCGCGGCTGCCAGTCGAGCTCGGCTGCGTGGAAGATCGTGTAGCTCACGCGTCAATTCTTTCACGGCCGGCGGGACGGGGGACGGCATGCCGGGGTCTGACCCCGGTGGTGTCCGTTCTGGGCCCGGGGCGCTACTTGAGGTAGCGGTCGAACCACTCGAGCACGAGCTCGAAGCGCTGCACGCGGTGCACGGGGTTGCCGGCGCGGGTCAGCTCGTGGCTCTCGCCGGGGAAGCGGACGAACTCGACCTCCTTGCCGAGGAGCCGCAGCGTCGTGAACATCACCTCGGCCTGCTCGATGTTGCAGCGCAGGTCCTGCTCGGAGTGGAGGATCAGGAGCGGCGTCTCGATCTCCTTCGCGTACGTCCACGGGGAGAGCTTGAGATACGTGTCCACGTCCTCGTGCACGAACGCGCCGTGGTAGCCCTTGAAGACCCAGCCGACGTCGCTCGAGCCGTACATCGAGACGAGGTTGTTCACCGCGCGCTCCGAGATCGCCGCCTTGAAGCGGTTCGTGTGCGAGACGATCCATGAGGTCATGTAGCCGCCGTAGGAGCCGCCGAGCACGCCGAGCCGCTCGCCGTCGACGAAGTCGAAGCGCTCGAGCGCGGTGTCGACGACGGCGGTCAGGTCCTCGTAGTCGACCGACCCCCAGCCCGGGCCGAGCTCCTCGCCCGGCCCCATGATCGCGCGCCCCCACTCCTCGGAGTACCCCGACGACCCGCGCGGGTTCGCGTAGATGACGGCATAGCCGCCGCCCGCGTACACCTGCGTCTCGTCGAAGAAGCCGTTGCCGTACTGGGTGAACGGCCCGCCGTGGATGTTCAGCAGCGTCGGGTAGCTCTTGCCCGCCTCGAAGCCCGCCGGGCGGGCGATCCAGGCCTCGACCTCGGAGCCGTCCTTCGAGATCGCCGTGAAGCGCTCCGGCGTGACGAGCGCGCGGCCCGCGGCGAAGTCCTTGCCGAGCTCGGTCAGCTGCCGCTCGCCCGCGTAGAGCTCGCCCAGGTTCGGCGCGGTCGAGCCGGTGCGGACGACCTCGCCGTCGAGCACGTCATAGCCCGACAGCACGATCTCGCCACCGGCCACCAGCTCCGGCTCGCCTCCGTCGGGCGAGACGCGGTAGACATGCACGTTGCCGCGGTCCTCGATCGCGAAGACGATCGAGCCGCCGTCCCAGATCGGCTCGCGGATCTCGGGATAGGGGTCGCAGGTGCGGTCGAGCGACGCCGTCAGGACGCGGCGGTCACCCGGTCTCGGCGTCGACGACGGCGATCTGGCGGTGCCGCGGGAAGTCGAGGCCGCCGGGGCTCCACTTGACGGCCAGCTGCTTCCCGTCCGGCGAGTAGGAGGGCGCGTAGTGCTCGCTGTCGCCCGCCGTCAGCCGGGTGGGCTCGCCGCCCTCGGCCGGGACGAGGTAGATGTCGCTCTTCAGCTCGACGTCCCAGTTCTCCTCGCGCGCGGAGGTGAACGCGATCGACTTCCCGTCCGGAGTCCAGGCGGGATTCGCGTCTTCGAAGTCGCCGTCGGTGATCTGCGTCGCCTCGGCCGAGCCGTCGGCGGGGACGACGTAGATGTGCCGGCGCCGGTCGCCGGTCCAGCCGACGCTGTCGAGCTTGTAGAGGAGCCGCGTGAAACGCCGCGGCGCGCGCTTGCGCTCGTCCTCCTCCTCGTACGCCTCGTCCGGCACGCGCGCCGAGAACGCGATCCGCGTGCCGTCGGGCGACCAGGCGGGCTCGCCGGCGTCGTCCTTCAGCTCGGTCAGGCAGGCCGGCTCGCCGCCGTCCGCGGGCATCACGTAGAGCTGGCGCTTCGCCTTCTCGTCGCCCCGCTTGGAGACGAACGCCAGCTGAGAGCCGTCGGGCGACCAGCGCGGCTGGGCGTCGTTCGTCCCCGTCGTGAAGCGTCGGGGCGGCTCGGATCCGTCGAGCTTCGCGAGCCAGATCGACTGGTGGTAGGCGTTGTCCTCGCGGTCGATCGACCAGACGACGTAGGCGACGTCCGTGCCGCCGGGACGGATGCGCGGGTCGGACGCGCCTGTCAGCGCGTAGACGTCGTCAGGTGTCATCCCCGGCACGGCCGCACTATGTCACGTAGCGTCCCCTCCGATGCGGATCCTCGTGATCGGGGCGGGCGGCGTCGGCGCCGCCGCGGCCTCCGTGGCCCAGCGCCGCGGCTTCTTCGAGCGGTTCACGCTCGCCGACGTCGACGAGGGCCGTGCGCGCGCTGCGGCCGAGCGGACGGGCGACTCGCGCTTCGCCGCCGCGGCTGTCGACGCGTCCGATCCTGCCGCGATCGCCGAGCTCGCGCGCGCCGAGCAGGCCGACGCGATCCTGAACGCCGTCGACCCGCGCTTCAACCCGGCCGTCTTCGAGGCCGCCTTCGACGCCGGTTGCACCTACCTCGACATGGCGATGACGCTCTCCGACGCCAAGACCGGTGTGAAGCTCGGCGACGAGCAGTTCGCCGCAGCCGACCGCTGGGAGGAGGCGGGCCTGCTCGCGCTCGTCGGGATCGGCGTCGAGCCGGGTCTCTCCGACGTCTTCGCCCGGTACGCAGCCGACGAGCTGTTCGCGGAGATCGACCTCGTCGGTATCCGCGACGGGGCGAACCTCGTCGTCGACGGCTACGACTTCGCGCCGACCTTCTCGATCTGGACGACGATCGAGGAGTGCCTGAACCCGCCGGTGATCTGGGAGCGGGAGCGCGGCTGGTACACGACCGAGCCGTTCTCCGAGCCCGAGGTCTTCGACTTCCCGGAGGGGATCGGCGCGGTCGAGTGCGTCAACGTCGAGCACGAGGAGGTGCTGCTCGTGCCGCGCTGGGTCGAGTGCAACCGCGTCGACTTCAAGTACGGGCTCGGCGAGGAGTTCATCGACGTGCTGAAGACGCTGCACAAGCTCGGGCTCGACTCGACCGAGCCCGTGACGCGTGCGCGGCGTCGAGGTGGCGCCGCGGGACGTGGTCGCCGCCGCCCTGCCCGATCCGGCCACGCTCGGCGACCGGATGCGCGGCAAGACCTGCGCCGGCACGTACGTCACCGGCACCGGCAAGGATGGGCAGCCGCGCGCGACGTACCTCTACCACGTGCTCGACAACGAGCACTCGATGCGGGAGTGGGGCCATCAGGCGGTCGTGCTCCAGACCGCGCTCAACCCGGTCGCCGCGCTCGAGCTGCTCGCCGAGGGCGCGTGGTCGGGGGCCGGTGTGCTCGGCCCGGAGGCCTTCCCGCCCCAGCCGTTCCTCGAGCTGCTCGCCGAGTACGGCGCGCCGCACGGCGTCGAGGACCGGTAGGTTCTCGGACGTGAGCACCGTTGTCACCGGCGCCGAGGGGGTCGAATGGGACCTGTCCGACCTCTACGAAGGCCCCGACGATCCCAGAATCGACTCGGAGCTGGACGAGGCGAGCGCGGCGGCCGATGCCTTCCGCGGGCGCTACCGCGGCAATCTCGGCGGGCTCTCCGCGAGCGAGCTGAACGACGCCGTCGCCGAGCTCGAGCGGATCAAGTCGCTCTCGACCCGGGTCGAGACGTACGCGCGGCTGCGCCAGGCGGCCGACAGCACCGACCAGGCCCGTGGCGCGCTCGTCCAGAAGGTGCGCGAGCGGAACACCGCGATCGAGACCGAGCTGCTCTTCTTCGACCTCGAGTGGGCCGAGCTCGACGACGAGATGGCCGAGCGGCTGCTCGCCGACCCGGCTCTCGAGCGCTACGCCGCCGTGCTCCGCTCGGAGCGCCGCTACAAGCCGTACCAGCTGACGGAGCCGGAGGAGCGGATCTCGGCCGAGAAGAGCATCACCGGCTCGAGTGCGTGGGCCCGGCTCTTCAACGAGCTGCTGGCCGACCTGCGCGTCTCCCACGACGGTGAGAGCCTCTCGCTCGACGAGGCGATCTCGCGGTTCGCCCGCGAGACCTCGCAGGACGAGCGCGGCCGGGTCGCAGCCGCCGTCACCGAGACGCTTCGGCCGGGCGTCCGCACGCGCGGCTACGTCCTGAACACGATCCTGAACGAGCGCGCGGTCGAGGACCGCCTGCGTGGCTACTCGAGCTGGATCGCCGCGCGGAACCTCGCCAACGAGATCCCGGACGAGGCCGCGCAGAGCCTCGTCGACGCGATCGTCGACCGCTACGACATCCCCCAGCGCTACTACGCGCTCAAGGCGCGACTGCTCGGGCTCGAGCGGCTGAAGGACTACGACCGCTTCGCGCCGCTGCAGCGGATCGAGGGGACGATTGCGTGGGAGGACGCCCGCGAGCTCGTGCTCGAGTCGTTCGCCGGCTTCTCGCCCGTCGCCGGCGACATCGTCGGCGACTTCTTCGAGCGCGACTGGATCGACGCGGCGATCCGGCCCGGGAAGATGCTGGGCGCGTTCTGCGCGACGACCGTCCCCGAGGTTCACCCCTACGTGCTGATGAACTACGCCGGCGAGCGGCGCAGCGTGCTCACGCTCGCGCACGAGCTCGGGCACGGCCTGCACGGCGCGCTCGCGCAGGACCTCGGCATGCTCAACGCCCGCACGCCGCTGACCTTGGCCGAAACGGCGTCCGTCTTCGGCGAGGCGCTCACGTTCCAGACGCTGAAGGAGCGCGAGGACGACCCGCGCGCGCTGCTCGACCTGCTCGTCGGCCGGATCGACGACACCGTCGCGACCGTCTTCCGCCAGATCGCGATGAACCGTTTCGAGCACGCGATCCACACCGGCCGGCGCGAGGAGGGCGAGCTGACCGTCGAGCGGATCTCCGAGCTCTGGACGACCGAGCAGCGCCGCATGCTCGGCGACGCGGTCGAGGTGACCGACGACTACGGGATCTGGTGGAGCTACGTGCCGCACTTCATCCAGGCGCCGGGCTACGTCTACGCGTACTCCTTCGGCTACCTCTTCTCGCTCGCGATCTACCGGCGCTACCTCGACGAGGGCGAGTCGCTCGTGGAGCCGTATCTCGACCTGCTCCGCGCGGGTGGCTCGGCCCCGCCGGCGGAGCTTGCGTCGCGGCTCGGCTTCGACATCGGCGACCCGGGCTTCTGGGCCGCCGGCCTCGATGCGATCGGCCAGCTGGTGGACGAGGCCGAGCAGCTCGCCGCCGAGCTCGACTGACGCGTGCTGCTCGTCGTCGCGGCGACCGCGCGTGAGCTCGCGCCCGTCGAAGGCGCGCGGACCGTGCTCTGCGGGGTCGGCCCGGTCGAGGCAGCCGCGGCGACCGCCCGCGCGCTCGCCGAGGAGCGGCCCGACGTCGTCCTCCACGTCGGCATCGCCGGAGCGCGCGGGCTCGAGCCGCTGACGCTCGTGCTCGGCAGCGAG
Organism: uncultured Gaiellaceae bacterium; assembly: GCA_963806955.1. Taxonomy (GTDB): domain Bacteria; phylum Actinomycetota; class Thermoleophilia; order Gaiellales; family Gaiellaceae; genus Gaiellasilicea. Next base: position 1,701,465 of record CAWDZG010000002.1, read on the forward strand.
GCCGTCTACTGCGACGCCGCCGGGCCGCTCGTGCCCGCTCGGGCGCAGCCCGACGACGGTCTCCTCGCGCGACTCCGCGCAGCGTTTCCCGCAGCAGTGGTTCGCCCGATCGGCACGAGCGCGCGCGTGGGCGGCTCGCACGGCGTCGACGTCGAGGCGATGGAGGGCTTCGCCGTGCTGCGCGCGTGCGAGCTCGCCGGCGTGCCCGCGATCGAGGTGCGCGTCGTCTCGAACGAGATCGACGAGCCCGACCGGTCTCGCTGGCGCTTCGACGACGCCTTCGCGGCGCTCGCCGAGCTGCTGCCCCGGCTGGTCGCGGTAGCGTCCCGCGCGTGAGCCGCTCCAACGAGCCCCTGCCGCCGCCGCTGCCGCCCGAGACCCGCACCGTCGGGCAGCTCGTCGCGGAGACCCTGAAGCTGTACGGCGACAATCTCTGGCCGTCGCTCGCGCTCGGCCTGAGCCTCGTCGTGATCAACCAGGTGAGCGCCGGGCGCGAGACGCTCGCGCAGGTGCTGACACTGGCCGCAGGCGCGCCGCTCCTGACCGCCTCGTACATCGGCGCCGCCGCGATCGTCGGCAAGACCAGGCCCGGCGGAGCGGACATCGCTCGCGCGATCGTCGTCGGTTCCCTCGTGTTCGTCCCCGCCGCATTCCTGACGCTGCTCTACGTCCTCCCGGCGATCGCGTGGCTGGCGTTGTTCGGCCTCGTCGTGCCGGTGCTGGTGCTGGAGCGGCCCGGGATCGGGGCGGCGCTGCGCCGCGCGGTCCAGCTCGCGCGTGCCGACTACGTGCACGCAATCGGCTCGCTGGCGACGCTCGTGATCCTGTTCGGGCTCGTGAAGCTGACGCTGGCGCTGCTCCTGAAGGATCTCGGCGACGCCGGCGAGCGAGCGGCCCTCGGGCTGGCCGACCTCGTCATGTCGCCACTGCTCTTCCTCGGCGCCGCGCTGCTCTACGTCGACCAGAAGGCGCGCGCGGAGGAGCGGCGCTGATGCTCGACCACGTCGGCCTGAACGTCAGCGACCTCGCCGCCGCGCGCGCGTTCTACGAAGCCGCTCTACGCCCGCTCGGCTACGAGCGCGTGCTCGAGCACGGCGCGCACTGCGGCTTCGTCAGTCCGGAGCGGTATCCAGACTTCTGGCTGACACGGCGCGAGCCGGTCGGCGGCTCCACGCACGTCTGCTTCCGCGCCGGCTCCCGGACGCAGGTGGACGCGTTCCACGCCGCCGCGCTTGCCGCCGGCGGCCGCGACAACGGCCCGCCAGGGGTGCGGCCGCAGTACGACGAGACCTACTACGGCGCCTTCGTGCTCGACCCCGACGGCAACAACGTCGAGGCGGTCACCTACGCGCCGGAGTAGCTACCGCGTGAAGACGTAGTCGGTGTCGCGCGCGCCCATGTGGCACGAGTAGCAGACCGCGCCGCTCGCGATCTCGCCGAACTCGCCGTCCGCCGAGTCGCGCGTCCACTCGACCCAGACCCAGTCGTTGTGGTCGGGCTGCGCGCCCGCTTCCTTCCGCATCATCGCGATCAGCCCGATGAAGTCGGCGCCCGGGCGGATCGCCTCCTTGACGACGATCGCGCCGTCCGGGTAGGTGCCGTCGGCGCCCGGCTCGACGCTCGCGTACACGTTCTTCGTGCCGTCGTGCGGGTCGGAGTCGCGCGGCGGGATCGGTGCGTCGTTCAGTTTCGTCCACGTCTCGTAGCCGGCGAGGTCGGCCGGGAGGCCGGGGAGCGCTTCCGGCTGCTCGGCCTCGGTCGTCGCCGGCGGCGGAGCGGTCGTCGCGGCGCTCGTCTCCTCGGTCGTCGCGGCCGGCACGGTGGGCGCGGCGACCTCGTCGTCGCTGCCGCAGCCGGCGAGCAACGCGACGAGCAGGACGAGGGCGGCGGCCCGGAACATGCGCGCAAGCCTACGGCTCTGCCGCCGGGAAAACCATTACGGCGTACGATCGCGGCACCGCGACCTGGGAGGACTTCGATGCCGACGTATCTGATGCTGACGACGCTGACGCCCCAGGGCGTCCAGACGCTGAAGGCCAATCCGAGCCGCCTCAGCGAGGTCAACCGCGACGTCGAGGAGCTCGGCGCGAAGGTGCTGCACCAGTGGGCGACGCTCGGCGAGTACGACTTCGTCAACGTCGTCGAGGCGCCGGACGCGGCGACCGTCGCGAAGATCTCGCTCGCGCTCGGCGCGCGCGGCAGCGCGAAGCTCCAGTCGCTCGAGCTCGTCGAGATCGAGACGCTGCTCGGCGTGCTCGAGAGTTAGCGGAACCCAGGCTCGGCTCGACGCGGGCGGGAGCGGGCTCTGTGGCAGGCCCGGTCGCGGCCCGCCGTCGTTGTACTCCTTCGGCGCGACGTCGTTCGGCGCGTCGGCGTGGAAGAGCGAGGCCAGGTGCTGGATCTGGCCTCGCCCGGGGCCGAGCTCGAACTGGCCGCCGCCGTAGACCGCGATCCCCTTCGCCTCGCAGTGGTCGTAGAAGTCGAAGAGCCGCTGCACGCTGCCGAAGCGGGACGGCTTCGAGTTGAGGCACTTCGGCTCGTGCTCGAGCGCCTCGACGTCTGCGACCGAGTGGATCGGGAAGTCCCAGGTGAGCCGGTCGCGATGCGGCTCGAGCACCGGGCGCGTCTCGTCGGTCAGGCGCGCGTCCTCGAGCCAGGCCTGCGGGAACGCCTCCGCGACGCGGCCGTAGAGCTCGGCGGACGGGGTCGCGTCGACCCAGTCGCCCTCGTAGAGGCCCTTCAGGTCGACGACGTCGACGGCGCCGGTGGCTGCGAGCTCCGCGACGACGTCGTCCGTCCACTTGTCGCTCGCGTCGAGCTTGAAGCGGATCTCCGGATAGAGCGCGCGCAGCTCCTCGACCGCGCTCTGGCTGACCACGAAGCGGACGGGCTGCGGCTCGCGGCCGACCGCCTCGGCGAGCGAGCGTCCCGCCTGGCGCAGCGCGAGGTCGAGCGCGGCCGACTCGAGCCCCCAGACGCGGTAGCCCGGCTGGTCGGCGACGAGCGCCGAGAACGACTCGAGCGTGTGCTCACCCGTCAGGTCGGGCAGCTCGAACCGCCTCGTGGTGCGCCTCCTCGTAGGTGACGTCCTCGCCGACGCCCTCCTCGCCGGCGCCGTGCAGCCGGAAGACGGTCGTGCGCCGGGTGATGTGCTTGAGCGGCAGGACGTTCGGCTCGTGCTCGACCCGCTCGATCGTGAGCGGCAGGCTCCGGACGGAATCAAAGAGCGGCGTAGGCAACTGCGACCTCCCCGGCGAGTCGTGCGTTGGCGGCGATCAGCTCGCGGTTGGCGGCGAGCGTGCGCCCGCCGGACTCGCGATGGAGATAGGAGAGCACGAACGGCGTCACGCCCTGGCCGGAGACGCCTTCGGCCTGGGCGTCGGCGAGCGCTCGCTCGATCAGCGGCTCGACGTCGTCGAGGCTGTCCTCGGCGGGGTGGCCGAGCAGGATCGACGTGTGGCGGCCGAGGCTCCAGTGGGCGCGTGCGCCACGCGTGCCGCCTCGACGGCGGTCTCGACCCGGGCCGAGACGGGCGGGCCGCCGTGCGCGGCGTAGAAGAGCGGCAGGTCGTCGGTGCGGAAGCCGAGCACCGGCACCCCGAGCGTCTCCAGCAGCTCGGCGGTCGCGGGCACATCGAGGATCGACTTGACCCCGGACGAGACGATCAGCGCCTCGGTGCGGATCAGCTCGCCGAGGTCGGCGGAGACGTCGGGCGGGTCGGGGAAGCCGCGGTGGACGCCGCCGAGGCCGCCCGTGCCCATGAAGCCGATCCCGACCGCGCGGCAGGCGGCGAGCGTGCCGCCGACCGTCGTCGCGCCGACGGCGTCCTGCACGATCGCGGCCGCCAGGTCGCGCGGGCCGACCTTGCGGGCGTCGGCCGTGAAGCGGCCGAGCTGCTCCTCCGAGAGGCCGACGTGGAGCTTGCCGTCGAGGATCCCGATCGTCGCCGGCACGGCGCCCGCGTCGCGCACGCGGCGCTCGCTCTCGAGCCCGACCTCGACGCCCTCACCGGGTGGGAAGCCGTGCGCGACGAGCGTCGTCTCGAGCGCGACCACGGGACGCCGCTCGGCGAGCGCATGGCCGACCTCGTCCGAGACGGTGATCAGATCCTTCACGGCATCGAGCCTAGTTGCGCCACGCAGCGCGCCGCCGCCGCGAGTGCGAGCTCCGGCCCGCCGACGAGGAAGCCCGCGGCGAGCGCGTCCCCGGCACCGGTCGTGTCGACGACCTCGGCCGGCAGGGCGGGCAGCTCGACGTCGCCGAAGCGAGCGCCGAGTGGGCCGCGCTTGAGGATCCAGATGCAGCCGTCGAGGGGGCCCGCCGAGGACCCGTTCCTCGTCCTCGTTCGCGAACACGACCGCCGGGCGCAAGGTCTCCAGCCGCTCGCGGAAGCGCTCCGGGCCGAAGTCCCGGATCGCGCTCCAGGAGGAGAGGTCGACGGAGAGCCGAGGTGCGAGGGCGGCCGCCGCGAGGGCCGCGCCGTCGATCGGGGAGCGCAGGAGCGAGTAACCCGGCAGGTGCAGGTGCGTGCAGCCGTCGAGCCAGGCCGGGTCGAGCTCGTCGGCGCGCAGGTCGGGCGAGACGCCGCGGTCGGAGGCCATCGTGCGGCCGCCGTCCGTGCCGACGAGCGAGACGACCGTGCCGGTGCGGCCGGGCACGACGGGGCCGCGCACCTCGACGCCGTAGCGCTCGACCGCACGCACGGCGATCCCGCCGGCCTCGTCGTCGGCGAGCTTGCCGACGAAGCGCGCGTCGCCGCCGAGCTCCGCGATCCACGCGGCCACGTTCGCCGCCTGGCCGCCCGGACCGAGCCGGGTGACAGCGTCGGCGTCGGCGCCGTCCGCGAGGGGCTGGCCGAGGCGGACGATCACGTCCAGGAGCAGGTCGCCGAGAACCACGATCATCCGTACCATCGTCCCATGGACGGAGAGTCACGCCGCTCGCGAACGCGCTCGTTCCTCGTCGGCGCGGCCGTCGGCGCGTCCGCAGCGATCGCGGCGGCGCGCCGCCTACGCCCCAAGAACGGGCGCCGCGAGACGCCGGCCGGGCTCGCCGCCTTCGAGGAGGCTCCCTGCTACCGGGAGCTCGTCGACAGCGAGCGGCTCGCGCCGTAGCCGCGGAGCGCCCGCGCGGCCTGCTCGATCACCGGCAGGTTGATGTCGGCGTCGCCGAGGTAGAGCCGCTTGCCGACGAGCATCGCCTCGCCCGCTCGTTGGAGATACGTCTTCGGCGTCACGACCGGCTCGCGCGTCCGGATGACGAGGAACGGCCCGTAGACGCGGACGTCGAAGGCGGTGCGTGGGCGGGGGTGGACGAGCGGCACCTCGAGCGAGCGTGAGGCGTTCGTCGTCTTGCTGGCGTCGAGCACCCAGACGCCGTGCCCCAGCGGGCGGTCGAGCGACAGCAGGTTCTGCAGGGCGAGGTCCGCATCGGCGCGGGGGAGGACGACGAGCGGGAAATCCGGCTCGAGCTCCCACGCCTGCAGGAAGAGCGGGTCGTAGCCGAGCAGGACGTCGCTGGGCCCGGTCGTGGCGGCGAGGTACGCGGCCGCGTCGGCGCGGGCCTCCTGGCGCGCTTGCGGCTCCCACTCGAACAGCTCCGGCGTGCGGTCCCAGGTCGAGGCGACCTGCGCCACGAGCAGCGCCGCCAGGGCGGCCGTCGCCCAGAGCCGGCCGAGCCGCGCCATCCCGGCACCCACGGCGAGGGCGACGAACGGGAGCAGGAAGATCAGGTGTCGCGTCTCGGGCGAGCCGGAGCTGCGCGCGACGACGAGCGCCGCGAGCGGCACGAGGACGGCCGTCGCGGCCAGGATCCGCGTCTCGCGCCGCCACACTGCGACGCCGGCCGCACCCGCCACGAGGACGACGGGCAGCACGGGGAAGGACGCGGTGAAGTCGCCGCTCGCCTGCCAGAGGTACTCGCCGAGCCGCGAACGCCGCCGCCGCCGCCGCCGACACCGGCGTCGAAGCGCCCGGCCAGGACGAGATCGGTGAGCCAGAACGGGATCCCCAGCACCGCCACGGCTCCGAACGCCCAGAGCGCCTCGCGCAGGCGGTCTCGCCGTGCCAGGACGACGAACACTCCCTGCGCTGCCAGCACGAGCGCGCCGTAGGGATGCGTCGCCACGGTGCCGAGGATCGCGAGCGCCCACAGCGCCCACGCCCGGCGCCCGCCCCGCTCCAGCGCACGCAGCAGGGCCAGGAACGAGAGCGCGCTCGTGAGCAGGAAGAGGCTGTACATGCGCCCGTAGACGCCGTGGAAGAGGAAGGTCCAGCTCGTCGCCACGATCGCGGTGCCGATCAGCGCGCTCGCCCGCCCCGATAGCCGTGCGAGCAGGAGCGCGACGACGGGCAGGCTCGCGACCGCGAAGAGCGCCGAGAGTGCGCGCAGCCCCTCGAGCCCGAAGCCGAGGTGCGCGGTCGCCCAGGCGAGCAGGAAGTGGAGCGGTGCGCCCCCGCGCTCCACGGAGGACGACCCGGAAGACCTCGACCAGGTCGTGGCGGCCGACGAAGAGCGGCAGGGTCTCGTCCTCGTGCGGCGGCCAGGCGAGCAGCTGATGGAAGAGGAAGGCCGCGGCGGTCGTGGCGATCGCGGCAACGCCCAGCGCGAACCAGTGGGCCGCGATCCACGCGCGTACGGCCGGCAGGTCCCGGCTCCGGAAACGGGTTGCCTGTGCGGTTTCGTCCATCGTTGCCGTCAGTGTGCCTAGCTAGACTTCGCCGCCATGCCGATCTACGAGTACCGCTGTCCCGACGGGCACACCTTCGAGGTGTTCCAGCGAATGAGCGACCCTCCGTCGGAGACCTGCGAGGTGTGCGGCAAGAGCCCTGTCGAAAAGGTGCTCTACCCGGTGTCGGTGCATTTCAAGGGCTCGGGCTTCTACTCGACCGACTACGGCCGCGGCTCGGGCAAGAAGAAGGAGCCCGGGAAGGACGGCGGCGGCGAGTCCGGCTCGTCCGAGAAGAAGGCCGACAGCGGCGAGAAGAAGGCCGCCGCCGCCGACTAGCGGCGCGAGAGCGCGTTCAGCCCGAGCAGCAGCACGACCGCCCCGGCCACCGCGAGCAGGAACGGCTTCAGGTCCCAGCCGAAGTCGATCTCGGTGTCGAAGACGGCCTCGCCGAGGAAGCCGCCGAGCAGCGCGCCGACGACGCCGACCGCGAGCGTGCCGAAGCAGCCGATCGCGTGCTTCCCCGGCGTCAGCGCGCGGGCGACCGCGCCCGCGAGCAGCCCGAAGAGGATCCAGCCGAGGATGCCCACGCGAGGACCCTACCCCGCCGAGGCGCCGACGGTGCAGCCGGCGCCGAAGGTCGTCCCGGGCGGCGGCGGCTGCGGCGCGGAGTTGCCGGTGAACATCGCGAGTACCGAGGCGTTCTCCTCGGTCGCGATCAGCACCGACTCGCCGCCGACCATCGAGGGCTCGCCGCCGAGCCGGCAGTGGAGCGAGCGGCTCGAGTTCGACCGGAACTTCGCCCAGCCGAGCTGGAGCAGCTGGCCGGCGGAGAGATCGGTCGTCAGCGGCTTGACGAGGTCGCCGCCGATGAAGGGCAGCCGGACGAAGGTGCCGGGGCCGACGAGCTTGCCGGTCATCGCCTCGACGACTGCCTGCTGCCGCGTTCCGCGCGTGAGGTCGTTCTCGGCCGGGTCGAGCTTGTTCTCGCGCACCCGCGAGTAGATCAGCGCGCGCTTGCCGCTCATCTCCTGCTTGCCCTTCGCGAAGCGCCAGCCCTGCCACTCGTTGCAGCGGGCCTCCGTCGCGTAGGGGCAGTCGAAGCGGTTGGAGAGAATCGGCTTCGGCACGTCGATCTCGACGCCGCCGAGCGCGTCGATCACCTCCTTGAAGTTGTCGAAGTCGACCATGACGACGTGATTCGGCTGCAGGCCGGTGAGGGCGCGCACGGTCTTCATCGTCAGCGACGGGCCGCCGAGCTGGAAGGCGGCGTTGATCTTGTTCGCGCCGAAGCCGGGGATGTCGACCCGAAGGTCGCGCGGGATCGAGAGGTAGGCGAGCCGGTGCCGCTTGGGGTCGGTGCGGACGAGCAGGATCGAGTCGGAGCGGCGCGCGTCGGCGCGTGCCGCGGACTTGTCGCCGTCGGTGCCGAGCAGCAGGATCAGCGACGGCTTCGAGAGCAGCGTCCCCTCCTGTGCGGCCAGATTCGTCTCGACCGCCTTCGGCAGCCGCTCGTTCGCGGACGCGACGCCGCTCCGGAACGAGAGGTAGCTCGCGACGAGCCAGACGACCATGAAGACCGTCAAGAGCAGGGCCGTGAGCCCGATCCGGCGCCGCCAGCGGGGCTTGCCCTTGCCGGTCTGCCGGGTGCTCCTACCGGTCGCCGGCTTCTCCGCCCGGGGCGCGGACGGCACCTTGCCCTTCGCGCGTCCGCCCTTGTAGACCCGGTAGGGCTTGCCCTCGTCCGCCATTCGGCCGGGTATGGTAGCCGGGGCCTGTGACCCCCAAACGCGTCATCGGCGTCGACCTCGGCGGCACCAAGATTCTGGCCGGGTCGGTCGGCCCGGAGGGGGCCGTGGGCGAGCGCCACGAAGTGCCGACCCCGACCGGCTCGCAGGAGGACCTGCTCGCGGCGATCGTGGCCGCGATCGAGCCGCTGGTCGCAGGAGCGGAAGCGCTCGGCTTCGGGATCCCGTCGGTGCTCGATCGCCGCACGGGACGGATCGTCGGCTCGAACAACATCCCGCTCGCGGACGTCTCGTTGCAGGAAGTGATGGGCGAGCGCTTCGGCATCCCGGTGGCGGTCGAGAACGACGGCAACGCGGCTGCACTCGCGGAGGCGAAGCTCGGCGCGGGGCGGGGGGTCGACGGGTTCGTGATGCTCACGCTCGGCACCGGGGTCGGGGGCGGCGTCGTCCTCGGCGGCGAGCTCTACCGCGGGCTCGCCGAGCTCGGCCACATCGTCGTCGTCGCGGAAGGACCGCCCTGCCAGGGGATCTGCACCGGACGCGGGCACCTCGAGGCGATCGCCTCCGGCAACGCCGCCGACCGCGCCGCCGAGAAGCTGTGGGGCGAGGGCGCGACGGCCGAGCTGCTCGTCGGGCGGGCCGAGGAGAACGACGAGGAGGCGCTCGAGGCGCTGGCCGGGATCGGCCACCTGCTCGGGGCGGGAATCGGGTCGCTCGTGAATGTCTTCGGCGTCGAGCTCGTCGTCGTCGGCGGCGGCTTCGGAGTCGCCGCGGCGGACTTCCTCTTCCCGGCGGCGCTCGAGATCGCGCGCCGGGAGGCAGTCGAGCCCGCCCGCTCCTCACTGCGGCTCGCAACGGCCGAGCTCGGCTCGGAGGCGGGGCTCGTCGGCGCCGGTCTGCTCGCGCTCGATCTGCTCGGCGGCTGACGTGCCGCTCGCCGTCTGCGCGACTCCGATCGGGAACCTCGAGGACGTGACGCTGCGCGTCCTCCGCGAGCTCGCCGAGGCGGACGTCGTCCTCTGCGAAGACACGCGCCGCACGAAGGGGCTGCTCGAGCGGCACGGAATCGGCGCCCGGCTGCTCAGCTACCACCAGCACAACGAGGCGCAGCGGACGGCGGAGCTGCTGCCGCGGCTCGAGGCGGGCGAGCGGATCGCGCTCGTCTCCGACGCCGGCCTGCCGGGGGTCAACGATCCGGGGGCGCGGCTGATCGCCGCCGCGCTCGAGGCGGGCGTGCCCGTGACGGTGCTGCCGGGGGCCTCCGCGGTCGAGACGGCGCTCGTCGCGAGCGGTCTCGTGGGTGAGCGCTTCCAGTTCCTCGGCTACCTGCCGCGGGGCGAGAAGGCGCTGGGCGCGCTCTGGGCCGAGCTGGCGGCGTGGCCCCATCCGGCGGTCGCCTTCGAGTCGCCGCGGCGGCTTCCCGGGACCCTGCGCTCGCTGGCTGCCGCTGCGCCGGAGCGGACCGTGGCCGTCTGCCGCGAGCTGACGAAGCGGTTCGAGGAGGTCGTGCGCGGGAGCGCGGTGGAGGTCGCGGCGCGCTTCGCCGAGCCGCCGAAGGGCGAGCTGACGCTCGTGCTCGGAGCGGCGCCGAGCGTGGACGAGAACGTGGAAGAGAGCGAGGCGGTCGCGGCCGTGGCCGAGCTGGTGGGCGCCGGCGTGCCTCGGCGTCAGGCCGCAGATGTGGTCGCCCGGCTCACGCGCATTTCCCGCAACACTCTCTATTCGGAATCGTTGCAAAGCCGCTGAGCCACCCCGCTAGCGTGGAGCGCAGTCTCCCTCCACGTCCCGAAGGCGGTGCCCGATGCGTCGCATCCTTCCCGCTGCGGTCGTCGCCGCGATCGCGTCTCTGCTGGCCGTCCCGGTCGCCCGCGGCTGGAGCTGGCCCGTCGACGGGGCGGTCGTGCGGCCGTTCTCACTCTCGGGTGACGTCTACGCGGCGGGCCAGCACCGCGGTGTCGACCTCGCCGCGGCGGTCGGCAGCACGGTTCTGGCTCCCGCGGGCGGGACGGTCTCGTTCGCCGGGCCTGTCCCCGGCGGGAACCTCGCCGTGACGATCCAGACCGCCGACGGCTATGCGGTGACGCTGCTGCAGTTGGGTGCGACGCTCGTCGTGCGGGGCGCCGAGGTCGTCGAGGGCGCGCCGGTCGGCTCCGTCGGCGAGAGCGCCGACGCAGTCACGCTCTCGCCGCACGTCCACCTCGGTGTCCGCGCCGCGGCCGACCCGGACGGCTACGTCGACCCGCTCGGACTGTTGCCCCAGCGGGCCGTGTCGCCGCCGTACCGCGGCACCCCAGCCGCCGCCGGCAGCGAGTCATCCGCTGCCGCCGGTCCCCGTCGAGGCCGCGCCCCCGGTCGCGGCGGTGTCGCCCGCGCCCGCTCGGGCCGCCCCGGCCGCCCCGACAACCGCCCCCGTGGCCGAGCCCGTGCCGGCCGCGCGGCCTGCGCCTGTCGCCGTCCCGACTCCGGTGCCTGTCGCGCCCGAGCCCGTCACCACTGCCCGGCCCGTTCGCAGCGTGGGGACGCCCGCAACCGCCTCGGTGCAGCCCGAGCCGACCGAGGCGACTCGGCCGCTCGAGCCGGCACTGGCTCGAGCCACGCCCAGGCCGACCCTTCGCGCCGCTCCGACAGCACACCTTCCGGAGCCGAGGCCGAGGGCCGCTCGCACGGTGCACCTCGTCTCGGTCAGCTCCGCGCCGCGAGATGCCGTGCACCCACGCCCGGCGCTTCGGCCGTCGCGGGCTCCCTCGGCCCAACCGGCACCTGCGCACCGGCCCCTGCGCGACCGATGCTTGCGGTGGTGGCTGCGCTCGCGGCCGCAGTGGCGGCTGCCGCCGCCGCCGTCCTCGGCGGGCGGTTCGTCCGCACGACCGGCCGTATCATGGTCAGCCATGAGCTTCTACCTGACGACACCCATCTACTACGTCAATTCGACGCCGCACATCGGTCATGCGTACACGACCATCCTCGGCGACGTGCTCGTGCGCCATCACCGGCAGCGCGGGGAGCAGACGTACTACCTGACGGGTGTGGACGAGCACGCGGACAAGGTCGCCCGCGTCGCCAAGGAGCAGGGGCTCACGCCCAAGGAGTACGTCGACCAGATCGTCGGCAGCTGGCAGGAGCTGCCCGCCCGCGTCAACGCGTCGGTCGACTTCTTCATTCGCACGACCGATGAGGGCCACAAGGCGTTCGTGCAGGACTTCCTGCAGCGGATCTACGACAACGGCGACGTCTATCAGGACGTGTACGCGGGGCTCTACTGTGTCGGCTGCGAGGCGTTCAAGACCGAAGCCGAGCTCGTGGACGGGAAGTGCCCCGATCACGGCGTCGAGCCGGAGTGGCTCGAGGAGAAGAACTGGTTCTTCCGGCTCTCCGCCTATCAGGACAAGCTGCTGCAGCTCTACGACGAGCGGCCCGACTTCGTGCTGCCCGCCTTCCGCTCCAATGAGGCGCGGAGCTTCATCTCCGGCGGCCTGCGCGACTTCTCGATCAGCCGGGCGACGCAGACGTGGGGGATTCCGATCCCGTGGGATCCCGACCAGGTCGCCTACGTCTGGGCCGATGCGCTGATCAACTATCTGAGCGCGCTCAGCTACGCGCCGAGCGCCGACCTCTCGCTCTGGCCGGCGCGCCACCTGCTGGCGAAGGACATTCTTCGCTTCCACTGCGTCTACTGGCCCGCGATGCTGCTCTCGGCCGGTTACGAGCCGCCGCGACAGCTCTTCGTCCACGGCTACCTGAATCTGGACAACCGCAAGATCTCGAAGTCGCTCGGCAACGCTGTCGACCCGTTCGACCTGATCGACCAGTTTGGGGTCGACCCCGTCCGCTTCTGGGTCGCCAGAATCGTCCCGTTCGGCCAGGACGGGGACGTGACGATCGACAGCTTCCGCGAGCGCTACGACAGCGAGCTCGCGAACGACCTCGGCAACCTGCTGTCGCGCACGACGGCGATGATCGCGCGCTACCGCGACGGGGAGCTGCGTGCAGTCGTCGGCGAGGGCGGCGGGCTGGCGGCGGGAGCCGCCGCGCTCCACCGGGAGATCCCGGCCGCGCTCGACCGCTGGGACGTCACCGGCGCGCTCGAGACGATCTGGGAGCACGTCCGCAGCCTCAACCGCCACGTCGAGCAGTCGAAGCCATGGGAGCTGGCGAAGGACCCGGATCGCGCCGGCGATCTCGACCGGGTGCTGTACGAGCTCGCCGACGGTCTCCGCGTCGTCGCCGTCGCGCTCGCGGCGTACCTGCCCGAGACCGCGGAGCGGATTCTTGCAGCGCTCGGTCAGCCGCTCGACGTCGCCTGGGAGAACGTCGCCCCCGGGCGCGCGATCGCCGCGACCGGGATCGCGGCGGCGCAGCCGCTCTTCCCCCGGATCGACGAGCCCGCCACCGCCGCGTGATCGACACCCACGCGCACCTCGACGCGCTCGAGGATCCGGACGCGGCGGTCGCCCGGGCGCGCGCCGCCGGGCGTAGGCGCGCGTCGTCACGATCGGCACCGGGATCGAGTCGTGCCGGGCTGCACTCGCGCTCGCGGAACGGCTCGACGGTGTGTACGCAGCGCTCGGGATCGACCCGCACCAGGCGGCGTGCGAGCAAGCGCATCGGGTCGGGGAGCTGCGCGAGCTGCTCGGCCACGACCGCGCCGTCGCGGTCGGCGAGACCGGGCTCGACTACCACTACGGCGCCGAGACGAGGCACGAGCAGCGCCGCCTCTTCGAGGCGCAGCTCGAGCTCGCGCGCTCGCTCGAGCTCCCGGTCGTCGTCCACACGCGGGCCGCGAACGAGGACACGGAGGCGGCTCTCCGCGACCACGAGGGCACGGTCGTCATGCACTGCTTCTCGGAGCCGGAGCTGCTCGCCGCCGGGCTCGAGCGCGGCTGGTACTTCTCGTTCGCCGGCAACGTCACGTATCCCAAGGCCGACGGGCTGCGCGAGGCGGCGAAGGCCGTCCCGTCCGACCGCATCCTCGCCGAGACCGACAGCCCCTACCTCTCGCCTCAGCCGCTCCGGGGCCGGCCGAACGAGCCCGCGCACGTCCTGCACACGCTGGCCGGACTGGCCGAGACCAGGGGCGAGGACGAGCACGAGCTCTCCGCGCAGATCGACGCGAACGCGACGGCCGCCTTCCGCCTGCCGTGACCGTCGCGCCGAAGAAGCGGCTCGGCCAGCACTTCCTCGCCGACGAGAACATCCTCGGCGTGATCGACCGGCTCGCCGAGCTCGGGCCCGACGACGTCGCGCTCGAGATCGGCCCGGGCCTCGGCGTGCTCACGGGCTACCTCGCCGACCGGGTCCGTCACGTCCACGCCGTCGAGCTCGACCGCTCGCTCGCGCCGCAGCTCGCCCCGCTCGCCGCCCGTCCGAACGTCGACCTGCACTGGGGCGACGCGCTCGCGCTCGACCTCGCCGCGCTCGAGCCTGCGCCGACGAAGCTCGTCGCGAACCTGCCCTACAACGTCGCCACGCCGATCGTCGCCGAGAGCCTCGCCGGGCTGCCCTCGCTCGAGCTCTGGTGCGTGATGGTGCAGCGCGAGGTCGCCGACCGCTTCTTCGCGGAGCCGTCGACCAAGGCCTACGGCGCCGTCTCGGTGCTCGTCCAGCTCGCCGCGCGCCGCACCGGCTTCCACCCGGTCGCGCGCACGGTGTTCCGCCCGCCGCCGAACGTCGACTCTGCGCTCGTCGCTTTCCGGCGCACCGAGCTCCCCGCCGGGTTCGCCCGGATCAAGGCCGTGGTCGACGCGTCGTTCTCGCACCGGCGCAAGACGCTCCCGAACGCCGTCGCGCTGGCGGGCCTCGCGTCACGTGACGCAGGCGGCCGCAGCGCTCGAGACGATCGGCCGCCGACCCGAGGCGCGCGCGGAGGCGCTGGCACCGCGCGAGTTCGTCGAGCTCGCCGAGGCGCTGTGAGAGCCCCCGCCCCCGCGAAGATCAACCTCGCCCTCGTCGTCGGGCCGGTTCGCGGCGACGGGAAGCACGAGGTGGCGACCGTGCTGCAGCGCGTCGATCTCGGCGACCGCGTCGCAGTCGAACCCGCTCCGGCGCTGAGCGTGAACGGCTTCGCGGGTGACACGATCGTCCGCGCGGCGCTGGAAGCACTGGCCGCGGCGGCCGGCGTCGAACCACGCTGGCAGGCGAAGATCACGAAGCGGATCCCCGTCGCCGCAGGACTCGGCGGGGGTAGCTCCGATGCCGCGACGGCCCTGCGACTCGCGAACGGCACGCTCGCCGCGCCGCTTCCGGCGGCCGAGCTGGACGCACTCGCCGCGTCGCTCGGCGCCGACGTGCCCTTCTTCCTGGCCGACGGGCCGCAGCTCGGCCGCGGCGACGGCTCGGACCTGACGCTGCTCGAGTTGCCGCAGGACTTCTGGATCGTGCTCGCGCTCGCACCCGGCGAGCTGAAGGAGTCGACCGCCGCGATCTACCGGAGGTTCGACGAGCGCGGCGGCGCGACGGGCTTCGAGGAGCGGCTCGAGCTGCTCGAGCGCACGCTGGCCGGGGTCCGTCGGCCCCGCGACCTGGCCGCCTTGCCGCCGAACGACCTCGCGGCCTCACCGCTCTCCGACGAGCTGCTCCGGCTCGGTGCGTTCCGCGCCGACGTGAGCGGCGCGGGGCCGGTCGTCTACGGTCTCTTTCACCACCGTCGCCACGCCGAGTCGGCCCGCGCCGCGCTCGGCGGTGTGGCCCGCACCTGGCTGACGGCTCCGGCCTGGTACGGCTGAGCCGACCGGTACGGTTGGGAGCGTGGAGGCTTCCGTGACGATCGAGCACGACAGCACCCGGATCGGGCGTCGCCTGCGCGAGAACCGGCTGCGGATCGCGCTGCTCCTGGCGCTCGTCGAGGGCGTGCTCGTGCTCGTCGGCGCGATCGCGTGGTGGGTGGTCGTGCTGCTCGCGATCGGCGCCGTCGTGGTGTACGTCTCGCGCGGCCGGGGCGCCCGCCGCGAGGAGCTGCGGGAGGCGGCGTGGATCTTCGCGGTCTCCCAGGTCGCGGTCGTGCTGGTGCCCGCGCTCGCGCTGGTGCTGACGGCGTTCGCCGTCGTGGCGCTCGTGCTGCTCGCCGTCGTCGCGCTCGTCGTCCTGCTCCGCGACCGCCGTTAGGATGTCCCCCCGAACCGTGGGGCGTGGCCAAGCGGTAAGGCAACGGGTTTTGGTCCCGTGATCCCAGGTTCGAATCCTGGCGCCCCAGTCTCCCGTGACCGATAACTCCTTCGCAGCTGTCGTGATGGCCGGCGGGCTCGGCACGCGCATGCGCTCGGCGACGCCCAAGCATCTGCACCCGATCCTCGGCCGGCGGATGGTCGACTGGGTGCTCGAGGCCGCGCGCCCGCTCGGGCCTGAGCCGCTCGTCGTGATCGCCTCGCCCGAGAGCAAGGACGCGTTCGGTGACACACCTGTCGCCGTCCAGGAGCGGGCGCTCGGCACCGGCGATGCGGTTCGGTCGGCGCGGGCCGCCGCCGGCGACGCAGCCACCCTGCTCGTCCTCTCGGGCGACACGCCCCTGCTGACGACCGAGCTCCTGCGGGCGCTGCTCGAGACGCACGACCGCGAGCTGGCGGGCGCGACCGTCCTCACCTTCGAGCCCGACGACACGCGCGCGTACGGACGCATCCTCCGTGGTGCCGACGGCACGGTTGAGGCGATCGTCGAGGCGGGGGACGCCACGCCGGAGCAGCTCGAGCTGGCCGAGTGCAACTCCTCGATCTACGTCTTTCGCACCGACCTGCTCTGGCCGGCGCTCGACCGGCTCCAGCCCGCGAACGCGCAGGGCGAGCTCTATCTCACCGACGCGGTGCGCGACCTGGTCGAGCGCGGCGAGCGTGTCGTCGCCCACGTCGCCGGCGATCCGGCCGAGACCGAGGGCGTGAACACGCGCGTCGAGCTCGCGGCTGCAGCTGCGCTCCTCCGCGACCGAATCAACCGCGAGCACATGCTCGCCGGCGTCGCGATCGTCGATCCCGCGTCGACCTGGATCGAGCCGGACGTGCAGATCGAAGCGGACGCGACCGTGCATCCGTTCACCGTCCTCCGCGGCGCGACGCGGATCGCCGCGGGCGCCGAGCTCGGCCCGCATGTCGTCGCGATCGACGCCGAGGTCGGCCCCGAAGCGACGGTCGGGCCCTTCTGTTACCTTCGCCCGGGAACGGTCCTCGGGCCGCGCTCGAAGGCCGGCACGTTCGTGGAGCTCAAGAAGTCGCGGGTCGGGGAGGGGTCGAAGGTCCCACATCTCTCCTACATCGGCGACGCGGAGATCGGAGAGGGAACGAACATCGGCGCAGGATCGATCACGGCGAACTTCCCGCATCGCCCTGGCCAGCCGAAGGGCAAGACGACGATCGGGAGCAACGTCCGCGTCGCGGTGGACACTATGTTGGTTGCTCCGGTCACTGTTGGCGACGATGCGTGGACGGCGGCGGGATCCGTCATCACCGACGACGTCCCGGCAGGCGCGCTCGCCGGGTTCCCACCGAGACAGGTCACCAAGGAGGGGCGAGGTGGAAAGCGGGACGATTGAGCCCACGCTCCCGGGCCTCGAGGGCCGGAAGATGAACCCCACCCCGCAGCTCGAGGTGGGCCGTGCCGTCTCGCTGACACCGACGAAGCGGCTCGCGGTCGTCGCCGGCAGCTCCCACCCGGAGCTCGCGCAGAAGATCGCCGGCCATCTCGGCGTCGAGCTCACCGACGTCGAGCACTCCATCTTCGCGGACGGCTCGCCGTACTTCCGCTTCAACGACTCCGTCCGCGGCGCCGACATGTTCATCGTGCAGACGGCTGCGACGCCGATCGCGCAGAACCTGATGGAGCTGCTGATCATGGTCAACGCGGCGAAGCTCGCCTCGGCCAAGCGGATCACGGCCGTGATCCCCTGGTACTTCTACGCGCGCCAGGACAAGAAGTCCCGCCCGCGCGAGCCGATCACGGCGCGGCTCGTCGCCGACCTGCTCGAGACGGCCGGCGTCGACCGCGTGATCACGATGGACCTGCACGCGGGCCAGGTGCAGGGGTTCTTCCGGATCCCCGTCGACCACATGGTCGCGGTGCCGATGTTCGCCCAGCACGTGCGCGACCTGCTCGGGCCCGACGTCGAGCGCGTCGCAGTTGCGCCGGATACCGGCCGCGCCAAGCTGGCGGGTCACTTCGCCGAGATGATCGGCGGCGGTCTCGTCGTCCTCAACAAGGAGCGGCCGGGCCACAACCAGGCCACGATCCGCGGGATCATCGGCGATGTCGACGGCAAGGTCGCGGTGATGACCGACGACATCATCGACACGGCCGGAACGCTCTGCGCCGGCGCCGAGGCGCTCCGCGCAGCGGGCGCGACACGCGTGATCGCCTGCGCCACGCATGCGCTCTTCAACGAGCCCGCGCTCGAGCGGATCGCCGAGAGCGCTTTCGAGCGCGTGATCGTCACCGACACCGTCCCCGTCGACGAGGTCAACAAGCCCGAGAACATCGAGGTGCTCTCGATCTCCGGCCTGCTCGCCGAGACGATCCAGAACGTCTTCTCCGACGACTCGGTCTCGGCGATCTTCGCCGGCGAGAACCAGCTCTTCTAGGTGCGGTTGAGTTTTCGCGGCGCGGGAACGTAGCGACGCATGCTGCTGCCACGCAAGCTGCTCATAATCGTCTACGTCGGGATCGGGATCGTCGTCGCCGCGTCGAAGGACTACCTCGAGAACCTCGACACGTTGAAGCGGGTGCTCTCGGCGCTGCTCGCGATCTTCCTCTGGCCGCTGCTCTTCCTCGGCATCGACCTTCACGTCGACTGACCCAAGTAACAGTCTGTTACTTGGACTCCGCTATCATCCCCCGCCGTGGCTGGAGAGCGTCATCGCCTAGAGGTCGTCGAACGTGAGCGGCTCGGTTCGCCCGAGTCGCGGCGCCTGCGCAAGCAGGGGCTGATCCCGGGCGTCCTCTACGGCAAGACGAGCGCGAAGGCGATCGTGATCAGAGATCGCGACCTGCGCGCCGCGCTCACGACCTCGTCGGGTCTGCATGCCGTGCTCGACGTCGTCGTCGAGGGCCAGAGCACCGCGCATCCTTCGATCCTCAAGGAGTACCAGCGCGATCCCGTCCGCGGTTTCGTGCGCCACGTCGACCTGCAGGAGGTGCGGCTCGACGTCGCGATCCACGCGGTCGTCAACGTCCACCTGGTCGGTGGCGACGAGGCGCCGGGCGTGAAGGAAGGCGGCGTGCTCGGCCAGCCGACGACGACGCTCAACGTCGAGGCGCTGCCGATGGAGGTGCCCGAGTCGATCGAGGCCGACGTCAGCGCGCTCGAGATGCACGGCTCGCTTCGCCTCGAGGACATCCCGCAGGTCGAGGGCGTGGCCTTCCTCGACGACCCGCAGGAGACCGTGATCGCGACCGTGTCGCCGCCGATCGTCGAGGTCGAGCCCGAGCCCGTCGAGGGCGAGGAGCTGGCCGAGGGCGAGGAGGCCCCGGAGGGCGAGGCCGAGGGCGAGACGCCCGAGGGCGAGTCCGCCGGCGAGTCCGACTCCGGCTCCGAATCCACCGAGGGCTAATGCGCCTCTTCCGTCGGGGCGAGAGCGCCTCGACGCTGGACCTGCTCGTCGTCGGCCTCGGCAACCCCGGCCGCGAGCACGCGCTCGACCGTCACAACGCCGGCTGGATGGTCGTGGACGAGCTCGCGCGGCGCCACGACGGCTCCTTCCGCTCCAAGTTCTCCGGCCAGCTCGCCGAGGTCCGCCTCGACGGGCTGAAGCTCGCGCTGCTGAAGCCGGAGACCTACATGAACCTCTCCGGCAGCTCGCTCGGCGCAGCGGCGCGGTTCTACAAGCTGCCGACCGAGCAGCTCGCCGTCGTCCACGACGACGTCGACCTCGAGCCCGGGCGGATCCAGGTGCGCCTCGGCGGCGGCCTCGCCGGGCACAACGGGCTCCGCTCGATCCGGCAGGCGCTCGGCTCGGCCGAGTTCCTCCGCGTCCGCGCCGGTGTCGGCCGCCCCGGCCGCGGCGACCGGCGGCCCATCGCCGACTACGTGCTCAGCGCCTTCACGCCCGAGGACGACGCGGAGACGCTCGTCGCCCACGCCGCCGACGCGGTCGAGACGCTCGTGCGCGACGGCCTCGACGAGGCGCAGCGCCGCTTCAACTAGGCGGCGCGGACGGCGACGACCTTCGCCGTCCAGGGGCCCTTCGGCGCCTGCACCTTCACCTTGTCGCCGACCTTGGCGCCGACGAGCGCGGAGCCGAGCGGGGAGTCGGTCGCGACGCCGCCGACGCTCGAGATCTCGACCTCGAAGCGGCCGCCGCTCTCGTCCTCGACCTCGACGAGCGAGCCGACGCCGACGGTGCCGTCCTCGGCCTGCTCGACGATCACCGCGCTCTCCACCCGATGGCGGAGGATCGCGATCCGGCGCTCGAGCAGCCCCTGCTCGTTCTTCGCGTCGTGGTAGGCGAAGTTCTCGGAGAGGTCGCCGAAACCGCGCGCCGTCGCGATCGCCTCGATCAGCTCGGCGCGCTTCGGCCCCTCGAGCTCGGCCAGTTCCTCGGCCAGCGCGTCACGCTGCTCCTGCGTCATCGACTCCGGTGCGCGCTCACCCATGCCCCGCATCGTAGACTGCCCCCCGCGGAAACGGCGTTTCCGCCTGTCGTCATGGACCAGCCGGTACTCCACTCGTTCGTCAGGGAACTGCTCGCGCTCGAGCGCCTGCAGGCGTTCGCGGCCGCCCTCCCGGCGCGGGCGCGGGTCTCGGAGCCGGTGCTGCCGCTCGTGCTCGCCGCGCTGCACGAGCAGCTCGGGCGCGGGCTCGTGGTGCTGCTGCCGGAGGACGCCGACGCGCGCGATGCGGCCGAGGCGGCGGGCTGGTTCCTCGGTTCCGAGCGCGTCGCGCTCCTGCCCGGCCGCGGTGTCCGTTGGGGCTCGGGGCTCGAGCCGCCGCCGCATCTCGTCGGCGAGCGGGCCCGCGCGCTCGACGTGCTCGCGGGCGGCGGGCTCGTGTGCGCGTCCGCGATTGCGCTCGCCGAGGGAGCGCCGCCGCCGTCCGCGCGGCCCGAGCCGATCGCCCTTACCGTCGGCGCCGAGCCCGGACTGGACGGCCTCGCCGAGCGCCTCGCGCTCTCCGGCTACGAGCGCGTCGACCGGGCCGAGGAGCGCGGCCAGTTCGCCGTGCGCGGCGGCCTCGTCGACGTCTTCCCGACCACGGGCCGCGAGCCGCTGCGGATCGACCTCTACGGCGACGAGATCGAGCAGGTGCGCGCCTTCTCGCCGTTCACGCAGCGGGCGTTGCACCCGGTCGAGAGCGCGGTGCTCTATCCCGCCGTCGAGCGGCTGGCCGATCTCGCCGAGCCGACGCTCGCCGACGACGAGGACGTCCAGACGACGATCGCCGAGATCCCGGACGACCTGGTGCTGCTGCTCGACCGCGCGGCCGACATCGTCTGGGAGCGGGACGAGGTGAAGCGCGTGTGGTCGGAGGAGGGGCTCGACCCGATCTCGCTCGCCGGTGCCTCCGAGCTCGACCCGTTCCCGCACGGCCAGCCGTTCTCGTTCGAGGCGCAGCGGCCGGCGATCGCGGCCCGCGGGCTCGCCGAGGCCGAGACGGAGCTGAACGGCTTCGTCCGCGGCGGCAACCGCGTCGTCGTCGCCTTCCCGCACGCGGGTGAGGCGCTCCGCACCGGCAACCTGCTCAAGCGAGCCGAGTCGCGCGTCCTCGCAGCGGGGGAGGAGCTGCCCAAGGAGCCGGAGCTGCTCTTCGCGGTCGCTCCCGCCCGGCGCGGCTTCGTCTGGCGCGAGCTCGGTCTCGTCCTCCTCCCCGACACGCAGGTCTTCCGCAAGCGGCCGCCGCGCGCGGACCGCAGGCTCGGCCGCGCGCTCGCCTCGTTCGCCGACCTGCGCAGCGGCGACTTCATCGTCCACGAGGACCACGGGGTCGGGAAGCTGCTCGGCTTCGAGACGAAGGAGGTCGCCGGGGTCACGCGGGACTACCTCTTCCTCGCGTTCCGCGGCGACGACCGGCTGTACGTCCCGCACGAGCAGCTCGGGAAGATCTCGAAGTACATCGGCGCCGACGCCGGCGCGCCCACGCTCTCGAAGCTCGGCGGCAAGGCGTGGCAGAACCTGAAGTCGCGGGCGCGCGAGAGCGTCCAGGAGCTCGCGACGGAGCTGATCGCCCTCTACGCGCAGAGGCAGCAGGCGCCCGGCACCGCGTACGAGCTCGAGCACGAGTGGCTCGAGCGGCTCGAGGCGGAGTTCCCCTACCGGGAGACCGAGGATCAGGCGCGCGCGATCGAGGCGGTGAAGGAGGACCTCGAGGCGCCGCGACCGATGGACCGGCTCGTCTGCGGCGACGTCGGCTTCGGCAAGACCGAGGTCGCCGTCCGCGCCGCCTTCGCCGCCGCCGTCAACGGCAAGCAGACCCTCGTCCTCTGCCCGACGACGATCCTCGCCGAGCAGCACTGGAACACGTTCAAGGAGCGCTACCGCGACTTCCCGGTCCGCGTCGAGATGGTCTCGCGCTTCCGCAGGCCGGCCGAGACGAAGCAGGTGCTCGCCGACTTCGCCGAGGGGAAGATCGAGGTGCTCGTCGGCACGCACCGTGTTCTTTCCCGCGACGTGATCCCGAAGGACCTCGGCCTCGTCATCCTCGACGAGGAACAGCGCTTCGGCGTCGCGCAGAAGGAGCTGCTGCGCTCGCTCCGGCTCGAGGTCGACGTGCTCGCGCTCTCCGCCACCCCGATCCCGCGCACGCTCCACATGTCGCTCTCGGGCCTGCGCGACATCTCGATCATCGAGACGCCGCCCGAGGGGCGCCGGCCGATCCGGACGACGGTCGGCGAGTACGACGAGGAGCTGATCAAGACCGCGCTCGAGCGCGAGATCGCCCGCGACGGGCAGGCGTTCTACCTCCACAACCGGGTCGACACGATCGAGGAGGCCGCCGAGAAGCTGCAGCAGCTCTGCCCGAAGCTCCGCTTCATCGTCGCGCACGGCCAGATGAGGGAGCGCGAGCTGGAGGAGAAGATGCACGCCTTCCTGCGTGGCGACGCCGACGTGCTCATCTCGACGACGATCATCGAGTCGGGCATCGACATCCCGCAGGCCAACACGCTGATCGTCGAGCGCGCCGACACGCTCGGCCTCAGCCAGCTCTACCAGATCCGCGGACGCGTCGGCCGCTCGGACGTGACGGCGCACGCCTACCTGCTCTATCCCGACGCGATGGAGCTCTCGCCCGAGGCGCGGGCGCGCCTCTCGACGCTCGCCGACCACACCGAGCTCGGCGCCGGCTTCCAGATCGCGATGCGGGATCTCGAGATCCGCGGCGCCGGCGACCTGCTCGGCGCCGAGCAGTCCGGCCACGTCGCGGCGCTCGGCTTCGAGCTCTACGTCGAGATGCTCGCCGAGGCGGTCGCGGAGCTGCAGGGACAGCGCCGCCTCGCCACCCGCCCCGTTCGGGTCGACGCCCGTGTCGACGCCTACGTCCCCGCGAGCTACGTCTCCTCCGAAGCGCTGAAGATCGACATCCACCGCCGGCTCGCGCTCGCCGAGTCCGACGACGAGCTGCGCGAGCTGCACGCCGCGCTCGAGGACCGGTACGGCTCCGTCCCGGAGCCGGTCGAGAACCTGTTCGCGATCCAGGAGGCGAAGCTGAAGCTCGCGCGGCTCGGCGCCGACTATCTGATCTACCGCGGGGGCCGTGCGACCGTCGGACCGCTTCTGCTCGGCTCGGCCGAGCTGCGGGCGCTGCGCGACGTCTCGGACACTGCCGTCTACACGAGCGCCAAGCGCGAGGTCTCACGGCGAACCGAGGCGCTTGCAGGGGCGATCGAGCTCGTCGATGCTATCGTGATAGCTCGTCAGGCGGCCTAAATCGCCCCACCGCGACTACCTGGAGCTTTCCCACCATGAAGATCTCTCGTCTCGTCATCCTCCTTTGCGCGCTCGCAGCGCTGACGCTCGCCGGTTGTGGCGGCGGGAGCGACAAGGTTCCGCCGGACGCGGTCGCGGTCGTCGACGGCAACGAGATTGCGAAGAGCGACTACGACGCGCTGATCGCACAGGCGAAGAAGAGCTACACGAATCAGAAGCGCGAGTTCCCGCAGGCGGGGTCGCAGGAGTTCCAGACGCTGAAGAACCAGGCCGTGCAGTTCCTCGTCCAGCGCGCGCAGTTCGAGCAGGAGGCGAAGGATCTCGACGTCGAGGTCACCGACAAGCAGGTCGACGACCGGCTCGCGCAGATCCAGAAGCAGTACTTCGGCGGCGACAAGGCGAAGTACGACAAGCAGCTGAAGGAGCAGGGGCTGACGGAGAAGCAGGTGCGCAACGACATCCGCGCCCAGGTCGTCTCCGAGAAGATCTTCGAGCGGGTCACCCGTGACGTGAAGGTGACCGACAAGCAGATCGAGGAGTACTACGCGAAGAACAAGGCGCAGTACAGCCAGCCCGAGAGCCGCGACGTGCGCCACATCCTCGTCAAGACGAAGAAGCAGGCTGACAGCCTCTACACCCAGCTGAAGGCGAACGGCGACTTCGCCGCGCTCGCGAAGAAGTTCTCGGAGGACACCGGCTCCAAGGCCAACGGCGGCAAGTTGACGATCTCGAAGGGACAGACCGTCGCGCCCTTCGACGCGACCGCGTTCGCGTTGAAGAAGGGCGAGCTCTCGAAGCCCGTCAAGACCGAGTTCGGCTTCCACATCATCGAGGCTCTGAGCGACACGAAGGCCGCGAAGGTGACCCCGCTGAAGGAGGTCAAGGACTCGATCCGCCAGCAGCTGCAGCAGACCCAGAAGAACGAGGCCATGACCAAGTGGGTCGAGGAGCTGAAGAAGGACTACGAGGAGAAGATCAACTACGCGGTCGGCTTCTCGCCGCCGCCGGCCGCCACGGGCACCACGAGCACTTCCGAAAACGGGTAGCGGAGTGCCGCCTCTCGGCGAGGCGCTCGAGGAGCTACAG
The DNA here is from genome assembly GCA_963806955.1 of uncultured Gaiellaceae bacterium. GTDB lineage: Bacteria > Actinomycetota > Thermoleophilia > Gaiellales > Gaiellaceae > Gaiellasilicea. The sequence continues at coordinate 1,725,801 of CAWDZG010000002.1, forward strand.
GAGCTGACGCAGCGGCTGCGCCGCGACTGCCCCTGGGACCGCGAGCAGACTGCCGGCACGATCGTGCCGCACACCGTGGAGGAGGCCTACGAGGTCGCCGACGCGGCGGGCTCGGGCGATCCGGCGAAGCTGCTCGACGAGCTCGGCGACCTGCTCTTCCAGGTCTACTTCCTCGCGCTCCTGCTCGAGGAGCAGGGCGACGGCGACCTCGAGCAGGTGGCGCGCGCGGTGCACGCGAAGCTCGTCCGCCGGCACCCGCACGTCTTCGGCGACGTCGAGGCGAAGACCGCCGGGCGCGTCCGCGAGCGCTGGGAGCAGGTGAAGTCCGAGCAGGAGGGCCGCCAGGGCATCTTCCATGACGTCCCTGCGTCGCTGCCCGCGCTGCTGCAGGCCAGGAAGCTGCAGCGGCGTGCCGTCGCGGCCGGCTTCGACTGGCCCGACCTGGACGGTCCGCTGGCGAAGGTGCGGGAGGAGCTGGGCGAGCTCGAGGAAGAGATTGCGCGAACCGGCGAGCCCAGCCCCGAGACGGAGGCCGACCGGAAGGTGGCGCACGAGGTCGGCGACCTCCTCTTCACGGTCGTCAACCTCGCCAGGCGCCTGAACGTCGACCCGGAGCTCGCGCTGCGCGGTACGAATCTGCGGTTCGTCCAGCGCGTCGAGCGGGCCGAGGAGCTCGCCGCCGCCCAGGGCGAGCGCTGGAGCGAGCTGCCGCTCGCCGAGCAGGACCGCTACTACGAGCAGGCAAAGGAGGAGACCGGATGAGCTCGATCGCGACGGTGCATGGCAGACAGGTGCTCGACTCGCGCGGCAACCCGACCGTCGAGGTCGAGGTCACGCTCGAATCGGGCGCGCACGGCCGCGCGATCGTGCCGTCCGGCGCTTCGACCGGCGTCCACGAGGCCGTCGAGCTGCGCGACGGCGGCGCCGCCTGGGGCGGCAAGGGAGTCACGAAGGCGGTCGCCAACGTCGCCGAGATCGACGCCGCCCTCGGCGGGATGGATGCGGGTGAACAGGAGGACGTCGACCGGCGCCTGCTCGAGCTGGACGGGACCCCGAACAAGAGCCGGCTCGGCGCCAACGCGATCCTCGGCGCTTCGCTTGCCGTCGCGAGGGCCGCCGCCGCCGACGCGGGCCAGCCGCTCTACCGCTACCTCGGTGGGGAGAGTGCGGCCACGCTGCCCGTCCCGATGCTGAACGTGATCAACGGCGGCGCGCACGCGGCCAACTCGATCGACCTGCAGGAGTTCATGGTCGTGCCCGCCGGAGCGCCGACGTTCGCGGAGGGCCTCCGGATCGGCGTGGAGGTCTACCACGCTCTGAAGCAGGTCCTCTCGGACCGTGGTCTCGCGACCGGGGTCGGCGACGAGGGCGGCTTCGCGCCCGACCTCGAGTCCAGCGAGGCCGCGATCGAGGCGATCCTCGAGGCTGCCGAGCGGGCAGGCCACCGCGACGCCGTTGCGATCGCGCTCGACCCGGCGACGAGCGAGGTGTACGAGGACGGTTCCTATCGCTTCGAGGGGCGCGAGCTCACGAGCGCCGAGATGCCCGCATTCTGGGCCGGGTTGTGCGACCGCTACCCGATCGTCTCGATCGAGGACGGGCTCGCCGAGGACGACTGGGACGCGTGGGCGCAGCTGACGCGGGAGCTCGGCGACCGCGTCCAGCTCGTCGGCGACGACCTCTTCGTGACGAATCCCGAGCGGCTGCAGCGGGGAATCGAGCAGGGCGTCGGCAACTCGATCCTCGTCAAGGTGAACCAGATCGGGACGCTCACGGAGACGATCGAGGCGGTCCGGCTGGCGCAGGCGAACGGGTACACCGCGGTGATGTCGCACCGGTCGGGCGAGACCGAGGACGCCACGATCGCGGATCTCGCGGTCGCGCTCGGGACCGGCCAGATCAAGACGGGTGCGCCGGCCCGCTCCGACCGCGTCGCGAAGTACAACCAGCTCCTGCGGATCGAGGAGGAGCTCGGCGCCCGGGCCGTCTATCCCGGCTGGGACGCGTTTCCGCGCACGCGCCGCGGATAGGTTGTAGCGATGGCCGTGATCCCGCGCCGAACCAAGATCGTCGCCACGATTGGCCCCGCGTCGGCGAAGCCCGAGGTGCTGTCCCAGCTGATGCAGGTGATCGACGGCGCGCGGCTGAACTTCTCGCACGGCACGCACGACCACCACGCGAAGACGGCGCAGGCGATCCGGCAGCTCCAGGCCGAGATCGGGCGGCCCGTGGCGCTGATCGCGGATCTGCAGGGGCCGAAGCTGCGGGTCGGCGAGCTGGCGGAGCCGCGGCTGCTCGAGCGCGGCGAGGAGGTCACGATCGCGGGCGAGGACGGGGCGCAGGACGGCGACCTGCCGATCGCGCCCGCAGTGCTCGGCTCCGTGCTCCAGCCCGGTTTCGACGTCCTGATCGACGACGGTGCCGTCCGCCTGCGCGTCGGCAGGGTCGAGCGCGGGCGCGCGCAGTGCGAGGTGCTCGTCGGGGGCACCGTGAGCTCGCACAAGGGCGTCAACCTGCCCGGCGTGCCGCTGCCGATCCCGTCGCTGACGCGGAAGGACATCGACGACCTCCAGTTCGCGCTCGAGCTCGGTTGTGACTTCGTCGCGCTCTCGTTCGTGCGCTCGGCCTCGGACGTCCAGGCCCTGAAGACGCTGATCGAGGCGTCCGACTCGACCGCCCACGTGATCGCGAAGATCGAGAAGGCGGAGGCGGTCGCGGCGCTCGACGACATCCTGCGCGAGTCCGACGCCGTCATGGTCGCCCGCGGCGATCTCGGGGTCGAGATCGGCGCGGCCGAGGTTCCGCTGCTGCAGAAGCGGATCATCCTGCGCGCGCTCGAGCGCGGCAAGCCGGTGATCACCGCGACCCAGATGCTCGAGTCGATGATCCACGCCCCGGAGCCGACGCGCGCCGAGGCGTCCGACGTCGCCAACGCGATCCTCGACGGGACGAGCGCGATCATGCTCTCGGGCGAGACCGCGGTCGGCGACTTTCCGTTCGAGTCGGTCGCCTACATGGACCGGATCGCGCACGCCGTCGAGCCGAGCCTCGGCTACCGCCATGAGATCCCTCGCGCCGACGAGAAGCCGACCGTCGGCCAGGCGATGTCGAACGCCGCGTGCGACATCGCCGAGGCACTCGAGGCGACGGCCCTGCTCGTGCCGACGTTCACGGGCCGCACCGCTTCCGCGGTCGCGCGTCTCCGCCCGGCGCGGCCGATCATCGGGCTCACCCATCACAGCGACTCGCTCCAGCACATGGCGCTCGAGTGGGGGGTGACGGCCGTCGCCATCCCGGAGTGCGCCGACGTGGAGGAGCTCTTCACGACCTCGATCGAGGCCGCGAAGGGCACCGGCATCGTCGAGCCCGGCGACCGAGTCGTCCTCACGGCCGGCACCGCCGTCAACATCCCCGGCTCGACCAACGTGATCAAGGTCGAGATCGCCTAGCGGCCGGGAGGAACCGGGGGACGACCGCGGAATCGTTCTCCCGTGGCGACCCGGCAGGCACGAGGAGGGCAGCAGCGCCCCGCGAAGGCGGCGGCTCAGAAGCCCGCGGCGAAGAAGCGCCGCCGGCCGCAGCGGTCGACGATCCTGCTGCGCTGGTGCATCCTCGGCACGATCGGGCTCGTCGCGTTCCTCTACTTCCGCCCGATCTCGAGCTACCTCGAGACGAGGTCGACGCTGAACGAGCGGGCGGCCGAGGTGCAGTCGCTGCGCCAGGAGCGCGCTCGCCTGCAGGCCCGGCTCGCCGACTCCACCACGGTACGGGCGCTCTCGCGGGAGGCGCGCAGGATGGGTCTCGTCAGGCCGGGCGAGCGGCTCTACATCGTCAAAGGCGTCGAGGAGTGGCGCCGGGCGTACACGCGCAAGGCAACTACCATCGCGGGGAATGGATGACCATGCGCTCGTCGAGCGGCAGCTGGGCCGGGCGCCCCGCGCCTTCAACCGCGTAGCCGCCCGCTGTCCGTTCGGTGCGCCCGCGGTCACCGAGCAGTCGCCGTACGACGCCGCCGGCGACCCGTTTCCGACGATGTACTACCTCACGTGCCCGCAGCTCGTCGCCGCGGTTGCGCGGGTCGAGGCGGCCGGCGGGGTCGAGCGCTGGAGCGAAGCGGTCGGACACGATCCGGACCTCGCTGCGTCGCTCGAGCGGGCGACCGAGGAGCAGCGCACGCTCAGACGCGGGCTCGCAGCCGGCGCCGCCGGCCGGGACGGCGGCAGCTCGCTCGACCTCGGCATCGGTGGCAGCGCGAACCCGCACAGGCTCAAGTGCCTCCATGCGCACGTCGCCTACGCGCTGGCACGTCCCGGGTACGAGCTGGGCGAGCGGATGCTCGCGGAGATCGATCCGGTCTGGCCGCCGCAACGCTGCTGCACCGAGATCTAGGATCGGGCGGATGGTGAGCGAGGCCGAAATCGAGAGCGCGCGGCGCGAGTGGGAGGAGGGGTACAGGCGCCTGCTCGAGCAGGAGCGCGACGCGACCGAGCGCGAGCGCCTGCACCGGCAGGTCGACGTCGTCGGCTCCGAGCTCCGCCGCCGCGTCGGCGGCACGTTCACGCTGCGCGAGCTCGCCGACGCCTATGCGCGCGCCGACGAGTGGAGCAGGGCGGCGGTCGCCGACAACGCTCCCGCCCCCGGCTGGCCACGGACGCTGTCGCTCGTCGAGGCGGCAGCGTTTCACCTGTACTCGCGCGGCGCGCAGGACTACGCCCCGTGAGCACTCCCGTGCGGCGGCACCCGCGTCCGCCGCGACGGAGCCCGCTGATCCGGCCTCTGCTCGCCGCGCTCGGCCTGCTCGCGCTGCTCCTGCTCGGGATCTCGATCGGCCGGGCGCTCGAGGACGGGCCGAGCCCGGGCGGCACGCGGACGAACGTGCGCACGCTGCAGCCGCAGCCGCTCGCGCCCGCCGAGCGGACCGTGACCGTCACCGTCACCACCGGCTGAGTGGCCGCACGCAGGCTGCACCCCGGCCAGGTCGTCACGGACGTGCCCTTGGTGCGCCGACTGCTCGAGGGCCAGTTCCCGGAGTGGGCCGAGCTCCCCGTCGAGCCGGTCGCTTCGTACGGCACTGACCACGACATCTATCGACTCGGTGATCGGCTCGCGGTCCGGCTGCCGTGCATCGGCTGGGCGGCCGGGCAGGCCGCGAAGGAGGCGGAGTGGCTGCCGAAGCTCGCGCCGCACCTGCCGCTCGCGCTGCCGCAGCCGAGAGCCATCGGCCGGCCTGCCGAGGGGTACCCCTTCGCCTGGTCGGTCGTCGAGTGGTTGCCGGGTACCGACGCGAACAGTGCGATCGCCGATCACGAGCAGGCTGCCGTCGACCTGGCCGCGTTCGTGCGCGCGCTGCGCAGCGTCGACACGACTGCGGCCTTTCCGCGTCCGCCTCGCGCCCGGGGCGGGCCACTCGCCGAGCGCGACGAAGACGTCCGCCGCTCGATCGCCGAGCTCGACGACCGGATCGACGGGGCTGCGGCCCTCCGCTCGTGGCGGGAGTCGCTCGCAGCGCCTGCCTGGGACGGGCCCGAGGCCTGGGTGCACGGCGACCTCCTGCCGGGCAACCTGCTCGTCGTCGACCGACGCCTGTCGGCGGTGATCGACTTCGGCGGCCTCAACGTCGGGGACCCGGCCTGCGACCTGCAGCCGGCGTGGAACCTGTTCGCCGGCGAGAGCCGCAGGCGGTTCCGCGCGGAGCTCCGAGCGGACGATGCCTCGTGGCTGCGGGGTCGGGGCTGGGCACTCTCTCAGGCCGTGATCGCGCTCCCGTACTACTGGGACACCAATCCCGGGATGATCCGCCAGGCGTCGCATGCGCTGGCGCAGGTCCTGGCCGACTCGGTTTCAGATAGCTGCAGGTTTGGGTAGCTTCATCCTCGCGATGGCCTTTGAGGACGCCAGACGAGACGCTTCGCCCGAGTGGCTCACGCTCGGCCAGGCTGCGACCTATCTCGGCGTGGCGCAGAGCACGATGCGCAAGTGGACCGACCTCGGCCGGGTCTCGGCGTTCAAGACGCCCGGGGGACACCGCCGCTACCGCCGCTCCGACCTCGACCAGTTCCTCGACCGCTCGCCCGGGACGGTCGGGACGCGCGCGAATGGGCCGCTCGTGCTGATCGTCGACGACGACGAGCGCCTGCGCGAGTACGTGCGCGTGAACCTGGAGGTCGAAGGCTACGAGGTCCGCGAGGCCGGCAGCGCGGCGGACGCACTGGCCGCCCTCGGGGAGCAGTCGCCGGACCTGATCCTGCTCGACGTGATGATGCCCCAGGTGGACGGCTGGGAGACGCTGCGCCAGATCCAGGAGCACGCGGGCATCGGCGCGATCCCCGTGATCATGTTCTCCGGCAAGGTCGACGAGCGCTCCGCCGCCGAGGCGGAGGAACGCGGTGCGCAGGGCTTCATCGGCAAGCCCTTCGACCCTCGTTCGCTGATCGAGTCGACGAAGCAACAGCTGCCCGTGTAGCGCTCTGGGCGAGCTCGACCGGAGCCTGCAGGCGTGGGTGGTCGACCACCGGCTCGGCGCGCTCGACCCGTTCTTCGAGGCGCTCTCGCTGGCGGGCTCGTTCGGCATCGTCTGGTTCGTGCTCGCTGTCGCGATCTCGGGCTTCGCCTGGAGCCGGCCCTGGCTCTGGACGCGGGTGGGCGTCGCGATCCTCCTCGCGGAGAGCATCTCGGGTCTGCTCAAGCTCTGGGTCGAGCGCGATCGGCCGCCCCTGACGAGGCCGGTGCCGGAGCCGCTCCTCGAGGCGCCGTCGACCTTCTCGTTCCCCTCGGGGCACGCCACCGTTGCCTTCGCGTGCGCGACGGTGCTCGCGCTCGCCGTGCCCCGGCTGCGCTGGTGGCTGTACGGCCTCGCGGCCCTGATCGCGTTCTCGCGCGTCTACGTCGGCGTGCACTACCCCGGCGACGTGCTCGTCGGGGCGCTCCTCGGCGTCGCGATCGCTAGAGCTCTTCTGATGCTTGCAGCAGTCCTGCGCCGATCAGCGCCACGGACGCGGCGAGGCTGATCCACAGGCCGCTCCCGCGGCCGGCGAAGAAGAACTCCTCCGGGATCGAAATCGTCCGCACGAGCACGAAGACGGTCGAGAGCGCGCCGAGGCCGATCACGACGAGGCTCTCGGGCACGGCGGCGGGGAGCTCGAGGCCCCACTGGCGTCCGGCGACGACGAGCACCGCTGCGATCCCGATGAAGAGGACGAGCTTTCCGAGCAGGCCGGTGTGCCACCCGATCACGCTCACGTTGACGCCCTCGCCGGTGCCTGCGTACCAGCCGGTGAGCGCCGAGAGCGCCAGCACGAGCCCGGTCACCCAGGTGACGCGCTCGCCGAGGCCCCAGAGCGAGGGGCCGCGGCGGCCGGTCACCGGCACGGGCGCCGGTGCGTCCCAGCTCGGGTCGGGCAGGCTCTCGGGCGTTTCCACGGAGCAGAGTATGGGCATAAATCGCGGCGAAGTCACGAGGTAGGGGTCGAACGACAGGGGGTCGACGAGCCGTGCAGCTGGAATCGAGGCGCTCCGAGGGCGCTGCACTCGAAGCGGACGGGGCCGTCTTCGCCGCCGCGGGCGATCGGGCTGACGGCGAGTACCGCTGCGCCGACTGCGGGTACGGGGTCACCGTCCGCGAAGTGCTGCCCCCGTGCCCGATGTGCCGCGGCCGCGCCTGGGTGGCGCCTTCGCCGAGCATGTACGGCCGCTCGCCCGTCTGAGCGGCACCCGCGCGCACTACACTGGGCGGATGGCCGAGCCTGCGACGCGCTCTCCGGCAGGCGACGATGCACCGCCGTTCGATCCGGTCGCGGTCGATCGCGCCTACGTCCAGGAGCGTGCGCGTCGTCGGGCCCGGATCGAGCGCTCCCGCGCCAAGCGCCGTGCCTCACTCCGCTTCTGGTTCGTGCTCCTGGGTCTGATCGCCGTGAGCATCGTGCTCTCGTTGACGATCTGGCGCGAGGTCGAGCGGCTCTTCGGGCTCTAGTGGCGGCTGTCCGCATCGGTGCGGACGTCGCGGCCGCGCTCGACGAGCTCGCGGAGGCGGCGCGGGCGCTCGCGAACGGCGCCGGGCGCGAGCAGGCACTCGGCGGTCTGGCCCGGGCAGCGGCGCTCGGGAGCGGGGCGGATGCGGCCGTCGTCTGGCTTCCGGGCGCAGGCGGCGTGGTCGCCGACAACGTCTGGAGCAGCTCCGCCGGCCTCGCCGCCGAGCTCGAGGGTGTGACTGCGGGATCGCTCGAGGCCGCCACCGCGATCGGCTGCGCGAGGTTGGGCGGAGGCAGTGAAGCGGTTGGGGCACCGGTCGACACCGGCAGCGGGATGGGCGCGCTCGAGGTCTATCGGCGCGGCGGGCCGTTCGAGCTCGGCGAGACCAGGTACGTGACGCTCGCGGCCGAGCTCGCGGGCCTCGCGGCGCGTCTGGGAGAAGGATCGTTCGGCAGGGGCGGTGACGCCGACGTGGCGCTCGACGTCGCCGGCGACGCGCTCGATGCGGTCGCGGAGGACTCGGGCACGGCCTCGAGCCTGGCGCGGCTGGCTGCGGTCGCGGCGGACGCAGAGGCGGCCGTTGTCTGGCGGCTCCGCAGCTCGGGCCTCGAAGCCGACGGGACACACGGGCCGGTCGGTGCGGAGGCAGAGCTGGCCCGAGTGGCGGCGGCGCTGCTCGAGGATTCCGACACGATCTCGGTGGGGTCGGAAGACGCCGGCGGGCAGCTCGTCACCGTCCAACTGGGGCAACCGGCTCTGGGCGCTCTCCAACTTCGCTTCCGTCCGGGCCGCCAGCCGGAGGAGCACCTGCTCGATCGGCTTGGCAGCTTCGCGGTGCGGGCCGCGCACGCGCTGCGGGCCGCGGAGCGTGCGCACGACTCCCGCCTCGAGCTGGAGCGGAGCCGGGCGCTGCTCGCAGTCGTCGGTGAGGCGATCTCGCGCCTGTCGCTCACGCACACGCTCGACACCGCGGTCGAACGGGTCGCCGAGCTGCTCGATGCCGACCGCGTCGCGGTCTACCTCCGTGAGGACGAGAGCATCGTGGTCGCGGCCTGCCAGGGCCTCGACGGGCCTCACGGGCAGGTCGCCGGCGCATTGCTGGACGCTGCGCTCGCCGACAGCCAGGGCGGCACGATCGTGGAGGTCGCCGCTGCCGCCACCGACGAGCGGTTCGTGGAGGTGCGGCCCCAGCTGGCGGAAGCAGCGATCGAGTCGGTGCTCGCCGTCGCTCTCGTCGTCAATCAGGATCCGATCGGGCTGCTGGCGGTCTATCCGCGCCGGCCGCGACCGCTGACGGCGAACGAACGCGCCCTCCTCGCCGCGCTCGGGGCCCAGCTCGCCGTCGTGGTCGAGAACGCGCGGCTGCACGAGCGCGCGACCGCACTCGGTCGGAAGCTCGAGGGGGCGCTCCGCTCCGAGCTCGAGCAGTCGAAGCGGCTGCATGCGCTCTACGAGATCTCGCGGTCGTTCGCGCAGAGCCTGTCGCTCGACACGACCCTGCAAGTGCTCGCCGAGTCGCTCGTCGACGTGCTCGGGGTCGACGCGGCGGTGATCCGCATGCCCGACGAGCGCGGGGTGGAGCTGATCGCCCGGGCCGTGCACGTGAACGATCAACGCGTCGATCTCGCGGCGCGGACGCTGCTCGGGCGGCCGCAGCAGCTTCCCCGCCGCGATCTGCTCGCGCTGCTCGAGCAGAACGAGCCGCTCCTGCTCGACGCCGAGCGCGCCGAGTCGCTCGGCGGCGCGCTCGCGCTGCTCGCTCCCTTCCTCCGGAAGGGCTCGAGCGCCGCGCTGATCCCGATCGCGACGCCGACGGAGCTGCTCGCGACGCTGACCGTGATCTCCCTCGACCCCGCCCGGCCGGTCGCCGGCGAGATCGCCGACACGGCGCTCTCGATTGCCGGCCAGGCGGCGCTGGCGATCGACAACGCCCGTCTGTACGGCCAGCAGAAGGCGTTCGCGGACACGATGCAGCGCTCGCTGCTGCCACGGTCGGCGCCGGAGCTGCCGGGCCTCGAGCTCGGAGATGTGTACGAGTCCGCGGCCAAGGTCGAGGTGGGCGGCGACGTCTACGACTACCTCACGCTGACCGACGGCCGGCTCGCCGTCGTGCTCGGCGACGTCACCGGGCACGGGGTGGATGCGACCGCGGACATGGCGATGGCGAAGTACGTCTTCCGCTCGCTCGCGCGCGAGCACCCGGATCCCGGCGAGTTCCTGGCAGCCGCCAACGAGGTCGTCACCTCCGAGATCGCGCCGGGGCGCTTCATCACGATGGTCGTGCTCGTCGTCGACGCCGAGGCCGGCCAGGTGCGCTGCGCGAGCGGCGGGCATCCGCCGCCGCGGCTCGTGCTCCCGGACGGCACGGTCGAGTCGATCCAGGCCGGCGGCCTTGCTCTCGGGATCGACGCGCCCCAGGAGTACGAGACCGTGTCCGCCGACTTCCCGCCCGGTGCGATCGTCGTCGCCTATACCGACGGCGTGATCGAGGCGCGGCGCGGCGGGGAGCAGTTCGGCACCGAGCGGTTCGACGAGCTGCTCGCCAGCCGGCGCACACTGCCGCCGCGGGAGATCGCGGAGGCTGCGCTGATGGCGGCGCGCGGCTGGACCGGCGGCGAGCTCACCGACGACCTGGCCGTCGTCGTGATCAAACGGGCAGTAGCCCGGTGAGGCGCTCACAGGCAGGGCTCGCGGCGCTCGTCTTCGGCGCCGGCACCGGCTCGCTCGCGACCGAGATCGCGGCGTCTCGGCTGCTCGCGCCGTACTTCGGCTCGTCGACGATCGTCTGGGCGAACCTGATCGGGATCGTGCTCGCGGGGCTCGCCGTCGGCTACTGGCTCGGCGGGAAGATCGCCGACCGGCGGCCCGAGCGGCGGCTGCTCGGGCTGATCGTGCTGGCGGCGGCGCTCTGGGTTGCGGTGACGCCGTTCGTCGCGCGCCCGTTCCTCGACGCCGCGGTCGGCAACCTCGACGACGCCTCGGCCGGTGCCGTGATCGGCTCCTTCTTTGCGGTGCTGCTGCTCTTCGCCCCGGCGGTCGTCCTGCTCGGGATGGTCTCGCCGTTCGCGATCCGCCTCGCGCTGACGACGGTCGAGACCGCCGGCGCCGTCGCCGGGCGCTTCTACGCTCTCTCGACCGCCGGCTCGCTGCTCGGCACGTTCGTGCCCGCGTTGATCGCGATCCCGCTCGTCGGCACCCAGCGGACGCTGCTCGGCACGTCTGCCCTGCTCGCGCTCTCGGCGTCCTTTCTGCTCGGGCGGCGGGTGATCTTCGTCGCGGCCGCCGTCGCCGCCCTCGTCGCGGTGCCGCCGGGGGCGGTCCGGGCGGACGTGGGCCTGCTCCACGAGGAGGAGTCCCTCTACCAGTTCGTCCAGGTGATCGAACGGGACGACGGCAGGCGGCTGCTCCGGCTCAACGAGGGCGTCGCCGTCCACTCGGTCTGGCGTGAGGAAACCGTGCTGACCGGAGGAGTGTGGGACGCCTTCCTCGCACTGCCGCCGCTGCTCGACCGCCCGCTCCGGTCGGTCGCGATCCTGGGTAACGCGGCCGGCACGACGGCGAGGGCGCTCGGACGGTTCTATCCGGACGCCCGCGTCGACGGGGTGGAGCTCGACCCGGCCGTCAGCCGCGTCGGGCGGACGTACTTCGGCATGGGCGACAACCCCCTGCTGACCGTGCACGACGCCGACGCACGCCCGTTCCTGCGCCGCACCGACGAGCGCTACGACCTGATCGTCGTCGACGCCTACCGGCAGCCGTACGTACCGTTCTACCTCGCGACGCGGGAGTTCTTCCGGCTCGCGCGCGAGCGGCTCGCCCCGGGCGGCATCCTCGCGCTCAACATCGCGTCGGTGCCGGGAGACGACGGCCTGCTCGAGGGCGTCGCAGGGACGCTGACCCACGAGTTCCCTGCCGTTTCCGTCTGGCCGGCGCTGCGCTTCAACAAGATCCTGCTCGCATTCGACGAGCCGCGCCCCGTGACGCGTGCCGTCGTCACCGACGGCCCGGCCGAGCTGCGGCCGCTGCGGGAGCTGCTCGTGCGGCAGCTGCGACCGGTGACGACGAAGGCGAAGCGGCCCTGGACCGACGACCGAGCGCCGGTCGAGTGGGTGACCGACCGGATGATCGTCGAGTACGCGGCGCGCGGCGGCGAGCTCGACGAGGACCTGCTCCCGACCGCGCCGTGAGGCTGCTGCGCGAGGACGGGCCGCTGCTCCGCGTCGGCCACCGCGGCGCCGCGGCGCTCGCGCCCGAGAACACGCTCCGCGCGTTCGAGGCCGCACTCGCGTGTGGTGTCGATGCGATCGAGTTCGACGTGGTCGCGCCGGCCGACGGCCCGCTCGTGCTCGGGCACTCGCTCGACGAGCTGCCGGAGGAGCAGGCGACGCTTGCCGCTGCGCTCGACTACCTCGCCGGCCACGACGTCGCGCTGCACGTCGACCTGAAGCTGACGACCCGCCTGGAGGAGGTCGCCGACGCGCTCGACCGTCACGGTGTGGCCGAGCGCTCGGTCGTCAGCTCGTTCCATCTGCCGAGCCTGCAGGCGATCGCAGCGAGGGCACCCGACATCCGGCGCGGGTTCACGTACCCGGAGGACCGCTACGGCGTCTCGAAGCGGCGCGGCCTGAAGCCGGCGATCCGCCTCGGCACCCTTGCGCTGCGGCGCGCCGTCGTGGCCCGCGTCCCCGGGATGCTCGAGCGGGCCGGTGCGACCGCGCTGATGCTCCAGCATGCGGTCGTCTCGGCTGCTGCCGTCGAGCGCGCTCACGCGGCCGGCGCGGCCGTCTGGGCCTGGACCGTCGACGACCCGGACGAGCTCGCACGGCTCGATGCGGCGGGCGTCGATGCTGTGATCACAAACGATCCGACACTGTTCGATCTCATGGCTACACTGCCGCCATGAGGCGAGGACTCGGATTTGCCGTGCTCACAGCCTGTCTGACCGCGGGCCTGCTTTCGGCGGTCCTGCTCGTGGCGACGCCGATCGCGACCGCGGACACGACGACCGGGACGACGACCGAACCGCCGCCGCCCGCGCCGCCGCCGCCGGTCACTCCCGTGCCCACGACCCCCGTGCCGCGGCCGACGACGATCGCCGCGGGCGTCACGATCGGCGGCGACGTCCTCGTCGGCGGGCTCTCGCCGGCCGAGGCGACCGCCGAGGTGAGGACATTCTTCGCCCGGCCGGTCCTGCTCAAGGTCGGCAAGGTGACACTGCGCGTGACGCCGAAGCAGCTCGGCGCGTCGGCCTACGTCGGCGACGCCGTCAAGCGCGCGCGGATCGTCGCGCCCGGCGCCAACGTGCCGCTGAAGGTGAAGGCGCCGCTGCCGCGGATCCAGCGGTACGCCCGCACGCTCGCCAAGCGCTTCGACCGCACGGCCGTGGACTCGAAGCTGCTGATCAGGAACGGGCGGCCGTTCGTGACCAAGGAACGAGAGGGCCGGCGCATCCGGCAGGCCGTCGTCGCCCGCACGATCTTCCGCAGCGTCAAGACGCACGCGCGCGAGCCGCTGAAGGTGCAGCTCGACCTGCTGAAGCCGCAGTCGACGCGCAAGTCCGTCGGCGACGTGATCGTGATCCGGCGCGGCCAGAACAAGCTCTTCCTCTACGACGGGATGAAGCTCCGGCGCACGTTCGGCGTCGCCACCGGCCAGTCCCGCTACCCGACGCCGCTCGGGCAGTTCCAGATCGTCGTCAAGTGGCGCAACCCGTGGTGGTATCCGCCGTCCTCCGACTGGGCCAAGGATGCACAGCCGATCCCGCCCGGCCCCGGCAATCCGCTCGGGACGCGCTGGATGGGGATCTCCTCGCCGGCCGTCGGCATCCACGGCACCCCGGACCCGGCCTCGATCGGCTACTCCGTCTCGCACGGCTGCATTCGCATGCGCATCCCCGAGGTCGAGTGGCTGTTCCAGCAGGTCGACATCGGCACGCCCGTCTACATCCTGCGGTGACCGGCCGGCTGCGGCTGGCGGCGCAGGCCGCGGCGGTGGCCGTCGTCGTCGCGCTCGTCGCCCTCCTCGGCTGGAAGCTGCTTCAGGGCGAGAGCGAGGTCACGGCCGAGCTGTCCCGCGGCGGTGCTCCCGCGGCGCCGGCGTTCGCGCTCGAGCGGCTCGACGGCGAGGGCGAGCTCTCGCTCGAGTCCCTCCGCGGCCGCACGGTCGTCCTCAACTTCTGGGCCTCGTGGTGCGGGCCGTGCAAGGACGAGGCGCCGCTGCTCCAGGAGGCGTCCCAGCGGTGGGCCGGGAAGGACGTGACCTTCGTGGGCATCGACGTGAAGGACTTCCGCGGCGACGCCCGCGACTTCGTCGAGCGCTACGGGATCACCTATCCGAACGTCTACGACGGCAAGGGGTCGCTGGTCGGCCGCTACGGCGTCACGGGCTACCCGGAGACGTTCTTCGTCGACCCGCAGGGCCGTGTCCGGCACCGGATCGCCGGGCCGGTCTCGTCGCTCGAGGAGGTCGAGGACGGGATCCGGCGGGCGCTCCCGGCCTCGTGAGGGCGCTCGCGATCGGACTGCTGGCACTGGTGCTCGCCGGCGCGGCGGCGGCGAACGAGGCCCGACCGACGGCGTCCGAGCTCGAGTCCGAGCTCGTCTGCCCCGTCTGCGAGACGACACTCGACACGTCCGACGCTCCGATCGCGCGCCGGATGAAGGCGTACATCCGCGAGCGAATCGCGGCGGGGGACACGAAGAGCGAGATCAAGGCGCAGCTCGTCGAGCAGTTCGGGCCGACCGTGCTCGCGGTGCCGCCGAAGCGCGGCTTCGATCTCGTCGCCTGGATCCTGCCGTTCGCGGGCATCGCGCTCGCGGCGCTCGCCGTCGGGCTGATCGCCTGGCACTGGAGCCGCGGGCGTGGCGACGGCGAGCCTCCGGACGAGCCGCTCGATCCCGACATCGAACGTCGCCTCGACGCCGAGCTCGCCCGCTACGAGTCGTGAGTAGCGGGTCCGTCCTCCTCGCCTTCGGCGCGGGCTTCGTCTCGTTCCTGGCGCCATGCGTGCTCCCGCTCGTGCCGGGCTACCTGTCCGCCGTCTCGTCCGTCGAGGCGGAGCGGCTCGGCGAGCCCGGCGCGCCGCGCCGCGTCGTGCTTGCGAGCCTGCCCTTCGCCGCCGGCCTCGTCGTCGTGTTCGTCCTGCTCGGGGCGGGCGCTGCGGCGATCGGCCTCTCGATCGCGCAGAACCAGTTCCTGCTGGAGCAGATCGCCGGCCTCGTCCTGATCGTGTTCGGCTTCGTCTTCATGGGGCTGCTGCCATGGCCGCAGCGCCTCGTCGGCGCCGGCCTCGTCCAGGGAGCGCGCGGCCGCGGGTCGGGCTTCCTGCTCGGCGGTGCGTTCGCCGTCTGCGCGGCGCCTTGCATCGGCCCGGTGCTCGGTTCGATCCTCGTGCTCGCCGGCGACTCGCAGACGGTCTGGGAGGGATCGGCCCTGCTCGCCGTCTACGCGCTCGGCCTCGCCGTGCCGTTCCTGATCGCGGCGGCGGTCTTCGCACCGGCGATGGGCCTGTTCCGGCGCGTGCGCGACCACTACACCGCGATTCAGGTCGGCAGCGGCCTCGTGCTCGTCGCGCTCGGCGGGCTGCTCTTCGCCGGAGAGTTCTGGCGGCTGCGCGTCTACCTGAACCGGCTCTTCGAGCTGTTCTAGGCGGCGGGCGCTCCCGCTGCTAGATTCGTGACGATGGCGACGATCCTGCTCGCGGGCGTCGATCTGTTCTTCCGGGGAAAGCTCGAAGGGCTCCTGGAAGGCCACCACCTCGTCACGACCGACAGCGTCGACCCGCCCGACCTCGTGATCGCCGACATCGCTCGCATCGAGCCGGACGAGGTCGCCGAGTCGTGGCCGGACATCCCGATCGTCGGCTTCACGAACCACACCGACAAGGCCGGCCTGCAGCGGGCCCATACCGCGGGCTTCGACCAGGTGCTCGTCAAGTCGGCGCTGGCGGAGCGGATGCCGGAGATCGTCGCCGAGTTGACCGCACCGTCCGTCTGATACCGGTCGATACACTCGCCCGCGTGACGTACATCATCGCCGAGCCCTGCATCGACATCAAAGACCGCTCCTGCGTGGACGTCTGCCCGGTCGACTGCATCCACGAGTTCGGGCGCGTGTTGATCATCGATCCGGAGGAGTGCATCGACTGCGGGGCGTGCGAGCCGGAGTGCCCGGTCGAGGCGATCTTCCCGGAGGACGCGCTGCCCGACAAGTGGGAGCCGTTCGTGAAGATCAACTACGCCTACTCGGAGGGCGCTGCGGCGGTCGACCCGCTCGTCGACGCCTACGCGACCGAGCACGACGTCAAGAATCTCCCGCTCGACAGCGAATAATCTGCGCCGATCCGGGTAGAGCCACCTCGTTCAGCGAGCGAAGGAGGGGTCATGCCACAGAGTGCCTGGAGCGCAAAGCGTGAGCGCCAGTACGAGCACATCAAGGACGGCCTGCGCGAGCGAGGCTCGTCGGAGGACAAGGCCGAGGAGATCGCCGCGCGCACGGTGAACAAGGAACGTGCCCGGGCGGGTGAGGCGAAGACCTCGTCGCGGCTCTCGCGCGAGGACATCTCGTCGGGGCGCCGAGGCGGGCTGCGGTCGGGCACCGACCGGCCGCGTGGCCGTACGCGCGACCAGCTCTACGAGGAGGCGAAGGATCTGGGCGTCGAGGGGCGCTCGAAGATGGACAAGGCGCAGCTCCAGCGCGCGGTCGACCGGAAGCAGCGATAGGCCTGCTGGCTATCCTCGGATCGTGAAGCCGAAGACTCTCGACCACGTCGCTCTCTGGGTGGCGGACCGCGAACGGATGGCCGGGCTCGCGACCGAGCGGCTCGGCCTCCGCGCGATCGAGCAGACGGACCGTTTCACGCTGCTCGGTGCCGACGCACGTCGCGGCAAGTTGACGCTCTTCGACGCCGAGGGGCCGCGCGAGCGCGGCGCGCTGAAGCGGATCGGGTTGCGCGTCTCCTCGCTCGGCGGGCGCGAGCCGGTCGTCGATCTCGGCGAAGGGCTGGAGGTCGTCCTCGTCGAGGCGCCGACCGAGCACGAGCTCGATCTCGACCATGTCGCGCTCGTCTCGGCGGACCCCGAGACGGCCGCCGCCGCCTGGCAGCAGCTCGGCTTTCGGTCGCTCGGCGACGGTCGCCTCGAGGTGGGCGGCGCCTACCTCGAGCTGCATCCCGGCGACCCGGGCTCGCCGGAGCGGCCGCTCCTGAATCACGTCGGCGTGCTCGTCGACTCCGTCGCCGACCACCAGGCCTGCGCCGAGGAGCTCGGCGTCGAGATCGACGACCTGGTCGACGCGCCGAACACGCTCGCGCTCTTCGTGTGGGGGCCGGACCGCGTGAAGCTCGAGTACGTCGAGCACAAGCCATCGTTCTCGCTCAAGTAGCGATCGCCGGCGCCGGCATGGCCGGCCTCGTCGCTGCAGCGCGCGCGCGTGAGCTCGGCGCCGCGCCTGTCGTCTTCGAGAAGGGCGACCGGCCCGGTGGCTCGATGCTCCTGTCGAGCGGCGTGATCTGGCGGCATCGCACGCTAGAGGAGTTCGCCGCAGAGTGCCCCGGCGGCGACCCCGCGCTGCAGCGGCGGATCGTCGAGGAGCTCGACGACGCGCTCGACTGGCTCGTGTCGCTCGGCGTCACGCCGGTGCGGGACGAGACCGGCAACCCGCTGACCGTCGGCCGCCGCTTCGATCCGCGCACGCTGACCGAGACGCTCGTCCGCGCTGCCGGCGACGTCCGGCTCGAGACGCCGTTCGACGAGGCGCAGATCCTCGCCAGCGGCGGCTTTGCGGCCCGTCTCGCCCGTGAGCGCGGGCTGCTCCTGCGGGCGAGCCCGTGGAGCGAGGGCGACGGGCTCGCGTACGCCCTGGGCCGTGGCGCGGCTCTCACGCCCGGGCAGGACGAGTACTACGGCCGCGCCTTGCCAGGCCCGGTGGCCGAGGGCGCCTTCGTCGACGCGGCCCAGCTCTACGCGGCCCACGCGCTCGTCCTCGACGACGAGGGTCGCGACCTCGGCGAGGCAGCCTGGCACGAGAGCGATCTCGTCCAGCGGCTGCCGGCAGGCCGCGGCTGGTACGTCGTCGACACTCGTGCGCTGCAGCTGCCCGTTCGCGACCGCACGGTCGCCGACCTCGTGGACGCCGCGCGGGCGGCGGGCGGCGACGTGCGCCCGGCCGAGGAGCTGCCGTTCGCGCTGCCCGTGTCGTCGAAGCTCGCCGAGCCGCCCTTCCTCGCGATCCGGGTCTACGCCGGCGTCACGCACACGATCGGCGGTGTCCGGATCGACGCTCATGCCCGCGTCCTCGACGAGGCGGGCGACCCGATCCCTGCGCTCCACGCCGCGGGCGCCGATGCTGGTGGGATCTTCACGGGTGGTTACGGCAGCGGCCTCGCCGCGGCGCTCGTCTACGGCCGCGTTGCCGCCGAAACCGCGCTCGCCTGAGCGTCTTCGGTCGGGTCAGGCGAGCTGCGTGTAGGCGCAGGGGCGCCTGTCGCCCGGGAACGGCGAGGGGCCGACCTTGCTGATCCGCAGGCGCGTCTCGCCGTCCTCGACGGTCGCGCCGATCGAGGGCGCCTCGCCGTCGCGCTCGCGCAGCGTCCAGCCGGCCGGCGACCAGACGAAGAGCAGGTGCCCTGCCTGGTGCTGCTGGTTGTCGTGACCGTTCTCGTGCATGTCGGCGCCGATTCTAGGTGCTGCCGGCGTACGACGGGAGGACGACGCGGATCGCCGTGCCGCCGTCCGCGCCCTGCTCGACCGAGAAGCGGCCGTTGAGGGTCGACGCCCGCTCGCCGATCGCGTCGAGCGCTGCCGTGCGCCGCTCGCCGGTGCCGTTGTCCGCCACGACCGTCTCGATCTCGCCCTCGGTGGTGTCCTTGACCACGACCGAGATCTTCGAGGGCGGACCGCGGCGCACGGCCTGGTTGAGCGACTCCCGCACGATCTGATAGAGGCCCACCTGTTCCTTCTCGCCCAGCCGGTGGGCCCGCTCGACGTCCACCTCGATCTGCACGCGGTGCTCCATCCCGAGCTGGTTCGCGAGCTCGTACACGGCGGCGGCGAAGCCCTGGTCGCGCAGCACCACCGGCTCGATGTTGAACGAGAGGTCGCGCAGCGAGCGGATCGTCTCGCGGTGCCGCTCGAGCGCGGACGCCATGATCCCGCGCGCAGCCTCGGGACGCCCGTCGTCGATCGCCTGCACGGCCGCGTCGAGCATCAGCGCGATCCCGGCGAGGTTCTGCACGGGGCCGTCGTGGAGGAAGAGCGCGAGCCTGCGCCGCTCGTCCTGCTCCGCAGTGATGATCCGCTCGACGAGGCGCTGCCGCTCGCCATCGGCGTCGCTCATCTAGTCGATGATCGCGTCGCGGAGCGCGATCGCGACGGCGTGCGTGCGGGTGTCCGCCTCGAGCTTGGCGAGGATGTGACGCACGTGGCTCTTCACCGTCTCCTGGCTGATGAAGAGGCGGGCGGCGACGTCGGCGTTCGACATCCCGTCGGCGAGCAGCTGCAGGATCTCCCGCTCGCGCGACGTGAGCATCTCGTTCTGCTCCTTGCCGGTCAGGAACGCCGGCATCAGCGCCGGGTCGACGAAGCTCTCGCCGCCGGCGACCTTCTCGATCGCCCGCAGCAGCGTCGCATGCGGCGCCTCCTTGAGGATGTAGCCCTTCGCGCCCGACTCCAGCCCGCGTCCGAGCAGGGAGCGCTCGCTGTAGGCGGTGAAGATCAGGACCGCCGTCTCCGGCACCTTCTCCTTGATCAGCTTGGTCGCCTCGAGCCCGTCCATCCCGGGCATGCGGACGTCCATGATCACGACTTGCGGCCGCCGGCGTTCCACGAGCGCGACCGCGCCGGCGCCGTCGGACGCCTCGCCGATCACCCGCACGTGTGGTGCGCGGGAGAGTGAGAGGCGCAGCCCCTCACGCACGACCTCGTGGTCGTCGACGATCAGGCAGGTGATCTCGTCCGGCATTCGGACAAGTCTATGCCGCGGATCGGCGCTCACACAGCGAGCGAGAGCTGAACCGGCTCCGGCGGTGGTGCCAGCGGCGTGCTGCGACGGTCGCGGACGTCGTGCTCCCGAGCCAGCCGGCGCACCGTCTCGCGCACCGGATCGACCTCCCGGCGGGGCAGGTACGCGCGCCCGTCGTAGAGCCTTTCGTACCGCTCGAGCTCCTCCGGCCAGTCGCGGGCGAGCGCTTCGAGAAAGTGCTCCTTCGTGCCCGGGCGCAGGTACAGCAGGTTCGCCCAGACGCTGACGGCACCCGCCGCGCGCACGGCCTTCACCACCTCGGCGAGCTGCTCGGGCCGGTCGGAGATCCCCGGCAGGATCGGCGCCATCCCGACCCCGGCCTCGATGCCGGCCTCGACGAGCGCCGAGAGCGCGCGGAGCCGCTGACGAGGCGGTGCCGTCCCGGGCTCGGTCGTCCGCCAGACCTCGGGGTCGACGGTCGGGACGGAGAACATGACGCTGACGTCGGTGCGGCGCGCGGCGTCCTGGAGCACGTCGAGGTCACGGACGATCAGCGGCCCGCGCGTGATGATCGAGAACGGCGTCGCCGCGCGGCCGAGCGCCTCGATGCATGCCCGCGTGAGCCGGTAGCGGCCCTCGGCGGGCTGGTAGGGATCGGTGGCGGCGCCGATCGCCACGCGCTCCCGCCGCCAGCTCGGTCGTGCGAGCTCCGCCGCCAGGACGTCGGCGACGTTGACCTTGACGCGGATCGAACGGCCGTAGCGGTCGTCGGCGGGACGGTCGGCGCGCAGCTCGAACGCGCGGACGTAACAGAACGTGCAGCGGTGAACGCAGCCGGTGTAGGGGTTGAGCGACCAGTCGAACGGCATCCCCTTGACCCGGTTGAGCGCGCTCCGGCATCGCTCCTCGCGGTACTCCACCCGCATGACCAGAGCATAGAACATATGTTCGATGGAGCGAAGCGACCCTTCAGGGGTGTTGGCGCGGTCTGGATCCGCAGCTGCGGATCCAGACCTTGCGCAGAAAGTGTTGGATAGCCGGATGGACCTGCCGCACGGCATCCGCCGGATCACGACGCCGTTGCCCACGCGGCCCGGCCACGTGCACTCGTACCTCCTGCCCGGCGACGACGGGTGGACGCTCGTCGACACCGGGATCGGCCTGCCGGACGCGCAGGCGGTGTGGGCGGACTCGCTCGCCGGAGCGGAGGTGCAGCGGATCTTCGTCACTCACTTCCACCCCGACCATGTCGGTGCGGCGGCCGACGTCCACGAGCTCACCGGCGCCCCCGTCTACCAGGGCACGCTCGACTACGCGCAGTGCGAGCTCGTCTGGGGCAACCCGAACTGGCCGAACCGGATCGCGGAGTGGTTCCACGTCCACGGTGTGCCGGAGGAGATCACGCGGGAGCTGATCGAGTCCGGCGATGTCTACCGCCCGTTCATCCGCTTCCAGCGCGACCCGGTGCTCGTCGACGAGGGCGACCGGCTCGACGGTTGGGAGCTCGTCGCCGCGCCCGGCCATGCCGACGGCCAGCTCTGCCTGGTCAAGGGCGAGGTGCTCGTCTCGGCCGACCATCTGCTGGGGCGGATCTCACCGACCGTCGGCCTGTGGCCGGCGAGCCGGCCCGACCCGCTCGGTGACTTCCTCGGGGCGCTCGAGCGGACGATCGAGCTCGCGCCGTCGATCGCGCTGCCGGGGCACGGCGACCCGATCGCGGACCCCGTCGGTCGTGCCCGCGAGCTGATCGAGCACCACGCCGAGCGGCTCTCGTTCACCGAGGCGAGCCTGACGGACTCGCCGCGGACGGGTTACGAGGTGTCGCTCGACCTCTTCGGCGCGGAGCTGAAGCCGGCGTCACGTCGCTTCGCCGTCGCCGAGACGCTCTCCCATCTCGAGCGGCTCGTACTCGAGGAGCGCGCCGAGCGACGCGAGGACGTCGGGTTCGTTGCTTATACTGCGCGCCAGCTTGGACGACGATCCTTCTAGTACGCGCGCCCCGGAGAGCGGGGCTTGAGCGACACGATCCGCATCCTTGCGATCCTCATGCTCGTGCTGGGGAACGCGGTCTTCGTGGCGGCCGAGTACGCGCTCGTGACCGCCCGGCGGACCCGGCTCGAGCCCGAGGCGGAGGCCGGCAGCCGCCTCGCCCGCGCGGCCCTCGATCTGATGGAGCATCCCGTCAAGTTCATCAGCACGGTCCAGATCGGGATCACCGTCTTCGGGATCGCGCTCGGCGCCGTCGGCCAGCCGCTGCTCACCGGTTACTTCGACGCCCCGCTCTCGTACGGGATCGCGTACGCGCTCGCGTTCCTGATCCTCACCTACCTCAGCGTCGCGCTCGGCGAGCTCGTGCCGAAGGCGCTCGCGCTGCAGAAGGCTGAGGCGATCGCGAAGACGGTCGCGCTGCCGCTCGGGGTCCTGCAGGGAATCACGAAGCCGTTCGTCTGGTCGCTGCAGCTCTCGGCGAACGCGGTCACGCGCCTCTTCGGCGTCACGCCGGCCGCGGCCGGCGTGCTCGCCCACACCGAGGAGGACATTCGCCACATCGTCGCCGGCGCCGAGGACGCGGGGGTGATCGCGACGACCGAGGAGGAGATGCTCTACAAGGTCTTCGACTTCGCGGACAAGGAGGTCCACGAGGTGATGGTGCCGCGGCCCGAGGTCGTGGCGATCTCGATCTCGCTCCCGACCGAGGAGGCGCTCGCCGCGCTGCTCGAGTCCCCGTACACGCGCTATCCCGTCTACCGCGACTCGCTCGACGAGATCGCCGGGATCCTGCACGTGCGCGACCTCTTCTCCGCGCTGCACGACCGCGGCATGGCGAACGTGCAGATCGAGGACCTGCTCCGCCCCGCCTACATCGTCCCCGAGACGAAGGACCTCGCGGCGCTGCTCGCCGAGTTCCGCAAGCAGAATCAGCACATGGCCGTCGTGATCGACGAGTACGGCGCGATGGAGGGGATCGTCACGCTCGAGGACCTGCTCGAGGAGATCGTCGGCGAGATCGAGGACGAGTTCGACCTTCCGGACGAGTCCGTCGAGCGGGTCGACGACACGCACATTCGTGTCGACGGCACCTTCCCGATCGACGACTTCAACGAGCAGTTCCAGACCGAGATCGAGGTCGAGGACTACCACACGATGGCGGGCTACGTCTTCGGCGCCCTCGGCCGCGCGCCCGAGGTCGGCGACGAGGTCTCGACCGACGGGATCTCCCTGCGCGTGGTCGAGATCGAGGGCTCGCGGATCCAGCGGCTCGAGGTCGAGTTCCACGAGGCTCTACCGGCCGCCGAGGGCGACGGCCAGACAGCCGAGGAGTAGCGCCGTGATCCCGATCGAGCGTCCCGGCAAGATCGTCTGCGTCGGGCTCAACTACCGCGCCCACGCGGAGGAGCAGGGCGCGAAGCTGCCGGAGCGGCCGATGCTGTTCGCGAAGTGGCAGACGGCCCTGATCGGACCGGGGGATGCGATCCGCCTGCCGGCGATCTCGCCGGCGATCGACTACGAGGCGGAGCTCGGCGTCGTGCTCGGCGAGCGGGTGCAGGGTGTGCGCGCCGAGGACGCGCTCGGCACCGTGCTCGGGTACCTGTGCGCGAACGACGTCACCGCCCGCGACCTGCAGCGCTCCGACCGCCAGTACTCGCGGGCGAAGTCGCTCGACACCTTCTGCCCGGTCGGCGAGCTCGTGCCCGCCGCAGACGTGCCGGATCCGCAGGCGCTCCGGATCCGCTGCCTCGTCAACGGCGAGGTCCGCCAGGACTCGACCACCGCGGACATGATCTTCTCCGTCGCCGAGCTGATCGCGTTCGTCTCGGAGGCGATCACGCTCGAACCGGGTGACCTGCTCTTGACGGGCACGCCCTCAGGCGTCGGCGTCTTCCGTGACCCACCGGTGTTCCTCGCCGTCGGCGACGAGGTCACGGTCGAGATCGAGGGCCTGCCCTCGCTGACGAGCCCCGTCCGCGCCTAGGGCGCCCAGAACGCCGTGAACGCGGCCGGGTCGCTCGGCAGCGCCAGCACCTCGGTGACGAGGCCGTCCTCGATCGTGAACAGCAGCAGCTGGTCGATGTCGATCGTGCGGCCCTCGCGCTCGCCCATCGCCCGGTAGAGCCCGGCGCCGCGCGTCTCGCTCGCGAGGGCGTCGATGAAGGTGGAGCGGTAGGTGCCGTTCGTCAGCTTGGGCAGGCGGGCGAGGAAGCGGAAGATCTCCCCGCGGCCGCGGTAGGTGCCGGACATGACGCCGGCGCCGGGGACGTGCCAGACCGCGTCCTCGGCGAAGCACTCGCGCAGGGCGAAGCCCTCCTTGTTCGCGAACGCCTCCATGATCCGCCGCACGAGCGCCGTGTTCGCCTCGATGCGGCTCATTGGCCGATTCTCGGCCGATGAGCTTTAGGGGGTCTGGGGGAACTTGGAAGTTCCCCCAGAAGACGAAGAAGGGGGCTCGCGGGGGAAACATGGTTGCCCCCGCGGGAGCGAGCCGCAGGCGAGCGACTCAACGGCCCTCTTCCCAGCGGTCGATCAGCCCCGACACGTGTGCGCGCTGCGCCTCGCTGAAGTCCATCCGGTCGAGCAGCCTCCGTGCCTCCGTGGGGTCGTCGTTCGCGACCGCGGCCTCGAGGTGCTCGCGCCACGGCGTCGGCTCCCGCAGTTGCCTGCGCAGCCAGCGGAGGAGGCTCACGCTTGCCTGATCGACCATGGAGCAGGCAGGCTACAACGGTGAAGGAGATCCTCAGCGAGATCGAGGCGTGGCGGGCCGAGGGCGAGCGCGTCGTCGTCGCCACCGTGATCGGCAGCAAACGGTCGGCACCGCGGCCGATCGGATCGAGCCTCGCGGTCTCGCAGAGCGGCAAGCTCTGCGGCTCGGTCTCCGGGGGCTGCGTCGAGGGCGACGTCTTCCAGCAGGCGCAGGAGGTCTTCGCGGGCGGGGAGCCGAGGCTCGTCTCGTACGGGATCTCGGACGAGGAGGCCTGGGCCGTCGGCCTGCCCTGCGGCGGCGAGATCGACGTCTTCGTCGAAGAGCTGGCGTGATCCGGCACCTGCTCGCGCTGCAGCGCGAGGGCGGGCGCGGGGTCGTGCTCACCGTCGTCGCCGGCAAGGGCGTGGGCTCGAAGCTGCTCGTGCTCGAGGGCGGCGAGACGATCGGGGATGGCCCGTCGGAGCTGGCCGAGCACGCGGAGGAGCTGATCCGCGGCGCTCGCACCGGCACCGTCGAGCTCGAGGGGCGCACCGTCTTCGCCGAGGTCTACGGGCCGCCGCCGCGGCTCTTCGTCTACGGCGCCGTCGATGTCGCCGAGTCGCTGGCCGCCGGGGCGAAGCTGCTCGGCTGGCGGACGATCGTCGCCGACGCGCGCGCGAAGTTCGCGACGAAAGAGCGGATGCGGAGCGCCGACGAGCTGATCGTCGCCTGGCCCGAGGAGGCGTTCGCGCAGGTCGCGCCCGACCACGCGACGGCGATCGTGATCCTCACGCACGACGACAAGTTCGATCTGCCGGCGCTCGAGCTCGCGCTCGCGACCGACGCGTTCTACGTCGGCCTGATCGGCGGCAAGCGCAACCAGGAGCGCAAGCGCGAGCGGCTGCGCGAGGCGGGCGTCGACGAGACGGCGATCGAGCGGATCGCCGGGCCGACCGGGCTCGACCTGGGCGCCGACTCCGTGCCCGAGACCGCGCTCTCGATCCTCGCCGAGGCGCTCGCGGCCCGCAACGGGCGCGCGGGCGGCAGGCTGCGGGACGCGAAGCAGCGCAGCCACGCGTGAGCCGTACGGCGATCGTCACCGGCGCGGCGCGAGGGCTCGGGGAGGCGATCGCGCGCAGGCTGGCGGCGGACGGCGACCGCGTCCTGCTCGCCGACGTCGACCTGTCCGGCGCCGAGGCGGTCGCCGCCGAGATCGGCGGGGAGGCGATCGAGCACGACGTGCGCAGCCTCGAGTCGTGGCAGCGGTTGCTCGCCGCGGCCGGAGACGTCGACGTGCTCGTCAACAACGCCGCCCGGACCGAGATCCGCTCGTTCTGGGAGATCGACGTCGACGAGTGGGACGACGTGCTCGCGACCAACCTTCGCGGCACCTACCTCGGCATCCGCGTCGTCGGCGCGCAGATGCGCGACCGCGGCTCGGGGCGGATCGTCAACCTCGCGTCCGTCGCGGGGCAGAACAACCGCGCGGTCACGGGCGTTCACTACGCGACGTCGAAGGCGGCGATCGTGGCGCTCACCCGCCACGCGGCGACGGAGCTGGCGGGCTCGGGCGTGACGGTGAACGCGGTCGCGCCGGCGGCGATCGACGGGCCGATGGTCGCCACGGTCGCGCCCGAGCGGCTGGAGGCGATGCTGAAGACGATCCCGGTCGGGCGGCTCGGACGGCCCGAGGAGGTCGCCGCGGCGGTGGCGTATCTCGCGTCGGACGCCGCCGGGTTCGTCACGGGCGCGACACTCGACGTCAACGGTGGGATGCTGATGCGATGAAGGTGCGGGCCGCCGTCATGCACGAGCCCGGCGCGCTCGTCCTCGAGGAGCTCGACGTCGAGGAGCCGGGCGAGGGCGAGGTCGTCGTGCGCATGGTCGCGGTCGGCGTCTGCGGTACCGATCTCCACTCCTACAAGGGCGAGTGGGACCGGCCGACCCCGATCGTGCTCGGGCACGAGGGTGCCGGCGTCGTCGAGGCAGTCGGCGCGGAGGTGGCCGGCTTGAAGGAAGGCGACCGCGTCGTCCTCTCCTGGGCGCCCGCCTGCGGCGAGTGCGGTCCGTGCCGGCGCGGACGCCCGGCCGCCTGCGGCCCGCTCTCGTCCGCGATCGGGCGCGGCACTCTCCTCGGCGGCCGCACGGGGCTGTCGCTCCGCGGCGAGACCGTCTACCGCGGTACCGCGACCGGCGCGCTGGCGGAGCGCGTCGTCGTCGCCGCGGGCGCCGCGATGCCCTTCGGCGAGTCGGTGCCGGTGGAGCAGGCCGCGCTGCTCGGCTGCGCCGCGCTCACCGGCGTCGGCGCCGTGCTCAACGCCGCCCGGCCCGAGCCGGGCTTCAGCGCGCTCGTGATCGGCGCCGGCGGCGTCGGCCAGTTCGTCGTCCAGGGCGCGCGAATCGCAGGAGCGGCGGAGATCCTCGTCGTCGACCCGGTCGAGGGCCGCCGCGGACAGGCGCTCGCGCTCGGCGCGACGCACGCGTGCGCGCCGGACGACCTGCGCGAGGCGATGAAGGAGCTCGACCCGGAGGGGGTCGACTACGCCTTCGACGCCGTCGGCGCGCCCGCGACGACGAAGCTCGCGCTCCGCTGGACGCGCGGCGGCGGCACGGCCGTCGTCGTCGGCCTCCCGGCGGGCGGCGAGAAGCTCGAGCTCGACCCGTTCGAGTTCTCGAACCGGGAGAAGACCCTCACCGGGACGATCTACGGCTCGGAGGATCCCGCCGTCGCGCTGCCGCAACTGCTCGACCTCGTCGCCTCCGGCCGGCTCGAGCTCGCGAGCCTCGTCGGCCCCGCGTTCGCGCTCGAGGATGCCGACGCCGCGTTCCAGGCGAGCCTCGCGGGTGCGCCCGGCCGCGTGCTCGTCACGCCCTAGGCGGGCAGCGACTCGCGCAGGAAGCGGAGCAGGTTCCGTGAGAGCACGCCCTCGAGACGGTCTCCGTCCCAGCCGCGGCCGGGCAGCGCCTCGACGAGCGCCGGGTAGTCCTCCGGGCCGGCGAGGCCCTCGATCGACGCGCCCTCCGTCATGCCCTCCGGCATCAGCCCGTCCGGCGCGGCCGGGGCGGGCATCAGGTCGTTCAGGCGCTTCGTCCAGTCGCCGGCCAGGCAGACCCGCTCCGGGCCGATCACCTCGGCTGCGTGGTCGAGGTGGTCGATCGCCCGCGCGATCGTCGGCTGCCGCGGGTCGATCGCGAGCGGGTGCAGCATCAGGCCGAGGATGCCGCCGCGGTCGGCGAGCGCACGCAGCTGCGCGTCCGTGAGGTTGCGCGGGTGGTCGTTGACGGCGCGGCAGCCGGCGTGGGTGACGCAGACCGGGCCTTCGTAGGCGTCGAGGCACTCGTCGAAGAGCCGAGGGGAGGCGTGCGCGAGGTCGAGCACGATCTCGCGCTCGGCGAGCCGCGGCAGCAGCGAGCGGCCGAGCCGGGAGAGCCCGCCCTCCTCGGCCGCGCCGTCGGCATACGGGTTGCGCCGGTTCCAGGTCAGGCTCGCCAGCCGCAGCCCGAGCTCCCAGAAGAGGTCGGCGCCCCAGAGCTCGTACCCGAACGGCTCGACGCCCTCGAGGGCGAGCATCAGCCCGATCCGCTCGCCGCGCTCGACGAGGTCGAGGTCGGCGCGGCTGCCGACGGCGACGAGGCGGTCGGGGTTCTCCCGCAGCGCCCGGTGGAACGACGCCGCCTGCCCGAGCGCGTCACGGAGCGTGCCCTCGGGCTGGCGCTCCAACTCGACGAAGATCGGGCAGACCTGCAGGCCGACGCCGCCCGCCTCGAGCAGCGGCAGCCACGTCCGCGCGAACACGCCGGTCTCGTGCAGCCGGTGCTCGCGGTGGGCGAGCTCCAGCAGCAGGTCGTTGTGGGCGTCGGCGATCACGAGCGGACTATCCTGTCACCGCAATGGCCACGGTCGCCGCAGAGACGTTCGCCGTCACGAACCCCGCCACCGGCGAGGTGCTGCAGCAGGTGCCGCGGCACGGGGTGGAGGAGACGCGCGCCGCGATCGCGGCGGCCGAGCGCGCCTACCCCGCCTGGCGCGCCCGCACCGCGAAGGAGCGCGCGCTCGTCCTGCGCCGGCTCGCCGACCTGATGCTCGAGCGGCAGGAGGAGCTCGCGCGCCTGCTCACGAGCGAACAGGGGAAGCCGCTCGCCGAGGCACGTGGCGAGATCGCCTACGCCGCCTCCTTCTTCGAGTGGTTCGGCGAGGAGGCGAAGCGGGTCTACGGCGACACGATCCCGCCGCACCAGGCCGACAAGCGAATCGTCGTCCTCAAGGAGCCGATCGGTGTCACCGCCGGGATCACCCCGTGGAACTTCCCCGCCGCGATGATCACCCGCAAGGCCGCGCCCGCGCTCGCGGCCGGTTGCACGATCGTGATCAAGCCGGCCGAGCAGACGCCGCTCTCGGCGCTCGCGCTCGCCGACCTCGCAGCCGAAGCCGGCGTTCCGGAGGGCGTCCTCCAGGTCGTCACGGGCGACGCCGAGGACGCGCCCCTGATCGGCGGCGAGCTGACCTCGAACCCGGCCGTGCGCAAGCTCTCCTTCACCGGCTCGACCGAGATCGGAAAGCTCCTGATGGCGCAGTGCGCCGGCACGGTGAAGAAGGTCTCGCTCGAGCTCGGCGGCAACGCGCCCTTCGTCGTCTTCGACGACGCCGACCTCGACGCCGCGGTCGAGGGCGCGATCATGTGCAAGTTCCGCAACTCGGGGCAGACCTGCGTCTCCGCGAACCGGATCCTCGTGCAGGAGACCGTGCACGACGAGTTCGTCGCCCGCTTCGAGGCGGCGGTCGGGCAGCTGAAGGTCGGCAACGGGCTCGACGACGGCGTCCAGCTCGGACCGCTGATCGACGACGCCGCGGTCGTGAAGGTGGAGCGGCACGTCGCCGAGGCGACCGGCGCCGGTGCCGAGCTCGTGCGCGGCGGCTCGCGCCTCGAAGGCACCTTCTTCGAGCCGACGGTGCTCACGGGCGTCACCGGCCGGATGGCGATGAGCTGCGAGGAGACCTTCGGCCCCGTGGCCGGGATCCAGCGCTTCGCCGACGAGGCGGACGCGGTCGCGCTCGCGAACGACACGCCCTACGGGCTCGCCGCCTACTTCTACAGCGAGGGGCTCTCCCGCGTCTGGCGCGTCTCCGAGGCGCTCGAGTACGGGATCCTCGGCGTCAACACCGGGATCATCTCGACCGAGGTCGCGCCCTTCGGCGGCATGAAGGAGTCGGGGATCGGGCGCGAGGGCTCGCGCTACGGGATCGACGACTGGCTCGAGCTCAAGTACGTCTGCATGGGCGTATGACGTCGTTGTCCCTGTACGAAGACCTGCTGGCGCCGAGCGAGGCGCTGCGGCTGCCGGCGGGCGGGCGGATCGTCTACGTCGCCTCGGGCGAGCTGGCGGGCCTGCACGCGGGCCGGGCGGCCTTCGGTGCCGACGAGGCGACGATCACGGCCGGGAGTGACGGAGCGACCGTGCTGCGCTGGGAGCTGACGGAGTGGTCGGCCGACGACGCGAAGCTCTCGGCGCCCGTCGAGCTCGACCCGTGGGCCGACTACACGATGCGCTGCGAGCTCGACGCCGGGCCCGCCGCCGGCCCCGGGATCGGCTGCGTGCTTCGGGGCGAGCTTTCCGTCGACGGCGAGCTCGTGCAACCCTTCGGCGCCTTCGTCGAGCCGGCCGAGGTGTCCGGCCGCGGCTCGTTCGTCCGTGTCGTGCTCGTGCCCGCGGAGGAGTCGGCGGGCACCGCGCTCGCGCAGGGCTCGCTGCACCTTTGACGCGCACCGGCGGCAAGCTGCTCGTCGACCAGCTCGTCGTGCACGGCGCCGAGCTCGCGTTCTGCGTTCCCGGCGAGAGCTATCTCGCCGTGCTGGACGCGCTCCACGACGCGCCGATCCGGCTCGTCACCTGCCGCCACGAGGCGGCCGCCGCGAACATGGCGGAGGCGTACGGGAAGCTGACCGGCGAGCCCGGGATCTGCCTGGTCACGCGGGGCCCGGGCGCGACGCACGCGTCGATCGGCGTCCACACGGCCTACCAGGACTCGACGCCGCTGATCCTGCTGATCGGCCAGGTCGGGCGCGACATGCTCGAGCGCGAGGCGTTCCAGGAGATCGACTACCGGCGGATGTTCAACCCGATCGCGAAGTGGGTGACGCAGATCGAGAGCGCCGAGCGGATCCCGGAGCTGCTCGCCCGCGCCTTCACGGTCGCGACGGCCGGGCGGCCCGGCCCGGTCGTGCTGGCGCTGCCGGAGGACATGCTCGTCGACGAGGTCGACGTCCCCGACTCGCGCCGCTACACGCAGGTGCTGACGCATCCCGGCGCGGCGGAGCTCGAGCGGCTGACACGGCTCGTGGACGCGTCCGAGCGGCCGCTCGTGATCGCGGGCGGTGGCAAGTGGAGCGCGCGCGCAGCGGATGACCTGACCGTGTTCTGCGAGGCGAACGAGCTTCCCGTCGCGACATCGTTCCGTCGCCAGGACTACGTCGACAACCGTTCGCGCGTCTTCGCGGGCCACGTCGGCGTCGGGATCGATCCCGCGCTCGCCGAGCGCGTCGTGAACGCGGATCTCCTGCTCGTCGTCGGGCCGCGCCTCGGCGAGATGACCACCGGCGGCTACACGCTCGTCGAGCCGCCGCTGCCGAAGCAGACGCTCGTGCACGTCCACGCGGGCGCCGAGGAGCTCGGCCGCGTCTATCAGCCGGCGCTCGCGATCCATGCCGGCGCCCCCGAGTTCGCCGCCGCCGTGAGAGGGCTCAGTTGCTCCGAGCAACGAAGCCGGTCTCGGCGCGGCTGGGTGGAAGCGGCCCACGCCGACTACCTCGTCACGCTCGAGCCGCTGCCCGCGCCCGGCGACCTGAACCTGAGCGAGGCGATGGCGGTGCTGCGCGAGCGCCTGCCCGCCGACACGATCGTCTGCAACGGTGCGGGGAACTTCGCCGTCTGGCCGCAGCGGTTCTGGCCGTACACGTGCTACCGCAGCCAGCTGGCGCCGACCAGCGGCGCGATGGGCTACGGCGTGCCGGCGGCGATCGCGGCGAAGATCGTCGAGCCGGAGCGGACGGTCGTCTGCTTCGCCGGCGACGGGGACTTTCTGATGAGCGGCCAGGAGCTCGCGACCGCCGCGCAGGAGCATGCCGCGGTGCTCTTCATCGTCGTCGACAACGGCATCTACGGCACGATCCGGATGCACCAGGAGCGCGAGTACCCGGGCCGGGTGGTCGGCACGAACCTGACCAACCCCGACTTCGCCGCGTTCGCCGCCTCGTTCGGCGCTCACGCGGAGCTCGTCGAGCGCACGGAGCAGTTCGCGCCCGCCCTCGACCGCGCCCTCCAGTCGGGGGGCCCGGCCTTGCTGCACCTGCGCGTCGATCCGGACGCGATCACACCGAACACAACGCTTACAGCGCTCAGGCAGGGTGTCGTCGATCCCGAACGAACGGAGACCGTATGAGAGCCTTGCTCGCCCTGCTCGCAGCAGCCCTGCTCGCCGGTTGCGGCACCGAGACCGACGAGGCGGCTGGGCCGCAGACGGTCACCGTCACGCAGACGGAGACCGTCACCGAGACGGAGACGACGGCACCGGAAGTGGAGTGCTCGACGTCCGGCCTGCGCCTGACGCTCCCCGAGCAGGACCTGCCGGACGTGGTCGCCGAGGTGCGCCGGCGCGTCTTCGCCGCCGCGGTCGCCTGCGACTACGACACGCTCGAGCAGATCGCGCTGGAGCAGGGCGCCGGCTTCACCTTCAGTTATGGCGCGGACACGGACGCGTCCGACCACTGGAAGATGGCCGAGGCCGATCCAGCACGTGACCCGCACCCGATGAAGGCGCTGGCGACGATCCTGACCATGGACTACACGCGGAACGAGACCGGCTCGTACGCGTGGCCCACGGCCTACAGCGAGCGGCCGACCGAGGAAGCGTGGCAGGCGCTCGTCGACTCGGGGCTCTACCCGCAGTCGGACGTCGACCTGATGCAGGAGCAGAACACGGGTTACCTCGGCTTCCGCACGGCCATCACACCCGACGGCGACTGGCAGTTCTTCGTCGCCGGCGACTAGAAGTACTTGACGAGGCGGGAGCCGTGACCGCAGGCGCGGTGCTTGACGCCGCAGCGGCGGCACTCCCAGTGCTCCCACACGATCCACTTGAGGTGCTGAACCTCGAGCGCGATCAGCGCGACACACCAGAGGAGGATCTGCCCGTCGTTCATCTCCTCACAGTGTCGGCTGCGTCGAGGCTGCGCAATGGGCCGGATGGCCCGTTTCCGGCGGCACGAGACCTACCCGACCGCGATCGGGGAACACGGTGGGCCGCGAGGCCCTTCAGGATCTTGCGCGCTGAGCATCCGCTCCCGCGGATGCTCAGCCTGCGCCGAAACAGATTAGTCGATGTGCTCGTAGGCGGGCAGCGTGAGGAACTCGACGAAGTCGTCGCCGAGCGCGACCTGCTCGAAGAGCGCGCGCGCCTCGTCGTAGCCCTCGCCCAGTTTCCCGACCTCCTCCTCGATCGCGCGCTCGACGTCCTCGCGCGCGACCTGCCCGTGTCGGAGCCACTGCCACACCTGGGAGCGTGAGATCTCCGAGGTCGCCGCGTCCTCCATCAGGTTGAAGATCGCGACCGCGCCCGACCCCTGCAGCCAGGCGGCGAGATACTGGATCCCGACCGAGACGTTGTTGTGCAGGCCCTCAGGCGTGATCTCGCCCGGCGTGGAGGCGATGTCGAGCAGGTCCGCCGCGGTGGACGAGACGTCGTCGCGCTGCCGGTCGACCTGGTTCGGCCGGTCGCCGAGCGCGCGGTCGAAGATCTCCATCGCGACGGGCACGAGGTCTGGGTGGGCGACCCAGGTGCCGTCGAAACCCTGGGCCGCCTCCCTGTCCTTGTCTTCGCGCACTTTCGCCAATGCCCTCTCGTTCACGTCCGCGTCGCGGCGGGAGGGGATGAAGGCCGCCATCCCGCCCATCGCGTGCGCGCCGCGCCGGTGGCAGGTCTTGACGAGCAGATCCGTGTAGGCGCGCATGAACGGCACGGCCATCGTCACGTCGGCGCGGTCGGGCAGCACGAACTCGGGCCGGTGGCCGAGCTTCTTGATCACGCTGAAGATGTAGTCCCAGCGGCCCGCGTTCAGGCCGGCGGAGTGCTCGCGCAGCTCGTAGAGGATCTCGTCCATCTCGAAGGCGGCCAGGATCGTCTCGATCAGGACGGTCGCCTTGATCGTCCCCTGCGGCACGCCGAGCTCGTCCTGCGCCCAGACGAAGACGTCGTTCCACAGCCGCGCCTCGAGATGGGACTCGAGCTTCGGCAGGTAGAACCACGTGCCGCCGCGCGCGTGGTTGCGGAAGAAGTAGAGCCCGAAGTCGAACAGGCTCGCCGAGATGGGGGCGCCGTCGACCTGGAAGTGCCGTTCCTCGAGGTGCCAGCCGCGCGGGCGCACCAGCAGCGTCGCCGTCTCGTCGTTCAGGGAGTACTGCTTCTCGCCGGTGTCGAGCGAGATCGTGCGCGCGAGCGCGTCGGTGAGGTTGACCTGGCCCTCGATGCAGTTCGCCCAGGTGGGCGAGTTCGAGTCCTCGAAGTCGGCCATGAACATCTTCGCGCCCGAGTTGAGCGCGTTGATCACCATCTTCCGGTCGACCGGGCCGGTGATCTCGACGCGCCGGTCCTGCAGCTCCGGCGGCTCCGGCGCGATCCGCCAGTCGCCGTCGCGCACCTCCTTGGTCTCGGAGAGGAAGTCCGGCAACTCGCCGTTGCGGAGCCGCCCGGCGCGCTCGTGCCTCGCCGCCAGCAGCTCGCGCCGCCGCCGGCCGAAACGGCGTTCGAGCTCCGTCAGGAACGCGGTCGCGTCCGGAGTCAGCACCTGGTCTTCCACCGGCTGAGCTTACTCCGGCCGCCGCGCTCTAAGCTGCGGCTGTGAAGCTCGGCCTGCTCTCGACCGCCGCGATCAACCGCCGGATCATCGAGGGCGCGCCCGAGGGGGTCACGATCGCCGCGGTCGCGAGCCGCGACGGCGCCCGCGCCCAGGCGTACGCCCACGAGTGGGGGATCCCGCAGGCGCACGCGAGCTACGAGGGGCTGCTCGCCGACCCCGAGGTCGATGCGGTCTACATCTCGATCCCGAACGGTCCGCACCACGAGTGGACGGTGAAGGCGCTCGAGGCCGGCAAGCACGTGCTCGTCGAGAAGCCCTACTCGCGGCGTCCGGCGGACGTCGAGGAGGCCTGGGGGCTGGCGGAGCGCGAGGGTCTCGTCGTCGCCGAGGCGTTCATGTGGCGCCACCATCCGCAGGGCCCGCGTGCGAAGGAGCTCGTCGACGGCGGCGCGATCGGCCGCCTGCGCCTGCTGCGGGCCACCTTCACCTTCCCGCTCTTCGACCTCGGCAGCCACCGGATGGACCCCGCACTCGACGGCGGCGCGCTGATGGACGTCGGCTGCTACTGCATCAGCGGCTCGCGCCTACTCGGCGGCGAGCCGCTGAACGTGCTCGGCGAACAGGTCACGGGCCCGACGGGTGTCGACGTCGACTTCTACGGGCTGCTCCGCTTCCCCGGCGACGTCGTCGCCCAGATCGACGCCAGCTACACGCTCGCGATCCGCCAGCGGCTGGAGGCCGTCGGCGAGGAGGGCGTGCTCGTGCTCGAGGCGCCGTGGCGCTCCGACTGGGGCGGCGACCTGTACGTGGAGCGCGACGGCGAGATCGAGCGGTTTCCGGTCGAGACCGTCGACGCGTACCGGCTCGAGCTGGAGGACTTCGCCGCCGCCGTCCGCGGCGACCGGCCGCCGCTGCTCGGCGGCGACGACGCGCTGCAGCAGGCCCGGGTGCTGGACGCGCTCTACCGCTCCGCCGCCTCCGGCGAGGCCGTCAAGCTCTGAGGACCGTCGCGCCGTAGCGCTCCGCGAGCTCGCTCGCCTCGGCCTCGTGGCCTGAGTCCGTGCAGAGGATGACGACCGGGACGCCGCGGCGCTCCACGTCCTCGTCGAGCGCGTCGAAGAACCGCTCGCGCTCGTCCGGCACCACCGGATCGATCAGGACGGTCGCGCCGGGTGCTTCGTAGTAGACGCACCACACCTCCTCGCCGTCACGCTCCGCCGACCAGCGCCAGAGCCCGGGCGTGAGCTCCTCGACCTTCACGGCGAGACCTCCCGCGGCTCGCGCCCGGGCCGCCGCGGCCACCAGCCGACGTCGCCGACGATCCGGATCAGGGCCGGGACGAGGATCGTGCGGACGAGGAACGTGTCGATCAGCACGCCGGCGCTCATCGTCAGCGCGAACTCACGGAACGCGCGCAGCGGCACGAGCGCGAGCAGGCCGAAGCTGCCGGCGAGCGCGATCCCCGCGATCGAGATCGCCGCCGACGCTCGAGGCGCCGCGCGCACAATCGCCTCCTTGACCGGCGCGGTCCGCGCCTCCTGCCAGATCCTGCCGACCACGTAGATGTTGTAGTCCGAGCCGAGCGAGAGCAGCAGCACGGCCGCCGCGAACGGCACGTAGTAGGTGAGGTCACCGAAGCCGAGGAGCTCGTGGAAGACGAAGGCCGTGACCCCGAGCGCCGCCGCCAGCCCGAGCGCGGAGGCCGCAAGCAGGTAGAGCGGTGCCACCAGGGCGCGGAGAAAGAGTGCGAGGAAGATGAAGTTGACGAGCAGCGCTGCGATCGCGATCCGCTTGATGTCGTCGACGATCCGGTCGACCGTCTCGGCGGCGAGCGCCGTGTCGCCGGCCACCCCTGCGCGGGCGTCCTGCAGGCCGCTCTGGCGCAGCAGCTCGGGCAGGCGTCCCTCGAGGTCGCGGATCGCGTCGATCGCCGCACCGCCGAGCGGGTCGCTGCCGAGCACGATCGCGTAGCGGGCGGCGTCGTCGGCCAGGAGTGCGTCCACCTCGAGCCCGGGCGGCTGCTCGCGCGGCCCGATCACGCCCGCGACTCCCGGCTCGCGCGCGAGCAGCCGCTCGAGCCGCACGAGCTCCTCTCGTCGTTCCCGGATTCCATCGGCCTCGACGAGGACGACGCTCGGAGCGACGATCCCGGGCTCGAAGCCCTTGCCCGCTTCGAACAGCGCCCGCTCGACGGTGCTGCCCTTCGGCAGGCCCGTCAGCAGCGTGAAGCCGAGCCGGGTGTCGCGCATCTGAACACCGGCGAGCACGAGCGCAGCCACCGAGCCGGCTGCAAGCAGGAACGCCACCGGTCGCACCATCGCCGCCCGGGTGAGGGCGGCGACGAAGCCGCGCTCGCCGCTGCGTTCGTCCACGCTCTCCCGTCGCAGTGACGGCCAGTAGGCACGCCCGCCCATGATCGCGAGCGCTGCGGGGATGAAGGTGATCGAGACGGCGACCGACACGAGCACGGCCAGCGCAGCGCCCGGTCCGAAGGCGCGGAAAAACTCGAGCTCGCCGACGAGCAGCGCCGCGGTGCCGAACACGACCACCATGCCGGTGGTGAAGACGATCGGCGTCACGTCGCGAGCCGCGGCCTCTGCTGCCTGCAGGCGCGACTCGCCGGCGGCGAGGTGCCTGCGCGTGGCGGAGAGAAAGAAGACGGCGTAGTCCGTCACGACGCCGAGCAGGAGCACCAGCATCACCGGCTCGACCTCGCGGGGGACGGCAAGGTCGAGCCGCTCGCCGGCCTCGCCGACGACGCCGACCGACACGAAGTAGGCGATCGCGGCGGCGACCAGCGCGACGAGCGGCGCTCCGGGGGCGCGGAACGTGATCCCGACGACGAGCGCGATCAGCAGCAGCGTCGCAGCCTCGACCCACGGCAGCGCGCCCTCGATCGCCTCCCACTGCTCCCACCGCGCGGGCGCAGCGCCGGTGGCGCCGATCAGGTGGTCGCCGGACGCTTCGATCCGCGACCCGTACGTGTCCGCGAGCGCTGCGCGGGCGTGCAGGCTCGCAGACGGCTTGTAGTAGAGATACGTGACGGCGGTCGTCCCCCGCTCCCGGGCGCCCGGCACGATCCCTGCCGTGTTCAGGACGGGGAGGGCGAACACGATCGTCTGCAGCAGCGGGTCCTCGCCGCGGCTGACGCGGAGCGCGCGGTCGACGACGCGCGTCTGCTGTGCGCGTGTCAGCCCGTCCTCGTTCCGCTGGACGACGACGGCGCGCGAGATCAGCGGCACGTCGAAGTGCTCGAACGAGCGGCGCTCGGTCGCCAGCGCCCTCGCGTCGGACGGCACGAGCCCGCCGAGGCTCGCCTCCTTGCTCGAACCCAGGCCGGGAAGCCACACGCTCGCGGCCACTGCCGCCGCGACCCAGCCGATGACGACGAGCCAGCGGAGCCTGATCACCAGCCAGACGAAGGCACGCGTCACAGCGAGTTCCGTACCCGTGACACGCGGGCCGGAACCGTCAGCCGAGCGCCCGGGCGAGCGCCTCGCGGCCGTGGGCGAGTACCGGCTTGCCGTGCGAGGTGAGGATCAACTCGACCGGGAGATCGAGCAGCGGGCCGAGCAGGACCCGCAGCCGGGTGCCGTCGATGCTGCCCTTGAGGTAGCCGAGCCAGGAGTCGGGGCACACCCGCACGCCGCCGTCCCCGTCGCCGAGCAGCCGGTCGCCCGGCACGAGCGCGCGCACCTCCGGGAGCCAGAACATCGTTTCGCCCGCGCCCCGCAGCGGGATCGGCACGACCTGGCTCGGCAGCGACTTGCGCGCACGTGAGGTGGAGCCGTCGTAGCGCTTCGCGACCTCGCCGCGGCTGCGTCGATGGAACGCGATCGTCGTCAGCGCGAGCACGCGCCGGTCGCGGGCGAGCTCGTCGAGCTCCGGCCACACGTCGTCGGGCACGAGCGGGTCGATCAGGACGAGCGTGTCGTCGGCGACGTAGGCGACCGAGCCGACCTCCGGCCCCCAGTCGGCCGGGCTGCCGGGGTCGGGGTCGTCGACGGCGCCGGGGTGGATCGCCGTCCAGCGCCAGAGTCCGGGTGTGAGCTCGTCGAGCGCCACCCGGCGATCATGACAGCTAGCCGATCGCCGTCTCGGAGACCGTGATCGTTCCGTCCTCGACGTCGCCGAGCAGCGAGGCCCACTCCTCGGACGCCGCGGGCGCCGCGCCCTCGACGCGGAGCGACGGCTCGCCGCACTGGGGCGGATACGACTCGAGGATCGCCTCGCAGAGGCGCAGCTCGCCGTTCCGTTCGATCAGGTAGCCGCGCACCAGCAGCGGCCCGTCGAGATCCGAGTCGATCGCCTCCTGAACCGTCAGCCCGCCGCCGGGAATCGCGGCACCCGCACTCGCCCCCGGTTGCGTTGTGGTCTCGACCCCGTTGCCGTTGCCGCAGCCGGGCACGAGGAGCACGGCGACCACGAGGAGTGCGGGCACGGTGGCGAGCAGTCTCACACCCGTGATACGCCGCCGGACGCTACTCCGTCACGGCCAGTCGCTGGATCCCGGCCGTGTCGATCGTCCAGCCCGCGAGCGCGTCGGATCCGAGCGAGAGGATCAGGTACGGCTTCCCCTGCCAGAGCCCGATGTTCTCGACGTCCGTGCGCGACGGGCGCGGCGGTGAGGAGAGGTGCGAGTGGAAGACGGCGAGCTCGTAGCCCTCGTCCTCGAGGAACCACGTGTCGGGCGGCACCTCGAGCTCGAAGCGGTAGGGAGAGGCGGCGGCGTTGCGGCCGCGGACATACCGCTCGGCGACACCGTCGCGGAGGACGACGAGCCCGCAGGCCTCGTTCGGGACCTCCTCCTGGGCGTGCGCGCGCAGCTCGGCGCGAACGTCGGCCGGGACTACCACCAGACGGTCCGTTCCATCGACTCCGCGACGTCCTCCGCCTCCCAGAAGTCGGCCGAGAGGTACTTCCAGCCGCCGTCGGCGAGGATGCAGACGACGACGCCCTCCTCGAGCTCGCCGGCGAGCCTGCGCGCGACGTGCGCGACCGCGCCGGCGGAGACGCCGCCGAAGATCCCCTCGGTCTCTAGCAACTCGCGCAGCCCCGCCACCGACTCCTCGTTCGAGACGAGCAGCTTCCGGTCGAGCTTGGTCACGTCGAGGATCGGTGGCACGTAGCCGTCCTCGAGCGAGCGGAGGCCCATCACGGCCTCGCCCGGCAACGGCTCCGCGGCCGCCACGACGACGTCGGGGAAGCTCTCCCGCAGGCGCGCGCCGGTCCCCATCAGCGTGC
Source organism: uncultured Gaiellaceae bacterium (assembly GCA_963806955.1). Classification (GTDB taxonomy): domain Bacteria; phylum Actinomycetota; class Thermoleophilia; order Gaiellales; family Gaiellaceae; genus Gaiellasilicea. The sequence continues at coordinate 1,765,500 of CAWDZG010000002.1, forward strand.
CGCCGGTGCCGAGCCCGGCGACGAGCATGTCGACGCGGTCGAGGGCTTCTACGATCTCGGCGCCCGTGCCCTCGTAGTGGGCGCGCGGGTTCGCCTCGTTCGCGTACTGGAAGGGCATGAAGTAGGACGGGTCGCGCTCGGCCAGCTCGAGCGCGAGCCGCACGGCCCCGTTCGAGCCCTGGTCGCCGGGCGACTCGATGATCTCGGCGCCGAAGAGGCGGAGGATGCGACGCCGTTCGGCGGTCGCGTTCGCGGGCAGCACGCACGTGAGCGGATAGCCCTTCAGCTTCGCGACGAGCGCGAGCGAGATGCCGGTGTTGCCGCTCGTCGGCTCGAGCAGGCGCCGGCCCGGCTCGAGCTCGCCCGACGCCTCGGCAGCCTCGATCATCGCCTTGGCGACCCGGTCCTTGATCGAGCCGGTCGGGTTCTGCGCCTCGAGCTTCGCGTACACGCGCACCCGGCCCGGCGCGAAGCGGGAGAGCTCGACCAGTGGCGTGTTCCCGACGAGGTCGAGGAGGCTCGGTGCGAGCGAGTCTTCAGCAGCCACCGGCCATGGCCGGCAGCAGGATGACCGAAGCGCCGTTCACGCGCGTGTCGAGCCCATCGAGCGTTCGCACGTCCTCGCCGCCGACGTAGACGTTCACGAACGGCGCGAGGTCTCCGTCCTCGAACAGCTGCGCCTGGAGAGCGGGGTACCGGCCCGAGATGTCGTCGAGGACCTCGCGGACCGTGTCGCCGTCGCCGACGAGCTCGCGCTCGCCTCCGACCTCGCTGCGCAGCGTGGGTGGGATCCGCACCTTCGTCACTGGGTGACTCCGGCGCAGAACTCGGCGTAGTCGACGTACTCGGTGATCGTCGGCTCCTCGCCGCAGACGGGGCAGCCCGGGTCACGCTGGACGGAGACCTCGTCGAGGGTCGTGCCGAGCGCGTCGAAGAGCAGGAGCCGGCCCTGGAGCGTGTCGCCGATGCCGAGCAGCAGCTTCAGCGCCTCGTTCGCCTGCAGCGAGCCGATGATCCCCGGCAGCACGCCGAGGACGCCGCCCTCGGCGCAGCTCGGCGCGAGCTCCGGCGGCGGCGGGGTGGGGAAGAGGCAGCGATAGCAGGGGCCCTCGCCGGGGTTGAAGACCGTCGCCTGGCCCTCGAAGCGGTAGATCGAGCCGTGCACGACCGGGATGCCGTGCCAGACGGAGGCGTCGTTGACGAGGTAGCGGGTGGGGAAGTTGTCCGCTCCGTCCACGATCACGTCCCAGGCTCTGCCATCCGGATCTGGGCCGAGGATCCGGTCGACGTTCTCGGACGTCAGCCGCTCCTCGTAGGCCTTCACGTTCACGTCCGGATTGAGCGCCTCGATCGTCCGTTTCGCGGACGCCACCTTCGGCTCGCCGAGCGAGTCGGTCGAGTGGACGATCTGGCGCTGGAGATTCGAGTCGTCCACCACGTCGGCGTCGACGATCCCGAGCGTGCCGACACCGGCGGCGGCGAGGTAGAGCGACGCGGGCGAGCCGAGGCCGCCGGCGCCGATCAGCAGGACTCGGCCTGCGAGCAGGCGCTCCTGGCCGGCCTCGCCGACCTCGGGGATCAGCAGGTGGCGCGAGTAGCGGCGGCGCTGGTCGGGCGTCAGGCTGCGCGGCGTCTCGACCGGGTAGCCGTTCCGCTTCCAGTCGGTGAAGCCGCCGGTGAGGGAGGAGACGTTCTCGTAGCCGAGCTCCTGCAGCGCCTTCGCGGCGAACGCGGAGCGGGAGCCGCCGGCGCAGTAGAGGACGATCTCGCGCTCACGGTCGGGGACGAGCCCCTCGATCCGGGACTCGAGCTGGCCGCGCGGGACGTGGACGGCGCCGGGGACGACGCCCTCCTCCCATTCGTCGCGCTCGCGCACGTCGACGAAGAGCGCGGCGCCCTGACGCGCCTTGGCGTCGGCCGCGCTGACCTCGTCGATCTCGCCCTTGACCTGCGCGAGCAGCTCTCTGTAGGTCGCCATCCTCTTCGTAAACGATACGTCCGCGCGGGTTGTTCCCGTGGCGGATGATGTCCCGGTGCGCGTCCTCTTCAGCTGCGTCCCGAGCGAGGGTCACTTCAGCCCGCTGCTGCCGCTCGCGCGGGCGCTCGCCGGCCGGGGGCACGAGGTCGCGTTCGCCGTCTCCGAGCGCTGGCGGCCCCGCGCGACCGAGGAGGGCTTCGAGTCGTTCGCCGCCGGCCCGGACGCCGTCGAGGTGCACGAGGCATTCGAGCCGGAGCGGCTGCGGATCTTCGAGCTCCCGCTCGAGCAGCGCCGGCCGCTCCAGTTCTCCGGCCTCTTCGGGCGGATGCACGCGCCGGCGAAGCTGCCGGAGCTGATCCGCCACTCCCGGAGTGGGGCGCGGACGCGATCGTGCACGACAGCGGCGACCTCGCCGCGCCGATCGCGGCTGCGGCGCTCGGGCTCGCCTCGGTCAACCACTCCTTCGGCGCGATGATCCCGAACGCGGTGCTCGACCGCGCAGCGGAGACGGTCGCGCCGCTCTGGCGCGAGCACGGTCTCGAGCCGGATCCGCGCGCCGGTGCCTTCCGCGGCCTGTTCGTCGACCTCGCGCCCGCGAGCTTCGCGTGGGAGCGGCCGCAGGGGAAGGTGACGCGGATGCGTCCCGTGCCCGGCGCGGCGGGCCCGCCGCCGGACTGGGTCGGCGAGCTCGGCGAGCCGCTCGTCTACGTCACGCTCGGCACGGTCTTCAACAGCCCCGCTGTCCTGCGCGTGCTGCTCGACGGCCTCGACGGACCGTTCTCGGCGCTCGTGACGACCGGCCGCTCGGTCGACCCGGCCGCGCTCGGCGCGGCGTCCGAGCGCGTGCGCGTCGAGCGCTTCGTGCCGCAGGCCCATGTGCTGCCGCGCTGCGCCGCGGTCGTCTCGCACGGCGGCTCGGGGACGACGCTCGGTGCGCTCGCGTACGGGCTCCCGCTCGTGCTCGTGCCGCAGGCGGCGGACCAGTTCGACAATGCGGCGAGGGCGGAGTCCGCGGGCGCGGCGATCGTGCTCCGGCCCGGCGAGCTGTCGGCCGAGTCGCTGCGTGTCGCCGTGCGGCGCGTCCTCGGCGAGCAGGCGTACGCGGACGCAGCCCGCCGGATCGCGGCTGAGATCGAGGAGATGGGCACACCCGAGGAGGCGGCCGCCGCGGTCGAGGAGCACGCAGTCGCTCGCTAGGGTGGCCGCGTGTCCGCGCGCGCCCGTACCGCACTGATCGTGGCCGTCCTCGCAGTTGCCGCGGCGGGTGTCGTGGCCGGTGCAGCGGTGCTGTCGGCGAAGGAGGTTCCGGGGCCGACGGCCGGCCCGCAACCGCAGCCGCGCGACGGCTTCCCGCCGCTCGCGCTCTCGTTCGGGATCCGCGACGACGCCGAGGCGCGCGAGCTCCGGCGCGCGGCCGAGCTCTACGAGGCGGGCCGGCGCGATGAGGCGGCCGCGATCTTCGCGCGGTACGACTCGCTCGAGGCGAAGCTGGGGACAGCGTTCGCCGCGTGGCCGCAGAGCGTGGACCGCGTCGAGCAGCTCGGAGCGCTCTTCCCGCGCAGCTCGCTCGTGCAGCTCCACGTCGGGCTCGCCCGCTTCTGGGCGGGCACCGGCGGCGCCATGACCGCCTGGCGGGAGGCGCGCGATGTCGAGCCCGACACTCCCGTACGCGGTGCGCGCGAGCGACCTGCTCCATCCGGACTTCGCTCCCGGTCTGCCCACGTTCACGCCGCGCTTCGCGTACCGGATCGAGGGGGACACGCTCGGCGAGCAGCTCGCGGCGCTCCGTGCCGACTCGAGCCTGCGCGGTCGGTTGTTGCTCGGCGTCGCGCTGCAGCGGCTGGGCCGGCCCGTCTCGGCGAGGCGGGCGTTTGCCGAAGCGCTCCGGCTTGCGCCCGGTGACGTCGACGCGCTCGTCGCCGACGCCGTCGGCCGCTACGAGAAGAACGACCCGACCGCGGCGTTCTCGCGGCTCGGCCCCTTGTCGAGACGGTTTCCGAATGCTGCGACCGTCCGGTTCCACCTCGGCGTGCTCCTGCTCTGGCAGCGGGACGTCGAGGGGGCGAGGAAGCAGCTTCGGCTCGCCCAGGACGCTCAACCCGGCAGCCGGATCGCGCGCGAGGCCGGGCGGTTCCTCGACGAGGTCGCGAAAGTGGGGACCGGCTGACGCCAAGATGGGCCGGACGGCCCATGGCGCTTTCGGACGGCCTCTGGCACGCTTGCGCAGCTTGTAAGCGAAGTGTTGCGATCTGAGGGGATCGCAACTACGGTAAGAGCGCGATCCGAGGGGGAGCCGAAGTGAGCGCAGGGGGAACCACCAGTACCGCCGGTCCACAAGGAGTCGACGTCTTCGCCACCAGCGAGGCGAAGGCCCTGCTCGAGACCGGCCGGCAAGCCGGCAAGCTGCTCGCAGAGGACATCGCGAGCGCGCTCGACGAGCTCGATCTCGATGCCGCGCAGCTGGACGAGTTCTACTCCGCGCTCGAGGAGGCCCAGATCGACGTGGTCGAGCGCGACGAGCCGGAGGCCGAGGTCGCCGTCGCCGCGTCCCGCGAGGTGTCGACGGACACGCTGCAGCTCTTCCTCAAGGACATCGGCAAGGTGCCGCTGCTGACCGCAGCGCAGGAAGTCGAGCTGGCGAAGCGGATCGAGCGCGGCGAGCACGCCGCGAAGCAGGCGATGGTGGAGGCGAACCTGCGCCTCGTCGTCTCGATCGCGAAGCGCTACCGCAACCAGGGCCTGCCGTTCCTCGACCTGATCCAGGAGGGGACGATCGGCCTCGTGCGCGCTGCGGAGAAGTTCGACTACCGCAAGGGCTTCAAGTTCTCGACGTACGCGACGTGGTGGATCCGCCAGGCGGTCGCCCGCGCGCTCGCCGACAAGGCGCGCACGATCCGGATGCCGGTGCACGTGGTCGAGAAGCTGAACAAGATCGTCCGCACCGAGCGCGCTCTGCGCGCGAAGCTCGGCCGCGAGCCGAGCTCGGCCGAGATCGGGGACGAGCTCGACCTGCAGCCGGAGGAGGTCGACCAGATCCGCCGGAGCGCGCAGACGCCCGTCTCGCTCGAGAAGCCCGTCGGCGACGAGGACGAGTCGGAGTTCGGGCACTTCCTCACCGACGACACCGCGCCGCTGCCCGACGAGCTGGCGGAAGAGACGCTGCGCAACGAGGCGCTGCGCCAGATCCTGAAGTCGCTCTCGCACCGCGAGCGCCGTGTGCTCGAGCTGCGCTACGGCCTCGACGGCGAGCAGCCCCGGACGCTGGACGAGGTCGGCCGCGCCTTCAACGTCACGCGCGAGCGGATCCGGCAGATCGAGAACCAGGGCCTGAAGAAGCTTCGCGCCCTTGCGCTCGCCGCTCAGCTCCGCGACGTCGCCTAGCCCGCCTCCGCGCTCGTCCGTCTGACTAGACTCGCCGCGTGGCGACCATCGACCCGGCCTGGCTCGACGAGCTCGGCGACCTGCTTCGCATCCCCTCCGTGAGCGCCGACCCGGCGCACCAGGCGGACGTCGAGCAGGCCGCGGAGTGGGTCGCGGACAAGATCCGCCGCAGCGGCGGCGAGGCCGAGCTCGTCCCGTACGGAAAGCGACCGCTCGTCGTCGGCGAGATCCGCGCCTCGAACGGCGCCGCCGACGCGCCCACGATCCTCTGCTACGGCCACTTCGACGTGCAGCCTCCCGCGCCGCTCGAGCTGTGGGAGTCCGACCCGTTCGAGGCGACGATTCGCGACGAGTGGCTCTACGCGCGAGGCGTCGCCGACGACAAGGGGCAGCTCTGGATGATCCTGCACGCTGCGGGCCTGCTCGCCGCCGACGGGGCGCTGCCGGTCAACATCCGCGTCGTCTCCGACGGCGAGGAGGAGGTCGGCGGCCAGTCGATCGTCGAGTTCCTCGAGCAGGACGAGCGCGGCGCCGACGCCTGCGTGATCTTCGACGGCGGAATGGAGAACCGACAACCTGCCGGCGATCTCGATCGCGACGCGCGGGCTCGCCGCGTTCAACCTCCGCGTCCGCACCGGCGCCCGCGACCTGCACTCGGGCATGTACGGCAACGCGGCGCAGAACGCGATTCACGCGCTGCTGCAGACGCTCGGCGGCATCCTCCCGCGCGAGGGCCGCGTGCCCGATGCGCTGCGGGTGGGCATCGCCCCCGTCACCGACGAGGAGCGGCAGGGCTGGGATCTGCAGCCGCCCGGCGCCGAGGTGCTGGCAGAGGCCGGCGCCGTCCCGTACGACGGCGCCGCGGCCGACGAGTTCTACCTCCGCACGACCGCGGAGACCTCCGTCGACGTCAACGGCATCCTCGGCGGCAAGCCGGGCCTGAAGAACACGACCGTCGTCAGCGAGGCGCAGGCGAACTTCACCGTGCGGCTCGCCCCCGGCCAGGACCCGAAGGTCGTCGCGCCGGAGGTCGAGCGCCTGCTGCGCGAGGCCGCTCCGGACGGGGCAACGGTCGAGGTCGAGGAGCTCGAGGGCTCCACGCGGCCCGGCCTCGTCGCGGCGGACTCGCCCGTGATCAAGATCGCCCAGGACGCTTTCGAGACCGCGTTCGGCATCCGGCCGATCCTGACTCGCTCAGGCGGCACGCTGCCGATCGTCCCCGCGCTCGGCGACAAGGGGATCCCGACGATCCTGACCGGTTTCGCCCTGCCCGAGAGCAATGTCCACTCCCCGAACGAGCGCATGCTGGTGGAGTTCTTCCCCCGCGGCGTCGAGACGATCAAGGAGCTGTACACCCGCCTTGGCGACCTCACCTGAGACCGGCTTCGTGTCGCCGCTCGCGGCCGAGCTGGCGGACGACGTGCTCGACCGGTTTCTTCGGTACGCGCGGATCGACACCCAGTCCGAGCCGGGTGCCGCGGTTTCGCCGTCGACCGAGAAGCAGCTCGACCTCTCGCGGCTCCTGTGCGACGAGCTGGAGGAGATCGGGCTCGAGGACGTGCGCCTGGATGAGTTCGGCTACGTCTACGGCACGCTTCCCGGCACCGATTCCGCGCCCGCGATCGGGTACATCGCGCACGTCGACACGTCCCCTGACGTGACCGGAACGAACGTCAGCCCGATCGTCCACGAGCAGTACGACGGCGGCCGGATCGAGCTTCCCAGGGACGGGGTCGTGCTCGATCCCGACGAATTGCCGCTCCTGCAGGGGAAGGTCGGCCAGACGATCGTCACCACGGACGGCTCGACGCTCCTCGGTGCCGACGACAAGGCGGGTGTCGCCGAGATCATGGGCGCGGTCGCCTATCTGAAGCGCCACCCGGAGCTCGAGCACGCGCCGATCAAGGTCTGCTTCACGACCGACGAGGAGGTGGCCGGCGGCGCCGACCATCTCGACATCGAGCGGTTCGGAGCGAAGTACGCCTACACGCTTGACGGCTCCGAGCTCGGCGAGATCGAGGCCGAGACCTTCAACGCGACGAGGGTCGTCGTCACGATCCGCGGCCGCTCGACCCACCCGGGCACCGCGAAGGGCCAGCTCGTGAACGCGGTCAAGCTCGCCGCCGACTTCGTCGCCGTGTTCCCGCGCGACGGCCTCTCGCCCGAGACGACCGACGAGCGGGAGGGCTTCGTCCACCCGCACAAGCTCGCCGGCGGCGCGGAGGCGACGCTGGTCGAGTTCATCGTCCGCGACCACGACGCGGCGAAGATGGAGGAGCACCTCGCGCTGATCCGCCGGCTCGCCGGCGAGATCACCGAGCGCGAGCCGCGCGCGAAGGTCGAGATCGAGGTCGAGGAGCAATACCGGAACATGGGCGAGGTGATCGCGCGCCACCCGGAGGTGATCGAGGCCGCGGAGGAGGCGATCCGGCGGCTCGGCGTCGAGCCTGTCCACTCGATCATCCGCGGCGGTACCGACGGCGCCCGGCTTTCACACAGAGGCCTGCCGACGCCGAACCTCTTCACCGGCGGCTCCGAGTACCACTCGCGCCGCGAGTGGGCGTCCGTCCAGGACATGGCCGCCGCCGCCGCGATGCTCGTCGAGCTGGCCCAGGTCTGGGCCGAGCACGCCAAGTAACAGTCTGTTACAAGCGGCGGTCATCGGCCGGCTTGCGCTCGGATCCTCGGTCGCTCGAGCGATCCAGGTGACAGTCTGTTACTTGGCATCGTCACGCCCCGGGAGCGCCGAAACGGCCACTTGCCGCTATGCCACGCTCATGCCATGATGAGCGCATGCCCCGCGCTCGCATCAGCACCACCGTCGACGAGCGACTACTCGCCGATGCGCGGCGGGCCCGCGCGGAACTGAACGACGCGGCGTTGCTCGACGAGGCGCTGGCCGCGCTCCTGGCGACCCGGCGCGCGACGGAGATCGACAAATCCTATGCGGCGTACGACAAGCATCCTCTCGACGAGCCTGACGAGTGGGGCGACCTGGCCTCGTTCCACGAGGCGGCGGCGAAGTCGTGAGCGGGCTGCCGGCGCGCGGCGAGATCTGGTGGTGTGAGTTACCCGAGATCTCGGCCCGGCCGGTCGTCGTCCTCTCGCGCGACGCGGCGATTCCGCGACTTCGACGCGCGCTCGTCGCACCGTGCACGACGACCGTCCGAGGGCTTCCGAGCGAGGTCGTGCTCGAGGCGGGCGACGACCCAGTTCCACGTCGATCGGCCGTGAACCTCGACTCCGTCGAGAGCGTCTCGGTCGGTGCGCTCAGCGAGCGACTCGGACGCTTGAGCGACGACCGGATGCGCGAGGTCTGCTCTGCGCTCGCTGTCGCAGTCGACTGCTCCGTCTAGTGCTCGAAGACCGGGGAGCCACCCTCCCCCTGTGCGAGCGGCCTTACGCCCGACGCTAGTCCCAGGGAGGCGGGTTGTGCACCCAGCGGCCGCCGACCATCGTGGCGACGACCTGCACCTCGGGAAGCTCCTCCGGCTCGATCGCGAATGGGTCGCGGTCGAGCACGACGAGGTCGGCGAGCATCCCCGGGATCAGGCGGCCCCGCTTGCGCTCGTCGTGCGAGAGCCACGTCGGCGCGACGCAGACAGCGTGCAGCGCCTGCTCCACCGTCAGCGCCTCCTGCGGCCGCCACGCCTCGCGCTCGTCGATCGAGCGGAGGACGCCGGCGGCGATCCCGGCGAGCGGGTCGAGCTCCTCGACCGGCGCGTCGGAGCCGTTCGCGAGCAGCGCGCCCGAGTCGAGCAGCGAGCGGAACGCGTAGGTGCCGTCGAGCCGGTCGGGCCAGAGCCGGTCGGCGAGGTCGCGGTCGGAGGGCGCGTGCGAGAACTGCACCGAGCAGGCGATCCCGAGCGCGGCGAAGCGGCGGAGGTCCTCGGCCGTGAGGCACTGGGCGTGCTCGATCCGCTGGCGCAGCCCCTTCGGCTCCCAGGCGTCACGGGTCGCCTCGAAGGCGTCGAGCGCGTTCCGGTTCGCCTGGTCGCCGATCGCGTGCACGCCGACGGGCCAGCCGCGCTCGGCGCCGCGGCGGATGATCTCCTCGAGCTCCGCGCCGCTCGTGATCTCGACGCCCGTGCCGTCGGTCATCAACGCCGTCTGCGAGCCGAGCGTGCCGTCCATGAAGCACTTGAGGTAGCCGACGCGCAGGTACTCGTCGCCGAAGCCGGAGCGGAGCGAGAGGTGCGCGGCGGCGTCGAGCTGCTCGTGCGGGATCGAGCCCCAGACGCGGAGCGAGAGGTTGCCGGTCTCGTGCAGCCGCTGGAAGATCCCGGGCGCGCCGAGCCAGCCGTCCTTGTCGTGGATCGCGCCGACACCGCGCGAGTTCGCGAGCTTGATCCCGGCCCTGGTCGCCTCGACCCACTCGTCCTCGGTGGTAATCACGTACCGGTCGCGGAAGCGCCACGCCGACTCCTCGCGCAGGACGCCGGTCGGCTCGCCGGCAGCGTCGCGCTCGACCACGCCGCCGTCGACGTCGAGGTCGCCGCCGGCGGCAGCGAGCGCGGCCGAGTTGAGCCAGACCGAGTGGTAATCCTTCGAGATCAGGATCGCGGGCGTGTCGCCCGTGACCGCGTCGAGCGCCTCCTTCGTCGGCTCGGTGCGCGGCTGCCAGTCGCCGTCGCGCCAGCCGTAGCCGCGCAGCCAGCGGCCGGGCGCGACCTCGGCCTCGCCGATGCGCGCGAGCGCCTCGTCGAGCGAGCCGCAGCCGTCGAGCTTCACCTGGGTCTGGGCGAGCGACCACGTCGGAAAGTGGACGTGCGCGTCGGTGAAGGCGGGGAGGACGCAGCGGCCGCCGAGGTCGACGACGTCCGGGCTCGCGAGCGCCGTCTCGTGCACGCCGACGCCGCCCGCGAGGTGCGCGCCGGCGAGCGCGAGCGCGCGCGAGGTCGGCAGCGAGGGGTCGAGCGTGCGGATCATCCCGTTCTCCAGGATCACGCGGCGACTCTAGCGACGTATCCTCCCGTCGTGATCGCCCCGCGGGTCTTCCTCGTCGCCGTCGCGCTGCTCGCCTCCGCGTGCTCCGGCGCGGCTTCGACTGCTGCGGCGGATACTCCGGACGGGCGGGTGCTGCGCGTCCTGTTCGTCGGCAACAGCCTGACCGCCACCAACGACCTCCCCGCGACGGTCGCCACGCTCGCCCGCGTCGCCGGACGGCCGAGGATCGAGTACCGGACGCTCGCGCCGGGTGGCGTCAGCCTCGAGGATCACTGGAACGCCGGTGCCGCGCCCGCCGAGCTCGCGTCGGGCGGGTGGGACGCGGTCGTGCTGCAGCAGGGGCCGTCGGCGCTGCTCGAGAGTCAGGTGAACCTGAAGGAGTGGGCGACGCGGTTCGCGGACGCAGCGCGCGAGCAGGGGACGCGCCCGTTCCTCCTGACCGTCTGGCCCGAGTCGTACCGCGCGGGCGCCCTCTCGGACGTGATCAGGTCGTACGCGAACGCGGCGACCGTTGCCCGCGCGAAGCTCCTCCCCGCAGGTGCGGCCTGGCGCGCCGCCTGGAAGCGGAACCCGGCGCTGCCGCTCTACGGGCGGGACGGCTTTCACCCGAGCCGGCTCGGGAACGCATCTGACGGCCGTCGTCGTCCTCGCCGGCCTCACCGGGACCGAGCCCGTGTCGCGGCCCTTCCGCGGTCCGGGCCTGACTGTCACGCGAGCGCGGGCGCGGCTGCTCCACGACGCCGCGGTCGAGGCGCTGACGGCCCGGCGATGAGCGACGCGCGCCGTGCCGCCCTCGCTGGTCTGATCGACCACGCGCCGACCTTTCCGCCCGCGAGCCTGCCCGCCGCGGAGGCGATCGCCGAGGACCGGCGCGCCCGCGCCGACGAGCACGCCTGGCTGTTGCACCGGCTCGTCTGGCCTGCGTCGAAGCTCGGCGCGCTCGGCGACGAGGAGCGCGAGCTGTCGGTGCTGCTCGACGGCGACTACGAAGCCGACCCGAGGGCCGAGGCGATCGAGACGCGCTGGGACGAGCAGCTCTTCGGGCTCGTCGGTGAGGTCTATGTGGAGCTGCCGCTCGGCGCGGGGATCGAGGAGAAGGTGGCCGTGCTCGCCGAGCGTGGCTTCCGCGCCAAGGTTCGCTGTGGCGGTGCCTCCGTCCCGTCGCCCGACGAGCTGGGCCGCTTCATCCGCGCCTGCCGCGACGCGGGCGTGCCCTTCAAGGCGACCGCCGGCCTGCACCACCCGCTCGCCGCGAACGGGAGCCACGGCTTCCTGAACGTGATCGCCGCCTGCGCCTTCGACGACGAGGCCGCGCTGACCGAGCACGTCGAGCTGACCCGCGACGCGCTGCACTGGGGCGGGCGCCAGGCGGGCGCGGACGAGCTCGAGCGCGTGCGCCGCGAGCAGCTGGTCGCGGTCGGCAGCTGCTCCTTCTTCGAGCCGGTCGAGGACCTGCAGGAGCTCGGGATCCTGTGACCCAGGGATTCGGCACCTTTCGCCGCGACGGCGAGACGCGGCTCGGCTTCCGTTCCGGCGACGCGGTCGTCGACCTCGGCCCGGGCTCGCTGGACGAGCTGCTGCCGCAGGGCCGCGACGCCTGGGAACGGGCGACCGAGCAGGCACTCGCCGCAGAGGCGACGCTGTCGCTCGACGACGTCGAGCCGGAGCTGCCCTTCACCGTCGCGGACTACGTCGACTTCTACTCCTCGCTCGAGCACGCGACGAACCTCGGGAAGATGTTCCGGCCCGACTCGGAGCCGCTGCTGCCGAACTGGCGCCACCTGCCGGTCGGCTACCACGGCCGGGCGGGCACGGTCGTCGTCAGCGGCACGGAGGTCCGCCGCCCGTCGGGCCAGGCGAAGCCGCCGGACGCCGACGCGCCTGCCTACGGCCCTTCGAAGCGGCTCGACATCGAGCTCGAGCTCGGCTTTGTCGTCGGTGCCCCGAGCCGCCTCGGCGAGGCGGTGCCCACGTCGGCGTTCGCCGAGCACGTCTTCGGCGTCGTGCTCGTCAACGACTGGAGCGCCCGCGACATCCAGGCCTGGGAGTACGTGCCGCTCGGCCCGTTCCTCGGCAAGAGCTTCGCCACCTCGATCTCGGCGTGGGTGACGCCGCTCGCGCTGCTCGACGACCGCCGCGTTCCGGCGCCGCCGCAGGAGCCCGAGCCGCTGCCGCACCTCCGCGTCGACGGCGACTGGGCGCTCGATCTCCCGCTCGAGGTCGAGCTGAACGGCACCGTGATCTCGCGCGGCAACGCGCGCGGCCTCTACTGGACGATGCCGCAGCAGCTCGCGCACGCGACCTCGAACGGCGCCAGCGTCCGCACCGGCGACCTGATGGCGTCGGGGACGATCTCCGGCGCCGAGCGCGGCAGCGAGGGCAGCCTGATCGAGCTGACCTGGAACGGCAGCGAGCCGGTTCAACTCGACGATGGCTCCGGGCGGACGTTCCTCGAGGACGGCGACGAGGTCGTCCTCCGCGGCGAGCCGCTCGGCGAGGTCCGCGGCCGCATCGTTCCGGCGTAGATGAGCGGGCGCTCTGTCTTCGCGGGTGTTCTCAGGCACCCCGAGGAGCAGCGCGTGCTGCTCCTGCGCAGCGACCGCGAGTGGCGGCTCCCACGCGTGCGGCTCCCCGAGGACGTCTGGGCCGCGGAGGCCGACCGGCTCGTGCCGGCGTTCGCGGAACGGCTCGGCACGGCACCGTTTCTCGTCCGTCAGCTTGGGTTCGCCGCCGAGCCGACCGTCGAGCTCGCGCTGCGCGAGGAGTGGGCCGTGCCACGCCACGGACGCTGGGCGGGCCTGGACGACCTCGACCGGCTGCGGCTGCGGGACGACGAGCGGCAGACGGTCTCGCAGTACCTGCGCGACGACGGGCCCGGCGCGGCGCGGCGGCCCCCCTGGACGCGGCCGGGCTGGGAAGCGGCCGCGCGCGAGTGGATCGGGGCCGAAGCCGCGCGCCTCGGCCACATGGTGCACAGCGTCGAGCAGGTGAAGCAGTGGAGCATCTCGTCCGTCCTGCGGGTGCGCACCGACGGCCCCGACCTCTACTTCAAGGTGCCGGCGCGGCTGCCGCTCTTCGTCGAGGAGGGCGTCGTCACCGCGGCGCTCGCGGCCCGCTTCCCGCGCGACGTCCCGGCCCCGCTCGCCGTCGAGCCGGAGCAGGGCTGGCTCCTGCTGGCCGCGTTCGATCCGGTCGGCTGGGGCGCACCGCTCGAGGAGCGAGTCGAGGCGTTGCAGCGGTTCGCGCAGCTCCAACGCTCGGCCGGCGCGCACGTGGACGACCTCCTCGCGGCCGGCTGCCTCGACCGGCGGCTCGACATCCTCGAGGGCCAGCTCGACGCGCTCTTCGCCGACGCCGATGCCGTCGCCCGGCTCGAACGCGCCGAGGTGCGCGAGCTGCGCCGGAACGCGCCGGCGTTCCGCGACGCCTGTCGCCGCCTGGCGGAGCTGGGGCCACCGCCGACGCTCGTGCACGGCGACCTGCACATGGGCAACGTCGCGCGGCGCGACGGCGAGCTCATCTTCTTCGACTGGACGGACGCCTGCATCGCGCACCCGTTCTTCGACCTGCACTCATTGCAATGGGAGAAGGATGAAACCGTGCGCAGCGCGCTGCTCGACGCCTACTTCGCCGAGTGGGACGGGATCGCGACTCCCGTGCGCCTGCGCGAGGCGGCGGCGCTCGCGGCAGTCGTGATCCCGCTCCACCACGCGGTCTCGTACGCCACGATCGTCGCCGCGGTCGAGCCGGCGGCGAAGGGCGAGCTCGACCTGACGCACGAGCTCCTGCGCGAGGCGCTCGCTCGTCTGCGGGACACATCAGCGGGCTGAAGCCCACCGCTGAGGCCGTGCGACATCATCGGTGCGGGATGTTCTCCGACAACGAGGCAGCGGCTCTGTACGACGTGCTCAACCCCTGGGGCCCGAGCGACGACTTCTATCTCGCGCTGGCCTCGAGGCTGCGTCGGTGCTCGATGTCGGCTGCGGCACCGGGACGCTGCTGCGCCGGGCCCGGCAGGCCGGGCATGAGGGACGGCTGTGCGGAGTCGATCCGGACCGCGCGATGCTCGGTATCGCGCGGCGCCGCGTCGACATCGAGTGGATCGAGGGCACTGCGGCGTCGATGACCTGGGAACACGACTTCGAGCTGGCCGTCATGACCGGTCACGCGTTTCAGATGTTGCTCGACGACGACGAGGTGCGAGCGTCGCTCGCCGCGATCCGAGCAGCCCTCGCCGACGGCGGTCGATTCGCGTTCGAGACCCGGAACCCGGTCGTGCGGGAGTGGGAGAGCTGGAACGCGGCACACCCGGTCGACGTCGTCGACCCCGCAGGCACGGCGCTTCGGGTCACCTACGACGTGGAATCCGTCGTCGGGGACGTCGTCACGCTGACGGAGACGACGAGCGACGCCGACGGCACCGTGTTGCGGGTGGACCGGGCCGGCCTCCGCTTCCTCGACGGGGCTGCGCTCGGCCGCTTTCTCGGCGAGGCGGGCTTCGAGATCGAGGCGCAGTACGGCAGCTGGTCGCGCGGCCCACTCGGCCCGTCGAGCCCCGAGATCATCACGGTCGCCCGGGTCTAGCGCGCTCTCCGCGCGGGTACGATCACGCCGTGGCCTGGGACATCCTCACCGAGGAGCAGCGCGAGATCCGCGAGCTCGTGCGCACGCTCGCCCGCGAGCGGGTCGCGCCGCGCGCGGCCGAGATCGACGAGTCGCACGAGTTCCCGTGGGACATCGTCGAGCTCTTCCGGGAGCACGAGCTCTTCGGCCTCCTCTTCGACGAGGAGCACGGCGGCTCCGGCACCGGCACGCTGCTGGCGCTGGTCACGATCGAGGAGGTCTCGAAGGTCTGCGCGACGAGCGGCCTGCTGCTCGCCGTGCAGGAGCTGGGCTCGCTCGGGCTGAAGCTCGCCGGCTCGCAGGCGCAGAAGGAGGCGTACCTGCCGAAGCTCGCGAGCGGCGAGTGGCTGCCCGCCTACGCCCTCACCGAGGCGGGCTCCGGCTCGGACTCTGCCGCGATGCTGACGACCGCCGTCCGAGACGGCGACGAGTACGTCCTCAACGGGAGCAAGCGCTTCATCACGAACGCGGGCGTCGCGAATCTCTACACCGTCTTCGCGAAGACCGACCCGGAGGCGGGCCACTCCGGCATCTCGGCGTTCCTGGTCGAGAAGGACGCTCCCGGCTTCGCGGTCGCGCGCCTGGAGCCGAAGCTGGGGATCTCGGGCTCGACGACCGGCGAGCTCACCTTCGACGACTGCCGCATCCCCGCCGCGAACCTGCTCGGCGAGGAGGGCGAGGGCTTCAAGATCGCGATGCGGATCCTCGACCGCTCGCGCCCCGGCGTCGCGGCGCAGGCGCTCGGGATCGCGCAGGGCGCGACCGACTACGCGCTCGAGTACGCGAAGACGCGCGAGACGATGGGCAAGCCGATCGCGCAGCACCAGCTGATCGCCGCCAAGCTCGCCGACATGGAGACCGAGACCGAGGCCGCGCGCGGCCTGCTCTACCGCTTCGGCCAGATGTGCGACGCGGGCGTCGACGACGCCGAGCTGACGAAGGCCTCGGCGATGGCGAAGCTGAAGTGCGGCGACGTCGCGATGTGGGTCGCGACCGAGGCCGTGCAGATCCTCGGCGGCTACGGCTACATCAAGGAGTACCCGGTCGAGCGCTTCATGCGCGACGCGAAGATCACCCAGATCTACGAAGGCACGCAGGAGGTGCAGCGCCTCGTGATCGCCCGCGAGATGCTGCGCGAGAGCCGTGCGTTCCTCCTCGCCGGCGCCGGCTAGGTGGACCGCGCTGCCGTCGACGCCTGGCTCGAACGCTACGTGGCCGCGTGGAAGAGCAACGATCCTGCCGCGATCGGCGAGCTCTTCTCCGAGCACGCGAACTATCGCTATTACCCCGGTGCCAAGCCCATGGTCGGCCGCGAGGCGATCGTGCGGGGATGGCTCGACGAGGGCGACGAGCCGGGCAGCTTCGACGGGTCGTACACGTGCTGGGCGCTCGACGGCGACCGCGCCGTCGCCACGGGTACGAGCACGTACGACGCGCCCGAGCGCCGCATCTACGACAACGTGTTCCTGCTCGTCTTCGACGAGGAGGACCGGTGCGCGGACTTCAGCGAGGTGTATCTGAGGCGGTCAGACCCGGCCTAGCCGCTCCCGCCGCTACTTCCGCGGCAGCGTCGACACGTCGACGACCTCGAAGGCCGAGCCGGGCACGCGGTGCAGCGTGTGCAGCTGCTCGTTCGACCACTTCGGGCTCGGCGCGCCGCTCAGGTACCAGTTCGAGCCGTTGTCGGCGACGATCATCCCGTACTCCTTCAGCGCCTGGAGCACGATCCGCGCCTGGCGCGGGAAGCCGGCGATCGGGTAGCTCCGCTTCAGGCGGAAGCGCATGCCCATCGGCGGCAGCGCCGGGTCGGTCAGGTCGCTCGCGAAGTGGCGCGCCGGCCAGACGTAGGCGCGGCGCGTCCGCTGGACGGTGAAGCGGAGCGCGTGGTCGATCCGGCCGCGCGCGACCTCCTCGTAGCGGGCGAGGCCGGGGAGGATCGGCAACCCCGCGGCGTCCGCCGACGTCCAGCCGGCGGGGCGGAGCTTGTTCGAGCGGAGGTCGAAGATCGCGCCCGAGCCGGCGCGCCAGCCGCCGCCCGGCTTCGGGGTAGAGCGCGAAGAGCTCGTAGAGCCTGCAGCTGTCGCGGTCGACGATCAGGGCGTGCCGGTCGCCGTCGGAGCTGCGCCCGCCCTCGATCGCCACGTTCGTCGGGATCGGATACGGGCCCTTGTCCGACTCGTCCGCGTACTCGAAGGTCACGCGCACTTTCGGCTGGCGCGCGCGGACGACCGTGACCGGGATCCCGATCGGGCCGCCCTCCCAGAGCCCCGAGCCGAAGTCCGCGTGGACGCGGTCGTTCTTTCCGATCGCGGCCACGACCGCGGCGGAGCTCCGCGCGACGGGCAGCCTGTCGACGCGCTGGTTCCACGGGCTCGACGCGGGGAACACCGGGCACGCGGGCGCCTGCGGCAGCCGTGAGGCCGACGCCGCGGCGGCGCCGAGCGCCAGCGCCCCGGCGAGAGCGAGTGCGAGCTTCACAGGAGTGGAGATGCCGCGGCCGGGAGGGTCTTGTCCTCGGCCAGCGTCACGAGCGGGTAGAGCGCGCGGATCTCGTCGATGAACGCGGCGAGCTTGTCGGCGATCGCGGCGTCCTTGATCTCGAGCACGTTCTCGGCGTTCAGCTCGCCCGAGTGGGAGAGGTTGAAGCTGCCGACGAAGGAGATGTCGTCGGCGACGGTGATCTTCGCGTGCATGAAGTCGTTCACGGTGTCGGGCGCCCAGCGCGTCGACGGCTTGCCCGTGAACTTCGCCTTCTCGAGGAAGCGGCGCAGCGCCGGCGCCTTCCAGCTGACGTTGCCGTTCAGGCGCCACTGGTGGAGGACGCCGTCGACCTGCGTGTCGTCGACGACGCCGGCCACGTCGACCTTGCCGTCGGAGCAGACCTCGGCGAGCGTGCCGAGGATCGGCCCCGAGCTGAGCACCGGCGAGGCGATCCGGATCCGCTCCTTCGCCTGGCCGAGCCGCTTCGCGATCCGGTGGGCGAGCTCCTCGCCGTGCGCGGGGGTGAACCACGGCCGCACCTCGACGCCGTCGACGTCGACCGGCCGCGGCTCGGTCGTGCCGCCGAGCACGCTCCCGTCCTCCCAGAGCTGCTCGAAGTCGAGCCCGTACGCGCGCCCGAGCTCGGGCGACTCCACGATCGCGACGACGTTCTCCTGCCGTGTCCACGAGTCCTGCGACCAGTTCATCGAGCCGGTCCAGACGGCCTCGCCGTCGCGGATCACGTACTTGTGGTGCATCAGGTCGGGCACGCCGGCGACGGCACGGGTCGCGATCGGCAGCGCCTCGAGCAGCTCCGGCTCGGTCTCCGGCGGCGGCGGCACCGGGATCGGGTGGCGGTAGTCGGCGTTGTAGACGAGCCGGACGGCGACGCCGCGATCGTTCGCGTCCTCGAACGCCTGCGTGACGATCCTGGCCGCCTCGTCGTGCAGGCGGATGTCGTAGAGGGCGAGCTCGAGCGTCCGCTCCGCCGCGCCGAGGAACTCCGCCACCTGCCGGGCCACGTCGGCCGCCGACTGGCCGCCGTCCCGGTACGTGCGGAGCTCGATCAAGCCTTGGCGGCGCGGAGCTTCGCCTTGTAGGCGCGCTTCGCCGCCTGGTACTCCGCCAGCGCCTCGGGCGAGTCGACGTCGCCGAGCATCGGGTGGTTCGGCACGAGCGGCTCCGCCATCGAGATGCCGAAACGCCGGGCCAGCACGGACGCGAGCGCCTTCACCTTCATCTCGCCGAAGCCCGGCAGCGCCTCGATCCGCCGCTTCAGGTCGTCCGTGTCGCTCGCGTCGCGCCAGACCCGGCTCGCGTCGCCGCCGTAGTCCTCGACGACGACGGCGCAGAGCTCCTGGACGCGCTTCGCCATGTTGCCGGGGAAGCGGTGGACGCCCGGCTTCTCCCGGAACACATCCAGCAGGCGATCCGGGTCGTAGCCCGCGATCTCCGCGGCGTCGAGCCGGCCGAGCCGCTGCTTCAGCTTCAGCGGCCCCACGAACGCGGTCGGCACCGTCACCTGCTGGTCGAGCACGAAGCCGATCAGCAGCGCGAGCGGGTCGGCGGCGTTCAGCTCGTCCGCCTCGGCGTTCCCGGTGAAGTGGAGCGCGTCGGGCACGATTCGATCCTAGCGAGGCGGGGTACGTCTGGGCCATGCCCGATCCGATCGAGAAGACCGAAGAGCTCGTCACCGAGGCCGAGGCGGGCCGCAGCGCGCGGACACCCTGGCTCGTCTGGGGCGGCATGCACCTCGTCGTCGGCGCGCTCGTCGTCGTCGTGCTCGGGATCGCCTTCGCGGCGTACCTGCTCGCCTAGTAGGGTCCAGCGCGCACGTTTCCGAAAGGGAGGTGGAGGATGGCTGCCTGGACGAGGACGATCACGGCGCTCGCCGCCGCCGCGCTGATCGCGGCAGGGAGCGCGACAGCGTCGCCGCCGCTGACGCTCGAGTTCGTCGGGCAGCAGATCGTCCCGACCGCGACGCAATTCCAGGGCACGCAGTTCGGCGGCCTGTCCGGCTTCGCGTACGACGAGCGGCGCGGCGTCTTCTACGCCTTCTCCGACGACCAGGCGAACGTTCGCTTCTACACACTCCGGATCGGCGTCTCCGGCGGAGCGCCGTCGGTGCAGATCCTCGCCGTGACCACGCTCCGCGACGCCTCGGGCCAGCCGTTCGCTGCCGGCACCGTCGATCCCGAGGGGCTCGCGCTGACGAAGGACGACACGCTCGTCCTCACCTCGGAGGGCTTCACCAGCCGCCTGATCGATCCCTGGGTGCGCGAGTTCGGGCTCGACGGCCGTCAGCTCCGCTCGCTGCCCGTGCCGAGCGCGTTCCTGCCGGGACCGGGGCGCGGCGTGCGCCAGAACCTCGCCTTCGAGAGCGCGACGACGCCGCCGAACGGTCGCTTCGTCTTCACCGGCACCGAGGGCGCGCTCGTGCAGGACGGCCCGCCCTCGACCCTGACCGGCGGTAGCCCGGCGCGGCTCCTTCGCTACAACCTCCAGAACGGAAAGCTCGACCGGCAGTACCTCTACTGGACCGATCCGATCGCGGAACCGCCGGTGCCGGCGACGCAGTTCGCCGTCAGCGGGCTCGTCGAGCTGCTCGCGCTGAACAACCAGTTCCTGCTCTCGATGGAGCGGTCGTTCTCGGTCGGCGCGCCGGGCACGGGCAACAAGATCAAGCTCTACTCGGTCGCCCTGCCGGGTGCCGACGACGTCAACGGCTTCGACAGCCTGGCAACGCTGCTCGACGGGCTCCGGCCGGCCGAGAAGACGCTGCTCTTCGACCTCGACGCGCTCGGCCTGCCGCTCGACAACGTCGAGGGGATGGCGTTCGGCCCGGAGCTCCCGGACGGGCGCCGCTCGCTGATCCTCGTCAGCGACAACAACTTCTCGCCGGCGCAGTTCACGCAGTTCCTGCTCTTCGCCGTCGCGCGCTAGGCAGTCACGCCGAGTCGTCCTAGACTCGTGGCATGGTCCGGAAGACCGTCACGCTCGTCTTCTGCGACGTCACGGACTCCACGCAGCTCGGCGAGCAGCTCGACCCGGAAGCGCTACGTGGCGTCTGGTCGCGCTACCACGACACGGCACGCGCCGTGCTCGAGCGGCACGGCGGCACGCTGGAGAAGTTCGTCGGCGATGCGGTGCTCGCGGTCTTCGGCATCCCGGTCGTGCACGAGGACGATGCGCTGCGCGCGGTTCGCGCCGCCGTCGAGCTCCGCGACGAGCTCGGACGCCTGAACGACGAGCTCGAGCGCGCCTTCGGCGTCCGGATCGGTGTCCGCACCGGCGTGCACACGGGCGAGGTGGTCGCCGGTGACCCCGCACAGGGCCAGGCGTTCGCGACGGGTGACGCCGTCGTCGTCGCGCAGCGGCTGGAGGCGGCGGCCGCGCCGGGCGAGATCCTCGTCGGTGACGCCACCCTCCGACTCGTCCGGGACGCGGTCAGCGTCGAGCCGATGCCGCTGTTCGCGCTCAAGGGCAAGGCCGAGCCGGTCCAGACCTGGCGCCTGCTCGCCGTCGAGCCGGACACGGCCGGAATCGCCAGACGGCTGGACTTCCCGCTCGTCGGTAGGCAGGAGGAGCTCGCACGGCTTCTCGCCGAGTTCGGGCGGGCGGTGGACGAGCGGACGTGCCGGATCGTCACGATCCTCGGCGAGCCGGGCGTCGGCAAGTCGCGGCTCGCCGCGGAGCTCGCCGCGCAGGCGGGCGGCGACTCGCTCGTGCTCGAGGGCCGGTGCCTCCCGTACGGGGACGGGATCACCTACTGGCCGCTCGTCGAGATCGTGCGCCGGGTCGACCTCGGCGCCGTCCTCGACGCCGATCCGGGCGGCGAGGTGGCGCACGCCCGCATCCTCGAGGCGATCGGGCGCGCGGAGCCGCGCTCGCGCACGGACGAGATCTACGCCGCCGTCCGCCGGTTGCTCGAGACGCTCGCGCGCGGGCGGCCCGTCCTCGTCGTGCTCGACGACGTGCAGTGGGCCGAGCCCGCCTTCCTCGACCTCGTCGAGTACCTCGCCGGCTGGAGCCGCGGCGCTCCGATCCTCGTCTGCTGCCTCGCTCGCCCCGACCTCGCCGACCTGCGGCCCGCCTGGGCCGGCGCCGTCGTCCGGCTCTCGCCGCTCGGCCCCTCCGACTCGCGGCAGCTGCTCGAGAACGTCGGCGGACCGCTCGACGCGGACGCGGCCGCCGCGGTGGGTCGCGCCACCGGCGGCAACCCGCTCTTCCTCGAGGAGATGCTGCGGATGCTCGTCGAGGACGGCGTGCTCGTCGAGCGGAACGGCGTGCTGCATCCGCTCGCCACCGTCGACTCGCTGCCGGTGCCGGAGACGGTGCAGGCGGTGCTGGCCGCCCGCCTCGACCTGCTCGACCCGGATGACCGAGCGGTTCTGCAGCGTGCGGCCGTGATCGGGCAGGTGTTCTGGTGGGGCGCCGTCGCCGACCTGACACCGCCCGAGCAGCAGGGGGAGGTGGCAGGCCGGCTCCAGTCGCTCGTCCGGCGGGAGCTGATCCGACCCGACGTGCGGACGTTCGCCGGCGAGGACGGCTTCCGCTTCGGCCACATCCTGATCCGTGACGCGGCTTACGAGTCGACGCCCAAGCGCCTCCGTGCCGACCTGCACGAGCGCTTCGCCGGCTGGGCCGCCGAACGCGCCGGCGACGGGACGCCGCTGGACGAGATCATCGGCCACCACCTGGAACAGGCGCACCGTCTCCTGCTCGAGCTCGGGCCGGGCGGAGAGCGCGGGTCGGCGCTGGCCGCTCGGGCCGCCGACAACCTCGTGCGCGCGGGCCGGCGGGCGCTCGCCCGCGACGATGCGCACGCTGCGGCCAACCTCCTCGGGCGAGCGGCGCAGCTCTCCCCCGAGGACGCCGAGCTGCTCGTCCTGCTCGGTGAGGCGCTGTTCGGGCTCGGCGACTTCGCGGAGGCGGAGCGGATCTACGCCGAGACGCGATCCGCGCGGCCGCCCGGACGGGCGACGCGCGCAGCGAGGTCGCTGCGCAGCTCTCGTCGGCCGTGATCGGGTTCCACGTCCGCTCCGAGGGCGGGGTGGCTCGAGCTCGCCGAGCAGGTCGACCGGGCGCTGCCGACCTTCGAGCGCGCCGGCGACGACGCCACCGTCGCACGCCTGCTCACGCAGCTTGGCGACCGCCTACTGGTGGCGCTGCCTGGTCACCCCGATGGAGGACACGCTCGAGCGGGCGCTGAGCCACGCCGTCCGCGCCGGCGACGAGCGCCAGCAGTCGGAGATCGCCGCGCGGCTCGGCATCTCGGCGGTGATCGGCCCACTGCCGGTCGAGCAGGCGCGCCACCGCCTCGACGAGCTGCTCGACACCGCCCGGCCCGAGACCGCGGCGAAGGGGTATCTGCTCATCTCGTCGAGCCTCCTCGCGGCGATGGCGGGCGACTTCGACGAGGCACGGAGCCGCCGCCGCGAGGGACTGTCGGTGCTCGAGGCGCTCGGACGCAACGTCGGCGCCGCGGCGATCACGACGTGGACGAGTGCGATCGAGCTGCTCGCGGACGATCCGGCGGCGGCCGAGCGCGAGCTGCGGCCCGCTCTCGGCCGCCTCGAGGAAGCCGGCGAGCTGGCGAATCTCGCCTCGGTCGCCGCGCAGCTGGCCGAAGCGCTCGAGCAGCAGGGTCGGCACGAGGAAGCGCTCGCGGCCTCGGAGACGAGCGAGCAGTCAGCCTCGGACGACGACCTGCACGCGCAGATCGCGTGGCGGGTTGCTCGGGTCAAGGCGCTCGCAGGCCTGTCGCGCGCGGCCGAGGCCGATCGGCTCGGAGACGAGGCGATCGAGCTCGCGGGGCGCACCGACTCTCCCGTCTTCGCCGCCGACGCACTGCTGGGCGCGCGCCGTCGCGCTTGCCGCGAGCGGAGCGGGTAGGGAGGCCCAGGCGTTCGCGCGCCGTGCGCTGTCCCTCTACGAGGCCAAGGGGAACGTCGTCGCGGCGGCGCGGGCGCGCGCGTTCACCGACGAGCGAGCGGCGGCACGTACATCGTCGACCGCTGGCTGAGCACCGCGGCGCCGAGGTCGCCGAGCAAGACGCCATCGACCTGGGGGGCGATGCCGGGGTAGGGCGACGCCTCGTAGACCGTGAGCGCGTGCGAGCCCGGGTACGAGCGGCGCAGGACGGCTTCGAGCTCCGCCCGGGAGGAGACGACGCCGATCTGCA
Source organism: uncultured Gaiellaceae bacterium (assembly GCA_963806955.1). Classification (GTDB taxonomy): domain Bacteria; phylum Actinomycetota; class Thermoleophilia; order Gaiellales; family Gaiellaceae; genus Gaiellasilicea. Next base: position 1,789,094 of record CAWDZG010000002.1, read on the forward strand.
GGAGGACGAGCGCCGACTCGGGATCGATCGCCGGCCGGCGGCGCGTGAAGTCGCCGGCCTCGTACACCTGGCAGCCCGCAGCGGCCGGGTCGACGCCGAGGTCGGCGAAGAGGCAGTCGAGCGACGAGATCCCGGGCAGCATCCGCGCGTCGATCCCCGCCGCTCGCGCCCGTGCGATCGCCTCCCGCGACGGTGAGACGAACACGCCCGGGTGACCGTAGAAGGCGGCGCAGACGTGCCTGCCGGCCAGGGCCGGCTCGAGCACCAGCTGCACCATCCGCTCATACGCCTCCGGACCGGGGCCGCCGTCGTCGTAGCAGCCGGCGAGCGACCGCGCCCGGGGCGCGAGCTCGAGGAGTGCGTGCTCGCTGAGCGGGTCGCCGACGAGGAAGAAGACCTCCTCCGCCTCGGCGATCGCCGCGCGCGCGTCGGCCGTCAGCTGCCCGGCGCCGATGCCGGTGCCGACGACGACGAGCGAGCCGCTCACATGGGAGGCCAGACGATCAGCAGCGGCATCGGGCCGGGTGAGTTGTGCTCGGCGAGCAGCCGCTGCTCGATCTCCGCCAGCGTCCCGGAGCGGATCAGCCTGGGCGTCCTCGTCCCGCAGTCCGTACTCCTGCTGACGGCCGATGTAGCCGTCCCGGTCCTTGTAGTACTGGGCCAAGTTGTCGTCCTGCAAGAGATTGACGAAGAACTCCCTCAGCGTCATCGTCGCCTCCGTTCGCCAGAAGAGTGCACGCAGCCATGCGATCAGACGTCGCACCATGTGTGCCCGACGCTACAAGCCTCCCGGCGACCCGTCAACGTGGCGCTAGGCTGGTCGCATGGACCCGCTCGCGCCCTTCTCCCCGAAGACGCGGCGCTGGTTCGAGCAGGCGTTCGCCGGTCCGACCCCGGCGCAGGCGGCCGGCTGGCCGGCGATCGCGACCGGCGGCCACGTCCTGATCCAGGCGCCGACCGGCTCGGGCAAGACGCTCGCCGCCTTCCTCTATGGGATCGACCGGCTCGACGCGACCCCCGGCGCCGGGCTGCGGCTGCTCTACGTCTCGCCGCTGAAGGCGCTCAACTACGACGTCGAGCGGAACCTGCGCGGGCCGCTCGCGGGGATCCGCTCCGACCTGCGCGTCGGCGTCCGCACCGGCGACACCTCTCCCCGTGAGCGGCGGGAGCTCGTCAAGGAGCCGCCCGACATCCTGATCACGACGCCGGAGTCGCTCTTCCTCATGCTGACCTCGCAGGCGCGCGAGACGCTGCGCGGGCTCGAGACGGTGATCCTCGACGAGGTGCACGCGGTTGCCGGCTCGAAGCGCGGCGCTCATCTGGCGCTGTCGCTCGAGCGGCTCGACGCGCTGCTCGAGCGGCCCGTGCAGCGGATCGGGCTCTCGGCGACCCAGCGCCCACTCGAGGAGATCGGCCGCTTCGTCTCCGGCGATCGCCCGATCCAGCTCGTCGACGCCGGCACGCGGAAAGACCTCGATCTCGAGGTCGTCGTTCCGGTCGACGACATGCGCGAGCCGGGCGAGGGCGGCTCGATCTGGCCGTCGATCTATCCGGAGCTGCTCCGGCTCGTCCGCGAGCACCGCTCGACGATCGTCTTCGTCAACAACCGGCGCCTCGCCGAGCGGCTCGCGCTGCGGTTGAACGAGCTCGCCGAGGACGAGGTGGCGCGCGCCCACCACGGCTCCCTGGCGCGCGACCAGCGCGTCCTGATCGAGGAGGATCTGAAGGCGGGCCGGATCCCGTGCCTCGTCGCCACCTCGAGCCTCGAGCTCGGGATCGACATGGGCGCGGTCGACCTCGTGATCCAGGTCGAGAGCCCGAAGTCGGTCGCCCGGGGCCTGCAGCGCGTGGGGCGCGCCGGCCACGAGCTCGGCTCGACCTCGAAGGGGCGCATCTTCCCGAAGTTCCGCGCCGACCTGCTCGAGTCTGCGGTCGTCGCCCGCGCGATGCGCGCCGGCGAGATCGAGGAGACGAAGATCCCGCGCAACCCGCTCGACGTGCTGGCGCAGCAGATCGTCGCGATCGTCGCCGACGACGAGATCGAGGTCGATGCGCTGCACCGGCTCGTCCGCCGCGCGTATCCCTTCGCCGAGCTGTCGCGGGCCCAGCTCGAGAACGTGCTCGACATGCTCGCCGGCCGGTATCCGTCCGACGAGTTCGCCGACCTGCGACCGCGGATCGTCTGGGACCGCACGGCGGGGGTGATCCGTGGCCGCACGGGCGCCCGCCGGCTCGCGGTCACGAACGCGGGCACGATCCCCGACCGCGGCCTCTTCGGCGTGCACCTGATCGACGGCGGCGGCCGCGTCGGCGAGCTCGACGAGGAGATGGTCTACGAGGCGCGCCAGGGGCAGACCTTCATGCTCGGCGCCTCGACCTGGCGGATCGAGGAGATCACCCGCGACCGCGTGCTCGTCTCGCCCGCGCCGGGCGTCCCGGGCGCAGTCCCGTTCTGGAAGGGTGAGGGCGTCGGGCGTCCGTTCGAGCTGGGCGAGAAGATCGGCCGCGCATCGCGCGAGCTCGTCGCCCTGAGCGACAAGGTCGCGGCCGAGCGGCTGACGGGCGAGTACCACCTCGATCCGCGCGCGGCCCAGAACCTGCTCACCTTCCTGCGCGACCAGGCCGCCGCCACCGGTGTCGTGCCCTCGGACCGCGCGATCGTGGTCGAGCGCTTCCGCGACGAGATCGGCGACTGGCGCGTCTGCATCCTCACCCCGTTCGGCGGCCGCGTGCACGCGCCGTGGGGAATGGCACTTTCTGCCCGACTGCGAGACACCCTCGGCCTCGACGCGCAGTCGATCTGGTCGGACGACGGGATCGCGCTGCACCTGCCCGAGGCTGACACCCCGCCGAGCCTCGCCGACCTCGTGATCGCGCCCGACGAGATCGAGGAGCTCGTCGTCGCCGAGGTGGGGCAGACCGCGCTCTTCGGCTCCCGCTTCCGCGAGAACGCCTCGCGGGCGCTCCTGATCCCGCGCCGCCGTCCCGGCCAGCGCACGCCGCTGTGGCAGCAGCGGCTGAAGGCGCAGAACCTGCTCCAGGTCGCGCGCAAGTACGGCTCGTTCCCGATCGTGCTCGAGACGTACCGCGAGTGCCTGCAGGACGTCTTCGACCTGCCAGCGCTGAAGGACATCCTCAAGGGTCTGCAGACGCGCGAGCTCGACCTCGTCGAGGTCGAGACCGCCTCGGCGTCGCCCTTCGCGAGCTCGCTCCTCTTCGACTACGTCGCCACGTACATGTACGAGGACGACACGCCGCCGGCCGAGCGCCGCGCGCAGGCGCTCTCGCTCGACCGCGACCTGCTGCGGGAGCTGCTCGGCCAGGAGGAGCTGCGCGAGCTGATCGACGCCGACGCGCTCGCCGAGGTCGAGCGGCAGCTGCGCGGCGACCCGCGCGACCCCGACGAGCTGCACGACGTTCTCCGGCGGCGCGGAGATCTTCGTCCCGGCGGGTACGACGAGGCGCAGGCGGCGATCCTGGTCGCCGAGCGGCGGGCGCTGACTGCGCGGATCGCCGGCGAGGAGCGGCTCGTCGCGGCCGAGGATGCGGGCCGCTACCGCGACGCACTCGGCGTGATGCCTCCGGGCGGCCTGCCCGAGGCGTTCCTCGTCGGAGGCCCCGACTCGCTGCGCCAGCTGGTGCTCCGCTTCGCCAAGGGCCGCGGCCCGTTCACGACCGCCGAGGCCGACGGCCACTTCGGCGTCGAGCTGGAGGAGCTCCTGCGCGGGCTCGAGCGCGACGATCTGCTCGTCCGCGGCGAGCTCCGCCCCGGGGGCACCGAGCGCGAGTGGTGCGACCCCGAGGTGCTGCGCCGGCTCCGGCGCGCATCGCTCGCCGCGCTCCGGCGCGAGGTCGAGCCCACCGAGCAGGCCGCACTCGGCCGCTTCCTGCCCGCCTGGCACGGGATCGGCCGGCGCGCGACCCTGCGCGAGGCGCTCGTGCCGCTCCAGGGCCTGCCGCTCCCCGTCTCGCTCTGGGAGAGCGAAGTGCTGCCGCGCCGGGTCCCCGGCTATCAGCCGGCCTGGCTCGACGCGCTCTGCGCCGCGGGCGAGCTCGTCTGGGTCGGCGCCGGCCTCGACCGGGTTGCCGTCTACTTCCGCGAGGACGCGCCCGTCCTGGGAGCTCCCGTCGCGGCACAGATGCCCGAGACGCCCGAGGCCGACGCGCTGCGCGAGGTACTTGCCCGCGGGGCCATGTTCTGGGTCGATCTGCTCGAGGAGACGAGCCTCGACGCCGAAGCGGCACTGCCGGCGCTGTGGGAGCTCGTCTGGGCGGGCGAGGTGACAAACGACGCCTGGACGCCGCTCCGCGCGGGGCGCCGCTACGAGTCGCGGCGCCCGCAGCGGCTGCCACGCCGGTTCTCGCGCACTCGAGGCGCCGGCATCACCGCGACGCAGGGCCGCTGGTCGCCGACGGCCGGCCTCTTCCCGGGCATCCCGGAGCGGCGTGCCCTCGCCGAGCTCCTGCTCGAGCGGCAGGGGATCGTCACCCGCGACGGCGTCCGGGGCGAGGGCATCCCGGGCGGCTACAGCGCCGTCTACGCCGAGCTGAAGGACCTGGAGACGATCGGCGCCTGCCGCCGCGGCTACTTCGTCGAGGGGCTCGGCGGTGCGCAGTTCGCGCTGCCCGGCGCCGTCGAGCGCCTGCGCGAGCTGCGCGCGGAGGAAGAGCCGGAGCCGCTCGTCCTCGCGGCAGCCGACCCGGCGCAGCCGTACGGCGCCGCGCTGCCGTGGCCCAAGCGCGCCGGAGCCCGCGCCGCCCGCGTCGCAGGCGCCCAGGTCGTCCTGCTCGGCGGCGAGGCCGCGCTCTTCGTCGAGCGCGGCGGCCGGACGCTCGTTCCCCTCCGCGAGCCCGACGAGGAGTGGCTGCGGCCGGCGATCGCGGCTCTCGTGGCGCACGTGCGCGACAGCGGCGGCAAGCGGCTCGCGGTCGAGCGCTTCGACGGCCGCCCGGTGACGGAGACCGAGGCGATGCCGCTGCTCGTCGAGGCGGGCTTCCTGGCCGGGCCCCGCCGCGCCGTGCTCCGCCCTTAATTTCCGGGGTTTTCTTCCGATCACCCGGGCGTGAGCCCGACCCTCAAGCAGCGCCTCGGCCTCGAGCCGGTGAAGCTCGACGCGATCGGCCATCGGAGTCTGTTCGCTGCCAGGGCAGGCGCCGCGCTCTGCGCCGCGGAGGCGGTCTTGATCCTGGTCGCGGCCGCCGCCGGCGACCAGTTCGGCGTTGCGGCCCCGAGCCTCGTGGTGTCCTCGGCGCTCGCATTGATGCTCGCCGGCGTGCTCCTGTTCGCCTACGAGGACCTCGGCCGGCTGGGGATGAACGCGGTCGCGATCGTCGGCAACGTGACCGTCACGATCCTCGTCGCGACGCCCGCGCTCGGCGCTTCCTACCGGATCGTCTACGTGTGGCTGACGCTCTACATCGCCTTCTTCATGCTGCGGCGGCATGCGGTCGCTCAGGTGACGGTGATCGCCCTCAGCTCGGGCGTTGCGCTCGCCGCGACCATGCCGCTGGGCAGCGCTCTGGAGCTCTGGCTGCTCTCGACGGGCATGCTCGCCGGAGTTGCCGCCACCGCGATGCTCGTTCGGCAGCGGCTCGAGCGGGCGGTCAAGACTGCCCAGCGCACGAGCGCGACGCTCGACGCCTTCTTCCTCCACGCTTCCGCGGGCTTCGCCTTCCTCGACCACGAGCTGCGTCACGTGCGGGTGAACGAGCAGCTCGCGGAGATGCTCGAGATCCCCGTCGAGCGGCTCGCCGGTCGGACGATCGGCGAGATCGCCCCTCATCTCGCCGGTGCGCTCGAGCCGCTCCTCCTGGACGTGCTCGAGACGGGCAAGCCACTCGAGAACCTCGAGCTCGAGAGCCCGAACGGCAAGCGCCAGTATCTGGCCAGCTACTACGCGGTCACCGCGCCGGACGGCTCGGCCGGGCTCGGTGAGACGGTCATCGACGTGACACATCTCAAGGATGTCGAGCGCAAGCTCGAGGACATGAATCGAAAGCTGACCGTGCTCGCGACGACGGACGAGTTGACCGGGCTGCCGAACCGGCGTCTGCTGGGAGAGCAGCTCGAGCTCGCGCTCGCCCGTGCTCGCCGAGGCGGGCTTGCTGTCGCCCTGCTCTGCTTCGACCTCGACCGGTTCAAGGAGGTCAACGACACGCTCGGGCACGCCTACGGCGACGAGTTCCTGACCGAGGTCGCCCGGCGTCTCCGTGCGGGCGCCCGCGAGACCGATGTCGTCGCCCGCGTCGGCGGCGACGAGTTCCTGATCCTGCTCGCCGACCTCGACGTGCAGGAGGCCCCCGAGCTTGCCCAGGCGATCGCCGACCGCGTCAGCTCGCTTCTTGCAGAGCAGCTGACGATCGGTGCGGTCGAGCTCCGGGCCGAGGCGTCGGTCGGGATCGCGGTCTATCCGCTCGACTCGCGCGATGCGAAGGGTCTGCTCGCCGCAGCCGACGCGGCGATGTACGCCGGCAAGAGCGCGCTTACACGCGTGGCGTAGCGGCGGGCTCGCGCAACCCGACCACGACGTCGGCGAGCGATCGTCCGTCGTCGAGGGCGCTACCGCCGACGACGAGACGCAGCTGCGCCGGCCGCTCCAGCCGCTCCAGCTCTGCCAGTCCGGTCAGGGCTGAGGACGTGGTCGCGCTCAGGCAGAGCAGATCGGCGTCTGCGAGCACGGCGGCCGACAGCGACGCCTCGAGCGGCGTGTCGGAGCCCAGGTACACCGCCAGCCAGCCGTCCGCCTGCAGCAGCACGGCGAGCGCGAGCAGGCCGAGCTCGTGCTGCTCACCCGGGGCGCAGGCGAGCACGGCCGTGCCCCGCACCCCGTGACGACGATCGCGCAGGAGGCCACGCAGCCGCGCGAGCGTCGCCTCGCTGAGCAGGTGCTCCCCGGCCACGTGCTCGTGCCCTTCCTGCCAGCGGTCGCCGACGGCGCGCAGAGCCGGAGCGACGATCTGCTCGATCGCCGCCGCGACGTCGTGGAGGGTGAACGCCTGCTCGACCAGGGAGGAGAGCCGTCGGACGTCGGCAGCGCCTGCCGCCTCGACGATCGCGTCGCGCAGACCGCCCGGTGACGAGGCGACGCTTGCGCCGTCCCCGTCGAGCAGCGCGGCCGCCTCGCCGATCCGGAAGCCTTCGCTCAGGCGATCGCGCAGCCACTCGACGCGCGCGACGTCGTTCTCGTCGTATCGGCGCTGGCCGCCGTTCGTCCGCTTCGGCTGCAGGACGCCGTAGCGCCGCTCCCACTTGCGGAGCGTGTCCGCCGCCACTCCGGTTCGCTGCGCCACTGCAGCGATGTTCAACCCGGTGGCTTTCGGGAGTGAACCCTCCTGCGCGAGTGCGGGCCCGGGCCGACCGTCGACGTAGGCCATCAGCGTCGCGGCGAGCTCTTCGAGCACGTGCACGTCCGTCTCCGTCCAGTTGCGGGGCGCGGTGTCGATCGCGCAGAGCGTGCCGATCGTGCCCTGCGACGCCGACACGAGCGGCACGCCGAGGTACGCCGAGATGCCGAGCGCGCCGATCGCCGGGCTGTCGCGGACGAGCGGGTCGGTGGTGGCGTTCTGGATCGGCAGCGGTCTCCCCGACGCGATCGTGTGCTGGCACGCCGAGTGCGCGAGCATGATCCCGGTGGTCGATCCCCACGGCTGCTCCGGCCCGACGCAGCTCGAGAAGAGGAGCCGGTCTCCCTCGACAGCGGTGATCAGCGCCACCGGCACGTCGAGCAGCGTGGTGACGAGCCGCGTCGTCCGGTCGAAAATCTCGCGATCGATCGAGTCGAGCGCACGCAAGCGGCCCGGGCCCGGGTCCACCTTCGTAAGCTTGGCGCCTGCTGCTGGGGGACTGCTGCATGGCTCGGAAACACTAGCTCTAAGCTGGGCGCCGTGCCCGAGGGAGACTCGCTCCACCGCGCCGCCCGGCGCCTCCAGCCCCTCGTCGGCCAGCGGCTCGAGGTCGAGTCGCCGAATCCTCGGGGACAGGCGACCGGCGTCGCGCCGAGGATCGACGGGCGCGTGCTCGAAGCGGTCGAAGCCGTCGGCAAGAACCTGCTGTTGCACTTCGAGGGTGGCCTCGTCGTCCGCAGCCATCTGCGCATGACGGGACGCTGGCGGCTCGACCCGCGCGGCAAGGAGCGAAAGGGGTTGCCGTGGCTCGTCCTCCGCGGGGCCGAGCACGAGGGCGTGCTCTGGAACGGGCCGGTGCTGACGCTGGAGTCCCGCACGGTCCGGCGACTGGGACCGGACGTGCTCGGGGAGGACTTCGACCTCGAGGCCGCGGTCGCACGCGTCCGTCGTGCCGGCGAGCGGATGCTCGGAGAGGCGCTTCAGGATCAGCGCGTGCTCGCGGGCGTCGGGAACATGTGGATGGCGGAGGCGCTCTGGACGATCGAGGTGTCCCCGTGGCTGCGCGTGCGCGACGCAGCCGACGAGGTCCTGCGCGACGCGATCGGGTCCGCGCGCAACCTGATGCAGGAGGCGCTCGCGACCGGCCGGCCCGGCCGCCGGGTCTACCGGCGCGCGGGCCGGCCCTGCCTGCGCTGCGGCACGATCGTGCGCTCGCGCGGACAGGGCGACGCGAACCGGACGGCGTACTGGTGTCCGAGCTGCCAGGCAGGAGCCGGGCCGCCGGGGGAGTAACCAGGGTGGATGGCGGTACGCGCACCGCACCTACACCTCACCCTGCGCGCCTTCTGTCTTGGCGCGTTCGTCTTCCTCGGCCGAGCCCTCGAGGAGGGCGACGACCTCCCGTTCGCGTTCGAGGAGCACCTGCAGAGCGGCGGGCCGGCCCTCTACGAGTACCGGCCGCTCGTGCGCACGTTCGTCGAATCGCGTGCGCGCCTGCTCGCCGGCCGCGACGACGCGGTGATCGCGCTCGAGGAGCTCCAGCGCGAGCCGGCGGCTGCAATCTTCGCGCGCGCTCACGCCGGCCCGAGACCGACCGAGGAGCAGGCGCTCTTCCGGACGGTGCTGCTCTCGCTGCTGATCTCGACCGCGGAGGGATGCGGAGGCTTCGACTGGGACGACCATGCTTTCGAGCGGGCCTACACCGAGCTGGAGGGGTCGCTGTTCGGCGGCAGCCGCGCGTATGCGGCCGTGGCGCCGCTCGTCGGCATCTCGGTGGTCACGCAGGTCGAGCTCGGCGGCGGCATCCGGATGCGCGCCGCCGCGACCGGCGAGCTCGCGCACCACTGGCCGGAGGCGCAGGGGCTCCTGCCGCAGGGGTTCGGACGCGAGGTCGACCGCTACTGCGTGCTCGAGCTGGAGCGCGCCCTCGAGCCGGGTGACGAGCCCCCCGACGCTCCCGCCGAGCTCGCCGACGCCGTCTCCGCGATCCGGCTCGCGACCGCCGCGCCCGTCGCCGCCGGCCCCGTCCTCTTCGAGCGGCTCGACTGGCGACCCTTCGGCATCCGGCCCGTGCTGCCGATCGCAGCGACCCAGCCGCCCGGGGAGGCGACCAGGCTCGACTCGTTCCGGGCAGAGCTCGCGCAGGACGTGCTCGCGCGGCTGTCGCTCGCCGACGCCGATCCAGCGCTCGCCGAGGCCCTCGATCGCTGGGAGCTCTCGCTCTTCCAGAACGAGCCGTTCCGCTCCGAGCAGCTGCGCGGCGCCCTCGCCGGGCTCTTCGGCGACACCTGGGAGCTGCGCGCGGCCGTCCTCCTCGGCCGGGAGAGCGACGAGCGCCGCGCCATCCACGCCTCTCTGCGTGCGCTCACGAACGGCGAGCAGGCCTCGTCGCGGGCCGAGGACTCCGTGCGGCGCTCGCTCGTCGAGACGCTGCGCCACGGCGACCGGGCCGCGCTCCTGCGCACGCTCGACGACGTGCTGCTCGGCCTGCAGAACGCGCCGCGCCTCGCCCGCACCGCCTGAGCGGGGATAATCGGCGGGTGATCGCCCACTGGGACGAGGCGAGAAGCGGCCGGGACGACGTCGGCCACATGGCCGGGCTCTGGTGGATCTCGCCTACTCCGACGGCGAGCCGTCGTAGGCCGGCGTGAAGGAAAAAGGCGGCTAGGCTTGAAAGGCGCTCCCACATGGGTCTCATGCGCCTGCTTCCCCGCCCGAACACCCGGGCCCAGTCCGCCACCGAGGAGTCGACGTTGCAGAGGGTGATCGTCTTCGCGAACCAGAAGGGCGGCGTCGCGAAGACGACGACGACGCTGAACCTCGCCGTTGCCTTCAAGGAGCAGGGCTTCCGCGTGCTCGTGATCGACCTCGACCCCCAGGGCAACCTGACGATGAGCCAGGGAATGAACCCGGACGCGATCGAGCGCTCGATGTTCGACGTGCTCGTCCACCGGCTGCCGATCTCCGAGATCATCCACGTGGCCGAGGTGGACGTCGCCGTCTCCTCGATCGACCTCGCCGGCGCCGAGCTCGCGCTCAGCTCGATGATCGGCCGCGAGCGCGCGCTCGAGAAGGCGCTGCTCGAGGTGCGCGACTCCTACGACTTCATCATGATCGACACGCCGCCGTCACTCGGCCTGCTGACGATCAACGCCTTCGTCGCGGCCACCGGCGTGATCGTCCCGGTGCAGTGCGAGTACCTCTCGCTGCGCGGCCTCGTCCAGCTCGAGAACACGCTGGCCATGGTGCGCGAGAACCTCAATCCCGAGGTCAAGATCGAGGGGATCCTCCCGACCATGTTCGACCGGCGCACGCTGCACTCGCGCGAGGCGGTCGAGATCCTGGAGGAGAGCTTCGGCGACCTCGTCTTCAAGACCCGCATCCGCAAGACCGTCCGGTACGCCGAGGCCCCCGTAAAGGGCTCGTCCGTGCTCAAATACGACCCGAGCGGAACGGCTGCCGAGGCCTACCGCGACCTGGCGAAGGAGGTGCTCGATGGCGCGAAACCGCGCGAGCATGCGTGAGGGCCCTCTCGCGGAGCTGTTCCGCGCGACCGAGGCCGCGCAACGTCAGACCGAGCAGTCGGAGGAGAAGCCGAAGGCCGAGGCTGCCCCTGAGGAGCCGCAGGAGAAGACGGTCGAGCACGTCCCCGACTTCGTGAAGGAGGAGCCACGCGCGGCCGCACCTGCAGCCGCGCCCTCCGAGCCGGCGGCGCCGCCGGTGAGCGTCCCGCGTGACGAGCCCGCGCCCGTCGAGGCGAAGGCCCCCGCGCCCGCTCCGCCTGCGCCGCCGCCCCCGCGAGTCGAGCAGCGCCGCGAGCCCGTCTACGAGCCGCCGGTCTCGACGTACGAGCCGATGCCCGAGCCTGCGCCACGGCTCGAGTACGCGACTCCGCGCGACAGCTCCAGCTACCTGGCCGTGATCCGCGTCGCCGGCGTCGGCGGTGCCGGCCTGAATGCCGTCAACCGGATGATCGACGCCGGCATCTCCTCAGTCGAGTTCGTCGCCGTCAACACCGATATGCAGCAGCTCCAGCTCTCGGATGCCCCGGTCAAGATCCACATCGGCCGCGACCTGACGCAGGGCCTCGGCTCGGGCGCCGAGCCGGACATCGGCCGCCGCGCCGCCGAGGAGAGCTACGACCAGATCAAGAACGCGCTCCGCGGGTCGGACATGGTCTTCGTCACCGCCGGCGAGGGCGGCGGCACCGGCACCGGCGCGGCTCCGATCGTCGCGAAGATCGCGCGCGAGCTCGGCGCGCTCACCGTCGGCATCGTCACGACGCCGTTCCGGTTCGAGGGGACGCGCCGCAAGTCGTCCGCCGACCAGGGCGTCGAGGAGCTCCGCGCCGCCTGCGACACCGTGATCGTGATCCCGAACGACCGCCTGCTCGAGGTGCTCGACCGCTCCACCTCGATGCTCGACGCGTTCAAGATCGCCGACGACGTCCTCCGGCAGGGAGTCCAGGGCATCACCGACCTGATCACGATGCCCGGCCTGATCAACCTCGACTTCGCCGACGTGCGCACGGTCATGAGCGATGCCGGCTCCGCCCTGATGGGGATCGGCTACGCGACCGGCGAGGACCGCGCGAAGCAGGCCGCCGAACGCGCGCTCAAGAGCCCGCTGATCGACACCGAGATCGTCGGCGCCCGCGGGATCCTGCTCTCGATCGCGGGCGGCGAGGATCTGACGCTGCTCGAGGTCAACGACGCGGCCGAGGCTGTTCGCCAGGCCGCGACCGACGACACGAACATCATCTTCGGTGCCACGGTCGACGAGCGCCTGGCGGGCCAGGTGTGGGTGACCGTCGTCGCGACCGGTCTCGGCGGCACGCGCCGCCGCACCGCCCCGACCTTCCAGCAGCAGCCGGCTCCGACCCCGCGCAGCGAAGACCCGCTCGAGCCGCCGAGCTTCCTCCGCAACTGACGCTCACTCGTCCCGCCCGGGGCGGCGAACGCTGAGAGCCGCTTGTGACTGATAGACACAAGCTCTCCGTGCACCCGCATGGTTGCGTGGGTCGAAGAGCGCTTGTGACTGATAGACACAAGCGAACCCGTGCACCTGTGCGAGGTCTTCCGGGCTCAAGCATGCACCGGCGGTGCCGAAATACAGGACGTGGCTGACGTCTTCTGCAGGCTGTGCGGCACTGCCTGGCCGGCGCGAGCGCACCTCTGGGTCACCGAGGGCGGGGGATGCCCGACCTGTGGCGGCTCGCCGCTCTGTGACACCTGCGGACACGCCCGGAGCGACCACGTGGGTGTGTACCTGAAGGGCAGAACCCGGGAGTGCCGCCGTCGGATCGGCGACTTCCAGACGCTGAGCTCGTCGCCGTGCGATTGCACCGGGTACGTGCCGGTCGCGGGAGGCCTCGCGGACGCCTCCTTCGCGCAACCTGATCCGCCGACCGATCCCCACGCGCCCCTGCCGGCGCTCCGGACTGCCCGGAGCTAGACGAGCGGGACGAGCACGGTTGCGCCGAAGGCGGCGCCGAGTGCCAGGCACCCCGTCGCGGCGGCAGCCGCCGTGTGCCACCGGCGTGCATCTGCCCGCTGCGCGAGGAAGTAGAGGATGCTGGCGGAGCCGAGCCCGAGGGTCGTCAGCGTCTCGACCGCGCCCAGCGCGAGACCGGCCGAGACGGCCACGTGGGAGCCGACCCCGTGTGCGGTCAGCGCGAACGCAACGGCTGCGCTGGCAACGCCCACGTTCCCCGGCGTGAGCGGGAGGATGTTCGCGAGGTCGAGTGCGGGGATGATCAGGATCGCGGCCGCGAGCGGCCGGTCGACGCCGAACGCCGCGGCGATGCCGGCGGCGGCGGCGATGCGGGAGGCCATCGAGAGCCCGACCCAGCCGGTCATCTGCGCCGCCGCGCGTGGGCAGCGGCCGAGCAACCGGAAGGCGTCGAACGTGTGGCCGAGCTTCGATCCCGGCCGTGAGTCGCGCGTGCGCCAGGCAATCGCTGCGGAGACGGCTGCGCCGAGCAGAAGCAGGGCGATCGGCCAGCGCGGCAGCACCCCGCTCACCGAGGCGACCGCGAGCACGAGCGCGAGCCAGAGCGCGCGCACCGCCCCGAGTGCGCCGGCGATCCCGCCGACGGTCCAGACGCGGCCCTCGTTGTGGAGCACGCGGGAGAAGAGCGCGAACCGCACGGCCGTCCCGAGCTTCGCCGGTGCGAGCGCGTTCACGAACGAGCCGGTGCAGAACCGGGCGGTCGCGTCCGGGCGCGAGGTCGTCCCGCCGCAGCGCGTCAGGGCGAGCTCCCACGCCCCCGCCGAAGCGACGAGCGAGCCGCCGAAGGCCGCGGCGGCGAGCCAGAGCCAGCCGGCGGAGGCGTCTGAGAGACCGGCCACACCCTCCGAGACGACATTGCCGAGCAGCTGAGGAGTCAGCGCCAGCACGAGGAGAACTGCGACCGAGCCCAGGAAGACGGCGACGTGCCGTTTCCCAAGTTCGAGGTCGAAGTGCATCTGGGTACAACGTAGCCGCGGTCTCATGAGGTTCTGGTGAGTTATCGCGGTTTCGCGCAGCATCTTTACCCTGGCTTCATGAAAGGTGCGATTGCCGCCGGGAGCCGCCCCACCGCCGAGGCCGGTGCGCGGGTGCTCGAAGCGGGCGGAAACGCAGTCGACGCCTGCATCGCGGCCGCATTCGCCGCAGCCGTCGCGGAGGGCCCGCTGACCGGTCCGGCCGGCGGCGGCTTCCTGCTCGCCTGGGTCGGCGGCGAGGCCACGCTGCTCGATTGCTTCTTCGCCGCGCCCACCGAGCCGCTGGGGGAGATCGAGCACATCACGGTCGATTTCGGCTCGACGACACAGAGCTACCACGTCGGGGAGGGGTCGATCGCGGTGCCCGGGCTCGTGGCCGGCCTGCAGGAGGCGCACGAGCGCTGGGGCCGCACGAGCTGGGCCGAGCTGCTGGCGCCGGCGATCGAGCTGGCGAAGAGCGGGGTCTCCGTGACCGGCCCGCAGGTCTTCCTGCACGAGATCCTCGCGGCGGTGCTGCTGCGCGACGACGGCGGCCGCCGCATCTACGGCGACCCGGACCGGCTCGTCACCACCGACTTCGTGCCGACGCTCGAGGCGCTCGCCGACGATCCGGGCGCCGCCGTGCTCGCGCTCGTCCCCGAGCTCGAGCACGACCTCGACGCGTACAGGCCGATCGAGCGCGAGCCGCTGCGCGGGTCGTTCGCCGGCCGCGAGGTGCTCGCGACGCCGCCGCCCTCACGCGGCGGCGTGGTCGTCGAGGCGGCGCTCGCAGGCTTCGAGCGGGCGAGGAACCTGCACGAGCGGGCCGACGCGCTCCGGCGCGCCTACGACGCGGCGCCCGCGGGCGGGGCGGGCACGACTCACATCTCGGTCGTCGACGGGGACGGAACCGCGGTCGCACTCTCGTCGACGCTCGGCGCGGGCTCGGGTGTCTTCCGCAACGGCACGCAGCTGAACAACATGTGCGGCGAGTTCGACGTGATCGGCCGGGAGCCGCTCGTCCCCGGCCAGCGGCTCGCGAGCATGATGACCCCGACGATCGTGCTCGAGGACGGACGCCCCAGGCTGACGCTCGGAAGCGCCGGCTCCGTGCGGCTCTCCGGGGCGATCGCGCAGGTCGTCGACGCCGTGCTCGGCGGCATGTCGGTCGAGGAGGCGATCACCGCTCCGCGCATCCACGTCGTCGGCGCCCGCGAGCTCCACCTCGAGGGCGGCTGGCCCCCCGCGACGGCCGAGGAGCTCCCCGCCGGTGCCTGGGAGACGATTCCCTGGCAGAGCCTCAATCTCTACTTCGGCGGCGTCTCGGCGGTCGAGCTCGGGGGCGATGGCACGCTCGCAGCCGCGGGCGACCCGCGGCGCGGCGGTCACGGAATCGTCGTCGAATGACCGTCCGGATCCGCGCCGCGCGGCCCGAGGACGCAGCGACGCTCGTCCGGCTCGGTGCCGCGGTCGGCCGCGAGCCCGAGGCGTGGCTCCTGAACACGGACGGCTGGCGGAGCGCCGCCGACGAGCGGCGGTATCTGCGCGCGCTTCGCCGTCATCCCGACGCCGCCGTGTTCGTCGCCGACGACGACGGGGCGATCGTCGGTCGCCTCTCGCTCGCCCGCGACCCGCACGGCGCCAGCCGGCACGTGGCCGATCTCGGTCTGATGGTCGCCGCCGGCCATCGCCGCAGGGGAATCGGCGCCGCGCTGCTCGAGCAGGCGATCGCGTGGGCGCAGGACGCGGGCGTCCGCAAGCTCGAGCTGCACGTGTTCCCGTGGAACGAGCCGGCGCTCCGGCTCTACGAGCGCTTCGGCTTCGAGCGCGAAGGCCTGCGCCGGGGCCACTACCGGCGTGGCGGCGAGTACGTCGACGCGATTCTGATGGCGCTGCACCTCACCGCGCGATCACCCGAATAAGGGACGCGCCCGCAGGCCTCGAGCGCCGAAGCTGAGGGTGAGGGCCTGTGCGCCCTCGCTGCGGTCATGTCTGCAATCGGCTACCCGACTTTCACGAATCGCCCCCTCGCCCGTCGAGGCCTGTCCCGCCGCGCCCTCGCGGGCCGCGTCGAGACGATCGTGCTGGCTGCCGGCATCTGCCTGCCGGTGCCCCTGCTGGCCGCGACCGGCCTCTCGGTGCCGCTCCCGAACGTGGTCGAGCGCATCGCGGCCGCGCTCGTCCCATGGGCCGAGTCGGCGGAGCTCGCCGCCGGTGGCGTCTCCAGCGGCGCGAACGGCTCGATCATCCCCTCCGCAGACGACGCCGCTCAGCCGGCGGCGAGCACGGCCGTTCCCGAGGCCACCGCCGCCGCCTACGCGCCGAAGCAGCGCGCGAAAGCTCCGGCCCGTCCGGTAGCCGTGAAGACCGCGACGCCTGCTCCCCGTCAGCGCGCAGCGCCGAGCTCACCGGCGTCCGGCCCGTCGGGTCGCACGGAGAGCGCACAACCGACTGCAGCAGGCCCGGCACCGTCACCCGCACCCCGTACCGGCGGCGACAGCGATCCCGTCAAGCCGCCCGCTGCTCCCACCGGCGGCACCAAGGAGCCGACGCCGCCGTCCGACTCGACGCCGCCGCCCGCGCCGACGCCGACGCCGACGAGCACGTTGCCGGTACCCCTGCCGTCCTCGCCCGTGCCGCTGCCGGCACCGGTCGAGGAAGTGGTGACCGCCGTGGTACCCGTCGTCACTGAGCCGGTCGGCACCGTCATCGGTCTCCTCCCGCCGCCGCCGCCCGTGCCGAAGCTGCCCGGCCTCGGCGGGTAGCCGCATGCTCAGGCGCCGCCCCGCACCCGGCCCGCTCGAGCTCGGTGGGAGCGATCCGCCGCGGCTCGTCCTCCGCTTCGCCGTCTCGACGGGGATCGGGCTCGCGCTCGCAGCGGCCGCGATCCTGCTCGTCGTCCGGCACTTCGACACCGTGCAGGCGGAGCAGAACGCCACCGCCCAGGCTCGTGTGCTCGCAAGCTCCGTGCTGCGCGACTCGCTGCTGGCCTCGGACTTCCGCACACCCGACGCCGCCCGGCGCGCCGAGCTCGACCGGCTCTTCTCGAACCGCGTGCTCGAGGAGGGCGTGCTGCTCGCCTCACTCGTCACGCCCGACGGGAGCGTCTCGTACAGCACCGACCACCGCCTGATCGGCGAGCGCACGGAGGCGCCCGAGCACGTCGGCGAGGCGCGCCGCGGGATCGTCCGCGGGGACATCGCGTCGGTCGGCAGCGGCGACCAGCGCCGGAAGTCGCTCCGCACCTACGCGCCCGTCGCCGTGGAGGGTGGAGTCGGCGTCGTCGTCATCCACCAGGACTACGGGCCGATCGCCCGCGCGGCGAACGCGACCTTCCTCCCGGTCGCCGGCATCTTCGAGGTCGTGCTCGTGCTGCTCTTCGTCGCGCTCGTGCCGATCCTGCGCCGCGTCACGGTCCGGATTCGCAGGCAGATGGAGGAGATCCAGCGGCGCGCCCACTACGACGATCTGACCGGCCTGCCGAACCGCACGCTCTTCCGGCTCCAGGTCGAGGCCGCGCTCGGCGACGGCGCACAGGCGGTCGTGCTGCTGCTCGACGTCGACCACTTCAAGGAGGTGAACGACGCCCTCGGCCACGAGCTCGGCGACGAGCTGCTGCAGGCGATCGGCGGACGGCTCGCCGGCCTCTGCGACGGCGAGATCGTCGCGCGGCTCGGCGGCGACGAGTTCGCCGTGCTGCTTGCGGGCGAGTCGGTCGAGCACGCGTCGGCCTTCGCAGGCCGGATCCACGAGACGCTCGAGCAGCCCTTCGAGCTCGGCGGCTTCCGCTCGAGGTCGCAGCGAGCGTCGGTGCCGCCGTCTACGGCGAGCACGGCGAGGACGCGGACACGCTGCTCCAGCACGCCGACGTCGCGATGTACGTCGCCAAGGGCGCGCACGCGGGCACGGTGGTCTACGACGCCGAGCAGGACACGAACGACGCCGAGCGGCTCGCGCTCGCGGGCGAGCTGCGCCGGGCGATCGAGCGAGGAGGAGCTCGTCGTCCACTACCAGCCGAAGGCCGACCTCGAGACCGGCAGGATCGTCGGCGTCGAGGCGCTCGTCCGCTGGATCCATCCCGAGCGCGGCTTCATCCCGCCCGACGCCTTCATCGGGATCGCCGAGCGCACCGGCCTGATCAAGCCGCTGACGCGCTTCGTCCTCCGCGTCGCCCTCGAGCAGTGCGCCGCCTGGGCGGCTGACGGGCTCGACCTGCACGTCGCCGTCAACCTGACGATCCCCGACCTGCTCGACCTCGAGCTGCCGGACCGCGTCGCGGCGCTGCTCGAGGAGACCGGCGTCCCCGCCGACCACCTCGAGCTCGAGGTGACCGAGAGCACGATCCTCGCCGACCCGCACCGCGTCCGGGGCGTGATCGACCGCCTGAACGGGCTCGGGATCGGTCTCGCGATCGACGACTTCGGCACCGGCTACTCGTCGCTCGCGTACCTGAAGCAGCTGCCCGTGCAGACGATGAAGATCGACCGCTCGTTCGTGATGGACATGTTCGAGAGCGAGAGCGACGCCGCGATCGTCCGCTCGACGATCGACCTCGCGCGCAACCTCGGCCTGCGCGTCGTCGCCGAGGGCGTCGAGACGCAGGAGATGTGGGACGCGCTCCGCGAGCAGGGCTGCACGCTCGCGCAGGGCTACCTGATCTCGAAGCCGGCGCGGCCGGACGAGCTGGCGGCGCTGCTCGACGAGCGGGGCGTCCGGGTGCACAGCACCGCCGCCGCCTGAGAAGCCTGCGTTAAGGAGCGCTGCGTGCCCTGGCACGGGTGCGCGCGTGGTGGGACGATCGGCGCATGGCCGAATTCACCGCATACGCGCACGGAACGCCGTGCTGGGTCGACGCGACCAGCACCGACCTCGAGACGAGCCTCGCCTTCTACCAGGGGCTCTTCGGCTGGGAGGCCGAGACCGATCCTCGCCCCGAGGCGAACCGCTACACGATGTTCCGGCTGAACGGCAAGAACGTCGCCGGAGTGAGCCCGCCGCCCCAGGAGGGGATGCCGTCCTTCTGGACGACGTACCTCGCGAGCGACGACGTCGACGCGACCGCCGCAAGGTGAAGGACGCGGGCGGCACCGTCCTGATGGAGCCGACGGACATCTTCGACTCGGGCCGGATGATCATCGCGAGCGACCCGACCGGCGCGATGTTCGGCGTCTGGCAGGCGCGCGAGCACATCGGCGCGCAGCTCGCGAACGAGCCGGGACGCCTCGAACTGGAACGAGTGCCACTCGCCCGAGCCCGAGCGCGCGGCCGCCTTCTACGCGGACGTGTTCGGCTACGAGGTCGAGGCCGTCGGACATGGGCGGCGCCGGTGCCGTACCGGATGCTCAAGGTCGACGGCCGCGGCGTCGCCGGCGTCTCCGACGCCCAGGACGGCGAGCCCGCGAACTGGGCCACGATCTTCACCGTCGCGAGCTGCGACGATTCGATCGCCCGAAGGTGAAGGAGCTCGGCGGCAGCGCTGATGGCGGAGCCGTACGACGTTCCGACCGTCGGCCGCTTCGCGGTCGTGCAGGATCCGGTCGGCGCGGCGTTCGGCGTGATCAAGCTGGCTGAGGGCTAGAGCCGGGCGTAGAGCTGCAGCCAGTCCGGCGGGTCGCCGAGCGCCGGCGGGCCGTCGTGCGCGCGCTCGGTCGAGAAGAGGTCGGGGTTCGGCGTGATCCCGACGCGCGGCAGGTCGAGCCGGTCGGCGTCCCAGCAGGCGCCGACGGTCGGGTCGTCCGAGACCTTCCCGTTCGTGTGCTCGAAGCAGGCGTGCTGGAGCAGCTCGAGCTGCGCCGCGTTGACCGGCGAGCAGCCCCTCGGCGTGCAGCTCGCCGGCGAAGGCGGCCGCGCGCGGCCCGTGCTCGCGGATCGACCGAGTCGTTGAGGCGCATCGAGTCGTGCAGGAGCGCGAAGAGGAAGATCACGTGCGTGTCGGCGCCGTCGAGCGGCTCGGCGAGCCAGAGCCCGTTCGCCCCGACCGTGCGCCAGTGCCACTCGCCGTGGATCTGCGACCCGATGCCGGTGCTGCGCGCGCGCACCTCGCCGAGCAGCGGCTCGAGCGGGAAGGGAGGCGTCACCGGCGGTGGTACTCGAGCGCGCCGATGTCGGGCGCCTTCCCGCGCCGCCGGCCGTTCGCGTCCGTCGCCGGCGCGAGCGAGCGGTTCGCCGCGTCGATCACCGCCGACCCGCGCACCGGCCGGCCGCGCGAGTCGATGCCGGCCGGGCCGACGAGGTCGTACTCCGAGCACGAGCGGCCGCGGACGACGACGTTGTTCACGAACTGCCGCGTGCTCGCGCAGACGCGCCCCGGCGTCTCGAGCAGCGCGATCACGTTGTTCGCGACGAGCGGCCGCTTCCAGCGCGGCACGCTGCCGTAGCGCGTGCTCATCCGGATCGAGCCCGCGTACCCGTCGCGCCGCCGCCAGCCGGTGAGGATCGTGTTGTTGAGGATCTTCGCGTAGTACGGCAGCCGTTTCGAGCGGTTGGCGCCGACGACGATCCCCATCCGCGCCCGGTAGCCCGGCACGCGCGGGTCGGTGCCGACGAAGACGTTGTTGACGATCGTCGCGTAGTCGACGCTGTTCGTCAGGTAGAGCTGCGCGCCGCCCTCGCGGTAGACGCCGAAGTGGTTCCCGACGACGCGCAGGCGCCGCCCGGCGAAGAGCTGGACGAGATCCTGGTGCCCGCAGCGGTAGCGCCCCATGGAGCACGGCAGCGAGCGCTCGAAGCGGTTGCCGTGGAGCGTCAGGCGGGTGCCGAAGCGGCCGTGGACGAAGTCGCACCCGTAGCAGTCGTGGAAGTGGTTGCCCGCGAGCAGCACGCTGTGCGTCCAGCGGTAGAGCGTGACGCAGTTGACGAAGCGGCGCACGCGGTCGCCGCAGTGGCTGAAGGTGCTGTTCCGGATCGTCAGGTGGCGCCCGCTCGCGACGAGCACCGAGGCGGAGAAGCGCGTGCGCTTCGCGCTGACGACGAGGCGGTCGAGCGTGACGTGCCGCGAGCGGCGCAGCTGCACGAGCGCGTTGCCGCTGATCGGCCCGACCCGCACGCGGGAGACGGTGACGCGCTGCGTGCCGTCGAAGATCAGGCTCTGCACGCGCACGCCGCGGCTGCCGACGATCCGCAGCGGCCGCCCCGAGCGCGGCCCGACCACGAGCTTGCGGTAGAGGTGGGGGTGGAGGACGATCTTGCCGCCGCGCACCCGCAGCTGGTCGACCGCGCGCGCGAACTGCGCGTCGCTCTTCACGTGCAGCGTCCGCGCGTCGGCGGCGCCGGCGAGGACGAGCGAGGAGGCGAGAACGCCTGCGAGCAGCAGCTTCCGCACGCGCGCAACCCTACGCGGCAGCAGCGCCGTTGGCGAGCGCCGGGACCGGCGTGACGTTCGTGCGAGTTGTGACGTATAACGAGTGAGATGAAACGCGTCGCACTCGCTCTGGCGGTGGTTGTTCTCGCCGCCGGTGCACAGGGATCCACCACCCGTGCCGACTCGGCTGCGCGCACGCAGCGGCTGGCCGCCTTCGGTACCTGCGGGCAGCTGCTCGGCTACGCGAAGGCGCACGCGAACCGCTTCGTCGGGCCGTACGGCCTCGGCGGCGGTCTCGGGCGCGGCGAGATCGCGACCCCCGCCACCGGTGCGCGCGAGGCCGCACCCGTGCAGGGGGTCGACTTCTCGGGCACGAACGTCCAGGAGGAGGGCGTCGACGAGCCCGACCTCGTCAAGACGGACGGGAAGACGCTCTTCGCGGCCACGCAGGGGAAGCTGAACGCCGTCGACGTCAGCGGCGCGAAGCCGCGCCTGCTCGACTCGCTCAAGCTCGACGGCGGCTGGAGCCACGAGCTGCTGCTCCACGGCGACCGCCTGCTCGTGCTCTCGCGCGGCGGCTACTGGATCGAGCCGCTGCCGGCGCTCGCCGCCCGGATCGCGCCCTACCAGCCGTCGCAGTCCGTCCTCTCCGAGGTGAACGTGTCCGATCCGACGCGGCTGCGCCTCGTCCGAACACTGACGCTCGACGGCTCGTACCTCGCCGCCCGCCTCGTCGGCTCGAGCGTCCGGATCGTCAGCACCTCGCTGATCCCGCGCGAGCTTCGGTTCACGCAGCCGGACGGCTCCTCCACCGAGGAGCAGAACGCCGCGACGAAGGCAAACCGCGCCGTCGTCGCCGCCTCGCGCGCGACGAGCTGGCTCCCGTCGTACCGGATCAAGCGCGCGGGCCGCAAGGCGGGGCCGCAGCGCCCGCTCGTCCAGTGCCGCCACGTGCTCCGCCCGCCCGCGTTCTCCGGGTTCGGGATGCTCACCGTGCTCACCGTCGATCTCGCGAAGGGCCTGGAACCGGTCGATTCCACGGCGGTGCTGACCGACGGGCGCATCGTCTACGCCTCACCGGAGAGCCTCTACGTCGCGACCGAGCGCTGGGCCGACCGCCCGTCCCCCGACGCGCCGATGCAGGAGCCGGACGGCGTCACGACCGCGATCCACCGCTTCGACATCTCGAGCCCGGCGACCGCGCGCTACCGCGGCAGCGGCAGCGTCTCCGGCTACCTGCTCAGCCAGTGGTCACTCTCCGAGCACGCAGGCGTGCTCCGCGTCGTCAGCACCGACAGCCCGGCCTGGTGGGGAGGCGGGGGCGAGAGCCAGTCGTACCTGACGACGCTCCGGCAGGCGGGCGGCGCGCTCGTGCAGGCGGGCCGGATCGGCGGCCTCGGCAAGGGCGAGCGCGTCTATGCGGTGCGGCTGATCGGCGACACCGGCTACGTCGTCACGTTCCGGCAGGTCGACCCGCTCTACACGCTCGACCTCGCCGACCCCGAGCGGCCGCGCGTCCTCGGCGAGCTGAAGATCCCGGGCTACTCGGCGTACCTGCATCCGATCGGCGACGACCTCCTGCTCGGGGTCGGCCAGGACGCGACCGCCGAGGGCCGGCCGACCGGCACCCAGGTCTCGGTCTTCGACGTCTCGAACCTCCGCCGGCCACTACGCCTTCATACCGAGCACCTCGGCCAGGGCTGGTCCGAGGCCGAGCACGACCACCACGCCTTCCTCTACTGGCCGCGCACGAGCCTGATGGTGATTCCGTTCAACCAGCAGGCCGTCGGGCTGACGGTGAGCCGCCGCGGAATCGACCGTGTCGGCCGCGTCGAGCACGACAAGGGGATGCCGATCCGCCGCTCGCTCGTCGTCCGCGACTCGGTCGTCACGGTGTCGGAGACGGGCGTGAAGGCGAGCAGCCTGGCGACGCTGGCGGAGCGCGGCTGGGTGGCGTTCCCGCCGCCCGCGCCGCCGCGCCCCTAGCGCCCCCGCTCCGGAGCAGGCGCCGTCGTGGCCGGATCGCGAGTGCGATCGCACACGGCGCGAGGTTTATCGCCGCTAGCAACGACTCCGGCTTACGCCGTAGATTGGACCGATGAGCAGCACTGCGGCAGTGCCCGCGGCGGAGCGCGCGCCCGACCGGCTCGCGCTGGGCGCGTTCGGGGTCGCGGTGCTGATCGGCGGCTCGAACTTCGTCGCGGTGCGCTTCAGCAACCGCGAGCTCGACCCGCTCTGGGGCGCCGGGTTCCGCTTCGCGCTCGCCGCGATCGTCTTCGCCGTGCTCGTGGCTGCGATGCGACTGCCGCTCCCGCGCGGCCGGACGCTGCGGCTCTCTGCGCTGTACGGGCTGCTCGCCTTCGCCGGCACGTACGGCTTCCTCTACTGGGCGCTGCAGGACGTGCCGGCCGGGATCGGCGCGGTCGCGATGGCGGTCGGGCCCGCTGCTCGACGCTCCTGCTCGCCGTCGCGCACCGGATGGAGCAGCTCGAGCGGCCGCGCGCTCGCCGGCTCGCTCGTCGCGCTCGGCGGGACGATGGTGATCTTCCTCGAGTCCGGCTCGGCCGACTTCGGCTGGGAGTCCTTCGTCCTGCTCTTCCTCGGCGTCCTGTGCGCGTCGGAGGCGGTGATCGTGTCGAAGCGGATCGGCCGCGTGCACCCGGTGGCGATCAACTTCGTCGGCATGAGCATCGGTGCGGCCGTCGTGCTGCTCGCCGCGTCGGCGGTGGCCGGCGAGCGCTTCGCGCTGCCGCGCGGAGGGGGAGACGCAGGTCGCCTTCCTCTACCTCGTCGCCGCGACCGTCGGCCTCTTCGTCCTGATCCTCTTCGTCGTCCAGCGCTGGACGGCGTCGGCGACCGCGTACGTCTTCGTGCTGATGCCGGTCGTCGCGATCGCACTCGGCGCGCTGGTGGCGGACGAGGCGATCACCGTCACGACGGTCGTCGGCGCCGCGGTCGTCTGCGCCGGCGTCTACGTGGGAGCGCTCGCGAAGCGCGCCTGAGTCGCACGTCACCCGCGTGAGGGATCACGGGTCGACTGTCAACGAGCGACATGTACATCCGATGGAGGGGTCTGTCACGCGTCGCATCCTGACGCTTCGCTATCCGGCTTCCTGTTCGCTCTGCCGTACTGCAGTTCACCGTGGAGCGAAGGCGTGGTGGAACAAGGAAACGAAGCAGGCGACCTGTCTAGTGTGCGGGGGCGGAGCGGAGCTCGCACAGGAACTGGCCGGAACGGCAGGTGGCTCGGGGCGCCAGAAGTACGACCGCCTGCACGAGCGCCGTGAGAGGGAAGTCAAGGGGAAGCTCGGCGACACCCTCGGTGGCGTCTACCTCTTCTTCAAGGACGAGCCGCAGTCGACACGCGCGTGGCAGACAGGCTCGGTCGGCGAGGAGCGCCTGGCACGGTTCTTCGAGAAAGAGCTGCCGGCAACGGCGATCGTGCTGCACGACAGGCGGATCCCGGGTTCCCGGGCGAACATCGACCACATCGTCGTTGCACCGAGCGGCGTGTGGGTGGTCGACGCGAAGCTTTACACCGGCAAGGTCGAGTGCCGCACGGTGGGTTCGATCTGGAACTCGCAGAACCGCGTCTACGTCGGCGGCCGTGACCGGACAAAGCTCGTTCTGGCGATGGCACGCCAGGTCGAGGCGACCCGAGCGGCTGTGGCCGCCGACCCCCTGGGATCGGAAGTCGCCGTGAAGCCCGCCGTCTGCTTCGTCGCGTCCGAGTGGAGCTTCTTCGCGAAGCCGTTCGAGCTGCATGGGGTCACGGTCATCTGGCCGCAGAAACTGGCCGAACGGATTGCCACGCCGGGTCGGCTCACGTCGACTGCAGTCGCGCGGCTGGCCAACAGGATCGCAGTCGAGCTTCCGCCCGCAGTCCGGCAGAAAGCGTCGTCGTAAGATCGGGTGTGGATGCCCTCGATGAGATGCTGGAGAAAGTGCTCCCCGTTGCCATCGCGTGAACGGATCAGAGCGCGGCACAGGGAGCGATGCGGTCTTCGGATCGAGCTCGTTGTTCCGCGCCGTCGGCTGAGGAGGGGCAAAGAAGCGTGTCGGACAAGTACGACGAACCGCGTGCGCACGAGCTGCGTGAGCGCTACCACGCCACCTTCGGCGGCGAGCAGCTGCCCGTGCCGGTCGAGTCGATCGCGGAGGATCTGCTCGGCCTCGCGGTCGAGGCGCGCGAGCTCGACGTGAGCGGGATGCTCCTGCCCGCCGAGCGCCGGATCCTCGTCAACGCCGCCGAGCCGGAGACGCGTCAGCGCTTCACGATCGCGCACGAGCTCGGCCACTGGATCTGCCAGTGCCTCGAGGGGACGGCGCAGCCGGTCTACTGCCGCGCGGAGGACGTCGGCGTCGATCCGGAGGCGAAGGCGCTGGAGCTGGAGGCGAACATCTTCGCCGCGAACCTCGTCATGCCGGAGGAGGCGGTACGCTGCGGCCAGCGGCGAGAACCGGTTCGGCGTCAGCGACGCAGGCCCTCGCGTGGCGGCTCTACAACTTGGGGCTTACCGTGGCGCGGCCGACGTGAGCCTTGCCTCGCCGGAGCAGCACCCGGACTTCGACGTCGAGCAGACCTATGTCCATTGGGCACACGAGTGCCTGGAGGAGATGAGCGCTCCCGGGCGGCCGTCTGCCGATGCCGGCGCGGACCCGAAGTCTGCGGCAGCGCTCGCGCGAATGCACGACGGCGTCGCCGAGCGATTCGCGGAAGCGAGTCGCAAGATCTGCTTTGCCAAGCTCGGGTTCGACGATGGCGAGAACCGATACATCGGCCACCACGGGATCTGGGATCGCAGCAACCAGACGGTAATCGTCAACTGGCGCGCCGACGCTGCGGCACCGTTCTACTCTGCGACGCCGGCGGAGCGCCTAAGCGTCCGTCTTCGGCGACGCCTTGAGGTGGTCGGGAAGGAACTTCTCGGGATCTCGGACGAGTACTTGCGCGCTGTTACGGCTGATGAGCTCGCGTGGGCGGAGGCCGGAGTCGACGACGCGCTACTCAGGGATCTCGAGCGCGATCGGTCCGCGCAGATGCGCGACATCGTCACCACAATCCAGGCCGATCAGTATCGACTGATCACGCAGCCGCTCGAGAGAACGATGGTCATTCAGGGCGCACCGGGTACCGGTAAGACGGCAGTCGGACTCCATCGTGCGGCCTGGCTGCTCTATCACTACCTCGAGCAGCTTCAGACGCGTGGGATCTTGGTGGTAGGCCCGAACCGAGTCTTCATGAAGTACGTCGCGAACGTCCTCCCGTCCCTCGGCGAGACCACCGTCGATCAGCGAGCTGTACACCGGCTCATGTCGGTCGACCCTGTCGCGGTCGACGACGCTCTCGTTCGGCAGGTCAAAGCGCGGCCGGAGATGGCCGACGTGATCTCGCGAGCCCTGGTCGAGCGCATCCGACGTCCCACAGGAGATATCGAGGTCGACGTCGCCGGCGCGAAGTTCGCGCTGAACGGCGAGAGGGTTGCTTCGATGATGCCGGACTTCGACCCTCGAGAGCGCTCGTACATCGCGGCACGGAACGAGTTTCGGAACGTCTTTGAGCGCTACTTCCGCGAAGAACATGACCGAGCAGCCGAGGCGCGCACGTCATACATCCCAAGCGGCGCAGGGGAAGCGCCACCGGTTTCCGCAGAGTTCCAGCGGACCCTGGATCGGATGTGGCCGTCCTTCGGCGCAGCCGACTTCGTGAGGCAACTCTTGGGAAGCACGGAGCGGCTCGCCAGAGCCTGCGATGGTTACTTGAGTGAGATCGAACAGCGCTTGCTGTATCGACAGGCTGCGGCACGGTTGGAGGACGTGAGCTGGAGCATCAGTGACATTCCGCTGATCGACGAGGCGGAGTCGCTCCTCAACGGCCCACCAGCGCAGTACGGGCACATCGTGGTCGACGAGGCGCAAGACCTCACGCCGATGGAGCTCCGCATGATTGGTCGCCGGTCGCGCGCGGGATCGTTCACGTTGCTCGGAGACATCGCGCAGGCGACGGGTGTTCAGCTCTACTCCCGTTGGAGTGATGTCCTCGAGCACCTCGACCTGTCGGACGTGTCGATCGAAGAGCTCGTCGACGGGTACCGCGTACCAGCGGAGATCATGAAAGTTGCTGCTTTGCTGCTTCCGCTGATCGCTCCGGACGCGGCGCTTCCCGTCGCACATCGTCATGCCGGAGCTGGAGCGCTCGTCTTTCGCTCATCTGATTCGGACGACGTCGCCACCGCCGCCGTCACTGCCGTCGGCGACCTCGCCGACCAGGCGGGAACGAAAGCCGTGATTGCACCCGAGAGCATGCTCATTGCCATCCGAGCTGAACTTGAGCGGGCGGGGATCGAGTTCAGCGAGGCCGCGAGAGGCAACATCGGCGAAGGCGTGGAACTGATCTCCCCTCGACTGGCCAAGGGGCTGGAATTCGACCACGTAGTCCTAGTGGAGCCCTCACGGGTGATCCGCGAGGGCCTCGACGGTCAGGGACACCGCGAGCTCTACGTCGCGCTCACGCGTGCAACTCGTTCACTCATCTGCCTCCACGACGAACGGCTTCCATGGCCCCTAGAGGACTCTGAGGGATCAAGTGATCATGGACCCGTTGAGCGTTGTCGCACCGCTCGACGACGTCCGTTCGGCGAGAACGACGGAGGTTACGCGGGCCGGGATCTCTTCCATTGCAGAGGCCCTCGTACTGGCGGAGTTTCGAGGCATAGACCTGAGCACAGCCCTCGCCCGAGCGCTGCTCGCTCGCGTATCCGGTGCTCCGGACGGGGAGGTCGTCGCAGCCATCTTGAGCTGGCGAGGCGGCACCGGGCAGCTCCACAGCTGAGTTGCTTGAGAAAGCGCGGCGCCTGTCGCGCGACGAAGACGGAAGTGCAGATGCCTGACGGCGGCGATCTCTTCATCGTCGACAACAGCGACTCCGGGCTGGACCGGCGCTCCGCTACCTCCAGGAGTGGTGCGGAGATCGCCAAGGCGTTCGACATCGCCACCGGCTACTTCGAGATCGGCGCGCTCCTCGCGCTCGACGGCAAGTGGCAGAAGCTCGACAAGATCCGGATCCTGATGGGCGCCGAGGTCACCCATCGGACCACGCAAGGCGCTTCCTGCGACGGCGGCGCAAGCGACGCGCCGAGGCCGTCTCGACGAGAGCCTCGAGGCACGAGAAGGAAGCACAACCCCTTCCTCAACGGCGTTCCGGCGCATCGTCGAGGCGCTGCGAGTCGGCCAGATCGAGTGCCGCGTCTACGACAAGGACAAGTTCCACGCCAAGGCCTACATCACGCACGCCAAGCTCGAGGTCGTCGGCGTCGCAGGCACTGGTCGGCTCCAGCAACTTCACGCGCCCGGGCCTGACGCAGAACATCGAGCTGAACATCCAGATCCAGAGCGCTCGCGAGGTCGCGCAGCTCCAGGAGTGGTTCGAGGCAGCACTGGGAGGAGGCCGAGGACGTCACGCCCGACGATGCATCGCAGGCGATCGAGCGCCACGCTCGAGACTTACACCCCGTTCGAGGTCTACGCGAAGGCGCTGCAGGAGTTCTTCCGCGGCCACGAGCTGACGGCGAGCGAGTGGGACGAGACCGACGCTCGAAGATGTTCCCGCAGCTCGACCGCTACCAGAAGGAGGCCTACTGGGCGCTGATGAAGATCGCCCGCCAGCACGGCGGCGCGTTCCTCTGCGACGGCGTCGGCCTCGGCAAGACCTTCGTCGGTCTGATGCTGATCGAGCGGCTCGTCCTGCACGAGGGCAAGCGGGTGGTGCTCTTCGCGCCCAAGGCCGCGAAGGAGGCGGTCTGGGAGCCGCACCTCCGCGAGTAGCTGCCCCACATCGGCGGGTCGGCGGTGCCGACTTCAGCAACCTGGCGGTCTTCAGCCACACCGACCTCGGCCGCGAGGGCGACTTCCCCGAGCGCTTCGAGCGGATCGCCGAGCTCGCCGACGTCGTGATCATCGACGAGGCCCACCACTTCCGCAACCCGGGCACGCGCGCGGCGCCGAGACGAGGTGAGCCCGATCGCCGCTACTACCAGCTGTTACGACCTGCTCGACGACGCGGCAGCGCCCGAAGACGCTCTTCATGCTGACCGCGACGCCGATCAACAACCGGCTGAGCGACTTCCGGCACATGGTCGAGCTGTTCACCCGCGCGCGACGAGGCGTACTTCGCCCGGACACTCGGCGTCAACAACCTGCGCGCGCACTTCAACAACATGGAGAAGGCGCTGCGCAAGCGAGCTCGGCACGACGATGCCGACGTCGCTGAAGCAGCATCGTGCGAGGCGCAGGAGATCCTGGTCGACGGACGCGATCGTTCCAGGCATCTCGTCGTCCAGCGCAGCCGCGCCTACGCCCGGGAGAGCCAGATCCGCGAGACGGGCAACGCCGCGGCGTTCCCGACCGCGAAGCCCCACAGGTCGCCGAGTACTCGATCCGCAAGACCTACGGCCAGCTTGCTCGACATGTTCGAGAACGGCCTTCCAGACGGCAGAAGCCGCTGTTCACGCTGCCGATGTACTACCCGCTGGCCTACTACAGGGGCCCGACGACTGCGATCGACCCGCTCGAGCAAGAACCGCCAGAAGCAGGTCGTCGGCCTCATCCGCACGCAACTTCCTGAAGCGGTTCGAGAGCTCGGTCGTACGCGTTCGAGCTGTCCTGCGATCGGCTGCTGCGGAAGCTGCTGGCGTTCGTCGAGGTCCACAGCGAGACCGACGCCGAGAAGAAGCGCCTCGAGCGCTGGAAGCGCCAGAACGCCGAGCATCCTCGGCTACGCGCCCAGCGCCAGCTCGACGCTCTGGGGCGACGACGAGCGACGCGGACGACGAGGACATCGTCCCGCCGGAGCTGCTCGAGAAGCCGTCGAGACGCTCGACCGCGACGAGTACGACGTCGACGGAGATGCTCGACGAGACCTACCTCGACCTCGACCAGATCGTCGCGCTTCCTCGACGAGACCCGCGAAGTTCGAGCCGAAGCACGACGACAAGCTGCCAGAAGCTCATCCGGCTGCTCGAAGTCGAAGGAGCTTGCCGGACCACAAGGTGCTGATCTTCACCGAGTTCGCCGACACCGCCCGCTACCTCGCGGCAGCAGCTCGACGAGGCCGGCATCGAGGGCGTCGACGAGCTCGACAGCGCGACGCAAGAGCGAACCGCGCCGACGTCATCCAGCGCTTCTCGCCGTACTACAACGGCTCCAGCTCGGCTGAGCTGGCAGCGAACGGGCAGCAACGAGATCCGCGTGCTGATCTCCACCGACGTTCTCTCCGAGGGCCTGAACCTCCAGGACGCCACGCGGCTGATCAACTACGACATCCACTGGAACCCGGTGCGCCTGATGCAGCGCATCGGCCGCGTCGATCGCCGCATGAACCCCGAGGTCGAGAGCGCGGCTCGTCGCCGACCACCCGGAGGTGGCCGCTCGACCGCGGCAAGGTGAGCTTCTGGAACTTCCTGCCGCCGGACGAGCTCAACGACCATCCTCACGCTCTACACGCAAGGTCACGCAGAAGACGCTGCTGCATCTCGAAGACGCTCGGCATCGAAGGCAAGAAGCTGCTCACGCCCGAGGACGACTACGACGCTCTGAAGGAGTTCAACCACGCCTACGAGGGCACGAAGACGGCTGATCGAGGAGATGCACCTCGAGTACCAGGCGCTGCTCGACGAGACGACCCGGAGTCTCGAGGCGCGCCTCGGGCGGCTGCCCGGCGCGGTCTTCAGCGGCCGCGAGCGGGTCGCCAAAGGGCGCTCGCGGCGTCTTCTTCTGCTACGCGCTCCCGGCGCTCGACACGGAGGCGGGCGAGTTCACCGAGGAGGCGGGCGACGACGCGCTGGTACCTCTACGACCTCGACCGCAGACGCGATCCTCGAGGAGCCCGGCGAGATCGTCGCCAGCATCCGCTCCAAGCCCGAGACGCCGCGCGAGCTGCGCCACCGAAGAGACGACCCTGGTGGAGATGCGCGACGCAAGGTCGAGAAGCACATCAAGAACACCTACCTGAAGCGGGTCGACGCGCCCGTCGGGCGTCAAGCCGGCGCTCAGGTGCTGGATGGAACTGAACGAGGGCTGACGCCGATGCCGACCGACCACCGAGCCAAGCTCGATGCACATCAAGCGCTTCCGACCAGCTCATCGCGCTACCTCCGCGACGAGATGGACTGGCCGATCGACAGGACGACGACTTCGACGAGCTGACCTTCGACTACACGCCCGAGGAGCTCGGCATCGACTCCGCAAGACGCCGCGAAGATCCAGGAGATCAAGCGCCTCCGGCCGCTCGTCGCGCAGCCAGCCGTGGGGCATCTTCTTCGTCAAGTTCGAGCCGAAGAAGCTCCCCGTCGTCGCGCTGCGCCGCATCCTCAGCCAGCGTCGCGCTCAAGAAGCGCGCGTCGGCCAACAGCGCGGAGCGCGCCGCCTGGGCAGCCGACGACCTGCTCTTCGTCTCCAACTACGGCGAGGGCGACGAGCGCCAGATCAGCTTCGCCCACTTCTCCGAAGGCGCAGGACGACGAACGACCTGCCGACGCTCAAGGTGCTCGGCTGGGACAACCTCGACACCGCGCTGCACCTCGACGACGTCGCCGCGAACTTGACCGAGAACCTCGCCTGGCCCGACGACGAGGCGCGACGTGCGAGGCGTGGCGCGAGCGCTGGCGCTCCGCGTTCACGCTTCGGCCACCGCGAGGTCGTCACCACGTCGAAGGAGCTCTCGATCCGGCTGGCCGAGCTGGCCCGTCGCTATCCGCGATCGCATCAGGACCGCGCTCGCGATCGAGACCGACGAAGGGCCCGCTCACCAAGCTGATGAAGGCGTTCCAGACGACGCTGGTCCACGACCTCGACGCCGACGGCTTCGCCGACATGTACGCGCAGACCATCGCCTACGGTCTGCTCTCGGCGCGCATCGCCGACCCGACGCAGGACAGACGGCCGACGACTTCGCCGCCCACATGCGCACGAACCCATTCCTGCGCGAGCTGATGGAGACCTTCCTCAAGGTCGGCGGGCGACGCGGCAAGGCGGGCGGGCCGGGCATCGACTTCGACGAGCTCGGCGTGTCCGAGGTCGTCGAGCTGCTCGACGACGCCAACATGGAGGCCGTCGTCCGCGACTTCGGCGACCGGAACCCGCAGGAAGACCCGGTCATCCACTTCTACGAGCTCTTCCTGAAGGAGTACGACGCCAAGAAGCGGATGCAGCGCGGCGTCTTCTACACGCCGCGCCCGGTCGTCTCCTACATCGTGCGCTCGGTGGACGAGCTGCTGCGCACGGAGTTCGGCCTCGCGGACGGCCTTGCCGACACGACGACCTGGGGCGAGATGGCGAACGCGGCACGAGGACCTGAAGATTCCCGACGGCGTCTCGCCGGACCAGGCCTTCGTCCAGATCCTCGATCCCGCCACCGGCACCGGCACCTTCCTCGTCGAGGTCATCGACCTCATCCACAAGACGCTCGTCGCGAAGTGGAAGCGCGCAGGGTCACGGCGAGAAGAAGATCGACGCGCTGTGGAACGAGTACGTGCCGCAGCACCTGCTACCGCGCCTGCACGGCTACGAGCTGCTGATGGCGCCCTACGCCATCGCGCACCTCAAGATCGGGCTCAAGCTCTACGAGACCGGCTACCGATTCGGCAGCGACGAGCGGGCGCGGATCTATCTGACGAACTGCGCTGGAGCCGGCGCAGGACTTCTCGGGCCGATTCGAGTTCGCGATTCCCGCACTCGCCCATGAAGCCGAGGCGGTGAACGAGGTCAAAGCGCGACAAGCGCTTCACGGTCGTCATCGGCAATCCGCCGTACGCCGGCATTCGTCGAACAACGGGCCGTGGATCTCCGGATTGGTCGAGAACTACTATCAGATCGATGGGAAACCGTTGAATGAGCGGACTTCCAAGTGGTTACAAGACGACTACGTGAAGTTCTTGCGTCTCGCCCAACACTTGATCACTCAGTCAAATTGTGGCGTCGTCGGTTATATTACAAATCACGGTTTTCTCGATAGTCCGACATTTCGAGGTTTGCGCTATGCGCTGCAGCACGCATTTTCATCAATACATATCCTCGATCTACACGGTAATCTCCTGAAAAAAGAAAAGGCGCCTGACGGCACTCCGGATAAAAATGTTTTCGACATTCAACCGGGCGTCGCTGTGAGTCTCATGAGTCGGTCGTCATGGGCGAGCCCAAAGCTGGCTTTCGATGACGTATTTGGATCACGCGAGCATAAGTACCGCTGGCTTTCCGAGCGCTCGCTGCAGGAGACAGACTGGCGGTTTCATGAATCGGCGGAGCCCTTTTCACCCGCTTCGCCCACAGGATGCCGTGTTGCGCGAAGAATACGCCCGGTTTTGGAAGTGCACCGAGATCTTCCCGGTTAACGGTGTGGGTATGACGACGGCCAGAGATCACGTTGTCATCGAATTCTCCAAGGCGCCCTTGCTGGAACGAGCAATCCGGTTTCGCGATTCGCAGCAATCTGATGTCGATGTTTGTTCCGAATTATCGATTCCGCTCAAGAAGGGGTGGAATGTCTCAGCGGCTCGTCGCCTCATCCAGAAAGAGAAGCAGCTCGAACGATTGTGCCTGTGGCATACCGCCCATTCGATGATCGTCTGATCTTCTATCACGACTCGCTCGTCTGGCGAACGGTGAAGACCGTGATGCGGCACATGCTTGCCCAGCGCAACCTCGGGTTAGCAGTTGGACGAGCGGGTCAAGTCGTCGACCAGGGTGACTGGAACTTGGTCTACGCAACTCGTAATATCACCGAGTTTAATCTTTACCGCCGGGGCGGTAATAACCTCGCGCCACTGTTTCTTGCAGCTGGTGAGCTGAGCATGGACGAACGTCGTCCGAATCTCTCCGAAGGGTTCATCGATGAGCTAAGCGCCGCGCTTGGATTGCCCAAGGATGGTGCGAACGGGCTTCCGGATGCATCACGCCGGAAGACATCTTTTACTATGTCTACGCGGTACTCCATGCTCCTGCGTATCGACGGCGCTACGCGGAGTTTTTGAAGATCGACTTCCCGAAGCTACCGATGCCGGGAGGCGTCGAGCTATTCCGTTCTCTGGCCAGGATCGGCGCCGAACTGGTCGACTTGCACTTGCTGGAGGCTGCTATGAACCTACGGCCTGTCACTACCTATCATGGCCCGGCCGAGCCTGTGGTCGAACGGGTCCGCTGGCGGACTCGACGGTCTGGTTAGACGCCGCTGCAATGAGGAAAGGTCACGCTGCGAGCCCGGGAACGATCGGCTTCAGCGGAGTCTCTGAAGCCGTGTGGAACTTCCACGTCGGCGGCCATCAGATCTGCGAAAAGTGGCTCAAGGATCGCAAGGGCCGGGCGCTTTCCGAAGAGGACATCGCTCACTATCAGAAGATCGTGTTCGCGATCTCCGAAACGATCCGACTGATGCAGGCGACCGACGCTGTCATCGACGAGCACGGCGGCTGGCCACGGGCGTTCGTCAGGTTACCGAGGAGGCAGCGTTAAGCGACGTTGGCAGGACCGCCGATGGGTGAGAACCGACGATGAATTCTGAGCGAGCACTCGAGGCGTCGCGAGCGCATGCCGTCCTATTAGTGCGCCCCGGCGAGCGGAGCGGCGAGGCCGTCATCGACGCGAACGCTGGGATTCTCGACCTTGATTGCTCGGACTATGCGGCTCGCACAACCAGTCCCATCAGACGCGGCACGCCGTGAAGCCGGAAACGCGCACGGTCACGCAGCTGTTCGAGCTTGACGTTCGCTACGTCGTCCCTCTGTATCAGCGCCCGTACGTCTGGGACGTCGAGAGCAGTGGCAGCCTCTCTGGGACGACATCGTCACGCTTCTCGACCATCAAGAGGCGGGCGACGGGAGTCATTACTCGCACTTCCTGGGCGCGATCGTGCTCGATCAAGAGACCCAGGCACCCGGGGAAATCCCCGTCTTTACCCTGATCGACGGGCAACAGCGATTGACCACCCTTCAGATCGTTCTTGCTGCGGCTGCGCACGTTGCGAAAGAGCTCGGGACGTCAAACGACGCCGAGATCATCCGAGACCTGGTGACGAACAACGAGAAGAAGGCTACGGGCGTCGAGCTCTTCAAGGTGTGGCCTACCAACGCGAACCGGGATGCCTTCCAGGCCGTCATGGGCGACGGAGGCCCCTCACCTGAACGGGTGGACGACGACGACAACCGGATCGACGAGGCGTATGCCTTCTTCTCGGATCGCATCAGGGAGTGGGCCGTGGAGGTGGAAGGCGATGACCGGCCGGCTCGACTGAAGACCCTTCGAATCACGCTGTGCGACTTGCTGAAGATCGTTTCGATCACGCTCGAGGCCGACGACAACCCCCAGGTCATCTTCGAGACCCTGAACGCGCGTGGTACGCCGCTCCTCGCGCTCGATCTCGTCAAGAACGCAGTCTTCCGCGAAGCTGCCAAGCAGTCGCTCGACGTCGACGCGCTCTACCACGGGATCTGGGAGCCGCAACTCGACGACGACTACTGGCGTGTAGAGCGCCGTCAGGGTCGCCTGTACCGACCGATCGGCGAGCTCTTCCTCTACGCACTGGTCCGGCCATGAAGCTCCGCCAGGTGATTCCGGCGACGGCAGCCTTCCGCCAAGTTCCGTGGGCGGATCCTCGCCGCCGTCCCTCCCCCGCAGATGGCCGACCTGATACCGGAGATCTGTCGTGACGCCAAGACATTGCGGGGGTTCGACGATCTCGAGCCCGGAAGTGTCGAGGCAACTTTCTTCAGCGACTCGACGCGCTCGACACGTCGACGGTCATTCCGCTGGTTCTCTTCCTGTTCCGCGAGTCGGCGGTGAGCGCCGAGCGTCGGCGCAGGGCACTTCGCATCCTGCAGAGCTGGCTCGTTCGCCGGATGCTGCTTGGGTTGACCACGAAGAACTACAACATGCAGATCGCGCTGCTGATCGGCCGAGTCGCCGACGATCCGGAGATCGCGGACGAGGTCATCCTCGAAGAGCTGCGAACGGGCGTCGGGCAAGTGAGTCGTTGGCCCGACGACGAAGAGCTGGACTTCGGTTCTGACTCAGCGCTACCTCTACGGGTACATCGCACAGAAGCGGATCGTGATGCTGCTACGTGCCGTCGAGACGTCCCTCTACACGAACAAGGTCGAAGCAGTGGCTGTGCCGACTTCTCTGATACATTGAGCACGTTATGCCGCAGAGCTGGGAGAAGCACTGGCCATTGCCGGATGGATTCGAGGGCGACGAACATCAGGAAGCCGAGGCCGCGAGACGAGACCGGATTCACCGACTCGGCAATCTGACTCTCACGACACTGCCTCTGAATTCAGCGCTCTCGCACTCATCGTGGCCGGCCAAGCAGAAGCAACTCAACAAGTGGGGGAAGCTGCTGTTGAATGCGCGCCTCGTCGAGGAGCATCCAGAGACGTTTGACGAGGCTGCCATCGACGTTCGTGGAGACGCTTTGGCGCGGCGGATCTGTGCGATCTGGCCTGGTCCGAACGCCTGGTGACCTACGCAGCGAAGCGGCGGCACACATGACCGATGTTGTGATCTCTGACTTTTTGGAGTCGCTCGGGCTTGCGTCTGTGGACGTCGAACGCGCTCGGGCGCTGCTCGAGGCGGAAGGCATCACGAACGCGCGGAAGACCTGCCTCTCGGATGGCAAACTGGATCGGGCGCGCACTGCGATCAATGCGAGCTTCGCGCGGTTCTGCAGTTCGTGCGCGTCCCGGAACTACCCCGGCGGACGCGAAGTTGTGGTTGTCCCCGCCACCACGTGCGCACGATGCGGCGGCTCGCGAAACGATCGCGCGCTCCTCGAGATGGTTGGAGCGTGCGAGGTCGCTGGACTTCGGCGATTCGTGCTCGTCGGTGGGTCGCCCGACGTCCGACGCGGGTTCAGTGCTCTTGTCGCCACCCTCGAGCTGCGTCTGGTCGACGGCACCGTGCGTTCGACGCGTACAGAGGCGCAGTGTGACCTGACTGGGCGGAGTTCGTCGTGATCGGCGGCTCGTCCGAGCTCGCCACAAGGTGTCGAACCTCTAACCCGTGAGCGCGGCAGCATTCCCGTGATCACGGCGCGAGCGCGGAGTCGAAGCGGGCTCGCCATCCATCGTCACCGAACATCTGCGCCGGCGGGGCTAACGGCCGCCGAGTACCGCTCGCCTGCCCTTGCGAGGACAGCGTTCACGTTCTCGCGGACCTCCGCGGCGAGCCATCGCGCCCGAGCGTCGGCCTCTTCAGGGCTCCAACGCCTGTGAAAGCGGAGCGCCGGCCGTAGGTGCGCCTTTCGTCGGCCGAGGATCGCCAGGAAGTCGTCCAGGACAGGATCGTCTTCAGACGCCGCGTAGCCGCGATCCTTCAGCCATGGCCACAGCTCCCGGCGCACCTCCTCGGCTCGTACTGGCCGACCCGCCCGCCGTCGGCTCCTTCCCAGCGACGTGCGTACTCGACCGGGTCGATCTCGGAGCCATGTAGGGCCGGCGCTGTGCCGGCGAGGTGACGACGCCAGCTGCGGAGTCGCCCACACTTGCCACCCCCGTGCTCGACGCCGGCCGTGACCATCTCTGTCCTCGGCCATCGCTGTAGAGGAACTCGGCCTGCGGCTTCAGCTCGGCGGGCCACAAGGCGACCACGATCCCGCCGCCTACGTGGCCAGCGCCAGGCGCTGCGCGGATGGGACACCGATCGGCTTCAACGTGACGTCGTGCCCGCCGGCTCAGGCTCGAGGCCCGTCACACGACGAAGCAAATCCGGGCGTGGCGATCATCAGACGGCGAGGTCGCGCGGATATGGCCGCTGCAGACTTCGAGATCTGCTGACGGGACTGCCAGTGCACGTAGCAACGCTCGACTTGGCGTGACCAGACTCGGTCGCGTGCGGGGTCCTGAGCCGACGTCGACTCCGAGAGCCTTCGCGAAGTTCCAGAATCCAGGGCCTGGTTCGGCGTCGCCCCCCTTGTAGATGACGAGTGCGAATAGTGAGCGGGCGGCCGTCCTCATGCTCGAGCAGGTTCACGTGGCCGAGGTCGGGCTGCAAGGGCAGGCTATGAGGCTTCAGTCTGATTCAGGCCCGCTTACCCATCTCCGTCGCAAGGTCGCTGTACGTGATCGTCGTTCGATGTCGAGCGATCTTCTGAAGATGACGACTCGCCCACTCGCGCGCGGACGTCCACTCGCTCGTGGAGTAGCCGTAGGTCGTCGACATGAACCGGCTCTCGGTCGAAGCTCGACTCGCACCAGCGTAAGCCGCCGAGTAGAGTTCTCGTCCGGTTGCTTGATTCTCGTAGGCGTTCGCCGAAGCAATGGTGATGTCAGTCTTTCACCCTCCGACGTCACGGCCTTCCTCGCCTGCGAGCACCTGACGACGCTCTCGCTCCGCGCCGCGCGCGGCGAGATCGAGCGGCCCGAGGTCGAGGACGAGCAGCGCGACCTGATCTTCCGCAAGGGGCTCGAGCACGAGCAGCGCCTACCTCGAGACGCTCCGCGCCGAGGGCAAGTCCGTCGTCGAGATCGACACCGACGACCGCGACTGGGAGGCGCGCGCAGGCGCGCACGGTCGCGGCGATGGAGGCCGGCGTCGACGTCGTCTACCAGGGCGTCTTCGCCCACGACGGCTGGCGCGGCGTCGCCGACTTCCTCCTCCGCCGGCCGGACGGCGTCTACGAGGCGCTCGACACCAAGCTCGCGCGCTCGTCCAAGCCCGCCTACATCCTCCAGCTCCTCTTCTACGACGAGCAGCTCGCGCGGATCCAGGGGCCGGCCGACCGGCAGATCCACGTCCTGCTCGGCTCCGGCGAGCGGCAGTCCTTCGACCCGCGCGAGTTCGCCGCCTACTACCGGCGCGTCCGCTCGCGGCTCGAGCGGTTCGTCGCCGACCCGCCGCCGACCGAGCCCTACCCGGTCGACCACTGCGGCATCTGCGACTTCAAGCCGCTCTGCGACGCGCACTGGGACGCGGTCGACCACCTCTCGCGCGTCGCCGGGCTCTACCGGACGCAGATCGAGAAGCTCGCCGCCGCCGGGATCACGACGCTCGCCGCGCTCGGCCGCGCGCCCGCCGAGCCGGTGCCGGCCGGGGTCAGCCCCGACACCTGGGCGAAGCTGCGCGAGCAGGCCGAGCTGCAGCTCCGCCGCCGCGAGACCGGCGTCGACGAGTACCGCCTGCTCGAGCCGAAGCCCGAGGCCGGCTTCGCGCTCCTGCCCGAGCCCTCGCCCGGCGACCTCTTCTTCGACTTCGAGGGCAACCCGTTCTGGGACAAGGACGGCTGGCTCGAGTACCTCTGGGGGATCCTCGACGTCGACGGCGACTTCACGCCGCTGCACGCGCACGACCACGACAGCGAGCGCGCCGCTTCGAGCAGTTCGTCGACCTCGTCCACGCGCGCCTGCGCGAGCACCCCGACCTGCACGTCTACCACTACGCCGCCTACGAGATCACCGCGCTCAAGCGGCTGATGGGCCGCTACGGCACGCGCGAGGCCGAGCTCGACGACCTGCTCCGCCGCGGCGTCTTCGTCGACCTCTACAAGGTCGTCCGCAACGGCCTCCGCGCCTCGCGCCCCGGCTACGGGCTCAAGGAGCTCGAGGCACTTCCTCGACTTCGAGCGCGCAGGCGGAGGTGAAGGACGGCGGCACCTCGATCGTGATCTTCGAGCAGTGGATGCAGACCGGCGAGCAGGCGCTGCTCGACCAGATCGACGCCTACAACCGCGAGGACTGCATCGCGACGCGCCTGCTGCGCGACTGGCTGCTCGAGCTGCGCGCCGAGGCGCTCGCGCGGTTCGGGCCGTTCCCCGAGGCCGGAGCCCGAGGAGCCGCGGCCCGTCCGCGAGGAGAAGCTCGAGCGCGCGGAGCTACGGGACGAGCTGCTCGGCGCCGGGCGAGGAGCTCGCCGCGCACGTGCTCGACTACCACGACCGCGAGCGCAAGCCCGTCTGGTGGGCCTTCTTCGACCGGATGGAGCAGACGCCCGAGGAGCTGCACGACGACCCGGAGGCGATCAGCGGCCTGACGCAGGTCGGCGAGCCCGAGCGCGTCGACCGCTCCTGGGCCTACACGCTCAGCTACCCGGCGCAGGAGCACAAGATCGGCGAGGGCCAGTCGACGGCCGACCGCGCGACGGGCAAGGGCCCAGGCTCGATCACCGGCGTCGACCGCGACGAGCGGCGGCTCGTGCTCAAGCGCGGGCAAGTCGTTCGAGGGCGTGCCGCTGCCGGAGGCGATCGTCCCGAAGAGCGCCTACCTGACGCCGAGCCAGGAGGACGCGCTGATGCGGCTCGGCCGCTCGCTCCTCGCCGGCGACCGCCGCTACCCGGCGCTCGAGTCGGTGCTGCGGCGCGAGCCGTTCGACCGGCCGGTGCAGACGGGCGACCTCGAGGAGATGAAGGCGCTCGTCCGCTCGCTCGACGGCCGCCACCTCGTGATCCAGGGGCCGCCCGGCTCGGGCAAGACGTGGACGTCCGGGCGCCTGATCGCCGACCTGATCTCGGCCGGCAAGCGCGTCGGCGTCGCCTCGACGAGCCACAAGGCGATCCACAACCTCGTCGCGGCGGTCGAGGAGGCGGCGGACGAGCTCGGGCTCGACTTCCGCGGCCTGAAGAAGGCGAGCGGCGGCAACCCGGAGTCGTTCTACGAGGGCACGCGGGTCGAGAACGTCACCGACGCCGAGGACTGCGTCGACTGCGACCTCGCCGCCGGCACGGCGTGGCTCTTCTCGCACGAGCAGCACGACGGCACGCTCGACTACCTCTTCATCGACGAGGCCGGGCAGGTCTCGCTCGCCGACGCGCTCGCGATGGGGACGGCCGCGCGCAACCTCGTCCTCGTCGGCGACCCGCTCCAGCTCGACCAGGTGCTGCAGGGCACCCATCCCGGCGGCAGCGAGGCGTCGGTGCTGAAGCACCTGCTCGGCGACGACGCGACCGTGCCGCCCGACCGCGGCCTCTTCCTCGAGCGCACGTTCCGGCTGCACCCGGACGTCTGCGGCTACATCTCGGAGGAGTTCTACGAGGGGCGGCTCGCGCCGGCCGAGGTCGCGCGCGGGCGGACGACGCCGTTCGGGACGGGGCTGCGCTACGTCGAGGTGCCGCACACCGGCAACCGGCAGGAGTCGCGCGAGGAGGTCGAGGCGGTGCGCGCCGAGGTCGAGCGGCTGCGGGCGGCGGGCGTGACCGACGTGCTCGTCGTCGCGCCCTACAACGTGCAGGTGAACGCGCTCAAGGAGGCGCTGCCGGGCGTGCGCGTCGGCACGGTGGACAAGTTCCAGGGGCAGGAGGCGGACGTCGTCCTCTACTCGCTGGCGAGCTCGAGCGGGGAGGACGTCCCGCGCGGGCTCGAGTTCCTGCTCTCGCGCAACCGGCTCAACGTCGCGATCTCGCGGGCGCGCTGCCTCGCGTACCTCGTGTGCTCGCCGCGGCTGCTCGAGGTGAACGCGCGGACGATCGAGCAGATGCGGCTCGCGAACGCGCTGTGCCGGTTCGTCGAGTTGGCACACAACTGACGCAGACACGTGACAGGTTCTCTGCTTCGCTTCCGCTGTGGGCGTCGAGGAGATCGTCGAGCGGCTCGAGCTGAACTTCATGTCGGCGGGCGTCTGTCTTCCCTGCCTGACCTTCGTCGCGTTTCCGCTCGATTCCGGCGACGAGCGCCGCGCGCGGCACGTGGCAGGCCGGATCACGCCCGACCTGTGGGCGGAAGGGCTCGAGCTGACGACGATGCTCGCGCTCGAGGAGGCGCGGCGCGATCAGGTGCCCGGCGCGACTGCCGCGCTCGAGGACGTTCGCCGTCACGGCCCTCGGTCGGCCGTCGTGAAGGCGATCGTGTGGCGACTGGCGGAACAGATGGTCGAGGACATCCGGAGACGACAAGTCAGAGCGAGCCGAGTGGCGCGAGCGCTCGAACCGGCTGGCCCGTAACCGCGGCGATCAGCTCGAAGTCGCGGTCGTAGTGCAGCACCGGGAGCTCGGCGAGCTCGCGCGGCGGCGATCAGGAGATCGACCGCGCCGGCATCGCCGGCTCGAGCGCCGAGCTCGTCGCACACCCGATCGCCCACGGTGCTCTCTCAGCCCGGAGAGCTCGTCGTGCATGTCGACGAAGTCGGCGTGATCCCGGCTCGTTCGCAGCAGCTCCAGACGAACCATGGCGCACGTCGCGACGGAGCCTTCGTCGAGCTGCGCGCGAACCGGCTGCGACGCGGGCGTCTTGCCTCGGTTCGTCCAGGCGCTCGTGTCGGCGAGCTCGATCAGTCGCCCAGGCGCGCCGACGCTCTTCCTCGGTGTAGGCCGAGAAGTCGCGCGCGGCGAGGCGCCGCAGCTTCTCGACCGACGTCTCGAGCGCGCGGTGCACGGTGTCGGTGGTGCCGTCGAGCCGAGCACGTCGCGCGTCGCGCCGAGGTCGAGATCGAGGTTGAGGGAGGTGCGCTTGACCACGTGCGTACGATAGCGATCTGACGAGGCATACGCAATCGTCCGAATCGGACATATCGTCGAGGCGATGCCTGACGCGACGATGAAGCCTCACGACCGTGCCTGCAATCCACATCCGGACGTCGACGTGCTGATCGCCACCCTGAAAGAGGTCGCGCGCGCGAACAGCCGCTCGCTCAACGCGGACTCGTCGCCGTGCTCGAAGAGCGCGCGGCGCGCCACCGGCAGCAGGGCGAGATGACGCGCCGGCTCGCCGAGATCGCGGCCCGGGTGCGCCTGCCGCCCGATGCGCCGAAGCCGGAGGATCTGATCCGCGCCGACCGTGACAGCCGGTAGCCCGGTCGTCCTCGATGCGAGCGTGCTCGTCCGTGCGGTGATCGAGCCGAGAGGCGCCGGCGCGGAATGGGTCGCGTCCGTCGACCGCGGCGCCGTCGAAGGGCACACGGCGGCGCTCGCGTTCACGGAGACGGCGAACGCGCTCCTCGTCTACGTCCGAGCGGACGCGCTGAGCTACGCCGACGCGGTCGCGGCGCTCGATGTGCTCGGCCGCGTTCCGCTCCGAGTGCACGGCGCCGAGCTCGCGCCTGCCGCCCTCGGCATGCGCACGACCTCGGGCTCTCGGCCTACGACGGCACCTACGCCGCGCTCGCCGATGCGCGGACGCACGTCTCGTCACGGCCGACCGCCGACTCGCCGCGGCGGTCGGAGACG
Organism: uncultured Gaiellaceae bacterium; assembly: GCA_963806955.1. GTDB lineage: Bacteria > Actinomycetota > Thermoleophilia > Gaiellales > Gaiellaceae > Gaiellasilicea. Next base: position 1,832,337 of record CAWDZG010000002.1, read on the forward strand.
CAGAGCTGCTCGCCTAGAAGTCAGTCGCCGCTGTCGTACTTGAACGAGATCGCGAGGCGCACGCGGTAGTTCGTCACCTTGCCGTTCTCGATCGTCACATCCTGGCGCGTCACCTCGGCGACCCGCAGGTCGCGCACGGTCTTTGCGGCGGTCTCCACGGCCGTCCTCGCGGCGGCCTCCCACCCCTCGGTGCTGACGCCGATCACCTCGGTCACCCGATAGACGCTGTCGGACATGCGCTCCACTCCTTCCGCTTGGACGACTCTCCGGTGACAACCTGTCACCAACGCCGCCCACGTGCAACGAGGACGGTTCCAAACGGCATTGTCACGAGTCATTCGTTACGCTCGCCCGCGGTGCTGCGGCGTCCGCTGCGGCACGAGGAACAAGGGGGTTTCATGCGGAGGTACTTCACACGGCTGTCGCTTGGCGCGGCCGGGCTGGTCGCAGTAGCGGCGGTCGTTTTCGTCGGCACGGCCGTTGCGGCAACGGTGATCGTGACGCAGAACTCGTCCAGCTGGCACATGCTCGACACACGGCCGGGCGGCACGGTCACGTTCACGGAGGCGTACGGCGCTCCGGCCGGGCTCGGCTCGGGCTCGCTCGAGCTGAAGACGGACAACGACGACGGCGGCAAAGGCGGACTACTTCACGCTCGCGCACCAGGGCACGCCGATCACGAGCGTGACCGATCTCGGCTACTGGACGTACCAGCCGGTGACCGGCCAGACGCCGATCGCGGCGGCGTCGTACCAGCTCCAGCTCGACCTGAACGGCGACGGGACGGGCGGGTTCACGACGATGGTGTTCGAGCCGTACCAGAACCCGGCGCAGGGACCGCTCGTCCCGGCGACGTGGCAGCAGTGGGACGTCGACACGGGACTGCTGTGGTCGAGCCGTAGCTTCAGCGAGGGCACGTGCACGCTCGTCGCGGGTGCGGGCGGTCCGCCGCTCTACACGCTGGCGCAGCTGCAGGCGATGTGCCCGGCTGCCGTCGTGCTCGGGATCGGCGTCAACGTCGGTTCCTTCAACCCGGGCTGGACGGTCGCGACGGACGGCGTCCAGTTCAACGACACGACCTACGACTTCGAAGTCGGCAAGCGGCCGGCGACGAAGGACGAGTGCAAGGACGGCGGCTGGATGACGTTCAACGACCCGTCGTTCAAGAACCAGGGCGACTGCGTCAGCTACGCCAACAACGGCAAGTAGCGGCGCACCACGGGCCGGGGAGCAACCGCTCCCCGGCCCTCACTCCCGCTCGAGCTCGAGCTGCAGGTCGGCGAAGGCGTAGACGACGAGATAGCCGACGAGCAGGAAACCGGTGAGCCCGACGAGCGCCTCGGCCATCCTCAACGGCACGTCGGAGAGCTGGTCGTTGATCACCTCTGCCACCCGGACCGGGTGCAGCAGCGCGTCCCAGCTGTTGAAGCGGAGGAAGCGGCCCACGTAGACGCCGCCGCTCGCGAGGCCGAGCGCGCCGAGGACGCCGAGCCAGGCCACTCGGCTGCCATAGGCGCGGCGCACGATCAGCTGCACGAGGTAGAGCGACGCGAAGCCGAGCAGGAGCCCCGTCCACGCGAACGCGGACAGCATCAGCGCGTCGTACCAGAGCGGCGCCGGGCCTTCACCGAGGTGGATGAAGTCGGTCAGCAGGTAGGGGGCGTTCGGGAAGAAGAGCAGCCACGGGACGAGCAGCGCCCACACGCCGAGGTCGACGCCGCGCCGCGCGCGGGCGTACGCGGCGATCGCGAAGACGAGCGGCACCCAGGCCAGCATCAGGTTCCAGTCGAGGAAGCGGTAGTACGCATCGCCGGTCTCCCGCGTCCGGATCTCCACCAGGGCGACGCAGAGCACGGACGCCGCCAGCAGCGTTCCGATCGCGAGCGTGCGCCGGGCGTGCATCCCGTCGACTCTAGGGAAAGCGGTTGCTGCCGGGGTTCAGGTCGAGCGTGCCGCCGTCCCGGCAGGCTGCGGGGACGAGGTAGGCGGGCGAGGCGCGGGCGAAGGTCGCGTTCTCCGCCAGCTGCTGGCTCATCATCCGCGCCGCCGTCGACTCCGAGAGGCCGAGCCGCCGGCCGAGCTCGACGCCGCTCTGGAACGCGTAGCAATTCGTGACACCCTCGTTCCGCTCGCCGCGCAGGTGCCAGGCCTCGTGCGCGAGCACGGCGATCGCGCGCGCGGTCTGGCCGAAGGGGCCCTCGTCGCCCTCGAACGCGAGCCGGTAGAGGCGGAAGCAGATCGCCGGTGTCAGCAGCGCGTTCGTGCCCCCGACCTCGGCGATCCCGTCCGCGTGCTGGACGACGCCGACCGCCTTGCCCTCGTCGTCGCAGCGGATGCGGGCGGGATGGCCGGCGATCCGGGCCGCCTCGGCGGAGAGGCGCGCCTCCGTGCGGGCGCGGTCGTCCGCGCCGACGTCCGACCAGCCGCGGGCGGGGAGGAGGACGAAGAGGACGAGCGCGAGCAGCGCGAGCAGGACGACGCCCTCGAGCCCGGGCAGGCGCGCGGACGGCGCCGGTTCCGCAGGCGCAGGCTCGCCCCGGCCGAGCCAGACGTCGAAGCCCTCGATCCGTGCCAGCACCGGCTCGCGCCACTGCGCCCCGCCGTAGCGCTCCAGGTCGACCTGCTGCGGCGCCCGGCCGCGCGGTCCGCGCGGCAGGCCACGCTCCCGCCAGCCGGCGACGAGGAACTGCAGCTCCAGCGCTGCGAAGACGAGGAAGACGAGCCAGGGTGGGATGAAGCTGCGCAGCCCGGGGACGAGAAACCAGGCGAAGACGAGCACGATCGCCGCGATCCGCAGGCGCCGCTCCATGCGCAGAACGTAGCGTCCCTGCACATTGCTGCTACCGTTGTCGCACGGTGTGCCATCCGGCCCCGTGGAGATCTAGCTTCTCGTTCCTCCTTTCCAGGTTGTTCGAGGTCAGTTGCATCTCGAACCTGTACGAAAACCAAGGAGTCGAACACATGTCTCAGTCTTTCCACGACCTCGGCGTCAGCGCGCCCGTGGTCAAGGTGCTCGAGAGCGCCGGTATCACCCATCCCTTTGCCATCCAGAACGCCGTCTTGCCGGACGCGCTCGCGGGCCTCGACGTGCTCGCCGAGTCGCCGACGGGCTCCGGCAAGACACTCGCTTTCGGCCTGCCGCTCGTCGAGCGCACGGCCGGCGCAAACGCCCGGCCCGCAGCGCTCGTGCTCACACCCACCCGCGAGCTCGCGCTGCAGGTGGCCGCCGACATCCGTCCGCTCGCGAAGGCCAAGGGCCTCCGCGTCGAGACGGTCTACGGCGGCGCGCCGATCGGCGCCCAGATGAGGCGGGCGCGCGACGCGCACGTCCTCGTCGCCACGCCCGGCCGCCTGACCGACCTGATCGACCGGCGCGCCGTCTCGCTCGCCGACATCCGCGTCCTCGTCCTCGACGAGGCCGACCGGATGCTCGACATGGGCTTCAAGCCCCAGGTCGACCGGATCCTCCGCACCGTCCCGACGAACCGGCAGACGATGCTCTTCAGCGCCACCTTCGCCGGTGCCGTCGCCGAGCTGGCGCGGAACTACACGGTTCGCGCCGTCCACGTTCGCGGCGAGCTGCCCGTCGAGGCCGAGCGCGGCGAGATCGACCACACCTTCGTCGCGGTCACGCACGAGGACAAGCTGGAGCGGCTCGTCGAGCAGCTGAACGCCGACCGCGGCCTCGCCCTCGTCTTCGTGCGCACCAAGCACGGGGCCGACAAGCTCGCCCGCAAGCTCGAGCGGCAGCATTCGATCAAGGCGGTCGCGATGCACGGCAACCTCTCCCAGAACCAGCGGGAGCGGGCGCTGCAGCAGTTCGAGTCGGGCCGCGTGACCACGCTCGTCGCGACCGACGTCGCCGCGCGCGGGCTCGACGTCGACGACATCACGCACGTGATCAACTTCGATCCGCCGCAGGGCGACAACGACTACGTCCACCGCGTCGGCCGCACGGGCCGCGCCGGGCGCAACGGCACCGGCGTCACCTTCGTGCTGCCCGACCAGCGCAGGGACGTCAGCGGCCTCGCGTCACGGCTCGGGCACGGCGCGCAGTTCGCCTCCTCCGGGATGGCGATCGCGACGCAGACCCGGCCGAAGCCGTCCGGCTCGGGCTCATCGGGCCAGCGCCGCCGCCGGCGCCGCTAGCTACCCGTCGGCCGATGTCGAGGCGAGACAACGGCGTCACGGACGACGTCGCCGCCCAGCTGCACGCGGCGACCGAGCTCTTGGAGGCGGTCGTCCGCGACCGCACCCTGCTCACCCGGCTGACGGTCGAGGAGCGCACCCGCCTCCTCGCCGCGGCCGCGGACGTCTTCAACCCGGACCTCGTCGCACGGCGCCAGTGGGCGAAGGAGCTGAGGCGGCAGGGGAAGGCCGAGAAGCGGCAGCGCGACGAGGCCGTCCTCGCCGAGACCGGGATCCGCGTCCTGCGCGAGCGCCCCGTCTTCACGACGCCGAACGTCTCGCCGCCGGAGGAGTTCGAGCAGGTCGAGCACGACGACCCCGCCACCCGCGAGGTGGTCGAGCCGCAGCACTGCTACGTCTGCAAGGAGCGCTTCACCGGCATCCATCCCTTCTACGACCAGATGTGCGCCGCCTGCGGCGACTTCAACTACGCGAAGCGGACGGAGACCGCCGACCTCTCCGGCCGGGTCGCGCTGCTCACCGGCGGCCGGGTCAAGATCGGCTATCAGGCAGGAATCAAGCTCCTGCGCGCCGGCGCGCACGTGATCGTGACCACGCGCTTCCCGCGCGACTCCGCCGAGCGCTACGCCCGCGAGGCCGACTTCGGCGAGTGGGGCGACCGGCTCGAGATCTTCGGGCTCGACCTGCGCCACACGCCGAGCGTCGAGGCGTTCACGCACCACCTGCTGGAGACGCGCGAGCGGCTCGACTTCATCGTCAACAACGCCTGCCAGACGGTGCGGCGCCCGGCCGAGTTCTACCGCCACATGCTCGAGGGCGAGCAGGATCTCGTCGGCGCCCCCGCCGAGGTGCGGCGGCTACTCGGCTCGTTCGCGGGGCTGCGCCGGACCGAGATGCTCCCGTCCGGCGACCCGATGGCGGACGTGGCCGACGCCGAGCGACCTCTTCCCCGAGGGGCGGCTCGACGCCGACCTGCAGCAGGTCGATCTGCGCGACCGCAACTCCTGGCGGCTGCTGCTCGCCGAGGTGCCGACCGTCGAGCTGCTCGAGACGCAGCTCGTGAACGCGGTCGCGCCGTTCGTGCTCAACGCACGCCTGAAGCCGCTCATGCTCCGCACGCCCGAGCGCGACAAGCACGTCGTCAACGTCTCCGCGGTCGAGGGGCAGTTCTACCGCCGCTTCAAGACGACCCGGCACCCGCACACGAACATGGCGAAGGCCGCGTTGAACATGATGACCCGCACCTCGGCGGCCGACTACTACGCCGACGGGATCCACATGAACTCGGTCGACACGGGGTGGGTGACCGACGAGGACCCGCTTCACATCGCGGAGCAGAAGACGGCCGAGCACCGCTTCCGGCCGCCGCTCGACATCGTCGACGGCGCCGCGCGGATCGTCGACCCGATCATCGTCGGCTTCAACACCGGCGAGCACGTCTGGGGCAAGTTCCTCAAGGACTACCGCGAGACGGACTGGTAGCGGGGGCGGCGCTCAGCGCCCCTGGCGCAGCTTGAAGCGCGTCCCGGTGGGGTCGGCGAACGAGCCGAGCCGGCCGTAGGGGGTGTCGTGCAGCTCCTGCTCCACGGTGCCGCCGAGCTCGATCGTCTCGGCCGCCTTGGCGTCCGCGTCCTCGACCTCGAAGTAGACCTCCCAGGCGGCGGGCACGTCCGCGGGGCGGTAGACGGTCGCGTCCATGATCCCGGCGCGTGCGTCGTCGCCCTCGCCGAGCGTCGTGTAGCGGAAGTTCGGCTCGTCGCTCATCGTGTGCGTGTCCCAGCCGAAGACGTCGCGGTAGAAGGCGACCGACGCGTCGTAGGCCGAGGTGTGCACCTCGAACCAGGCAGCGGTGCCGGCCTCGCCGCGGAGCTCGAATCCCTTCACCTCGCGCGGTTGCCAGATCCCGACCGTGGCGCCGCCCGGATCGGCGACCAGCGCCATGCGGCCGTTCTCGGTCACGTCCATCGGCTCGACGTGCACCTGCCCGCCGTGGGCCGCGGCCGCGGCCGCTGTGCGGTCGGCGTCGTCGGTCGAGAGGTAGACCGTCCACATGTCCGGGACGCCCTGCTCGCCGTCGTTGCCCATGCAGCCGGCGACGACCTTGCCGTCCTTCTGGAAGAGGAAGTAGCCGCCGTACTCCTCGCCCGGATCCACTGTCTCCCAGCCGAAGAGCCGGCCGTAGAAGTCCTTCGCGCGCTCGGTGTCGGAGCTGTAGAGGTCGATCCAGCAGGGTGCGCCGGTGACGAGGGTGGGTGCGGGCATGTCGTCGCTCCTTCGATCGTGTGGTCGAACCCTACGACGAACGTCGCGGCCGGAACTCATCGGTGCGTACCCTTCTCGCGATGGAGCGTGACGAGGACGTCAACGTCGCCGGCGGCGAGCTGCTGCCCTGCTCGGTCGAGCCGCTCACCGGCTTCCACCGGGAGGGTTGTTGCTCGACCGGCCCGGAGGACGTCGGCAGCCACACGGTCTGCGCGGTGATGACCGAGGAGTTCCTCGCGTTCAGCCTCGCGACGGGCAACGACCTGTCGACACCGCGGCCCGAGTGGGGCTTCGTCGGCCTGCAGCCGGGCGACCGCTGGTGCGTCTGCGCGTCCCGCTGGTACGAGGCGTACGAGGCCGGTGTGGCGCCGGAGGTCGTGCTCGGCGCAACGCACCGCCGCGCGCTCGAGGTCGTGCCGCTCGAGGCGCTGACCTCCCGGGCCCTCGCGCCCTAGGGAGGGACCTGCCGGAGCAGGCCCCTCCCGGGGGAGAGCACGACCTAGAGGTCTCCAGCGCTCGTGCCGTTCGAGCCGGAGTCGCCGTCCGAGCCGTCGCTGCCGGAGCCGTCGTCCTGGCCCGAGCCGCCGCGTGGGCCCCCGTCCTTGGGGCAGTCGTCGCCGGCAGCCTGCGCCGCGTCGTCCTGCGCCTGGATGTAGACGGCGGGCTCGCCGCCGCTCGTCGCGCTCTCGCTCGACGAGGACGATCCGCCTCCTGAGGCCAGCCCGACCGCCGCCCAGACCGCGGCGGCCGCGACGAGCGCGGCCACGACGGCGAGCAGCGAGCGTGAGCCGGATCTGCTGGTGGTCGCATCCATGTCCATCACCTCCTCTCGTCTCTCGTGGGACAGAGCCTCGTGGGTCACGGGAGCCGCCCGAACCAGAGCGTCGAGAGTGCGCCACCGAGCAGCAGCAGCAGCGCGCCGGCGGCCGTGAAGGCGACCGTGAGCTCGCGCTGCTCCGTCTCGACCCCGACCTGCGAGCCGATCTCGTCGTAGACGCCCTGGAGCGCGTCACCGTCGGCGGCCTCGAAGAACGTCCCGCCGGTCTGCTCGGCGACTTGCGCGAGCGTCGTCGGATCGGGCGGGACGCGCACCGTCTGCACGCCCCCGAGCGCGTCCGGAACGTCGACGGTGCCGGCGTCGGTGCCGAGCGCGACCGTGTAGACCGGCACGCCCGCCTCCTCCGCCTTCGCCGCCGCTTCGAGCGGCTCGAAGTCGCCGGTCGTGCTCGCGCCGTCGGAGAGGAGCAGCACGACGACGGGGCTCTCGTCCTCCGTCGCGGTCGACAGCTCCTCGTCGAGGCTCGAGACGCCGAGGTCGACCGAGCGGGCGATCGCGTCGCCGAGCGCGGTCCCGTTGTCCGCCTCGAGGGTCGAGAGGCCGCGCAGCGCCTCCTCGCGATCCGCGGTCGGCGGGACGACGATGTCCGCCTGGTCGGAGAAGGAGACGATGCCGACCCGGAAGCCGTCCGGCAGCTCCTCGACGAACGAGCTCGCCGCCTCGCGCGCCGCCACCATCCGGGTCGGTGAGACGTCGGTCGCGAGCATCGAGCCCGAGCTGTCCATCGCCAGGACGACCGTCGCCTCCTCGCGCGGGACGGCGACCGCGACCTGCGGCCGAGCCATCCCGACGACGAGCGCCGAGAGGGCGAGCAGGACGAGCGCCGCGGGCACGTGCCGCCGCCAGCGGGGCGAGGCCGCGACGACGTTCTCGAGCAAGTCGAGGTTGGTGAAGCGGGCGACGTACGTCCGCCGCCGGCGCTGCGCGACGAGGTACGCGAGCAGCGCGAGCGCGACGACGCCGAGCCCGAACAGCGCGAGCGGCCAGGCGAAGCTCATCGCCGCCTCCCTTCCGCACGGGCGAACGCGACCAGGCGGCGCAGCCAGTCGCCCGAGGTGGAGAGCGACAGGTGCGGGACGCCGGCCGAGCGCAGCTCGCGGGCGAGCTCGTCGCGCTCGGCCGCCGCTGCCTCGGCGAACCTCTCCCGCAGCCGGCGCGAGCGCGTATCGACGCGCAGCTGCTTCCCGGTCTCGGGATCGGCGAGCCAGAGGTCGCCGACGTCGGGCAGCTCCTGCTCGCGCGGGTCGCGGATCTCGATCGCGACCACGTGGTGGCGTGCCGCGAGCCGGAGCAGCCGTGGCCGCCAGTCGTGAGGGCCGCGGAAGTCCGAGACGATCGCGACGGCCGAGCGGCGGCGGGCCAGCCCGTCCACGCGCGCGAGCGCGGCCCCGAGCGAGGTCGCGCCGACCGGCTCGAGATCGGGCTCGCGGCGCAGCGCGAGCAGGAGCGCGAGCAGCCCGCGGCTTCCCTGCCGCGGCGGCGAGGCCGTGGGGGAGCGGTCGCCGAACGTCGAGAGCCCGAGCCGGTTCCCGCGCCGCGAGGCGACGTGACCGAGCGCGACCGCGACGCCCTCGGCGACGTCCCACTTGCGCCGGTCAGCGGTACCGAACGTCATCGACGCCGAGGTGTCCAGCACGAGCCACGTCGTCGAGCGCCCGCTCCGCGATGTGGATGCGGACGTGCGGTTCGCGCGTGCGGGCGGTGACGTTCCAGTCGATCAGGCGCACGTCGTCGCCCGGCTGGTACGGCCGGACCTGCGCCAGCTCGACACCGTCGCCGTACGCCCACGAGCGATGGTCGCCCGCCAGCATCCCGTCGACGCGCCGCCGGATCGTCAGGTCGAGCGCTTGCGCAGCAGCGCAGCCGGCAGCGGGCCCGGACCGGGACGTGCAGGCGTGCGCTCCGGCCGGATGGCGGTGACGGTGCTCATGCGACCGCCTCCCGCGAGAGGTCGAGCTGCGGCATGGCGACGGCGTCGAGAACACGGTCGAGGATCCGGTCGGCGTCGATCCCTTCGGCGAGCGCCTCGTAGCTGAGCACGAGCCGGTGCCGGAGCACGTCCTTCGCAAGCTCCCGCACGTCGTGCGGGAGCACGTAGCGGCGGCCGCGCAGGAGCGCGAGCGCCCGCGCGCCGACGACGAGGTTGATCGGACCGCGCGGGCTGGCGCCGTAGTCGACGTAGCCCGCGATGCTCCGCCAGCCCGGCCGCGGCGGGTGTGCGCGTCGCCCCGGCGATCGCCTGGGCGTAGCGTGAGACGGCGGGATCGACGTAGATCTGGCGCGTCGCCGCCTGCAGCTCGGCGAGCACTTCGATCGTGAGCAACTCGCTCGACCTGCGCCGGGTCGGCGAGTGCCCGCTCGATCACCGTCAGCTCGTCGCTCGGCGGACGGGTAGTCGACGAGCACCTTGAGCATGAAGCGGTCGACCTGCGCCTCGGGCAGCGCGTAGGTGCCCTCGGACTCGATCGGGTTCTGGGTCGCCATGACGAGGAAGGGCGACGGCACCGCGTGCGTCTCCTTGCCGATCGTCACCTGCCGCTCCTGCATCACCTCGAGCAGCGCCGACTGCACCTTCGCCGGGGCGCGGTTGATCTCGTCCGCGAGCAGGAAGTTGCAGAAGACCGGCCCGAGCTCGACGTCGAAGCCGTCGGTGCCGGCGCGGTAGATCCGCGTGCCGACGAGGTCGGAGGGGACGAGGTCGGGTGTGAACTGGATCCGCTGGAAGCTGCCGCCGAGCACCTCGGCGACGGTCTTGATCGTCAGGGTCTTGGCGAGGCCGGGGACGCCTTCGATCAGGAGGTGCCCGCCGGCGAGCAGGCAGACGAAGACGCGCTCGAGCATCTCGTCCTGGCCGGCGATGACGCGCTTGATCTCGAAAAGGGCGCTCTCGACCGTGTCCCGGTCGGCGGCGCCGTCGACGGCTTTCAGATGTGGGTGATCTGCCACTCTCGGCTCCTTCGCGTTCGGTGGGGACTGGACGACCAGCCTCGCGACGGGTGCTAAGAGGGCCCTGAGAGGAGCCTGAGAGGTTCCTAAGTTTTCGCCGAGCCGCCTCTAGCGGTCGCCGCCGGCGAACGAGGCGTAGGCGCGCTCGAGCACCTCGGTCAGGTCGCGCGCGCCGACCTTGACGCCGCTCGGGCCGAGCCGTTTCAGGACGGCGCCGACGGGGAGCGGCCGCGGCGGGCCGAGCTCGGGCAGCGGGCCGGCCTCCCAGTCGCCGGCCGGGATCGGCGCCTCCGGCTCGGCTTCGCGGCTCCGGCTCGGCCGCGCCGGGAACGCAGCCGCGCCAGGTCAGGAGTGCCGAGGGGTCGCGGTCGATCGCGCGCGCGAAGGCGAAGGCGAGCGCGGCGACGTGCTTGCAGGCGCCGCCCGCGTCGCAGCTGCACTGGCGCACGAGGGCACGGGTCGGCGGCACGAGCGGCTGTTCCCAGTCGATCAGCAGCAGGTGCTCGAGATGGACGGACTGCGCCGTGCCCGCCACGCCTGCCTCGAGCTGGTGGTTGCCGCGGGCGTAGCGGGTCATCGCCGCCCAGATCCGCGGCGGCACCGGCTCGGCCGAAACGCGCACGTCGCAGCCCTCGACGCTTGCCGAGAGGACGCCCTGCTCGATCACGAGCTCGAGGCCCTCGGCGAGCTGCCGCCCGCGCTCTGCGCTCGACGAGCTCTCGTCGGGCACGATCGCGCTCGCCGCGAGGCGCGCCCAGGGCCCGTTGCCGATCCGCTCGCTCGACGGCGTCACGCGGCCACCTCGTCGTCCTCGACCGCGTCGAGCGAGAGCTCGACGGCCGCCCGGAGCGCGCCCAGGTCGAGCTCGCCGAGCCAGTCCTCGGAGCCGCCCGCGATCACCTTCTCCGCGAGGTCGCGCTTCGAGTCGAGCAGCGCGTCGATCCGCTCCTCGAGCGTGCCGGTGCAGATCAGGCTGTGCACGAAGACGTGCTTGCGCTGGCCGAAGCGGTGCGCGCGGTCGGTCGCCTGCTGCTCGACGGCCGGGTTCCACCAGCGGTCGAAGTGGAAGACGTGGTTCGCTGCCGGCAGGTTGAGGCCGCGGCCGCCGGCGCGGATCGAGATCACGAGCACGGACGGCCCCTCGTCGAGCGCGAACGCCGTCAGCAGCTCCTCCCGCTGCCGCGCGTTCAGGCGGCCGTGGAAGAAGCCGACGCGCCGGCCGAGCCGCTCCGCGAGGTGGGGCACGAGCCGGTCGAAGCCCGGGTACTGGGTGAAGACGAGCGCCTTGTCGCCCGGCGGCACGGTCTCGAGCAGTTCGACCAGCCGCTCCAGCTTCCCCGAGCGGCCGTCGAGCGGCGCGCCGGTCGCGACCACCATCTCGGGGTGGTTGCAGACCTGCTTCAGCTGGCCCAGCATCGCGAGCACGGCGCCGCGGCGGCCGAAGCGGTCCTCGTGCGCCTCGACGCGCGCGAGCCAGCGGTCGACGGTCGCGCGGTAGAGGCTCGCCTGCTCGACGGTGAGCCGGCAGTAGTCCTTCTCGACGGTGATCGGCGGCAGCTCCAGCTCGACCTCGGGGTCGTCCTTGGCGCGGCGGAGGATGAACGGCTGCACGATCGCGCGCAGCCGTTCGAGCGCGCGCTCGTCGCCGCCGGACTCGATCGGCCGCGCGAACGTGCGGTCGAACCAGTCGCGCGAGCCGAGCAGCCCGGGGTTGACGATGTCCATCACGGCCCAGAGCTCGCCGAGCCGGTTCTCGATCGGCGTTCCCGTCATCGCCAGCTTGCGGCGCGCGACGACCCGGCGTAGCGCCCGCGCCCGCTTCGTCGCCGGATTCTTGACGTCCTGCGCCTCGTCGAGCAGGAGCCGGTCCCAGGCGACGGCGGCGACGACCTCGGAGTCGCGCGCGGCGATGTCGTAGGACGTCACGACGACGTCGCTCGCCCGCGCGGCCTCGGCGAAGGCGACGCCCGCGAGCCGCGTGTTGCCGTGGTGGACGTGGACGCGCAGCGAGGGCGCGAACCGCGCGAGCTCGGCAGCCCACTGCTTGACGACGCTCATCGGGCAGACGACGAGCGTCGGCCCGAGCTCCTCGCCGCCCGGCTCCTCGCGCTCGGAGGCGAGCATCGCGATCGCCTGGACGGTCTTGCCGAGCCCCATGTCGTCGGCGAGGATCGCGCCGACGCCGAGGTCGCCGAGCAGCCGCAGCCAGCCGTGGCCGCGCTCCTGGAAGGGGAAGAGCTCGAACTGCAGCGCGGCCGGAGTGGGGCGCGGGCTGAAGCGGCGGTCGCCGCCGTCGAGCAGGTCGGTCAGCGGCGCGTCGAGCGTGACCTCGCCGAGCTCGAGCCCCGCCTCGCCGGTCTCGACGCCCGAGACGGCGCGGACGAGGTCGACGATCCCGGCGCGCGAGCGGCGGCGCTCGAGGAAGCGGAGCGCGCGCTCGACGTCCGAGCGGCGCACCGCCTGCCAGCGACCGCCCGCGTGCACGAACGGCTCCTTCGCCGCCGCCAGCTCGCGCAGCTCCTCCTCGCTCAGCTCGGTGTCGCCGATCGCGAGCTTCCAGTCGAACTGCGCCAGCTGCGCCTGCGACAGCAGCCCGCTCGAACGGTTCGGCGGGCCGCTCGTGGCGGTCAGGTTCACGCGGACGCGCGCGGTCGAGCGCAGCCACGCGGCGGGGAGGAGGACGGGCACGCCGCGCTCCTCCAGCAGCGGCATCGTGTCGCGGAGGAACGGCCCGACCGCGTCGGGCTCGAGGATCGAGTCGGCGGGCTCGGTCGCGTCGAGCTCGATCCCGGCTCCTTCGAGCAGCGGCTCGACGGCGGCCAGCTGCCGGAGCAGGTCGCGGCGGGGATCGCCGGTGCGCAGGAAGCCGAAGACGTCGTCGTCGCCGCTCCAGAGCAGCGAGGCGGGCAGGCCGAGCGACGGGTCGTCGTCGGCCTGCAGCCAGAGCTCGAGCGCGAGCTCGCCGGCGGGCCGCTCGTCCAGACGCAGTGCGAGCGACCAGCCGGACGTGCGGCGCGTGCCGAGGCCGGCAGCGACCCACTTCGAGACGCGCTCGCGCAGGGCGGCGAGCCCCGAGTGCCGCTCGAGCACGGCGTCGGGTGCGGTCAGCCCGTCGAGGAAGCTGTCGATCGCGCCGGGGCGCCCACGGCCGGGCCAGCCGAGCCGGACGCCGTCCGCGCGGAGCCGGTCGCGCGCGACCTGGTCGACGAGCACGGGGTAGAGGTCGCGCACGGTCGCGTCGCGGTCTCCGTCGAACGCGCGCGCCGAGACGGCGGGGAGGGCCGCGGCGATCCCGTCGAGCTCCGCCTGGACGCCCTCGTCGAGGGTCGCGCCCCAGAAGGCGTGCCACCAGCCGCCGTCGTGGTCGAGATACGGGTGCACGAGCCCCTCCGTCACCGAGCGCCGAGCAAGCGCGACGACCGCGAAGACGGCGCGCGCGCTGCCGCCGAGCTCGACCTCGTCCGGCGGCGCGGCGGCCAGCCGCAGCACCTCGGCGACGTCGACCGTGCGGACGTCCGAGAGCGTCCCGTCGTCGGCGCGGGTGAAAACGGACGCCGTTGCGTCCTGCTGCCAGAGGATCTCGAGGAACATCAACCTTCCAGAGTAGGCACAACGGACGACGACCGCTTGACCCGATGAGGTGTTCGGCGAGATAGTCCTCGCGACAACTGCGGGGAAACGGGGAGGAATCATGCAGCGGATTCACTGGCGGCTGGCCGCGGTCGCGCTGGCGCTCATCGTCGTGCCGGTCGCGGCCGCGGACGATGACGACGGCGACCGGCGCGGCGGCAAGCACGACGAGCTCGCGCTCAGCGTCGTCTCGAGCCCGGCGCGCTACGTCTCGGGCGGCGACGCCCGGATCGAGCTCGCCCTTCCGGACAAGACGAAGCCGGGGGACGTGGTGGTGACACTCAACGGCACGGACGTCACCTCGGTGTTCGGGCCCGATCCGGAGGGGAATCACCAGCTCGAGGGCGTCGTCACCGGCCTGCCGCTCGGGGAGAGCACGCTCGTCGCGCGCAGCCACAAGCACGCGAAGGGGAAGAAGCACTACGACGAGCTGAAGCTCGTCAACCACCCGATTCAGGGCCCGATCTTCTCCGGCCCGCACCAGCAGCCCTTCCTCTGCTCGACCGCGTCGAACGCCGCCTCGAACGGGCTGCCGCCGATCGCGCAGTCGCCGACCTGCGAGACGGCGACGGTGACGAGCTTCGTCTACCGCAACCCGGGCGGGGCGTACCTGCCGTACGACCCGGCCGCGCCGCCGCCCGCCGCGTCGATCGAGCAGACGACGACGATGGACGGGAAGACGGTGCCGATGATCCTCCGCTGGGAGCGCGGCGTGATCAACCGCTTCATGTACTCGATCCTGATGCTCTCACCCGCGACGCAGGACGCCGCGGCGCCCGACCTCTCGGCGTGGAACCGGAAGGCGCTCATGAGCTTCTCCGGCGGCGTCGCGATCGGCCATTACCAGGGCAGCCCGTCGGGCACCGACATGCGCCATCTCGCCGGCCTGCGGATGGGCTACGCCGTCCTCTACTCCACGGGGACGCGCACGAACACCCACTACAACCTCCAGCTCGGCGGCGAGACGGCGATCATGCTCAAGGACCGCTTCGTCTCGCGCTACGCGGAGCCGGAGTACACGATCGCGGTCGGCGGCTCGGGCGGCGCGATCCAGCAGTACGTCTACGGCCAGAACCACCCGGGCCTGCTCGACGGCGGCGTGCCGCAGTACTCGTATCCCGGACATGGTCACGCAGACGATCCACGTCGGCGACTGCGAGCTGCTCGAGCGCTGGGCGGACGCGAAGGTGCTCGCCGACCCGCTCTCGACGTGGCGCACGTGGGTCAACCGCACCGCGATCGAGGGCATGAACGCGTCGGCGATCATCCCGAATCCGTACGCGGCGGTGATGCCGTACATGCCGACCCCGGGCTCGACCGAGTGCATCAACGGCTGGCGCGGCCTCTCGCCGCTCGCGCTCAACCCGCACTTCGGCACGGCGCCCGGCTACAACCCGGCCGTCCACGGGCCGGTCGAGTGGACGCACTGGGCCGACCTCGTCACGATCTACGGCACCGACGAGACGGGCTTCGCCCGCTCGCCGTGGGACAACGTCGGCGTCCAGTACGGGCTCACGGCGCTCCAGGCGGGCACGATCACGCCCGAGCAGTTCCTCGACCTGAACGCGAATGCCGGCTCGTGGAAGCGCTCGGCCGACATGGTGCAGGAGGGCTGCCCGTTCATCGCCGCCCTCTGCGCCTCGCAGCTCCCGGACGTGTGGAGCGCCCGCAACATGCAGCTCTCGCCCGACGGCGGCGCGACGCCGGCCGCGCGGCGCGAGGGGAACAAGGACGCGGGCTACGCCGCGTACCGCTCCGGGATGGTCTTCCGGGGCAAGCTCGACATCCCGGTGATCGACTGGCGGCACTACCTCGAGGCCTACCTCGACATGCACAACTCGCACCAGTCGTTCGCCGCGCGGCAGCGGCTCCTGAACTACGACGGGGACGCGTCGAACCAGCTCGTCTGGTTCACGGCCGTGCCGCCGCCGGGCACCCCGGGCGCGCGGTTCGACCAGACGCCGCAGGCGTTCCTCGTCCTCGACGAGTGGATCAAGAACATCCAGGCGAACCCGCACAAGAGCGTCGCGAAGAACAAGCCGGCGACCGCCGTCGACGCGTGCTTCGACGCGAGCGGCCAGCCGATCGCGACCGGCAAGGACGTCTGGAACGGGATCCTCGACAAGCACTCCGCCGGGGCCTGCACGCAGGCGTTCCCGCTCTACGGCACCTCCCGCACCGTCGCGGGCGGGCCGATCGAGGGCGGCGTCTTCAAGTGCGCGCTCCAGCCGGTGTCCCGCGCGATCGCGCGCGGCGCCTACGGCTCGTGGCGGCCGACGCTCGCGGAGTGGATGCGCCTGCAGGCGATCTTCCCGGAGGGCGTCTGCGACTACGCGAAGGCCGATCAGATGCTCCCGCCCGACCTCGCGCGGGATCACGACGACGACTGAGCGAACGAGGGCGGCTGCGTTCCGGCGCAGCCGCCCTTTTTCCGCGTTGGAACGCGGATTTTCGGGCGTGCGGCGTAGCCTCGGTTGCGCCCGTGTTGCGCTTCGATTAACCGCCTAACCATGCCGTTGCGCAGACGTTCCAATGGTCATGAGCGCAACGGTCGCGTCGGAGCCGGTCACCTTGGAGCTGGACGCGGCGCGGCAATTCGACTTCTGGCTGGGGGAGTGGGACTGCGCGTGGGACGAGGGCGGCGCTCGCTGCGTCGGCACGAACTCGGTCTACCTCGACCTGGGGGGCAAGGTCGTCGTCGAGAACTTCGACGGCCGCCCGTCGCTCGACTTCCAGGGGCTCAGCTACTCGGTCTACGACCGGCGCGAGCAGTGCTGGAAGCAGACCTGGGTGGACAGCGAGGCGAACTACCTCGACTTCGTCGGCGGCTGGGCCGACGGGTCGATGGAGTTGCGTCGCAGCGCAGGCGGCTCCCTCTTCCGCATGCGCTGGGAGCGGATCGAGGCCGAGTCGCTCGACTGGTCGTGGTCACGCTCCGACGACGGCGGTGCGACCTGGATGCCCCTGTGGCAGATCGCGTACAGCCGTGTCCTATAGCTGGGTCGACCCACACTTCGCGGCGCTCTACGCACGCCGCGAAGAGGAGCGGCTCGCGGAGCGGCTCGCAGCGCGCGTGCGCGTGCGAGCCGCCTCCGCGCCGTCCCCGAACGCGATCAGCCGGCGCGAGCCGAGCTGGATCGAGAACGACGCCCTCGCGCGCGGCGGGCACCTGAAACTGCTCTGACTTGCGGCGCAAGGTCGGGATCCGCTCGCGCGGAATCCCAACCGCGCAAGACCGCTGAAGGGTCGCTTCGCTCCCATCTCGCCCTCGTAACGGCCGGCTCTCACCCTCCTGAGCCGGCTCGAGGGTGCCGGTGTCTCGCCGAAGATCCCTGGACAGCGGCGCTTTCGGGAGGCCCTCCGAGGCGCGTCCTAGAATGGCCCTTCCGTGAGCGCCGACTTCGTCCACCTGCACGTCCACAGCGAGTACTCGATCCTCGACGGGGCGTGCCGTATCCCTGCGCTCGCGGCCCGCGCCGCCGAGCTCGAGATGCCCGCCGTCGCGCTCACCGACCACGGCTCGCTCGCCGGCTCGGTCGACCTCTACAAGGCCGCCGGGAAGCAGGGGGTCAAGCCGATCGTCGGCTGCGAGGTCTACGTCGCCGACGACCGCAAGGCGCGCACCCGCGGCTACGCGCACCTGACGCTGCTCGCCGAGTACGAACACCGGCTACTCGAACCTGATCAAGCTCTGCTCGCTCGGCTACCTCGAGGGCTACTTCGCCAAGCCGCGCGTCGACTGGGAGCTGCTCGAGCGCTACTCGGGCGGGCTGATCGCGCTCTCCGGCTGCCTCTCGGGCCGCGTGAACAAGGCGCTCGAGGAGAACCGGCCCAAGGACGCCCGCGCCGAGCTCGACCGGCTCGCGCAGGTGTTCGGGCGCGACAACACCTACGTCGAGCTGCAGAACGCCGGCCTCGACGTGCAGCAGGTGGTCAACCCGCAGCTCGTCAAGCTCGCCGCTGAGGCGCAGCTGCCGCTCGTCGCCACCGGAGACGTCCACTACCTGAACGCCAGCGACGCCTACTCGCACGAGGCGCTCCTCTGCATCCAGTCGGGCGACTCGCTCAAGAACCCGAATCACTGGCGCTTCGACACGAACGAGTTCTACTTCAAGAGCCCGGCCGAGATGGCGCTCGACTTCCCCGGCCACGAGGACGCGATGCGGCGCACGCTCGAGGTCGCCGAGCGCTGCTCGATCGAGATCGCGCTCGGGAACATCCTGCTGCCGAAGTTCCCGACGCCCGAACGACCGCGACGCCTTCGAGTACCTCGTCGAGCTGTGCGAGCAGGGGCTCGAGCGCCGCTACGACAAGATCACGCCCGAGCTGCGCGAGCGGCTCCAGTTCGAGCTGAAGACGATCCGCGAGATGGGCTTCGCCGACTACTTCCTGATCGTCTGGGACTTCATCCACTTCGCGAAGGTGAACGGGATCGGCGTCGGCCCGGGCCGCGGCTCGGCCGCCGGCTCGCTCGCCGCGTACTGCCTCGAGATCACCGACATCGACCCGATCCGGTACGACCTGCTCTTCGAGCGGTTCCTCAACCCGGGCCGCAAGTCGATGCCCGACATCGACATCGACTTCGCCGTCGAGGGCCGCGAGCGGGTGATCAACTACGTCTCGGAGAAGTACGGCCGCGACCGCGTCGCCCAGATCATCACCTTCGGGACGATGGCCGCCCGCGCGGCCGTGCGCGACGCCGGCCGCGTGCTCGAGATCCCCTACGGCGTCGTCGACCGGATCGCGAAGCTGATCCCGGAAGGACCGGGCCAGACGCTCGGCGACTGCCTCAAGTCGGGCGAGCTGAAGCAGGCGTACGACACCGACCCGGTCGCGAAGGAGATCGTCGACCTCGCCCGGCCGCTCGAGGGGCTCGTGCGCCAGGACTCGATCCACGCCGCCGGCGTCGTGATCGGCGCCGAGCCGCTGATCGACATCATCCCGCTGCAGCAGAAGGGCGCCGACCAGGAGGTCGTGACCCAGTTCTCGATGAACACCGTCGAGGCGCTCGGCCTGCTGAAGATGGACTTCCTCGGCCTGCGCAACCTCGACGTGATCGACAAGGCGGTCGAGCTGATCGGCAACGTCGACATGACGACGATCCCGCTCGACGACAAGAAGACGTACGCGATGCTCGCGCGCGGCGAGGCGATGGGCGTCTTCCAGTTCGAGTCGTCCGGCATGCGCGAGGCGCTGCGGCAGGTGAAGCCGACCGTGTTCGAGGACCTGATCGCGCTCGTGGCGCTCTACCGGCCGGGGCCGATGCAGTACATCCCGAACTACGCGAAGCGGAAGGCGGGCCAGGAGGCGGTCACCTTCATCGACCCGCGCCTGAAGGCGATCACCGGCGCCACGTACGGGATCTCGATCTACCAGGAGCAGTCGATGGAGATCGCCAAGCAGGTCGGCGGCTTCACGCCTGCCGAGGCGGACGACCTGCGCAAGGCGATCGGGAAGAAGATCCACGCGCTGATGGCGTCGCTGAAGGACAAGTTCATCAGCGGCTGCATCGCGAACGAGACCTCCGAGCAGGTGGCGCGGCAGCTCTGGGACGACATCGAGAAGTCGCAGGACTACTCCTTCAACAAGTCGCACGCGGCCTGCTACGCGCTGATCGCCTACCGCACCGCCTGGCTGCGCGCGAACCACCCGTGCGAGTACATGGCCGCGCTGATCTCCTCGGTGATGAACACGAAGGACCGCGTGCCGCTGTACGTCAACGCCTGCGACGAGCTCGGGATCGAGGTGCTGCCGCCCGACGTGAACTCGTCCCAGTTCGACTTCGCAGTCGTGGAGGGGAAGATCCGCTTCGGCCTCAACGCGGTCAAGGCCGTGGGCGAGACGGCCGCGCGCACGATCGTCCGCGCCCGCGAAGAGGGCGGCCCCTTCGAGTCGATCTGGGACTTCACCGAGCGCGTCGACCCGCAGGTGGTGAACAAGCGCTCGCTCGAGGCGCTGGTCAAGTGCGGTGCGCTCGACTCCACAGATGCCTCGCGGCTGGGAATGCTCGCCTGCCTCGAGCAGGCGCTCGCCTGGGGGCAGAAGCACGCCGCCGACCGGCTCGCCGGGCAGGCGTCGATCTTCGACATGGGCGACACGGAGACGGAGCAGGCGCCGCGGCACCATCCGGTGATCCCGGCCGGCGAGTTCGAGAAGCCCGAGCTGCTGAAGCTCGAGAAGGAGACGCTCGGCCTCTACGTCTCCGAGCACCCGCTGCACGCCGTGCGCGAGCAGCTGCGCCGGAAGACCGACTGCACGCTCGCCGAGCTCGAGCGCCGCCGGGACGGCGAGGTGGTCACGGTCGGCGGGATCGTGGCCTCGGTGAAGCAGCTGACGACGAAGCGCGGCGAGCCGATGGTCTTCCTCGGCCTCGACGACCCGACCGGCGGCGGCGAGGTCGTCGTCTTCAACTCGACCTACGCGAGCGCCCGCGAGTACTGCGTCGCCGACCGGATCCTCGTGATCAAGGGCCGCGTCGACCACAAGCAGCAGGGCGAGACGAAGCTGATCGCGATCGAGGTCTCGCCGTTCGAGGTCGTGCCGGAGCGGACCGAGATCCGCTTCAAGCTCGACGCGCGCGCCGCCCGGGCCGGGTTGATCCGCGATCTCGCCCACCTCGTCAAGGACTACCCGGGCGAGTCGCCGGTGTACGTGGCGCTCGAGACCTCGTTGGGGCCGAAGACGCTCGCGCTCGGGCCGCAGTACCGGGTCGCGATCGGCACAGACTTCATCACCGAGGCGCGCACGCTGCTCGGCGCCGACGCGATCCTGTGATCGCGGGGCTCGACCACGTCGTGATCGCCGTCTCCGACTGGGAGCGCTCGAACGCGTTCTACTGCGGGGTACTCGGTGCCGAGCTGGTCGCGCAGGGACCCAGTGCGTACGCCTACCGCTTCGGCCGGCAACAGCTGAACGCGCACGGCCCCGGGGGAACGCCCCATCCGGTCGCGAAGGATCCGGTCCGCCCAGGCAACGCCGACGTCTGCCTCCTGTGGGACGGGCCGATCGAGAGCGCGGTCGCGCTGCTGGGCGCCCACGGCGTCGCGGTGGAGGAAGGGCCGGTGGCCCGGTCAGGCGCGCGGGACGCAGGCACGAGCGTGTACTTCCGCGACCCCGACGGGAGCTTGCTCGAGCTGCTCTCGTACGAGGCGGCCTGACCGTGCAGGTCGAGTTCGAGGTCGAGGAGGCCGGCTGCTCGTCGTGCGCGGCGCTCGTCACCGAGGCGCTCGAGCCGCTCGCGACGGTCGCGTCGATCGAGATCGACGAAGACGCCGATCGCGCGCACGTGACACTCGACGCACCCGACGGCGCTCGCCGAGGACGCGGTCGCCGCCGCGCTCGCCGGTGCGTCCGAGGGCGCCGGCCATGCGTACCGGGTGCGCCCCGGCTCCTGGCACACGGCCGGCTAGGGCGTTCGCCGCCGCAGCGTCGCCGCCCCGAGGGCGAGCGCGAGCACGATCGAGCCGGAGATGACGCCGACGTCGACGGCCAGCTCGCGGCCGAAGCCGCTCTCCTGCGTCACGCGCACGAGCGCGTCGATCGCGTAGGTGAGCGGGAGGAGGTCGGAGACGTGCTCGAGCAGCGGCGCCATCCGGTCGCGCGGGGCGAGTAGGCCGCCGAGCAGGATCTGGGGCAGCACGACGGCGGGCAGGAACTGGACCGCCTGGAACTCGGTCCGGGCGAACGCGCTCGTGAAGAGGCCGAGCGCCATGCCGAGGAGCGCGTTCAGGATCGCGATCGCGACGACGAGCCCGACCGGGCCGGCGGTGTCGAGCCCGAGCAGCCCGAAGGCGACGCCCGCGGCGATCACCGCCTGGACGGCGGCGACGGCGGCGAACGCGAGCCCGTAGCCGACGAGCAGGTCGGCCTTCGCGAGCGGCAGCGACATTAGCCGCTCGAGCGTTCCCGTCGTCCGCTCGCGCAGCATCGCGATCGAGGTGACCAGGAACATCGAGGTGAACGGGAAGACGCCGACGAGCGGCGCCCCGACGCGGTCGAACGTCTGCTCCTGGCCGTCGAAGACGTAGCGGAAGAGCGCCAGCAGCACCGGGGGCACCACGAACACGAGTGCGAGCGTCCGCGGGTCGCGCCGCAGCTGCTGGAGCACGCGGGCCGCAGTGGCGAGTGTCACCCGCGCGCTCACGTCGCCTCGGCGAGCTGCAGGAACGCGGCCTCGAGATCTCGGGCGCCGGTCTGCGCGAGCAACCCTGCGGGTGTGTCGTGCGCGACGATCCGGCCCTCGCGCATGAGGACGAGGCTGTCCGAGCGCGCGGCCTCGTCCATGACGTGGCTCGAGACGAGCAGCGCAGCCCCGGCCTCGGCGAGCCGGTGGAAGGTCGCCCAGAGATCGCGCCGCAGCACCGGGTCGAGCCCGACCGTCGGCTCGTCGAGGACGAGCACGTCCGGCTCGCCGAGGAGCGCCGCCGCGAGCGAGCTCCGCGACCGCTCGCCGCCGGAGAGCGTCCGCACCACCTGGTCGGCCTGGGAGCGCAGGTCGACGATGTCGATCGCGCTGTCGACGCGGGCTGCGGGGACGCCGAGCACGCGGGCGAAGTAGCGCAGGTTCTCGCGCACGGTCAGGTCGCCGTAGACCGACGGCGCCTGGGTGACGTAGCCGACCCGATGGCGCAGCTCGGCCGACCCGGCAGGCAGGCCGAGGACGCGCACGGAGCCCGACTCCACCTGCTGGACGCCGACGATCGCGCGCATCAGCGTCGACTTCCCGGAGCCGCTCGGGCCGAGCAGCCCGGTGACGACGCCGTGCCGGAGTGCGAGCGAGACCGCGGGGAGCACGAGGGCGCCGCCGCGCCGAACGTGCAGGCCGGTCACCTCGATCGCGACGGCGCTCAACGACGACCAGGTCTCGGCAGGGGCATCAGGGCTAGCGTACGCGCGTGGCGGAGCGGATCCTCACCGTGCGCGCGGCGGCACCGTGCGTACTGGAAGCGTTCCTGGCCTAGCCGCGCAGCAACTGCTCGAGCCCGGGCAGGTGGCGCTTGCAGAGCTGGGGCAGCCCGGCGTGCTCGACCTCGTAGACGATCGCCGGGATCCCCTGTTCCTGCAGCCACTCGTCGAACGCGCCGGGCGAGGCGACCTCGAGCTCGGACACGACCCGCATTCCGGCAGCGGTCGCAAGCAGCTCGACCGGCTCGTGCGGCACTCCTGCGCGGATGAGGATCAGCTCGATCGGCGCGTGCAGGTCGAGCACGAGCTTCGGCCGCAACTCGTGCACGAGCGCCATCAGGGCCTTCGTCTCCGGCTCGCAGCCGGGCTCGGCACCCGGCGACGAGTGGCTCGTGCGATTCGGGAGCTCGCGCAGCGCGGGATCGATCCCGGGTGGGTAGGTGAAGGAAGGTTCGGCGCTCCAGCTGGCGCAGGGGAAGTTGCGGTTCAGGTCGACGCCGGCGGCGTTCTGGCGTGTGCCGGCGAGCAGGCCGTCGGGATTCGCGACCTGGACGACCGCCCAGCGCGTCTCGTCGCCGGGGATCCGTTCGAGCAGCCGTCGGGCAAGCAGGCCCGTCTCGGCCTCCTCGCCGTGGTGGGCGGCGACGAGCAGCCCCTCGACCGGGGTGCCGGCCGCGGGCAGCTGGACGACGAGGGGCAGCCCGCGGCGCGAGCGGCCGTACTCGTGCTCGCGCCAGCCGCGGAGCACGTTCGACGTCGTTCGGTCGCCGTTCGGCATCGCCTAGGTCTCCTCCAGCCGCGCGGATTCGAGGTCGAGGTCGCGTGCAACCTTACGCATCACCTCGTCGGAGATCTCGCCGGACCGCAGCAGCTCGACGAGGGCGTTGCGCTCTGCGTCGAGCAGCTCGCGGCGCAGGCGCTGGTAGGCCAGGGACCGCGCCTCGATCGCCCCGTCGTCCCCGACGTCGAACCGGGCCGAGAAGCGGTCGCGCCGGAAGCCGTAGCTGCCGCGGATCCGCCCCGCCGTGTCCTCGCGCACCCAGCCTTCGCGCTCGAGCTCGTCCAGGCGCGCGAGCGCCCGCTCCGAGGCATGGATGCGCGCCCGGGCCTCCTCCCGGGCCTCCTCCTCGCCGTCGTCGCACACCCCGAGGGCACGGATGACGACGGGGAGCGTCAGGCCCTGGACGACGAGGGTGCCGAAGATGACGCAGAACGTGAGGAAGAGGATCAGGCTCCGTGCCGGGAACAGCTCGCCGCCGTCGAGCGTGAGTGGGACGGCCAGCGCCGCCGCGAGCGAGACCCCGCCGCGCATCCCCGACCACGAGATCAGTGCGAGGTGCCTGGCCGACGGCACCGGGCCGGCCTCGCGGACTCGGCGGGACAGCCACCAGGGCAGCCACGAGGCCGGGTAGACCCACGCCCAGCGCGCGAGGATCACGGTCAGCGTCACGGCGCCGCCCCACCAGAGCAGGTCGAGCGTCGTGTAGGCGTCGAGCTCGTCGAGGATCGTCGGCAGCTGCAGGCCGATCAGCGTGAAGAGGAGCGCGTTCAGCATGAACGTGACCATCTCCCACGTCGACTGGCCGAGCAGGCGCACCTCCGGCGTCGTCAGCTCCGGCGTGTGCCAGCCGAGATAGATGCCGGCCGTGACCGCTGCGATCACGGCCGACACGCCCAGCAGCTCCGCCGGGATGTAGGCGAAATAGCCCGTGAGCAGGGAGATCGTCACCTCCGCGGCCGGGAAGTCGAGCCGGAGCCGGACCTGGCGCACGAGCCAGGCGACGGCGATGCCGACGGCGATACCGCCCGCGACGTTGACGGCGAACGACAGACCGGCCTCCCAGAGCGAGAACGTGCCGGTGACGGCGGCCGCGACCGCGAAGCGGTACGCGACGAGGGCGGTGCCGTCGTTGACGAGGCTCTCGCCCTCGACGACCGCGGCGATCCGGCGCGGCACGCCGAGGCGCCGCATGATCGCCGTCGCGGCGATCGGGTCGGTGGGGGAGACGACGGCGCCGAGCACGAACGCGGCGGCCCACGGCAGCTCCGGAACGATGCTGTGTGCGACGACGGCCACCGCGATCATCGTCAGCAGCACCAGCCCGACCGCCAGCAGCCCGACCGGCCGCTTGTTCGCGCGCAGGTCGCGCAGCGAGGTGAAGAACGCGGCCCCGTAGAGCAGCGGCGGCAGCACGCCGACCAGCACGAGATCGGGCGGGAGCTGCAGCTCGGGCATCCCCGGGACGAACCCGAGCACGAGCCCGCCGAGCACCAGCAGGATCGGATACGGGACGCGCAGGCGCGGCACGAGCACGAGCAGCCCGGCGCCTGCGGCGAGCAGCGCCAGCAGGGACGCGAGGTCTCGCTCGCTCAGCTCGTTCAGGCGAGACCCTTGTCGCGCAGCTCCTGCAGCGCGGACTCGGTCTTCTCGAGCTCGAGGCCCATCCCGCGCAGGACCTCCCGCGTCTTCGAGAACTGGATCTCGGCGTAGGCGACGACCTGGACGTGGTTGCCCCACGGGTCGCGGAAGGAGTTGCCGCCGAAGATCTCCACGCCTGCGTCGCGGGCCGCCGCGAGCACCGCCTCGCGGTCGTCGACCACGAGGCCGACGTGCCGCGCGCCGTCCGGGCCTTGGGAACGCCCCTCGGCGAATGCCAGGAACTGGTCGCCCATGTCCACGAAGGCCATGCCGGGAACCCGGCCGCGCAGCTCGAGCTCGAAGAGGCGGCCGTAGAACTCGAGCGCGTCGTCGAGCGAGCCGACTTCGAGCGCCAGGTGGTTGAAGCCGACGGCGCGCGCCATGCCGCCTCAGGCCGAGGCGGTCTCGACGACGCGGTCGGCGAGCGCCTCCAGGATCTTCAGCTGGATCGCGGGCGAGCTGTGCAGGAGCCCTCTGAATGCCTGCTCGTGCACGACGAGGACGCGGACGGGCGTCGTCGCCGTCACGGTCGCGCTGCGGGGAAGCGACGAGACGAGCGCCATCTCGCCGAAGAACGATCCGTTGCCGAGCGTGTTCAGCTTGCGGCCCTTCCGGCGCACGTCCACCTCGCCGTCGACGAGGACGAAGAACTCGTGGCCGCGCGCGCCCTCCTTGATCAGCTGCGTCCCCTCGGGCAGCGTCAGCTCGTCGGCGAGCGTGCCGATCTCGGCCAGCTGCTTCTTCGAGCAGCCCGCGAAGAGGGGAACCTGCCGGATCAGCTCGATCTTGGCGTCCTTGCGCATTCGCATGAGGCGATCCTAACCCGGCGCCCGCGGCGGAGGAACCCCGGAGCCGTCAGGGGTGTAGAACCCACGAGTGGTGAGCCGACCACCGACAGAGGACGAGCACGTCGAGCGCGCGCGGGCCGGAGATGCCGGTGCCTTCGCCGCGCTCGTCCGCGACCACGAGGAGATCGCCTTCCGCACCGCGTACCTGATCACCCGTAACGCCGCCGACGCCGAGGACGCCGCCCAGGCCGGGCTGGTCAAGGCGTGGCGCGCGCTGCCGCGCTTCCGGCGCGGCGCGCCGCTGCGGCCGTGGCTGCTCGCGATCGTCGCGAACGAGGCTCGCAACAGCCTGCGCGCGCGCGGCCGGCGTGACGGCCTGGCGCTGCGAGCGGCGCACGAGCTTCCCTCGGGGGACGCGGCTCCGTCTCCCGAGGGGAGGGCACTCGCCGCCGAGCAGCGCGCGCAGCTGCTCGCGGCACTGGAGCGCCTCGGCGAGGCCGACCGGCTCGTGCTCTCGTGCCGCTACCTCCTCGACCTGGGCGAGGACGAGACGGCGGAGGTGCTCTCGCTGCGGCGGGGCACCGTCAAGTCGCGAACGTCGCGCGCGCTCGAGCGCCTGCGAGCAGAGCTGGGGGAGTCGCCGTGAACGGGCTCGACGCCAGGCTGCGGGAGCTCGGCCGCGAGCTCGCCTATCCCGAGACGCCGAGGTTCGACCTCGGCTTCGAACGGCGCCCGTCGCGCCGCCGCCCGCTCGCTCTCGGTCTCGCCGTCGCGCTGGCCGTGCTCGCCGGCGTGCTCGCTCTCTCGCCCGGAGCCCGCAGCGCCTTCCTGGAGTTGTTCCGGCTCAAGGGCGCGAGCGTCGAACTGGTCGAGACGCTCCCCCCGGTCGACGTGCAGCAGCCCGACTTCGGTGAGCGCGTCGACCGGGCCGAGGCGGAGCGCCGCGTCGGCTTCCGCCTCCTCGACGTCGGCGAGCCGGACGCGGTCTTCGCGCTGGGCGACCGGATGGCGACGCTGGTCTACGGGCCCGTCGAGCGGCCGCGGCTGCTGCTCTCGCAGCTCAACGGGGCCGTCTGGGACGGCTTCGTCAAGAAGGTCGCCGGCCCGCGCACGAGGGTCGAGCAGGTCCAGGTGAATGGTGAGCCCGGCCTCTTCGTCAGCGGCGACGAGCACTTCGTCATGTTCTTCGACGAGAACGGGGAGATCCGGGACGACCGGACGTTCCTCGCCGGCACCGTTCTGCTCTGGAACCGCGGCGACCTGCTGCTGCGGCTCGAGGGCGACCTGACGCGTGCGCAGGCGCTCGAGCTTGCAGCCACGGTCGAATAGGGAACTCCGTCGACCCTGGCGGTGTATTCAGGGCGTCAAACGAACGGAGGCACTCGGATGAAGAAGCTCCTGCTCGCGCTCACCGTCGCCCTCGTCGCCGTTCCCGCGGCCGGTTCGGGCGGCTTCGCCACCGTCGGGCTCAGCTCGCTGCCGGCCGGGACGTCGGCCGGGGAGACGTGGACGGTCGACCTGACGGTGCTCGCGCACGGTCGCACGCCCATCGACGGGATCGCGCCGACGGTGACGATCACGAACGCCGACGGTGCGTCGCGGCAGTTCGCCGCCCGCCCGACGGGCGAGACCGGCGTCTACCGCGCCGATGTCGTCTTCCCGAGCGGCGGCACCTGGACGTACGAGGTCTGGGACGGCTACACGCAGACGCACACGTTCAAGCCGGTCGCGATCGACGCTCCCGGCGGAGGCTCGTTCCCGTACTTCCCGGTCGCACTCGCCGCCGCGCTCGCGCTCGCCCTGGCGGGCAGCGCGCTGGCAGTTCGCCGGCGTGGCGCAGCGGCGCCCCTGCCGGCGTCCTGAGCCCCTGTTCGTCGCGGCCGCAGCCGCAACTGCGTGGGTAAGCGTTTGCAAAACGCTTACCCACGCTTCATCGGAAACCCCCTGAAGGGGGAGAACCTCTCGGCTTCACTGGACGAAGTACGGGTACAACTACCCGGAGGAAACGATGGCTGCGGCAGAGCTGACCACCA
Source organism: uncultured Gaiellaceae bacterium (assembly GCA_963806955.1). GTDB lineage: Bacteria > Actinomycetota > Thermoleophilia > Gaiellales > Gaiellaceae > Gaiellasilicea. Next base: position 1,860,306 of record CAWDZG010000002.1, read on the forward strand.
AGGAGACCGAGCAGGAGCGAATCGAGCGCTGGCGCGCCGGCGAGCTCGAGCGCGCCGGTTACGAGCGGTCGGCGGCGGCGCTGCTCGCCGCGCGGGCGGACGTCGATCTCCACTACGCGATCGACCTGCTCCGGAACGGCTGCGACCCCGAGCTCGCACTGCAGATCCTGCTCTAGCAGCGCGGCGTCGTCGCTTCACGGCAGAATGCGGTCTGCCGTGACGCTCATCGCCTCCATCCCGTCCCCGTCGTCGGGCACCATCGACGTCGGCCCGCTCACGATCCACATGTACGGCCTGATGCTGCTCGCCGGCATCGCCGCCTGCATCTGGCTCACCGGGCACCGCTGGGTGAAGCGCGGCGGCGACTGGGATCTGATCTTCCGCGTCGCGGTCTGGGGCGTGGGCGCGGGCATCGTCGGCGCCCGCCTCTACCACCTCGCCACGAGCTGGAGCGAGGTGCCGGACGAGTGGTGGGGCCCGTTCGCCGTCTGGGAGGGAGGGCTCGGCATCTGGGGCGGGATCGCCGGCGGCGTGCTCGTCGGCGGCATCGTCGCGCGCCGTGCCGGCGTCAGCGTCACCGAGCTGCTCGACGCCGCCGCGCCGGGCCTGCTGGTCGCGCAGGCGATCGGCCGGGTCGGCAACTGGTGGAACCAGGAGCTCTTCGGCGAGCCGACCTCGCGTGCGTGGGGTCTCGAGATCGACGCCACCCGGAGGCCCGACGAGTACATCTTCGACAACACCTTCCATCCGACGTTCCTCTACGAGGCCCTGTGGAATCTGGGCGCCGCGGCGTTGCTGCTGGTGCTCGATCGCCGCTTCCGCTTCCGGCCGCCGGCGCTCTTCGCGCTCTACATCTCGCTCTACACGGCTTTTCGCTTCTACCTGGAGACGCTGCGGATCGACCCGTCGGAGGAGCTCGCGGGCCTGCGCGTGAACGCCTGGGTGTCGATCGTCATCTTCGTGCTCTCGACCGCCTTCTTCATCTGGTGGCAGTTCCTGCGCGACCGCGGCGGGATGAGACGCGGTGGCAGGCGCGACCGCGGGCCGCAGGTGGAGCCGCACCGGACGATGGCCGTCCCGCGCGGCCGCGTCCGACCCCGTCGCTAGCCTCCCGGGCGCCATGATTGTGCGCGAGCTCGAGCTGGACCTCGATGCGTTCGAGGGCCCCTTCGACCTGCTCCTGACGCTCCTCTTGAAGGAGGAGCTGGAGCCGGCCGACGTCGACATGGCCGCGATCGTCGTCGCCTTCGTCGAGCGCCTCGCCGAGCGGGAGCAGCTCGACCTCGAGGCCTGCGGCGAGTTCCTCGTCCTGATCGCCGCGTTGCTCGAGCTGAAGGCGCGCGCACTCTTCCCCGACGAGGAGGCCGAGCTGGCCGAGCTCGAGCCGGAGGAGGCCGCCGAGGAGCTGGCCCGCCGCCTCGCCGAGTACCGCCGGATGAAGGAGGCCGCGGCGTGGCTCTCGGACCGGCTCGCCGGCGAGCGCGACCGCTACTTCCGCGTCGGCCCCGCGCCGCTCGCGCCGCAGCCCGAGCGGAAGCTGGCGCCGCAGGACCCCGAGCAGCTCGCGGCCGTGCTGCGGCTGCTGGCCGAGCCGCCGCCGCAGGTCTCGCTCGCGCACATGGCGCTTCGCTTCCCGCCGGTCTCGCAGTTCGTCGAGCGCTTCCGCAGCGTGCTGTTGCGTCGCCGCCGCTTCGACTTCGACGCCGAGGTGGGGGCGCTGCCGCGCGTCGACCAGGCCGTCGCCTTTCTCGCCCTGCTCGAGCTGCGCAAGGCCGGCGAGATCGCGCTCGAGCAGGCCGCTCCGTTCGCCCCGATAAGGGTTTCCCGTCCGGACGAAGAAAGGAACGACACATGGATCGCCCGCTCCGCCTGATCACCGCGAACCCGGTCGACCAGCTCGCCCGGACGCTCGAGGCGCTGCTGATCGTCGCCTCGGCGCCCCTCTCGGCCGACGAGCTCGCGCAGGCCGCCGCGGACGACCCGGAGCGGATCGAGCTCGCGCTCGGCCTGCTCTCGGAGCGCTACCGCGAGGGCCGCAGCGGGATCGTGCTCGAGCACGTGGCCGGCGGCTACGCCTTCCGCGCCGCCCGGGAGGCCGCGGAGGCATGCGGGCGCCTGTTCGAGCGCCCGGTCGAACGGGGTCTCTCGCAGGCCTCCCTCGAGACGCTCTCGATCGTCGCCTACCTCGGCCCGTGCAGCCGGCCCGAGATCGCCCGCATCCGCGGCGTCGCCGCCGACTCGGCCGTCGCCGGCCTGCTCGAACGCGGGCTGATCGCGGAAGCCGGCCGGGAGGATGCCCCGGGCGGGGCGGTCCGCTACCGGACGACGCCGCTCTTCGAGCGCGTCTTCGGGCTGGAGAGCGCCGCCGCGCTGCCGCGGCTCGCCGACCTGGGCGAGACCGCCGCCGACATCCGCGAGCGCCTGCACTCGGTCGCCGTCGGCAAGACGGC